>NZ_KE150261.1:20728-31278 GCF_000411115.1 Capnocytophaga granulosa ATCC 51502 | reverse complement strand
GTTGTCGATAATTAATGACAAATGACTAATAATTAATGATTAATCGTATAGGAATTAATCATTGAACATTAACCATTAATCATTACATAAAAGTTTAAGGTGGTTAAAGCGAAAGGTCTCACCTCTTACCATTCCGAACAGAGAAGTTAAACCTTTTAGCGCAGATGGTACTGCAATTTGTGGGAGAGTATGTCGCCGCCTTCTTTACAAAACCGAATTATTCTTTTGAATAGTTCGGTTTTTTGTCATATCATTAATCATTATTGACATTAATCATTAATCATTAATCATTAATCATTATTGGTATTAATCATTAGTCACTATGAACAACGAAATTCTCAAAGAAATCATCACCACCCCTATGCCTTATGGTAAGTATAAGGGCACTATAATTGCTGATTTACCCGTCTATTATTTGGAATGGTTCAGTACGCAAGGTTTCCCCAAGGGAAAGCTCGGTATGCTTCTTTCTACTGTCTTTGAGATAAAAACTAATGGCCTCCAAGAAATTATAGATAACCTCAAGCAAATGATGGGTGAGGGGGTGAGGAATCCTAGTGATATTTCATTAACAATTGACAATTAGCAATTGATAATTCAAAAAGAATTTGTATCTTTGCCCTATGAATATACAAGATAGTAAAAGCCTACAAGCGCTTTTGGATCATAGGCCAGTAATAACCATAGTTCCCCATACCTCTCCCGATGGAGATGCCATAGGGAGCACATTGGGATTGTATCATTTTCTTAAAAATCAGGGACACGATGTACAGGTGATTGCCCCTACTGATTTCCCTGATTTCCTAAAATGGATGCCTGCCGCTGACCAAATTCTTATTTATCCCAATGGGGAGAGTAAGGCTCAGCAACGTATTGCGGCTTCTTCCCTTATCTTTACATTGGATTTTAATAACCTACTGAGAGCTAAGCCTTTGACCGCCTTGTTAGAGCAGTCGCAGGCTGACTTTGTTATGGTAGATCACCACCAACAGCCCGATACGTATGCTAAGATTACTTATTCCGATGACAAGGCCAGTTCCACTTGTGAGCTGATATACAAGGTAATAACAGCTCTTAGCTCTGAGCAGGCTATCAATCAGGAGATTGCCACCTGTCTCTATACAGGAATTATGACCGATACAGGAGGATTTCGTTTTTCAATGACTTCCCCTGAGACCCACAGGATTGTAGCAACGCTCTTGGAGAAAGGAGCTAATTGTACAGAGATAGCCTCAGAAGTCTTAGATAGCTATTCCATAGACCGTCTGTTGCTATTGGGACATGTGCTCAATGATCTCACCTATTTGCCACAGCATCATACGGCTTATATGTATATCAGTAGCAAGACCCTCAAGCAGTTTAACTTTCGCAAGGGCGATACCGAGGGTTTTGTCAATTATGGGCTGCGTATCAAGGAGGCTGAATTAGCCGCTATATTTATTGAGAACGAGGAAGATAAGCTAATCAAAATTTCTTTCCGATCCAAAACCAACTTAGATGTGAATCTCTTGGCGCGTACTTATTTCAATGGAGGGGGGCATATCAATGCGGCGGGGGGAAGTTCGCACACCTCTTTGGAGGATACGGTTAAGTATTTCTTGGAGGTATTGCCCCAATTCTTATCACGTCCCGATGCCTATCATTCAAATCCCATATTATGAGAACTATATTTGCCCTACTGATACTTTTGTTGGTAGTTTCCTGTAATAAGAAGGAAGCTCGCCGTCCTGTAATGATCAAAACAGATACTTTTCTAAAAGAATCGGCTAAGAAAAATAGGGAATTACTTGAAGACCAAGAGGCTGTGATGGATTCCATTATTGCTTGTGATACACTACATACCTATCTGAGTTCCAAGGATGGTTTCAAGTACTACTATCTATCGGAGAATGCAGCACCTGACCCTCTACCTCAATTTGGAGATCAAGTGGAGTTTACCTACAGTATTTCAGATATTTACGGGAAAGAAATTTATACTAAGGAGGACTCCAAGGTCATTACTTATATAGTGGATAAGCAGGAACTATTTCAGGGACTTCGGCAGGCCATCAAGCTATTGAAAGTCTATGAGGAAGCCGTATTTTTCTTTCCTTCAGAAATTGCTTTTGGTTATCACGGAGATAAGGAAAAAATAGGTATCAATAAGCCTATCCGTGCCCAGGTACATATTCTTAAGATTACGCCTGCCAAAGAGGAAGATGCCATAGATACGGCTAAAGAGAGCGCCGAAGGGGCTAATTAAAAATGTAATTTCATTTGTTAAATATAGAAATTTATGAAAAAAGTCAAATTATGGGCATTGTTATTGCCCTTGTTATTAGTGGCTTGTAAGTCTGCTAAGTATCCGAACCTAAAGGATGGCTTGTATGCAGATATCCAAACCAATTACGGAGATATGCTTGCCGAGCTTTACTACAAGACAACTCCAGGAACCGTGGCCAATTTTGTTTCTTTGGCCGAAGGTACCAATACTTATGTAGCAGACTCTCTCAAGGGTAAGCGTTATTACGATGGCACCAAATCACACCGTGTGATTAAGAACTTTATGCTCCAGGCGGGCGACCGTACTGCAACAGGAGAGGGCGACCCTGGGTATAAGTTTGCTGATGAGTTTGTAGATACCCTCAGATACACCAGAAAAGGCCAACTTGGTATGGCTAACTCAGGGCCTGCTACCAATGGAAGCCAGTTCTTCATCACCGAAGTAGCTACCGATTGGCTTAACTTCCGCCATACTATTTTTGGACAAGTAATCCAAGGCGAAGATGTTATTAGCAAGATTACTTCTGTAAAGACAGGCGCACAAGATCGCCCCGTAGATCCTGTGGTTATTAAGAAGGTAGAGATTATCCGTGTAGGTAAGGACGCTCAGAAATGGGACGCTCCTAAAGTGTTTGATGCTTTTATGAAAGAGCAAAATGCTAAGGCTCAGAAGTTAGAATCACAAAAGGAAAAGAACCTCGCCCTTATGGCAGAGCAGGAAGCTAAAGCAGTAGCACAACCCTCAGGTATCAAGATACTTAAACTCAAGGAAGGCAATGGTGTAAAACCTCAAATCGGTTCAGATGTATTGGTAAATTATGCGGGTTTCCTCCGCGCTACAGGAGATTTGTTTGACACCAATATAGCAGAAATAGCCAAAGAGAATGATGCTTATGATGCCGCACGTGCCGCTGATCCTCAGTATGGATATATCCCTTATGCTTGGAAATACAGCCCAGAGGTAGGCCTTATCGCTGGCTTTAAGGAAGCACTTCTTTCTATGAAAGTAGGCGATAGGATACGTGTATTTATCCCTTCTGCCTTGGCTTATGGCAAACAAGGTTTTGGTAATGGCGTGATTCCTCCCGATGCTGACCTTATGTTTGAAATAGAAATTGTGGATATTGCTAAATAGATTGAATAAAAAAACAAAAACCTTGCCAAAAATATATTATTTTTGGCAAGGTTTTTGCTGTATAGAGCCCAAAAAAATTAGAATGCTCTACAAGATTGTCTTTTTTCTTTACGGAGGCTTCCTCTTGTATATCCTTCTGCGTCCTACGTCAGATCTTCCTCAGAATTTTCCGTCTTTTGAGGGAATGGACAAAGTAATACATTTTCTAATATTTGCACTCTTAGCATATCTCTATAAAAAGGCTTTTCCTAAGCATTCTATTGTAAAGGAACTTTTGTGGCTTGCAGGATATGCTCTATTGACTGAATTTATGCAAGAGCAGATGCAAATGGGGCGTAGTGGAGATCCACTGGATATGCTTGCTGATGTTTTGGGAATCTTTGCAGGGATATTTGTATTCAATTTAACTAAGAAAACAGCTGAGAAAAAATAATGTAAAAACCAATAAATCTATCTTGAAAGATTTTTTTGATATTGAAGCTGTTTAAACTTTTTAGAGAAGTAAAAGTTCCCAAAAATTAGTAATTTTGTGTTTGAAAAAAAGGAATATGAGACTTTGTAGAAAACAGTTGGTATAAATTTTTCTTATATTAGGATAGATGGTATCAATATGTGTTAATAATTTTTTATAAATAATGAATGAGAAAAAAGTTGTAAAAGAAAAAATAATATATCTTTGCACCCTCTAATTAGGTCGATTTTAAAACAGATAAAAATGCTTAAAAAATTGCAGAAGAAAATTTCCTACTTGCTTATGATTCTAATATTGCTGTCTTTTGTTCAGGCAAAAGCACAGACAATAATAGCAAGTGCTGTGGCAGAGAATGATGTTCATTTTGCCAAACAAAACTTTGAAGTAGGTAAGCTTACTGTTAGCTTGGCGCTTCCTGCGGGTACGACAGGGACAGTGGAAGTTACTTTAGGTAATGGAATAGAATATGTGCCCAATTCTCTTGTGAAGGAGAATGGAACGCTCACTATTGCACATAACACCTCTTCTCCCGTTACCAAACCTGTTTTTACACTAACAGGATCAGGGAATATTGTGTTCTCTATTAAGAGAAAAGTAACTAAGAATGCTTCGGCTACACTATTCTCCAATCAGAATACCTTTAAGGATACAGTGAAGGTAACCCTTTCTTCAGGAGTTTCAGACCAGAAGGAGGCTACTTATACCCCTGTGATTCCTGTGATTGTTGTAACTCCTTCAGAACTTGCTCATGACAATGCCTCAGGAACAAGTGTGAAGACTTTCACTCTTAAGAATACGGGAGAAGGTGGAACGAAAGATATCTATTTTTCTGTAAAATATCCAACAGGAATTACAGGAGTGGAAATAAAAGGACCTGATGGGAGTGTTCTTTCTCCTGTGGGAAATGTTCCAACAGGGATAGGTAATAATACAGGGGTAGCCCTTTATAAGATTACGAGTACTTCACCAGCTGGATTTAAGAAGGATGATACAGCTGTTATTACTGAGAAATATACTGTAACAGGTTGCCAGGCCAATCGTGAAATTAAGTACGAAGCCTATTGGGGCGAGAGTAAAGATATTCTCTATGATGTACGTACTGGTGCCCGATCTATCAATGTACTGACAGGAACCCCTAACATAGTATTGGATATTGATTATAATAATAGTAACTTTAATTGGGCAGATGGGCTTACAGGCAATACTATAGGTACCTTTACTGCACAATATATTAATAAAGGAACAGGGAATGCCACTGCCTATGACTTGCAGATGAATATTACCCCTTATCTTACTGTTAAAGGCTTTAAGAATCATAAACCTGCGAATTTCCGTATTGTAGCCACTGATGGGACAGAAATTCCTATCTCTTCAATGACCCCTACAGGAAACCAAACAGTAGAGAGAAATATTCCTTTTAAGGATCTACCTGAATTGGCGGCTACTGCCTTAGTAGGTAAGAATATAGGACTTACCGATGTGGATGGAGATGGTTTTTATGATGATTTAGCTAAAGATGCCAAGCTCAAAATACGTTTTGAGATGGTGAAAAATCAAGAAATTACCTGTTTGCAGGATGATGGAGGAACCTTTAGTGTCTCTCCACACTCTAACTTTACCTATATAGATGCTTGTGGGGTTCAAAAAAACCCTGCCTCACAAGACCTTACCAATAATACTTTCAGACGCCTTCTTACAGGGATATCTGATAATTCTAAGTTCCCTGGTTCTCTTCTACAAGGGGAACGTACTTTTGGCTATCTTTCTTTTGGGCAACATACCATAATCTCACAACATATTAAAGAGGGATTTGGTAGGGTTCCTACATTAGGAACAAGAAAACTGAAATATGAAATAAAACTCCCCCCAGGGGTAGAGATGAAGAATGTGAAGTTCCTAAGGAGTGAAGGTTATGGACAAAATGTGGTTTCTACAAGAAATCTACCAGATGTCGCCAAAGGACAGACGTTTTCCTATACAACCATTGATGGTAACAAAGGGTATGTGACCTTCGAACTGCTCCTTACCACGCCTTGTATATCAGGAACAGTACCTGTGGAGTATAAAATTACTTACTTAGATAAAAATGGAGATACTGCCACTTATAGTGAGATACCTCTTATCTGTAAGACAATTCAAGTGGGGACTATTTGCCCTGGTACTTGTGCTGGTAATGGTCCAGTGATGCTCAAGACCAAGGTAGAACGTGCAGATAACTCTTATGGTTGGACGGACTATACAATGAATACACGCCAAACCAGAGCCAATGTATCACCTATAGACCGTAGCCGAGCCCTTCACTTAGATGAGGTAGAGTTTATCTCCGAAGGAGAGCAAGGAGGGGTTCCTACACATAACCTATACTATCACGCTCAAGTGAAAGCTTTGGCGACACTTATTCCTAAGCAGATAACTCTTAAAGTGGGGAATAACCCTATAGCTACCTTAGATGCTTCTTCTGCGATAGTGACACAAGGTACTAACTCAGATGGAAAATTCTTCCGATGGAACCTATCTTCTGCCTTGCCAGCACAGGGTATAGCTGTAGGAGAAAAGTTCTCTGTGGTAGCTACCTATCAGGTAAATAATAGTAATAGTAACAATAGTAGAGATAATGTCCAAGATACACAAGTAGGAGGAGCTTCTTTCTTCTATATGCTTGCTGATCCTAATGATACACAATTACATTCTGCAGGTTACCATACCCATGAATTGCATTGTGGAGCTAAGCAAACACCTGCTTTCTATATAGCAGAAACTTACACCCTTATAGGTACAAATACTTATAATATCAAAGGATGCGAAGTGACTGATATAGGAGCAAATCAGGCTTACTTGGCACGTCGTTTTGGAACAGCAGGGACTTATTATACCAATGAGTTTCGCCCTTCACACCGTATCAAGACCTTGAAAATCATTATTCCAAAGTCCTATAATATGGTAAGACCTGTAGATTATTCTTATCTGAGGGATTCAAGCCAATGGATGGAGAATGTTTTACAAATTCCTATCACTGATTTTCAAGTAACCGATAATGGTACTTATAAGACCTATACTTATACCAACCCTGCTAAGGGAAGTGCTGGTTATTTACAACCAGGAAACATCTCTGTAGAGAATGTCTATGGAGAGACTATACGAACTTGGCTGCAAGCCACTTGTGAATCAAAGGTATTTGCAAGTGTAGCACAAGCTACTGCCGATCAGCAGCTAGCTAAGGTGGAGATTGACTTTGAGGATTTCTATTACCACTATGCGGATAAGCCTACCATACCTGTAGTAAAGAATCCTTATGAGGAAGTATTACGTTATACGGATAAACCTGCTATCAATCTCCTTACCCAAACACCGCAAAGTATTACGGCTAATAAGAGAGAACAACATATCAATTTCCAGATTACCAATACCAGCCTCTCTGATGCACCTTATGGTTGGGTATCAGTACCTGATGTAGTAGGGATTAATGTATTAGGCTTGGAGGAGGTCAATGCCTCTGGGAATACCCTCAGAACATTCTCTGCTGCCACAGGCATCTCTGGGGAAAAGATGTTCTTCCTCGATTCTGATGGACAAAGTGGTACCATTGCCAAAGGAGCAGTTAAGTATTATAGACTTAAGTATGAGATTACCAACTGTACTAAGACTAATATTACTTTTGACTTATATGCAGGATGGAACTGTAATAGTAACCCTACTCAAGGGCATATCAAAACTTGTCATGACAAAAAGGTAACTTATAATGTAAAAATAGCGAAAAGCCTTAAGCAGATAACACCTAGTACCTCTAACCCAGGAGGAGGAATAGGGCTAGGAAATATCTCTATGTGTCAGAAGACAAAGTATGAATACACTATTAATAGTGGAGACGAAGGTGATATCTTTGATGTAAAGCTAGTTATCATAAAGCAGAGAGGACTTACTATTTCTGATGTAGAAATAGAATATCCTTTAGGAAGTGGAACCAAATTTTCCAGTATAACACCTGTAGAAAACAATAATAAGATCACTTATGACCTTACTTCTATTTTCCCAGGAGGAAGCTTGCCTGGAAGTATCTCAGAAAGTAATGTGAATAAGCGAAACTTTAAGCTGATCTTTATGGTGAAGCCTGATTGTGAATTTACAGCAGGCTCTTCCTTTGATATTGATATAGATGGAAATAACCTCTGTGGAGATCCTGCTGAAGGAGACCGTAGCAAAGCTATTATTGCAGGAATACAAGGAGTGGATGTCAATAAATATAAAGTAAATAATTCACTTACTTTAGAGTCAGGAGGTAACGCCAATGCTTGTGCTTCACCTAGCTATGCAACTTATAAAGGCAAGCATATCATTGTAGATACTTCACTTCCTATAGGTACTTTCTCAACAGGTGATAAGGGACTGGTAGTGATACGTATTCCTAAGGGATTTGAGTATATACCAAATTCATTTACAGTAGGGGATAAGAGCAAAACTACTTTTGCAGATCCTTCCTTACCTACCAATCCTATTGCTCAAGTAGGAGATCAAGAAACCGAATTAAGTATCAAGATTCCACAAGGAATGAAAAATGCGGATTTCTTTGAATATACCATTAAGATTAAACAAAAAGATAATACACCTGCTACAGAGTGTAGTCAAGAAGCTAAGATTAAGTACTATACTACGGATAAGGTAGATGGCGTTTCTTGTCCAGGAGGACCTACTAATCCTTGTCCTACCATTACCATAGAGACCACACAACATAGGGGTGAGGTAGAAATACCTGTGGAAAGGGCAAAAGTAAAGATAGAGAATGTACAACTGGCTTCTGTAGTTGAGAATAACAAAGAAAAGGTAACATTTACCTATACACTTAAGAATGAATCAACTACCTTTGCTTATACAGGTGATCTAAAGATAAGTTTGTTCTTGGATACCAATAATAATCAACTTATAGAACAAGGAACAGATACATTCTTACAAGACTTTACAGTTCCTAGTCTCTCTTTGGCTTCAGCAGCAACAGTACAGAAAACTCATACTGTAGAGTTAGATCAGAATCAGGTATGTCGTCTGTTACTTTCTATCCGTAATGATAAGAATTATTGCTTGTGTAATAATTTAGCTGTTATTACTTCAGCGCCTACTGTCTTGACAGATTTGGTATCTGATATGACCCTTTGTGAAAATGAGCATAAAGTTTTGTCTTATAATACACAAGCACCTACCTATGAGAACTATACTTGGGAGGCTGTTACTCCAGGAGCCTTGTCCTATTTGTCGGATTCTCACGTAAAAGAACCTGTGTTCCGTTATACAGGAGCTTCTCTGACTGCCCAACAGACCTTTATTTATAAGCTTACTATAAAGCGAACTAATGGCTGTGAAGCAAGTCAGCAGGTACAAGTAACTGTAAAACCAGCTACAGCTACTCCTTCAGCACCAAGTACACATACTTTCTGCCAAGGAGCAACAATAGCGTCTCTTAAAGATTATATAGACAATACGGTAACTGGTACAATAAGAGTATATGCAGATAATACTACGACTACTGCCCTTGCTGATAATGTCGCCCTTACTGCGACTACTTACTACTATTCAGCCGAAGAGTCAGGACGTTGTGAGAGTAATCGTGCATCATTCATCGTAGGAATTCAGAATATTGCAACTCCGACAGTAGCTCCAGCTCGTACAGAGTGTCCTACTTCGATAAGCACACTATTTGATATGGCTACTTTGGTAACTCCAGCTTCAGGATATACCTTCAAGTGGTATGATGCAGCTACTGGAGGAACAGCGCTTGCAGCTTCTCCTAAGGTAGATAGATATGTAACAGCTAAGACTATAACTACTAAATATGTAAGCCAAGAAAAAGATGGTTGTCAGAGTGCTCGTGTACCAGTAACCTACATTGTAGATGACACTCAAGTGCCGACACTTACTATCAATGATATAGTACTTGATTGCTCAGCAACTAATTTTGATACATTAGTTACTAACTGGCTTGCAACAGCAGTGGCTACAGATACTTGTGGTACACCTGTAATTACTAATAATTATGTAAAACCTGCTGACCTATGTGGAACAGGAGAGATCACAGTTATCTTTACAGCTAAGGATGGCTTCAATAATCAAACTCAAAAGACAGCAAAGATTCGCTTCGTTGTAGCCAAAGATGATGACTATACAGCCACTCCTGTGAAGACAAGCAGTAGTGATCAAGTAGTGAAAAATAATGGTGGTACTCCTTATAATATATTGACCAATGATAAACTCTATGGTAATGGAGCTACTATAAGTAATGTGACAATTGTGGAGGTAACCCCTAATACCTATGTGAAGATAGACACTGCAACAGGTCAGGTGAAGGTGAAAGCTAATACTCCTGTAGGTACCTATACAGTTACTTATCGTATTTGTGATAGAAATACTCCTGCAGCTTGCTCTAATACAGCTACGGTGAAGGTTAAAGTAACTCCAAGTATAGACGCAGTAGATGATGGCGAGAAGAGTGTACCAGCTACAGGAGGCGAAGTAGAGGTATTGGGCAATGATACTTTGAATGGTAACCCAGCTACTAAGGACAATGTAATAGTTAGCATAGATGATCCAAATGGACTTCCAGGTCTTACCATAAACGAAGGTAAGATAGTAGTTCCAAATGGTAGCACTCCAGGTACATATACAGTAAGATATAAGATTTGTGACAATGCGAAT
>NZ_KE150261.1:0-19421 GCF_000411115.1 Capnocytophaga granulosa ATCC 51502 | reverse complement strand
ATAAGGTGCATCTAGGTGTTTGTGATACAGCTACGGTTAAGATTACCGTAACATCAGCTAAGCGTACAATTAAAGCGATAGATGATAACTTTGGTAAGGTACCTAATACAGTGGATTACACCACTACCAATACGGTATTCTCAACAGGTGTAGATACCTTGGAAGGTGTGCCAGGCATCCTCTCTCCAGAGACTGATGTGATCCTTCATAAGGGAGCGGTAACACGCCAGGATGGTACAGCTGTTCAGGCAGGTACTATCACTATGAATGATAACGGAAGCATTACCGTAAAACAAGGTACTCCAGTAGGTGTTTATACCTATACTTACTCTATCTGTGAGAAGGCTGTACCTACCAACTGTAGTGAAGAAGCAAAAGCAACCTTTGAGGTAGTAGATAATACGATCTTGGCCAAAGATGATGAGTTCGAAATAGGTACTTTAGGAGGTCTTACACCAAGTATCCTCAACAACGATATATTTGCAGGTAAAGTTGGCCCTACGACCAACGAGGTGATCATAGAAAAAACGTCGAGAGCAGATAATGAAGATCCTAAATTAAAAATGAGATTTGTTGATGGTCGTGTGGATGTTGAAAAAGGTATTGCCCCAGGTATCCATAAGTACTACTATACAATAAGCGATAAGAATGATAAGACCAAGAATTCTTCTGCTGTAGTAACGATAAGGGTAGTTACTTTTACTGCTGGAGATGACGAACATGAGTTGCCTAATAACAATGATACAAAGCAATATATAGATAAAAGTAAAGGTATCTTTGCTAATGATGAGGTAGATGGCAAGCGTCCAGAACCAGGAAAGAATGTGACATTTAGATCAACCCCAGTGAAGGATAAAGATGGTAATGAGGTGCCAGGTATTGTGATTAACCAAGAGGATGGTTCCATCACTATAGCACCTAATACTCCTGATGGTGTCTATACTTATAGCTATACGATCTGTAAGAAAACAGCTCCTAATGAATGTAAGACGGCTAAGGGTGTACTTAAGCTTCTTCCAGCTCTTGTGGCAGGGGATGACCTTGACTTTAAACCAGTGAATGTTACCAAGGGAGCTGTAAATGTGGGTAATATCTTAGCGAATGACCTATATGCTGGTGAAAAAGTCCTTGATCACTTGGATAAGGTAACGGTTACCTTAAATGGTAATGATGGTTCAGGAGCTTATATAGATGAGCAAGGTAACCTGATAGTGCCTCAGGGAGCACCAGTAAAAGAGTATGAATTTACCTATGATCTCTGTATAAAGGGACACCCAGGCGCATGTAAGACAGCTAAGGTAAGAGTGGAAGTGATCAAAGACAAACCACTTACCATCTACAACGGAGTATCAGCCGATGGAGATGGACACAATGACTATTTCAAGATAGACGGTATAGAGTACTATCCTAAGAATAATCTCAAGATATTCAACCGTTGGGGTGTACTAGTCTATGAAAAGGATGGTTATAGTAACGAAGCACCATTTGACGGTCATTCCAACGGACGTGCGACCATAAGTGCAGATAGCAAGCTCCCACAAGGAACTTACTACTACATCTTAGAATATGAAGACTCCGATGATCAGTCCCATACCGAAAAAGGATGGTTGTACCTTAAGTACTAATTAGTAAGTTATAGTGGTTAGTGGTTAGTTATTAGTGGTTAGTCATAAAAAGGGCTAATCACTGACAACTAACCACTAATCGCTAACATTTAACTTTTTATTTTTTTTATATCAGCGAAAAGCACTAATTTTGCTAATTGAAACGCAAACTAACTATGATGGATTTAGAAAGATTTCACTTGGTAACTCGTATGGCTGCTCAGGCCGCACATTACGGAGAACGAGAGGCCGTTCGTTACTGGGAAAATGGGCAATTGCGCTCCCTTTCTTGGAAAGTATTCTACGAAGAAATACAGAAAATAACTAAGGCTTTGCTCCATTACCAAGTGGGAGTCCAGGAGAATATCGGGATTTTTGCTCCCAACTCTCCCCAATGGACTATGGTAGATATGGCCGCTGCTCACCTAAGGGCTTGTGCTGTACCTATCTATGCTACCAATACAGCCGATCAGGCTGCTTATATCATCAACAATGCGGGCATTAGAATCCTCTTTGTCGGTGAAAAAGAACAATACGATAAGGTAGAGCAGATACGCCAAGCGTGTCCCAACTTACAATTGGTAGTACTCTTCAACGAATCTCTTCTTAAGGATGAGGAGCATGTCGTACTCCCGCTGTCAAAGTTTGTAGCCTTAGTGCCAAAGGGGCATTATGAAAGGGAACTTAAGGAGCGTTTTGACAGTCGTTGTATGCAGGATCTCTATACCATTATCTATACATCGGGTACTACAGGGAATCCCAAGGGCGTGATGATAGACTATGAGAATGTGGCTTATCAGTTCATCAACCATGATGACCGCTTGGCAGTGGTAGAGGGTAATGTCTCCATGTCCTTCCTACCGCTCTCCCATGTATATGAGCGTATGTGGGTAGCCTATGTATTCCATAAGGGGGTAATCAACTGTTACTTAGATGACACTAACCGTGTGGCTGAGGCTCTCAAAGAGGTAAAACCACACTATATGTGTGTGGTACCACGTCTCTTGGAGAAAATATATACTAAAATCTACGAGAATGTACAAAAACAGTCGGTAGTAAAGCGTGTAGTCTTCGCTACAGCTACTCGAATTGCTAAAATACAGTTGGGAAGAACCAAAAAAGGGAAATATCCTTCTTTTATTCTCAAAAAACTCTATAATCTGGCAGACAAACTTGTTTTCCAGAAGCTAAAAGCTGCTTTGGGAGGCAATATCCAGATGATTCCTTGCGGCGGCGCCCTCTTGGAACCTTCTATAGGGCGTTTTTTCCGAGCCATAGGGGTCAATGTTACCTTGGGGTATGGTATGACCGAGACCACGGCGACGGTATCTTGCTGGGACGATCATAAGTTTAAGCTCAAGTCGGTAGGTACTCTGGTGCCTTATGTACAAGCAAAGATAGGGCAGGACAATGAGATTTTGCTCAAGGGAGGTTCTATTTCCAAAGGCTATTATAACAACCCAGAGGAGAATGCCAAAGCCTTTACCGAAGATGGCTACTTGCGTACAGGCGATGCAGGTTATTTGGATAAGGAAGGCAACCTCTATATTACCGAACGTATCAAGGAGCTGATGAAGACCTCCAATGGGAAATACATTGCTCCCCAGCAGATAGAAGGTAAGGTAGGTAAGGACAGCTTTATAGAGCAAATCGCCGTCATAGCCGATGCCCGTAAGTATGTATCCGCCTTGATTGTACCCAACTATGAGGCCTTAGCCGAATATGCTAAGTCTCTCAACCTCAAGTATAAGAACTATTCAGAGCTGATCAAAAACAGCCAGATAGTCGAGTTCTTCCAAAAGAGACTACAGCACTTACAACAAGAGTTAGCCGCCTATGAGCAGATTAAGAAATTTACCCTGCTAACCACACCTTTCTCTATCAATAATGATGAACTCACCCCAACCCTCAAGCTCAAGCGAAAGAATATCTATAAGAATTATTTCCGTGAGATAGAAGCAATGTATGTATAACCCTCAAGAAAACCCCATGGCAAAAACCGTAGTAGAACTCAAGGATGTTTCTGTTTTCCAAAGAAAGAATCTTATCTTACATGATATTAACCTTACTATAGAGCGGGGAGAGTTTGTATACCTGATAGGCAAAACAGGCAGCGGAAAGAGTTCCTTGCTGAAGATACTCTATGGGGATTTACCTTTGAAGAAGGGCACGGGTATGGCCGTAGATTTTAATTTAGCTACCCTTAAGGAATCGGAAATCCCTTATCTAAGACGAAAAATAGGGGTAGTCTTTCAGGACTTTAAGCTATTGCCCGACAGAACTGTATTTGGTAATTTGGAGTTTGTCCTACGTGCCACAGGTTGGCATGATCCTCATAAGATAGAGGCGCGTATCAGTAGTGTACTAACCAAGGTGAAGATGCAGACCAAGATAGACAAGCACCCACATGAACTCTCTGGAGGTGAGCAACAGCGGGTAGCCATTGCACGTGCTTTGCTCAATGACCCAGACCTAATTCTGGCCGATGAGCCTACAGGAAACCTTGACCCAGAGACGAGTGTGGAGATTATGAAAGTGATGCGCGAGATCAATGACTCAGGGCGTTCTATCCTTATGGCAACCCATGACTATGCCCTGATACTCAAGTTTCCCTCCAAGACTATCAAGTGTGATGCAGGCAAGCTCTTTGAGGTAGTACAGCGCTCAGTCTGATTAAAAATCAAATTTTAACTGAATATCAATGAGTTGAAATGTTTTTCTATGATATTCACAAGATCCATATTCAAGGATAGCCGCTCGGTGTTCACCGGTTGGGTATCCTTTATTTTTATCCCAATGATACATAGGGTATTGCTTGTGTAACTCTTCCATATAGGCATCGCGATAGGTCTTGGCCAGTACCGAAGCGGCCGCAATACGCATAAAGCGCGCGTCCCCCTTTACTTGACAAGAGTAAGGAATCTCCTTATAAGGCTTGAAGCGATTACCATCTACTACAATAAACTCAGGAGTTACAGTGAGTTTGTCTAAGGCCTGTTGCATGGCCTCTATGGAGGCATTGAGGATATTGATTTGATCAATTCGTTGTGGGGAGACATGTACCACGGCATAGCTTATTGCCTGCTCTTCTATAATAGGGCGTAGTTCATTGCGCTGTTTCTCAGTCATTTGCTTGGAGTCATTGAGCAGAGGGTGATAGAAATCTTCAGGGAGGATCACTGCCGCAGCTGTAACAGGGCCTGCCAAGCAGCCACGTCCTGCCTCATCGGTACCCGCTTCACTTGGGGAGAAAAACCATTTTTCCATAGGATTAATTTTGTAAGACTAATAGGTTACAACCACGAATATCTGCTGCATCAAAGCGCCCCAATACCTCAAAAGAGCCATCGGGGTAGGCCTTACCTAAATCCTGAGTAGCGATAAAGCTACAAGAGTAGTAATTGGCAAGGTCTATCACATTAATTCCTCCGATACGACCATAGGGAAGGGGAGAGAGCGCATCCTCACTGTCACGGATCAAGACTTTCATCCAAGGCATAGGGTAGAACAAGCCATTTCCTTGGCTATAGGCTTGGGAGAGTAGCTCCGTCATCCCATATTCGGAGTGAATCACTTCAGTACCAAAGCCCCTACACAGCAGCCCATGTAACTCCTCACGAATCAGTTCCTTGCGCCGCCCTTTCATGCCTCCTGTCTCCATAACAATCGTATTCTTTAATGAGAATTGGTATTGCTCTACCAAGTCCAAAAGAGCAAAAGACACCCCCATAAGGAAAACCTTTCGTCCCTGAGCGTCCCATAGTCTTAGTTTTTGGGCAAGCTCCTCTTGGTTGTAGAGGTAAAAACCGCTTTCCTTTTGAGCGCCATGAATCAAGTCCTCAGCCATATAGATAAGAGATGACCCCTTGCGCTCTAAGTAGGAGGGGAGTAGCGCCAAAAATATATACTCCTCTATCCCTCCATAGAAGTGAGCAAAGCCCTTGCGAAAACTTTCCCTATAGAGAGCAAGAGAACTTACCAAGTGTCGAGACGTTTGGCTACCTGTGGTGCCACTACTGGTAAAGATTTCCTCAGGAGCATTGGTAGCTGCATAGATTTCTTTACTCTTGAAAAACTCTATAGGCAAGAAAGGAATCTCCTCAAGAGCATGTACCGTCTTAGGAGTCTTGCCGAAATAGTTGCAAAACTCCTGATATACAGCATTGTTTTGGTACTGAAAAGCAAATACTTTTAGTGCTTGTGCTTCAAATTCCTTAGGGGTATAATCTTGAAAGAGGTTATTCATCAGATAGTTATAAGGGTTTTTAGAAATTGTTAAAAATTGTGTCGCCGACGGCGACACAATTTTTAACAATTAATTACAGGTTATTGAATTTAGAATTAGTTTTTTGGGGATAATAAAGATATTAATTGGTTTAACTTATCAATAAGCAGTCTTTTGTCTATCAATTTGGTTTGATATTCGGCAATGATGGTAGGGGATATATTTCGTGCTAAAGCATATTCTACCACATCATTGTCCTTCCCTTTACAAAGTAAGATCCCAATACTGGGATTTTCATGGGGTCTTTTTACATCTCTGTCCAAAGCCTCCAGATAAAAATTAAGTTTACCTAAAAATTCAGGTTCAAAATCTTGTATTTTAAGTTCGAAAAGAACTAAGCATTGCAAATCTCTATGATAAAAAAGTAGATCAGTATAATAATCCTTATTACCTACCTGTAAGCGATATTGAGATCCCATATAAGTAAAACCCTTACCTATCTCCAAAATAAATTTCTGTAGGTTTAAAATAATAGATTGTTCTAAATCTTTCTCCGAATAGTCTTTTGGAAGGTCTAAAAATTCAAAAATATAAGGGTCTTTGAAAAGATTTTGTACAACATCTATCTTCTGTAATGTAGGGTTTGGGGTCTGCTTAGCTAATAAAGTACGTTCATATAGAGCTGATTTTAGCTGTCTTCTAAGGTCTGATCGTGTCCATTTTTCTGTAATTGATTGTAGGAGATAAAACAATATTTCATCAGGTTTTCTTATAGAAGAGAATATTTCTAAATGATGGGCCCAAGATATTTTTAAAAGAAGATTCTCCATATAAAACTGGTGCTTTTCTAATTGTGTCACCGTCGGTGACACAATTATACTTGATTGGTTATCAATATTTTTATCATTATAAATCAATTCTTCCCATAACTTAAAAACATCAGAATTAATAGCATGAACTTCATAGAATTGCTTCATACGATATAGGCCTCTTCGATTGAATCCGGAGAGTTGTGGCATTTGGGAATGAATAAAGTCTGCTAGTTCTTCTATTGTTTTATCTCCCCAAATACCTCTACTGATTTTTTCAGAAACGATATTCCCAACATTGAAATATAAGGCGACAAGCTCACTATTTACTTTAGCATAAGCACGTGCTTTTGCATCTTGTATAAGAGTGATAATATGTTGAAAATCATTATCCATAGAGGAGTTGCTTTTTTTGGTTGATATTTTCTATAAAATAAGGATTTTTTAAAGCCCTTTCTTCTAATAAGTCAATTTTTCTGTTGAACAATTTCTCTAATTCAAACTTGAATTGGAAATAATTAGAGGCATATTGTAAGGCATCTTGATCTAAAAAATCTACAAGCAGGTCAATATCACTATGGGTATCAAAATTAGGGGTCAATACAGAGCCAAAGACATATAATGTCTTGACCCTATAGCGTTCGCAGAGGGATCTGATAGTGTCAAGTTGATTTTTTAGAATGGAATTCATAGCACAAGAAATTTTAGTGATTAATGACAGAATGCTATCATATCTAATTGGTTGTTAAGGCAAAAAGCAATGTTTTCCTTTAGCCCCATGATATGTTCGTAAGCAAATCCCTTTTCTTCGTCGTCCTCATCGTCCTCTATCATAGCTTCTACTTCTTCCTTTGTCTTATGGACTTTCTCCAGCAGAGAGGCTAAATGTTTCAGTCGCTCTTGGTCAATGAGACTTATCATAGGAAAGTCTTCGATCTTGGGCAGCGGAAAGGGGTGAAAATGATCAGCAGGAAATAGCTCGGTATCTATCTCTACCTCTATATCATAATCCTCAGAGAGTGTTCGGTTGATAAGATCTGTTTCGTACCAGAACTTCATTTCTTGAGTAAAAGGCAGTTCTTTTCCCAAAGTGGCACAAATTCCAATAAAAGCATACCCATAGGTATATCCTTTTTTCTCATCAAAAGGACGCCCCATGATAATATCGGTAAGAGCCTTAGTAGTCTCATTATCATCATCTTCTTCCGCATAGTTTTGGAAGATTTCATTCCTTTGAACCTCAGCGAGTAAGGTTTCATTTTTAGAGGCAAAAGTAGCCTGAAGCTCAGGCGTATTCACCCCATAAGCAAACATATAATATCCCATAAGAAAAGAGTTTTTTATAAGGCAAAGGTAGTGCTTTATTTTAAGAAAACAAAATATTTGTGAGTTAGAGAAAAAGATGTATATTTGCGATAGATTTGGGAATTTTAAAACCTAAGAAGTAAGAATCAGATTTATTTTAATATGAGTTCAATATAACGAAAGCTTCCTCGGATTTTCTTGGATTTGATAGATTTTCATTAAAACAATTTGGAAATAGTTTGCCTTATTAGCTGCAATTTCTTGTCTATTCTGAAGATAGAAGAAAGAACTTATTAGATAACTTTCACTTTTTAAATATCTAAAAATGACCATAACAGATGCTCCTAATACCTACAATAATGCTATAGAGATACTCTACCAGAAAGGATATGAAGTGTTTTTACTTGACAAAGATGAAGATTACCTCATTTATATGAAAAAGAATGAGGAAGTTACTGTTGCCAATGACCCTCTTTCGCTATTGGCAATAAGTTATTTGAAAGAAAAAGGAAAAATAGTAGATAAGTGCTGGGAAGTTAAGTTTATGGACAACTTTTCGGCATTAGCTATTAAGGAGATACTCAGTAGAAAATATAGTATAAAAATTACTGATAAACACTCCGATTGGTATGACTGGATTGTTAAGAAGAAAGATGAAATGTATTTTGCACAAACGCCTCTTAGGCTCTTAGCTTTGCTGTTGCTATTGATCATTACGGATGGGATTGGTATAAAATAGCTATTCCTTCTTACGTCAGCGAACTAAAAAGCTACTAAAAACAACAAAGGTTGTCGCAAAATAAATTTTGCAACAGCTTTTTATTATTCAGTAATAACATTACATCCCAAGCCGTCGTAGTAACCATTAAATTGGAAAGAGAATTCAATGAAATCAAAAACGATTTCTTCGATGTGGTTTTCGCGAGAGAAATTGAGTACATAACACCCCTATGATGTATTTTTCTCATTGCAACTTTCCGATTTTATGATTCTAATTCTTTTAATCTTTTCTTTATTGAAATTGCTTGTAACGCAGGGCTAATAGAATAGAAAAGATACATAGTAGAAGATAGGGTAACTAATTCAGTTCCAATGAATTTTATCCAAATATCTTTTGTAAGATTAGCAAAGGAATTATAAAATAATATAAATATTACTATAGCTATAATAAGTGAAATTAAAACAATAATTAGGAAAAAATATGTAAATATTTGCTCTAAATAAGATATTTTTACTATGATGTGATTATCTTTAAAAACAAGATAACTTTTACTATTTTTGATAGTCTTCCAAGTAAAATTTTTTCCTAATTTATTTTTTAATTCTACATATTTTTCAATACTTACTGCATTTGTTTCTATACCTGTTCTTAAAGAAAAATATAATTCTTCCAAATCATCTTTTATAAAACTATCTCTAAAATTATCTCCAAACCTATCAATAATCTCATTGAGTTCTTTTAATGTTAGTAACTTTTTTCTTTTTTCATTGTATGAGTAATCAATTGTATTTTTAAACAACTTAATGAAAATTATTATAGTAGGCACTATTGTGGAAACTAATGCAATTATTTTTGTAATTATATCTATATCTATATTTTCCATTTTATTTAAAAGTTAATTTTACCAAGGATGTTAACAAATTAGCTATATTTACCAAGTCATTTCTTTGTTTATCTGTTATTTCATCTGTATCAAAATGCATAACATCATTTCGTGTTTTTCTAATTTCATCTAATTGTTTTATAAATAATTTCCGTTTAATTTTTAAACCAAGTTTGTTCCATACCTCCTCATTCTCTATTAATCTTATATATTGACCAAAAGTTAAATCATCAATAAATTTAGGTTCTTCTTCTCCTTGTTGGCATATTCCTTTTATATCTTCAATTAAGAACTTACTATCAAGTAATAATCGGATTAAGTTTTCTATTCTTTCTAATAATAGAGAAGGTTCTGTTAGAGAGAAAAATTGTGAACTAATATCAGCAATTGTTACTATTCCACATAAAGATTTATCTTTTTCTTGAACAAGAACAACTTCTTCTTTTATAACAATCTTTATAGCTTCAAAGAGAGGAATATCTTTTGGTAGAATTAAAAAATCTGTTTTTAAATAGTCTTTAACATCTGATGATGTTTTTCCATTTGAGATACCAATAGCTAATGTTTCCCAACTAATAAAACCTACTACAGATTTTTGGCCGCTCATAACAGGAAGTTGTGAGAAATTTTTCATCATCATTAATGTTATAGCTTCTGTAATTTTTGCATCTCTTGTTATTGTTATAGGAATATTATTAGCAGAAGGTAAAATACTGATTTTCAATATAGGGTCTTTCCCTAATTTGCTTTTAGCAGTTTCTTTATGTTTAAGAGTAATTTCTCCATCTATTCATGTTTCTTGATAATTTGGTTCTGTTATTAAGTTTTTTTTCTTTTGAAAACTCATCAATTCTTGCTGTATTTCCAGAGCTTCTTTTTTCATAATAGAAATATCCTAATAAATCATGTGTAGTTATATTAAACGTTTTTTCTTTATTAGTTGTAATTTCTCTTACCATTTCGGAAAACTCGTCTTTTATATTCATAATATACAAAAAATTATTATATACTCGGTATTTAATAGGCTTGAGATATTATTTACTCAAACCTATTAAATATTAATTCTATTACTTTTCAAGGCAATCAACTTTGCCAAAGGTGTGAGCCGCATAGGCTGGAAACTTTGGCAAAGTGTAGTGATGTAAAATTTGCAAACTAATTCTGATTTACTATAATAAAGGACAAAGGTAATGATTTTTACGGAGAGAAACAATAAAAGCTGTCGCAAATTTTAGTTTGTGACAGCCTTTGTTATAGGTTTAATTCTTATGATCTAAGACTTTCCTCCCACGAGTACTGAGGTCATACTGATAGAGCCTCCTACGATTGAATCATTGAAAATCAGTACTTCATCATCTTCTTCTCGCAAAGCCATTACATAGAGTAAAGGCAAGTAATGGTCGGGAGTCGGGACTGATAGTTTTGCGTTTTCTCCGAATTGCTCAAAATGTACTAATGCCTCTAAGTTATTATCAGTTATTGTTTGATTGATTTGATCACGAAAGGCAAAAGCCCAATCATAACCAGCATCTAGATCATTGATATAACGGAAATTCATCAAGCGTAAGTTATGTACAATATCTCCACTTGCTAAAATCAATACTCCTTGTTCGCGCAAGGGAGCAAGTTTTTTGGCTAAATCGGTATGCCATTGAGCAGGCTTGGTAGCGTCCAAACTCAGTTGTACTACGGGAATATCTGCCTTGGGGTACAAGAACTTCAATACCGCCCAAGCGCCATGGTCAAATCCACGTTCAGGATCTACTTTTAGGTCAGTATCCGCAAGTAATTCTTGCACTTGTGCTACTAACTCTGGAGAACCCATAGCAGGATATTGTACTTCACTAAGAACTTTTGGAAATCCATAGAAATCATAAATCATAGGAGGATTAGGATTCCCCATAATGAATAAACCATTACTATACCAATGAGCAGAAATGCACAAGATGGCTTTGGGGTTGGCAAAACTCTGTGTGATTTCGGCAAACTTTTGATTAAAAGGACTCTGCTCATCAAGAGCATTCATTGGATTGCCATGTCCTACAAATAAGGCTGGGATTTTTTTAGTCATTAAAAGAATTTCAATTTCTAATTTGCTAATTGAATGCTTAGTTCTTTGAGTTGCGCCTCATCGATAGGGGAGGGGGCATCAATCATCACATCTCGGCCGCTGTTGTTCTTAGGGAAGGCGATAAAGTCGCGTATGGTTTCTTGTCCGCCAAGCAGCGCTACCAATCGGTCAAAGCCAAATGCTAAACCACCATGAGGAGGGGCACCATAGCGGAAGGCATTCATTAAGAAGCCAAACTGTGCTTGTGCCTGCTCTGGGGTAAAGCCGAGTAGGGCAAACATCTTGGCTTGCAATTCGCGGTCAAAGATACGTATAGACCCACCACCTACTTCATTGCCATTGAGTACAAGGTCGTAAGCATTGGCACGTACAGCTCCCGGGTCGGTGTCGAGTAAAGGAATATCCTCAGGTTTAGGCGAGGTGAAGGGATGGTGCATCGCAAAGAAGCGGTTTTCCTCTTCGTTCCACTCAAGCAAAGGAAAATCCACTACCCATAGTGGGGCATATACATCGGGATTGCGCAAGCCCAAACGCTCGGCCAGTTCCATACGTAGGGCGCTGAGTTGCCCGCGTACTTTGTTGGCCTTGCCTGAGAGGATACAGATAAGGTCACCAGCTTTGGCACCTGTACGTTCCGCCCATGCTTTGAGGTCGTCTTCGTTGTAGAACTTATCTACAGACGATTTGAAAGTGCCATCTTCGTTGCATTTTACATATACCAAACCTGAAGCCCCTATTTGTGGACGTTTTACCCATTCTACCAAGGCATCAATTTCCTTGCGGGTGTAGCTATTAGCCCCTGGTACGGCAATACCTACCACCAATTCTGCCTCGTTGAACACCTTGAAATCGCGATGCTGCGCAAGGTCGTTGAGCTCGCCAAACTTCATTCCAAAGCGGATATCGGGTTTGTCGTTACCATACGTCTTCATTGCCTCAGCGTAGGTCATACGAGGGAAAGCGCCGAACTCTAATCCTTTGAGTTCTTTGAGCAAGTGCTTGGCCAAGCCCTCGAAGGTCTGGATAATATCTTCTTGTTCTACAAAAGACATTTCGCAGTCTATCTGAGTAAATTCAGGTTGGCGGTCAGCACGGAGGTCTTCGTCGCGGAAACACTTTACGATTTGGAAGTATTTGTCAAGTCCCCCTACCATAAGTAGCTGCTTAAAGGTTTGTGGGGATTGTGGCAAGGCGTAGAACTCCCCAGCATTCATGCGGCTGGGCACCACAAAGTCGCGTGCTCCCTCTGGAGTAGATTTGATAAGGACAGGAGTTTCCACCTCTATAAAGCCTTGAGCAGAGAGGTAGTTGCGCACCATCATACCCACCTTGTGGCGGAAGATAAGGTTTTCACGTACAGGCGTACGACGGATATCGAGGTAGCGGTACTTCATACGGAGATCTTCGCCCCCATCCGTATTGTCTTCAATGGTAAAAGGAGGTACTTCCGAGTGGTTGAGCAGGGTGAGTGCTGTAACAAGGATTTCTATTTCCCCCGTAGGGATATTGGCATTAACAGCCTCACGCCTTATGACGGTACCTTGAATTTGAATCACATCTTCACGGGAGAGGGTTTTGGCTTGTTCAAAGACCGCTTTGTCGGTACGCTCTTCATCAAAGATTAGCTGGGTGATACCATAGCGGTCGCGTAGGTCTATCCAGATCATAAACCCTTTGTTACGAATGCGTTGTACCCAACCGCTAAGGGTTACTTGTTCACTCAGGTGAGCACTGTTAAGCGCTCCACAGGTATGTGTTCTGTACATTTTTTAAAGTTTTGAGTTATATTCTATTGAGATTTAACTTCTTAGGGTTGTTTCTGTTGTCCAAAAAGATAGAATCTCAATAGTTTGTGTTTCTTCAATAAAGTGATAATACATTGAGTAATTGCGAAGTATAACAACTCTTCTTAGATTGTTATTTTTTCAATAAGCTCTCTTGCTCCTTTCATTACTTCTTCATTAGATTTAAGAATACTATCTTTTGCTTCTTTGATTCTTTCATTGAGAATTTGTAATTCGGCCTCCGAAAGCTTTATAGAAGGCTCTTCCATTGAGTAATCTTTGCTTAGGAGCATTTCTTCTTCTGTTATTGTAAGTGTATCCATAGCTATTCCTATTTTTGATAATCTTTAAATTGATGATTCATTAAGGTGTGTTTTTTTGATCTTCTTCTATTTCTTTAACAAGCCTTACATAAGGTTAATGTTTTTGTAGAGATAGGAGAAATATAATGATTTACTTCTGTCATAATAGTTTGTTTTAATAGATTCTAATAACTTGCAAAAATACTCATTAATTTTGAAAACTGCAAGATATGAGGCGATTTTATTATAGAGGAATTTAAGTTCTACAACGATTAGCACAAATAACTACCTATTTGTAAATAATTCACTACCTTTGTCGCCCAAAACTTATATGTCATGGTGACAAGCAAAAACTACCTAAAGAAAACCCTACAACTGTTGCTCCCCTTGCTATTGGGGCTATTTCTGTGTTGGTATGCCTTTGCCCAATTCAGCGCAGAGGAGCTATCGCTGATCAAGGAGCAATTCCTTAGGGCTGATTATTCCTTTCTGTGGCTCTCGGTAGCGATGGGTTTCTTAAGTCATGTATCACGAGGTATACGTTGGCAATATACCTTGGCCTCTATGCACTATTTCCCTAAGCGATACAACTTGGTTTTGGCTGTATTTATCGGGTATTTGCTCAATCTTACCGTACCACGTTCGGGGGAAGTCTCTCGTGCTTTGCTTATCAATCGCTATGACAAAGTCCCCTTTGACAAGGCTTTCGGAACAATCCTTACCGAACGAGTGATAGACATGTGTATCTTGCTACTATTTATTGCCATTGTCTTTGTCTTTCAGTTTGATCTGGTATGGCACTTTTTAGAAAGCTATTTTACTTTTTCCTATATCATAGTGATACTCTTGGTCTTGGGACTTGTGTTTGTAGCCTTTCTTTATTGGATTTACCGCTCTACCTCTTCCATAGCGCAGAAAATCCGTAAAATGCTTTCAGGCATCAAGGAAGGAATTTTCTCTATAGCCCATCTGAAAAAGAAATGGCAGTTTATAGCCCATACCCTATTTATTTGGCTTATGTATTTTTTGATGTTCTATGTAGTGTTTTTTTCCATGGAGCAAACTAAGGATCTCTCACTGATACAAGTACTTACCGCTTTTGTAATAGGGAGTTTTGCTATTGTCTTTACCAACGGAGGCTTAGGTGCTTACCCACTCTTTATCGCCAAAGTGTTATTGCTTTTTGGCGTAGCCGAGACCATAGGTACAGCCTTGGGCTGGGTCATATGGATCGCCCAGTTCCTGATGATTGTCCTTTTTGGAGGATTGTCCTTTTTACTTTTACCCCTCATCAATAGAGGTCAGCGGTCAGTAAGCAGTAGTCAGTAGTCAGACTATAGCACTGTTCGTTATTCACTATTCACTATTCACTATTCACTAATTATGACTTGTTATCACTGTGGAAATAATTGTGATCCTAAGCACCCCATTGTATTTGACGACAAATATTTTTGTTGTCAAGGGTGCCAAACGGTCTATGAAATCCTATCAGCCAATAAATTAGACAAATATTATACCTACGAGCAAACCCCAGGAGCACGCCCTGAAGAGGCAGGGGAGAAGTACCATTTCTTGGACAATCCCCAGATTGTGGCCAAGCTCCTAGAGTTTGACGAAGGGAACACTCAAATTGTCTCTCTCTATATCCCACATATTCACTGTAGTTCGTGTATCTGGGTATTAGAGAATTTACAGAAATTACACCAAGGTGTGATACATGCCTTAGTGGATTTTCCTAAAAAGACGGTACGAATTAGTTACCTAAAAGACAAAATCACCCTGAAAGAGTTGGTAGTACTTCTCTCCAAAATAGGCTATGCACCCTATATCAGTTTGGACGATTATTCTCAGAAGAAAGACAAAAAGGGACAAAAGCAGCTATTGTACAAGTTGGGAGTGGCGGGGTTTGCCTTTGGGAATATTGGACTGTTGTCCTTCCCAGGGTTCTTTGAAGACAACGAATTTTGGTTCAATCGGTATAAGGACTTCTTCCGCTGGCTGATGTTTGCTTTCTCCCTACCTGTGATGTTCTATGCAGCCACGGATTATTTTGTCTCCGCCTACAAGGGGATTCGCAACCGTTTTCTGACCATTGATATTCCCTTGGCCTTGGGTATCCTCACCATGTTTGTCCGTAGTACTTATGACATCATATCGGGTAGGGGACAGGGTTTCTTTGATAGCTTGGCTTCCTTGATCTTTTTGTTGCTCATAGGCAAATTCTTTCAGCAACGCACCTATTCCTTTCTCTCCTTTGAGCGAGATTACAAAAGCTATTTTCCGATAGGGGTGACTCGTATGACAGGAGAGCAGGAAGAGAGTATCCAAGTATATGATATCAAGGAGGGTGACCGCTTACTGATTCGCAATGAGGAACTGATACCTGTAGATGCCGTGCTTATTCGTGGCGTAGGCCAGATAGATTACAGTTTTGTTACAGGAGAATCTAAGTGGACGGAGAAGAACAGCGGGGACAAACTCTTTGCAGGGGGCAGACATAAGGGGGCGGCTATAGAGATAGAAGCTACCAAAACCGTTTCCCAGAGCTACCTTACCCAGCTATGGAGCCAAGAATCCTTCCAAAAGAATAAAAACGAAGGGATTAAAACCCTAACCGATAGGATTAGCCAGTACTTTACCTTCTTTGTGCTGCTCATTGCCTTCCTAACCTTAGCTTTTTGGCTTTTCTATGGCACCCCTACCGAGGCGTTCAATGCCTTTACAGCGGTGCTTATCATCGCTTGTCCTTGTGCCTTGGCGGTTTCTGCCCCTTTTGCCTTGGGAAATATGCTTCGACTCTTAGGCAAACGTCATTTCTACCTCAAGGATACCCAGACTATAGAACAAATGGCACAGGTAGATACCCTTATCTTTGACAAAACAGGTACTATTACCCAGAGTAATACCCAAGAAATCACCTACGAAGGCCAAATGATGAGCGCCCAACAATGCTCCTTGCTCAAGAGTGTATTGCGTAACTCCAACCATCCTCTTTCTCGTCAGCTATACCAATACTACAAGCAGGTAGATATACACCCTCTTGACCATTATCAAGAACTGATAGGCAAAGGTATGGAAGCTACATGGGGAGGGGATAGCATAAAGGTAGGCTCGGCAAAGTTTGTAACGGGTAAGGAAAACAAAGATGAAACAGCGGTATATGTGAGTATTAATGGGCAGTTAATGGGCAAATATACCTTTAAGAACCCTTATAGGGAACATATATTTACCGTTTTCCATGAGTTAGAGGACAAGGGCTATACTTTAGCGTTGCTTTCAGGGGATACTGAGGCAGAAAAAGCCTTCTTACAAAGCCAACTCTCAGCAAAAGTATCACTACACTTTAACCAAAGTCCAACTGATAAGCTCCATTATATAGAGCAATTGCAGAAAGAAGGCAAGCGGGTGATGATGCTCGGTGATGGGCTGAACGATGCAGGCGCTCTCAAGCAAGCCCAAGTAGGTTGCGCCGTGGCAGAAAACAGCAATACCTTTTCGCCAGCTTGTGAGGCGATTCTTCAGGCCTCTGAGATAGAGCAGCTTCCACGCTTTCTCGCCCTAAGCAAGAAGACCATGCAAGTAATCAAGATGAGTTTTGTACTCTCCCTATTATATAATTGTATAGGAACATTCTTTGCCATAACAGGGAACTTAGAACCCGTAGTAGCGGCAATTCTGATGCCAATTAGCTCTATTAGTATAGTGCTTTTTACAACACTAATGACCAATAGGTTAGTGAGGTAGTTTGCTATTTATCATTGTAATGCCATACGTCTAAGAATTTTTTCCTTTCTTCTTTGGACATCTTTTTAGTAGGTGCTTTACGAGCTTGGTCAATCATTGAGAAGAATTCTTTTTTATCGAATTTTATAGTAATAGTATCCATAGAAAATATATTTGACGCAAAATTACAATTTCTCAACAATAATGCTATGAGATTTAACAAACTTTCTTATTGGATTATCCGAGATATAGGGATAGCTAACAAAAGAGGAAGTCCTTCGAGAACTTCCTCTTTTTAATATAGATATGTAACGATTAATATTGGTATTCAGTAACCTTTTGAACTCTTCCGTCTTTTGTTTGAGTTACTTTGGTAGGATAATTATCAGAATTATATTCGTATTGGAAGGTAGTGGTAGCGTCTTCATAGCGATAATCTTCACTCCTATTACCTCTTACTATAATTTTAGTCACATTATTTTTACTATAATCATAGTCAAAAAACTCACCTAAGACACTAGAAATAGTAATGATGAAGTTGTTGTTATACATCCAATTGTTCTTATCATCGTACTCATACACAATTGTTCCTCGACTATCTTCTTCTCTAATGAGGTTTCCATTGGAAAAATGATAAGTTTTTTCAAGATCTCTACTATTACTTCTGTCCTTATAAATAGTTTTGATAGTATTGGCATCTATATAATGGTATTCTGTAGTAGTT
Organism: Capnocytophaga granulosa ATCC 51502; assembly: GCF_000411115.1. Classification (GTDB taxonomy): domain Bacteria; phylum Bacteroidota; class Bacteroidia; order Flavobacteriales; family Flavobacteriaceae; genus Capnocytophaga; species Capnocytophaga granulosa. Next base: position 1,270 of record NZ_KE150261.1, on the reverse strand, counting down.
GAATTACCGCTGGGGAAGGTACGGTATTTTTTACTAATTCTTCCTTTGTCGTCATAAAGATATTCAAAGGTGCCTTCTTCTGCATGAATACGTTTTGTGAGTTTTCCATTGGTATAGAAAAATTCTTGGAAAGTTCTACCATTATATTTTATCCTTTTCAAAAGATTCCCCTCATATTCATAGGGTGCATCTACTATCTTCCCATTTGAAATTTCAAAGGTTCTTTCCCTTTTCCCTTTTTCTTCAGTTGTAGTTATCTTTCTTGGGAAATGTTTTCCTACAGTAAAATCACCACTATTAAAACCACTACCACTACCACTGCCGCCACCTCCGTTGTTATCATCGGATTTGCTGCAAGAAACCCCTACAAGGGCTAAGGCTACGAAAGCCCATTTAAAAATATTTTTCATCGGATTTGAATGTTTGTTTTTCACTTCAAGTCCTTATAAGTGAGGTTAATACAAAAGAAAAAGCGAGGACTTTTTAGCTTTTATCTATACTTTAAGGAGCCTCTGGTAAAGCTATAGTGATATAAATAAAAGAAAAGCCCACGCCTATGAGCGTGAGCGTTTTCGCTTATTTATCTACCACTATTTTGAAATTTACCAGATTTCCTTAAATGTAGAATATAAGCTAACGCTTTTTATAAATGAAAAAATTTAAGCCTTAAATTTGAGGTCAAAATTACAATATTTTTTGGATAATACAAACTCCTGAAACAATTAAAATAGCAAAACTATATTTAAGTAAATGATTTTCAATTAGTTATAATTAAAAATTTAACAAAGGGCATTAGCTAATTTGTCGATGAGCGATGAGCCAAAATGCTAATTAATTTCCCAAAAGCAAACGAATATCCCAAGCTAAGTAGGTGAAATATGGATTTTTTTGGAGAAATATGATATAACAGTTAACCATAACTCTGTGCTTTCTTCAAATAAATAAGGCGAAAGCCTTATAAAAATCCGTGCAAATTACAGCAGCATGACCATACAGATAGGAAGAGAATTCGAGAAATCCGTGAAAATCCGAGGGAGTTTTCGTTACATCGAACTCACGTTAATTAGCCAAATAGCTACTTTCTACCAATTTTCCCCCCATTTAGTTCCCCCTTCGGGGCTAGGGGGAATCAGATTTTTATCAACTTCGGGGGGGTAGTGGTATACTGATTTTCAACCACTTAAAAAATATTTCAAAAAAATTCGTTGAAATATTTTGTCAGTTTAAAAAGAAGTTGTACTTTTGCACCCGCTTTCGAAAAGGGAGCAAG
>NZ_KE150260.1 GCF_000411115.1 Capnocytophaga granulosa ATCC 51502 | reverse complement strand
TTTGTCTTTGTATAACGACCGCAATGGTTACACCAAGCAGATGGGGGGAAAGTTCACCTTCTCTCACCACTTGACATTGGATAGTTATGACAGTCATTTTATCTCGTTTGGTATCTCGTATATAGTCAATGCGTTCCGTATAGACATAGACAAGTTCACCGATGTGGGTCGTCCTATGGCGGACTTGGGCGTAACGGACAACCGTTCTATGGTCAACCATAACTTTGAGGTAGGGGTGCTTTACCGCTACAAGGGGATCTTTGCGAGTCTTTCGGCGACCAATATCCTGAACAAGAGCAAAGAGATGTTTGATATTAAGGAGCCTACGAATCTGAGGAACTACAACTTGTATGCGGGTTATCGTTATAAGAGAGACCCTAGCAGCAACTGGGAGCTAGAGCCTTCGGCTTTTATCCAATACTTGGAGGGAGATGGTCGTTCCATTACTGATGTCAATGTAAAGTACCGCTGGTTCGACTACGAGGACTATTACTGGGCAGGAGCCACAGTACGCCTTATCAACGACCAGGTGTTCAAGCCCTTGAGCATAGGCCCTATGTTGGGACTTAAAAAAGGCGTGTTCTACTTCGCTTACGGCTACGGACTAAACCTCAACGCTATACGCTCCTATAACTCAGGTACCCACATGATTACCCTCGGTATCGATATGTTCCAAGGTATCGGTGGTTGTAACTGTACTGAAAGATAATAGTCATTATTGTGATTACATTTCATAGCTTATACCAGTCAGCTCGCTTGCGCTCGCTGCCGCTTTCCATGTCGGGAATCCTATTGGGTTCGGCTATTGCCTATGGGCAAGGTGCCTTTCGTTGGGATATTTTCTCTCTAGCCTTGCTCACAACTGTATTGTTTCAAGTGCTTTCTGACTATGCTAACGATTATGGGGATGCCCAAAAAGGGACTGATAACGAACATCGTATAGGACCTAAACGCGCTATACAGACAGGAGCTATGTCACTTGAAGAGATGAGGCGGGTAGTGGTGGTAACGGCTGTGCTTTCGGCCATTTCAGCCCTTTCGCTTATTGTACTCTCTTTTAGGGAGCAGTGGGGGTTGGCGCTTATTTTCACCCTGTTGGGTGGAGCGGCTATTTTTGCGGCCATTCGTTACACAGTAGGTAAGTCGGCTTACGGGTATAAAGGCTTAGGCGATGTATTTGTATTCATCTTCTTTGGTTGGGTGAGTGTTATGGGGTCTTATATGCTTTATACGCAGTATTTTGACCCACTTGTATTGCTGCCAGCTTCGGCTTGTGGTATGCTTAGTATGGGTGTTTTGAACCTCAACAACATGCGTGATATAGAGAACGACCAGCAGATGGGCAAGCATACCATTCCTGTAAAAATAGGGCTATCCTTGGCTAAATATTATCATTATTTGCTTATTATCATAGCCATGTGCCTTATGATGCTTTATACAGTATTGACTCTTGAGTTTCGTTACAAGGCGTTGTATATCATAGCTTTTGTACCTTTGGTATTTCATCTTTTCTATGTAAGAGCTGTAAAAGAACCCAAGGCTTTTGATTCCCAATTGAAAGTGGTAGCGCTCTCTACTTTTTTGATGAGTGTGCTGTTCTTTGTGGGAAAACTTATATAGTGACTAATGACTAATGACTAGTGACTAGTGAATAGTGACTAAATGACGAGTGACTAATAACGAGTGACTAATAACGAGTGACTAATAACGAGTGACTAATAACGAGTGACTAGTGACATGGTGTGGGGTGTATTGACAATTAACAACTAACAATTAACAATTATTATAAGTGGATTTTTTTAGAAAACATTTTACCAATATCCTTATGGGAGGGCTTGTATTGGTAGCTTTAGCCATGATACTTCCGTACTTTTTTGGCCGTGGAAGTTCAGATAGCCTTCCGCAACAAATCATTACTCCAGAGGAGATAAAGCCATACGAACCTCCTTTTGAGCATGAGGGGAATCTTTCTTTCTACAAGAGTGATGGCACCCTTATCAAAACCTTTGAAATAGAGTTTGCTCGTACTGCACAGGAAACAGAATTGGGACTGATGTATCGCAAGTCAATGAAGGAAAACCAAGGTATGCTCTTTGTCTTCCATGAGGAGAAACCGCGTTCGTTTTGGATGCATAATACTTATATACCCTTGGATATCATCTATTTGAATAAAGAAAAAGAAATCGTAAGTATAGCTAAGAATGCAGCTCCCTTGTCAGAGACTTCACGTCCTTCAGAAGGAGATGCTATGTATGTGCTGGAGGTCAATGGGGGACTCTCCGATAAGTTAGGTCTTACAAAGGGTGATCGCATGACTTTTGAATCACTCATTGATTGATACTTATGGAAGAACAAGTTATCTTAGTCAATGAAAAAGATGAGCCTATAGGGCTTATGGGAAAAATGGAAGCGCACGAGAAGGGACTCCTGCATCGGGCGTTTTCAGTTTTTGTGTTTAACTCCAAGCAAGAGGTGCTCTTGCAACAGCGAGCAGCTTGTAAGTATCACTCTCCCAATCTTTGGACAAACACTTGTTGTAGTCACCCCAGAGCAGGAGAGACAAACCAACAAGCGGGCGAGCGACGCCTACAGGAGGAAATGGGCTTGCAAGTACCCCTTCGGGAGGTATTCTCTTTCATATACAAAGCCCCTTTTGATAATGGTCTTACCGAGCATGAATACGACCATGTATTAGTAGGCTATAGCGATGCCCAGCCTCAGATAAATCCAGAAGAAGTAGCCTCTTGGAAATGGCTTTCCTTAGAGGCTATCAAAGAGGATATTTTGCAGGCGCCAGAGCGATACACGGCTTGGTTTAAGATTATTTTTGAAGAGTTTTACCACCACCTTTTAAGCAAACAATGAGACTTCCCACCCCACGTATAGAAGATGCTACGCTCAAGCGAAAATACCGCATACAAGTGATTTTTGCCTTTTTGGCTATGCTTTCTTGGTATCTTTTCCTATATAGCAACAACCTTTTGGAGTATATGGAACAAGATCTTGGAGAGAATTATCAAGAGATACTCATTATACTATTCCCTTTTTATTATATAATATTTGCTTTCTTGATATTTCTTTGGTACTTGAAAATTCCCAAGGTAGTCAACTATCTTATTTTTGCCGCTTATCTGTTTGCGATACTTACCTATAATTTTTCTATTTTCACGGCTCCTGTTCTCTTCTGTGTACTCATATTTATTCTTTATGATATGCTGTTACAGAAAGAAGTGATAGAGATACTCAAGCGGTCACAGGTGGTATTCCTGCTTTTTGGGTTACTTTTCTTCTCAGCCGAAGAAATTATTTTTGGCGAGCCTTATTTTTTACAGCAAATGGAGGAGAGTTCCTTGCGCTTGCAAAATTGGATTATAGGCACGGCTATTTTTACTTTACTCTTATCTGTAGTGCTTATCTTTATTCGAATAAAAAACGGTAAAAAATAGGGTGTTTACTTAAATAATTCCAAGTGAGCATCAGCAAGGCGAGGCATGGCACCATGTTGCTGGCATACATAGGCAGAGACCTCTACGGCCAACTGGTGGGAGGCTACCAAGCAGCGCCCATGTAGGTGAGAGGCAATAAAGGCAGCGGTAAAGGAATCCCCAGCCCCTACAGTATCGGCAATGGTAATCTTCGGGGTAGGCAAGAAGGATTCTTCCTTGGGGGTTAAGACCCAACTGCCTTCGGTACCCTTGGTGAGAATAAGGATATCAAGGTGGTACTTCTCCAATAATTGTTTACAAACTTCTTTTTCAGGAGCATTCCAGCCAAAGAGTTGGGCTATTTTTACCACTTCTTCGTCATTAATCTTGAGAATATCAGCCTTTTTAAGGGAGTTTTCAACGATTTCCTTGGTATAATAGTTGAGTCTTAGATTGATGTCAAATATCTTTAGGCTATCCTTGGGCATAGTATCCAAAAAGGCATGGATGGTATTGCGAGACACCTCATGGCGCTGTGCTAAGGAACCGAAACAGACCACATGCGTCTGCTTGGCGAGGTTTTCCATAGCAGGAGTGAAGGGGATATTGTCCCAGGCCACTCCTTCGCAAATCTCATATTGAGGCACCCCCCAGTTATCTAATTTTACTTTGACTTCACCTGTAGGGAAATCAGTCTGTTCGATGAGGTAGTTGAGATGTTTTTTCTCTAAGCTGGCCAAGATTTCCTTGCCTAAGAGATCCTTTCCTATGGCGCTTACAGCATGGCCTTGGAATCCAAATTGGGAGATATGATAAGCAAAATTGGCAGGCGCTCCCCCTAATACCTTTCTTTCAGGGAATACGTCCCAGAGAATTTCTCCCAGTCCTACAATGGTATTTTTCATGATAGAATCAAATTAGTGTGATTATTAGTAAAGAAAAGCAGAGAAAAAAGCGGTCTTTCTTCCCTGCTTGAGGTTATTTAGTTGTGTTTAACTTTGTATAGTGTAATGTTATCTACGCTGATGGCAGTATTTCCTCTTAAATCAAATTTTAATTGGTTATAAGGCTCGGTAGGGAAGGCAATATTGGTCTGTACGACCTCACCGCCATTGATAAATACCTCGGTAGAGGCTTTATCTACCCACATATGTATGGTATAGCTATCCTTTTTGGTCAGAGGCGCCTTGATCAGAGGTTTGGCAAAGTTGTTGCTAAAGTCAGAAAGGCCACTTTGACTTCTATCCACGACGAAAGTTTTCTGATTGGTATCAAAGGCAAAAATGATTTTCTCTCCTTTGCTGTTTTGCAAAGCAAAATCAAATATAGAAAGGCCATTAGGCTTGATGGTAAAGCTCAATACATAGCCGTTGTTATAATAATCGGCTCCTATAGGGAAGGTCTCTTCGGTGAGCTTGTCCATGATGATAGGGGTGCCATCCTTTTCATCGCCTACTTCTTTGACAGGAAAGCTGGCCACGACCATATGTAAGCCGTTATGCGCCAATCTTAGTTCTCTAGGGAGGGTCATGGCGCTACGGAAATTTCGGGTAGGCACCACATTACCATAATCCCAGTTGTTCATCCAGCCAAGGAATAGCCTACGTCCGTCACTTTCAGGGATATTGCTCCAAGTAACCCCTGCATAATTATCACGACCATAGTCTAGCCATAGTGGGTAGGGGAGCGGGTCGGGAGTAAAGGTAGTGCCATCAAAATCACCGATGAAGTATTGGGTAGCATTTCCTCCATTAGGTCCACCGGGGTTGATGCTGACAAAGAGCACCCATTTGACTTTTCCATCGTAGATCAGCGGGAAGAGGTCAGGGCATTCCCAAACTCCTGTATGTGCTCCTATATTTTCTCCAAATTCGCTAAGTTTTTCCCATTGTTTGAGATTCTTGGAGGTATAGAATGTAATGGACTGGGAAGTAGCCAAGGACATAATCCATTTGTTCTGGGGTGCATACCAAAATACTTTAGGGTCACGGAAATCCTCAATGCCAGGATTCGGGATCACAGGATTGTGGGCATACTTGGTGAAAGTGCGCCCGTTGTCCAAGCTATAAGCGATGGACTGGGTTTGTTGCTGACCTGCTGAAGTATAGAAAACCACGATAGCCCCTTCGCCAAAGCCAGCAGTGTTATACTTATCCACCACAGCACTACCAGAGAAGATAGCTCCTAACTCATCAGGGGCAAGGGCTACAGGCAGGTGTTTCCAGTGTACCATATCCTCGCTCACAGCATGTCCCCAGTGCATATTGCCCCAGCGTGCACCATAAGGATTGTGTTGGTAGAAGAGGTGGTACTGACCATTGTGATACACCATACCATTGGGGTCATTCATCCAGCCATAAGGAGGGGTAAAGTGGAAAACAGGGCGATAAGTCTCGTCATAGGTATAGTCAAAGGTATCGGAAGGTTTTATTTGGCTGATACCTATATCCTTTTTGGTAGCCTGTCCGAAGACAAGGTCTATTTTTTTACCTTTGTAAGCCTCTACTGATAGGGGAAGCCAATACTGAATGTGTGTTCTAGCTAGGCGAATATTCTGAGGAACCCCTATATTTTCTCCATTTACAACGAGTTGTACAGAGGTTTCGGGGGCGCTGTCCTCAATAGGAAGTAGTAGATATTTCTTAGAAATATCATAGGTAAGGGTGTAGTTTTCCATGATATTACTTTTGTACTGATTACTCTGTTCGATCGCATCAATGAGGATGTGTCCCCAGCTGCCGCGCTGGTTATCCACGATGCGTAGGGTAGCTTCTTGGCCTTTGTAAGCCTTTACATCCCAGCTCATTAGCTGTAAGGTCTCACTCTCCACGGTGCTATGGGTCTTATGAACACTTTGGCCGTTTACAAGCAGTTCTATATAGGTGTCTTGGGACATACCCCCTCCTATGAGGAAGTTGATATAGTCTCGTTCTATGCGAAAAGGCTTGCTGGTGAGCGTTCCACGAGAGTCGTCCCCATTGTGGAAACTGTTGGCTAAGAATTTCCCTTCGAAGCCCACTACAGGTTGTTGTCCAGGAAGCGCCTCTCTTTCAGGAGCTTCACCAAAGGCATCGCCCTCAATCGTCCAATTTTCAAAAGAGCCAGATTCGAAATTCTCTATCATGAGACTATCCTTATTGTTACAAGCCGTCAGGGCTAATAAGGAAAGCGCAGGGTATATAAATTTTTTTCTCATAAATATGTAGTTTAAGAAGAATGTTCGCTCTTATAGTCAATCATATTTAGAATGCGAATAAAATACGAATAAATAAGGCAAGGGATTCACTCCTAATTAACTCTCTTTTAAGGGCTAATTGCCATTAGCCCCTACACCTGCTCATGCTAATTTTTCGTAAACCATTTCTGTTTGACAATAAATGAATTTATTTCGTGTCAAAGGTAATTAAATTTTTTTAATAAACAAACTTTTTCTATATTTTTTCTTTAAATTGGAGGTTTTTTTGTAAATAGCTGAAAACCAAATGTGATTTTAGAGTTTTGAATTTTGAGTTTTAAGTTTTGAGTTTTTTAGGCAAACTAAAAACTAAAAACTGACAACATTTTGATTTTAATTTTGTATCTTTGCCAACTGAAACAAATGAAAAAATAACTTAGATATGAACGAAGAAATAGATCTCATTTTAGAGACTACCAAAGAGGCTATGCAAGATTCTGTAGCGCACTTAGAAAAATCATTACTCAATATCCGTGCTGGCAAGGCATCTCCCCAGATGCTTGGTAGCGTATTTGTGGATTATTATGGCTCACAGACCCCTTTGGCGCAGGTGGCCAATGTAAATACCCCTGATTCACGTACAATCAGTATACAGCCATGGGAGAAGAATATGCTCTCGGTCATAGAAAAAGCTATTATGGTGGCCAATTTGGGCTTTAATCCTATGAACAATGGAGAAGTGATTATCATCAGTGTACCGCCATTGACAGAGGAACGTCGTAAAGAGTTGGTCAAACAAGCCAAAGGCGAAAGTGAAGATGCTAAAATAGGGGTACGTAATGCCCGCCAAGAGGCCAATAAGGAAATCAAAAAAACAGAATCATCCGATGATATAAAGAAAGATGCTGAGGAGCGTGTACAGAGACTTACCGACAAGTATATCAAGCAAATAGATGAGGTACTGGCTAAGAAAGAAGCGGAAATCCTCAAGGTGTGATTGGGGAGAAAGCAGCTTACTGAACATTTTGACTTTCAAAAGAAAACTAATTTTTTATGGATACAACGACCTCTTTTTTACAAAGTATGCCCTCTGAGGATTTAAGACGACAAGTCTTGGAGGATTATATGATAGCCGTTCTCAGCCGCGAGTGTAGTCTTGCAGGACGAAGAGAAGTTCTTACGGGAAAGGCTAAATTTGGTATCTTTGGAGATGGAAAGGAATTGCCACAGATAGCTATGGCACATGCTTTCCGAAAAGGAGATTTCCGTAGTGGTTATTACCGAGACCAGACATTCATGATGGCTATAGGCGAATATACGCCTAAGCAGTTTTTTGCAGGCATCTATGCAGATAATGATGTAACCCACGAACCCCATAGCGGAGGTAGACAAATGGGCGGGCACTTTGCTACCCATAGCCTTGATGAAAAAGGAAACTGGAAGCGATTGGTAGATCAGTATAATACCGCCAGCGATGTATCCTGTACCGCAGGGCAGATCCCACGCCTTGTGGGGCTTGCTCAAGCCTCTAAAATATACCGAAATCTTTCCATTGCCAATAGTGAAGCTTTTTCCAATAATGGGAATGAGGTAGCCTGGGGTACTATAGGAAATGCCAGTACTAGTGAAGGCCTTTTCTTTGAAGCCTTCAATGCGATAGGTGTGATGCAAGTGCCTGTGGTAATGAGTGTGTGGGACGATAACTATGGTATTTCGGTACCTGCCTCTTACCATACGGTAAAGGAAAGTATCTCTGAGGCACTCAAGGGATTCCAGCGTGATGCAAATCATAAGGGCTTTGAGATCTGTACGGTGAAAGGTTGGGATTATCCTACACTTTTGGAGACTTACGCTAGGGCAGGACACCTTGCTCGTACCGAGCATGTCCCCTCTCTTATCCATGTAACTGAACTCACCCAGCCCCAAGGGCACTCCACTTCAGGCTCTCATGAACGCTATAAGTCTCAGGAGCGCTTGGAATGGGAAAAGGAATATGATTGTAATGTACAATTCCGCAAGTGGATTATAGAGGCAGGATTGGCCAGTGAAACTGAATTGCAGGCCATAGAAGCGGAGGCTAAAAGAGAGGTGAAAGAAGCCAGAGAAAAGGCATGGAATGAGTATCAAGCCCCTATCAAAACTGCCAAGCGCGATCTTATCAACCTACTCTATGAGATGGAGAAAGAGTGCTTTAACAGCTTGGAAATCTCCCACTTGAAGGATGCTCTTGCCGAGATAGAAAACCCACTATACCGCGATGTGATTAGTACCGCACGTAAGGTCTTGCGCTATGCCGCAGGCGAGGAGAATACCGCTACAGAAAATCTTAAAAAATGGCTTAGAGAGATGCTCGAAAAGCTACAAGATCGCTATAGCTCACATCTGTATAGTGAGGATGATAAGAATCCGCTTTTTGTTCCCCAAGTAGCCCCCCAATATGCCCCTGATGCTCCAGAGGTAGATGGGCGCATCGTGCTTAGAGATAACTTTGATGCTCTTTTTGCCAAATACCCTAACCTACTTACCTTTGGGGAAGATACAGGAAAGATAGGCGATGTGAATCAAGGCTTGGAAGGCCTACAAGAGAAATATGGAGTAATCCGTATAGATGACACAAGTATTCGTGAATCCTCTATTATAGGACAAGGCGTAGGTATGGCCATGCGAGGGCTAAGACCTATTGCGGAGATCCAGTATCTGGACTATACCCCTTATGCCTTGCAAACCCTTACGGATGATTTGGCTACGCTGAGCTACCGCACTTGTGGTTATCAGAAGGCGCCACTGATCGTACGCACACGCGGCCATCGCTTGGAAGGTATCTGGCACTCAGGTTCGCCTATGGCAGGATTGCTCAACTTCCTTCGTGGGGTGTACTTCTTAGTACCACGCAATATGACTAAGGCCGCGGGCTTTTATAATACCTTGCTACAGGGTAACCAACCAGCTTTTGTAGTGGAATGTCTCAATGGCTATCGTACCAAAGAGCTTTTGCCAAGCAACTTAGGAGAATTTACGACTCCTATAGGGGTAGTGGAGAAAATCCGTGAAGGGCGCGATATAACTGTGGTTTCCTACGGCTCTACCCTACGTATTGTAGAGCAAGCCGCCAAAGAGCTAGACAAAGTAGATATTAGCATAGAGATTATAGATGCGCAATCACTAATTCCTTTTGACATAAATCATGATACGGTCAAGAGTATTCAGAAAACCAACAACCTACTCATCGTAGATGAAGATGTAGAGGGAGGGGCTTCGGCTTATCTGATGCAGGAGATTGTGGAAAAACAAAATGCTTATCGCTATTTGGATAGCAAACCACAGACTCTTACCGCTAAATCGCACCGACCTGCTTATGCCTCCGACGGAGATTACTTCTCCAAACCCAATGTAGAGGACGTATTTGAGAAGGTATATGCGATTATGAATGAGATTAATCCTATTAAATATCCTGAATTTATATAATTATCAATTGTTAATTGTCAATTGTTAATGACTCACTGTTGTAAAAGGAGCATTGACAATTGACAATTAATAATTAACAATTGACCATTATGAAGTGTGCAATTATTACGGGAGGTTCTAGAGGGATAGGGCGTGCTATTTGTGAGCAATTAGCCCAAGATAGTCCCTACCATATACTGATTAACTATCAGAGCAACGAGCAAGCTGCCCAGCAGACACTAGAGCGGGTGCAACAGTTGGGAAGTACAGGTGAGTTGCTTTGTTTTGATGTAACGGATAAAGCGCAAACCGAGCAGGTGCTTTCCCAGTGGCAAGAAGCTCATAAGGAGGCACAGGTGGAGGTGATTGTCAATAATGCGGGTATCACTCGCGATGGACTGTTCATGTGGATGCCCTATGAGGATTGGGACAAGGTGCTAAAGACTACCTTAGATGGTTTCTATCATGTAACCCATTTCTTTTTGCAAAAAATGCTACGCCAGCGCTCAGGACGTATTATCAATGTGGCTTCCGTATCGGGGGTGAAAGGTACCGCAGGGCAGGTGAATTATTCGGCTGCTAAGGGAGCTTTAGTGGCTGCTACCAAAGCCTTGGCACAGGAAGTGGCCAAACGTAATATTACAGTCAATGCTGTAGCTCCTGGTTTTATACAGACGGATATGACGGCTGTACTGGACGAGAAAGAACTGAGCAAACTCATTCCTATGGGACGCTTTGGCAAGGTGCAGGAAGTGGCCGATTTGGTAAGTTTCTTAGCCTCAGAAAAAGCGAGTTATATCACAGGAGAGGTCATACACATCAACGGAGGTATCTATTCCTAAGAATTGGGTGTGCTCAGCCACTGAGTGAGGGTGATAAATTCAGATACGGAGAGCATCTCAGGACGCTTGTCAAAGAGAGGTTCTGCCTTGAGAGCTTCGCGCTCTAGGAGAAAGGACTTGAGGCTGTTGCGTAAGGTCTTGCGGCGCTGGCCAAAGGCTGTCTTAACTACTGAGAAAAACATCTTTTCATCGCAAGCAAGCGTATAATTTTCTTTGCGCTTGAGACGAATGACCCCGCTTTTTACCTTTGGAGGGGGATTAAATACATGTTCTGGTACTGTGAAGAGGTATTCTGTTTCATAAAAAGCCTGTGTAAGCACCGAGAGAATACCGTAAGACTTGCTACCAGGCCCCTCACAGATACGCTCGGCCACTTCTTTTTGGAACATACCCGCAAACTCAGGCACAAAAAAGCGAATCTCCAAGAGCTTAAATACAATCTGAGAAGAGATATTATAGGGGAAATTACCTATAATAGCAAAGGGTGTCTTGTTAAAATAACTGACAATGTCAAACTTTAGAAAGTCTTCGCAGAGGATATGTCCTTTTAGTTTCGGAAAGTAGGCCTGAAGGTAAGCGACCGATTCTTTATCTATCTCAATAACAAATACTTCTGCATCTTTCTCTAAAAGGAATTGGGTAAGTACGCCTGTGCCTGGGCCGATCTCCAATACCTGCTTGTGGCCACAGAGAGAGAGGGTTTGGGCTATTTGTTGGGCAATATTCAGGTCAGTGAGGAAGTGTTGTCCTAAGTGCTTTTTGGGCTGTACGGGGGATTTCTGGGGCATATATTATTTTCTACTTTAAATTTTGACAATGGTAATCCCTTTGTCTATACTATCAAAATCATTATCTGAAGTTACTAAAATCCAATTATTTCTGGCGCAAAGTTCGAGGTAATAAGCATCATTGAAATCAATATGAAAATTCTCCATAATAGGCTCAAGGGCTATTGCATTGAAACTATCGGGGTATCTTTCTGTACAATCCAACTGGTACATAGTTCTTACCAATGATTTTACCTCTGTTAGATTATTCTGAAAATCGGTACTTTGCTTATAATCTCTTTTGTAATCGGCCATATAATTCTGTGTTTGCTCTTTCCACAGATTGTAGCAGAGACGTATAGTTGTATTGGTAAATTCACTAATGATAAGACTGACTAAAGCTATTTGAGAATTATGATGCTCTATTTTTGATAGGAAACTACTTACTTTTCTGTGCTTGTCAGGGTTATTGTTAATGAAAGAATATAAGGAAATCCAGATATTATTGTCAAAGAAATAAGTTTGGTTACTTTTGAACTCAAATTGAGCGTATGGGATAATAGTATTTGGCATTGCTAAAAAGTACTTTTGATAGCTCTTTCAAAAGCTTCAGGATCAGCGATATATTGTTTTGTATATTTTATTACCATATCAAGAAGGACTTTGTTTGTACCTTCTATGTTTTTTAATATCAAATGATTGTTTAGAAAATCACCGTCAAAATCCTTGTAAAGCTCACCAACAGATGCGTGCAGGAAAGCGGGAATCACTATAGTGATGCCTTGGAAGTCTAAAATAACTTTCTTTTCCTTAGTAAGGGCTTGGCTGATAAGTACATATACTTTCTCTCCATCTTCGTAAGTGATGGCCTTGTCATGCTGCAGGATATCCTTTAGGAGCAAATGTATTTCATTTGTCGTTTCAGACATGTAGTCATATACTTCACGCTTTCTTATGGGAGTACCTAAAGTTTCCATGCGAATAAAAATTGAGGGTTAATGTGCTATTAGTAGGCAAAGATAGTAAATATTTGTCATTAATCATTCATCATTGGTCATTAATTTTCGTATATCTTCTATGAGCATAGCGATTCCTTCTTGAGTCATACCATCGTAGAAGAAAATCGGTTTGCCGTTTTCTTTTCGACAGACGATATTTCCTTGGGTATCTACTAAGGCGAAAAGGCCAGAATGTTCAAAATTTTCTGGGGTATTGCCTGCTTTGGCGTAGATGTTGAATCCCTCATTGGCAGTACGATAGATATCCTCTTCTTTTCCTGTAAGCAGGTGCCAATGGGGAGAATGGACGCCTTTCTCTTGAGCATAGGCCTGTAATACTTCGGGGGTATCAGTTTCAGGGTCTATGGAGAAAGAAGCGATACCGATAGCGTTGTCTGGGAAGGCATTCTGCACGGCTACCATGTGAGTAGTCATCACAGGACAGATAGTGGGGCAGGAGGTAAAGAAGAAGTCCGCTACCCATATTTTCCCCTTAAAATCACAATCACAAAAAGGTTGGTTATGCTGGTCTGTAAAGCAAAAAGAGGGGGCTTTTCCTACGACAAATAGTCCATGTGCCTCTCGCTTTCTCAAAGCGTGAATTCCCCATGCACTACCTGCCAAAAGGGCTATGGTAAGACAGATGTATAAAACAGTAGTTATCTTTTTTGCCATGGCTTAAAAAATCAAAAGCGAATAGTGAAAGGCAAGCCCTTCACTATTCACTTATCTGATGAAATTATTACTTAGTTTAGCTTAAATACGATAGGATAAGAGAAGATTACCGCAACGGGTCTTTCACGTTGTTTTCCAGGGATAAGTCTTGGGAGCTTCTCAATCACACGTCGGGCTTCTTTCTCTAAGATTTTATCTTTACCTTGGGTATTGATTACCTCTACATTTCCGTCCTTTTTGATACGGAACTGTACCACAACACGTCCTTGAGAGCCCATTTGCATAGCCGCTTCAGGATATACAAGGGTTTTACTTACAAAAGCATCTAGGGTCTTTTTGAAGCATCTTTCTTGTTCTTCCTTAGGTACATTCTTACATTCCTCGAACATAGGTTTTTGCTCAATAGCGAAGAATTGTACATCGTCCTGAATATCGTCATCTCCTGTACCTGTACCTCCAGGAACCCCTGTGGTACTAATCTTAGGAGGCGCAGCGACAGCTTCGTCTTTTTTCATTTCGTTGGACTGGAACTCGGTTTTTACATCCTCTTTGTCATCTACTTGCTTGATGATATCGGGTGGAATTTCCACTTTTTCAGGTTCGGCAGGTGGTGCGGGAGGAGGTGTATTCTCTTCCATAACCACATCTTGCACATCTTCGGAAAGGTCTACCAGCTTGTCAAATTCTATTTTCTTTTTGCCTTCTTCTACAGATTTGTAGTTAATCGCATAGAGGCTAGCGAAAGTAGCTATGGCAAGCCCGATAGAGAAAAATAAACCTACGCGTTTCTTTAGGTCAACATTAGGGTTTTTTTTGGGTTTCATAGGTGGTTTTTTTAGGAGTTTCGTGTACTAAGTAATAATCAATAACCGTGCCAATTTTCTTTTTTTGCGAAAATTTATTTGTATTGGTTATATAGCTCGCTTACTTTATCCCAATTGATGATATTGAAGAAAGCCTCAATATAGTCGGCACGGCGGTTTTGGTAGTTTAGGTAATAGGCATGTTCCCATACGTCCAATCCTAAGATAGGAGTACCGCACTTGATGTGGGACATAAGAGGATTGTCTTGGTTAGCAGTAGCACAAACGCCTACTTTACCTCCTTTTTCTACCGCAAGCCAAGCCCAGCCTGAGCCAAATTGGGTAGCAGCAGCCTTGGAGAAAGCCTCCTTGAAAGCCTCAAAAGAGCCAAAAGCAGCCTCTATGGCTTTGGAAAGCTCAGCAGAGGGGGTAGTTTTCTTAGCAGAGAGGATTTCCCAGAACAGGTTGTGGTTGTAGTACCCCCCGCCATTATTACGAACGGCCTTGTTCTCAGGGTCTAAGGTTTGCAAAATCTCCTGAATTGTTTTTCCTTCAAGAGGGGTGCCCTTGATAGCATTATTTAGATTATCAGTATAGGCTTTGTGGTGTTTGGTGTAATGAATTTCCATAGTACGCGCATCTATATAAGGCTCTAAGGCATCATAGGCGTAAGGAAGTTGAGGTAATTGAAACATAAAATTTATTTTTTAGTAATAAAGTACAAAAGTATAAAAAAAATCAATACAAGAGGTTAGTGAGACCTGTTATTTTTTTCTTAATAACACCAAACTGTGTTCTTTTCCTAAGTATTGGTTATATAGCAATACATATCGGATCGGGTGTTGTGGCCGTCTTTCGGGATAAGCCTGTAGGATGGCGGGTAATTCGCTGTAGTTGCAAGCACTACAAGCGACATACACCCCTGAGGCAGAGGCAGTAAAGAACTCCCCCATTAAGTGCTTGTAAATGAGTATAGGTGTGGAAGGGAAAAGGCTTTCAAAGGCATCAAAATACGGTTTGTCCTCTTGGTTTTCACCTCGTCCAGAGACCACTAAATCAATATCTGCTAAGTAAAGTCCATTTTGGGAGAGGAAATCGCTGACGAAGGCTTCTACTTTGTTGGGAGTCAAGTGGTAACGTATCTCCACATTGAGCAGTTCTGCAACAGTCTGCTCCGAGTAAGTATCCGAGAGGGCAAAGAAGGTAGCCCCTTCCCCTAAGCGAATCCCGTTGGAGTTGGGTTGCATGATAGGGCAGGGGAGCATTGCCTTGTCCTTGATTATCCCAGCTAATTCGTATAAGTAGGTGGTATGTGGGCTATGCTCATCAATGCCTCCGACCAAGATATGCTGAAGTTGGCCTTGCTCCATGTGCATCTTGGCTTCTAATAGGGCGCTCTCAAAGGAGCAAGCCCCATTGACATATGTCAGGTTCATACCCTTGCACTGCAAGTTGATTGCGATTTGTCCTGCTACTGTGTTGTGAGTGGATTGGATAAAGGCTGTAGGGGTGAGATGTTGTTCCTGATTGTCTAAGAGTGTTTTTAGGAATTTCTCAGAGTCCTGTAGGCAGCCCATGCCTGTGCCTACAAAAATGGCCTGAGGGGTGAGGTGTGCTTGCTTTAAGGCTACAGAGGCAGCAACCATGCCCATTTTTACACTTTTGGACATACGCCTAATGGCAGCGGGGGGAATATAGTCCTTATATGGAGGTTCCATAGCAAAGAGGACAGCCTCCTTGCTGTTTTCGCAGAATTGCATAGGGAAATCCCCTGAAAAAGAAGGCTGGGCGGAGATACACGAGAGGCCATTGATAAAAGTGCTACTCATAGATAAGGTGTTTTTGGGGAGAGGTTTTATAAAAAAAGGCTGTCCAAAGACAACCTTTCTTCATACTTTGTGTAAGCTAAAAAATTATTTTCGTATTTCTTTGATACGAGCTTTCTTACCACGCAATTCACGGTAGTAGTAGATACGTGCACGGCGCACTTTACCGTATTTGTTCACTTCAATCTTTTGGATAGCAGGCATATTGATAGGGAAGATACGCTCTACACCTACCTCACCGGACATTTTACGGATGGTAAAAGTCTCAGTAGCTCCTGTACCACGGCGTTGGATTACCACACCTCTGAAGAACTGAACACGGGATTTTTCTCCTTCCTTGATTTCGTAATACACTGTAATAGTGTCCCCTGTGGAGAATTCAGGGAAATCTTTCTTAGCGATGAAATTGTCTTGTACGTACTTTAATAAAGACTCCATAAAAGTATAAAAATTAAGTATTACCTAAGCAACATACACGTCCCTCGCCAGAGGTTACTTAGCGGGCGCAAAAATACTTATTTATTTTGTATTAGGCAAGTCTTTCTCATAAAATTTTTTATAGTTCTTTTCGGCAGCGGCTATCCACTTATCCCATAAGAGTAATTTGACCACACACCACCAGAGTAGTACAATTCCAAAAATGAATAGCTTGAGTTCAAGAGAACCTTCCTTGTCCCAAAAGCCTAAGAAAGTAACGAATAAAAGAGGGATAGCAACCCAATCCAAAAGAAATAGAAGGGCTTTCTGCTTTATGCGTTTTCTAAAAGCATAAAGAGAGGCAGCAGCTTTTTGATAGAGAGACAAAAAGTTAGCTGTTTCTGTAGTGTTTAATGAGGTTTGCATATTATAATAGATTTGGTTTTAGAAAAGTTTTCCTTGTTTTTTGGGGAGGATGGAATACGAAATCTTATTTCTGTGCAAAGTTAAGAGATAATTTTTAGCAAGCAAAGGAAATTAACTTTTAGTAGTCTGTATATTTTCTCAATTATTATTTCTTTGATTGAAAAAAAATGAGTATTTTTGTGGCTTAAAACCAATTATCGAAAATGAAATACAGAATACTCCTTGCTTCCCTCTTATCCATACCTATGTGGGGGCAACAAAAACTATGGTCATTGGCTGACTGTATCAACTATGCTGTAAATAACAATATAACCGTTAAGAAGACGCAACTGGGACAACAAACGGCTGCTATCAACTTAGATCAGGCCAAGAGTAATCGCTTGCCTGCCGTTAGCGGAAATATCTCGGCCAATGCCAATCATGGTTCAGTGATTAACCAGATTACCAACAATAGGGTGAACCAGACGACCATCACCAATAGTATGGGAGTCAATGCCTCTATGCCACTCTATGAAGGGAACAAACTCAATTTGCAAATAGAGCGTGCTAACCTTGCTCTGGAACAGAACGACCTCTATGTAAAAGAGGCGCAGAATAACATCACCCTGAGTGTATTGGAGGCTTACCTGCAAGCACTTTACCAATATGAGAATATCGCAGTGGCCAAGAATACAGCCCTCTCTTCAGAGGAACAACTCGCTCAAGCACAACAGAAATATGAGAATGGTGCTATAGCGAAGATAGACCTCATAGAGATAGAGACTCAGCATGCTAATAATCAATATAATGTGGTGTTGGCTAAGAACCAATACGAAAACCAAGTGCTAACCCTCAAGCAACTCTTGGAGCTTCCCCCTGGCACGGAATTTGGTATTGAGATTATCCAAAAGGAAGACGTTAGCGCCCCTATAGCTAATAAGGAAGAGGTGTATAGACAGGCCTTGGAGCAGCTGCCAACGACTAAGATATACGAAAAGCAAAAAGAGTTGGCTCAGAAGGATATCCAAATTGCTAAGTCTGGCTTTCTACCATCACTCTCCCTTAGTGGAGGTATCAATACAGGGTATTCGGATAGGGATACCGAGAAATATATGACACAGCTGAAGAATAACTTTGGGCAGACCATAGGACTCTCGCTCAATATTCCTATCTTCTCTCGTTACCAAAACAAGAACAATGTAGCCTTGGCGCGACTCTCTGAATCCCAAGCGGATCTTGACCGTAAGCAGGCCGAGAAGGATCTCTATACCAAGATAGAGACCGCTTGGCACAACGCCACCACACGTCAGGCGCAGGAAGTAGCCTCTAAGAAAGCACGTGATAATGCTAAGTTGGCCTACGAGTTGGCTGAGAAAAAGCATGAGTTTGGCAACCTGACCAATACCGAACTCTTAGTTAGTAGAAACACCTATCTCAATGCTGAACAGACCTATTTGCAGAACAAATATATGGTGTTGCTCTACCAACAATTGTTGAATTTCTATCAAGGAAAAGAGATAACGATTAATGACTAGTTACAAGTGACTAATGACAAGTGACTAGTGACAAGTGACTAGTGACAAGTGACTAATGACAAGTGACTAATGACAAGTGACTAATGACAAGTGACCAATGACAAGTGACCAAAGACAAGTGACTGGTAGGGGCGAATGGCAATTCGCCCTTAGTGATAAAACCCTCGTTGGTGCGAATCATATACTCGCTTGCAGATATTCGGCGACATTGGCTTGTGCCTATTATAGAAAATATTAAAATCCATATTACCATAGAAAAATAAAAGAATGAAGAAAATATTAAGAACAACTATATTTGCCTTATTGCTTGTGGGAGTAGGTTATGGGGTATATCATTTTTTCTTTAAGGAGAAACCAGTGATTATTGTCCTGCAAAAAGAAAAAGTAGAAAAAGGTGATGTAACCACAGAGGTAACCGCCACAGGAAGCGTACAACCAGTAGATGAAATAGAAGTAGGTACGCAGGTATCGGGCTTGGTTAGTAAGATATATGTGGATTACAATTCCCAAGTGAAAAAGGGAGAGCTTATCGCTGAGCTGGACAAAACCAATCTGCAAGAGAATGTCATCAACGCTCAGGCTAATTATAATGCAGCACTGAACGAGGTTTCCTATTACCAGCAGAACTATGATAGGAAGAAAAAAATGTATGACAATCAGATCATTAGCAAGGCGGATTACGAACAAGCCTATTACCAGCTTCATAATGCCAAAGCAGCAGCAACTCAGCGCCTTACGATGCTCAATCAGGCAAAGACCAATCTGGGCTATGCCAATATCTATGCACCTATCGATGGAGTAATCCTCAGCAAGGAAGTAGAAGTAGGGCAAACAGTGGCCGCTTCCATCAGTGCACCGACCCTATTTAAGATTGCCAAGGATATAAAGAAAATGCAGGTAGAGGCCAATGTAGATGAGGCAGATATAGGGCAAGTGAAAGTAGGTCAGCGAGTTATCTTTACCGTAGATGCTTATCCGTTGGAAGAGTTCCAAGGGGTAGTCTCCCAAGTGAGACTTTCACCAACAACAACTTCGAATGTGGTTACCTATACGGTTATTGTAGATGCAGAGAATCCTGAGGAGAAGCTAAAACCAGGTCTTACCGCGACTATTGTCATCTATACCAATGAACTCAAGGGCGTTACCATAGTTAATAATAAGGCAATTAATTTCTCTCCAGACCTTACGCTCTTAGCTGAATATTATGCGCAGAAGGGAATTAATGCCTCTATGCCACAGATGGAGCGTAGCAAGGGAAAGAACAAACATGTATGGGTAGAAAATCTCGATGGTAGTCTCTCACAAAAAGCTATTGTGATAGGCAGTAATGATGGTATCCATGTAGAGGTGGTCAGTGGCATTGGCCAAGGGGAAGAGGTGATAACTTCGCTCAATAGTTTCAATCCTTCGGCTAAGGCAACGGATAATCAACAAGATGGTAGTAGTCCATTTATGCCTAAGCCACCTCATAGAAGACAGAACTCTAAAGCAAAATAGGGGAATCATGGCAAAGACAATCATTGAGATAAATGACCTAAGAAGGGAGTTTAAGATGGGAGGGGAGATCCTACAGGTACTCAAAGGGATTCACTTGAATATCTATGAGGGAGAGTTTGTTACCATCATGGGGCCAAGTGGTTCGGGTAAGTCTACCTTGCTCAACATATTGGGCTGCTTGGACAGACCTACTTCGGGGGATTATATATTGGACGGTATCTCGGTCAAGAATATGTCCAAGAACGAGTTGGCCAATGTTCGTAATACCAAGATAGGCTTTATCTTTCAGGCCTATAACCTTTTGGCGCGTACCTCGGCTATAGAGAATGTAGAGCTACCGCTGATGTATAATCCTAAGATTTCAGCCAAAGAACGCCGTGAGCGAGCCATAGAAGCACTCAAAAGGGTAGGGCTGGAATCGCGCCTGCACCATATGCCCAGTGAACTCTCAGGGGGGCAACAGCAGCGTGTGGCCATCGCGCGTTCGCTAGTGAATGACCCTGTGATCCTCTTGGCCGATGAGGCTACGGGAAACCTTGATACCCGCACCTCCTATGAGGTGATGGAGCTTTTCCAAGAGCTTAATGACAAGGGCAGCACCATAGGCTTTGTTACCCACGAGGACGACATTGCCCGCTTTAGCAAGCGCACCGTGGTACTCAAGGACGGCAATATTATCAAAGATCACCTTATAGAAGATAGGTTCGATGCGAAAGAAGAACTGAGAAAGATAAAATCAGGGTTTAGTGATCAGTAGTTAGTAGTCAGTTTTTAGTTTGTAAGTTATTAGAAATAAGCTGTTTGAGGGGAACCTCAAGCAGCTTTTTGTTATTCAACTCATACGAACTCATACACTTTAAGGTCTGGAAAATATCTAATTTAGCCTTGTAAAATAAAACACTATGTAGCCTATGGGAAAGGGAACGCATACCAACTCATATCATTTTCCAGACAAAAACGTTCTACATTTGCAGTAGATAATCAAACATAATTGCCTATGGGAAAAGAAAGAAAATAACCAAGAATTAAGCAGCTATATATGGCTCATCAAATTTATCATTGATAACCTCTAAATTATTTAGATTATGAAAAAAGAGAAAAATCCTAAACGTGTAACAAAAATATTTATTAATCTTATTAAACTATCAACAACCATGAAAACAATTTTAAAAACAGCCTTAGTGGTGATGATGGCAATTCTTATAGGATGCCAAAAAATAGAGCAAGACAATACGGATAAAGGCCGTACAGAACAACAAGACTCTAAGGACACTAACAACGGTAATAAGGCCGATAAAAATGATAAAGGCAATAAGCCAGATGACCAACAGAGAGTTAAGCCAAACCCTACTCCCTCTTTTGCGACAGGGTGGGTGCCGGTTAAGAAAAACAGCAAATATGCAGGTAATGTACCTATCAGGTTTGATAGAGCGCAAGAGACTAAAATGCGTTTAGAAGGTTTTCCTTATGATACAAAAGAAATGTTGTATTATACGCAATTACAACAAGGTAGTTGCACTTCTTTTGCGGTCTCAATAGCTATTAGCTATCAAGCCAACTTCATGCGACGCCATCTGTCATTTAAAGATGAGAGCTTTTTCCTTTCTCCCTCTTATTTGTATAATGTCCTTAAAGGAATTGGGCCGTGTGAAACAGCAGGAAGCTCTATAGAAGCTTCTTTACAACGAATTTGTGACAAGGGTATTCCTAGAGAGCTTGAGTTTCGTTATGACGCATCGACTTGTAGTGCTATCCCAGACCCCAAAATAGACGAACTGGCTGCTTATACTCGCATAAAATCGTTTGACCCTGTTCAGTTAAGCTTTGATAGCTTTACAGGTGCTCTATCGCAAGGGTATCCGATTATTATAGGAGCCTACTTAAATCAAAAGTTTTTTGATCTTTATAGAGAAGGGGGAGACTATATTTATAGAAAGGAAGATTATGAAGAAGGAGGTGAGATAGTCGGCTCACATGCGATGACAGTAATCGGATTTGATCAAGAAGAAGGCACGATCACACTTATCAACTCGTGGGGTTCAGGAATTGGTTGGAAAAAGACTGGCTATGTAAAGGTTCACAAATCACTTATAGGCAGTATGATTGCCGCCGCTTACTATGTTGATAATAAAAATTTATATGACTATAAGCCCTATGATGATGCCCCCAATCCTCCTGATCCAGCACCTAACGAGATACGTATAGCTACCAATACATCTCACATGATTTTTACTTCTGATAACGGGGAAGTTCAAAAGCAAAGACTAACGATCACCAATAATGGAAGCAGTGTAGTTAATATATCCCCTTATCTTGAAGGGAAAGATAAAGACTATTTCCGATTGGAAAGAAACACAGATATAGTAATATATCCTAACAGTTATGCAACACTAGAGGTAATATATTCTCCTAATAATAAAAAGGGAATTCATACAGCTATACTGGCATTGATCTTTTCCGATCGTGCGCAACGGATAGTTCTTACAGGCGAAACGAAAGATAAAGACGAAGATCGTAAACGAGAGGAAGAACGTAGAAGGGAAGAGGAGACTCGTAAACAAGAGGAAGAACGTAGAAGGGAAGAGGAGACTCGTAGGCGAGAGGAGGAACGTAGAAGGGAAGAGGAGACTCGTAGGCGAGAGGAGGAACGTAGAAGGGAAGAAGAGACTCGTAGGCGAGAGGAAGAACGTAGAAGGGAAGAAGAGACTCGTAGGCGAGAGGAAGAACGTAGAAGGGAAGAGGAGACTCGTAGGCGAGAGGAAGAACGCAGAAGGGAAGAGGAGACTCGTAGGCGAGAGGAAGAACGCAGGAGGGAAGAGGAAACTCGTGCTACATATACTATAAAAGAGGTACCTGCTGCTCAAGACGCTACCATAGAATGCCCTGCTCAAGGCCTACCAACGACTTACTCAGGGAAAAGAAAGATAGCATTACGGGATCTGAGGGTCACAGAGGTTGGAGGTAACTTACGAGTAACAGGTCGTCTTATAAAAGAAGATACAGAACGCTTTACCCAGCGTGGGGAAGTATACATCAAGTATGGTGAGTTCTGTCAGAATAATAAAGAGATAATTGGATTTTATTATTCGGGCGATAGTTCTGTCGATTTAGATTTCTATGTCTCAAAAGCAGAAATAAACAATAAAATATATATACTTACTAAATCTACTGAAAATAAAAACAATCGCTTCTTCACAAATATTATTATAGAATTAGTACGCCGCTAATGATTAAAAGAGGGGGCTGTCCGAAAAGTCTAAAACACTGCTTTTTGAAGTGTAAATAACGCTCAATTTAAATTTTATTTCATTGATAATCAGTTGTTTTTTTGGGTATTGCTGTAGGAGCAAAGTCGCGTAAGTGAGTATGTGAGGTAATTCGCTCTCTAAAGACAAGGCCTTTCGGACACCCTCTCTTTAAAGAAGACAGAAAAAAGACTAATAACAAGTGATAAAAGGAGTAAGTGCTGGTGCTTACTCCTTTTATTTAAAATGGTTAAACCTTTTATTTAAAATGGTTAAAAAAATATTTACGAAAAGATTATGAAAACTCAAGAAAAAAACGTATCTTTGGCAGGATATGACCATACAAAAACAGAAACGATGGAGACTGTAACTAATGTATTTACTGAAAAAGATAATCATTCCTATACAATATGCTTTTTGGGAGGACGTGATGAGAGTATTTTTAGAAAGCGAAAATACAATATTTCCAAAAGAGATATAGAACTATTGGTGAAAAAAATTTATGAGGTGTTCAAAAAATCTAGTGAAATAAAAATATTAAAAATTATTACAAGCGGAACAGGAGGAATCTCAGAAGTTGTAGTAAAGAAGTTTGAAAAATATAGTGATAAACGTGATCTTAGGGAAAAAGGAAAAGAAATACAACTGATAGCAGTCATCACAACAGAAGAAAAGAAGACGCCTATAGGGTATGATTATGTGATTAGAACCGATAATGTAACTGAGCAAATGGAAGCAATGATGAACCTTTCTAATCTTTTTATAGGTTTACCTGGAAGTACTAGCACCAATATCGCTACAGTAGTGGAAACTATTTCTAAGAAAGATAGCAAAGAAAACTTTATAGTGTTACTACATTCTTATTGGTATTCTGTTCCTTTTTGGAAAGGAGAGCTTCCTGTAGAAAAGGTAAAGACTTTGAATAAGGCCTTCCTTTTTAATCAAATATCTCCAAGGCAATATAGCTCAGCAACTTCAAAAACAGCAAGTTTGGAAGGCTTAAAAGAAGATATTTTAGATTGCTTATACATAAATGTCCCTAAAAAAGAACGAAATATAGAATATGATGTACCTATATTGGCTATTGATTTTAACTATGTTATTGAAGAAGAAAAAGAAGTTAAAATCTTTTCAATTTCTTATGAAACAGAAAGTTATATAAATACTTCTTTAGAATATTTCAACTATTTAAATGATTCGAAATATAAGGAAAATACGCACTTTGCAAGGGAAGAGGAAGTATATGCAGTAACTATTTTACCTAATGGAAAACATCGTCGACTAGAACATCTACATTATTATCCAGAAAAAACTCATACTAGTGTTTCTGAATACAGATTAGAACGGCTTAAAAACGGATCACAGCTATCAGGGAAAGATAAGATCTTTGAAAAATTTGCAAAATTTCTAGATAAGAAACAATATGGGCAGACGCTTCTATGGAGATGTAAATCTTTTGGAGCAGGGCTTAACAAATTAAGATTTTCTATCTTTATTTTATTTAATCAGCAATTGCCTGAGACAAAGATAAATGTTATTAAGTTACATGTAGAAAATTTTATTTCTCAATTCTCTTCCTCAAAAACAGCTGAAGTAATTGGAGAAAAGAACAATAAAATAGAAGAAAGTAATAGGGAATTACTAAATATAAATAAGAAATTAGAAGAGAGTAAAAAAAATGTTGAAGAACAGGCAAGAAAGGCTGCTTATGCACAGGTATTTATTAGGAATCTCTCTCATAATATTATCTCACACGTACTCGTTCATTTGCAGAAGGGAGAGGATTTCTCCTTTAATAAATTAAAAAGCCATATACAGAAACCTAATACTTATCAAGGTAGTTTCCAGCTTCCTTGGGAAGAAAAACAAAGGGGAATAACCCCTATAGAGCAGCAAGAACAATTAGCAGTGTTTTTTAGGTATATTTCTAATCGTTGTTTTTACCTCAATGAGGCAGTTTATGGAATAACTAATACGGTAGCAGAGAAAAGAGTATATGGAGAACTTTTTAAACAGTTAGATGAAAACCGTATTTTGCTTAATTATATATCGGGGATAGACAATTTTAAATATCAAATACATTTTATTAAAGAGACAGAAGAAGGATATGAAATCTTTGATGAGAAAAATGATATTTCTATTATGTTACCAGGAGGAACTATAGGACAACAAGCTTTTTATAATATTATAGAAAACATCATTCGAAATACAGCTAAACATAATGTGATAGGAATGCAAGATTGTGTACATTTTGTAGTTAAGTTTTCTAATTCAAAGTCATTGAAGAAATATTACGAAGTAGAAATTTTTGACTCTATTGTACAGACAAACTCGAGAAGATTAAAAAGTAAATTAAATAACATGTTACTTAAGTCTGCTTTTAATATGAATAATAATCAATTGCGTTCTTATGGTTTAGGACAGTTAGAAATGAAAGCAGCCGGAGCATTTTTGCAACAAGAAGATATAGCTAAAATAGGAGAATTTTCAGAAAAAACACTCAAGGAATATAAAAAAACAGGAAAAAATGTAGTGGAAATTTTTCAAGAACACAACCTTACTTTCTTGCATGCTTTTACTACAAATCAAGTTTATGATGAGGCTCTTCAAAACCTTAGAGAAACAGAAAATAGATATTTAGGCTATCGTTTTTACGTAAGAAAACCTGAAAAATACGCCTTTGTGTTTAAAGAAGATTATTTCTTAGAAGAAAAAAATAAAAAATCCTTAGAAAGTTATGGAATAAGTTTTTTAGCAGCAGAAGGATTTAAAAAAAGTATAGAAGAAGGGCAAGTATATAGTTATGAATTTATATTTTTACAAGAAGGAGCTCAGGATAAATTAGGGGAATTAGGAGAATGTTTTTACAAAACACATAATGATAAACAAACTAATAGAAAGGAAAGAATAGAGATACTATCTCTACTTCCAGAGAGACTGATGCTCATAGAAAAAGACTTTGTAAAGAAACTAATAGATTCAAAAGATATAGAAGATTTTGAAAAAAAGGTATGGGAACGGTGGGAAGGAAAGGAAGATGAGGAAATAGATGAAAATACAACAAAAGTTAATCAAAATATATGCCAAGATATAATAAGAGAGACAGATATAGAAAATGGATTTGATTATGATGAATGTAGACAAGTGGTCTTCTTTAACCATTTGAATAATTATCGTACCTGGGAAAGACTGACTGAAGGTGTAAATACCTCTTTGGTAACTATAGAACCATTATCAAGTGCAGCACAACGGAAATTACCAGGGTTTAAAAATGATTTAGAAGAATATGTAGAAGAGGCAAGAAAGTCTCCTATATGTCAAAAATTAGTAGAAGCCTATTTCAACAAAGTAATCGTAATAGATGAGCGTATCCAAAGAGCTGCAGAAAGTATTTATCCTGCAAAAGATGGCCAAGGGGTGAAAGAAGCTGAGATTTTTAATTATATAAATGTACTCATTCCTAAAAAAGAAGAAATAGATTTGGCGAAAGAACATTTTTCAAACGATGATAAAAATGCAATTATAGCATATATAGATAATATAAAAAAAGCAGAGTTTTTAGTAATTCACTATGGAATCTTAGAGCGGATTTATAACAATGACACTAATAGGACAGAAGCTATTAATAAGCAATTGAACAAATGGGTAAAAGTAACACGGGTTATAGTTACTTCAGGAAGAGGAAGACAAACCTTAGAGCACCTTCCCTTATCGGTAAATTACCTGAATATCTCTTCCTTATTATATGCTTTTGTGGAAAATAGAAATAAATATTCAATTAATTATATATTAAACCAATCAAGAAGATAATGGAAAAGTTAATCGTTTTTACTAATAAGAGAAGTATAAAAAATTTTATGCCCGAAGATAGAGAACGGAATAAAGTAGAGTTCAAAGAAATAAAAGAATTAGAAAACAAAGGGGTAATGGCACTTAGAGGAAATGTTTTGATTTCTGACTATAATAAAGAAGATGTTCTCTTTTTAGCAAGTGATATGATAGATCAGCAGTCATTCAAGAAATTTTATAATAATATAAAGGAAGACGAGGATGATATCTATATACTTTATCATCTTAATGATCATGGTAATAAATTTGATCATGAAAGTATTCTCTTTGATATTGATGAGAAGAGAAAAAAAGTGGGACAGCATGTAGGAAGGGATAGAACCTATGATGTTTTTGCCCAAAAAATATCAAGCTTTTTAATAGAAAGAGGAGTAAATGGAAGAGAATGGAAAGCAGATGGGCTCGCCTATACTCAAGACCAAATTGCAGATATCATAGAAGCTATTTTCTATGAAGGAGAAACAGAAAAGACAAAAAGAGCAGAGAAAGAATTCCTTGAAAGTATTAAAAATAAAAAAGAATGAATATATTTTTTGTAGGGAAACCTGATTTTATTTTTTTAGAAGGAGAAGCAGTCACCTTTTCGAGTGCCTCTCCTTTGGAGATTATAGAGGAGGTACAGTGTTTGCAGGAGCCTCCAAAGCTCTTCTGTATCTATATAGATTATAAGCCAGAGTTATCTCAGCATGCAGGTATAGAGGTGCTTAAGCGACTACGCTTGCACCACTATCACCAGCATTGTGTACTCTTTTCTTTCTATTCGAGAGAAGAACTTTTGCTAAAGGACACAAGAAATCTAATACTCTATTCGCAAGGAGTAACTTATTATCAGCTATCAACATCTTTTGATATAAAAAGTATTGATTTCGAAGCATTATCCCAACAACAAGTATACGAGGATTTGAGTTCTTTCTTTAAAATAGAAAACTATCTACCCGATAATCGACATATTTTTGCCAATTGGTGGGGAGTCTATACCCTTTGGCAAATGCATAAGGTTATGGAAGAGAGGCTCAAGAATCAAGCTCACTATACTCTAGAACCAACAATAGAGACATTTTTTAAGAGAACAGATAAACTATGGAAACAATATAACAGTATAGAAGGACAGATTGCACAATACCTAAACCCTATTGATAAAGACGATATTATAAAAGAGTTAGAAGAATATCAAAGGGAAAATAAAGAAGAAGATATCACTAATATATGGGAA
Organism: Capnocytophaga granulosa ATCC 51502; assembly: GCF_000411115.1. Taxonomy (GTDB): domain Bacteria; phylum Bacteroidota; class Bacteroidia; order Flavobacteriales; family Flavobacteriaceae; genus Capnocytophaga; species Capnocytophaga granulosa. The sequence goes on along the minus strand of NZ_KE150260.1, from coordinate 51,707 downwards.
GAGTTTAAAGAAAAACCTCCTATAATTATTTATGTAGATGATCAAGCAGAGGAAGGCTGGTCGGATATATTTCAAAAAATTATTTATGGAGAAAAAAATGAGTATTTTAGAACAATAGTCCCCAACAAAAATATAGAAGGAGAAGCATTCGTAGAAGAGGTAGTAAATAAAATAATAGAAACAAGAGATGAGTTGTTCAAAATTATAGAAGAAAGAAAATTATATGGAGACAAAAATATTTACCAAACAATTCTTTTGATCCTAGATATACGCCTTAGAGCAGAAGATGAAGAGATACCTCTGGAAGAAATCTCTGGAATACAAATACTTAAGATTCTTAAGGAAGAGGATTTTCCTTGTCCAATACTTGTCACAACGGCTTCTAACAAATGGAAATTGTACCATAACATACATAAATTTGGAGCGCTTGCTTATTGGCAAAAGAAAGGACTGGACGAACAAAATGACCCCAAATCTCTGTTGAATAACTATATAGATCTTGTGCGAATAATATATCACTTGGCTATAAAGAATAAACATATTCGCTTTGTTTATAGTAAATTTGTACCCCTATATAAAGTATACAAAAAACATGAGGATGTCTTTTGGTGGGAAACAGCATTTTGGATTAGAGAGAAAAAGCCGACAAAAGCTCCAATAAATAATAAAAAAACCTGTAATGATCTTTCCTCTCTAAAGGAAATTCTCAATATAGATATAGAAGGAGATGATATAAAAAAAGAAATGGTAAAGCGGGAAGATATTTGGGAGGTAATTAAAGAATCCATAAAGTTATATCTTGATTTTATACGAATGGAGATTGTAGAAAATGATTATAAAGAAGACTTATCTAAAGCATATAATAGTCTTATTGTAATTTATTTGTACAGAGTATTCGAAGTTATTTATTATACAGAAAAAGAGAGTAAGGATGCTGACAAGTTGAAGATAATGTCTCCTAAAGAAAAGTATAAGAAAACTGATGAAAATAAATCACAATACTCACAAAATATAATAAATAACAGAAATATAGCAACCCATTATAAAAATATAGAAATAGAAATTTTACAGGTTTTTATTTCTTCTATTTTCAATTTGTTGAGTAATAGGGATATAGATAAGAATATAGGAGATAAAGATGAATATGAATGGAATAAAAATTTTATATATATAGGAGCCGTTTCAGAAATAAAAGAAAACACAATTATAATAACTACTCCTGTGTTGAAAAGTGAGTTCGAGGTTGATAAAAACAATGAAAAATTAAAGGGAATAAAGGATGAAGAACTAAAAAACAAAAAGATATATTTTAAAATAGAAGAAATAGAATGTAGCGATTCTATAAATGATGGAGGAAAAGAATTAGTAGCTAAAATATTAGCTGTTGAAAATAAAGAGGTTGATAATATAATAAAAGAAGAGGCTGTAGTAAATATGAATATAGATATAGGTAAGGAATATGATGATACCATAGAATATAAAGGACAAATTAAAAGATTTGATGGCAAAAGAAGATGTATTATATTACAGTGTTCTGATTTGGACTTGAAAAGAATAGAAAAGGATATAGGAATCAAAATTAAAGGAGAAAATGCGATAAGACATATAATGAGTAAAAATGTAATAAGTAATGCTGATGGCGTAAATATTTATGAATATGGTATAACTTTTTGCAAAACAATGGAATTAAGAAAAGATGGAACACAAGTAACGTTTACTATTTGCAAAAAACAATCGAATTCAAATATATTAGAGGTCAAAATCGATAAAAAGTATTGGAATGATAAATAGAAAAATTTTATTATGCTTTAATAAGTATAAAGAAAAGGATGAGATAGAAAACTATTTTCAAAATAGTTTTTTCTCAAAAGATAGGATAGGAGCGATAGACTTTGTGTATGATTGGCCTTCTTTTGAAAAGAAACGAGAGGCTATAAAAAGTAGTGAATATGCTGCTTTAGTAGTACTCTGTCAGCTTACTTGGCAAGATGGACAAGGAAAGCTACATGAGGCGAAGGAACATTGGGGAGTGAGATTGGTACAAAGAGAAATATGCTTGAATAGAGAGATAGATATTCCTGTACTATTCCTTTCTTTTTTGCCAAAAAAGGATATAATCGACAGCTATCCCGATATGCAAATTATTTCCTTATATACCTTAGGATATCATTTTATTCAACTTTCAACAACAGGGCCAAGTAATGCAGATTTGGAAGCTTTCTATAAGATGGAGCGAGTGTTGCCTCTTGAGAAAGAAGATGCTTATCAGTTTGCTAATCCAAAGGGAATGTTAGCGCTTATTAGGCATGATGTAAAACAGGAAAAGATTAAATATTATAGAAAATGGCTTGAACAGATCTTGCAAACCGCCGCTGAAAGTACTGAGAAAAAACAGCTACTTGAACTATTGGATAGTGCCACTGAAGAAGAAATTAGGAATATCTGTACCGAAGCAGAAAAACTCTTTACCGATGCTATACTTTCTCTTCCAAAGGAAAACACAGCTACTGATAAGCAAAAGCCTCATGTACTCATTTTAGAAGATGATGAAAATATTCTAAAAGAATTTAAAGTGGAGGCTAAGGATAAAATAATACTGACCCATCACACCAATACAGTAGAGGCCTTAGCTGAGATAAAAGCAGATACTAATAATACTTATAAGGTAGTGATTGTGGATTTTCGCATTTGGGATAATCCTTCTGCTGCTCTTTCTCAGCGCACGATGACCCAACCTCAGGGCTACCGTTTTATAGAGAAGGTGGTTGCTATGGGGCATTACTGTGTATTTATAGCACTTTCAGAGCTTCCCAGAATGTTCCAGCATCGGATCTCCAGCCTTAGCCCTATACTGATTGTTCCTGAGAATAAGCAATTGGTGCTCTCGACAGCAGAACAGCGTGCCAATTTTATCCAGAAACTCCACTATTGGGCGGCCGATACCGAAGAAAGACTTAAGGTCAATGCCTTTGGAAGTGAAAAACTCTTTGAGTTTTATAAGTGGCTTTTGATGCGGAAAGAAGCGCTTGAAAAGATAGATAAAGGAGCTATAAAGCTTATAAATAGTTTTAAAAATGAAATAAACAATAATACAACCTCTAATGTATATAAAGCTCCAACTACAATAGGAATATTAAATAAAATAACAGGATATAAAGAAGAATGGAATAATATATATGAAGGATATCCTAATGATGTATATATAAAAGAATGGATAGGAAAAATTTTTGATAGAATAAAAAATAAAGGAATGTTAGATGGAAATACTAAAATAAATATTAGAGGGAAGTTAGAAGGGGTGGTAAAAAGAGGGAGTGAAAGAGAAAAAAACATATTTAATAAAATAGAAGCATTAATAATAGGAAAAAATATCCAATCTAAAATAGATGATGTATATAATCAATTAGAAGATAAAGAAAGATCATCTATTTTCAATGAATTAAAAAATGAAATGAGGATATTGAACTTTATAAAGGATGAAGATACTTTTATAGATAAACTAATTGTACGTCGTTTTGCTATTTATTTATATTATTGGATAGAAAAAGAATTTTCAGAAGAGGATTTGATAAGAAAACATAAAATAGCAGCAGTTAATTATTTTTTGATAAAGTATAAGTTTGATAAAAATGAAACCTATAAAAAACCTGATAATAGAATTACCAGTAAATGCTTACGCTTAACCGCAAATACAGGTAGAAGAACTATAAATAACCTACAAGATATAGCCCTTACTTTTGAAGAACGAATATTCTTTAGAAATAATGTACCTGACTTATACAATAAAATAAAATAATTGCGATCCGAATAGCTCATACCAACTCATACCCCTATCGGCTAAGAAAAACGTAACTTGCATTCCAAAAGAACCACACTATGGAAATGCAAAATATAGATACCCAAATCAAAGAACTGCTCCTTACGAATACTTCCTTGGACTTTCCTTTTGTAAAGCGTACCTTGGAGGGATTACCTAATAAGAGCGAGGCACTTAAAAAGAACCTCCAACAGAAACTGGAACAGCACCTCTTGGGCTTTGCCGAGGAAGTGAGTAAGCTACAAGGGACTGACCGCTATCAGCAATGTTGCCAGCAGGCCAAGGCTTATCTGAAGAATTGGATGACCTATATAGAGGAGGTGCCCCTCTCTCAGATAAAGAAATTGTGCAAGCGTACGCACTTGTCTTTCTTAGATATAGGAGAGGATTTTATCACTCCTACGACCCTATATGCTTATGCTCAAAAATATGTAAAAGGCCAAGATGCCTACCTTAAGAAGCTTTCCTTATGTCTCTATACCCACTATAAGCGACTACGCACTTCGGATCTTTCGTTGCCTAAAGCGAATCTCTTGGCCTATGGGCCTACAGGGGTCGGTAAGACCTATAGTGTACAGGTACTGGCCGATGTATTGGGCAGTGAGTTCGGTGTTATTAATTGCAATTCTGTCGTACAAGAAGGAATCGTAGGTGCTTCCCTGACGGATGTATTTGCAGAGATTTACCAGCGAACCGGCCAAAACCTTGCGGCAGTAGAACAATCAGTTATCCTCTTCGATGAGTTTGACAAACTCTTCTATAGTGGTACTTATAATGATAGAATTATCAATGAATTGCTCAATCTTATTGATGACAATGGCAAGGCCACTTTTTCCACTTCTTACTATAATAGTAAGGTCAGTCATACTATTTCTACTAAGAAAATACTATTCCTTTTTACAGGTGTTTTTGATCAACTCAATAAAGCAAGAATAAATGGGTTTGTGTCACCAGAGACAAAGACAGGCAAAAAGGAAGGCACTTTCTATGATAAGGCCACTCGTGAGGATTTCCTCAAGGTTATCAAAAAACGAGAGATACTGGGGCGTATCAATGATTTTGTAGCCCTTAAGCCTATTACTCCTGCTATATTAAAAGAAATTTTATTGGGTGATTCCTCTCCCTTGCGCAGCTATGAGCATTTTTTCAAACTGCATAATACTACCCTAAAGGTAGAGGAAAAAGCCATACAGAAATTAGCCTCCTATGCTGCCGATAAGCAGTTGGGTGTTAGAGGGCTCAACAGCCTGCTTTGGGAAATTCTCCAACAGGATATGCAACAGGTGCAAATCCCTACAGAGACTACAGAGAGCAGAAAACTCTGTATCGATCTACCTTACTTAAAGAAAAGAATAAACCATTAAAATAACTCACCATGGAAGAAGAAAGCCCTTTTATTAATTGGGTCATCGAAGAACTATACAAGGAAGAAGACCTAAAAGAAGAACTCGCTGAGTATGATACTTATTTTGGAACCCTTAGGGGAAAAGACTTTAGGGAGTCGGAGATATACAAAAGATATCTCTCTAAGTTCGATACCCTTCCTTTTGTTTGTCATGATGCTTCTGGGTATGGAGATGTTTTCGATTGGGACTTGCTATACCGATTAATCTTTGCTTCTAACTCTATAGAATACTATTTCAAAATAGAGTTACAGAACAGCCAGCAACTCATAGACTTACATATGATCGTAAAGGGTAGTGAGGAGGGACAGATGGTAGATAGAACCTTATTCGAATTGTGGCTTTTTCAGATCTTTGATCTCCACTATGTATTCCTTAGCGAGCAAATAAGATTCTTTGTTGACAGCATAGCAGAAGAAGATGAACAGGAGTTTGTGCTTTCTCAGTCGATGAAGGATAGAATAGCACATTTTCAACTACTTAGGGATAAGGTACTTATAGAGCTTGAGCTTTACGAGTTGGTATAGAGGAGCATACGAACTCATACAAAATACCTCAAAAATTCGCTTTATATTTGTACTGTTATTAGAAGCTATGTATAACTTTAAAAATAATTTTTATTATGAAGACTAAGAAATCAACCCCCATTAAGGTTGTTGGCTTCGGGAAGAAGAGTGCTGAAGCCATAACCTTTATAGAAAAAGAAAATACTCTTAAAGGCGCAGACTATGTGTTCTTAGATAAGGAGAGAGCGTATACAGAGGAGCAAATAGGAACCATCTTAGAAGACGAAACAGAGCTGGTATTCTTTGTTACTTATGCGAATGAAATTATCACAGAATCTGTAACTATAACCCAGTTATGTAAGGAGCTGGGGATTGCCACTATAGGTGTTCTTATCTCAGAAAAGCAGAAGGCTACCCAATCAGAAGAATTGAAGTCATTCCGCCAATCCTTAGATGGTATATATGTTGTAAAAGAAGAGGATTCCTATCCGAGGGTACTTTCTATCATCGACAATTGTATCAGCTATTTCTCTGATGATTATAATCAATTTCGAGATGTAATAGAGAACCCAAGAAAAGGTTTTGTAACCCATGTAGCATCAGGGAAAGGCAGTGCGAAGTCCCGTGCTCAACAAGCTATTACCACTGCACTGACCTCTGCAAAAGTGTCTATAAAAGCTTCTGCACTTCCTATAAAGAGTCTTAGGGAGGCCCAGTCGCTTGTTGTACGTGTCTTCTCTAGTGGCAGGAAGAAGGCTGGCAAAGAAGAAATAGTAGAAATAGCAGAGTCTATACGGAAAGAGATTCCTATTGACTGTCCAACGGCTGTTTCTATTGAAGACCAAACAAAACCATTATTAGGAAATAGCCTTGTGGTTGTACTACTCATCACTGTAAAGAAGTAATTTAAAAATATCTGAATTATGACAAATAATACATCGCCTATCAAAGAGTTGGAAAAATATCAATCTGACTACGAAAAAAGAGCAAAAGCAATTGAAGCTATCTCTCAGGAAATCACTCTTATAGGAGTAGGCGGGGGAGGAGTTAATTTTTTAGCAAATGCAAAGCAAAAGCTAAGAGCTTCCTATACCTTTCTCGAATACAATCTTTCTCAAACACCTAACATAGAAGAAATGCTACTTGGTGTAAAGCGTTTATTCCTTTATACTTCATTAGGAGGGCAGACTGGCTCAAAGATTACACCACTTATAGCAAAAGCAGCACATTCAATGGGTATTCCTACCTATGTGGTAGTAGCTTTCCCCGCTACCTATGAGGGGGGATATAGAAAAAATATAGCACAGATTGCCTTAGATGAGTTGAGAACTTGTGCTATAGACCACTTAGAAGTTGTATATCAAGATGACCTGAAGACTTTCTTTGGGAAATATCCTCTACGACATTACTTTGAGGCATTAGATGACTATATTCTTTGGAATCACATGAATCCTTTGATAGATGAATATATAAAAGAACAGATAAATTAACAACTCAAGTGTCAGCTATGATTTTGGGCAACCTACTGATGATCCCAATCCTAAAGATATGGAACTATTCATTATCTTAGGCAAAGGCCAGCAACAGGGTAGGGGCTTACATGAACTGAACTTTTATGAGGCAGAAGAAATCTTTGACTTCCTGATAATAGAACAGTTTATGGCTTCTATTAATTTAGCAGAAGAACAAGCACACGGCTTAGAGGCTGCACAACTATAGTCTCCTTATGACAACAGTGCTATGAAGCTTTCCAAGAGAAAATACAAAAAGTTACTTTTAACACTTGAATTTAAGAATAAATAAGGCCTTTGATCTTATAATAATCCGTGAAATCCGTAGGAGATTTTTGTTATGTTGAACTCACATTAATTAAATCAATAAAAGATAGAGAAATAAAGCAGAAGACTGTCCGAAAAAGTCTTGTTTTTAGGGGGGAGAATTGTCTTATACACTCCATTATTGCAGACTTTTTCCTATGAAAAACTAAAAATATCTGATTATCAATAAAATAGAATTTATAAAATACTCAATATGAGCAAATTTTATATTTCAAAAAGCAGTATTTTAGGATTTTGGGCAGTCTCTTCTTAATTTTCTATAAATGTTAAAAAAAATATTTAGTAAAAAAGTTGTATAATAAAAGAAAAAGACGTATATTTGCAGGGAGTTTTTATATTTATTAAATCTAAGTGAGGGTTTAATTTTGTAAAAGAGTAATCTATGAAGTGTTTTTCGAGATCAGTTTTTTTTATTAGGGCTGTTTTTTTATAATGTCTTGTGTTAGTTCAACAAAATTAGTAAGTAAGGACGATTATATCAGAAATAAAAAATTACCTAATGTTTCTATCCTGATGAGATCTAGTGACAATGAGTTTTCTTATGTTGATACGACTAATAATATGGGATTTTTTGCCAAAGCAATAATAGAAGGGCTTAAAGGATATGCTGATGCAGGGGATGTGAATCATATCATTTCACTTCGAGAGTTGGTGGATTATATAAAAAAGTGCTACCACAACGAACTCGTAACTGTCAATACTGCCGTAACCAACAAACATCACAGATATTGAATGAAGGGAAAAGTTTTAATACAAAATTGTCTAATTATTAAATACTAAAAAAATATGTTTACAGTACAAGTAATAGAAAGTAGTACAGGAAAACCTGCTTACTACAAGAGAGTAGGGGTCATTTTTAGTGGATTCTTTAGAGGAATGACTCAAGACAAATACACCGACAAGGATGGTGAAGTTCATTTTACAGAAGATAATGGGGAGGGGGCTATCTATGTGCAGGGTAAGAAAGTCTATGAAGGTAGGATAGAAGGAAGAAAAGTGATTTATATATGAGAGTGTTTATGTAAAAGAAAATATTATGCCAAAATATGAAGTAGAATATAGATCTAGGTATGTTACATATGATGGAAATGGAGATGTTTATGCAAAAGGAGAATGGGTTATTGATTATGAAACAATAGATACATATGAACATATGTCTAGAGAATCATTAAGATCTTATATTGTTAAAGAATGGAATTTATATGGGCAAGATGTAGAAATTCTTAATGTGGATGTTTCTTCTGGTAGGTATGAAAAGGAACTTGAGCAAGAGCAAAAATATTATCAAGAGAAAGAAGAAAAAGAGAGAAGACGACAAGAATTAATAAGAGAGTATTATGAGGAGCAGCGGTTAGATCAATTAAATGAAAAATTAGATCGATTAAATGAAAGATATGAAGATGTTCAAAATGAAGGATATGATGAAGGATATGATGAGGGATATAATGAAGGATATGATGAGGGATATAATGAGGGATATGATAAAGGATATAATGAAGGTCGAGATAATAACAGAGAACAAAATCAAGAATATAAAAAAGATTATGATAAAAATAGAATAGAACTAAAATTCATAGCTTTAAATGAGTTGAATAATGTAAAAGGAATGGTTTTTTTTAATAAGTATAATTGGTTTTATGGAGCTGATTTATCTAATAAGTTGTGGCTGAATCTTGATAATTGGACAATCTATAGCGATAGAGGACAAACAGCACATATTACAGAATGGAAAGTAAATCAAAACGCTCATTCTATGGTTTTAGGACAAGCTGGAGGGGACAACTATCAAAAAATAGATCTAGCTTTTGTAATATCTATGTTAGGTCAATTAATGAGTCATAATGATTTGGTTAATTATTTAGAGCAATTACGAAAAGAATTTATTAATAAATGAAATGTTATAATAAAGAAATATGGAAAAAGGACATAAGCAAAAACAAGAACAAGAACAAGAGGAAGTACAAGTTCAACTTCAGTTTTTGGATAATGGAGTGCATAGACTATTAATAGCATTAGAAAGATTAGAAGTTTTTCTATCTATAAAAGAAGGAACCAAAATAGAAAAGTATACTGCGATGAAAACGCATCGAGATAAACATGATGATACAACAATAATTCCTACAGAAACTTCTTATTATAAAGAGATATACCTTCAAATTTTAAGTCTCTCTATACAAGGACATTTTCCAAAATTTCCAAAATTAGCAGATAGTTCAATGAAGTATTTTCTGAATGATATTTTAGAATGGTATAGTCTTCGTGAAAATTTTATAGCAAATGATATAGAGCGTTTTGCTATACCTATATTGGCTTCTTTGACGGATAAGACATTAAAACCTATAGAACTTTCAGAGTTGATATATAAATATGTAAGAAATTTAGATAGTGATCTACACCATTCAACAAAGGAAGAAAAACAAAAAGTTATTCAAGAAGGAATGATTGCTTATATAAAGGCAACCAATTATGTAGAAGAGGAATTGAGAAAATTTGAAGAAGGGAATATACAAGTGACTTTAACCTCACATGCTAGAGGGAAGGCTGAAAATGGCTATAAACATCTTTTAAGATCATTTGCCATATTATATCCTGAAGATAGTATTCCTATTTTATTACTGGAAAAAATAATAAAGAATTTGCATCCTGATATTTTAAAAAAGGAAATTAATAAAGTAGAAAAAGCAAAAGAAATAGAAAAAGAGATAGAGAAGGAACCTGAAGATAATGAAGAAGATATTAAAGAAATAGAAGATAAATATAGAGAAATAAACGATAAATCTAAGGAGATAGAGGAGGAATCCAAGTATATAGAGGAAGAATCTAAGGAAACAAGAGGCTTTAAAGAAAAATAATGAAAGAAACCAATGAGAAAAGAAGAAAAAAATGAGTTTACAAAGTTTTGAAAGTGAAGGTTACTCTTATTTTGAGCTACATATAGCTTGTCCTGTTTGTAAGGAAAGAGGAATAACAACTCCTCAAACTGGTTGGATACATGCACATAATAATTGTGGGGGTACCATTTATGTAGGAGAGAATGCCTATTATTGTTGTGAAAGATGTAGGCATAAAGATCATGTAAAGGAATGGAAATACCAATGTCCTTCTCATTCTACCTCAGATAATGAATATTTAGGAGTAGGAGATATGGCAACACTAGCAGAGGTAATGTCTTGTGCTGGACAAATGGTTTCTGAGATTGGAATTGAGTGGCTAATCAAGTTTATGCAAAATTTGGGGTAACATGTGGGAAAAAGAACAAAAAAGAACAAAGTATAAGTTAGTACAAATTCCTATCATAGGACACGAAAGGTTTGAAAGAACAATACAAGGAGCATTTATTTCTAATGCAAATTATGAAATATTGGCTAAAAATTTAGAGCTACCTCCCAATGATGTGCTTTATGCAAGACTGGAATGTAAGGAACTCTTGAGTAAATTCGTAATATATGCTCAAATAGATAGATTAGCAAAGGATTTAGAGGGTGATGATGAGAATATTTATTTGCATAAAGATTTTCTAGGAAAAAATTTTTTGGATAATGGGAAATTATCAGTAGAAATCACTTCTTTTAAGATAGAACAGCTTCCTTATGCAGAGAAAGTAGTGATACAGTTACCTGAAAAAGAAGTAGAACTATGGTCAGAAGAAGAAATAAAGCATGCATTGTCAGTTTTACCTCACAAAAATAAGTTTGTGGAGTTAGGAAAACAAGTAAATCTTTTGCCTAGGACTAAGAGTAAAGTAAATGGAATAGTAGAAAAAATATCGCCAGAAAGAGAATCCTTGTTTGAAAATCTCTATAGAGTAGATTCTTCTACAGAATTTATTCTAAAAGGGCTTCCTGAAAAGAGACAAAAAGTATTGGAATTTGAAAAGATAGGCGGTTTGAATGAGACACTTGTACGTCTAAGAGAGATTATACAATTACCTTTGAACTATCCTTCTCTTTTTGAAAAGTTTGATATGAAACCCTATAGGGGATTGTTGTTATATGGGCCTCCTGGAAATGGTAAAACATTAATAGCAAAGGAATTGGCTAAATCGTTGGGAGGAAAATTCTTTCAGATAGAAGGCGCTGAGCTGATGTCAAAATATGTTAGTGTAGGGGAAAAAGAACTGCGCAAAGTTTTTGAAGATGCAGAAATGACGGGTAATGCGGTTATTTTTATTGATGAGTTGGATGCTATAGCAATAGACAGGTCTGATACTAGTGAAGGGTATGAAGTAAGATATGTAACTACACTATTGACTTTAATGGATGGAATGAAGAATAAGAAAAGTAATATTTTGGTTATTGGAGCAACCAACCGCTTGGGAGCTATAGATAAGGCATTGCGGAGACCAGGGCGGTTTGATTTAGAGTTTGAAATACCACTACCTAATGCCCAAAAAAGATATGAAATATTTAAGTTGTACTGCAAGTTATCAAATGAATGTATAGAAGAAGGCATAACTGAGGAATATTTAAAAGAACTTTGCAAGAATGCGGAAGGTTTCTCAGGAGCAGATATGGCAGGTGTTTATAGAGAGGCTTCTATGAATGCAATCAGGGATAACCTGATCGTAGAGCCCAATGGTAAAACAGCTATTAAAAAGGTAGTGAGTGAAATCAAAATAAAGAAAGAGCACTTAGAAAGCGCATTTAATAAATTTAGTTCATATAGTAATAGACAAAAATGAGTTATAAAATAGATTTGTATATAGCTTGTCCTATATGTGTGTCAAGTGGAAGAAATACAATAAGGCAATATTGGACTCATCATGGAGCATGTGGAGGTATCTTGTGCATTGATGAGAATGCTATCATAGAATGTAGAAAATGTCATAAAAAAGCACATATAAAGGATATGAGATTTATATGCCCTGATGATCTGCATCACTTTGGAAAAGCTAGTTCAGCAGGGCTTGCAGAGGCATTGTCTTGTTCTGCTCAAATGGTAAATGCCAGTGTTATGTCATGGTTCATTAGTGTTATCAAACATCTTGATTAAAAGGATACATTATGGGAAGTGCAATGTTTCCAGGTGAAGGAGAAGGGCCAAGCCAAACATTTATAGTAATATATTGGATTATTACTGTGATATGTGCTATTATATGGATACCTGAATATGGATGGTTTTGGGGGATTATAAGAGCTATTTTTTGGTATGTTATTTTTATATATCATCTAATTATGAAAATATTTTAATTGTTAAGTGTTATTTATAGTGTGAATTGATAGAGGATAAAAACACATATCGTTGGAATAGAGGAGGATAATTGTACGTTACACATAGGATAAAACAATCTTTTTGTAAAACTTGTTGTTTTTCCAAGAAGTTAGTGAATCATCTAAAGGTATTTGCTTATATCAATTACAGATACATCTGAAACTATATCATACTTTTTAAAACACTATGGCTTGTCTTATAGAAAATGGATTATTTGAATATGCAAATGAGAAAATATTCTCTAAAAGTAACTTGCTCGTCACTTACCTGATAGGAATCTATTCTTATGATCATAATCGCATATGACCCCCAAAAAGAAATGAGCAATGAATAGAATAAAGAACAGTTTATTTAAAATAAGAGAATTATATTCTCCTTTCAATTCTTCCTCCTCAGAAGAAGAAACTTCTGTACTAGGTATAGTTTTGATATTATAAATCTTATAATCGTTATAATATATGCATTATATGGGAGCCCAATTCAGGTTGGTTTTTGGGGGTACTAAAGGTGCTTTTTTGGCTTTTGTTTTACGTTATTATGCTTTTTAGATAAAAATATTAGAGATGAAAAAAGAATTATTTTTGTTTTTATTACTTTTTTTTGGTTGCAATTCACCACAAAAGGAAACTATATATACAGATATGATCCTAGTACAAGGAGGTTCTTTTTATAAAACAAATAATAATGGTATAGGAGAACAAATTGTAACTATAAGTAGTTTCTATATAGGTAGAAAAGAAGTGACACAAGAACTATGGATTGATATAATGGGGGGAAATCCTTCTTCTAATCAAGGTAATAAAAATTGGCCTGTTGAAAGTGTTTCTTATGAAGATATACAAGAGTTTATTAAGAAATTGAACGAAAGAACAGGACTTAATTATCGTCTTCCGACTAATGCTGAATGGGAATTTGTAGCTAAAGGGGGTGTTAATTCTCATGGATACTGGAATGTTAAAGAAAGGGAAGATTTTTGGAAAAATGAAAAATTGATATTACCTAATCCTAATGAAATAGGGGTTTATAATATGATAGAAGGTGTATCAGAATGGGTGTCAGATAAATATTCAGAAGATTATTATGAACGTGTTAATCCACAAGGTCCTAAAGTAACTTTTTGGTCTACAAAATATTGTTATAGAGGAAAATATGGAGAATCAGAAGGGACTAGGGTTTACCGAAGGACTCATTTTGGAGCTAAAGATGAGGCGTATCCTTGGTTAGGTTTTAGATTGGCTCTTTCAAAAGAATAGAAAAGATCAAAAAAGTCTATATAGAGAGAACTCTATCCTCCAATCTAAGTAGAACAAGATTTTTCACAAGGAGATAACTTGTCGGTGACATTTTTACTCTTATAAATAGCAGAAAATCATGAGAAAAATCCTTTATATAGACATGGATAATGTGCTGGTGGATTTTCCCACTGGGATTGCTGCTTTGTCCGACGAACTGAAAGAAGCCTATAAGGGCAATTATGATGAGACACCTGGTATTTTCTCTCTTATGCAGCCTATGAAGGGGGCGGTCGAGGCGGTCAATGCGTTGGCTGAGCACTATGATATTTATGTGCTTTCTACAGCACCTTGGCGTAATCCTTCTGCTTGGAGCGATAAATTGCAATGGATACAGAAATACTTTGGGAAAGAAGAAGATAGCCCCCTATATAAGCGATTGATACTCAGTCATCACAAAGACCTCAATCGGGGGGATTACCTTGTAGATGACCGTACTAAAAACGGAGCAGAGAACTTCCAAGGGGAGCTAATCCTTTTTGGCTCAGAAGCCTATCCTGATTGGGATCATGTGGTTAGAAGACTACTACACTAACCTATAGCCCACGCCCTTGACGGTCTTAATCCTTGTCTGACCGAGTTTGTCTCGGAGCTTTCCTATATGAACGTCAATGGTACGGCTGTGTGCTACGGCAGGGGCTGCCCAAATGTGAGTGGCTATTTCCTCACGGGAGAAAAGTCGGTTAGGGGCGGAGAGTAACAAGGAGAGTAGCTCATATTCTTTTTTTGTTAATACATATTGCCTATCGCCTTTAGTAAGGGTATAAGTCTCTTCATCCAAAGAGAAATCCCCATAGACCAAGGGCTGTTTCACCTCTTTGCGTTTCTGGAAACATAGCTTAACAAGCGCTTCAAGCTTATAGATAAAAAGCTTGGTTTTCAGTCGCTTGTATATAAAATCATCGGCTCCCGCCTCAAAGCCCGCAAGGAGCGCATAATCTTGGTTCTCTTCGGCCAATAGCACAATGACAGGACGGGTAGGCAGTTGCATTTGGCGCAATCGCTCGCATACTTCTACACCATCGGTGTCGGGTAGGAAGATATTCAGCAGTAATAGTTCGGGTGTCGTTCGCTTAATGATACGCAATGCCTGTGCTCCAGATATGGCGGTGAGCACCTCAAATCCAGCTTGTTGCAAGGTAGGTGCTATATATTCCAGCCACTGGGTATCGCTATCTATGATTAGGAGTGTGATAGGTGTTTCTCTTTCCATTGGGTATAAAAATCCGGATTATATAGGCAAAGGGTACCTTCTTTCAAGTGGGTAAATACCTGTACGGTCTCACCTGTACAGACTAACTCTTTTTGCTCATTGTAGATATAGTATTGGAAGACCAACTTGGCCGCAGAGGTATCCATATAGCGAGTCTCTACCTCCAAGAGTTCTCCGTAGCGCACCATTTTCTTATGTTTGCATACACTCTTTACAATAGGGGTAGCAAATCCATGGCGCTCTACCTCCAGATAGGAAATACCGTATTTCCTACCGAAAGCCTCCCGCCCCTCCTCAAAGTACTTGATATAGTTGCCATGCCATACAATGCCTAAGGGATCCGTCTCGCTAAAGCGTACCCTGAGTTGTACCGTTTCGCTTAAGGGGGTAGGTTTATAGATTTCTTTTTGCCTTGTCATATACTATAGAAATTACCATACAAAGAATAAAAAACAGCAGTAAAAGTCCCACTTTGCCTGCTATAGCTGAGAACTCACCTACTCTAAGAAGTACCTCATAGAAAGCCTGCAAACCCCAGTTCATAGGAGAGAGCTTAGCTATGGTTTGCATAAAGGGAGGCATTACAAAGACAGGAATCCATACCCCGCCGATAGCTGCCAAGATTACTGTAAGTGTTGCTCCCAGTGGTGCCGACTGTTCTTGGGTATGGCAGAGGGTTCCCAAAAGTACCCCTAAGCCAATGGCAGCCGTAGTGGAGGCCGTAGCTACAGCCAATAGTCCCCATACACGTCCGCCTATCTGCAAAGCTGGTAATCCCATAAGAGGGAAAAGATACAAACCCAGCAGAACCATAAGGACAAACTGTAGGATACCTATGGCTAAGAACACTAATATCTTGGCCATAAGCAACTCCCCATAAGAAAGAGGAGAGGTCAAAAGTCGTATATTTGTCCCTTGTGTCTTCTCTCTTACGATATTGGCCGAGAGTGGAATGGTGATAAAAAAGATAGCAAAGAGCGCCCATGCAGGCACATTGTGCTGTACCGAATTGGGCAGTTGAGCAGCAGGGGTAGGATTGATCTCCGCAAAAGTAACGAGACTTCCTTCTGTGGAGAAAGGCAGTTGTTTGCCTTCCCCTAATTCCTTTTCAAAGGCAGTGTAGATAGAACGATTTTCTACCTGATACATCATCTTATCTATATGGGTTTTGACCGTTTCCTTAAAGGAGAGTGGTAAGGTAGGATCAAAGTAGAGACGTATCTCCTTGGGTTCAAAAGGTTTGAGAGAATCTTCAATAGACGTCTCTTCCATAAAAGCACTCAGTATCCTATCTACCTTTTGCTTTACTTCACGCTCAAGGTCTTCGGAGAGGTGAGCGGGGAGCACAATGGCCATGGGGAATTTTCCTTCGCGTATCATACGCTTAGCCTTTGTCTCGCTAAGATCTCTGATAGCATCATCGGAGAGAACCGAAAAGAAACCACTCTCTTCCATGCTCTTGCGTATATGTGCTCCTACAGCCCCATAGTCATTGTCTACCAATAGCACGGCCGTTTTCTGCTCGGTGATATTGCGAAAAGCACCATCCTGCAAGAGGGTAACGGTAACAACTAAGACCAAGGGCATTACAAATAGGATAATAAGCCCTCCTAAGTCTCTGCTAATAAGCAGTATTTCCTTATAGATAGAAGTAACCAACTTATTCATAGGCTATATCTTGAGAAGTGAGACGAACGAACACCTCCTCCAAGTTTTGGACTTGGGTTTCAGCTATAAGGGTTTCAGGGGTGTTTTCACAGCGTAAGAGGCCTCTATCTAAGATAAGCACTCTGTGGCAAAAATCCTGTGCTTCTTGCATATGATGGGAGGTGTATAGCACAGACATACCCTGTCTATTAAGTTCTTTTAGGTAGTCTATGATGATAAGTTTGGAACTCACATCGACCCCTACGGTAGGTTCGTCCAAGAAAAGTACTTCAGGGGTGTGAAGAATCCCTGCCAAAAGGTTGATACGCCGCTTCATTCCTCCAGAGAAGTGTTTGATTTTCCTATCTGCTACCTCTAGAAGACCAACCCGCTCCAGTCCTTGAGTGACTCGCTCTTGTACTTGCTTGCCCTTAAGTCCATATAAGCTAGCAAAATAATGGAGATTTTCCCTTGCCGTAAGGGTAGGGTAGAGGGCATATTCCTGAGGTACAACCCCTATTTTATAGCGAATTTGTTGGGCTTGTCCTTTATAAGAGAGTCCACTTATAGTGAAGTTTCCAGCAGTAGGCTGAATCCCTCCCATAAGAATAGACATGAGAGTCGTTTTCCCTGCCCCATTGGTGCCCAAAACACCATAAATTTCTCCTTTCTGCACAGTAAAAGAGAGGTCTTTCAGGGCGAAATCCTCAGATTCTTTATATTTCTTATACAGATGGGTTACTTCTACTACTTTTTTCATCATATCGCTGAGAAGTTTTTAAGTTCTTCTACAGAAATTCCAAATATTTCAGCATATTTTCTCAAAGTCTTCTCTGACAAACGAGCAAATACTTTAGGTTTGGCATGTCTCTTGATAATCCATTGCCATCTGTTCATATAACTAGCTAAGGTAGCCCAATCCATACGTTCACGTATCATATAGTACACTATGGGGCTTTGCTTACCTGCTTGTATCTGAGTCTTAGCCTCTTGCATCTGCTCCTGTAAAAGGCCAAAAGAAGCCTCCAAGGCAATATTCTTCACCTCCCAACCTTCACTTAGGGCAGTGGTATATTTTCCCTGAGCATCTGTTACATAACAAAGCTCTTTCATGCCATCTAAAGCTCCTTTTTCTTGAGGGAGTTCGTTTTCTTTCATCAGTCGTTTTCTTTTATAAAAAGATTCATTTGAGCGGTTGCCAATAAGTGCTGCTGGTAATAGGCAGCACAATCCATCGCACAGATACTATACCCCTTATCATCATAACGAGAGAGCAGGGAGGCCTCGGTGCGAATGGTTTGGGTGACTTGCGGTAGGTCAAATATTTCAGCTTTCTTTATAGCGCTGATATAGCCTATGATTTTCTTAGAGCCTTCGTCATTTTTATCAAAAAAAAATTGTCCCACGATAGCGGAACAGGTTTGTGCCATATTCTCTATCAATCCCGATTCGGTGAAGTGTCCCTCATACAAGAAGATACAATCTTCCTTGATCTGAAAACAAGTAACAATACTTGTATCATTGATAAGAGTGATGGTATCGACCATTTGCATCGGGGGGCGATGGGGTAGGTATTTGAGGATAGAGGGGTGCATTGTCAATACTGTTCTAATACTTGGATACGCTTTTCAATAGGTGGGTGGGTGGCAAAAAGAGAGAAAAAGCCTTCAGCTTCGTAGTCAATAAAAAGTTCCTTTACCTCATCATTTCCCACTTCTTTTAGGGTAGAGTGTCCCGATATTTTTCTCAGCGCGCTGGCCAGTGCCATGGAATTATGAGTAAGCTCCACTGCTCCTGCATCGGCCATATACTCCCGTGAGCGAGAGAGCGCCAGCTTAAAAAGAATAGAAAGGAAATAGATAGCCCCTGCCACTAAAAGGATAATAAGCAAGAGCATGGCTCCGCCGCCCTTGTCATTCTTGCGATTGCGAGAGGAAAACATATTCCCCCCTCCGTTTAGGAGCATTCGCAAGGCCAAATCGGCTATAGTGGCAAAGATACCGACAAACACAATAGTTACTATCAGTAGGCGCACATCACGATTACGGATATGCGTCAGTTCATGGGCAATCACTCCTTCCAACTCCTCATCACTGAGGGTGTTAATGATCGCACGTGTTAGGGTAATGGCAAAAGTTTTTTCATTGATCCCTGAAGCAAAAGCATTCAGCGCATCACTCTCTATGATATAGAGCTTAGGCATGGGCATTCCTACCGACATACATAGGTTTTCCGTCAGGTTATACACCCGCTTGTTATTCCTACGCTCCAAAGGCTCCGAATGAGTTGCCATTTGGATCATCTGGGTATGGAAGAGGTAAGAGATAACAAACCATATACCCACTCCCGCCAGTACTATAGGAACTACTGAAAGGAATTGCATATTGGTTTGTTCTATATCTTGGTCAGAGAGCACATACAATACCACATATACCCCTACTAAAATAAGTAGCGGGAACGCCAAGAGAAACAATACAGACTTGGTATTATTTCTTGTTATTTGTTGTTGTATTCCGAGGTATTGCATTCCTTAACTAAAGTAAAAGATAAAAAGTAATGACAAGTAAAACCCATGCATAATAATTCCTATGGGACTATTTTGTAAAATATAACCCCAATATCATAAGCATCATAGAGATAAAGAAGCCTACTAACCATTTAATGATATTATTATTCATCTGTGTAAAGGCCTTATGGATATCTTCTTTTAGTTCAGAACGAAGTAGCGCTATTTCTTCCTTGAGTTCTGAACGAACCTGAGAGATTTCTGCATGAAGTTGTGCCACATGTACTTCCATGTCAGAACGGAGCTGCGCTATTTCTTCCTTGAGTTCAGAACGAACCTGAGAGATTTCTGCACGGAGCTGTGCTATTTCTTCCTTGAGTTCTGAACGAACTTGAGAGATTTCTGCACGGAGTTGTACTACATGTCCCTCCATATCTGTACGAACTTGAGATATTTCTGAACGAAGCTGTGCTATTTCTTCCTTGAGTTCCGAGCGAACTTGAGAGATTTCTGCACGGAGTTGTACTACATGTCCCTCCATATCTGCACGAACTTGAGAAATTTCTGCACGAAGCTGTACTACATGCCCTTCCATATCCATACGTAATAGCTTGATTTCTGTATGGAGTTTTACTAATTCTGCTGTAAGATCAGAGCGCTGTTGTGAGACTTCAGAACGAACTTGTGCCATGTCTATCCTTAGCTCTGTTTGCTCCTTCTTTATCTCTGTGAGGTCTGTAAGATGTGTTATATAGGAGGTCAGAAGCTCTGCTATTTCTATCCCAAATTTATCTCTGACAGCTTGGTATAATTCTGTAACGGTTGCCATAGTTTCTCTTTTTAACCTTTAACAAGGCATTGTATTACTTACGAAAAAGAAATTTCTGGTGCTTTATCCAATTGTTTGCGTTCCTCTTTTCCTAAGTCAAAGAATGGCTGAGGAGTCATGTGTTTAAAGCCTGCGACAATATTGGTAGGAATGGATTGGATTGCTGTATTGAGTTCCTTGGTAGTGGAGTTGAAATAACGACGTACAGAGGCCAATTTGTTCTCTATATCAGCAATTTCTTCCTGTAAATGCATAAAGTTGGTATTGGCTTTAAGTTCTGGATAGGCCTCTACTTGTATACTGAGAGCACGCATAGCTGAAGAGAGTTCTTTTTCAGCCTCAATTTTATCATTTACGGTAGTGGCACTGAGCGCCTGAGAGCGTGCCTGAGTTACGCGAGTGAGTACCTCTGCCTCGTGGTTCATATAACCCTTTACGGCAGCTACTAGCTGTGGAATTAGGTCATGGCGCTGCTTGAGCTGTACATCTATATCAGCAAAAGCATTCTCTCGGTTATTGGCCAAGGCGACCAATTTGTTATTGGCACTGATGTACCAAAGCACTACTACC
Source organism: Capnocytophaga granulosa ATCC 51502 (assembly GCF_000411115.1). GTDB lineage: Bacteria > Bacteroidota > Bacteroidia > Flavobacteriales > Flavobacteriaceae > Capnocytophaga > Capnocytophaga granulosa. The sequence goes on along the minus strand of NZ_KE150260.1, from coordinate 30,875 downwards.
ACTACAAGGGCAATGACAATAATAAGTCCAGTCATGATAAGATGAATTTAAATTTCACGCAAAAGTAATCAAAAAAAACGAGTATTCCTACTTTTTTAATGCCAATCAATAGTTAAAATGAAGAGACGCTAAACCTTCTAAGACGCAATAAATTGCGTCTCTACCTGGGTGCAAGCCAATTTGTAGAAACGCAATTTATTTCATCTTAACTAATTAAACTTTTGTTTATCAACTCAAGAGCTGATAAGCAGCAAAAGCCGAAAGATACGCAAAGCCTGTCATGAAAACCCATTGCAAAATCGCCCATTTCCAGCTATTGGTTTCCTTGCGTACGATGGCAAAGGTACTGATACACTGCATAGCGGAGGCAAAGAATAGTAGGATAGAGACCCCTGTGGCCAAATTAAAGACAGGGGTACCATCGGGACGCATTTCTTGTTGCAAACGAGCTACCACTGTACGTTGTTCAGCCTCGCCTTCTTCTACATCTACCTCACCCAAACTATAGATAGTGGCCAAGGTACTTACAAAGGTCTCTCGTGCGGCAAAGGAACCTAATACAGCTATACTGATCTTCCAGTCATAGCCTAAGGGACGGAACACAGGTTCTACAAACTTGCCCATATTCCCTAAAAGGGAGTTTTCGGTACGATAGCTTAAAAGGTAGTGTTCCTTCTCGTCCTCATCCCAACCATATTGGCTGGCCAGCTGCTCGGTATGTACTTCAGCATTGTGGTACTTCTCACTTAGCCCATGGGTCTGTAAGAACCAGATGAGCACCGTCATAAAGAATATAATCTTCCCTGCACTGAGGACGAAGGCCTTAGATTTATCATATACGGTTAGTAGCACATTTCGTGCCAAAGGTACTTTGTAGGTTGGCATCTCTACAATAAAGTGTGTTTGGAAAGCATTCTTCAGCACCAAGAACTTGCTCAAGAGCCAAGCGGAGAAGATGGCCATAAATACGCCAAACATATAGAGTAAGAAAAGCGCTACTGCCTGATTGTTAAAGAAGAAGTAATTTCCCTCTGGAATCACGAGCTTTATCATAATCAGATAGATAGGCAGTCTTGCAGAACAAGTAATAAAGGGAGTTACCAGAATAGCAATTAATCGCTCACGCCAGCTCTCAATAGTACGGGTAGCCATTACCGCTGGTATAGCGCAGGCAGCACCTGAGATTAGCGGAATAGTTCCCTTACCATTAAGCCCAAAGGGACGCATGATCCTATCCATAAGGAAAACCACTCTACTCATATAGCCGCTTTCCTCTAGTAGGGAGATAAAGAAAAAGAGCAGCGCTATCTGGGGAACAAAAGAAACTACGGCAGTAAGCCCTGGAATCACCCCATCTACCAGAAGGGAGGTGAGCGAGCCTTCGGGCAATACATTGCCGATCCAAGTGCCTACCCAGCCTAAGGCGCTTTCTATCCATCCTTTGGGGTATTCACTTACATAGAATATCATTTGGAAAATCAGCAGTAATATGGCCATAAAAATCACATAGCCCCATACCTTGTGCAAAAGAATTTTATCCAAAAGGGCACGAGTACCCACTGCTGTTACCTTATAAGTATCCTTGAGTGCATGGTTTATAGCCTGATAACGGAGAATGGTCTCCCGCTGCTGCATTTTCTTGATTTCGGCCTCGGTTTTTATATGCTCTTTTTGAATTTCTACCTTGCGCAGTGCCCCTATCACCTCAAAGTTTTGAGAGATGACCATCCAGAGTTTGCCTAATTCTTCATTGGGGAATTTCTCCTTGAGCGTTTTGAAATAAGTAGGGTCTATACGGTTGATATCTATAACCTTCTCCAAGGGGAGTTTCTTGTAATTGATAATCAACTCTTTCAACTCCTCTATCCCCATTTTCTGTCGAGTGCTCACAAGAGCTATGCGTGTATGGAGTGCGGCTTCCAAGGCGGGTATATCTATGGTGATACCACGAGGCTTCATCCGATCGGCCATATTGATTGCCAAGATCATAGGAATGCCAAAGTCCTTTATCTGGGTATAGAGATAGAGGTTTTGCTTGAGGTTCTCCACATCGGCCACCAGCACTACCACATCGGGAAAGTCTATATCATCTTTGTCCAAGAGACAACTGATGGCCACCTTCTCGTCCATAGAATTGGGATTGGTGCTATAGGTACCTGGTAGGTCGTATATTCGGGCATTGATCGTTTGGGAAAGCTTACAAAAGCCTACTTTCTTATCCACAGTAACCCCTGGGTAGTTCCCCACATGCTGGTTCATACCCGTTAGCAAGTTGAAGATAGAGGATTTTCCCACATTGGGGTTTCCTATCAGTGCTACTTTTATCTCATGCTTACTCATTGGAATCTGAATTAGAGAATTCTACTTCAATATATTGTGCCATCTCTCGGCGAATAGCCATATGAGTATCATTAATAATCAAATAGAGCGGGTCACCCAAAGGGGCTATCTCCACCAGTTCTATACTATTGCCGGGGAGACACCCCAGTTCCAACAGCTTCATAGGCAACTGTTCGGTAACTACTTCTTTGATCAGGCATTTATCCCCACGCTTAAGGTCATTGACAGTAAGAGTCATTTTTATTTATACTTAATTTAAGGAGGCAAAGATACTATTTTTTTCTTATATATGAAAAATTTTATTTACTTTTGTTCTGTATAAGAAAGACAAAAGCCTATGAAAAAATATCTTTTACGTTCGATAGTATTGGTGCAACTCACTTCGCTTGCTATCGTTGGCCTACTTGTTTTTATAACCCAATTTATCAACGATAAGGTCTATCTGTATGGGTACGAACCTGCTGAAGAATTCTTAAAAATCGTACTAGCTCCCTTTTATGTGCTTACCGATAACAGCCAGTATGGTAACTCTTTCTTCCTATTGTTACATTCGCTCTGCTATTTCTTGTTTTTCTCTATGGTAGTGGGAAATATCATAGGGGTTATTTGGTATCATATCAAGAAAAAAACACTCAAACCCTTGCCTTGGATGGAGGATTTCCTACTGGGGGAGGTTATTTTCATAGGTATATTGGTTGTCAATTATCTTATCATCTATCTGACGAATCATTTTTCCTTTGAAATAGAAAAAGATACCTCCTTACTTATGTTTTTAGCTGTCTTTGTGGGGTGTCTTCCCGTTTTTCTTTTAGGCAGATGGCTTTGGCGGCACGGTATTCGGCTATTGGGAGGTGTGGTTTTGGCCATTTGTGGTATCACCCTTGCCTTTGTATCGGGTATTAGTATCTATGCCTATCATAAACAGCCGAAAGAGCCGAATTTTGATGACTATTCCTATATCAATAAAGATTACGACCCTGAGCCAAGAGCGACCGACTCTTATGTATATTATGAAGAAGAAGAACCTATAGAAGAGAGTCCTGAAGAAGAGGATGAGCCTTGTATTACCTATCGTATTGAAGAAGAAACCAAAGGGACCTACAATCCGCTTGCTTTTAAGGCAGACCAAGAGGATTATATGGAATGGGATAAGCCTGAGGAGTTTTACAAGTGGGATTCTGACAAATTTGGTCGTGATTTCTTTACAAAATTATTCGATCAGGTGAAATCTGTACTTGGTTTAGAAGAAATCTCTCCTGAGATAGACCGTAGTAAAGAAAGCAAAGATGCTCATGGAAAAGACCTCTATAATTTCGTGACGGAACTCGGCAAAGACTCTTATATGCTCTCCTCTTTTTGGAAACATTTCGGTACTTTTACCCTAGAAAATATGGATCAAAATCAACTGCTCCGTTATAGTGCTAGAGCGCGTTACCTACTTAAGGTGTATTATCTGGATAAGAACAATATCTCTTTATACAAAGACATCTACCGAGTGATGGAGCAAACCGAGAAAGAAGAGCCTGCTTCAGGAGGTTATAGTGAGAAATGGATGCTAGAAAACCAACTAAGAGGACTGGTAAGGATATATACTCAGCACAACCTCTCTGAGGAACTCCGCCGAGATCTGAACAATAGTGATATAGAAGATACAGCAATACGCTGGGCATATTCCTTTTGGGCACGCCGATATAAGGAGAAAAACATCCCTATCACCCTGCGTATTCTCTTTGATGTCAATTCTTATGTAAAAGAAAAATATCCTGAAAAATATGATAGGGCAGCAGCTCAGTATATTTTTTAAAACACAACAAATGGCGTCTCTACATAAATAGAAACGCCATTTATTATGTATTAGCTATTTTGTTATAGGTGTTATAACATGGTTTTTACCTTTTCCAAAGCCTCAGCGATACCTTCAGGATTTTTACCCCCTGCGGTAGCGAAGAAAGGCTGACCTCCGCCGCCTCCTTGGATACATTTACCCAATTCGCGTACAATCTTTCCTGCATCTAAACCTTTATTCTTAGCCAATTCCTTGTTGATATAGCACAAGAGTAAGGCCTTGCCATCTTCTTGAGCAGAGCCAAAGAGAATAAAGGCATCTTTGACCTCTTCACCAAGCATAAAGGCTAAGTCCTTAAGAGTGGCTACATCCAAATCCAAGTGCTTAGTAAGACATTGTACATCACCAACGGGAACAAACTCGCCCTTGAGTTCGCCCTTGAGCTGTTTGGCTTGTTCTTTCTTGAGTTGCTCCAACTCCTTGTGTAGGCGTGCATTTTCCTCTTGTAAATTAGCAATAGCCTTGACAGGATCTTGAGGGTTTTTAAGGGAGGACTTAACCTCTTCCAAGAGTTTCTCTTGTAATAAGAAGTGCTTAAGGGCACCCGCATTGGTAATAGCCTCTATACGGCGTACCCCTGCGGCTACGGCTCCTTCGGAAACAATCTTAAAGAACCAGATGTCTCCTGTATTCTTCACATGGGTACCCCCACAGAGTTCTCGGCTTTCGCCAAACTGTATCATACGTACCTTATCGCCATATTTTTCTCCAAAGAGTGCCATAGCTCCAGCCTCCAAAGCCTGTTGGATAGGAATATTGCGATGCTCCTGAAGTGGAATTTTCTCATAGATACGTTTGTTCACCAAGCGCTCTACCTCAGTGAGTTCTTCCTGAGTGAGTTTGGCAAAGTGTGAAAAGTCAAAGCGCAAAGCCTCTGGAGATACATGCGAACCCTTTTGTTCCACATGGGTACCCAATACCTCTCTTAGAGCCTGATGCAATAGGTGAGTAGCACTGTGGTTGGCTTGTGCCAAAGTACGACCAGCAAGGTGCACTTCCGCCTTGAACGGATCGGTAAGGTTTTCGGGCAGGTGTTCCGCTAAGTGGATAATAAGGTTGTTCTCCTTCTTCGTATCTATAATATAAATGATTTCTCCATTGGCCGACTGTAACGTACCTCGGTCTCCTACTTGTCCTCCTCCTTCAGGGTAGAAAGGAGTAGTGTTGAACACCAATTGGTAAAGGGTACCGTCCTTTTGGCTTTCTACCTTACGGTATTTGACCAAGCGAACCACTGCCTCCAGTGTATCATATCCGACAAACTCTTCTTCTTCGTCATCACGAAGTACGACCCAGTCACCTGCTTTCACTTGAGCGGCAGCACGAGAGCGTTCTTTCTGCTTTTGGAGGTGCTCCTCAAAAGAGGCCTCGTCCAAGGTCATACCACGTTCTGAAAGGATAAGGGCAGTGAGGTCTTTAGGAAAACCATAAGTATCATAGAGTTCAAAGGCTTTACTACCTGAGAGTTGCTTATCGGTAGTGTTCTGTATCATTACATCTAGCATCAATAGTCCTTGCTCCAATGTACGCAAGAAAGAGGCTTCTTCTTCCTTAATCACACTTACAATCAAGAGGAACTCTTTTTCTAACTCATGGAAAGTGCTGCCCATTTGCTTAGCCAAGGTCTCTACCAACTTATAGATGAAAGGTTCTTTCTGTCCTAAGAAAGTAAAGCCATAACGAATGGCACGGCGCAAGATACGGCGAATCACATAACCAGCTCCATTGTTGGAGGGCAATTGCCCATCAGCTATAGCAAAGGCGACCGCCCTAATGTGGTCGGCAATCACACGTATCGCCACATTGATCTGTTCTTCTTCGGGGGTTACCTTGATCCCATTGGTATAGCTAGTTTTGGTAATCTCTTCTACCTTGTGGATCAGGGGTGTAAAGACGTCCGTATCATAGTTGGACTGCTTGCCTTGTAGCACCATACAAAGGCGCTCAAAGCCCATACCTGTATCCACATTCTGTGCAGGGAGTTTCTCCAAGGAACCATCGGCCTTGCGGTTGAACTCCATAAAGACGTTGTTCCAAATCTCAATTACCTGTGGGTGATCATTATTGACCAAATCACGACCTGCTACCTTAGCTTTTTCTTCTTCCGAACGAATATCTACATGAATTTCAGAACAAGGACCACAAGGGCCTTGATCACCCATTTCCCAGAAATTATCCTTTTTATTTCCTAAGAGAATATGATCCTCGGCGATACGCTCTTTCCAAATATCATAAGCCTCTTGGTCAAAGGGTACGCCTTCCTCAGGACTTCCTTCGAACACGGTTACATATAGGTTTTCTTTTGGAATCTTATATACTTCGGTGAGCAGTTCCCATGCCCAACTGATAGCTTCCCTCTTGAAGTAGTCGCCAAAAGACCAGTTGCCCAACATCTCGAACATAGTATGGTGGTAGGTATCACGTCCTACTTCTTCCAAGTCATTGTGCTTACCCGATACACGGAGACACTTTTGGGTATCTACCACACGCTTGTACTTAGGCTTGGCATTGCCTAAGAAAAATTCCTTGAACTGGTTCATACCTGCATTGGTAAACATCAGGGTAGGGTCGTTCTTAATCACCATAGGAGCAGAGGGTACTATGGTATGTCCCTTGCTCTCAAAAAATTTTAGAAATAACTCTCTTATCTCTTGTGAGGTCATGTTTTTAAGTTTTGAGTTTTAAGTTTTAAGTTTTAAGTTTTAAGTTTTAAGTTTTAAGTTTTAAGTTGCAAAGAACTCAAAATTCATTACTCAAAACTTTTCATATTGTACCTTTACTTGTGGGGGAGCAAAGGACTTAAGTATTTCCACTTGCTTGTTCGTCAGCCAAAGGTGGGTGGGCGAAACTTCTCCCTTGGCCAGTAGGTTGTTTTGGGAGAGAATACGCTTGGTTTGTTTGGCTACTGCCTCAGCGGAATCTAAAATACGGATATTTTCTGGTAAAATCTCCGAGATAAGGGAGGTAAGATAGGGGTAATGGGTACAGCCTAAGACCAAATAATCCATTCCCTCAGCGATCATAGGACGGAGATATTGTTCTAAAAGGGCGAACATCTCAGGGGTATCTATTTTTCCCTCCTCAATAAGAGGCACCAACCCTATTCCTTCTCGCTTAAGCACACGTACTCCCTTATCAAGCAAGTGCTGACAAGTATTAGCAAAGAAAGCACTCCTTAGCGTACTCTGTGTGGCCAACACCCCGATTGTTTTTGTCTGGCTATAAAGTCCCGCAGGCTTAATAGCAGGTTCTATCCCTATAAAGGGCACTTTGTACTTAGCCCTAAGGTGAGTTATGGCATTGGTAGTAGCTGTATTGCAGGCTACAATAATGAGTTTGCTATTGTGGTCTAATAGGTACTCGGTATTTTTCTCGCAAAGAGCTATAATCTCCTCCGTAGACTTTTCCCCATAGGGAGCATTGAGGCTATCGGCTAAGAATAAGGTACTTTCATAGGGAAGCTGGCGCACCACTTCCCTCCAAATAGTAGTACCTCCTACCCCTGAATCAAATAAACCAATTGTCAATGATTAATGATTAACGGTTAATGATTAATGGTTAATGATTAATGCCATTAATCATTAGTGGCATTAATCATTAATGATTTTTATTCTTTCTTTTTTATCATTCCCCCTACTTGGTTAGAGGCGGCAAAAGAAGCGATCATATTGGTGAGCATTTCAGCACCTGCCTGTGGGGAGTTGGGAAGGAGGATAAGGTTGCTCTTGGTGTCCTGTCCTACCGCCTGTAGGGTATCATAGTGCTGGGTTACCACAATCAGTGCAGAAGCCTCCTGAGAGCTGATGCCTACTTTGTTAAGCACATCGACACTTTCTACTAACCCACGTGCAATCTCACGACGTTGGTCGGCTATACCTTGTCCTTGTAGGCGCTTGCTTTCTGCCTCGGCCTTGGCTTTTTCTACAATCAAGATACGCTGGGCATCCCCCTCATACTGAGCAGCTACTTTTTCACGTTCGGCAGCATTGATGCGGTTCATAGCGGCTTTTACCTGCGCATCAGGGTCTATATCAGTAACCAAAGTCTTGATGATATCATACCCATAAGTTTCCATGGATTCCTGTACCTCACGCTTTACGGCTATAGCAATATCATCTTTCTTGACAAACACATCGTCCAATTTCATCTTAGGTACTTCGGCACGCACCACATCAAATACGTAGCTGGTAATCTGATCATGAGGGTATTCGAGCTTGTAGATAGCATCATACACCTTGTCCTTGATTACGACAAACTGTACTGAGACTTTGATTTTGACAAATACATCGTCTAAGGTCTTAGTCTCCACAATAACATCTAATTGCTGTATTTTTAAGCTGATACGTGCAGCTACCTTGTCAATCACTGGAATTTTTAGTTGTAATCCAGAATGGCGAATGCTTTGGAATTTTCCAAAACGCTCAATAGAAACAGCTGTTTGTTGCTTCACTGTGAAAAATAGAGAGAAGAACAGAAACAAACCTAATAGAACAAAAAAGAGAATTGTATAATTCATAAAAAGCTTGGTTTTATTTTGGGCAAAGTTATAACTTTTCTTGGAAAAAAACAAGCGAAAATTCATCGGCTTAAAGGTTGTACAAATGGAGAATTTTCTCTATTTTTGCAGTCTATTATACGTACTATGGAATGGACACAGATGTACATAAAATCACTCGGTGAGATGTCGGCTAGAAGCTATGTGCTCCTTCTAAAAGAAACAGAAGGAGCGCGACAAGTACCTATTGTGATTGGAGAGCGAGAGGCTATGGCTATACAATATAGCAACTATGGGAGGTTCTTCATCAGCCAACCGCCTATCTATAATGTGTTGTTCAACCTTATGAAAGCCAACCAGATACAAATCACTCAGATACAAATCACTGAGTTTCGGGAAGGAACTTTCTATGCTCATATGCTCTATAAGGGAGAGGAGGAGACAGGCATGCAACCTATATGTATAGGCGATGCCATGGCCATGGCTATAGTGGGAAAGATACCCATCTTTATGATTAAGGAATTGGTAGAGAGGTATGGTACGGCTCAGACCCAGGAACAAGATATCCTCACAGAGGATACTCCTGCTCCTCGTGCAGCAGGTAATAAGAACCTAAAACGCTATCTGACCACTGAATTAGAAAAACTTATGGATTCGGCCATAGAGGAAGAAAACTACGAATTGGCAGCTGAAATCCAAGAAGAACTTACCAGAAGAAAGAAAATATAAAAACAGGATCATATGAAACTTATACATACACTTATCCTCCTTGTGCTGCCTGTTGCAGGTATGGCTCAATCACAAGCGAGTATGATCCCAAGTGCGGGTATGAGCGTAGAGAGTGTACTCAGAGGCCTATTGGGTATGTGCGTACTGCTGATGATAGCCTTCCTCTTTAGCCACAATCGCAAGGCGATTGCTTGGAAGACGGTCGGTATAGGACTGGCTATACAACTTTTCTTGGCCTTTGGTGTACTGAGAGTGGAGTGGGTCAGAAAGGTCTTTGAAGTAGCAGGGAGTTTCTTCTTGCTTATCTTGGACTTTACCAAGGCGGGGAGTGATTTCCTCTTTGGCAACCTTATGGATATCAATGGTATAGGGTATATCTTTGTCTTTCAGATACTACCTACCATTATCTTCTTCTCCGCCCTTACCTCTATTCTATTTTATTATGGAATCATTCAGATATTTACTCGTGCGCTGGCTTGGGTATTGAGCAAATCTCTAAAGATCTCAGGGGGCAGAAAGTCTTTCAGTTACAGGTAATATATTTTTAGGGCAAACCGAAGCCCCGCTGATGATTAAGTCCTATTTGGAGAAGATGACCAAGAGTGAAATCCTCCTTGTTATGGTGGGCGGTATGGCTACGGTTGCAGGAGGAGTATTGGCCTCGTATATCAACTTCTTAGGAGGGAATGACCCAGTGATGAAGTTAGAGTTTGCCAAGCACCTACTGGCGGCCTCTGTCATGGCTGCTCCTGGGGCGGTGGTGATCTCCAAGATGCTCTACCCACAAGAGGAAGTTATTCCCACGATGTATGAGACCTCCAGCGAAAAGTTTGGCAGCAATGTCCTTGATGTAATTAGCACAGGTACTAGCGAAGGACTTAAGCTAGCGGCCAATGTAGGGGCTATGCTTTTGGTATTTGTTGCCCTGATTGCCATGATCAACTATTTCTTGGGCTGGGTAGGAGATATTACTTACCTGAATCCGATTATCAAAGATAGTAGTGTGCTTCCTTACGATCGCTTCTCTTTGGAGATGATCTTGGGATCTATTTTCTCTCCTATTATGTGGCTCATTGGAGTTGCTAAGGAAGATATGATGCTGGTAGGACAGCTTTTAGGAATTAAGCTCGCTGCTTCAGAATTTGTAGGCTATACCCAATTGGCTACACTAAAAAATCCTGAAGCCCCTATACACCTCATGTACCAAAAGTCGGTAATTATGTCCACTTATCTCCTATGTGGGTTTGCCAACTTTGCCTCTATTGGTATTCAGATAGGTGGTATCGGTTCACTTGCCCCTGGTCAGCGTAAGACACTTTCAGAATTTGGTCTTAAGGCGGTATTAGGTGGTACACTTGCCTCACTGATGTCAGCTACTATTGCAGGAATGATCTTAGGATAATGACAAGTGACTAATGACAAGTGACTGATGACAAGTGACAAATGACTAACCACTAATCACTAATAACTAACAACTAATTATAAAGAATGGAAAGAATTGCAAGTTTTTGTGTAGATCATCTCAAGTTACAGCGGGGGATTTATCTCTCTCGCCGAGATGTAGTAGGTAATGAAGTGATTACCTCTTTTGATATTCGTATGAAAGCCCCCTATCGAGAACCAGTATTAGGAGGAGCAGAGATACACACTATGGAGCACTTGGCCGCTACATGGCTACGTAATAGTGATTGGAAGGATAAGATCATCTATTGGGGGCCTATGGGCTGTATGACAGGGAATTACCTGATTCTGGCAGGCGACTATACCTCCAAAGATATAGCCCCACTGATTACTCGTCTTTTTGAGTATATGGCCAATTTCGAGGGAGATATCCCAGGCGCTTCCGCTGTAGAATGTGGTAATTATTACAACAATAACCTACCTATGGCTAAGTATGAAGCCAAAAAATACTTGGAAGAGGTGCTCTACCACTTGAAAGAGGAGAATTTAAATTACCCAGAGTAGTTAAAAGGTAAAAAGTAAAGAGTAAAAAGTAAAGAGTGAAAAGTTCATCTTTTTCACTCTTTACTTTTTCAATCTTCACTTCCAAAGACTTGTGTCCAGTATTTGCCCTTGTGGGCAACACCCATCTCCTTTACATGAGGGTTCATGATATTGGCGCAATGGGCGGGGCTACTGAGCCAACCTTGTATTACTGCTCTTTCGTCGGAATAGCCCATAGCTACATTCTCTGCATAGGCACGCCAGTGGTAGCCTGCTTTGCTTAGGCGTTTGCCAGGGTCATCACCATTTTTACTACTATGGGTTAGCTGGTTGCGCTGTGCCATCTCATTGCTATGCTTTTGGGCAACAGTGGCAAGTTTGTCACTCCATGTCAAGGGCGGTACCGCAGGGTAATAAGTGCCTCCACATTGGCAGCCTTGACTTCTTTGAGCATTGACCAATGTCAGTAGTAGCTCCTTATCAATAGAGCTAAGAGAATCTGCTTGATTCTCTAAAGAGTCCTGCTTGTCTGCTATGGTACAACAGATAAATAACAGGGGAAAGAGAAAGATCTTAGACATAGGATTTATTCTTCAAAGATAGCTTTAGTATTGATACTTAGTTCAGGAAATTTTACAGAATGGATAGTTTTTCCATAACCTTTCATTTATCATTCTTCACTCTTTATCTTCTCCCAAGTGTCCTTAAGTCCTACAGTCTTGTTAAAGACGAGTTTCTCGGTGGTACTCTCAGGATCTACACAGAAGTAGCCAAGACGTTGAAACTGTACTGTATCGCCCACTTGAGTTGTCTGTAGGCTAGGTTCCACATAGGCAGTGATGGTCTTGAGTGAATTGGGGTTGATATAATTAAGAAAACTATCCTCTTGGCGATCGGGTTCGGCTATGGTGAAGAGACGATCATAGAGACGTACTTCGGCGGCTATGGCATGAGGAATAGAGACCCAGTGGAGGGTACCTTTTACCTTGCGAGTACTTGCCTCAGTGCCACTACCACTGCGGCTGTCGGGGTCGTAGGTGCAGTGTATCTCGGTGATATTGCCTTCACTATCCTTTACTACGCTTTCTGCCTTGATGATATAGGCATTCTTTAGGCGTACTTCTCCTCCTAGTTTCAGGCGGAAATACTTCTTGTCGGCTTCTTCGCGGAAATCCTCACGCTCTATATACAGCTCACGAGAGAAAGGCACCTTGCGGTAGGTCATAGGGCTTACCTCAGGGTTGTTTTCGGCATCAAGCCACTCCTCTTGGCCTTCTGGGTAGTTGGTGATTACGACCTTTACAGGGTCAAGTACAGCCATGACACGGTTGGCCTTCTTGTTGAGGTCTTCGCGTACACAAAACTCTAAGAGAGAGACATCTATAAGGTTTTCACGCTTGGCAATACCAATGGTGTCGGCAAACTTGCGGATGGCCTCAGGAGTATAACCACGACGACGCAAACCAGAAATAGTAGGCATACGAGGGTCGTCCCAGCCTGCTACATAGTGCTCATTGACTAGCTGCAATAGCTTGCGCTTACTTACAATGGTATGGCTAAGGTTACGACGGGCAAACTCTCGTTGCTTAGGGCGTACTACCTTTTCCCCTTGAGGGATGATCTGGTCTAAGAACCAATCATAGAGTTCTCTATGGGGTAGAAACTCCAAGGTACAGAGCGAGTGAGATATTTGTTCTAAGTAATCACTTTCCCCATGTGCCCAATCATACATAGGGTAGATATGCCACTTATCCCCTGTACGGTGGTGAGAGGCATTCATGATACGATAGATGATAGGGTCACGCATGAGCATATTGGGCGAGGCCATATCAATCTTGGCACGTAATACATAGGTACCATTGTCGAACTCCCCATTCTTCATGCGCTCAAAAAGGGCAAGGTTCTCCTCTGGGGAAGTATTGCGGTAAGGGCTTTCAGTACCTGCGGTGGTAGGAGTACCCTTTTGAGCAGCAATCTCCTCGGAGGTTTGCTTATCTACATAGGCCTTGCCTTGCCTTATGAGCATCACTGCCCACTCATATAGTTCTTGGAAATAGTCAGAGGCGTAGCACTCTTTGTCCCATTCGAAGCCGAGCCATGCCACATCGCGACGGATGGCATCTACATATTCTTGTTCTTCCTTGCTGGGGTTGGTATCGTCAAAACGTAGATTTACAGGGGCATTGTAGCGCAAGCCCAAGCCAAAGTTTAGGCAAATAGAGCTAGCATGTCCCAAGTGTAAGTAACCATTAGGCTCTGGAGGAAAGCGAAAACGCAATTGCTTGTCAGCAAAACCTGCAGCGAGGTCTTCCTCTATGATATTTTCTATAAAATTGTTGGATCTTTCTTTGATTTCTTCTGCCATTTTAGGTGTTAAGTTTTAGTTTGAGTTACAAGATAAAGTATTCAGAATTTCCAAGGGGTCATTCTCTCGAAGAAATTAATGACTACCGACAAGGTAAAACCATTAAAAGTAGCTTCATTTCTCAGAGGTAAGGAATAGCCCGCTTGTATTTGGTATTTGTTGGCCAAGGATAGCCCCATGCGTGGGGTGATAGTCACTATCTTAGTTTCCTACTTCGCTGATAAACTTGATACGATAGAGGCGTAACTCGTCGTCTTCATAATCTCCGCCAAACTCCTTGGAGGCTACGGAAATCTTATCAGTATCGGCATTTAAGAAATAGTCATGGAGTTCTTCCTGTTGCTCTTCGTCCAAGATCTCATCTATCCAGTAGTTGATATTGATTTTGGTGCCACTATATACGATTTGCTCCATTTCCTTGAGAAACTCATCTATGGAGAGACCTTTGGCTTTAGCAATATCAGGAAGAGGTAGTTTCTTGTCTATGTTCTGGATAATGAATAGCTTAAGGGCAGAATTGGCGCCTGTGGTTTTTACGATAAGGTCTTCGGGACGTATGATATCATTTTCCTCTACATATTTGCTAATCAGGGCAATAAAGTCCTTACCATATTTCTTAGCCTTCCCTTCTCCTACGCCAAAGACATTGGTCAGTTCCGAGATCGTAATAGGGTATTTCATACACATATCCTCCAAAGAGGCATCTTGGAAGACCACAAAGGGAGGTACGCCAAATTCCTTGGCTACCTTTTTGCGCAAGTCCTTGAGGTATTTTAAGAGCGTTTCGTCAAGAACAGAAATGGTATTCTTAGCGGGCTCTTCTATATCCTCCTCGAAATTATGGTCTTCGGTCATCATAAAGGAGTGTGGTTTCTTGAGAAAATCACGTCCCTTATCAGTGAGGAACATTACCCCATAAGTTTCTATATCCTTACGGATATAATCATTGACCATCACTTGGCGAATCAGCGCCATCCAAAAGCGACTATCGAACTCCGCACCACAGGCAAAAAAATCCTGTTGGTCAAAAAGGTTGGACTTGATAATGGCAGAATATTTTCCAGTCAGCACATTCACTAAATCCTTGGCTTTGAGCCTTTGTCGGGTTTTGTCAATCACGTCTAGGAGCATGAAGACTTGATCTTTGGCTTCTTTCTTGGTCTTGGGGTAGCGCATATTGTCGTCCATATTGGCACCCTCACCATTGATCTCGTCAAACTCTTCTCCGAAATAGTGTAGAATGAACTTGCGTCGGGAGCTGGAAGTCTCAGCATAAGCAACCATATCCTGCAAGAGGGCTTGTCCTACCTCTTGCTCGGCTATAGGCTTGCTTACCATGAATTTTTCCAATTTCTCTATATCCTTATAGCAGTAGAAAGCCAGGCAATAGCCCTCTCCGCCGTCGCGGCCTGCGCGGCCTGTCTCTTGGTAGTAGCTCTCAATACTCTTAGGAATATCATAGTGAATCACAAAGCGTACATCGGGCTTATCAATCCCCATACCAAAGGCAATGGTAGCTACCACTACCTCTACTTCTTCCATAAGGAACATGTCTTGGTGCTTAGCACGGGTCTTGGCATCAAGCCCTGCATGGTAGGGGATTGCGGTAATACCATTGACCTGTAGGGTCTGGGCGAGTTCCTCTACACTCTTGCGGCTTAGACAATAGATAATACCTGATTGGCCTGGGCGTTGCTTGACAAAACGAATGATATCACTATTGATATTCTTTGTTTTAGGGCGTACCTCATAATAGAGATTGGGTCGGTTAAAGGACGATTTGAACACATTGGCCTGCGGAATCCCCAAGTTCTTGAGAATGTCCTCCTGTACCTTGGTAGTAGCTGTAGCGGTAAGGGCTATGATAGGGATTCCTTCGCCCAAGCGATCGATAATTGTCTTGATATTTCGGTACTCAGGGCGAAAGTCATGCCCCCATTCGGAAATACAGTGTGCCTCATCTACAGCTACGAAGGAGATATTGATCGTTCTGAGAAAATCAGCGTACTCGTCCTTGGTCAAGGATTCAGGGGCTACAAACAGCAGTTTGGTATCCCCATTGCGAATATCCTCCATAACGGTACGTATTTCCCCCTTGGTAAGGGAGGAGTTCAGTACATGGGCAATTTTATCAGTGCCTGAGATGCCGCGAACGACATCCACTTGGTTTTTCATCAGAGCGATAAGGGGAGAGATCACAATAGCTGTCCCTTCTTTCAAAAGCGCAGGGAGCTGATAACATAGTGATTTTCCACCACCTGTAGGCATCAGAACGAAGGTGTGGTTGCCCTCCATGATGCTACGGATAATGTCTTCTTGTTTTCCTTTGAATCCGCTAAAGCCAAAAATGCTTTTTAATGCTTTTTGTAAATCAACATTATTAGTACTCATAATAATATGTAGTATTTTATATGTAGTATTTTTTTTTACTTTTGCAGGATAAAATTACAACTTTTTTTTTAAGTGGCAAATTTAAAATCAACTATTTTGGAAAATTTTAATAATGTACTTGATTTTGCTCGCAAAACCATTGAGATTGAGCTTGATTCTTTAGGGAAATTAACAGAGTTTTTAGATGAAAACTTCCCTCGTGCCGTACAGGCGATTCTACAATCCAAAGGGCGTGTGGTCATCACAGGCATAGGAAAAAGCGCCATCATCGCCCAAAAGATGGTCGCTACGATGAATTCGACAGGTACTCCTGCGATTTTTATGCACGCAGCCGATGCTATTCACGGGGACTTGGGTATGATACAGCCATCCGATGTGGTTATCTGTATTTCCAAGAGTGGCAATACTCCAGAAATCAAAGTGTTGGTCCCGCTGCTCAAGCGTGAAGGCAATCCACTGATTGCCATTACGGCCAATAAGGAATCTTTCTTGGCTACTCAGTCCGATTATGTACTCTATGCCTATACGGAAAGAGAAGCCTGCCCGAATAACCTAGCCCCGACCACTTCCACTACCTCCCAATTAGTCATAGGTGATGCCCTAGCCGTCGCACTCATGCAGGTAAAGCAGTTCGGCAGTGCCGATTTTGCTAAGTATCACCCAGGCGGTGCTCTCGGAAAGCGACTTTACCTCACTGTGGGAGAGGCCATAGCCAAAAATCAAGTGCCTGTGGTAGCTCCAGAGACGGACATCAAGCAGGTGATTGTAGAAATCTCTCAGAAGATGCTTGGAGTAACAGCAGTGCTCGATGGGGAACATATCGTAGGGGTCATCACCGACGGAGATATTCGCCGTATGCTCAGCCGTTACGACCAAATCAAGGGACTTCGTGCGCGCGACATCATGACCACTCACCCCAAAACTATAGCAGCCGAGGTGTTGGCCGTAGATGCATTAGACTTTATGCAGAACCACAAAATTACCCAGCTACTGGTTACCCGCCAAGGCAAGTACGTAGGGGTGATACACTTGCATAACCTGATACAGGAGGGAATCATTTGATAGTGACAAGTGACAAGTGACAAGTGACGAGTGACAAGTGACAAGTGACGAGTGACTAATCTTGGTATGGTATTGTCATTAGTCATTAGTCATTAGTCACTAGTCGTTAGTCATTAGTCACTCGTCGTTATTAAGATGGTTTTCTCATTCCCTCTACTATCCATGCACTTAAGTAGGTGTTCCCCTGGGGTGAGATATAGTTTCATGTCGTGGAAGTGGAGGGTTTCTCCCAAGAAGGTGTTGTCCAAGTACCAGAAGAGCTTGCCTGGGTACTTATAGGCTACACGAGCTATAATGGGCTGGAGACTGCCTCCTAAGCCCTTGGCGGGGTGTAGGGTAGTGCCATGTTTGGGATAGATGAAATCCAATACCTGCTGCTTGTCTCCCTCCTGACAATCCTCTCTTAGGGGAGGAAGCACCTGGTAGGAAGGGTGTTTTTTCTTATAAAACCACTCCATAAGTGGCGGCAGTACAAACCAGCTTTCTGAGCGTATATTGGCGATCTGCTCACAGTTGCTGTTGACCTGCCAAAGGCCATCGGGAGAGAGGTGCACCCAGCGGTGGTACTTGCATAGGGAGGTCTGTAGCTGTCTATGAGGTACCCAAATGTTTTTTTTAGGGCATAGGTCGCTGGCAATCATACCGCTTAAGGCACACACTTCGACCTTTTGAAGATCTTCCCAAGGGGTATCAAACCATTTGTCTTTTTTGAGCAATTGGAAAATTTCTAGCATCACAGGAGCGGCTGTCCCCACCCCAGTAAGTTCAGGGCGCCCTTCTCCAGAGGCATTGCCCACCCAGACCCCTACTAAGTAACGGGAAGTAAGGCCAATAGACCAAGCATCGCGGTTGCCAAAGCTGGTACCCGTCTTCCAAGAAATTTTCCGAGACGAGGTATAATAGCGCCAAGCCGAGTCAAACGAAGGACGGTTCACCTGAGTTAGTGCCTCAAAAGTCTTATAGATAGCCCCTGCCGAAAAGTGATTTTTTTCCTCTTGTAAAGTGCCATAATCACGCTCGCCCCTGAGGTAGGTGAGTCTCTGGAAGGCATGAGAGCGGTATTTGCCTGTTTGTGTATATTCATTCAGTTCATAGCCCATATTGGCATAGGCCTGCGCAAGTTCCCAAAGCGAACACTCGGCGCCACCTAGAATGAGCGACAGCCCATAGTGGTCAGGGGAGCGGTTGATAGAGCGCAGACGAAGCTTTTGTAACTGTTGGTAAAATCGGCTGATGCCATATTGGCGTAGAAGTAGCACAAAGGGAATATTCAGCGAGCGGTACAGCGCCTCATCGGCAGGAACAGCCCCCTCGTAAGTGTTTTCAAAGTTCTCAGGGGAATAGCCCCCAATATGGGTAGGAATGTCCCCCACAAGCTCCTGAGGTAACAGTTCACCACTATCAAGCATAGCAGTATATAGGAAAGGTTTCAGCACGCTGCCTGTACTACGTGGTCGGTGAATGATATTTACATCCTTATGGTGCTGCTCATCGGTAGGGCTATTGCCCACATAGGCCAATACCTCTCGGCTTTGGATATCTACCACCAGAGCACAGAGGTTATGCACCTCGAAACGCTTGTAGTGTCGGTAGTACTTGGCTATCACCTCCTGCACGCGCTCTTGCAGGTAATAATCTATGGTGGTGACCTGTCGCTTGTTCGGAGTAGTACGAGCAATGCGCTCTACAAGATGTGGGGCTATATTGGGCAGCTCATGAGGTCGCTCCACCAAAGGCTCCTCAAGGGAGAGTTCGTAGGTGGTTTTATCTATGGTATGATTTTTGAGGAGCTTCTCTAGAAGGAAATCACGCTTTTTTTTCAGAGCGTTTTGATTATGTCCAGGAAAGATTAGGCCAGGAGCATTGGGCAGCACAGCCAGCGTACAAGCCTCTGCCCAAGAGAGCTGCTCTAAAGAGACACCAAAGTAGCGCCAAGCAGCCATATCGGCTCCTATCACATTGCCACCAAAAGGCGCATGGGAAGCATATAGGGCAAGGATCTTCTCCTTGGAGTAGCGAAACTCCAAGCGGGTAGCCCAGATAGCCTCTATGAGTTTCTCGCCGTAAGTACGGGCTTTGTTCTTGCGGGCTAAACGAATCACTTGCTGGGTAAGGGTACTGCCCCCACGTACAGTATGCCCATGCCTCAGATTGGTTAGTAAGGCCTTAGCAGTAGATATAGGATTCACCCCCCAATGGTAGTAGAAGTGAGCATCCTCAAAAGCCAAGATCGCCTCGCGTAGCTTATAAGGCACTGTATCCCGCTCAGGGAATCGCCATTGGCCATCAGGGGCGATTTTACCCCCAAGAAGTTTGCCCTCTCGGCTCTCTACCACAGTGGCATAGCCTTCCTTAAAAAGCGGGCTAGGCAAGCAAAAGATATACCATAATAGTAGGATGCCCCCTATGGCGGTACGGATCTTGTGCCTGCGAAGATAATTGATAAGAGAAAAACAATAGTTACGTATCATTACCACAAAAGTACATGGTTTTTTCTAAAGAAACAAACTTTTTTAATGGTTAATTGTTAGTTGTTAATTGTCAATGAGCTAATTTGACTAACCACTAGCCACTAGCCACTAACTACTAACCACTTGTCACACATATTGATTTTAATCCCTATTGCTTTACATTGATTTAATATTTATTTAACCACAAACAAGAGAACCTGTTATCCATACTATGTATCTTTTTGATAAAAAGAGTAGGGGAGGGGTAATTGTTTATAACATTAAAAAATGTTAATAACTTTTTGGGTGTGGGTAAAAGCAAAGAAAATATTTCTTTAACCCCTTGTATTTGCCTGAGATAAATAAATTTTATTTTGTATCCAAATAAAAAAAGAAAGCACAGGAAAGATAATTTTATTTAGGACAAACCAACTAATAAAAACTTTTTTATATATTTGCATTGGTTTAGTGATTGGCTAAAAGTCACATAAACACATTGTTTAAAGAAAATATAAATTAACCAATAAATTTAACAAACAATCAATAAAGAGCCTATTATGAAAAAAATGAGATACTTACTATGTATGCTGTTGGTGCTGCTTATCCAGACTCTTTATGGGCAGACAAAACGTGAGATATACAGTATAATTACAGGGAATGGAGGTACTGATAATTATTATTGTGTGCGTAATTCTTCAGGAGAGGTGAAGGTAAAATTCAAATGGAAGGGGACTCGTGCCAATGTAGATAATAAGTTCATTGCAGAACTCTCAGATCCCAATGGGGATTTCTCCGCTCCTGTAAAGCTAGGTGAGATTACCGAACGAGGAAATCAATCGGATATATTTGAAATTCCTTTTCGTTTGCCTGCCACTACTGATGGAAAGCAGTATAAAATCCGTATCCGTAGTACTTCTCCAGAGGTCATTGGCATCAGTGATCCTTTTGAGGCACACCACTTGGGTAATGCCGACCCGCTGCAACTTAACAATTTCCAAGGGATAGAAATCTGTCCTGATTCTGAAGGTCGTACCATTTCTGTAACAGGAGGTACTACTGCTGCTCAATATAAGTGGTATAAGGATGGGAATCTCATAGCAGGAGCTACAGGTAGCAGCTATACCGTAACCCAAACGGGGTCTTACTCAGTAGAGCCTGATTTTGGGCGCTGTGCAGCTTCTATGCGTTCCAATGAGATACAAGCTACCCTACCTGGTTCAGCTAATTCTATGGGAATCAAGATAAAAGGCGATGCTACTCGTGATATTTGTTCAGGGCAGACCCTTACTTTGGAATCAGAAATCACCAACGAACAACCTGGCTTTACCTTTACCTATCAGTGGTATAAGGACAATAACCCTATACCAGGAGCTACGACAGCTACCTATCAGGCTACCGAGGCAGGAACTTACAAGGTAAGAAGTGTACCTGGATCTAATTGTCCTATGACCTCAGCTGAGGTAAAGCTCAATGCTCGAACTACAGCCGATCTACTGAAAATAGAAGGAGGGGAGACCCAAGTGAAGTGTACAGGGCAAACTATCACCCTTACCACCAAGCTCAAAGATGCCAGCCTTACAGGTACTTATAAGTGGTATAAAGATGGTACTGAAATAGCAGGTGCTACTGCCAATACTTATGGTGCTACCGATATAGGAAGCTATTATGTAACCCTTACCGAGGCTGGCGGCTGTGTGATTAAGTCCAATACAGTAGCCATAACCAATCGCTCTGGGGTGAATGCAGGAGATATCAAGTGGCTCGGCCATGCCAATGGGGAGGTCGTATTTGCTTTTCCTTATCGTCGTCCTATTATAGAATTGGATATTCCAAGCACAGAAACCCTTACTGTAAAATGGTTTAAGGAGGACGACCCTACCAATATATTACAGGAGAACACCACCCGCTCTTTCCAAGTACCTTCCGAAGGAACTTTCGTGGCCGAGGTATATGATGCCTGCCAAACCAAAGTGAGCGAAGGGGTACTCAAGCTACAGATCAAGGAACCTTCCCGCTATATCCCTACCATAGGTTTCAAACAAGGAACTTCTCCTTGTGGTTCAAACAATGCGATCTTGGAACTCTCCAGCCTAGAGGCTGTGATTGTAAATGGCAGCGAAGAGAAGAAAACCCTTGTCCCTAGTACAGATTATGACCAATATACACTCCAATGGAAAAAGGACGGAGCAGGGGTCGGTATGGGTAAGGAGCTTACCACTACCCGTTCGGGTTCTCTAAGTGTATATAGGCTGATGGTCAATGGAGCTTTTAACTCCAATGAAGTTAAGCTCGTAGATATCAAGCTCCCCACAGCGGTACGTATCACTACCAATACAGGGGTAGCTGAATTGCAGGACAAGCAAGCCTTGGATCTCATTCCTACTTTAGAAGGCGATTTCCAACAAGAACTCTTTACCTATACTTGGAATTACCGCAAGGATGACTCCCAGCCTTGGACACTCAAAAAAGAAGTAACCACTGAAGCGGATAAGAAATACACCATTCCTGCCATCCCTTATAAAGACCCTGCCTTTAGAGAAGCTGTAGGCCAATACCAGTTTGTGGTGAAACTCAAGACAGGGGAGGTGAGCATAGGGGGCGATACCATAGACCTAACGCCTTATGCCCAGAGTTGTGGCAATGCCGAAGGGGTGATTAGTATTACCTATTCAGTGTCCTATGATGGTAATGAGATTCCTAATACACTACTCCTTTCAGGAGAGGACGTTAACCGTAAGTGGATGCTGCCAGCTCAGTGGGCAGGTGCCAAGGTGACTATCTATAAGCAAACAGGAGAAATTGTCTATCAGGCAAACCAATATAACAATGATTTTCCGAACTTTACCCCACCTGAGAGCCAGAGGGGGGCAGCCATCTACTATTTCTATATCTTAGAAAAAGATGGAAAAACAGAGAACGGAACCATAACACTATTACAATAGAATGAAAAGAGGACGCTACTATAGGATTTGTATTTTATTCTTGACCATGGTCTCCACCTGGGCGCAAGAGCAAAAGGGCTTTTATGTACCTTACCAGATGCCTACCCATGCCTTTGTACGGTTTAATACCTTTGTGGCTAACCCTGCCGCTCCCCTTGTTGTCAATTATCAGGAACACAACGTGGGACTGTACTATCGTAACCAGTGGATGGGTTATAAGAATGATAATTTTTCACTCATGGGACTCTCCTATGGCCGCAACTGGCGGGAGACCAGCTCTATGAACCTTTTTCTATACAAGCGCAATGTAACGGTGATGACCAACTATGGAGTGGTGCTTAACTATGGACACCTCATTCACCTCTCGGATAATGTGCGTATAGGCATGGGACTCAATGTAATTCCATCCTTTAGTGGCTTAGACAAGGGACGTATCCGTGTGGCCGACCCAGCCGATCCGCTCTTGCAGGTGGGTAACTCCTTTGATTTCGTCCTCCAACCAGGGGGCTATCTTGCCTTTGGGGATTTCTACCTTATGGGGACAGCAGAGAACCTCATTGACTATTCTGCTGGAGCGTCTAAGGCTATGACAGAGTTTCGAGATAAGACCTTCACCGCACAACTTATGTATCGCAAGGCCTTGGATTCCAGAAGTGATCTCTTAGAAGATGGCTATTGGTCAGTAGCTTTCCGGGCTACCAAGGAATTCGATGGGTACAACTTCGGTGGTCATGCCATGATAGACCTACCCGCCTTGGGCTGGGCTAATCTCGGTTATACCCAGCGCAATGGCCTTATAGCAGGGGTGGGCTTTAACCTTAGCCAGCAGTGGAGTCTTGGGATAGAGTACGAAAATGCCATGGGTGTGAAGGTGCCTCAATTGGGTAGTACTTTAGGAGTATACCTCAATGTACAGTTTGGTGGAGAGAGACAAAAACGCACGCCCCCCGCTCCTGCTAAGCCACCAAGGCTTCCTGTGGTACCTGCTAAGGAAGAACCTAAGAAAGAAGAACCCCAACCTTTGGTACCACACAATCCAGAGGTAAAACCTAAACCGGTGAAGCCGAACCAAGCGCCTATTTCGGTTAAGACAGAGACCATGGAAGGGGTGCCAGCAGGACACTATGTAGTTATTGGGGTATATGCTAACCCTCGTAATGCCTATAGTTTCCTACAGCAGATGGGCAAGCGTTATGAAGTAAGTTCTTTTGTAAATAAGAAGAATGGTCTTACCTATATATATTTAGGTAAGGGTGCCCTCTCCCTCGAAGATGCCCAGAACCTTATGCGTAAGTATATGCTTAATATAGATTTCATCGGTGGTATTTGGGTATTGGAAGCAAAATAGTGGTTAGTTATTAGTTGTTAGTCTATTGGAACTAGCCACTAGCTACTAAATCGTTAAACTATTCATAAACTTTACATTTTTCGTAAAATAAATTCTTTTAGTTCTAAAAAATTATATATATTTGCCCAAAAATAGAGTGCCCATATACAATGTAATGGGTTGTTTTGTAATGTGTTGATAGATAGATAGTTGGTTTGTTGAAAGGCTATTTTAGAACTAATAGACACTAAAACCAATAATGATATGAAAGAAGTAATACATGCCAGAAGCCTAAGGAATAAGGTTGACGAATTGAAATTCAGTACTGCCTCAAGACTTACTCAAAAGAGAGAAAGCATTCGTATCTTATATTGGGTACTTGGTATAGTAGGCAGTGGGGTAGTAGCAGGAATTACCATTTATTTAGCAATACTTAGATAATAAAGCCAATTACAGATGTCTGACATCTGAACACTGATAATTAATGAAACTAAACAAGAGTAAGATAATAACCAAACAATTATGAAACTTAAATCATTCTTCCAGTATGCACTGACCGTTGCCTTATTAGCTTTAGTAGGGACAACGGCTTTTGCACAACAAACCTTCACTACTGTATATGATAATGGAGGAAAATCAATCAGGGGGGATTTCAAACTGATAGGGAATCGTTCCGATGCAGGTTATAACCTTAACATTCCTACTATAGATGGTTGTCCCTCTACTGTGAAGTGGGCACGTCTCTATTGGGCAGGTCATGCAGGAGGAACTGGAGATCCTAATGCTGTACGTCTCACAGTGCCGGGGGGACAGAGTAAAACCATTACCTCTACTCAAGGGCATGAAGAGTCCAATGCCGTACAATGGGACGATGCAGATTATCTGATCTATCGTGTACAATTTGATGACGGCCTAGACCTTGATATTCGTGTAACAGTAAGCGAGCCTTTCTATGGTGTAGGAGGATGGTGTGCCAATACTCAGATGGGGTTACCAGGCTTCCCTTCCAATTTTGCACAATGGAGTGGTGATAATACAGGAACAGGTCGTGAAGCAGTACTCTTCAATGTTAAAAACATGCGACAGGCAGGACACAGCAAACTCCGCTTTAATTACAAAACTTGGTGGTTTAGATATAAAGTTAGTGGAAAAGTTTCTATCTTGGTAGAAGGTTATAGGGGAGGTACTATGCGAAAAGTAGGCTTTGACTGGGTCAATGATGGAGGTACTAGAATAGGCACCTATAACTTCCCTCCAGTAACTATAGAAGAAGAAAGAGGAGGGTGCCGATCTAATCCAGGAAATGTAGGAGACTTTGAATATACCTTCAATGACGGACGATTAGTATGGTATAAAACTGATAATACTACTTATATAGCAGGACAAAATGATGATATAGATCCTACTAAGACCATTATCAATGATGGAACACGTGTAACCGACGATTCTTATTACTATCGTTGGGCAGATGTTACGGCCGATCTACAAGCCTTGGCCACTGCAGGAAACCTCAATGGTACTTATCAAGTAAATAATATCTATAATAATGGTGGGGATTCTTGGAAGTTTGGTGCAGGATGGGCTTTGGTAGTGGTTTATGAAAATCCTAAGCAACAACAAAACAAAGTAATCCATATACAAAGTGGTTTTGAACGTGTAGGAGCAGGGGGAAGTAATAGTAGAACAGATGCTATTATAAATGGATATCAAAAACCATCATCGGGGGGGGGAGAGCTCTTTGGTCAGGTAACCCTCGGCGGGGAAGCTGGCCGTTCGGGAGACCGATTTAAGGTCAATGCAACAGATATAGGCTATAATGGGCGAACGCCAGTAAACTTCTTCAATGGTACTGCTACTATACATAACGAAACGGCACAGGACACTCGTGGTTGGGATGTGTCCCTTTTTGGAAATGCAGATATAATACCAGCAGGTGCGATATCCTATAATACTACCTTTGAGGCAAGTAATGGTGGGTATGATGCCTATATTCGTATCATCAATGCTTCTTCAGCAGTAACAGCACGACCTACCTATGAGTTGGAAACTTTAGTAAAGAACACATCCAATGCAGATATAGCAGGAACAAGACTACCCCTTAATACCCCTTTTAAATATGAAATGAGGGTACGAAACTTAGGGCAGGGTATTGCTGCCTCTAATTCAGTACAACTTATAGCCCTTCTTCCTGCCAATGTCTCCTATGTAAGCCATGAGGCTTTACCTTTGGGGGCTACTCTTATGGGAACTACGCAGGTAAGCGGGCGTACCCAAGTTATCTTTTCTATTCCTACAGCCAATCTTCCTGTAGGGATGACTACCCTTTCAGCACCTATAGTGATCAATGCCAAGACAACTAGTGACTGTAGTGTGCTTAGGGATGCTTGTAGTAACAAGTTGGAGTTTCAACCTTCCCTTTCCTATGACTTAGGAGGAAATCCAGCAGCGGATAATGGAAATAGTAGAGTACTTTCTCGTAAAAAGATTTCCGATTGTGCGCCAGCTCCTACTACCTTCTATATAGAAGATGAGCCTTGTGGGCAGGTCGGTAGCAATACAATGCCTTATTGTTCCTCTCTTACATTGGACGCAGGTGCAGGCTATACTTCTTACAAATGGACCAAACAAGGTCAAGCTGGTGTACTTTCCACCGAACGTACCTATCAGGTTAATGCTGCAGGTACTTATATCTTGGAAAGAACAGGTGGCTCTGCCGATTGTGCCAATACCGCTACTATTACCTATAATATTACCCCTCGTTCAGGAAGTGATGCCAACCACCCCTTGCGCAACAACCCTAAGGTAGTGGAAAGACAGACTTGTAACAATACGGGATTGGAATACCTACAAGTAGCTCTCTGTGGTGATTATGTGGATTTGGCTACAGGACTTACCCTGCCTAATGAAAAAATTGTATGGTATAAGTATAAGGGAAGCACAGCCCAGCTAACCCCTTCTTGTCCGCCAGCTTCTATAGGGGCAGAAAGAAGTAACTGGGAAGAGTTGGGTACAGGAGCAACCTTTAGGCTTACGGCCGATAAGGTAGCTGATAATGGTTCTCACTTTGCAATCCTGCTCAAGTATGCTGGTTGTGATATGGACTTCTACTTCCGTGCCTATAAGAGTGTGGTCACTTACAACTTAGATAAGGAGAATATCATGCCACTGGATTGTAATCCGGGAGGTATGGTCTCTCGTGGTTGGCTCAAAGTAACTAATATCCCTAATGGGCAGTACCAATATAAGATAGATGGGCAATCTAACTCCATAGATTGGACAGACCTCTCTGCACAGGAATTTCAGCATGAGGTAACCACAGCAGGTACTTATAGAGTAACTCTACGTCCTAAGCTCGGTTCCAATGCCTCTCAGTTCCAAAGTAATGTTTGTAGCTTTGAGCAGTCTATAGAGGTACTAGCAACCACTGGTGGAAATACAAATCCTAACTTTACCCTTACTAAGACCGATGTACAATGTGTAGGAGAGAATCCTTCAGGAGGTAAGCTTAACATACGAGTTTCTAACGATGTTACCCTACCTGTGAAAGTAGTGGTCAAAAAAGTAGGAGGTCTTGAGGTAACCAACTATCAGGTAACTACTGATGCCTTGCGTGACTCAGACAATACACCTACGGCAATAAAGAATAAACTCAACTCTTTGGCCAAGGGTACCTATGAGGTAACGATACACCCCTTACATCGTGATTGTGCCTCTCCCTCTAGAAGTATAGAGATTGTGGAACTTCCAGAGCTTAAGTTGCTTAGCGCTGCTCAAGAGGTGCCTACTTGTGGGCCTAATAAAAAGATTACTATTACTTATCAGGGAGGAACTCCTCCTTATACGGTATGGGTAGAAGCCAATGGGGTACTACAACGCCCCAATGTAGGCAATGCTACCTCCTATACCTTCGATATCAATGACCCTAACTTTAAGGCAAGTGATAATCAAAAGACTTATATCGTAGGTGTTATAGACGCCAATGGTTGTAAGGCATTTACCAATGTAAATTACAAACAACAACCAAGACCTACTTTTGATAAGTCGGCTACTCCTGCGGATTGTGATCCTAATGCGGGAACTATTACTATGGGTATCAATAACCCTCAGTTTGATCATACCAAATATACAGTACAATATGCTATCCAGAAGAAAGTAGGTAATAGTTACCCTACTACTGATACTTGGGTAAAACAGAATTATCCTAATGGTACCTTTAGAGGGCTTACTGCTGGTTGGTACCGCTTAAGGGTATACTATACCCGTGGTAGTAAGACTTGTACTTACCCAGAGGAAAGCTATCAGGTACCTGACCCTAATACCAATCAGCTAAAATATCTCACAGGAGAAGGCTATGATGATATAGAAGTAGAGGTAAAGACAGGAGAACCAATCAAAGGCTTTGGTATGGTCTCTCACTTGGCTTGTATACAAAATCCATCAGATCATGCCCATGCTTCTATACGCCTCTCTGACTTAGGCGGTGGTAATGGTACCCCAGGAGGGGTAGGACCAGGAGGCAAATATGATGTGAGCTTGGACGGAGGTCTTTCTTGGAATAATAGCCCTTCAGCTATGTATCCAAGTGCAACATTTGTAGCCAATGATTTGCGTTGGGATAATCTAAGTCCAGGTACTTATAACATTAAGATAAAGAGCCATGCCCCTGCAAGTGGTCTTACCCCTTGCGAGATGTCCTTCTCTCTACAGGTAGAAGAGCCTTTGGCAGCTCCTACAGTAGGAAAACAAATAAAATATGATTGCGAAGGAGCAGCACGAGTTACTTTCACAACTAATCGTGCAGACTATAGCTATCATGTAGAAAAAGCAAATACCCTAGCAGGACTTCCTAATCAGTGGTATGGACAGTTTGAGGGAGTGGGAAAAATAGATAGTCTTGATTTTGATAAGACACATGCAGGAAATACTAGGTATGCACGTATATTCTATAGAAAGACAGTTAATCCTAAGAAACTACTCTTCCGTGAGGACTTTGGAATTGGTGCTACTACTGACTTTGCAGGCTTAGGCCGTGATGCTGCTTCTACCGCTATATCCCCTAACCTAACCTTTAGGGATTGCCATATAGGCCCTAATAACTATGCTATATTAGGGTATGGAGAATTTCATGAAAAATGGTGGACATCAGCAGGGGCTTGTAGTGTGGATCGGACAGGTTCAGTGGCTCAATCTTTTTGGATATCCGATGCACCTAAGGATCATACCTCCAATGGGACAGAGGATAAGGGACGCTATATGTATATAGATATGGGCACCAATCTTGGTGTTGGAGAAACCCTTTATGAAAAAACGGTAGATATAGAACCCAATGCACCTATAGGCTTTGAGGTATATGTGATGAATTTAAATAATTCAACTGCCAATCCTAACTATTGTGGTACGGTACCTACCAAACCAAATATTCGTGTACGGGTACTCAATGCCGCTACCAATGTGGAGTTAGGACAGGTAACCTCAGGCGATATACCTTATAATACTCAAGGAAATACAGAGTGGGTACGTATCTCCTCTGACCAGTTGGGAGATATAAACCCAGGTAACGTATCTCGTGTAAAAATACAGATACAAAATACACGTAACCACTGGTGTGGTAACGACTTTGCCATAGATGATATAGAAGTATGGCAAGGGCCTGTGTATTGTCCTACCCTCAAGGTAGATGAAAGACTTGACATAGCAGCCAATAAGGCGCTTGCTGTTTCCATCACCCAAACCACGGAAGAGACATGTTATCAGGCGAACAATGGATCAGCGCAGGTGAAGGTAGAGAATTATGGTAACAAGGACTATAAGTGGCGATTGGTAAAGGCGGGCACGGTAACGCCTATATTGCAACAGGGCACGAAGAATGCGGAGCGTTTAGATTTGCAGGGATTGACCAAGGGCAATTACAGTTTGTATATTACGGCCAATGATGCTATAAAGAAGTTTTCTGATGGTCAGGCTTGTGATATAAAGGTAGATTTTGCTATAGAGGGTTATGACAAGGTAACGATCACCCAGCGTGGAGGCGCTTCGGCACATACCTACTTGGATTGTGGAGAAGGGCGTCGTAGGATATTGGTAGTTGATGCACATAAGACCTCACCAGATCCGTCAGCTTTGTTCCATGTAACAGGAGGCAAGCAGCAGCCAGGAACATATAACAATTATACGATAAAGGTAAAGGATCCAGCGGGAGCGGAAGAGACATTGCCACGGGATACAGATGGCAAGTATTGGTATACATTTTCTTCAGCGGGAGACTATCAGATAAGGATAGCGGATGTGAATGGCTGTAAGGATGCGGCTGCCTTATATAATTATAAGGTAAAGAAGCGAGTAGCGCTCAGTCCGATCAAGGCCGAATTTGAGGATTGTACCAATAGTTCTAATACAGGTATAGGGCCACTTAAGATCAAGGATGCCGCAACAGGTTCTACTCCTACATGGTCAGCCACACGCGACTATACCAGTACGCTTCAGTACCAATGGAAGAAGAAGAGTGAGCCAGACACTGCGTGGTCAACGCCAAGCACTTCTGATGTGATAGATGCTCCTACGGTAAATAGCTGGGAGAAAGGCGTAGTCTATGTCATCAGAGCCAAAGATGAGTACAATTGTGGTCAAGAGATAGAGGTGACGATCTCACCAGAGATAAATAACTTAGCTCAGGCGGACTATACGGTAACTCAGCCGACAGCGGCATGTGGCACATCATCAGCTACCCAAGGAAAAATTACTGTAGATGTAGTCAGAGGCGGCAGTCCAGCAGCAGCATACCACTATGCCTTTGTACATAGGACGAATGCCACCGATCCACAGAATGCTCCAGCAGATGCAGCATATACTGGATCTAACTTCAAGAGTGGTTTAGCGCCAGGCTATTGGGATGTTTACATCAAGGATGTGAATACGTCCCCTAAGACCTGTGGTAAGTTAGTAACAGGTACTACGGGCATCAAGATAGAGAGTCCAGTGAATCCT
>NZ_KE150259.1:6683-101328 GCF_000411115.1 Capnocytophaga granulosa ATCC 51502 | reverse complement strand
ACCATCAGAAAAAGAATTATATCAAGCATATAGGTTCGGAGAATGCAGGTATACAATGGCTACTAAAAGGTATCTATGTACACAATAGCAAACTCTATGTAGATGTGCAATTGTCCAATCGCTCTAACCTGCCTTTTGAAGTAGATTTTATCACTTTTAAAATCATTGATAAGAAGACCACCAAAAAGAGCATTGTACAAGAAGTGCCCGTTGATCCCTTGCGCGTATACCAACCTATATCCCTGCTAAAGGCTCATAAAGAAGTCCGCTCGGTGTATATGTTAGACCAACTCACCCTCTCTGACGACAAGGTTTTGCGGGTAGAAATCTTTGAAAAGAACGGATCTCGTTACCAATCGTTCCTCATCACCAACGAGGAGATTATAGCCGCTCGCCCTATTGAACAGTTTAACCTTAAATTCTAATGCCAATGCTAAGAATTATCACTTGTATTTGTTTGTGCTTTTTAGGAGGCTCCATTGTCCAAGCACAGCGATTGTTACCCAAGCAAAAAGGTATTTCGCTCTCTTGGGTCGCACCTGCAGAGGCTTTTACTTCCTCTTTTTCTGATGATTTTGGGGTACAGTTAGGCTATAGTATCAATGCTAAAAGGGGTAACTACAAGCATTTTGCTCTTGAATATCAAAGGCGATTGTACCCTTACAAGAGTCTGAATATACCTGTTGAGAGGTATATAGGCGCGGGAGGTTATAGCTTTGCCTTAGTCAGTGACAGCAGTAAAACGGTGGCTTTGAACTTAGGAGCAGAAGCTCTTTTGGGCTATGAGGTAGTCAATCACAGCAAAAGCCTCCTTCCTGATGGGGCACTATTAAAGAACGAAAATAATTTTCTCTATGGCGCACAAATTGGCTTGCAGGTAGAGACTTACCTAAGTGATCACTTTTTAGTGCTTTGCTCTGGCAAGGTAGCAGCTTTGTGGGGAAGTTCCTTTGAGCTACTGCGTCCCTGTGCTACTGTAGGACTGCGTTATATGTTTTAACCTTTAAAAAGACAATACGATGAAGAAAATAAATCAGAAAATTGTAATAGGACTCATCGCAATGCTATGTGTGAGCCTATTCACCTCTTGTAAAAAAGAGTTGGATGTACAACAAAACTTTCCTTTTGAGGTAAAGGTATTGCCTGTGCCTAAAAGTATAGGTAAAACAGATACAGTAGAAATACGTTGTGAGTTGCGCTCTCCCTACCAATACGATGAGAACCGCTATTTTATTCGTTACTTTCAGTATGAGGGAAAAGGGAGTTTGCGTACCTCTCCACAAGGAGAAGTCTTACTTGTTAATGATGTTTATCCACTTGCCTCCAAAGGAGCGTTTAGACTTTACTACACTTCTGCCTCAGAAGCTAACCAGTCTTTCTCCGTTTGGATAAGCGACTCCTTCGGCAATGAACAAAAACTGGATTTTGAGTTTAATGTAAAGAAAGAGTAAAGATATAAAGCCAAAATCCTCCTTTCTCTTCCAAAACAAGCCTACTTTTAAAAGTGGGCTTGTTTTGTTTTACCTTTGCGCAAAATAATGCAAATGGAAGTAGTAGTTATAGAAAAATCTGTTTTTGAACAGATACAAAAAGACGTACAGCAACTCAACAATTCTCTGCAAGTGGTAATGGATACTTATAAGGGAATTTGGCAAAAAGAAAAGTGGTTGGACTCTCAGGAGGTTTGTCTGCTTTTGGGCATTAGTAAGCGTGCCTTGCAGTATTACAAAGACCAAAAACTCTTGCCTTTCTCGTGCATCCACCGCAAGAACTATTTTAAGCGTAGTGATGTAGAACAGCTTTTAACCTCTAACCTTCAAACCCGATGAACTTACTCACAGAAACACACCAGGAACTAAGCTCTTACCTTAGTCAGCTTGAAAACCTTAAACAGCAAATGGACTTTATCCTTAAAAACTTCCGTCCTGTATTTGACGGCGAGGTATTTCTATCAGGAAAGGAGGTCTGTGAGCTACTACATATCACTAAAAGAACCCTGCAGCAATACCGTGATGATGGGCTATTTCCTTATATCCAAATTGGTGGTAAAATCCTCTTTAAACAAAGTGATATTCTAAAGATTTTGGAGGCTAACTATAAGAAATAATGTGAGTTCGATATAACGAAAGTTTCCACAGATTTTGCCCTTTGCTGGCGTGAGCGTTTCGTTCGTGTCTATCATAAGGGAGCTTGTAGTTCTTTATTGGAGGATTTGGTAAAAATTCGTAATTTTGTAGCTTGTTATGAAATGTTGATAGAAAATAAAAAATTATGAAAAATAGATACTTTAATACCTTCATAGATAAGGTTACTCCTGAAGATAAAAAGGAGCCAAAGATATGTATTTCTAGATTTCCTCCAGAGATTCTCTTTGATTTGATTCATTATGTGAGAAATCATTGGGAGGGAGGCTATAAAGGGGTGTTATTTGTTAAGGAAGGAATAAGATTACATCATAGAGTTTTTACAAATTCTATTGACGCTCAAAATTGTGTTTTTGAAAAACAAGTGGAGTTTTATAATTGTGTTTTTGAAGAGCATACAGAATTTGATAAATCATCTTTTCTCTCTGATATTTCTTTTAAAAGATCTATTTTTAGAGGAGGTGTTTTTAAGTCTATTTCTTTTAGAGAAGTAACTTTTGAAGGAGATGAGATTGATTTTTGTTTGACAGAGATATATAGTGGAGATTTTTCAAAAGCTATCTTTAAAGAAAACTCTTCTATCGTTGATTTTAAGGGGGCTAAGCTTTATAATGTTACCTTCAATGAAGCTCAATTTAAAAGAACTGTCTCTTTTGAAAAGTTAGAAAATCCTACAGAAATAAAAAGTACTAAATTTGAAAGAGCAATTTTCTCCAAACAAGCAAATTTTCATAATGTTTTATTTTATGATGATATCTCCTTTCAAAATACTATTTTTAGAGGGAAGACCTATTTCCTAAATATAACATCAAAAAAAATATCTGAAAATACTATAAATAAAGAGAAGGAGTTTAGTTTTAACGGAGCTAAATTTCAAAATGAAACGTACTTTAATGGTAATAATTATATAGAGTTAAATTTTTCAGAGGTCGAATTTGGAGTAAAGGATAAAGATGTTACTATTTCGTTTAGTAATGCTAAGTTTTATGAAAATATTCGGTTTCATCATTGTGATTTTTACTCTAGTATTAATTTTGAAAATACAACTTTTGAAAAATTAGTTGATTTTCATGCGGCTATATTTTGTGAAGCGCAACCTTTTCATTTTACAGACTTTTCTGCAGAAGCAATTTTTGCAAATGTAAAGTTTAAGAAAGAAGTACAATTTTTATATTGTAAGATAAAACCAGATTCATACATAAGATTTGAAAGTTCTATTTTTGAGAGAGGATTGGAAATTTCTCGTAGTAATTTTAAAAGGAATATAAATTTTTGGGATATAACAATAGCCAAAGAGGGAGAGCAAGAGATTTTTAGAAATTTAAATAACCAACATTATGAGGATATAAAATATATAGACGATTTTGGTAAATACTCTACAAAAGAAGTGCCTATGGTTTATAGGCAGATTCGAGAGACATATCGTATTATAAAGGATGATTTTTATGCTCAAAATAATAGGATTGAAGGATTGAAATTCTATGAAAAAGAAATGTCTGTTTATCTTGAAGAAAAACGTTTCTCTAAAACAAAGGAGAAGCAGAAGTATAAATCAAATTTTTACAGGAATCTTAAAGATAATAATATATTCTATGTTCTCTTAGCAATAATAGTAGTATCTATGTCTTTATGGGTATATTGCAAATCTCTCTTTTTCTATATAACTCTTATAATTTCTTTCGTTTTAGTGTTAGTAGAGAGATGGTATAAAAATAAAGAAAAACTGAAAACCAAGAATCCTTTGAAGCAAAACAACTATTTTTCTTTTATATTTTTAATTATAGGAATAATATTTTATCTTATTTGGATATATGAAGCAATGAATACTATTCATTATTTCGTTATTAGCTATATATTTCTTTTTTTCTCAGCTGTGTTTTTATATTTTTATCAAGAAAGGGATAGAATTATCTTGTGGCTTAATAAAAATTCTAACTCTTTTGGAACAGATTGGGTAGTAGGAATTAATTTTACTTTGCTAATAGCACTTATTAGTTCTATGATAATTTTATCAATGACACCTCATATAGTATTTTCTTTTGATACAGAGGGGATAGAGAATTTCATAAGAACTCTAGTAGAAATACTTAATATTACAGAATGGGCAGATATTAAGATACTCAATAAGGAACCCAATACAAGGCAGTACATTTTAATGTTTTTTAGTCGTATTTTCATTGGATATGGTTATTATCAAACCATCCAGGCGTTTAGAAAATTTGGAAAATCATAAAAACACATGTAAAACCAATATTTACAGGAGGCAGACTGAGAACAAGATAAGGACTTTGGAGTCAATATAGGTTTTTCCTGAGGAGCGACAACCCTCTTTGAACAATACCATCAGGATTTTTTTAGAGCAGAGCAAGTGTGCCCCTTGGCTTCGCCTACTATTTCTTAGGTAATATTGCTTGTTGAGTAATGCAGGATACCAAGGGACAGTGGGTGTCCATCTCTCACTTGATCATCTGCTCCAGAACACTACATGCCTTGCTCAACGGTATGGCATGGCTTCATACAATCTGTTGTCTACCGCTATTTATCTAATCCGTGAAAATCGCAACAGCATAATTCTGTAAACATATAAAATCAGTGAAATTCATGTCTCATATACCCAGCTGTGAGTACTCGCTGGCTTTGTGGGAACTTTCGTTATATCGAACTCATGTTAAGTAGCTTCTCTTTTTATCTTTAATAGCTATCTTATAAGATTTCTCTCTATCCTAAACCAACAAAAAATCTATCTGTAAGGTCTTTCTTTTGCTTCTTTTCTTTTTCAAAGAAAAGAAGGTCGTGAGCCACGACAAGCAATTAATAGCACTGACAAGCATTTTTTATAACTGCTTGTCAGTATTGTTGTTTATACAGCTAAGGGTTGTGTGCGAAAGTCTTTGAGGTTGAGGAAAAAGCCTCTGTAAGGAGTGAGTCCTTCTCTGAACAAGTTCCAAAGTAGAGTGCTTCCCATTTGTGAGAGAGTGGCGTTAATGAACAAATCTTGCTTGGTTAAGGCTTCGGCAAGGGAGCAACTTGGGATATTGTCATTATGCTCGGCTTGCGTTAATAGTTCTCCAAAGGCTTGGGTAATAGTAGGCAGGGTGTCTATAGGGATAAAGGTATCGCTATAAGGTTGCTCAATGGCTTGTAAAGTACCTAAAATCACTTGCCCTGAATGGGTGCTGTTGCCAAAATCTAACCAATACTTAGGGTTGTTGTGGTAGTGGTGAGCTCGTTCTAAATAAGTGAGTACTTCCCCAATGTCAAAGCGTGCCTTTGCGCTATCTACA
This sequence comes from Capnocytophaga granulosa ATCC 51502, assembly GCF_000411115.1. Classification (GTDB taxonomy): domain Bacteria; phylum Bacteroidota; class Bacteroidia; order Flavobacteriales; family Flavobacteriaceae; genus Capnocytophaga; species Capnocytophaga granulosa. The sequence continues at coordinate 95,900 of NZ_KE150259.1, read as the reverse complement.
CACGAAAGGTAAATGCTTCCTCTCATTGTTTCTTCTTCAGAGGGAAAAGTCTCAGTGCTGAATAGCTGTGTTTGCGCTCTCCAATCTGTACCAAAAAAGCGATTGATACGGCTTATTAGAGCAGTGGATTTGTACATTCCTAACTCATAAGCCGAAAAAAGTTGTCTGCCAAGATTGGCAGGGCTTACAAGGTCGTTATCCCAAAGGGTTACCGATAACCCTGCGTGTCCTAAAGCAACCAAAGCGTGGTTGATACGTGCTAAAGCAGTGGCTACTTGTGAGCCTGTGCCTCCTGCTCCTATCAGATGTACTTTAATAGGATTGGTAGCATTGAGCAAAGCAGTATCAGTAAAATGTACCCGCTCTTTGTGTGCTTGGACAGAGGTGTTGAAAGGGTTGAGGATGTTTGTACTCTGTTTCATTGTTATAGGATTTGTTGTAAGGTGAGATGATTGGGATTGAGCAGTTCGCAAGGGAAAGGCTTATTACTTTGAGTGAGTTCCTGCCAAAGGGTTATTAAGGGTATTTTGGTTATAGGGTATGAGCCTAATTGATGAGAAAAATAGCTATTGAAAAAATAATCTTCCCATTGGGTGATAAAATCTTCTAAGCAAGAGGCTTTACGCTCATTTACCTGCACTGACCCCATACACACATTGCCATTTTCATAGACGTTGAAAAAAGGCGCATAGCACAGAGGTGTATTAAGGTGTGGCTTTTGGTTTTTGGCTAAGGCATATATCCAAAGGCTCTTGGGGGTAGCTTTCCACAACAGAGGAGGTAGATTTACTTCTTTGCTTTCTATAGCGAGGGAGGAGGCAAAAAATAACTGCTTTTTTTGTGTTTTAGAGTACCAAACAGCCTGCCCCTCGCCTTTATGGGATAGATGGAGCACCCTGCGAGGAATAATACCTTTGGGGACTAAAAAGGCTTGTGCTTGCTCTTTTTGGCAGGTGAGTGTTTTGGCAAGTGCTTGCGCTTGGTCGAGGGTAAGCGGTTGTGCGCTTGTAGGGTTACCATTGCTATCAAGGTGTAAGTACTCTACATAACTCTGTGGGTTGTAGCGGTTACTATCTTCGTAAAAAACAAGTGCTGATGTAGGGCGATATACTTCCCCTACTTCTGGGGTGAGGTCTGTGTATTTCATTTTAAATGCGGTTTAAAAGGGTTATAAGTTCGGTTAAGAGAGGAAAGAAACGCTGTTCAAAATCAAAGTTAGCAAGGAGTGTTGTGCTGTTGAAATGTTTGTAAATGGTAGGGAGTTCTATCTCACTGCATTGGGAGTATTCTCCATTGAGCCAATCTAAAAGATAGGTATGGAATAGGTCGCTTTGGTCTTCATAGACAAAAGATAGGTATTTCTCTACCTCAAAAAGTTCCTCTTCACCTTGCTCATAGTCCTCTGCTCTGTGCAAATGGGTATAGATAGAGTGGTTAGGAAAATCCTGCCACAAGGTATAAAAGGCTTGAGAAAGAGCAAGGCATTCGGCTTCCAAATCATTCTTAGGAATAAAGCGGTCTATACGCCTTTGAAAAAAGTCTAAATGGCAAGGGTTGCGTATCTTTTTGGAAAGAATAGTACCTATTTGTTGTGCCTGCTTTAAAAGGTGCAGGAGATGGTCTCTTTCCGCTATTTCTTCATAGTCTTGGCTAATACAATCCTGCAACATTTCATAGGCATAAGCCACAAAACAATCTTCTTGTACATAGTTTGCTATAAAAGCACGTTGGTTTAGGTAGGCATATACCGATAAAAATAGTTCATAAAGTGGTTTGTTTTTATGTACTTTCAGAAGTTTATAAAGCGGTTGCAGAGGGACAAAAAATACTTCGTTGGGCAAATAAAAACGTTCTTCGCAAGAGAAAAAAGCATCGCTATTGGGAGCTTTCAATACTTTTAGTTCACAGAAAGTACCTTTGGTATCTCTCTTTTTGATTTGCTCTTGGCTGTAAGAAAGGGCTAAGGCAATCCCGCAAGAAAGGTCGTACTGCTCTATGGGAAAGGGAGTAAAGCCGTAATGGTCTGCCATTTGAGCAAGGGAACACTTGAGAGTAGTTTTTAGCTGTGCTTGCTCCTCTCCACTAAAAATGATGTGCTTGCTTGAATGATACACTTTAGGAGGAAAGGTCGTTTTTAGAAAACCATTGGCAAAAGAGTTTTCGGGGCTACTTGTTGCTGTTCTTGACATATCTGTGAGCGGTCTTTGGGGCGTTGGACTGCTTTGGAAAACTCTCTTAACCTGCGGTAGAGTTCTCTCTGTGCTTCGCTTTGTATGGGTGCGAGGTTTTGTTGGGATTGCTGTTGCATACATTTTTAGCTTGTTTTTAGTTTTTGATAACGTTTTTAATTTTAGCTACAAGCCTTGTTTTAAGCTATTTTACAAGGCTTATAGCTTTAGAATTAGTAGAGATTTAGCCTTTTGTACCCATTGTGATTTGTAGGGGATAGACAACGCTGTCTCCCTCTACGTAAGGTGTGCCAGCTTTAGCATTGGTGAGCAGGGGGTAATGGGTGCTGTAAAAATTCTTGACTTGCTCTACTGACCACGATGGATTAGGGTCGGCAAGGTGAATAGTTTGTCGGTTTTCTTCAAAGACAAACATTCTTTTCAGTTGGGTAGCTATGAGCATAACAATACTTTTTTTAGGGGTTAATACTTATTCTTCAAACAAGGTAGGGGCAAAGTGTGTGGATAGTTCTGACCTTTTTTTGCGGATTTTATCGGCATAGTTAGGGAACTCATCGGGAGGAGGCAGTTTTGACCACGCTTCTCGGTACTTGCCCTGTGCTTCTAAATCAGCTACTTTTTTCATAGCCTCATCGTATTTCTTTTGTTGTTTCTCGGCTTTTTCTTTCTCCATCGCTGATTGCCTTTGGGCTTGCTTTTGCGCCTCGATGTACTGCTCCATATTCACAAGCAGAGACGAGGTTTCTTCTAAGGGTTGGGTGATGCTTTGAAAAAAGCCTGCATCTAATTCTTCAGCAGTGCCTCTAAGTACTAAGGGAGGCAAAAGGTGCTTGGCAGGGTCTGAACATTGTTCATTCTCAAGCAATACCGATACAACAAGCTGGCTATTTGCTTCTTGGGTTATGACTAAGTGTAGTTTGCCTTGTATGGCTAACTGAGCAATTTGATTGAAAAAATGGGTTTCCATTGGATACTTCGTTTTTAAATTGATACTTCTGTTTTATATCCTTATCTTTTAAGGGGCTTTTTTAATAGTGTTTTCAGTACGATAACTCACTATGTAGCCGTTTGCCTTTACGATAGCTTCTAAGGCTTGTCTGGCTTTAAGGGTTGCCTCTCGGTCTTGGTCGCTAAGGTTCATAAAGTGCAGTGGTTCAAAAGTTCGGATAATTATCCCTATATAGGATAGGGCTTGGGTGTCGGTTGCTAAGGGCTGTTTGAGTGGTTTCATTGAGATACACTTTTTTAGGTTAAACTACTTCTTGGGGTTCTATCTCAAACTCAATGCTTCTTTTGCTACATTGGGTTTGGTTGTACCATTGCAAGTTGGTTAGGTCGTCTTGGGTAAAGGGTAGCTTGTACCGCTTGCAATAGGCTTTTATCACTTCGATTGCTTTGTACTTGCTTGTGCATACTTGCATAAGGACACGGCTACTCATATAGTGCCAGCTGTCGGTTTTATAGACTAAGTAAACGCTTTCCATAGGCTGTTAGGTTTTATTAAGGGTTGAGTTTTGGGCTTCTTTGAGTTGCTTTAGTTTAATATATAAGTCCTGCCAATAGGCTTTTAGCCTCTTGTCTAACGCCTTGTGAGTGTTGTCAGTATGCTTATAGCCTCTAAAGCTATCGGCTTGCGCTAAGGCTTTATCAAGGTCGGTTACCTCTATAGGAGCACCATTGAGGTCTGTTATTATCATTTTTCAAAGGTTTTAAAAAGTTCATCAAAACGGATGTCGTCCGTCCAATACTCATCGGAGGAGTATTTTCCATAGGCTTTTATATAGAAATCATCGTATCGAGTAAATACGCTTCGGTAAATATCCAAACGGCTTTCAGGCGTATTGAAAGAGGCTAATTCCTCCTCAGTGAGTTCCACAAAAGCCCAAGTAAGTTCTTCCAAAAAGGATAAATTGGGCTGTTCCTCATCGCTGAGGGTATAAAAATCGGTTCTTGCCTCATAGAAACTAAGGTTCACAAAATCGGGGTCGCTCTTTAGGGTAGATACTTGTTGGGCTACTTTTTTCACTTTCTCAAGCCATTGCTCGGTAAGGCTGATAAGAGCAAAGTAGCAACTATCCCATTCGCTATTGGTATAGGCACGCACCAAAAGGTGTGTTGTAGGTGTTTTGCTGATATTCATTTTCTGTTCAATTTTAAAGGGTTATACATTTAGAAAGGCAAATCGTCCTCGTCTTCCTCTGCGACTTGCCCTGCTGTGACTTGGGGCTTTGGCAAAGGTGTTATAGCATTTGCGTTATTTGTCTCACTTGCATAGGTATTAGGTGTTACTTCTGCTTTCTTGCTAAAGTGGAATTTGATTTTGGAGGTGTGAAAGTTCAAGCCTGCTTGAGGCTCTCCCTCACGATTGAGCCACGCTCGTGCCGATACTCGTCCTTCCAATTCAACCAATGTGCCTTTGGTAAGGTACGGAGCAACTCCCGTACTGAGCCAATAAGCACAGTCAAAAAAGGAGGTTTGCTGTACGTTTTCACCTGCTTTGTTTCGGTAGTTGTCGTTCACTGCTACAGAGAAATTAACGACTTGTTTGCCATTTGATAGGGTTTGCACTTGTGCATTTTCGGTAAGTCTTCCTACGATATTCATAAACGTTCTATTTGTTATTAGGTTACTAAATTTCTACTATTTGGTCTATGCGCCCATAAAGATAGGCACGGAGGCTGGTGCGGTCGATAGCATAGTATTCATACCAAGTATTATACTGCTTTACGATGAACTTTCTCAGTACATCGGAAAAATCAAATCGGTAGCCCAATAAGGGGATAGCATTTCTGAAAAAGCAGTTACTATTGACCGCTTGGGTAATCCAATTTTTCTCTGTTCGGGTGAGTTTCTCACCGCTATTGAGCTTTACACGGAGCTGATAGACTTGGCAGTCTTTCAGATGCTCTAAGGGGCTTATTTCGTGAGACACGAATTTGGTTGCGATACAGGGTTCTTTTTTCATCTTGTTGCATTTTAGGAGTTTTATACGGCTTTACGGCTTTTTTGGACACGATACGTACGATTTTCGGCTTTTAGGTTGTCTTTTTGAAATTTTTTATTCGACAATGGGAGGAAAAGCGGTATTCGTTTCAAAAAACAATCTGTAAGAAGCGGCATTTTTCTCATATTTGACATTTTTTTTATTCGCTTAAAGGTCGGAATGAGCTGGTTTCGTTTCGAGTGCCATAAAAGGTCTGTGTTTAGCTTCTGCAAGGTTTTTCAAAAAAATACTACCCGCAGGACAACGGACAAGGGCTGGAGATTTTTTTGAAAACCCATCGGGCTTGACCTTGCAAGAAGCGTTAAGAACACAGAAATACCTTTGCACTCGAACAACGAACCGCCATTACGTGCCTTAAGTGTTTAAAACAGGGAAAATAGGTAAGTCTTAATGACGTATTTCTATTTGTGACAAACGAATACCCTTTTCCTTATTTGTTGAAGTCTTTTTTTCTTCTAATAGCTTTCTGTAAGGCAACAAAAAAATCCATTGACACATCTCTTTTTGAAATGTTATCAATGGATTTTAATTCTAAGAAGAAATTTGTTAGTTATCCTATCTTTAAGTTTTTTAATCGTTCGGCAGCAATTTCCATATCCTTGCTAATTTTCTCATTGGTGATTTTAGCATAAATCTGGGTGGTTTTGATATTCTTATGTCCCATCATCTTGCTAACACTTTCCAAGGGAACTCCTTCTGTTAAGAACAGAGTACCAAAGGTATGGCGTGCCCAGTGAAAGGAGATAGGTTTTTCACGAATGATGTTACAATCTTTCATCATCTTTTTAATCAGTAGGTTGCAATTAGCATTGGAAGGCGTAGGAAATAGTGCCTCTGTACGAGTTGTACCCTCATATTTTTCAATAATTTTCTCGGCTATATCCAACAAACGTACATTACAGGGCACATCGGATTTCTGACGTCGTTTGATAAGCCATTTGTTGCCGTCAAAGAACGATTGTAAGTGACTTTTCTTGAGCTGTTTGATGTCAATATACGAAAAACCTGTAAAGCAACTAAACACAAATAGGTCCCGTACTAATTCAGCAGAAGCACTCTTAGGGTGATATTGTAAAAGAGTTTCTACTTCCTCTCTAAGCAAATAGCCTCTATCTTTCTCCTCCATAGAACTTATATAATTCTTAAAGGGATTGCGATAGATGATACCCTTGTCTATGGCTATTTCTACCATTTTACAAAGGGGCATCATATAAACCCATATTGTGTTGTGAGTAAGACTTTTATTAACTCTAAGATAGAAGTCAAAGTCATTGATAAAGTCTTCTGTAAGCTCTTTGAAAGAAATATCACTTCTACGGTATTTGTACTGGATAAACTCGCTCAAATGAGTATATACATTTTCGTATTTATTAAGTGTTCTCCAACTTCTAACACCTTTTTCTACCATCAAGGCAAAGTCCTCTTTGAACTTCTCATAGACTTTTAGTAAGGAATCTTCCATTACTCCTATACCTAGGAAAGTAGCTTTTAGCTTCTGAGCAGTAACCACTCCCTCGTACTTCATCAGCTCCTCATAATGAGTAATCATACGTGAGCGGATCTCTTCCAGCTTTCGGTTGAGTTGGGTAGCTTCTTCTGTTTTACCTGTTACCCTTCCGTACTTCAAATCCCATTTCTGTGGAAGAATTTCGAGCTTAGTACTAAACTGAGCAACTTGATTGTCAATGGTAATACGCCCCATAATAGCAACCTTACCATTCTTCTTTGGGGCATTCTTTTTAAGGTAAAACAATACCTTAAAGGTTGAGCGCTTTACTTTTTTCATACTCTAATTTTTTAATTTGCGAAAGTACTTTTTATCAAGTTACTGTACAATATGAAAAAAGGTGTAAAACACTGAAATATAACCTACTAATAAAAATTATTTTTTAAGGTATTAGGTAACGATTTAGAAACCTAATTTTGAAAAAACCTGTCCAAATCGTCTAAGACCCTGTCTTCTCTTATCTTCCTATCAAAAAAATAATCCCCTTTGTATGAGCTAATTACATTATTTTTTGTAGTTTTGCATTTTAAATTCTATTTTCAACAAAAAATCAGAATTTCTTACGACTTTATTGCTATGTTTATTTTTTTGACTACCTTTGCAGAAAAATAAACCTATGAATACTGGTACTATTGCCCAATTACCTAAAGATGTTTCTATAGAAGATGTCCTATTGGAATTAGAAGCACAAGGGATTGAGATCTTACAAGAGATTCCTCTCCCCCCTGAAAGACTCCCTCAGAGGGTACTTGATTCTATTAAGAAAGGAACCGAGCAAGCCGAGAGAGGTTTTGTTTTTGATGATGCTATTGTAGACCAAGAAGCTGAAAATATTATCATGCAATGGGAAAGAAAGTAAAAGTTACTTGGTCTGCTGTTGCTAAAATACAATATTATGATACGTTGATTTTTTGGAACGAACATAACCAATCCAATGAGTATTCCAAAAAAATAAGAGCCAAAATAAAAGAAGCCTCCTCTAAGTTAAGTTCTTTTCCCAAAATAGGAAAAGAAAGACCTGAAGACAGAGAGGTAAGGCAGATTATTGTGTTATCCCATTTTTCTCTATTCTACAGAATCTATGAAATCAATGAAGACTTAACAGAGATCGTCATTGTAACATTTTGGGATAACCGAAACGACCCTAATAAATTAAAATTCTAAAAATGAGTGCCATTGTAGCCATTGTTGGACGCCCTAATGTAGGCAAATCCACTTTTTTCAACCGTCTTGTTCAGCGTCGTGAGGCTATCGTAGATAGCATCAGTGGGGTGACCCGTGACCGCCATTATGGAAAAACCGACTGGAACGGACGTGATTTCTCCGTGATTGATACAGGAGGTTATGTAGCAGGAGGCGATGACGTGTTCCAAAAAGAAATAGATAAGCAGGTGAATCTGGCTATTGAGGAGGCCGATGCCATCATCTTTTTAGTAGATGTAGAGAGTGGCATTATGGGTACCGATGAGGAGATTGCCCAACTGTTGCGCCGTAGCAAGAAGCCTACTTTCTTGGCCGTAAACAAAGTAGATAATACCAAGCGGGCTATGGATGCCAATGAGTTCTATGCCTTGGGGTTTGAAGAGATTTTTCCTATCTCCAGTGTCAATGGGAGTGGTACGGGCGAACTCTTGGATGCCGTAGTCAAAGTACTCCCTGAAGAGGAAAAAGTAGAGGAAGTGACCCTACCTCGCTTTGCCGTAGTGGGACGCCCCAATGCTGGGAAATCGTCCTTTATCAATGCTCTTATAGGGGAGGAACGCTACATTGTTACCGACATAGCGGGTACCACTCGTGATGCTATTGATACCCGTTATAATCGTTTTGGGTTTGAGTTCAACCTCGTGGATACCGCTGGGATTCGCCGCAAAGCAAAGGTCAAAGAGGATTTGGAGTTTTACTCCGTGATGCGTTCGGTACGTGCCATTGAGCACTCCGATGTATGCCTGCTCTTAGTGGATGCTACTCGTGGCTTCGAGGGACAAGATGCCAATATCTTCTGGCTGGCACAGCGCAATAAGAAAGGTGTGGTGATTTTGGTCAACAAATGGGATTTGGTAGAGAAAGACACCCATACCACCAAGCATTTTGAGGAAGGGATTCGCAAGATCATCGCCCCCTTTACCGATGTGCCTATTATATTCATCTCTGCCCTTACCAAACAACGTATCTACAAGGCAATAGAGAAAGCGGTAGAGGTGTATAACAACCGCAGCCAGCGTATCAAGACCTCCGAGCTCAATGAGTATATGCTCCCAATTATCGAGGCTACTCCCCCACCTGCTACCAAAGGAAAGTATATCAAGATCAAGTACTGTATGCAGCTACCTACTGACCTGCCTCAGTTTGTTTTTTTTGCCAACCTTCCCCAATATATCAAGGATCCTTACCGCCGCTTTGTAGAGAACAAGCTCCGAGAGAAATTCAATTTTGAAGGCGTACCTTTGGATATTTTCTTTAGGGAAAAGTAGGGAGTTTTGAGTTTTTCAGCAATATGAATACTTTAGAAGCCAAGAGAGAAACATTAGCTAAAGAAAGGATAGAAAACAAATACAAATCTCACAAAGATTGTACCTTTATAGAGGTTGTTACTGCGGATAAGCTGCAAAAATTCTATGATTTTATCTCAAAACAAATTCTCTATGATGACAAGGAAAAAGTGTCTGCCACCATAGTATATTCCTATGACACCCAAGGACATCAGAACCAAATAGAAAACTATGACAGCAGTGGAAAACGTATAAATAGGACTGTCCAAAAGTTCGATGAGGCAGGCAATGTCATTGAAAGTATTTTGTATGACGAGGCAGACCGAGAAACGCGCAAACTCTATTTCACTTATGATAAGTACAACAATATCACCAGACGAAAAATAGTGGATATACGCCCCTCCCCTAAAACTACAGTGCAAACCCTAAGGTACGAATATGATACCCATCACAACTATATCCAAGAGACCTGCCTTAGTGGCGGCAATGTGATCTATGCTCAAAAAAGAGTGATCTCTTATTATGATTAGTCATTGGTTACTATAACACCACTACTTTTTTTGTCTCAAAAAAGTCTTCTTCAAAAACTTCGGAAAGGTTATAGACAGTAGCCGAAGGAAAAGCCGCCAATTCTTCAGTAAGGTCACCTCCTTTCAGATAGAGGATTCCCCGCTTATCACCCTTATTGGTTACAGGCTTAAGCAGATGCTTGGTGAGCTTATAGAAGTCGGCCATTTGAGTTACAGCACGGCTTACGATATAGTCGTATTGCCCCTCAAGGGTCTCTACGCGTGCCTGCTGGGAGGTAACATTGGTAAGGCCTAAAGCAGTAGCCACTTCTTGTACCACCTTTATTTTCTTGCCTATGGAATCCACCAAATGGAAAGACACCTCTGGGTAGAGAATAGCCAGTGGAATCCCTGGAAAACCGCCACCCGTGCCTACATCTAATACCTTTAGACCTACCAAGAAGGGGTGTATCTTGGCTATGCCCAAGGAGTGCAATAGGTGATGCAGCACAAAATGCTCCATATCCTTGCGAGAAATCACATTGATACGTGCGTTCCACTCCTCATATAGGCTTACTGCCTGAGTATATTGAGCAATTTGGGTAGGGGTAAGGGTAGGAAAATACTTGAGTAACAACTCCATAAAGACAAGCCTTTAGAAAGGTCAAAAGTAGGATAATATTTTCATTCCTACAAATTTTTCAAGAAAGATTTTAAAAATACTTGTACATTCCAAAAAATAATAGTACCTTTGCCCCGCTTTCTTTTATGGGAGCTTCAAAGAGCTAAGAGCAAGTAAACGTTTAATTTAAGATATTAATATTCAATCCAATGAAAAGAACATTTCAACCTTCCAAGAGAAAAAGAAGAAATAAACACGGTTTCAGAGAACGTATGGCCACGGCGAATGGACGTAAAGTATTGGCACGTCGTAGAGCTAAAGGAAGAAAAAAACTTACTGTTTCCTCTGAACCAAGACATAAGAAATAATGTTTATAACTTTCTGTAACAAGTAAGGTGCCATCTCATTGTAGATAGCACCTTTTTTACTTTTTACTTTTTAACCTTATTACTTTTTACCTTTTACTTTTTATCTTTATATTATGAAGTCTATTGCTGAAATTCGTCGTGATTTCCCTATCTTAGAGAGAAAGATAGGCGGAAATCCTCTAGTATATTTTGACAATGGGGCAACTTCTCAAAAGCCCCAACAGGTCATTGATAGCATTGTCCATTTTTACACTACCTACAATGCCAATATCCATCGTGGGGTACATACCCTCAGCCAAGAGGCTACCGAAGCCTATGAAGTAGCCCGCAAAAAACTACAAAAGCACATCAACGCAGCCAAGTCCTACGAGGTGATTTTTACCAGTGGTACCACCGAGGGAATCAACTTAGTGGCTACTTGTCTCACCCCTTTTCTAAAGGCTGGTGATGAGATCTTGGTACTGACCACTGAGCACCATAGCAACATCGTTCCTTGGCAGCTCTTAGCCGAGCGTACAGGGGCTGTTGTACGTCCTATCCCTGTAGATAAGGAGGGTATGATCCTTATGGAGGACTTCAAGGCTATGCTCTCTGAGCGTACCAAAGTAGTCAGCTGCCAACATGTGTCCAATGCCTTAGGCAATGTACATCCTGTCAAGGAAATCATTGCTTTAGCCCATAGCGTGGGGGCGGTAACTCTTATAGATGGGGCACAGAGTTGCCCTCACTTTGCCATTGATGTACAGGACTTAGATACTGACTTCTTCGTGGCTTCAGGACACAAGATGTACGCCCCTACCGGAATTGGCTTTCTCTACGGGAAAGAGGCGTGGCTTAAGAAACTTCCCCCCTATAAGGGCGGAGGAGATATGATCAAGACCGTCTGCTTTGAAGGGACTACTTATGCCGACCTGCCTTATAAGCTGGAGGCTGGAACGCCCAACATCTGTGGGGGGATCGCCTATGGAGTGGCTATTGACTATATGCACTCCTTGGGTATGGCCGATATCGCCGCTCACGAGCACGCCTTGCTAAAGTATGCCCACGAGCAGATTCGCGCCTTAGGCGGTATCACCATCTATGGTACACATGATTTGGAGCGTAAGGCAGGAGTCATCTCCTTCAATGTAGAGGGCGCCCACCCCTATGATGTAGGAACACTCCTTGACCAAATGGGTATAGCTGTACGTACAGGCCACCATTGTGCCCAGCCTGTGATGGACTTTTATCACATTCCAGGTACCATACGTGCTAGTTTTGCCGTTTATAACACCCTCGAAGAAGTTGATCGGCTCATCTTAGGCCTTCAAAAAGCAATGAAGATGCTATTATAGCCATATATAACACACTCACGATCAACCAATTGTAAAATAATTAAAAAAATAATTGATTTTTATTTGTCAGTTTCAAAAATAGTTGTACCTTTGCACTGTCTTAAAAATCACACGCGGGTGTGGTGAAATTGGTAGACACGCCAGACTTAGGATCTGGTGCCGTGAGGTGTGTAGGTTCGAGTCCTATCACCCGCACTAAGCTCTCAGAACACTCTGAGAGCTTTTTTATTTAATACACTTCCCCCCTATGTTAGCATCTTTCCAACAGCATCTCCAGCAGCATTTCCCTTTCCTATGGCAAAAGAAAATTATCTTAGCCATTAGTGGAGGGATTGATAGCGTAGTACTCGCTCACCTGCTCCATGGGTTAGACATTCCTTTCCTTATGGCGCATTGCAACTTCCAGCTACGCGGGGAGGAAAGCGAGGGCGACCAGCGTTTTGTGGAGGCTCTCTCTCACCAGCTTTCTACTCCCTTGGCTGTAAAGCGTTTTGAAACCAAGGCCTATGGCAAGACACATGGACTGAACACCCAGATAGCGGCTCGTGTACTGCGCTATGAGTGGTTTGAAGCACTACGCCAAGAGCAGGGCTATGACTATGTACTAACCGCCCATCAGGCCAATGACTCTTGGGAGACGTTCCTGATCAACACTTCTCGTGGCACAGGCCTCAAGGGGCTTTTAGGCATACCTACACAGAACGGGGCTATCTTGCGCCCCTTACTCCCTTTCTCTCGGGAGGAAATCCTCACCTTTGCCACCGAAAACCATATCTCTTGGCGGGAGGACAGCTCCAATAGCTCCGATGCTTATACCCGCAACAAGATTCGCCACCACCTCTCCCCTATGCTCAAAGAGGTGCACCCACTTTTTTTTAAGAACTTTGAGAAAACCCAATCGCTCCTACAGCTCACTTACAACTTCCTACAAGAGGGAATCGAGCAGTATCGGAAAAAATGTTTTGTCCTAGGTAATCCTATCGTTTTCCTTATAGAAAAACTCCGCATGCACCCTCATAGGCGTTTTTTGCTACACGAACTACTTTCTCCTTATGGATTTTCCGATGCCGATGCTTTGGAACGATTTTTGCAAGCCGATACAGGTAAATACCTTGCCAGTGATACCCACCGCCTGCTCTCCAACCGTGGGCAATGGCTTATTAGTGAGCTAAAGGAGGCCTCCCCTGCTGTTTTCTATTTGCAGGAGGAAGTTGGTGTCATCAAGTCGCCCATAGCCTTGAGCTGGCAAGAGGTCAGTGAGGCTGCCCCATCAGGAGTCGAGGTGATTTATATAGATAAGCAGAAGGTACTGTTTCCCTTATGCTTGCGCAAGCGTAAGGAGGGAGATCTCTTTTATCCCTACGGCATGGGCGGACAGAAGAAAGTACTGCGCAAGTACTTCAAGGATGAGAAATATTCGCTCTATGACAAGGAAAACCAATGGCTGCTGACCGATAGCACTGACCAAATCCTATGGGTCGTAGGCCGCCGCGCAGACGAACGTTTTCGCCCTACCCCTTATACCAAAGAAATACTCTGTTTCAGACTTAATAACGAATAAATACCCGATTATGAAAAATATATTACTCATTGGCTCTCTTTTCCTTGCCTTTATAGCTTGCAAGGGAGAGGAGTTTTCTCAAAGACAAGCACAAGACCCTTATCAGAGAATAGATATCTTAGCTCAGGAGAAGGCTCTATACCTGCCTCAATCTCCCAAACATTATGAAAAGGTCGTAGTGCCTGCCAAACTCAAGTATTACTATCAGTCAGTGGATTTTACCAAGAATGGGGACGAACTCAAGGAAGACTTGGCCGTGCTGACCATTGTCAAGCATACCCATTTTATCCCTTATGGCAAGCGCCATCCTTACTTGGAAAAGGCCAACAAAGACCCAAAAAATCCCCAACATGTTCTCTTAGTCTATACAGGAGAGAGTCGCCCCGCAAGTGAGATACAGAAGCGCAACCAGCCGCATGGGAGTATCAATACCGAACATATCTACCCACAAAGCCATATCAAAAAATATGGGGATCCTGACCAGCCCTTAGGCGACTTGCACCACTTGCAGTATATAGATAGTGGTACCAACTCCTCCCGTGGCAACCTTCCCTTTACCGAAGGGCAAGGCGCTACAAGCAGAGAGAAAAAAGGCAAAGCATGGTATCCAGGTGACGAATATAAGGGCGATGTGGCTCGTATGCTTATGTATATGTACCTGAGATACAACCTGCCTTTTCATCATGTAAGTACCGATGGAGTGGGGCTGCTACTGAAGTGGAATGCCGAAGATGAGGTCTCTCCTCTGGAACTACAGCGCAACAATGAGATAGAGCAAGCCCAGGGCAACCGCAATCCTTTTATTGACAACCCTTATTTGGCTACTAAGATTTTCGGTCAGGTAGCGGGGCGTACTCCTCATAATCTGTGGAAGTAGAGCGCCTCTTACCCCTGAGATAGAACCAATACCCTACCAAGGCGGTAGTTACCCCTACCAAAAGGCCTACAAGGATATCCGTAGGGAAATGCACCCCTAAGTAGAGGCGACTATAGGCATAGGGCAGCGGCCAAAGGAAAAGCCAAAAGGCAAAGCGTATACGCTTTCTAAAGACTAGATATAAGAAGGTAGTAAGGGCAAAGCTATTGCTGGTATGACCAGAGAAAAAGCTATAGCCCTTCTCCCCTATCACAATACGCAGTTGAGCAATGAGCGCTTCGGTATGTAAGGGGCGCAGGCGTCCTACAATCTCCTTAGTAGTATTGGTAATAGCCACTGTAAGGAGCAAGGTTCCTATAGCATAGAAAAAAATACGCCAAGCCTCCTTGCGTGCAAAGAAGTGGAAGTTAGCCCAAAGAATCAGGGCAAAGAAGGGTACCCAATTCCATGCATTGGTAATAAGCAGCCAAAAGGTATCCCATGAGAGGGAACCCGTTTGGTTTATGGCCACCAGTAGCTGATAATCTTTCTCTAAAAGGTCTGCAAGCATAGGCATTAGTAAAAATAAAAAATCCTTAGTACTAAATACTAAGGATTTTTGTGCCTACGACTGGATTCGAACCAGCACGCCCTAACGAGCACCACCCCCTCAAGATGGCGAGTCTACCAATTTCTCCACGTAGGCAAGGTAAGACTGCTTTCACAGTAAAATAGCCCCAAGGGGCTAAAACTTGTGACCCGGGTGGGCCTCGAACCCACGACCCCAACATTAAGAGTGTCGTGCTCTGCCAACTGAGCTACCGAGTCATTAAAATCTTTCGTGTGACCTGGCTGGGGCTCGAACCCAGGACCCCAACATTAAAAGTGTTGTGCTCTACCAGCTGAGCTACCAAGTCGCCATGTCGTTTAAAGTGCAAATTATGTGACCTGGCTGGGGCTCGAACCCAGGACCCCAACATTAAAAGTGTTGTGCTCTACCAACTGAGCTACCAAGTCCTTTGCAAATCTCCCTTATGTTAGGAGCTTTATTGCGGGTGCAAAATTACATCTTTTTTTCGTATAAACAAACAAAAAAATAATTATTTTTGCATTTTATTTCTATCCTTATCGCAACAGCTTATTACTCTGTGTTTTATGAAAGAAAAAATTATCCTTTTAGGCTACATGGGTAGCGGAAAATCCACCATCGGGCAGCTCCTCGCCCACGCTCTCGACCTCCCTTTTGAGGACTTGGACAGCTTTATCGAGCGTAAAGAAGGAAAAAAGATCTCAGAAATATTCGCCCTGAAGGGAGAAATCTATTTTAGAAAACAGGAACAGGCCTACCTCTCTGAGCTGCTGGACAGCCCTACCCCTATGGTCATCGCCTTGGGAGGCGGTACCCCTTGCTATGGAAAGGCTATGGAACTTATTCGTGCCGCTTCTCCTTATTCCTTCTACCTGCAACTGCCTACAAGCGAACTTATGGCGCGCCTCTTGCCTGAGAAAGCTAAGCGCCCCTTGATCGCTCATTTATCTTTCGAGGATATAGAGGAGTTCCTCAACAAACACCTCTTCGAGCGCTTTCCTTTCTATACCCAAGCGCATTTTATCCTCCCCTGTCATGGCCTTAGCCCCACCGAGATTGTAGAAAAAATAAAAACACAGATAAAATAATTAGGAAAACGCTTGACAACACCCCTTAAAAAATCGTATATTTGCACCCTTAAATGCCTTTGATACAAACAATGAAATTATCTAGCTTTAACTTCAATCTTCCTAAAGAACTCTTGGCTGAGTATCCCAGTGAAAACCGCGATGAAGCGCGCCTTATGGTTGTCGATCGCAAAATAGGCACCATAGAACATAAGTTGTTCAAAGATGTTATTGATTATTTCGACGATGGAGATGTTTTCGTCCTCAATAACACTAAGGTATTCCCTGCACGCCTCTATGGCCATAAGGAGAAAACCAACGCTAAGATAGAGGTCTTTCTCTTAAGAGAACTCAACAAAGAACAACGCCTATGGGACGTTCTAGTGGATCCTGCTCGAAAAATACGTATCGGCAACAAACTCTTTTTTGACAAAGAAGAGGAACTCGTAGCTGAAGTAATTGATAATACAACCTCTCGCGGACGTACCCTTCGTTTCCTTTTTGATGGTTCTTACGAGGGCTTCCGCAACAAACTCTTAGAGTTGGGACATACTCCGCTGCCTAAGTATATCACCCGCCCTGTAGAGCCTGAGGACGAAGAGCGTTACCAAACAATTTATGCCAAGTACGAGGGGGCTGTAGCAGCTCCTACGGCTGGGTTACACTTCTCCAAACAGCTCATGAAGCGCTTGGAGATCAAGGGCATTAGCTTTGCCGAACTCACCCTACATGTAGGCTTGGGTACCTTCAACCCTGTAGAGGTAGAAGACCTCTCCAAGCACAAAATGGATAGCGAGGAGATCATCATTCCTCAAGAGGCTTGCGACAAGGTCAATAAGGCCAAGGAAGCTGGCAAGCGTGTATGTGCTGTGGGAACAACCGTGATGCGCGCCATGGAAAGCTCGGTATCCTCTCACAATACACTGAATCCTTTTGTGGGTTGGACTAATAAGTTCATCTTCCCTCCTTACGATTTCGGGGTTGCCAATGCGATGATTACCAACTTCCATACACCTAAATCCACCCTACTGATGATGGTTTCTGCCTTTGCAGGTCATGAACTCATCATGGACGCCTATGAGGAAGCCGTAAAAGAAAAATACAAATTCTTCTCCTACGGAGATGCTATGCTAATCATATAATGGTTAATGGTTAATTGTCAATTGTTATCAATGACAACCTAACTATTGACAATTTAAGATGCCCCCCAACAACCAACATTAGGAAATTAATAATTAACAATTAATAATTAACAAGTGATAAGTCGTTTATTCCTTATAGCCCTACTCTGTATAGGGCAACCTATCGCTTTTGCGCAGAGTACTCCTAGTGAGGTTGCGCAAGAGAAAGAAACCTTGGCTAAGCCCTATAACCCTGAGGAGGACGGACTTGAGAAAATCAATGAATTGCTCAAGCAGGCCAAGAAGAAAAACAAGAAACTCCTTATCCAAATAGGGGGAAATTGGTGTATATGGTGCTTGCGCTTTAACCACTTGGTTACCACAGACCCCGAACTGAAAAAAATCTTGGACAAGAAGTACCTATACTACCACCTGAACTACTCGCCTGAGAACAAAAACGAAAAGGCCTTTGCCAAATACGGAAACCCAGGTGAGAAATACGGCTATCCTGCTTTTCTAATCCTTGACAAAAAAGGCAATATCCTCTCCACTCGCAAGACGGAAGATATGGAAGAAAACAAAGGATATAACAAGGAAAAGGTCAAAAAATTCCTATTAGGTCGCCTAGACTTAAACGGCCAACTTTAACTTTTATTTAAAGACAAAAAAGTATTTTATTTCACGATTATTCATTAATTTTGTACCCTCTAAAATAAAGTTTTTATGGCAAATATTACATTTCACAATGAGCCTGCTTCTACTGCAGGTGAACTACCTAAAGTAGGTACTATTGCGGCTAATTTCGTAGCCGTTGGTAGTGATTTGAAAGAAAAATCACTTTCCGATTACAAAGGACAACGTGTGGTGCTCAACATATTCCCCAGCGTAGATACAGGCGTATGTGCCGCTTCTGTAAGACGTTTCAACAAAGAAGCTGCCAACCTTCCCAATACCAAAGTATTGTGTATCTCCAAGGACTTGCCTTTCGCTATGGCTCGTTTCTGCGGAGCTGAAGGTCTGAACAATGTAGTGGTACTCTCCGATTTCCGTGGCGATTTCTCTAAGAAATATCCTTTGGAACTTGTAGACACCCCTCTTAAGGGACTCCTCTCTCGTGCTGTCATCGTCTTGGACGAAGAAGAAAGAGTGATCTATACCGAACAAGTAGAAGAAATCACTAATGAGCCTGATTATGAGGCCGCACTCAAGGCCTTAAAATAAAAAATAAGTCTTTAAGATAAGAAAATAGGGAGCGAAAGGTCGCTCCCTATTTTACTCTTCATGCTGATGATAACAACTACAAGTGGTGTCTCCACAGCGGAAACCGCTGATATCTACCTCAAGAGTGGCATGCTGTACCCCCTGGTGATAGAGAGAATGCTTGAGTTCTTTTTTCATCTGCATAATATCTTCTAAGCTGACCCCTTCCCTGACCACCAAGTGTGCTGTCAAGGCATTCTCAGAACTACTTAGCGCCCAGATATGGAGGTGATGAATGGAGGTGATACAGGGGTGAGCTAGCAGTAATTGTTGTATCTCTTCATTGGAAAGTTGATGAGGTACACCGTCCAAAATGAGCTTAACACTCTCCTTGAGCAGCGCCCAAGTGGAAAAGAGAATGACAAAAGCAATCACAAAACTAATGATGGGGTCTATGATATTCCAGCCTGTCAGCGCAATCAAGCCTCCTGAGACGATCACCCCTAGAGAGACCAAAGCATCTACCATCAGGTGCAAGAATGCTCCCTTGATATTGATATCGTCTTTCTGTCCCTTGTAGAAGAGAAAAGCCGAAAGCCCATTGATAAAGATTCCTATCAGTGCGGTGATGATAATCATCACTCCCTGCATCTGGGGCGGATGCGAGAAGCGCTCAATACTCTCCACCCCTATCTTGATAACAATAAGGCAAAGAATTACAGCATTGACAAACGAGGCCAATATAGAAGCCTTTTTATACCCATAGGTATAAAGCGCGGTCGCTCCCTTTTGTGCCAACTTCATTCCCAAGAGCGAGATAATAAGGGTTGCCACATCGCTCAGGTTATGGCTGGCATCAGAAATAAGGGCTAAGGAGTTGATGCGTATCCCTACCACAAACTCTATAATGGTATAGAGCGCATTTGCCCCTATCCCTACATAAAATGCCTGATTGATACGTTTCAAATCTGGCACATGGTGATGATGGTGACCATGATGGTCGTGATCATGATGTTCCATAATTATATAGTGAATAATGAAAAGTGAAAAACGAATAATGAAATAGTGTTGGGTAAAAAGTTTTTCACTTTTCACTCTTCACTTTTCACTCATTAACGATTGTTCCTACTGCTTCCCCCGCCACTACTTTGGCCAGATTGCCTTTTTTGTTCATATCAAAAACAATAATGGGCAAGTGGTTTTCTTGGCTAAGGGTGAAGGCAGTCATATCCATTACTTTAAGATTTTTGTCTATAGCCTCCACAAAGGTAAGATGTTCATACTTGGTAGCTTGTGGATCTTTCTCTGGGTCAGCTGTATAGATACCATCTACACGGGTACCTTTGAGAATCACATCGGCATTGATTTCTATCGCGCGAAGTACCGCAGCCGAATCGGTAGTAAAGTATGGGTTCCCTGTACCTGCTCCGAAGATGACCACGCGCCCTTTTTCCAAGTGGCGTACCGCCCTACGACGGATAAAAGGCTCTGCAATGGCCTCCATCGTAATGGCCGTTTGTAAGCGGGTGAGTACCCCCTCGCTCTCTAAGGCACTTTGCAGTGCTAAGGCGTTAATCACCGTAGCGAGCATACCCATATAGTCTCCCTGTACCCTGTCCATACCATTGCTAGCTCCTGCAAGCCCACGGAAGATGTTCCCGCCCCCGATGACTATCGCCACCTCGGCACCTTGTTCCACAACTTGCTTGATCTCTATGGCATATTCCTTTAATCGTGCTGGGTCTATCCCATGCTGACGGTCTCCCATAAGGGCTTCTCCACTTAGCTTGAGGAGGATTCTCTTGTATTTCATTTGGTTTATCTTTTTCAGCAATACTGATGAGTGTATAGTGTGCTTTTCACACTCTATTTTTTATTTTCACTCATCGGGACAAAGGTACGATATCTTCACAAGATTACCAAAAAAATATAAGCCAATTTGTCAATTTGTCAATTTACCAATTAGTTATTTAGCTCATTAGCTTCCATTCTTTAGCGCGGTTATGGGCGTCCCACATACGCTTGTAGAGCGGACTGTGCTCTAATAGCTCACTATGGGTACCTACGGCATTGATATGTCCTTTTTCAAAGACAATAATCTGGTCGGCTGTAGTAATAGTAGAAAGGCGATGGGCAATCACAAGTACTGTCTTTCCTCTAATAAGCTGAGCAAAAGCCTCTTGTATCTTGTGTTCGTTCTCTGGGTCAGCAAAGGCAGTGGCTTCGTCCAAGACCAATATAGGAGCATCCTTGAGAATAGCTCGTGCTAGCTGAAAGCGCTGTTGTTCGCCTCCGCTAAGGTGTACGCCACTTTGCCCAAAACGAGTCTCATATCCTTGAGACAAACTCATGATAAAGTCGTGTAACTGAGCCGCTTTGGCAGCTGCTATCACCTCGTCTTTGGTCTTATCCATTCCCATACGAATGTTCTCATACATTGTTTGTTGGAACATAAAACTCTCTTGGAAGACGAACGATACTTGCCGCATAAGCACTTCGGTAGGAAACTCTCGTATATCTATCCCTCCAATGGTGATACGCCCCTTCGTTACGTCCCAAAAGCGGGAGAGCAACTGCCCTACAGTGCTTTTCCCCGCCCCCGATGGGCCTACCAAAGCGGTAATGGTACCTTCCTTAGCGGTGAAGCTAATATCTTCAAGCACATAGCGGTCTGCCTCATAGGCAAAAGAAACTTGATCAAAGCAAATATCATGATTCTGTGGCTGCTCACTTGTTTTCCCTTCAGGGAGTATCGGCTGGGTAAGAATGGCATCTATCTGCTGTACCCCTTGTTCTATCAGTTGTAGTTGCATAACCATATTGCTCATCACAAAGAGAGGCCTCATATAGCCTGTCCCTAAGATAAGGAATAAGAGTAATGTCGGCAGGCTCACTCCTTGCCTAAAATATAGGTACAACCCCAGTGCCAAAACAGGTAACATAGCATTGCTAGCAAAGCTCATAAAGATAGCAAAGGGAGCCGAACTATGTCGTATCCAATCGCTTACAAAACGATGGAAAGTATATACCTTTTTACCATATTTCTCAAAGGTCTCGGCCGATTGTTGGAAGATTTTCATCACTGGCATTGCCCGTACATACTCCACTATACCAGAGCTAAGTTCCTCAAGGGAATGATGGTATTTCTCGGTAAGATGTTGGTTTTTCTTGCCCAACATCAGTGGCATGATAAGTGCCAATACCACAAGGGGCAAGCAACTGATAAGTGCCAAGCGCCAATCCTCCTTAAAGAGATAACTAATAGTCAGCAAGGGTAGGGCTACCGCTTTGACAAAATCAGGAATTTGATGCGCCACAAAAGTTTCTATCCGCTCCACATCATCGGAGATAATCTTTTTGAAAGCCCCCGAATTGCGATGCGAAAGATAGCCCATTGGCAGTACACCCACTTTATTAGTGAGGGTTTTGCGTAGCCCATAGAGGATATTGAAGGCTGCTATATGCGAGAGAACTCCTGAAAGGAAAAAAGCCAACATACTGATAAGAATCGCCCCTATAGCATAACTTACATAGGAGTAAGTAAGCGAAAAATCGGGTACCCGCTTGGTAAGCTCTTTGATAATGTAGAATACCAAGGCATAAGGTACCAAGCTCAGCACACTATGTAATACGGCTAAGATACAGGAGGTAAAAAGTAAGCCTTTACGTTGACCTGCTATTTGAAGTAGTCTTTTCATAAATATCAATGTATTAATTTACCAATTGTCTAATTGGCT
The DNA here is from genome assembly GCF_000411115.1 of Capnocytophaga granulosa ATCC 51502. Lineage (GTDB taxonomy): Bacteria > Bacteroidota > Bacteroidia > Flavobacteriales > Flavobacteriaceae > Capnocytophaga > Capnocytophaga granulosa. The sequence continues at coordinate 73,747 of NZ_KE150259.1, read as the reverse complement.
CATTTGCTAATTAGTTTCCATCCATTAGAGGTTTGTTGGAGTGTCCAAAGACGCTCGTAGAGACCTTTTTGAGCCAAGAGTTCATCATGAGTGCCTGCTTGGGCAAGTTTTCCGTCCTCCAAAACAAGTATCTTATCAGCATGCTTAATGGTAGAGAGCTTATGAGCGATGACCACCACTGTTTTATCCTTTACCAGTTCTTCAATAGCTTGTTGTATATAGATTTCGTTCTCAGGGTCAAGGCTGGCTGTAGCCTCATCAAGCAGAATGATCGGAGCATCCTTGAGCAAAGCACGAGCGATACTGATACGCTGCTTCTCCCCGCCTGAGAGTCGGTTCCCCCCCCTCACCTACTGGGGTGTGCATGCCTTGGGGCAGTTCTTGGGCAAAGGAAAGCACCTGAGCCCGCTCAGCAGCCGCTATGATTTGAGCTTCAGTGGCTTGAGGATTACCTATCTTGATATTATTATATATGGTATCATCAAAGAGATAGACCTCCTGAAATACCTCACTGATCAGTCCATAGAAGCGATCGGTTGGGATATGGCGTATATCCACCCCTCCTATGGTGATACGCCCCTTAGTTACGTCCCAAAAACGAGCTATAAGCGAGGCTATGGTAGTCTTCCCCGAACCCGAATGCCCTACAAGGGCAACCATACTATGCTCTGGTATGGTAAAATTAAGGCTACTAAGGGTAAGTTTGTCTGGTAGGTAGGCAAAATCTACCTCATGGAAGGCGATATCAAAGTGAGTAGGAAACTCATTTTCAGCAGTATCCATGGTAGGCTCCTCAAGTACCTCTATTACCCTTGTGAGGCTCTCATTCATATAGCGGAGCATGAGGTAATCCACCAGCACCACTTTGACTGGATTATAAAGGTTATAGCCCAAAATGAGAAAGACCATCAATACTGGTATCGTAATCTCGTGATGAGTAAGGTAATACAAGCCTAAGGCGAGCATGAGGATAAATCCTATTTCAAGCACTATATAAGCCATGGTAACCGTAGGTCCTGGGACTGCCTCCAAGCGAATACTCTTTTGGCGAAGGTCAGCATAGGCCTTGTCCAAACTGAGGTTGTGATCGCCTATAAGACCATAGGACTTCAGGTGACGAATACCTTGTACATATTCCAAAAACTTGGCTGCTACCTCATTGCGTGCTTTGACTTGTCCCTTGCTTAGCTCCCATTTATCAACCAAGAAAGTACCGAGCTTTAAAAAAGGTACAATCAGCAGGAGTGCTATCCATAGACAGAGCGTCAGCCGCCAATCACAGTAGAACAAAAAACCTGAGAGCATCAGTGTCCCGAAGAGTGCCGCAGTGATATGACCAAAGCTATGACTGAAAATATGTTCAAAGCTGGCTACATCTTGCATAATTACTGAGCCTATCTCCCCTGAGTCACGCTTTTTGAAAAAGCCTAAAGAGAGCCTTTGCAGATGATTGCCTAATTTAATACGTATATCCTTAGAAAGGTCATAGGCCAATAGGTTGGACGAGACAAGACTGCGGGAGGCTACAAAAAACTGTAGAAGAAGCAACAAACACATCACCCCTACCATTGTCCAAATAAGAGAGGTATTGGGTTGCTCCTTGAACAACTCCCATACCACCAACAGTAGTATGCCCGATGGTGTTGTGATAAACCCACTATGGACAAGCTCCCATAGCACACTGCGCCATGCCCCACGAGGATTAAGATGGATTATATAGCTAAGATTGCGTATCATGTATATTGGCTTTGAATTACATGACAAAGATAGGAAGAATACTCTTATATGAATTTAATCTCAATAGCTATTTTTTTAATCTCATTAGCAAATTAGGTCATGTGCTCATTAGCAAATTATCAAATTAATTCGTACTTTTGCCACAAAAAAGATGACACTTTCTGAAAAAGACCAGCGATACCTCTGGCACGCCTATACACAACACAAAACCAGTGATACCCCTATCGCTATTGTAAAGGGGAAAGATGCCCTCCTATGGGACGAAAACGGCAATACGTATATTGATGCCATCGCCTCTTGGTGGGTTAATCCGTACGGACATAGTAACGAACGCTTAGCTCGAAAGGCTTACGAGCAACTAACCTCTTTAGAACATGTACTTTTCGGAGGCTTTACACACCAGCCTGCTTGCGACTTGGCTGAGGCACTTCTTAAGATCCTGCCTAAGAACCAAAGCAAAGTGTTCTTCTCGGACAATGGCTCTACCGCAGTGGAGGTGGCTGTAAAAATCGCCTTACAATATTACTATAACCATGGGGAGAAGCGCACTACCTTCATCGCCTTTGAGGAGGCTTTCCATGGGGACACTTTTGCGGCTATGGCCGTATCTGGTATTTCACTCTATACTACCGCTTTTCAGGATCAATTGCTCAAGGTGGTACGTATACCTATCCCTGAAAAGGGACAGGAAGAGGCTTGCAAGCAGCGCCTCTTGGAGGTGATTGCCCAAGAGAAGTGTGCGGCCTTTATCTTTGAACCCTTAGTCCTCGGAGCAGCGGGTATGCGTATGTACGCTCCAGAAGTCTTGGACGAACTGATCCAAATATGCCGTGAGCACCAAGTGCTTACCATAGCCGATGAGGTGATGACAGGCTTTGGGAAGACCGGAAAGACCTTCGCTTGTGATTATCTCAAACAAATGCCTGACATGATTTGCCTATCCAAGGCGCTTACTGGGGGTACCATTCCGCTTTCGGCAACCACTACTACCGAGGCTATTTACGAGGCTTTCTATAGTGATGATATCAGCAAGGCACTCTTCCACGGACATACCTTTATGGCCAATCCTACAGGCTGTGCCATAGCCTTGGAGAGCCTAAAGATATTGGCTGAAGAAGAAATGCAGGCCAACCTTAAGCGTATTCACGCAAGGCATGTGACCTTTGCCGATAAAATGGACAAACATCCTAAGGTCGCCCGTACCCGTACCCTTGGCGTGATTGTCGCCTTGGACTTGAAAGTACCTGATACAGGAGAGTATTATGGAGCCATTCGCAACGAACTCTATCGTTTTTACATCAGCCATGGAGTGATCTTGCGCCCTGTATATCATACCATATATATATTACCTCCCTATATCATCACCGACAAACAGCTCGATAGGGTCTACCAGGTGGTGGAAGAGAGTATAGCATACCTAAGCCAAAAAGGACTTATATAGATGAGCAACCACACACCCAACGCTGCCCTTACCATAGGGCAGCGTATCATTGCCTTTAACAAGAGCTTACAGTATACGGGCAAACTCCCTGAGGGCTTCGCTGTACTAAACCCTTACTTGGATAACCCTGAGACGCTACAGGTGATGACCTCTTTTTATGACAAATATTATAATGACCTGGTATCCCGCAAGTTTATCATTGGCATCAATCCCAGCCGACATGGGGCGGGGGTTACAGGAGTGCCTTTTACCGATACCAAGCACTTGGAAAACGATTGTGGTATCCCCATGCTTTCGGCTCGTACCCACGAGGTCTCCTCGGTATTCGTCTATGATATGATTGCCCAGTATGGAGGGGTGGCTGCCTTTTACAAGGATTACTATATCAACTCACCTTTCCCCTTGGCTATTGTCCGAAAGAATGCGCAGGGCAACTGGCTCAATGCCAACTATTATGATGACCCTGAGCTTTTTGCCTTGACCCGTGAGTATATGATAGAGACCCTCAAAAAACATATAGCCCTAGGCCTTGACACCAATGAAGTCTATATTTTAGGTAAGAAAAACGCTACTTTCTTGGAAAAGCTCAACAAAGAGGCTTCTTTGTTCAAGAAAATGGTGGTTCTGGAGCACCCTCGCTATATAGAACAATACAAGTCCAAGGAAAAACAACTGTATATAGACAAGTTTATCACCCTATTAAAAACCTAATTATATGAAAATCCTAAAGGAACTTGACGAACTCATCGCCGCCGAGGTCATCTCCCCCGAAGTGGCCGAGCGTATCCGCCACTATGCCGAGCAGCGCACCCAGAGTAACTCCTCCCATAGGCTTCTGACCGTCTTCGGAGCACTGGGAGCGATTCTTATTGCTTTGGGAGTTATTGTCCTTTTGGCACATAACTGGGACGAGCTACCCCGCTGGATAAAGACCTTTTTCTCCTTCCTTCCCCTATTGGCAGGGCAGGCGGCTTGTGGCTACCTGCTTTTCAAAAAGGGACTCACCTCTTGGTGGGGGGAAGCTGCCGCTGCCTTTACCGCTTTGACCATTGGGGCTACGATTGCTATGGTACATCAGGTATATAACCTGCCTGATAGCTCCTTTGCTAGCTTCCTCACTCTCTGGCTTATTTTAGCCTTGCCTACCCTCTACCTTATGCGCTCACGGGCGACAGCTGTGCTCTATTATATAGGGATAGGGGCGCTCTGTATATTGGGGTATAGAGAATGGCCTACTTACTATACTTCTTTGGTTACCTTTGCGCTTATCTTGCCTTTTTACATCTGGCATATAAGGTATAAGGCAAATAGTGTGATTACTTATGCCTTTCACTGGCTTACTGTAGTCTTTTCTGGAATAGCTTTGTTTATCCTCTCTGCAAATATAAGAGATGATGGCGCTATTCTTTGGTTTGTCTTACTCTCTGCTATTTATCTTATGATAGGAAAGTATCTACAAACAAGTATTTATTACAATGCTTATAAGGTAGCAGCCCTTTTGTGTATTCCTATTTGTTTCTTTATAGAAGATTTTCCTTCTTTTAATAATTACACCCTATATACGACCATTGCTATAGTACTTTTCTATTTTTTACTTATTGCAAAGTATTATTATATAGATAAAAAGGAAAAAGCACTGGATCTTGTATTAGTTTTTCCTCTATTGTATATATTTTCTATCTATTTAGTGCGCCTTTACCTATATGATTTAGTTATTTTAGCCTTTGGTGCTTACTATATTTGGAAAGGATTTAAGAGCGAACGTAGTTTAGTGGTCAATTATGGCCTTTCGGTCATCTCTGTTGAGATTGCTATACGATTTTTTGATAGTTACTACCCTTTTATTATCAAAGGAATTGTCTTTATCCTCTTAGGTATAGGCTTTTTTGTAGCCAATTATTTCATTCTAAAACAAAAGAAAAATGCGTAAGAAATACCTCCTCATAGCCTTTGCCTGTATGGTACTGGTACAGCTGGCTTTCCCACTAAAAATGATTTTTGATAGGGAATTGATTCTCTTGCGGGGCGAAACCTTCCTGATGAAGATTGCCCCCCTTGACCCTTACGATGCCTTCCGCGGACGCTATGTGATGATCAGCTACGAGGACAGAGAGGTACCCATGCCTAGAAAATTTCAGCATATGGAAGACCTCAAAGAACTCTATATCACAGTGAAAAAGGACGAACATGGAATGCTTGTCTATGACCAAGTAACCCTACAACCGCCCACCAATACCAATAGTTATATCAGGGAAGAGGCCGAATCCTATGGCTTTTCTTACGATGATGATGAAATATGGTTAGACCTCCCTTATCGCTATTATATGAACGAAAACAAAGCCCCAAGAGCCGAAAGACTGCTCAATGAGGCCTATGCCCAAATCGTTGTCTACAAAGGACAAGTGGTACTCAAGGGTATCCTGGTTAATGGCATGCCTATAGAAAAATATCTTGACTAATTAGCAGAAGAAAAATCTTATAAAAATACACTTTATTATATGAAAAATTTCTACTTAGAAACTCTCAAGCAAGAAATATTCTCCAAAAAATCCTTCCTCTGTGTAGGCTTAGACGTGGATATAAGCAAAATCCCTCCTTTCCTACTCAAGGAAGAAGATCCTATTTTTGCCTTTAACAAGGCGATTATCGATGCCACTCACCCTTATACCATTGCCTATAAGCCCAATATTGCTTTCTATGAAGCCTATGGGGAGCGGGGCTGGCAGTCGCTAAGAAAGACCATTGACTACATCAATGAGCAGCACCCTCGTATCTTTACCATAGCCGATGCCAAGCGAGGTGATATAGGCAATACAGCTACCATGTATGCCAAGGCTTTCTTTGAAGACCTACAATTCGACAGCGTAACGGTAGCCCCCTATATGGGGCAAGATTCCGTAGAGCCTTTCTTGGCTTTCAAGGACAAGGCTACTATTCTTTTGGCACTGACCTCCAACAAGGGAGCTTTTGATTTCCAGACGCTCTCCACCGAGGGGGTACCTCTCTACCAGCAGGTACTCACCCGTTCCCAGCAGTGGCACAACGCTCAGAATCTCATGTATGTAGTGGGCGCTACCAAGACAGAATACTTGGCCGAGATTCGCCGTATAGTCCCTGATGCCTTCCTGCTCGTCCCTGGAGTAGGTGCCCAAGGGGGCGACCTCGCTCAAGTATGCAAGTACGGACTCAACGAGTCGGTAGGGCTGATTATCAACGCCTCTCGTGCAGTCATCTATGCCTCTCAGGGGGAAGACTTCGCCTCAAAAGCAGGGGAAGCCGCCCATGCCCTCCAACAAGAAATGGCTGCTATCCTTCACACCCAATTCCCTACACTATGACCTTTTCTGAAGAAAATTACCTGAAAATCATCTACCATCTCGTCCAAGAACGCCTAGAGGAAGTAACGACCAATGCCATAGCCGATGCCATGCAGACCAAGGCCTCATCAGTTACCGATATGATCAAGAAGCTACATGAAAAGGGCTGGGTAGAACACAAGAAATACCAAGGAGTCTCCCTTACCAAAGAAGGAGAGAAAAACGCCCTCTTTGTCATCCGAAAGCACCGCCTTTGGGAGGTATTTCTCGTGGAAAAGCTCCATTTCTCTTGGGACGAAGTCCATGAAGTGGCCGAGCAGCTAGAGCATATACAGTCCGATAAGCTCATCGAGGAATTGGACAAGCTCCTACTCTACCCCGAAAAAGACCCCCATGGCGATCCCATCCCCGATAAGTTTGGCCACATGCCCTCTCTCAAAAGTGAGCTGCTGAGCCAAATGAAGCCCAACGAAGTTGCCCAATGTGTAGGAGTGAAGAACACTTCTAAAGAATTTTTGCAATATCTCAATAAGATAGACATTTCTATCGGAAAAGAAATTAAGATTTTGGAGATACACTCCTTCGACAATTCTATTGAAATTCAACTAGATAGCCGAACTATCAACATTTCCTCCATGATAGCAGAAAACATATATGTTAAAAAAAACAAATAAGTCTTATTTTTCTTTTTTGTTTCTGAAAAATAGATTATTTTTGCCCTCACATTCTCAATAAAAATGTTACGTAAAAAATACTTTTTCATCACTCTTGGTGTGATTGCCCTTGGGGTAGTTGGTTACTTCCTATTCTTCCCTTCTGGAAAGTATAAGTTTGAAAACCAGGAAATTATACTCGACGATTGCGGCGATGGAGACGAAGATTGTGCTGAAGTCTCCATCAATTACATGCTTTGCAAAAAACCTAGTGCTTTTGCTCAAGCGTTTAACGACACTATTCAGCGACAATTGGTCAGAATCCTCACCGCAAAGGATACTGTCATGGGGGTTAAGGAAGCAGGCGAGCTGTTCCTTTCTCAGTACAAAGCCGACAAAGAGCAGTTCGAAGGCATCTCCCCTTATCAGATACAAATTGTAGACACCATTCTCTTGGAGAATGACGCCCTTATCTCCCTCCAGCGCTCAGGATATGAGTACTTAGGAGGTGCCCACCCTATCAACTGGGTCAGCTATATGAACTTCAAGGCTTCCGATGGTACTCCCCTTCCTCAGGCAGCACTCTTTACCAATAAGGACAAGATCTTGGAGGTAGCCGAAAAGCACTTCAGAGAGACTTTCAACCTCTCCGAAGAGGAAGAACTTAGTGAAAACGGCTTTATGTTCCAGAATGATATCTTTGCCTTGCCTAAAAACATTGGTTTTGATCAAAACCACCTCATTTTATTGTATAACCCATATGAAATAGCCCCTTATAGCACCGGAGTTTTGGAGGTAAAAATCCCTCTCTCCGAAGTAAATCCTTGGCTTTCATTTAACCTTAATGCCCCAAAAAGAAAATGACACCCACACGGAAAGTTTACTACCTTAGCAGTTGCGATACCTGCCAACGCATTCTCCACGAACTCAAAGTATTGGAGGATTTCACCTTTCAAGATGTAAAAGAAGAGCCTATCTGCGAGACCGATCTCGAACAGCTCAAGAATGTTACTGGAAAGTATGAACTCTTGTTCAACAAACGCTCTAAACTCTACAAAGAACGCCAACTCAACGAAAAAGACCTGACGGAGAATGATTACAAAGACCTTATTTTGGAACATTATACCTTCCTGAAACGACCTATATTAGTCATTGACGACCATGTCGTACTGGGGAATGCTACCAAAATTATAAAAGAAACACGCAAACACTTATAATATCATTCCTTTCTGAACTCTATGAGTACAATCACTCAACTGAATATCCCTACCACCAACCTCCCCCGTATTGTTGTTATTGGGGCTGGTTTTGGTGGTATCAACATCGTAAAGCAATTGGATTTTTCCAAAATGCAAGTGGTTCTGATCAATAAGACCAATTACCACACCTTCCAGCCACTACTCTATCAGGTGGCAACCGCGGGACTGGAACCCGACTCTATTGCACACTCCGTGCGCTCTATCTTTAAGAAAGAAAAGACCTTCCACTTCCGCATCACTGAAGTAAAACAGATAGATCCCGAAAAGAAGTGTATTTATACCGACCTAGGGGATCTCTCCTACGACTACCTTGTGATAGCTACAGGTTCACAGACCAACTTCTACGGCAATGCCAATATCCAAAAGTATGCCATGCCTATGAAGACCGTCCCTGAAGCGATAGATATGCGTAGCCTTATTATCCAAAACTTGGAGGCGGCCATTCTGACCAATGACCTTGAAGAGCGCAATAGCTTGATGAACTTTGTCATCGTCGGAGGAGGCCCCACAGGAGTGGAACTAGCCGGTGCCTTTGCCGAACTTAAAAGCCATATCCTCCCCACTGACTACCCCGACTTGGACATTCGCAAGATGAATGTCAACCTGATTCAGGCCGATCCTCGCTTGCTAGTGGGTATGGGAGAAAAATCCAGCCAAAAAGCCAAAGAATACTTGGAAAAAATGGGCGTTACCATTTGGTTCAACACCTTTGTCAAGGATTATGATGGTACCAATGTGGTAACCAACACGCATAACTTTGAGACCCGTACCCTTATCTGGACTGCTGGGGTCAAGGGTAGCACTATAGAGGGAATCCCTCAGGAGAGCATACAGTTCGGCCGCTATGTGGTCAATGAGTTCAGTGAGATAAAAGGCTGTAAGGATATCTATGCCATTGGCGATATAGCCTGTATGATCAGTGACAAATACCCCAAAGGACACCCCATGGTGGCACAACCTGCGATCCAACAAGGAAAGCAATTGGGCAAAAACCTCAAGAGAAAAATTGCTGGCAAAAAGAACCTAGTACCTTTCAGCTATTTTGACAAAGGCGCTATGGCTACTGTCGGTCGTAATAAGGCCGTGGTAGAGATTGCAGGTATGCGCTTTTCAGGCTGGTTTGCTTGGATTCTCTGGATGGTCGTACACTTGGCTTTCTTGGTGGGCTTCCGCAACAAAATGGTGGCCTTGGCCAACTGGATTGTGCAGTACTTCCAATACAACAAAGGGGTACGCCTTATTATCCGCCCTTACAAATCGGCTTATGAGAGGGAACAAGAACAAGCCCTCAAACCATAAACTTTTCATTTTTCTTCCATTAAGAGCTACCCCGTATGTTGAGGTAGCTTTTTTAATTCAAAGTAAAAATTTGGCAGTATATCTTGCTTATTCAAAAAATATAATTACCTTTGCCCCCGATTTTACAAATATCATTATTAATTATCTAAATTATCAAACGATGAAAAAAATGATTCTCTCAGCACTTACTCTCTGGAGTTTTGCTGCTTTTGCTCAAGAAGAAACTACTGCCCCCTCTATGTCGGCTCCAGAGCCTTCTGCGGCCTCTGAAAAGACATGGACTCGTGCGGGACTTATCTCCCTGATGTTCAACCAAACAGCTTTTAACCATGATTGGACTGGGGGGGGTACCAATAACTACGGAGGAAACCTCAACCTTTCCTACGATGCCAACTATAAAAAAGGTGCTTGGACATGGGATAACAAACTCCTTGTGGATTACGGTCTTACCAAAGTAGATGGCGATGCTTTCTCTAAAAAATCTAATGACCGTTTCGCCCTTACTTCTCTTGTAGGACGACAAGTATCCGATACTTGGTTTGTTTCTTTCTTTGCCAATTTCCAAACCCAATTGGCCAAAGGGTATAAGTATGACACAGATAACACTGGAAAACAAATCCGTACCGAAACAACCAACTTCTTAGCGCCTGCTTACTTCTCCTTCGGACCTGGTATGTTGTGGAAAAAGAGCGATAACCTAAAGGTTAATATCTCTCCTGCTACTGCAAGATTTATCTTCACTGATAAGAAGTTCACTGAGGCTGGCCCTCACTTCGGGGTAAAACAAGGAGAAACCTCTCGCTTTGAGTTCGGTGCGGCCGTAAATGGATATGCGAAGTTTGACAACTTGGTAAAGAATGTAACCCTTGAGAATACCCTTAGCCTCTATAGCAACTATTTGGACAAACCCCAAAATGTAGATATAGACTATACGCTCAATGTACTGATGAAGGTAAATGACTTCCTTTCAGCCAACCTCACCTTCCAGGCCATCTACGATGATGACGCTGCAAAAGCCTTCCAGATAAGAGAAGCCTTCGGTGCTGGATTCACCTATAAGTTCTAACAAGATAAAAGAGAAAAAGTAAAAGGTAAAAGAGAAAAATTCTTTTACCTTTTATTATTTTGTTACTCATTACTATCATTGGGTACACTCTTCACGCTTCATTTTTCACTATTCACTCTTCATTTTTCACTATTCACTCTTCACTCTTCATTTTTCACTATTCACTTATCATTATCATGTGGGCGTTTCCCGAAGATATGTTCCAAATCTTCCTTGAAGATCACCTCGCGTTCTAAAAGCAATTCGGCTAAAGTGGTGAGCTTTTCCCTATTGGTTCTAAGGATATCAAGGGCGCGCTGGTATTGTTGTTCTATAATCTCCCTTATTTCCTCATCAATCACCTGAGCGGTTTTCTCACTATAAGGTTTGGTAAATCCGTATTCCTCACCTGTAGGATCGTAATAGGTTAGGTTCCCGATCTTATCATTAAGCCCATAAATAGTTACCATAGCACGAGCCTGTTTGGTTACCTTTTCTAGGTCACTGAGTGCCCCTGTGGAGATTTTCCCAAAGGTAATCTCTTCGGCTGCACGACCACCTAGGGCAGCACACATCTCATCTTGAATCTGGTCGGTGCGCACAATCTGTCGCTCTTCTGGTAGGTACCAAGCCGCCCCAAGCGAACGCCCACGAGGAACTATAGTTACCTTGACCAAAGGAGCTGCATGCTCCAAAAGCCAACTCACGGTAGCATGTCCTGCTTCATGATAAGCAATCGCCTTTTTCTCCTCAGGAGTGATGATCTTGTTCTTCTTCTCCAAGCCTCCGATGATTCTATCCACAGCATCCAAGAAATCCTGCTTATCCACCGATGTTTTGCCACGACGGGCTGCAATCAGTGCGGCTTCATTACACACATTGGCTATATCCGCTCCTGAGAAACCAGGGGTTTGTTTGGCTAAGAACTCTACATCTAAGTCCTCGGTTACTTTGATTGGGCGCAAGTGTACTTTGAAAATCTCCTTACGCTCGTTCAAGTCGGGCAAATCCACATAGATCTGTCGGTCAAAACGTCCTGCTCTCAGTAGTGCCTTGTCCAAAATATCAGCACGGTTAGTGGCTGCCAGAACAATCACATTGGTATTGGTACCAAAACCGTCCATCTCTGTAAGTAACTGATTGAGGGTGTTTTCTCTTTCATCATTGGCATTGGTCAGGTTATTTTTGCCTCTGGCTCTACCTATAGCATCTATCTCGTCTATAAAGATGATAGAGGGCGATTTCTCTTTAGCCTGTCGGAACAAATCCCGCACACGAGAGGCACCCACTCCTACGAACATCTCTACAAAGTCCGATCCTGAAAGGGAGAAGAAAGGCACCTGTGCCTCACCTGCTACAGCCTTGGCAAGAAGCGTTTTCCCTGTTCCAGGAGGGCCTACAAGCAGCGCTCCCTTTGGAATTTTCCCTCCTAAGGAGGTATATTTTTCAGGATTCTTGAGAAAATCCACTATCTCCTGTACCTCTTCCTTGGCGCCTTCGAGCCCTGCTACATCTTGGAAAGTGATTTTCTTATCCTTCTCTCCGTCGAAGAGCTTGGCACGAGAGCGACCTATATTGAAGAACTGTCCTCCCCCAAAGCCGCCTCCTGCACGGCGCATTAAAAATATCCAAAGACCAACAAAGAGTACCAGCGGCAATACTACCGTGATGAGCAGGTCTCCTACAAAATTCTGTTCGGTACGGTATACCAGTTGGGTATTGGAGAGATTGTTTTCGGCTACGATCTTATTGAATCTGTTTTCAAAATTCTCTAAAACGCCTATTTCCATTCTATACTGAGGCACATCGGAATCCTCCCCTGTTTTGAACAAAGGGCTTTCGGCACGCACCTTCTTATGGTCTGGCTTATCCATAGCCTCTGGGAAGAGATAGATACGTGCTTGGTGCTTATTGACCACTACCACTTTGGAGATGTCTCCATCTTGGAGGAATTTTTCAAATTCTGTCTGAGGGATTTCCTCAGGTTGTTTCCATAAGCCCGCACTAGAGAGCGGATTAAGGATAAAAAATAGAATAAGCGCGAGTCCTGCATAGAACCAAAAAGCAGAAAATCGCGATGGCTTGTTCTCGTTCATAACTATTCATTTGTTTTTATATGGGTTATCTGGGCATCTCCCCATAAGCCCTCTATATCATAATATTCGCGTACATGCTTTTGGAAGATATGTACCACCACATCCACATAGTCAAGCAATACCCACTCGGCGTTTTGTTCTCCTTCTACATGCCAAGGCTTCTGTGGGGTCTGCCTTTGTACAGCGCCCGATATGGCCACCACCTGCGTATTGGAGCCCCCTGTACAGATGACAAAGTAGCTACATACGGCATTCTCTATACCTCTGAGGTCTAAAATGGTGATGTCCTGTCCCTTTACTTTTTGAATCCCTTCTAGTACAGAAGAGAGGATTTGTTCTGTGTTATTTTTTTCTGTCATTCAATTTTTTTAATTACTTTTGCAAAGCGACAAAGGTATAACATTTTATGGAAATTATCAAACTTAATGCCACAAATTCTACCAATACTTATCTTAAAAATCTTATTAAGGAAAAACCCATAGCCGACCTTAGTTGTGTATGGGCACTTTCACAGACCCAAGGGCGCGGACAACAGGGCGCTAGCTGGGTAGCTGAACCAGGCAAGAACCTTACTTTCAGCGTTTTTAAAAAATTTGACCAGCTCCCTTCCGAGTATCACTTCTTGCTGAATATGGAAGTATCGCTCGCTATTTTTCGTGCCTTAAAAAAATTATATATACCAGACTTAGCTGTCAAGTGGGCTAATGACATTTTGTCAGCCAAAAAGAAGATCTGTGGGATACTGATAGAAAACACACTCCATAAGGAGTATATCACAGCCTCAGTGATTGGAATAGGACTAAATGTAAATCAACTTTTTTTCAATGATTTGCCCAATGTCTCTTCCCTACAGAAAATCATGGGACACCCCTTTGACCTAGAGGAGGTCTTGCTTCTAATCCTCCATGAACTGGAGGCCGCCCTCTTGAGCCTCTCCCCTACCCGCTTTGAGGAGGTATTGGACGAGTATCACATGCACCTATTTCGCAAGGACAAGCCCTCCACCTTTGAGTACCCCGACGGACAGCGCTTTATGGGCTATATCAGGGGAGTTAGTCACAACGGCCAACTCCAAGTAGAACAGGAAGATGCCCTGATGAGTTCTTTTTCACTTAAAGAAGTCAAATTACTTTACTAACCCCTTATCTTATGAAATATTTTCTCATTGCTCTTATCCTTAGCGGTTGTCAATCCCAAAAAGTAGCCATGGAAGCACTTTCAGGGCAAACTTTCTATGCCTATTCATTAAGCAATGGTACGTATCGAGAAAGTCCCTTTCCGCTCCTACCCAAAGATGCTTGGGAGCAACCTTACAAATACCTCCATTTCCAGCTACAGCCCAAGGGCAACTACCTGTATGTAACCTACGATAAGGTAGAAAATGGACAGCTCACCACCCATACCAAGCGCTATTGGGGGCTTTGGCGCAGAAAAGGATTCAGGTACCAATCCCGCTGGCTTATCTCGCCCCTTGTACCCATTTTCTTTGGCTGGGATATGCAGCGCTATTATTTCAAAGTAGATGACAAGCAAAATATTGATTTTACCGAAAAGGGAAGCTGTTGGTTCTTTGTAGGGGGCTTTGGCTATGCCTATGATCCCTATTATGGAGATGATCGCTTTAAGACAGTAGCTCATACCGAGCAACCTATGGTCTATTTTGACCAAGGACGTTATGGCATTAGGACAAATAAAGATACCCTGACCGCTCCCCTTTACGATGAGTTGAGTTGGTTTGAAAATGGAGTAGCCCGCGTGCGAAAGGAGTACGCTTGGGGAGTAATTGATACCCTTGGCAGGGAAGTCATTCCTCCTATATACAATCAAATTACCTACGAGAGATGGAGTAAACCTCCTTTCTTCTTAGTCCAAAAGGACAGTCTCAGTGGTATATTTTCCCTCAAGGGGGAACTGCTCACCCCTGTACAATACAAACACTTAGAATACAATTGGCCAGGTGTGCTCTTAGCCCAAAAAGATAGCCTATGGGGCTTTATTGGCATAGATGGCAAAGAAAAACTGGCTATTATCTACGATCGTATCGAGAAAAATGATTATGGTTACACCCTTATCAAGGGAGATAAAGTAGGCTTTTTCAGATACGGAGGGCAATATGCGCGGTTTATCCCTGCGGCCTATACCCAAATATATTTTCCCTCTACCACCAAAGCATTTGCCGTGGTTCATAGTGGCGATAAACTCCTACTGATAGATCGCAAAGGTGTTGTTCACCAGGCCGTCCCTACTAAGGTAAAGGGTATTGATATCTTCTTGGATAAGCTCGAAGGCGTCGCCGAGTACCAAGGACAGTACTATAAACCAGCACCAATGACCAATGACTAATGACTAGTGACCAATGACTAATGATTAGTGACTAATGAACTATTTGTCTTTTGTCACTTGTCATTTGCCACTATTTTTGTATTTTTGCAGAATCAAACTAACTTTCATGAAAGAAACAGATATCATCATCATAGGGGCAGGGCCTACAGGGCTTTTTGCCGTTTTTGAAGCAGGCCTTTTGCGCCTTAAGTGCCACCTGATAGATACGCTCCCCCAACCTGGGGGACAACTCACTGAACTCTACCCTAAGAAACCTATCTTTGATATCCCTGGTTATCCTAGTGTAGGAGCCGCTGAGCTGGTAGATAACCTTATGGAACAAATCAAGCAGTTCCAACCCGAATTTACCCTTTCGGAGACCGCTGTAACCCTTAAAAAACAAGCTGATAACACCTTTGTTGTTACCACCGACAAGGGCACCCAAGTCAAAGGCAAGGCCGTAGCTATCGCAGGAGGCTTAGGTACCTTTGAACCTCGTAAGCCTGAGATAAGTAACCTTGCTGATTATGAAGATAAGGGCGTAGAATACTTTGTACGCAAGCCCGAACGCTTCGCTGGTAAGCGTGTAGTTATAGCCGGAGGCGGCGATTCAGCTCTTGACTGGAGTATTTTCTTGTCCAATGTCGCCCAGTCGGTTACACTGGTACATCGTCGCAATGAGTTTCGTGCAGCCTTGGATTCAGTAGAGAAAGTTAAGGCACTCAAGGCAGCAGGCAAAATCAACCTTATCACCCCCGCAGAGGTAGTCGCTCTCAAGGGAGAGGGGCAGCTCTCCGCTGTTGTCCTTGAAAAAGAAGGAGTACAGGAGGAACTACCTACCGACTACTTTATCCCGCTCTTTGGTCTCACCCCTAAGCTAGGACCTATTGCCGATTGGGGATTGGAGATAGAGCGCAATGCCATCAAGGTCAATAATGCTCTTGATTATCAAACCAATATAGAAGGCGTCTATGCCATAGGCGATGTGAATACCTACCCTGGCAAGCTCAAGCTCATTCTCTGTGGTTTCCATGAAGCTACCCTTATGTGTCAAGGGGTCTACAACCGCCTCTACCCTACCAAGAAGTATGTACTGAAATACACTACCGTTGCAGGCGTTGATGGCTTTGACGGCTCCCGCAAAGAAGCAGAAAAAGCAGTCATCCAGTCCATTTAAGTGAAAAATGAAGAGTGAAAAGTGAATAACACATTACGTGCTTGCACTTTTCACTCTTCATTCTTCACTAATCACTTTTCACTAATCACTTTCCCTATTTCTCCTATGGGGTAAGAGGCTTGTTCTCCTGTTTGCATATGCTTAAGAATGGCAGTACCTTCGGCCAGTTCGGTCTCTCCGATGAGTACTACATACCTTACCTTACGACTGTCGGCATAGGCCAATTGTTTTTTGAGTTTGGCAGCTTCAGGGTAGAGTTCTACTCTATAGCCTTGGGCTCGCAATTGTTGTATCACGCCAAAAGAAGCCAAAGTCTCCTTATCTCCAAAATTAACACACAATACATCCAAGGTGTGCTCTAAGGTCTTGGGGAACAAATTCAATTGCTCTAAAACAAGATAGATTCTGTCCAATCCGAAGGAGATGCCAACCCCACTCATGCCCTTAAGACCAAATATCTCGGTAAGTTCGTCATAACGTCCGCCCCCACCTATAGAGCCTA
This sequence comes from Capnocytophaga granulosa ATCC 51502, assembly GCF_000411115.1. Taxonomy (GTDB): domain Bacteria; phylum Bacteroidota; class Bacteroidia; order Flavobacteriales; family Flavobacteriaceae; genus Capnocytophaga; species Capnocytophaga granulosa. The sequence goes on along the minus strand of NZ_KE150259.1, from coordinate 56,899 downwards.
AGGCAACTTCACGGGGTGCTGCTACTTCAAAAATAGCTCCTGTATAGTAATTTAGTCCGCGCGCTAAGGTTACCTCCAGCTCTAAAGAAGCCGTCTGTAAGCCCAACTGTTGGGTTTGCGCATAGATAAACTCCAAGTCGGCTACTCCTTCCAGTCCTGTAGGAGAAGATGCAAGTAAGTCCTTGAGTCTTGTAATCTTCTGGAAAAAATCCCCCTCTAGGGAGAACACAGGTTGGATTTTGGCTATGGCCTCAGGGGTAATACCTCTTTGGAGCATCTCCTCCTCTACCTTCTCCTTTCCTATCTTATCGAGCTTGTCCAAAGCCATGGTAAAGTCAATCAACTTATCAGGCGCCCCAATAATCTCGGCAAAGCCAGAGAGGATCTTGCGGTGATTCATCTTGACTGTAACCCCTTTGACTTGTAGAGCGGTAAAGACACTGTCGTAGAGCTGTACAAACTCCACTTCCTGCCAGAGTCCCTTAGCCCCTACCACATCGGCATCACACTGATAGAACTCACGATAGCGCCCTTTCTGTGGACGATCGGCACGCCATACGGGCTGAATCTGGTAACGCTTGAAAGGAAAACTAAGGTCGTTCTGGTGTTGTACCACATAGCGTGCAAAAGGCACCGTAAGGTCATAGCGCAGTGCCTTCCCACTGATATAAGTGGCCAGCTTAGCACTACTATGCTGCTCATATACCTCTGCGGGTACTTCCGAGAGGAAATCTCCTGCATCCAAAATTCTGAAAATCAGCCTATCTCCTTCCTCTCCATATTTGCCCATGAGCGTTTCTGTCTTCTCAAAGCTGGGGGTCTCAATAGGTTGGAAACCATAGCGCTCGAAGGCTTGGCGAATGGTCTGAATGATATAATTACGCTTGGCGACTTCCTCTGGGGAGAAATCACGCGTTCCTTTGGGTATACTGGGTTTTTGCATTATATTCTGGTTATTGTAATAAAAAACAGCTAATTTTCATTAACTGTTTTTTATTTGGTATTTGATTTTAATCTAATGACTAATCCACATTGTCGTGCAGATAGCTATTATTCTCTCGTATCTGAGCTATATTATTAGAATCCAAACTAATAGAGCTACGAGAAACTGATGGTGTCATAGTCGTGGAAGAAATATCCACATTCTTTCGCATATAAGCAGGGGTATTCTCTAAGTCCTCTATCTTATAATTGGTCTGGGAAGAGAACTGATAGCTCATATTCTTAAAGGTCGTTTTACGGTTAGCCGCATTTTCTTTAAGTGCTGAAAGATAAGCATTTTGGTTGGTCTCCTTCGGTTGGGTCGTCTTAGCAGGTTCTTTGATTCTCAGTTCCGCCTTGAACTCTTCCTCCTCTGTATCTCGCTGTGGAGAGCGTGCTTGGGTGAGCATTTCCTCTACTTCGAGGTAGTTCTCAAGGGTGTGTACAATTTTGCCATTTTCCTGAGCGGGAGCGGAAGCCGCTTGCATCATAGGGGCTGCTTGGGGCTTTTCTTGCTCGAAATAGACCACTTTACGCTCTGCTACTTGCGGTCTTTGTGGAGCAGGAGCGGTTACCTTAGGGGCGGTTGTTTTTTTTTCTTGGTATATCACAAAATCCTCCTGCTGGATAGGCACTACACGTTCCACTATATCAAAATGGACAGGAATATGGTATAGGCTCTCATCCACCTTTAGGGGCTTTATTTTTTTTTCAGGGGCTGTATGTAGGGTGATACCCATGCTACTTTTGGCAGTTGCATCTGTCACAGGTACTTGCTCTGGGGTATCATCGAACTGATAAACCACTTTTTCCTTTTTCTTTAGCGAATTTTCAAAAGAAATGTCGGTAAAAGAAGATGTTGTATCCAATTCTTGTACAAATTGGGTATTATCATCCAAGGAATGGACTATTTTTTTAGGTTCAGCATCAATAATTTCATGTTGTTGCTCGGTTGAGAAGCCAGTAGCCACCACTGTCACCATGATCTTATCCTCAAGGGCGGGTTCCTCACCCATACCCATGATGATATTGGTCTTATAGCCTGTAGCCAATTCTATTCCATGTCCTGCCTCACGCTGTATGTATTCGTTGATTTCACCTACTTCATCCATGGTGATTTCATCATTTCCGTAGAGGATCAAAAGCAATACATTCTTAGCTCCTGTGATACGATTATCATTAAGCAGCGGAGATTCCAAAGCTCCTTTGACAGCATCTAGAGCGCGAGTCTCTCCTGTACCATAACCTGTACCCATGATAGCAGTACCGCTATTGGAGAGCACAGTATGAGCGTCACGAAGGTCAATATTCACTTCAAACTCCTTGGTAATCACCTCAGCAATCCCTTTGGCAGCAATGGTAAGTACTTCATCGGCTTTGGCAAAACCTGTCTTGATACCTAGGTTGCCATAAGTATCACGTAACTTATTATTATTGATTACAATCAAAGAATCCAACTGCTTGCGCAAGTTCTCAATTCCCTTTTGGGCTTGGGCAAGGCGTATTTCCCCTTCGAACTTGAAAGGACTGGTCACGATTCCCACGGTAAGGATCCCCATGTCCTTACATATCTTAGCGATAATAGGAGCAGCACCTGTACCAGTACCCCCACCCATACCTGCGGTAATGAACGCCATCTTGGTATTGTCTCCCAGCATGGCCTTTATTTCCTCTATGCTTTCCATAGCGGATTGTTCTCCTACCTCAGGGTTGGATCCAGCCCCTAAGCCCTCGGTAAGTTCCACACCTAAGTAGATTTTATTTACGATCGGACTTTTGTCTAAGGCCTGACGGTCGGTATTACAAATGATGTAATCCACCCCGCGTATATCCTGTTTGTACATGTAGTTTACGGCGTTTCCACCACCTCCTCCTACACCTATTACCTTGATTAGATTTCCTGTGCTTTTTGGAAGATCAAATGTCGCATTGTCAAATTCTATCGCCATATTTTTTTGCTGTTTTTTATTATTTCGTCGATTTGTGGTTAGTGGTTAATGATTAGTGATTAGTGGTTAATGATTAGTGGCTAGCCTTAAACAATTAATTATCAATAGCTTTAATCATTACTCATTAACGACATTTCTCATTCTTGGTTTCGTGACAAAATTATTGCTTTTTTTCTTAGTTATCAACCAAAAAACGAAATTTGTTTATAACTTTTCTCCTGTTAAAATAATTAATTAATATTCATACAATTAAGATATTTCTTTGACAATATTTTAAAGCACTCCACTTTTATTTTAAATAAGAAAAATGATTAAGAATTAGCCTATTAAAGTAAAAAGTGATTAGTGGTCAGTTGTTAGTGGTTAGCCCTTTTTATGACTAACTACTAATAACTAACCACTAATCTCTATAACAGACTAATTAGTACTTAAGGTACAACCATCCTTTTTCGGTATGGGGTTGATCATCGGAGTCTTCATACTCTAAGATATAGTAGTAAGTTCCTTGTGGGAGCTTGCTATCTGCACTTATGGTCGCACGTCCGTTGGAATGACCGTCAAATGGTGCTTCGTTACTATAACCATCCTTTTCATAGACTAGTACACCCCAACGGTTGAATATCTTCAGGTTATTCTTAGGATAGTACTCTATACCGTCTATCTTGAAATAGTCATTGTGTCCATCTCCATCGGCTGATACACCATTGTAGATAGTGAGCGGTTTGTCTTTGATCACTTCCACTCTTACCTTAGCTGTCTTACATACTCCTGGGTGTTCCTTCATACAGAGATTATACTCTAAATCATAAACACCTACTGGCGTACCTTGAGGAATTATCAAGTTACCTTGCTCATCTATATAAGCACCTGAAATACCTCCATTATTATCCTCTATTTTAGCAGTTACCTTATCTAAATGATCAAGGGCATTCTTGCCTGCATATTCATCATTTGCTAAGACATTACCTACTTTTACAGCTCCTTTAGTGGTATTCACTGGTTTAAAGTCAAGGTCATCCACTGTCTTAAGAGCTGGAAGAAGCTTAAGTACGCCCTTAGCCGTCTTACATTCATTAGGAGCTGCTATCTTACAGATTGTATAGCTATAAGTATAGACTCCATCAGGGGTATTAGGCTCTATAGTAATGGAACCATCCTCTTGGTTAATCACAATACCTGGCACCTCATTACCATCTTTATCCTTCACCTTGTTTGGTGTAAATATTACATTCTTTCCTGGTTCAGGACGCTTACCATCTATATCATCGTTTCTTAAGACACTTGGGATCTTTTTCTCTTTGGTTCCTTCATTAATAACTTCATCCTCATCATCTACCGCCGTGAAAGAAACTACTTTTATCTTTATCACCGCATTAGAGGTATTGGCTGGATTAGCCTTTTCCTTAATCGTATAATAATAGAGGTAAGGTTCTGGACGAGCTACTATCCCTGGCTTAACTGTTACACGACCATCTGCTTCTCTCACAAGGTGGCTATCTGCTCTGGCTTCACCTTCTGTATCTTGTATTTCCACATCACCAGTTGTGAGACCTACTTTGCCTTTGAGTATATCATTGATCAAGATACTTGGGGTAAGTCCTCCTGAAGTACCAACCTCAAACTCATCATCTTTGGCTAAGATCGTATTATCTACTACCTCAAAGGTTGCTTTTGCTTCTTCACTACAGTTGGTAGGTACGGTCTTCTCACAGATAGAGTAAGTATAAGTATAAACACCTACTGGAGTACCTTGTTTTACGGTAATGCTTCCGTTATCATTCATAGTGATAGTACCTGCTGAAACAGCTGTACCATCCTGACGTGTTACCGCTCCCTTATGAAGGATCACATCAGTCTCTGGAGAGAGGATGCCTGGCACACCTTCCAAGGTGTCTACACCTGTTGAGAATACCGTATTGGTAGTGGTGTAATCCACTGTATTAGGTACCTTACCAAAGTCATCATCTACAGCCTTGATAGGACGGCTTGGTGTCGCATCAGGGGTTACAGTTATCTTCGCCTTAGCGGTATCACAAGGAGAAGTTGCTCCTTTGACACAGATTCTGTATTCTACTTCGTAAGTTGCTGGTGTAGCATTATCTGGCACCTTAATCTTACCAGTGGCAGGATCTGCGGTTACACCTGTAAGGCCTCCGTCATTGGCGATAGTAATATCCACATTGGCAGCAGTGGCTGGATCTCCATTTACACGGTCGTTAGTTAAGACATCTACCACACCTCCTTTGGCTACCTGTGTTTCAGGGTCATCGTTGGCATTGATAGTAGGTGTTGGTACTACATCTTCGGTTACTATGATTCTCACCTTAGCGGTATCACAAGGAGCCGTTGCTCCTCTTACACAGATTTGGTAAGTAATATCATAAGCTCCTGGAGTAGCATCTGTTGGTATCTTAATCTTACCTGTGGCAGGATTTATAGTTATACCAGTAAGACCTCCATCGATTGGGATGGTGATATCCACATTGGTTGGGGTAGCAGGGTTACCATCTACCTTATCATTATGGAGTACATCTACCTCTCCTCCTTTGGCTACCTGTGTTTCAGGATCATCATTAGCCTCTATTGTATGGTTGGTATCAGAGGTTACTGTGATTTTAGCTACAGCTGTATCACAAGTATTAGGATCGCTTAACAGACATATCTTATAGGTTACATCGTAAGTGTCAGGCGTTGCTGTGTTTGGCACTACGAGCTTACCTGTGGTAGGATCTACAGTTACACCTGTAAGTCCTCCGTCTGTAACAATGGCAATAGCTACATTAGTTAGTGTAGCAGGGTTACCTCCTACCGTATCATTGTGGAGTACATCCACCTGACCACCTCTTGGGCTAATGGCTACATCATCTACAGCCTCAATAACTGGTACTGTTTCTACTACCTTGATTTCAGCAATTGAGGTCTTTTCAGTACCACATTCGCCTGTTATCTCTGCCCAGTAGAAGAGACTTCCTACTGTGTCAGTGGCTGGAGTGTAGGTGTTATTTCCTCCTACTTCAGTACCTCCTACATAGCTATTGGTAGTATTCCTATACCACTTATAGGTAAGGGTTCCCTCTCCTGTTGCTGCTGCTGTAAGTGGTGTAGCAGACGTATCCTTCACATAAACAGCACTTTGTGGGTTAGCCCCTATGATAGTAGCTGCTTTCTGAGCTTTGATTTCAAAACTATCAGAAATATCAGAGGTACAACCATCTTTTTCTGCTTTCACCTTGTAAGTACCTGCTGCAAGACTTGAAAGTACTCCATCGGTAGCTATAGTTACCCCTGTTACAGGTGTACCATCAGCCTTAGTAAAGGTATAAGTTACACCACTTGACACATAATTGCTGATCTTAGCCACAGTAGCAGCAGTACAGCTTTCCGCAGTAAGGTCAATTGTTGGTTTGTCAGGTGCTGCCTTCTGAGCTTTGATTTCAAAACTATCAGAAGCTACAGACTCACAATTGTCATTATTCTTAGCTGTAATGGTATAAGTACCTGCGGCAAGACCAGTAATCTCATGGCTGGTGTTATCCACAGTAAGTTGTGTGGCTCCATTCCAGTAGGTTTGTCCTGGTACATAGTTACTAATCACAGCCTTGGTAGGGGCTGCACAGCTTTCCGCAGTAAGGTTAATTGTCGGTTTGGCTGGTACTGCCTTCTGAGCTTTGATTTCAAAACTATCAGAAGCTACAGACTCACAATTGTCATTATTCTTAGCCGTAATGGTATAAGTACCTACTGCAAGACCTGTAATCTCATGGCTGGTGTTATCCACAGTAAGTTGTATGGCTCCATTCCAGTAGGTTTGTCCTGATACATAGTTACTAATCACAGCCTTGGTAGGGGCTGCACAGCTTTCAGCGGTAAGGGTTACTGTTGGTTGGGCTGGTGCTGCCTTCTGAGCTTTGATTACAAAGCTATCGGAAGCTACAGACTCACAATTGTCATTATTCTTAGCTGTAATGGTATAATTACCTACAGCAAGACCTGTAATGTCATGGCTGGTGTTATCCACAGTAAGTTGTGTAGCTCCATTCCAGTAGGTTTGTCCTGATACATAGTTACTAATCACAGCCTTGGTAGGTGCAGTACAACTTTCCGCAGTAAGGGTTACCGTTGGTTGGGCTGGTACTGCCTTCTGTGCTTTGATTTCAAAGCTATCGGAAGCTACAGACTCACAATTGTCATTATTCTTAGCCGTAATGGTATAAGTACCCGCGGCAAGACCTGTAATCTCATGGCTGGTGCCATCCACAGTAAGTTGTGTGGCTCCATTCCAGTAGGTTTGTCCTGATACATAGTTACTAATCACAGCCTTGGTAGATGCAGTACAACTTTCAGCGGTAAGGGTTACCGTTGGTTGGGCTGGTACTGCCTTCTGAGCTTTGATTTCAAAGTTATCAGAAAAATCAGAGGTACAACCATCTTTTTCTGCTTTTACCTTGTAAGTACCTGCAGCAAGATTTGAAAGTACGCCATCGGCAGCTATAGTTACCCCTGTTACAGGTGTACCATCGGCCTTAGTAAAGGTATAAGTTACACCACTTGACACATAATTGCTGATCTTAGCCACAGTGGCAGCAGTACAGCTTTCCGCGGTAAGATCAATTGTTGGTTTGTCAGGTGTAGGTTTCACCTCTACTTTTACAACATCACTGAGTACCTCTCCACAAGTACTATTGGTTATCTTTACATAATAGTACAAAGTTACTGCTGTAGTAGTTAGTGGTACATAGCTATTGGCATTGGTGCCTACTGGGGTTCCTCCTGTAGTGCTATTGCTAGTATTACTATACCACTGATAGGAGAGTGTTCCTGTTACCCCATGGGTATTGGCTGTTACAGTAAGTGCCGTAGCGGTTACTCCCTGACAATAAGCAGCAGGCGCTACAGGCTGGGTAGAAATACTTGGCGTAGGCTGTACGGTTATCTTTACCTCTTGAGTCGCTTCACAACCATTGGTACGCTTTACTGTAAGTATATAGGTAAAGGTCGCTGTGGCGGTGAGCTTAGTACCATTGTAATGGAAGTTTGGTTCCTTCACATTTGCGGCAGATAGGTAATCAAGCTTATCATTAGCGGTCTTACCTGTCCAAGTGTATTGGTCATAGGAAGCTCCAGCAGCGCTATAGGCTACTTTCTTGGTTTCGCTTTCACAAACGGTAAGGTTGTCCACCAAGCCTGTAATCTTCTCTGGCGCTGTAAGTGGTGCCACTACATCCCCACAGAGACATACATTATCCTCATTTTTAAGCACTAAGAGCAAGCGACATACCTTATCTTGATCCACCACAAAAGTAAAACTTTGTTCAGCTGAAGTAGCTCCTTTAGCCAAATTAAGTGCGGTAGTGGTATGGGTAGAGAGCTCGATATCTCCTGTATCCACTATATTATTATGATTAGCATCATAATAGAGAGCGGCCTTTACGGTTGCATTAGCAAGAGCAGCAACATCCGTCCCCGTACCATTCTCTATCTTATACTTGATAGTGAGATTTTCCTTACCTGCTTGTGCAGTGGAGGTAGCAGAGACATCTTTAAGAGACAGTTTTGGACGTTCGTTCTTAATCGCTACCTTTTCTTCTTTGGAAGTACTCACCGTCATAGGAGGACAAGCTGTTCCACCACACATCACTCCCGTTTTGGTATCAGTAGCAATTACCTTAAGTTCCTTAGGAGTGGTGCAATCTATCAAAGCATTTGATTTCTGTATTATATGTATACCAAACTCAAAGAACTGTCCATTGGTCATTCCTGCAGGAATCTCCATAACCAACTCACTACCAGAAGCTAAAGTTTTCTCTTCTGCCTGTTTTCTCACAGGAGTTGACCAAAGCGCCCCAGGCCCATAAGGGGTCCTAGCATAGTAGCGTGCATACGAAGGTGCTAACTCATAGCCTTCTGGAATGGTAAATCTTAGGCGTGCATTAGGCCCCATTTGGAAAGTTGAGTTACTACTATTTACCGTTACACGCGTTTTATAAACAACACCACCTCCACATAGGCTTCCATTACCACTTACATAGGTCAGCGGATCCAATGTAATAGTATAGTCATTGATATTCACTCCAGCAATACCCGCAATAATAGCACGGGTCTTATCTCCTGCAGCAGAGGTGCTACAAAGGTTATTACCCTCTATATCTATATCAAAGGACGAACCTGCAGAGAATTCACAGTCAGGTTTTACCTTAAAGGTCAGTTTGAACTTGCGTTTATTACCATTTACAGGCTCTGAGATAGAACCAGGCAAGGTACCTCCTGGCAGTACATTACTCAAGTCATAGATATGTTTGTTGCCCTGGGTTGTATGGAGGATTCTTTTAACGCCCGTATTTTCATAATATTTGGTACCACTACCGAGAGGATATTCTATTTCCACATCAGAGAAAGTGATTCCATTTCCCTGGTTCACTATAAGTTTAGTATCATAGAGGTCTCCCTCATCAGCACTATTGATCTCATAGCTATAAGGAGTAGCCACACACATAGGGATACTTCCTTTCTTGTCAGGATTACTCTCCCCTGGGTTAGTAGCATCCGCCCTGATTTCCTTTTTGCTCTGGGCTACTGTTATATTATAGGTAATGAACTTATCACTACAAGTATTGCGATAACCTGAGGTAGGATTCTCATTACAGTTCCAACCCGCATATACTTTTAGCTGTAGGGCAGCGGCACAGTTGGTAATCTTATACTTGAGTTTAAACTGACGCTCTGTATTTTTAAGAACCTTACCATCATTCCCCTTATCACTAAGAAAGAACATTTTTTCTCCTGTAATAGTATTTTTAGCAATATAAGTATACGTATTACCTGGGGTAGTCTCTTCTAAGGAGAGCACCTCAATACCTGCTACATCAGGAACAGAGATCCAGCCGAAAGGAGCATCGTATTCCTTAATATTCTTAAGCTTGAAAGTAGCTTCCATCACACGCTTATTAGCTTTTACAGTTAATTGTGATATAGCCTCTATGGTAATCTCTGGTTTCTTATTTGCTGCAAAAAGTATAGGACGATTATTCTGAAGATCAACAGCAACAGAAGAATCACCTGTGTCTGCATAGTGATAATAGAAATCCTCATACTCTATCTTTGAGTCTATTTTCTCTTGCTTTGTTAGGGCTTCTGCCTCTTGCTGTCCTATCGTCTTGTTAACATCTACCGTTTTAGCCTTACAAGAAGGTTGTATGAAAGCCTTTATATGCTCATTATACTCATTCTCTACGGTTATCATTCCTGGAGGCAAATATCCTGGGGTACCTTTAGGAGGATTCTCATAGGTATAAGTTTTCCAAGTACCATCATCGGTCATGATAAGCTTACTCATATCTACTGTTGCAGGATTAGTGGCTCCTATCTTATAAGTATAAGTAAACTGCATGTTTTTGATTTGGTAAGCACTAGGCATCTTAATCGTTATCTTTTTGATAAGACGAGCAGGGCGGAATTCTTGTGAAAAATAAGTTCCTCCTGGCTTGAACCTACGTGCTGCATAAATAAGATTTGAACCCAAAGTTGCGGCATCACAACCTGAAAGCTCTGTATAACGGTTAGTAGCCAACAAATGTCGTGTTTCAGCTATATAAAATACAGGTGTTAGGCTCGCCCCACAGTGTTTTTGTGCAGTATGATAGCCCTCTGTACTAATAGCAACATCAGTAGCAGGATTATCAAGTGTATAGAAAAATGATTCTGTACCCGATTGTACATCCAAAGTTCGGTCATTACCATTAGAGTTGTTAGCATTCTTCACTTGGTAGGTAGCCACTGTGCTGAAAGTAGCTCCTGCAACAAGAGTACCTGCGGGCAATAACGAAGTCAGATTCCATCGGAAGTATTTCTTACCTGCTGCATTGGTTCCTCTCATAGGGTTATTAGCCGTGGCTATAAGGATCTGTTCAGATCCACCATTTACCTTAAGGGTTATCTTTTTAGGTTCTAACTCCGCTGTATTTTCGACCTTTACATAATAGAAAAGGTTGGTAGCCGTCTTGCCAGTGTGCTGCTGTCCTTCGGAGATAAACTCTATATCATCCAAGTAGAGAGCTCGCATACGCTCTATAGACGATACATTAGCACGGGTTTGTCTAACAGCCATCGTATAGTCCTTCCAACCATACGAATTATCGGCACGCTCTACCTTAGTGCTGAGCATACGTGGCCCTTGTATGGCGCAAGGTGTAGAGCAAATAGCAGGTACATTAGTAACTTGATTGCAAACCAAAGGAATATCACAATAGGTCCCATCCCCATTCTTAAGCATCATATATACTGAATAGGTAATAGGAGCGGTACCTCCATTACAATTTTGCAAAAGCACATCGAAAGTAAGATAACCAGGTGTACCGAAGGGAATGTCTGAAGGTTGATTATTAGTGATAATTGTTCTCGTGCTATTTGGCTCTATATCAGGCTGGTTAACAGCTGCTTCTGTTGAAAGACCAAATACATTTGCCTTGCGATAGAGCTTCACATTCTGTAGCTTCATCCCGGCAGGAGTTGTTATTACATATTTGAACTGACGTTCAACATTTACAACATTTCCATTTTTAAGTCTTTGCCCTGCTCCAAGGGAAGGCCAGTTCATTCCAGGGGCGATATAAGCTGCTGAAGGTACATTCTGTACCAATTGAGCAGGCAGCTTAGAAGCATCATTTACCCCATTGAAGTACACTCGTAAGGTGCTGTAGTCCAAAATATGTTGGTCGGAAGGAATAAGATCTCCACATACATTGTTGGAGAGCACTTGAGATCTAGGCTGTATACTTAAAAAATTCCTTACTCCTATTCCTGGTTGCAGGCAAGTAATACCTTCCTTTTTCTTTAAATCAAAAGCAATCTGAAAATAGGCTCCTTTTTTAAGGTCATCTCTAAAGCCATCATTATCTGCATCAGTAAGTCCCAAATCTGTAGATCCTAATGAAGCATCAGATAAAGCAGACAAGTTATTGAGCGATATACGACGTATATCTCCCGTACCTACAGTAGCTGTAAGGGGAATAGTCGTACCGTTTTTAGCTATCAAGCGAATGTTAACTGGCTCAAAGAGGCTAAATCTCTGACTCTCATCTGCATCAAAAAGGCGTATCTCTAAGTTATAAGCCGTCCCTTTAGCATCAGCTGCTACATTATCATAACGCACATAATAAGTCCCTAGAATATTTCCACAAAAACCATTTTCCCATTCAAAATAGGTAAAGGCATTACTATCATTGTATTTAATAATAGGCGTACCTGTGCTTACACTAATGTTTCTAGTGTTAGAATTAGTTTCAAAAATATCATTACTATTTGCAATACCACTTCCCCAATAAGCATAATAGGTGTTTTGCCTACCTGTGGTACATTTGTTTACGGTATATTTTTCGGTAATAGTAACTACTCCGTTATTTGCCAAGTTAGCATTAGCAATTTTATAGATAGGCTTCCCTGCATTAGGAAATCCTGTAGGTACTGTCCCTACTGCCGTAAGCGTAGATCCGTTGTAGGACACACTATTACCCACTACATCGGCAGGATAGGCAATAGAGAAATAGACATCGCGTACCTTTCCCAGTCCTAAATTGCGAATATCAAAAGTTTCAGTACGTGCTCCCAACTCATCAGTCTGAGTGGTTGGTAGCTGTACTACCAAAGTAGGGCGTGGCAGCTGATAGGAGACTACATTCTTAACCGCTGGACTGGGTGATAGCCCTTGTACGGTAAGGACAGCCTCATCTTGTAAGCCTCCAGCAAGGGCAGGGTTGGTAAGCACTGCCTTAGTCGCCTTACGCTTGAACTTCACTGTTACACTGCCTGAAGCCCCTGTAAGGGTGAAGACAGGCTTATTGGCATCAGTAGAACCCGTTTTGAGGGATACAGTAGCCCCAGTAGCAGTTACTGTACCAGACATATACTCAATTCCTGCTGCCAAGTTTACTTGCAGCTCTCCCGAAGTTTTCCCCGTAGGCATATTAAAGGAAACAGTAAGCTCCCCTACAGAGAAATCACTATTTCCAGCAAAATCTACCGGCGACTGAGCTATTACACTATTAATAGTTACCTGCCCCCATACAGCTCCCGTGGAGAGGGTTAACAGCGTGAAAATTAACAGTCTAACAAAAGAAGTTGTTCTTTTTCTCATTTCTTTCATGATTTAAGAAAACATTGTTTAATAAATTGGGCGCAAAAATAATATATTTTTCATATATTTACCATCTTTTCATGAGAAAAAGTTATCAATATTTGACAACAAAAATTTAAGTAATTTTTGTCTTTATCTTTATTCTTTGAATTACATAAGAGTGGTTAGTGGTTAGTGATTAGTGACAAATGACCAGTGACTAACCTTTGTGTGAGAATTAGCCACTGGTCACTTGTCATTAGTCGTTTGTCATTGAACTGTAGTACTCATAGAAGTATGGAATAGTTTCTATGCCTTTGAAGAAATTAAACAGACCGTAGTGTTCGTTGGGTGAGTGGATAAGGTCGGAATCCAAACCAAAGCCCATTAGGATAGACTTGGTGCCAAGTTCCTTCTCGAAGAGGGCTACAATCGGGATACTACCGCCTTCTGCAGCAGGGATAGGGGCCTTACCAAAGGTCTTTTCCATAGCTTTCTCTGCGGCCTTGTAGCCTTTATTCTCTATATCCATAGCATAAGCAGGGCCTCCGCTTAGGTCTTTTACCTTGACTGTCACCCCTTTAGGAGCGATCTGCTCAAAATATTGAGTAAATAGGCTTACCACTTCCTTGCTGTCTTGGTCTGGTACCAATCGCATAGATATCTTGGCATAGGCCTTGCTTGGGATAATGGTCTTAGCCCCCTCGCCTGTGTAACCTCCCCAGATACCATTGACATCCAAGGCTGGACGAATGGTAGCACTCTCCAAAACAGAATACCCCTCTTCATGCTTAGCCTCGGCTATACCTAAGTCCTTGTTGTAAGCCTCCAAAGAGAAAGGCGTTTGGGCAAACATGTGGCGTTCCTCTGGCAGGAGCTCTTTCACCTTATCATAGAAATGAGGGATTGTGATACGATTCTTCTCATCATAGAGCTTAGCTATCATCTGGCTAAGTACTGTGACAGGATTCAGTACGGCTCCTCCATACACCCCGGAGTGTAGATCGCGGTTAGGGCCTGTCAGCTCTACTTCTACGTAGCTAAGCCCGCGCAATCTTAGGGTTACCGAAGGCACATCATTGGCTATGATACTAGTATCAGAGATTAGGATAATGTCGTTTTTGAGTTTTTCTCGGTTGGCATGTACAAATGCGCCAAGATTCTTAGAGCCTACTTCCTCTTCGCCCTCAATCATAAACTTCACATTACAAGGAAGTTTGCCTTCCTTAACCATATATTCAAGTGCCTTTACGTGCATGAACATCTGTCCTTTGTCATCACAGGCACCACGAGCAAAAATCGCACCATCGGGGTGTGTTTCAGTCTTTTTGATTACAGGCTCGAAGGGGTCGGTATCCCACAATTCCAAAGGCACCGCAGGCTGTACGTCATAGTGCCCATATACCAATACCGTAGGCAAGTTATCCCCTACGTGTTTTTCCCCATATACTACAGGGTTACCCTCGGTAGGGCAGATTTCTGCTTTGTCGCAACCTGCCTTCAAAAGGGCTTCTTTTACCCACTTGGCTGTATCCTCTACAGAGGACTTATATGCCGAATCCGCACTAATGGAGGGCATACGCAATAGCTCGAACAACTCGCTTAGGAAGCGGTCTTTGTTCTGCTCAATGTAAGTTTTTATATCCACGTCTTTTTAATTGTTAATTATCAATTGTTAATTGTTATCTCCTGTGGTATTTAGTTGTTAGTTGTTAGTTGTTAGCCATCAGCAGTCATTGATAATTAACAATTAACAATCAACAATTATCTACTCCCACTCTATGGTTGCAGGCGGCTTGGAGCTGATGTCATACACCACGCGATTTACGCCTTTTACCTTATTAATGATTTCATTGGAGACCTTTTGCAGGAAGCTATAAGGCAAATGTACCCAGTCGGCTGTCATACCATCGGTACTTTCCACAGCTCGTAAGGCAACACACTTCTCATAAGTACGCTCGTCTCCCATTACCCCTACACTATTGATAGGCAATAGAATCGCTCCTGCTTGCCATACTTTGTCATATAAGTTATTGTCCTTGAGGGCATTGATAAATATCGCATCTACCTCCTGAAGCGTAGCCACTTTCTCTGCGGTGATGTCACCTAAGATACGTATGGCCAAGCCTGGGCCTGGGAAAGGGTGTCGCCCCAGTAGCTCCGCTGGAATCCCCAAAGAGGCACCTACACGGCGTACCTCGTCCTTGAAGAGGGTACGTAAAGGCTCTACGATCTTCAGCTTCATATAATCGGGCAAGCCTCCTACATTGTGGTGGCTCTTAATGGTGGCCGATGGCCCTTTGACAGAGACTGACTCTATCACATCGGGGTAAATAGTCCCTTGTGCCAAGTAGGTAACATCGGTGATTTGGTGGGCTTCCTTGTCAAATACTTCTATAAAGACACGCCCTATAGTCTTACGCTTGGCCTCTGGGTCTGTAACCCCAGCCAAGGCGGATAGGAACTCTGCTGAAGCATCTACTCCTTTGATATTCAGCCCCATACCTTTGTATTGTTCCAAAACACTTTGGAACTCACCCTTGCGCAATAGTCCATTATTGACAAAGATACAATGTAGCTGGCTACCAATAGCTCTGTTTAGGAGCACAGCTGCCACGGTGGAATCTACTCCTCCCGAAAGGCCTAAGACCACTTTCTCTCCACCTATCTGCGCTTTGAGCGAGGCCACAGTAGTCTCGATAAAGTTGTCCGCTGTCCAAGAGGGGGTAAGCCGCGCTATCTTAAAGAGGAAGTTGGCCAAGAACTGTTTACCGTCGGTGGAGTGATACACTTCGGGGTGGAACTGTATGGCGTAAGTTGGTTCACCCTCTATACGATAGGCAGCATTCTCCACATCGGGAGTGCTGGCTAGGCGTACCCCACCGGTGGGTAGTGCTTTGATAGTATCACTATGGCTCATCCATACTTGACTATTGGCAGGAACATCTGCTAAGAAGGGTTCGTTTTCCTTGAGATAAACTAAGTGTGCACGGCCGTACTCACGTACATCGGAAGGCGCTACTTCACCTCCAAAGAAGTGAGCTAAGTATTGCGCTCCATAGCAAACGGCCAAGATTGGCTTTTTGCCCCTAAAGAGCGACAAATCAGGGTGAGGGGCGTCGCTGGCACGCACCGAATAAGGCGAACCTGAAAGAATCACCGCGGAGAAGGTCTCTACCTCCTCAGGCAAATGATTGTAAGGGTGTATCTCACAATACACACTAAGCTCTCTCACCCTACGAGCAATAAGCTGTGTATATTGGGAACCAAAATCTAAAATAAGTACTTTATCCATTTACAAGTTTTGAGTTTTGAGTCTTGAGTTTTGAGTCTTGAGTTTTGAGTCTTGAGTTCCAAACTAACTAAAAACTAAGAACTCAAAACTCAAAACTTTTAAAAGTAGTATACCGCCCCCACTTGCAGCACCAAGTTATTAAGTTCCGTATTGAAGGGGGTGCCTCCGTAATAATCCGTATAGTTGTTGATCCCTCCCCTACCCGATTTGGCGCGCGCCTCAAGGCTTAGAAAAGAAAATATGGGCACTTCCACCCCTACGAGTCCTGCCACATCAAAGGTTCTGGGCGAGGGTACTTTGCTGTCTTTTTTGATCAAGAGGTCGGTGGTCAGCCCCGCATCCAAATATAGGTGTTCAAAAAGGCGAAAATGAATGATATAGCCCAAGGAGAGATAGCCCGTGGTATAACTGCCTGCATAGGCTGGCTCATAGGTTTCCCTATAGCGAGCTCCCTGTCCTGAATAGAGCAGTTCTAACTTCCCGCTAATGGTGCGGTCAGTAAGTACTGAAAGGGTCGCGCCTCCATAGAAGCTGGGTACATAGCTAAAATCCTCCCGCTGGTAGAAGAAGCCACGAGAAAAGGTGGCCAAGGATAAGCCCGCTTTGGCGCCTACCCGTACATTGCTCTCCTGCCCCCATAGGCACAGAGAACATAAGCATAAAAAAGACAAAATCACCTGCCTCATAGCAAACTCTTATAAGTGGCAAAGATAGCAATATTATGTGACAAATAAAAATAGTTTATAAAAAATCTTTCAGTAAGAGAGAAAAAAGTCAGATAATTCGTACTTTTGCATCTTCAAAATTATATCTGCATGAAAACCAAGCAAACCACCAACTATCTGATCATCATTCTCATCTCCCTCTCCCATGGTCTGAACGATCTATTACAAGGTATCTTACCCTCTATCTATCCTGCTCTGAAACAGGAGTTTGCACTCTCCATGGCGCAGGTGGGACTGATTACCTTCTGTTATCAGGTGTCTGCCTCCATTTTGCAACCCTTGGTGGGAGCTTATACGGATAAGCACCCCAAGCCTTATGCCCAGGTGGTAGGTATGGCCTTCAGTGCCTTAGGCATTGGGCTACTCTCATGGGTGAATAGCTATGCGCTGGTGCTGCTCTCGGTGATTTTTGTGGGGATAGGCTCCTCTATCTTTCATCCTGAGGCCTCGCGTATTGCCTTTTTAGCCTCTGGAGGTAAGCGCTCTTTTACCCAAGCGGTATTCCAGCTTGGGGGCAATTCAGGAAGTGCACTGGCACCTCTTCTGGTGATTATGGTTGTCTTTACCAAGAAAATAGTAGATGGCCAGCTGGTGGAAGAGAGTCATTTGGAACGCCTTGTATGGTTTGTCCTCTTCCCTGCCCTTGCTATTGTGATTCTACTTTTTATAGGCGCTTGGCGCAAAAAGCTCCTCAAGCAGGCGCAGACGCTCAAAAAGCGGGAGATTCCCCTACCCGACCTTACTCATGCACAGGTACGCAACTCGGTGATTATCCTCATGTTCCTTGTTTTCTCTAAGAACTTCTATACCGCAGGCATCAGTAATTACTTCCAGTTCTATACCATCAAGACCTTTGGCTTTACCAATGCCGAGGCACAGCTCTACCTCTTTTATTACCTAGGGGCAGCGGCAGCAGGCACGCTTATTGGCGGCTTTTTCGGAGACAGAGTAGGCAGGAAGTTTATCATTTGGTTTTCTATCTTAGGAGCTGCACCTTTTGCCCTATGGCTTCCCTATGCCGATGCCAAAACGACAGCGGTTTTAGTAGTGCTCATTGGCTTTATCATCTCCTCTGCCTTTGCTTCTATTTTGGTCTATGCCCAAGAGCTACTACCTAAGAAGATCGGTATGATTTCGGGGGTTTTCTACGGATTTGCCTTTGGTATGGCAGGCTTAGGCTCCGCTGTATTAGGCAAACTGATTGATATGACCAGTATTACTTTCGTCTATAAGGTCTGTTCCTTCCTCCCCCTTATGGGACTGACCGCCTATTTCTTACCTAACCTAAGAAAAGTAAAAACAAAATTAAGTGAATAACGAAAAGTGAAGAGTGAAAAGCGAACGAATAACGTCACTTTTCACCCTTCACTAGTCATTGGTCACTAGTCATTGGTCATTGGTCATTGGTCATTGGTCATTGTCTTAGAATCCAAACAGTTCCTCAAGGCTTACTTTCTTGAACTCACCTATTTTTTGGAGTTCTGCTTGAGGGAGTTTCTTCTCAGAGGCCAAGATAACATAGGTATAAGGCTTCTTAGAGAGGTATTTATCATGGAAAGCCTGTATATCCTTGAAGGTGATCTTATCTACATTTTGATAAACTGACTTTCTGATATCTTCCTTAAGCCCTAATCGCTGTGCATTCAAATAGTCGTAGATGATATCATCTTGCGTAATACGCTCGGTTTGTATATCCTTTCTAAGTTGTTCTTTGGCCAATTCGAAGTTGGCAGGTAGCTCTGGCATAGTGGTAAGTAGCTCATTCATAGCTGCCACTGCTTCCTGGAATTTATCAGCCTGTGCTCCTACATAGGATAGCATATAGTACTTATCCTCTTTCTTTGTTGGGATTTTGTAAAAACCATAAGTACTGTAAGCCAAGGCTTTACTTTCACGAATGGTTTGGAATACCAAAGAGCCCATACTGCCACCAAAATAGTTATTGAATACCCTGATAGTAGTAGTTTCTGCTGGGTTGTAAGTATCTGTATTTCTCACCCAACGAGTTTCGGCCTGTACCATTTCGTAATCGGTAAAGAGTACTGTGTTCTTAGTCTGTGTCTCTTGCTTAAACTGCTGTGCTTGAGGCACTTTAGCAAACTTAGCTGGTACCTTGTGGAGCTTGCCAAGCTGCTTGGTTAGCTCAGAGATAGAGGCAGGACCGTAATAGATAATAGTTTGCTCTACATCGTTGAGTTTCTTAAGCCTATCTACCAACTCAGCTGCAGAAGTAGCTTCCAACTCAGCATTAGAAAGAACATGGTTATACTTGTTCTTTGCCCCATAGAGCGCATAGCTGGTCAGTGCCTGCATGATTTGGTTTCGGTTGGCCTTTACATCTGTACGATACTTGGCCATACGTGCCTTAAGTGATTTAAGTGCTTCTTCGTCTAATTTGACATGGCTTACCAAATCCTCATAAAGAGCTACTGCGGCGGCAAAATTCTCCTGCAAGCCTTCTATATTTACATAAGTATAGTCCTCACCTGTAGACACCTTAAAACTGGAGGCTATTTTGTAGAACTCTTTAGAGATTTGCTCTGCTGATTTCTTATCGGTTCCTAAGAACTGGATATACTGAGCGGCTAAGCCCATTTTCAGGTCATTAAAAGTACCTATTTTGTAACGGAAACTCAATCGGAAAAGGTCATTGTCCTTGTTCTGTACAGCGAGTACTTCTGCCTTGCCCAATTTAGATTTCTGTATATCCTTGTTATAATCCAAGAAAAGAGGCTCCACAGGAGTACTTGGCATATCGTTAATCATCTTCACAAAAGCCGATTGCTTGTCAGCATTGGTCTCCACAGGGGTAATAGCAGGTTTTTCTATCTTCTCTACATTGGTACGTTCTCCTTTTTTCTTATAGACAGCCACATAGTTGTCTCCTAAGTATTTGTTAGCAAAAGCTACCACATCGGCTTTAGTAATTTTCTGAAGATCATTTACATAAGCCACTTGGTCTCTCCAGTCTATCTTTCCTGTGAAGGCTTGCATCAATAGGTTGGCTCGTCCACCATAGGTTTCTGCCTCCTGAATGGCATCTTTCTTGAAATTATTTACGATAGAAGGCAATAGGTCATCGTCAAAATTTCCTTTTTTAAGATTATCTATCTCATTGACAATCAATTTTCTCACCTCATCCAAAGACTGTCCTTGGGAAGGTGACGCAGAGATATAGAGCAAGCCATAATCCACCAATAGGTAAGGGAAAGCACCCGCACGCAAGAGTTTTTGTTTTTTAACCAAATTTAGGTCAATAAGCCCAGCCTTGCCATTGGTAAGGATAGAACCAATAAGATTAGCCAAAAGGGCGTCCTTCTCTTGTGTACTTGGCAAGCGATAGGCCATGGTAACACTCTCTGCATCAGGCCCTACTACTTCCTTGATAATAGGAGCGGTGATAGGGTCTTCCTTCTCAAAGGTGTACTGGGGCACTTCCTTGTATTTCATATAAGAGAATGCCTTGTCTATCTTAGCAATAGCACTATCAGGGTTGAAATCACCAGAGAGAATCACCGCCATGTTATTAGGTACATAATAGGTATTGAAGTACTTGCGAATCTCCTTCAGTGATGGGTTCTTGAGGTGTTCTACTGTACCTATAGTGGTCTGTTGGCCGTAGTTGTGCTTCTTGAACACATTGGACAAAAGAGTTTCAAATACCAAGCTACCATCACTGTCCAAGGAGCGATTTTTCTCCTCATATACTGCCTCCAATTCTGTATGGAAAAGACGTAGCACAGGGTTGCGGAAACGCTCTGCTTGTACCGCTATATACTTATCCAAGGCATTGGCAGGGACATCATCTGTATAAACTGTCTGTTCAAAGGAGGTAAAGGCATTAGTACCTTGTGCTCCCATAGCCGAGAGCATTTTGTCGTACTCATTGGCAATAGCATACTTACTAGCTATGCCTGAGACCCTATCTATCTCCTTGTAGATTTCCTTGCGCTGAGCGGGGTCTTTGGTTTGGTTGTACTTCTCATATAGGGCATCGATCTTTTCTAGCTCTACTTTTTCCTTGTCCCAGTCCAAAGAACCATACTTATCAGTTCCCTTAAAGAGCATATGCTCTAGGTAGTGTGCTAGCCCTGTATTGGTAGCAGGGTCGGTCTTGCTTCCCGCTCTTACGGCTACATAACACTGAATACGTGGTTCCTTATTAGTAGGGCTAAGAATCACCGTAAGGCCATTCTTTAGCGTATAGAACCTTGCATTGGTTGGGTCATTGGTTACATACTTATAGGTGTAACCTGCACTTTCTGCTTCCTTCCACTGATAGTTTTGTCCAAAAGCTGACAAGGAAGAGGCAATTGCAGAAATGCCTAAAAATAAATTCCTTTTCAACATAGTAAAATCATTTAGACCACAAAATTAATAAATTTTCCGCAATCTACCAAATCAATTATTAGTTTTTAGTTATTAATACGGGTCAACAATTAAAATATTATTTACTAACTTTCTAAGACGCAATAAATTGCGCCTTAATGAATTGGATTATACAATATGTTTTTCCTATGTATAATGAGCAAAAATGTTGCTTCTCTGGGGCACTTAGCCTTTGCCTACACGAGCCTGCAACCCATACCTGTGGAGTAGGGGCAAATGGCTCACATACTCCGCTCTGGCGGACTTTACCCCTACAATCCTTGAGTTTTAACTTTTAAATATCCTTTCATAAGGGATAATTTTAACGAAGAAATCGTACTTTTGCCCCATAAAATACTTAAAAATTTCACGTATGAAAAAATTTGTACTTATTTTATTAGGCGGATTGGCTTTGACCTCTTGTGTCTCCAACAAGAAATTCCGAGCCTTACAAGACCAGCTCAAAAGCACTGAGGACTTGCTCAATACCGCTACTGTAAAGCTCAACAGTTGCTTGAAAGACAGAGAGCTTCTGCAATCCAACAACGAACTGCTTCGCAAGAACAATGAGGGATTGCTTACCAACCTTGGCAATATGACCATGCTTACTCAAAAAGGAGCCGATAACCTCGAACGTTCCTTGGAAAGTATCAAGGAAAAAGACCTCACTATCAAGAACTTGCGTGATGCTGTTACCCGTCGTGACTCTATCAACCTAGCCCTTGTACAGAGCCTTAAAGGGGTATTGGGCAACTTGGACGATGAGGATATCACTGTACAGGTAGACAAAGGTGTGGTTTATGTCTCTATCTCCGACAAAATGCTCTTTAGCAGTGGTAGCTACAACGTAACCCCTCGTGCCCGCGAGGTACTTGGTAAAGTAGCTAAGGTTGTCAATAACAAGCCTGATTTTGAGTTCATGGTAGAAGGACACACCGACAATGTGCCTATCAAGAATAGTTGTATCAAGAACAACTGGGACTTGAGCGTGCTAAGGGCTACTGCCGTAGTGAATATCCTCCAAAACGATTTTGGGGTATCTCCTTCGCGTATGACTGCCGCTGGGCGTGGGGAATATGTACCTGTTACCTCCAACTCAACTCCTGAAGGGCGTGCTATCAACCGCCGCACCCGTATTGTGGTATTGCCTAAGCTCGACCAATTCTACAATATGATCGAACAAGGTATGAAAGACCCGAAAATAAACTAAAAAATAAAAAGTAAAAGGTAAAAAGTGGTTTGTCACTTTTTACCTTTTTACTTTTTTCACCTTATTACTTTTTACCTTTATCAGCTGTTATTTCCGCGATTTTGACAATCACATCTACGGCCTTGAGTAGGCTCGGTACTGGCAAATATTCGTACTTACCGTGGAAATTAACCCCTCCTGCAAAGATATTGGGACAAGGCAAGCCCTTGAAGCTGAGTTGTGCTCCATCGGTACCCCCACGAATGGCCTGTACTACAGGAGTAATACCCAATTCCTTCATTGCCTGCTCGGCTATCTCTACGATATGAATCACAGGCTCTATCTTCTCACGCATGTTGTAGTATTGGTCTTCTACCTCTAGCTCAAAGACAGCATCTTTGTGGATCTTTTGTAAGTCTTTTACTACTGTGTGTAGCAACTCCTTACGTGCATTGAACTTATTACGGTCATGGTCACGGATAATCATATTGATATACACATCTTCCACATCTCCCTTGATGTTCATCACATGGAAAAAGCCCTCACGGCCTTCGGTACGTTCTGGAATTTCATTCTCTGGAAGAGATTCTATCAGTTCGCTGGCAATAAGAATAGCATTAACCATACGACCCTTGGCTGTACCTGGGTGTACACCCTTGCCTTTGATGTGTATCTTAGCTCCAGCGGCATTGAAGCTCTCATACTCCAACTCCCCTATATGACTACCGTCCATGGTATAAGCCCACTGCGCACCAAACTTTTCTACATCAAACTTATGCGGTCCCTTACCTATCTCCTCATCAGGAGTGAAGGCAATACGGATCTTCCCATGCTGTATCTCAGGGTGTGCCAAAAGATACTCCATAGCCGATACGATCTCAGCTACCCCTGCTTTATCATCAGCTCCTAAGAGCGAAAGACCATCAGTAGTGATGATCGTCTGTCCTACGTATTTCTTCAAATCAGAGAAGTAAGAGGAAGATAGAACAATGTTCTCTTTCTCGTTAAGCACTATATCTCCCCCATCATAGTTATGTACAAACTGTGGATTTACATTCGCCCCAGAAAAGTCAGGCGATGTATCATAGTGTGCAATAAAGCCTATGGTAGGCACCTCATGCGACACATTGGAGGGAAGTGTAGCCATAATGTAGCCATACTCATCTACACTGACCTCTGAAAGGCCTATTTCCTTTAGCTCATCCACCAAAAGGTGAATAATATCCCATTGTTTTTGGGTACTTGGAGTAGTGGTACTCTCAGGATCGGATTGCGAATCCACTTTTACATAGCGGATAAAGCGATCTATAATTTTTTTCTCTTGCATGTGTAAAAATTTAACAAAAACTCTTTATTTAAAACTAATTCTCTTCTTCCCATTGAGCAAGTGGAATAATTGTCCCTTCTATAGGATCTTCTATACGAATATCACTCCTATCTTGCTTATTTACATAGAGCAGATGATAGGTTTCGTAACGGTCATTCCCATTATAACCTATCCTTACCACATAGTACTTTTGCCCATGCTCTATAGTCTCCTCTGGCTCTACCATAACAGAGACTCCTTTTTGCCCCTTGGTCGCTTCATTGATTTGTTTATTGGCTCTTTGGGTGATAGGCAAGGCCAGTACCAAATCTACCACCTCATCTTCGCTAAGGAGCTTTTCAGTGGTATCCCCTATAGCGGCATTAGGTGTTTCTTTTTGAGACTCCTGTACCTCCACAGCTGTAGCCTCCTCCACAGCCGATTTTGGTTGGTTTTGGCAAGATGTCAGCGATAGTCCTACCAACAAGAGCATGCACAAAACCTGCCTAGAGGTAGAAGAAGTAATAAATTGTGTTTTCATAGGAACATGTGTTTATATCACGCAAAAATACGAATTTTCTCTATGAGTTACAAACAATCTTAGTGTTTTTTTTCTCTCTTTTTTCATTGCTATCTTAGTTTTATTTCTTACCTTTGCAAAGCAAAAACTAATCTCTAAAAACTAACCACTAATTACTTAACAACTAAAGAAAGAAAATGAAAAATTTCGTAGAAGAATTGCGTTGGCGTGGTATGATTCAGGACATCATGCCAGAGACCGAACAGCACCTTATGGAAGGCCTTCGTGCCGCTTATGTGGGAATAGACCCTACTGCGGACTCTCTGCATATAGGACACTTGGTGGGTGTGATGATGCTCCGCCATTTCCAAAACTGCGGCCATAAGCCTTATGCACTGGTGGGTGGAGCTACAGGTATGATAGGTGACCCCTCTGGCAAATCTGCTGAAAGAAACCTCCTTACCGAAGAGGCCTTGGCTCACAATATACAGGGTATCAAAAAACAATTGGCCAAATTCCTTGATTTTGAAAGTACCGCCTCCAATCGTGCCGAACTGGTTAATAACTACGACTGGATGAAGGGCTTTTCTTTTCTCTCCTTTATTCGTGATATTGGCAAGCATATCACTGTGAATTATATGATGGCTAAGGATTCGGTAAAAAAACGCTTTGACCCCAATGAGAATACCGAGGGTATGTCCTTCACCGAGTTCTCTTACCAACTGCTACAAGGCTATGACTTTCTGCATCTTTACCAAGAAAAAAATGTAACCCTACAGATGGGAGGCTCCGACCAATGGGGCAATATCACCACTGGTACCGAACTGATTCGCCGCAAAGTAGGTGGAAAAGCCTTTGCCCTTACTTGTCCTCTGATCACCAAAGCCGATGGTACCAAGTTTGGCAAATCCGAAGGAGGCAACGTATGGCTAGACCCTGAAAAGACCTCTCCTTACAAATTCTACCAATATTGGATCAACACTTCCGATGCTGATGCCGAGCGCTATATCAAGATCTTCACCATGCTCCCTAAGGAGGAGATAGAAAGCCTTATCGCTGCTCACCGCGAGGCTCCCCACCTAAGAATTCTACAGAGTAAATTGGCCGAAGAACTGACCCTCTTAGTGCATGGACAGCAGGAATGGGAAAAGGCCGTACAAGCCTCCCAAATTCTCTTTGGCAACTCTACCTCTGAAGATCTCAAAAAGCTCGATGCTAAGACCTTCCTTGAAGTATTTGACGGGGTACCACAAGCGGAAATTTCCTTAGCAGACCTCAAGGGGGGGCTTGACCTTATCGGGGCGCTTTCTGCCAAAACAGGCTTTATCAAGAGTAACTCCGAAGCGCGCCGTGCCATAGGCGAGAACTCTATTTCGGTGAATAAGGAGAAGGTAGCTGACGGCCATCTCCTTGGAGAAAAAGACCTGCTCAATGAGCGTTTCATCCTCTTGCAACGTGGAAAGAAAAACTATTTCTTGATTATAGTAAATAAGTAATACTAAAGATAATTAGAACTAATCTGTATAATCATGAGAGCAATAGAACGGGTGGCACAGCTCTTGGCCGAAATCAACTTTGTCCTCTTCACAGGGGGGGCTAATACACGTAGGGTGCTGAGAAACACCACCCGCATAGCCGAGGCCTTGAACTATCACTGCGATATTTTCTACTCGTATTCGGCTATTATCATCACCGTCTATGACAATGCTACCAAAGAAAAAGAGACCATCGTTAAGAGTATTCCTCATCATGGAGTCAATTTCAATGCAATCTCAGACATCAGTATCCTCTCATGGCGGGTCTTGGAAAAGAAACTCCCTATAGAGGTGATAGAGCGGGAAGTGGCTTATATCAAGCAAAAGTCCCACTACAATATGTACCTGATGTGGTTCTTTGTCTCCTTGGCGGGGGGCTCTCTGGCGTATATCTTCGGGGGGGACAACCACAATAGTTACCTTGAGATGGGCATCTCTTTCTTGGCGACTCTAACAGGGCTTGCTGGCCGGCGCTTATTGCAACTGAGAAAGTTCAATGTCTTTATCTGCTGGGCGTGGGCGGCTTTTGTTTCGGTCAGTGTGGTGAATGCTTTTCGCCTTATGGGAGTAGAAGAATACAAGAACGCCTTGGCCGCTTGCGTGCTATGGCTTATCCCTGGGGTGCCCCTTATCAATGGTTTTATAGACATGCTCACAGGTTATATGGTATCAGGGATGGCCAAGCTCGCCTATGCCCTGATGCTTGTCTTTATGATTTCTATAGGTTTTTATCTCTCTTTATTTGTCTTTGGTTATGAACTTCTTTGATGCTTTTGGACTATTGGCCGAACGTATATTTTGGTCTATGTGGGTATCGGTGGGCTTTGCCCTGTTGTTCAATACCCCTCGTAGGGCACTCTGGGCTACAGCACTACTGGGTGCAGTAGGCTGGAGTATTAAGTTCTTGCTTATCAAAACCATTATCCCAGACCAAGTAGTGATTGCTTCCTTTGTGGGCGCCTGCTCGGTGGGTTTTTTAGGCATGTATTTTGCCCATAGGGTACATACCCCGCCTATGGTATTTACCATTCCTGCGGTGATTAACATGATTCCAGGGAAATCAGGCTACGAGTTCATGATGGGACTGATCAAAATGGTTACCATCACCCATGAGCACGACCGCTCCTTGGAGACTATTTTTGAAACCCTAAAGCTGGGCTTACAGACAGGCTTTATCACCTTAGGCCTTGCCTTTGGAGTAATTGCCCCTGTGCTTCTGCTAAACACTTATACCATTAAGGACAAGGATTTGAATAAGTTTATTGTCAAGAAATTCAAGCGTATCAAAAAGCGTATCAAAAGGGAAGAAGCCCCTGTAGAATAGCGTTTGATAAATATTTTTGGACAAAATCCCTACTTATTCCACTTTTTTTATTACCTTTGTCGCATATTTACTTTTTTTATCTCTGATTTTTAAAATAACATCATAACACATGGAATTACAAGGACGCATAAAAGTGATTACTCCTGTGCAAACCTTTGGAGCTAATGGCTTTCAAAAGAGAGAGCTTATTATTGTTACTGAAGAACAATATCCACAGACCATCTCTATTGATTTCACCCAAGGCAACTGCGAGTTGCTCAATGGCTATCAAGTAGGGCAAGTGGTCAAAGTTACCTTTGATATTCGTGGGCGCGAATGGACCAACCCTCAGGGAGAGGTAAAGTATTTTAACTCCCTAGTGGCTTGGCGTATTGTCAATGTAGATACTGCTGCGCAAGCTGCCCCTACACAAGGACAAGTACCTCCTCCACAACCTATACCTGCGCCTGCACCTCAGCCAGCCACTACTTTTGCCCCTAAAGCTCCTGCACCTGCACCTCAAGGAAATGATTTAAATGATGATGACCTTCCTTTCTAATACAACAACTGATTAATTAACATAAAACCAATGAAAGTACTTATTATCAACGGCGGTAGCTCTTCTTTCAAATACCAACTTATCGAAATGGACACCGAAACGGTATTAGCTAAAGGGCTTGCCGAACGTATTGGCTTAGAACAAAGTAAAATCACACACGAATACTGGGAAAAAGGAGAAAAGCATAAGATCAGCAAAGAAACACACTTCCCTACCCATGAAGAGGCCTTCAAGGTAATTGCTCAGTATCTTACCGATAAAGAATTCGGGGTGATCAAATCCACCAGCGAAGTAAAATACATCGGTCATAGAGTGGTACACGGTGGTAAATTCACCGCACCTGTACGAGTAACTCCTGAGGTGATTGAAGAACTTCGCAAAGTGATTCCTTTGGCTCCCTTGCACAACCCTGCTAGTATCATCGGTATAGAAGCCGCTCAAAAGATATTCCCTAAGGAAACAGAGCACTTCACTGTATTTGACACTGCCTTTCACCAAACTATGCCTGAAAAAGCGTTCCGCTACGCCATTCCTAACCACTACTATACAGAAGACAAAATCCGTGTATATGGGTTCCATGGCATCAGCCACAAGTATGTAGATGCACGTACACGTCGCCACTTTAACAACCCTAAGATGAGAAACATCACCCTTCACCTTGGTAATGGAGCAAGTATGGCTGCTGTCAATGAGGAAGGCCACTGTATAGATACCTCTATGGGATTCGGTCCTGGTGACGGACTTATCATGGGTACCCGTGCAGGAAATATAGACAGTACTGTGATCTTCTTCCTTGGCGAAAAAGGACTCTCTACCCAAGAGATTTCTAAGATTGTCAATAGCGAAAGTGGTATGAAAGGCCTTATCGGTAGCCCTGACGCACGTGACCTCGAAACCCTTGTCAATCAAAATGATCCTAAGGGAAAACTATGCTTGGATATGTATGCTTACCGTATCAAAAAATTCATCGGTGCTTATATTATGGCACTCGGAGGCTTGGATTCACTTATCTTCACCGCTGGAGTGGGTGAAAACTCTGCTATGATCCGCGAGGCTGTATGCGAAGGCTTAGAGTATTTCGGTATCAAATTGGACAAAGAGAAAAACGTAAACCTCAATCACCCAAGCGATATTGTAGAAATAGAAGCTGCCGATAGCAAAGTAAAAATTGTAGTAGTAGCTACCAATGAGGAAATCCAAATCGCTCGTGATGTCCTCTCTCTTGTATAACCCTTTAATCCCTTATAAACATGAGAAAAATTCTTTTAACCTTTTCGCTTCTCTTAGGGCTTTTCTTGGTCTCTTGCTCTAGTAACAACCCTAAAGCGGTGGCTGGGAAATTCCTAAAAGCAGTCAACAAACTTGATTTTAAAGAAGCAAAGAAATATTGTGACAAGGACACTCAGGATCTCCTCTCCCTTATGGAAAGCTTTTCCAAAGGTGAGGAAGCTGATAAAGCAAAAGCCAATGCCCATGATGACGATTTTATTATTACCAAAGTAGAGGAAAATGGTGACAAGGCAAAGGTATATTACAAAACAAAGGAATCTGAGAAAGAGACTTCCCTTGATCTAAAGAAGGTAGATGGCAAATGGCTTGTCTCTATCGACAAAGAACAAGGAGGCAAAGAGCAAGGTGGTGGTGCGCATGACCATGATGAAGATGAGACAAATATCCCTGAAGAGGACGACACTACTCCTGACGATGCACCTGAAGCTCAAGATAGTATCCCTGCTGCACAATAGAACTTAAATTGTACTAAAAAAGGTTGCCTGAAGAGGGCAACCTTTTAGTTTCTAGTAATTATTAGTCACTTTCCTTTAGTCACTAATTAAGTCTTTGTACTTCTATCTCTAAGTCATTTACTTTAGATTGAGCATCTATAAGCTTAGATTTTGTTTTCAATAGTTTAGTACGTAGCTTTAACTCTTTTTCAGCAGAGAGCTTACCTTTTGCTGATTGTTCTTTTATTTTCAAGTCTTGCTTGTCGTACTCTGCTTGTACTTTGCTAACCTTTAACTTCGCCTTAGCGAGCTTGTCTTGTGCTTTCTGTTTTTTCTCTGCACGTTTTTGTTGCTCTTTTGCAGCCTTTTCTGCTGCTTTTTGCTCTCTTTCTTTGGCTTTTTGCTCTCTTTCAGCTTGTTTTTGTTGTTGTTTTGCCAATTTCTCAGCTTCTTTTTGCTGTTTTTCTTTGAGCTTCATTTCCTTTTTAGCCATTTCGTTAGCTGCTTCTTGTTGTTTTGCAGCTTCTTTTTGAGCTTCTAATTGTTGCTTCTCTGCATCGGCTTTTGCTTTGAGCTCTTCTAATCTTTGCTCGTTAGTAGTATCCAATTTTAGAGTGTCCAAAGACTGTGCAGAGGCAAAAGAACCTACTGCTAAGAATAATAATAATGTGATTTTCTTCATCATATTAATTTTTAAATTTTCGGGGCAAAAATACAAAGTTTATTTGTTAATGATTAATGATAATTTGTTAATTAACGAGACTTTGATTGATTTGTCAATTTTCCAATTAGCTCATTGACTCATTGTCAAATTATTTTGCTAATTAGCTAATTAATTCCTATTTTTGCAGCCTAAAAATAATACTAATGGAAGCATTTTTTATTCGTGCAGGTCAGCTACTGTTATGTTTATCTATCTTAGTGATTCTCCACGAGTTAGGG
Source organism: Capnocytophaga granulosa ATCC 51502 (assembly GCF_000411115.1). Classification (GTDB taxonomy): domain Bacteria; phylum Bacteroidota; class Bacteroidia; order Flavobacteriales; family Flavobacteriaceae; genus Capnocytophaga; species Capnocytophaga granulosa. Next base: position 26,395 of record NZ_KE150259.1, on the reverse strand, counting down.
CACTTCATACCCGCCAAATTATTTAAAACAAGGGTAGAGAAGTTCTTCTTGTTCTTTGATGTCAAGTTTGCCTTATTCAAGAAGAAAATAGGGGAAACAGTCTATGGTATCGGTTGGTTACCCTTAGGAGGCTATGTGAAGATAGCTGGCATGATTGACGAGAGTATGGATAAGGAACAAATGGCGCAACCCGCCCAGCCTTGGGAGTTCCGTAGCAAACCCGCATGGCAACGCTTGATTATTATGATCGGTGGGGTTACGGTCAACCTTATCTTGGGTATCCTTCTCTACGCCATGATCTTCAGTATATGGGGCAAAGATGAAATCCGCCCTTCCGATGTACCCAATGGGTATGAAGTAAGCCAAACTATGAAGTCCTATGGCTTCTCGGATGGGGATATTCCCCTAAAAGTTAATGGGAAAGACCTTACCAACACTTTCGCTATCAATCGTATGATCCTCACCCGCCATATAGAGAACATCACCGTACAGAAAGCCGATGGCTCCGTGCAGACCATTGCAGTACCTGATAGTCTCGGTATGCAGGTTTTCCACTCCGATAAGGTGCCCTTGCCCTTCATAAAGCGCCGTACGACCGAGATTGATAGTGTTATGGTAAACTCTCCTGCAAGCAAAGCAGGACTTGAAAAGGGCGACCATATCGTGATGATCAATGGGCAGAAAATCGCCTTCTTTGACCAGCTCAAGCCGCTTATCAAGGAAGGAGAGAACACCTTGCAAATCCTTCGTGGTAGCCAGCTCAAAGACCTCACCATCACACCTAAAGAGGGAATCTTAGGGGTTATAGCCACACAATACTATGACAACAAAACAACCCATGTGGATTACTCCTTCTTCTCCTCTATCTCCGAGGGGATTAGCTATGGTTACTGGACACTACATGATTATGCCGTACAGTTCAAGTATATCTTCACCAAGAAAGGCGCTAACCAAGTAGGGGGCTTTGCTTCCATGGCCAAGATGTTTGACATCTCTTGGGATTGGCAACGCTTCTGGGAGAGTACAGCGCTGATTTCTATTATATTGGCTTTCATGAACATACTCCCTATCCCTGCCCTAGATGGGGGGCATATTGTTTTCCTCATTTATGAGATGATTACAGGCAGAAAGCCCAGCGAAAAGGTCTTGGAATATGCCCAAATGGTAGGCTTCTTTATCCTTTTGGCCTTACTACTCTATGCCAATGGTAACGATATCTACCGCTGGATTACAGGCGGTCATTAGAGCAAATAGGGGCGGCCTATCATAAGAGCGGCCACTTGTAATAAGACAAAGAACCACAACAAGGATTCTCTAAGCCAAGGTCGCTTAATGCCCTCTATGAGCATCATAGCCGAAAGTGCTGTAGGAAAGGTAAAATAAAGCCATCCTACAGCATTTTTGTTTTCATGTAGCACTACCCCTACGATACCTACCAAAACTAAACTGATAAAGAAAGTGGCATAATAGCGCTTATAGGTCTTCTTCAGTAGCCATGAAGTAAAAAAGAGATTGAACAAAAGAATCCCTAAGAGTGGCACATATTTGTATTGTAAAAATGAAAAAAAATCAAAGGTAGGTAGGTAATAAAAACGTAAAAACAACTCATTTTGCCAGCCCAAAAGAAGTGCTACTGCCAAAAGAATGACAAAAAGCATCGCAAAAACAACCAAAGGAATCAGAAAATTACGAAACTTCTTCCCTCCAGAGGTAAGTATCTGTATCCAAAGTAGCAATAAGGCCAAGAAGGACGGCAAAAAGAACAAACTGGCTAAGAAAATCAGTACCGAAATATCAAAAAAAGCCTGTCTGCCATCCGCAATACTATGTGACTGCATAATTTGGAGAATAACCAGTAGAATACAGGTGTTGGCCAGCATAACCATACTATCCTTATACAGTTCAGGGAAAAGCATACTCAGAGCTAACCAAAAAAACAAGACTAAGAGATTGCCCTCACTGAGTTGGTTTTTTCTAATTATAAAGCTTATAGTAGAGGTATTAACCAAAAGCAGCAAGCACATCAGTAGGGTTTCGGCTATGGAAAATGCCGTTATAGGTAGCTCCAGCAGCAGATACCTATAGAGTATCATCTGCAAGACACCCAGCCCATAGAGCAGAAAAAAATGGCTGTTTTTGTTGGTTTGGAGAAAGTTATAAAGCATCTAATTGGATATTATTAAAGCATCGCCTTGCTTGACTACCTGATAGTTGAGCATAGGATAAGTGCTTGCCCCTGACTGGGGTTGGCCATTGAGCAGGTTGTATCTTACCCCATTACAAGGACATAGCATGAATAGGTGATCGTCCTCAAGGGTCATCTGGCTACAAGTGGAAAGCGCTTGCGAGGGGCAGGCACGCTCCCAAGCCATATAGTTATTGCCTATATTGGCTACCACAATTCCCCGCAGCCCTACATTATCTACCATAACCACTCCCCCTGGAATTCTCAGTTTATTATACTCGGCTAAGCGCAGATTAAGCATAGTGGTGAATTTGGCCTCCTGCAAAAAGGGGTTGCGCTGGTAATCCTTGCGATCACAAGAGAACAGCAGTGAGGTAAGTATAACAAATATATACTCTTGCATCTTATTTCCAATGAGTGGTTTCCATAATACGGCGTATATCCTTCTTCAGATACATCGCTGCTGGGTAGATAGAGTCATAGTTGGGGCGTACTCTAAAGTAGATAGAGCCTGTGAGAAAGTGCCGCGTACTATCGGTAATATAGAATTGGGATTGCGAGGCCGCATTGCCATCTACTTCATAGAACATGCCATATACCTTGTCTTTGGTATTTAGGTAAGGCTGCTCCACTATATTGGTAGCCTTGATGGTATGCTCATAGGTAAGGTTCTGAGCATCCTTGAGCAGCTTTACAAGGTTGTCCTTCACGGGCTTATAGGTAATATATATAGTGGCTCGCATGGCGGGATAGTCCAGATTAAGACTATACCCCTGCTTGGTGCTTACTTTGGCATAGGTGTTTTTCTCAAACGAAAAAGGCGTTTCCCCCTTGAGGGTATCATACTGTGCCTCTGGATAATCCAAACGCAGAAAGGCCTTGGGTTTAGGCTGTAAATCACCTCCACAGGCTACCAAAAGCAGCCCTATACAACAACTCATTAGTAATTTGCTCCTCATTTGATGGTTACTTTTAGCTGTTTGATTCGTTTTTTATCTATATCCTCTATGGTAAAGGTGTAGTTTTCAAAAGGTATTACCTGTTTTTTCTCTGGGAAAGCCTCAATAAGTTCCAAGAGGAAGCCTGCTAAGGTCTCACTTTCCCCTCGTATCTTCTCAAAATGCTCCTCTACATCCTCTGGTACGGCAAGTACGCGGTAGAAATCCTTTAGGGAAGTCTTGCCGTCAAAAAGGAAGTTATTCTCGTCCAACTTGGTATAGAAGGCATCTTCTGCATCGTACTCATCGCTGATTTCCCCTACGATCTCCTCTATGACATCTTCAAGGGTTACCACGCCTAAAGTGCCTCCATACTCATCCACCACTATGGCTAAGTGGATTTTCTTCTGTTGAAATTCTGCCAACAGGTCATCGAGCTTCTTGTTATCTGGTACAAAAAAGGCCTTGCGCTTGATACGCTTCCAGTCAAAATCCTTTTCATCGAGATAAGGCAAGAGGTCTTTGGCGTAAATAATCCCTGTGATATTATCTATATTATCCTGATATACAGGCACTCTAGAATAACCATTTTCTTGGATAAAAGCCAATACTTCTGGGTAAGTCATTGTCTCATCTATAGCCGAGATATCTATACGAGGGTGCATGACGGCTCGTATATCGGTATTACCAAAGGAAACAATGCCTGAGAGAATTTTATGCTCCTCACGAGTGGTGTCCTCCTGCGAGGTAAGCTCCAGTGCTTGAGAGAGTTGCCCTACCGAAATAGAAGAACTTTTGCGGAGCTTATTATTGACAAACGAGGTGAAGAGGGTCATAATAGCACTCACTGGGGTCAAGCATAGATCCATAAACTTAATAATGGGGGCTACGCGTTGGGCAAAGATAAGATTATTGCGACTAGCGTATATCTTAGGCAGGATTTCCCCACAAAGAAGTATGACAAAAGTAAGGATACCTACCTCAAAGATTGCCCTTACCCACTCGTTCATACCTCCAAAAAGGAAATCTCCCAAGGGGTCAAAGACCAAAACGATAGACAAATTTACCAAGTTATTGGCTATAAGCAAAGTAGCCAATAGTTTCTGTGGTCGCTTGAGTAGTTGTACTATAAGTGAACTACTGTCCTTCTGCTCTTCCTCTTCCACCTCGGTCGAAGACAGCGAGAACAAAGCTGTTTCTGATCCCGATATAAGGGCAGAACAAGCTAAAAGTAGTATAAAAATAAGCGCTCTGATGAGCAAATCCACCGTAGAGGGGGTTAATGATTGGAGTATCGACGATTCTGTGTCCAAAATTAAATGTTTAGTTATACAATAAGGACTTCACGAGTGTCCTTTTCTCTTTTAGAAGGGTACATTGCCCTCTTGTGAGGGGGTATCCGTCAGTTTTTCAGGCGTTTCAGCTGCCTTTTGAGGGGTACTAACTGTTCCTTGAGTTGTAGCTGTTCCCTCTTGTGGGGTATTTCTCTTAGAAGAAAGAAAACTGGTATCCTGCGCTACCACCTCTGTCACATAGCGGGTGGAGCCGTCCTGTGCCTGATATTGTCGGGTACGCAATCTTCCCTCTACATAGATCAAGTCGCCTTTCTTGGCATATTTTTCTACACGTTCGGCCAACTTGTTATATAGCACTATATTATGCCATTGGGTGTTTTCCACCTTCTGCTGGGTGGTCTTATCGGTATAGGACTCATCGGTGGCCAAAGATACCTGCCCCACACAGCTATCCTTCTCAAAATAAGTGAGTTTTACATCACTTCCTAAGCGACCGATCAGCATGACTTTATTTAAAGTTCCGTTCATTTTATAATAATTAATAGTATCAACCATTGACAATTAACAATTATCAATGTATTTTTGTATCACTACAGGCATTGGGTACTGTTTCAAGTCCACAAAAGGAATTCCCTCTGTAAGATTTTCTACCAAGGTTATATGCCAAAACGACACGTGCAAATGCTGGTGGGTGAGCTTGTGCATATAGGTTTGCTTGGGGTAGGCAATAGTTGCTGCTTGGGGATACTTCTCGTTGAGCAAAGCCCAAACTTCCTCCTGCGATAGAGCGGTCTGAGTTTCCACCAATGGAAATTCATAAAGTCCATGCCATATATCTCCCTCTCCACGCCTTTGCACTTGTGTATATCCGCGTCTATCGGAGAGTACACAATAGTGAAAATAGCGTTGGCGTATCTTCACCTTGGGTAGCTTTACAGGTAGCTGCTCCACCTTGCCTCTGTGGTAGGCTAAGCACTTGGCTTGCATCACACAGCCCATACAATCAGGTGATTGTGGCTTGCACTGGAGAGCGCCAAACTCCATTATCGCTTGGTTGTACTCCCCTGCCCGCTCTTTGTCTAACAGCTGGTAGGCTAGTTTCCTAAAATACTTTACTCCTTCGGTGGTATTGATAGGTGTTTCTATATCAAAAATACGGCTTAGCACCCTATATACATTGCCATCTACCACAGCCTTGGCTTCATTATAGCAGATAGAGGCTACAGCACTGGCAGTATAGTCACCTACTCCCTTGAGTGCAAGCAAGCCCTCATAGGTGGTTGGGAATACGCCCCCCAGCTCTCGCATGATATACTGGGCGGCCTGTTGTAGGTTCCTTGCTCTTGAATAGTAGCCCAAGCCTTGCCATACCTTAAGAACCTGCTCTTCAGGGGCATTGGCCAAATCGGCAACAGTAGGAAACTGTTCGACAAAATTCAGGTAATATGGTAGCCCTTGACTAACCCTAGTCTGTTGCAAGATAATCTCAGAAAGCCACACATAATAAGGGTTTGGCTCTCCACGCCATGGCAAATCTCGCTTATGGGCGGCATACCAACGACAGAGAATCTGTGAGAAATCGGCAAATGGTGCTTCTTCCAAGGCTATACCTCTGCTATAATGTCTATGGCTCCCTTCACTTTCTGCCCAAGGGTAACCTTCACCTTAGCCGACAGCGGCAGATAGATATCCACACGTGAGCCAAACTTGATAAAGCCTGCATCTGCGCCTTGTACAGCCATATCGCCTTCCTTGGCATAGTTGACAATGCGTTTGGCCAAGGCGCCCGCTATTTGTCGGTAGAGTACTTTTCCAAACTGCTCATTTTCAATCACCACTGTGGTACGTTCATTCTCTTCGGAGGCCTTAGGATGCCATGCCACCAAGTACTTCCCTGGGTGATATTTGCTATAGACCACTCGCCCACTCATAGGATAGCGGGTAACATGTACATTCAGGGGCGACATGAACACCGAGATCATTCGGCGCTTGTCCTTAAAGTACTCATTCTCTTCTACTTCCTCTATGACCACCACCTTCCCATCTACCGAGGAAAGGATATGATTAGGGTTCACAGGCGCCTGACGCTTTGGATTCCTAAAGAACTGTAGGATAAGAATAAAAAAGACCAAAACCACCAGCATAAGGGCGATTCTAAGCCATTCTATTAGAACAAACTGGTCTATAAGTATAAAAAGTAGCGCTGCTATAATGGTACTTACCAATATAATCTTCGCTCCTTCTCTATGGGCTTTGTAAAACATTTTTATTAATGATTAATGATTAAATGATTAATGGTTAATGATTAAATGATTAATGGTTAATGATTAATGGCATTATTGCTGGCATTAATCGTTATTGGCATTAATCATTAGTAAGGTGCTATCACAAATGCTGCTGGATACATATTTTTGACCTTAGTAAGGGCTTTTTCCGCTTCCAAACGGGTGCGAAATTGCCCCATACGCACCTTGTAGTTAGGGGTTTCAAAGGCCAAAAAACATGGATAAGAGTACTTTCCAGAGGCGCGCTTGATCTCCTCATTTGCCTCGGTGATAGTGCCGTTATATATCTGGATTTGGTAGGTCTTTTCCTGCTGCCCAAATTCTTTTTTGACCTCCATAAGGTCTTTAATCTGCTGGCTTTGATTGATTTTCATCTGTTGCCCTACGGCATACTGCCCAAAAAGGAGTAGGCCTATAGTTGCTATAAAACAAGTCCTTTTCATTAACTAAGATTTTTAGGGGCAAATATACAACTTTTTTCTCAAACACCTTCTTTACATTTTTCTATTTTTTTTCAACTGCTGACTGCTAACTACTAACCACTAACCACTGTTAAATACTTAACACCATTTTTTATTGTATAAATTCTTACTTCTCACTATGCGTTTTCTTGACTTCCCCAACCGAAATGTTGTAATTTTGCAGCGTTATTCAGTGGTCAGACGTCTGATGTCAGTAATCAGCCATTAGTCGCAACAGACTGAAAACTGACCACTGACGTCTGACCACTGATCCCCCCCTTCGCTGGCGCGAGCTTGCAGCTCGTACCTACTATGATTAGAGCCTTTGGCTCTTTATGAAGAAACTACAAATGCCAATCAATAGTAAAAAATGATTGTATAGTCCAATTCATTAAGACGCAATAAATTGCGTCTCTACGGATGACTACGCTCATCAGGAGTTGTCTTAGCCAGCGTTAGGGTAGAGACGTGAGTTTATTGCGTCTTACAAAGATTAGCACATTTATTAATCATTGTTGGCATTAATCATTAATCATTGTTGGCATTAATCATTGTTGGCATTAATCATTAATCATTGTTGGCATTAATCATTATGGAAGAGGCCTTAGAAATTCTTTGGACATACGCTCGTCGCGAGCCTTTGGATAGTAATGGAGAGACTATTGTCCCTACCATCAACAATAGTATTGCCGCCATTCGTATCATTATACGCTTGGAAGGATGGGCAATGGGAAGTGAAAAGGGAAAAATAAAGCCAAGCGAAAACTTGGAGCTTGGGTATGTGGGTGAAAAGCAGGCAACGCATAATAAGCCAGCACGCGGTTGTAGGGGCGAATGGCAATTCGCCCAATCGCAATATGCTCAACCCCAATATCCTCAACACAACACGGATAATAACACGAACAATCATAATCCCAACATGGGCGAATTGCCATTCGCCCCTACACCTGCTCAACCCCTTTTTGCCCAAACAAAATTTGCCCAATGCGATACAGACAACAATGACAATTACGACAAATACGATGGCGAATTGCCCAACATGGGCGAATTGCTCACATACTCCGCTCTCGCGGACTTTACCCCTACACCTGCTCAACACCAATATCCCCAACCCAATACAGCCCACAACAATTACCCCTCCCAAGCCTGCGCCTGCTTAGTAGCCTCCTCGCCTTCTCAGATGGGGTTGGGGGAGAGGAACTCCACTGCTGGCGCGAGCTTACAGCTCGTGCCCCAAGAAGACCTCCTCTCCTTCACCCGCCATACACTCCCTTCTTTTGCTCCTGCGCCTTTCCACTTTGCCTATTACGAGGTGCTAACCCGCTTCGCCATGGGAGAAATCAAAAAGCTGATGATCACCATGCCGCCCCAACACGGCAAGAGCGAAGGTGCTACCCGTCGCTTGCCTGCTTTTGTCTTAGGACAAGACCCTGACAAACGTATCGCTATTGTCTCCTACAATGCTATCAAAGCGCGCAAGTTCAACCGCGAACTCCAACGCATCATGGACGATGACCGCTATTACGAGTTGTTTCCACAAACGCTCCTCGCGGGTCAGGCAAGCTACCAAGAACAAGGCCGACGCAGTCGCAACTATGCCCGCAACTCCGATGAGTGTGAGATTGTAGGCTACCAAGGCAGTTTCAAGACGATTGGCGTAGGAGGTTCCTTAACTGGCGAACCTGTGGATATGCTCATCATGGACGACTTGTACAAAGATGCTTCGTCTGCTTGGTCGCCTGTCATCAGACAAAACGTGGCCGACTGGTATGATACAGTAGCCTCTACCCGTTTGCACAACGATAGCCAACAACTGTTAGTCTTTACTCGTTGGCACATGGAGGACTTGGCAGGTAGACTCTTAGAGCAGGAGGGTGTATATGACCCTATAGAAAATCCGCAAGGTTGGCTACTCGTTAGTTTCCCTGCTATACAGAACAGACCACCAAGCGAACAAGACCCCAGAGCAGAAGGAGAACCCCTATGGCCTGAAAGACATAGTTTGGAAAAACTCTTGGAAATCAAAGGTCGTTCTCCTACAGTCTTTGAGAGTTTGTACCAACAAAATCCGCAACCTTCCCAAGGGTTGATGTACGAAGAGTTCAGCTGTTATACCGACTTGCCTTCTCGTTCCTACTCAGTAGCGTATATTGATGCTGCCGATAGTGGGGCGGACTACCTATGCGCTTTGTTTTACAAAGAAGCGGAGGACGGCAACTATATTACCGATGTACTCTACACCAAAGACCCTATGGAAGTCACCGAGACTACACTTACTTATATGCTACAGCAACACCAAGTAGAGCGCTGTCATATCGAGAGCAACAACGGCGGCAACCTCTTTGTCAGCAACCTACAACAACGTTCGTGGGATATGGGCAACCGACTGACGCGCTTTAATCCTTTTCATCAGAATCAGAACAAAACAGCAAGGATTTTTGCCGCTTCTGCTTCGGTACAAAAGCTCATCAAAATGCCTTTGGACTGGAAAAAGCGTTTCCCGAAGTTTGCCCGCGACCTTACGGGTTACCTCCGCGTGGGTACCAACGCCCATGACGATGCCCCTGATGCCCTCACTGGCTCCATAGAGTGTCGCCAACCCCCGAAGAGGGTCAGCGTGGCGGAGATGTTTGGAGTAAGGTAATGATTAATGTTTAATGATTAATGTTTAATGTTTAATCATTGCTGGCGTTAATCATTAATCATTAGTGGCATTAATCATTGCTGGCATTAACCATTAATCATTGCTGGCATTAATCATTGATTTAATTTGTTTTATTCGCAAAATATACTTACTTTTGCGCTATCTTTATAAAGCTCATGGACAATACTAAATATATATTTGTTACAGGGGGCGTTACCTCTTCTTTAGGGAAAGGAATCATCGCCGCCTCGCTGGCTAAACTACTGCAAGCCAGAAATTATCGGGTTACCATCCAGAAGTTAGACCCTTATATCAACATTGACCCAGGCACACTCAACCCCTACGAACATGGGGAGTGTTATGTGACCGAAGATGGTGCCGAAACCGACCTAGACTTGGGGCACTACGAACGTTTTCTCAATGTGTATACCTCTCAAGCCAACAATGTTACCACAGGGCGTATCTACCAGAGTGTTATTGAAAAAGAACGCCGCGGTGAGTTCCTTGGAAAAACAGTACAGGTGATCCCGCACATCACCAACGAGATCAAAGACCGTATCCAGCTCCTTGGCAAAAGTGGTCAATACGATATTGTCATCACCGAAATCGGGGGGACTGTGGGCGACATAGAATCCTTGCCTTATATAGAAGCTGTCCGCCAACTCCAGTGGGAATTGGGCGATAACAATGCCATTGTAATCCACCTGACCCTTGTGCCTTACTTGGCTGCCGCGGGCGAACTGAAAACCAAGCCTACCCAGCACAGTGTAAAAGCTCTTATGGAGAGTGGCCTTAAGGCCGATGTGCTCGTATGTCGTACCGATCGCGAACTGCCCGATGACCTCCGACAAAAACTCGCTCTTTTCTGCAATGTAAAAAAGGAAGCCGTCATCCAGTCTATTGATGTCGCTACGATCTACGATGTACCCAACCTGATGCTCTTGGAAGGCTTAGATACCGTGGTACTCAAGAAGTTAGCCCTCTCCGATGCCGTGGCACCCGACCTTACCAAATGGAATAATTTCTTACAAAGACATAAGAACCCCAAGCACCGTGTACGTATCGGCTTGGTAGGCAAGTATGTAGAGCTGCCCGACGCGTACAAGTCTATCTTAGAGGCTTTTATCCACGCTGGGGCAGAGAACGAGGTAAAAGTGGAAGTGCTCATGATACACTCCGAGTATTTGGACGAGACCAACCTGCAAGACAAGCTCAGCGGCCTAGATGGCGTGCTGGTAGCACCAGGCTTTGGCGAACGTGGTATTGAAGGAAAAATCAAGGCCATACAGTATGTACGTGAGCATAAGATTCCTTTCTTAGGTATCTGCTTGGGTATGCAGATGGCCGTCATTGAGTTTGCCCGACATGTGGTCGGCTTTGAGAATGCCAACACAGCCGAGGTGAACCCCAATAGCCTCTACAAGGTCATTGACCTTATGCAAGAGCAAAAGCACGTAACCCAAAAGGGCGGCACCATGCGCTTGGGGGCTTGGGATTGCGAGCTTCAAGCCGGTAGCAAGATCTATGAGGTATACCAGCAACCACTTATCTCCGAGAGACATCGCCACCGCTATGAGTTCAATAGCGAATACCGCAAACCCCTTGAGGAATCAGGCTTGCGCTGTTCGGGTATCAACCCCAAAACAGGCTTAGTGGAGGTCATCGAACTGCCCTCTCACCCTTGGTTTGTAGGGGTTCAGTACCACCCTGAGTACAAGAGTACCGTAGCCAAGCCACACCCGCTATTTGTCGCCTTTGTCAAAGCCGCCTTGGAATACAAACTTAAAAAATAATTTAAAAATCACCTAATATTTCAGAGAAAAATATTGGTCATTTGGTTATAAAATTGTATCTTTGCCCAATATAAAATAGCTTAATCAAATCAATCACTCTTTATGGAAGAAAAACGTTCCAACCTTACCTCTATGATAGGTATGATGCTCATGGCCATAGTGCTTCTATTCTTTTTCTATCGCAATCAGCCTACCCAAGAGCAACCAAAAAACAATACAACCGAGAACACCCAACCCCAACAACCTAATAACACCACTGTTCCTGCCACTACCATCCCTACGGATTCGGTAGGACTAAGCAAATACAAAGAGACCTTAGGAGCCTTTGCTTATTCCGCTACACTGCCTTCTGCCAAAGAGGGGGCTGTTACTGAATTGGAAAACAGTTTACTCAAGCTACAGGTAAGCAACAAGGGCGGACAGATTACCAGCCTACAGGTAAAAAACCAAAAGACCTACAACGGACAGCCTGTAGAGCTGATTAAGGATAAGAATGCAAGTTTCTCCTTAGAACTCTCCACTGCGGACAATCGTACGCTAAGGACTGAGGACTTGTTCTTTGAACCTTCTCTCTCTGGCAATGTCCTTTCTATGAAGCTCCGTGTATCGGCCACTCAATATCTTGAATATGTATATACACTCCGTCCCGATGAGTATTTTTTGGATATGACCGTGCGCAGTGTGGGACTTTCTTCTGTCTTGAATACCAGCAAAGCTCCTGAGCTTACTTGGAAACTCAAGGCTCGCCGTATGGAAAAGAGTGTCACTTATGAAGACCGTTATGTACAGGCCGTAGTACAATACGAAGACAACCGCAATGATAAGCTCAGCGCCGGCGGCGAGGACTCCGAAGAGTTCAAGCAAGTTAAGTGGGTCGATTTCAAGCAACACCTCTTTAGTTCTTTCCTCATTAGCGATAAGGCTTTTGCAAGTGGGAAATTTTCTTCTAAAAATTTAGCCTCTTCCGAAGGGGATAATGTACAGTATACCAAGAACTTTGCCGCTGTATTCCCCCTCGAATATACCTCTGGTGAACTCAATGAAGCACTACATTTCTTCTATGGGCCTTCTGACTATCATATCTTTAAAAAATATGATAAGCAGTATAGTCTTACCAAAGCCATTCCTCTAGGCTGGGGAATCTTTGGCTGGATCAACAAATGGTTTGTGATTCCTGTCTTTGACCTACTTTCTAGCTATATGTCCATGGGACTGGCCATCATCGTCCTTACCATTATTGTACGTATACTACTCTCCCCTATCCAATATAAGTCTTACCTCTCTCAAGCTAAAATGAAGGTATTGCGCCCTGAGATAGAGGAAATTAACGAAAAATACAAAGGTCAAGACAATGCCATGAAGCGCCAACAAGAGACCATGGCGCTCTATAGCAAGGCAGGAGTAAATCCGCTCAGTGGTTGTATCCCTGCGCTCTTACAGATGCCTGTTTTCTTTGCCCTCTTTAGCTTTTTCCCTACAGCCTTTGTGCTTCGCCAGAAAGCCTTCTTGTGGGCTAACGACCTTTCCTCTTACGACTCCATAGCCCAATTGCCTTTTAGCATTCCTTTCTATGGAAACCACGTGAGCCTTTTCCCTATCTTGGCCTCTGTTACCATGCTCATATATATGCTTATGACCACAGGGCAAATGCAACAACCCCAGCAGGAGGGTATGCCCAATATGAAGTTTATGATGTACATCTCCCCTGTGATGATGCTCTTCTTCTTCAACAACTACGCCAGTGGATTGAGCTTGTATTACTTCATCTCCAACCTTATTACCATATTCATTATGTTGGCTATTAAGTATTGGATTATTGATGAAAAACGTATCCATGCCAAGATACAAGAGAACAAACAGAAGCCGCGTAAGGAAGGTAAGTTCCAACGCAAGTTCCGCGAAATGATGGAACAAGCCGAAGCACAACAACGCGCCCAACAAAACAACAAAAAGAAATAACCGATTATTAACCTTAATTGCTAACAATATGAGTCTTATCTTAGATGTACATGCAAGACAAATCCTCGATTCAAGAGGTAACCCTACCGTAGAAGTTGATGTAATTACCGATAACGGTTTTCGTGGCCGTGCAGCGGTACCCTCAGGAGCTTCCACTGGTGAATATGAAGCTGTAGAACTTCGCGACGGAGGTAAAGAATACCTCGGAAAAGGAGTGCTAAAAGCCGTTGAAAACGTCAATGACATCATCGCCGAAGAAATCGTTGGTATGAATGTATTTGACCAAAACCTCATTGACAAAACACTCATTGATTTGGACGGTACGCCTAACAAATCCAAGTTGGGTGCCAATGCTATCCTTGGGGTATCCCTCGCTGTAGCCAAAGCGGCCGCTGAAGAATTGGGCATTCCGCTCTACCGCTATGTAGGGGGCGTAAGTGCCAACAACCTCCCTGTACCTATGATGAACATCATCAATGCAGGTTCTCACTCCGATGCGCCTATCGCTTTCCAAGAGTTTATGATCATGCCTGTAAAAGCTGAGTCCTTTTCTCAAGCTTTGCAAATGGGTTCTGAAATCTTCCATAACCTCAAAAAAGTACTCCACGATCGCGGACTTAGCACTGCCGTAGGGGACGAAGGAGGTTTTGCTCCTACCTTTGAAGGTACTGAAGACGCCTTGGATACTATCAAAAAAGCAGTAGAGAAAGCAGGTTACAAGTTTGGTGAAGAAGTAAAAATCGCCCTTGACTGTGCCTCTTCCGAATTCTACGAAGATGGCGTATATGACTACACCAAGTTCGAAGGCGAAAAAGGTAAAAAACGTACCTCTGCCGAACAAGTAGCTTACCTTACTGAATTGGTGAACAAATACCCAATCATCTCCATAGAAGATGGTATGGACGAAAACGACTGGGACGGCTGGAAACTCCTCACCGATGCCATTGGCGATCGCGTACAGCTCGTTGGGGACGACCTTTTCGTAACCAATGTGAAACGTCTTGAAAAAGGAATCGACTTGGGAGTAGCCAACTCTATCCTTATCAAAGTAAATCAGATTGGTACCCTTACCGAAACCATCGCCGCTGTGGATATGGCACACCGTGCAGGCTACACCTCTATCATGTCTCACCGCTCTGGAGAGACCGAGGACAACACCATTGCCGACCTTGCCGTAGCGCTTAACACCCGCCAGATTAAGACAGGTTCTGCCTCTCGTTCTGACCGTATGGCCAAGTACAACCAACTTCTTCGCATAGAGGAAGAATTAGGTGATGTAGCTTTCTATCCTCAGGAAAAAGCCTTCCGCGTAAAGAACTAAGACAGCCCTTACTCCTAAGAGAATAAGTATATTTTTTTAGTGAGTTCAAAAATTTTCGACAAAAACTTTTTCAAAGTCTTGCACTTTGGAAAAGTTTTTGTATATTTGCACAAATTATAGAATCCATTATTAATGATTAATGCCAACAATGATTAATGATCAATTAATCATTAATCACTAGTGTCCCTTTAAATTTTATAGTTCTTGTATTGTAGTTATGTGCTGGCGCGAGCTTGCAGCTCGTGCCTTACATAGACAGAACTTGTAGCTCTTTTGTCTAAAGATAGAGGTTCTTTGTAATAGAAAAGAAAAATCAAATCCGTTCTATTTAGAAAATTCTATAACTAACTATATATCAAATATTTAAAATAATATTTTATTTTTTTAATGGGACACTAATGAACATTAACCATTAACCATTAATCATTGAACATTATTTTATGAAATTAGACATTTTAGCATTTGGCGCACACCCCGACGATGTAGAATTGGGCTGTGCAGGTACCCTTGCCAAGGAAATTAGCTTAGGCAAGAAAGTAGGTATTATAGACCTTACCCAAGGCGAATTGGGTACCCGTGGAAGTGCCGAACTCCGCCGAAAAGAAGCCGATGAGGCCGCTCGTATCCTCCAGATTAGTGTTAGGGAAAACCTCTGCTTTGCCGATGGGTTCTTCCTCAATGACAAACATCACCAGTTAGAAATTGTCAAGAAGCTACGTAAGTATCGCCCTGAGATTGTGATCTGTAATCCCTTTGAAGATCGCCATATAGACCATGGCAAGGGCGGCAAGCTCGTCAGTGATGCTTGCTTTTTGAGTGGTTTGCGCCGTATAGAAACCACCGATGAAAATGGAAACCCACAAGAGGCCTGGCGTCCCAAGGTCGTTTATCACTATATACAGTGGAAAGACCTCCGTCCCGATTTCGTGGTAGATATCACTGGTTTCTTGGAAAAAAAGATTGAGGCTGTATATGCCTATCGCTCTCAGTTCCTCCCCGACGAAGGCAATGACCCTCAGACTGTTATCACTAGCCAGAACTTCCAAGATAGTATCAAGTTCCGTGCTCAGGAGTTGGGGATGCTCATCAACCGCGACTATGCTGAAGGGTTCAATGTAGAACGCTATGTTGCCGTAGACAACCTTAGCGACCTGATTTAAAACTATTTATGAATTATCTATTAAGCTCTTTTCTCTTCTTTCTTTGTGCGCTCTGCTGGGAGCAAAAAGAAAAACAACGATTTGCTTACCAGCTACAAGGCGAAGTAAAGACCCTAACAGTAACCAAGGAAGAACTCCCTGAGTCGCAAGGAAACTTAAATGTGGATAACTTTGACGACAATCAGCAGATTACCTTTGCCCCCCAAGGGCGTATCATTGAGTTTGTCAGTTATCGCAAGGGAAAAAGACCTACAACCATCAAGAAAACAAGCTATGATGCTAAGGGTAGACTGACCAGAGAAATCCTTAGTATCGCTGCTGAAGACCTAACACAAACTACCATTTATGAGTATGATGATACACAGAAAAGGGGAAAAGCTACCTCCACTTCTACTGGATTTCCTAACAAAAAATCCAAAATGGAACTGACTATGACCCCTAATGATCAAATCGCTGAGGTGATTGCCTATGGTTTCGAGGGAGAGCTAATAACAAAATCTGTACTTGAATACAACAAAAACAAATACCTAACCCAATCTCGTACTTATAATGATAAAAACCAACTTGAACATAAGTCTTCTTATGAGTATGATCATAACAATAGACTAACAAAAGTAGAAAATACAATTATCCGACCTCACTTTGAGATAAAGAGTTCCTTTGAATATATCTACGAGAATAATATTTACCCTATAAAACATATCTTTACGCTTAACCAAGAAGCACCAATCTCTTATTCTTTCCAATATAAGTTAGATCACAAAGGTAATTGGATAGAAAAGACATATTTGCACAAGGGAAAAGCTGTTGCTATTATCAAAAGAGAAATTACCTATTATTAGAATACCCATCATGAGAGCTTTAGCTTATTTATTGTTTGCCTTATATACTTACACTTCCTTTGCTCAGGATGATGAACCACTTAAATATTTCTTTTTAAGAGGAAAAGTAAAAACTATACGTATGTATCCTTACAAAGTAAAAGAAAACGAAGATAAAACAATAGAAAAAATACTTAGTAATGGTGTATTATACGACAAAAATGCTTTTATAAAGCTCAACAAAGCAGGTAAAGTAACCAAAAGAATATTCTATGATGACAAAAATAAAGTCTTAGGAAAGAGAAAAATCTTTTACGATCACAAAAATAGGCGAAAAAAAGAAAAAGTATACGACAGCAAAGGCAAATTGACTAGAGAATTCATCATGACGTATGATGAAAAAAGAAAAGAAAGTCGAGAAGTTTTCCATTTAGAAAAAGACCGCGATTTTCAGCGTATCACCCTTTGCCGATTAGATGATAATGGTAACCCTGTTGTTTGTATTACCTACTATTCCAACGGAGAGATTATTGAGAAATGTTATATAAGGTACGACGATTTTGGTAACCTCGCTGAACGCATATTTATAACCCCCGATGATGAGAAAAAATACGTCTATCAAAATGAATACAACCTTATAGGGTTTCCAACCAAGTTAGTCAAAGAGGATTACGTCAATTTCACCGACAATTTCAGAGTCAATTATTTCTATAAAGACAACCATCCTCCTTATGCACAATCCATCAGTGCCAATGGCGTACTGCCCGCCTACTCCGAACTCTCTTATCAGTATGACAAAAAAGGAAATTGGATACGCAAAGAAGTCCGCTACAAAGACAAATTAGTATTTATCGTAGAACTAAAACTCACCTATTATTAATGATTAATGCCAACAATGATTAATGATTAATGCCAGCAATGATTAATGATTAATGCCAGCAATGATTAATGATTAATCCACCCTATACTATTAAATATTAATCATTGAACATTAATCATTGAACATTAATCATTAAACATTAATCATTAAACATTAATCATTAAACATTAATCATTAAACATTAATCATTAATCATTAATCATTAAACATTAATTATTAAACATTAAAGAATTGATCATTTATCACAACTCCCATTGCAGCAAGAGCCGAGAGTGCTTAGCTTTCCTCAAAGAGGAAGAATACCCTATTGAAATTGTAGATTACCTTAAAAATCCCCCTTCTGTAGAGGAAATAAAGGAACTACTACGCAAATTGGCGATCAAACCTATTGATTTGGTGCGCAAAAAAGAAGCTATTTGGAAGGAAGTCGGCAGCGATACCCTATCCGACGAACAAATCATAGACCTACTACACCAATACCCCAAACTTATAGAACGCCCAATCCTTATAGATGGGGAGCGTGCTATCATTGCACGCCCTTTGAGTACTGCCCAGCAGTGGCTCCATACACCAGAATAAAAATCAAACTTAATTATTACATAATGAAGAGAATTTTCTTATTAGCTGGCCTACTTGTAGGTAGCTACACAGCCTCTGCTCAGGTATATGTATCTGCTACAGGAGGATACGCTTGGGGAGTACCTTCCACCAAGATAGGCGAAGAGAGTATCAACGGCAAAGAAAGTGTACGCTTTGGCACTTTCGGGGAAGGGGTCAACTCCCAACTTAGAGTGGGGTATTTCTTTAACAAGACTTGGGGCGTAGATGTCAGCGTAGGCTATCTCCATGGGAAAGACCAAGTGGTAAAGCGTGAAGTTAGCGAAAAGAATATTGCCGGCACCCCTCTGAAAGCCACCATTGACGGCGAAGTCATCGGGCGTGGACGTGCCTTTGGAGCTGCCCTTTCTGTAACCTACAACTTTACCGACAACTTCTACGGACGTTTTGGCTTACTTACCAAAATAGGCGGAAAAACTGAAGCAATAGCACATTCCTACACCACTACCCAACAAGATATTCCTGCGCCTATTGTAACTATCCTAAAGACTGTAGTACCTGCATTGGCCAAAGTGGATGAAGGAGCATCCATCTCCTCTGGTGCAACCATTGAGACTTCCTATACAGAAGATTTCAAGGGGAAAATACCTTTTGGTACGATTGCTGCCTTGGGGTATAACTATCATATTGATGATCACCTATCTATCTTCGCCGAATTGGAGTATATGAATATCGCTGTAAAGCGTGACTATTCTCAGCTGAGAGACTTCAAACAAACCTTCAAGGCCAACCTTAGTATAGGAGGTGCTACCCGCACTATAGAAGTGCCTCTAAAAGACTTAGATGGCTTTACCAATGATACTTACAACGATGCCCTCCGCGGACAGGTATATCATAAGCGTACCAACTATGTAGAAGAGGCTAGCAAAGAAGAGCTTGAAAACAAATTAAACAACAAAAAACTCACTGAAAAGGCTTCTTATTCTTCTCTTGGACTTAATTTTGGTATCAAATATACTTTCTAACAAACAAAAAAGGGCGAACCTTTGTTTTGTTCGCCCTTTTTCCTTAATTCTTTACTGATTAGCTGGCTTTGTACGCCATTTTTTCTCTATAGCCTCATAGTTTATCGCTATAGCAGGAGGTTGCATCTCCAGTTCTCCCTGAGAGAAAGCCCTCAAAAGGATATCCTCTATCCAAAAATCTTCCTCCTCACTCTCTGGAGCATAGATACTCTTGAGTGAGAGGTCGTAGAACCAAGCCGTATTGTTATACCAAAAAGCCCGCCAACCACTGCGTAGGTGCTTGACCAAGTCATAAGCCGAATAGCCCGTCTGCCTGTAGATGAGCTTGATGAGAATACGCCCTTGTGAGCGAGAAAGTTTCTTTAGTTCATCTGTGAAACGCGCCTC
>NZ_KE150259.1:0-6461 GCF_000411115.1 Capnocytophaga granulosa ATCC 51502 | reverse complement strand
TTTTTGACTCTATATCTGAGTAGTTCATATTTTCTTCTTTGTGCTTCATCTCTGAAAAAAGGTTGATTACCAAAGAATAAAACCTCCTCTAAGTCAAACATCATTTCCCCCGTACCGATACTATCCTTTGGGGTAGCTTCAACAGAAGGCACACTTAAGTTCCCTCTCTTGGCTATTGTATCGGTCTGCTGAGAGAAAACAAGCTGTATGCCCATAAGTGCCATTATGAAAAAAAATCTTGCGTACATATCAAATTTTTGACAAATGTACGATTTTTTCAAAAATTCATTATTTACTAAAACGTTAAAATAATACATTAAATCTCAAAAAATCAATGGGTTCTATTCATTTTTTTGTAACTTTGCCAAAAATTCCGACACAGTGGAAGCAATCCCAAGTCCCAATTATGTTTTGATGACCCAAGAAGGAACCTATCTTGTGGAATATCTTATAGGAGAGGTAGTTTTTGCCACCAGTATCAGCCGTGCCATGATCTTTACCAACCTCGCTATAGCACACCGTTTCAAGACCCTCCTATATGAGCGTTTTGGAATAAAAGTGACTGTAAATACTTATATTTACTAATTTATCTCAAACACTCGCGTTTGCAAAAATAATTTCACTATCTTTGCACCCACTCTCTTTATAATTTAATTGATAATGTACTACAGAGATACCAATAATACTAACAATAATAGCATTCATATAGGCGTTCTGCTGCTGAGGATCATCATAGGGGGCATCATGCTCTTTCATGGTATTTCTAAGTTGCATGATATCAGCTTTGTAAAGATCCAATTGGTCAATCATGCACTGCCAAGTATCTGGGCTTATGGTGCCTACATAGGCGAGATTGTAGCGCCTATCCTGCTAATGCTGGGCTATCGTACCCGCTTTTTCGCTATGATTATAGCCCTGGATTGCTTAGTGGCTATTTTCTTAGTACATAAGAGTGAAATCTTTGTCATTAACCCCGATACAGGAGCTTGGGCTATTGAGACCTTAGCACTATTCTTAGGAGGTGCTATTTGTCTATGTTTCACAGGAGGCGGAAAATATGTACTTTCCAAAAAAAGTAAATGGGACTAACAAAAAAATACATGATGAATTATTCTCAATCACTTACAGCTCCCATCTTTGAACTTATTTCTAAAATTGCTGACCAAAACAGTCAAAAATGCTTCGTCGTAGGAGGTTTTGTTCGTGATTTACTATTAAAACGAGGTGTTGCCAAAGATATTGATATTGTTACTCTAGGCAGTGGTATAGAGCTAGCTGAAAAAGTAGCCGCTCAATTGCCCAATAATCCTAAAATATCGGTATTTAAGAATTTTGGCACTGCCATGATCAAGACCGATAATATTGATATTGAGTTTGTTGGGGCACGTAAGGAAAGCTATCGGGAGGATTCTCGCAAGCCCATAGTGGAAGATGGTACCTTGGCCGATGACCAAAATCGTCGTGATTTTACCATCAATGCGTTGGCTATATCCCTAAATCAAGACACTTTCGGAGAATTGGTAGATCCTTTTGGAGGAGTTGATGACTTACAGAACAAAATCATTCGTACCCCTTTAGAGCCGAACATTACTTATTCTGACGACCCTTTGCGTATGCTCAGGGCTATTCGCTTTGCTACCCAGCTGAATTTTCAGATAGAAGAGAAGTCCCTACAAGCCATAGCGGACAACAAGGAACGACTCAAGATTATTTCCAACGAACGTATTGCTGAGGAACTCAACAAAATTCTTACCGCTGCACGCCCTTCAGTTGGGTTTAAGTTGCTTTATGAAACGGGCTTACTCTCAATGATTTTACCTGAATTGGTCGCCCTACAAGGAGTAGATGAAAAAGAAGGACAACGCCACAAGGATAATTTCTGGCATACCTTAGAAGTAGTGGACAACATCTCCATGAATACCAATGACTTATGGCTCCGTTGGGCTGCCCTACTGCACGATATAGGCAAGGCCCCGACCAAACGATTTGACAAGAAAATAGGTTGGACATTCCATGGTCACGAGTTTCTTGGAGGGAAAATGGTGATAAAGATATTCCAGCGTCTGCGTCTGCCTCAAAATGAGAAGATGAAATTTGTCCAAAAAATGGTTACTATGAGTTCCCGCCCCATCATCATTGCACAGGATATTGTAACCGATTCGGCTGTAAGGCGCCTACTTTTTGATGCGGGTGATGATTTTGAAGCACTTATGACCCTTTGTGAGGCCGATATTACTACCAAAAACCCACAGAGATACAAGAAATACCATCAGAATTTCCAAATTGTTCGCCAAAAAGTCGTAGAAGTAGAAGAAAAAGACCATATACGTAACTTTCAACCTCCTATCACTGGAGAGGAAATCATGGCTCTCTTTGGCCTTAGTCCCTCCCGTGAAGTAGGTCAGCTCAAAGAAGCGATCAAAGAAGCTATTCTAGAGGGTATTATAGGTAACTCCTACGAAGAAGCATATCCCTTTATGCTTGAGAAAGCAAAGAAAATGGGACTGTCTTTAGTCGCTGGTACGAGCTTATAGCTCGTACCCAAAGATGATAGAACTTACAAAACCTAATCAAGAATGAAAGAAAGTATAAAGATAAGTGCCCTATCTGTGATTATAGGTGCTATTCAAATGATACTTTTCTTGCCTGATGGGTATTCTTGTATTGACGCAAAAAGTGATGTTATTACAGGTATTTCTATTTTTATGCCTATCCAATTCTGTATAGTATTTGTATATAGCATTTTTTGTAAACCTATTAGACAATCTATCGCTAAGTATATATTACTCCTAATTATTTTAGCTTTTTGGCTATATATCAATAGGATAGAATTTATGCATCGGGAGGCTTGTTGGTCTACCTATTTAAAAGAGGAGATTAACCCAGCGGTAGTATATAGCTCTATCATCCCCTGCGGGATCTGCATTTTTGCCTTTTATATGGGGATATGTTATTTTGAAAAAAAGGAAAAACAGAAAATACCTCCCTCTGACAAAGCAACAAACCACTCTATTACTAAATTAAGTGTCATTATTAGCTTTCTACTGATAGGATGCAGTGCCCCGAAAAGTGATTTTAAGGTTATCCAAACCGAAAGAATAGGTAAAGATTATCAATATAACCCCAATGGATTTATAGAAAATAATTATGGAAGATTGCTTATAAAGACCATTTCACTTTATGACAAGCAGGGGAAGCTAAAAGGATTTCTTTGGAATAGGGCTGATGGTTTTTTGGAATATACCCCATCAGAACTAAAAGAAGATATAGCCTTAGTAAAGAGTTTGGATATTGATACTATATATTCGGATAAGAAATACATTGGTTACATAAAAGAGAAAAAAAATGATACCATTTTCTATTTGTCCAATAATAAAATCGTGATAAAAACTAAGTAATTTTATAAGAGTTCTGTTCTTTTCATTCTTATTATTGCTTACAGATGTTTGTAAAGAGCAACATCTCTTTGATTATAAAAAGGATAGTCTTGCAACATCTTTTAATATAATAAGATTTGCCATACTTGCAGAAGAAGAATTAGCTCATAGCATCTATTATATAGACGCCTATTCGGGGGATTTTCTCTACAAAGATGAATATGGAATCCGAGAAGATTTTTTTGGCAGAGCAAGGGATTTACCCAAAGAAAAGATAACTATACCCCTAAGACATTACAACAAATTTGAACCCTTATAACTTTAATTATTTTTAATTCTATAAGATATGAACAACCATTTATTATTAGAAAAAGCCAATGCTATGGGGCAAAGTACCCTCATAGACTTCCTTGAAATTCGCTTTATAGAAATAGGCGAAGACTACATAATCTCACAAATGCCTGTCAATGAGAAGACTTGCCAACCCAATCGCATACTGCATGGAGGGGCATCGGCTGCCTTGGCGGAAACCACAGGAAGTATTGCCGCGATGTTACTGGCAAATCCAGATCCTGAAAACTACTTAGTTTTAGGAATAGACATTATGATGAATCATGTACGAGGGGTAGAGTTGGGTAAGCAAGTTTTTGCCAAAGCCACCCTACTCCATAAGGGAAAAACACTCCAACACTGGGATGTAAAAATCACTGACGAGGAAGGTAAACTTGTTTCCTATGGAAAACACACCACCATAATCACTAAGAAAAGATGAACCAATCTAAAGAAGAATTTTTAGAAAAAGCAAAGGAGGTTGCCCTAAGAGGGTTACCTTTTGCTTTGTTTAGCTATCCCAATAGCGCGGATATTCACCTTATCTACCAGAATGATGACACCTTATATACAACCAATCTCTGTGAGGGAGATGGTTTTATCATGTGTCCTTTCTATGGGGGTACTCCTTTGTTACTAAAGCAAGAGCATCACCTTACCACTCCCTTATTTTCAGTTGAAAAGCCTATACTTAGTGCGGATCTTATTCCCACCCAAGGTGATAGAGAACACTATCATACCCTTTTCCAGAAAGCACTGAAAGCCATAGAGGGACATACGTTAGAAAAGGTAGTTCTTTCCCGTAGAATTGCTTACCAAGGCAATCAAAAATCGCTTCTTACCTATTTCCAAGATCTAAAAGCGCTATATCCTACAGCCTTTTGTTATGCTTTTTCCCACCCCAAAGTAGGTCGCTGGCTGGCTGCCACTCCTGAAACCTTGATAAAAGTTGTAGGCGATACTCTTTGTACCATGTCACTGGCGGGAACCAAACCCTTTGTAGAAGGAAAAAGTCCCCTATGGACAGAAAAAGAATATAGAGAACAAAAGATTGTAACCGATACTATCACCCAAGTGCTACACCCCCTCACCACCGATTTATCCATAGGAAAAGTACATGAAGTACGTGCAGGGAGACTCTGGCATCTCTGTACAGAAATTACCGCTAAAATCACCTCTAATACACCTATCCAAGAAATTGTACAACGCCTACACCCTACTCCTGCCGTATGTGGCTTCCCAACAGATAAAGCCCGTAATTTTCTACTTGAGAATGAGGGCTATCCAAGAGAATTTTATGCAGGGTATTGTGGTTTGACTCATTGGGGAGCACATCGCTCCATAGACCTATTTGTCAATCTCAGGTGTGCCCAACTCACTCAAAAAGAGATATTTGTATATGTAGGAGGAGGGGTCAATAGTGGTTCTCAAGAAGAAAGCGAATGGCAGGAAACGGAAAATAAAGCCCAAACCATGCTACGAGTACTTCAATAACTCTCTAAGCCCCTTTGGGTAGCCTTACAAACTGAGAGACAAACTCAGGGAGTCCCGTCTCAGGCAATCGCTCATTATAATCGTAATAGCTAATCACACAGGAGATCGCCTGCCCTCTGAGCACTGTCGCTATAAAATAGACAATGAGTTTGTGATCCTTATGATGACTCTTGAGGACAGGATCCTGATAATGTTCGTTATAGACAACCTCCGTGGCACGTGTTTGCTTCCCTTCAAAGAGGAGCGTGATATCCCGCTCTGTAAGAATGCTTATCGTATGGTTTTCTGGTACGAGAATCAACATAGCCCATTCCTTCTGTAGGGCAATGGCTTGCTGTGCTTGGGCTAAGGTAGCGTGCAGGCTCCAGTTCATCTCCCCTTTGGTAGGGCAGCGTACAATATTGACTCCAGCCCAATAACATTCGTCCATTAGGGGTACTTTTCTCCCGAGAAAATCAAAAGAACGCCCACCCAAATGATTTTCTTTGGGCACTTTTTTATCTAATACCAGCTGAATCATCTCTGTGTCAATCTCTTCGGAAGGTGACTCGGAGACTGAACTGATCTTAGCTATCAGTAATACATCTTTTCCTTCGATTTTATTTCCGATGAAATAAACCATCGTATTTTGCCAATGATTTTCTGCATTTTTAGTATAATAGGTAAGATAATAATGAGAATATGGCAACTTTGGATTCCGCTTAGGAATGGTATCCAAGAAGTGATTTTTCTTAGCAAAATTCACCATATTTTGCTTTGTTACAAGCGTATCAAAGGCCTCCTCATAAACCTGTATTCTCACTTCATACTTTCCCATAGCATAGGCTGGTTCTCCTTCCATAGGATTATAATATAGGCGTTTTTGAGCATCTTTATTCTGAGCTGCTAAAGATAGAGATAGAAAAAATAAAAAATAGAAGTATGTCTTCATAGCTGTTAGTGGTTAGTGGTTAGTGGTTAGTGATTAGAAAAAATAGTAAAAAACCGAACTATTCAAAAGAATAATTCGGTTCTTGTAAAGAAGGCGGCGACATACTCTCCCACAAATTGCAGTACCATCTGCGCTAAAAGGTTTAACTTCTCTGTTCGGAATGGTAAGAGGTGAGACCTTTCGCTTTAACCACCTTAAATTTTTAGTGATTAGTGAAAAACTAATAGTGAATAGTTCTTCACCACACTTGTATTTTAAAGTAAAGTAGCTTAAGTGTATAAAGAATAACTTTTCTCTCTTTACTGTTCACTCTTCACTTAATTGACACT
>NZ_KE150258.1:47759-119204 GCF_000411115.1 Capnocytophaga granulosa ATCC 51502 | reverse complement strand
ATTGTCCTTGTATAACGACCGCAATGGTTACACCAAGCAGATGGGGGGAAAGTTCACCTTCTCTCACCACTTGACATTGGATAGTTATGACAGTCATTTTATCTCGTTTGGTATCTCGTATATAGTCAATGCGTTCCGTATAGACATAGACAAGTTCACCGATGCGGGTCGTCCTATGGCGGACTTGGGTGTAACGGACAACCGTTCTATGGTCAACCATAACTTTGAGGTAGGGGTGCTTTACCGCTACAAGGGGATTTTTGCGAGTCTTTCGGCGACCAATATCCTGAACAAGAGCAAAGAGATGTTTGATATCAAGGAGCCTACGAACCTGAGGAACTACAACTTGTATGCGGGTTATCGTTATAAGAAAGACCCTAGCAGCAACTGGGAGCTAGAGCCTTCGGCTTTTATCCAATACTTGGAAGGAGATGGTCGTTCCATTACCGATGTCAATGTGAAGTACCGCTGGTTCGACTACGAGGACTATTACTGGGCAGGAGCCACAGTACGCCTTATCAACGACCAGGTGTTCAGGCCCCTGAGCATAGGCCCTATGTTGGGACTTAAAAAAGGCTTGTTCTACTTCGCCTACGGCTACGGACTAAACCTCAACGCTATACGCTCCTATAACTCAGGTACCCACATGATTACCCTCGGTATCGATATGTTCCAAGGTATCGGTGGTTGTAACTGTACTGAAAGATAATAAAGTATGAAAAGTAGTATTTCTCTCCACGATATTAGGGTATATGCCTACCATGGTTGTCTTGAGCAGGAAGCACAGATTGGTAGCTGGTATCGTGTAGATCTGACTGTTTGGGCGGATTTGGGCGCCTCTATTAAGAGCGATCGCCTTGCCGATACCATAGATTATGTGAGGCTTAACCAAATTGTCAAGGATCAAATGGCCATACGTTCCGAACTTTTAGAACATGTGGCAGGACGTATCTTGCAAACTATAAAAGCTGATTTTCAGGAAATTACTTCTGTAGAGGTAGAAGTAGCCAAGATAAATCCACCTATAGGAGGAGATGTAGCACAAGTAAGTGTAAAAATAATTGACTAATTATTTGCACACTCAAAAAAAAAGTTCTACATTTGCACCCTGTAAAAAGGCATCATGGCCGAGGGGCTAGGCAGAGGTCTGCAAAACCTTATACAGCGGTTCGAATCCGCTTGATGCCTCATCTAAATTTTAAATAATTTAAAACCGCATTTCTTATGACTAATGTATTAGACAAATTTGTACAAGACATTAAGGCCAACGTACCTGGCTTTATTGCCGTTTCTGTAACTGAAGTAAAATCAGGGGTGTCTTATGTGGCTGTGTCTGCGGATCCTACTTTTGACCCCAACTTAGCATCTGCTTACAACTTGGAAGTGGTAAAGGCTAAAATGAATGCGCTGCGTATCTTAGGTTTGGAAGGTAAGGAAAAGATAGAGGATATTCTTATCACCCTCACCCACCAAATCCACGTGATTGATGTGGCTCCTAATGGAAACTATTTTGTATATTTGGTAGTAGATTCTTCTAAAGCGAACTTAGGTATTACTCGTTCTCTTTTGGCTCGTTACAAAAAAGACCTACAATCTATTTTCTAATAGAAAAAATACTAAATATAAATAACTTTTCAAAGGGCTGTCCTATAGGGATGGCCTTTTTTAAGGACAAGAAAACTAAATTATCTCTATCTTTATTTTTATTATTTTTAATTATCAAACGCAAACTGCAAACAAAAAAACGGCCTATAAAGCCGTTTTTTCTTATTTACGAGTATAATCCGTTGTTTACCGTAAGTTGAGTTCTGTTTTTCCAATTTCACGCAATTGGTCGTCAAATACAAACACTTGGTAAGTTCCTGGTTCATATTTTGTTGTGATAGAAGAGATATATTCGCATACATCTACTGGATTTCGCTCATATAGGAATTCTTTCATTGCACTATAGTTTACAGTTCTTTCTCCTACAGAGACTGTGTCATTATCTCCTAAGGTGATACCATTAGGGCTAAGTACTTGTACATAAAAAGTACGATTACCTACAGGAGCAATTCTATTAACGCCTACAGTGTAGCATACCTTAATCTTATCTACAGCTCCTGAACGTTCTTTATCCACATATCTACCACCTGATTTTTCTTTCATTCCTTGAGCTGTAAGGCTTTTAAGGCTGAGTATAGAACCTTCGTCTATCACTTTGCTCAGTTCGCTTGCTTTTTGTGATACAGAATCCAACTGAGTGGTACGTACATTCAGTGCCTTAGCCGTGCTATCACGCTGTTGAGTTACCTTTACGTTGTACTTGCGCAAAGAATCGTTGATAGCCAGTAGGCGCTGGCGTTCTTTCTTGAGTACTTCTACTTGATCGCGATACTTGAATAGTACATTGATATCGGCTTTCATAGTCTTAAGCGAGTCAATATACTGAGCAATACGGGCTTTAGCATCGGCCAGTTCATCGGCATTTTGCTTGGAAACGGTTACCGCTTCGTCATAGTCTTTTTGCAAGCTTTCTAACTCTTTGATAACCTGGTCGCGTTTCTCTAAAATGGCTTCTTCGTTTTTTCTTGCTTCGTTGGATTGGTAGAAAGCATAGCCACCTGCTCCTACAAGTCCTATAGACAACAAAGCAATGATAAGACCACCTCCTTTTTTTCTTTCAGGTGTCTCATTATTTTGTAATTCTACTGACATAAAAATTAGGTTTTTAGTTATTTTGTTAGGACAAAAATAGGAATTTTTGTCTAAGTATGAAGCGTATTTAATGGTTTAACACATAATTAATATATCTCACCTGAGCCAATTAGCTCATCTTCTATGTACCAAGCGGCAAATTGTCCTGAGGTAATAGCGCTTTGTGGAGTTGTAAAATCAATGTATAACCCGCTGTCATTCAGATATAAAGTAGCTTTTTGCAAGGGCTGACGATAGCGAATACGTACCATTGTTTCCATGGTTTGGTGCAAAGATAGTGCTAAATCGGTGCGAATCCAATGAATATCTTCTTTTTTAACAAATAGAGTGCGCCTAAAAAGTCCTGGGTGGGCATGTCCTTCCCCTACATAGATAATATTTTTTTCGGTATCTGTATCTATGACAAAGAGAGGCTCTACAGTGCCGCCTACATGTAGTCCCTTACGCTGCCCTATAGTGAAAAAATGAGCGCCATCGTGCTGGCCAACCACTTTGCCGTCTGTGGGGGAATAGTGGTATTTTTCCGCGTAGTATTTCAGTTCGTCTTCATAACACTCAAAGAGCTTAGAACTTTCTTTGTCCTGATAACCTTGCCAAGTGCTAGGGATTTGGATAATATCTCCTTTTTTAGGGGCAAGTTGTTGCTGCAGGAACTCAGGCAGGCGTACCTTACCAACAAAGCAAAGGCCTTGGGAATCCTTCTTTTCGGCAGTAACAAGGCCTAATTCTTTGGCAATGGCGCGTACCTCACTCTTTTGTAGGTCGCCTATAGGGAAGAGGGCACGGCCGAGCTGTGCTTGGGAGAGCTGACAGAGGAAATAGGATTGGTCTTTGTTTTGATCTTTTCCTGCCAATAGGCGATAGATGGTTTGTCCGTTGACTTCTATGGTATCCTTGCGGCAATAGTGCCCTGTAGCTACATAGTCTGCTCCTAAGTTCAGGGCGTATTCGAGGAAGGTGGCAAACTTGATTTCACGGTTGCAAAGCACATCGGGATTGGGGGTGCGACCACGTTCGTATTCTCGGAACATATAATCCACAATACGCTGTTTGTAAGGTACGCTCATATCCACTGTCTGGAAGGGAATACCCAATTTTTCAGCGACCATAAGGGCGTCATTGCTGTCCTCTAGCCACGGACACTCATCGGAGATGGTAACCGAATCATCATGCCAATTCTTCATAAAGAGGCCAATGACCTCATATCCTTGCTTTTGGAGTAGGTAGGCGGCCACACTGCTATCTACCCCTCCACTAAGTCCTACTACTACACGTTTCATATGATTTCCTTTCTTTTTTATGGTTTTTCTATACAAATAGCACCCCATGAGTAGCCTACTCCAAAACCAACAAACTGTATCCTTTTGCTTGGTTTTTCAGGATATTTGCGTAGGTGCTCGGAAAGAGCAATGGGAATGGTGGAAGAAATGGTATTACCATAATACCGCATTTCTATAACAAATTTCTCCTCAGGGATTTCCATGTCCTCACGTACCTTATTCAGGATATGGGTATTGGCCTGATGAAAGACAAAGAGGTCTATATCGTTTATATCAAATCCATTGGTTTTCAAATTATCATAGACTACTTCAGGGGTACGTTTCACGATAAAATTAAAGATTTTCCCTCCTTTCATATCCACGAAATTATCCAAGTCATCGGGGTTTTCGTTGCGGGGAGAGCGGGTGCCTCCATTGCGAATGATTAGGTTTTCAGCTCCAGCACCATCGGTGCCTAGGGTAGGTTTGCCTATACAATATGTCCCTTCGTTCGAGACAAGGGTAGCGGTAGCGGCATCGCCAAAGATACTTAGGTTACCTTTGTCCTTGGGGTGTACATACTTGGTATAGGTGTCTGCCGTTACTAAAATCACATTCTTAAAATTACCAGAGGCAATGAGGCTACTGGCTAGAGAAAGCCCATAGATATAGCCCGAACAACCTTGGTTGATGTCCAAAGCGGCACAAGTGGTGGGCAGGCCTACCTTCTCTTGTACAATGCAGGCTGTAGTAGGGAGAATATGATCGGGAGTTTGGGTGCAAAGTAGGAGAAAATCAATGGTATTTTTGTCCAAATGATGTTCCTCTATAAGGTTTAGTACGGCTTGGGTAGCCATATCGGAGGCGCACTCATCTGCCTGGGCAATGTAACGCTGTTCAATACCTATTTTCTGAAGAATTTTTTCGCTATTCCATTCAGGAAATTGCGCTGAAATAGCATCATTCGTGAGAATATTCTTAGGGAAATAGGTAGAAATAGCCTTGATATAACTTTTCATCATTCACAAATATGGGGTTTATTGGAAAAGTGCTTTTTAAGGGCAAAAAAAAAGTCATTCACTAAGGAATGACACTGTGGGAAGAGCAGGATTCGAACCTGCGAAGGTAAAACCAGCAGATTTACAGTCTGCCCTCGTTGGCCGCTTGAGTATCTTCCCGTTTTCGGCCGCAAAAGTACGTACTTTTTTTTTGCTGTGCAAATTTTTATACGTCTTTTTCCAAAAACTTTTTGATCTTCTCTACCTCTACCCCTATATCACCTGCACCAGCTAACACTAAAACACGAGCAGGGTGGGCTTGTAAGTAGTTGATAATCTCGGATTTGGATAAAAGTACTTTGTTGGGGTTCTCTATTTTATCCAAAAGCCATTGTGAGGTTACCCCTTCTATGGGGAGTTCTCTGGCGGGATAAATATCTAAGAGGACGACACGGTCGAACTGTGAAAGGCTCTTAGCAAAACCCTCAGCAAAGTCACGGGTACGAGTAAAAAGGTGTGGCTGGAAGAGAATAGTTATCTCCTTGTGGGGGTACATAGTTCTCACCCCATTATAGAGTGCATTTAGCTCGGTAGGGTGGTGGGCATAGTCATCTATAAAGACTTGCTCAGGGGTATTGATGATATAGCTAAAGCGCCTTTTGACCCCCTTGAAACTCGCTAAGGCACGTGTTAAATCAGCTAAGGGATAGCCTGCCTGATGTGCTACCGCCACGGCAGCCAAGGCATTGAGTAGGTGATGTTCTCCAGGACGGAAGAGGGTACAGTCCTTGACCTCTTCACGTTGGCCTGTCTTAGGATCGGTATAGCTTAAAGTAAAGTGGTAGCCTCCGTTTTGTACTTTCACTTGAGAAATCTCATAATCACTACCATCGGCAATGCCATAGGTAAGCCCTGCAAAGGGTAGTCCCTTGCGTACGATGAGTTTGCCCCCAGGCTTGAGGCGATGGGTAAAGTCCTCAAATCCTTTTTGGAACTCTTCCGCTGTCCCATAGATGTCTAAGTGGTCGGCATCTACAGCCGTGATACAAGCAATGGACGGGCTTAGGCGCAAGAAAGAGCGGTCAAACTCGTCGGCTTCTACCACTGTAAGTTCAGTTCCCTTACAGATGAAATTGCTTTGGAAGTTCTCACAAATACCTCCTAAGAAAGCACTCACCGGCGCCTTACATTCTACCAAGATATGGGCTAAGATGCTGCTGGTAGTTGTCTTGCCATGGGTACCTGCTACGGCCAAGCAAAAACTATCCTCTGTGATAAGCCCTAATACCTCAGAACGCTTGCAAACCTTATAGCCATGTGTTTGGAAATAGACGAGTTGTTTGTGCTCCTTTGGGATAGCAGGGGTATAGACTACCAGGGTGTTTTCTGGGGTATAATTTTTGGGGATAAAATCCAAGTCCTCCGAGAAAGTAATAGCAATGTCCTTTTGGGAGAGCATCTCAGTAATATCGGAAGGGGTACGGTCATAGCCACGCACCTCTTTTCCTTTGAAGCGATAGTATAAAGCCAAGGCGGACATACCGATTCCTCCTATGCCTATAAAATAAATATGTTCCATTGTTAATGAGTTAATGAGCTAATTTGCCAGTGAGCTAATTTGTTGATTAATTGGCTAAATTGGTGATTGGCAAATTGTCTAATTAATAAACGCAAAGGTAAGGATAATTTTTAAATGCTCAGCGGACTTGAGGGACAAATTTTGGGTTATTTTGTCTCAGGCAGATACTGCCAATACCGCTTGGGCATGCTTCTGAGTTGGTAACGGGTGTTTTTGCGTTCAGTGATATTGATATGCTGGAAGTAGGTTTTCCAGAGTTGCTCATAGCCGTCGGAGAGTTGAGCGGTTTTGCCAAAATTCTTCTCAGCTGGGGTAAAGGAGATTACTTCCTTGAGGTCGTAGTAAAATCCATAAGCGCGCTGAGGGTCAAAGAGTACCCACTCTTGGTCTGAAAAGCGCGCTTTAAAGTGGGGAATCACCAAAGGCAATACATCGTACTGCGGTGCTATTTTGGCAAAATAGAGCTTGCCCAACTGCTCAAAGCGAACAAATTCCTTTACTCTATGCACCTCACGCCCTACACTCTTAGCGGCTTTTCGAATATGCGCAATAGCCACATGCCCATAGTTTTCTAAGACATTTGCTTCGGGGTATTGGAGCATCAGGCGAATAGCCTCCAAGAGATGGTTTTCTATTGCATTTTCTTCGGAGAGAAAAGCCCGAAGTACAATGGCCACTCCCTCTGTGCCCCATATAGTTTTGATCTTGCTTAGCACGCGCTGGGCTTTGGTAGTATCGGTATAAACGATCTCCTCTTCGTCCCATAGGGTAGGGGTATGACCAGACTCAGGTGTGATAATCACCTGTGAGTAACGCCTTTCAAAGGTTATAAAAACAGCCGTAAGGAATCCTTCAAAGGAACTATCGTAGAGTAAATGTATCAATTTGTGAATAGGTTAATTAGGAAAGGGTATAACGGGGGCATACCTATTTTTCTGTTTGCTCTGGCTGTTCGCGATGATAAGGCGACGCAGCCTTAGGCTATCCATACTCCCTGCCAAGGGTTCTGCACCACTACAAGTGATAAAGTACTTGGCACGACTGAGACTCACTCCCATTTGTTTGAGGGAATAGTAGGTGAGTTTTTGGAAAGTCCGTGCGGATAAGATCTTCTGTACGGATCTCACTCCTACCCCAGGGATACGTAGGAGTAATTCTCGCGGTGCGGTATTCACATCGATAGGGAAGAGGTGCTGATTACGCAGCGCCCAAGCGAGCTTAGGGTCTATCTCCAAATCCAAAAAAGGTTGTGTAGGGTCAAGAATCTCATTGGGGTCAAAACCATAATAGCGCATCAGCCAATCGGCTTGGTAGAGGCGATTCTCTCGTACAATAGGTACTTGGCTATAGATAGAGGGGAGGCGACTGTCCTGAAGAACAGGTACATAACCGGAGTAATACACCCGCTTGAGTTGAAATTTCTCATACATATAGCTGGCTACATGGATAATCTTTTGGTCAGTCTCGGCTGTAGCCCCAATAATCATCTGAGTGGTCTGTCCTGCAGGGGCAAACTTCGGGGTGTGTTTGAATTTCTTTTGCTCCAAAGAGGTGATAGCCAGTTCATTCTTCACCTGTTGCATAGGAGCAACCATCTGCTTGTGGTCTTTTTCAGGGGCCAGTAGCTTGAGTCCCTCCTTGGTAGGTATTTCAAGGTTGACAGAAAGACGATCGGCATAGAGTCCAGCCTCATGGATCAGCTGTTCACTCGCCCCAGGAATGGTCTTCAGGTGTATATACCCGTTGAAGTGTTCCTCCTCTCTTAGTTTTTTGGCTACTCTTACTAAGCGTTCCATGGTGGTATCTGCATCCTTAAATACGCCAGAGCTTAGGAAAAGGCCTTCTATATAGTTTCTTCGGTAGAAGTTGATAGTCAGATCCACTACTTCCTGTACAGAGAAAGCCGCACGAGCAATATCGTTCGAGCGGCGAGAGACACAATACACACAGTCATATATGCAATGGTTGGTCAGCAGGATTTTGAGTAGGGAGATACACCGCCCATCTTCCGTAAAGGAATGGCAGATTCCCAAGGGGGCAGCATTACCCAATTCACCTTTTTTACCGCGACGCGTACTCCCGCTACTGGAGCAGGAGACATCATACTTAGCTGCATCGGCTAAAATGGCGAGTTTTTCTTTGATACGTTCAAAATCCATGGATAGTGGTCAGTAGTTAGTGGTCAGCAGTCAGTTGTTAGTGGTCAGCAGTCAGCAGTCAGTTTCTGATGAATGACCACTGACTTCTGATTACTGATTACTGTTTACAGTTATTACAAGGGCAAAGTCTTTGTGTAAGTTCAGGGAAACGAACAAATCCAGTCACCCAGATAAGGGTTTCAATGCCTGTCTGTAAGACAAAGGATTCTTTGATAACCAAATGAGTAGCCATAGCTCCGGCCATATAACAAGCCATAAGCAAAAAGCCTACCACAGCAGTACGAGGAATCCAAAAAAGTAAGGCAAAGAATATCTGTAACCCGCCTAAGATGTGGAGTGTAGAAGCACCGCCTACTAATTTTGCCATTTGTACATTCTGCTCACCCCCAGTGAATTTCATAGCACCTGTAGCGACGAAGACAAAGGTTACCAATCCAGAAAGGACATAACCCGCGATTTTTCTTGTTTTACTATTCATAAAAATACTAAATTAAATTCTGATGCAAAGATACGAGTTTTTATCCAAAGGGAAATTAACCTGAGGTAATTTTAGAGAGCAGAAAGCATCACAACCTAAAAATATCTTCTGTCTGTAAGCTAAGGTCAGGGAAGATCACCGAAGTAACTTCTTTATCTACAAAAGGGGGAAGTGCACGGTATTGGTTGTTTTCCAATACATTGATAATCACATATTCATCTTGTGGGTGTACCAGCCAATACTCTCTTACCCCTGCTTCCTGGTAGAGTTCGTATTTATTTTTGAGTTCTTTTTTAGAGTTACCAGGAGAGAGGATTTCTATGATCAGGTCAGGGGCGCCCCAGCAACCTCTTTCGTCCAACTTATCTGCATCGCATACTACACAGAGGTCAGGCTGGACAACGGTATATACCTCATTGTCTTTCTCACCCTTTTTCGCTAAGCGCACATCAAAAGGAGCCGCAAAGAGTTTGCAAGGGACATTATAAAAACGATTTCCGATCAGGATCGTTAGGTTTCTTGATACAGCCTGATGGGTCAGGCTGGGGGCACCCATTTGAAATATTTTCCCCTTAAGGAGTTCCAAGCGGTCTTTGATTTTCCACATCAGATAATCGGCATAAGTATATATGCCATTGACAAGGTCTAACTGGTCAATATTTGTAATTACAGTGCTCATGGTCTTAGTGAATAACGAATAGTGAAAAATGAATAGAGTCTGATAGCCAACTTCTGACCTCTGAAGGTATTACAATCTGAAAATATCTTCTGTCTGTAAGCTAAGGTCAGGGAAGATAGTCGAGTGAATGAGATCCCCTTCTACAATAGGAGGGAGGGTGCGATATTGGCCATTTTCTAGAACAAATTGAGTAATTTCTTTATTGTCAGGACGTATCACCCAATACTCTCGTACGCCTGCCTCCTGATAAAGTTCGTACTTATTGCGTATTTCTTTCTTAGAATTACCAGGAGAGAGAATCTCTATGATAAGGTCAGGGGCGCCTAAGCAGCGTTTTCCGTCAGCTAATTTTTCAGGATCACATACCACACAAAGGTCAGGTTGCACAACAGTATCTTCCTTGCCGTTCTTATTTTTAAGAACAACATCAAAGGGTGAGGCAAAGACCTTGCAAGGTTTGTCATAAAAGTACATAAACAGTAAACCAGATAGGTTAAAAGATATACTCTGATGAGAAATAGCAGGAGCGGGACTCATCTTAAAGATTTTTCCTTTGAGAATCTCTACTCGGTCTTTGATCTTCCACATCAGATAATCGGCATAAGTATATATACCATTGACAAGGTCTAACTGGTCAATATTTGTGATAACAGTGCTCATGGGTTCAGTTGTTAGTAGTCAGTGGTCAGAAGTCAGTTTCTGATTACTGATAACTGACCTCTGGTAACTAAAGTGCAAATATACAACATTTGAAAAGGAAAGTCAATAGGGGAGAAAAAATACGTTAGACTAAAGAGGTGATTCGTTCTTTTATATAGATAGTAGTTTCCTCTACTGAAAGTTTTCTCAATTATTCGGGTAGGCAGGCTTTGTACAGAGGAGTGATGAATAGGGGCTTTTGTAAATTACAATGTTTCTGCTTGTTTTTTTGCAAATAATCGTTTAGCTCTATTGTGGAGGGAAAGATCTTGTAGTGTTTTCTGTCTTTTGTGTCCTCTATTTCATAAATATCGCAGGCTTGTTCCCAAATTACTTCAGCAGCACGTAAATATAGCTTAGCTATTTCAAGTGTTTTAAAAGGGAAAAGTGCACGAAATCTTCCTTTATCATCTACATCTGCACAGATACATCTGCCGCAAGTGTGACAGATGTACTGACAATGGTGTAATAAACAATCTTCAGGATTTAACAAAGGAGTAATACGGCTGTTTGTAGCGTAACACTCAGGGCAAGTAGAAACTGTTTGCATAATTTAAGATGTCATTTGTAATAAGTTGCTGATTTCCTCCGCATGGGTGCGACAATAGTACATTACAAAGGAAATAAAAGGTACAAACAGTACAATACTATATAATAGGCCACGTGCAGATGCCTTGTAATCACCTATACGATAGAGTATATAACCAGCCCAGATGAGATTCAGTGTCATAGTGATATGTGATAGTTGGGCGAAGATATTAGCGCCACTCCATGTAAAGGTGAAGAGTCCCATGGTACCAAAGTAATACATTGGTAGGAAGGCAAGAGCCAGCCAAGTAGCTTTTCTGTTATATAGGAAAATTACAAAGCCTACTAAATATACCAAACTACTGGGAGAACAGGCGTTATAAGATAGCCATTGTACGAAGTTTACTTTTAAGCTAATGAAGAAATAACCACTCCCTGAGAGTGTAAGCAATAATAAGGCAATAGCCAAAAGAAAGCCAACGATTTTTTCGGTTTTTGTCATGATAAAAGGTGTTAGGTTCTAGGTGATAGCTGTTATCTAAAGGAGCATTGACTAACGAATAGGGATATAAACCTCTGTCTTTAGTTTATCTTCAGGGGTACGGCGAGAGTCATTAAGGTATTTCTCGAAAGTGGGTTCGTCGCGTATCTCGTATTCACTATCTATCACCCAGCGCATAGCAGCATCGTAGACGGCTGAGAGATGGGTATAACTTCCTTGATAGAAAAAGACGGCATATCTGCCTCCCGACAAGTTCTTGCAACTCACTTCGCCTTCAGGACGGGCAGGCTTGTGAATAGCCAAACTTACCTCCGAACGTTGCAAAGAAGCTTCGGTTATCTTGGGGTCGTCGTATGAAATACATATCGACTCAATTCCTTTGGTAAATAGCTTTTGCGATTTCACAACTGCCCACAATTGCTCGTAGGCTTTTCCATAGTCTAAGGTGCCATATTCGCCAGTGAGAGCTACATAGATAAGATTTTTAGGTTCCAAATCCATTATTTTAGGAGCTTTGAGTGCCAAATCGGGGTTGATGATTTCTTTCTTCATAATGTAAATATCTTTGTTGGTTCTGTATTCGGAGGGAGTGATGCCGTATTGGTTTTTGAAGGCTTTGGATAAGGAAGCAGGAGTTTCATACCCTATATTGAAGGCAATTTCTTCTATCGGGAGAGGGGTATAGCGCAATAGGCGTGCAGTAGCTTCTATCCTCAAGCGAGTGATATGTGCTCCGATGGTTTCTCCCTTGAGCGCTTTGAAGACACGATGAAAGTGAAATTCGGATAAAGCAGCCACTTCAGCGAGCGTTTTCAGGTCTAAGGACGCATCTAAGTGGTCGTTGATATAAGCAACAACCTTATTGATACGTTGGGTGTAGTCGTTGTAAGTAATAGTTCGCATGTAAGTTAGGTTTGAGTGGTTGACCACTGATTTACGATGCAAAGATACAGTGATTTTTAGCAAAATACTTTTCCTATCTTGCTAAAAATGTATGAATCACAGGAGTAAGTAATTACTAAATTTGTATCTTTGCCCTTGTAAAAAGTAGAGATGAAGAACAAACAAGAAGCCATTCAGATAAGATTGCTAAACCAGCAACTGCTTTCTCCCCTATATGAAAAACCAGAGGAAATAGTAGCTTGGCAGGGAGCTATGCAAGCACAGGACTATAACTATTTTCGTTGGGCAATAGGGGTACGGCAGCGGACGCCACAATTAGTCCAACTCCAAGAGGCATTTGTTAAGGCTGAACTCTTACGCCTTCACCTCTTGCGGTGTACAGTACAAGTGGTCAGCCAAAAGGATATAGGTTGGTTGCTTCCCTTGTGTAAAGAACGGAATTTGAGAACCTTGCAATCGTGGCATAAAAGTATAAATATCTCATTTTCAGAAAGTCATTTTGAGGAGATAACTCGAGCCATGCAGGAACTCCTAGCAGGCGGTAAGTCATTACCTAAAAGAGCTATTGCAGAGGAACTAGCCTCCTTAGGATTCTTACTTGATGATAGGCTACTGACTTCCCTAATTAGTTCGGAGTGAGATAGAGGGCATCCTGTGTTCAGGGGTGATGCAAGGTAGGGAGGCCACATGGGCTTTGCTGTCGGAAAGAGTATCTACAGTATGCTCACTTACTCCTGATGAAGCACTGAAACAGCTAGCCCTAAAGTATTTTAGGAGTCATTCGCCTGCCTCTTTGGAGGACTTTGTTTGGTGGGCGGGATTGTCCAAAACACAATGCAAAAAAGCTTTGACCCTAATAGCCAATAAAGTAGAGGAAATAAAAGTAGAAGGAGAGGCAATGTATCTATATCATAATACTCTTGACTGTCCCGATTATGCAAGAATGGTATTTTTGCTTCCACCCTATGATGAATATTTGATAGGTTACAAAAGTCGCTGGGTAGCGCTTGAAAAGAAACATACAGCTAAGGCACATAACAACTTTGGTATTTTCAAACCTGTAATTCTGCACGAAGGCAGAGTGGTAGGCAATTGGAAAGCAAGTATTGAAAAGCAAGGGGCAAACCTTATCACAGAGCTTTTTGCAGAGAAAAGCAAAGTCAAACAGCAATACTTGCAAGAGGCTATAAATCGGTTTATGGAGTTTTGCAACTGAATATAGGGATATCAGGGGTTTTGTTTGGTAGTGTAGAAAGTTTGTAATAACTAAGAGGCAGATTGAGTGTTAATCAATTTGACTCCCGAGGGGAGTGGACTTATAGAGACCTAAAGTCTCGTCCCCCACCACTGAATAGCACAACTACTATTTTGCGCTGTGAAGGTAATACTTTTTGAAATAAGATGTGAGAATATAGTTGTTTTTGAATAAAAAACCATACAATAATTTGTGCGTTACAAAAAAAAGCACTACCTTTGTCAAAAAATTAAAACAATATTTAGAATAGCATTTAAGAAGATATAATCAAAAACAACATATAGCGTTTCGCTTACAATTTTCCCTCTTGCAGAAAACGACCAAATATTTTTAGTAGCGGGAAAGCTGAAGTGGAGATGCCTACGTATAAGCGTGGGCATTCCTTTTGCTTTGCTACATAGCCTTTGGTCGGGCTTCTGCAAGAAAGTAATAAGGAATGTTTCACGTTTTTTTTATTATCTCTAAGTAATGCAAAGGCGGAAACCGAAAAGCCTATAATAGAGTAGGGGGTATTTTAAATTTAAAATTAAATGAAAAAAGTAGTAATTATGCTTTTGATTCTGTCAGCAGGAATAGCTTCTTGTAAGAACAATGAAGAATCCAATCAGAACAACAGAACAGTAAATGAAGGAACTGTCACAGTTGAAACTATTAAATTGAAGGAACTAAAGAATAGTAGAGTTAAGGATGTATTGTATGCAATGTATTGGAATCTAATGGCTGGAAAAAATAGTGAGAAAGATTCTTATACATTTGTAAATAAGGAGGCTTATGAATATCTTCAAGAGGTCGTTGCAAATGAAGAACTTATTATAGTTCAAAAAGGAACGTGTGAAAATGGCTATGATTGTCCTGATACAAAATATAAGTTCAAGATTAAAGCTAAGATGAATAGGCCTGATTATGGTGAGTATGATGAAGTCTATATTCAAAAATTTGTAGATAAAGAAGTTTTAGGTTGGGAAATTATAAAATCATTATTTGAAAATACTCCTGTATTTAGTTCTTTAGATGACATTTTATTTGAAGAATTTGATATTTTCTATATGACAGATATGGCGGAAGTGAAAGATGAATGGGTGAAAAGAGGAAATAATTGTGATATAAGAATAGAAGATTTTTATTCAGTAGGTCAATATCATGGGTATCAAGCGACTGTATTGCCAGCAGATAAGATAAGATATGAGAATGATAGATTTTATATCTATACAGTTGAAGAATACCTTCCTCCTGCAGGCATGCATGATTAAAAGAACTTGATATATAATATGGTTTTGGTATAACGAAAGTCATCCACAAAGCTATCAAGAGCTTACGGCTATGTATTTAAAATAAAAATTTAACATTTTTTACACTTGTATAATCATATCTCCATGATTTTTACTGATTGTTATAAAGGGGAAAAGTGCTATTTGTGTTTGGAAATTATAAAATTACACTTAATCGCTGTGCTTTTCTTTCTGTGAAAATCTGTGGCAAAGATTCTTAGAAATAAGGAAATCATTGTATTAATACAATAAAGGCGGAAACCGAAAAGCCTGTAATAGACAGTAGGTATAAACTAAAATCTTTTTACATTATGGGTAATAAAGCTTTTGGAGCCGGTAAAAATCAAGGAATTAAAATCGGTCTTGAAATGGGTAAAAAAGCCCTAGAAAATGAAAAAGTCAAAACGGCAGTTACAGGAGGTGTAGCAGCAGTTTTAGGTCTGATAGGAGGAGCTATCATTAAGGCCTTAAGTAGTAAATAACTTTTTCATATATCCCCTTGCAAAGCTATTATTTGTAAGGGGATTTTTTTATTGATTAATTGAATATCAAAAGAGTCAGAAATATCAAGCCCTTTACTTGGCTACCTAAGGGAAAAATCGTATTTTTGTAGAGCTACTTTTTCAAATAGATGGCAATAGAGAATTATGGAAGAAGAGTCTACAACTATAACTACAATACATGAGGTAATTCTTAGGGAGAGATACCAAGGGATTACCTTTTCTGTGTTATATGAAAACCCTAATGGAGGATTAGTAGAAAGGTTTAACCAAGGGGTGCAAGGAAAGAAAGAAAAATATAAAAATATAGAGGCTCTAAAGATTTTAGCAGATAATGGTAGGCAATACCGATTGCTACCCCTTATTCAAGACGGGGAGAAAAATCCAGATGCCTTTAATCTACAAACAGAAAAGTATGTAGATATTAAGGTATGAGAGAGTAATAATGGAAAGAATATTATACAAGGAGCCTTAAAAGAAGCTAATAAACAAGGTGTATCTGAAGTGATTATCCATTTTACTCAAGTGTTAGCTTCTAATCGTGAAGCTTTTGATACATTAAAGGCTACATTTAAGCAAAAACGTGCAGATAAGATAGAGATGATAACTTTTATAATGCCTGATAATAGAGTTTTACAGGTAAATACAGCACGATTCAAAATAACAAGGAGGCAAACTGAATAAACATCAATTTGCCTCCCGGGGGGTGTGGGCTTATAGAGACCCGAAGTCTCGTCCCCCACCATTCAAAACAGC
This sequence comes from Capnocytophaga granulosa ATCC 51502, assembly GCF_000411115.1. Classification (GTDB taxonomy): domain Bacteria; phylum Bacteroidota; class Bacteroidia; order Flavobacteriales; family Flavobacteriaceae; genus Capnocytophaga; species Capnocytophaga granulosa. Next base: position 102,944 of record NZ_KE150258.1, on the reverse strand, counting down.
ATAACCACTATTTCGCACTGCAAAGATAATACTCTTTCAATTAAAAAGCAAGTATGTATCTGTTTTTATTAATTATTAATAATTAATCATTAGTCATTATTTCACGTCCATTCTATACATTTTATGGCAAGCAACGCAATTGCCTAAGAGTTCAGTAACTTGTGCAGCGGTATGCTTAGGGTCAAAATTTTTCTCGGCACTCTCGGCGATCTGGTCAAACTTGCCATGGGTGTCGAAGCCTATAGTCTTGAACTCCGCAGGGATAGAAGCCAGCAGGCCTGCGGGGGCATGCCCTGCTACTGAACCCCCCGAAGCACGAGCTACCTTGGCAATAAGAGCAGGATCGTTTTGGGCTATGCCTACATTGATCTGTTGAAGTGCCTCTACAAAGGTACGCATCTCTTGCATAACAAAGTCCCTGTTGGACTGGCTTACAATGATACTCACACGGGTATCATTGGGTAGGACTTCAGTGTTGCCTACAAACATCTTTCTGATAAGAACTACATTCACCCCTACAGAAATAACTAAAAGGGAAATAAAGAGAATTTTTTTTATCATAATTGCGATTTGTTAATGAATCCATTTGACGATGGGCAAATTGTCCCATCAAAAATCGTGCCTTTATTTAGAATAAAGATATATAAAATAAATTATTTTTTAATTGTCTAATTAACAGGTAAATAGTCTGTACTTTCCTTTAATTACTAATTAACGCGAGTTCGACGTAAGCAAAATTATATTTTTCTCCCACAGATTCCACGGATTTTCACGGAGAGAATGATACAACAACTAAGTATAACTCCTTAATTTCTACGGATAAATAAGGCCTTTGGCCTTATAAAAATCTGTGTAAATCGCAACAGCACAATTACACAAACATAGAAAATCTGTGAAATCCGTGAAAATCTGTGGGAGCTTTCGTTATATCGAACTCACGTTAATTACAGAAATTATTTGTTTGGATTTTTTTGTTTTTGTATTTTTGTGCGTTGATATAGTGTGCTTTATGTGAGAATAAAAATAGTTTAGAATAAATAACAGATGAAGAAGAAATGGGAGTGTTTTTATAGGGATACAAAGGAAGAAATGTTACAGGTAGTGGGTAATTCCAATCTGCCTTATCTTTTGTTGCTACAAAAACACACCTCACAATTGCAGGATTGGATACTAAGAAGTCATATAAATCATTATCAAGCAAGTTTTCAGAGCTATTCTTTGCAGAAGTTTGTTATGATGGAGATGCCTTTATATCAGTTAAATTTTGATTGGTGTTCTATAAGCGAAGAAGTCTATGGCTCTTTGAGGGAGGAATCTTCTTCTTTTGAGATATTTGCTTCCTCAATTTATTATCTATTTGACTTCCTGCTCTCTTATAATAGCCTTATAGAATGTCCCCAGTATCCTAATAACCAGTTGTATTATACAAAATTAGCAGAGGAAGTGATTTATGAATGTAAATTTCCTCCTTTGCTATATGATTTGGATTTTAATAGTATTCATACCACAGTGGAAACAGCGTATTGTCCTGTGAAAATATTGCAAGAAAAAGGGTTTTATCGAGAATAGGAAAAAAGATGGTCTTACAAATAAAAACCGATTATATAATCTCTCCAACAAAAGGGGATTATGCTTTGATTGATCATATAGAAGCTATTCCCTCAATAGCTTATTGTTATAGGGCACGACTCATAGAAAATTCGTTGAGTGAGGCGCTGATTACCTTATGCAAAGAATATCAAGAATGTATTGATGCTTTTAGTATCCTATTGGCTGATGAGATAGAACGAGAAATAAGCGAATATCAATTGTGCCTAAAATACAATAATAGTAAGTTGTTTGATTTGAAGGTATATGACCATTATGTAACTTTCTTTACAAAATACCGAACTGCTGACGGCTTATTAGATAATTACAGATGGTAGCAAGGCTAAGAAAGAATCTGTCTATCAGCTGATGAATTTATAGATTCAAGAAACGCCTTTAACCGATGCTTGCCTAATAGATAGTTGCATCAGCAAGTAATATCTTTTCTGTTTTCATTGGGTTAATCTTCTTCTGCTAAGTCTAAAAAGTCTTCAAAATATTCCTCAAAGGAATCAAACATGGGCGTAGGTTTGTCGATTTCAAAGGCCCCCTTATCATTGCAATAAACATCTGCTTCGAAGACCTTAGCATCTTTCAGGCGTATCTTATTAGAAACTTGATATAAGGTTAGAAATTCGTCCACTTCGTAATGTAGTACAATAAAATCCTCTGAGAGATGTAAGTCCTCTCTTAGTTGTTTAGTTAGTTCCACAACAGGATAAGATATGGAGTCTTTTTCTTTGTAAATACCATTGATATAGACATCTCCATAATTACACGACCCACATTCTGATAGAAAATCCATATATGCTTCAGGGAGCAAGATGCCCAATTCCTCTTCTATATGCTTAATTTCTTCAGCATTAGCCCCTAGAGAATACTCAAATTCTCCACTTTGTTTTAATCGTTTTAGATAATTCATAAAGTATTTTCTTTCAGCTGATGAATTTAAGGATTCAAAAAACGCCTTTAACCGATGTTTGCCTACTTGCATAGGAGCTACAACATCCATCGCCATAGTGGTAAGGAAAAATTCTATAGCACCATAGATACTTTTAGGGAGGAGGTATTTGCCCATTTTTAGGATCAAACGTCTTACCCAGTCGGGTAAATAACTTATATTGGCAGGTTTATGGAGTACCTCAAAAGCCAAACAAGCAATCTCCGTTTGTGTAAAAATCTCAGCTCCTCCTACATTGACTTCCCGTTCGTAACGCTCCAATTGGGCGACACAGACCTCAGCCAAGTCTTCCCCATGAATGGGATTCATGGCATATTGTCCTTTGCCAAATAGGAGTATTTCGTCCTTCTTAGCCTTAGCCATTTTGAAAAATATAGTCATATCACTATAGAAACCGCTGGGGCGTATGATACAATAGTCTAATCCACTGGCTTTAAGAGTATCTACAAAGCGCTCTTTAGCCGCTCCAATGGCTATATGTCGCATGGCTTCTCCTTTGAATACGGATACATATATGAACTTACGTACTCCTTCGCGTAAGGCTTCATCAAGGAGGTTCTTGTTGGCTTGGAAGTCTACCTGCTCATAGGTAAGGCCATCTTTTTGGCGGGTAATCCCTACGGTTGAAATTACCTTATGCACCCCTTTACATACTCCTTGTAGGGTATCAGGCTGGGTTACTTCCGCTTCTACTACCTCCAATAGCGGGTGTGTGAGTAGGGCAGGGGAGAGCTTCGATTTGTTACGTACCACAATGCGGGTCGGGTATTCTTCTCTTAATAGTACAGCCAGTATATACTGACCTAAATAGCCGGTTGCTCCTGCTAATAATATCTTTTCTGTTTTCATAGGGTTAATCTTCTGCTAAGTCTAAAAAGTCTTCAAAATATTCCTCAAAAGAATCAAACATAGGCGTAGGTTTGTAGATTTCAAAGTCCCCCTTATCATTGCAAAATACTTCTGCTCCAAAGACTTTAGCATCTTTTAGGCGTATCTTATTAGAAACTTGATATAAGGTTAGAAATTCGTCCACTTCGTAATGTAGTACAATAAAATCCTCTGAGAGATGTAAGTCCTCTCTTAGTTGTTTAGTTAGTTCCACAATAGGATAAGAAATGCTGTCTTTTTCTTTGTAAATACCATTGATATAGACATCGCTATAATTACACGACCCACATTCTGATAGAAAATTCATATATGCTTCAGGGAGCCATATGCCTAATTCCTCTTCTATATGCTTAATTTCTTCAGCATTAGCCCCTATAGAATACTCAAATTCTCCACACTGTTTTAATCGTTTTAGATAATTCATAAAGTATTTTCTTTAATATATTGCTATTCAAACACTATTTTACCAACAATTCTCGCTCCCTCATAGACCTCCATTTCCTTGAGTTCGTCTAATATATATTGAGGAGCGTGGTCAAAAAGAAACCTTACCTGGCACAAAGCGCTGTATTGCCCCTCTTTCATAGGCTCATCAAAGGTAATGACGATACTCCAATTAGGCTGTGCCAGCTGCGCGATATGAGTGGTAGGGCGATACTCTAAAACGGTGGTTGGTGGTTGTTCTCGCCCGCCTTCTTCTTTGGTAAGGAAATGGATAATACCAATTCTTTGTTTTTGCATAACTGGAAGAAAATTCTATAATACAAAAGTAGTTATTTTTCTCCTAATAAACAAATACTTTATTTTTTGCCTAGAATCAGTTTGGTAATTAACTAATCGGCAAATTGACACATTACTTTATTTCCTCGTCGCGAAATACACCCCTATAAGCACCATCAAAGTGCCTATAATCGCCATAAGGGAGATAGGCTCTCCTAAGATAAGCACCGAGGCGATGAGGGTGGTTATCGGCATACCATAGATATAGGTGGAGGCACGGACAGCGCCTAAGAACTTGATTGTCTTATTCCATAGGAAAAAGCATAAAAGTGTGGCTATCAGTCCTAAGAAGACAAAATTGACCCATACCACAGGTTGGGTAAAGAGGGTAAAATCGGTAGTCAGCGGGCGGTATAGGAAAATAGGCAAGGCCGTGAGCATACCATAGAGCATCACCTTGCGAGTAAGGAAAAGGGCGGGGTATTTGTCCGAAAAGCGGCGCATCAGCAGGGTATAGAACGCCCAGCTGAAGGCAGCAGCAAAGGCCAAGAGCTCGCCCACTATGGTAATCTCAAAGGTGAAGTTTCCGTTGAAAATAACCAAGGTAACCCCCGCCAAAGCCAAGAGCGAGCCTAAAAGCAGTCGCGGACTTAGTTTGTCGTCCTTAGAGAGGAAATGTGCAATGATAGCAATTAGCAGCGGATTCATACATACGATGAGGGAGACATTGTTGGTCAAGGTATATCCCAAGGCTAAGTTCTCCGTAAAGAAGTACATAGATCCTCCAAATACACCCATGAGGACAAAGCACAACTCGTCCTTGAGGCTTTTAGCAAAGAGTGGTAGGCGATGCGCTACCAGCCAAATACCTATATAGGCCAAGGCAAAGCGGTAGAAAAGGATACTGGCAGGATTGAAGCCTGCTTCCAATAACAGCTTGGTAGAAACGAAAGTAACCCCCCAGACGGTGATTACAAAAATTGCTAACAAATGGGTAAAAAGTCTTTGAGTTGTCATATTATTTAGAATAAAAGGCAAAGATACGCATTTAATAGCAATAAATGGTAACATAAAAGAAAAAATGATACGAATATATTTCATGTAAAAAAATATATAAGTTGGTCACAGTTTGTCCAGTACGAGCTGTATCTTTGCACCAGATAAGAAACACAAAGGCGTATCCCGAAAAGCCTGTAATAGAGTAGGGAAAATAAAAAATATTGTAATATGGATAATCGTGAAAGAAGAGTGGAATTTTTCAGAATATTCCAACAGCAAGAAAAAGATAATGATAAAAAACCTAAGGTGGTATTTGAAACAAAAAGTTTTTCTATAGATAGAGAAGAAACGCCTGAAGGGGAAAAGTTCTATTACAGGAATACTATCTATGACTCCTTTGAGGAAGCATTTGAAAGAATAGCTCGGCTAAAAGGTTGGTATAGGGAGACTTGTTATAAGGTAGCACCACAATACAGCGCATACGTCCTTAAGAGATTTTTAGCGGTACTAAATCAGATGGGAGTATCTCCAAGTGAATTTACTCATATAACAAGACCTTCTTGGGAGTATTATCTCTTAGGGAAGGATATAGATAAGCAGCTGATATATGATGAGAATGCACCTTGTAGACAGCAGATAAAGATTATTCCCCTGAAAATCACAGAAACTAAGGTGTATGATTATGATGAGTCTATGAGTGAATATATTATAGAGAATGGCTTTAAGTACTTACTAATAAAGACAGATAAGACCATAACCTATAGGGAAGAGCACAACCCTTGGGAGTATATAGGAATCGCAGAGGTAAGCGGCAATACTATTATCATAAAAAATAGAATGGGGCAGATTATAAGAACTTTTCCCTCAGACAAATACCTCCTTGAGGCAGAACCTTATGATACCTACCCTCAAAGATGGTATGTACTTGAATAAATGATTAGAGGCTCCCCCCTGATAAAATAAAGAATTTGAAATGAATAAAAAAGAAAAAACAATGATAATAGATAAAGAATTTGAAACAACAACTGATGAGTTTATAATAGATTTTTATTATTTATATACATTAGAAAATGAAACAGATAATATAAATGTCGCTGTTGATAGTGTATATAATGAACTTACTAAGTATAACATTAAAACAACAAAAGAACAAGTGAAAAAAATAATAGAACTATATGAAAAAGATGATGAATTTGAAGATGATGAAGATAGTGTTTCATAGAGTACAAGTTTCCTGAGCCTGAGAGAAGTTCCCCCTTACTCGCTAAGGGGGAATAATTCTTTGGCATTCTTAGTGGTTGTCTCCGCTACTTCCTTGACGCTAATTTTCTTAAAGTGAGCAATACTTTGCGCTACATAGGGGAGGAAAGCGGGTTCATTGCGTCGCTTATCTCGTGGGTTTAGCTGGTGTGCAGGTATATTCTTGGGAAGCATAAAGGGCGCATCGGTCTCTATAAGCATACGCTCTAAGGGTACATAACGTACTACCTCTTCCAAGAAGGCAAATCGGCGGGTGTCGCTAATGGCACCTGTAAAACCAATATAGTAACCTGCCTCAAGGTAGGTCTTTACCTCGCTCAAACTGCCTGTAAAACAATGTACTACGCCCTTAGGTAGGTTGGTATAATCCTTGAGAATCCCTACAAATCGGTCAAAGGCAGCGCGCTCGTGTAGGAATAGTGGCTTTTGCACCTCTTGGGCGAGGGCGAGCTGGGCACGGAAACACTGCTCTTGTACGGGGCGTGGCGAGAAATCTCGATCAAAATCTAATCCACATTCTCCTACAGCTACTACTTGTTTTTCCTTCAGTAGCGTGCTGAGCTGAGGAATGGTCTGTTCATTCATCGTCTTAGCATCATGAGGGTGCACCCCTGCGGTGCTATAGAGCAGGGTAGGGTAGCCCTTGGCAAGCGCAAAGGATTCTTTGCTACTGCGAAGAGAGGTGCCGGTGAGTATCATTTGGGTTACGCCCGCCTCCTCAGCACGGTAGAGGAGTTCCTCTTGGTCGTGGGCAAATTGTCGGTTGGTTAGGTTTAGGCCAATATCTATCATTTTTTTAATGTTTAATGTTCAATGATTAATCATTATTGGCATTAATCATTGTTGAAATAATGTAGCCACTACTCCAAGCGTTTTGGAAGTTATAGCCACCTGTAACGGCATCTATATCCAAGGCTTCACCTCCTATATAGAGCGTAGGGTATAGCTTGGAGCGAAAGCTCTTGAAATCAATTTCCTTGAGGGAGACGCCCCCAGCGGTAACAAACTCTTCCTTGAAAGGGGCTTTATCCTCAATAGAGAAAGTACTTGCAGTGAGTTCCTTGGCTAAGGCGTGTAACTGCCCTTTGTTGAGTTCCGCCCATAGCTGGTGAGGCAGTACCCCTGCGCGCTCTAAGAGCTTGTTCCATAGCTTTTTGGCTAAGGAGAACGGACAATGATTCTGTAGCTCCTTGCGTGGGTGTTGCTGTTTTTCCTCTTGCAAGATGGAGAGGGCATCTTGGGCGGTGAGTAGCTCATCTACTTCGGCTAACCAGTTGATTTGTAGGGCAAACTTGTACTCCAACTCAGCCAAGATTCTCGCGGCAAAGGCCGATAGCTTGAGCACCGCAGGTCCACTGAACCCCCAATGGGTGATAAGCAGCGCTCCTATAAGTCCTTGTTTGTCTATAAGAGGCATCTTCAGCGGCGTTCCTTGGCTGTCTAAGAGCTTGACCCCCACTTGCTTGCTCACCCCTGCAAGTCCTTCTACAAAGGTGTCTTTGGAGGCAAAGGTAAAGAGCGAAGGCACAGGCGGTACAATGGTATGTCCTAAGCCAGCAAGCACCTCCCATATCTTGGGATTACTGCCAGTGGCCACTACCAGATGGCGACAAAGGAAAGTCTCGGTGCCTTGTACCTGCCACAGTTCCTGCTCATAGGAAAAAGACTGAATATTTTGCCTGTATAGGATCTCTATATGGTATTTCTTAGCCAAGGAAAGAAAACAGTCTATCACGGTCTGCGAGCTGTTGGATTGGGGGAACATACGGCCATCGGCTTCTTGCTTTATAGCTACTCCATGCCAGGAGAACCAGCGGACGGTATCTTGGGACGAAAACCGTGAGAATACGCCCAACAGCTCTCGGTTACCACGGGGATAGTTCTTGACAAATTCACGTGGGTTTGTCTCCGCGTTGGTCAGGTTACAGCGCCCTCCGCCAGAGACACGTACTTTGCCGAGAGCTTCCTTATTTTTTTCAAGAATCAGAATACGCATATCGGGGGCTTTTTCAGCTATATTGATAGCGGTGAAAAGCCCACAAGCGCCTGCGCCTATGATGATTACATCGGTGATATCTTTCATATATGATAAAAATCTGTGGGGAGTGCTCCCCACAGATTTTGCAATTTAGTAATATGACAATGAAGTAAATTATTTCTTATGTCCTTCTACTTCTTTTTGCGCGTCCTCTCTTCTTTCTCTCTTAGAGGAGTCATATACCAATGGGGTAGCTACGAAGATAGAAGAGTAAGTACCAACTACTACCCCGATGATCATGGCAAACATGAAGCCTCGGAGGGTTTCTCCCCCAAAGATGAAGATGGCCAAGAGGGTTAACAAGGTAGTAAGGGAGGTGTTCAGCGTACGGCTTAGGGTAGTGCTGATGGCATGGTTAAGTGTCTGAGCACTCCAACCACTCTTGCCTATTTCTTCACGGATACGGTCAAAGATAATCACTGTATCGTTCAAGGAGTAACCAATTACGGTAAGGATCGCTGCAATGAACTGTTGGTCTATCTCAAGACTAAAAGGCATCACAGAGTAGAGCAAAGAGAATGCCCCTAAGGTGATAATCACGTCGTGGGTAAGGGCGGCTACTGCTCCCATAGAGAACTGCCATTTGCGGAAACGTACCAAGATATATCCGAAGATGATGATAAGCGAACCGATGATTGCCCATACAGCACTGCTCTTGATGTCTTCAGCGATACTTGGCCCTGTCTTGTCGGACTTCATCACCCCAAGTCCCTCACCACTCATGAACTCGTCGTAAGAGATCTGCTCACCCATTACAGGTTGTAGATCCTTGTAGAGAATTTCTTGAATTTCGTTATCGGTTTGGGTACTTTCGTCATTGTATTTGTACTTGGTAGAGATACGTACTTGGTTGGCAGCTCCGAAGGTTTTTACCTCTACAGAACCTAAGGATTTTTTAAGAAGGCTAGCCACTTTCTGTGTCTCTACTGGGTTCTTAAAGCGTACTTGGTAAGAACGACCTCCTACAAAGTCAATACCTTGGTCAAAGCCACGGCTGAACATAGAGCCTAAGCTAATGAGAATGAGTATCCCAGAGATAGCATACCATAGTTTTCTCTTAGAAAGGAAATCTACATTGACATTGGCCAAAAGATTCTTAGTAAGCGAAGTGGAGAAAGAAAGGTCTTTACCCTTGGCTACATACCAGTCAATGAGTAAGCGAGTGATAAATACCGCTGTAAAGATAGTGGTTATAATACCAATCATCAGGGTAGTGGCAAAACCTTTGATAGGCCCGCTACCGAAGATAAAGAGCACTGCACCGGTGAGGAAAGTGGTGATATTGGCATCGAGTACGGAGGTAATCGCATGGCTAAATCCGTCATGGATAGCTTGGGTGAGTGCTTTGCCATTCCTCAATTCCTCTCGGATACGCTCAAAGATAATCACATTCGCGTCTATGGACATACCTATGGTAAGTACAATACCCGCAATACCTGGGAGGGTAAGTACGGAGTTGATACTCACCAAGATACCGAACATAAGGAGAATGTTGAAGAGCAGAGCAATATCAGCAAATACCCCTGCACGGCCATAGTAGAAGAGCATCCAAAGGAAGATGATCAGCCCCGCAATAGCAAAAGAGATAAATCCGCTGGTGATGGCTTCTTGTCCTAAAGAAGGGCCTACCACTACAGATTGTACGATATCGGCAGAGGCTGGCAATTTACCAGCACGTAGTACGTTGGCTAAGTCTTGCGCTTCTAGTACGGTAAAGTTACCTGTAATCTGGGTGCTACCTCCTGCAATAGGGCCAGAGGTTACACTAGGGGCAGAATATACGATGTTATCCAGTACAATAGCGATATTTCCTTTTTCAGTAAATACTTTTCCTGTAAGGTTTTCCCATATTTTAGCACCTTCACTATTCATATTCATGGATACACAAGGCTGGTTATGGTTGTCATAAGTTTGTACCGCATCAGTAACGACACTACCACTTAGTGGGGGTTCGTTGGTACGGTTACCGCGTAGGGCATAGAGTTCCACAAGGTCAGACTTGCGCAAGAGACCTTGTAGGCGTTCTTTGAAGGCCTTAGCCTCAGCGGGACGCGCTTGCTCGTATTCGTAAGGCATGAATAAGCGGTAGAGCTGTTGGAAGTTGTCTAGCTTGTGAGGCTTGCCAAATACGAACTTAGCGTTCTTAAGTTCAGCAGGCATGAGTCTTTTAGCCTCATCACCACGAAGGTAAGAGAGCAATTTGGTAGTATCGGCAGCTAAGAAATAGCCTATAGAAGGAGAGTTGTCCCCTTGGGTAAGCTGGAAAAGGTCATAGAGAGGATTCTTCTGTGCAGGAGCTATAGAATCCTTCTTTTCCTCAGTCTTACCTAAGAGTTTGTCTACTTCGCCATGTGCCAGCGTATCAGCGGTAGCAGTAGCTAGGCTATCTGTCTCATGGGTTGTAGTCTGGGCGGTTGAAGGGGTCTCTTCTGCTTTAGCAGGAGCTTCTTTGGCTTGTAGGGCAGCGTTGAGCTGACCGAAGAACATAGTAAAGTCTGAAGCCTTGAAGGTTTCCCAGAACTCCAATTGGGCGGTACTCTGTAAGAGGTTTTTTACACGAGAAATATCCTTAGCACCAGGTAGTTCCACGGAGATACGGCCTGAGTTGCCCATTTTTTTGATATCAGGATTAGTAACCCCAAACTTATCGATACGCTTGCGCAATACCTCGAAGGCAGAGGAGATGGACTCATCTACTTTTCTTCTGATGATAGGTTGTACCTGAGAGTTACTCATCTGAGGAGTAATCTGAGAGCTGAGGGTTTTGTTACCGAAGATATCAGCCGCAGCCAGCTTAGCCCCAGTAGCATCAAAGGCCTCAAAGAAGAGGTCTATATAGCTTTGGTCAGTTTCGCGAAGGCGCTTATCGGCTTGTGCTAACGCCTTTTCAAAGTCAGCATTCTTGGAGTTATCCGCAAGCCCACGGAGGATATCATGTACAGATATCTGTAGGGTTACGTTGATACCTCCCTTGAGGTCAAGCCCTTGCTTGAGTTCTCTATCTTTCACTTCCTTGAAGGTGTAGCTGGCTATCCCTAAGTTGTACACAGTTTCATTAGCGATAGAATCCAAGTACTGACTTACGATTTTTTCACGCTTATGCGAATAATCTTCTACGGAAGTAGGTACTTTGAGGGCTGCAAATTCTTCTGCTTTTTTCTCTTGACGATTTGCTACAAAGGTAAAGGAGAGCTGATAAATGCTCACTAAACCAAAGAGTAAGGCAAATAATTTTACTAATCCTTTGTTTTGCATTTTACAATGATTTATACTATTTCAAAAAACGTGCAAATATATGAAAATTATGTAAATAAACAGCTTTTTTGAGCGGAAATTTTTTTTAACAGCCTATGAGAATGATTGATGCAAAAATTAGGGTAACAAAAAAAGGTAAAAAGTAGGTGACTACTCTTTACCTTTTTACGCTGTTAGTGGGTCCTACTGGATTCGAACCAGTGACCCTCTGCTTGTAAGGCAGATGCTCTGAACCAGCTGAGCTAAGAACCCTAACATTAAATTGTAATTAACTTTGAAAAAACTAACAAAAGTGGGTCCTACTGGATTCGAACCAGTGACCCTCTGCTTGTAAGGCAGATGCTCTGAACCAGCTGAGCTAAGAACCCTTTTGTAATTCGGGTGCAAAGATACAACCTTTTTTTAAACTGACAAATATTTTTCCAAGAATTTTTTTTAAAAATCACAACCCTTTGATTGTCAGCTATCAGTGGTTAGTGGTCAGTAGTCAGTGGTTAGAGGTTAGCAGATGTTAATCACTGTTCACTAATCACTAATCACTATTTCATTGGTCATTAATCATTAATCATTAATCATTGTTGGCATTAAACATTAATTTCGTATTTTTGCACTCTCATACAACTGATATGTCAGCAGAAGTAAATCTAAAAATAACCGATAGGAATGGCGTCCTCTTTGAGGTAGAAGCCCCTACCGATATGAATATGTCCCTTATGGAAGTCATTCGTGCCTATGCTATAGCCGAAGATGGCGAAATAGGGGTATGCGGCGGTATGGCCATGTGTGGCTCTTGCCAATGCTATATCATGAGCGATACCCCCCTGCCTGAGATAGGCCCAGAGGAGGAGGCTATGCTTTTTGAAACTTCCTATACCAAAGAAAACAGTCGTTTGGGTTGCCAAATTCCTATTACAGAAGACCTTGAGGGCTTGGAGGTAATATTGGCTCCCTATCCGTAGGGAGAATCATTTGCTTGAAAGGGAGTATGGTATCGAATCCTTTACTTGTGAAATAGTCTCTCACATAGTCTCCTTCACCTACTGCCAAAACAAAGTCGCCCCCCCAAGCCCCTAAGCTCTTGATAGCCCCTGCAAAGTCGGCAAAAAGGCGTTCTTTTGCAGTGGGTAGCTGTAAGAAAGTAGAGAGTAGCGCCTCATGCTCGGTGATAAGGTTGGCGAATAGCGCCTTGTCGCGGCAGCGATACACTGCTTCAGTAAGGTGAGTGAGCTGCTGGAGGAGGCTTGCTTTGTGCTTTTTGATGGCCTTGTAGTGGGCAATGCCCTCCCTGCTGTTCTGCTTTTGGTTTAGGTAGACAAAGAAAAGCGAGTCGGCAAACTCAGGCTGATAGTAGATCGGATAGCTCTTGGCTTGTCCCTCTTGTAGCTGGTAGAGGATAGCAGAGGAGGCCGTGGCACAAGCTATGTCGTACCCACTCCCCCCGAAGCTGTTCCACAAGAGTTGGTAAGGATCCACGCCTGCCCATTGGGCAAGCATGGCAATCAGGGTAGAGGACGACCCCAATCCCCAGCCTTGGGGAAACTCCAAGCGAGTGGTAACCATAGCGCCTCCCTCCAAGAGGAAATCAGCTTGTAGCCTTTGAGCTTCTCTAAGAATACGCTCTAAGGTCTGGGCTATGGGATTGTCACTTCCTGTAAATAGGTCTTCTTCAAACCATACTGAGCCATCCATGGTAAGACTACGAAAATGAATGCGCTGTTCCTTGAGAAGGGATACCTCCATATGCTGACCATACCGAGTGGGTAGGGCTAAGGACAAAGCACCGTCCAAGACGGCATACTCCCCCGTGAGGAGTAACTTTCCGTGGGCATAAAACTCTTTTTTCTCCATAAGTAAAGAAAAACCCCTTAAGAGCCGTAGCCCCTAAAGGGAAATAAACAAAACAAATTATTCTTTTCTTAATTAAATTACATTCACAACCTTTTCTATCTCAGGGGCATATTTCTTTACCGTCATTTCTACGCCACTCTTGAGGGTCATTTGGTTCACACTACAATTCAGACAGCTCCCTAAGAGCTGTACTTTTACAATCTTATCTTCTTCTATACCAATTAGGGAGATATCTCCTCCGTCATTTTGTAAGTAAGGGCGAATTTCAGCTAAGGCAGTTTCCACTCGTTTCAATAAGTCTGGATTATTCATGCTAATATGTTATAAGGTTTTACGTTTTCTTTGCGCAAAGATACGGAATAAAAACGATTTTTAATTGTTAATTATTAATTGTCAATTGTTAATTTCAGTAGTCAGTAGTCAGTTACTATAGTACTCTTACCTCTTACCTTTTAAAAGGTGTGTGTCAATATAAAATTCTGTCTGGCCAGTGTAGGATCCATATTTTGGCAGAAGGGGTTATTCTTCTGTGGAGGGAGAAAATAGATGAATCGCACATACTTATATATAAGGTAATACCACTCGGAGTTACGTATGATATCTCCCAAGAGATACAAAGGAGTAACTTCGGTATCTATAGCGAGTTGTTCTAATGAAAAGAGCAGGTAATAGAGCATATCTATAGGCTCCTCAAAAGCAAAACGATTGAAAAAAGCCAGTTGTCCTTCTTTGAATACGACCAAGTGGAAGGAATTCTTGTCAAAATGGGCATAGATAGCATCCTTTTTCTGAGGATTGTGCATCAGTAGTACGCCCAAGAGAGTGGTAGTGAAGTGTTCGTACTCAAAAATTCCATAGGTCTCTCTTAGGACTCGGTTGATAGCGGCGTTGGGGATATACACATTGATCATCTTCTCCCTGCTGAGTGTATCATGGCTAATAATTTGGTTGCGATACTCCGCCACATTGAACTTGAGGTACTCAAAAAGGTGTTCCGTAGCGAAGAGTTTTTCAGGGACAAAGGCGAATTGCTCATTGTTATGCAATACCTTGATTGTATCAAAGTCTTGACAGAGAGCCCGCTCCTCATTCAGATATTTTTGTACTTCCTGTTCGGCAACAATAGGCGGCATAGAAGCAGGCAGTGATAAGTGATAGATAGACTCTATACAAGAGAGTCCTGGGTTAAAGATACAAAAAGAAAGCCCATCCAAATTCAATTGAATGGACATTTTTTTAAACTCAATATGTAAATGATTACTCTGAGCCACTTTTGTTTTCTGACTTATCGTTGTAGTAAGAGGGCCAGTTACCATTACTTGATACCTCAGTCATAGAACCTACCGATACATAAGGCCCTTTGATGTCATTTACTCCTACTTTTTGGAGTTCTCTCTCTATTTCTTCCTCGTCTAAGCCCTCAAGAATATCTTTCTTAGATACCTTTACTTGAAATACAGGGAACTTCACGTCATTATCACGAGTGATAACTCCTGTTTCTATCTTGATAGGAATGGTACGATCACCCACTTTTACCGATGCCATTCGTTTGTATCGGTCAGACCCTTTAAATAGGGAATCCTTTACAGATACTTTTCCTATGGTATCAGTAATTGAGCTTTGTTTGAGCACATCTATCTTAAAGTGTGGGTCAAACGCAGTCCAGCTAGTATCACGACTGGTGGTGATATAGAACTGCCCATTCTCAATGAATTTCTCCAAATCGGCGAAATTGTTCGTATAAGTCTTGTTGATCGCCTCGTAAGCCTCTTCGCTCTTACGGATATCCTTCAGCGTAGCAATTACTTTGGCAAAACGCGCCTTGCTCTCACGGGCAAACTCAATAGGCGTCTGGATAGATTTATATATCAAATAAAAACCTATCGCACTGATTATCAACAAAGCAGCTTGAATTCCTCTTCTCATATAATATGTATTTGTATTAAATTCGCAACAATGAGCAAAAATACAATATTTTTTTTAAAAAAAGACTTTTTTGCAAAGAAATTTTTCTTATCTTTGAAATTATTTATCAACATATGGATATAGAGGATATCTATGAGCTACTTTTAGGGTACTTTGGGTGGGAGCCTACTGAATCGCAAGAGTCTGTTTTAGAGGAACTTGCGGGCTTTTTGGCCGACGATAATGACCAGAGTCTTTTCCTTCTGAAGGGCTTTGCAGGGACGGGAAAAACCACACTGGTTAACACCCTTGTCAAGACCCTCAAGGCGCTTTCTCAGAAGGTAGTCTTGCTGGCACCCACAGGGAGAGCAGCTAAAGTGATGACTACCTACACTGCTCAGCGGGCTTTTACCATTCATAAGTATATCTATCAGGCGATAGATGAGCTGGGTATGTTTTCCTTTTCACTGAAGGACAACAAAGCCTCCGATACGCTCTTTATAGTGGATGAGGCCTCTATGATAGGGGAGGAGAGTGTCTTTGGTCAGGGGTCGTTACTCTCGGATCTCATGGAGTTTGTCTATGTAGGGGATAATTGCCGCTTGCTGATCATAGGCGATACAGCACAGTTGCCCCCTATACATACCCCCCTAAGTCCTGCCTTGGATAGCGATAGACTTTCCTTTGTCTATCATAAGGAAGTCATTGAGGGTGTCCTTACCGATGTGGTCAGACAAGGGCGCAAATCGGGTATCCTTTACAATGCTACCCGACTAAGAAAGCGTATAGAGACCTTTAAGGACAATTTCCGTATGCGTATAACCCCTTTCAAGGATATGGTACTTCTAGAGAATGCCTCCGAGGTGCAGGACGCCCTTTTGGAAGCCTATGAGGAGAGTGGGGTGGAGGAGACCTGCTTTATTGTACGTGCCAATAAGCGTGCCGTGGAGTATAACCAACAGATACGACAGGTGGCCTTCGAGTACGACGAACTCCTCTGTGTGGGCGACCAACTGATGGTGGTCAAGAACAACTACCTATGGGCGGCCGATACCGCTGGCTTTATCGCCAATGGCGATACCATAGAAGTGCTTGAGATACAATCGGTGGAGCGACTCTATGGCAATACCTTTGCTCATGTGCTCATTCGGCTATTGGACTACCCTCATATAGACCCTTTCGAGGCCATATTGCTCCTAGATACACTCACCAGTGCCAACCCCTCACAGACCTATGAGGAGCAGAACGAACTATATCGAGCAATATTACAAGAGTATAACAAGCAAACGGGCTTTATAGCTCCGCTGAATATTCGTACACATCCTTATTATAATGCCCTACAGGTAAAGTATGCCTATGCTGTTACCTGTCACAAAAGCCAAGGCGGACAGTGGGAAAAGGTATTTGTAGAAAAACCCTACCTTCCCGAAGGCCAAAGTGTAGCCTATTTTCGTTGGTTATATACAGCCATTACACGCGCCAAGAAAAAACTATACCTGATAAACTTTGCTGCAGAAGATGTCATTTTTTAATGATTAATGCCAATAATGATTAATGATCAATACCATTAATCATTAATAATTAACAATTAACAATTAACCATTATTATGAGATTTCTTTATTTATTACTTCTTACGCCAATTATGGCTGAGGCTCAGATAATTTTCACAGAGAGTCTGGCAACACCTATTGATACAACACGGGTGATACAAGGCACAATCGCCCCTGAGTTCAATTTCAAAACGGAGCGGGAGGACTTCTTCCAGCTAAAAAATAATGCCAATATCACTTTATTGGTCAGAAAGAAGCATGCCTTGACCTTTTTCAATCAGGTAGAGATGATTCGCTCAGGAGAGACTACCTCGGTCAACAATGGTTTCTTGCATGGGGAATATCGCTATATGATTCGTAAAGCGATAGAGATCTATCCTTTTGCTGAATCCGTATGGACACCCTCCAGAGGCTTGGAATTGAAATTGGCCGCGGGGCTACAATCCCGATTTCATTTAGTTCAAACCGAGCACTTCATATGGTTCGCGGGCATAGGCTTTTTTGGCGAATACGAACAATGGAACTACAATGGCGTACCGCTTCCCCATAGCTTTGAAGGGAGGGAGTATCAGAGAAATATCAAGTCTCAATTGCATACAGGCCTTAAGTTCCAGTTTACCGAGAAGTGGTTACTGATTGCCAGCGCTTATATGCACAATCGTATGGATAGCAAAATAGGCAATCCCCGTTGGGCTACCGCCTTAGACCTCCGTCACAAGATTACCGAGCACTTTGGGGTATGGCTTTCCTACCAATACCTCTACCATACCCGCCCTATAGTCCCTATCCGCAAAGGCTATACTATTTTTACAGGAGGGGTATTTATATCATTTTAAAAGAAAAAATATCTCAAAAGTTTTTTGCAAGAGAAATTATTTAACGTAAGTTCGATATAACGAAAGCTCCCACAGATTTTCACGGATTTCACAGATTTTCTATGTTTGTGTAATTGTGCTGTTGCGATTTACACAGATTTTTATAAGGCCAAAGGCCTTATTTATCCGTGGAAATTAAGGAGTTATACTTAGTTGTTGCGTTATTCTCTCTGTGAAAATCCGTGGAATCTGTGGGAGAAAAATATAATTTTGCTTACGTCGAACTCATGTTATTTATATCTTTGTGGTTGAATTTGAAGACAGTAAATAAACTATGAGTGTATTAATAAGGAAATAAAATAAACCAAATGCTTCAAATGAGACAGAAGGGGGGATTACTATTTGCACCATGGCTGTAATTGTAGAAGCTATAAAAACAAAAAGGACTGCCCTTTTGGGGCAGCCCTTTTTAACAAACTTATTTTTTCTTAAAGCAAATTAGATTGCCTCGTTAAGGTAGGACTTAAGCATCCATAGGTTTTTCTCTTGTTCTACGATGAAGTTGCTGATAAGGGTGTTAGTACCCTCGTCATTGATCTCATCAGAGAAGGTAAGTAGTTCTCTTTCCAAAGGAAGTAGTGCTACAATGCTGTCTGTGATAAGGCGAACGGCTTTGTCGTCATCAGTTACGTTTTCTCCCACTGGGATAGTAGCATGTTTTACATAGCTTGCTAAGGTGTTGAAAGGTACTCCTCCAAGGGTTAAGATACGTTCAGCGATTTGATCCACTTGTTCTTGAGCGGCATTGTAAAGCTCTTCGAACTTTATATGTAGTTCAAAAAAGCGTTTTCCCTTGATATTCCAGTGTACCCCACGTAAGTTCTGATAATAGGTTTGATAGTTAGAAAGCAAAATGTTAAGTGATGCAATTTCTTTCTCTACTTGTGCCTTGTTAAGGCCTAAACTGTTTAAACTCATATTTTAAAGGTTTTAAATTCAACGGTGCAAAGGTACGACTTCTGGATAGCAAAGTAAAGACTTTTTTATCTTTTTTCTCTATATCAATTATAAAGATTTTTGATAGTAATGCAAATCAATATAGAAATTAGCAATAATGCCAACAATGATAATCACTGCTGGCATTAATTCATTAATCATGGTTAGAATGCGGCTGAGTAGGCTGCGATAAAGCCAAGTATGATACCTGGAAGGTTAGCAAATACAATAGGATAGTCTCTGTCTCGCTTTAAGAAACCATAAGCTACCCACAAGCTACAGTTGATTCCTGCTACAAAAGGTTGTAACCAAGGCCCTGTGGCATCACCCCATGTTTTTTGAATTTGGTCAATGTAGGCTACATACATAGCTACAGCCATAACAGCTGCTAAAACACTGAGAATGCGAATGAATTTGCTTTCTCCGCTGGCTTGCTTTTCTTCGAATTTGTCCATATTTATCTAATTTTTAATGGTTCTAAATATATTGCAAATGTATGAAAATAAATTAAATAATGGACAAATGGAAGGGCGAATATTTTTACGTTTAATTGTTAATTAACATTTGTAAATCATTGACTATGAGTAATTAGTTGTTTTTAACATATCAAATAAGCTAAAGTTAGGAAAAGATAAGGAGTTATTTGGTTTTTAATTCGTACCTTTGCCCCGCAAATGAGCACCAACTCCATTTGTAATAATATAGACTAAAACTTAATGAAATCTTTACACCTTAATGACTTGAAAAAGAATGAGGCTGTGCCTGATTCTTATGAAATTGCAGTAGCCTATAAAGGACGCAAAGTAGAAATTATTTTGGACAACTATGCCTATACGCTCCAGCAGCTATTGGAAACGGCCAACAATGTATTGGTCTATCTTCCCACATTGGACGAGAAAGCTAAAAAGTATCTCGCACATCAGAATATAGACTGCTTTAATGAGTGTAATGAAAAAAATGGGAGGCCTGAGGCTACCGAAGAATGCTTCGAACGCATGATGACCCTTTCGGCTATACAATTTTTTGATGAGAGTATAGACTTTTATTACAATATTAGTTGTTATAAAAACTATCAGCTCATTGTAGAGGTCAGTTTAAATCATGGGTACAAACATCCAGAGTTCCAGCAGTGGTACTTAAATGCTCCTTATAAAAGTAAATTCTTGGAGAAACTAACTTCCTTTTTTAAGAAGATGTTCTGATATTAGCCAATTAGTCAATAAGTTCGTTGACTAATTGGCTAATTTGTTTTTATAGATTAATAGGCGCATTAGTCTATTTGCTAATTAACAAATTATTGTAGAATATGTCGTTTAAAATTCGTAAATTTGCGAGCCTTTTTCTAAAATAACGTGAGTTCGATATAACAAAAGCTCCCACAGATTTTCACGGATTTCACAGATTTTCTATGTTTGTGTAATTGTGCTGTTGCGATTTACACAGATTTTTATAAGGCCAAAGGCCTTATTTATCCGTGGAAATTAAGGAGTTATACTTAGTTGTTATATCTTTCTCTCCGTGAAAATCCGTGGAATCTGTGGGAGAAAAATATAATTTTGCTTACGTCGAACTCGCGTTAAAATAGGTATTTATAAAAGCTCTCAGTAGGATAATATTTTCAAGATATGTCTTGCCGGTGATAAGGAAAAACTTTTGATGGAAAAAATCTATTTTAAGTATATAAAGATGAATACAGTCAAATTCAGATTGCTGTGCATGTTCTTACTCCTCTTTGGAGTATGGCATGTCTCCTTAGCTCAAGAGGAGATGAAAATTTCTGGATTGGTAAAAGATTCCCAATCCAAGCCACTGGCTGGCGTACAGGTCAGTGTAAAAGACACCTCCCAAAGTACGTACACCGATTTCGATGGGAAGTATACCCTCGAAATCACTAAGGGACAAACCTTAGTCTTCGCGCTCAAAGGCATGCAGCCGCAGGAGCTGACCCCAACTTCCCTCGTTGTGGATGTTACTATGCTTAAAGAAGGTGAGGTAGCCGCCACAAAAGGAGAATCAAGAGCGCCTATGAATACCAACTCACGAGGGCAAACTTCTATCTCCAAAGAAGCAAAGCCTCTATGGGTGCTCAATGGCGTACCACTTCAGGATGATATCGATCTCAAGCCGGAAGACTTGGTTTCTGAGGATGCCAAGTTGCTCATTGCATCAGCTATTCCGGGACTTACCGCAGAGAGTATTGAGAGCTTCCGTGTGATCAATGATGCCTCTGCTACTGCAACTTATGGGCCTCGTGCCATCGCGGGGGTGGTGGAAGTGGTGACCAAAAAAGGTACCGCAGGCTCCAGCAGCATTACCTATACGAATGAATCTACCTATCGACTCATTCCTACCTATAATGAGTATAATATCATGAACTCCCAAGACCATATGTCGGTTATGCAAGAGCTTATGCGTGGTGGACACTTCAAGACAGAAAGCATGTCCGGCCTACAGACCAAGGGAATCATTGGTAAAATGTATGAACTACACAAAACAATCGGCCCTGACGGAAATGCCATAGTGCCTAATACTTCTGCAGGTCGCTTGGCTTATCTACAAGAAGCTGAAAGACGAAATACCAACTGGTTCAAGCAACTTTTCCAAACCTCTGTGATGCAGAACCATACGCTTTCTTTCTCTTCAGGGAATGAAAAATCTACCTATTATGCCTCTATCAATGTACTGGCAGACCCAGGATGGACTAAGGGTAGTAAGTTGGCACAATACTCAGGAAACCTCAATGCCAACTACAACCTTTCTTCCAAATTTATCCTCAATGTCATCACTGACCTTTCCTATCGCGATGAGACCTCTCCTTATATCTCTTCCACAGGTTCGCTCTATAAGTATGCCCTTTATAGCTCTCGTACTTTAGACCCTAAGGCCTACTATACACGTAACTATTCTCCTTATAATATCTTCAATGAGATAGATAATGCTTATATGGATACCGATATAGCAAACTTACGACTACAGGCACAACTTACTTATAAGATTACCCCTAAGGTGGAAGCAGCCATTATGGGAGCTATTCGTTACCAATCAGCTATCTATAATCAGGAGAAAACAGAGAACTCCAACGAGGCACTCTCTTACCGATATATGCCTAACTCTGTGATAAGGAACTATAATTCCAACTTGTACAAAGACCCTAACGACCCCTTCGCCTTACCGCTCTCTGTACTTCCTGAAGGAGGGATCCGTAGAAAAACCGAAAATACGACCAATGCCAACAGCTTCCGTGCTACTATTAGTTATAATGACTCTTTCAAGGACGGATTGCATGCCTTGTCCCTATTCGGTGGTTTTGATATGGATAATGCCAAATATACCAACGATGTCAATAGAAACTTTGGAATACTCTATAACTTAGGCTACTATAGTTCTTATAACTATATGATATTTAAGAAACGCCAAGAAGAGGATGACAATAAGTATTATACCATTAATAATACGGTAGGTAACTATCAGGCTTTCTTCGGTAATGCCTCTTATACGTTCAATGGTCGTTACACTTTTAGTGGTACTTTGCGTTATGATGCCTCTAACCAATTCGGGGAATCTCGCTATATCCGCTGGATGCCTACCTGGAATACAGGTCTTACTTGGGACGTTACTCAGGAAAGCTTCTTCAAGTACCTAAAACCACTTTCTCACTTAAATATCTATGGTTCTATTGGGATTACTGCGGTAGCACCATCGGTGAGCAACTCTCTCTCCCAGATCTATCCAAACCTACCTTGGAAGAACTCCAAGCAACAAGAGTTGGGGCTTAATATCTCTTATTCTGCAAACCACGACCTTACCTATGAGAAAAACCAAGAGCTTAACATAGGTACTCAGTTTGGCTTATTCAATGACCGTATCAACATCTCAGCCGAATGGTTCAATCGTCGCAGCTATGACCTAATCGGGGACATCGTAACCCAAGGGGTAGGTGGTACCATAGTTAAGAAAGGTAATATGGCCGAAATGCGTACCCATGGTTTGGAAATAGGTTTGGAAACTACCAATATCAAGACCGACGATTTCTCTTGGCGTACTTCCTTTATCTACTCTCGTGCTAAGAACGAAATAACCAAGCTCCTTACCAGTCCTAATATTTCTGATATGGTGGGCTATAACTCCTCCGATGCAACATCGGCTGGTGGTTTTGCCAAAGAGGGTTATCCACTAAAATCTCTATTCTCTGTTCCCTTCAACGGACTTGCTAGCAACGGATTGCCTACTTTCCGTGATCAAAACGGGGATGTAACCATGAGTGGTATTCGTTTTGATAACCGAAATGTGGATTTCTTGAAATACTCAGGTACCCTCATTCCTACTGACCGTGGTAGTTTTAGCAATACAATCAACTACAAAGGAATTTCTTTCGGGGTGGTATTTACCTATTCTTACGGAAATGTGGTACGTCTAAGACATTTGAACAATGTATATAACGACTATGCCAATGCTCCTCGAGAACTCAACAATCGTTGGCTCGTACCTGGCGATGAGAACAAAACCAATATTCCACGTCTCTATACTACCTATATGTATGAAAAGACATACAGCTGGGATCAAATCAGACGTACTTATCTCACTTATGACTATTCCGATGTGCGTATAGCCAAGGGTGATAATATCCGCCTAAAAGAGATTTCTATAGGTTATACCTTTGACAAAGATTTCTTGAGGGATACACGTATCCGCCTGCTCAGCATGAAGTTACAGGCTACCAATGTGGCGCTGCTCTATGCCGACAAGAAACTCAACGGAGACGATCCTGACTACCTTGCCAATGGCTATACCCCTATTTCGCCTAAGCGAATTATCTTTACTTTACGTGTAGGACTTTAATACTAAGACGATATGAAAAGATTATATTATATATTTTCAGCTGCTTTTCTAGCACTTACAAGCTGTAACAAACTATTGGACGAACTACCTGATAACCAAGTACGTGTGGACTCTCCTGAAAAGGTAAAGAAACTCTTGGTCAATGCCTATCCTCAGGTAAGTGCCAGCATCTTGAACGAATTTTCTTCCGATAACATAGGTGATGGAGGAGATCTCGTGAAGTTTGACCCCCCATTGGCCGTAGAAATAGCCAACTGGGAACCCATTAACGAATACTCTGATTATGAGGGATTAAAGTACGTATGGCAATATCACTATGATGCCATTAACCATGCCAATACAGCCCTAGAGGCCATTGACAAATTGGGTAATACCGCTGAGCTACAACCTGCTCGTGGTGAGGCCTTGGTAGCTCGTGCTTACGGGCACTTTGAACTAGTGAACCTCTTTGGGAAGCCTTATAATCCTTCTACCAGCGCCTCTGACCCTGGGATTCCTTATATGCTCGCCCCTGAGACTGAATTGAACAAAAAGTACGAACGTACTTCAGTGGCTAAAATCTACCAGCAGATAGATGCCGACTTGCAAGAGGGATTGCCCCTTATCAATGATAGCTACTATGATATGCCTAAGTATCACTTCAACAAAAGAGCAGCTTATGCCTTTGCAGCACGCTTCTACCTCTATTACCAACAGTGGCAAAAAGCCTTGGATGCAGCCAATGAAGTGCTTACTACCAACGATAGAACCACTAAGAACTTGCTAAGAAACTGGAAAGACTTCCGTGATGTGAGCAAAGTAGGAAGTACCAAACAAGGAAACAGAGCGCTCTACTATACCCGTGATGATATACAGGCGAACCTCTTAGTATTGCCAGTGTATTCGAACATTACTAACTATTTCTCTGAAGACTATTCGCGCCGTTACACCCACAATAGCCGTATTTCCAACCAAGAAACTTTGGCAGCTCCTAACCTATGGGATACACAAGGAAAGGCTATTATCAATGAGCGCTATTGGTTCATGCCTATTAAGACAGAAAGTAACGATGCCAATACTATTTTCTTTGACAAATGGCCTGCTTTCTCAGGCGATTATTCCAGAAGTATCATGATTCCTTTCACTACCGACGAAACCCTCTTGGTACGTGCCGAAGCTAAGATACACCTCAAGCAGTACGAAAGCGCTGTTAATGACTTGAACCTATGGACATCTAAGTTTATCCAAGTTAAAGAAGTAGCAGGTTATACCAACAAGAACCAAGTAACTCAGGACGAAATTGTGGCTTTCTACAATGGTATAAACTACTCCCAAGCTACTGACGATGGAGCAACTCAGAAGAAGCACTTAAATCCTTCCTTCACTATAGAGGCTGATGGCATACAGGAACCCCTCTTGCACTATTTGCTTGAGTGCCGCCGTGTTCTTACCCTTGGTGATGGCTTGCGTTGGCAGGATATACGCCGCTACAATATAGAGGTAGTACGCTACAAGACCGACGAAAATAACCGTAACCAGTTCTCTGTCAAAGCGGTACTTCCTCCTGATGACCCAAGACGTACACTTCAGTTGCCTACTATGGTACTACAAGCAGGAATGACCCCTAATCCAAGATAATAAAAATAGTATCTTATGAAAAAAATAATATATATGTTTTTGGCAGCAGCCTTCCTTATGGGCTGTTCCAATGATGATAAAATCAATACCTCCGAAAGTGCTACAACTGCCGACGATGGAGGTGTCAATGGAAAGGTGATTAACCCTCAGAATCCATTGGATAAGTATATAGAAAAGCACTTTTCTCAGCCTTATAGTATAAATATATTATACCGCTTCCTTGAAAGGGAAATCTATAGGTCTTATACGATGGCTCCTACACGCTACGAAAAAGCGATAGAGTTTGTCAATGTATTTAATTATCTCTTTGTAGAGCCTTATATCAAAATAACCTCCAAACAGTTCCTCAAAGAACACTCCTTCAATACCATTATATTGATAGGTGAACCTGCTTTCAACTCCACTGGAGCGAAGCTGGTAGGTTTTGCCGCTGCTGGGGTGAAGATTCACTTGTTGGAGATTAACAATATGGACCCTAACAATATCTATTGGCTTAACGACAACATCTTGGCTACACTTTATCATGAGAATGCACACACTTGGCACCAAGCCAAACTCTATCCTACTGATTATGAGAAGATCTCCGCTTCTGACTACAAGCGAGATAACTGGGTAACAGCTTGGAACCTATCCTCAAGAAACTATTTGCCTGCCGGCTTTATGACCGCATACTCTAGCTTTAATAGCGATGAGGACTTCGTAGAGATGTTGGCTCGCTATATCGTATATCACAATGCAACACAGGATTGTGGTTGTGCTACTACAGATAGTTCTTTGGATACCGACGGAGATGGCTTTGATGATGCGCTTTACACCGCTTGGAAGAATAAGTTCTGGAACTACGGAAGCCTAAACGATGGTCAAAACACCTATGAGTCTTCCAATGTATGGGAAGAACAGCTTAAAATAGCTGATGTAAAAATACGCCCTACTGAAACCTATACAGGTAAGCAAAAAATAGAACAGAAAATGGCCATTATGAAGAAATATCTCTTGGAAGAATGGAATATCAATCTTGATGAACTACGTGCTGAAATCCGTAGCCGATACCCTTATGTAGTGGGTCGAGACTTTGAAGGAAATCCTGTACCAAGAAAAGATTTCTCTGTGTTACCTAATAATTAAAATTTGCTATGAAAAGATATATCATATTACTCGTGACGCTTTCTTTGGTAGCCTCTTGTAGCTACAAGGAAGATGATAATTTCGACCAGAAACCAGCAGGCCGTATGGCCAATGTCCTAGAGACTTATAAGAACACCCTTGAAGAGGATACTTATTGGCAACTCTCTTATTTCCCTCAGGTAAGCCGACGTTTCTTAGGGCTACCAAGAATGGATCATAGTGTAGGGGGGTATAACATCTTCTTGAAATTCAAGGATGGTAAGGTAAGTGCTTCAGCAGAGTTCATGCCTAATAATGATGAATATACCACTTACTTCTCTTATCAGAATACCGAGGCAATCACCCTTAGTTTTGATACATATAACGATGTGTTACACCACTTCCGCCGTACCTCTGGTCAGTTTCCTAACGCTCGTGGTGGGGATATTGAGTTAGAGATTTTGGAACCTGTAAGTAATGGTTATGCTATTGTAGGGCGTTCTTCCACTACCAAAATGACTCTTACCAAGTTCACAGGAAACCGTGAGGAATACCTCAATAAGGTACGTGCTAATACGGAAGTTCTTAAAGACAAAGGTCTTAACTCTACCCAAATCGGTGGCAAGACAGTTACCATGACCCTTTTCCCTAGCTATCGTCAAATAGCTTTTAGTTATGATGGGCAGGATGTGCAACAGGCCTTTGTGATAACCGATAAGGGTCTTAAGTTCTACGAACCTGTTACTGTAAATGGGGTTACTTTGGACGAACTCTATATCAATGAGGCAAAAACAGCCCTTACCACACCTGATAATACCCTTACCATTACTCTCCAAGCAGCTCCTCTCCAACTAACAGAAAACCCTATGAAAGTGTGGTTTGACGAAGGGTTTGTTTCCGATAAGCTATTGAGTAGCTACAATACAACGGATTCATGGATTAAGTGGGCTTATGCGTGGTATGATCTTAAAAGAAGTGGCCATACCGACCTTAGACTTTCCACTATTAAAGGAAATGACAACGAATCAGTTGCAGGATTCACCAAGTTTATCTCTTATGTAGAGGGATACGAAGGTGGTGTATGGACTTACTATGAAGTGGATATGGTAGGGGTAGGAGATCACCCTGACCAAGTGCGCTTTATCCTCAAAGACCCATCTGATCACAAAACCCTCAGAACAGGCGAATACCGAAACCAAATACAGTTCTACTCTTGGCTTGTTACCATACTCTATAGAGCTATTGCTAATAATGGCCCTTATACAGTAGAGGACGGAGGTGATTATTACAAATTTACCAGTACCACCAATAGCGATTACTGGTTCTACCTTTACAAGTAATTAGCATTTCTCATATCATCATTTTCAAAAGGGCTACCCGCGAGGGTAGCCCTTTTATTTGTTAGTAGTGTCACTAATCACTCTCTTATGCACCTGCAAAGCGATACTTGGCTTCTATATCCAGAGTAAGGCGGGTGAAGAGGTCATTGAGTAGCTCACGACTTACGGTAAGTACATCTTCTAAGAGCTGATCAGAAAAGCGTTGTAATAGCTCTTGAGCTGACATAGGATGAGTAGGGTAGAGGGCAAGATAATCAGCCTCCATTTCACGTTGGCGTTGTTCCATTTCAGTCTCAAAACGGTCATACACATCGCGTATCACGGGAGCATATTTGTTATAATTGACCATGCCTAAGGTCTGTACACGCCTTAGGATCCAGTAAGCAGCATCCTCTTTGCAGTGGTTATCACCCTTGGTGTAGGCCTCTGGATAGGAAGTAACCCCTTGGTAGATAGGGATAAAAATTCCCAATGCTGCCATACCGAAAGCCACATAATTGATCTCGCCTATAGCCTTAGGTAGCTCAGGTCTTACCTGTAGGATATGAGTATGAGTAGCACGGAAGATAGCCACAGGGCGGTAAGGTTCTTTGGGATTTTGGTGAAAGTAAGGGTCATGTGTCGAGCCTTGGTAGTGGTGGTAGTAAGCACGGCGGACATCAGCTAAGGAGATACAATTTTCACCTTGTACAAATACAGGAAAGTTATTTTCAGTTACATCATTCTCTATTTCAGGACTAAAGAGTGCTTGTAAAGCCCATACGCGTGGGTAATTGTAGGTGGTATCAAGTTTTTCATCGCGAATGTAAGCCTTATGGAAGTCAAAAACACCCTTGCTAGGGTCATATAGCTTGTGAGTGATAGCAAACTCAATCAGGTCTTCACTGCCTAGGAAGTGGTGGTTATCCATAGGATCATACTCACGCAGGCGTGCCTGATTAGCTGTTACAAAATATACATTGCTGGGAATACGACTGGCTATCCAGCGGTGGCCAGAGGCGGTTTCCAAATACCATATCTCTTTTTGATCTATGAAACCAACCCCAAAGCCTTCTGCAATCCCATATTTCTCTATAAGAGCTCCCAATCTCTCTACGCCTTCTTTGGCACTATGGATATAAGGAAGCACTACCGAATTAATAGAAATTTCGCCTAAGCCATTGGGAACTAAGGGGTCAGCAGCTAGGGCTTTTTCACTACTAAAGATACTCTCGGTAGCACTCATACCCACACCGGCGGTGTTAAAGCCGGCACTTTCCCATTGGTCAGGGTATTGATAAGGAGGCATCCCCATATACCCTAGTGCCTTTTTCGGAAGGGGACAACGGAAACCATTGTTGAAGGATACAAATTCCTCAGGGCCTTGTCCTTTCGCAGGGTGTACTTTTAATCTTTTGGCCACTACAGCACTCCAGTCATCAGAACGTGCTACAATCATAGAACCATCGGTGGTGGCTCGCTTGCCTACAATAATAGTAGTACATTCGGAAGGATTAGAAACATCCTTCATTTTGTCTTTTTCTATTTTCATATCTTTTAGT
The DNA here is from genome assembly GCF_000411115.1 of Capnocytophaga granulosa ATCC 51502. GTDB lineage: Bacteria > Bacteroidota > Bacteroidia > Flavobacteriales > Flavobacteriaceae > Capnocytophaga > Capnocytophaga granulosa. The sequence continues at coordinate 73,680 of NZ_KE150258.1, read as the reverse complement.
TTAGCTTTCAAAAACAGAAAGGTAGGTTTTGATTGCAGTAAAATTACGTTTTTTTCCCTAGAAAAACAAATATTAGTTGGTTTTCAGTTTTTAGAGGTCAGTCTCAAAAAGACTGAAAACTGACTTCTGGCCACTGACTATTAAAAAATATGGAAACTCTTCTGCTTTACCTTTGTCCTCGACTTACATGCCTGGCATCTCCTTTGGGATTACTCCTGATTTTTCCTCTTATGAGCTTTATGATTTAGTGGATAAAAGAACACGAAATTCATGTGTGTTAGGTATGGTTCTTTTAACATCTCTTGCCCTACATAAATAGGGGAAAGTGCTTGCTTTTTCCTTTTTTTATTCGTAATTTTGCAAGCCTTTTTCAAAAGGGAGATTTCCCTAACAAGACTCAAAAAATCTATTTTTAATACATAAAGATGAATACAGTGAAAGTCAGATTTCTGCTCTTCTTCTTTCTGCTCTTAGCAGTAGGACAGACCTCTTGGGCACAGGAGGAACTGAAAAAAACGGAGCAGAGCAAGCAGGCCAAAACAAAGCCCAAACCTGCCCCAAAAGCGCCCATGAATACCAATACCCGTGGGCAAACGTCTATCAATCAAGAGGTAAAGCCCCTATGGGTGCTCAATGGGGTTATCCTCCAAGACGAAATAGACCTTAAACCTGAAGATCTCGTCTCCGAAGATGCTAAGTTGCTGATAGCCTCCGCAATCCCAGGCCTTACAGCTGAAAGCATCGAGAGTTTTAGAGTGCTTAAGGATGCCTCTGCTACTGCTGTCTATGGCCCTCGTGCTATCGCAGGAGTAGTGGAAGTGGTCACCAAAAAAGGTGCCGCTGGAACCAGTAGCTTCACCTATACCAACGAATCTACTTTCCGCCTTATTCCTACTTATGACCAGTACAACATTATGAACTCTCAGGAACAAATGTCTGTTATCCAAGAACTGATGCAGGGTGGCCACTATGAGTTTCAAAATGTAGTAACCCAAAAGAACAAAGGGATCGTAGGAAGAATGTATGAACTCTTCTACGAGCTTGATAGACAAGGCAACTCTCGCGTACTCAATACCGAGGCAGGACGTAGGGCTTACCTACAAGAAGCCGAAAGACGTAATACCAATTGGTTCAAGCAACTATTCCAAACTTCCGTAATGCAGAATCATACCCTTTCCTTCTCCTCTGGAAATGAAAAATCTACCTATTATGCCTCCCTAAGCCTCCTCTCAGATCCAGGTTGGCAAAAAGGTAATAAGCTCACTCAGTATACAACCAATCTCAATGCTAACTATAATCTTTCTTCCAAAGTGCGCTTGGGACTGATCACAGACCTCTCCTACCGAGACCAAACCACTCCTATACAGGATGGCTATAACTATGCATTGAACCACTCTCGAACTCTAAATGCTAAGGACTATTACACAACCAACTATGCTCCTTACAACATCTTCAATGAGATGGACAACGCTTATATAGATACCGATATAGCTACCCTTCGTATACAGGGGCAACTCTCTTGGAAGATCACCCCTAAGATAGAGGCAATTCTCATGGGTGCTATCCGCTACCAAAATAATACCCAAAAGACAGAGTATAAAGAAAATTCCAACTGGGTGCTCTCTTACCGCGCCATGCCCAATACAACTGTGAGGGACAATAATACCAATCTGTACAAAGACCCTAACGATCCTTTCGCCCTTCCAGTGGTGGTACTACCCAAGGGAGGAATTCGTGAGAAGATAGACAAAACCTCACTGGCCAATAACCTCCGTGCGACCCTTAGCTATAAGGATACCTTTGCCGAAGGCCTACATAGTATCGCCTTATTCGGAGGCTTTGAGATGGACAACGCCAAGAATACCAATGATCTGAATCGAAACTATGGCTTGCTCTACAATGCAGGTAACTATGCTTCTTTCTCTTACCTGATGTTCAAGAAGTTGCAAGAAGAATTCCGTAACTACTATACCATAGCCGATACTGAAAATAACAACCAGGCTTTCTTTGCCAATGCTTCTTATACCCTCAAAGGACGCTATACGGCCAATGGTACTTTGCGCTATGATGCCTCTAACGCTTTCGGTCCTTCTCGCTACCTCCGTTGGATGCCTACTTGGAATGCTGGACTGAAGTGGGATGTGAGCCAAGAGAACTTCTTTGCTTCTCTTAAGCCCCTTTCTCACCTAACTCTCAAGGCTTCTTTTGGAGTAACGGCTGTAGCACCTTCTGTGAGCAATTCCTTAGCACAGCTCTATATCAACAATCCTTGGCGCAACTCCACTCAGCGTGAGTTAGGTCTTGAAATCCAGAATATTGCCAACCATGACCTGACCTATGAGAAAAACCAAGAGTTAAACATAGGAGCAGACTTGGGCTTCTTCGATGATCGTATCAACCTCTCTGTAGAATGGTTTCACCGTCATAGCTATGACCTGATAGGGGATATTGTTACCCAAGGTACGGGGGGCTTCACTACCAAAAAAGGGAATATGGCTCAAATGCGTATCCGTGGGCTTGAAATAGGCTTGGAGACAACCAATCTCAAAACAGCCGACTTCTCTTGGAAGACTTCCTTTATCTATTCTCGAGCTAAAAATGAAATCACAGAGCTGCTTACCACTCCTACCATTCGTGATATGATTGGCTATTCTACCAGTGCTACCTCCCAAGGAGGGTTCGCCCGCGCAGGCTATCCACTTAAGTCTATCTTCTCAGTTCCTTTCAATGGACTCAACGATAGGGGATTGCCTACTTTCCTCAACGAACACAACCAATCTACCATCGGGGGAATCCGATTCGATAGTCGCAACGTAGATTTTCTAAAATATGCAGGTACCCTCATCCCTACTGATAAGGGAAGCTTTAGCAATACCTTTCACTACAAAGGTATCTCCTTGGGGGTAGTGCTTACTTACTCCTATGGGAATGTGGTACGCCTTAGAAAACTCAGCAATATCTATACCGACTATGGAATTGTCCCTCGTGAGCTCAACAACCGTTGGCAATTCGCTGGTGATGAGACCAAAACCAACATCCCTGTAGTCTATACTACTTTTATGCAAAATGCCTATGGCTACAATGAAATCAGCCAGGCTTATAATACCTATGACTATTCCGATATTCGTATCGCCAAGGGAGATAATATCCGCCTGAAAGAGATCTCTTTAGGCTATACCTTCGATAAGGATTTCTTGCGTGAGACTCGTATCCGCCAGCTTAGTGTCAAGTTGCAAGCCACCAACTTAGCCTTACTCTATGCCGATAAGCGCCTTAATGGAGATGATCCTGATTACTTGGTTAACGGATATACCCCTATCTCTCCTAAGCGATTGATATTTACTTTACGTGTAGGACTTTAACCCTAAAATGATGAAAAGAATATACTATATATTAGCCATTACTTCCCTCGCGCTGACCGCTTGTAACGATCAGCTGGATAAAATGCCGGACAATCGCCTGCTGATTGACTCACCTGAAAAGGTACAGCAGACCCTGACCAATGCCTATCCCCAGATAGCCACCACCCTCATTAGCGAATTTTCTTCGGATAATATAGATGATATAGGGGCGGACAATATCTATTCTAACTTCCTCACTCGTGAGGCAGCCTATTGGCAACCTATATTGGAATACAATTACTTGGATGGTTTACAGAATATTTGGGACTTTCACTATAAGGCGATCAGCCATGCCAATGCTGCCTTGGAGGCTATTGAGACGACTCTAAAGGGTGATCCAGCCCTTAATCCTGCCAAAGGGGAAGCCTTAGTAGCTCGTGCCTATGCCCATTTCTGCTTGGCTAACCTCTTCTGTCAGGCTTACAACCCTACCACCAGTGGTACCGACTTAGGGATTCCTTATATTACCGAGCCTGAGGCACAGCTCAATCCTAAGCGTGACCGTGGTACTGTAGCCCAGCTATATCAGCAGATCGATCATGACCTTCAGGTGGGACTTCCTCTTATTGATGATAGTTATTACCAAATGCCTAAGTATCACTTCAATAAGAAAGCAGCTTATGCCTTCGCTGCTCGCTTCTACCTCTATTACCAACAATGGCAAAAAGCAGTAGATGCAGCCAATGTGGTGCTTACTACCAATGAGGCTACAACCAAAACACTCATACGCGAATGGTTAGATTTCCGTGATGCCCAAAAAACAGGTATCCGTTCCCTAACCGCTTATGCACAGGCCTATACCCGTGAGAGTGAAGTAGCCAACCTTATGTTACAACCTGTCTATTCGGAACTCTCTACCACTTATTTTGTAGAAACTAACTATCGATTCGCCCATGCTTATAGAGTAGCAGAGCAAGAAACCTTCTCCACTACCAACCTTTGGGATGCGCGTGCCGAATCAAAGAATAATGGTTATGAGTTCTACTGGTTCATGCCTTTCACGCAGCGTGCCGACCTAAGGGATATCGTCCTACAACCTAAGTTTCCTACCTTTCGAGATGGTTCCTATACTCGTACCATCTTGGTGCCTTTCACCACCGATGAGACCCTCTTGGTGCGTGCCGAGGCAAAAATTATGCTTGGAGAACTCGATAGTGCCGTGGCGGATCTTAATATATGGACTTCCAAGTATCTACGTGGAAGGGTTAATTATAATCCTAATGGCAATACCTTTACCAAGGAGGAGATAACTAACTTCTATAACGATTTGGCTTATAGCCAAAGCACTCCTAGTGGAGCCACTCAAAAGAAGCAGCTACATCCTTCCTTTACTCTTACAGCTGAACAGGAACCTTTGATTCATTATGTGTTACAGTGCCGCCGTATCCTTACTATGCATGAGGGACTTCGCTGGCAGGACATCAAGCGCTATGGGATAGAGGTGGCACGCTACCAACATACCAAGCAAGAGAGAGACATCTCTACCATAGAAGGCGTACTAGCTCCCATTGATGCTCGCCGTGCCATACAGCTCCCTGGTACCGCTATAGGTGCCGGTATGCAACCTAATCCAAGATAAAAACACTTATGTTTATGAAAAAAATCATATATATACTCTTAGCAGCAGCCATGGTAAGCTGCTCCGTGGATAATACTCTTACGGCCGATAGTGTTATTCCCAAGGACAATGAGCAAAATGACTCACAACAAGAAGTGCTCAACCCGCCTAACCCCTTGGATACCTACATACAAGAGCGATTTACCAAGCCGTATAATATCCGTATTCTCTACCGCTTCGTGGAGAAGGAAACCACCCGTAGCTGGGTGCTCACCCCCACTAAGTATGACAAGGCGGTACAGTTCGCCTCCGTGTTCAATTATCTATTTATAGAGCCTTATGTAGAGGTAACCTCCAAGGAGTTCATGAAGGAACATTCGTTTAATACCTTGATTCTCATAGGGGAGAATGCCTATCATGCTACCCGTATTCCTATGCGAGGATTGGCTACCAATGGGGTAAAGATCCATATGATGAATATCAACAATATACGCCCCAATAGTATTTTTTACCTCAATGATAATGCTTTACACACCCTCTACCACGAGACAGCTCACACATGGCATCAATCGGTGGATTACCCTACCGATTACAAGCGTATCTCTGGTACCGACTACAAGAGTAATAGCTGGGCTAATAGCTGGACAGGTACCGATTACCTCAAGGCGGGCTTTATCAGCGCTTACGGAAGTAAGGATTCTGATGAGGACTTCGTGGAGATGATCTCTCGCTATATCACCTACTTCAATGCCACACAGGATTGTGGTTGTGCTACCGAGGATACTACTTTGGATACTAATGGAGATGGCTTCGACGATGCTCTCTATACAGCTTGGAAGCGTAGTTTTACTAACTATAACAATGGTGCCTCAGTGGCTTCCTATGACTCGGCTCGTGTATGGGAAGAACAATTGGAATTGGGCAATGCCAAAATCCGCTCTACAGAGCAATATACAGGTAAAGAGAAGCTTGAGCAGAAGATGAAAATGATCCGCCGCTACCTCACCACCACTTGGAATATCAACTTGGATGTCTTGCGCAATAAGATTCGCGAACGCTATCCTTATGTGGCAGGACGTACCTTGAGTGGGCAGGTGGTCCCTCGGAAAGATTTTTCTGATCTAACTAATAATTAAAAAAATGAAAAGATATATTACTCTATTTTTAGCCTTTGCACTCCTTTCGGCTTGTGAATATAAGGAAGAAGCCATATTCAAAAAGGAGGCTAGTGACCGTACTTCCACCACGCTTGATACTTATAAAAAGATCATAGAAAGCTATGATGGCTATTGGTTGCTTTCCTATTATCCGGGGGTAAGCCGTAGCTTCGGGGGATTCCCCGTGGCACCACGCAGTATAGGAGGCTACTCCTTTGTCTTGAAACTCAAAGATGGTAAGGTAAAGGCCTCTTCCGAGGTAAGACCTACCAATGCCGAGGAAGAATCTTACTATACCTATTCCAATACCGAGGGGCCTACCTTGAGTTTTGATACTTTCAATAGTGTCTTAGACCATTTCCGATTCGTCTCTCCAGTATTTACCAATGCTAGAGGAGGGGATATTGAGTTTATCTTCCTCAAAGAAGAAAACGGGGTGCTTACCCTCCGAGGGCGTACCTCCAATAACCTAATGACCCTCACCAAACTCACTAGCGATAGGGAGGCTTTCCTTACTAAGCTCCGCGAGAATACTCAAGTGCTTAAGGGCAAGGGACTCTCTCCTATCACTATCCAAGGCACTGAGGTGAAACTCACACACTTCCCTAGTTATCGCCAATTGGTCTTTAGCTATGAAGGACAGACGCTACAACGTGCCTTCTCTCTTACCGAAAAAGGAATTAAGCTCTATGAACCTGCTGATATTAAGGGAGTTACCTTCGACGAACTCTATTTCAATGAAGATAAGACGGCCTTGACAACGCCCGATGGTACTATCTCTACAGCTTTAGTACCTTGTCCTATCACTTTCTCTACGACTTCTTCTCGTTGGATAAGGGTAGGAGAATACTATACCTCCCAAAGCTATATAGATATTCATAGGGACTTGGACAATCAGGTACGCCGTGGCAAGTGGAGAAACTACTCCCTAAATACCTTTTTTTCCTTTAGAGAACTTATCAAGGGAAATGATGGGGGAACTTCCACTGGTATAACCTTGAGCCTGAGAAATGTCAATCCTAATAATGGTAATTATACTGACTATACCTCGGATTATGAGGCTGATTTTGTGGGGGTAGCAGGGCATCCTGAGCAGATAGAGATCTTCTTGAAAGACCCGAACTTCGCCAGCGGATTTTCGCAATACTTCCCCTACCTCACTCCTATCATCGATGAGGTGGTCAATAACAGTCCTTATCAAATAGATGCCACTACTTATGATTACTATTACGATCTACGTAGTGTTAAGAATGGAGAGAAAAGTTGGTTTCTTTTGAGTAAATAGTTAATAGTTAAGGTAATATATATAGGGATATAGAGTTTTAGCAACTCTGTATCCCTATATCTCTATAACGCTATTATTCCTTGATAAAAAATATGGAAACTTTTTTTGTTTATTTAGTTTTTTTGCTTTACCTTTGCCCCCGATTTAGAAATTACTTGCGATGGATATAATCAAACTCTCTATCAAGCGACCCAGTGTCCTAATTGTGATGCTCTCCTTATTTCTCCTAGGAGGGTTATATTCTTATAAGCTCCTAAACTACGAACTCATTCCTAAGTTCGAGGTCAATGTGGTAACCATTTCCACTATATATGCAGGAGCATCTCCTTCAGAAATTGAGAGTACCGTAACCAAGAAAATCGAGGATGCGGTATCTTCCTTGGAGAATATCAAAAAAATACAATCTTACTCCTATGAGTCACTCTCTGTGGTGGTTATCCAGCTAACCAACGATGCCAATGTGGACAATACGCTCAATGAGGCTCAGCGTAAGATCAATGCTATTCGTTCTAAGCTCCCTACCGATGTTAAAGAACCTTCTCTTTCCAAGTTTTCACTTTCGGACTTGCCGATCATCTCTCTTGGGGTTACCTCCAATCTTTCCTCACAGGAGCTTTATGACCTAGTGGATAAAAAGATACAGCCTGAACTCTCTCGTGTACCAGGGGTGGCACAGGTCAATATCATTGGCGGACGTAAGAGGGAAATTCGTGTGAATGTGGATCCTCAAAAGCTCGAAGGCTATGGCCTTACGATCGCTCAGGTACAACAGCTTATTGCAGCTTCCAATATAGAAATCCCTGCTGGTAAGCTCAAAACGCGTGAGAATAGTACCTCCATCCGTGTCTTGGGTAAGATTCAGGATGTAGAACAGCTGCGTAACCTTCCATTAGTTTCCAAAAATGGTATCGAAATCCGCCTTTCCGATGTAGCTGATGTACAAGATACCGAAGAGGATGCTGAGAAAATCGCGCGTATCAACCAAGAAAACACACTCTTGTTGCAAGTGCTCAAGCAGACCGATGCCAATGCCGTATCGGTAAGTGAGTTGGTGCGCAAGAAAATGGCACAGATAGAAAAAACATATGTCAATCAAAATGTAAAACTACAGTTGGCAGAGGATACCAGCCAATTTACCCTACATGCGGCTAATTCGGTGATGTTTGACCTTGTATTGGCGATTGTACTCGTAGCCGTGGTGATGTTCTTCTTCCTCCACAGCTTGCGCAACGCACTCATTGTCATGGTCTCTATCCCGACCTCACTCATCGCAGCCTTTATTGGTATGTACTTCTTTGGCTTTACACTGAACCTGATGAGCTTGGTGGCACTCTCTCTGGTGGTTGGTATCTTGGTGGATGACGCCATCGTGGTCTTGGAGAACATACACCGCCATATGGAGATGGGAAAGAACAAGGTACGTGCTGCCTATGATGGGTCTAAGGAAATTGTCCTTACCGTTATGGCTATTACTATGGTGATTGTGGTGGTATTCGTACCGATTTCTATAGGAAATAGTATAGTGGTCAATATCGTAAAAGAGTTCTGTCTTACTGTGGCTATTGCTACAGCACTCTCTTTGCTGATGTCCTTTACTATAGTGCCTTGGCTTTACTCTCGTTTTGGAAAGTTGGAGCATCCTGATCCTAAATCACTTATGGGCAAGATCTCTATTGGTTTTGAGGGCTTTATCAAGCGTATGACTCACCTTTTCTCTGACCTATTGGTATGGTCGTTCAAGCACAAATGGAAAACTTTCATTTTGGTATTCTTCCTCTTTGCAGGTTCTTGTTCGCTCATTCCTACAGGCTATATAGGAACAGACTTTATGCCTAATATGGATAGGGGTAAGTTCCTAATACAGTTTGAGCTGAACAAAGATGCCTCTTTGGAACAGACTAACTTTATTACCCAAAAGGCAGAGAACTATTTGCGTAACCTCAAGGTATCGGGCACCAATAAGCCTTTGGTAGAGCGTATGATTACCACAGTAGGACAGTCTACCAGTGGTATGGGTTCCACTCGGGCTACTGCGTATAAGTCTGAAATACAGATTACTCTTGTGGATAAGAAAGAACGTAGCGAATCCACTACGGTAATTGCCGCTAAGCTCAAGCGAGAATTGAGTCAATACTTGGTTGATGCCAAAGTAAAGACTGTACCTGTTGGCATGATGGGGGCAGAACAAGCACCAATTGCCTTGGTAGTTACCTCCGACGATGTTAAGGTGGCTCAAGAATATGCCGTGAAAACCGCTGAACTACTCAAGATAATACCAGGAGCCACTGAAATAAAGCTTTCTTCAGAGGCAGGGAACCCTGAGATCAATGTACAGCTGAACCGTGATAAGATGGCCATGCTGGGTCTTAATATTGCTACAGTAGGAACGACTATGCGTGTAGCTTTCAACGGAAATGATGATAATAAGTTCCGCACAGGAGACTCCGAATATGATATCAATATCCTATTTGAGGAAGGTAACCGCCAGTCTATAGAGAATATAGAGAATATGATTTTTATCAACAATACAGGACAACAAGTCAAGCTCTCCCAATTTGCCGATGTATTCTATGCCTCAGGGCCTACCCAGTTAGAGCGTTATGACAAGTCGCCTTCAGTAACCGTACAAGCCCAATCCGTAGGACGTCCTACAGGTACTATTGTTTCTGAGTGGAAAACCAAGTTAGAAACCTTGCAGAAACCCGCCAATGTACAGTTCGTCTTCTCTGGAGATCAAGAGATGCAGGACGAAGGGTTCGGAACAATATTTGTATCCCTTTTTGCCGCAATCTTATTGGTGTACATGGTAATGGTAGTGCTCTATAATAGTTTTTCTCGTCCGTTTGTAGTTTTGTTCTCTATTCCTCTTTCCTTTATTGGAGCTTTGATTGCCTTGGCCATGGCCAATATGTCGCTTAATGTTTTCACCCTCTTGGGGATCATCATGCTCATCGGTTTGGTGGCTAAGAATGCGATTATGATTGTGGATTTCGCCAACCACCGCAAGGAGGAAGGAGAAGATACGGTAACGGCACTGATACAAGCCAACCATGCGCGTTTCCGTCCGATCCTAATGACCACCATTGCCATGGTAGCAGGGATGATACCTTTGGCTATAGCCTCTGGCTCAGGAGCTGAGATTAACAACGCCTTAGCGATTGTAATCATCGGAGGGCTAATCTCCTCTCTGTTCTTGACTTTGATTATTGTGCCAATGGTATATCTAATCTTTGACAACATAGGTAAGCGTTTCGGAAAAGGTACCAAGCCTGACTATGATCGCCTGATGATCGCCGACTACGAACATAGGGAAATCAAAGCAGAACACGAGATATAACAATTAGTGACCAATGATTAGTGACCAATGACTAATACTATAAAGGATTAGTTATTGGTCATTAATCATTATTGGTATTAAACATTAACAATTGAACATTAACAATTAACAATTAAATCCCTTATATTTGCACTCAGTAATTATAAAGGAATTTGTATGGGGAAAAACAATTTTGACAACTTTGACCCCAATAGCGAAAGCTGCTGAGAAACACACCATATAAAAATCTGTGAAATTTGTATTTCACATACCCAGTCGTGAGCACTCGCTGGCTTTGTGGGGGCTTTTGTTATATCAAGCTCGCATTAATTATGAAAATAAAAGAAGGAATATATAACTGATATGGGATATAAGGTTATTGGATTAATACAAAAGAATAGATAAAACAAAGTGTAATAATGATTAATAAAGAAGAATAATGTCTAAAAATAAAAAGTTGAACAATGCTATAAAAAATAAAAACGATGAATTTTATACATTATTGAAAGATATTGAAAAAGAATTGGAGATCCATAAAGATTTTTTTAAAAACAAAATAATCTATTGCAACTGTGATAATCCAAAATTCAGCAATTTTTTTAAATACTTTTTTGACAATTTTGAGAGTTTACAATTAAAAGAATTAATTGTAAGTTACAAAGAGGAAGAACAAGGTTTTTATTTAATTTACAATAGATCTAATAAGGAATTAAAATTAAAAAAGTTGAAGGAAAATGGAGATTTTAGAAGTGATGAATGTATTGATTTATTAAAGAAATCAGATATAGTCATTACCAATCCGCCATTTTCTTTATTTAAGGATTTTGTTAATTTGTTGTTGAAGGAAAAGAAATATTTTCTTATAATTGGAAATTCCAATGCACTTAGTTTTAAAAAGATATTAGAAAATATCAAGGCAAATAAAATACGATTGGGGATTAATTGTGTTCGTTGGTTTTTTTTGCCTAATGGGGATTTATGTGAAGGAGCAAGAAGTTTTTGGTATACTAATCTAGATATAAAACAAAAATATCAAAGATTAGATGTATCTAAACCATATTCTACAACTGAATATCTTGAATATGATAATTATAAAGCTATTGAAATAAGTAAAACTAAAGATATTCCATACGATTTTGAAGGAATAATGGGAGTTCCAATTACTTTTTTATCAAAATATAATCCAGAACAATTTGAAATCATAGGTGCAGATTATCAAGTAAAAGATGGAGAATTAAGTTATATTGCCAATAAAAAATGGAAAGGAAAATTAGATAGAGCATATCTTAACGGAAAAAGGTTATATTCAAGAATTTTTATAAAAAATATTATCTCATCAAAAAAAGAAGTGAATAATGCCGTATAAATATGAAATAATTAATTGTCAAGATCCTTATAACAATTCTAATATTAAAAGAACTTATAAAGTAATAAAATTTACTTTTGATAATAATAATCCTCATGCCCCTTTCTATTACAATAAAGCATGGGAGTTAGCACAAAAAGTTAATCCACACAAAGCAAATGATAGCATCAATAAAAGAGATAAGGATAGATTAATATTAGATACCTTAGGAGGGGTATTATCTGAATATGGGTGGTATTTCTATATTAAAGGAATATTTGGAGATATTGTTTCTTTTACTCCATTTCAATCTGCTTCTAATCAAATAGATTTATTATTAAATAATGGAAAGAAAATTGAAGTTCGGTCTTCTTTTCCAAGAAATGGTATAAAATTTGCGTTATGTAATGAACGCTATCATTTTAAAAATATTTGTAAATATGATAATTTGTACAAACCCAATGAAGTAGATAAAGATTTTTTTGCTTGTGTTTTATTTGAAACTCCAAAAGCAGATATGTTAGAGTCTAAAAATATTATTTTTTATTTAATTGGCGGCTCTACTCGTGAAATGATGGAAGATGAAAATATTTCATTTAAAAGTGATCTAGTTGCTGAAGATGATCTAACACAAGAAAAAACTACCTACAAAGTAATAAAATTATCTAATGCTTTAGATATTGAAGGTTTTGAAAAATATATGATAAATATGGGGTATAATAAAATTAAATCGAATCAAAAAAGTCTTAAAACTATCTAATTTTGCAATGTTGATAAGCAGCACTTTGATCTGTATCTTTCTAAAATTTAAATCACCTCATCGTCAAATTCCCATTTCCTGAAAAGTGTTAATTTTAAATCGCTCATACTCTTTTTTATTCTTTTACTGACTATCTACTAGGCAAGATATGAAAATATTAATAATTGATAATCAACAATTAACAATTAAATCCCTTATATTTGCACTCGGTAATTATAAAGAGATTTATATGAAAAAAACAATTTTGACAGTCTTGTGTATGGTAGCGGTAGCTACTGCGCAAGCACAGATTAATATTGGAAAGATGGCCAGTGCCGCTACCAAAGGCGTACAAGCACTTTCCTTTAGCAATGAGGATGCTCAAAAGCTATCCAAAGAATCTGTAGAGTGGATGGATGCCCATAATAAAGTGGCGGATGCAAAAAGTCCTTATACTAAGCGACTTAATCGTCTTTTCGGTAAGCACAAAAACGAAGATGGCATGACCCTCAACTACAAGGTGTATTTGGTAACCGATATCAACGCCTTTGCCTGTGCTGATGGTAGTGTACGTGTCTTCTCCTCTCTCATGGACTTGATGACTGACGATGAGCTTTTAGCAATCATTGGTCACGAAATTGGCCACGTAAAGAACGAAGATACCAAGGATGCTATTAAGGCTGCCTATACCAGAGCCGCCCTACAAGAAGCAGGCGCAGCCGCTTCCAATACGGTGAAGACCTTGAGCGAAAGCCAATTAGGGGAAATGGCAGAAGCCATGCTCGATGCCAAGCACAGCAAAAAGCAAGAATCCCAAGCCGATGAGTACTCTTATAACTTCATGAAGAAGCATGGTTACAATGTAGTGGCGGTATATACTGCTTTCAAGAAATTAGCCTTACTCTCTGGCGGGGAAACCCAGAGCCGCTTCCAAAAGATGATGAGCTCTCACCCTGATAGTGAAAAGCGAGCAGAAGCAGCTAAGAAACGTGCCATAAAGGACGGCCTTTGGAAAGATCCAGGAGAAGTCAAACTCCCTACAACACCTATTGAGTAATGGGAGCTACTAAAAACTAAATTCTTTTGTTACAGCTTGTAGCAAAAGAATTTGTTTTTTCTTGAAAATAACTTTTTTAAACTCAAAACTCATATGAAAAGATTACAAACACTTTTATCTTTATTTTGTGCATTAGTTGGTTTGCATACTTTTGCACAATCAGCTCCCTCCAATAGCCTTACAATGTATGTAGGTACTTATACAGAAGGGGGTAATTCCAAGGGTATTTATACCTATAGCTTTGATCAGCAACAGGGAACGTCAGTACTGCTAGGTAGTACCGCCGCCGCTAATCCTTCTTTTATAGCTTTAGCCCCCAACGGAAAACATCTCTATGCGGTAAGTGAGTATAACGATGGCCGGCAAGGGGCTTATTCCTTTGAGGTAGGGCAAGATAAGCTACCCACTCAGCCTATCTTTCACCCTACACAAGCAGGTGCCGACCCTTGCCATATCATTGCAGATAGTAAGTATGCCATAACTGCTAATTACACAGGGGGCGACATCGGTGTTTTCCTATTAGATGCAGCAGGTAAGTTACAGGCCGAGATACAGTATATAGCCTTTGAGGGGAGGACTCCAGAGCGTGTGGCTCATGTCCATTGTATGATCCCTACCCCTGATGGGAAATATGTATTAGCTACCGATTTGGGCAATGATCATATATATCGCTTTCGCTATAATCAGGAAGCTCCCCAAGGAGCTGTGGTGCTTACAGACCAACAGATAGCTTATCAGGTTAGCGATGGACAAGGCCCTCGTCACCTTACCTTTAGCAAGGACGGACGTTTTGCCTACCTAATCAACGAATTGGGCGGAGAGTGTGTGGTGCTAAGCTATCACAAAGGGAAAATAAAGGAAGTCCAACGCCTAATGGCCGATGAAGGCCAAGGGGGAGGAAGTGCGGATATACATATCAGTCCCGATGGGCGTTTTCTTTATACCTCGCACCGTCTGAAAAAAGATGGGATCTCTATTTTTGCCATTGATCCTAAGCGGGGTACGCTAAAGAAAGTAGGTTACCAACTCACAGGTATTCACCCTCGCAATTTTGCAATAACCCCCAATGGTAAATATCTTTTGGTCGCTTGCCGAGATGATAATAAGATACAGGTCTTCCAGCGAGATGCTACCACAGGCACCCTTACCGATACCTCACAGCATATCAGTGTAGACAAACCTACTTGCATTATATTTACAGAAATCATTAATCATTAACTATTAATCATTAACCATGCGTCTTACCACTCATATAGAAGAACAAATCCTTGAGCAGCTCTCTCAAAAGATTATAGAACAAGGGTATAAAGCAGACCCTGATATCCCTGCCCGTACCATTTGGATGGGAGAAAAAATGCGTATTGAGCTGGAGGTCATTCCTACCCCTGAAATGGACGAAAGTCTCATAGAGCTACACATAGGCACTTACTTAGAAGATGGCTATTTTCCTCAAGGAATCGTGGATAATATAGCAGGATTCGGAGATACCGAACAGGAAAAGGTACTTTCGCTTATAGAAAACTATCTTTCCACAACTTTTCAGACGATTATTGATAGCTTGAGCGGCTATCATAATAAGAACTGCGATATTTATCTGGGAGATATACATTGGCATACCACGCTTGGCAATCAGTATTTGTTAGGAAAGTGGCAAACGCCTCCTGCCAAGCGGGATTTTTATGACTTACTTGTGGATCTCTTGCCTCAATACTTCACAACAGAAGTGCGTGTACAATCACTCAAGTGCTATGTAGCACGTGTCGGAGAGGACTGTGTAGTAGAGTGTCTGCTGAACAACGAACTCTGGGACGAAGGGGCGGAGCGACTTAGGGAATATGCGCAAACATGGTCACAAGGGGAGTCTTTTTTGGCAGTAAAACAACTATTGGTATTCCGTCAATGTGAAGGTGTACATGATTAGAGGTCCCCTCCCCATTACTTTAGAAGCAGCTCTTAAGGAAGTAACCGAGGAGCGCTTTTGCAAGGGACATCATTACAGAGATGTCGCCCTAACCGACGAGATGGTCGCACAGATCGTACAAGTAAAGTCGTTGGTCAATATGGGCTTTATCAATACCGCAATTACCGATGAAGCACTACAATACTTAGCGACTTTGCCCAAACTAAAACTCCTTTTCTTAGAGGACAACAAACAAGTTACAGGCGAAGGCTTTAAGTACTTTGCCAACAAACCTATTGACCATATCTCACTGGACGGTTGCCCCATAACTGATGAGACACTAAAAATCGTCTTACAAGTACCACGCCTAAAGTCTCTTTCACTAAAGAGAACGCGGGTTACTTTTGAAGGACTTATGGCTGTGGCACACTACAACAAGGTGAGTTTCTACCTTGATAAACCTTTCACTGCCGAGCAGATAAAAGCCTTTGAACAAGCCCAACGCACCGCAGGCAAGAAGAAACCAGCGGCGCCTCCTTCTGATGACTTACCTATAGTAAAGCAATTACTCTTAGATTTCTTTGCGGCAATGACCCAGTGGGAGGCTTTTGCTGCCAAGAATGATGATACCCAAGAGGGTGATCTTTTGGTAAGGGAGGAATGCATAGCCCTCTTCAAAAAGTATTGTACCGATAAGCCTCGCGTGGGCTATCGCCCTGAAGGAATTAGTTATTCTTTAGATAAAGGCGGTACCTATGGTGATCATCAAATTATCGATACTGAGACAGTGACCAAGAATAAAATATACCTCTACACCCAAGACAGACATAATTGTCAGTTTCGCTTTCTTATCATCAGAAAAGATGGCGAGTGGCGAATTGACGAATGCCAATGGCACGATGGGGGCTGGACTAAATACGGATTATGATTAAGAAAAGATAATTCAATAATATAAATACAATGAAAGATATATCCCAAATATTAAAATCTGATATAGACATAAAAGATGTAAAACAAGAAAATGGTATTTTTTGCTTTATGAATGACCACTTTGTCAGTGGAGACAATCAAAAATATATGAAAATGTACGATTGGATGTCTTTCTTTTATGATTTTGGAGAAAAATGGATAGGAAAGCTCAAGTATGGAAACGCCATTGACCGCCTGCGTACGGAATTGATGAGCCGCTTGGAATGGAAGAATGCTATTTCGGTGCTTTATGTTTCCATAGGTACAGGGGCGGACTTGCGTTATCTACCCCAAGGGATTGATTTGAAAACGATAAACCTTGTAGGGGCTGATATCTCGATGGGAATGCTCAAAAGATGTAAAAAGCAGTGGCAAAAGAAAACAAACCTTACCCTTGTGCAGTGCCCCGCAGAGGACTTGCCTTTTGCTGATAATACTTTTGATATTGTTTTTCACATCGGAGGTATCAATTTTTTCAACGATAAAGCCCTTGCTATGAGCGAAATGCTCCGAGTTGCCAAACCTGGTAGCAAGTTGCTTATTGCCGATGAGACAGCCGACTTTGTGGAGACCCAATACAAGAAAAGCATCTTTTCTAAATCCTATTTTGAAGGCAAAACAGTTGATTTGAATGCCATAGAACAATGTATCCCAGCATCAGTGGCTGAAAAGAAAACAGAATTGTTCTGGAATAACAAGTTTTATGGAATTACTTTTAGAAAAACAACTAAATGAGTTACATTACCTTTAAGAGCAAGCTTATTCTGTGGACAAATGACCTTATTAGCCCTTTGTTAGCCTCATTCTCTTGCAAAAATTCATTCCAAGAGCTAAAATCTCCCGCCAATTTTTGTTGATTTCACGGATTTTTCCCTTCGCTGGCGCGAGCTTGCAGCTCGTGCCTACTATGATTAGAGCCTTTGGTCTTATAGAAATCTGTGTAAATCGCAACAACACAATTATATAGACATAGAAAATCCGTGAAAATCAGTGGGAGCTTTCGTTATACCGAACACACGTTAATTTACTTATCTTTCTTTCTTGAAAGGCGGCTAAAAAGTACAAACAAAGTGCTGTAAATAAGCGTAATAGCTATATTGCAAATAAGCAAATAAATATCCATCATTACATGAAGAGAATCCAAAAGAGCATACCCAACGCCCCACTTACCATCTGAACTTAAACCGAAAGTGGTCATAAAAACCATTACATAACAAGCTATAAAAGTATATAAGGCTACATATACAAACTTTCTTACATGAAAAATATCTAATAGTTTTGTATATGTAAAGATGATAAAAAAGGTTACAGGTAGCATTCCCAATAAAAAGAGTCCCGCTCCTGTACTATCAGTGATTCTAATAGCAAGAAAAAAAGCGAGTACAGAGAGGATAAGTGCTATTATAAAGGCATAAATTATTTTCATATTTCCTCAAATAATTATTTCTTCACTCCTGCTAAGCTAACGGTAAAGATACCAAAATCATCAATCAGCATGCTTTCTTTCTTTACCCCTTGGAGGGCGAAAAGCCCGTCCAATTCTCGCTGACTACGGCGACGCATCACCCAGTCTTTCTCTTGGTGACTCTTCAGTACAAAGGCGATAGTCTTGAGCTGCGGGTGCCATGGCTGCCCTGTATAGACGATATAACCATTGTCCGAGATAGCAACTACTCCTTTGATCGCCTCAGCGGCCAAGGCATTGTCTCCAAAAAGCTCAAAAATACCTGAGATAATAGTGATATTGGGCGTGTAATCCAGTTTGCGGTAGGTGTCAGCCTCAAAACAGCTGTAATTGGTAAAGCGTATATGCTGATAGCCGCGTTCTTTGATGATTTGTTCGCCTTTTTGTATGTTGGCTGGCAGGAATTCATTGATGACGATCTCCACTTCAGGGTGTCGCTGCTTGATGTCAAAGAGGTAGTTACCCACCCCACCGGCGATGTCCAATATTTTTACCTTTTTCCCTTGTGCTTGTAGGGCTTGTATGGCCTTTTCTACTTGTTGTAATAGGTGACCTTTTCGGATACGTACCCCACGCCAACCTATGGCATTCAGATAACTCTTATCCATCCAGCGACCTACCCCCCATTTGCCTTGGGGTGTATTCTTATATACGTAATCCATAGAAGCACCAGAGTCAAAGCCGTGAGTGAGTCCCACCGTCATACCTCCGCTCAAGTGCCCAAACTTACCCAATGCCCATTTCTGAAATCGGTAGTTTCGTCTTTCTCCGCTGGGGATAAGTTCGTATTGCATGGTTTCAAACTCTTTTTGGGTAAAGAGGTCAGGGGCTAGCGTAGGGGCAGGCAAGGGCGTTGAGAAAGCTTTTTGGATAAAGCGTTGTAGGATTTTATACACTTCTTCCCTGCCTTGCTCAAAGAGAATTCCATGGTGAAAGCCTTCCAAGGTGATAAATTCTTTTGTTTCAGAAGAAAGATTTACATAGAATTGTTTCTGTTGTCGGTTAATCACCACAAAGTCTTTCTCTGCCGAAAGCAGTAGGGTAGGGGTAGTGATAGCTGCGGCATCTTCCACCAATCGCTTGCCTGCGTTGGCTAGGTCAATAAGGAGTTTGCCATTGATAGAGCGGGTGATAAAGCGGTCAGTATCGTAAGCACGCTGTTGCTCAGGGTCACGAGTGAGCATCTTGGATTTCACATAGCTCTTTACAATGAGCTTAGGATTGACCTTTAGCATCAGTTCAATGGCTTGCTTGGCCAAAGGGACAATAAGGTTTATTTCAAAGGCAGGCGCCAAAAGAGCCATACCTGCAATGCGTGGGGCAAAATCATGTACCCAAGCCGATACGATGACCCCTCCGATACTGTTGGCTACCACAAAGATGTCTTCCTCGCGTACCCCATAGCGCTGCCCAAGGAACTTGGCAAAGGTGTCTAGATCCCGTACCGAGTCCATGAAAGCAGGCGATACCGCGGCCTTGGTGTGTCCATGTCCGCGCATGTCAAAAGCAAAGATATTGTAGGAGGCAAACAGTGGGTGCGTGGCAAACTCCTGCAAGCGCTCGCCATACTCATGTCCTCTGTGGATTACGATAAGGGTCTTTTGCCCTGCTTTGTAATTCCATTCGTAGAAGAATAACTCTTCTCCTTCGTGACTTTTGAAAAAACCTGTATTCATGGGATAATAGATTTATGCGACAAAAGTAGAAAATTATTTCTTAAAAACCTAATTTCTAACTCAAGAATTAGCGGTCGATTGCATCCACTTGGCTTTTTTGTACATAAGTAGCGATAACAAGGACTTGGGCAGCAGCGAAAGTAGCTGCATAAGCCACTTCATTCGCTTGGGGAATAGGTGTAGGGGCTTCTTCTGGGCAATAGCACGGCTGATTTCGGCTACGGCTTGTGCTTCACTTACCACAAAGGGTTTCTTAGACAGGTCGTTTTGGTTCAGATCGTGTAGCTTTTGAGTGGCTACATACCCTGGTGCAATGCTGGTTATACAGATACCCAAGGGGCGCAAGGCGCGCCTATAAGCATCTGCTATTTGCAGCACACTGCGCTTGGTCTTGGTGTATAGGCTTGATTCAGGATAATCCAAAATTCCTGATATAGAAGCCAGTAGAACGATCTGCCCGCCGCTATCTCTCATGAGTTCTCTCCCTATCTCTAGGGTATTGATAGCACCTATGATGTTTGTTTGTAACATTGCCACAGCCTCCTCATAGGTAATCTCTCCTGCTACATCTTCGGCGTAGTGGCCTGCACAGTTGATGAGCAATGAGAGCGTATCTGTGCCTACAAATTGGCGTATGACACTATCTAACAGTTCCTTGTCTATAACATCGGCTTGAAACTTCTCAAAGCGTGATTCATTAGAGAGTCTCTTGAGATCTCTGCCACATACCCCTACTCGGTTGCCTTCTCGCTGATAGAAGTCCGCTAAGGCATAGCCGATCCCAGAGGTACCTCCTATGATAAATACATTCATGGTCTAAAGGTGTTAAGTATGGTTTGGTAGCCATAGTCCCATTGCTGGTCTATCTGCTGGCGGTAAGTAGGGTAATCTTTTGGAAAGCGAATGCCAATGCTTAGTTGCTTCCAGTTGATATATTTTTCTGAGTAATAACCTTTTAGTGCCGTTGTTGCCCCACGTGTATCTATCCATTGGGCAGGATAAGAGGCCACAGAAGCTAACCGCTCATTGCCGCTAAAGCCAAGAACAGCACGCACCAAGGCCTCTTCGGTAGGGGAGTAGGCTTGTTTCTCTTCGGCAATAACGTTTGTTGAAAGAGCACTTGCCAGCTCCATAGGGACAAGGTCAATAGCCCCGCCTGCATAATAGGCACCTTTGTAAGCCACAGGTGCTACATAGAACATATCCGATATAGAAATTCGCGCAGCTGTGAGCATAGGCATTTCTGTCTCGATAAGTATGCCAGCCGTTATGGCCGAATGGGTATAGTTGGCTTCGGTATGCTTTATAGCCGAGAGATTTATCCTCTGGGCGGTCATGGGGTCAGTCATGAGCACTTCTTGGTATAGCTTCCGCTCACCTCTGGGCTTGCCACACTCATGGGGGGCAAACAGCATCTTTGCTCCTATGACAATGGTAGGCAAAGTAGCTGAAAAAGACACCTGTGCCAAAGAGGGTAACAGAGAGGAAAGCTCTTCTCGCATAGCTACCAAATAGCGCTGATATACATCTTCGATAAAGGGAGCACGGCGCTTGTCATACCGCTTTTGCAAAGCTAAAATTCCCAAGCGGTGTAGCTTACTATAAGGAGTAAGGGACAGGCTTTTGATAAACTCGTAAAATTCTTCCGATTGCAAATAGGCTTTCCGCTCCTTGTCCGTAGCAAAGGCATTGATTACCAAGGCGGCAAAGGCGCCCCCACATGAGGCGATGAGTAAGTCAGGGGCTTTGCCCGAGGCGCGTAGTGCGGCATACATGCCGTTGTATAAGGCAAAGCGGGTACCTCCACCAGAGAGGAGCAGACAGTTGTGGAAAGGTTTTATCGTATCCATAAGTAAAACCAAATACAGTTGTACAATAGGCTGTCTATACGGTCTAAGAGACCTCCGTGTCCAGGAATAAGGCTACTTGTGTCCTTTACGCCTGCACGCCGCTTGAGGTAGGAGAAACTTACATCTCCCCAAAAACCGAAAAAACTAAGAGCCAGCCCCACTAAGGCCAAAGTAGGTAGTGCAGTAGGTAGCCCTAACAACCTACCTAAGCCCATACTCAAGAGCGGGGTAAGTAGTAGTCCTCCTGCAAAACCTTCTACGGTTTTATTGGGGCTTACCTTGGGCAGGATCTTCCGCTTGCCAAAGCGCTTACCCGTGAGGTATTGGAAGATGTCATTGAGTTCTGTGGTAACTACCAAGAAGATAACCCACAGCACCCCTTGGGGTTCCATACGTAAGAAAGTCAGGTGTGGGTAGGCTACCAAGACAATCAGTAAGGAAAGGGGGAGGCCTAAGGGGACTTGCCTTAAGCAGAGACTTAGGATAAGGCTGACACCAACCAAGGCGCCAGCTCCTACCATATAAGTGGGATAAGTAGGACAGCTCACAAAGAGTATGCCTTGTAATAGGGGAATGGCCATACGCCAATAGGTAGCATCGAAGCTAAAGAGCCTCGCCAGTTCCGTAAGGGCTTGGAAACTCACCCATAGGGAAAAGAGGTACATCGCGTAAGGGTGTGAAATAGCGGCGGCAAAAACACAGATAATCACCCCCCAACTTCTGATACGCAGTGGTACATCGGCATACTTGTTATCGTGTGGCATAGAGTCCCTTTTTAAGACGAATAAAAGTACTCAAGAGCAACAGGGCAATGACAATGGCGAAAATCACTTTGGAATAAGCCGCTATTCCTACTCCAAAGTAGGCCAGTAGCCCATAGATACCCACCAGTAGCGCACGATCGCTCTTGCCCATAGGTCCCTCGTAGCGCCTTTCCCCTCCTAATACCTTGCCCATGACGCCAGCAAACTCATTGAGTACACTTAATAAAATAAAGGCCACCACTAAGTAAAGGCTTTCAGGGTGATACTTAAGCAAAGGAAAGAAAATAAACACATCGGAAACTACATCGCCCATCTCATTGAGCACCTCTCCTAAGCGAGAGCTTTGCCCAAATTCACGCGCCATCATGCCGTCAAGGGCATTGAGAATCATGCGAATCAACAGCCCTATGGGTAGCGCCAAAAAGAAGAGTGGTACCTCAGAAGCCTCCCAAAAGAGCACACCGATTCCTAAGGAAAACACAATAGCCACTATGGTAATCTCATTGGCAGTAACCCCTCTTTGGTGTAGCCATACCAATAGGGGGTGCAATAGCTGCTGGAATTTAGGTTTTAGTTTATAAACGGAAATCATGGGTGAGAGAGCTAAGGATTAGGGGCGTTTCTGATGTTCGCTGATAAACCTATGATACTCATTGGCTGTGATGCGCTTATAGGAGTAGGAGTTGACAGTGGAATCTTTCTTTAATAGGAGATGTCCGTTCTCAAAGGAATATTCCCAAGAAGCAGATTGTTCAGCCACCACAAGTTTCCCTTCTTCTTTAAGGCTGTAAGTGTATTCAATGAT
The DNA here is from genome assembly GCF_000411115.1 of Capnocytophaga granulosa ATCC 51502. Classification (GTDB taxonomy): domain Bacteria; phylum Bacteroidota; class Bacteroidia; order Flavobacteriales; family Flavobacteriaceae; genus Capnocytophaga; species Capnocytophaga granulosa. The sequence continues at coordinate 50,393 of NZ_KE150258.1, read as the reverse complement.
TTTTGGATAGGCTAATAGGCAAGTCTTTTCTTGCAGAGGTACCCAACCTATCTGTGTCTCTGTAAAAAGCAGCGCCTCCTCTTCTCCACATGAAGAGGTATTCTCTCGCAGCCAATAACCTATTAGGGTGTTGAGGTTCTTGGAGGGAGGGGATACTTTGGGAGTGTCGTCCTTCTGACAGCTCGTAAGAGCAACAAGGATAGTAATAATACTTAGAAATGTTTTCATTATTAAGTAATTAACGGTCAGTAGTCGAGGCTGCTGAAACCTAATTCATAAGACAAAGATACGACAATTTTCGCACATCCTATAATGAAATCAAATGTTTTTTACTTGATGAAACAAAAATCGCCTAATGTAAATTTTTCTCTAAAACTTAATGGCTTTCTTTTTCGTATTTACCCTCATGAAAGTATTCATAAGCACTGGCTTCCAATTCTCCACAATTGGAAATAAGATTATCATCTTGGTCATATATCTTATAAACCTGTTGTGTGTTGCCTATGGGGCTTTCACCATCTAAGCCTAATAGGATTGTGTAAAACACATCATCTAACAGAATATCAATCACTTCCTTAAGTTTTTCTGTTTGATGCGCTGTCAGTGCCATTTCTTTTATTCTGACATTTACAGCCGAAGGCTGTTCGGGTTGTGCCTGAAAGCAAGACTTTAAAAACGCTAGCTTTTCAAGGTAAAAGTTTTTGGCAAATTCGTCTGAGGTCATAATGTTGATATATTATTTAGTGAATTGTTTTACTCCTTTCTCAGCTAAACATACGTTGGCTAAGACAACTTCTGATGAGCGTAGTCTTCCGTAGAGACGCAATTTATTGCGTCTTACGAATTGGAGTCTACAATTGTCTTTCTACTATTGATTGGCATTATATTTATAGTCAAACAGAAATGGTTTGCGAAAAATTAGCATGAGCAGTTGTAGGGGCTAATGGCAATTAGCCCTTGAAAGAGAGCGAATTAGGAATGAACTCCTTGCCTTATTTATTCGTGTTTTATTCATATTCTAAATATGATTGACTATAAAAGCATCAAAAAGGTCATTATTACCGAAAAAATAGCAACTAATAGCGCTGTAGGTAGGTGTGTTTTTACAGCTAGTAGCACCGTAAAAGCAGCTAAAAGTATATTTATAACAGCGCAATAGCGGAAACTAAGAGGCAGTTGCAATTGGTAGTGCATCAAGTTGGCTATTCCTGCAAAGATAAGCACCAACCCTGCACTAAAAAACCAGAAAGCTTCAGCAGAAAAATGCTCAAACTTCTTAAAACTCAAGGCGGAGTGTACCACTCCCAATGCCATAACTATTATAATGGTGATAAGATAAAGTGTCTTCATTGTATGTCAGTTAGCTAAAACAAAGGTACAAATTATTTCTTACGCATCACCAAAAAAAGTTGGAAACTTTTTTTGTTTATTAAGTTTTTTGTTTTACCTTTGCGCCCTGAATAAGAATATAAAAGACCTTATCAAGAAAGATAGCTTCATAACGTATAAAATTAAGAAACAATGAAAAAAATACTTATCGCTGTTGTGATACTCGCTTTAGGGGGAGGTTTAGCATATCGCTTACATGCTAACAAACAGAAGAATGCTGAGGAAGTGGCCATCGTGGCTCAGCAGGAGGCACAAGTAGCCGTACGTGCCGCTAAGGTAGCTCAGGAGAACGTATCCGACCTCTTCTCTGCCAATGGAACTTTCGTAGCAGCACAAGACCTAAATGTTTCCTCTGAAATGGGGGGACAAATCGTACAGATTTATGTAAAGGAAGGTGACTTTGTTCGTGAAGGACAGGTACTTGCCCGCACCAAAGCCGACCGTACCAATGTACAGTTGGAGAACGCTAAGGCTGTATTGGAAACCGCTAAGGCTAACCTCAAGCGCTTTGAGAGTGCTTACCAGACAGGGGGGGTTACCGCCCAGCAATTGGAACAAGTACGCCTACAGCTTAGCAATGCCCAAGCCAACTATAACTCTGCGGCTATTGTCTCTGGGGACACTGCTGTAAAGAGTAAGATCAGCGGAATTGTAAGCAGTAAGCTAGTGGAAGAAGGTGCCATGGTAGGGGCTGGACAAACCCTCTTCAACGTGGTGAATATAGACAACCTCAAGCTCAAAATCACTGTAGATGAAGCCCAAGTAAGCCGCCTACATGTAGGGGACAAGGTGCAGGTAAAACCCAGCACTGAAACAGAGACAATAGAGGGTAAAATTGTATTTATAGCCCCTAAGTCCGACGGTGCCCTTAAGTTCCCCGTAGAGATATTGGTTTCCAATAAGGACAAAAAGCTCCGCGCTGGTATGTATGCCACTGCTCAGTTTGCTGGACAAAGCCAGTCAGCTACTGCTTTGGTAGTGCCTCATAGTGCCTTTGTAGGAAGTGTAAGCCAAAACAAAATCTTTAAGATCGTAGAGGGCAAAAACGACAAAGGTGAGCAGGTGCCTATGGCAGAATTGGTTACTGTAAAGAGTGGTCGTAACTTTGGCGACAAAGTAGAAATCCTCTCTGGCCTTGCCGCAGGCGATCAGGTGATTACCAGCGGACAGATCAATGTAGATAATGGTACTCCTGTCAAAGTAGTGGAGTAATGTGACTATATAATAAAAAAAGCAGCCCTTGGG
>NZ_KE150258.1:0-47659 GCF_000411115.1 Capnocytophaga granulosa ATCC 51502 | reverse complement strand
ATATATAGTAGTATACGTACGTACGTACTAGTACGTAAGTAAGTAGTAGTAGTATACGTAACTAATAAAGTAAACGTAACGTACGCGTCGTCGTGCTTTTTTTATTATTACGCTGTCGTTATTTCCTTCTTTCTCTCTCTTGGGCATCTACTACGGCGAAAGTAGTAAGATTTACCATTTCATCTACGCTGGCGTTCATCAGAGTGATGTGTATAGGCTTGGAGAGTCCTAAGATGATAGGTCCTATAGAGCTGATTCCTTCAGACTCTTTCATGATCTTATAGGTGATATTAGCCGACTCCAAGTTAGGGAATATAAGCACATTGGCGGCCTTGCCATTGAGCTTGGAGAAGGGGAACATGGCTGCCATTTTCTCTGGGTTAAGGGCAACATCTACCTGTACCTCTCCATCTACAATAAGCTCTGGATAGTTCTTGTGTAGGTAGGAGACGGTCTTGCTGAGCTTTTTGGTACTTTCCGAAGGAGCAGAACCAAAGTTGGAGTAAGAAAGTAGGGCAATAGCAGGGTCTAAACCGAACATCTTCGCTTTCTCGGCTACCGCCAAAGTGATAGCGGTCAAGTCTTCCGAAGATGGATTAGGGTTCATCGTAGTATCGGAAAGGAACAAGGGGCCACGCTTGGTGATAAGGATACTAGTGGCTGCAATACGCTGGAAGCCTTCTTCTTTCTCTACCAAGTCCAAGATAGGACGAATGGTCTGTGGGTAGGAGCGAGAGTAACCTGTAATCATCGCATCGGCCTCACCGGTATTCACCAGCATAGCACCGAAGTAGTTGCGCTCACGCATCAGGCGGCGTGCATTGATCTGAGTGATGCCCTTGCGCTCACGCTTCTTCCAGTAGATGTCCGCAAAGCGGTGACGACGTTCTCTCTCTTCTGGGCTTTTAGGATCTATGATCTGCAAGTTGGCCTCAAAGCCGAGCTCTTCCATTTTGCTTTGGATAATATCCTTAGGGCCGAGCAGTACGGGAATAGCGATACCTTCTTGGTATACCCTTTGGGCGGCCTTAAGTACATCCGTAAGGTCAGCTTCGGGGAATACCACTCGCTTAGGATTTTGGCGGGCACGTTCCTGAAGCACACGGATTTCTCGGTTGCTACCGCCAAGCCTATCCATCAGCTGTTCGCGGTAAGCGTCCCAGTCGGTGATGGGTTTCTGTGCGACACCTGTCTCTATAGCGGCTTTGGCAATAGCGGGCGGCACTTCGTAGATAAGGCGTGGGTCAAAAGGCTTAGGAATAATGTATTCCTTGCCAAAACTAAGATTGGCACCTCCATATACCAGATTCACTTGGTCTGGTACGGTTTTCTTAGCCAACTCGGCCAAGGCGTGTACCGCGGCCAATTTCATTTCTTCATTGATCTTGGTAGCGCGTACATCCAAGGCACCACGGAAGATAAAGGGGAACCCAAGTACGTTATTCACTTGGTTAGGGGTATCGGAGCGGCCTGTGGCCATGATGATGTCCGAACGGGTTTGAGTAGCCAAGTCATAAGCAATCTCAGGGGTAGGGTTGGCCATGGCGAACACGATAGGGTCTTTGGCCATGCTAAGGAGCATCTCTGGGCTTACTACATTTCCTTTGGAAAGACCGATAAAGACATCAGCATCTTTCATGGCTTCTTCAAGAGTGTGTAGGTCGCGGTCAGTGGCAAACTCGGCCTTGAGGTAGTCCAAGTTAGGATTGTCCTTGCGAATGACTCCCTTGCTGTCGCACATCACGATATTTTTAGGGTCAGCTCCCAAGGCAATATACAAGCGAGTACAAGAAATAGCGGCAGCTCCTGCACCATTGACAACCATCTTTATCTGGCGAATATCCTTGCCGACAATTTCCAAAGCGTTCTTAAGTGCTGCAGCTGAGATAATGGCGGTACCGTGTTGGTCATCGTGCATCACAGGAATGTCCAATTCTTCCTTCAATCGACGCTCGATTTCGAAAGCCTCTGGCGACTTGATGTCTTCCAAGTTGATTCCCCCGAAAGTAGGCGCAATGGCCTTAACCGTGTTGACAAAGGCATCTACATCAGTGGTATTGACCTCTATGTCAAATACATCAATATCGGCAAAGATCTTAAAGAGCAAGCCTTTACCCTCCATCACAGGTTTGGCTGCATCAGCACCTATGTTACCCAAGCCAAGCACGGCGGTACCATTGGAGATTACTGCCACGAGGTTTCCTTTGTTGGTATATCGGTAAGCATCGTTTTTGTTTTCTTCAATCGCCAAGCAAGGCTCTGCCACTCCAGGAGAGTAGGCCAAAGAGAGGTCATACTGGGAGGCGTGTTTCTTAGTAGGTACCACGGCTATCTTCCCTGGTTGTGGGAACTCGTGATAGTCAAGGGCATCCGTGTTTTTCTTATGATTATTATCTTTCATTTGAAAATGTTTTTATCAAGTTAGTATATATAGAACCGCAAAAATACGAAATTAATGTGTAATGGTCAATGATTTAGGATTAATTTTTTGTATAATCACCATCTATGAATGAGAATAAAAATATTTGTAAGTTTTTTTTAAGGTCTATTTATATAGGTTCAAAAATGAGTATTTGTTACAAAAACAAGGTGTAAATTTCAGGGTTGACAACTTATCTAAATATTTTTTTAAAGAATAGTTGTTTTATTAGTTATTTTGTATTATATTTGCAAGGTGAAAAATAATTGTTTTTAACGACGTAAGTTGTACAAAATAACCAATAAAATATATTAACCATGAAAAAGTATTTTTATCTTCTAATAGCTGCTTGTTTTCTTTTTACTTTTTGCCATAAGGAGGAAAAAGGAAAAGATCTTGATACAAGAAGAAGAATCCCTTTATGTTCTACTCCTCCCTATATTTTTTCTATATTTGTTAAAGAGGAATCAGCCGATTATGCCTTGTTTCTTAAAGATGTAGATCAAATAGATAAGGAATCTATCTATTTTTTCAAAAAAAGCAATGGAAAAGAGGTGCGAAGCAATCTGCCTTTGGGAATAGATTTTTATCAGGGCAAAAACATTAGAATAGCCGCTTTTGAACCTCTTGAATTCTTTACAGGAGAAAAGGAAACATTCTATCTAAGAAACAAAGAAAAATCCTACAAAATGGACATCTTGGGTATTTATGGCGTTATCAAAATGGTACAATTTGGTAAAGAATACAACTGTGGATATTACTTCGAATTAGATGAAGTGTATATAAATGATGTAAAGCGTGAAGTACAACAAATAGAGGACTCTAAAGGAATATTTTTAGACTGATGTAATCTTAACACAACAAAATGCGTTAACCATTAAAAATCACCAATCATGAAAAAGTATTTTTATTTTTTGATAGCCACTTGCCTTCTTTTTTCCTTTTGTAGCAAAGAAGAGCAAAAGGAAAAAAAAGAAGATAAAGAAGATAAAGAAGAAAAGGAACCTAGCAGAAGGGAAAGAGTTCGTTGGTGCCCTGATCCTTTTTATGTATTTTCTGTAGATATCAAAAAGGAATCGGCCGATTATGCCTTGTTTTTTAAAGGAACACAGATTGATAAGGAAGCTATTTATTTCTTTAAAGAAGTAAATGGAAAAGAGCAGCGTTATTACCCTATGGATGTGGATTTTCATAATGGTAAAACCGTTAGAGTATCTATTGTTGAACCTTTTGATTTCTTTACAGGAGAAAAGGAAACATTCTATCTGAGAAACAGAACCAAATCTTACAAAATAGATATATTAGGCTTCTATGGATATAGAAAAAATATACAATATGGTAAGGAGTACTTTTGTGGCTATTACTTTATTTTGGAAGAAGTGTATATAAATGATGCGGAGACTCAGACAAAGGGTGATGAGGGTCCCTACACACCTTCAGAACATATAGACCTACCCTAAACACCTAATCTCATATCTCTAATATATCTGAAAAAAACCTTTGCAAGTCATTGACTTACAAAGGTTTTTTATCTTAAAACAGCTTCTTTATTTTACCCCACAGGCTTGTTTTCTTTCCCAATAAGGCTTCTATTTCGGCTTTAGTCTCTAAGCAGAGACACATATAGTGTCCGTCCAACTTTTGGATTTTCTCCTCAGGAAGGCGCTCCAAGAAAGTCTGATAGTCCATCTCGCCTATGGTAGGAAACTGCTCCTCGTCAGAAAGACGCACATCATAATCAGCAAAATGCACACGCCACTCCTTGACGTCTTCTTGGGAGAGGTTATACTTGGTAATATCTATAAACGGAGGATACTTATAAGGAAGTACACTATGGACGGTTTTTGTCAGTGCATAGATGCCAATAATCTCATCTTGGTCATTCTTGACGAAAATGGGGTGAGCTATATAGAGATCTTCATGCTGGCGCTGTGCGGCAATAAAGTCGTCAAAAGCCTTTACCCTATCTTCCGCCGCGCGAATTCGGTCTATATCTTCATCTGAAAAGCAGATGGGACGCATAGCGCCAAAGATAAAGTAACCCTCATCGCCTTTCTCCATAGATGCGATACCAAAGGCTATGTCATGGCGAAAATCATAGGTGATATTGTTACCCTCATAGGTCTCTCCTTCCTCATCAGTTACCGAAACGCCAAAGGTAGTGGCCAATTTCTCTATAAAGGAGAGTGCCCCATGCCAGTCGGCGGAGGTGCTGGGCGTAAAGACACGCACATTGTAAGTATGCTCGTCCGCTGAATAGCTACACTCAAAGCCTCGCCCGCTGATGCCTTCCTGCCCCAATAGCATATAGCCAAATTCGTTTAAGGGCATTTGCATAATCTCATTGAGGTCTTCGTCATTATCTCTAACGGCAAATTGTCTGAAATTACCTCCTACGAGGTCTAATAGCTCCTGAGTACTCATCACCTTAGGCGCCTCAGGATTTTTAATGTAAAAAGTACGACTCATGGAGTTTTGAGTTTTGAGTTTTAAGTTTTAAGTTTTGAATGAGTCACTAGTCATTAGTCACTAATCACTAGTCACTAGTCATTGGTCACTAGTCATTAGTCACTAGTCATTAGTCACTAGTCATTGGTCACTAGTCACTATCTACAGCCACTTTTTCCTTCTGAAATAGATAATCATTCCTATGGTAATCAGTAGCATCACCCCCCAGCAAGCAGGGTAAGCCCACTTGTAGTGCAGCTCTGGCATGTGCTCAAAATTCATGCCATACACTCCTACGATAAAGGTCAGCGGGATAAATATGGTAGAGATGAGTGTCAAAAGCCGCATGATGTTATTCATTCGGTTACTCATCGCCCCCATATAGGTATCTGTAAGACCCCAGAGAATATCTCTATAGGAGGCAAGCGTCTCAGCGATCTGTATGATATGGTCGTGTAAGTCCCTGAAATAAGGCCTACAACGGGGCTGAATAAGGGAGTGGTTATTCCGCTCTATACGGCTGATAACCTCACGAGCTGGAGTGATGGATTTCTGTAGGAAGGTAGCTTTCTTTTTCAGCATTTGTATTTCCGAAATCATATCCTCTCGTGGGTGAGCGATGATCTCATCCTCTATACTCTCTATGGCATCACTCATCCGATCCACTATAGCCAAGTAGTTATCCACAATACTATCTAAAAGCGCAAAAAGCAAATAGTCTGCGGAGGATTTCCTCAGTAGGCTCTCTGGAGCTTGTAGAAGTTTGCGGATAGGATCAAAGACATCACCTCCTTCCGATTCTTGGAAGGAGAAGAGGTAGTTTTCCCCCAGCAGCAGTGCTAAGTGCTCAGCGATGAGCTCACCATCTTGGTAGTAGAGCATCTTGATAATCACCAGCAGATGTTCGTCCAGCAGCTCCACTTTGGGGCGGTGTTGTGTGTCGAGTACGTCCTCCAGGAGTAGGTTGTTCAGCTGGGTATAGTTCCCTATTTTGCGTATCTCCTCTATGTTATTCAGTCCATTGATATTAATCCAAGTGATTTGGTTGTCCTTGATAAGAGATAGCGCCTCTTGGGCACTACCTACTTTTTGTTCATGGACAGCCGTATCGGAGTAGGAAATCACATCTATATCCAAGAGTTTTTCCTTCTCTCCGAAATACACCAAGCTCCCAGGGGGCAACCCTATCTTCTTAGCTCTATTGGCCTTTCTCTTCTTACTCATTATGAGCAGTCATTAGTCATTAGTCATTAGTCACTAGTCATTATTAATCGCTTCTTCAATCGCATTATCAAAGAGGTTAGCTAGGGTGATACCTGCCGCTTTGGCTTGTTGGGGGAGAATACTGGCTTTGGTAAGCCCAGGGGTAGTGTTCATCTCCAGCAGATGTGGTTCCCCCTTGACTAAGATATATTCGCTACGGCTAAAGCCTTTCATTTGCAAGAGGTTATACACCCTTAGGGCGACTTCCTCTACTCTCTTGCGTTCCTCTTCGCTCAAGCGCGCGGGAGTAATCTCTTGCGATTTGCCCTCGTACTTGGCCTCGTGGTCAAAGAAATCATTCTCGGAGACAATCTCAGTGATAGGGAGCACCCGCTTTTTACCACGGTAGGTAATCACCCCTACAGAGACTTCCGTTCCCTTGAGAAATTCCTCAATGATGACTTCATTATCCACCTCAAAGGCCTTTTCTATAGCCTCATCTATATCTTTTTCGTTATATGCCTTGAAAACACCTATGCTACTGCCTGAGCGATTGGCCTTGACAAAACAGGGCAAGCCTACAGACTTGATAATTTCACGAGTGGAGAAGTGATCACCACGGTTCAGGTAATAGGCCTTGGCACGAGCAATTCCATAGGGTTTTAGCACCGAGAGCATATCGCGCTTGTTGAAGGTCAGTGCGGAAGCATACATACTACAACCAGTGATAGGAACTCCGACAAAGGAGAAATAAGCCTGCAAGTGGCCGTCCTCCCCAGGGGTACCATGAATGGCGTTGAAAGCACAGGCAAAGGTGATCTTCTCACCAGCGAGAGTAAGGGAAAAATCATTCTTGTCTATAGCAAATTCCTGCCCCTGTGCATCGGTATAGACCCAGCGATCCTTAGCAATAAGGATAGGGTAGGGACGATATTTGTTCTTGTCCAAGCACTCCACTACAGTGGCAGCACTCTTGAGGGAAACATCCGCTTCTGAGGAATAGCCCCCCATAAGTATAGCTATATTTTTCATGTGTTTTAATTTTATCTGATCCTAAAGAACGAACTTTTATAAGTAACAAAAAAGGTCTTATAGTGGATAATGAGGATACCTCCACGGAAGACCATCCATATCAGTAGTGCTATCCAGATCCCCATAAGCCCCCAGTGATAGGCGTATTCTACAAAGTAATAGATGGGAAAAAAGCCCAAAAAGGTAGCTATCAAGAAGGCATTACGCAGGGTTTTAGTAAAACCCAACCCCTTATAGAACCCATCAAAAAGAAAAGTTACCGCATTGATCGGCTGCATCAGTACCACAATCCAAAATGTCTCGTAGAAGAGCCTACGGATATCGGCATCCTTGGTGAGCCATTCCCCGATTTGAATGTACAGGGTGAAATATACCAAAGCAATTCCCAACCCTATCCCCGTTACGATAAAGAACAAATCCCGTATCATATACCGAATAGAGGCAAACTGCTCACTGCTATAGAGTCTGCCTGAAAGCACCCCTCCTGCCGAACAAAAACCATCAAAAAGAAATACGGAAAACAGCCACACTTGGTTCAGGACTGTATGAGTAGCCACAATGGTACTTTCCTTACCTCCTCCTAGCCTTGTCGCAACATAGTAAGAGAAATACAGAGTGGCTTGCATCATCAGCGAACGCAAGAATAGGTCTAAACTCATACGGGTGTTTTTCATGAAATCGGGGTGCCATCTCCTGGTGCGTTGAAAGCGAAAAGGTGTTTTTGTATATAACAGATATACCGAAGTGGCCAGCATGATGGCTTGTGCCAAAAGACTCGCCCAGGCCAATCCGCGAATATTCCAGTCAAAGACAAAAACAAACAGATAATCTAAAACCAAGTTCGTAACCCCACTCAAAATCCCCGTATACATAGCCCAGGAGGTGTTCTGCAAGCCTCTAAAGATGTTGTGTATGGCCAAAGTCAAAAAGGTCAAGGGTAATCCCCATACACGGATACGAAAATAGATAAGACCATTCTCCAAAAGCCCTTTTTCTGCTTTGTACAAATCCTTCAATACAAAATCGGTAAAGAGATACGTAATCAGCGCACAACCAACCGAGATCACTAAGGACAAAGAGAGTACTTGAGCTACCAATCCTCGCATCTGTTGAAGCCGATTTTGCCCATAAGCATAAGAAATCTGTGCCGAAATGGCTTTGCTCCCTTGAATGAAAATCCATACCAAGGCTGTGATAAAGGAGGAAACTATACCTACCGCTCCTAGTATATCCTTTGTGTCCTCTTTTATATGTCCGGCCATTATAGTATCAGTAAGGGAGATGATAGGTTCTATAATGCCAGAGACAAGGGCAGGAAAGGCCAGTCGATTAATTTCTTTTATAGGTATTCTCTTCAAAATCAGGTAATTAGATATTTTGCAAAAATCCCTACAAAGGTACAATTTTTTTTTAATTCTAAAAAAAATATTATTAAATACTTGGCCACATAGACCTATTATAGAAGAAACTTAAGTAGTGAATAAAGAGGATACCGCCCCTGAATACCATCCAAATATAAAAGGCTACCCATATCCCCGATAAGCCCCATTCCAGTATATTTTGGGTTAGATAGAAGGTAGGGAAAAATCCTAAGATAGTGGCAATAATAAAGGCATTGCGAAGTACTCGAGTAAAGCCCATACCCTTATAGATACCCGAAAATAGAAAAGTAACTGCCGTAATAGGCTGCATCAGTACCACAATCCAAAAATTTTTGTAGAAAAGCAAAGCTATATCCTCATTTTTAGTCATCAAAGAACCTATCCAATAATACAAAAGCAGATATGTAAGAGCAATACCACAGCCTATTCCCAAAACGACATAAAAGAGTTGTCTTACCAGTTTTCTAATAGCTTGGTATTGGCGCGTACTATAGAGCCTGCCCGAGAGTAGTCCCCCTGCATTGCAATAACCATCAAAAAGAAAGGTAGAAAAGCCCCATACCTGATTCAGTAGTGTATGAGTAGCTACAATGGTATGGTCTCCATTAGCCCCCAAAAGGGTCGCCCTTGAGAAAGAAAAATAAAGTACAGCCTGTAGCAGTGACGAACGTATGAGCAAGTCGGCACTCATACGAATACTCTCCATGAACTTGGGGTGTAATCCATTGACCCAAAAGAATTTGAAGGGTGTCATCCTATACATAACAACCACCGAGACGACAAACATAGTTCCTTGTGCCAAAAGACTCGCCCAGGCCAGCCCCTTGATGTCCCAGTGGAAAATATATACAAATATATAGTTGAATACCAAGTTAATAACACCTCCCAAGATACTGATGTACATACTCCAAGAGGTGTTCTGAAAGCCTCTAAAGATACTATGTATGGTAAGGGTGAGCAACGTAAAAGGGAAACCCCATACGCGAATGTGAAAATAATCCAAACAATAGTCTAAAAATGTCCCCTCTGCATCATAAAAACGTTCTAAAATAAATTCACTACAGGCAAAGGAAAAAATAGAAGAAAATAAGGAGATACTCAGGCTTAAAAGAAGGATTTGAGCCACCAAACCTTTGACCTGTGACAGCCGTCCTTGTCCGTAAGCATAAGCCACCTGAGTGGTGATCGCCCTACTGGACTGAATGAAAATCCATAATAGCGCCGAAAGAAAGGAGGTAACGACCCCCACCGCTCCCAGTACCTCTTTGGTATTAAGGGCGATATGCCCTGCCATTACCGTATCGGTAAGGGAGATAACAGGTTCTATCACCCCCGAGACGATAGCAGGAAGTGCTAAGCGATTGATTTCTTGGGTAGTTATTCGTTTCAAAAAATAGGACTTTTCGGCTTATTGTGATAAGACACCGCAAATTTACATCATTTTCTAGAACATACCAAAAAATAGTGGTAATTTCTTAATAAGTAAAGTTTATTTTTTCGTTTTTTGACGAAAAGCTGTGTTAGTATAGATAATTATCCTTGGCCTTAAAAAAATCCTTTTAGAGATGAGGAGGTTTTTATAGTCAAACAGAAATGGTTTGCGAAAAATTAGCGTGGGCAGGTGTAGGGACTAATGGCAATTAGCCCTTAAAAAAGCAAATAAGAAAGCGTCTCTTGCCTTATCTATTCCGTATTCTAAATATGATGGACTATAAAAAAGCCCCTCAAAAGCGAGAGTTTTTAAAATATTTTTCGTATTTTTGCGCAAGCAATAAAACAAACAGAATGACTATCACTGTAACACAATTATACCAGCTATTAAGTAAGAAGCTCAACCAAGAAACCGCTGAAGCACTTACTTCTTATATAGCTACTTCTGTAACTGAAAATGTAAAAAAAGAAGTAGATACTAAGGCTGCTACATTCGTTAATAAAGAAGATATAGCACGCTATAAATCCGAGGTTAAGGACGATTTATACCTCATACGAAAAGACATGTTTCTGATGAAAGAAGATCTCAGAAAAGAAATATATCAAGTCAAATTTGATCTTATCAAATGGCTTGTAAGTCTCTTTGTTACCCTTGCCCTTATGATCATCGGTTTGTACTTAAAATAATAGGAGTTCGTTGTAACAAAATCCTTCCACAAGGTCAGCAAGCACCCTCCATTGGTATAACTTAATAGTCAAACAGAAATGGTTTGCGAAAAATTAGCGTGAGCAACTGTAGGGGCTAATGGCAATTAGCCCTTAAAAAGCAAATAAGAATGAGTTACTTATTCTATTTATTTGCAATCTAAATTTGGCTATAATACAAAAAGAGCTGTCTTTTGGACAGCTCTTTTTGTATATTACTCTTCACTTTCTTTCATGGTGTGGTAAACGTTCTGGACGTCGTCGTCTTCTTCTATTTTTTCAAGGAGTTTCTCTACATCGGCTTGCTCTTCTGGGCTGAGTTCCTTAGTTACTTGTGGAATACGCTCAAAACCAGAGGATAAGATCTCTATATGGCGGCTTTCCAATTCCTTCTGAATGGCTCCAAAACTCTCAAAAGGCGCATAGATAAGAATCCCATCTTCATCTACAAAGACTTCTTCAGCTCCGAAATCTATCATCTCTAATTCTAGCTCCTCTGGGTCTATCCCCTCAGCATTGATACGGAAGTTACAAGTGTGGTCAAACATAAATTCCACCGAACCTGAAGTGCCCAGTGTACCATTGCATTTGTTAAAATAGCTACGGATATTGGCTACTGTACGATTGTTATTGTCCGTAGCAGTTTCTATCAAAATCGCAATTCCATGGGGCGCATAGCCTTCAAAAAGGATTTCCTTATAGTTGGCTGTATCCTTTTCAGTAGCGCGTTTGATAGCACGTTCTACGTTTTCCTTTGGCATGTTGGCCGCCTTTGCATTCTGCATAATAGCACGTAGACGGGCATTAGTCTCAGGGTGAGGACCACCTTCCTTAACTGCCATTACAATATCCTTTCCTATACGGGTAAATGTTTTTGCCATTGCAGCCCAACGCTTGAATTTGCGGGCTTTTCTAAATTCAAATGCTCTTCCCATTTGCTTCTAAATTGTTTTGTTAAAAATGTGTGCAAATATACAGCTTTTCCTTGAAAAATTTTATCTATGTGGCTAAAAAATATTCTGTAAAGCAACAAGGTGTATATTTAACTTTTTATTCTTGACTTTTTTGCGTATTTTTGCCCTCTTAGAAAAGTATTACTTTCAACCAATGATTTACAACGACGAACCCTCACATAATAAAATAGCGTATAACTACGGAAGTGTAAAGCTATCCGTCTATGACTGGCTTTCCGATATTCCTCTGCCAGCGGGTCAGCAGGCTTTTGACTGCGTGGAAGTACGCTTTAAGAACAGCCGTAAGGAGTTTTTCCGCAATGTTCATAGGCTCCCTTTGCAAATAGGGGATATGGTAGCTACCGAAACCATTTCAGGGCATGACATAGGTACGGTCTCTCTCACAGGGGAACTGGTACGTATCCAGATGAAAAAGAAAAAGGTAGATGACCAGTCACCCACCCTGCCCAAAATCTACCGCAAGGCAACAGAGCGTGATATAGAGATTTGGAAAGAACATCGGGCTAAGGAGGAGGCACTACAAAAGCGCTCACGTGAGCTGGCCATAGCCTTGGGCTTGGAGATGAAGATCTCCGATGTAGAGTATCAGGGCGATGGTTCCAAAGCAACATTTTACTATACCGCCGAAGGGCGTGTGGATTTCCGCCAGCTGATTAAGGATATGGCCAAGGAGTTTTCCACTCGTATTGAGATGCGCCAGATAGGTTATCGCCAAGAGGCGGCACGCCTTGGGGGTATTGGCTCCAGCGGACGAGAGATAAGCTGTTCCACTTGGCTTACAGAGTTCCGTAGTGTAACCACAGCAGCAGCACGCTACCAGCAGCTCTCACTCAACCCCCAGAAATTGGCTGGACAATGTGGCAAACTTAAGTGTGACTTGAATTTTGAATTGGATTGTTACCTTGAGGCATTGCGTGATTTTCCACGTACCGACACCAAGCTACTGACCGAAAAGGGAATTGCTTCTTGTCAGAAAGTAGATATCTTCAAGCGCCTGATGTGGTTCACCTATGAGGGGGATTTTATCAATTGGCATAAGCTTACCGTAGATCAAGTAAAGGAAATCTTAGAGCTTAATAAGCAAAAACAACCCGTACCAAGCCTTGAGGAATATATGCAAGAGGAAGATGAGATCGCAAGTGCTCTGCCCTTGGAAAACGCTCAAGAAGGTAGCCTCACCCGCTTTGATGAAAAGCCGAAAAAGCGCAAAAATAAAAAGAAACAGCCTCTCAAGAATGTACCTGCGGCTGACAACACAACCACTACAGAGGTAGAAGCGACACAGAATGGTGAAAAAACAGAGAAAAACACCAAAGAGAAACCAGTACCTGTAGCTAAAGAAAAGAAAGGTGTTCCTGAAGGACGTAAACCACGCCCTGAAAACAAAAAACCATTTAATAATGCGCCACAAAAGGCTATAAATGCCTCGCAAAATCAAGACAAAGCAGCACCACAGGTAACCAATCTTAAGAAAAGTACAAGGAAACCATTTAAGAAACCCAATAAAACAGCCCCTAAGTCCGATGAATAGAATATTTCTTTTCTCAATAGGCTTCCTTCTTTTGGCTAGCTGTGGAGAAAATATACAGTATAGTGAGTATGAGACCCTACCTCAGGGTTGGCCAGCTAATAAGGCGATTGCTTTTCGCTATCAGGCGACTGATACACTACAAAAGCACAACCTTTTTATCATGTTGAGGAATAACAATGATTATCCTTATAGTAATATCTTTCTTATTACCAAAATGGAGTTTCCCAACAATCAGGTAGTAGTGGATACTTTGGAATATGAGATGGCCACCACCGAAGGGAAATGGTTAGGCGAAGGTGCCTCTATTAAGGATAGTAAGTTATGGTATAAGGAAGGAGTAATCTTTCCCACCAAAGGAACCTATACTTTCTCCATAGAACAGGCCGACCGCAGCTTAGGAAAGGAAAAAGGCGTGGAGAACCTACAAGGCATCACCGAAGTAGGGTTCCAAATAGAGGGGAAGTAATTATCTTTTCTTATAAAAGAGCATAAAAGCATACAAAGGATAGCTTATTACTCCAGATAAACCTATACCTAAGGTAGGTAATGCCAGCAATCCATATATGACAAATGTAATGCTATCAATTACAAGGAAATAACTCCTAACAGAAAGGCGATTCAGTAGTCTATTTTCTCCTTTTTGATTATATAGGATAGAAGGAACAACTATGTAAAATAGCAATGGAGCAATAGTTAAGAGTTTGTTGAGGGTATTTAGCACCCAATCCCCTGACTCATAGGACTCAAAGAGCAACATCATAGGAACGGCGAAAGTTTCTACAAGAGCTTGTATCCCCTCCCAAGAAAAGGAATGTAACTCAGGCATCCCTGGTTTCCTTATATAATTGAATACATTATAGAAACAAACCAATATGATATAGCAAATGACTACGATATAACCATTACGCTTTATATTTTTAGTAAGTAGATTCATATTTTCTTAATCTCATTTTCAAAATCAATATTTTTCCCTACATACCAGCCTGTTATCATATCCATTACATCCTCTAAGTTGTCCTTATGTGTTTGTTCCATAGTTGAAGTGGTACAGTTGAGGAATATCTCATATATTTCCTCTTTAGAAAAGCCTTTTGTATACAATTGCAAGGCATATTGTTTCAACTTTTCTGTAGGATTAGGTTCACAAATAGGTCTTCTATATTTCTTCTTTGAATATCTTGATAAAAGAGATAATTCAGCCAAAACTCGCTGTCAAAAGTAATCTTTCCTGCCAATAAAAGTACTGCCTTTTCTTTCCATTGTACCACAGAAGGCAAAAGAACAGTCTTGCTAAATAGATTATCTATACGCTCCCGATACTTCTCCATATCATTTGAGATATACACTTCACCAATAAAATAATACAAACAATGCAGGAAGAACTCTTGTTCAGGGCACGCCTTGTCATTAGCTAACTGGAAGACCAAATCGTCATTCTTTTCATTCACCACATAAAGATCCCAATCGGAGTCAGGCCATTTTTCATTATGGGCTAACCAAAAAAGTATATCTTCATTATCAGGTTTATAAATGTTTTTAATCATAATTTAACGTGAGTTCGACATAAGCAAAATTACATTTCTTCTCCCACAGATTCCACGGATTTTCACAGAGAGAATAACACAACAACTAAGTATAACTCTTTAATTTCCACGGATAAATAAGGCCTTTGGCCTTATAAAAATCTGTGTAAATCGCAACAGCACAATTGCACAAACATAGAAAATCTGTGAAATCCGTGAAAATCTGTGGGAGCTTTCGTTATATCGAACTCACATTAATTTACTAAGGATAAGATCTTCTAATGAGTTGAAGAGCTTTTCATACGCTCCAATATCGTGATTATACAAAATTACCTCGTGAGTTGCGGTGTCTATCAATATAGGATTCCCCGTATCATCTACCGAGATAACATATTGTTGTGCCTCTATACTTATTTGCTCTTTAAAATCATTGGTAAGTTCTACAAAAGTCTCATCACCTACTAATTCAGCATTTTTTAGCCCATAAATGCGAATGTCACCTATTACCACCCCTCCATAATGCAGTAGTAGATATCGGTGAGTCTCATCCAAATTCAGCTGCATAGTTTGTTCCACAAACAATAGTTCTTCGGCGGTTGAGGGTTCTCCTACTGTTATAGGATTCTTTCTGAAAAAATCCTGCAATCTCTCACTAAGTATTGGATTCATAACCATTAATCGTTATTTAGTATCCTTGTCGGTAGAGGTCTTCCGCATCGCTCGCTCGTGCATTTTGTAAGGCTGTAAAGAGCTGAGGGGTAGGCGTAATAAGCTCTGCAAATACTTCTACAGCTATAGATTGATAAGCATCCTTAGGATTGTGTTGGCTTACTTGAGTAGTTAGTTCGACATTGGCATCCAACATATTGGCAATCACTATGTTCTCATAAGCAGGAAGATACCCTAGCTTGTATTCTTGGTAATAAACCTCTACGGCAAAAGCATCATATATATTCTCTTTTTCATGCTTTAGCAGCAAAGTATCACCTTCTTTTAGCAGCTCTTTTACTCTACTATACTGGTAATATTGTACGCCACGAATGTAGTTGTCATAGATTTTTACCAAACTTTTCCCTAACAAATTTGTAGGCAAGATAAGCCCCGTAGAAGCTAATCCTAAAGATTTTATAAAGTCAATTCTGTTCATAGAGTCTTAGTGATAATGTGAATCAATAGTAGAAAAACAATTGTGTAGTCCAATTTATTAAGAGGCAATTTATTGTGTCTTATGCAGTTAGCGAATTACATTTTAACTATTGATTCATATGATTCATATTGATAATTAGTTAATTAACAATTAACAATTAACAATTAACAATTAACAATTAACAATTAACAATTTCTATATACTTCCTCAAATGGTAGTCTAAACCTTTCTCCCCAGATGCCGCGCTCTTCACGAATCCCACAAGTGACGACCATACTCACCTCTGCTCCACAAGGTAGGTGCAAAAGTTTTTTAATACGGCGGCTGTCATACCCCCCTAACGGACAAGTATCATACCCTTCTTCAGCCATGGCTAGCATAAAAGTTTGCGCTACAAGCCCGCAGCTTTTATGTACTTCCACACGTATATCACCTTCAGAGAGTTCTCGCACCATAGGGCGAAACCAACCGATTATCCCAGAGAGCTTGCGGAAAGCACCTAATAAGCCAAAAAAACGACTATACACAAACGGGATTAGTTTCTGGTAAAGCTTCTCTTTATCTTTAATGCGTTTAGCTTGCCTTTCGGGCGGACTATTGCGCTCTATATTACCACGCTCAAACTCCAAGATAGCTTTGGCATGCTGGCGGTGTTTGTCCTGTCGAGTCACGAAAACCACCATTTGTTGTGCCGTGGTTGCTGTAAGCTGCCCCAAGCAGGCTTGTGCTAATTTTTTAATCAAAGCTTTATCAGTAATATGGTACAACTCATATAGTTGCATATTGAAACCACTAGGTGCTAATGTAGCGAGCTTAAGGCATTCGCGTACCTTTTCCTCACTAATGGGCGTAGGAGCATAATAACGTACCGCCCTTCGGAAGTTTAAAATATCTTTTAGCACAGATTTTGAGTTTTAAGTTTTGAATTTTGAGTTGTCTTAAAAGTGAAGAGTGAATAATGAAGAGTCAATAGTTAACGATAGGGACGCGTTTTTCACTTTTCACTTTTCGTTCTTCACTTAATTTGCTTTTCGTTTTTCTTTTAAAAGGGTAGGCTAACACATATGGCTATAATAGCGGGCATACCTTGAGCAAAGAATATTTTCCCAGAAGTGGTGATTCCTCCATAAATCCCTGCTAAGGCAACGCAGCCTAAGAAAAAGAAACGCACATATAGGCTCCACTGGGGATCGGATATACATAGACTCCATACGAGTCCCGCCGCTAAAAAGCCGTTGTACAATCCTTGATTAGCCGCCATACTCTTTGTATCGGCAAATAAATGTTTAGGCAAGGACTCAAAAAAGGCCTTACCTTTTGTTTCCCAAGCAAACATTTCTATATAGAGTATGTATAGCTGCTCAAGGGCTACCAAAATAGTTACAATAGTTGCGAACATGATAATATAATTTTGAGTTATTAGTTTTGAATTTTGAGTTAGCTTAAAAGAGAATAGTTAACGATAAGGGCGTGTTTTTCACTATTCACTCTTCGTTTTTCACTTAATTTACTTTTCACTCTTATCTACCCCTTGTCCAATGCGATTTGCCAGCCAGCTGACATAAAAGAGTTGGAAGCTGTGGTACAGCATAATAGGGAGCAAATAGAGTACCTTTTGGGTTTCGGGGATACCAAGAACCATTACAAAAAGGCTCCCATGTACTAGCGACTTTTTAGATCCACAAAAGGTAGTGGTGATGGTGTCTTCCCTGTTGAATCCCAATGCATGAGAGAGCCGCTTGAGTACTTCATATACAATGAAAAACAAAGCTACTGAAGCCCCTGCAATGATCACAAAGACCATAGGAGAGACCGAAAGGAATATCTGCTTGACAAAAGCATCGGAAAAGCTCTCATATACAATGAGCAAAATAATAAATCGGTCAAACTGACCTATCCATTTGCTGTATTTATCTACCCATTTCTTCAAAAGAGGATTCAATAATAGCCCCAGTACGATAGGTAGCAGTACTTTGAGTAATAGCTGCTGAATAATCTCCCCTTGATCCACCTCAGCCGAGGTGTTTTCTAAGAAAAAGCCCATGAGTAGGGGCGTAGCTACAATCCCTATCAGTCCCGATATGGAGGCGTTGAATATAGCCGAGGTAATATTGCCCTTAGCAATAGAAACCATTACCACTGAGGAGGATACCGTGGAGGGCAAGCTCGCTAAAAAGAAAATAGAGAGCCAGACCAACTGGTAGTTTGTTCCCTTGGCTAATGGGTAGAACAAAGCCACCAAGAGCGGAAAGAGGACAAAGGTACCCACTTGTACCAATAGGTGAAGTTTCCAGTTCTTTATATCCCGAAATACCTCTTTGATGTTGAGTTTTAGTCCGTAGAGCAAGAAGATAATACAAATTCCCCAATCAATAAAGCGGTTTAGGTTAAATACCGCACTGTATTCATCTCTATAAGGGATGATTTTTGCTAAGATGATCATGCCCACTAAGGCAAAAAGGAAGTTGTTTTGTTTGTTAAATATCTTTTTCATTCTGAATACGGTTTGTTTTTCTAAATCGGTTTAATAACACAAATAATAAGCCATAGCCTATACTTATACTACCCCATATGAGTAAAGTTCTCAAAGGACGATAGGGGAAATGCTGTAATATCTCTAGAGAAAGTAATCCATAAGGTACAAAAAATAGTCCTCTTTTCCATTGAAATAATAGAAAGGAAAGGAGTAATCCCACAGCATTATAGTAATAAAATAGAAAATAGATAGATAGTCCCCATGAAACTCCATGTATAGTGGTATAAGTGAAGTTTTTTTCATAGAAAACACTCACTAAAGTATGTACTCCTATGGGTAGGAGCCAACATCCTACTAAAGCTAAAGTATAGAATAGATATTTTTTCATAAGAGTGCTTCTGTGGGAGCAAAGATAGTGAAATATTATCTGAAAGTAAAAGGCTACCCTTTTCGGACAGCCTTTTTGGGGTATTTTAGAACTCTGCACTTTGTGGGGTGCGAGGGTAGGGGATTACATCACGGATATTGGTCATACCTGTGGTAAAGAGTACTAAGCGCTCAAAGCCCAGACCGAAACCGCTATGTACGGCCGTACCGAACTTGCGTAGTTCGAGGTACCACCAAAGGGTCTGCTCGTCCATGCCTAAGTCTTCTATTTTCTGCTTGAGGACGTCGTAACGCTCTTCACGCTGAGAACCGCCGACAATCTCTCCAATACCAGGGAAAAGAATATCCATAGCGCGAACCGTCTTACCATCTTCGTTCAGGCGCATATAGAAAGCCTTGATCTTGGCAGGATAGTCATAGAGAATCACAGGACAACCGAAGTGTTTCTCTACCAAATAGCGTTCGTGTTCGCTTTGCAGATCTACTCCCCATTCGTCTATGAGATATTGGAACTTCTTCTTTTTGTTGTGGTTACAGTTCTTGAGAATTTCCACCGCCTCGGTATAGCTTACACGCTTGAAGTCGTTATGAATGACAAACTCTAACTTCTCAATAAGGGACATCTCGCTGCGTTCGGTTTGTGGTTTGGTCTTTTCCTCTTCTAAGAAGCGTTGGTTTAAGAACTCTATATCCTCGCGACGTACCTCTAGGGTGTATTTGAGAACATATTTGATAAAGTCCTCTGCCAAATTCATGTTGTCAATAAGGTCATAGAAGGCCATTTCAGGCTCAATCATCCAGAATTCGGCTAAGTGGCGAGAGGTGTTGGAGTTTTCTGCACGGAAAGTAGGGCCAAAGGTGTATATTTTCCCTAATGACATAGCAAAAGTTTCCCCTTCGAGCTGTCCAGATACCGTAAGGTTGGTTTCACGCCCGAAGAAGTCTTTTTTGTAATCTACCTCACCTGTTTCGGTAAGGGGCGGATTCTTAGGGTCAAGGGTAGTTACACGGAACATTTCCCCTGCGCCCTCGGCATCACTACCTGTGATAATTGGGGTATTGACATAGAAAAAGCCATTGTCTTGGAAATACTTATGTACCGCATAGGCCAAAGTAGAGCGTACGCGCATGATAGCCCCGAAAGCATTGGTACGTACGCGCAAGTGAGCCTGCTCGCGGAGGAACTCCAAAGAGTGTTTCTTTGGCTGAATAGGGTATTCGTCGGGGTTACAGTCTCCTAAGATGGTAATTTCAGTGGCTTGTACCTCAATAGATTGGCCTTTTCCTTGGCTTTCTACTACCTTCCCTTTTACCTCAATAGCAGCTCCTGTGGTGATACGCTTGAGGGTTTCCTCAGGGGTATGTTCGAAATCCACTACCACCTGTAAGTTGGCCAAGGTAGAGCCATCATTAAGGGCTATAAAGCGGTTGCTGCGAAAGGTACGTACCCACCCACGGAGGGTAACCTCGTCTACATTTGTCTTTTCTTGTAATAATTCTTTGATACTCATGTTTTTAAAAAGTAAAAAGTAAAAAGTAATAAGGTAAAAAAGGCACTTATAGCTTCCTACTTTAGATTGAAACGCAAAGGTAGTGAAAAAAGTAAAAAATAAAAAATAAAAATTCAGTTATCAGTGGTCGGTAGTCAGTTATCAGTTATCAGTAGTCAGTGGTCAGAAATCAGTCTATAGAGACTATTGACATCTAACCACTAACTACTGACATCTGGCATTTGATTACTAATTCTTAGCAATGAGGTTCAGTGCACTTCCTGCCTTAAACCACTCTATTTGAGAGGCGTTGTAAGTATGGTTGCAGGTGATGACATCCTTGCTACCGTCCTTGTGGACAAACTCCAAGTGTAGGGGTTTGTTAGGTGCAAAGTCGGTGAGGTCAAGGAAATTGATAGTGTCATCTTCTTGTATTTTATCATAATCAGTCTCGTTGGCAAAGGTTAGCGCGAGCATACCCTGTTTTTTGAGGTTGGTCTCATGGATACGTGCAAAGGACTTAACCAAAACAGCCTTCACCCCTAAGTGGCGTGGCTCCATAGCCGCATGTTCGCGAGAGGAACCTTCTCCATAGTTCTGGTCGCCCACTACGATAGAAGGAACCCCAGCTGCCTTGTAGGCACGTTGTACCTTAGGCACTTCGTCATACGCACCTGTGAGCTGATTTTTGACACTGTTGGTCTTTCCATTGAAGGCATTTACTGCCCCGATGAGCATATTATTGGAGATATTGTCCAAGTGTCCACGGAAGCGCAACCAAGGCCCTGCCATGGAGATATGGTCGGTAGTACATTTGCCTTGTGCTTTGATGAGCAGCTTAGCTCCGGTGATATTCTTTCCGTCCCAAGGGGCGAAAGGCGCCAAGAGTTGTAGGCGGTTGGAGGTAGGGGATACCACAACTTCTACATTACTACCATCTTTGGCTGGTGCCTGATAACCAGGGTCATCTACGGCAAATCCTTTGGTTGGGAGTTCTTCTCCGTAAGGAGGTTTGAACCTTACCTCTTCGCCCTTGTCGTTGATAAGGGTATCGGTAAGAGGGTTGAAGTCTAAGCGACCAGCAATGGCTAGCATAGCTACCATTTCAGGGGAGGTTACAAAGGCATGGGTATTAGGGTTTCCGTCGGCACGCTTGGAGAAGTTACGGTTGAAGGAGTGCACAATGGTGTTTTTCTCCTGTTTTTCTGCTCCTTCTCTGTCCCACTGACCGATACAAGGGCCGCAAGCGTTGGTAAATACCTTGGTGCTGAGTTGTTTGAAAGTATCTATGATACCATCGCGCTCGATGGTGTAACGAATCTGTTCGGAGCCTGGGTTGATACCAAAGGAAGCCTTAGGCGTTACGCCCAACTCAATGGCTTGCTTAATCACTGATACAGCGCGGCTTAAATCCTCATAGGAGGAGTTGGTACAAGAACCAATAAGCCCCCATTCCACTTTGAGAGGCCAATCATTGGCACGGGCTACTTCCTTCATCTTGCTTACAGGCGTACCACGGTCAGGAGTGAAAGGCCCATTGATATAAGGTTCTAACTCGGAGAGGTTGATCTCAATAAGTTGGTCAAAGTATTTTTCAGGTTCGGCATATACCTCAGGATCAGCGGTTAGGTAATCAGCTACTTTATCAGCAGCAGCTACAACGTCCTCGCGGCCAGTAGCCTTGAGGTAGCGGCGCATGGACTCATCATAGCCAAAGGTAGAGGTTGTAGCTCCTATCTCAGCCCCCATGTTACAGATTGTACCTTTACCAGTACAAGAGAGGGATTGAGCACCTTCGCCGAAGTATTCCACAATAGCGCCTGTACCCCCCTTCACAGTAAGGATATCAGCCACTTTGAGGATTACGTCCTTAGGGGCAGTCCATCCGTTGAGCTTACCAGTGAGTTTGACCCCGATGAGTTTAGGGAATTTTAGCTCCCAAGCCATACCAGCCATCACATCTACCGCATCGGCACCTCCGACACCTATGGCAATCATACCTAAGCCTCCTGCATTGACAGTGTGGGAGTCAGTACCAATCATCATCCCTCCTGGGAAGGCATAGTTTTCCAAGACAATCTGGTGGATAATTCCAGCCCCTGGCTTCCAGAAACCAATCCCATATTTGTTAGATACAGAGGAAAGGAAGTCAAAAACCTCTTTGGACTGTTCGGTAGCCACTTTAAGGTCTATTTCGGCACCTTCTTTGGCTTGGATAAGGTGGTCGCAGTGTACGGTTGTAGGTACAGCCACTTTGGATTTGCCAGCGTGCATGAACTGTAAGAGCGCCATTTGAGCGGTGGCGTCCTGACAAGCGATGCGGTCAGGGGCGAAATCCACATAATCTTTTCCTCTTGCAAAGGCCTGGGTAGGTGTTCCTTCCCAAAGGTGTGCATAGAGGATTTTTTCAGCGAGGGTAAGGGGGCGGCCTACGATGCTACGCGCCTTATCTACTCGCTCAGGCATACGGTCATATACCTTTTTTATCATTTCAATATCAAATGCCATATGTTGTTAGTTTTAAGTTTTGAATTTTTAGTTTTGAGTTATTGTAGGGGTAAATTGTCATTCGTACAAGGGAGAATTACCATTTACCCCTACAAACAAATTATAAATCATTAAAAATTAGCCATTAATAATTGAATTAAGTGTTTGGCTAGGGCGCATCACCTCGAAGGTTAGTGCTTCGTTGGGGTGATAGTAGCCTTGTATATCTACAGGCTTTCCTTGCACCTGCATAAGTTCGCTTAAGATTTGTGCCTCATTATCGGCCAAGGCTTTGGCGATAGGTGCAAATTCTTGGGCGAGAGCACTGTCCTGAGTTTGTGCGGCTAAAGCCTCAGCCCAGTAACGCGCCAAGAAGAAATGGCTGCCACGGTTGTCCAAGGTGCCTACCTTGGATTGGGGAGATTTGCCTTCTTCAAGGACTTTGCCTACAGCTACGTCCAAAGCATCGGCAAGGGCTTGTGCCTTCGGGTTTTTGTAGGTTTGTGCAAAGTGCTCTAAGGAAGCACCCAAGGCGAGGAACTCCCCAAGGGAATCCCAACGCAAGTGATTTTCTTGGAAGAGCTGTTCGGCTAGCTTAGGCGCAGAACCTCCCGCACCTGTTTCAAAAAGTCCGCCGCCGTTCATTAGAGGGACAATGGAAAGCACTTTGGCACTGGTACCGAGTTCCAAGATCGGGAATAAGTCGGTGAGGTAGTCGCGCAAGACATTACCAGTAACAGAGATGGTATCCAATCCTTTTTTAGCTCGCTTGAGGGAGAAAAGGGTAGCCTCTTCGGGGGAGAGGATATGGATTTCCAATCCTTCGGTGTCGTAGTCATTCAGATAGCGACCTACTTTCTTGATAAGTTCGTGGTCGTGAGGGCGGAGGGTATCCAGCCAGAAGACAGCAGGAGCACCTGTAGCTCTTGCACGGCTTATGGCGAGCTTTACCCAGTCCTGTACGGGCGCATCTTTCACTTGGCACATACGCCAAATGTCGCCTCGTTCTACTTGGTGAGAGAGATATACCTTGCCATGCGCCCCTACAACACGTATTTCCCCGTCTTCAGGTACTTCGAAAGTCTTGTCATGAGAACCATATTCCTCGGCTTTCTGCGCCATGAGGCCTACATTGGGCACAGAACCCATAGTGGTAGGGTCGAAAGCTCCATATTCTTTGCAGAAGTCTATCACTACCTGATATACTCCTGCATAACTGCTGTCGGGTAGTACGGCGAGGGTATCTTGGGTTTGCCCTTTGGCGTCCCACATTTTCCCTGAATTGCGTATCATGGCAGGCATGGAAGCATCTACAATTACATCGTTAGGGAAGTGTAGGTTGGTGATGCCCTTGTCGGAATTGACCATGGCCACAGCGGGCGCCTGGGCAAATACCTTTTCTATATCTTTTTCAATAGCAGTTCTTTCAGCATCGGGGAGGGAGCTTATTCTGTCTAAGACATCGGAGAAGCCATTGCGTGTATTCACTCCTAAGCGCTTGAAGGTATCAGCATATTTGCTAAGAAGTGGCTCAAAGAAAGTTTCCACGGCATAGCCAAAGAGAATAGGATCGGAGACCTTCATCATGGTGGCTTTCAGGTGCAAAGAGAGCAATACCCCTAGCTCCTTAGCACGGGCAAACTGCTTTTTATAGAAATCCAGTAAGGCCTTTCGGCTCATTACTGTAGCGTCGATAATCTCTCCTTCTTGTAGAGGGAGGTTGTCCTTGAGCAGTTGGGTTTTACCAGAGGCAGTGAGTAGTTCTATACGTACGGTGTCGGCAGCTTTGAGCGTTACTGACTGTTCGTTATGATAGAAATCCCCTTCGTCCATGGTAGCTACAGCGGTTTTGGAATCCTTACTCCAAGCCCCCATACTATGCGGGTGGGTTTTGGCATAGGCTTTGACCGCTTTAGGGGCACGACGGTCGGAGTTACCTTCCCTAAGTACGGGGTTTACAGCACTTCCTTTTACCTTATCATAACGTGCTTTGATAGTCTTTTCTTCTTCCGTAGCAGGAGCTTCAGGATAGGGGGGGAGGGGATAGCCTTGTTTTTGCAATTCGGCAATGGCCGCCTTGAGCTGAGGTACAGAGGCGCTAATATTGGGCAATTTGATGATATTGGCCTCAGGGGTAGTGGCTAAGTGCCCCAACTCATCTAAGTCATCTTTCACCTGTTGCTCCTTAGAGAGCCATTCGGGGAAAGCTGCCAAGATACGCCCTGCCAAAGAAATATCCTTCAGCTCAAAGGTGACATTTGAAGAGGCACAGAAGCGCTGAATAATAGGCAGTAGTGAGTGTGTGGCCAAAAAAGGAGCTTCGTCGGTTTTGGTATATACGATACTTTTCATGACTATCTCTTGTTAAGTTCCACAAATGGACGTTGGGTGGCTCCTACATATATTTGGCGTGGACGACCGATAGGCTCTCCGCCTTGGCGCATTTCTTTCCATTGTGCAATCCAACCAGGTAGGCGGCCGATGGCAAAGAGTACGGTAAACATTTCTAAGTGCATGCCCAAAGCCTTGTAGATGATACCAGAATAGAAATCCACATTGGGGTAAAGGTTACGAGCTTTGAAGTATTCGTCCTCAAGAGCTACTTTTTCTAGATGCTTAGCAATAGCGAAGATAGGTTCGTCTATGCCCAAGGCATTGAGCACATCGTCGGCTGCGGCCTTGATAATAGTAGCACGCGGGTCAAAGTTCTTATATACACGGTGTCCGAAGCCCATAAGGCGGAACGGATCGTCCTTGTCTTTGGCACGGCGAACGAACTTATCCACATCGCCTCCGTCCTTGTGAATCTCTTCGAGCATTTCAATTACGGCTTGGTTAGCCCCGCCATGTAGGCGACCCCAGAGGGCAGATACCCCAGAGGAGATACTAGCGAAGAGTCCCGCTTCGGAAGAGCCTACCAAGCGTACGGTAGAAGTAGAGCAGTTTTGCTCATGATCGCCATGGAGAATAAGTAGTTTGTTAAGAGCTGAAACTACGGTTGGGTTGATCTCATACTTTTCGGTAGGGATAGAGAAGAATAACTGTAGAATATTCTCGATATAACCCAAATCATTGTTGTAATAGTTCAGTGGTAATCCTTCACGCCTACGATATACCCAAGTGGCGATAATGGTCACTTTGGCCATCACCTTACACACTGCTTCATACACATCTTTTTCGCATTTCACATTTACTGGAACAGGATTAAAGGCAGTCAGCGCACTGGTGGCGGCTGAGAGTACCCCCATAGGGTGGGCAGCCTTAGGGAAACCATTGAGTATTTGGCGCATTTCCTCATGTACCAAGGTGTACTTGTGAATGGTTTTCTTGAACTTGTCATACTCTTCTACCGTGGGGAGTTCTCCGAAGATCAGCAGGTAAGCCACTTCCAAGAACTCTGCCTTGGCTGCTAAATCCTCTATGTTATAGCCACGATAGCGGAGGATACCTTTTTCTCCGTCCAAGAAAGTAATAGCACTCTTGCAAGAACCAGTATTCTTGTAGCCAGAGTCTAAGGTAATCAGCCCTGTGAGGGCGCGCAATTTCTCTATGTTAATTGCTTTTTCGTTTTCGGTTCCCACTACCAGCGGGAACTCGTATTCCTTTCCTTCGAAAGTTAGTTTTACTGTATTTTCCATAGCAAAAGTGTTTTTTTTAGCTACCACAAACATACGTTTTTTTTTTGACATATCAAGCAGGAGTAAAATATTTTTTTGTCTTTTAACTGTAATTTCTATGATTGTTGTTTTGTTTGGGAAAAAATAATATTCTATTCTGATTATTTAGAATTTTTAAGGGGATAAGAATAATGACCAATGACAAGTGACAAGTGACCAATGACGAGTGACCAATGACAAGTGACTAATGACGAGTGACTAATGACTATTCATGGAATTTGTTGTGTCTTAGAGGATTAGTAAATGATATTTTAACTATTGATTGATGTTTAGAAACTAAGTTTTAAAATATTTGGTTAGCTTGTTTATATTTAGTACTTTTGCCACCTATTAATTAAGTGAAGAGTGAAAAGTGTCACCCTGTTGCTTGTTATTCACTATTCGCTGTTCGCTAATCACTAATCACTATTGATGTTACGTAATTGTTCTCCTTATACCATTATTATAATCTCTTTCCTCTTTCTGATATGTGTAGGGGCGGGGCTGTTGATGATGCCTTTTACGCATAGCGCGGGGAGCGGGTTTACTTTCTTTGAGGCACTTTTTACCGCTACTTCGGCTGTTACAGGTACAGGTCTCTCTATCTGTGATATGCATGGTATACTCTCGGACTATGGGCAGGTGTGCATTTTGCTGTTGATACAACTGGGAGGCTTGGGAATACTGACTTTTTCTTCAGTGATTGTGCTGCTTATTACTAAAAAAATAGGCTTCTATACCAAGCGATTGATCTCTGAGGGTATGAACCATGAGGCTAAGATAGACTTGTATTCTCATATCAAAAAGGTAGTTTTTATCGTTCTGCTCATAGAAGCTATAGGTGCTTTTCTGCTTTTTTTTGTTTTTATCAAGCAATATAGCTGGTACAAAGCTCTTTTCTATGCAATTTTTCATTCGGTATCGGCTTTTTGTAATGCAGGGATTGCTCTCTATCCCAATGGTTTGCAAGATTATACCTTTGATATTCCTATGAACCTCATTATTATTCCATTGATGTTCTTAGGAGGTTTCGGTTTTACTGCTATTATAGAACTCTTTGAGTATATCAGAGGAAAGCGTAGAAAAATCAGTGTCAATTCTAAGTTTTCCAGCCTGATTACCTTGATTCTTTTTGGGGCAGGCACCTTGCTGTTTTTTATTTTAGAATACAATCATATGGACGCTTATGCGGGGCACTCTGTGGGGAATAGGCTGCTTATTAGCTTCTTCCACTCAGCCACACTGCGTTCGGTGGGCTTCAATACCATACCTATAACAGAGATTTCAGCAGCAACGGCTTTTTTGTGGATTTTGCTGATGTTCATAGGTTCTTCGCCTAGTTCTACAGGAGGAGGGATAAAAACTACTACTCTTGGTGTTTTATACTTAGGGGTACGTACCTCTTTGCTCAATAGACGGTATATAGAGTACTCTAAACGACGTATCTCATGGCAGCTGTTCAATAAGGCCTCTACCTTGGTTTTTATAACTCTGTTGTATGTCTTTCTTGCTGCATTACTTATAACTTACTTTGATCCAAAGGTGGAAATTCTAAAGATTCTCTTTGAGGTTATGTCGGCTTTCTCTACCACAGGGCTTTCCATGGGGATTACCAATTCTTTGAGTACAGCCTCTCAAACTATCTTACTCTTTACCATGTTTTTGGGTAGGGTAGGGCCGCTTACAATTGTATTGGCTTTTTCTCGTGAGAGAATAGTTGGTAATTATAAATACCCTAAAGAAAATATATTAATAGGATAATTATGAAAAGTTTTTTAGTCATAGGTTTGGGCGAATTTGGTAAATCCGTAGCCAAGACCCTTTATAAAAATAAATCCACTGTACTGGCCATTGATGCCAATGAGGAACTGATCAAGCAAGCCCTGAATGAGGGTATCATAGATGATGCCGTTATCTTGGATGCTACCGATGAGATAGCCCTGAAGAATGTAGTGAAAGACGACTTTGATATGGCCTTTGTCAGTGTAGGAGACAATATACAAGCGAGCATATTGATTACTTTACACCTAAAGGATTTAGGTGTGAAAGATATCATCTGTAAGGCAGTGAATCACACCCAAGGTCGTGTTTTGGAAAAGATTGGGGCTACCCAAGTGGTTTTTCCAGAGGAGTCCATGGGGGAAAAGATTGCCTACTCTATGCTACACCCTACGATCATAGAATACTTTAAGTTCTCGGAGGACTATTTTATCTACGAGGTCAAAATTCCAAAGAGCTATATAGGCAAGTCGCTTATGGAGCTGAACTTAAGGCATAAGTATGAGATCAATATATTGGCGGTCAAGCATGGTGATGGCAAGATGAATGTAACTCCAGATCCGAATCTTCGCTTGGATAAGGAAGACGTACTTATTGTATTGGCCAGAGAGAACTCCATCGGGAAGATCGTTTAGCTTTTTCGCTGTCGGACAGCTTCAAAAATAAGGATGGCTGCACTGACAGATACATTCATAGAGTCAATTTTGCCCTGCATAGGAATGATAATATTCTGGGAGGAAGCCTCTAGCCAAGTAGGGGAGAGGCCAATGTCCTCGGTACCTACCATAATAGCGGTACGCCCCCTATAGGACACCTCATCATAAGGCACAGAGGCCGAAAGAGCGGCACAATAGATAGCAAAGCCCTGCTGCTGTAAGTGAGAGCGAATATCCTCACTACTGCCCATAAAAATAGGAACAGTAAAGACAGTGCCCACGCTGGAACGGATAATATTGGGATTGTACAGGTCTGTCTTAGGATTGGCGATATAGACGGCATCAATCCCTGCGGCATCGGCGGTACGTAGTAGTGCCCCAATGTTGCCAGGTTTTTCGGGAGCTTCGGCAACCAAGACTAAAGGATGCGCTTTTTGGAATACACTTCCAGAAAGCGCATGGTCTTTACACTGTGCCAGCGCCAATATCCCCTCGGTAGAGGAGCGATAGGAGAGCTTCTCATACACCTCTGCTGAAATAGCCGTATACTTATACCCTGCAAAAAATCTTTCGACCTCTGCCTCACTTAGGATAGCGGGGCAGATGAATAACTGCTCAATGAGGTAGCCTGCTTGTAAGGCCAAGGTAATCTCGCGTTTTCCTTCTATAAGAAATTGTTGATGTTCCTTGCGCTGCTTGGACTTTTGGGTGAGGGTAAAGAGGTATTTGACAAGGGGATTCTGTAGGCTGGTAATCTGTTGCATGACTATAAGGAAAGGTTATCAATAAGTCGTACGCCCTCAATATAAGCGGCGACAAAAGCACGGTAAGCCTTGTTGGCTTGTTTCTGGGTGGCCTCTTGGAGGGTATTTTCGTCTACGATTAAGAAATACTCTAATTCGAAGGCAGGTGCTTGGGCAAATTGTTGCTCAACGAAAGCCTTTACCTCGGCAATGGAGCTGGAGGCAAAGCGCGCTTTGGCCTCTTGGAGTACCTTGTAGATGAAAGCTGCCTGCTGGCGTCCTTCGCTGGAGAGGCGCTCGTTGCGAGAACTCATAGCAAGGCCACTTTCCTCCCTGATGATAGGGCAAGGCACCAGCATCACAGGTAGGCCTCGCTGGGCGACCATACGCTTGATAATCAATATTTGTTGGTAGTCCTTTTCTCCGAAGTAAGCACGGGTAGGGGTTACCAGCCTGAAAAGCTTTTCTACGATGGTGGCTACCCCCTCAAAGTGTCCAGGCCTGAAAGCGCCTTCCATGACCTTGTCCAAGCCCTGAAAGTCATAACTGCCAGAGGAGGGAACACCCTCATACATTTCGGAAATTTCGGGAGCAAAGAGCACAATCTTGTCCGATAGGCTGGCGATGGTAGCCGCGTCCTTTTCCAGGTTGCGTGGGTACTTCTCTAAATCCTCTGCATTGTTGAACTGAGTGGGGTTCACAAAGACGCTGACCACGACTTGGTCGTTCTCCTGCAAGGCTTTTTTCATTAAGGACAAATGTCCGTTGTGGAGCGCTCCCATAGTAGGGACAAGGCCTACTGATTTTTTTTCTTGGAACAAGGGAGCCAAAAAAGACTGTAAATCTAATTTCTTGTCAAAAATTTGCATTTTTTATGAATTTACGAAACTATTTTTTTGTTGATAGTGGTTTGTTTGTAATTTTTTTTGTAACTTTGTGCCTGAATGTTTTTCGTCTAAAAAAAATACACTTATGAAAAATAAAAAGATACTTTATGTTTCTTCTGAGGTGTTGCCTTATCAGGCAGAGACAGAAATAGCCCAACGCGCTTTTGATTTGGCACGCGCCCTGAATACCACAGGAGGACAATTGCGTATCTTTACGCCCCGTTATGGAGACATCAACGAACGCCGTCATCAGTTGCATGAGGTGATTCGTCTTTCAGGAATGAACTTGGTTATCAATGATGTGGATATGCCACTGATTGTCAAAGTAGCCTCTATCCAAAAGGAGCGTATGCAGGTGTACTTTATTGATAATGACGAATATTTCAAGCAAGAAGATGCCTTTGACGACCAAGGGAAACTCTATGCTGACAACGATGAGCGTTGTATCTTCTTTGCTAAGGGGATCATAGAGACAGTTAAGAAACTCAATTGGTCTCCTGATCTGATCCATATACAGGGTTGGCTTGGGGCACTGCTTCCGCTCTACCTAAGAACTTACTACAAGGACGAACCCATCTTCTATAATACCAAGACTATTACTTGCTTTTTGCGCTCTTCCTTTGAGGGGCAGCTGGATGCGGCGCTACTTTCTAAAGTAGGCTTCGATGAAATCACAGAAAAGGAAGCAGAGGAACTAAAAGAGCCTCATAGCCTAAACCTTATCAAGATTGCCAGCCGCTATTCCGATGCTATTACTACCGTCAAAGGCACTCTTCCCCAAGAGGCTATAGACTATATACAAGGCACAGGTAAGCCTTTTCTTCAGGGAGAGACTATAGAGGCTACTTGTAAGGTGTATCCTCAGTTCTATAAGGAACTCATGCACAAGTAATCTCTATAGACTATCTATTTATTTGATATACACATCATAGGGCATTCTCGCTTGTAAGAAGGTGCCAGAGGAGGGAACAGCATTCTTAAGCTGTTGCATTCCCTGATACACATTGGTACCTATTTCTTGCCTTATCATCTCTCTAAGTTCAGCTTGGGTAGAGGCACGGAAACGCTTCTTCATGAAATTAGAGAAATCAATTTCTACAACAGGATAAGCCAAAAGGCCATAATTACCCTCGGTGAGGTTGTTTTCTTTGGCAGCATAGGCAATGGTCTGCTTAAGGTTGCCTATTTCATCTACAAGGCCTAGTTTTAGCGCGTCGGCGCCTGTCCATACACGTCCTTGAGCTATGGAATCCACTTGCTCCCAGCTCATGTGGCGTCCGTCAGCTACCCGTTGAACAAATTTCTTATAAAATAGCTCAATTCCCTCGGTGAATACCTGGCGGGTTTTCTCAGGTGTTTTCTCAAACAAACTATAGGTAAGCGCATTGGGGTGTGTCTGTACTTGTTCGCTGTTGATCCCCCATTTGTCGGCCAAATCTTTGAAATTGGGCAATATACCAAATACCCCGATAGAACCTGTAATGGTCTGCTTGTCGGCAAAGATACGCTTGGAGTTGCAAGCGATATAGTAACCGCCTGAAGCGGCCAAGTTGCCCATAGAAGTATAGACAGGTTTTACCTTTTGGGTAAGCTCTATCTCCCTATGTATCAGCTCAGAAGCTAGGCCACTTCCCCCAGGGGAATTCACACGTAGCACAATGGCCTTCACAGACTCCTTATCGCGTGCTTGGCGTAAGGCCTGGATAATAGTCTCGTTGCCTACTGTAGCCTCCTCGGAGGGGCCATATACGATTTCTCCGTTGCAGAAGATCACTGCGATATGCGCTTTCTTTCGCTCTTTGAGTAAGTTCTTTTTATACTCAACGGCTACTTTCTTTGTATATTTTTCTATAGGAACTAATTCAAAATCCTTTACTTTTTTGACTCCAGTGGCCTTGCATAGGCTTTTTTCAAACTCATCTTGGAAAGCAATCTTATCCACTAAGTGATGAGAGAGTGCCAGCTCAGGGGTACGCCCCCAAAGGCTATCGGCAATTTGGTTGAGGTCAGCCACAGAGAAACCACGGCTTTGCGCCACATCATGGGCATAGTTTTCCCACAAGGAGCTAAGGTAAGCCTTTATCTGTTCGCGGTTGGCCTCACTCATGCTGTTTTCCAAGAAAGGCTCTACGGCACTTTTGTACTTACCATGGCGGAAGACTTCCATGTGGATTCCTGTTTTCTCTTGTAAGTCCTTGTAATAGAGTACTTCAGCACTAAGTCCCTGTACATTGAGTTCGGAGAGGGTACCCACAAAGAGCGAATCGGCCACACTCTGCAAGAGATAATCCGACTGGGTTGCCCCTTCGCTAAAGGCATAGACGAACTTGCCGGAGGTCTTGAAATCCTCTACGGCCTCACGAATATCCTGCAAGTGGGCACGTCCCTTGATACCTTGGGTACCTCCTAGAACAATTCCCTTGATCTGCTTATCTGTTTTGGCATATTCAATAGCCCTTAGAATCGCTGTCAGGGTATTATCCTGGCTGATGTCATAGTCGAAATCCTTGATGTGTATAGGGTTGCTATACTCATATACCTCCTGCTGAAAGTCTAAGGAAAGTATGGCGTTGTCCTTAATCTCAAGAGCGTCCTCCTTGGGCGCAAAGAAAGAAGCCATACCGATGAAAATCAGTAAGAGGAGGAATAAGCTGGTAAAGCAGCCTACTATGACAGCTAAAACGGTTTTAAAAAATTTCATTTATTATAGTTTTGATAATCAGTTACATAAAGGCAATGATTGTATATCCTACAGCGATCGCCACTATGGTCGCCACAAAGCCAGGGAGCTGGAAGGAGTGGTTGAGCACATACTTGCCAATGTGAGTGGTACCTGTACGGTCAAAGTTGATCGCTGCCACTACGGTTGGATAGTTCGGAATAAAGAAATACCCATTGACAGCGGGGAACATAGCTACCATGGCAAGGGGAGAGATCCCCAATCCTAATCCCAAGGGGTAGAGCGTACGTACGGTAGCCGCTTGGCTGAAAAGGAAAATAGACATGACAAAGAGCGCCACGGCGAAAAGGAAAGGATACTGGTTGACAATCTCGGCTATATGGTCTTTGAAAAACTCAATATTGCCATTGAAATAGGTGTCACCCATCCAAGCAATCCCGAAAATGGCAATTACCGCTTGCATACCTGCAATAAAAACGGAGCCCTTGACAGCCTTGTTGATATCCGCTTTGGAGAGGATCAGCATAAGGCCAGCGGTGGACATCATCACAATCTCAATGGTCTGTGTCATACCCAGTTGTACCGCTTTTCCGTCAATGGTGAATGTAGGTCGTAGAGCCTCTACAGAACCGAAAAGAACAATAGAGAATACCCCTAAGAGGAAGATAATCACAGAGGTCTTAGCACGTTTCTGCTCCTCTGGACTAGGGACTGCTTTTTCACTCTTGTC
The DNA here is from genome assembly GCF_000411115.1 of Capnocytophaga granulosa ATCC 51502. Classification (GTDB taxonomy): domain Bacteria; phylum Bacteroidota; class Bacteroidia; order Flavobacteriales; family Flavobacteriaceae; genus Capnocytophaga; species Capnocytophaga granulosa. Next base: position 13,893 of record NZ_KE150258.1, on the reverse strand, counting down.
TTGGCTGAGGATACCCTCCTGTATACGACGCAGGTACTCAGGGTCTTTTTCCAAAGGAACCCCCACGAAATTCACCGCAATAGCCCCTGCAATCACCCCGATAAGAGTGGCAGGAATACACACCATAAGTATATTGCCCAAGGTGATGCCCCTATCTCCCAAAAGTTCAGCTGAGAGCAAGGCAGCAGTAGCGGCCGAGATAGGGCTGGCAGTAATGGCCTGTTGGGAGGCGATCACCGAGATAGAGAGGGGACGCTCAGGGCGCACCTTGCTATCGGTGGCAATCTCCGAGATAATCGGAAGCAGTGAGTAAGCAATATGTCCTGTTCCAGAGAACAAAGTAAAGAAATAGCATACCACAGGCGCCAAGAAGGTAATCATAGCAGGGTTTCTACGCAGGATTTTCTCGGCCACTTTGACCAAGTAATCCAGCCCCCCTGCTGCTTGCAAGGTAGCCGCGGCGGTGATCACAGCCACGATTATCAGCATCACATCGATAGGCGGGTTACCAGGCTTAAGGCCAAAACCAAAGACCAAGACGCCCAATCCCATCATACCAAAGATACCCAAGCCGATACCTCCGACTCTTGCACCAATGAATATAGCGGCAAGGACAACCAATAGTTCCATGTAAATCATAGCAATAAATTAAGGTGGTTCTTATGAGCGACAAAGATACGAATTTAATGATTAATGACCAATGATTAATGATTAATTATTAATGCCAGCAATGATTAATGGTCAATGCCAATAATGATTAATGCCAGCAATGATTAATGGCAATAGTGGTAGAAAATGATTGTTTTGTCCAATTCGTTAAGACGCAATTTATTGCGTCTTAGAAAGCAAAGAGCATTTGACGAGTGACTAATCCCCCTAACCTCCGAAGAGGGAACGAGTGGCTAGTGCTATAGGATTAGTCACTAGTCACTTGTCGTTAGTCGTTAGTCATTGGTCATTAGTCACTACCGAAGTCCAAACATCTCCGCGACGCTGACCCTCTTGGGGGGCTGGCGACACTCTATGGAGCCAGTGAGCGCGTCAGGGGCATCGTCATGGGCGTTGGTACCCACACGGAGGTAACCCGTCAGGTCACGGGCAAACTTCGGGAAGCGCTTTTTCCAATCCAGAGGCATCTTGATGAGCTTCTGTACAGAGGCTGATGCGGCAAAAATCCTTGCTGTTTTGTTCTGATTCTGGTGAAACGGATTAAAGCGCGTCAGTCGGTTGCCCATATCCCACGAACGTTGTTGCAGGTTGCTGACAAACAAATTTCCGCCGTTGTTGCTTTCGATATGGCAGCGCTCCACTTGGTGTTGCTGCAACATATAAGTTAGGGTTGTTTCGGTAACCTCCATAGGGTCTTTGGTGTAGAGTACATCTGTAATATAGTTGCCGTCCTCCGCCTCTTTGTAGAACAAAGCGCATAGATAATCCGCCCCACTATCGGCCGCATCTATATATGCTACGGAGTAGGAACGAGAAGGCAAGTCGGTATAACAGCTGAACTCTTCGTACATCAATCCTTGGGAAGGCTGTGGATTCTGTTGGTACAAACTTTCAAAGACAGTTGGGGAGCGACCTTTTATCTCTAAGAGTTTTTCCAAACTATGTCTTTCAGGCCATAGGGGTTCTCCTTCTGCTCTAGGGTCTTGCTCGCTCGGTGGCCTGTTCTGTATGGCAGGGAAACTAACGAGTAGCCAACCTTGCGGGTTTTCTATGGGGTCATATATACCCTCTTGTTCGAGCAAGCGTCCTGCTAAATCTTCCATGTGCCAACGAGTAAAGACCAACAGCTGTTGGCTATCGTTGTGCAAACGTGTAGAGGCTACTGTATCGTACCAGTCGGCCACGTTCTGTCTGATGACTGGCGACCAAGCTGAGGAAGCATCTTTGTACAAGTCGTCCATAATCAACATATCCACAGGTTCACCAGTTAGGGAACCTCCTACACCTATCGTTTTAAAGCTGCCTTGGTAGCCTACAATTTCGCACTCATCGGAGTTGCGGGCGTAGTTGCGACTACGTCGGCCTTGTTCTTGGTAGCTTGCCTGACCCGCGAGGAGCGTTTGTGGAAACAGCTCATAGTAGCGGTCATCGTCCATGATACGTTGCAATTCCCTATTAAATTTACGCGCTTTGATAGCATTGTAAGAGACAATAGCAATGCGCTTGTCAGGGTCTTGTCCTAAAACGAAAGCAGGTAAGCGGCGGGTCGCACCCTCGCTCTTGCCATGTTGAGGTGGCATGGTGATCATGAGCTTTTTGATTTCTCCCATAGCAAAGCGGGTTAGCACCTCGTAATAAGCGATATGGAAAGGCGCGGGAGCAAAAGAAGGGAGTGTATGGCGGGTGAAGGAAAGGAGGTTCCTCTCCCCCAACCCTCTCTCCGAAGGCGAGGGAGCTACTAAGCAGGCGCAGGCTTGGGAGGGGTAATTGTTGTGAGCTGTATTGGGTTGGGGATATTGGTGTTGAGCAGGTGTAGGGGTAAATGGCAATTCGCCCTCGTTGTCATCATCGTCTATATTGGGTTGGGTGAAAGGCTTACCTACTTCATTTTTGCTGACTTTGCCTATACAACCGTGTGCTGGCTTATCAGACGTTGCATAAGCAGGCGTTGCCCGCTTTTCACCCACATACCCAAGCTCCAAGTTTTCGCTTGGCTTTACTTTTCGCTTTTCACTTCCCATTGCCCATCCTTCTAAACGCATAATGATACGGATAGCGGCAATACTGTTATTAACGGTAGGGACAACCGTCTCTCCATTGCTATCCAAAGGCTCACGACGAGCATATGTCCAAAGAATTTCTAAAGCCTCATCCATAATGATTAATGCCAATAATGATTAATGATTAACAACCACTAAAACGCTGCAAAATTACAACATTTAGGACAGGGAAGTCAAGGAAAAGGCTGTTGAGAAGTAAGAATTTATACAATAAAAAAATGGTGTTAAGTATTTAACAGTGGTTAGTGGTTAGTCGCAATAGACTAACCACTAACCACTAACCACTAACCACTGACCAATGCCTACTGACGGCTGATGACCTTAATAGTTTCTTTTACCCTCTGAGCCAGTAAGCGGGCTTGTTCTATATCGCGGTGGGTGATGGTGATATGTCCCATTTTGCGGAAAGGACGCGTTTGTCGTTTGCCGTAGATATGAGGGGTAACGCCAGGGAGGGAGAGTACGTCCTCTATATGCTCATAGATCACATTGCCTGCATAGCCTTCGGCTCCGACGAGATTGACCATGACGCCAGCGACTTTGCTTTCGGTGCTGCCCAAAGGCAAATCTAAAATAGCTCTTAGGTGCTGCTCAAACTGAGAGGTATAGCTTGCCTCAATGGAGTAGTGGCCAGAGTTATGTGGGCGTGGAGCTACCTCATTGACCCATATCTCTCCCCCTTTAGTAAGGAAGAGTTCTACAGCTAATAGGCCAATACTGCCAAAGGCTTCGGCAACTTGTAGAGCGATTTTTCTGGCTTGGCTGCTGATAGTCTCAGCAATACGAGCAGGGCAAAGCACATACTCCACTTGGTTGGCCTCAGGGTGAAACTCCATTTCTACCACGGGGTAGGTGACCACTTCCCCTTTGGGACTGCGGGCAACAATCACCGCAAGTTCCTTGTTTATTTCGGCACACTGCTCAGCTATACAAGGCCCTTCGGGGAGTGCATGGAGGTCTTGAAGATTGCGTACAATCTTCACTCCGTTGCCATCATAGCCAAAGCGGGTGCTCTTCCACACAAAGGGGTATGTCCATCGGCCTTCAGCAACCGCAGCGGCCAAGAGAGTAGGGGAGTCGAAAGCCTCAAAGGGAGCCGTAGGAATCTTATGTGCCTTGTAGAAAGCCTTTTGGGCGCCCTTGTCCTGAATGATTCTAAGGCTTGCAGGGGTAGGATACACCTTGACCCCCTCTTGTTCTAGGCGTTCAAGGGCATCTACATTGACATTTTCTATTTCAAAGGTAAGCAAATCGGCCTGCTTGCCGAACTGGTATACCGTGTCATAATCCATCAGGTCGCCCTGAAAGAAAGCATGACAGCCGAAGCGAGCAGGGGCTTCTGCGCTAGGATCGAGCACGATGGTGCGGATATCGTATTTGAGGGTTTCACTAAGGAGCATCTTTCCTAGTTGCCCCCCTCCGAGTATCCCTAAAGTAAAATTAGTAGAAAAATAGGACACTTTTTTAATTGTTAATGGTTAATTATTAATTGTTAATGAGTTGATTAACTGATTAGCAGATGAGTCAATTGGTCAATGAGCACATTGACAAAATGGCGCATTGATACATGGGTGCATTAGCTAATTAGATAGCGCAAAAATACGAATTATTTCCTAAATTTCCGATAGATTAAAATTTATAGGAAAACCTTTTTTTACCATAAAAAAAATCGTACTTTTGTACCGCAAAAAAAGCAATAATATATGGACAAAAAGAACAATACCATTGAGTATTTGAAATCTTTCTATATCAAAGATTATCTCTACATGGCATTTGCCATTGTTATCTATTCCATTGGGCTTACAGGTTTTATCATGCCTAATAAAGTAGTAACAGGAGGCTTGGCAGGAGCAGCTCTTTTGATCAAATATGCTACAGGCATAGATGCTTCTACTACTATATTAGTGGTAAATTTGACGCTCTTAGTACTTGCCTTCCGTTTTTTAGGCAAGACTTTTGTGATCAATACAGTCATAGGAGCAGGCTTGCTTACCTTAGGGGTGAAGATAGGGGAGACCTACCTGACCCCATACTTTACGGCGAATCCGCTGATACATGATACTTTTATCTCCATAGTCTTGGGAGGTATTTTGATGGGAACAGGTTTAGGAATGGTCTATTCAGTCAATGGAAGTACCGGTGGGGTAGATATTATTGGCTTTTTAGTAACCAAATATTTCAAGATACGCATCTCTCGTATTCTCTTGGTGGTGGATTTACTTGTTGTAACGTCCTCTATATTCGTACTTAAGGGCTACACTATAGAGAAAATGGTCTTAGGGATTATCCTTTTGCCTATTATGTATCAGACAGTGGATGTGGTGATGAATGGCGCCAAGCGAGCCATACAGGTTACCATACTCTCCAAGAAATATGAAGAGATTGCTACCCATATCAACACCGAACTCAAGCGCGGTTGTACCGTAGTGGATGGTGTGGGCTGGTACACTAAGAACCCCCAGAAGGTCATTATCGTCTTTGCACGCCGTGGAGAGGGTACCACTATTTTCCGCTTAGTCAATAGCATAGATCCAGAAGCCTTTGTAACTCGTACCAATGTAGAGGCAGTATATGGCAAAGGATTTGAAAAATTTAGCTAGATAGTAGTCAGAGTAACTAACAGCTAATCACTAACAAAACAACTATATTATGAATACAGCCACTTTACCACTAACAGACACGCATTTCCTTACAGATAAGCAAGGAAATAAGACCTATGCATTACTTCCTATAGAGGACTATAACGAATTGGTAGAGAAAGCCAATGCTTATGAGACATATGATGAATATACACTTCAGGCAATAGAGAGAGGCTTAAAGGATGCAGAAGCAGGAAATTTTGTCTCCCATGAAGAGGTTATGGAGAGTGCAAGGAAGATATTGGAAAAATACATGGACTAATGGAAACAGAATATCTTGTTCTATGGACAGCGGAGGCAAAGATACAATATAACGATATACTTCTTTTTTGGGCAGAAAACAATAATTCACCCAAATATGCTATAAGTTTGAATCGGCAAGTAGAAACAATCTTAGATACATTGAGGTATTTTCCTAAAATAGGGACGATTTATTTGGAAGAGAAGAATATTCGTAGAATTGTTATATTGCGAAATTTCTCAATGTACTATAGAATCATAGAAGCCGAAAAAGAAGTCCAAATAATAACATTTGTAGATAATAGAAGTAATCCTAAAAAGTTAAAGTTTTAATAGCATTAATCATTGACTAACTACGCTGTACTTATTCCTACTTATAACAACGAAAAGACCCTTTCCAGAGTATTGGATGGGGTTCTTTCCTATACCCCTGAGGTAATTGTTGTTAATGATGGCTCCACTGATAGTACAGCCGAGATCCTTGCTCGTTATCCTCAAATAGAAGTCATTACTTTCACTCAGAACAAAGGCAAGGGCAAGGCCTTGCAAGAGGGCTTTCGTGTGGCAAGAGCCAAGGGCTACCAGTATGTGCTGACGATAGATTCCGATGGGCAACACTTCCCAGAGGATATAGCTCATTTCCTTACTGCTATAGCTCAAGAACCTACCCTCACGCTCTTGGTGGGTAACCGCGATATGACTGTGGAGGGTGTCCCTAGAAAGAGTAGTTTTGGGCATAAGTTTTCCAACTTTTGGTTTCACTTGGAGACAGGTGTGAGGCTCCCTGATACCCAGTCAGGTTACCGCTTATACCCGCTTGAGGGGATACCGAAGCGCTATTTTACAGGCAAGTTTGAGTTTGAGATAGAAGTACTTGTTAGAAGCAGTTGGCGTGGAGTGCCTATAAAGTCCGTGCCTATACGAGTGCTCTATGATCCACAAGAGCGGGTCTCTCACTTTCGGCCTGTGTGGGATTTTGTGCGTATCAGTTTGCTCAACACAGTTTTGGTGCTTATAGCCCTTTTTTATATCAAACCTCGTGATTTTCTGAGGAAGTTTCAAAAAAAAAGTTTTAGAGCGTTTCTTAAGGAAGATCTTTTAGAGACGAAACTCTCCGATAGCAAGAAAGCCTTTTCTATAGCTTTGGGTGTTTTTTTTGGTATTTCCCCCTTATGGGGCTTGCAAACGGCACTGACTATTACCTTTTCGGTACTATTGGGGCTGAATAAGTCCTTGGCCTTTTTGGCTTCCAACATCAGTATTCCGCCTATAATCCCAGTGATTGTATGGAGTTCGCTCAAGGTAGGGGGATTTTTTGTTGGCGGGGACTTGCTTCCCAAGGGTGAGATTACCCAAGAGTTTGTCAAGGCACACCTTATGCAGTACCTTATAGGCAGCTTTCTCTTGGCCGCATTTATGGCTAGTCTTTTAGGCGGCGCTACCTATTTGTTTTTGAAAAAGAAGAAAAACAGTGACAAGTGACAAGTGACAAATGACAAGTGACTAATAACGTGAATCAATAGTTAAAACACTATTCGCTAACTGCCTAATAAGCAATTTATTGCGTCTTAATGATTGTTCTTCTACTATTGATTCGCGTTAATGAGTAGTGACCAATGACTATTCACTATTAATTATTAATTATTCACTATTAATTATTCACTATTAATTATTCATTTTTCACTTTTCACTTAAATTCAAGGATTGCGTTTTCTATAAAGTCAATATAGTCGTAGTAGCCGTTTTCTTTGAGGAAGTTGGCCAGATAAGCACCACTGGCTTCCATACCACCTACGGCTTCCACTTGTAGCATCTTGGCATAGAGGGGAGCGATGTATTTATCTATACTTTGTTTAGGAACAGAAGTACGACGCGCCAAGTAACTTGCGATTTTGCCTTGGGCATCCTTGATGATGTCAAAATCCGTTACCACCCAGTAGTATTCGCCTGATTTGGCTAAGTTCTTGGCCACCGCATGGAAGTTTATACCTTGTTGTATATTGTCCCAAAGTACCTTGAAAATGACACGAGGCATGTCTGGATGGCGGATAATATTGTGTGGAGAACCCATAAGTTCTTCTTCACTATAGCCGCATACATCACAGAATACTTGATTGACGTAATCAATCACACCTGCCGCATCCGTACGACTCATAATCGTTTTGGACTTATCCCAATCGACTTCCTTGTCAATAGGAGTGGGGTATTTGAAATTTGGAATCATATGAGGAAATTAATTGTTTTGGTAAAATCCCTGCAAAGATACATTTTTTTTCAAAAATAAGGAAAAGAAAACCATATTATTTTTATGAACAAAGGTTGAGCTGTATGCTGACTGCTTGATTTTCATGTCTTTCCTCTTGTTTGCAGAGGGGTGAAGAAGCACCCAAAAAAGTTATCAACAAAAAGAGGAAAAAACTATGTGGAAAAATTCGTTTTTCTGATAAATTTTTTATAACTTGCACCCTCAAAAAAGTATAAAGGAAATTGCTATGGAATATCTTATTGTAGCGGTGTTTTTCATTGGTTATCTGTTTATTACAGTAGAACACCAGGTGAAAATTGACAAAACGATTTCAGCACTCGGTATGGCTGTTGTGTGCTGGACAATCCTCAAAATGGCTAACTTGCCTATTTTTGAAATTGACAAGGGGCTAGTTCCCTTGGCAGAACATTACGAGGGAGGGAACCCTCAGGCCATTGATAGCCTCCTATTGTATCACTTAGGAAAGGTAGCCGAAATTCTTTTCTTCCTCATAGGAGCGATGACCATTGTTGAGATCATCGACATGCACCGAGGGTTTGAGATTATCAAAAAGATGATCAAGACCCGTAGAAAGAAAAAATTACTTTGGGTAATGGGGATTGTAGCGTTTTTCCTATCATCTTTGATAGATAACCTTACCACTATAATAATAATGATTACCATTTTGCGCAAGCTGGTACCTTTCCGCGAGGAACGTATATGGTATGCGTCACTTTTGATCATTGCGGCCAATGCAGGGGGGGCTTGGTCTCCTATAGGGGATGTAACTACCACTATGCTGTGGATGGCCAATAAGGTAACTGCTATGAGACTGATTGACTATGTGGTACTGCCTGCCGTATTTTGTTTCTTGGTGCCTTTTGCTATTGCGTCCTTTATGCCTATTTTCAAAGGGAAGTTGGACATGCCACAGATGGATAAGACCATGGCTTACAAGAGCAGTACTCCTATCTTGATCATTGGGGTATTAGGTATTATCTTTGTGCCTATATTTAAGTCTTTGTTCCACTTGCCTCCTTATTTGGGTATGTTGTTCTCCTTGGCCACTGTGTGGTTCTTTTCAGAGCTGCTCAAGCCTAATACAGAATTGGCAGAAGGGGACAAGCCTTCGTTCTCAGTACATAGTGCTTTAGGACGTATAGAACACTCCAGTATATTGTTTTTCCTAGGTATTCTCTTGGCTGTAGCAGCTTTGGAGGTAACAGGTGTTCTTTTCAACTTTGCAGGTACTCTTAGCCAAGTGGTTCCCAATGAGAATATAGTGGTGATGATCCTTGGTTTCGCCTCAGCGGTGATAGACAACGTACCGCTAGTGGCAGCTGCCATAGGTATGTTCCAAGAGCCTTTGGATGCTTCTCTGTGGCACTTTATCGCTTTCTCAGCAGGAACAGGGGGTAGCTTGCTCATCATAGGTTCAGCTGCGGGTGTAGCGGCTATGGGTATGGAAAAGATAGACTTTTTCTGGTATGTAAAGCACATCTCATGGCTAGCGCTCATAGGCTTCTTAGCAGGTTGTGGATCTTTGATAGCCGTAGAGACTTGGCTTAGATAGTGACCAGTGACTAGTGACCAGTGACTAATGACGCAAATCAATAGTCTTTCTACAGAAAACTATGCTCATTAGGGATTGTCTTATAGTCAAACAGAAATGGTTTGCGAAAAATTAGCGTGAGCAGGTGTAGGGGTAAAGTCCGCGAAAGCGGAGTATGTGAGGCAATTTGCCCTTGAAAAAGAGCAAATTAAGAATTGGCCGATTATTCTATTTATTTGCATTCTAAAAATGATTGGCTATAACTGTTGATTCTCATTAGTAATAGACAAATAACAATTATAAAGATTTTCCAATAAATATATTATTATGAAAAGATCGCTACTATATATAGGTTTTTTCTTGCTACCGCTCTTTGCGTTGGCACAGAGTCTTCCTGCCTATACCCTTACGGGGGAGAATACGGTATGTGGAGGAAATATAAAGGTAGACTGGTCAGCTGCGGTTACCGCAGGTATTCCTGTGTCGCTTTGGCATGTGGAACTCTATAATAGTGCAGGGGTCAAACAATCTCAAAAGGATTTTGACGCAACAGGGAAGACACAATTTGCCTTCCCTACAGGCACATATAAGGTAAAGGTCATTAGAAAAGATGGTTCTAAGACCCACCCCACACAGGGCACCCAAACGATTACTTCCACCTATAGGAACTTTATCGTGGTAGAACCCTACGAACAGGCTGATGCTGAACGTGCCGTAGGGGAGTGTACCTCCGATGGGAAAATGACCTTTAAGATAAAAAATGGGGCTGGCCCCTTTGTGATTAAGCTCTATGAAGTAGGCCAAGCTACACCTGCGGCCACCTCTGCCCCTACCACTAAGTCAGGCAATGAAACTACCGTACAGATTACCACAGGCCTTAAGGCCAATACCAAGTACGAGATAGAGGTAACCGACCAGGTAGGAGGGGGAACTTGTGCAAAAACAGAAAACCGCAATGTCAGAAGTTTCACCACCAAGCCTGCTTCGGCCTCTTTCCTTAGAAGTATTGCCTTGGAGAGCTGTAAGCAGAAAGGGGTACTAAGGGGGTCTCGTGGAATGATTACAGTAGAGATCAACAACCCCAATGCCGTAGGCCCCTTTCAGGTAGAGGTACGCCGAAAAGATAACAACCAAGTGGTCGTATCCGCAAGCAATGCCGATGCCTCTTTCCCTAAGGGAGGGGCTACAGGAACTACTCAAAAAGAAATAGAACCCGATGCAGGCAAGCGCTTGGAGGTAGGGAAGGACTATGTTATTAAGGTAAAGGACGTAGGTGGGAATTGTGTGGCCGAACGTACCCAGACCAACCCGCTCCGATTCTCAGCAGAGGCCGTACGACTTCACTTGGCACATACCTGTGCCGACTGTGGCGAATATGAGTTTGCCGTAGCACCCAAGTTCCCTAATAGGAATAGTAATCCCAATCAGGTAACCCGTGATAAGTTCTATACCTATAACCTTAAGGTTGAGGTAAAGCGTGGTGGGGTAATGCTCCCAGGCTTTCCAGAACAATTCACCAATACGGATGCTTTACCACAGACAGGTACCAATAACGGGTATATATATGGCAACAATGAGTTTAGGCTTAGTACGCTTTATGATGCGATGGTGCATAAGTCCGCCTATAAGGTAAAAGGAGGGGATGTGATTACTGTTACCTATGAGGATTGCGCCTTGGCCACCCCTATAGTGCTCACCCATACTGTTAAAACTACGCCAGACAAGCCTTTCACCTCGATAGGAGTACGCAAGAAAACAGGAGGAGGCAATTGCGATAGAGAGGTAGAGCTTACCACTACTTTCCAACATGGAGGAACGCCTTCCTATACCGATTTTTGTAATTTCACGGGAATGAAAGCCCGTGTAAAAACTTCCAATGTTTGGCAGGTAGCTACCACAGTAACGGATGTGATGTATAAGTTCTATGACGAATACGATGTCAATCGCCATAGGATGTATGTGCCTGTCTCTACCATAACCAACAAATATCAGGTAGAATATGCTGATGCCTCCACGGTTCTCAACGCTACGGCGCCTACCGATTGCAAACACTATGTCTCCCCAGAGCTGACCCTAACTAAGCCTGACTTGATTGACAATGTAGGGGTACATGCCCTCTATAATGGCTATGGAGCTGTCCTACAGTGGGAACATAGAGGAAAAAGGGTACAGCTATACGGTGTGAGAGATGTAGTAACCGATGCCAATCCCTTGGAGGTTACTATCCATCGCAAGGATGGCTTCCAAGGTGTTAAGACCTATACCGCCACTGGTCCTGAAGACTTGGCAGGTACTTATCAGATAAAATTCCCAATAAAGGGTATCTATAAGGAAAACGATATACGTACTGGCTATATACTGATTATGGACGTGCCCCCAGGGGAATATATCGTAAATATTAAGAATAATTGTGCTACCCGTAACCTCCCTCTTACCGTGGCGGAAACCCCTTCCCCTTATATACAGATAGATCCCCTAAAGGTAGAGGTAGAATGTAGTAAAAACGGACAAGCAGGAAGAGGAAAGCTTATCTATAGGGCAGTAGATGAGGTAGAGAATAATGTGCTGGGTTGGCTATATGTCTTTAGAGACCCAGGAGGTACAGCCCCCATCTACAAGCGGGCTAATACAAGCACCTATATAAGACAATCAAGATATACAGTTACCAGACTTTCATCGGATCCTTCCAAATATGAGAAAAAGGCAGAGATAGACAACTTGCCTGCGGGGGACTATATACTAGGTATTCAGGCAGGAGGATCTCACCATTATACCGCAGTCTATAAGCCAGAGGACAAAGGCTATACTTATGGATTTAGACCTAATGAACAAGGGGTTGGTTTGATGTCTCATACTTATATATATAAGACCTTCACCGTGAAGGAGGTAACGGATGTAGTGCCACTTTCTGCGGTAGCTATGTGTGACCCTTCTAATCCTAATACGGGTATGATACGGGTGGAGATGCCTGCAGGGGCGGAACCTAAGTATCCGATCACTTATACCCTATATAAGGTATCAGGGGGCACCAAGACCGTAGTTACTCAAGGAGGTAATGAGGTGAAGAAGGTGGTGACAGTCAAGCCTAGTAATATGGCGGACGCTAATGCGACTTTTAACAATATACCTAAGCTCACTGGTGGCGATACCTATGAGGTGAAGTTCGAGTCTGGTTGTTTTGATCGCTGGGTACCTATCCCTGATTTTGGTAGCTTGATAGCACCACAGGTACGTACACAGGCGGCAAGTGTCTGCTACGGTGTTCCTACTATCCTTAGTGTAGACATCTCAGAATCCCTTTATGATATACAGTGGAAGGCCGATCCCGCTAGTGCTTTAGATGGTATAGCAGCTGCTGACCTCAAGCATCCGTCCCTAACTATAGCCCCTAAGGAAGAGGCTGAGTATTGGGTTACTTATAAAATGAAAACAGGCCTAGGCTGTGGTACCCCTGTAGAGAAAAATACAGACAAAAAGCACTTACCACTATTGGGTAAAAACTTCACCGACGCAGCAATAGGCACGCTGGTAGATCTTACCACTACCTTACCGTTGAACAAGTGTACAGGCACAGTGACATGGACAGCGCCTGCGATTACGGATACGGAGGGCTGTGGCTACAGGCTAACGTGGAGAGTAGTTAAGGCGGATGGCACGGAGTTGTATGCACCTACCCCAGATGCAGATGGCAACACCCCAGCGCTTACATGGGATGGTTTCCCAGTAGGGGAGAGCTATGTAGAGTATACGGTAAAGGGCAAGGCTGACGGAGGAACAGAAGGCAAGAAGCGTTTTAAGGTAACGGTAACGGCTTCGAATATAGATGTGGCGGTAACGGGCAAGTTTGTAGATGCGGTTGGTAGTGATACCCAGATTACCACCATAGCCAAGGGACATACCATATATTATAAGGCCACGATAGAGAACAAGACGACACAAGCCTTGGGCGGAGGCGTCTTGAAGGTAACCTTGCCAGACAATACTAATGGCAACTATGAGTTGCCAGCGGCTACAGATAGCGGTATCATCAAGAGCGAGTTAGGTTCAGGAGTAACGGTTTCTTATGAAAGTCCAAGAGTCTTACAATTTGAAGGCATAGATGGTACGTTATTTTCACAAGGCACCAAGGTATCGGTATACATACCTATTAAGATAAAGAACAATGCGGACTGTACGGCATATGAGAATGCCTGTGCAGCGATACTTACAGGCAAGCCAGCCTTTGTCTTCACCTTAAAGAACTGTAGTGCAGCGGGAGAGATGACCAAGGAAGGAGCGGGAGCCTATGCGCAGATAAAGAATGATGGAGATTGTACACGCGTGGAACTCTTCTGTGCAGGCAGCTTGAATCTTACAGCCAGAGGCACAGGTTATACTTCCTATAAGTGGTATGATGGAGGAGCTACAGGGGCTAGCTACTCACAAATGAGCAGCACTACGGCTACGCAGCAAGTAAGTGCCGCAGGCTATTACAAGGTAGATAAGATA
>NZ_KE150257.1 GCF_000411115.1 Capnocytophaga granulosa ATCC 51502 | reverse complement strand
CTCACTCCCTTTTCGAAAGCGGGTGCAAAAATACAACTTCTTTTTAAACTGACAAAATATTTCAACGAATTTTTTTGAAATATTTTTTATAGTATTGAGAATCAAATAATTACATAAAAATATTCTTTATGTTGCCAAGTGGAAAAATCTCTATCTTTTATAACAGATAAATTTTGCAAGAATTTTAATGAAATAATATCTGCTCTCATTATCAAAAAAGATGATGAAAAAAGACAAGTGATGGACTTAAAAACATTTGTCAAATAGAACATACAAGGCATCGTTCTTGTGAAAATTTCACAACTGATGTACCATCATAGCTTTTTCCCTTTGACAAAAAGCCTTCTATTAACTTAGAAGAAGATATTATTGATACGAAAAGAATTGCTGTTTAAATTGAACTTACATTAAGAGAAATATCTATTGTTTAACAATGTTCTTTTCCAAACTTATTCCTCTTCCTTTGTTTCAGGTAATATTTTAGATATACGCATAGGTTGGATATCCACAATATTTGCATCTTCATATAAATATGCGGCAGATAAGTCATAAAACTTCCCTAAATTTTTATAACTATTTTTCGTTCTTACTAATTTTTCACCTAATGAATAATAGACAAGAGCATATCCAAAGTGTATGAGATATTCTAATAAATACTTTTTTCGCATGGCCAACCCTTTTAACCTCCCAATCCGAATATTTACTGACACTACTATTTCATTGGCAGATGTGTCTCTTACTACTCCTCTTTCTGCCGTGTATAATTTTAAGTATTCCATAATATGATGGTTGGGCATACATACTTCTGCAAGCCAACTATCAGATTCATTTAAACCAAACCCGTTTTCTTGCAATTGAGCTTCATATGACAACTGCAATTTAAAACCTGAATTTTCGTAACTATGATCCTTTTCCAATTCATCTCTTTGTCGAATATAGGTTTCTGCCCAAGGGTATTCATTCCACAAATAATCCGTACTTCCATTTCTACATTCTGGCATCCATCTCCCATAAAAGTTCTGATTTCTAGCCCATTCCTTGAAAGCATTCACCTCCTCTTTCTTAATGAACCCAGCGTTGGTATACAAGAAAAGATTTTTGATGGTATTATCTTCTGCCTCTGTTGTATGTCCGTCATAGCAAGTTAGTAGTACCCAGTCCTCGTCATTCTCATCTTTAAGCAGGAGCCGTGGAGCTGGGAGTTGATACTGCTGATCCATCCATTGTTTATTATCAACACTATCAACTTCTTCTAATGAATTGACTTTAAAAGAAGGCAAATCATTTTTTTGTTCACCCAATAGTGTTGGATCTATTGTGGAATGTTCGTTTGTCAACCAAGGATAAGGTTTCGTTGCTATATCTTCCTTTTTTGGGATGTCAGAGCCATAATACCTATCTTTCAATATTAAACAATGGTCAGATAGTATAGCATCTGTTTTATACAATGCCATCCAGAGATATTTTTTACCAAAACGTTCAGTTTTGTTGTCATATCTTGATGTGCTATATACATTCTTGTCCAATTCTCCAAGTCCATCATCCCAACCATATTCATTCATTATAATATTTGCCATTATATTTCTAATATGTTGCAATGAAATAGATTGATATTTACCCCCTTTTTCTTCATAGAATACACAACTATAATTATAAGAATTAGACCCAAGGACATATCTATTAAAATCAGAAAGACCACACAATGTATCATACAATCTTTTAGAACCATCAGACGAGCCAAAATAGTTCTCATTGTTACCTAATTCTGATGATACTAAAGAATCAGGGACATCTGTTATGAAAGGAGTTTTTATATTCTTCCAAAAAGCATTATCTCCATTCAAGTAATCTGCATATTGCAAAATCAACATCGTCCATTGTCTGACCAATATATCTAATGGAGCTTTCCCATCCACATAAAATATATTAAGCATCAGTTCCGCTATCTCAGTGCACTCTTTCTTGTTTCTTTTTCTTAAGAGGTGACCATAAATGGAGCACACTATCATTTCCACCACATACATATCATTGCATGAAGCAAATAAACGTAAAGCTTCTTGTAACAACTCCGGTGCCTTATCAAACAAAGAAACCAATTTTCTCAACACTCTCCCCCTGATGAAAGGATGCGTTGATGTACACATCCATCCTAGAAGTATCAGATATTTTCCATAGTCATTCTCTTTAATTTCTAATTCAAGAAAATCATCTACATTACTAGAAAAGAAAGGGTCATAAATATCATTCACAGATGTTGTCCATTGCTTGTCTCTCTTAACTAATGATTTTTTCATCAGCTTATCGTGTGCCATAAGGAATACTTTTTCCGGCAATATGCTTAGAAAATTACGTAATATACTTAATGAGAAGACCTGTTGTCTTACCATCCAGTGAAAAACTAATTCATTGTTTCTTGCACGATAATGTAGACTTTCTAACAAGATCTTCAACAGATTCTTGTGCGCAAGTAAATCCCTTTTCAACAATTCTGGCATAAGGGACCATTCCGAAAGTAAAGCTGTGAGGAAATGCCTGTACAGGCGATGTTGTTGACATTCCGACTTATCTATCACAAAATCAATTTTTACATTATCCTTTATCTCACTTTTGCAAAAGGCATCAGCCATTAGGAAGTCACCAATCTTCTGAAATCCAAACATTAGGCTTTCACCATCCGCACCTGTTTCCAGCAACAGATTTTCTTTTATTGCCCAGTACAACAAACTATTGGACCATGTCCTATTTCTGCATATTTGATCTGCATAGAGTCTTGCCTTTTCTCTTGGCAGATCCTGACATGAATTATAGAACAATGAAGTGTTTGCCAGTTTGTCCAACAGCTTTCCTGTCACATTTCGGTGTGGATCTTCATCCACCCCATCTGAAACTACAATGTTCCTATACTCTATATATTTCCGATAAAGTTCTATGTAGGAGAAATCTCTTTTTATGAAGCTAAAGTCTTGACTCACAACTTGGCAGAAGATATTTAGGAACAGTGGATTTTTAAACTCCTCTAAGAAACGACTACAAATCGAACCATCTTCGTCCTTAATTTTGTAATAGGTAAAGTATTTTCTAACCGCTTCACGGACTTGTGAACCATACCCCTTCATAGACGCTTCCCCCCAATTTTCCAAAACATCTGAAGGCTTAAAGTCCCCGTCTCTATATGTAATGATTACCCGCAAGTTCTTTAATTGATTGACCCTTTCCCCCACGTTTTTTAGTACTGTATTCCAAAATACATTTGTAGCACCCTCATTAATGGCATCAATGACGATAAGAGCATTCGAATGTTGTTCTTCCATCGCATCGTCCAAATCCTTTAACGATTTGTTTCCTATTCCTGACATTCTTGCTAACTGCAATTCAAAGTCTTCTTGTGAGGTAAACCGGCTACCAAATAACAGATACACATTTATACGTTGAGATAGCCGTTGGGCGGTAGCGCACATATAATGGGTCTTACCTATGCCTGCTTCTGCACTTATCATCAATAGTTTGCTTTGACAATAGGACATTAGTTCTATATCTGCTTTCAATCGTGGCAACTCTTCGTGAAAGAAGTTTGTAAGATCTCCTTCGTTAGATCCATCTTGAGCATAATTGGCACGTATATTCTCCAACTGAGAATAGAGCCTTGCATAATCACCCTTTTTGTATTTAGATAGGTGTGTGCAAATATATTTTATCGACAATGCAATACTCTCTAAACTCGACAATCGCTCATAGAGAGCATCCTGTACTTCCTTTACTGCAAACAAATCGATTTTATCATCCAACTCTCTGTTTGCGATATGTAAATCAGCATTGTATCTCAGAGTCGCATATCCAATAGCATTGTTTACCTGTCGTTGGCTTGTTCCCCTTCCCATAGGTGAAAAGTCTTCGCTCTGCCAGTCTTCTGACATTTCTATACCATGCGATTTTAACCGCTCTTTAATACTGCTCACCGAACAATACCCCAACCCTCCACACAATTGCTTTAATGTAACACCTATTACAGAGCCCTTTTCATTTAGCACGGGCGAACCTGAAAAACCTTTGTAAGACTCCAAGGCAAGTGAGTCGGTTCTAACCACAGCCGTATCAAACTCTCTTGTTGTTGTGCTTACTCTATCATGTACATCTATGCTTATAATATCTTTACCATTGACCAGTTCTTTTGGATAACCCATGATACACAAAGGTCTTTCTTCATTAAAGACAGCAGACAACAGAGACAAGTATTGCTCATGTTTATACTTCCCTGTTCTTAATAGTATAACATCTATAGGATCTTCTTCTTCTGCAATATACTCTATTTGACATACTCTATTTTTGTTTTCAACTTGAATAAGTACTTCCTCATTGTCAACTGCATAATCACCTAATACATGTCGTGCTGTCAGCAATGTATCATCTTTTATAAAAAAGGCAGTCCCCCTATTGCTCCCGCATATTACAGGAACAATCGTGTTATACAGTTTTTTCTTAATTTCAATAGGAAAATTCATAACTGTTTTGGTTATCATTTACTTTGATATGAAGGCTGTTCTTTTCTTCCACAGAAAGATCAGCCAGTTTTTTCAGTATTACATTGTGCCGATTGTATCGGATATCCCTATACTCAATACCATCAGGCAAGGGATTTGTTATAATTCTACCCAAGGTTTGTAAACTAGGCCTTTCTTTTGCACCTCCAGTAAAGAAAAATCTTTCGCTATCAGCCATATTCATCAATTCCTTGGAAGTACTGTGTGCACTACCATGATGTGAAACTTTAATGAGATCAAAGATAATAGGTTTTGTTTCATCTTTATACGCTTCTTCTATCGCTTTACTTACCTGTGTTGGATCTGCATCTCCCATAAACAGAATTCTATGGCCTTGATGTTCCCATACAAAGGCTATAGAAGCCATGTTGTTGTCATCCATTTTTGATAATGATTGACACGCATATTGCTTCAATGTATGTTCATTGATCGTACAATCGTTTACGTTCTCTTCTTTTATCTCCTCATCTTCATCGAGTTGTGCAATTCTCATCAAAGCCTCATAGATTGTTTCCTCCTTGTCATATTCTTCCTCTTTTTGTTTGTACAGTTGTTGCCAAAACAGTTTGCGATATTTCTTATCCAATTGATCTAAAGCAGCTTGGGATGGAGAAAGGAAAATAATCCTCCCCATATTGTTGGCAAGTTGAATCGCAGGAGACTCATCAGTAACATATTCTCTTTGCCAAGTCCTATTCCATTCTTCTTTCCTAAGTATACATTCGGCCAGTGTCACCGCTTTTTCTTCATTGATATCTTGACTTATCATATCAATCACAATTGGTAACTTGCCATACAATCTACTCACATTCTCCGTCATCTTATCCGTCCATGGTATTGCATTTTTTATAAGCCTTTGGTAGCAGTTGTATATGATATTGCCGATTATAAGATCACTGTTTTTGGTTAGCATTGTTATTAGCCCATTGATATGATCGTTGTCTATGTGTGTAACTATCAGATAATCGATTTTGTTTTTCAACTCAGTTTTAACAAAGTTATCTATCTCATCTATGTACTTACCGCAATCAACCATAATATTTAAAGTATGGCAACCATTTTCAAGCATCAAAAATATACAGTCCCCCATACCGCAAAAAAAAGTTCTAAATGTATATTTCATTGATATTCATTTTTGAGTTTATAATCAAACCTTGCACCTATTTGGACATAGAAAAATAAGGCTTTTTAGAGATGGTTGTTCCTAATAGAGAAAATTAATACTGTTTTTTAGATTAGTATTTGTCTATGCCAAAAATATATTTTATCTTTGCCTCATCTATATAAATGGAAATAGGATCTACTGGAGAGCAACCTATCAAAGATAATCATAGATAAGGCAAAGGTAAAACAGTTTTTTATTATCCAATAGCAGCACAAAGAAACAGCCTCATTTTTGTCCATTACATCTTACTTCCCAACTATTTGCATCAATCTACTGATACCTGCTTTATCCAATTCCTCTATATAGATTCCCTCTACCTGCCAAAGACCACTTTTCCTAATCTTTTCTTTGGGAGAGGATTTTCCTAACCAATCTTCAGAGGGTGATATCTGCCCTAATATAACAGCCTTAGAGAGTGTAAAAACTATTCTCTCTTCCCAACAAAGTCGTTCTTCCTCTGTTTCTACTTCAAAAACAACAAAAGAAAGATTCTCTCTCATATATTTGCTGATTTCCTCCTCATTGTCGGTAAAGAGTGCTTTTCCTATATCTTTTCTAAAAATACTTGAGGTTATATTTCCCGTAAAATGTTGTTTCAGACGTTTATAGAGATTATCATCTTTTTCATGTGTTCCCACTCTTACTATACGATCAAGTACTCTCCCATCAGGAGTTGTAATAGTTTCTCCTTTTTCAAAGAATATATAGATACCATTACGAGGAACAATCCATTTTTTTCCTATTCTTTTTTTGTAAGGAAAAGTAAATCGCTTTAAGATATTAAATAGTTCATGCAGAATATACACTGATGTTTCTGTAGTTTCTCCTGTTATATTTATCCCTTGGACTTTTTTATTTAAATCTTCTAATTTACGCCTCAATATCTCCTGCTCCGCTATCCATATTTTTTCTTCCTCTTTATTAAGCCTCTGAAGCATTTCTCCATTTCCTCTCACTCCATCAAAAGGAAGCTCAACATTTACTAACCTATCTTTGATAGGTTTTACATAATCCTTCCCCGCCAAAATAATAAACTTATCTTTTTTTATATCAGCCACTTTCTTCAATTCTTCTATTACCTTTTCTCCCCACTTAACTCTATCTTCCTCTTTTGTAATATCTTTCTTAAGAGAGACATCATAAGGAGCAATCACTTTGTCAAGCGGAAGTAGATGATGTTTCGCTGACAAAATATAGATGTTATCTGTTGTAGTAAGAGTCTTTGCATAGGCTAAACTCTTTTTAAACAAAGGACTTATATATAGATCCTCAGCTTTCGATTTTTCTTTTGCTTTTTTGGCTGCACATGATATAAGTATAATCGTCTTCATGTTATAGAAATTAAAATTTGACCTCACAAAGATACAACTTTTTTCTATTTTTGCAAGTGCTTTTTTGATAATTTTTTCTATAATATTACAATATATTCAAATTAGAATCCAAGTGGCAACCTCATTGGGGAACAAGAGAATATGAGCAGGTACAACAATACCTTATTACTCTTAATCAGTCATATCCCCTCCTTAATCCTTATAGATATTGATCATTAGTCATCGGTCTATATTATTCATTCTTGATTTATCTTGGTAGTATCTCCTCCGTGAAGAATCTGTTCGTTAGGTTTGTATAACTTAGGAAAATAATGTACCTTTGTTACTTAAAAAGGAGTATTCCTAAGCATGAGATATCCAATAAACAATAATTGTAATTAAAACAGATAGGACTATACTCAAAAAAATACTTGATAAGGAGCTAAAGATAAAGAACATGAGCAGACAACTAAATTTTTATGCCACAGATGCTGATAGAAAAATTATAGTAGATATATTGCGTGAACATTTTGGAGAAATGATAGAGGTTTCCTGTCCGAAAAATAGTCTACAACTGTTTGAAGATACCATAGATAAAAAACTTTACCGCCTAACGGATGCAGATGGTAAAGAACATATTGCCTATAAGAAACTTACTTATCATGATTTAAGGAAAGTCCTTGTAGTGGATGAATATAATAGTTCTATATTAGAATATTCTACAGCTTTCAAAAATCCCTCAGGAGCCTATGTAAGTGGACGTTTTTATACTTGTACGAATCATAAAGATTTTTCCGCAAAAGTAGCGAAATTCTTTACCAAACTTAAAAAAGTTTTTATCTACCTAAAGCCTCAAAAACTTTATATTTCAAAAAACATAGATTTGGATAGTGCCTTATTCCTCTTGTCCAATAGAGTTGTTAAGCTTAGCATAGATGGCACAGAGGAGATCATACAAGATGTAAAAAAGACTTCTAAAAAAGCCCCCTCTGTAAAAGTGATTCCAGACAAAATGAATATCTTTAATAAGAGATAATTTTTATAGCTACTAGAATAGTACTACCCTTATCCTTGATACTTTTTATCTCGGTAGTATTTCTGCGGTAAGGCCTGCGCGAGTGAGGCGGCTACAGCGGGGCAGGAGGTCTTCGTAGGAACCTTCTTTTACGGGGCATTTGCCTGAGAAGTGCACTAAGGCGGCACACTGTTCTGCTTGTTCGTAAGTGTGATCACATACCTCCATGAGCAGTTCTATGACGTAGTCAAAGGTATTGTAATCGTCGTTGTAGAGCATGATTTGGTAGAGGTCGGCATACTCTGTGAGAAGGTCTTCGTCGTATGCCTCATTGGGTAGGGGTTGGGTCTGTGGCATAGGTATCGTTTTGGGTTAGGGTTGTTTGATAGGATTTTTCTTTTTGTTTTTCTTTTTCTGATCTCCCGCACGGAAGAAAGCACGCTTGGCAGCGCGTTCTTCAGCTTTTTTCTTGGAGGTATCATGCGCTTTGGCATAGACTTTTTCGTTGATCATCACCTTGGCTTGGAAGTGCTTGGTGTTGCCCTGATAGGTGGTGTCTTCTTCGGAAACGAAAGCGATGGTCTTGTGGTACTTCTGTGCCCACTCTACCATTAGGGACTTGTAGCTAATGACCTTATGCTCCAAGTCTCTCATGCTTAAGTTGTTATCTATCAGGATACGATGGATAAACTCGGTGGCCTTGCCATAGCCCAAGTCCAAGTAAATTGCCCCTACGAGGGCTTCCAATAGATTTCCCGTGATGTTGCCGCTAAGCAGTACGGTCTTCTTGTCCGTCAGCAGGTAGTCCCTCAGGCGTAGCTGTTCGCCTATTTGGTTGAGGTTCTCTCGCCTTACCATACGGGTACGCATCTTGGTCAGATCCCCTTCGTTCTTGTCGGGGGCTTGTAGGAAGACAAAGTGAGCGATGACCGCACCGAGTATGGCATCGCCAAGGAACTCCAATCGTTCGTAGCTCACATGGGGCGCAGTCCCCTCACAGCGAGCCGTACCAAGGGTAAAAGCCTCCTGGTAGTAATGGATCTCCTTAGGGCGGAAGCCTAAGAGATTCTCCATTTTAGCAAAAAATATCCCGTCTTTTTTTTGAAAACGGGATATTATTTTTTTTAAGAATAGCATCTAATCCAATTTTTTGAACAATACACAAGCATTATGTCCTCCAAAACCAAAGGTATTACTCATGGCAACCTTTACCTCGCGTTTTTGTGGTTGGTTAAAGGTGAAGTTAAGTTTTTGGTCAATGTTCTCATCAGGGTTTTCAAAGTTGATGGTTGGGGGGACTACTTGGTGTGTGATAGCCAGTACAGAAGCGATAGCCTCTATAGCTCCAGCGGCACCGAGTAGGTGACCAGTCATGGACTTGGTAGAGTTAAGATTGAGCTTATAGGCATGTTCGCCAAAGACCTCCTTAACGGCCTTCGTCTCAGCTATATCGCCTAGTGGAGTGGAAGTACCATGTAGGTTGATGGCATCTACGTCCTCTGGGGCGAGATGAGCATCGGCCAAACAGTTCTTCATCACTGCTTTTGCTCCTAGTCCTTCTGGGTGAGGAGCTGTTAGGTGATAGGCATCGGCAGAGAGACCGCCTCCTGCTAGCTCACAGTATATTTTGGCACCACGTGCCTTGGCGTGTTCGTATTCTTCCAAGATGAGCGCCCCTGCCCCCTCTCCCAGTACGAACCCATCGCGGGTTACATCGTAAGGGCGAGAAGCACGCTTGTAGTCATCGTTACGGGTAGAAAGGGCATGCAAAGCATTGAACCCTCCGATACCAGCCTCGTTGACTGCCGCTTCGGAGCCTCCTGTGACCATTACATCGGCATAGCCTAGGCGGATATAGTTCAGCGCATCGATCAGCGCATTGGCCGAAGAGGCACAAGCCGATACGGTAGTGAAGTTAGGCCCGCGCAAGCCATAGCGAATGGAGATCATACCAGGGGCAATGTCGGCAATCATCTTAGGGATAAAGAAAGGGTTAAAGCGGGGTGTACCATCGCCACGACCAAAGGCGAGTACCTCGTCTTGGAAGGTCATCAGTCCCCCGATACCAGCACCCCATATAACTCCGATGCGGTCTTTGTCCTCGTGTTCTAAATCAAGGCCAGCGTCCTTAATTGCTTCATCGGAAGCCACTACGGCAAATTGGGTAAAGCGGTCCATCTTGCGTACCTCTTTCTTGTCTATAAACTCGTTGGGGTCAAAGCCCTTTACCTCACAGGCGAATTGGGTCTTGAACTTGGAAGCGTCAAAGTGTGTAATGAGGTTCGCTCCACTCTCCCCACGAAGGAGTGCGTCCCAATAGGCGTCCAAGGTGTTTCCTATAGGAGTGATGGCGCCTAATCCTGTTACAACTACACGTCTGGTTTGCATAATTAATAGAGGTTTTAAATTAAAATGGTATTACCTACAATATACCAAACGGGGAGTTTTCCTCCCCGTAGAGCATTTCAAGTGAGTATATGCTATTTTTTGTTTTCTTCTATGTACTTAATAGCTTGTCCCACTGTTGAGATGTTTTCAGCCTGATCATCAGGGATTTGAATGTCAAATTCTTTTTCAAATTCCATGATCAACTCTACAGTGTCCAAGGAATCTGCTCCTAGATCATTGGTGAAGCTAGCCTCTGGTACTACTTCTGTTTCATCTACTCCGAGCTTATCCACAATAATAGCTTTTACTCTTGATGCAATGTCTGACATAACTTAAAAATTTTAATTTAACTCGTTGCAAAAGTAAGAAAGTTTTTTTGATTAGCAGTCATATGTTGAAAAAAAAAGCGTGGTTTTTCGCAAATTAGCTGTATATCAATGTTTTAACTCTCTTAAAATATCTTTTTGAGGGGTTAAAATAGGGGTCAAGGAGGAGAATCGTCTTTAAGAAATTCTCTTAAATTCTCGGCAAGGCTGCTTTTTCTGCGCTTTATGGTATGAAAAGTGAAAAAAAATTTATATTTTTGCCCAATATTTATGCCTTATGAGAACTATTTTTTCATATCTATGCTTGCTACAGGCAGCCGTAGGTTTTTCCCAAAACTTTACACTCACTGGTCGGGTAAGTAGCCCCTATGAGGGTAAGATATACTTGTGGTATGGCGACAAGGTGGATAGTACCGAGGTCTCCAACAAGGAGTTTTATTTCTCAGGACAAGTGCCCTATCCTACCAAAGCCTCTCTTTCGGTGAGTCCTAAGTTCAAGAATACAGGCTTTTTTGTCTTGGAAGCGGGCGATCTCTCTACTGATATTGCCATAGAAAACCGCCATCAGGTGTATCTTAAAGGGCTTAACGGTAGCCCCTCGCTCAATGAGGTCAAGGATATTCTGATCTTCAGGCATAAGAATGCTTCGCTCTCCAACCTGGCTGATCTGCTAACTCCTCGCTTGGAGAAGCTCATCAAGCGCGAACCTAAGAGCCAGTTTGCTGGTATCCTCTTGTCCGACCTGATGACCGACCGCATACTCCCCTACCGCTATGCTCAAAGGCTCTATGACCTTTTGGACAAACGTACGCAGGACAAGGAAGATATCCAAAAAATAGAACAGATGCTTAGTGCCATGAGCCGAACTCAAATAGGTAGCCAACTGCCTGATATGGAGTTTGATACCGAAAAAGGGCGTGAGAAGCTCTCGGCGGCTAAGAAGAAACTCACCTTGGTGCTCTTTACTGCCTCGGATTGTATTGCTTGTGTGGAGGTTACCCGCCAGTTTGCCGAGCTTTACAAGAAATACCACAGCTCGCATGGCTTTACCATCTATGCGGTTTATCTAGATCATGAGCGCAACACTTGGCTTGATCATATCCATCGCGAAGGCTATCGCTTCACTACTCTTATTGCTCCTAAGAAGTTCAAGGACGAGACTTTACAATCCTTAGGCATCATAGATGTACCGTCCAACTTCCTCATTGACGAAAATGGCAAAATCCTCGCGGTAAACATTACCCCTAAGGGCGTACATCGTGGCCTTGACCCCGAAGCGGCTGCCTATGTCCCCGTTCCAAAAAAAGTAAAAGGTAAAAAAGTGAAAAAACTTAAATAGTGACGAGTGACGAGTGACTAATGACAAGTGACTAATGACTAATGACTAACAACTAAAAACTAACGAATGTATATAGAATATATCGGTTATTTTGCCTCGGTATGTATTGTACTGAGCTTTATTATGAAGAAGGTACAGCATATTCGCCTAATCAACTTGATAGGTTGTTTATGCTTTGTTATCTATGGCCTTCTGTACGAACCTAAACTATGGCCTGTTATTATTCCTAATGCCCTTATCTGCTTTGTACAAATATACTACCTTAGTAAAAGTAAAAAGTAAAAAGTAAATGGTAAAAGGTAAAGCCCATAGGCTGGCGCGAGTCACATACTTGCTTCCAAGTATTCAGCAACTTTAGCTCGTGCCTAACTATTATTAGAGCTTGTAGCTCGTCCCTTTCATGTGGCGCGCTACAAGCTTTTCATTTTTTATTTTTCGTTTCTAACTCTTCCCAAAAATCAAAGTAGTTAAACCACTGCAAGGGGTATCGCTGTAGCATCTGCTCCATGCTTTGTGTAAAGGCGCTTAGCAGGCCTTGAGCATCTCGGTGAGCGGTCTGTGCGACACGAGCGTAGAGGTGATAGTGTAGGTTGCGCTCCTTCATTACATAGACGAAGATGACGGGCACGCCCAAGCGGGAGGCAATATGAAAAGGACCCGCAGGAAAGCGCGCCATTTGCCCCAAGAGCGGAGCGGTGAGATACTTATTGCCCTCAAAATAGCGATCGCCTGTAAGGCAGATAATCCCATGGTGTTGCAAGGCTTCATTGATCTCAAAGATATGAGAGAGGTCGTCCTTGATATAAATGTACTTAGGCGGGGGAGCCGAAGAAATCTCCTGCAAATAGTCCCTAATGGCGGTACGCTCCAGATCTACCGTAACAGTGTGTATCTGGCAATCCTCATCTATCTCCCTGAAGAATGGTTCGGCCATCTCAAAGTTACCAATATGAGCGGAAATAAGTACCCCGCCCTTATGTGCCTTAAGCAATTCTTGTAGGTGTTCTACCCCATCAAAATCATAAGTGAATTGATCACGTAGCTGAGCTGAGACGGCTACCTTGTCTATTATCGTCTGTCCGAAGACAAAGTAATTGCGGTAGAGGCTTACCCAAGTCTTTGCCCACGAATACCCCAAGCGTTGGCGGAAATAGTAACGCAACACACGGTTGGAACGCCTTTCGAAGAGGAAGTAATAAAAAGCCACAAAGACAAGCAACCCATAAGCCCAGCGGACACCTAAGTGCTTGATGAGCAGCACAAATACCTTGTACCCCCATACACTTCCCTTGGACTTACCCTGCCATTGGGTCTTGGCCTTTTTATCTTCCATTCATTTTCTCCTCTAAAGTAGTATAAAAATCATTGAAGCTGACAATGGGTTTGAAATCCGCCTCCACGAGTTTTACCCCGAAGGTCTCCTGAATGACCACTACCAAATCCACATAGTCAAGGCTATCCAAGCCTAAGGACTCGCGGAAATTGGCCTCTGGAGCAATAACCGAGCGATCTACTTCAAACTCTTCTACCAAGATATCGTTGATGGTAGCTATAATTTCATCTCTTTTCATAAGTACTAGTTCTTGGGTGCAAAAATAGGAAAAAAAATTGAATTTTGAGTTTTGAGTTTCAAGTTGCTAATAGCTAACCACTGATTCTATGGGGGCAATTTGTCATTTAATCCTCCTGCTGACCACTGATTACTGACTGCTCATCACTGTAACATATTGACAATCAATGAAAATAAAAAATAATTGAATTTTTTTTGAAAAAAGTATTGTTAGTTTGAAAAAATGTTGTACCTTTGCACCGCAAAACAAAACAATGGTCTGGTAGTTCAGCTGGTTAGAATACATGCCTGTCACGCATGGGGTCGCGGGTTCGAGTCCCGTCCAGACCGCTAAAAATTTAGTTGTGTTGTTTTGTGTAATATTTGGTTTTACACAGGTTTATTTAAACCAATGAAAGGCTTTCCTATGGAAGGCTTTTTTTATTTAATGACTAATGACAAGTTAATGACTAATGACAAGTGACTAATCCATTCTATTAGTCACTTGTCATTAGTCATTATTTTTTACTTAAGCCTAAGCGCATTTGTTATCACACTTACAGAGCTAAAGCTCATAGCTAAAGCACCGAGCATGGGTGAGAGCAGTATACCAAAGAAGGGATACAATACCCCTGCGGCGATGGGAATGCCTACCGTGTTGTACACCAAGGCAAAAAACAAATTCTCCCGTATATTCTTCACGACCGCCTCACTGAGGGTACGCATCTTGACGATTCCGCCTAAGTCTCCTTTGACCAAGGTAATCTGTGCACTCTCTATGGCTATATCTGTACCTGTACCCATGGCTATTCCCACATGAGCTTGCGCTAAGGCGGGCGCATCATTGATACCATCTCCTGCCATGGCCACAATCTTTCCTTGTTGCTGCAGGTGCTGTACTTCCTTTTGCTTATCTTCGGGAAGCATGCCCGCCTTGTAGTGGGTAAGACCCAGTTGCTGGGCTACTGCCTGAGCGGTAATAGGATTATCACCTGTGAGCATAACCACGGTGATTCCCTGCTCTTGTAAGGCCTTGACAGCTTGAGCGGCAGTATCTTTGACCTTATCGGCTATAGCTACGGCGGCAATCACTTCTTTTTCTATAGCCAGAAAAGAAAGTGTTTGCCCTTGACGCTGTGCTTCTGTTACTTGGCTGAGCTGCCCCTCGGTAAGAGTAGCTCCGATCTCCTGCATGAGTCGGTCATTGCCAAAATAATAATGTTTGCCCTGATAGGTTGCCTCTACCCCACGCCCTGCTAAGGCCTTGAAATCGGTCATAGCAAGGGGAATTATTCCATGTTCGGCTGCATAAGTATTAGTTGCCTTGGCCAAAGGGTGTTCGCTGGATTTATTCACTCCATAGAGAATTGGCCATAGGGTTTGCTCGTTATACCCTGCCCAGGGGATAAGCGCCCTTACACTGGGTTTACCTTCGGTAAGAGTACCTGTCTTATCTACAATCAAGGTATCCACTTGCTTCATACGCTCTAAGGCCTCCGCATTCTTGATGAGGATTCCCTGCCGTGCCCCTTTGGTAACCCCTACCATGACTGATACAGGGGTAGCTAAGCCCAAGGCACAAGGACAAGCGATGATAAGCACTGCAATGGCATTGACCAAAGCATATTCGTAGGCGTGTTCTTTAGCAAAAACTGCCCAGATGATAAAAGTCAAGACAGATACGGCTACCACAATAGGAACAAAGTAAGCGGCAATACGGTCGGCCAACTTTTGGATAGGAGCTCGGCTAGTGGTAGCCTGCTGTACCATGGCAACAATCTGGGAAAGCAGCGTATCGCTACCCACTTTCTCGGCTTGCATGACAAAGGCCTGCGCGCCATTGATAGTTCCTGCCGATACGGTGTCGCCCGTTTGCTTTTCCACTGGCAGCGGTTCTCCTGTAATCATACTCTCGTCTATCGTAGCGACCCCTGTGGTGATACGACCATCTACAGGGATTTTAGCCCCTGGTCTTACCCTGAGTAGGTCGCCCTTGACAACCTGCTCTATAGGCACTTCCTTTTCCTCTTCACCTATGAGCTTTATAGCGGTGTTCGGTGCTAATTGGAGCAGCATACGCACCGCCTCTTGGGTACGTCCGTGAGCATTGGCCTCCAAGAGTTGGCCTAAGATAACCAAGGTAAGGATCACCGTGGTAGCTTCAAAATAGAGGGGCACCGAACCATGTTCCTTGAACTGCTCAGGCAGGCTATCAGGCAGGCAGAGCGCTACTACGCTAAAGCCCCAAGCTGCTGCTGCACCAATACCAATAAGGGTAAACATGTTGAACCGCAGCGTTTTGATACTCACCCATGCGCGAACAAAGTACGTCCATCCATAGTAGAAAACCACAGGTAGTGATAGGGCAAACTGTACCCAGTTCCAATAAGTAACGGGCATCAGCCTATACATAGGGTTGTCATGCCACATACCCCCCATAGCAATGATAAAAATAGGCAAGGTAAAAGCCACTGCTCCCCAAAACTGACGGCGTAGCTCCTGGCGCTTCTGCTGTTCTTGCCCGCCTCCTTTGAGGCTCTCAGTGGAGACCTGTTCCACTAAGTCCATTCCACAAACAGGACAATGGCCTGGATGGTCGTAGGTCTTGTTCCCCTCACAGCGCATCGGGCAGTAATACACCCCTGTCCCCTTGTGGGTAGAGGCTTGAGGCTTAGGCGCAGATGTAGCCTCCTCCAAGGAGGTTACCAAGGTGTAATGAGTACCCTCCAAGGCGGTTTTAAGCGTTTCAAAAGGCACATGCTGGCTCATCTCCACTACAGCGGTTTTCTCCTTAGCATTGGCCACGACCTTGCTGACACCCTCTATAGCCTCCAGACTCTTTTTGACGGTCATCTCGCAGCCGCTACAACTCATGCCCTTTACATAATAGGTGTGTGTCATCATGTCAGTCTTTTTTAATAGTGTAATCAGTACCTTCTAAGGCTTTTTGGAGTGCTGGCAAAGACACTTCTTCTTTGGATTCCACAAAGGCTTTTTGCGCGTTAAAATCTACTTTAACGGTAGTAACACCTGCTACTTTAGACAATCTTTCTTCTACGGTGGTTGCACACCCAGTGCAGCCCATTCCTTTGATAGTGTATGTTTTCATGAAATTATTTATTTATACGCATTCTTCCCCTCAAATACTGTGCTAAAGGGGAAATACTGACAGAATGACATAGAATAATAATTAATGATTAATGAGTTAGGGAATTAATCATTAATCATTATAGGCATTAATCATTATTTTTTGTATTTTTGCGTTTTCGTATTTGAAGGGAGAATTGAAATAAGGGCGAATTGCCATTCGCCCCTACAGCACACCCATGACACATTTGCTCACACATATATACGCATGAATATTTGGCCAACACATGTCGTAGGGGCAAAGTCTGCGCTAGTAGAGCATGTGAGGCATTTCGCCCACACAAGAGACATTTCGCCCACACAAGGGAGCATTTCGCCCTCTCAAAGGAGCAATTCATTTAAACCATAATAATCAACAACTATAGAAATGAATAACTATGAAATAAACAAATACCATCGTAGATCGATTCGCCTACAAGGATATGATTATTCACAGAAAGGCATGTACTTTTTAACTATATGCGTAAAAGATAAAGAATGTATATTTGGAACTATTTCTGATGGTAATATGATACTGAATGTCATAGGTCATATAGTAGCTAATGAATGGGAGAACACCCCCAATATTCGTGATAATATTGCCCTTCATGATTATGTCATAATGCCTAATCATTTACATGGTATCATAGAAATTACCTACAATAAGAATAACGAAGAGCAGGTAGGCGATTTTGTTTCTCCAAAGAAATCAATAGGCGCTATCGTAAGAGGATTTAAGATTGCTACCATAAAAAGGATAAAGGCTCTCATATCCACTGTAGAGGAGAATGACAGTTCGCCGATAGAAGAATGGATTATCAACCATTTACCACAGATATGGCAGCGAAATTATCACGAACACATTATAAGAAATTATGAAGATCATGAGCGTATTGCCAATTATATAAACACCAATCCACTACGCTGGGATGAAGACATGTTCAATAATTGATAATACATATTTCACGAGCGAATGTTAAAAAGGGCAAATTACCATAAAGATAAATTGAAATAGGACAAATCAAAATGAGGATAAATTGAAATAAGAGCGAATTGAAATAAAGACAAATCGAAATAAGAGCGAATCGAAATAGGGCGAATTGCCATTCGCCCCTACAGCACACCCATGACACATTTACACACACATATATAACGAATGGCCAACGCATGTCGTAGGGGCGAATGGCAATTCGCCCACACAAAGAATAATTAAGCAATTTTTACCCTCTCATAAGCAAGGTAAAATTTTAATTGTAACTTATTGATTGTCAATCAAAAAATATTGCTAAGCATTTTTTGAGGAGAAATAAGCAATTTTTACCCCCTCATAAGCAAGGTAAAATTTTAATTATAACTTATTGATTATCAATCAAAAAATATTATTAAGCAATTTTCGAGAGGAAATAAGCAATTTTTACCCTCTCATAAGCAAGGTAAAATTTTAATTGTAACTCATTGATTATCAATATAAAAATATCGATGAGCAATTTTTGAGAGAAAATAAGCATTCTTTTGCACCTATAACCCCTAACACAATGGAAATAACCAAAGCAAACCGAAAATGGCTCGATGACCTACACCTCTCTCACCCTGTGGTGATTGCTGGCCCTTGTAGTGCCGAGACCGAAGAACAAGTCCTTAAAATCGCCCATGCACTCAAGGATACCGACGTTACTTACTACCGTGCTGGTATTTGGAAACCGCGTACTCGCCCTGGTATGTTCGAGGGCGTAGGTGCCTTGGGTCTCAAATGGCTCGAACGCGTTAAGAAAGAAACAGGCCTGAAAACCGCTACCGAGGTAGCCAACAAAGACCATGTGAGATTGGCCTTGGAGCACGATATTGACTTGCTCTGGATCGGTGCCCGCTCTACCGTGAGCCCCTTTATCGTACAGGAAATTGCCGACGAACTTAAGGGTACCGACAAAGTCATCTTGGTCAAGAACCCTGTAAACCCCGACCTCTCCCTATGGATAGGCGCCATAGAGCGCTTGCTTAGGGCAGATATCAAAAACTTAGGGGTCATTCACCGCGGCTTCTCTACCTATGAGAAGACCCAGTACCGAAATATCCCTGAGTGGCAGTTGGTCATAGAATTGCAAAATAAGTTCCCCGACCTGCCTCTTATCTGTGACCCTTCGCATATCACTGGCAATCGCGAACTGATTTTCGATGTGTCACAGACAGCACTAGATCTGAACTTCAACGGACTGATGATCGAGACTCACTGCACCCCCAATGAGGCTTGGAGCGATGCCGCCCAACAGGTTACCCCTGAGCGATTGGTAGATATCATGAACGACCTGCGTATCCGCCAGACTTCCTTCGGCGAGGGCGACTATGCTTCCCAAATCAGTTCCTTGCGCTCTCGTATCGATATACTGGACGACGAACTCTTGGAACTGCTCAAAAAGCGTATGCTCCTCTCCGACGAAATAGGTAAGCTCAAGAAAGCCAACAATGTGGCCATCCTACAGAACACCCGTTGGCATGAAATCCTTGGCAAAATGATTCTTGAGGGGGAAAAATATAACCTTAGTGAGGAATTTGTGATAAAAATCTTCAAGGCGATACACCAAGAATCCATCAACCGACAAGAGAAAATCGTCAAAGGCAAATAATCCATGGCTGTGCACCTCTTCTTTAATTTTTCTTACGATGCTGATTTCCAACTCTTCCTTCCGCATGCCTTTGTGGCTGAACAGCGGAATGGTTGTTGGTACCTGCTGCGAAAGGCTACCGAGGAGGTGCTTAAGAACAGCCCTATAGAACTCTCTGTGGTAGAGAAAGAGGCCTTGGTGCTATCCCATAGCCTTGACCCCCTGCTCTTATTCGAAAAATATACCGATCGGAAACACCCGCTCCCTGAGCGTTATAAGGACAAGGCCAAGAAGAAGTATATTCAGCAACAGATAGAGAGCAAGGCCAATGCTCTGCTCACCCTGATTGCCCAGCATAAGTTGTGGCTTGTGGTGAACTGCCAAAAGGAGCAGCCACTGGATCGGCAACTACTTGAGTGCTCGGATAGGGTGCTGGCTCCTCTGCTGGAGTTTGAGAAAACCCCTACAGGCATCACCTACCGCCTTTTCCTCTTGGACAAAGAAAAATCTCTCCCTTCTGAACATGCTATTACACTGCTTAGCCACGAGGGGCCTTGGATTGTCTGGGATAAGACCTTAGTGCAAGTAGCTCCTATCAGGGCGCTGAACCTCAAGCCGTTTTTGGACAAGACGGCTGTTGCTATCCCTGAGAGTACCATACCCGAATACTTCAACAAGTTCCTCAAGGAGATTATCAAAAAGGTTGATATCAGCACTATAGGCTTTGATATGATCCAAAAGCACCACTTGGTCTCTACCCAAATCAGATGGGTGCACGACTTCATGGCCGATACATACAAGCTCTATTTGTCTTTTGACTACGATGGAGTTGTCTTCCATAGCAATCAAAGCCGAAACCAGCAATCCCACTTGGAGGTCTTGCCCAATGGTGCTATCCAGATAGAACACTACAAGCGCAACCCCGCTGAGGAGGCCGAGCGAGGCCAATGTTTGGAAGCCCTTGGTTTTGCCGAAGAAGGAGGTAATTTCTTTGTGAAAGACCCTTACCCCTTTGCCTCTTATTTCCTCCTGCTTAAGCATAGAGAAACGCTTGAAGCCCAAGGATTTGTCCTCTCCGACCTTGAGATTAACGGACAGAAAGTCAATACAGCTGCCTTCTCCCTTAGCATTGGAGAAACCACTGAGGCCAATGATTGGTTTGACCTACATATCACCCTCACTCAAGGAACACATCAAATACATTTCTCACAGCTTATCAAGAACCTACGGGAGCACAATCCCCTCTATCCCCTACCCGATGGCACACTGTTTGTCATTCCAAAGGAGTGGTTTTCCAAATATGAGAAAATCAGTAAGTTCGCCCGTGTGGTAGATCATAAAGTACAACTGCCCAAGAGTAACTACACCCTCTTGGAAGAGCTGCCTGAACTCCGCCCTATAGCTCCCATGGCTGAAGTCCAGTATAGCCCCTCCCCCAATCTCAAAGCTACACTACGACCTTACCAAAGGGAAGGTGTCCAATGGCTCCTGCAACATCATTATAATGGTTTAGGCGCCTGCCTTGCTGACGATATGGGGCTGGGTAAGACCCTACAGACCATTGCCCTCTTGGTACACATACATGATAGCTTGCCTGAGAGGGAGAACCCATTCCCTACCTCTATCTTTGACCTTGGCAAACCACAAAAGGAAGCCCTCAAGTGCCTTATTATCATGCCTTCCTCCTTGTTATTCAACTGGTATGAGGAAATCAAGCACTTTGCTCCTCATCTATCTTGTACCCAGTATGTAGGCTTAGACAGGAAGAACAAGGCGCTCCGACTCTCCAACTATGATATTGTGCTCAGTAGCTACCCCATTGTCCTGAGAGACGCTAAACTACTGGAGCGCTATAGCTTTCGCTATATCATTCTGGACGAAAGCCAACGTATCAAAAACAACAATTCCAAGATATTCAAGACCATCAGCACGCTCAAGGCCGAACACAAGATCTCCCTCAGTGGTACCCCTATTGAAAACTCGCTATCTGACCTATGGGCACAGATGCAGTTCATCAACCCCAATATCTTGGGTAGCTATAGCCAATTCAACAAGTATTTCCGCACCGAGATAGAGAAGAAGCACAACCCTATTGCCTTGGAAGAACTCAAAGGTATCATCAGCCCCTTCCTGCTTAGGCGTACCAAGCAGCAAGTACTACAAGACCTACCCGATATGGAGGAACAAATTGCCTATTGCCCCATGAGCGAGGCTCAAGAGAAGTGGTATGAACAGGAGAAATCCAAGGTGCGCAACCAGCTATTGCATATTGACACCGACGCTGATCCTGCTGCTGTGAAGCTCAACACGCTTAATATGCTCACCAAGCTGCGACAGATCAGCAACCATCCTCGTCTGGTAGATCCACAAAGCGAGATCCCTTCAGGCAAATACGAAGAGGTAACCAGCCACTTAGAACAACTATGGCGTGCAGGACAGAAAGCACTTGTTTTTAGCAGTTTTGTTTCCCACTTAGCCATTTATGAAGATTGGTGCCAAAAGGAGAAATTTAAGTACGTTTCGCTCACTGGATCCACTTCCTTAGAAGGTCGTCAAAGAGCGGTAGAGCAGTTCCAGAACAATCAAGATGTATCCTTTTTCTTTATCTCGCTCAAGGCAGGCGAAGTAGGGCTAAACCTTACCGCTGCCTCGTATGTGCTCTTGCTTGACCCTTGGTGGAATCCCTTCTCTGAGCGGCAAGCTATAGGGCGCGCTCACCGTATGGGACAACAGCACAAGGTCAATGTCATTCGTTTTGTCAGCCGTAACACCCTTGAGGAGAAGATCATACACCTCCAGCAGAGCAAAAAAGAACTCTCCGAACACCTCATAGAAGAAGACAACCTGAAGAACGAGGCTTTAGAACACTTAGAAGAACTCCTGCAATAGTGACTAACGACAAGTGACTAACGACTAAAGACAAGTGACTAATCACTAACCATTAAAACAAAAAAATGACCAATGACGAATCGTCATTGGTCATTTAATCGTTTGTCATTTAGATTAAACCTTATTCTTTATGAGCATTACTTCAATAATAGAAATTGCGGTTTTTTCTGGTACAGTAAGCAATTCAGCCAATTGGTTGATCATATCCTTTTCTTCTTCTTCGAGTACGCCGTCAGAAGTAGCGATATCTACTGCACAAGCGAAAGCAGTCAAGCGAAGATCAGAAGGAAGTGCTGCCACTGATTTCTCTACCAAGCTACCTGGGCCTTCTTTTTTAAGAATGCGGAAGAGCTTGTCGAATAGCTTATCAAAAGCTGCTCCTGAATAGTTATCATAGAGGCTAAGACGGTTCATGTAATTGACAATCTCGTCCCACTCTCCACGACCTACGTTACCATCGGCTCCAGCCATGGCAAGGGCAATCCCTGCGAAGGATTCTTGTTCGTTTAGTTTCACCTCCTCAGTTACAGCCTGGAAGATTTTTCCGAATAAACTCATAAAACTTTATTTTTAAATACTTGGGCAAAGATATAGAAAAAAACCGAATAAACAAATTTTTATTTCACTTTTTATTTATCATTTATTAAAAATTTGTCACTTGTCGTTAGTTATTAATTGTAGGACTTCTTTCCCTTTTTCAGTAAGGAAATATTGTTGCTTGCTACTGGTAGGTTTATCAGGAATGGTAAGCGCCACTAAGCCCTCTTCTATCGCGGGATTAAGGTAGTTTTTCCTAAAATAATCTCTATTCTTTAAACCTAATTTTTCTTGTATTTCCTCTCTATAAAGTATCCCTTCTAATATTTTTAACAATTCTCGTACTTGCATGGTACTTGCATGGTACTTGCATGGTGCTTGCATGGTATCTTGTTCCTTCCTATAACCATCTTGTTTTTCAGCCTCTTGCGGGGTACTTGCGGGGTACTTGCGGGGTACTTGCATGGTTGTTTCTTCTTGTTGCATTAACGCTTGCAAATCTTCGTCTATAGGGAGAATAACTTGTAAGAAATTATCCATAAAGTTAAACTGATCCCGACTATAAGCCTGCAAGATACGCGGAATACCTGAGCCTAAGTGCTCTACCAAATCCAAATCCCTATAGATACGCATCAACTCCTTATTCCTAGGAATAGACGCCCCTGAGAAAAACTCTTCTCGTGAAATCCCATAAGGAAGACCTCCACAGGAGGTAATCACCAAGCGGTCTTTAAATATCTCAAACTTGGGAGCCACTTCGTAGGTATAGTCATTATGTACAAAAGCATTGATCACTGCTTCACGGAGTGCTACTGCATTCCATAGTCTACGCTCTATACGTTGCTTATGGGTAATCTTGGTAAAAGTACGATTCTCTATATTGAGCCTATCCAAAACCTGTTGGGTTGCCTTGATGAGTGACTCATGCCCATACTCTTCATTCTGAATCAAATCCACTTGATTAACTCCTGCATAACGTGCTACCCTTACAGATATATTATTGATATCATTCATCAAATAGGCAACATAATTGTAATCCCCATCATCGTTCAGAAGCTCTAAGTTCTTAGCAAACTGCTCATTAAGTGTTTTCCCTATGGATTGATAATAAATATGCAATTGTTGGAAACGCAGATCCTTCTTCGGCGACCTAATTCTCGCTATAGAATTAAGCGTTCGTTTGACGAATAATTCCTCTATTCTTTTCACTGGCATAGGCTCAGAGGCACTTCCTATACGCATAAAAGCCCCTTTTTCCGAAAGTCCGTATTTCTTGATATAGTAAGGGCGTTCATAACCCATAAGCACAATGACTTTGATAATATCCTTTTCTTCTCTCTTTTCCACAAGGATATCAAAAAGCCCCATACAAGAGGGAACTATATTATTTTTTAAACGATCCTTGAGTTCCAACTGCAATGCATCAGCTGAGGCTACCCCTACCGTATGCCCCTCCTTATCAACCCCTATATAGATAGCCCCTCCCTCACTATTGAGGAAAGCTACCACTTCTTTCTCTAACTCTGGTGTTACTTTTTGTTTGTATTCTATGTGCTTGGTTTCTAACATAATCAACAAATTAGCGACTAATAGAGTAAGGATTAATCACTTGTCATTAGTCATTAATCAAACGGTTTGTTGTCTCATCAGGGAAGATGACGGTGGGTTGGAAGGTCTTAGCCTCCTCAAAATCCATCAGGGCATAGGAGATGATAATGACGATATCGCCTTTTTGCACCTTGCGAGCTGCCGGGCCGTTGAGGGTAATAGTGCCTGAGTTGCGTTCGCCACGAATGATATATGTGTCAAAACGCTCACCGTTATTGACATTTACGATAGAGACCTTTTCCCCTACAATAAGGTTAGCCGCCTCCAAAAGAGCCTCATCTATAGTGATGCTCCCTATATAATCCAAGTCCGCTCCGGTTACTTTTACGCGGTGGATTTTTGATTTTAATACTTCTATTTTCATAGGACAAAGGTAAAAAATTATTGGATAACTATAGGCTTTTCCCTCCCATTTTTTGTATATTTGCTTTCTGAACCTTCATACTAATCGTTATGAGAAAGTTATTGCTTTTATCCCTACTCTTGGTCGGTTGCAAACCACTTCTATTCATTGAAGTTCCCCCCGACATGCAGCTCGATACGAGTTTTCATGCTAAGAATCCCCATAAAGTAGTACTCTTTGTAGAGCATGATGTCTACTACAAGCAAGCTCAGACCAACCCCGATTATAGGGCTGCCAAAGAGCGTATTTCGGCACTGCTCCCTCCTGCCTCTAACAAATGTCTTTGTGGCATTACCGTACGGGGCGGTATTGTAAGGATAGACGGGAAGAAATCCTGGGTGATTGACATAGAGCAACTCCCCACTATAGCCGCCTTGGTACTCTACCGAGACAAAGGAAAGCCAGAGGTGGTGACCGATCCCAAGCAGTATGAGAAACGCTTACGCAAAATGTGGAAAGACTCTCAATAAAAAATCTCTTCCCCACGGGGGAAGAGACTTTCGTATTGTAAAAACTAAGAAAAGAATTATTTTAATTCTACTTCTGCACCAGCTTCTTCTAGTGATTTCTTAAGGTTTTCAGCGTCCGCTTTAGAAATACCTTCTTTCACTTTAGAAGGAGCACCATCCACTACTTCTTTAGCTTCTTTTAGTCCAAGACCAGTAAGGTCTTTTACTAATTTCACTACTGCCAATTTGTTAGCTCCTGCATTTTTGAGGATTACATCAAATTCAGTTTTTTCAGCAGCAGCTTCTCCAGCGCCAGCAGCAGGGCCAGCAGCTACAGCTACAGCAGCAGCTGCAGGTTCTATACCATACTCATCTTTAAGGATTTGAGCAAGCTCGTTTACTTCCTTAACTGTCAAATTTACTAATTGTTCTGCGAAATTTTTCAAATCTGCCATTTCTATCGTTTTTTAATGGTTTATAAATAAATTAATGTGTGTGTCTTACTGACGTTCAGAGAGTGTTTTAACAATTCCTGCAATTTTTCCACCTCCTGATTTAAGAGCTGAAATAACATTCTTAGCAGGCGATTGCAAGAGTGAAATGATATCTCCGATGAGTTCTTCTCTAGACTTGATAGCCACAAGAGTATCCAATTGGTTATCACCTACGAATACGGCTTCTTCTATATAAGCACCTTTGAGAAGGAGTTTGTCGGATTTCTTCTTGAAAGCCTGGATGAGTTTTGCAGGAGCGTTACCTACTTCAGCGAACATAAGGGAAGTATTTCCTTTAAGTACGGAAGGAAGCTCTCCAAAGTTCTTATCGGAAGCCTCCATTGCTTTGGCAAGGAAAGTGTTTTTTACTACCGATAATTTTATATTAGCTTTAAAACAAGCGCGACGAAGGTCGGAAGTTTCTTTTGCATTAAGGCCGGTGAGGTCTGCCAGATAGATTACATGGTTGGCTGCTAACTGTGCGGTTAAATCCTCTATTATTACTGATTTTTCTTCTTTTGTCATAATTTTCTTTTTTAACTACGTTGTTAGACTATTTTTGTATCTACTGCCACACTCGGACTCATAGTGCTTGAAAGGTAAATAGATTTTACGTAAGTACCTTTAGCGGTGGTTGGTTTTAGCTTAATGAGGGTTTGGATCAGCTCATTGGCATTCTCAGTGAGTTTTTCAGCAGAGAAAGATACTTTACCGATAGCGGCATGTACGATCCCTGTCTTATCCACACGGAAGTCAATCTTACCGGCTTTTACCTCTTGTACGGCCTTACCGATTTCCATAGTTACGGTACCAGTCTTAGGGTTAGGCATAAGCCCACGAGGACCGAGTACACGACCCAAAGGCCCTAACTTACCCATTACAGCTGGCATGGTTACGATCACATCTACATCTGTCCAGCCGTCTTTGATTTTTTGTAGGTATTCGTCCAATCCTACATAGTCAGCGCCAGCGGCTTGTGCTTCAGCTTCTTTGTCTGGAGTAACCAAAGCTAGTACGCGTACATCTTTACCAGTTCCGTGAGGAAGAGTTACCACGCCACGTACCATTTGGTTTGCTTTACGAGGGTCTACTCCTAATCTTACTGCGATATCCACAGAGGCGTCAAATTTTGTAAAAGAGATTTCTTTTATTTTCTTGCTTGCCTCTGCAAGGCTATATAGTTTGTCAGCTTCTATTTTAGATAAAGCCTCTTTGTATTTCTTTGTTAGTTTTGCCATAGTCCGTCAATTAAAAAGGTTTATCTCCAGTGATTGCGATACCCATAGAGCGCGCAGTACCTGCCACCATACTCATAGCCTTCTCAATAGTGAAAGCACTAAGGTCAGGCATTTTATCTTCAGCGATAGCACGTACTTGATCCCAAGTGATATTGGCTACCTTTTTACGGTTAGGCTCACCAGAGCCTCCCTTAGCTTTGGCTGCTTCCAAGAGTTGAACTGCCGCAGGTGGGGTCTTGATCACAAATTCAAAAGATTTGTCTTTGTATACGGAGATCACCACTGGTAATACTTTACCTGGCTTGTCCTGTGTGCGTGCATTAAATTGCTTACAGAACTCCATGATGTTAACTCCAGCAGCCCCCAAGGCAGGTCCAACCGGTGGCGAAGGATTCGCAGCACCTCCCTTAACTTGTAGTTTAACTACTTTGTGTAATTCTTTTGCCATTGTTCAACTTTAATTTATAATTCTATAATATATTCTTTCTTAATAGGCGAATTGCCATTCGTCCCTACATGCGGCCAATTGCCTTTTCTATGTGGGCGAATTGCCATTCGCCTCTACAGTAGGGCCTTTTGCCTTTTATATTTTCTCCACTTGAGTATAGCTAAGTTCAAGTGGGGTTTTTCTTCCAAAAATTTTGACAATTACCTCCAGCTTACGTTTTTCCTCATTAACCTTTTCCACATTTCCTGTAAAGCCATTGAAAGGTCCGTCTATTACTTTGACTGATTCTCCTACGGCATAAGGAATCGCTACAACTTCTACCTTTTCTTGCAATTCGTCTACGATACCGAGCATACGGTTCACTTCGGATTTGCGGATAGGAGTAGGAGCACCGCCCTTGGTTTCGCCTAAGAAGCCTATCACTCCTGATATACCTTTGATTATATGGGAAATCTCTCCAGAGAGGTCAGCCTTAATCATGACATAGCCAGGGAAGAAGACTCTTTCTACATTAATCTTTTTCCCGTTGCGTAGCTGTGGCACCTTTTCGGTAGGAACCAGTACTTGTTCTACATAGTCAGCATAACCAAGGCGGCTAATTTCGGACTCTATGTAGTTCTTTACTCTGTTCTCTTGGCCACTTACAGCACGTACTACATACCACTTTTTTTCAAGGACTGCCATTTAGAAAATTTTAAATATCTGTGCTATGAAGCTCTCAAATATGAAATCAACTCCAGCGATAAATAAGGAAAATACAACGGAGAAAATAGTTACTACCCACAGTAGGCGTTGTGCCTCGGCAAAGGGTGTCCAAGTAACATTCTGTGTCAATTCTGTGTAAGATTCTCTGATATAGTTTATCATTACTTTCCGTTTTATTAAGTTTGTAAAAAACTATCTTGGCACGGGTGGAGGGATTCGAACCCCCATCAACGGTTTTGGAGACCGCTATTCTACCCTTGAACTACACCCGTATAAAAAGAGTTTTGTTGCCAAAACCCTTTTGAAACATTTAATATTATGAAATCAAGATTTCTTAGTCAAGGATTTCAGTTACCTGACCAGCACCTACGGTACGACCTCCTTCACGGATAGCGAAGCGAAGACCTACGTTAAGAGCGATAGGTTGTAGCAATTC
Organism: Capnocytophaga granulosa ATCC 51502; assembly: GCF_000411115.1. Taxonomy (GTDB): domain Bacteria; phylum Bacteroidota; class Bacteroidia; order Flavobacteriales; family Flavobacteriaceae; genus Capnocytophaga; species Capnocytophaga granulosa. The sequence goes on along the minus strand of NZ_KE150257.1, from coordinate 150,610 downwards.
TACAGTAATGGTAAGGTTATCCCCAGGCATTACCATATCTACACCTTCAGGAAGGTTGATAGTACCAGTAACGTCGGTTGTACGTACGTAGAACTGAGGGCGGTAGTTATTGTGGAATGGAGTGTGACGTCCACCTTCTTCTTTTTTCAAGATATACACCTCAGCTTTGAATTTAGCGTGTGGTTTTACAGAACCTGGTTTGCAGATTACCATACCACGACGGATATCTTTTTTGTCGATACCACGAAGGAGTAGTCCTACGTTATCACCAGCTTCACCACGGTCAAGGATTTTCTTGAACATTTCTACCCCAGTGATAGTAGAGGTAAGCTTATCAGCACCCATACCGATGATTTCAACAGCATCACCTGTGTTAGCGATACCAGTTTCGATACGTCCTGTAGCTACAGTACCACGACCAGTGATAGTGAACACGTCCTCGATAGGCATCAAGAATGGTTTATCAATATCACGTTGTGGAAGCTCGATCCAGTTATCTACTGCATCCATAAGCTGCATTACAGTATCTACCCATTTTTGTTCGCCGTTAAGCGCTCCAAGAGCAGAACCTTGGATTACAGGGCCATTATCACCATCGTAGTCATAGAAAGAAAGAAGTTCGCGTACTTCCATTTCTACAAGTTCCAATAGTTCAGGGTCGTCCACCATATCCACTTTGTTAAGGAACACAACGATACGAGGAATACCTACCTGGCGACCAAGAAGGATGTGCTCACGAGTTTGTGGCATAGGCCCGTCGGTAGCAGCTACCACAAGGATAGCACCGTCCATCTGAGCAGCACCAGTAACCATGTTCTTTACATAGTCGGCGTGTCCTGGACAGTCCACGTGTGCATAGTGACGGTTCTTAGTTTGATATTCTACGTGTGAAGTGTTGATGGTAATACCACGCTCTTTTTCTTCAGGAGCGTTATCAATAGAGTCGAAACTTCTCGCTTCGGAGAGACCTGCATCAGCCAATACTTTAGTAATAGCAGCAGTCAAGGTTGTTTTTCCGTGGTCAACGTGTCCAATAGTACCAATGTTAAGGTGCGGTTTGGAGCGGTCAAAATTCTCTTTTGCCATGTTTAAATAATTTTAATCTTAGTTATAGAAAATCAATATATAAAGGTATGTTATTATATACTACAAAAGAGCCAATGACGAGATTTGAACTCGTGACCTCTTCCTTACCAAGGAAGCGCTCTACCCCTGAGCTACATCGGCTTTTCAAGAGCGGGAGACGAGGTTCGAACTCGCGACATTCAGCTTGGAAGGCTGACGCTCTACCAACTGAGCTACTCCCGCTTTTTAATACAATATGTCTTTCAAAATAGTGGGGAGAACAGGATTCGAACCTGTGAAGGTGAAAACCAGCAGATTTACAGTCTGCCCTCGTTGGCCGCTTGAGTATCTCCCCTCAAGTTAAAAATCAACAAATAACGATAAACATCGAGCCGGTAGAGGGATTCGAACCCACGACCCCGAGATTACAAATCACGTGCTCTGGCCAACTGAGCTATACCGGCAAAACAAACACTTATACCACAAAAAACAAGCGTTTTTTACTTCTCCTTTGCGAGGTGCAAATATACAACAATTTTTTGTTCTGACAACAAAAAAAATATTTTTTTTCAAAATAAGTTATTAACACCCCCCTTTATTCCTCTCTGCCCTTGATAAATGAGGGATGTTGCTCTATGGCTAGGGCTACTTTTTCTACGATTTCCTCTACAGTTTCTCTTTCATAATCTATCTCCAAGGGTGGTTTTATGCGCATACGTTGGGTAACACCCTTCTTTTTGACTATTATTCCTTTCTTGTCGAAGGAGCGGCGAAAGCCATCTATCACTATAGGTACTACGATTGGCTTATAGGTCTTGATAAGGTGGGCTGTCCCCTTACGAATGGGTTTCCATGGGGAGGTAGTACCTTGTGGAAAGGTAATCAGCCAACCGTCCTTAAGGGCAATCCCTATATTCTCTACATCTTCTGTCTTGACCTCTCTATGGATTTCCTTGCCCTTCTCTCGCCAAGTGCGGCTGACTTGTACCGCTCCTACATAGGCGAGAATCTTCGGTAGCAGCCCCGCATGCATGGTCTCGGTAGCAGCTACATAATATAGGTTGAGCTTAGGGTGCCATATATAGTTGATATTCTTAAGGCTATCCACCCGCCCACGGAGACTGGCATTGAACACATGGTACATGGCTACCACATCGGCAAAATAGGTCTGGTGGTTGGAGATAAAGAGTACTCCCTTATCAGGCAGGGTGCGGATAATCTCCGAGCCATCTATAAGCAAATGATTGAAGCCCCTATAACGGCGATGGGTCAAAGGGCCTAAGATACGTATGATCAGCCGCTTTATCCACAAGGCGTGCCCAAAGGGGTCTTGTTTCCATAGTCTAAATTTCATCTTGTTATATTTTTATTCTCTAAGCCAATGTTCGGGATTGAGCTTATTGGTGTTCTTATAGACAAAGAATTTCATCTCTGTTCGCCCCTCACTATCGGTAAAGATCTTGCCTAAGGGGGTTTTGGCGGAGACTTTTTGTCCCTTACTTACATATACTTGTATGAGGTTATAATATATGGTAATAAAATTCCCATGTCTCACCTGTACCGCCTTGTTGCCGCCAGGCACAGAGATAATAGCCGAGACTTCCCCATTGAACACACAGCGAGCATCGGAGTTGCGCGGTGCCATCAGGGTAATCCCATTATTATAGTGTTTCAGATCGGGATACACTGGGTCGTCATAGGTACCAAAGCCTTGGGACTTGTATCCACGCTCAATCGGCCAAATGAGTTTGCCTTTGTTGGCTTCAAAGTCCGAGGAGAGCGCTTGCCCTTCGGGGGTGAGGTCAAAGACCTTATCACTGCTTGTCTTGCCAGAGGTGGTGCCTGTGGTGGTAGTCTTGCCCTTGCCTTTTTTGTTGGCCTCGGCTATGGCCAAGCGGATCAATCGATCTATTTCTCTGTCTATCTTATTGGCTTGTGCCTGTTTTTTCTTTATCTCATTGGCATATTCGCTCTCTTTCTTTTTGATAGAAGCCACTAAACTTTCCTGTGTTTTGCGCTCTTGGGAGAGACGCTCTTGCTCTTTTTGGTTATCCTCTACGATTTTGCGCTGGTGGTTGTACTGGGCAGAAAGTGAATCGGTAAGCTGCTGCATGAGCGTATTTTTCTCTTGTATCTCCTGGGCTTGTTGCTTTCTGTATTGGCTATATTGTTGCAAATACTTCAATCGCTTGTAGCCCTGAGCAAAACTCTCTGAGGTCAGCAGCAAGAGCCAACGGCTTTGAGGCGAACGTGTTTTATAGGACTGTTCAATCACTGCGGCATAGTTCTTCTTCAGTAGCTCCAACTCTTTTTTAAGGCTGGCTATCTGGCTTTGGTTCTCATTGATCTGCTGGGAGAGCAGGTTGGCCTGATGGTTGGTTACTCGAATCAGCTGGGTACGTGCGGAAATTTTTTCACTGATCTCCTCTATTTGGGTAGCCAAGCTCTTGCGCTCCTGTGCTTGTTGGGAACGCAGGGCGGACATCTCTCGGATTTGCTCCAAGAGGGCTTTCTTCTGTCGCTCCAGTTGTTTTTGCTTTTGGGAGGTCTGGGCAAAAACGCCTGTAAATGAGGTGATGAGTATGAATAAGAGAATACGATGCATTAGGGTTGGAGGGTTAAGGGTTGGTAACCAGCAGGTACAGTATAAGGGAATTTAACAGATACATTACGCTGTAAGTTACTAAGTTGCAAGTTTAGCTGTACCTGCTCCCCTCCCTGACTGCCCTGTAGCAATAGGGAGAGCGGGAAGAGCTGCCCCTCCACCGTCTGATATGTATAAGCAGCCGAGAGAGAACGCTCTTGCTGAGTTTTTCCCTCTTGTACAATCAGCAAACTATCCATTCTGAAAGCAGTATTTAAAAAGAAAGACAAATCCAATTCGTCCTTTCTAAGCGCCCCCTTGTAGAGTTCCCCATCAGGAGTGAAGGTTGTGTGTCGGTCACGGAAAAGCAATTGTCCTAAGAGCAAATTTTCCAAAGCCTCAAATCCAAGATGCACCCCTAAATATTTTTCCGAGATGGAATAATCCCCCTCAAAATATGTATTGTCCAGCTTGTTATAGAACTGTACCTTTTCCTTGGTAATCAGCGCCTTGGCAATTCCTAAGGGCGCACTAAGCCAGATGATTTCCCCTTTTTTCATTCTAAAAGACAATGGGATGGTCTGCCCGATCTTACCTGCCTTAGAATAAGATACGGTCAGCGTTCCAGCCAGTGTCTCAAAAGCGGGGAAAGACTCCTGATGCTTTTCAAGAATCTCCTTTCCCCTGAGACGACTATCGGCAACTCCTTGGGTATTAGTAACCTTAGTTGTGCGACAGCTTGTTAAAAGCACTGTCAAAAGTGTTATATACGCTAGTAATGATTTCATTGTGTTTTCTACTTTTAAAAGGGTAAAATTACAATATTTTCCTACATGCTTGGAAAATGACTTTTATTTTATCATATATTTAGTTTTTCTTCTGTGTAATTAGCAGCTGCTTTTTTAAGTAATGAGGATATCTTACGCCTTAGCCTAGAGGGAGCCAAGACGACTATACTATTGCCAAAGCCGAGAATAAGCCGCTCCAGCTCGTAATTGTACCGTACCCTAATGCGAAAGACCACTCCGCCCTCTCGTGTCTCTACCACCTCCTGAGAGTGGTGAAAGGGCTTGGTGATCACATAGTTAGCATTATTATTATCTATCCAGAAAACCACTTCCTCCACGGGGTTGCCACGGGAGAGGGTTACTCCTATGATGTCTTTGAAGTATTCGTTGGGGTCTATATTTTTATCAACATAAGGAATTGGTAAAATATTCACACTTTCCATACGGTCAAGGGCTAAGGTAAGCAGTTCTGACTTGTAAAAAGCAATGAGAAACCAGCGATTGTTATACTCCTTGAGAAATTGTGGGTGCAGCTCTAGCTCTTGGGCTTGCTTGGCCTTGAACGATTTGTAGACAATTGCCAAAGCCTGCTTATGTAGAATCGCCTGATAGATAGGATCTATATACTCCAATCCCCTAAGGTGCTCGTTTTTATCCATGTGAATAGCGGGTTGCTTGGCGCGGGAGAGGAATATGGAGTCCTCCAACCTATGTACAATACCGCTCATATGCTTAAAGAAAGAGAAATCCTTGAATTCCTTGAGAAAATCCACCGCCTCACGCATACGCTTGATGTCTTCATAGGGAATCTCCGTCTTGGTAATGCTGTATTGGGGATCGGCATAGCGGTAATACTTATTGTCAAAGACCTCTATGGGGGCATTGTATCCGATCTTATCACTGCGCATATTTTGAATATCAAGCTGTACGGTACGCTTACTGACGACACTATCCTTGCCTTCATACTCGGTGAGTGCGTCGGTACAGGCATCAATAAGATCATCTATCGTCCAAAGGCGTGAGGTGTTTCTCAAGCATTTATCAATCGTTTTATACCGTATCAGTGCGTTTTTGTTGGTAGCCATAACAGTTGAGAAAGAGTTCCTAAGGGGCAAAGATAAAAAGAAATTGGAAATATAGTGGCCAATTGGCAGTTTTTTCTTACATTTGTACGAGCAAACGAAGCTATGGACAATATCAATATCATTACCCTCACCACAGATTTCGGAGAGCAGGACTACAGCGTGGGAGCTCTCAAAGGGCAGCTCTACGGCCTTATCCCTAAGGCACGTATTGTAGATATATCCCACCAAGTAGATCGCTATAGTATCACCGAAGCGGCTTACCTGCTACAGGGGGCTTATCGTCATTTCCCCGAAGGAACAATCCATATTATGGGGGTCAATAATGAACTCTCCGCCGAGCGAGGCCTCTTGCTCTTGGTATATGAAGGGCAATACTTTATCACCGCTGACAATGGTTTTATCGCCCTTTTCACCCGCAATAAGAAGGGAGCAGAGGTCTATTTGCTGAATTTGGAGGATAGGCGTTCTATCTTCCCCACCTTGGCATTTTCCACCAAGATAGCTCAGAGGCTCTGCCAAGGGACACCTGTAGCAGTATTGGGTACTCCCTATAGCGAACACCTATATATTAGCAACTTTATCCCTAAGGTACGTGCTCAAAGGATAGAAGGCAGCGTAATTTATATAGACCATTTCGGCAATGTAGTGTCCAATATCACCGAGGCACTTCTAAGAGAAGAAGCCAAGGGACGCCGCTTTAACGTGTATTTCCGCTACCAAAGTGTAGATAACTCTTCCGTAGAGGAGATCTGTAGCCAATACAACCAAAAGGAAGATGGGCTCTCTGCCGGCAATCCGTTCTTAGTCTTCAACCACCTAAAGTATTTGGAGATGGCCATTGACAAAGCCAATCCCAAATCCTTCGGGGGCAGCGCCAGCCTTATGGGTATTCATGTGGGAGATCCTGTAAGTATAGACTTTATATAAAAATAAAAGAGAGCTTTCGCTCTCTTTTACCAATTCTAACCACAAAATCTAATATATGAAAAACAATTTATCTTTTCTCGTTCTTTAACGGTGCAAAGATACAGCGGTTTTTTTTCAAAGGCAACAAGTTTTCTATTATTTTTTTCTATAGAAGTATAAGGTTCTTTTATACAATGGCAAAGTCTGTGATTAGAAGTCAGGGGTCACCTCTTCACTACTTACTGAGAGCTTAAACTTCGGTTCTAAAGTTATTTTCTTGGCTATATAGAAGCCGTCCTGCTTATAGTCTTTATGGACGAGGTAGAGGCCTTTAGTCTCCTTGAGCAGTTGGAGCAATTCCAAAGGGTTCTTCGCTCCATAGAGATCACTATAAAAAATAGAATTCTTCATATCCCCTTCATATACCAATCGCCTTGGGTTATCTCCCTTGTCATTGATATAATAGAGTTCATACGAAGGCCAATCTTTCGTGTCTTCCTTGACATAGTTTTTCTTCAGCAACCCATCTTCTACCAAAAACTGTACAGAAAGGCGGACTTCATCTTTCTTATAGATACGATACATGGAGTACTCTATATCCTTGGAGATCACCCCCACCGTATCTACTTGGGAATGCTTGTCTATGATGATATAGAGCTCATCCAACTTTTGTCCATAAGTCGTAGCGACAAAACAAAGGAAAAAGAGTATTCTCATTAGTGGTTAGTGATTAGTGGTTAGTGGTTAGTGGTTAGTAACTGACACAATTAACAATTAACAATTTACAATTATCCTCGTCCTTCTTCAGTTGTGCCTTGAGCGCCTCCAAGGAATCGAACTTGATCTCGTCGCGGATAAAATCTATAAAGTAAAGGCGTATTTCTCTCCCATAGAGGTCTCCCTCAAAATCAAAGAAATGTACTTCTATACTCTCACCTTTGCCCTCTATAGTAGGGTTCTTACCTATAGAAAGCATCCCATAGACTTTTTTGCCTGCGATGATACTATACACCGCATAAACCCCTATCTTAGGAATGATTTTGTACGGACTCTCCACCTGTAGGTTGGCCGTAGGATAGCCCAAGGTACGTCCTAATTTTTGACCATGTACCACCTTGCCTGCCAAGGAAAAAGGATAACCAAGGTAGTGGGTAGCCGTCTGTATATCCCCTTCGGTGAGTGCGTGTCGTATTTTAGTGGAACTGACCGAGCAAGAATCTACCTCCTGTACGGGGATTTCCTCCACTTGGAAATGGTATTGTGTCCCAAAGGCCTTAAGCTCCTCTATGCCTGCGGCTCGTCCCTTGCCAAAACGATGGTCATAACCGATGATCACCACCCGTGCTCTGAGCTTCTCAACCAATAAGTTTTGCACATAGTCCTGTGCAGAAAGAGCGGCAAACTCCTTGTTAAAGGGCTGTATGACCAGCTGCTCTATCCCATAAGATTCCAATAGCTGAGCACGCTCCTCTATAGTTTGGATCAGTGCAATAGGTGAGGAGGGATCAAGCACCATACGAGGGTGCGGAAAGAAAGTCAGCAGCGTAGGGGTGAGCCCTTGCGCTTTAGCTGTAGCTACCACCTGAGCGATGATACGCTGGTGCCCTACATGGATACCGTCAAAGGTGCCTATGGTCAGGACACTTTCCTTTGAGGGGTGAAAATGTGCTATATCAGTGATCAGTTGCATACTTAATTAATCCTCTTTGCTGGCAAGGAATAGGAATTTCTTCTCCTCTGTCGTTAAGCTATCATAGCCACTCTTGGAGATTTTATCTAAGATAGTGTTGACGCGCTCTTCGGCGGCTTGGTTGGGGTACTTACCCGAAGTGCTGGCCTTGGTGTTACCCTTAGGCAACAAGCGCGGGAAACGTCCCTTGAGATGGCAGGCATAGAGAAAACCTATGAGCGCTCCCCCCAAATGAGCTATGTGTCCCCCTGCATTGCCTATGGGAATACTGACCAAATCTATTAGTACCATCAGTGCCCCAATAGACCACAAGGGCAGGGAAAAGACCCCAAAAAGGTATATCTTATAAGAGGGCGTATAGGTAGCCAAGCATATCAGCGGTGCCATAATCCCCGCCGAAGCACCCAAGAGGTAATCATCATGCCCAGCAAAGGCCGGCAATAGGCTATAGAGCACCATAAAGAGCAGCCCGCCTGCCACGACCCCACCTGTATAAACTGCTAAAAAACGCTTGGGGGTGAATAAGTTCATAAACAAGACCCCCACGAAATAGAGCATGATCGCATTGAAGACACTATGCAGAAAGCTCGCATGAAAAAAGCTGTAGGTGAGCCATGTCCAAGGTCTTTTGGCTAAAAGCGACACATGCTGCCAAAGCGCCAAATAATCCCTTACAAAAGGGGTTTCTATCTGCCAAAGAAAAGCAATGAGCAAGGGAATGATATATCCCCCTATATAGGTTATCATCAGTATATAGATGATACTCAGGGAGTGCCTCCCCCATATATTTGCCAGTATTCTATTCATGCTCGGTTATCTTAATACAATCGGCGGTCATCAAATGAGCGTTTTTGCCAGAGCTTCATCAGTACAAAACCGATCAATGCACCTCCTACATGGGCGAAATGAGCAATATTGCTGCCAAAGATAGAGACGCCTGTTACTCCTGAGAACAAATCCAAGGCTATTAGAATCGGGATAAAGTACTTTGCTTTGATAGGAATGGGCAAAAACATAAGCATGAGTTCGGCATTGGGAAAGAGCATACCAAAGGCTACCAATATCCCATAGATCGCCCCTGAAGCACCTACTGCACGGGTCATATAGGCGGACATCATATCGTTAAAATCTCCTGGGGAGAGTACCTCTTCCCAGTGGGTATCGTACATTCCTTTCTTCAAGAGCGCATGTACTTGTTCCATTTCGAATCCTTTGCTTTGCAAGAGGTCAAGCCCTGCGTGAAACTCATAATAGTTTACCCCCATATGTAGCAAACCTGCACCTAGTCCACAAGCAAAGTAGAAAAGCACAAAGCGGTTGCTGCCAAAATAACTCTCCAAAGGTGCTCCAAAGGAGTAAAGGGCGAACATGTTAAAGAACAGATGTGGAATCGATCCGTGCATGAACAAGTGTGAGAAGAGTTGCCACCAGTGGAACTCTGGATTCTCAAAATAATAGAGCGCGGCCTTGTCTTGTATCACAGGCACAAAGACTGCCAAGATAAAAAACAGCACATTGGCAATAATCAAGTGCATGACTGCCTTGGTTATATTCATCATAGGCAATGAGGATTAGGAGTGTAACTGCTTGATTTTCTCTGTCAGGCGTGGTACTACCTCAAAGAGGTCGCCCACAATACCATAGTCAGCTGCCTTGAAGAAAGGCGCTTCGGGGTCGGAGTTGATCACGACTTTCACTTTGGAGGCATTCACCCCTGCAATATGCTGGATAGCTCCCGATACGCCCAAAGCAATATAGAGATCGCAAGAAAGGGGTTTGCCTGTCTGTCCTATATGTTCGCTATGAGGTCTCCAACCCATGTCGGACACGGGTTTGGTACAAGCGGTAGCTGCTCCTAAGGCATCGGCAAGGTCTTCCACTATATGCCAGTTGTCAGGAGTCTGCATACCACGCCCCCCTGAAACAACTATGGAAGCATCGTCTATAGAAACCTTATTGGTGAATTTCTCTGTGCCCACCACCTTGATTGTGTCTTCTGACAAGACAGGAGTAAAGGCTTCTACTTCTGCCTGAACGGGGGCTTGCTTTATCTCTGTGGCATTACCTGCCAAGGTGATCACCTGCTTCTGCTCCAAAGGTAACCAAGCAATGGCTTTGGAGGAAAACACTACCTTCTGTACTTTTCCATCTTTAGGCAAAGAGCTTACATTGGAGAGATAAGCCGCTCCCCACTTCACGGCCAATACGGGAGCTAAATAGCGGGTATTGGCGGAGCTGGGTAGCAGTATTGTAGTGGCTTGTTCCTTCTCGGCGGCTTGCAAGAGCAGTGCTACATAGTGCTTTACAGAGAAGTCTCTCAGCTGGTCGGAGCTTACCGAGAGGATCTTGTCCGCTCCATAGGTTTGCAATACTGTAACATCGGCAGCATTGATAGCAAGGGCTACCACCTTGTCGGACATGGCCTTGGCATAGGAGAGCGCCTCCAAGGTCTTCTTAGAAAATTGTCCTTCGTTATGTTCGGTATATACTAATATCATGTCGGGAGATTAAAATAGTTTTCTCTTGTTGTGTAGTTCGTCAATAAGCTCATCAAGGTTATCAGGGGCAATCATCTTGACAGGGGCTTTTTCAGCAGGTTTTTCTAAGTGGTCAATCACCAACTGAGTGGTAGCCTCCACCGCAGGGCGTACTTCCAAAGGTGCCTTGCGAGCGGCCATGATGCCTTTCATACTGGGGATACGCATCTGCTCTTCGGGAATGAGTTCTTTCTGAGCGGCTATGACCACTGGTAGAGGCACTTCCAAGAGTTGCTTACCGCCGTCTATCATACGGCTAATTTGTGCCTTGTCGCCCGCTACAGAAAAAGCGGTTACCTCATCTACAAAGTTCAGATCAAGCAAAGCAGCCAACATACCGCCGACCATACCGCCGTTGTAATCCAAGGATTCGCGCCCGCAGAAAATAGCATCGTAGCCCTTAGCCACTGCGGCCAACTGCTGTGCTACAAAGAAACCATCGGTAGCAGTAGCATCGATACGCATCATTTGGTCTGCCCCATAAGCAAAGGCCTTGCGCAAGACAGGTTCGCTATCGGAAAGCCCCACATGCACCAAGGTAATATGAGCGCCTTGCTCCTCCTTGAGCTGCAAGGCGCGTATAAGAGCAGCCTCGTCGCTGGGGTTAATTATAAACTGCACTCCAGCAGGGTCAAAAGCCTTATGGTCAGCAGTGAAATTTATCTGTGAAGTGGTATCAGGCACCTGATTGATACATACTAATATCTTCATGAAAATATTTTTTTACTTAAAATTAATGACTTGTGACTAATGACTAATGACTAGTGACTAATAGTTCTCTGATTATTAGTCACTAGTCACTTGTCATTAGTCATTATCTTACGATTTCGGAACCAATGACTTATAGAACACAAAGCCAAAGCCAAAGGTAAGCATCAAGTGGAAGGGGAACAACCCGAAGTCATTGAGCTTGATACCGCTATAGAGCCCAAAAAGGAAATAGCACATAAGCAAGAACTCAAAAATCACATTGAGTGAAATCTTGTTATTTACATATTTGTTACCTTTCCAAGAGTCTTTCAGCGAGCTGATATTGAACTTAGGGGTGCGGACAAATTCGGTTTTCTTGCCCCAATAGCCCTGCAATACGGCCGATACATTGTGCCATGAAAAGCCCAAAGCCACAGAGAAGAAGCTCAAGAATAGAGTTACATAATCTATAAAGTCGTCAAAGGTCTTGCCCTGTATGTTCTTATAAGTAATCCAATAACAGCTAAAGAGGATTATGGTACTGGCAATAAAGAAGCTGGTGAGCTTGAACACCCAAGAGAGATGCGGATAAGCATCCTTGATGTACATCATCGGTACACTTAGGAGCGCCACGATAAATACATAGAGGAACATGGAGCTATTGAGCAGGTGCATCACCCCATGGAACTTAGTCTTCCAACCGATATTCTTGGAGGCTAAGATATTGCGAACCGACTTGCGGAATACCTCTGCCCCACCCTTATTCCAGCGGAACTGTTGGGAGCGTGCCGCAGAGACAACCACTGGCAATTCAGCGGGGGTTTCCACATCTTCCAAGTACTTGAATTTCCAGTTTTTCAACTGTGCACGGTAACTAAGGTCTAAGTCCTCGGTAAGGGTATCCCCTTCCCAGTTACCTGCATCCAAGATGGTTTTCTTTCTCCAGATACCAGCCGTACCATTGAAGTTGATAAAATGGCCTTTGCTATTGCGTCCCACTTGTTCCAAAGTAAAATGGGTATCGAGGGCAAGAGCTTGTATCTTGGTGAGCAAGGAGTAGTTACGGTTGATGTGTCCCCAGCGGGTCTGTACCACTCCGATTTTTTCATCTTTGAAATAAACAACCGTCTGTTTGAGCCAATCAGGCTTAGGGAGGAAGTCTGCATCGAAGATGGCAATGAAATCACCTTTGGCAATAGCAGTACCATACTTGAGGGCACCTGCCTTAAAGCCTTCGCGGTTTTCACGACGGATATGCACTATATCGAGGCCTGTTTTCTGTAGGCGCTCTATGATGCTTGCTGTCTCGGCTACCGAATCATCGGTAGAGTCATCCAAAACTTGGATTTCCAATTTGTTCTTAGGGTACTCCAGCTTGGCAATATTTTCCAAGAGGCGAGGTACCACATACTTCTCATTATAGATGGGAAGCTGCACCGTCACGTAAGGAATCTCATTGGGATCCAAGAGATTGAATTTTGGTGCTTCACTGTTCTGCTTCTTATTCTTTAGATAATTCACCGAAAGGTTCAGTATCGTAAGGCTATAAAAGAAGATCAGCAATAGTGCTAAACAATAGATAGCCACTACTGTATAGGTTATGATTAGTCCTAAATCCATATGAAAGTGGTTTTAAATCAGGGGGCAAAAGTACGCATTTTTTCTAACAAAACAATGTTAAATGTTATTTTTTGTAAAAAGAAAAGTTTGTGACATAAGGGATCTATTCTTTAGGGGCGTTTTGGCAATTTTCCACACATTTGCCCTCTTTCTTAACAGCAGCTAAGCCTTCACTAAATTTCTCGGCATTTTCATATACTAAGGGAACAATTTCTTTGCCTTGAGGATTTACAAATCCTTTCTTATCATCCTTAGTAACCACAGAAAGACCTTCTTCAAAAGGCTGCGCATCATCATACACAAAGGAGGTAAGAGGCTTGTTTTTCTTATTGATAAAGCCCTATTTTTTGTTATGAAGCTATACAGCAGCCAAGCCATCTTGAAAATCATCCACTTGCCTATAGTTATTGCGCCATGGCTCATTCTGAGCATGCAGCGAAGAAAGCAAGAAAAACAATAGAAAACTAAGCGTGTATTTCATTTTTATCTGTTTAATGTGACAAATGTATAACTTTTATTGCAAACAACGATGCCTTATCTAAAGATTTAACTTTTCAATACATTTTACAAAAAAACAGACTCCTTCCTTCTTACGAAGAAAGGAGCTGCCAAAATAATTTTAAAACTTATTTATTATGAAAAACCTTTACTATTTTTGGTATTTGGCATATTTGCTCTTGAACTTATCTATACGTCCTGCGGTATCTATAAGTTTGGCTTTTCCTGTATAATAAGGGTGTGAAGTACGAGAGATTTCCAATTTTACCAATGGATACTCTACTCCTTCTACTTCAATAGTTTCTTTTGCTTCAATGGTTGATTTAGTGATGAAGATATCGTCATTGGACATATCCTTAAAAACAACCAAACGATAATTTGCAGGATGTATTTCTTTTTTCATGATGTCTAAATATTTCTTCTGTTCGTTTCAGGGCGCAAAATTACTACTTTTTTTTGAATTGACAAATAAAAATACGTTTTTTTATTAACATTGCTAGTGTTTAATCACTAATAGTCAGCAACTAACGTAAACTCTCAAAAGGGTTATCAGTTCAAATGTATGATATTCAATATATTACACCTGAAAAGCCAAAATCATACTAAAGTGTACGCCCCCTTTTACTTTTTATCTTTTACTTTTTACTTCTGCTAATTCTTCGAGTAGTGTCCCGAAGGAGAGTACTTTCTCTCCAAATTGCTCATATAGAGCGCGCCTATAGGTAGGCTCCAAGGCAGACTGAAAGTGAGCGACAACACTGCTGTCCTCTGTCTCATATTGCAGGCTAAAGGCTTCACTGTCAGGATGGTCTATGTGTATTTTTAGGAGCTTCACTTGAGAGAATTGGCTCTGCTCAAGCCACTGCGGCATGTGCTGACCTATCCAAGCCTGCCACTGAGCAGATACCTCTGGGGCTATGTGATAGGTTACATTGTAAATATACTTCATAATAGCATTGTTTCTTATAAGTTCCACTTAAGCCCTACAAAGTAAGTACGACCAGGGGTTATACTCGAATAAAAGCTCGTTGTCGGGGTTACATAGTCAAAGAGGTTATCTATTCCCGCATTGACCACAAAGTGATAGGGGAGCTTTTTGGAGAGCTGCAACCGCCATATACTATAAGGGGCATAGTGGGTAAATGTATCTTTTTCCTCGTAGATGTCCGAACCACTGACCCACTTACCGCTGAGAATTATATTGGGCAAGTACTTCAGCTCGGACTGCTCTACATACTCCACCTTAGCGGTGAGGGTATGCGGACGTGTATCGGACTCACTATTGCTGGTGATATAGTAGGCATGAGACCCCTTCAGACGAAAATACTTACTCGGACGATAGGTTGCTGAAATTTCCGAGCTTATGATGTCCGTATTACCCTTGAAATTGACATAACGAATGGTATCATTGGACTGTGTCCAGCGGTAAGCAATCTTATCTTTCACCTTGGAATATTGAGTCATGGCCGTGATATTCCATTTTCTCGCATTGAAATCCACCGAAAGGGTAAAGTTATTACTCGTCTCAGGCTTTAAGCTCTTGTTCCCCATAATCTGGAAGCCTCCACCCCATGGGTGAAACCAATTGGTATAGAGTTCCTTGAGCGTAGGCGAGCGAAAGCCAGAGGAATAGCCCCCACGCAGGGTAAAGGCATCCACCTTGAACATACCCGAAAGGCGATAAGTGAGGTATTCCTTAAAGAGAGAATGGTAGTCCATACGTATCCCTGTAACCAAGGTAAAAGCATCGGAAAGTGCCCATTCCTGCTGGGTGAAAGCGGCATAGTTTTGGGCGTTCTTCTTGGCCTCCTCCCCTGAGTTGGTAAAGCGAAAGCTCAATAGCTCATCGGAATTGACCTCTGCCCCTGCCACCAAGGCATGTTTGTCATAGAGCATTTGGTTATACTGTCCGCCTATCCTAAGAATAGAGTTCTCATAGCTCTTTTCCTTTTCGTTGAGCAGTACATAGTACTTATATTTGTCATAGCGATCGTAAGCGGCCGAAAGGCTTAGGGTCTTACTATCACTGATTTTGTAATCCGACTTGAGTGCCCCTGTATAATTATAATACCTATCTCTGAGTTTTTTGGAACTCTCTGTCCCCGCATTGCGTTCGCTAAAATAATAGCTGGGTGCCAAGGAAAGATTCCACTTAGGCGAGAGATCAAAACTTAGCTTAGGCGTTGCCCCATAGTTGGTAAAACCAGCCACATTCAGTTCCCCTTTTTCAGAGAGAATCACCGAACCATTCTTATAAGTCTTCAGTGGCTCCTTATCAGTAAGAACATAAGGCTCCCTTAGATTATAGAAAGAGGACAAGCGGAAGCTACCCCACTTCTGTTTGGTACCCACCGAAAGATTGGTTTTGTGGTCTTTGTTGGTATTGTAGAGGTAACTGGCGCTCAGTTCCAAAGGCTTTTTGGTATCTTTGGTAATGATATTAATCACTCCCCCCAAGGCATTGGAACCATAGAGCGAAGAAGATGCACCCTTGATAATCTCAATACGTTCAATGTTTTCCAAATCAATACGGTCATAGTCAATATTGTCAAAGGTCTCCCCTGCCATACGCTCCCCATCCATGAGAAAGAGCACATACTTACCTCCGAAGCCCATCATGTTGATATTGGGCATACCACCGTTGTAGGTAAAGTTAATTCCAGAAAACTCATTCTCCAAGAAAGACTGAAAGTCAGGCGCTTGTGATTTTTGAATCTCTTGAGCGGTAACCACTTGCACCGTGATGGGCACATTCTTAAGATTGCGTTCGGTACGGGTAGCCGTTACTACCACCTCGCCCACCTCTATTTCTCTGTTCTTACAGAGAGCAAAGATATAGTTTTTTTCATTTCTTTTGAGAGACACCTTAAAGAAATGTCCTTTGTAGTCATCTTGAGTTACATAAAAATGATGTGTTCCCTTGGGAAGGTCTTGGAAGGTAAACTGTCCTTCGGCATCGGTGCGTACCGTCTTTTTTAGGGCAACCAGCTCCACCGTAGCTCCCGAAAGAGGTTCACGGGTTTGGCAATCGGTAATGGTTCCTGTAAAGGAATACTGCCCTCTTACCACCCAAGCAAAGAGAAAAAGACCTATAAATATAAGAAATCTTGACATGATTAAGGTATTATTATTGCAGCAAAAAGAATTGCTATACAAGACTAAAGAAGTATAGCAATTCTATTATCAACATTTAGAGTAGGTTCTTTTAGAATTTTCCATCCTCACTAAGGATATATTGGAAAGACGGACAATTTGCTTGTACTTTATCATTATAGAAATCTGTTACTTGGAACTTGGCATAAGCTCCTTTGGCAGTTCTAATAACATAGACAAACTTAGTTGGGGCATATACACTTGGCCATTTTCCCCCATTGGATTGCCTATTATTTGGATTAAGGCTTACAAAGCCTGTCTTGGTATCAAATCCTCCTGATAGAAAAGTGGAAAAAGTATCTTCCTTCTCTGTTAGTTTGGGATAATTCCCATAGGACATAGTCCCTTTGACATCTTGTATATATTCACTGGGCAGGGTAGCGATGGGTGCTGAAAAATCATCTCCTGCGACTTTAGCTACTCCCGCTTTCCCTTTGCCTGATGCGCCACCATTGAGCTTGGCAAAGTAAGCAAAAAAAGCGATATCCCAATCCAGACTATTTTGTGGATCGGCAACCTCTACAATAGCATTTTTTTCAAATGAGTAATACACCCATTTTTCTTGCCTTGCATTGAGGTTCTTCTCCTGCTTTACTCCGGAAGGTCTCTTCTCCTCTTTTTCGTCCTTACTACAAGAGGTAAGGGTAAGGAGTCCTACTAACAAAGTAGCGAACAATGACTTTAGTTTCATGGTTTTTCTGTTTTATTCACTTACTGTTTTGCTTAATTGGTATTTTAGCTTAACTGTTCCTCCTGAGATATCAGCATTATCTTTGTAATAGTCAGTCACTTGCACTTTTGCATAGGTGCCATCAGCTGTTTTAAGCACATATATATAATTAGTAGGTGTAAATACTTTAGGCGCTTTTGTAGGATCCAATCCTATGATGCCTGTTTTTGTTCCAAATCCTCCAGACATATATTGAGAGAAAGATGCATCTACTTTTGTAATATTAGGGTAATTACCTTGGCTTATCTTTCCTTGTGCATCTTTGGCAAAACCAGCTTTAGGTGCTTCTACTATTTCAGCAAAATTAGTTCCTTCTACTTTTACTACTTCTGCTTTTCCTTTTCCAGAGGTTCCTCCATTGAGTTTTACATAGTATCCCTTGAAAGCAATATCCCATGTAAGGTCATCAGCAGGCGTAGCAGGGGTTACTTCACCATTTTTTTAGGGAGAAATATTTCCAATCTCCTGTAGCATCAAGTTGTACTTCTTTTGCTTCATTACCTGCGAAATCCAAAGCTATTTTTTCTACTGGCTTAGCTGCTTCTTTTTCAGTTAAGAAATCATAAGTGAAAGTAATAAATCCACTCTTATCAGGTTGGTCTGACTTAGTGTAACTTGTCAATTGGATTTTCACATACTTATTGCCTTTGGCTGTTTTAATTACATATACATACTTGGTAATATCAAAGTGAGGAGTGTTTTCTCCTTGTTTAGGACGGTTATAATTATACCATCCTTTTGAATTTTCTACCATCACAGTTCCTGAAATCACAGGGTTTTTTTCCACTTCAGTTATAGAAGGTTGTGTTTGTCCAGGCGCAGGACGTCCCACTTCTGTAAATTTCTTATCTTTCTCATATCCCTCTGCTGGAGCTTTGGTTACGGCAGCGAAATCTTTGCTGTTGGTATTAACTACTTCAGCCTCTCCCTTACCTGATACACCACCATTGGTACGGATATTATAGCGGTTAAAAGCGATATCCCAATCATCATCGGTAGTTTTAGGGTTAGTAATCTCTACAACAGTACCTTCTGTGAAAGAGAAATAAACCCATTTTTGCTGATCAGAAGCATCTAAATCTTTTACTTCCTTAGCACCCTGAGGGGCAGGCGCTGGAGCTGGCTCCGGTTTTTTGTCATCCTCTTTACTGCAAGAAGTAAAGGCTACGAATCCTGCCAAAAGCGCAGGAGCTAAAAACTTTAATTTCATCTTAATCTAATTTTAATTGTTTTGCGGGTGCAAAGATACGTTTTTATTTAGAATAAAACAAAATAATTTTAATCGTTAGTAATTAGTGACTAGTGATTAGTGTATATAGTGCTGAAAATCAATAACTAACACATACAACCTAATCACTAGCCACTACTCTCTAAAACTTCGCATAACTAAAGGCGGGGTAGCCTCCTTTGCCTTTATCGCTTGTATAACCTGTAAATTGTAGTTTAAAAGGTGTCCCATCAGCGGCCTTTACTACATATACATACTTAGTTATTTCATAAATATCCCCCTTACCAGTGGCCATATTGACCATATCAATAGTTACATAACCCGTTGTATTAGCTCCCTTCAATCCTCCTGAGATAAGCTCACAGAAAGATTCTTTGGTAGGTTTGGGAGGCATTCCCAATAGCATAGTACCTTGAGCATCTTTGCTATACCCTGAAGTAGGTACTTGCTTTACTTCTTCCAAAACAAGCTTGTCTGTCTTGACAGCCTCAGCCTGTCCCTTACCAGAGTCTCCCCCGTTGAGTTTTACGTAATAACGATTGAAGGCGATATCCCAATCCAAAGAGGTCGTCGGGTCTTCCACAGCTATTTCCTTTCCTTTGGCAAAGGAGAAATACTTCCAATCAGCCCCTGAGGCATCTACCACCGTTGTAGAAGTTTTTGTTTGTTCTTTGTTTTCGTCTTTACTACAAGCGGTAAGGACGACAAACCCTGCTATCAAAGCAGGCATTAAGAATTTTGCTCTCATTTTTATAGTATTTAGTGATGATGAGCAAAGATACGTTTTTATTTAGACTTAAACAAAATAATTTTAGCCATTAGTTATTATAGTCAAACAGAAATAGTTTGCGAAAAATTAGCATGAGCAGGTGTAGGGGCTAATGGCAATTAGCCCTTGAAAGAGAGCAAATTAGGAATGAACCCCTTGCCTTATTTATTCGTATTTTATTCGCATTCTAAATATGATTGACTATATATTCATAGTGTCATTGGTCGTTGGTCACTTGTCACTATTTTACTTGCTTCTCTTGACAAATTCTCTTACCAAGGCCAAGACCTTCGGCATAGCGGCATTTACGGCATTGAGTACCTCGGTATGGGATACATTGGGGGAGATGTCCTTACCGCCCAAATCCGAGATGATAGAAAGCGCAAAAACACGCATTCCTTGATGACGGGCTACGATGACCTCAGGCACAGTACTCATTCCCACTGCATCTCCTCCTATGGCTCGTACCATACCATATTCTGATGGCGTCTCAAAGGTAGGGCCTTGCAAACCTACATAGACGCCCTTCTGCAATTGGGTACCTTGCTCCATGGCAATAGTCTCGGCCAAGTCAATCATTTGGCGATCATACGCCTGACTCATATCGGGAAAGCGGGTGCCAAACTTTTCTAAGTTCTTACCTCGCAAGGGGTGTTCTGGGAACATATTGATATGATCACGAATAAGCATAATATCCCCTACGGAGAAGTTGGGATTAACGCCTCCTGAGGCATTGGAGACGATCAATTTCTTGATGCCTAAGAGATGGAAGATACGGATAGGAAAGGTTACCTCTGCCATAGGGTAGCCCTCATAGTAGTGAAAGCGGCCGCTCATCAGTAGGACATACTTTCCTCCTAAAGTACCATATATGAGCTTGTTACCATGTCCTTCCACAGTAGATTGGGGGAAGTTTGGAATCCCAGCATAAGGGATTTCTACAATAGGAGCTATCTCGTCCTGCAAAGAAGAAAGGCCTGAACCGAGTATAATGGCAAACTCTGGAGTGCCCTCGGTGATAAATTGTCGGATATAATGAGCCGTCTGCTCGTATTTTGTGTACATAATATAAAGATTTTAAGCCACAAAGATACAGCATTTTTAGGGATTTTGCAAAATAGTTTTAAATTTTCCTCATTTTGTAGTTTCTTGAAATTCCTCAGTAAAGTCTGAGTAATCCTCTATCTTAAAAGCACGTATATCTCTTACAGAGAGACAAAACCATTGTAGTTTCTTTAAACTCTGTATAGCCCTAAAGAGTGTTCTCAAATCTCCCTTAGTTGCATAGGTACTTCCTTGTATCCAATAGAAATCATTTTTTTTGAGTGTCCTCTTAACTTCTGTATAAGCATTGTGATAAGGGTCTTTATAATGCTTTTTAAGTTCTGATATGATGAGATCAAAAGCTATAGCATACATAACTCCAATGCTTCTAAAGGTTTAAACATATCTTCTTTTTCAAAAAAAAGCTCACCTGCATCTGTTTTTACTTCAATAACGATGCCTACAAAAGGATTGTGCTCTACCTCTGTGATTGTTGCCTCCACCCAATCGGCTTTGCCTGTAAGTTGTGGAGAAACCCATACACGTTGTCCTAATTTAAAATCAGTTTTCATTGTCATACGATTTAGTTTTAAGTTTTTATCTTTGAGTTTTCAATTCCTCCAGTTCCTTTTGTAGGTAGGCGATAAGGCTATCTTTCTCAGCCAAGCGTTTTTCATACTGCTCTATCAGTTTATCCGAGAGTTGATTAACCACATAACCTCCGCTATATTGGCAAGAAGTATTATTGTTATTGATGACGATATGGTCGGTTTTGAGGAGTTCTTCGGGTTGTATTCCAAAGAATTCGCAGATGGGCAGGATATAGCCCGCCCATGAGTTACTTGCACCGCTTTCTATACATGCATAAGTAGATTGGGACACATGTAAGAACTCCGCCACTTCCTCTTGGGAAAGGTTTCTACTTTTGCGGAGGTTCTTGATTTTCTCGCCTACTATTTCGTTCATCTCTTGTATTTTCATGCAAAAATAGGGTAAAAATATCTATTTTCGGCATAAACAGCTGATTTTTTTCATATTATTTTTGTAGAATAATTCTACAAAGAAAGAAAAACTTTGTATCTAACTCATTATTAACAACTTAAATAATTCAATTACATGAAAAAATTTTTAGTATTTTTGACTATTGCGCTCCTTTTAGGTGCCTGTTCCGACAAACTTACCTCCTCTAAGGCGGAAAAATTAATCCAAGAAGCGCTCAAAAAAGAACCTATTCAGGGAGAAGAATCTATAAAAATAGGTGACGAAGTGGAGTTTATTGGGCATGACTTTATAGTAAAAGAAAAACTTAAACCTTATAAAAAACTTAAAGAAGAAGGGATGATAGAGATGGTTGATAAAGGAATAAGTAGATACGATGCTCCTCTCTATTCTATTCAACTTACAGATAAGGGGAAACAATATCTATTAAGAATTGAGGATGATGGTAAATACAAACAATATATTATGAAAACCTATTCTGCTACTCTTGATAGAGTAGATGAACTTCATGTTATCCCTGAACAGAATAGCGCAAGAGCCCTTGTCTCTTTCAAAATAGAAAAGACTCCTTTTTTTGTTTTAGAAAATTTAGAAACTCAAGATAGAATTAAAGAGAATCTCGTAGAAAGAGCTTTAGCCTTTAGAAAACTCGAAGAGAAAGGTTGGAAAGTAGAAGATATTAGTGACTACGATATAGAAGAATATTAATCCCCTTATATCATGAACTGTTATAATCATACTGATCAACCAGCAGTAGCTACTTGTATAGATTGTGGTAAAGGACTTTGTAGCGAATGTTCTAATAAATATAACATCTTCATTTGTGATTCTTGCAATCTAAAGCGTCTTTATACAGAAAAATCATCTATAGCAACGAGATGGGGTATCTCTATTGCCATTGCAGTCTTATTCACTCTTCTTAACTTTGAAATGTTACCTAAGGATTTTCTAATCTACTTGATAATGTTGCCTGCCATGATTATATGTGTATTTATTATATCTATAAGTATTCAATATGGATGGCGAGCTTTAAACTCCGTTATGCCTCCTGTTTCGTTTGTAGTATCCTTCTTTATTGGCTGGCTTCTTATAGGTTGGTTTCTTGCTTTAATAGGCTGGATTCTATACGTCTCCATTAGAGTAACTTTATCTTTCTTTATTGGTCTTATTATTACCCCCATAATGTTGTTTAAAGATATAAAACGCTACAAAGAAGTTAATAGAACTATTAAATATATCAGCAAAGGATAAAGTCTCTACACCATTTTATTTCCTACTCTTGTTAAAAACAACTATTTTCCTTGGAATATAATAGAAAAGAGTGTATTTTTGCCCTCATCAAAACTCAATCATTCACCTATGAAAAAAATAGCAAAAACAATGCTTTTTACTTTGGCTTCTGTAGCTTCTGCCTATAGCCAAGATATGATTTCTTTGAGAAATGGAGAAAAAATCAAGGCTAATGTCAAAGAAGTGAGCGATAGCGAAGTTGTATTTACCTATGATAAAGAAACGGTGATTAACAAGCTCCCCACTGCTCAAATCGCCCAAATCAAATTCAAATCGGGTAGAGTACAGAAATTTGAGGCTGCTAATAACCAAAGTAGTAATAATAACTACAACGACCAAGCCAACGCCTTATTAGAGGCCTATAATGCCTCCATGGGTAGGAAGGGACAAGGAAACCTATCGGCCGCAAACTACGGTAGCTCTCCCTACACTTTTAATACCCCTGAACCTAACTATGTAGGCTCTGTATCACTAATAGATGATAATGGAAATGTGTTAGCTGCTTTAGAAAACCAAAAAGTAGCTATTCGTACTAACTCCGATGCGGGGGTATTTATTGTAGGCATAGGCTCTACCAAAACCCGACAATATGTGAAGGGGAAAAGTTCTCCTTTGCGTATAAAGAAAGGTAAGGTACTGCTAATTGCCAAGGTTATAAACAATCAGGCAAATCCCAATGAGATTATAGAAGTGTTTAAGCTCGACCAAGGTAGAAAAGACCGCTCTGTAGTCGTTTCTGAAGGGCATACTTTTGGAGGGGTAAAAAGTAATGAAATTGATTTTTTGCCTTTCAAGGCTTATCCTTATAAGGATTCCTCTTTCTTAATAGAATTGAACATAGACCAAGCAGGTGAGTATGCTGTTGCTTTAAATGGCTCCAATATGAATTTCAATCTTTTCGGAATAGACTAGTTTTCCAAACATATCTATTAAAAAAACCGCCCCTTTGTGGAGCGGTTTTTTGTTTTATGCTTCAGAAGTAGTTTCTTCTTGTGCTTGAGGGGCGGCAGCTTGTTCTGCCTTTTTGCCTCCGCGGCTTCTACGAGTGGATTTCTTCTTCTTACCTGCTTTCACATCGTAAGTAGTGTTGTAATCTACTAGCTCGATAAGTGCCATTTCAGCGTTGTCACCCAAACGGTTACCCAACTTGATAATACGAGTGTATCCTCCTGGGCGGTTGGCTACTTTTACTGAGATGTCTCTGAAAAGCTCTGTAACGGCATATTTGTTATGCAAGCGGCTGAATACTACACGACGGTTGTGAGTAGTGTCTTCTTTTGATTTGGTAATCAAAGGCTCTACAAACACTTTCAAGGCTTTGGCTTTAGCCAAGGTAGTGTTGATACGCTTGTGTTGTATCAGGGAGCAAGCCATATTCGCCAACATAGATTTTCTATGAGCGGCGGTTCTTCCTAAGTTATTTATTTTATCTCCGTGTCTCATTTTCGTTGAATTAATGTATTATAACAGAATTTATTACTCTTTATCTAATTTATATCTTGAGAGATCCATTCCGAAGGTAAGTCCTTTACTTTCCACGAGTTCGTCGAGTTCGGTAAGTGATTTTTTACCAAAGTTACGGAATTTCATCAAGTCTGTTTTAGTAAAAGAAACCAAATCGCCTAAGGTATCTACTTCGGCTGCTTTGAGGCAGTTTAGTGCGCGTACAGAGAGATCCATATCTATGAGCTTAGTCTTAAGGAGCTGGCGCATGTGGAGTGATTCCTCGTCGTAGCTTTCAGGCTGAACGACCTCTTCAGGCTCTATGGTGATACGCTCATCGGAGAAGAGCATGAAGTGGTGAATCAATGTTTTGGCCGCTTCCATAAGGGCATCTTTAGGATGTATGGAGCCATCTGTTTTGATTTCAAAAATCAGCTTTTCGTAATCGGTTTTTTGCTCTACACGGTAGTTCTCGATGGTATACTTTACGTTTTTGATAGGGGTAAAGATGGCATCGGTAGGAATCGTACCTATAGGCATATTAGGCTTAGCGTTTTCCTCGGCAGAGAGGTAACCCATACCCTTATCTATAGTGATATCCATTTTGATATTCACTGTAGGTTCCATATTACAGATTACTAAATCGGGATTGAGTACTTGAAAACCTGTTATAAATTTTTGAAAATCACCCGCAGTCAATTGTTTCTTACCGGTAACAGAGATAGAGACCTTTTCGTGATCGGTACCTTCTGTTTGCAGTTTGAAACGCACTTGCTTCAAGTTCAAAATAATCTCGGTAACGTCTTCTACTACTCCTGCGATGGTAGAGAATTCGTGTTCTACCGTGTCTATTTTAACCGAAGTGATTGCGAAGCCCTCTAGGGAGGAGTGCATCACTCGTCGTAATGCGTTACCAATGGTGAGTCCGTAACCAGGTTCTAAGGGGCGAAACTCGAATTTGCCCTCGAACTCTGAGGATTCAATCATGATAACCTTATCTGGTTTTTGAAAATTGAATAATGCCATAATCTGACTGCTGACTAGTATTATTTAGAGTACAACTCTACGATTAATTGTTCTTTAATGTTTTCAGGTATTTGGATACGCTGAGGGAGTGCTACGAAGGTACCTTCCAATTTTTCAGGGTTCCAAGTGATCCATTCGTACACGGAGCTATTACTTGCGAGGGCGTTTTCGATCACAGTAAGAGATTGTGATTTGTGGCGTACCCCTACTACATCACCTGGTTTTAGGGAGTAAGAAGGAATATTTACCACTTCGCCATTGACGGTAATATGACGGTGAGAAACGAGTTGTCGTGCAGCACGACGAGAAGGTGCGATACCCATGCGATATACGACATTGTCCAAGCGAGCTTCACAGAGTTGGAGTAATACCTCACCTGTTACCCCTTTGCTACGACGTGCTTTTTCGTACATATTTTGGAACTGACGTTCCAAGATACCATAGGTATATTTTGCTTTTTGTTTTTCTTGTAGCTGGATTGCATACTCAGAGCGTTTTGCTCTTTTACGGTTGATTCCATGCTGTCCTGGCGGATAGTTCTTTTTAGCAAAAGACTTATCTTCACCGAAAATCGCTTCACCAAACTTACGAGCGATTTTGCTTTTTGGGCCTGTATATCTTGCCATTTTATACTATTTTGATTAAAAGGAGAGAGGATTATGAATTAAGGCTTATCCTTCGATAATCTGTGCCTCTCTCTGGGGGTTAAGTGTTATACTTTACGACGTTTTGGAGGGCGACAACCATTGTGTGGAAGTGGAGTTACATCGATGATTTCAGTAACTTCAATTCCTGCATTGTGAATGCTACGGATGGCAGACTCACGTCCTACTCCAGGGCCTTTTACGAATACGCGTACTTTCTTAAGACCTGCGTCAAAAGCTGTTTTAGCAGCGTCCTCAGCGGCTACTTGAGCGGCATAAGGCGTATTCTTTTTAGAACCTCTGAACTTCATCTTTCCTGCAGAAGACCAAGAAATCACGTCTCCTTTTTTGTTGGTCAAGGAAATGATGATGTTATTGAAAGTAGCTGAGATATGAGCCTCTCCAGATGATTCTATAACTACTTTACGTTTTTTGGTAACTTTTGTATTTGTTTTTGCCATATCGCTACTTATTATTTAGTTGCTTTCTTCTTGTTAGCAACAGTTTTTCGTTTTCCTTTTCTTGTACGAGAGTTGTTCTTCGTTTTTTGACCACGCAAAGGTAACCCTGAACGGTGACGGATACCGCGGTAGCAACCAATATCCATAAGTCGCTTAATGTTAAGCTGCACTTCGGAGCGTAGTTCTCCTTCTATTTTGTAAGAAGAAACTGCCTCACGGATACGAGTGATTTGCTCATCGTTCCAATCGCTTACTTTGATGTCTTCATCTACTTGAGCTTTTTTCAAAATTTCTTTAGCTCTACTTCTACCAATTCCAAAAATGTAGGTAAGTCCTATGACGCCTCTTTTGTGTTTTGGTAAGTCAATACCTGCTATTCGTGCCATAATTTATCCTTGTCTTTGTTTGAATCTCGGATTCTTTTTATTAATTACGTACAATACCCCTTTACGACGCACAATCTTGCACTCGGGGCTTCTTTTCTTAATAGATGCTCTTACTTTCATCTGTTGTCTGTTTTAAAAACGAATTTTATTATTAATATCGGTAAGTGATGCGTGCTTTGGTAAGGTCATAGGGTGTCATTTCGAGCTTTACTCTATCGCCTGGGAGTAGCTTTATGTAGTGCATACGCATTTTCCCTGAGATATGAGCGGTAACCACATGACCGTTATCCAATTCCACGCGGAACATTGCATTAGAGAGGGACTCTATGATTGTTCCATCTTGTTCTATCGCTGCTTGCTTTGCCATTATCTTCTCTTTTTACCTGTTTTCATTAGGCCATCGTAGTGGCGATTGAGTAGGTATGAATTGACCTGTTGCATAGTGTCAATGGCTACCCCTACCAAGATGAGCAAGGACGTACCTCCGTAGAACAAAGCCCATTGTTGGTCAATCTCCAACAAAGGTATCTTATTGACTATGGCAGGAAGTACGGCAATAGCCACTAGAAATAGAGAGCCTGGGAAGGTAATGAGCGACATGATTTTGTCCAAGTACTCACTGGTCTCTTGTCCTGGTTTTACCCCTGGTATGAATCCGCCGTTGCGCTTAAGGTCATCGGCCATCTTGTTACTTGGTACTGTAATGGCAGTATAGAAGTAAGTGAAGATGATGATGAGCAATCCAAAGAGCACATTGTACCAAAACTCAAAAGGCGAACGGAACGCATTCTGGATGCTTAGTGCCCATTCGGACTTAGAGAGTCCCGCCAAGGCAGCAGGAACGAACATGATAGCTTGGGCAAAGATGATAGGCATAACCCCAGCTGAGTTGAGCTTTAGAGGGATATACTGTCTTGCTCCGAAGATGTTCTTTTCCACCTGTCCGCCTGTGGTACGTCGGGCATACTGTACAGGGATTTGTCTTACCGCTAAAGTGAGGAAGATACACCCTAAGATCACCAAAAGCCACAAGAGGATTTCCACAATTACCAACATAGGGCTGTGTACCCTGTTCATCTCACCAAAGAAAGCATGAGGCATACGAGCGATAATCCCCACCATGATGAGCAAGGAAATACCATTACCTACACCCTTATCGGTGATTTTCTCACCTAACCACATCGCAAAAACAGTCCCTGTTACCAAGATGATTACCGAAGGAATGATAAAGCCTAAGCCTTTTCCTTGGATAAACGCCTCATCAGGCACCCCTAAGGCGCTGATAGAGTAAAGGTAAGCAGGAGCTTGTACGATACAGATGGCTATGGTAAGCCAACGGGTAATTTGGTTGATACGCCTACGGCCGCTTTCGCCCTCCTGTTGTAGTTTTTGCAGATAAGGAATCGCAATTCCCATAAGCTGCACTACGATAGAGGCGGAGATATAGGGCATAATCCCTAAGGCGAATACAGAGGCCTTAGCAAAGGCACCACCTGTAAAGGCATTAAGGATGTCCAACAAGCCTCCTTCCGAAGTTCTCTGAGTGAGTTTGCTCAGTTGTTCAGCATCAATCCCTGGGAGGATTATGTGGGCACCAAAGCGGTACACCAACAAAATCCCCAAGGTGAGAATGATGCGATTGCGCAACTCCTCTATCTTCCAAACATTCGTTAAGGTCTCTATAAACTTCTTCATAAAATATTAATTCTTAGAGCGTTATAGCCTCTCCTCCTAATTTTTCAACAGCTTCTTTAGCGCTTGCTGTGAATTTATGAACAGAGATTTTAAGTTTTGTTTTCAACTCACCTCCTCCAAGGATTTTCACCAAGTCGGTTTTTTTGGCCAAGCGGTTTTCCACGAGGATATCCAAATTAACAGTGTCGGTAACCACGCCCTTATCTACAAGTTCTTGTAGTTTTCCGAGGTTAATACCTGTATATTCCTTACGGTTGAAGTTTTTGAAACCAAATTTTGGTACGCGACGTTGAAGAGGCATTTGTCCTCCTTCGAAACCGATTTTAGTAGAGAAACCAGAGCGAGATTTAGCTCCTTTGTGTCCACGAGTGGAGGTTCCACCTTTACCAGAACCTTGTCCTCTACCTACGCGCTTCCCATCTTTGTGTACTGAACCTTGTGCAGGTTTCAAATTACTTAAATTCATAATTAAATACTCCTTGTTTATTGAGCTTCTTGTACAGAAACTAAGTGTTCTACTTTATTAATCATTCCCAAGATGCTTGGGGTAGCCTCGTGTATAGCTACTTTCCCAATAGAACCCAAGCCTAAAGAGACTAGGGTAAGTTTTTGGGTTTTCGCACGTTTTATACTACTACGTGTCTGTGTTACGATAATTTTCTTTGCCATGAGTGATTGATATTAACCTTTAAACATTTTTTCCAAGGAAATGCCACGTTGCTCGGCAATAGTCTTAGCGCTTCTGAGCTTTAGTAGGGCGTCAAAAGTTGCTTTTACCACGTTGTGCGGGTTGGAAGAACCTTGAGATTTAGAAAGTACGTTATGTACCCCTACGGCTTCCAATACGGCACGTACAGCACCCCCTGCGATCACTCCAGTACCTTCGGCAGCTGGTTGAAGATATACACGGGCACCACCGAATTTTCCTTTTTGTTCGTGAGGGAGGGTAGTTCCATTGAGAGGGATACGTACTAAGTTTTTCTTAGCATCTTCCACTGCTTTGGCGATAGCTTCGGAGACTTCTTTAGATTTTCCGAGTCCTTGTCCTACCACGCCATTTTCGTCGCCTACCACTACGATAGCCGAGAAGCCGAACGCGCGTCCTCCTTTGGTAACCTTGGTTACACGTTGTACGCCTACCAAGCGGTCTTTTAGCTCTAAGCCGCTTGGTTTTACATATTCTACATTTTTATAGTTCTGATACATAGTTTCTTAGAATTTAAGTCCGCCTTCTCTTGCACCTTCGGCTAAAGATTTTACACGTCCATGATACAAATAACCACCTCTGTCAAAAGAAACAGTTTCAATACCTGCGGCTAAGGCTTTTTTAGCGATAGCTTCTCCTACTTGTTTAGCTCTTTCGGTTTTGGTACCTGAAACCTTTAGATCTTTATCGCGAGAAGAGGCAGCCACTAGGGTAACACCTTTGGTATCATCTATAATCTGTGCATAGATCTCGCTATTGCTTCTGAAGACCACCAAGCGGGGTCTTTGAGCAGTTCCAGAAACGGTCTTTTTGATTCTGTACTTGATACGTTGTCTTCTTTCTATTTTTGATAATGCCATTATGTTACGTTTTAAGCTGATTTACCTGCTTTTCTTCTGAGTTCTTCTCCTACGAATTTCACACCTTTTCCTTTGTAAGGTTCAGGCTTACGGAAAGAACGAATCTTAGCTGCTACTTGTCCGAGTAATTGTCTATCGTGAGAGGTAAGTTTGATGATAGGGTTCTTACCTTTCTCATTGATAGTCTCTAATTTAATTTCTTGAGGGAGTTCCATAAGGATATTGTGAGAGAAACCGAGCGCTAGATCAAGTTTTTGACCTTGGTTAGTGGCACGATAACCAACCCCTACAAGTTCCAACTCTTTGGTAAAGCCTTCGGATACACCTACTACCATGTTGTGTAGTAGGGCGCGATAAAGCCCGTGGAAGGCATTACCTTGCTTTGTATTACTTAGGCTCTCCACTATGAGTTTTCCATCTTCTTGCTTTACAGCAACGTCTTTAACCACTTGGGTTAATTCGCCGAGTTTTCCTTTTACAGTAATGATATTATCTTTGATAGTAATCGTTACTCCTTGAGGAATACTGATGGGTGCTTTACCTATTCTTGACATTTTTTTAAGTCGTTAATTATTAGTAAACATTACAAATTACTTCTCCCCCTATATTAAGAGCGCGGGCTTGCTTACCAGTCATTACTCCTTTGGAGGTAGAAACGATAGTGATACCGAGTCCGTTGAGGATACGAGGGAGCTTAGCAGCACCTACATACTTACGAAGACCTGGGGTACTTACGCGTACGATTTTACGTATAACAGGTTCTTTGGTTTCTTTATCGTATTTGAGGGCTATTTTGATGGTTCCTTGCACATCATTATCTTCAAACTTGTAGCTAAGAATATAGCCTTGATCAAAAAGGATTTTGGTAATCTCTTTTTTAAGGTTTGAAGCTGGAATTTCTACTACTCTGTGCCCTGCGTTGCTTGCATTACGAATGCGTGTTAAGTAGTCAGCGATTGGGTCTGTGTACATAAATTTCTTTTTTTAAATTACCAACTTGCTTTTTTTACCCCTGGGATAAGTCCTTTGTTAGCCATTTCACGGAAAAGGACACGTGAGATACCAAATGTACGCATGTATCCTTTAGGACGTCCTGTGAGTTTGCAACGGTTGTGCAAGCGTACAGGAGAGGCATTTTTAGGCAGCTTCTGTAGGGCTTCGTAATCTCCAGCCTCTTTGAGCGCTTTTCTTTTTTCAGCATACTTAGCTACCAGCTTCGCTCTTTTCACTTCACGAGCTTTCATTGATTCTTTAGCCATATCAGTTCTTTTTAAATGGTAATCCTAATTCGGTTAATAATGATTTTGCTTCCTTATCGGTTGCGGCAGAGGTAACGAAAGTAATATCAAAACCTGCGATTTTGTTGATTTTGTCAATATCAATCTCAGGGAAGATGATCTGTTCGGTAACCCCTAGGTTATAGTTGCCACGTCCGTCAAATCCTGTTGCTTTGATTCCTTGGAAATCTCTCACACGAGGTAGTGCAATAGTGATGAGCCTATCGAGGAACTCATACATACGCTCACCGCGAAGGGTTACTTTAGCCCCGATGGACATACCACGGCGGAGCTTAAAGGAAGCCACGTCCTTTTTGGAGGTAGTAGCTACGGCTTTCTGACCTGTGATTTTGGTAAGCTCATCTACAGCGTATTCTATTTGCTTTTTGTCAGCAACGGCAGAACCTACTCCACGGCTTACAACGATTTTTTCAAGTTTAGGAACTTGCATTACATTCTTGTAACCAAATTCTTCTTTAAGAGCTGCAATTATGCGCTCCTTATATTCCTGTTTGAGTCGAGGTATATATGTCATAATTACACTACTTGTTTTGATTTTTTAGAAATTCTTACTTTTTTGCCATCTTTCACCTGATACTCTACACGGGTAGGCTCTCCGCTCTTAGGGTCTAAGAGGGAAAGGTTGGAGATGTGTATAGGAGCTTCTTTTTTGATGATGCCCCCTTGAGGATTTTGGGCGCTGGGTTTGGTATGTTTTGATACTAAGTTCACACCTTCCACGATAGCTCTGTTTTTCTCACGATCCACTTTGAGTACTTTTCCCTTTTCCCCTTTGTGGTCGCCTGCGATTACTTGTACAGTATCGCCTGTTTTTATTTTTAGCTTTATCATCATTGCATGGATTAAAGCACCTCAGGTGCTAATGACACAATTTTCATAAACTGCTTGTCACGGAGTTCACGTGCTACAGGACCGAAGACACGGGTACCTCTCATTTCACCAGCAGCGTTAAGCAGTACGCAAGCATTTTCATCAAAACGAATGTAAGAACCATCTTGGCGTCTTACTTCTTTTTTGGTTCTCACGACTACAGCGGTAGAAACCTGTCCTTTTTTCACACTTCCGGTAGGAGTTGCTTCCTTGATAGTCACAACGATTTTATCTCCTACAGAGGCATAACGGCGTTTGGTTCCTCCAAGCACACGGATGGTCAATACTTCTTTGGCTCCTGTGTTATCGGCTACTTTTAATCTTGATTCTTGTTGTACCATAATTACTTCGCTCTTTCTATGATTTCTACTAATCGCCAGCACTTAGTCTTGCTCAGTGGGCGGGTTTCCATAATGCGCACGGTGTCTCCGATATTGCAGTCATTTTTTTCATCGTGTGCTACAAACTTTTTAGTTTGCAATACGAATTTTCCGTACATAGGGTGTTTTACACGTTTTACGACTGATACCACAATGGATTTTTCCATTTTGTTGCTGGTAACAACCCCTATTCTTTCTTTTCTTAAATTTCTCTTTTCCATATTAAAGCCACAATGATTATTGTAATTCTCTACGGGTTAACTCACTTGCTACACGTGCAATATCGCGACGGAGGCTGCGAATAGTAAGTGGATTTTCTATTGGAGAAATGGCATGCGCCATTTTTAATTCCGAATGGGTTTTCTTAAGTTCGGTGAGCTTTTGTTCAAGCTCAGCGACTGATAAATCTTTAACTTCTGACTGTTTCATTGTTAATAAAATTACTCTTGATAATCTCTCGCTACAACGAACTTAGTAGTTACGGGTAACTTCTGAGCGGCAAGGCGAAGGGCTTCTTTGGCAACTTCCAAAGGTACGCCACCTACTTCAAATAGGATACGTCCTGGCTTTACCACAGCCACCCAGTACTCAACAGCTCCTTTACCCTTACCCATACGTACTTCCAAAGGCTTTTTGGTAATAGGCTTATCTGGGAATATTTTGATCCAAAGCTGTCCTTCACGTTTCATATAACGGGTAGCGGCCACACGGGCTGACTCAATCTGGCGAGCAGTGATAAAAGCGGATTCTAGGGACTTGATGCCGAATGTACCATTAGAAAGCTGATGCCCTCTTTGGGATACCCCCTTCATGCGTCCTTTCTGATCCTTACGATATTTTGTTCTTTTTGGTTGTAACATTGCTTACTGATTTTAAAATATTATTTTTTTCGGCGAGCACGTTTTGCATCGGAGTTTCCTTCTTTGGAAGCGGAAGAACCACCACTGAGGTTTTTCTTGGTCATTCCTACCAGCGGAGAAAGCTCTCTTTTACCATATACTTCACCTTTCATAATCCATACCTTGATACCCATACGTCCGTAAGTGGTGTGAGCCTCGTCGGTAGCATAGTC
Source organism: Capnocytophaga granulosa ATCC 51502 (assembly GCF_000411115.1). Lineage (GTDB taxonomy): Bacteria > Bacteroidota > Bacteroidia > Flavobacteriales > Flavobacteriaceae > Capnocytophaga > Capnocytophaga granulosa. The sequence goes on along the minus strand of NZ_KE150257.1, from coordinate 117,093 downwards.
AATATCGGCACGGAAGGTAGAGAGAGGAATACGTCCTTCCTTGTAGCTCTCGTTGCGCGCCATTTCGGCACCGTTGAGACGGCCAGATATTTGGATTTTGATACCTTCGGCATTCATACGCATAGTAGCGGCGATAGCCATTTTGATAGCACGGCGGTAAGAGATACGATTCTCGATTTGGCGTGCGATGCTGGCAGCTACAAGTGGCGCATCAAGTTCTGGTCTTTTAATCTCAAAGATATTAATTTGAATATCTTTGCCTGTAATTTTTTTAAGTTCTTCTTTGAGCTTGTCTACCTCTTGGCCACCCTTTCCGATAATGCTACCAGGTCGGGAGGTAGTGATAGTAACGGTTACAAGTTTCAAAGTTCTTTCAATAATTACACGAGAAACACTAGCTTTAGACAAACGAGTATGCACATATTTTCTGATTTTGTCATCCTCAGCCAATTTGTCTCCGTAGTCATTTCCTCCGTACCAGTTGGATTCCCATCCTCTGATAATTCCAAGGCGATTCCCTATTGGATTTGTTTTTTGTCCCATACTTTTTATCTTAGCTTTCAGTGTTATTTTTAGCTCCTAATACGATGGTTACGTGGTTGGAACGTTTGCGAATTCTGTGTGCTCTTCCTTGAGGGGCTGGGCGAAGTCTTTTGAGCATCGCACCGCCATCTACGCGGATTTCTTTAACGAATACTTGGGCTGCTTCTACATCAGCACCTTCGTTCTTTGATTTCCAGTTTTCAATAGCTGAAAGTAATAACTTGTGCAAAGATGAAGCTGCATCCTTTTGGTTGAACTTCAAGATAGCCAAGGCTTTCTCTACTGCTACACCGCGTACAAGGTCAGCCACAAGGCGCATTTTACGGGGTGATGTAGGACAGTTATTCAATTTTGCAAAAGCCACATTTCGTTTCGCTTCTTTAATCTCTATTGCTTTTTCTCTTTTACGAACTCCCATAGCTTTTATTTTTTACCTTTATTTTTTGCACCTGCGTGTCCTCTGAAGGAACGAGTTGGGGCAAATTCTCCTAATTTGTGTCCTACCATGTTTTCGGTTACATATACAGGAACGAATTGTTTTCCGTTGTGTACTGCGATGGTTTCTCCTACGAAGTCAGGAGTAATCATAGATGCTCTTGACCATGTTTTGATCACGGTTTTCTTTCCTGTTTCCTTATTTTGGAGAACCTTTTTTCTCCAAGGCGTAATGAACATAAGGACCTTTTTTTAATGAACGAGCCATATCTTACTTATTTCTTTCTACGTTCTACAATATACTTATTACTTGCCTTGGTTTTAGAACGAGTTCTGTAACCTTTGGCAGGGATACCTTTACGTGAGCGTGGATGACCTCCTGAAGCGCGTCCTTCACCACCACCCATGGGGTGATCTACTGGGTTCATTACCACGGCACGAGTACGAGGACGACGTCCGAGCCAGCGTGAGCGACCTGCTTTTCCTGAAAGGACGAGCTGGTGATCGGAGTTAGATACTGCTCCAATAGTAGCAAGACATGTGAGCAGGATCATGCGTGTCTCTCCTGAAGGCATTTTCACAGTGGCGTACTTACCTTCTTTGGCCATAAGCTGAGCAAAAGTACCTGCTGAGCGAGCGATATTGGCTCCTTGTCCAGGACGAAGCTCGATGCTATTGATTACGGTTCCAAGCGGAATTTGAGAAAGTGGCATCGCATTTCCGATTTCAGGAGCGGCTGTCTCTCCTGATACGATTACCTGACCTACTTTCAAGCCTGCTGGTGCGATGATGTATCGCTTTTCTCCATCGGTATATTCTACCAAGGCGATAAAGGCTGTTCTGTTTGGGTCGTACTCAATAGAAACTACAGTGGCTTCTACACCGAACTTGTTTCTTTTGAAATCGATAATACGATACTTTTTCTTATGACCACCACCTATGTAGCGCATGGTCATCTTCCCTTGATTGTTTCTACCCCCGGTCTTTTTTAACGGAACGAGCAAGCTCTTTTCCGGCTTATCAGTGGTGATCGCATCGTAATTATTCACCACTCTAAAACGCTGACCTGGAGTCGTGGGTTTTAATTTTCTTACTGACATACAGTCTTTTAAATTGTGTTATAAAAATCGATTGTTTCTCCTTCTTTTACACTCACTACCGCTTTCTTCACTGCGTTGGTCTGGCTGAGTTGTAGGCCATTCTTGGTGTAACGAACCGAACGCTTAGGGGCATAATTGAGTGTGTGTACCTTCTCTACAGTAACGCCATAGGCTGCCTCTACTGCTTTTTTGATCTGAATCTTATTCGCCTTCTTATCTACTGAAAAAGTATAGCGGTTTTTGTCCTCAGCATCCTTGGTAGCTTTCTCTGTAAGGATTGGTTTTATCAATATACTCATAATCTTACTTTGTTAAATTTGATTGAATAACCTCCACGGCACCCTCTAACAATACTACACTTGTTGCATTAGCAATATCGTAAGTGTTTAGCTCAGAAGCTGTTACAGTATTTACGGTAGGTATATTGCGAGAGGACAAATATACATTTTTATTTGTATCTGTCAATACAAAAAGTGATTTTTTATCTTGGATACCAAGGGCTGCCAAAATCTGTGTAAAGTCTTTAGTTTTAGGAGCCTGAAGATTGAAATCTTCTACAACGATAATGGCTCCTTGTTGTGCTTTTTGGCTCAAGATAGAGCGACGAGCAAGACGTTTTACTTTTTTGTTCAGCTTTTGAGTGTAATCCTTAGGACGAGGACCGAAGATACGACCTCCACCTACGAATACTGGAGACTTCACGCTACCTGCACGAGCTGTACCTGTTCCTTTTTGTTTCTTAATCTTGCGGGTACTTCCTGCCACTTCGTTACGTTCTTTGGACTTGTGAGTACCTTGGCGTTTGTTAGCCAAGTATTGTTTGATGTCCAAATAAATAGTGTGGTTATTAGGTGTAATCCCGAAAACAGCCTCGGAAAGGGTCACCTTTCTTCCTGTTTCTTTTCCTTGTATGTTTAATACTGCTACTTCCATTATTTGTGAATCGTTACGTAAGCATTTTTGTGTCCTGGAACACATCCTTTTAGGATAAGGAGGTTCTTTTCAGCGACTACTTTTAACACTTTCAAGTTTTGTACTGTTACTTTTTCAGCTCCCATACGTCCTGCCATACGCATTCCTTTGAATACACGTGATGGATAAGAAGACGCTCCTACAGAACCTGGTGCTCTAAGGCGGTTATGCTGACCGTGAGTGGATTGTCCTACCCCGCCAAATCCATGACGGCGAACTACACCTTGGAAACCTTTCCCTTTGGAAGTTCCTGTTACATCCACAAATTCACCTTCTACAAAATAATCAGCGGCTATCACGTCGCCTAATTTGTAAGTGCTCTCAAATCCTTGGAACTCGACAAGTTTCTTTTTAGGAGTTACACCCGCTTTGGCAAAATGTCCTGCCGCAGCCTTGGAAGTGTGCTTCTCTTTTTTGTCATCGAAACCAAGTTGAAGAGCTTCATACCCGTCAACCTCTTTGGTTCTGACTTGGGTAACTACGCATGGCCCTGCTTCTATGATGGTACATGGGACATTCTTCCCATTTTCGTCAAAAATGCTGGTCATGCCTACTTTCTTTCCGATTAACCCAGACATATTAAAATATTTAATTTGATTTACTTTTTTTATCACAACAAAATCAAGGGGAACTCCTGTAGAACACTGCCCTACAGGGTACTCCTGACTTTATAATTTGATATTCAGGGTCAAGTATTCCAACCCTGAATATCAATAGTTTTACCGTTTTTCCCTCACGCTATTGTTTTGGGACAAGTCAAGCAAAACTTCCGCTTTGCTTTTATCATACTTTGATTTCTACTTCCACTCCACTTGGCAATTCGAGCTTCATTAGGGCATCAATAGTCTTTGGTGAAGAACTGTAGATGTCTAACAAACGCTTGTAAGAGCTTAGCTGAAACTGTTCTCTAGCTTTCTTGTTCACGTGTGGAGAACGAAGTACAGTAAAGAGCTTCTTGTGAGTAGGTAGTGGAATAGGTCCTACTACTCCTGCTCCTGTTGATTTTACTGTCTTTACGATTTTTTCAGCAGACTTATCTACCAAGTTATGGTCGTATGATTTTAATTTTATTCTGATTTTCTGACTCATTTCTTTTACAAATTAATTACCTCTTGCTTTTTTAATCACTTCTTCTGAGATGTTAGAAGGTGTTTCTGCATAGTGTGAGAACTCCATAGTAGAAGTTGCACGACCTGAAGAAAGGGTTCTAAGAGTTGTTACATAACCGAACATTTCAGAAAGTGGTACATTGGCTTTGATTACCTTAGCGCCATTTCTGTCGCCCATGTCATTTACCTGACCACGACGACGGTTAAGGTCTCCTACGATGTCCCCCATGTTCTCTTCTGGAGTGATTACCTCTAGCTTCATGATAGGCTCCATAAGTACGGCTTTGGCAGCACGAGCGGCTTCCTTGTAACCCAACTTAGCAGCCAATTCAAATGACAAGGAGTCGGAATCCACAGGGTGGAAAGAACCATCCTTAAGGGTAATCTTCATCGCATCCATTTCAAATCCAGCCAAAGGCCCGTTCTTCATCGCTTCTTTGAATCCTTTTTCTATAGAAGGGATATACTCTTTCGGAATGTTACCTCCCTTGATTTCGTTGATGAATTCCAAACCAGCTTTTCCTTCTTCAGCAGGTTCCATAGTAAAGACGATATCGGCGAACTTACCACGACCCCCTGTTTGTTTCTTGTACACTTCACGGTGGTCAGCCTTACCTGTAATGGCTTCCTTGTACTCTACTTGTGGTTCTCCTTGGTTTACTTCTACCTTAAACTCGCGTTTGAGACGGTCTACGATGATATCCAAGTGAAGCTCACCCATACCAGAGATGATAGTCTGTCCAGAGGCTTGGTCTGTTTTTACTTGGAAGGTAGGGTCTTCTTCGGCGAGTTTAGCCAAGGCCATACCGAGTTTATCTACGTCAGCCTTAGTCTTAGGCTCTACAGCAATACCAATCACTGGATCTGGGAACACCATACTTTCTAGTACGATAGGATATTTTTCATCACAAAGGGTATCCCCTGTTTTGATATCCTTGAAACCTACCGCAGCTCCGATATCTCCTGCTTCAATGTATTCGATAGGGTTCTGCTTGTTAGCATGCATTTGGTAGATACGAGAGATACGTTCTTTGCTTTCGGAACGTGTATTAAGCACGTAAGAACCTGCATCCAAGTGTCCAGAATATACGCGGAAGAATGCCAAGCGACCTACATAAGGGTCTGTTGCAATCTTAAAGGCCAACGCAGCGAAAGGTGCATCTACAGCTGGCTTACGAAGTGCTGGTTCCCCAGTATCAGGGTTAGTTCCTTCGATAGCTTCCTTATCCAATGGAGAAGGTAAGTAGCGGCATACTGCGTCGAGCATGAACTGTACTCCTTTGTTTTTGAAAGACGAACCGCAGGTCATTGGAATAATAGCCATGTCCATTACGGCAGCACGGAGCGCTTTGTGGATTTCTTCTTCGGAGATAGAGTCCTCATCTTCCATGAATTTTTCCAAAAGGCCTTCGTCGTAACCGGCTACTTCCTCGATGAGTTGTGCACGGTACTTAGCTACATCGGCTTTCATATCTTCAGGGATATCTACTACGTCAAAAGTAGCCCCTTGTGTTTCGTCATGCCATACGATAGCGCGGTTTTTGATAAGGTCAACTACCCCTTTGAAGTCAGCTTCTTCACCGATAGGCAATACGATAGGCACTGCATTGGATTTGAGCATGTCCTTCACTTGTTGGCATACTTTAAGGAAGTCAGAACCTTGTCTGTCCATCTTGTTCACAAAGCCCATACGAGGCACTTTGTAGTTATCGGCAAGGCGCCAGTTGGTTTCAGACTGAGGTTCTACCCCATCAACGGCAGAGAAGAGGAACACCAACCCGTCCAATACACGGAGGGAGCGGTTCACTTCCACGGTGAAATCCACGTGGCCTGGGGTATCTATAATGTTGAAATGGTATTCCTGTGCATCAGCAGTAGGTTTTCCATTTTCAGTTGGGAAGTTCCACTTACATGTAGTAGCAGCCGATTGGATTGTGATCCCACGTTCTGCCTCTTGCTCCATCCAGTCCATGGTAGAAGCTCCATCGTGTACTTCCCCTATTTTATGCGTTTTACCTGTATAGAAAAGGATACGCTCAGTGGTAGTAGTCTTACCAGCATCAATGTGTGCTGCGATACCAATATTTCTTGTATATTTTAAATCTCTACTCATACTACCTCACAAATTAAAATCTAAAGTGGGAGAATGCCTTGTTGGCCTCTGCCATCTTATGTGTATCCATTTTTTTCTTAACAGCAGCCCCTTCTTCTTTAGCTGCGGAGAGGATTTCTCCTGCCAATTTTTGCGCCATAGATTTTTCATTTCTCTTGCGCGCATATCCGATAAGCCATTTCATAGCCATAGACACTTTACGGTCTGGACGGATTTGCATAGGGATTTGGAAAGTAGCACCTCCTACACGGCGAGAGCGTACTTCCACATGAGGCATCACATTGGAGAGGGCATCTTTCCACACTTCCAAGGCTGTTTTCTCATCATTATTCTTCTTTTGTTCTACGATATCAATTGCATCATAGAAAATCTTAAAAGCCACTGACTTTTTACCATCCCACATCAGGTTATTTACAAAGCGCGTAACCAATTGGTCATTATACTTTGCATCTGGTAAAAGAGGTCTTTTTTTAGCTTGTCTCTTTCTCATTTGGTTGTTTTAGACGGTTTTAAAAATTTACTTTTTCTTTCCTTTTGCTGGTGCTGCAGCAGCTTGTCCTGGTTTAGGGCGTTTGGCTCCATACTTAGAGCGTCTTTGGGTTCTTCCATTTACCCCAGCAGTATCCAGTGCACCACGTACGATGTGGTAACGTACCCCTGGTAAATCTTTTACTCTTCCGCCTCTTACCAATACTATCGAGTGCTCTTGGAGGTTGTGTCCTTCTCCTGGGATATACGCATTGACCTCATTACCATTAGTTAAGCGAACACGCGCTACTTTACGCATTGCAGAGTTCGGTTTCTTAGGGGTAGTGGTGTACACACGTGTACATACGCCACGACGTTGGGGACATGAATCCAAAGCAGCCGATTTACTCTTCTTGGCTATTTTAGCTCTTCCTTTTCGTACTAATTGTGAAATTGTTGGCATTTATAAAATATTTTTTTAAGCGAGGGCAAAGATACAAACTTTTTACTAACTGACAAAACGTAAGACATTTATTTTCAACAACCCTTACTTGCTAACGCAGTGATTCTTACGACTTTTCGTCTTCACAAAATGTGTAATTATAAGATTATCAGCGTTTTATATTATCTATACAAAATACTTCAAAAAGAAAAATTTTCTTGAAAAAAGTTATTAACAGGGTAATGAAAGTATTAGCCTATGAGGTTGCAACCTTTCTCCTTCCGAGGTTGCAACCTTATTGCGTTAAAGTCAGAAAATTGATTCCTCAATTATCAATGCGAATCAATAGTTAAAAATATCTGTATAATCTTATTCGTTAAAACGCAATAAATTGCGTCTCTACGGATAACTACGCTCATCAGGAGTTGTCTTAGCCAGCGTTAGGGTAGAGACGCAATTTATTGCGTCTTAAAAAGTTAGCAAATAATATTTTAACTATTGATTCAAATTATCAAATTAAAACACTCTTATTGGCAATACTTTTTTAGGGCTATTCTTCTCTCCTACATGTACTCTGCCATCGGAGGGAGTGAAAGAAACATAATAGGCCTCATAATACCCTTTTTGGGTAGAACTCCAGTATTCGGCGGCGGGAAGTTGCAGTACCTCTCGGTTATGTGCAATATGGGATAGCTCCATCATGCTGGGAATAAACCAGTCGTCCTTGCCCATAGCACGGAAATGATGCCTTACATAGTAGCTGGCGGAGGTATCAGAACAGTCGTTGGCTATCAGTGCGGTATTGTCACGACCCGTACCAAAGGCAGCGCTGGTACTCTCTTGTGATAGCCCACAGCCCCAAGGATAAGCCTCCGCAGGCAGATCGGCCGTTGCTGGAATCAGGTAGCCATGTAGCTGGTCTGGTACAAAGCCTTCGTCTGAAGGGGTAAAGAGATAAGCCACAACACCACCCTGATACACATCGCCCACACTGAGCATAGGAGTGGTTAGCGACTGAGGATCTGAGTATGTGGTGCCACGTTCATTGGTAGCAAAGGCAGCTACATAATAGGTCGTATTGCGTTCCAGCTGAGTCAGTTCCATAGGGAAACTGCCCAAGATATTTCCGCTGAGTGATACCTGACCGGTATTGTTTTCCAAAGTAGGGTTGGTATGGTGTTGGCTATAAACAAAACCATACTGGAGAATTTTACCGCCCCCATTGGAGGTGATATTCCCAGTGAGTTTTACCTTAGTAGAGAAGGTCTCACCTTGTGCAAAGGAAGAGAGTGCAGGCAAAGAGACATTTTGGGTATGGAGCGTAAGAGGTTCGCTATAGGAGGTGCCTCGCTCATTGGTCGCAAAAGCTCGTACATAATAGCGTGTATCCACCGAAAGTCCTCTTAGGGTAGCCGAGAAGTTACCTTCGCCACTGCCTACCTCCACCAAATGGTCGTTTAAAGTGGGCTGAGACTGACTGCTGCTATAGACAAAGCCACGACGGGAGATACTACCGCCCCCATCCTGCCTTACCAAGGCCGTAAGGGCTATCTCATTCACCGAAGGAATCGCATAGATTATCTGTAAAGCGGAGGGTGTACCTATATCCTCGGTAGTAAAGGTAGCTACCTCCTCACTATAGGCTATACCCAATTGGTTTTTGGCATACGCTCTTACATAGTACTGTGTAAGAGCGGTTAGCCCCTGTACCGTAGCAAAGAAATTGCCCACTCCGCCCTGAAGTATTACCACTTGGGCTGCCTCTTGGGTGAGGTGTTCACTGAAGGTGTCATAGACAAAACCACGCTCGGTAACCACTCCTCCATCGGAGGCTGAGCCAACCGTCGCATAGAGAGAGACTGAATGCTGTTGCAAGTCCTTATAGGTTACAAAGTGTACCCCTTCAGGCGCCTGAGTAGGCAGCGTATGCAGCAGCAACTGTTCACTATAGACAGTACCTGCGGCATTGGTTACAAAAGCACGCAAGAAATAACGCTTGGCTGGGGCAAGGTCGGTGAGTTCGTGGAAGAATTTCCTTTCGGAGGTGTTGGTGCCTAATACCTTGGTAGCTCCATTCTCCAAGGAAGGCATATCCTGGCGATCACTATAGACAAAACCTGTCTGGTAAGTGGCTGCCCCGCCTATATGGGCTACTTTGGCCTTGACAAGGGCGGAGGTATTGGTGACATTGGCAGGAGCCTCCATCTCTACCCCTAAGGCAGGCTGTTCCCTTGAGGTGTTGAACTTAAGCACCTCGCCCACTGCCCTCCCCTTTTGGGTCATCACATAGGCGCGAACATAATAGGGCGTGTTGGCTACAAAGGTCTGTACGGATAGGGAAAAGGTCTCATTCCTATAAGAAGGGGTTGTTTTGGACACTACCCCATCGGCAGGCGAGGGTTGTTGATTGACTGTAGAATAATAGAAACCATATTCGGTTACAGGGTAACCCCCTGTATCGGGTATTGCTCCCTTGAAGGTGATTTGGTAGTCCTGCACCTCTGGTTGCAGTGTGGTGACAGTAGCAGCTGTTCCCTTGAGGGTGGTAAATGATTGTATATCTGCCAAGGCTGTTCCCTGTCCGTTGGTGGCAAAGGCTTGGTAGTAATAGGTGGTTTCGGGGATCAGGTGCTTGAGCTGTACTGTATAGCTTCCTGTTCCGAAAGAGGGATCGGTGGCTACTCGACGCTCTCCCACATTGGCCAAGGCCTCCTTGGAAGTGGCATAGTAGAACCCTCTTTTGCTGACCATGCTATTATAATCCTGTACAAGAGTGATACTCAGGGTAGCAGAACTCTTGGTTACTTCTGTTTCTTTTTGGTCTTTGAAAGCAGGAGCAAATACCTGCTTGAAGTTATAGTTTTCCTTGCTGCAAGCCACACAGACAAGCAGACATAATAGATATTTTTTCATAATTGTTCAGTTGTTAGCCGTTAGTGGTTAGTGATTAGTGGCTGACCACTGACTACTGATCACTGACCACTGTTTAAGGTTTATCGTAATTCCAAAAGTATATTCGGGGGCGTATAGTCGCTCAGTAAAGGCAATATAGGACATACCTCCCACTACATTGATGAGTTTGTTCAAGCGAAAGGTAGCTCCCCAATAACCAGGGATATAGCTCTTTCGCTCCAGAGTCTGCTCGTGGGCATATTCATTGACAAAAGGATAGCGGTGCCAGCCTATACCTCCGCCTACATTAAGATAAGCCCAATGAGTCAGCCTTAGAGATGCTCCGCCTACAAACTCGGTTTTGTTGGCTGGAAAGTCCTCGCGAGCATATTGTTCCAACTTGGAAGCCCTTCTAAGGGAGGAGCGGAAGTTTAGAAAAGCGCCTATACGCTTATCACTTCCCCCCAATTCGCCTCGGATACCAAAGGGTGCAATAGTACCGCCCTCATAGCCCACTGAGAAGAACCGCCCCCAGTAGGCTGCACGCTCCGCACGCCGAGCCTCCCTATCCTGAGCTGCGTCCTGCTGCTGGGCAAGGGCAGGTAAGACGCTGAGTAGCAATAAAGTAAAAATATATAGTTTCATCACGTCACTAATTTTATAGATAGTATCGACAAAAGTATAAAAAACTTTTGAAAAAAATCACAATACTTCGAAAATTAACACCCTATACTAGCTCATCAGTTCATTTGCTTATTTGCTTATTAATTCCTATCTTTGCAGCTGTAAAATTCTAAAACATAAAGATATGAGTTTCTTTAGACATCTTTTAAATCTGCACGACGGAGAGGAAAAAAAAGAGAAAGTAATAGAAGATATTATCAGTAATATTTCCTTTCGTGGAGCCAACTTATGGATTCTGGCTTGTGCCATTCTCATTGCCTCTATTGGACTGAATGTCAATTCTACGGCAGTAATTATCGGAGCTATGCTCATCTCTCCCCTTATGGGTCCTATTGTGGGAGCAGGATTTGCCTTAGCTACCTATGACTTCGATCTGCTTAAGAAGACCGGACGCAGCCTACTGATAGCCACTTTTGTCAGCCTATTGGTATCCTTTATTTACTTCTACATCAGCCCGTTCAAGGACGCCCAATCAGAACTGCTGGCACGTACCTCCCCCACTATCTATGATGTACTGATTGCCTTCTTCGGCGGTGTGGTAGGAGCCATCTCCCTTACCCGACAGGAAAAAGGGAACCCTATCCCAGGGGTAGCCATCGCCACTGCCCTTATGCCTCCCCTCTGTACCGCGGGCTTCGGCTTGGCAACAGGTAATTTAAGCTATTTCTTAGGCGCTTTCTACCTCTATAGCATCAACTGTTTCTTTATTGGAATCGCTACTTTCCTGATTATCAAATCCCTGAAATATACACCTAAGAATACAGGCAATGAAAAACTCAACCAACGCCTGCGCTATGTGATTACTTCCTTGGTGATACTCATTACCACCCCCAGCCTTTACTTAGCTTATACCCTCTTTCAGGAAAAGCGTTTCCATGAAAATGTTGCCCACTATATCACCGCCGAGTTTGAAAACAATGGCTATACAATCATCTACAAACGTATCCGCTACAATGCCTCTCCTAAAACAATTGAATTGGCTTTCTTAGATAAGAAATTCAGCGACGAAGAGGAGAAAAACCTACAAAACAACCTCAGAAAATTCAATATCTCCAATACAGAGCTTATTATCCGCCAAAAAGAATCGGATATAAGTCAGGAAATACTCTCTGAAATCAACAAAAATAAGGCTTCCCTCTCCAACAAAGACATAAAAATCAAACAGCTTACTGAGGAGTTGGAAAAGTACAAAATAGAAGATATCGATTTTGCCAAGGAAGTGAAGATCCTCTTCCCTAATATAAAGGATTTCTCGTTTGGTCGCTTAAATAGCTTTGCTTCTGATAGCCTTTCCACCACTACTCTGATGCTCTATACCCCTATCAGGGAACAAGTCAAGGGCAAGGAAGTGGATAAAGAGGTAGATATAGAACGCCTCCAACAATGGCTTGCTCAAAAGTTTACCGACAGGCATATCAAGATTATCAAGGAGTAAGCCCCTCTATAACCCTAAGGAGCGCCTCCACTTGGCTATCCTCCGTTGCCCACGAGGTGATGAGCCTAATAGCCGTATGCTCGGCATCTACCTTTTGCCATAGATAGAAATCAAAATCAGCAGAAAGTTGTGCTATCTGTCGCTGTGTAAGTATAGGAAACAACTGATTGGTACAAGTATCGGAGAGAAAGCCGATGCCTTTGGCTACAAAGGCCTCATTGATACGCTTCATCTGAGTATTAGCCACTCGCCCCAATTCCTCATAGAGGTTGTTCTGAAAAAGAGTAAGAAATTGTAACCCCAGTAGCCTTCCCTTGGCAAGCAAGGCACCTTTCTGCTTGATATAAAAGCTAAAGTAATCAGCCAAGGCTGCTTGGTTGAACACAATCGCCTCCCCTAAGAGTGCACCACATTTGGTAGCTCCTATATAGAAAATATCAGTATAACGGGCGAGGTCTTCCCAGCCAATATCATTCCCTTCGGCACTAAGTGCTTGAGCGAGGCGTGCTCCGTCCATATAGAGCAACAGCCCCAACTCCTGACAGCACTGCCAAATAGCTTTTAGCTCTGCCAAGCTATATAACGTTCCTATTTCGGTAGTCTGGGTGATATACACCAAGCGAGGTTGTACCTGATGAGGCACATTGGTATAGCGCGAAGCATAATCCCTGATCTGCTCAGGGGAGAGTTTTCCATTGTCCGAAGGTGCCAAGTGGATCTTGTGCCCTACCGCCTCTATGGCGCCTGTCTCATGGTCAGCTATATGTGCGCTTTGGCAGGCGATGATACTCTCATGAGGGCGCAATATATGTCCCAAGACCAACAAGTTGGCTTGTGTTCCCCCACTGACAAAGAAGATTTCAGCCTGAGGATTTCCAATACGCTCCCTGATAAGTGCTTTGGCTTGCTCGCTATAGTCATCAAGCCCATAACCAGGTTGTTGCTGCCTATTAGTCTGTAAGAGTGCTTCCAAGATAGCAGGGTGAGCACCCTCTGAATAGTCGTTTTTAAAAGAGATTTTCATATTTTTGGGTTATATTTTTTAATCACTGCCTCCAAATAAGGATATACCCTCTCGGTTATACTGGTGATAAACCATCTGGGTGTTTTCATCATAATTGTCATATTACTACCTCTGGAGTACCAAAGACGTATTTTCTCTACCTGCTTCGGGTCTATCTCTCTGATAGTGAAAAAAGTAAGAAAATACAGCTTATCTTTGCATAGTATAAAAAAGGGAAAGTATTTTCTTGGCCAAGATAAGTTCTTCTGTACCTTGAGCAAATACTCAAAATCCTTATCACTCATCTCCTCCAAAAGCAGATGTTGCGCTTTAGCATTTCTCTTCACTACAGCGCTTAGCAAGTAATAGCCCCAAAAGAGAAATATAATAGGAGACAATGCCCAAGAAGCTACCTGTATAAGCATCCAACCTTTCAGAATATCTAAGGCAATAAGATAACCAAGAGGGATTATAAATATAAGGCCAAAGAAAATAGCAAGACCATTACAGATATAGCGCTTATACTTCTCTACTTTCTCCAAATAGCGCTTACGCTCATCACTTATCGCATGATAAGGTATATAACGGGCTACACGCTGTTCAAAGGTATTCTTTCGGAAGGCTACAAAGTAGAGCAGCACTCCCATTAGCGTATAGTGGAAAGCACTTATCAAAAAGAAAATATCTATATCCATTATAAAAATACTAATTCGGGATTATGTTTTTCAATAATAGCTTTAAAATAATAAAATCCTTCCCGAGATAGACCAAGGGTTATTTTTTTAGGAACTTTAAATTGTACAAAAATACCACCCCTACCTGTACTCCAATTTATTTCGGTTATTTGAGCAGGGTCAATTTCTCTAATAGCATAGAAAAGAAAAATGTACAACTGATTGTTACACAATACAAACGGCGGACTATATTTACTGATAAATGGCAAACTATCTTTTACTTTCAGGAGCAGGTCAAAATCGTCATCACTCATTTGTTCCAAAAGCATACGTTGGGCTTTCTCATTGCGCTTCAATACATAATTGATGAGGTAATATACCATAACAATAGGCACAAAAACAAGCAGTATAATCATCTTCATGTCATTAGGAATAGCCATATATACTTTGCTTATTTTCTCATAGTCTCCTTCAAACATTGACAAAATTAGAACTATCAAAGGAAAAGAAAGTATCACCAAAAGCATAATAGTAGCATACTTGTGGTATTTGTGCATCCCTTGCATATAAGCTTCACGCCTTTGTGAGAGATGCCGAGTAGGTCGAAAAAGGGCTAATCGCTCTTCAAAGGCATTCTTACGGACTCTTGTAAAATACAAAAAAATAAGGACATAAAGTAATAAGGGCACAGAGCAAATAACGTAAAACTTGTCCATAGTTACTATAATTGAGATATTGTTTAAATAGGATAATTTCTTGGTTTTTCTGTCTAGTTAATAATTGAATTTGAGTTTTGTATATTGTTCTACAATCTGTAAAAAGAGAGGTAAGGCACTTTTAGATATACTAAAAACGGTAACTTTAGCTTTAGGATCTTTAATACGTACTAAAAACCCATGTTTAGTACTATGCCATTTTACTGAAATGATTTGGGTGGGGTCAATTTCTTTAATTGTATGAAAAATAAAAATTATCTCTTACTTTTAAGTAATTTAAAATCAGTTAATTACTAAAAATTTGATTCAATTATTGTAAAGAATTTTTAGCAATTTCAGTTTGCACTCCCCAATCTATTTCATTTTATAGGACTGTGGAATCATCTGTGACTACTCCATACATTACTTTGTTTTGGAATCCTACGAAATTTTCTCTGTTATTATTTATTTCTTTGCCTTTTCTCACACGATTGTCTCTATTGTAATAATATTTTATCCCAATGCGAGTATAAGGTTTTATATGACCATCATTATTGCTATGCTTCCCCAACCCTTTGCTATTGGCATACCAAATCCACCATAGATGTCAGTTAAAAATCTTCGAGATATAGGGAGCTCATAAGAAACCCAAAATCATGGTGCTACTAAATTTGCTTCAATACCAAATTGTTTTTGCAAATAATTTTCATCTTGTATGTCAGATATTCCAATCTCAAATATTTGCTTATTTGTCACTGAGTATTCTCTATCTGCTATTGATAGTACAATTGCATTTGGGTATAAGGAGCATAAACTAGATGCTATATTTTGCTAAGAATCGCCGTATTTAGCGAAATACTCCTTGATAAGCTTTTCTAATTCCTCAAAAGTGATTTCGAGTTCGCTATCGTTAATGTGAATTCCTTCAAACCCATTCCTTATTTCTTTACTTTTGATTTTGCTCAAGTAGTTTTCAGGGTGTTTGAGTTTGATATGGATGTGTTGTCCATAGTAATCTACTTTTCCTATAGCAGCTATTTCGCTCCAAGGGATTTCACCTACCCATTTACCTAGAGAATTCACATTGCTTTTGAGGTACTCGGGGGTGAGGATAAGCCCTTCGTTCTTCTTGTTCGACCGCCATAATTCTTGTATGTGTTTATAAAAAAGATAAGTTCCTATTATAAAAAGGACTACAAACAGCGCTAGATAGTATAAACTTATTCTATCAGCTGATAGGATAAAGACAATAATAGCAGCAATACCAAGCATTATAAGGATATATAAGCCTGTGAGTTTAAGCATTTTCTTTTTGCTAAACGGGATAATTGTGTGATTCATTTTTTTGTATTTAGTTAATAATAAAATTCTTGATCTGTATATTGTTCAATGATTTGCAAGAAATGAGGGAGTACTTTTTTAGGTAGGGTAAATATTATTTTTTCAGGAGCTTTGAATTCTATAAAAATACCATTTCTACGATAGCTCCAATCTAGATCGGTTATTTGGGTAGGGTCAATTTCTTTGATAGCAAAGAAAATAAAAATGTACAACTTATCGTTGCAAAGCACAAATGGCGGATTATATTTGCTTGTGAACGACAAACTATCTTTAACCTTGAGAAGGAGCTCAAAATCATCATCGCTCATTTGTTCTAAAAGCATATGCTGGGCTTTTTCATTGCGCTTTATTACATAGAAGAGAAGGTAATGCAGTAACAAAACAGGCACATAGACAGTTAGTAGGACCATTTTTATATCATCATAGATTGATATATACAGTTTTCCTGTTTCCTCATATCCTTCTTTGAGCAATATTGCTATAAAAGCACATAGAGGGAGGTATAAAATCACTAAGAGTATGATATTTGCGTACTTGCTGTATTTGCGTACTTGCTGCCTATAGGCGTCCCGTTTTTGGGAGAGCTGGCAGGTAGGGCGGAAGAGAGCTAAGCGCTCTTCAAAGGCATTTTTGCGCACTACTGTAAAGTACAAAAAGACAAGGGTGAGAAGAAAAAAAGGTGCAGAACAAATAATATAAAATGAGTCCATATTATTTATTTTTTTTTAGTCAGTTAATAATTTGAGTTTTGTATACTGTTCAACGATTTGCAAAAAGATAGGCAATGCACTTTTAGATATACTAAGGACGGTAACTTTAGGGTCTCTAATGCGTACTATAAGCCTATGTCTATTACTATACCATTTTACTGAGATGATTTGGGTAGGGTCAATTTCTTTAATTGTATGAAAAAGAAAAATATATAAGTGATTGTTACACAACACAAAAGGTGGGTCATATTTGTAGGGAAAAGATAAATTGTCTCTTAATTTGAGGAGCCGTTCGAAATCGGTATCGCTCATTTGTTCTAAAAGCATGTGTTTGGCTTTTTTACTGCGTTTCTGTATATAAAAAATGATATAATAACACACGAAAAGGGGCAGTAAAGTAGCTAGTAATATCATCAGGTTCTCATTAGAAAATGAAGTATTAGCTTTGCTTATTTCTTGATAGTTTTCTTTGAACAATACATAGACTAAAATGAAGAAAGGCAGTAAAAATAGGGCGAACATTATATGGTTATATTTACTAACCTTCTGCATATAGGCTTCCCGTTTTTGCGATAGCTGGCGGTAAGGGTAAAAAATATCGAGGCGTTTTTCAAACTCATTTTTGCGCACTACTATAAAGTAGAAAAGCGCAAAGAGAAAAAGAAATAAGGGTGCAAACCAGATAATGTAAATTATGTCCATAATTTAATGCTTTACTTTAACATTTCTACTTGAGCATCAGGACTATATCTCTTGATAATCTCCACCAAAATAGAATATACATTCCTATGCATCGCAATTGAAGTAGATTTTGTGGATTTGATATGTACAGTTACATCTCCTGCCCTAAGATAAACAAGACTTACTTTTTTTATCTTCTCAGGATTTATCTCTTGAACGGTAAGGAAAGTAAATAAATACAGCTTATCCTTACAAAGTATAAAAGGAGGAAAGTATTTGAATAAGTATAATTCTTTTTGTACACATAGCAACACCTGAAAATCGCTATCATTCATCTGTTCTAAAAGTGCTTGCTGGTTTTTAATATTTCGTTTAAAAAAACAATATAGTAAATAAATGCCCAAACACTCTATTACCATTAGAAAAATTATAAGAAGAAAAATCATAGGAACACCTACATCAGGTAGCAGAAACGCACACATAATCATTAAGGGAATGCCCATAAATAAGCCTATGATTAGGCTCACTTTTTTGATATATCGCTTTGCTCCTCTAATATATTCCTGTCGTTCGGGGGTGAGGAGGCGGGGAGTATGATAGGCTAAGCGTTTTTCGAAATTACTTTTGTACTGGACAATGAAATATACAGAAATACATACAAGAGCTAAAACGAGAATGATTGTGGTATTCATAGTTGAATGAAAAAAATTAGGATTTATCTTTATCCTTCAATAGTAGCATCTTCCAGCTGGCCGCTAAGGTTGCCATACACCGTAATAGCGTGCCCCCAGAACATATCGTCATCATCAAAATAGATGCAGAAACGCTTATTGTCAAATAAAACTAACTCTGTTATACACATACGCTCAGCAAAGCGTTCGGGGGTAATCTCAGGGGCAGTAGCATCTTCTCCTTTTTGCCATTTGTTAGCTAAATCAGTGAGCTTTCCTGCAGCAAAGGCTTTGAGCTGTTCTATCCACACTTTGAATTTGACAAGGGCTGTTTGCCTAAAAAGATTTAGAAGTTCTTTTAGTTTTTCAATACCATTGGTATGAACATTTAGTGAAAGACCCTCTTCTACCTCTTCATAATGCATTCCTCCTTCAAAATGCCCATATATTTTATTTAACTCCAGTGAAAAATCATCGTCTTCATAGGTTACCTCTGTATTGTATTCTTCTAAGATAGCCTCAAAACGAGGCTCTATTACGTCTTCCTCTAATATTTCAACCAGCATAAATGTGTGCTGAAAAACTTCAGCAGCATTTCCAGGTTTTTGAGGACGTACTTTTAGGCGGAAAGCCTTTTGTGCCTCAAAGAAATATTTCCAATTATTATCGGGTACTAGCCATTCTATGCGAGCGTTTTTATAAAAAAGCTCATTAGTAGCTACATCTATATAAGCCAAAGGGTCATTAGAAGGTACCCAAGCTCCCTGATAATAACTTGCTCCATCAGTACGTGTTTCTATAAGAGCTATGATTTCCTTTTCTTCGGGGAGGAACTTATCAGAGAATTTTTGTACAATTTCTGGATTCATTTTATTATAACAATTTATAACTTGCTATGTTAGTTAATTCTATTACGCACTGCCATGCGTTTTTTGGTAGTGAAGAAAGGTTTTGTATTATGTTTTAAGCTGATATTTATATAAAAGAGTTGTTAGATACAAATAGAAATTTGTATTCATATAGATATAGGTTTTCTTGGTATGTGTGATAACAACCCTATCCCCCCCATTATATTTTCTTGGGTATAATTTTTCAATAAGCAAAGGACGAATGCTGATATTTCTAATTGTAGCAATAGGTATTTCAATAATATGTAAAAACTTAAAAAGATACAATTTTCCTTTGCACACTACAAAAGGAGGGGTATAATTTTGAAATATATTGATCCTTCTTATCTCATTGAAACACTGAAAATCTTCGTCACTCATTTGTTCTAAAAGCATTTGCTGAGCACAGGTAGTTTTATTAGCCATAAAGTATAACCAATAGAAAAGTATACCCAAGTAAGGCAAAAATGAAATAACGGCATACAAGAGCAAAACAGAGAGTATATGGTATCTCTCTGTATTTTCTTGCTGAAAGACATTAAAGTCTATACACAATACCACAAATAGGAAGGATACAACTATAAAGACCCCTATTAT
Source organism: Capnocytophaga granulosa ATCC 51502 (assembly GCF_000411115.1). Lineage (GTDB taxonomy): Bacteria > Bacteroidota > Bacteroidia > Flavobacteriales > Flavobacteriaceae > Capnocytophaga > Capnocytophaga granulosa. The sequence goes on along the minus strand of NZ_KE150257.1, from coordinate 97,641 downwards.
TACTCCAAGAATGCAACGTACAAAACGCTTGCGCTTTTCTAAGTAAGTTTCTCTCTCTAAAGGAAGAGCTGATTTTGGCATATAAGAATCCAAACGCTTTTCAAAAGTGTTTTTAGTACCTTCTAAATAGCGTTTTACTATATAAAAGACAACTCCTCCAATAGAAAAGAAAACAAACCAAAAAATGGTTGATTGTGACATGGCTAACTCACTACGTTGATAATCCTATTAGGCACTACAATAACCTTTTTAGGAGCTTTGCCTTGCAGTTGTTCTGCCGTTTGAGGGTCAGCAAGGATGGCCTTCTCTATCTCAGCAATTGGCATATCGGTAGGGAAAGCACGCTTGAAGCGTACTTTGCCATTGAACGATACAGGGTATTCCTTGCTCTCTTCCTGCAAATATTGGTCATCATGAGTAGGATAAGGTGCATAAGTGATACTCTGGGTATGCCCCAAGTGTTTCCAAAGTTCCTCCGCTATATGAGGGGCAAAAGGAGCTATCAGTATGGCCACGGGTTCCAAAATAGCCTTGTGGTGACACTTGAGAGCAGATAGTTCATTGACACAGATCATAAACTGACTCACAGAGGTATTGAACGAGAAGCTCTGTATATCCTCATTGACTTTCTTAATGGTCTTATGTAGCGCTTTAAGCATCTCAGCCGTTGGGGTTTCATCGGTTACTTGCCAGCTGCTGTCTGAGAAATACAAGCGCCATAGCTTGCGCAAGAAATTGTACACACCCGAAATACCTGCCGTGTTCCAAGGTTTGGCTTGTTCCAAGGGGCCTAAGAACATTTCGTAGAGGCGTAAAGTGTCTGCTCCATATTGCTCACAAATATCATCAGGATTTACTACATTGTATTTGGATTTGGACATCTTTTCTACCTCGCGCCCTGTGATATATTTGCCATCTTCCTCTAAGATAAACTCCGCATCGGCAAACTCTTTGCGCCATGCCTTGAACTTCTCAATATCCAACTCATCAGAAGTGTCTTTTAGCAAAGAAATATCCACATGAATAGGTTGGACGTTCTGGTCTTTAATCTGGCCTTTAGAGACAAAGGTATTGGTGCCTTCTAAGCGATAGACAAAAGCACTCATCCCTAATATCATTCCTTGATTGATCAGTTTTTTGAAAGGCTCTTCAGTAGGAACAAAACCTCTATCCTTAAGGAACTTATTCCAAAAACGTGAGTACAAAAGGTGTCCTGTAGCGTGTTCGCTACCTCCTACATAGAGATCTACATTCTGCCAATAGTCAGTTACGGCTTTGGTAGGGAAGAGGGCACGGTCGCCTTTCTCCATCATATACTCCAACCAATACCACGAAGAGCCTGCCCAACCTGGCATGGTGTTAAGCTCTAATGGGAATATGGTTTGGTTATCAATAAGTTCGTTGCTCACTATCTTATGATTGGCCGTATCCCATGCCCAAGTGGTAGCATTGCCCAATGGGGGATTACCCTCTTCGGTAGGGAGGTATTTCTCTACTTCAGGCAGAAGTATAGGAAGATACTGCTGCTCAATCATCTGTGGCAAACCATCTTTATAATACACTGGGAAAGGTTCGCCCCAATAGCGCTGACGGGAGAAGACCGCATCACGAAGGCGGTAATTCACTTTTGCTTTGCCTGCTCCCTTAGCTTCTAAAGCGGCCAAAACCTTATCAAAAGCCTCCTTGAAGCTGGTACAACCGTCCAATAAATCAGAGTTTTGGTAGGTCATGCCCTCTTTTTCAGTAAAGGCGTTTTCTGAAATATCCTTGTCAAATATATTAATCATCTCAGGCATGCCCTTTGCTCCTTTAAAGTGTTTGGCAAAGGCATGATCGCGTTCGTCCCCCGCAGGTACGGCCATCACAGCTCCTGTACCATAGCTGGCCAGTACATAGTCTCCTATCCAGATAGGCACCCTCTTTGCTGTGAGTGGGTGCACCGCATAAGCACCCGTAAAGGCACCCGATACGGTCTTGGTATCGGCCATACGATCACGCTCTGAACGTTTGGCAGTAGCAGCGATGTAGGCTTCTACCTCAGCGCGTTGTTCCTCAGTAGTAATTTGCAATACTAAGGGGTGCTCAGGGGCAAGTGTAAGGTAAGTAACGCCGAAGAGGGTATCGGGGCGGGTAGTGAAGACCTCGACTTTGTGCTCGCCTCCGGCGAGCACAAAGTCGATAGAGGCTCCTACTGACTTCCCTATCCAGTTGCGTTGGCTTTCCTTGATACTCTCACTCCAGTCTATGGTGTCTAATCCCTGCAAAAGTCGGTCAGCATAAGCGGTAATACGCATGCTCCACTGGGTCATCTTCTTGCGAATCACAGGGTGACCTCCACGTTCGGAGACGCCATTGACTACCTCGTCATTGGCCAAGACGGTACCCAAGGCAGGACACCAATTCACTTCAGTTTCAGCTAAGTAAGTCAAACGGTACTTGAGTAAAATACGCTGCTTCTCGGCCTCAGAAAAGGCTTTCCACTGCTCGGCGGTAAAGGTTGGGGTATCGTCATCGCAAGGAGCATCAACCCCTGCATTACCGCCTTTCTCAAAGAGGGCAATGAGGGTCTCTATAGGTTCTGCCTTGTCGGTAGCACGGTTATACCACGAATTGAAGAGTTGAATAAATATCCACTGGGTATGGCGATAGTAGGCGGGGTCGGAGGTCTTCACCTCACGGCTCCAGTCAAACGAAAAACCTATCTTGTCCAACTGCTCCCGATAGCGAGCAATATTCTGTGCCGTGGTCAGGGCAGGGTGTTGCCCTGTCTGGATGGCGTACTGCTCAGCAGGTAGGCCAAAGCTGTCGTACCCTTGGGGATGCAATACATTGAAGCCTTGGTGGCGCTTATAGCGTGCCACAATGTCACTGGCTATATAGCCCAGCGGGTGTCCTACGTGTAAGCCCGCCCCAGAAGGGTAAGGAAACATATCAAGTACATAATACTTGGGTTTGCTAAAGTCGTTTACTGACTTATAGGTTTGGTGCTCTGCCCAATAAGCCTGCCAATAGGCTTCTATTTCTTTGTGATTATAGGTCATAGATATTTAGGTATTAGATGTTAGGTATTAGGGTACAAAGATAGTGATAATTTGTCAAATTGCCAATCATCTCTCTCGTATTTTATATCCTAAAGGTAATCATCCCTTCTTCGTTTACTACTGCAAAAGCATAGAAACGCTGAAGTTCTTCAAAATTTTTTATTAAATCATTGAAAATACCTACTTCATCATCACTACCATCTTCTAATGGAGGATAATATTCCCTACATTTGAGAAAACATAGACCAAAAACTTCCTCAAAATCATTCTTTGTCAGGTTAATAATCATGCGTGCGATCTTTTTTACTTCTTCAGGCTTCAGATAGTAATAATACATATCCCAATGGATGTCCTCTCCACTAAAAAATAACTTTTTAATAGTCTTCTTCTCAGCATAGTGATATCCATCATCCTCTTCTTTTTCTTCTTTTAAGTTCATTAGATCCAATAGAAACTCTATATCTTCCCAAAAATCTACTATTAAGATATTTTTTCTATTACTAGGAGCGAAGAAATCGTCATAGTCTAATTTAAATTGATAAGGATCATTTAGATACTTTTCAAGTTCAGTTTTGGGCAAACGTACAAATTTTACTTTATTTTCCATATTTCTGAATTTAATTGATTTACTCTTGTTTTTTATGTGTCACATAATCCTATTACTTCATCACCTTATCCAATAGGGTCTTATAATCTTTTACTACTCCATAGCAAATGCCTTTCTCTCCTTGGCTAAGGGCTTTAAAATGGCGTGCTGCACATTCTATTTTGGCTTCTTCTGCTCCACGAAGTTGTGAGCGCTGCCAATCATTCCCTTTGGTCTCAGCTACAAAATAGATATGATTTACGCTCCCTTCCCTGAAGACGATCGCCCAGTCGGGATTGTAGTGTCCCATAGGGGTGTTGATATAGAACCCACGGGGGAGCTTGGTATAGACCACTACCTCGTCTTGCTGCTCTAATTCGGTAGCAAAGCTCTTTTCTACCCCCTCACTATCCACTACTACAAGGTCATAGAGTGACTTGTGGCTTTCTATGGCATTGATCCCCAGCTTGCCTCGCAGGGTTGATTCGGTGAAAATGTCCATGGTATATGTATCATCGGTCTTCTCATACACTATCTTCTGTACTACCGCCATAGCCTTTTCATCATTGATGATATGGACTACCCTGCGAATAAACTCCTCTGGATTGAGCTTAAACTGATGGAAAGTATCAGGGCGTATCCCCTTGAGTATGGCTACTATGGTACGTCTTGTAAGCCCAGTAGCCTCTACTAACTTGCCTATGAGGTCATAGGTTACACTGCCCCCTACTCCCTCATAGACTTTGAGGTTTTCTACTTTAGTAAGCTTCATGGCAGCACCTTGCTGTAGGGCTTCTTTGCTCTCTATCTTATCCATGGTGCCTTGTTCCACTACCATTCGTATTTTGGTGACCGTCAGTCTCTCATCTATAGCCTTAATTGCCTTAGCTATCAGTTCATCAGTCTCAAAATCTACCTTATAGAAAGTCTTGATACTGATCTGCTTCCACAATTTTTGAAATTCATCACGCTTAAAATGTTCTTCCTGAAAAATAGCTTCTTTAGGTCTGCGGGCATCATCAATTTTGATACTATCGGGGCTTAGTATCTTATCCAAAGTATCAATAATCCCTTGCCTTATCGGCTCTAGTTCCTGCCCAAAATCAAGAGTTCCTTCCGCTTTGGCAGTATAGTAAGCAGGGGTTAGCTGGCCATCATCATTTACATAATCTCGCTTGATAAGTTGGTTGTAAATCTTTCGGGCATGGTCTTCACTTATAGTTACTTGGCTGCCATTCTCATCGGTATAAGTATGCCCTACAAAGAGCCTTGGGGTTACCTTCATCGGGCGACTGTGCAGATCGTCTGCAATTTCCTTTTGTAGTTGTTGGGAGAACTGCTGGTAGCTCTCACTGGCAATCACGGTAAGAATATTGATATCGAACACGCCTTCCTTGCCCAATAGCTCGGCATCTTGGCGTACCCCATGCTTATCCACACATAGGCGCATCCCACGGCCTACCTCTTGGCGCTTGCTCATCTGGCTATTTCCTTCTTTGAGAAAACAGATCTGGAACACATTGGGGTTGTCCCAGCCCTCACGCAGGGTAGAGTGCGAAAAGATAAAGCGGGTAGGCTCCTCAAAGCTCAGCAGTCGTTCCTTATCCTTCATAATCAGGTCGTAAGCACTCTGGTCATCACTGCCGCCCTCGCCTTTTTTCTCTTTCGAATCAATGAAGTTTCCCTGCTTATCCCTTGAAAAATAGCCATTATGCACCTCTTGAGCATGAGACTTCTTGAGGTAATCCAAGTAGGCTGTATCATCAAAGAGTGTAGGCTGGAGTTCTTCTATCACATGAGTGTATTCCTCTTCGAACATTTGGGCATAACTCCCCTTGCTTGAGCTACTTCCTTCATAAATGCGATAATTGTCTACATGGTCTATAAAAAACAAACTCAGTACTTTGATTCCTTTGGCAAAGAGCCGTCTTTCGCGCTCTATATGGCTCTTAATCGTCTCACGTATTTGGGTACGACGCATCACCGCCTCGCTTATCTTGCCTACTGCCTCGCCCTGGTGGAGTTCTATCCCATTGAGAAAGCGAACCGTCCCTTTGCGGCCGTCTATACTTTCTACCACAAAATGATTCTTATACTCCTGCAAGTGCCCACTTTGCTCATAGAGATTAAACCCCTCCCCTACCAAACGATTTACTTGCTTGGTGCCAGAGGTAGTACCCATATCAAAATGCAAGCGTGCTTGGGGATTACCTTTGCCTATGAGGATCTCTTCCAGATATACATAGCCATAGGTGGCTGTACTGCCCTGCTGGTGAATCCCTTTTACTTCTATCTTCTTGACTAAGTGTTGGTTATAGGCATCGATAGCATCTAGGCGGTAGACCATATTGAGCACCTGGCGGTGGGTAGCCGAGTAGCGCAAGACAAACAGCGGATTGAACTGACTGATAGCCTTGATCGTAGCGGTTCCTGAGGCACGCTGAGGCTCATCAATAATCACAATAGGGTTTGTCTTGGCCAAAACATCAATAGGGCGCCTACTACCAAAATCATCGCGTTTGGAAAAGATGATACGTGCTGTCTCATTTCTTTTGTTTGTTTCATTAAAAGAACTGTTGAAGGCTTGGGTGTTGATAATCATCACATGCAGCTTATCATCATCGGCAAAGGCTTGTATTTTGGAGAGCTGTTTGGAGTTATAGATAAAGTGCTGTATACGCTTGCCCTCATACTCGGCTGCAAAGTGGTCACTCATCACCTGAAAACTCTTCTGTACGCCTTCACGAATGGCAATACTTGGTACTATTATGATAAACTTACTCCAGCCATACTGCCTATTGAGTTCGTACATGGTTTTGATATAGGTATAGGTCTTGCCTGTCCCTGTTTCCATCTCTATAGTCAACTGTACCCCCTCGCCTTCCAATGCATCAATAGGCTTTATATCCTGTAGCATTTGTAGTGAGCGTATATTGGAGGCTATCTCGTGGGAGTTAAGAACCAAGGGATTATTGCCAAAGCCTATTTGCGTAAATGGAATATCACCAGAGCGTAAACCCATATTCATAATATACTCTGCCTTATTGTAGTAGGGCTGTCCTGCAAAGGCATCAATTACCTTTTGAGCGGCATCTGTCTGGAATTGTTGGTGTTTGAATTGTAACTTCATAGCTTATATGACTCTGATTTTGTCCATAGCTTCTTTTTCGTCCCAGCCGAGCTGTTGTTTGAAAATCTCAAAGAGATTGATTTTGTGTTTGTCCTCACTAAAACAGCTATCACGGAAGAGTACCCTAAGACTCACCTTGCTAGCCATAGCCTTTACCACTGCCTCGCTTATGTGTTCGGCAAAGCAGGCTACCAGGTCTCCCTCGTTTACGTTGTATACACGGCAACCATCTATCTCCTCTGTAGAGATAGGCAGTGACAGAGGTATCCCCCAACTGAGCATTGCCCCAAAGAGCAGGTCAAGGTCGCTGCGGTCTTCCTTGATATTAGTGGCAAAGAGGTCTAACAGCCCTTGGTCATACTCGCTAGGGTGACGCTCTACCTCACTAAAGTTGCTACTATCCAAGCGCAACACACGGAATCCTGTATCAAGCTGGGAAGTGAGATTTTCCTCCTTTATTTTTTTTCCCGCCCGGCGTATGCGTTCTTTGGCTATTTCAGGTATAGAGGTATAGCCCGCCTTGCGTGCTTCACTGTCCTTAGGGGTAGGCTCCCCAAGCTGTACACAGATGTACTTGCGCCTGCCGCCATCTTCTGCATTGAGCTGCATCACGGCATGAGCGGTAGTGGCAGAACCTGAGAAAAAGTCGAGGATAAGAGAGTTCTTATCCGAACCAGCTTCTACTAGCTGCTTGAGTAATTCCACAGGCTTTGGATAAGAAAAGAAAGAAATCCCCAAGGCCTCCAATTCTTTTTTTCCTTCCTCCGAAAGTACCTTGATAATAGTATATAGCTTAGAGGTAGCCTCTGAAACTTTTTCATATCGGCAAATAGTGTGCATGCCTTCTTTGTTAAGCTCTAAAAAGAGCGCACCTTCCTCAAGGAGTCTATCTATCTCTTGCTTCTTTTCTATTCCTTTGTATTGCTCTATTTGTTCGTAGAAACAACGCCTATCTCCGTTACTCTTATCATATTTGCCAAAGGTTTTTCTGAGTATATCATCATTTTTTATGAAAAGCTCACCGTCTATTTCCACTGTTTTTTGCTGGATAACTTTCTTTCTTACCAAGGAAATACAGCTTATGTTGTAAGCATATACCAGTATGTAGTCGTGCCCTTTGACTATATATTTTGCTTGTCCGCCTCCCTTAGCTCTCTGATGTATGAGTTCTCCTACAAAATTCTCTTCCCCAAATACCTCATCACCTATTTTCCTTAGGTTGTGTACCTCGTTGTCGTCAATAGAGATAAAAATCACCCCATCCTCGCTCAGCAGGGAGCGAGCAACCAGTAGGCGTGGATAGATCATCGAGCACCAATCGGAGTGAAAGCGACCATTGCTGCGGTTATTAGGACGGTAACGGTTACCTTGCTCATCTATATCGCCTGTGGCAAGGTCTTCTTCGGCTCTGGAGCGGGCAAAATCATCTTTGTACACAAAGTCACTACCGGTGTTATAAGGCGGGTCTATATAGATCATCTTAACCTTGCCCATATAAGCTTGTTGCAAGAGCTTGAGCACTTGCAGATTGTCGCCCTCTATATAGAGGTTTTCAGTGGTATCCCAGTCTATAGAGTCTTCAGGGACAGGACGGAGGGTTTGGTCAGTAGCCTCATTAGCCTCCAGGCGTGCAGCCTGCTTGCCTGCCCAAGTGAACTGGTAACGCTCATCGGTACTATCGGCAACGGCATCACCTAAGAGTTGTTTGAGAGCGTCCCAATCTACCACTTGTTGCCATTGCCCTTGTTGGTTTTGGGTTTCAGTCATACAAGTGGGGAAGAGCTGGCGGAGCTGCTCAAGGTAGTATATCTTCCTCTCTGGGGTCTGGGTATCCAATTGGGTAGGTTTCATGATGGTTTTTCCTGAATAATTTAAACACAAATTTTCTGCAAAGATAATACTAATTGTGAGTTCAACGTAAGCAAAATTATATTTTTCCTCCCACAAAACCAGCTGCCGACTCTCGCTGGCTTTGTGGGAGCTTTCGTTATATAGAACTTACACCAATTAGACAACTTGTAAATGACTTTTTTTTCGTAAATTTGTACTGAGAAAACACAAAAAATCTTATGACTAAGAATCCTTCCTCCTCCCAGCGGCTCTCTATCAAGGACTGGGCAGATAGTGATCGGCCACGAGAGAAGATGATCGCCCAAGGTAAGGCCGCACTTACCAATGCAGAACTATTGGCCATTCTTATTGGTTCAGGTAATGCCACTGAAAGTGCGGTAGCACTAAGCCAACGTATTTTGGCCTCAGTGAATAATAGTCTTACCACACTGGGCAAACAAAGTCTTCAGCAACTACTCACCTTCAAGGGTATAGGCCAGGCCAAGGCTATTACGATTCTAGCCGCTACCGAGCTGGGACGTAGGCGTAGCGCAGAAACTCCTGAGCCTCTACCTAAAATAGAGAGTGCCGAAGATGTTTTTACCCTTATGCAACCCCTTTTAGGCGAACTGCCTCATGAGGAATTCTGGGTGCTGTATCTAAGTAGTGCTGCCCGTGTGATGCACAAGGCACGGCTCTCGGTAGGGGGTATCACCCATACCGTAGTGGATATTCGATTGCTGCTTAAAATGGCCTTGGAGCAAGGGGCGGTCTCTATGATCTTGATACACAATCACCCTTCGGGTAGTCCTACTCCCAGCAAGGAGGACTTACAACTCACCCAGCGAGTAAGGGAGGCGGGACAACTATTGGATATACGCCTTCTAGACCATGTGATCATCACTGAAAAGCAGTATAAGAGCTTGGCCGATGAGGGCTTGTGCTAATCCATAAGCCTCAATACCATAGCGGCATTACTTCCGCCAAAGCCTGAAGCGGTCTTGAGTAAGTACTTCACCTGGGCATCTTGGGTTTGGGTGAGGATATGCAGTGGCTCAGAAACACCTAAGGTGTCAAAACCTTCACTTCTAAGGAGCTTTCCCTCTTGGGCAAGTGCCAAACTCACGACCATCTCCAAGAGACCAGAAGCTCCTAAGGTATGTCCAAAATAGCCTTTGTAGCTACTCAGTGGCGTCTGCTGTAGTCCCGCACGAGTAAAGGCAATAGCCTCCATCTCATCGTTATAGAGGGTACCTGTACCATGGGCATTGACAAAGTCTATTTGGGAGGGGGTAAGCCCTGCTTCAGCTAAGGCTTGGGTGATGCTCAGGTACAATCCCTCCCCTGTACGAGAGGGGGCTGAGATATGGTTGGCATCGTTGATACTGCTACTGCCTAAGATCTCAGCTTGTGCCCAGAAATCATCTTGGGTAAGGAAAACAGCCGCTGTAGCCTCGCCAAGGGTGATGCCATCGCGTGCCTTGTCATAAGGCTTGCACGGACGAGAACTCATTGCCAGAAAAGACTGAAAGCCAGAGAGAACAAACTCAGAAATCTCATCGCCTGCCAAGACCAAGGCACTGTCATAGACATCATTGTGCAGTAGCCTATCGGCTACCGAAAGAGCCACTACGCCCGATACACAGGCATTGGACACTACAATAGGTTCGGTAGTAATTCCTAAAAACCTGGCTATCTTCTTAGCTATCAAGGTAAGGTAAGGCAAGCTACCTCCCGATTGCAGTTGAGAGATATTCCCCTTGGTAGTGGAGAGTACCAGAGCGGTACGCTCCCCTATCTGCATCATAGGCAGCAGGGGCACCACAGCCAAAAGGAGGAGCTTCTCCAGCCATGTTAGCTCCATATTAGGGCTTACAAAAGGAATACACGCCTCCACTTGTTCTGAGGAAATCTTAGCCAAATATACATCGGGTATATGACCAAAATGGGAGAAATATTGTATTCCCGTCTGTCCCTTCAAGAGGGCATCTATATGATCTTGTACGGTAACACCTAAGGGAGTCACACAATTGTAGAAACGAATGTAAGACAACTTAAATAATGACTAATGATTAATGACTAATGACTAATGACTAATGATTAATGACTACTGGCATGATTTAATTTCAATAAATTCAATAGAGGTAAGCTCTATATTGCGCTCACGAAAAGCATTATAAATATTCTTAATCAGGTCGGACTTGATAATATACATATTCTGTGGCTCAAAGGTTACGGCATTGATCTCATAGGTAGCATTCAGCTCATTGAGCGATATGTGGTATATGTAGGGGGTAATCTTGTCCGTTACGCCCTTAGTAGCCTGAGCAGCAGCAATAAGGGTAGCATCTACATCCTCCAAACGAGCATCATACCGTACTTTCACTTGAGTGGTAACTACCAAACCAGTAGTACGACCTATGGAAGAAAAATTCATAGTGGAAGAGGAGAGTATCATGGAATTGGGTACAGTAACCTCTTCGTTGTTAATTGTCTTTAGGCGAGTAACTAAGCTATCCCTATGGATGACCATGCCTATATACTCCCCTACCTTGATCCAATCATTCTCACGAAAAGCACGCATATAAGTGATAAAAATCCCTGCTATCCCATTGGAGATTGTAGAGGACGAACCTAAGGAAATCAATAACCCCAAGAAAATGGATACTCCCTGAAAGGCAGACGAACCCGATCCAGGCAAGTAGGGAAAAATTACAATAAAGAGAAAGCAGAGAAATAGGATTCTCAAGATGTTATAAGTAGGCTTGGCAAATTCCTTGTAGAAGCCCTTAATCTTGAGTGCACCTCGTTGTATTTCGTATAGGAAGTAGCGCATAAGGTTTAGTATCATACGCCCAATCAAAAGAATGATACCTATGATAATCAAGTTAGGTAAATAATCGAGTATAGCATTGCCTATCTGACTAAGTGGGTCTAAAACCAGTTTCAAAAGCTTTTCTGCCCACATTTGGGTAGAAGGAAAAAGCTTTAAGGCGAAAGGAATACTTACAAAAATGATAATAAAAAAGATAACTAACTTTAGCAAGAAAAGTGCTTTTCCAAGGATATACTTCATATTCTCCTTGTTAAGCATTTGGTAATTCTTGAGTTTTAATCCTTTTTTAAAGAAAGATTGCTTAAGTAGCTGCTGTTCCAGTTTTCTAAAAAGAAGATTCAGTAAGTAGAAGAGTGTAATAATGGCTATAACAAATAGAAATAATTCACCAATACGCATAAGACGTTTTTGCATACTGTGTTCTATCCTATACTGGGTTACAGCGCGCAAAATATCTCTTTGTAGGGATTGAGCTAATTCCTCTTGAGAAAGATGTGCTAAGATAGCATCTTCCTCACTTACGGCTTGTATCCATTCTCCTTGGTAGGTCACCATAAGGAGATCATTTTGAGATTTTATCTTAAGTGAATCCTTTTTAAAAACAGGTAATTCTACTAATTTGCGTAACTTCTTAAGGGTATATTCAGTTCGTTCCAAGGGAGAATAAAGCCCCAAACTTGCATGGACTGTATAGAGGGTGTCATTCTCCAAAACCAATGGAGATCCATTGGCCTTGGAATAGATACGCTTAATCTCTTCTTGTCGCTGTGCTTTGTAGATTGAATCTTTCTCCGTATCCACACGGCGTGTATCCAAAAGCAATAAGGATTGTAACTCTTGGCTCAGTACATTGACCTTGAGCGAATCCTGGCTACGCTGTATCTTTAGTTCCCTTATCTGGCGCTGTAATACTTGTAACAGACTGTCCTGAGATTGTCCAAAAGCTGTTACAGAGAATAACCCACTCAAGAGGAGAAATAGACGTAAGTTCATGGTTTATTGGTTTGAAAGGCAAAAATACGAAAATTAATGATTAATGCCAATAATGATTAATTTTTTCTCTTATATAGACATAAAAAAAATTGCCTCAATTACGAGGCAATTCCTTTTTTAACCAATAAATTCCAATATTATGAAACAGTGCAAAGGTACGTCTTTATTTCCAATCTATATATTATTTAATATATATTTAACTTTTATAACTAGTTACAAGTAGTTGTAAAATTGGCTTTAGCCTTTCCTTGTGTGTCTGTATCTACCTTTATATTTTTAGGCTTATTCTTTATAGTGGTAAGTTGTATACGCTCAGTTTTTACACAAGTAAGTTTAGGATTACCTGTAAGATTGATATTACTTACTAATTTTGGAGATTTGGATATATCCAACTTAATAAGTCTATTATTGCTTAGGTTCAGTTCTGTCAAAAGAGGTGCACTAATAACGGCAACAGAAATCTTATTACCTGAAAAATCAGCTTGTTTCAGGTTGGTCATTCTAGCCAATACGTCAAGGTCGGTGATGCTCTTACCTACCACTTTAAGACTTTCTATCTGTGCCAGTTCTCTGTCCTGGAGAACTTTATCACCATTCTTGTCATATCCATTATTAATAAGATATTCGCTTAGCTTCAACTCAGGAGCATTGTCATCACTGGAAGCATTATCCCTTATCTTAGCATAGTCTTTATTTTCAATTGTATTGCCTATCTTAGATTTATCACAACTAAGCAGGCATACAAAGCCAAAACCTATTAAAAAAATTCTTTTCATGTTTTCTCTATTTTCTTGTTAGTAAATTCACGGGGCAAAGTAAATCATTTTTTTTGATAATATAATAAGTTTTAACACTTATTATTTTGTTAAAATAAAAAAGCAAAGCGTAAATATATGGGTAGTGGATAACCCTCTCAATTATTCACTTTTCAATTTTAAAATCTGTTGATAACTCTACAACAAAAAAGCATTAAAAAGTAGGCTTCTTTGAAAAAGTTGATTATATGCGAAGACAATTGAGAAAAACAACTTTATTTCTCACAACTTATTAACCGTCATCGAGGAGAAAATGAGGATTATTTTTTCTTGTTTTTATACCCAAATACTTTTAAGAACAAGAAAACGTTTTAGTGAATAAGTCTTCTTACGCTCTATATATCAGTACATTAGTATGCTTACAAATTGTTGATAAACTTCTTTAAGTGTCACATACAAGTATTTTCGCTCATTTTTCTACCTAAATTCACAGCATATTATCATCATCATTTTTTTTATATAAAAAAGAATATTTATTTTTTATATGTGAGTTGATGGTTGAAAATTTGTAACTTTGCACGCTGACTGGTCATAGACCTTCGTCTATTAGCTGTTTTTTACTTTTCTATACCGAGGATAGCTACTTTTCCTGAGTTAAGTAAAACAGAGACTAATGTGAGTGCAAAGGTACAAAAAAAATGAGAAAGTAGCTAATAATCAATAGAAAACTCGTAAATTAAAACGAAAATGAGTAAGAAGAAATTCGAACAGAAAAAGAAAAAAACAAGGACTTTAGTAGAGATATTTTGGTTATTCTGCAGAAGAATAGTGGCAAGAGTTTCTCTTGGAAACAAATAGCTGAAAAGCTTAAGGCTACTTCTACTGAAATGCGTAATGATATTATTGCTTCCTTGGCTAGATTGGTCAAGCAATCACATATCAATGAGACCAGCCAAGGCCACTTCCAAGCGCAAGGTGCTACTTATTATCACCAAGGAGTAGTGGATATGGCTTCCAATGGTAATGCTTATGTGGTGTGTGAGGACTTAGACCAAGATGTATTTGTTCCTAATAACTTGCTGAACAAGGCTTTACATGGCGATCTGGTGGAAGTGTATGTCTTTCCACGTCGCCGTGAGAAGCTCGAGGGGGAGATTACCCAAGTGATAGAGCGCAAGCGTACGACCTTTGTTGGTTTGGTACAGATGCAGAAGAATTTTGCTTTTGTGGTACCTACCGATAGGCGTATGTATACAGACATTTTTGTTCCCAAAGAAGATTGTAATGGTGCCGAAGATGGGGATAAGGTATTGGTGCGTATTACCCAATGGACTTCTCGTGCGAACTCTCCCTATGGCGTAGTGGAGAAAATTCTCGGTAAGCCTGGGGAACATAATACTGAGATACATGCCATCTTGGCTGAATATGGCTTGCCCAGTGAGTTTCCTCAGGAAGTGGAGGCTTATGCACAGCAATTGGATACCACTATCAAGGAAGAAGAGATTGCTCGCCGCAGAGATATGCGCGGAGTGCTTACCTTTACCATTGACCCTCGTGATGCCAAAGATTTTGATGATGCGTTGTCTTTTCGAGTGCTTGATGATGGCAACTTTGAGGTTGGGGTACATATAGCCGATGTTTCTCACTATGTGCAACCTGGCACTATCTTGGACGATGAGGCTTACCAGCGGGCTACCTCGGTATATTTAGTGGATCGGGTGGTGCCTATGCTTCCAGAGGTGTTGTCCAACTTTGCTTGTTCGCTGCGTCCTGAAGAGGAAAAATATACTTTCTCGGCTATCTTTGAACTTTCTCCTCAAGCAGAAGTGCGCAATGTATGGCTTGGCCGTACGGTAATTCGCTCCGATGCACGCTTTGCCTATGAGGAGGCACAGGCGGTGATTGAGGCTTTTGATACCCCCTATATGGAGGTACCAAGTGATTTTGTGATACCTGAGGAAATCTCTATCCGACCTGAGGGTAGCTATACGGTTTCCAAGGAGATAGTAGAGGCAATTCTTTCACTGAATGCTATGGCAGAAATTCTCCGTGAGAAGCGTATGAGAGCAGGGGCTATTTCTTTTGATAAGTTGGAGGTTAAGTTTTTCTTGGACGAGAACAATAATCCCTTGGGTGTCTATACTAAGGAGAGTAAAGAAGCCAACAAACTCATAGAGGAGTTTATGCTGCTGGCCAATCGCAAGGTAGCCGAGTATGCCTCCAAGCTACAGAAGACTTTTGTATATCGTATCCACGATGTGCCTGATGAGGAAAAACTCCTGCAGATGCAGGGCGTTATCTCTCGCTTTGGTTACAAGCTTAATCTCAAGGACAAGAAGAACATTTCTCATTCTATCAATCATCTTCTGCAGGAGGTACATGGCAAGAAAGAACAGAACTTAGTGGATACCTTGGCTATTCGCTCTATGAGTAAGGCTGCTTATTCTACGCATAATATAGGGCACTATGGTTTGGCTTTTGCTGATTATACCCACTTCACCTCCCCTATTCGTCGTTATCCTGATGTGATGGTACATCGCCTTTTGCAACTCTATTTGGACGCAGGTGCTTCGGCTAATGAGGCGGAATATGAAGAAAAGTGCAAGCACTCTTCCCAAATGGAGAACTTAGCTACTTCGGCTGAGCGTGATTCTATCAAGTACATGCAGATTAAGTACATGGAAGCACATAAGGATCAGGAGTTCTTGGGAGTGATTTCAGGGGTTACCGAATTTGGTATCTATGTAGAGATTATTGAAAACAAGTGTGAGGGTATGATACGTGCACGAGATATGAAGGACGATTATTATGTATTTGACGAAAAGGCTTATGCTCTTATAGGCGAAGTAAGCAAGCAGCGTTATACCTTGGGTGACGAGGTAATGATACGTGTTAAGAATACCGATTTGGTCAAGCGCTATTTAGACTTTGAATTAGTGAACTAACAAAAAACTCCGAACGAGAAAAGTTCGGAGTTTTTTTATATGAGCTATTTTTCTGCTATTTATTTTTGTTTGGTATATACTTTATAGTTGTTTTCAGCGTCATAATTATGGTAGATGGTCAGTTGGGTATTGTTATTTTCAAGAGTAATTTTTTGAGGCATCATATAGGTTTTTCCTTTTACTTCTATTTCTAAGTAGAGTTTGTTTTCCTCTTTTTTGTATTCGTAAGTAGGATATACCTCTTTTTGACTTCTACATTCTAACTTATTATCGTAAGGATTGAATTTTCCCTTTTTGAAACTTTCATTAATAGCTTCTTTCTCTTGGAAGACAAAAGTTTCATTGGCATCACAATCGTTATAGAGTTCTTTTATTTCACCGTTTTCTACTTTTTTAGTAATCTTCCAAGTACCTAAAAGTACTGATTTAGGTGTGTCATTCTTTTCTTCTTTGCAGTTACAATCATTTTTACTGCAAGATAATACCAAAGCAGCTACAAGGAGTGAGACAATTTTTTTCATATTGTTAGTATTTTAAATTTGTGACAAAGGTAATAAAAATATTTGTTTTCCTACTATTTTTTATTAATTTTGTTGCTCCTTATTAAGTACTTAGTTTGTTCCACGTGGAACAATTAAGAAAAAAGTTAATAGTGAATAATTAAAAACTGATTGATACTATTTACCCAAATGCTCAGTTTTAAGTATTTACTATCTTTGTTTTTCACTTTTCACTTTAAATTTTTCACTTATTATGCTTCCTCCTACAACTGATAACTTATTATTGGGCAGGCAATTGCGCTGTCCTGAAGGAGCACTCGCCAAGGAAGTGGGTGCTTATATCTTTGCCTCCAACCGAAATATGATAGAGCGTAGTATAGATTGTCTTCCCCTCTCTGGAGTAAAACAGCTATTGGAAATAGGTTTTGGTAATGGAGCACACCTCCCCTACCTCTTTGCCAAGGCACCCCACTTACACTATACAGGGATAGAACGCTCTGAAGCTATGATAGCTGATGCTACTGCACTTAATGCTGAGCTTGTGGAGCAAGGAAAGGCTGTTTTTTTACACGCTCTTACCGAGGAACTACCTCCACTACCCTATGAGAGTTTTGGGGTCTGTTTTTGCGTCAATACGTACTATTTTATTACAAACTTGAGGGCTTATTTTGCTCAGGTCTATTCCCTACTCAGGCAGGGAGGTAGCTTTGTTTTGGGTGCTATAGGCAAAGAATTTGGTGAGCGTATGCCCTTTACCAAGGAAGTATTTACTTTCTATACCCCTGAGCAGCTTCAAGAACTATTGCTTTCGGTAGGTTTTACAGCTTTTGACTTACAGACTTTTACGGAAGAGATTCCCACTAAGCGTGGTACTACCATAGAGCGACCATTTCAGGTAATAACAGTAAGAAAATAAAGTTTTTGTTTTTCTTTTATAATTTCTATTTTTTCACTATATTTGTTTTTTCTTTTAGCAATGATAGAGACTGTTTTTATAGCAATTTCCTTAGGGATTATTTTAGCTTTCACTATAGGGCCTGTATTTTTCATTTTGATAGAGACCAGCATTACTAAGGGGGCACGTTCGGCTTTGGCTTTTGATCTGGGTGCTATTTCAGGAGATGTATTTTTTATAGCTTTAGCCTATTGGGGTACCAGTAAGTTATCGGCTTATATAGAGAATAACCCCAATTTGTTCGTCTATGGAGGTTTGCTGATTATTGTATATGGCTTATTTTCTTATATTAAGGAGCGCCGTGATTTCAAGCTACGTCCTCCGCAGACTCGGATAGTAGCTATTAAGGAAGGTAGTTATTTTACCTATTTTTACAAGGGTTTTTTTCTTAATGTGATTAATGTAGGAGTGTTTTTCTATTGGTTGGCTACCATTGCAACTTTCTCTGCTCGCCCTGGTATGACCCCTACTCGTGTATTATTCTTCTTAGCTACTATATTGCTTACCTATTTGCTTACTGATGTATTAAAAATTCTCATAGCTAAGCGCTTACGTCATCGTCTTACCCCTACTAATATACACAAGGTAAAGCAAGGTATCAATATCTTTTTAGTGATTTTTGGAGTATTTCTTTTGATTAATGGATTCTTTCCAAACCTGATTCAAACGATTAAAAAGTAGTATTAATCATAAAAAAAAGTGTTCCACGTGGAACACTTTTTTAATAATCAATAATAAACTTAAACAACGAGTAAAGTAACCTTTACTTTTTTTCATTGAGTGCTTTCACTATATCGGCAGTAATATCTTTGTCTGCTTTTCCATAGTGCACGCTACCTCCGTCATTGGCGCCCAATATGAAGTCATAATCATGTTGTTTGCCATAGTTTTTGATGAAGCTTTTGACTTTCTTTAGGAGGGTATCCATTTTGGTACGGCTTTCTTCTTGTATAGCTTGTTCTTCTACCATGAGTTGTTGTTGTAGGAGTTGGCTTTCTTGAGCCAGTTCGCTATACTTTTGTTGTGCTACTGCGGGGGCTAAGCTCTTAGCTTGTGCTTCGAAGGCCTGTGCTTTCACTTGGAAGGCCTGTGAGATGCTATCACGCTTGAGCTGGTACTTGTTGATTTTCCCCTTGAGCATTGCTTCCAAATCCTTTTTTTCTTGATATTCATCTAAGAGCTTGCTGTTATCTACATAGGCAATTTTTTGACTTTGCTGACAAGCAGCGAGGCTCAATACGAATGCTACACCTAAGATGACTTTATTCATAACTATATGGTTTTTACATTATTTCTCAAATTCAGGTACAAATGTACGAAAGTTAATGAAGATTCTATTTTTATTTAACAAAACAGTTAGGAAAAAAATGGATATTTAACTTTTGTACTCCTTACTCCTTGCTTTTTGCTTTTTATTTTATTATGCTCAAAAATTTTGCTTTCAGAAATATATCAAATTTCTATTTTCTTTTTATTTTGATATAAGATTACACTGGATAGTAAAATCATTTAAAAAATACTATTTAAAATTGTTTTTTACTTTTTTTACCTATCTAAGATGAGATAATCTTGAATTTGTCATAGTAAGAGTTGCCTACAAGGCTATAAGATATCTACAAATAGGTATATAGAAGAAAAATTATAGCTTACTTATAGTCAATTATATTTAGAATGCAAATAAAATACGAATAAATAAGGCAAGGAATTTATTCCTAATTCGTTTTCTTTCAAGGGCTAATTGCCATTAGCCCCTACACCTGCTCATGCTAATTTTTCGAAAATCATTCCTGTTTGACTATAAGTCGAACTTACATTAACGTGAGTTCGATATAACGAAAGCTCCCTCGGATTTTCACGGATTTCACAGATTTTCTATGTTTGTGTAATTGTGCTGTTGCGATTTACACAGATTTTTATAAGGCCAAAGGCCTTATTTATCCGTGGAAATTAAGGAGTTATACTTAGTTGTTGTATCATTCTCTCCGTGAAAATCCGTGGAATCTGTGGGAGAAAAATATAATTTTGCTTATGTCGAACTCGCGTTACATTACATTGAGAAATGGTATTTTTGAGATATGATTTATAGTATTTCTACAAGATGTTGGCTAAGATAGTTCAATTGTTCCACGTGGAACAACTTTTTACCTTTTACCTTTTACTTTTAAAAGGTATATGAGTGATGAGTATTCTCCTGTCCTTAAGGCTGAAAGATTAGAAAGTAGTCCATGGTAAAAGCCTTTTATAAAGTTCATTTTCCCTGACTTGTATTTTTCTGAGAGTAGGCTTACATAGAAAGCATCGAAAAGCATAGGTTTTACCCCTATAAGTTCGAAACCTTTTTCTTCGAAGAGTAGCCGAATACTCTCTTGAGAGAAGTGCCATAGGTGTCTGGGTACATCATAGGCAGCCCAATAAGAGCCATAATGCTGGGCATCTCGGCTTAGGTAATTAGGTACTGCAATGACTAATAACCCCTCTTTTTCTAGGTGATTCTTTAGAAATATAATCTGTTCTTTCAGCTGGGGAATGTGTTCTAAGACATGCCAAAGAGTGATGACATCGTATTTCTCGGTAAGTTGTTCTTGACTTTCGTATAAGAAAACTCCCTTCTCCCCTGCCCTATCACGAGCCTTGGCTTCAGGCTCTACTCCTGTAGCATACCAGCCTCGTTGCTTAGCGGTGCGAACAAAATCTCCTGTACCTGCTCCTATATCTAGGAGTTTGCCTTGAGGTACGTACTGTTCTACAAGGTGTATTTTTCTCTGTAAGGTGTAGTGTTTTACCCATTGGTATAGTTTTTCAAAAAGGCCTTTATTTCCATCGGTATGGGAGATATAAGCCTCGCTTTGGTAGTAGCTACCTAAGTTTTCAGGAATAGGTGTGGTGCGATAGAGTTTGTAATGGTCATCATATTCCAGTGCAAACGTCTCTCCACTCACACTGTGGTCTATTACTTTCATAGTTTTGAGTTCTTAGTTTTTTGCATGCTTAATTTTTTACCTTCAATTTTCACTTTTCTATTTATTTTTCACTTTCTACTTCTCTCTGCTGATTTTTTCTCTTTCAGAAACATATCAAATTTCTATTTTCTTTTTATTTTAATATAAGTATTCATCAGGTAATAAAATCGTTTAAATTTACCTTGTTAGAATTGTTTTTTACTTTTAAGATACGATTTATTGAATCTTTACACAAGTCTGACTACTCAATTGTTCTACGTGAAACAGTTAAGTGAATAACGAATAGTGATTAGTGAATAACGAATAGTGATTAGTGAATAACGAATAGTGATTAGTGAACAACGAATAGTGATTAGCGAATAACGAAAGTATATATTAACGTGAGTTCAACCTAAGCAAAGTTATATTTCTTCCCACAGATTCCACAAATTTTCACAGAGAGAATGATATAATTAAGCGTAACTCTGTAATTTTCACGATAAATAAAACATAAGCTCTTATAACAATCCGTGTAAATCGCAGCAACACAATTACACAGACATAGAAAATCTGTGAAATCTGTTAAAATCAGTGAGAGCTTTTGTTATATTGGACTTACGTTATTTTAGCTTCACTTTCCATTTTTTGCTTCTCTCTACTGATTTTTTCTCTTTCAGAAACATATCAAATTTCTATTTTCTTTTTATTTTGATATAAGTATTCGTCAGCTAATAAAATCGTTTAAATTTACCTTGTTAGAATTGTTTTTTACTTTTAAGATGTGATTTATTGCATCTCTACACAAGTCTGACTACTTAATTGTTCCACGTGAAACAGTTAAGTGAATAACGAATAGTGATTAGTGAATAACGAAAGTATATATTAGCTTCATTTTTCACTTTTCACTAAATAAACTTCTTTGAGGTAAAAGGGTTCAAAATATGCTATATCTTCAAAGGCTTGTGCTTGGTATTTTTCCAAGGCTAAGCGACCCATCTGCTTAGCAGAAGGAAATTTGTTCTCCCAGAAATAAGCATTCTTATGCTTACAAATAGCTTGAAACTTAGTGATTCCATCTCCTAAAAAAATGGTTTTTCCTTTGTTAAGATAAGTATCAAATGTACTTTCTGTAAGAATTTCTGCCCGCTCCCCTAGTATAGGGGAAAAATCATGACTATATACGGCAGTAAAAACCTCCATCCTACGAGCATCTATCATAGGAATAATATATTCAATATCTGTAAATTCATAAGTTACCTGTTCGGCTAAGATACGCAAGGTAGGCAAGGCTATCAGGGGTATATCCCAGCCATAACATAACCCCTTGGCAGTGGCTACCCCTATACGCAAACCCGTATAAGAACCAGGTCCTGCACTGATGGCTATAGCCTTGATAACCTTAGGCTGGAGGTTACTTTCCTTGAGTACTTGCTCTATGAAAACATGTAGGTTTTCCGAATGGGAAAATTGTTCCGTATGCACCTCTCGAATGCTTACCAATTGTAGGCCTTCAAAGAGCGCTACCGAACAGTTCTTACCAGAAGTTTCTATACACAACAGCATTATAGTTTTGAGTTTTAAGTTCTAAATTTTAAGTTGCTACGTGAGTTCGACGTAAGCAAAATTATATTTTTTTCTCCCACAAAGCCAGCGAGTGCCCACAGCTGGGTATGTGAAACACGGATTTTCACGGAGAGAATAAAATAACTAAGCGTAACTCTTTAATTTTCACGAATTAATAAGACCTAAGCTCTTATAACAATCCATGCAAATCGCAGCGACACAATTATACAGACATAGAAAATCTGTGAAATTCGTGAAAATCAGTGGGAGCTTTCGTTATATCGAATTCACATTATTCACTCTTCACCAGCGCCAACCCGCAAAAGTACAAAAAAAACAGCAAGTACAGATGACTTGCTGTAATTTTTTATCTTTAGAATTAATTGTTCCACGTGGAACAGTTAAGAGAGAAATGAATAGTGATTAGTAAAAAATGAAAGTACTTGCTGACTTTACTTTTCGCTATTTATTTTTCACTTTCCGAGTATGTTATCAAAGAAAAGTAACATGTGTTTGGTACAATATTTACCATATTTGCTAAAAGTTTCTTGGGTTTCTTTATCGGGTTTCCAGTCAAGGAAAGCATGGTTAGCACCTCCTACTTGTAGGTATTCTACCCTTTGTCCTGCCTTGATAAGGGCTTTGGCATAGCTCTCTACTTCTTCATTTTTGATAAGCTGATCCTCTGTACCACGAAGTAGAAAATAAGGTACTGCCCTACCCTCTGGTATATAGTTAATAGGAGCTACTTCCTTCAAGAAAGGATAATTAGCAAAGCGCTGAGAAAGCATCTGCATACTGAATACTCCATAACTAGGTGCTACCCCTTTGATGCTTTGGGCAAGCTTCTGCTTGATCTCCTCTATACTCTTCCCTTTAGGCATATAGGTAGGGGCAAACTGGAAAGTGTTCTCTATCTTGTTGAAACTCTTATCCCCTAATCGCTCTACAAAATTAGCTACAGAAGCAGCAAGATGCCCCCCTGCACTATCTCCTGTAAGGAAGATGTTATTGCTATCACCCCCATACATGGCAGCATTTTCGGTAATATGTATCACCGCTCCATATACATCTTCTATGATTTGGTGTAGTGCTGTAGGCTTCTTATCCCCATCAAGATTATCCATCCAGCGATAATCTATATTGAAAACTACATAACGACCACTATTGGCCAACTCACGGGCGAAACCACGCATAACCTCCTCGCTGTTGGAACTCCAGCCACCTCCATGAATGATGATAATACAAGGAAGTCTGTCCTTGCCCTTGGGAGCATAAATATCGTATTTCAGTGCCTTAACACCTGGCTTGGCATAGACAATATCTTGGATAACCCTGAGGTTCTCTTCCGTTTCTTTGGGAACAAAAGAATAGCCTATGTTCATTTCCTTATCTACCTTTACCTTAAAGGATGATTGCATAGTCTCGTGGTATTGCACATAACCATCTTGTATGGTTGCATAATAGCCACCATCGGGTATATAGCCCTCATTAGCAGTAGCACTTATAGTCAGGGTAGTTCCTCGCTTTACGATGCCATCTTTGGGTAGCTTAGGACTCACGGTATACGAACCATTACGCGCCTCATCAAGGGTTATTTTGAATTTCCTCTGTGCTTGTAATCCCATACTAAAGAGGGATAATGCACCTAATAATAAAATTTTCTTCATTTGTTTTTGTAGTATTTATCTTTATGAATTTTAAGTTTTTTACTCAGACCGCAAAGGTACAAAAAAAACAGCAAATATTAAGAATATCTGCTGTTAAAAAAAATTTTTTTAGTAAAATGAACTCTTGCAGACTAGTCATTAGTCACTATTTAAGTACATCATCAAAAAAGGCAAGCATCTGATGGGTATAGTATTTGCCGTATTTGTCAAATGTCTCTTGGGTTTTTTGGTCAGGTTTCCAGTCAAGGAAAGCATGAGTAGCACCCCCTACTTGTACATATTCTGCTTGAGCCAATCGACTCTCTGTATATTGTTATAGAATAGTCTTGGGCTATGATAGAAATAGTTATTATAGAAAGCACAGAAATGACTAAAATTTGTTTTAAAATTACTTTTATGTATATTTGAGTATCTACTTGTTGAATAGTTGTAATTTGTATAGAAATTCTCTAATAGTAATTGGGATTATCTGAAAAGTGATTGTGGTTAGTTTTCAGTGTTTAACCACTAACCACTATTGACTAATTTCGTTTGTACTTAGCAGTACGGGCATCTTTGATAACCCCTTTCCAGTTGAGTCCAAAACCAAAATCATATACATTGCCTTCGCTGTCCTTGTGGCACTCCATGTCAAAAGGTACATCCTCAAACTGTTGCTCTACCATCTTCATGTTGGCAGGCATCTGAGTGGGGAGCAAGGCAGAAGGCTCTACCTTACCAGAGAGAATTTCTAAAAGGGCTTGTTCGGAAGTACCGAAGTTAAGCAAGATACCATCTACCTGTTTTTCAAACTCATGGAATACCATAGGACGAGAGGCGGTGATGGAAACCACCACTGGTTTGCCTTTCATCTTTTCTTTGGTTTCCAAGATGTTGTATAGGTCGGTGATGTTGGAAGCATTGGCCATCTTGCCTTTGTAAGAACGGTCGGTCACCTGTGGAGCAATCACTTTATCCCCTGCGGCTATACTATGTTCGCGGGCATACTCAGCAGTATAGGTGTTGTACTGTAGGGAGATAGGAATATAACCATTCTCTCCTGCCTTGAAGAGTTCGTCGTTATAACCTGGGTGATTTTGGGTAGGGCTCTTAACAAAAACAATAGCAAGATCAGCCTTATTGGGATCATCGGTTACATTGAAATACTTCTTCACATTCTCTATATTCACAGGGTAAGCTATGTTGCCTTCGGTATATACACCCCACCAGTTGCGTTGAGGTTCGTTATACACTTTAGGGATATAGACGGTTTTCTTCTTGTCAATAGGCAATACCTGTCCTTTGTTCTTGAGCATGATGATGGATTTGAGCTGGGCATCGTAACCTGCTTTCATGAACTCAGGATTTCCTACAATCTTAGCACTTTCCTCTGGGTTGAGGTATGGATTTTCAAACAGACCCAAGCGGAAGATGTTGCGCAATAGGCGTACAGCCGATTTCTCAAAACGTTCTCTCATATAGGCTTCACCATGTTCTTTCACCCCTATCTTATAGGCTTCTACCACAGGAGCCACCATGTTGTTACCACCAAATTGGTCTACTCCTGCCTCCAAAGCCTTGTAGTGAAGCTGTGGCAAGTCTAAGTCTTCTACCCCCCAAGGCTTACCAGCAAAGCCCCCTGGTGTGCTTGGTTCCTTGGCAACGATGAGCCAGTCGGTACATACCACCCCGTCAAAGCCGTATTTGTTGCGCAATAGGTCGGTTACTATGTATTTGCTAAAGCCATTACCTACATTCTCATGGTTTTTGGTATCTTGGTTATAGGAAATAGTGTAGTAAGGCATCACCGCAGAGGCGGATTTGGTCTTGCCATGGAGCTTAAAGGCACCTTCGGTAAAAGGTTTTTGGTGCATCTCGAAGTTTTTACCTGGGTATACAGCATACTTACCATAGGCAAAGTGGGCATCACGACCACCTTCGCCAGCACCTCCTCCTGGGAAGTGCTTGCTCATGGCATTGACACTCTCAAAGCCCCAACCATCTTTGATTTCGGCCTTACCTGTGGAGGTTTGGAAACCATCTACATAGGCACGTGCCATATCGGTAGTCAGCTCAGGAGACTCGCCAAAGGTGAAGACCATACGATTCCAGCGAGGTTCCGTACCCAAGTCTATCTGAGGGGAAAGGGCTGTGGTGATCCCCATAGCGCGGTATTCCTTGGCAGCTATTTCACCAAACTTCTGTACCACAGCAGGGTCAAAGGTGGCGGACATAGCCAATCCATCAGGCCAAAGAGAGATACTTCCTCCTGCTCCTGCATTGTATTCGGCCGTTACCAAGGTGGTATGGCGTGGGTCGGAAGAGATATTCACTGGAATACCCAGCGGTAGGCTCTCAGTGGTACGCTGTAGGTTGTTGCTCCATATGGCTGCATCCTTAGGAGAGGAGACAGTAGTGATCAGCACATGGCGTACATGGTCGCGGTCTAAGAAGACTTTTTGCTGGTCGGTAAGGTCGGAAGCTTTGGCACCACTCTCGGCAAAAGGCTTACCTCCATAGCTACTCTTGCGATAGCCATCAGGAGGGCCAGGCAAGGCTTGGTGGTTACTGTAGAGCATAAGCCCTGCAATTTCCTCTATGCTCATCTGCTTGGCCAAGTCTTTGGCACGCTCATCTACCGGTAGGCGCCAGTCTTCGTACTTGTCCAACTTGCCGTTTTTGTTTAGGTCTTTGAACTGCTTTCCCCCTACGGTGAGGATCTTCACCCCTGAGGTAGTACTATACCCTAGGGTAGCGCCCTTTTTCTGGGTAATGTACTTGATGTCAGCCTCTTGCGCTAGGACACTTACCCCTACGGAGAGACTCAGTGCTAAAAGAATATTTTTTGCTTTCATAAAATGACTAAAACCTAAAATTCAATTGTAGTTCAAAGGTAAGCGGACGTATGTAAGAACCTGTAACTAAGCTACCTTCAGCATCTTGTATGTTATCATAAGGGATTTCTGAATTGGCAATACTGGTGGAGGCTCCTGTCTGGTTGAAGATATTCACCACATTGAAACCAAGGTTCAGGTGCTTGTTGATCTCATACGAAGAGGAGAAGAAGGATTCCCAACGGGGTTCTACAAAGAACTGATTGGTAGGGCTTACATATTGTTTGCTGAAATAGCGGAAGTTAAGTCCGAAACGGAACTTATTGATGCTATACGAAGGGTCTATTTCCATCAGTACCTTGGAGATACCTGTTACGATATTGTTGTTATAACTGATAGCGCGTCCGTTGAACGGATTCGTCCAGCCATAGTTGTTATACTCAGGGTTTTGCAAGGTAAGTAGGTAGTGCAATTGGAAATTATCAAAAGGCTTGAGTACCATATCGGTAGTCCAACCCACAGTTTTGATGTCGTAATGTACAGAAACCACTTCAGAACGAGGGCTGTTGCGGTCGGAGATACTTAGGCGGGTTTGGTAATTGTTACGTGTAAGGGTAGATACTTGTGATACCAAGCTAAGCCATTTGTTGTTATAGTAGATACCACCAGCTAAGAAAGGTGTTTTAGTCTTAGCAAAATCAGGTGTATAGGCACCTGAGTAGTTTTCCAATTGGCCGTGTTTTTCCTGATAAGTGAAGTTAGCCAATAGGCCAAACTCAGGCGTGAGTTTTACCACCGCACGTAAGTCTCCGTTGAGGTGGTACCAGTCGTGGTTAAAAGTAGTAAAAGGTTGGTTTAGCACTACATTTGCCCCGCGAGGTTGCAAGCTATAATCACCTTCGAGCTTGTGGTACTGGAAGTTAGCTCCATAAGAGAGGTCAAGCCAAGGGGTTGTATTCCAGCTGTCGGAGGCATAGGCGGTAATCTTAGTTTCATACCCGCTGTGGTATTCTGCTCCTACGTTGTAGTCAAAGAAGGGATCAGTAGTGCCATCTCGGCGCAAGATGCGAGGTTGCTTCTCTACAGAGTGGAAGAGGAAAGAACGATCTTGGTGGTAGTTATCTTCCTTGTAGTACTGACCCAATACCCCAAAGCGCCACTGGTGGTTGTCCGTCTTTTTCTCTGCCCATAGGCGGGTCATCCAAGTAGTGGTAGGGGTTTTAGGAGAAAGAATAGCCAACATACGCTGTACATACTCTCCTGTGTAAGGGGTACCGTCAAGGTAGCTATAACTATCGCTGCCCCTTTTTACAGAGCCTGCTGGTAGTGGAATAAGGGCGGAAGATTCTGCATAACGAATACGAGTGGAGTGCTTAAAGAACCAATCATTACCCAAGTCATTCTTACCAAAGAGGTCAAAGGTATGGGAGAAAGACCAAAGCGGAGAATCACTGCCTGTATAATTGGCGCGATAAGGCTCACCTGTAAGAGCATTCTTGAAGATGATATACCCATCGCTGATCATATACGAGTCGGTACCGATGCCTATGCCATTGTATTCGCTTACCTTACCGTCGGTATGATAAATAAAAGGGGCGTAATGATTTATCATTCTTGAACGAGCAAACTTATAACCAAAGTTAATATCGCTTTTCTCATCAAACTTGTAAGTCAGTACGCCTCTGAATATTTGAGTATCATCAATAAGTCGGGAGCCTTTGTGCTTGGCCTCTCCTGGGTCGCCAGTAACCAATGCTCCTATAGCATAGTGCCAATGGCTTTGCCCAAAGCGACCATTAAGATTCACGTCGCCTAAGTAATAACCGTGGTGATTACCCTTGAGCAGACCCTCTATCTGGGTCCTGTCACCCCCTGTTTTGGTATAACTATTAACCGCATAACCAAAGTCCCCAATGGTAAGGGTGGATTCGCCTACCGAGATAAGCCCACGCATATTCAAGCTCTGTGAGGGTCGCCAAGTACGCGAAGGCAGCTCAGGCCAAAAATAATACACCACAGGGAGGTCATTCTCCAATACGGTAATACCTCCTACAGAAGAAGGCAGTCCAATATTTACTTCGCGAGGCCCTGAGTTGGAGGAAGCATTGAGCATTACATTGCGGTTTTCCTCGGTATCAGGTGTCTTTTGTTTGTTAGAGAGACTATCTTTCTCTTGAGCCATCAGTGGAATCCCCATAAGGGCAGTGGCTAGTAAAAAATAACTACGTTTCATACATTAAAAATTTTATTTTATTTGACCTCAAAAGTACAACATTTTTTTGGAATAAAAGAAAAATATACAAAAAAAATTTGCACAAAAAGGAATTATATGTATGAAATTAGTAATAAGTGACTAGTGACAAATTCTACTGTGATATATCTGTTTGTCACTTGTCGTTCGTCACTTGTCATTTGTCATTATTTCCCTATCTTTGCACTCAAAACAAATCACATATTGGCACATCGACTCATAGATAAATTGACACATTGGCGCATGGGCAAATTGGCCTATTGGCTCCTTCTTCCGCTGCTCTTATGGGGTGGGTTTCACCTCTTTTTCTATATAGATACCCAAGAGGAAGAGCGGCAGGTGGCTAAAAACAAAGACCGCATACGCCTCTCCCCTACCCAACTGGATTCTCTTCGCCCAGGGGATATTATCCTTAGAAGGGGTTATGGCTTCTTTAGCGATATGATCTCCCAAAGGCTTAATGATGGTAGGTTCGATGTTACCCATTCGGGGATTCTCTGCCGTCAAGGGGGCAAGTGGTGGGTTATTCACTCCCTCTCCTCCGATGTCAGCGAAACGGACGGCATGCAGCAGCAACCCCTTTCTACCTTTCTGCAATACTCTATGCCTGAGAAGATACTCGTGGTACGCCCCCAAGGACTGACCCGTGAACAAGGCCTCAAGGTAGTGGAGCGCGCTCGCTATTACCTACAACAAGGGGTGCCCTTTGACCATCGTGGCGTGATAGATGACCCCAGTGAGCTCTATTGTACCGAACTGATTTACCAGATATTGGACAACGACCTACATTACCTCTCCTTCCCTCAAGACAAAAAGCAACGTAAAGACGCCTTCTACTCCATGACTACCCTCTATGATCCTAAATATTTTAGGATTGTGATAAACACCTATAATCAGTAGTCAGTAGTTAGTTCTGACCACTGTCTTCTGACTACTGATCACTATCTTTCATAGAGAGTTCCAGCCAGCGGTCGCCTTTCTCCTCCAGAAGGGCAAGCACTTCGCTGAGGGTTTGGGATTGTTCTTGTAGCTCCTCAGTGGAGAGAGTGGCTTCGGTAAAGAGAGCTTCTATGGCTTGTTTCTGTGCTTCCAGCTGGGCAATTTCCTTCTCCAAACGGGCTAATTCGCGTTGCTCACTTTGGGAAAGGGGACTATTAGCACCACGCCAAGAGTTCTTTTGGGCAGGGGTTTTCTCCTCGGTTTTGACGGTTTCCTTAGGGGTAGATTGCTCATAGACAAAGTAGTCGGAGTAGTTGCCAGGGAAGTCCTGTACCTCTCCCCCGCCCTTGAAGACAAAGAGGTGATCCACAATCTTATCCATGAAATAGCGGTCGTGGGAGACAATCACCAAGCAGCCCTCATAGTCCAAAAGGAATTCTTCCAAGACATTGAGCGTAACGATGTCAAGGTCATTGGTTGGCTCGTCCAGAATGAGGAAGTTAGGGTTCTGAATTAGGACCGTACATAGGTATAGGCGCTTGCGCTCTCCCCCACTGAGCTTTTCTACATAGTCGTATTGCTTCTTGCGATCAAAGAGAAAACGCTCCAAGAGTTGTGCCGCTGAGAGGGTGCGCCCCTTGAGCAGTGGAATATATTCGCCATATTTCTTGATCACATCTATGACCTTCTCCTGTGGGTTGATCTCAATGCCCTGCTGGGTGTAGTAGCCAAATTGTACCGTCTCCCCTATGATGATTTTACCTGCATCGGGGGCAATTTTGCCTGTGAGCAGGTTTAGGAAGGTACTCTTGCCTGTACCATTCTTGCCTACAATACCTACCCGCTCGCCCCGCTTGAATACATAGGAGAAGTGGTCAAGGATCGTTTTCTCAGGGAATTTCTTTACCACATTGTGCAGCTCCACAATCTTGCTTCCCAAGCGCTGCATGGCAATCTCCAGCTCTACCACATGCTCGCGGCGGCGCTTCTGGGCTTGCTCCTTGATGATCGCAAAGTCGTCAATACGCGATTTGCTCTTGGTAGTACGCGCCTTGGGCTGCCTACGTATCCAATCCAACTCACGTACATATAGGTTTTTTGCCTTTTCTTGAGAGGCTTGCTCCTGCTGTAGGCGTTGTTCTTTTTTCTCTAAAAAATAGCTGTAATTTCCTTTGTAGCTATAAAGGGTACCCTCGTCCAGTTCCACAATCTCATTGCAGACGCGCTCCAAGAAATAGCGGTCGTGGGTAACCATGAAGAGCGTCATTTTCTCCTTGGCAAAGAAGTTCTCCAACCACTCAATCATCTCAAGGTCAAGATGGTTGGTAGGCTCGTCAAGGAAGATAAGGTCGGGCTTGCTGATGAGCACATTGGCCAGTGCCAATCTTTTGCGCTGACCTCCTGAGAGGTGCTTGATGGGCAAGTGCAGGTCAGTGAGTTTCAGCTGGAAGAGGATTTGCTTGTATTGGGTCTCGAAGTCCCAAGCCTCATGCCGCTCCATAGCCTCAAAAGCCTTTTGGTAGGCTGCTTCGTCTTCGGGGTGTTCGAGGGCATGTTCGTACTGCTGAATGACCTTCAGAATAGGGTTTTCCTCTTGGAAGATATAGTCTTCTATACTTAAATCCTCAGGCAGTGCAGGCTCTTGAGAGAGAAAGGCTATTTTTAGTCCCTTGCGAGAGACTACCTGCCCTGTATCGGGCGTATCTTCTCCAATAAGGATTTTTAACAGCGAACTCTTCCCTGCTCCATTCTTAGCGATAAGGGCTATTTTTTGGTCTTTGTTGATACCGAAAGACACATTTTCGAAGAGCACCCGCTCCCCATAGGCTTTGGATATGTTTTCTACAGATAAATAATTCAAATTGAGGGCATTTTAAGAGTTTGTTATTAGTCTTTGAGAAAGATTACTTCGTCTTTTACAGGGATATGTTGTTCTATAAAATAGGCTTTTAAGGCTTCATAATCCTTATATTCAATCCACAGATGTAGAATGCGACCTTTCTCTTTTGTGAATAAGTCTAAGAAGGGCTTACTCATTTTATATCTCTCCTCTGAGAGATTGAAAAAATAAGCCATTTTGATAACATCTTTCTCCAAAGAATATAAAATCTGTTCTTTATAATGTATTTTTAGCCTCTCACCACGGATAACGAGGGTGTATAAGGTGTACTTGTACTCTTTGAAAATCATTATGAGTGTATAAATGATTATCGAAGTGGTAGCTACTACCAGAAGAATACGTAACAGAAAACCTATTGGGTCAAGAGTGTCTGTTAGAAAGCTATGGCTTACGCCACTAACAAAAAAAGTAGTTAGGGCGAGTATTAATATTCTGTTTCCCCATTCCATAGCAGTAAGGCTCCTTCCTTGGATAGTTAGGTGAGTCATAAGTTTCTAACTTTTTGAAAGAAGTTGCTTGGCGTGTTCCCTTGCTGATTCGGTAATATCCTTTCCTCCGAGCATCTGGGCGATTTCCTCTATGCGCTCCTCTGGGCTAAGCTCTTGGAACTGGGTAGTGGTGCGGCCTGCGATGTCAGTTTTGTATATCTTGATATGTACATCGCCTTTGCTGGCTACCTGTGGGAGGTGAGAGATGGCAAAAACCTGTCGGCTCTGGCTCATCTGCTTCATGATTTCCCCCATTTTGTGGGCTATCTCACCGGAGACTCCCGTGTCTATCTCGTCAAAGATGATGGTAGGCAGGGCAATCTTGGTAGCCAGCAGATGCTTGATGGTGAGCATGATACGAGAGAGTTCTCCGCCAGAGGCGGTTTTCTTAAGCAGCCCGAAGTTGCCCCCTTTGTTGGCTGAAAAGAGGAAGGAAAGACTATCGTTGCCCTTGGCTAAATACTGCTCGGTAGGGGTCAGGCTGATTTGGAATTGAGCATTGGGCATACCCAAGTCCTTAAGGGAGGCCTGTAGGCTCTTGGTAAGGGTAGGCAAGACCTTTTCACGTGCCTTATGGAGCTTCTGAGCAAGGGCACTTAGGCCTTCGAGGGCTTTATCTACTTCCTTTTGGGCTATTTCTATATCCCCCTCTATGTTTTCCATTTGGGCGACTTTCGCCTCAAGAGCTTCCTCTATGGCGATAAGTTCCGATACGGTCGTTACTTTGTGCTTTTTCTGTAGGTCGTAGAGCTTTTGGAGCTTCTTCTGTACGCGAGCGAGCTTTTTGGGGTCAAACTCCACATTCTCCGCTAGGTCATACACCTCGCGGGAGAGGTCGTCCAGCTCTATATACACCGCATCAATACGCTCATAGAGTTCGTTGTACTGGGGCGAATAGCTGCTCAGCGTAGAAAAGAGCGAGGAGAGATCACGCATCTGGGTCATGATGCCCTGCTCCTCCTCGGCCAGCAGATTGGCCGCCTCGGTGAGGTTGTCCCTGATAGTCTCACTGTTGGAGGCTTGGGTATAGAAAGCCTCTAGCTCCTCTTGCATGCCTTCTTCTAAATCAATCTCTTGCAGCTCACCCAAGACAAAGGTATTATAATCGTGCTCCTTCTGGGTGTTCTCCTGGAAGTCCTTGAGCTCTTGTAGCTTTTTGGCTTGTTGTTTATACACCTTTAGGGCGGCTTGGTATTGTTCCAGCAGTGGGGTGTTCTCGGCCAAGGCGTCTATGAGGAAGAATTGGAAATCCTCCTCGCTGAGCTGTTGGGTATCATGTTGGGAATGGATATCAATGAGCGCCTTGGCTAGCGTAGAGAGTACGTCCAAGGTAACAGGGCTATCATTGACAAAGGCACGGGACTTACCCGAAGGGAGAATCTCTCGGCGGATAATGGTTAGCGGTTCATAGTCCAGCTCCTGCTGCTTGAAAAAATCGGCCAAGGCATAGTTCTCTATGGCAAACTCGGCCTCCACTACACACTTTTCCTCCTTGTTTCTCAAGGCACTGAGGTCTGCTCTACGGCCTAAGACCAAGGCAAGCGCATCCAAGAGGATAGACTTCCCAGAGCCTGTCTCCCCTGTGATAATAGTAAAGCCCTTAGAGAAATGAATCTTGATGTCCTCAATAAGGGCAAAGTTCTTAATAGCTAATGATTGTAACACGAATTCAATGATTAATGACAAGTGACTAGTGACAAGTGACTAACTACCAATCATTAGTCACTTGTCACTAGTCATTAATTAAAGGCTTCCTATAAAAAAGATTCCATAGCACTCTTGGTTTTCGCTAAGGTGCAAGAAGTCCTTGAGCTTAGGGCCAAAGGCAGGGGAACCCCAGTAGCAGCCTAGCTCATAGGCGGTGCATAGCAGATACATGTTCTGTACAGCCATAGCCACGGCAGCGACTTCCTCCCACTGGGGTACCTTACCGCTGAACTCCACTGAGATGGAGATAATCGTATCGGTCTTGGCTACCTTTTGGGCAAGGGTATCGTAAGTCTCCTGAGAGAATTTCTCCGCGGGCACATGTCCCTTATAGAGGCGTTGGAGTTCGGCTCCTAGGGCAGTTTTCTCCTCTCCACGGAAGGCTTTCAGACGCCAAGGCTTGGTTTTCTTATGGTTAGGGGCATAAGTGGCGATGTCCAGAATATCGTCTATCACCTCCTGAGGTATAGGCTCCCCAGTATAGTCCGCAGGGAAAGTACTCTTGCGGGCTTTGATGATGTGTTTTACTAAGGTTGCAGTAGTATTCATGATTATTAGGTTTAATGCCAGCAATGATCAATGCCAGCCAAATAATTATGGGTGCAAATATACAAAATTTAACGGGTAATGATTAATGATTCACGGTTAATTTTTTAGTTAATGTGAGTTCGATATAACGAAAGCTCCCACAGATTTTCACGGATTTCACAGATTTTCTATGTTTGCGCAATTGTGCTGTTGCGATTTACACAGATTTTTATAAGGCCAAAGGCCTTATTTATCCGTGGAAATTAAAGAGTTATAATTAGTTGTTGTGTTATTCTCTCTGTGAAAATCCGAGGAATCCGTGGGAAAAAATGTAATTTTGTTTACGTCGAACTCACGTTAGTTAAGAAATAAAGGAGTCTGAGCAATAAAGAGTTTAAGCCCGCTAATCCCCACTCCCCCACAACCCACAAATCAGAAACTTTTCTTGACTTTCCCTCTAAAATATCGTACCTTTGCATTTGTTTTAGTTACCAGTGGTCAGAAGTCAGTGGTCAGAGGTCAGAAGTCAGAGGTCAGAGGTTACTATTCACTATTCGCTGTTCACTATTCACTGTTCACTGTTCACTATTCACTTATTATGCGGCAAGCAAAAGTACTTTACAAAGGTGCCCTTTCGGGGGTAGTAACTCAGGGAGACGACGGGGCTTTCCGTTTCGTCTATGATCCCTTGTGGCTGGCCGATACTAAAGCACCTCCCATCAGCCTTGCCATGCCTAAGCAGGCGGAGCCTTATACTTCAGAGGGGCTGTTTCCTGTGCTGTTCAACCTATTGCCTGAGGGGGAGAATAGGACACTGCTTTGCCGTGCCTTTCGGTTAGACCAAGATGATGACTTTGGCTTGCTTCTGTGTATAGCTAAGCATGATACCATTGGCGCCATTACCGTTGCAGAAATCAAAGAAAATGAATAAGCTACCCTCTATAAACGTATGTCCTGCTCTGCTCACACAAGGCTTCCATACCTATAGTCCTGAGGCACTCCAGCGATTGTTTGCACAGGCCAAGGTATCTCATTTGTTGCCTTTTGCCTTGCAGACCTCCCAAGAGCGCTTTTGGGAAAACAGAAAAGCCATGTCCCTCTCTGGCTATCAAGACAAGTATTCCCTTGTCTTGGAGGGAAATCGGCTAAGCCTAAGCCAAGCAGGCAAGAGAGGGGGCTATATCCTAAAGCCTATCTCCCCCATGCCTAAAAATCGGGAGTTTGCTCCAGCGAACGAACACCTTACCATGCAACTCGCCGCACAGGTATTCGGTATAGAAACAGCAGAGAATGCTATGATTTTCTTTGCTGATGGTGCGCCTGCTTACCTTGTTAAGCGCTTTGACATAAGCCCCTCTGGGGATAAGTTGGCTGTGGAGGACTTCGCTTCTCTACTGGGCAGAGCTCCACAAACACATGGAGGGAATTACAAATACGACGGTAGTTATTACGAGTTGTTCCAAGCCCTCAAGCAGTTTCTCCTTTCTTGGGAGGCACAGGCCGAGCGCTTATTTCGTTTGCTGCTCTTTAACTACCTCTTTTCCAATGGAGATGCTCACTTGAAAAACTTTTCCTTGATAGAGGACGGCCATGGCAGCTTTCGCTTAAGCCCTGCCTATGACCTGCTCAATACAAGGCTGCATATAGAGGACACCGATTTTGCTCTTACCGAGGGACTACTGCCCAAAGCACAAGGAAGTATTCGCCAGCAATTCATTGCTTTAGCCAGCGCGGTAGGTCTTGACAGCGAATGGACTCTAAGTACCCTCGAGCAGATGACCTCCCACAATCAAGAAGTGGAAACACTTGTGAGCCGTTCCTTTCTTAGCCCACGCCTCCAGCGCAATTACTTACAAGGCTACCAAAGGAGGGTAAAGAAAGTGAAGTTATAAGAAACTGATTTACATATTCTTATGTTTTAATTATCACCTTTTTATCTTTTATTTATTCTTAATACAAATAAAAAACGTATCTTTGCGGTTCTAAACATAATTAATTTATTGAACTATAAAAAGACGTTTTATGAAAAAATTTCTTCAACGAGCATCCCAGATATGGCTTCTTGCCATGCTAATAACTTTAGTGGGTTGCAAGAAAGACGAACTTACCCTTTATGGGAAGAGTTTTGCGCTGAACAATCCCGAACTGACCACAGCGCTCAAGGCAAAGGGATTTACCTTTGAGGGGAATGACATCGTAATTGATGATAAGCTCTGGAACCTCACCTCCCTTGACCTCTCTGGTTCGGGAATTAAGAGTATTTCGGGGATTACAATCTTCAAGAACTTGCAACAGGTGAATCTCTCCAATAATGCTTTGGGGAAGGTCTTTGACTGCTCATTACTTCCTGAGAATATACAGCAGGTAGACCTAAGCGGCAACCCTATTTATGAGTTTAAGAACTTGCGCCCTTTGCAAAAACTTGTACTCCCTACAACTGCTCAGTATGATATGGAAAGCCTTCCTGCCTATGCCAAGGCTGCTAAAAAAACAGATATCCAGATAGTCAGCAAGGACGGTTCCTTGCAGAAATACACTACCCTACGCGAGGTGCCTGATCCTACCCTACTTGCCTTGCTCAAAAAACTATTTCCTAGCCTCATCGTAGGAGATAAGATTGATATCAGCAGGCCAATGCGGACAGCCGAACTGTCAAACCCTATCGTCATAGAACAATATCACTATGATCCTACAGGCTTGGAGGTAGATAAAAGTAAAATAGAAAAGCTTGATGGTTTGGAATACATCATCAACCACCCTCACTATGCAGGAAATATACAGATAGAGATGTCCGAAGAGAAGGAAAACACCTTACCTTACTTGAAAATAGGCAAATATACAGAATTGGTCTCTTTCAAATGGGTGAATACCCCCCTCTTAGACCTCTCTCAGGCAGAGAACCTCAATATCTTAGGGCTTTCACATAATAAAGCTATCAAGCAAATAGACCTCTCTCATAGCAAAGTATTCCTACAAAGAGGAGAGAAAAGTATTTTCTCAGGATTACTTGGAGGGGATATACTTAGCTTAGGAGATTGCCCCGCCTTGGAAAAGATAAACTTACCAGAGCTAAGTAAAGCTAAAAATCCTATAGGGGTATATATGATTTCCCTAATAGCACTTCCTAAGTTACAAGCCTTTGATATGAGTAAGTTACAAGTGATTAATAAACTTACCTTGGGAGCACTGCCTACAACCAAGATTACTTATCCTATCCAAATAGCTTATTTTACAAATAATGGAGAAAGAGATGACCAAGCGGGAGAACTTGATTTTGCCATTACCCAAGATATCTATGAAAGAGAGGAAACCAAAGCCTTTATCCAAAAGTATGACGGAAAAGTAACACCCGATAGAGGAGAGCTTGGAGAATATGATCTGGATAACTACGACTGGGTACAAGCTCAAGAAAACCAAGATGAAGACTAACTTTTTAAAATATCTCATGATGAAAAAAATAATATCCCTCTTATGTATAGCTTCCTTTGTAATAGGAGCTGTCTCATGTAAAAAAGAAGAACAACACCAAGAAATTGTCCGAGAGGATAACAGAACGGCTAAGGTAATCCAACAACTCAATGGTACAGTTATATTAGGGCAAGATGTCAAGATGGCGGGCGTGGATAAGAGCCGCCTTCAAGGAGGTGTACCTACCAAATTCCGATTCCGCTGGAAAGAAGCTGAAAAGAAAATGGAAATCCAAATTGTTAAAATACAGCCTGGTTCTATGCCTTTTGCTATTGGAGTGACTGCCAATGCGACCCTGATGGAACTCTCCTCTTGGGAGAAAAACGAATATCCTGAAGCAGGCTGGATAAAGCTCTTTGACGATAAAGGAGAGGTAACTCCCTACCTCAAGGACGATGACCCTGCCAAGCCTAAACCAGATGGTGCAATGATCATGATTGGTTTCTACAATGTTAACACACAAGAAATTGAGTTTTCTATCAACTACAATATGATGAATGTAGTAGGCCATGTCTTCCGCCAAAAGATAGATGCGGCTCGTCTGAAAAATTTTGACGAGGAATACGACGCCTATGAAGAAGCCCTTGCCGAATGGAAGTTAGACCATGGGGACGAACAGCTACGCGGTAAGACTTACCAATATACCGTGGAGTTCCTCGGTGAAAGCAAAACCCTGCCTGCCGCTACCCTCTCCTACGAAGGGAAAACCACTCAGGTAGATTTGCCTATACATTTCCAATGGGAAGGCGGCACAGAATATACCAATGTTACCAAGCGTATGCGCATTACTCTGCCTAAAACCTTGGTAGGGGCTAATAATATCCAGATTTCGTTTGATGCATCGGCTCGTTTTGCTTATCCTACCACTAAAACCGAACAGGAATTATACCAAAAAGCAGGAATAGAGGGTGAGATTTTTTCTCATTATGTCTTTACCAAACTCAAAGCAGTGAATGTAGCTACTACTATTTGGAATGCAGAAGGTACCCAACAGCTAAAAACCTCTAACAAAGGGGAACTACGCATCATTACCCGCTTGAAAAAAGATGCTCCTTCTATTCGCTTGGCTTATGTCAACAAAGAACTGGGCTTATCTATCACCTCTCCTATCATTCCTTTAGAAGGAGGTTATGATTCTTTTTATTAGAAATGAAATATACAATATTCTTATTTCTCTTTGCTATTTATTTGCAAAGTTATGGACAACAAATACGGCTACGGGTGCTCGATGAGAGCACCCGTGAGCCTATTGTGGCAGCAGTGGTAAGCTATACGGAACCTGCCTATAGTGATAAGCTACAACACAGCGTAGCCGATGATAAAGGGGTAGCACTACTGAAAAAACATAAGGAAGGTGCTCTGTACTACCAGATACAATCATTGGGCTACAAGGCAAAGAAAGGAACGCTTACCGAGCAAAAGGATATAACCATATACCTCTCTCAGGAGACAACAGCGCTAGCTGGCACTACCTTTACAGCCAAGTCGGACACACCCTTACGCCCTATCAAGGAGACGCCCACTGTGGTACAAGTAATTACAGGAAAGCAGCTTGTAGAGGCTGGCTATAGCAATATCCAACAAGCCCTGATGCAGGAAACCCCTGGTATGAATATCCAGAAGGTAGGCTTCGGTAATGAGATAAGTATGCAGGGGCTTGATGCGCGCCATATCCTTTTCCTAATGGACGGAGAACGTATGACAGGTGAGATGGCGGGGAACTTGGATTATGAGCGCTTTAACCTACATGCAGTAGAGCGTATCGAGGTGATCAAGGGGGCGTCCTCTACGCTCTATGGCTCACGCGCCGCAGGGGCGGTGATTAACATCATTACCAAGAAAACAAACAAACCTCTGAGCATTACCGTAGGTTCGCGCCATGCCCAGATGAATGAGCGCAATTACTACAATCCCCAACCACGTGATTTTCTCTATATGTTTGAGAAAAATGCCGATAAGCCCAACTTGCAATCATGGGTATCTGCTGGGGCTAAAATAGGAAAATTCACTACCCAGACCGATGTGTGGTTCAGCAGCCAAGACGCTTATTACCTCTATCAAAGAGAACCCGACCGAAAGGTATATACCCATGAGGCCAATCCATTCCTCACAAAAGATACTATAGTACAAGCTGCCTTTCTGCGCCCTCCCATGGGTATAGAGGGAGTGGAACACTTAGCGGCTTCACAAAAGCTCTATTTTGAAACCAAGGATTTTAGCCTACAACTCTATGGGACAGGCTTTCTGATGAACTCCTATGATATGGTAAAAGACTTGTATTTCTCACAAACAAAGGATTTCACAGGGGGTGCGAAGTTCTCTTACCACTGGAAAGATTTCCTGACCCTACATGGAACTTATCATACCGATTTCTATGAGCGCTATAAGCGACATGAGCGCCGCGATGAGGATAAGAAAGTATATGATGCCAAAATTATGCAACCGAGTCTGAGGCTTACCTCTCAGTTTTTTAAAAAACATGACCTTATTCTAGGGATAGATTATTTTCAGGATGACCTCACCAGTGACCGCTTCGCTTCTCATAGGATGCTTACCCGTGGGCTTAAGGAATGGGAGTTCTTCTTCCAAGATACGTATTCCATTACCCCACAATGGCAAGTGGAAGCGGGCTTGCGAACCAATTATAGTTTGCAATTTGGACTAATGGCACTGCCCAAAGTGGCCATGAAATATACTCCTGATGAGGCACTTGCTTACCGACTTAACTATGCCAAAGGCTACCGTTCGCCCTCTATTAAGGAGTTGTTTTTCAATTGGGATCACTTGGGCATGTTCCAAATCATAGGCAATGAGATGCTACAACCCGAAAAAAACCACTATTTCTCTCTTGGAGTGGAATATGCCGTACCTGATTTCTTTATATCGGGCAACGCCTTTGTCAATCAGTTCTATGATAAGATAGAGGGTGTCTGGAAGATATATGAGTTTCAGTACAATTTCGAATATACCAATCTCACCTCTCAGCGTTTGCTTGGCTTTGATCTGCTCACCCGCTGGAAGATACTTCCTGCCCTAACGCTCAATGCCTCTTATTCGTATGTAGATGTAAGCAAAACCAATGGCTTACAAGTCAATACGACCTCCCCTCATGCTGCCACCGCAGGCCTTGAATACAAGTGGTACCGAGATGACTATGACTTATCGGCTAACCTGACAATGAGCATGATGGGCAAAAAAACCTTTGATGTACAAGACCGCATCACCATACAAGAGCGCGAGAGATCAGGTGGAGGAACTCGCATACGCCCTGTGAGTAAAGAGGCTTACTTTCGTTGCGAATTGCCTGCCTATGCCCTGTTTAACTTCAATGTACAACAGCACTTTCTTGGGCACTACAAGCTAAATATAGGCGTCAATAATGTTTTCAACTATGTGCCTTCTACCTTGGGTTCGGGAGTTACTATGTTCAATATTCCTGCTACAGCTGGCCGCAGGTGGTTTGCACAAGTAGAGATTGATTTTTAAAAAAATATGACTATGAAAAAGATATTTTTCTATATGCTTATAAGCATCCTTTCGGTCAGTTGTGTAAAATATGATGCACTCCCCTTCACAGGAAAAGTACTGCCTCGTCGCTCTGGATATATCAATGAGGTTACCAACGATTGGATATACTACAACTTACGTACTGGTGAGATATTTAACGCTTACCAAGTGAATGCAGATATCATAGAAGGAGGACAGAAAAATCGTCTAAACTGGGATTTGGCTTTCTGTGGTAATAAGCTGCGCACCAATAGTGGTACCAGTGGCAATGGGCATGGTGGAGTAGCTGATATGGGTTTTCAAGGGTACGACCGTTGGCAAAGCTCCTCACAGATACCCCATAATGTACAATGGGTGGTGGATACTAACAATGTATCTATTACCATGTCTCGGCGGGAGTGGGTGAGCTATACGGTGGCCAATAACATCACAGGGATTCCGTGGTTTGACCCCAACCGAGGCCCTCAGCAAACCACCACTACGGCCAATCCACTACTGAGTAAGGCTTTGGTGTTTTCCGGGCCACCACCTTCTTACGAACCTTCATTTCATACTTATATCGTACGTACTGCCGATGGATTGCACTATTTCAAATTGCAAATTGTCAGTTGGTATGACGAAAGCATCCAGATAGGAGACACAGGAGGGCGTATTAGTTTCTATTGTGATGAGTTAAAGTAAAACCCTGCATTCTCTCCAAAGCACTGCTAAAACAGTTCAAAATTCTTCACTATTCACTTTTCACTAATCACTAAAAAATTGTATCTTTGCAGTTGTTTTACCTGTCAGGCATTGACCATTGACAATTAACCATTAACAATTAAAAAAGATGTTATCATACAAAAGAAGCAGTGCGCTTTTTCAAGCAGCGCAACAGGTACTTCCTGGGGGGGTGAACTCTCCCGTGCGTGCCTTTAATTCAGTAGGGGGTAGCCCTGTATTTGTAGAACGAGCCCAGGGGGCCTACCTCTACGATGCCGACGGCAATAAGCTCATTGACTATATCGCCTCATGGGGGCCACTACTCTTCGGTCATGCGTATGCCCCTGTGATAGAAGCCGTTACCGAGCGAGCTAAAAAAGGCACCTCTTTCGGTATGCCTACCGAGGTAGAGACCCAGATTGCTGAAAAAGCACACTCTATGGTGCCCCATGTGGAAAAAATACGCTTTGTCAACAGCGGTACTGAGGCTTGTATGAGTGCCATTCGCTTAGCACGTGGCTATACCAAGCGGGAAAAGATTATCAAGTTTGCAGGCTGCTACCACGGCCATTCGGATTCTTTCTTGATTGCGGCAGGCAGTGGCGCCACTACCTTCGGCGTACCTAATAGCCCTGGGGTTACTCAAGGCACTGCCAAGGATACCCTACTGGCCACCTATAACGATTTGGATTCGGTAAAAGCCCTTTTCGCTGCCCACTCCCAGCAGATTGCTGCCATTATAGTAGAGCCTATCGCAGGAAATATGGGCTGTGTCTTGCCAGCAAAAGGCTTCTTGGAAGGTCTTCGCGCCCTATGTGATGAGCAGGGTGCCCTCCTTATCTTGGACGAGGTGATGACAGGCTTCCGATTGGCCAAAGGAGGTGCTCAAGAGGCATTGAATATCAAGGCAGACTTAGTTACCTTTGGTAAGGTCATCGGAGGCGGACTCCCAGTAGCGGCTTTTGCTGCCCGAGCCGAGATTATGGATCACTTAGCCCCTACAGGAGCTGTCTATCAGGCAGGTACCCTTAGCGGAAATCCATTGGCGATGAGTGCAGGACTGGCCATGCTCACCGAGATAGAAAATAGGCCAGAGGTATTCGATAGCTTAGAAAAGAAAACCGCCTACTTGCACGCAGGATTTGAAAAAGTATTTGCTCAGGCGGGTATCCCTGTACAGATCAATCGATTTGGCTCTATGTGTTCGGTATTTTTCAGTGAGACGCCTGTAACCGACTTTGCCTCCGCCCAGCGTGCCGATCATGGCCGTTTCAAGAAGTACTTCCATGCGCTTCTCTCTCGTGGTATCTACTTGCCACCTAGCGGTTACGAAAGCTACTTCCTCAACGATGCCCTCTCCTACACTGACCTTGACGCTACCATCGCCGCCCTTCAGGACGCTGTAGAAAAAGGGGAAATATAATAAACTATCGCAAGAAAACCTATACTCTAATTCATTAAGACGCAATAAATTGCGTTTCTACACAGGACTATGCTAGGCAAGGAACTGCCTTAGCCACCACCTATGTAGAGACGCAATTTATTGCGTCTACTTCCCTACCTCCAACGACTACTCCTTAATTCCTATCCCCTATCCTCACCTGTTAAATACTTAACACAATTTTTTATTGTATAAATTCTTACTTCTCGTCCTTCTTTTCCTTGACTTTGCCCCTTGTGATATCGTAATTTTGCCCCACATTTTTCAGGAGTCAGTATTCAGATGTCAGCATCTAACCACTAACCACCAACCACTGACCACTAACCACTTATAATTATGGAAGAGGCTTTATCAATACTTTGGACATACGCACGTCGCCAGCCGATAGAGAACAATGGGAAGACCATAGTGGCCACCATTAGCCAGAGCATCGCGGCTATTCGTATCATCATGCGTTTAGAAGGATGGCTGCGAAAAAATGAAGGACGGGAAAGTGAAGAACGAAGAATGATCAGTAAAGAGCGAAAAACAAAGCCAAGCCAAAATTTAGAGCTTGGATATGTGGAGGAAAAGAACAGAGTATATGAGCCATTTGCCCAACCCCAATTAGCACATGCTGCTGAGAGCTTGCAGCTCGTACCTACAAACGATAGCGCTTGTAGCGCTTCTATACTAACAGAGAACATCACTTTTGACCGATATGAGTTGCAATCTCACGCCAGTGAGAGAGCTACCAAATCTGCCAGCACCTACTTAGCAGCCCCCTCTCCTTCGGAGAGGGGGTTGGGGGAGAGGATTTCTGCACAGAGGGGGTTGGAGGAGAGGATTTCTGCACAGAGAGGTTTTGGGGAGAGGATTCGCCTCCCCTATCATGAAGTACTGTCTCGGTTTGCTAAGGTTTCCTATACGATGAGCAAGGCCCGTAAGCCTTATCATAGCAACCTAAGAGTGCAAGTGGCAGGCCTAAGTATACAAGCCACTTGTAACCAACAAAAAAAGCAGCGCCGTAACGCTGCTTGTAAGGTTAAGGAAAGCAAAAGCATATCCCCCTATGAGTACTCCTGTGCGGTAAGCCATAAGCACTCCAAAGCGGCAGCCCTCATGCTAGATAAAAACCGCATAAGACCCCCATGTGTGGCATTAATCATTAATGGCATTAATCATTGATTAGTGACATTAATCATTAAAATTTTGGTGCAAAAGGTCTATCAGTAGAGAATATCTGT
Organism: Capnocytophaga granulosa ATCC 51502; assembly: GCF_000411115.1. Classification (GTDB taxonomy): domain Bacteria; phylum Bacteroidota; class Bacteroidia; order Flavobacteriales; family Flavobacteriaceae; genus Capnocytophaga; species Capnocytophaga granulosa. The sequence goes on along the minus strand of NZ_KE150257.1, from coordinate 52,928 downwards.
ATACCTTTCTGTGCCCATTCTTTGTAGAGATGGTCGCCACGGGCTTCAGCGCGCTTGTCTAAGTTACCAAGGGTACCGAGAATGGAGGGGATTCTAAGCTCATTGAGTTTTTTGTAAAGACTGTCATCAGCTAGGTGTACCCCAGTGAAAGCCACCAATTTGTCCTTGTGAATACCTGTTTCCAAGATACGATCCAGTTCGTCCTGATTGCGTACCGTAACCGAGATAAGCATCTCAGGAGCTACGCGATAGAGGGCTTTGGCTTGTTCCACATTGTAGCTGATAAGTACCACTTGCCCTTGCATCTGCTCGGCACGTACCAGTTCGGCTACCTTGCTATAGGAAATCCCCTTTTTGAAATCCAACATCAGGTAGGCATTGTGTTGCTTACACCAAGCCAATACGTCCTTTAGTAGCGGTATTTGAAAAGTGGTTTCTTTGCCAAAATCATCTTTGAGACGTTCCTTGAGTAGCGCCTCGGTGCTCATTTGGGAAACGATGCCTTGCCCTGTAGCAGTACGACCGAGTTTGTCATCGTGCATGAGCATAAGATCGCCATCCGTACTTTCAAAGATGTCTATCTCAAAGCTGTGGATACCCTTTTTGGAAAGATACTGAATCGTCTGCAAGCAGTTCTCTGGATAGCCTGCGATACCCTTGCCTGCACGGTGAGCAGAAACGATGGGTTTATCAGCAAAATAAATCTGGTTGGTAATCACGTCCTTCTGTGAGGCGATTTGCCCAGAAGAATTGTGCTTACAGCCTACTGCAAAAAGCAGTACAAAGAATAATAAAAAGGTTTTTTTCATGTTTTTTCTTAAAAATCTTATGTAATTATAGTCAAACAAAAATGGTTTACGAAAAATTAGCGTAAGCAATGTAGGGGCAAAGTCCGCGAAAGCGTAGTATGTGAGGCAATTCGCCTTCACTCATAAGGTAGCTCTTACATTATAGTCAAACAGAAATGGTTTACGAAAAATTAGATGAGCAGGTGTAGGGGCGAATGGCAATTCGCCCTTGAAAAAGAGCAAATAAAGAATTAATCTCTTGTTCTATTTATTCGCAATCTAAATATGATAGACTATAAAATAAGGATATAGAACCCTTTGTGATTCTATATCCTTACAAATATTCCTAAACTATTATGCACTAAGTAGGTGTTGGGTAAAGCCCGATTTGGTGAGTTTATCCTCAGCATAAGCACGGGTAACTACCAAGCTCTTTTCCCCTGTACCAGGTAGGGAGAACATCGCATCGGTGAGGATACTCTCACAGAGCGAACGTAATCCACGCGCACCAAGCTTGTACTCTAAGGCTTTTTCTACGATGAAATTTAGCGCATCTTCCTCAAAGGAAAGCGAGATATCATCCATACCGAAAAGTTTGATATATTGCTTGATAATAGCGTTCTTTGGCTCGGTGAGGATCATGCGGAGGGTTTCCTTATCCAGTGGGTTCATATAGGTAAGCACAGGAAGTCGGCCGATGATCTCAGGGATAAGCCCGTAATCTCTTAGATCCTTGTGAGTTACATACTGGAGTAGGTTCTTATCATCTACACGGGTCTCCTTGGAGGTATTGTAGCCCACTGCTTGGCGGTTCATACGCTTGGCGATGATCTGTTCTATACCATCAAAAGCACCTCCTGCAATAAAGAGGATATGCTCGGTATTGACTTCTATATACTTTTGGTCAGGGTGCTTACGCCCTCCCTTGGGGGGTACATTTACAATAGAGCCTTCCAAGAGTTTGAGCAAGGCGTGTTGTACCCCTTCGCCTGATACATCACGGGTGATAGAGGGATTGTCGCCTTTGCGCGCGATCTTGTCTATCTCGTCTATAAAGACAATACCGCGTTCGGCTCTATCCACATCGTAGTCAGCTGCTTGTAGCAGACGCGTGAGGATACTCTCCACGTCCTCCCCTACATAACCTGCTTCGGTAAAGACAGTGGCATCTACAATGGCCAAAGGTACATTGAGCATCTGGGCAATGGTACGTGCCATAAGGGTCTTACCTGTCCCTGTTTGCCCAACCATCACGATGTTACTTTTTTGTATTTCCACTTCATGCTCATCGCGCTCTTGTAGCAGTCGCTTGTAGTGGTTGTACACCGCTACAGAAAGCACCTTTTTAGTAGCCTCTTGCCCGATGACATATTGGTCAAGGAAGCCCTTGATTTCTGTAGGTTTCTTTAGCAAAAGGTCTTTGTTGAGCGCCATGATGGCCTTCTTCTTGTTGTTCTCTATCTCAGAACGCCAGATACTTGCCGCTTGCTCTATACAAAAATTACAGATATATACATTGCTCTCTACACCGCTGGAGACAAGGAAAACATCCTTTCCCGAATGCCTCCCACAGAAGGAACATACTTCAGTTGATGAACTCATAATATTCGAATGTTAAAGGGTTATTTTTGTCGGATAAGCACCTCGTCTATCATACCGAAGTCTTTGGCTTCGCTGGCGATCATCCAGTAATCGCGGTCTCCTGTACGGATAACCTCCTCAGTGGATTTGCCTGAGTGGCGTGCGATGATAAGGGCTAATTCCTCTTTGATTTTTAGGATCTCACGGGCGGTGATTTCTATATCACTGGCTTGCCCTTGTGCGCCTCCCAGTGGTTGGTGAATCATCACACGGGAGTGGGGTAGGGCTGAGCGCTTGCCATGAGCACCTGCACAGAGCAGTACTGCGGCCATAGAAGCGGCCATACCTGTACAGATGGTCGCTACATCGGGCTTGATGAATTGCATAGTATCATAGATACCCAAGCCTGAATACACCTCACCCCCTGGGGAGTTGATGTATATCTGGATATCCTTGCTAGCATCCACGCTTTCCAAGAAAAGCAATTGGGCTTGTATAATATTGGCTACATTCGAATTAACATCAGTACCCAAAAAGATAATTCTATCCATCATAAGACGAGAGAACACGTCCATCTGTGCTACATTCAGCTGGCGTTCTTCCACAATATAGGGAGTCATGCTGCTGACGATCGCATCGTAGTACATGCTGCTGATACCTCTATGTTGGGTAGCATATTTTTTAAATTCTTTTGAATAATCCATGTCTTGTTAATTAGTGATGGTGTTGGTGTGAATAGAACTTTTCTATAAAAGAGTCTATATCAATCTCTATTTTGTTCAAGTTGGCTTTTTCTTTGTAGAACTGTATGAGCTTGCCTCCGGTGAGTTCACGATGGATACGTTCTACTTCTGCACGTTCTTTTAGGGTATTGTTTACAAAGTTGTCCAACTCTTTCTTTCCGATTTCAAACAAGCCAAAGCGTGCCATCTGAGCGCGGATCGCATTTTCACAGAACTCGCGGATTTCATCGTAAGACACCTGTAGGTTGTTGTCCTTTATGATCTTACCTTCTATAAGTTGGTAGCGTAGGCCTTTTTCAGATTTTTCGTAGTCTTCAGCTGCTTCTTCTTCAGTGATAGGGTTTTCACTAGTGGTGCGAATCCAGCGCTTGAGGAAGTCAGCAGGAAGGTCGAACTTGGTTCTTTCCAAAAGTGCTTCAGTGGCATCGTCCAAAAGGCGTACATCGCAAGAGTGGTCAAAGTCTTCTTTGATACTCTTGGCTACCTTCTCGCGGAAAGCCTCTTCGGTAGTGGTATCAGGATATACTTTTTGGAAGAACTCCTCGTTCATCTCAGCCAGAATCTGCTCTTGGATTTTCTCTACAGTGAAAGTTACCTCTATATCTAGGTCGTGTACCTCATCATGTGGTTTATCAAGGGCTTGCATAAGCATATGTGCATCCTTGAAAAGGCCTTTCGTGGAGAGGGTAAGTTGGTCACCTACCTTTTTGCCTTTGAGTGCTTCTAAGGCTTTTTCGCCCAATTGTGCAGCGGTGAAAGTAAAGAATTTGTCTATATGTTCCGCTTCATTGAAGAAAGTACCTGAAATCTGGCTTTTCTCAGTGATGCTATCGCTCTCCTCATAACGGCCGAAGTGGCCACGGAGGTGCTCTATCTGAGTATCTATTTCCTTATCAGTTACTTTGATATCGTAGTAGTCAATAGGTTGGCTTAGGTCAATGGTAAATTCAGGTTCTAAGCCTATTTCAAAAACAAGCTTGTGGTGATCGCCGCCAAAGTTGGCATCTGAACCTTCCTCTTTAGGAATGGGCTGGCCTAGTAGCTGGAGCTTCTCCTGATCGATGAAATCATTCAAAGACTGACTGATGAGTTTGTTAAGCTCATCCATCTGTATGGCCTTTTCATATTGTTTTTTGATCATTCCCATAGGCACATGTCCTTTGCGGAAGCCTGGGACAGAAGCATTCTTACGATAGTTGTTCAGTGCTTCCTCTACCTTTCCTTGGTAGTCGGCCTTGTCAATCTCTAAGGTAATTACGGCATTAAGCGCGTCTATTTGTTCTTTGCTAATCTTCATTAGGATTGGTTTTTTTATGAAATAATTCAGCTGGCAAAAATACTACAAATATTTGGTATGTCCAAAACTTTTCTCAGAAAAATGAAAAACGGCTCTTCACTCTTCACTTTTCACTCTTCACTTATCAGCACGCTTACCGCATTGCCACCAAAGCCTGTGGCGTTGATAAGTATGTTTCTAAGTGGGCGCTCAGGGGCAGCGGGGAGGTAGGGAACAGGCAAAAAGTGCTGTTGCTGGAGCATCAGCACGGCCATTTCCATAGCCAAGGCACCACTGGCGGCAAAGGTGTGTCCGATTTTCCATTTGTTAGTGGTAAGCAGCGGCAGCTCTGTGCCAAAGACCTCTGCCAAAGCCAAGTATTCAGCCTGATCGCCCTTTAGTGTACCTGTGGCATGGGGGATAACCACATCTACCTCCTTGGGATCTATTCCTTCAAGGGCTTGCTGCATACTGCGGCGCAGTGCTTCGGCATCGGCGGAGATGGCCACCGGATGGGTGATGGGTTCACTGGCATAGCCAATGCCTCTGATGGTAGCCAAAGCGCGGGGAGAGCTGCCTTTCTCCAAGGCAAAAACAGCCGCGCCTTCGCCCAGTACCATGGTGTTTTTCTCCTTGCTTGTAAGCAAGGGTACGCTGGGATAGGCAGCTGCGGCATTGCCATAGATCTTTAGGGCTTTCATCTGGGCAAGGGTAAAGGGCGTTAGTGCTGCTTCACTACCACCGATAAGAAAGCCCTCGGCCATATCGGCATGCAGCCAAGCCACGGCATTGACCAAAGCATGTAGCGCCGTAGAGCACGTAATAGAGTGGGAGATAGCCACGCCATGCCCCTTGGCATCTTGCATCACCCACGAGGCTATGTTGCCCAAAGAGGTAGTAGGGGAGGCCAGCGGAGTGGTCTTACCTTGGGCTAAGTACTGTGCGTGATATTGCTCAAAAAGAGTCGTAGCACCACGGGAGGAACCTATATTGACGCCAAAGTCCTTATCCCTTGGCCAAAGAGCCTCACCAAGGGCTTGGCGCGCAGCATACATGGCATAGAGCACCGTGGGGTCTAAGTCCTTGTACTTAACAGAGGTCTGTTGCAAGAGGGCAATCTCTGCCAAAGCCTCACCTCCTAAAGCGCCTATAGGAAAAAGAGTGTCGCCAACGACCTTATTCTCAAGCAGGTGCCCCTCGGATAGGTAGGAACGCCACACCTCCTGGCGGGTATGTCCCAAAGGGGAAATACTTCCCATTCCTACAATGGAAATATGGGTTTGCATAATAGCTAAAAAAGTTTTAACATTTGATTGATGAAGAGCAAAATAAATAAATGCTATCTTTGCCCTTTATTTAATAAACAGAAATACGCATGAAAAAGATTGTACTCTCTTGTGCCGTTGTGCTTGCCCTTTCTTTGGCAAGTTGTAAGAACAACAATGCAAATGCAGAACAAGCCGCTGCTGCTGTAGAACAAGTGGCTGCCAATGTGGTTGCCTCTGGTACCTACACCGCAGAACCTTCTTCTGTAATAGAGTGGGTAGGAAAGAAACCTACTGGCCAACACACAGGAACTATTAGTTTGAAAAGCGGTAGCCTTACCGTAGATAATGGTAATATCACAGGTGATTTCACCATTGATATGAACTCCATTACTGTAACCGACATTACCGAAGCCGACGGTAAACTCGACCTTGAAGCACACCTCAAAGGTACAGGTAAGGAAGATGGGGCTGACCACTTCTTCAACGTAAAAACCTATCCTACTGGGACTTTCAAGCTTACTTCCTTCGACGGAACCAACGTAACTGGGGATCTTACTCTAAAGGGTAAAACCAAAACTATTTCTTTCCCTGCTACCCTTACCATTGCCGATGGTGAAGTAACCCTTGAGTCTAAGCCTTTTGAAATCAACCGTGTGGATTTCGGAGTGAATTACGCTTCTAAGTCTGTATTCGGTGACCTAAAGGACAAGTTCATCAATGACGAAATCGAACTTGTGGTAAAGGTAAAAGCAAAGAAATAATCATACGCTCTATTTGAGAAAACGATTATGCCAACTATGCTCCATGGGTGTTTCCCATGCATGTTGGTACTCATAAAGGTTGGTAACCAAGTTGTTAAAAACAATAGTTTGGTTATCCACCTTTTTTTGTTGGGCTAATTTCTTGAAATCTACCAAAGGTACATAGTAGATTTCCCCCTCATGGCGGTAACTTACATTCATTTTGTCCAAGAGCAAAAGATTGTGTTTGCGTTCCAAGTCTTGGATAAAGTGAGCCAAATCGTCCAAGGAGCAGCCGCCTATATGCTGGTTCTCATCAGCTGCAATGACGATAAAGCGGGCATAAGGAATCTCAAAGGCACACCGAACCGACTGTCCATGCGATGCCCATGAGCTAAGGTATGCCTTGAGGTCAGCACTGATCTGTGTGCGTTCCTCTTCGGTCAGCAAGCGATTACATGGATAGATCCATACCCGTGCTGTATCTTGTAAAGTGTTGAAATCAACTAACATAATGTATATTTTTGCAAAGGTACGAATTTAATCATTACAAGACGATATCATATTAATTATTTAGTATTTATCTTTTTGCAATTTTCTTTTATTTTTATTTGGATTTGTACCAAATAAAGCATATCTTTGCCTTCTCTAAGAAACACAAATTTAAATCTTTATAATGAAAAAGATACTCGCCGTTTGTTTCGGATTATGTGGCGCTAGTATGCTCTCGGCACAGGAGCAGCCCGATTATACTACACTGAAGGCACAACTCAAGGAGGAGATCCTGCGGGAACTAGACCAAAGGGACAGCGTGGTGAAAGCACTATCTCCCAGCCCTTTAAGTAAGGATCGCTTCTCCTTCTCTGGTTATGGAGCGGTGAATTACTACAAATATGGCACCTATGACTCCGACCCTTATATAAAGGATAAGATAGACCATGAGCGATTGAACCTCTATTTGGGATATCGCTTTAATGATTGGATCTCTATGCGATCAGAAGTTGAGTTTGAGCATGGGGGGACAGGAATTACTATGGAAACGGATATACAAGAAGAAGCAGGCGAATTTGAAAGAGAAGTAGAAGCAGGAGGCGAAGTGAAGCTCGAACAGATGTACTTAGATTTCCAGCTCCGCCCTTATTTCAATGTACGAGCAGGACGCGTAAAACTCCGATTGAACTTGGCACAGACACTTGATAGACCTACTTCATACTTTACCACTCATAAACCTGAAATGGAAAATGAAATACTCCCCTTGGGCTGGTATGAGAATGGAGTGCAGTTCTATGGAACTTTTGCCGAACGTTTCCGCTATGAACTCTCTGTTACTAATGGCTTAGACGCTACAGGCTTTAGTTCTCGTAATTTTGTAAAGGGCGGGCACCAATTGCGCTTTGAAATGGCCAATGCCAATGCTTTTGCATTTACAGGGCGTTTGGATTATCTCTTTGGGAATAACAAACATACCTTCGTAGGTGCAGGCTTTTATACAGGTAATAGTACACCAAACCGACCTGAAGATGATTTGTTCAAGGACGGACGAGTAACCCTCTTTACAGGACATCTCTCTTATGATGAGGGGCCATTGCGCTTTAATACCGCTTTTATCTGGGGAAATGTACAGAACTCCGATCATATTTCCAAGGCCAACGCACAACTACCAAAGGCTTTAGGTGTTAAGCGAACTCCTGTAGGAAAAGAGGCTATAGGTTTTGCCGCCGAAGCAGGTTATGAGATACTACATCTCTTTAATTTGAATACAGTGCAAAAAGTATATCCTTTCTTGCGCTATGACTATTATGACACTATGAGAAAGACACAGGGAATTATTCTCAAAAATCCTAAGTGGGAGAGAAATGCCTTTACAGTAGGAGCCAACTGGTTTGTCATTCCTCAAGTGGTAGTAAAGGCACATTATCAGTGGCGTACATTAGGTGCTGAATTTATTGACCTAAAACAAAAAGTACCTGTATATACAGGCAGAAATATAAAAGAAAATACTTTTTCAGTAGGGATTGCCTTTTCTTTCTAAGAATATAGCATATCCATTTTATCAAAGTAAAATTTCAAATAACAGAATGATATGAATTTTAAATCTTTAACACTTAGTATGCTTTCAGCAGCCTTCCTCGTAGGTTGTGGAAAAGACGACAAAAACGCTGATGAGAAAGGTAGCGTTACCGAAGCGGAAGAATTAGCCGTAATCCATGACATTGTAAACAATGTGGTGATTCCGACTTACAAAGATCTCAACGACAAAACAACTGTCTTGAAAGCCGCTCTTGATGCCCTTAGAGCTAATCCTACAGCAGAAACCCTCCAAAAAGCACGTGAGGCTTGGAGTACTGCTCGTTCTCCTTGGGAACAATCGGAGGCTTTCCTTTGGGGACCTGTCAAGAAACCAAATGACCTTGACGGGGCTATGGACGACTGGCCTTCTGATTTGGAAGGAATGCAAAAAGTAGTAGCAGCAAGTACTCCTATTACTCCTGAGGTGATTAAAGCCAATGATGATACACGTGGTTTCCACTTGATCGAGTTCCTTATTTGGGGTGAAGATGGTAACAACCCAATCAAAGCTGAGGCACTTATCGACAATGGAAGCAACAAGGCTGACCGTAAAAAAGAATACCTTGAGGCAGCTTCTGTAGATTTGAAAACAAATACACAAACCCTTTATAGCCTTTGGGAAGATGCCAATGGATTTAAAAAGGAATTTTTGAACCCAGCTTTGACAAATGATACTTATAAGTCTACTAAAAATGCCCTTTCTGAAATCGTTTCAGGACTATGGACTATTGCCGATGAGGTAGGAGCTTCTAAAATTACCAAATCATTTAACCCTAAGGAAAATAATGGTAATCCAGACCCTTCTAAGGAAGAATCTCGCTTTAGCAATAATACCCGTAAGGACTTTGCTGATAATATGCGAAGCATTCAGAATGTTTACCTAGGTAAGTTTGACTATGCAGGCAAGCAAGGTAAAGGACTTACTGACCTTATCAAAAAGTTAGACCCTCAGCTCGATGCCAAGATGAAGGCTCAAATAGAGAAAGCTATCGCTGATATCGAGGCAATCCCTGTATCTTATGCCGATGCTATTATCAATAATAGACCTGCTGTAGCTAAAGCACAAGCAACTGTATTGGAATTGCGTGAAATTATCCAAAAAGAATTAGGTAAATACTATAATGTAGTAGAGCCTAAAGAAGACTAATGAACTTAAAACCTTGAGCAGACGGCAAAAGAAGGTTTAGACTTCTTTTGTCGTTTGCTCATATAATCTATTTACAACAACCCTCAACGATGAAAATTATAAAAACACTTTTAGCAACCACACTGCTCCTCTCAGCTTGTAATATGGAAGAGAACGAGTATATCTACCCAGAGAATCTCCCTTCTTTGAGCGATCGTACTTACGCAGGAGGAGGAACAACAATCTTCAATGAGACAAGTTTTGCTTATGGTTTTCCTGCACCAGGCCTTACTCCTGAGGAAGATGATATGCACGGTGATGGGGATAGTATGTTCGAACAAACTTTTGTCCGTAATCCTGCTCCTAATTTTGGAGGATTAGGGCCTATTTTTAATAGTTCTTCTTGTTTTGATTGCCATCCAGGTGATGGGCGAGCTGCCTTTCCTGCCGATGATATGGTCAGAGCCAGAGGTTTTTTTATGAGAGTAAGTCTCCCCGGAGCAGATGAACATGGAGGGCCGTTGCCAGTACCTGGCTTTGGCACCCAAGTACAGAACCGAGCGCTTTTTGGCTATCAGCCCGAAGGACGTTTTGGCGTAACTTATCAAGATATAGTGGAAACCTTTAAGGACGGCACTCAGGTCGTGTTGAAAAAGCCGATCTATACTCTTACAGGAGTGACAGCTACAGTGCCTGCCAACATTCTGATTTCTCCTCGTACTAGTATGCCTATCTATGGTTTGGGGCTATTGGAGTTTATCCCCGAAGCAGACCTCTTAGCCGCTGAAGATATAGAGGATAAAAACAAAGACGGCATCTCTGGGAAAGTGAACCGCGTATGGGACGAGGCGAACCAACGTATGGGTATTGGTCGTTTTGGCTGGAAAGCCAATACTGCTACACTACTTGATGAAGCTGCGGGTTCTTACTTAGGTGACTTAGGAGTAACCAACCCTTATCATGGCTACCGTGTGGAATTAGGACATGGACAAGTAGGGGTTGATGATGGTTTGAACGATGATCCTGAGATGACTAAATACCAAGTAGATGCCACTGAAATGTATCTTAGAACTCTTGCTGTACCTGCTGCTCGCAATATGAATAAGGCTTCTGTGCGCAATGGCTCTCGTATCTTTGATGGTATTGGTTGTGCGGCCTGTCATACACCTAAGCAGCGTACATTGCAGGCGCCGATCAATGCTTTGGCCAACCAAACCTTCTATCCTTATACCGATATGCTCTTACATGACATGGGGGAAGACCTCGCCGATGGTCGTCCTGACTTCCTGGCCAATGGTCGTGAATGGCGTACCCGTCCGCTTTGGGGCATAGGTCTACAAGCCTTAGCAAGTGGGCACACGCACTTTATGCACGATGGTCGTGCTAAGAATATCACCGAGGCTATTCTTTGGCATGGAGGAGAAGCACTCCGTTCTAAAGAAATCTTTAAGAAACTCACCAAAAAGGAACGAGCCGACCTACTCGAATTCCTTAATTCTATCTAGTTTTCATAGGTCAGTAGTCAGGGGTCAGTTTCAAGCGCTGACCTCTGATGGCTGCCCTTTGATTACTGAAAAAAAATTTGTTTATATGTCTGAAATGTTATATATTTGCGCAAAATTAGAAAACCTTAATTAGTCATTAATCATTGACAATTAACAATTAATAATTAACAATTGATATGGATCTTTTTTTGAGCATCTTTCCTATTGTGCTACTGATTTACCTCATGGTAAAGCGCAATGCTTTTCCTTCGTATGTAGCACTCCCACTGATAGCAGGTTTGGTATATCTGCTACAGATGTTTTACTTCAAGAATGAGTTTGTACTACTCAATGCCAATATCGTTTCGGCGATTATTTCGGTATTCACCCCTATTTCGGTGATTTTCGGGGCGGTATTCTTCAACCGTATGATGGAAGCCTCTGGGGCTATGAATACGCTCCGCCAGTGGCTGGGCAACATCAGCCCGAATCCTGTAGCACAGCTGATGATTATCGGCTGGGCTTTTGCTTTTATGCTTGAAGGGGCTAGTGGCTTTGGTACCCCTGTGGCTATTGCAGCGCCTATCTTGGTAGGCTTAGGGTTTAAACCTATGCCAGTGGTCATGCTCGCTTTGGTGATGAACTCTGTACCTGTTTCTTTTGGAGCAGTCGGCACCCCTACTTGGTATGGCTTCAAAACCCTCTTGGATAGTGGAACAATTAACGGAGATGATGTTTCCAAAATAGGACAAATCACTGCGCTTGTTCACCTTATTGCAGGTTTTGTGATTCCAGTATTGGCTTTGCGCTTTATTGTTTCTTGGAAAGAAATCAAGCAAAATGCACTCTTTATTCTTATTAGTATCCTCTCTTGTACCGTTCCTTATTTCTTAATTGCCCAGTTCAATTATGAATTTCCTTCCTTAGTCGGAGGGGCTATAGGACTCTTTATCTCAGTATTGGTAGCAGGCAAGGGCATAGGATTGTCCAAAACAGCAGAGGTACAAGAAAAGCAATCTATACCAGGCAGTACCCTTATCAAGGCTTTTACGCCTACCCTTTTGCTTATTGTGATTCTGATCATCACCCGAGTAAAGCAGCTCCCTCTCAAGGCGATGCTCAACGATGCCACTGAGTGGTTCCAGTTCTCCTTGGGTGAAATGGGAGTGTTCAAAGTCAGCCGAGGATTGATCTTCTCCGTAGAAGATATCTTCCGAACTGGGGTAAGCGATAGCTATAAGCTCCTCTATACGCCTTCGCTCATTCCTTTTATAGTTACTGTGGTACTTTCCTTCTTTATATTCCGCTTGTCTTGGGATAAGTGCAAAGACATCTACCTCAAGAGTGCCTTCCAGATGCAGAAACCTTTCCTTGCCTTGGTAGGTGCTATGATTATGGTGAAACTCATGATGATTGGCGGAGAGGATTCCATGACCCAAGTCATTGGTAAGGGATTGGCCAATGCCACACAGCAGCATTGGGTGTCTTTTGCTTCCTACTTAGGGGCTTTGGGGGCATTCTTCTCGGGTTCCAATACCATTTCCAATGTTACCTTCGGGGCGGTACAGTATTCGGTAGCTACCGCCACAGGACTTTCCGTACCACTGATTTTGGCCTTACAGTCAGTAGGGGGTGCTATGGGAAATATGGTGTGCATCAACAATATTATTGCAGGTTGCTCCGTCCTAGGTATTGACAATGCAGAGGGTAGTATCCTTAAGAAAACGGTTATTCCTATGCTCGTCTATGGGATTATTGCCGCCATTGTAGCACTATTTTTATAATGAGTCAATCAGCAAATTCGCTCATTAAGAATATAAGAATACTATGAATACAAATATAATTCCTTTAAAAGAAAAGCTTAGTTTTACTCAGTATCAGGCAATTATTAAATTCCTAAATGATATAGGGGTTGAAGTGGCAGATTCTGAAATAGACCAATACGATAATATTCTCACTCAAGAGGATATAGAGGCTATTATGCTTTCTCGTAAGCAAATACAAATGGGATTAGGAATAAAGAATGAAGAAGCTCTAAACAGGAATCTATTGAAATCTAATGAATCAATTAGCAAATTAGCTCATTAGTTAAATAACTAAAAACTAAAAACTAAAAACTAAAAACTTTTTCGTATTTTTGCGCCCTAAAAAAAATTATATGACAGCTATTAGAAACATAGCCATTATTGCGCATGTTGACCACGGAAAAACAACCTTAGTAGATAAAATCTTACACCACTGCGCGCTCTTTCGCGATAACCAAGAAACGGGCGAGTTGATTCTGGATAACAATGATTTGGAACGCGAACGCGGGATCACTATCCTCTCTAAGAATGTATCGGTCAATTATAAGGGCACAAAAATCAATATCATAGATACCCCAGGCCACGCCGACTTTGGTGGGGAGGTGGAGCGTGTACTCAATATGGCCGACGGGGTACTCTTGCTTGTAGATGCCTTTGAGGGGCCTATGCCACAGACACGCTTCGTGTTGCAGAAGGCCATTGAGATGAAGCTCAAACCCATTGTGGTAATCAACAAGGTGGATAAGGAAAACTGTACCCCAGAGGAGGTGCATGAGGCAGTATTTGACCTTATGTTCGAACTCGGTGCAGAGGATTGGCAGCTGGACTTCCCTACTGTATATGGTTCAGCCAAGCAGAACTGGATGTCCGAAGACTGGCGCAAGCCTACCACTACCATAGAGCCACTTTTGGATATGGTAGTCAAGTATATCCCTGCTCCTGAGGTTACCCAAGGTAGCCTCCAGATGCTCATTACTTCCCTTGACTACTCTACCTTTACAGGGCGTATTGCCATAGGACGCTTGCACCGAGGTACTCTTGAGGCAGGTATGAATATCTCCTTGGTAAAGCGCGATGGTAGCATCATAAAATCAAAAATACGCGAACTCCATACCTTTGACGGCCTAGGGCGTAAGAAAGTAGAGAGCGTACAGGCAGGTGATATCTGTGCCATTGCTGGCTTGGAAGGTTTTGATATTGGCGATACCATTGCCGACTTTGAAAATCCTGAAGCACTGCCTACTATAGCTATTGATGAGCCTACCATGAGCATGCTCTTTACCATCAATGACTCGCCTTTCTTCGGCAAAGATGGAAAATTCGTTACTTCCCGACATATCAAGGAGCGTCTCGAACGCGAATTGGAAAAAAACCTTGCCCTACGGGTGGAGGCTACCGATAGTGCGGATAAGTTTATCGTCTATGGTCGTGGGGTGTTACACCTTTCGGTACTTATCGAGACCATGCGTCGCGAGGGCTACGAACTACAAATAGGTCAGCCCCAAGTTATTATCAAAGAGATAAACGGTGTGAAGTGCGAACCTGTAGAGGAACTCACTATAGACCTACCAGAGAATGTCAGTGGAAAAGCGGTGGATTTTGTTACCCTCCGCAAGGGTGAAATGCTCAGCATGGAGCCTAAGGGAGAGCGTATGGTCATCAAGTTTCTTATTCCTTCCCGTGGCATCATAGGCCTTAGAAATCAATTGCTTACTGCCACAGCAGGAGAAGCTATTATCCATCACCGCTTCTTGGAGTTTCAGCCTTTCAAAGGGGAGATTCCAGGACGTATCAACGGTTCGCTCATCTCTATGGAACAGGGTACCGCTATTCCTTACTCTTTGGATAAGTTGCAGGACAGAGGACGTTTCTTTATCTTCCCTGGGGAAGACATCTATACAGGACAGGTAATCGGTGAGAACTCCCGTAGTGGGGATATGGTGGTCAATGTAACCAAGACCAAAAAGCTCACCAACGTACGTGCTGCAGGTTCCGATGAAAAGGTGAAACTCGCTCCGCCTATTAAGTTTTCCCTAGAAGAAGCCCTCGAATATATCCAAAAAGACGAATATGTAGAGGTGACTCCTAAGAATATGCGTCTTAGAAAGATTTATTTGGACGAGAACGAGCGCAAACGCCACGAGAAAGAGTTTAAATAATGACAAGTGACTAATGACAAGTGACTAGTGACCAGTGACCGCATAGATAACTCAAAATTCAGAACTCACAGCTCAAAACTACAATGAAAACAACAGCGCAGCGTTGGTATATAAAATTCCTACAATGGAAGACACAGTACCTCACACATAGGCAGTTTATACTACTGCTTTGTGTGTTGGTAGGGGTCGCTACGGGCTTTGCTGCACTGGCGATGCGCTCCTTGACGCACTTTATTGAGGAGGTGCTGGTGGGCAATATTATCCGCTATATTAACTATGGCTTCTATGTGGTTTTCCCAGCGGTGGGTTTTCTCTTGGTCTATTTGGTAAAGAAATATGTAATCCGCAAGGACGTCAGTCATGGGATTCCCTCTATTCTCTATGCAGTAGCCAAGCAAAAGGGGATTATGAAGCGTTTCCAAGCCTATGGGAGCTTGCTTACCGCCCCTATTACCATTGGCTTTGGGGGGTCGGTAGGGCTCGAAGGACCTATGGTGGTTACAGGAGCAGGTATCAGCTCGCAGATAGCCCGCTTGTTCCATATCAACCAGTCCGACCGAATGCTCCTTTTGGCCTGTGCTTCTGCGGCGGCTTTGGCAGCGATCTTCAAGGTACCTTTGGCGGGTATTCTTTTCGCTATAGAGGTTTTTGGCTTAGACCTGACACTCTGGTCGCTGTTGCCGCTTTTTGTAGCCTCTCTTTCGGGGGTGCTGATCTCTTATCTGTTCTTTGGCAATGCAGCACTACTGCCCATTCAGGTCAGTGGTAGCTTCCTGATGCGCAACATTCCTTTCTACCTGCTCTTAGGGGTAGTAGGCGGCTTCATGTCGGCTTACTTTACCTTTGTCTATGAGTGGGTGAATCGTTTCTTTGCGCGCTTCTCCTCGCCCTATGTACGCTTACTTATAGGAGGAGCGGTGTTGGGCTTGTTGGTTTTTCTTATGCCACCACTCTATGGGGAAGGGCATGAGGTGATTAACCACCTCAAGGAAGGCCACCCAGAACTCTCCTTAGGAGACAATATCTTTGGTTGGGACTTGCATAATCCTTGGGTTATTATCCTGCTTTTAGCTGGCTTGGCTTTCTCTAAGGTAGTGGCCACCTCGGTAACCTTTGGAGCAGGGGGAGTAGGAGGTATCTTCTCGCCTATGCTCTTTATGGGTGGGGTGATGGGCAATTGTTTTGCTCGTATTATCAACCAAATAGAGTGGTTGCCACATAAGCTACCCTTGGCCAACTTTACCCTTATCGGAATGACAGCCCTGATGACTGGGGTACTTCATGCACCACTGACGGCTATTTTCCTTATAGCAGAGGTAACAGGCGGTTATGCTCTTTTTGTCCCAGCAATGGTCACAGCCGTGATTTCCTTCTCTATAGCTAAGTATTTCAACAAATATTCTATCTATACCATGGAGTTGGGTCGCAAGGGAGAGCTTGTTAATCAGGATAAAGACCAAGCCATTCTCACCCTTATGGATATGGGGCAGGTGATAGAGACCAATTTCGTCCCTGTCTATACCGATATGAATCTCAAGGGCGTGGTCTATGAGGCTGTCAGAGAGTCTTCTCGCAATATCTTTCCTGTCTTGGACAGAGAGAAAGGCAGCTTAGAGGGGGTAATTCTCTTGGACGATATTCGCCACCTGATATTTGAAAAAGAACTCTATGAGAAAGTCTCCGTCTTGGAGATGATGCAACCACCTCCAGCCCTAATACACATGGGAGTGGATAACATGAACCAAGTTATGGATAAGTTCCAGAGTACAGGTGCTTGGAACCTGCCTGTGATCAAGGAAGGGAAATACATTGGTTTTATCTCCAAATCCAAACTCCTAACGGTATATAGGAGAAAACTGATTTACTTTAGTAACAACAAATAGTTGTCAATTGTCAATTGTTAATTGTCAATTATTCAAAGTTTGTAACTACTCAGTACTTTGGCTTGAACCAACATGGGAAATAACAATTAACAATTGATATTATGGTTGCTATACAAGGGACAGAAGGCTCATTTCATTATCAAGCTGCTCAGGACTACTTTGGCAGCGGGATAGATATCTTGGAGTGCCGCTCTTTTGATGCAGTGGTCAAGGCACTCCTTACGGGTCAGGCTCAGACGGGAGTCATGGCCATAGAGAATAGTATTGCAGGGGCGATATTGCCCAACTATGCGCTAATTGATCACAACAATTTGTACATAGCAGGGGAGTATTATATGAATATTCAGCATCACCTTATGGCACTTCCAGGGCAAGCACTCTCGGATATTAAGGAGGTACATTCCCACTATATGGCACTATTGCAGTGTAAGGATTTCTTTGAAAACTATCCAGATATCAAGCTTGTAGAGGCAACCAATACCGCTCAAGCCGCTAAACAAATACAGCAAGAACAGCTAAAAGGAGTAGCAGCGATTGCCTCGACTTCGGCAGCGGCGCTCTATGGCTTAGAGATTTTGGCCGAGGGCATACAGACCATCAAGCAGAATGCGACCCGCTTTGTAGTGCTCACCACTAAAGACCCTTATACCAGCAAGGAAGGTATCAACAAGGTAACTCTCAAGTTCCAACTCTATGACCAAAGTGGGAGTTTGGCCACGGTGCTAAACGTACTGAGAGACTACCAGATTAATATGACCAAGATCCAATCTCTTCCTGTGATAGACACGCCGTGGAAATATGCTTTCTTTGTAGAGGGAACCTTTCCCAATTACCAGCAATATAAGGAAGCCCTCCGCCTGCTTGAGGTTATGAGTGAAGACCTGAAGGTGTTGGGGGAATACCAAAATAATTACAAGTGACAAATGACAAGTGATAAATTATAAGTGATGAGTCATAAAACTAATTACTAATCACTAAAAACTAACAACTAATCACTAACCACTAACAACTGAGATTATGACAATATTTACAGAAACGTATAAAGTACGTAGCACCCAAGTGAATTTGAACAACCAATTAGGCCTCTATGGCGTATTGGGTATGTTGCAAGATATAGCCGCAGAGCATGCGGCGTCCTTAGGTTTTGGCTATAAGGACTTAGTTAAACAAGGTTTTTTCTGGGCACTGATCCAGCAGAAACTCAAGATGTATCAGTGGCCACAGTGGAATGAGCGGGTAACCATTCATACCTGGTCATTGCCTATTCAGGGGGTGCATGCCTTCCGCCAGTTTGAACTCTATGTAGGTGACCGCAAGATAGGGGAGAGTACCTCCACTTGGATTACCATGGATATTGCCTCTCGCCGCCCTATTGATATGACTGACCGCCAAGCGCTTTTTCACCCCCGTCGCGATGGAGGGCTTGATATGCAAACTGAGCGTGTGATGCTACCAGAAGAGATGATTCATGTGACTGATTTCAAGGTGAGAATTAGCGACTTGGATGTTAATTCTCATGTCAATAACGTGAAATACACCCAGTGGGCATTGGATATGATGCGAGAACGAGACCATCGTGAGTGGGTGATTCAGGAATACGATATTAACTTTCTCTCTGAGACCTTCCTTGGAGATACCATGCAGGGTTACAAAAGCCGTGGTCGCTACCTCAACCCTGAAAAGACCCTTGTGGAGACCTATCTCTATGCCCAAAAGGAAGGAGGCGCCAAGCCAGCGTTTATTGCCAAATGGCGCGCCAAATCAATTGTTAATTGTTAATTATCAATTGTTAATAGCTAAGAGAATGAAAGAAAACATACTAAAGAAAAAGAGCATGGCGCTTGCTGTGAGAATGGTCAATCTTTATAAGTATTTGACAGAAGAAAAAAAGGAATATGTACTTTCTAAGCAAGTCTTGCGCAGTGGCACCTCTGTTGGAGCTATGGTATATGAATCAGAACATTCTGAAAGCACTTCAGATTTTATTCATAAGCTTACTATTGCTCAAAAAGAAATAAATGAAACCTTATATTGGTTAGAACTTCTATCAAGAACAGATTATATTGCTCCAAAAGAGTATGATAGTATAAGAACAGATGCAACTGAAGTAATTAAGTTGCTTACTAGTATTCTTGAAACAACAAAAAAATAACAGCAATAATTATTAATTGTTAATTGTTAGTTGTCAATTATACAAGAGTTGGAATCGTATAATGTCTCTGTTTAGTTTGATGTAATAGACAACTAACCATTAATAAGTGTAGCATTACGAATGCTTTAAAAATTAAGCATGCGTATCGCAGAATTAACAATTGATAATTAACAATTAAAAGAAATGTACGACGTTATAGTAGTCGGAGCGGGACATGCAGGCTGTGAAGCTGCTGCCGCTGCCGCCAATACAGGGGCGAAGACCCTACTTATTACCATGCAACTGCAGAACATGGCACAGATGTCCTGTAATCCCGCAGTAGGAGGCATTGCCAAGGGGCAGATAGTCCGTGAGATCGATGCACTGGGAGGCTATATGGGTATTATCACTGACCAAACCGCCATTCAGTTCAAGATGCTCAACAAGTCCAAAGGCCCTGCCATGTGGAGTCCGCGTGCCCAAAGTGACCGTATGCGTTTCTCAGAGGCTTGGCGCTTGCAACTGGAGAAGCTTCCTAACCTTGATTTTTTTCAAGAAATGGTTACAGAAGTACTCATAGAGGGCGACAAGGCTGTTGGGGTTAAAACCTCCCTTGGAAGCGAGATACGCGCCAAGAGTGTGGTGCTCACCAACGGTACTTTCCTCAATGGAGTATTGCATATTGGTCTAAAGACCCTTGGTGGGGGTAGGGCAGGGGAGAAAGCCGCCACAGGCATCACCGAGTGCTTGGTAGCTCATGGGTTTGAAGCAGGGCGTATGAAAACAGGGACACCTCCGCGGGTAGATGGCCGCTCTTTGGACTATTCCAAGATGACTCCCCAACCAGGGGACGATAACCCTGAGAAATTCTCCTACCTGCCACTAACAAAGCCTCTGGCACATCAACTGGATTGTTATATGACCTATACCAGTGAGCAGGTGCATGATATATTGCGTACAGGCTTTGACCGCTCCCCTATGTTTACCGGTCGTATCCAGGGAGTGGGGCCGCGCTATTGCCCTTCTATTGAGGATAAGATCAACCGCTTTGCCGATAAGGATCGCCATCAGCTCTTTGTAGAACCCGAAGGCTGGCATACGGTAGAGATGTACGTCAATGGCTTTTCCACTTCTCTCCCTGAAGAGGTACAGTATGAGGCCTTGCGCAAGGTGGCAGGCTTCGAACAGGTGAAGTTTCTCCGCCCTGGTTACGCTATAGAATACGATTATTTTCCGCCAACGCAACTCAAAGCAACCTTGGAGACCAAACTGGTAGAAAACCTCTTTTTTGCCGGTCAAATCAATGGGACGACAGGCTACGAAGAAGCAGGTGCGCAAGGGCTCATCGCAGGGATCAATGCTTCCCGTAAGGTGCAAGAGCAATCGCCCTTTGTGCTTAAGCGCAACGAGGCTTATATAGGAGTACTGATAGATGACCTTATCACCAAGGGCACTGAAGAGCCTTACCGCATGTTCACCTCCCGCGCTGAATACCGCACGCTGCTCAGGCAAGACAATGCCGATGCACGCCTAACCCCTATGGGCTATGCCTTGGGCTTGGCCAGTGAGGAGCGCATGTGTCTGCTGGAAGAGAAAGAGGCCAAAACAGCCGCTTTTGTACAGTTCTTCAAAGAGACGAGTATTACCCCCGAAGAGGCTAATCCGCTTTTGGCCAAGTATGACTCTTCCCCTATGAAGCAGGGCGATAAGATGGCTAAGGTGCTAGCACGTCCCAATATCACAGTGGCCGACTTTATGGAACTACCTCAAGTAAAGGAGTTTGCCGATGCACAACAGCTTAGCAAGGAAGTACTTGAGAACACGGAAATAGAGATCAAGTATGCGGGCTATATAGAGAAAGAAAAGAACAATGCGGACAAACTCAATCGCTTGGAGGATATTCGCATACCTGAAAACTTCAATTATGACAAACTTACCTCCCTCTCCTTCGAGTCACGGGAAAAGCTTAAGAAAATACGCCCAACGACCCTCTCCCAAGCCTCTCGTATCAGTGGGGTATCGCCAGCGGATATAAGCATATTGCTGGTGTATATGGGGAGGTAGTGATTAGTGACAAATGACAAGTGATTAGTGACAAGTGATTAGTGACAAGTGACTAATGAAAAGTGGAGAGTACCATTCTTCACTTTTTATTTTTCACTTAATTTGTCTGCAATGCTGCGGTCGTTAGCGAGGTGTTGGGTTTTGTTCTGACCTCCTAATTTGCCTTGGGATTTCATGTATTGGGCGAAGCTGCCTTTGGCCACAGGGGTAATGTGTAGGCGCTGGAGTACCTTGCCCTCTATCAGGTCTTTGTAATAGCTGTTTTGTGCTTGTAGGGCTTTGTCAAGGGTGTTGGCGAAAGCCTCCATATCCTTGGGGGCTTGCTCGAACTCAATGAACCACTCATGGTAGGGGAGTTCTCCTGCGGGGGGATTGACTTGGGGTGCCACGGTAAATTCGCTCACTTCGCCCCCTTGTTGGGCAAGGGTCTCGGCGAGGGCTTCTTCTACTTCCTTGGCGATGACATGTTCGCCAAAGGCTGATATAAAGTGCTTGATACGCCCTGTTACCACGATGCGATAGGGGGATAGGGAGGTGAACATCACCGTATCGCCCATGTTGTAGCCCCATAAGCCTGCATTGGTGGATACAATAAGCACGTAATTCACGCCCAACTGTACGTCCTTGAGGGAGATACGCTTGGGGTTTTCACTAAAGAAAGTATCCGCTTCGATAAACTCGTAGAAAATACCCGCATTGAGCAGCAGCAGCATCCCCTTTTGCGTTTGCGTATCCTGATAAGCGAAGAAACCTTCGCTGGCGGGGTATAGTTCCACACTATCTACCTTGCGACCGATGAGGTGTTCGAACTTTTGGCGGTAGGGTTCGTAATTGACCCCTCCATAGATAAACAGCTGAAAGTTAGGGAAGAGTTCCCCCACTGTCTTTTGGGATTTCTGTTGGAGACGTTCGAAATACATCTGTACCCAAGGGGGAATCCCACTGATAAGGGTCATATTCTCATGGATAGTTTCCTCCACGATGGCATCAATCTTCGTTTCCCAGTCCTCAATACAGTTGGTTTTCCACGAAGGCATACGGTTGGTTTGCAGGTATTTAGGCACATAGTGCGCAGAGATACCCGACAGCCTACCTAGGCGTATACCATTCTTCTTTTCCAAGATAGGGCTTCCTTGTAGGAAGATCATCTTGCCTGAGACAAAATCGGCCTTGCCTGTTTCAGCTATATAGCACATGATAGCATTGCGAGCCGCCTCTATATGATATGGCATGGAGTCCTTGGTCAGGGGGATATACTTCGCCCCGCTGGTAGTGCCAGAGGTTTTGGCAAAATAAAGCGGCTTGCCAGGCCAAAGGATGTTTTCTTCGCCCTTTTTTACCCGTTCTATATAGGGAGCTAGCGCCTCATAATCGCGGATGGGTACTTGGCGGACGAAATCCTCGTAGGAGTGAATCTGCTCAAAGTGATGATCGCGCCCGAAGGCAGTATGTTTGGCTTTTTGGATGATAGAGAGAAAGACTTTCTCTTGGGTTGCGATAGGGTCAGCAGCCCAGCGATCTATCTGTTTGCGTATATAGGCAGCCCACTTACGGGCGATAAAGCTCTTTAGACTCATGATAGTTGTGTTGTGATTATTTGATATTCATATAGTTAAGAGGATCCACAGGATAGCCCTCATGCCATAGTTCAAAGTGCAGATGGACACCCGTGGAGAGCTCTCCTGTATTCCCTACTTGGGCGATGACCTCCCCGGCACGCACCTTGTCGCCTTGTCTTTTAGTGATGGAGGCGTTGTGCTTATACACCGATACGAAGTTATGTGGGTGTTCTATAATCAGCACGAAGCCTGTCTGTGCAGACCATTCTGAGAAAATGACGGTACCCTCGCCTATGGCCTTGACTGGGGTGCCTTCGGCAGCGGTAAGGTCGATCCCATAATGGCGTTTGTCGGCCTTGAACTCATTGGAGATCATACCTTGGATAGGCGGGAAGAAGGCCTTACGGGTATTGGCAGTAGCCACGTCAAAGACATTGTAGCGTTCCTCATTGGCTACCTCTGAGCGGAGTTTCATTTCCTCTTCGCTGGCTTGGAGATCTACTTCCGCAGGGATTTGTTGCACCGCATTAAGCACGGAGTCCTTATTGATCTTATCGGGTTCTATATCCCCAGTGAGAACTTTTTGGAGCGAAAGGAAATAAGCGTCATTGCTGGCGATGCGCTGCTGTAGGGAGTCGGCATGGAAGGTCAGATCCACGATTTGTTTGCGTTGGTCAGCCTCGGAGAAGCCTAAGATATATTGTCTAAGCGGGGAATAGATGATCACCAAGGTCGTGAGGGTAATCATCAGGATTGCAAATAGGCTGCTATATACAAAGACATTGAGGCGGTTCAGGCGAAAGGTTTTGACCTCCTCCAAGGAAGATTCGTTCATGATCACGACTCTATACTTGAAGAGCCATTTGCCATGTATAATTTTGCTAAATCGTTCTTTAAAAGTCATTAGTGAGTTTTTAGTTGTCAGACGTCAGTGGTTAGTGGTCATCTGATAGGAAAGTGCAAAGATACAACATTTTGGGGGTGAAATCAAGGAAAAGTTTTGAGTTTTGGGTTTTGAGTTGTTTGTGGAAGTAAGGCTTTTTCCTTCATTGCTGGGTATTTCTGAATTTATGCATTAAAATAATTTTGTGAAATGGGGATAATGTGTTATCTTTGCTACATCCTTTGTAAATCATCTCTTGCAGGGGAGTGCTACGAGCGCTAAAGGGAAAGGCAGAAAGAGACTGTCCGAAAAGACTTGTTTAGTGGGTAAATTGCCATTTGCCCCTACAACAGAATCTAAAATAAATCTTGTCAAATGATTTACTATATACTATCTATCGCGATATTTTTAGCAGTATTCTTAGCTAAAGGTATTACCATAAGAAATAAGTTTTTGATACTTGTTTTATGTGGGCTGGCTTTCTTTGTGTATGTAATAGCAACTTTTGACAGCGCATATTCAGAGGATAAAATGAGAGAGCGTATCCTCTTCAGTAGAGATGTCATAGGGGAAGATAAAACAATTGTCAATGAAAAGGGGCCTATAATGTTCTATTATGATAGTATTACTTTAGATAGTCGTAAAATAGCTTTGATTAAGGACGATAAAGGTAATAATAGCATATATTATGCAGACTCTCTGTATCTTTTTCCTTATCACTTTATAGTTGATAAAGATACGATTGATGTAAGGGATATGAAGATAGATAGAGTAGTAGGTGAAAATGGATTAGAGGTATCTGTTTATCAAGGGAATAGTGGTCATTATCAGTATGATTTCATTTTGAAAGAAAGGCTCTATCTTACCAAAGTATTTATACTGGACAAGGAAGAGAAATTAGATAGTATATTGATTGATCGTTTTTTGCCAATAAGTGATAGAGAACAACGCAGAATAGATTCTTTTATCAATAGTGATTTAGACTTCTAAAAATAATTGAAACTTTCATGCGAACAAAAGAGGAAGGTATGAGCTGCCATATAAGCGCTAGCGGGGGAAGAATGACAGGCAAAACTTGAGTAAATTATGAGAACCCAGTTTATTATGTTTTTATTTTGTGTGCTTTTCTTTTTCTATAAAGGAAGCGCACAGGAGCGTTTGAGTTATGAGTTTTATAATAAGACCGAACGCCTTGGAATCGGCTTGGTAAAAATAGAAAAGCAGCTTATAACTGTCAAAAATCAAGGACTTAGTGAGCATATAGAGGAGGATATGTATAATCCTAAGCATATAGTTCCCCTATTTTTTAAGCCTGATTATAATATCTTTTATGTGGTCTGTCTTGAGAGGCAGAAGGCATATTATAAGGTGCTTTCGGCAACGGGTGATATATATTTTGTACCCAAAGCAGAAGCCAAATTTGTGTCTTGGGCAAAATTTCTAAGGAATACTACGGGAATAACCAACCTAAATTGGGAGCTGAATCCTTTGCAAGAGACGCCTTCTGAGCAATCAAAGGTGATTAGCACAAAGGATAGGGAGGCTATATACCAAGTGATAAGCGTAAAAGGAGATTGGGTAGAGATACAAAATGAGCATGATGCTCATGAAAAAGGCTGGATTCGGTGGTGCAAAGCAGATAATTTGTTGATAGAGATTTGTTTGCTGATCTAACATTTGTCATTATCTCACAAATCCTCTTTTAGACTACACAGAGCAAGACCCAATAAGCAACCTATCAGTATGATATAGGGGCTTACTAAGAACACAAACATGGAAGGGGCTACCCATATATTGCTGGGGAGATCGGAGTAGAGCAAGTGAAAAAAGCCAAACCCTAAAATGACACTTATTATAAAAATAGCATAGAAGAGAATAACCCCTATAAAGAAACGGAAAAAGCGAACAATCTTTTCAAAATGAATATATTGTCCTGCCAAATAGCCTAATACTAAAGAGATTAGTACAGCGATAGGTATGGGAATCCATAGGACTCTTGTGTTTCCTCTGTCCTTAGCTATGGGAGAGAGAATCCAATTGATAAAAATGACAATCAGCAGCATCTCTAAGGCCATAGCATTTAGTATGTAAATAGTGGAACGCTTCATAGAAGTGAAAAATGAAAAACTCAAAACTTTTTCAATTTGCTAAGATAGATGCCTAATACGCATCCAATGAGTAAGATAAAGATACTTGTAAATAAGAAAAAATCATAGAATAATCGCCAATAATCATCAGATAGGTTGCCGTATATCAGCCCCATAATATAGAATCCTAAGAGGCTGCTTATAACAAAAATAGCATAGAACACTCCAAGGCCTAACCAAAATCGCGCCCAAGGTGGTAGCTTCTCCCAAGGAAGGTACTCCCCAGCGAGGTAACCCAAGGAGAAAGAAATCAAAGAGGCGGGTAGGATGTTGGTCATTATAGGAATGCTGTCATTTCCTCCTTTCAAAAAGGCAAAAAGAAGGATGGTAAGACCTGCAAAAATTAGGGCAACCTCTAAGTGTAAGGCAATGAATAGGTAAATGGTGGGACGCCTCATATTAGTGACTAATGACAAGTGACAAACGACAAGTGTTCAAAATTTTTTTGCAAAGATACGAGTTTTTAGTACAGATATAAAAAAAATCTCGTATCTTTGCGCTCAAAAAAAGTTATGTTAGCAAATCATATTTTCTTGGGGGTGATAGGAGCACCACAAGTGATCATTATTATAGCCGTAGCCTTGTTATTTTTCGGGGGTAAGAAGATTCCTGAGCTGATGCGAGGACTGGGCGGTGGTATCCGTGAGTTCAAGGATGCCATGAAGGATGGTGAAGCAGAGAAAAAGGAAGAACTTGACAAAAGAGAAATCCTTGACAGAAGCGAGCAGCTTAAAAAGTTAGAAGAAAAAAATTAGTAAACTTTTGGAACTTACACACTAGCGGAGAGAACTTTCATTCGGTCTTATAACAAGATCGGAGGGAAGTTTTTGTGGTTAGTGATTACTGGTTAGTTGTTAGCAACTCAAAACTCAAAATTCAAAACTATTATGACTTTATTAAAATCTCAAGTAATAGAAGCCCTTCGCAAGATTACCTCTCCTGGAGAGGGGGGCAACCTGATAGATGCGGGGGTGGTGAAGAATATCGTGATTTTTGGCGACGAGGTGGTGGTAGATGCTACGATCTCCAACCCTTCCCTACAGGCGAAAAAGAAAGTAGAGGTAGAGATCATGAAGGCGATCCATGCCGAGGTATATGAAAAGGCGAAGGTGAAAGTCAATATCACCGTAGAGGCAGCACCTACATCGGATAAGAATGAGATCAAAGGCAAGCCTATAGAGGGAATCAAGAATATCATTGCTGTGGCCTCTGGTAAAGGAGGCGTCGGCAAATCTACCATTACGGCCAACCTAGCCATTGCCTTGCGTAAGATGGGCTTTCGGGTAGGCCTTTTGGATGCGGACATCTATGGACCGTCTATCCCGATGATGTTTGACGTACAAGAGGAGCGTCCTGCCTCGGTAGAGGTGGGTGGTCGCTCTAAGATGAAGCCTGTAGAGAACTATGGGGTGAAGATCCTTTCTATTGGCTTTTTTACTCACCCTGACCAAGCGGTTATCTGGCGTGGCCCTATGGCTAGCAAGGCACTGAACCAAATGATTTTTGATGCTGACTGGGGCGAACTGGATTTCTTGCTCATAGACCTACCCCCAGGCACAGGCGATATCCACTTGAGCATCATGCAGGCTTTGCCTATTACCGGTGCGGTGGTGGTAAGTACCCCGCAGAATGTAGCCTTGGCCGATGCCCGCAAGGGAATCGCGATGTTCCGCCAAGAAACCATCAATGTACCCGTATTGGGACTGGTGGAGAACATGGCCTATTTCACCCCTGCGGAGCTGCCAGAGAACAAGTATTATATCTTTGGCAAGGAAGGCGTGAAGTCCTTAGCCGAACGTACCGATACACCACTGCTGGGAGAAATCCCCTTGGTGCAGAGCCTACGCGAATCAGGTGATGTAGGACGCCCTGCCGCGCTGCAAGAAGGAACGCCACTGGCCAAGGCCTTTGAAGACTTTGCCCGCAACACCGTAGCAGAGGTGGTAACCCGTAACCAATACCTAGCCCCTACCGAGGCTATCCAGATTACTACCATGGCAGGTTGTAGTCCTAAGAAAAAGTAATGTACTAAAATTATCAAACATACATGCACGAAGTAACCGTCTATTGGGAAGGAGACATGCAGTTCACCTCCACTAACCCCAGTGGCAATTCATTCTTTATTGACACCACTCCTGAGAACGGAGGAGAAAACAATGGTATGCACCCCAAAGCCTTGATGCTTTCTGCCTTGGCAGGTTGTACAGGTCTGGATGTGCTGGCCTTGCTTAAGAAAAAGCAAATCGTATTGGACAACTTTACCCTTGATGTACAAGGGAAATTGGCCAAGAATCACCCTCGCATCTATGAAGAAGTAACAGTAAACTACTACTTTGAGGGAGAAGACTTGGATGTAGAACAAATCACTCAGGTAGTGAGCCTTTCGGTAGAGAAGTACTGCGGGGTGATTGCCATGTTCCGTCAATTTGCCACTGTACATATCAAGTTGTTCTTTAATTCCGAGGAGCACCCTTATCATGGCGAATAAGCTAGTATGGGAGTACCGACCCGAACCCCCAAAGGAAGCGGTGAAGGGACTTGCCCACACGCTTTTTAAGGAAGAACTCCCATGGCATGACACCATAGCACGCCTGCTTTTGCAAAGGGGGATTAGCTCCTTTGACCAGGCGAAGGCTTTCTTCAATCCCTCCTTGGCCGACCTACATAATCCTTACCAAATGAAGGACATGGATCTGGCCGTGGAGCGTATCCTTTCAGCCATAGACCAAGAGCAGCCGATACTTATCTACGGAGATTACGATGTAGATGGTACCTGCTCGGTGGCCGTGCTGTATCTGTTTCTCTCGGCTATCTACCCCCATGTATTTACCTATGTACCAGATAGGTATAGGGAAGGTTATGGGGTTTCTACTCAAGGGATAGACTTTGCCGATGACAACGAAATACCCCTTATCATCACCTTGGATTGTGGGATCAAGTCTCATGAGCGGGTTGTCTATGCCCGTGAGCGTGGGATAGATATGATCATCACCGACCATCATACCCCATCGGACACACTTCCTGAGGCGGTGGCAGTACTCAACCCCAAGCGAGCCGACTGCCCGTATCCCTACAAGGAACTCTGCGGTTGTGGTATAGGCTTTAAGCTCGTCCAAGCCCTCTGTACTGCTTTAAACCTTCCTTCGGAAACTGCCTATAGGTATTTGGACTTGGTGGCCTTGGCTACCTGTGCCGATATAGTTCCCCTTACGGGAGAGAACCGCATACTGGTACATGCAGGTTTGCAGCTAATCAACCAGCAACCCTCAGAGGTCATGCAGCTGCTGCTGGCCTCGGCCAAGCATCCGGTGGAGGTGAGAGACTTGGTTTTTGTAGCAGCGCCACGAGTCAATGCCGCAGGGCGTATGCAACATGCCGAAAAGGCGGTACGCTTGCTCACAGGTCAAGACTTGGATGAGGCCGACACCCTAGAATATCTCAACACCCAGCGCAAGACTACCGATGAGCAGATTACCGATGAAGCCTTGCGTATGATTGTTCTTGACAGAGAGGAAACCGCACCAGCGACAGTAGTCTTTTCGCCCCATTGGCACAAAGGGGTTATCGGGATTGTCGCCTCACGACTGATAGAGACCTATTACCGCCCTACCATTGTCTTTACCCAAAGCGGAGAGGTCTTGGCCGCTTCTGCGCGTTCGGTTAAGGGCTTTAATCTGTACGAGGCGCTTTGTGAGTGTCAGGACGAACTGATACAGTTTGGCGGACACACGGCGGCGGCAGGTATGACGCTGCACCCAGATAACTACGAGCGTTTCAAGCAGAAATTCCAAGAGGTGGTGGAGCGCACGCTTCCGCCAGCGCTTCGCGCCCCTAAGCTGCTACTCAGTGGAGAGTTACCCCTATCCGACATTACCTATACTTTCTACCGTTGTCTGCAACGTTTTGCCCCCTTTGGGCCTAAGAATATGACGCCCATCTTCTATGCGCATAATGTATTGGCCAAAGAAGTACGTAGGGTGGGTAAGGACTTTTCTCACTTGCGTATGATCCTCAATGACCCTAAGAGTAATCATGATTTTGTAGCTGTAGGTTTTGGCTTGGGCTACCAAGAATCGCTTGTAGAAAGCGGTGAACCCCTAACTGTCGCCTACCAACTGACCGAAAACTCTTGGCAGGGGAGGACAAGCTTGGAGCTGATTGTAAAAGCAGTGAAGATAATGACGAGTGACCAGTGATTAGTGACCAGTGACTAGTCCTTAACCTCTGTTCTCTAACAATTATAGGAAATCCCTATACTTCAATAGATTTTTTCTTAAAAGTAGAATGATTATAAATTTCGTTTAAGGCGTAAAAAAGAAGGGAGAAAAGCTAAAAGAGATAAAAAGAATACGTAAATTTGCGGTAGTTTTTTAACATATTATCCTTATGGAACAAGAATCCTTTCGCAATTCTATAGGTACGGTAGATACTTCAGGCAAGCGTGTATGGGTATTTCCTAAGAAACCCAAGGGGCGTTATTACCGCTATCGCAAGTATGTGAGCTATCTGCTATTGGCTATATTCTTCATCTCTCCTTTTCTGAAGATTGATGGAAATCAGTTTTTACTCTTCAATATCTTAGAGCGAAGGTTTAATATCTTTGGTTTTCCTTTTTGGCCACAGGACTTTTACCTTTTTGTGCTTTCTATGATTATAGGAGTGGTCTTTATTCTGCTCTTTACGGTGGCCTTTGGGCGTATCTTTTGTGGGTGGATCTGTCCGCAGACGATTTTCCTTGAGATGGTTTTCCGTCGCGTGGAGTATGCCATAGAGGGTGACCGCAATGCGCAGATGAAACTGGACAAACAGGCTTGGGACTGGGAAAAAATCCGCAAGAAAGGGCTGAAATGGCTCATCTTCTTTATGATTTCTTTTGTGGTGTCCAATGTCTTTTTGGCCTACCTCATCGGTAGTGATCAGCTACTGGTAGAGATCGAGGAGGGGCCACTGAAACACCTTAATACCTTTATTGCGCTGCTTATCTTCACCGGAGTATTCTACTTCGTTTTTACATGGTTCCGCGAACAGGTATGTATCATTGCCTGTCCTTATGGGCGCTTGCAGGGGGTACTTCTGGACAACAAATCCATCGTAGTGGCTTATGACTACAAGCGAGGCGAGGGCGAAAAGGGACGTAAGAAATTCCGCAAAAATGAGGACAGACAGGCCATGGGGCATGGCGACTGTATAGACTGTTTCCAGTGTGTACATGTGTGTCCGACCAATATAGACATTCGCAACGGAACGCAGCTAGAGTGTGTGAACTGTACCGCTTGTATAGATGCCTGTGATGAGGTAATGGTAAAGTCGGGTATGCCAAAGGGGCTGATACGCTTTGCCAGCGAAGAGGAAATCGCCAAGAAGGAGCCGTTCCGCTTTACCGCACGTATGAAAGGCTATGCTTCGGTACTTACTATACTCATAGGTATTCTCATAGGGCTGCTCTTCTTGCGTAGTGATGTACAGGCCAATATTCTACGTCTGCCAGGTCAGCTCTACCAGAAGCAGGGGGATATGATTTCCAATGTCTATACCTACAAGATTATCAATAAGACTACCCAGGACTTCGATCACCTTACCTTCAAGATTGTAGAGCCTAAGCAAGCACAGATAGAGGTTGTAGGGAATCCAGATATCCACTTGGGCAAGCAAGGGCTTGTGAGTGGTACCCTCTTTATCAAGATGCATCAGGCCTTTGTTACCGAACGCAAACTCAAGCTCAAAATAGAGGTTTATAGTGGTAAAAATCGTATAGAGAGCACCACGACGACCTTCTCAGGGCCGATCACATTTTAAGTGAAAAACGAAAAGTGAAGAGTGAAAAGTGAAGAACTTTTCACTTTTCGTTTTTCACTAATTTTCTTATCTTTGCCCTTGGTAATCCATAAAACAATGTATCATGAGTGGTGTAATCACAAATATAGACCAGTTAGACCTTACCCATGGGCTTTATACCTATGCTGATTATATACATTGGCAGCTCAAGGAGCGATTGGAGATCCTCAAAGGGAAGATTTTTAAAAAGAGTCCAGCACCTGCTGTCTCTCACCAGAAAATAGCTAGAAATCTTACGGGGGAACTTTATAACTATTTTAAAGGGAAAACTTGTCAGCTCTTCTCGGCACCTTTTGATGTAGTATTAGGAAATAAAGAAGGTTTGGAAGATAGTGTTGTACAGCCCGACCTCTGTGTGGTATGTGACCCCAAGAAGTTAGAGAATGACAAGCGCTGCTTAGGGGCGCCTGATCTTATCATAGAGATCCTATCTCCAGGTAATTCCAAGAAAGAGCTGCGTTATAAGTACGAACTCTATCAGGAATCAGGAGTTTGTGAGTATTGGGTGGTACGCCCTACTGATAAGGAGATCACCCAATTTGTATTGGAGAATGGTCAATACCGTGCGCTTCCCCCTATTGTAGAGGGAGATGTGATCCATTCGGTAATATTCCCAGAGTTGGGAGTTGCTACAGAGGATATTTTTAGGTTATAAAAGGAATTGATACTCATATACTTTAGGCTCAATCTCTTGCCCAAGGCGAGAGAGGGCTTGTCGCAGGGCACCGATGAGGCTGTTATAAGTTTCATCGGTGCTTTTGTTGTTCATTTTACCTTTGTCATCGTTTTTCACTACCTTGTAACTTGGGTGCTCTGTAGGCTTCCCATACCGACGACGCGGTCGTAGCGGTCGGCGGTGTCGCGGTAATAGACCAAAACGGTATAGGTATTTTCTGTTTGGTAGAAGTTGCCCCCTATGGCGTTGTAGTCGGCTTGGCCGTTGTGCTTGAGGGCAAACTTGTAGTTATAGAAACCTTGCTTTAGATAGACATTTCCTACATACACCTTTTGTTCTTCATCAAAGTGGAGCTGATAGTCCTTCGTTAGGGCATTATCGGAGAAAGCGCCATATACATATAGCTCGTCCGAGGGGTCTAAGTCCTTGGCCGAGAGGGAGAACTGTATTAAGGCATATTCGCCCTCTATGCTATTGTCGCGCCCATGGTCGCTGACAATACGGAAATTCCCGTCTATATCAGGGTTATAGGTATAGGGCAGATGAGCGCGGGGGCTTTGAGTAAAGAGCTGGCAGAAGTACTTGTCCCCTTCGCGGCGGGTGGTATATACTCCAGAGGTAGGGGAGCGCAGGTCGCGGTTCTCAAAGTAAAAATACTCATTGCCCCCCCAGAAGGAGGTTTCTCTGTCGTACTTATACACCAAGTCATTGCCCAAGATATATTGGGGAGGTACGTTCATAATAGCGTTGTCCCAGCGGTAGTTTTGTAGGATTGTAACCTTGACAGCCGTATTGGGAGAGACAAACTGTAGGGACTTGGAGGATATTTTCATCTGGACGCTTTGGCGCGTCTCGGCATACTTGACCTCACGGGACTGCTTTACAGAGAGCTGTACGGTGGCTGTAGGGCTATAGAGGAGAAAGCGACGGGTAAAGATAGGCCGTTGTTCGCTATCGGTAATAGTCAGTAGATAGTTGCCTGTAAGCAAAAAGTCAGTATCGTCGTTGGGAAGGGTTAGGTTGTAGTGCGTATAAGGCTGTAGCGTGCCATAGGAATAGCGGTACTGGGTCAGGCGCACATCGTCCATGCCACGGAGATATTCACTCTTGAGCAGGCCTGAGGGTTGCCAATCGTAATTGCAGTGCATTAAGGTATAGTAATAGTCCGTCTCTCCCCCGCGTAAGTCGTCAAAGGAGAGAGAGAAGCTGCCTCCTAGCGTAACAATAGGCAATTGGCTATAAGGGTCGTCGCCAGCGCGAAAGATAATGGTCTTGATATAGTCGGGGGCGGTCTTCTCCTGCGCTAAGGAAAGCAGTGGGAGAAGGAATAATAGGAATTTCTTCATGCGTTTTGAATTTTGAGTTGGCAAAAATACGAAAAAAAGCCGAAAAACATTTGCTAAGAGCATAAAAAAGACTATCTTTGCGGTAGATTCAGTGGTCAGTAGTCAGTGGTCAGTAGTTAGTCACTTGTCACTTGTCACTAACTAAAGATTAATATGGTGATAAGCAAGTCTATTTTGTAAGGGATATTGGGGCACAGGAGCTTTGGAGTACATTAGCGAGCAGCTACAACGCGAGCTACCAGGACTTCGTGGGTTCTCAGCAACGAACCTAAAGAGGATGCGTGTTTTCTATGAAGAATGGACAAGTAATTCGTTATCAGATAATTATAATTCGACCGTCATGACGGTCGAATTACAATCAGGCGATTCTAATTCGTCACTCACGAGTGACGAATTGGGAGAAAGCACAGAACACATTTATTCTACGGATGCGATTGTTAAGTTTTCACAGCTATCTAATTATGAGGAAGCACTCACAAAATATTTCTTGGCTATTAGCTTTACCCATCATGTACTTGTTATGAGTATGGTAAAGGATATAGAAGCGCGTTTGTTCTATATAGAATTAGCTGCTAAGGAATCCCTTTCCGTGCGTGCTTTACAGAAAGCTATTCAATTGGACGAATATAAGCATAGGGGTGCTATGCCTAATAACTTTGTTCAGACACTCCCTGCCTCTCAGCAAGCTCTTAAGGCTATAGGTATGTTCAAAGACGAATATCTGCTTGACTTTATCAATGTAGAGGAGCTTGGGGTACGTGATGTGGAGGATATAGATGAACGAGTGGTAGAGCAACAGATTGTTCAGAACATTAAGCGCTTTATTATGACCTTTGGGCGGGATTTTGCTTTCTTAGGAAGTCAGTATCAGGTAGAGGCTTTAGGGCATACCCATTTTATAGACCTTCTTTTTTATCATAGAGAACTCTCCTGTTTGGTAGCAATAGAACTCAAGACAGGTAGTTTCAAGAATGCCTACTTAGGTCAGTTGAATGCTTATCTGAATATATTGGACGATTTTGTCCGTAAGCCCAATGAGAACCCCAGTATAGGGATTATTCTTTGTAAAGATGTGGATAAGACTTATGCCGAATATATGGTGAGAACATATGACAAACCTATGGGAGTAGCTACTTTTAGAACAGCCGATGAGATGCCTGAACCCCTACGTAAAGCACTGCCTAATATAGAAGAACTGAAGAAATTACTATAGTGGTCAGTAGTCAGTGGTCAGTAGTTAGTAGTTAGTCACTTGTCACTATTACCCCCCCCTTAGAACTCAAAATTAAAAACTTAGAACTAAAAACTAAAAAATAAATGTTAGCAACACAGAATCCTACACAAACAAAGGCTTGGGCAGCCTTAGAAGCCCATTTTGCTAAGGTAAAAGAGGTTACCTTACAACAACTCTTTGCCCAAGATGCGGCACGTGCCCCCAAGTACACCCTCCAGTGGGAGGACTTCTTAGTGGATTACTCTAAGAACAACTGGGACGAGACTACCCGTAATTTGCTTTTGCAATTGGCTGAAGAATGCGACCTAAAGGCCTCCATTGAGAAGTATTTCACAGGCGATAAGATCAACGCTACCGAAGGCCGCGCCGTGCTACATACTGCCTTGCGCTCAGCAGAGAAGGAGATCCTTGTAGATGGGCAAAACGTAATCCCAGAGATAGAGGAAGTAAAAGCAAAAATCAAGGCTTTCTCGCAGGAAATCATCTCTGGCAAGCGCAAAGGTTATACAGGAAAGCCCTTTACCGATGTGGTGAATATCGGTATCGGGGGTTCAGACCTAGGGCCAGTGATGGTCTCTGAAGCCTTGAAATTCTACAAAAATCACCTCAACATTCACTTTATCAGCAATGTAGATGGCGACCATGTACATGAAGTGATCAAGCACTTGAACCCTGAGACGACCCTTTTTGTGATTGTCTCCAAGACCTTTACCACTCAGGAGACCCTCTCCAACGCCCTTACGGTGAAAAAGTGGTTCCTCAAGCATGCCAAAGAGGCCGATGTGGCCAAGCACTTCGTAGCGGTTTCCACTAACCTCAAGAAGATAGATGAGTTCGGTATTGCCCCTGAGAATGTATTCCCTATGTGGGACTGGGTAGGGGGGCGTTTCTCCTTATGGAGTGCCGTGGGGCTTACCATTGCACTTTCGGTAGGGTATGAGCACTTTGCTGCACTTCTTTTGGGTGCCCAGAAGATGGACGAGCACTTCCGTACTGCGCCCTTCAAGGAAAACCTACCGGTACTCTTGGCTTTGCTTTCAGTATGGTATACCAACTTCTACGGGGCAGAGACCGAAGCCATTATTCCTTATACCCAGTATCTACACCGCTTCCCAGCCTACTTGCAACAAGCCATTATGGAAAGTAACGGAAAGTATATAGACCGCGGCGGACAGCGCGTAAATTACCAAACGAGCGCCATCGTATGGGGTGAGCCAGGAACAAATGCCCAACATGCGTTTTTCCAACTCATTCACCAAGGTACTAAGCGCATTCCAGCCGACTTTATAGGCTTTAAGCACTCTCTCTACGGAGATCAAGATCACCAAGATAAGCTCATGGCCAACTTCTTGGCTCAGACCGAAGCGCTCATGGAAGGTAAAACACCAGAGCAGGTACGTGCTGAAGGGGTAGCAGAACACCTAGTACCTTTCAAGGTATTTGAGGGGAACAAGCCTACCACTACCCTGCTTATTGATAAACTCACCCCTGAGAGCCTAGGTAAGCTCATCGCCCTATACGAACATAAGATTTTTGTACAAGGGGTGCTATGGAATATCTATAGCTATGACCAATGGGGAGTAGAACTTGGTAAGCAATTGGCAGGCACAATTCTCAAGGACTTTTCAGCCGCTCAGCCCGCAAAACATGATAGCTCCACTTCGCAACTCATCGAGAGAGTGAAAAGTGAATAGTAAGAAATGAAAAGTGAATAGTGAGCTATTTGGTTGTTCACTTTTCACTTTTCACTATTTGTTAATCATTAATCATTAACCTCTACCCCCTATGTTAAAGCAAGAACAAGCCGACAAGTTCCTAGAAAAGTATGAGCCTAAGCAGCTCAAAGAAGCGGATTTGGCTTCTTTCTCTACTGCCTACCAACAGTTGGGCAAGTATATCACCAACCTGATAGACTATGATGAGTCATGTGTCTTCGAGCGAGAGTTTGCTTCCTACAGCTTCCCTGATAAGCTTTGGGAGAGCAAGGAGGGAAAGGCTCTGGCCTTGCTGCTCTTTGGCAAGGAAATAGCCCCTTATGTGCAGCGCGTTTGGGACTCGCTGCTGGCCTATCCCTACCAAAGATGGTGGGGGCGTCGTCCTTTCCGCTCGAAAAATCCTGCAGACTATACCGAGGTGCAACTCTCTAAGATGTGTACGCTGCATCACTATTACAGCTCAGGGGTAGGCGTGCTGCCTATAGCTGAGCAATTCCAATATGTAGTCTATAATGAGTATAATGTGGAGGCTTTCTTTGCTTTGCTCCTTGACGAAAAACCCGATGCCTATTATGAACTCTTCAAAGACATTTTCTCCAGTGAGCATGAGATAGGAGGGGTATGTCCCGTGTTGATTAAGGCAGCCCTGATAACGAACGACACCCGCTACCGCACTTTGGTAGAGCAGCTCCTTTTGGCCGCTCAGCTTCAGGAAGGCTTAAGGCAGATGATCTTGGAATCCTTGGACGAAACCTCTTTGGCCTCCTTGCAGCACTTTATAGGAGTCATTTTGGAGCACAACCTTACCCGCTTTAGCAGTGTGGTACGTGCGGTAGATGTATGGTTTGGCTTTGGTTGGGAAGCGCCCCAACAGTCGGTGATTAAGCGCACTTTGGAGCTGTCACAAACTTTTCTTTCCGACCGTGTGGCTGCCGAGAAAGCCGTAAATAGTAAGGACAACATAGAGCGCTATGTCTCCCTATGGGCAGTGGGGGTACGCAGTGTACAACAGGCACTGGACTTGGCGGTGAAGGCTATCCAAGACCCTCAGACAAGCCACGAGGGACGTATTGTTACCCTTTACTTTGTACAGCAAACCCAAATAACCTACACAGATATAGCCACTTATGCAGATGCCCATTTCGGAGAAGCTCCTGATTTGGACTATTGGCTCTTGCAGAATCTCCCAAAGGGCAACCCTTCCCCAGTGCTCTTTGACCGTATGCAGGCCGTTGCCAAGACGCTGCCTAAGGAGGGTAAACACTTTGAAGGTGTCGGCTTCCGTTGGCTCAGCTTTACCCTAAAGCCGCAGGATATCTACCGCTTTCTTATAGGCGAGGCCAATGAGGCGCAACAAGAGCGCTTGGCCGCAGAACTCTCGGAAATCCCTGTGGAGGAGCGCCAAAACCTCCTGCAAAATGTGTATCCAGTGCTGGGACGAGGACGCTACTATTATGAGAGTGAGGCAGAGAAGAAAAAGAAACCTGAAAAATATCCAGCCGACTCTTGGCAACGTGCCTTAGTACGTACAGCTCTGAATGACAAGGCGGCTATGGTAGCCGGGATTGCTTTTGATATTTTCAAAAAAATACCTTTGGTACATGAGGATATACTTGCCATAGAGCAGGTACTCTCCCGCAAGAACAAGGAGCAGCGCAAGGAGAGTGTGGCCTTGCTTATCAAGCAACCCGAAGCGGTGCTTAAGGACAGTACCTCTCGCCTTATTGTCTCCAAGAGTGCCGACCAGCGCTTGGCGGCTTTGGAAATTCTCTCTGTATTGCAGGAAGAACAAAGGCTTACCGATTATGTAACCGAGCAAGTGGAAGCCTATAGGGGGCGTAAGCTCACCAAGAACGAGCAGGTACTGATGGACAAGCTCGCTTACAACTCTGATGAGACAGGAGAAGTGCGCTATGACCTCTCCAATGGATTTGGCGTGATTGATTTTGACAGACTTACCCCTTTTGTCTTGCCTCAGCCTCAGTTTGACAAGGAGCGTAAGGAGAAAAAAGGGGGACTATTTAAGAAAAAAAGCGACTTTCTCTTTGATAAAATTGTGCGGGTAGAGAAAGTACGCGAAGCCCTCAATGATCTATTGGTGATATGGCGTAAGCACAAAGACTATGAATACCAATACGAAGGCTATCAAGGGGCTACCATAACCACTCTTTTGGGCAAAGAAATCAGGCGCCAGCACCAAGAGCAGGAAGGCGAAACCCCTATGGATAGGCTCAATGACCTGCCACTGGCAGAGCTTTGGAAAGACTGGCACCAAAAGCACCAGCTCAATGAGATAGAATACGAATACGCCATACGCTATTGCGAAAATATCTTTTATGAGAATGAGATACCTAAGCAGCTAAAGGACTATTTGGCAGGCTATTACCCTGACTTCAAGGTGGCTTTCAAGGGTGATTTGGGAAATTATTACGACAGTGAAGCCCGCCGCTTGGAAGACCTTTTAGCCCCTATAAGCGAGGCCTATGCCGAAGATAGAGTGTTTTTGGTCAGCTTTAAGCTCTCTGTCTTTGAGGATGCGTTGGCTACCTATCCGCCAGAGAAGCGTAAGGTGAAGATAGAGCGCGATTATGACGATATGGACTGGACAGAGGTGATTGATGAGTTTGTTATCTCTATGAATCAAGTTGAAAATGGAGATATAGACTATTATACCCCTGAGCAGCGCTTGAAACTTTGGCAGTTACTTTACTATGTATATGCCCAAAAACAAACCAAGGACGACCTTACTATCTATAACCCCCAAGAGGTACTGACAGACTTACGAGCCAAGGTACGTGAGAGTGAGCGCCTACCAGGGGTAAATGGAGGGCTAGCAGGGCTGACCCTGACGCTCTACCGAAAAGGACAACTCTCGGCAGATGACCTCTTATTCTTCTGTCTCTTGGAGGATGATCTCTTCACTGTTGCGCAAGGAGGGGAGAACTACTTCTACCGAAGATTGCCTGAGGCGCTCAAAACTTCGCTTACCTTCCCCGATACCCAGCTGGAACTACTCAAAACGCGTATGCTCCAAGTAGAATTGCAACGTGGCGACCTACCTACCGATGCTTCTATCTACATACGATACCTGCAAGAGATAGAGGGCATGCACTACTTCTTTGAGGCCTTGGAGCGTATGGGCAAGGAGCCTTTCGCTAAGGGCTATTACTACGGCAATGATCTTACCAAGCGCCGTACCTTCAGCCATATCTTGGAGGTGAGCCAGCCGAATGCGACGGATACTTTTGCGGCCTTTAAGGCGCATCTGGACAAGATCAAAATCACTGATAAACGCCTAGTGGAAGCCGCTTGCTATGCCCTACATTGGGCAGACTGGATAGGGGACTACCTCCAGATCAAGGACTTCAAGGAGGCTATTTGGTGGTTTATCGCCCATACGACCGATTATATGGACGCAGAGAAAGAAACGATTGTCTCCCAATACTCTACCGTACCGCGTGATGACTTCCAGCGTGGTGCTATAGATGTGGATTGGTACCATCGCGTACATAAGGCGGTGGGCAAAGAGGGCTGGAAGCTGATCCAAGAATCGGCCAAGTACCTCTCTGACGGTATGGGCTATCGCCGCGTAAAGCTCTATTCAGCGGTGCTTATAGGTGAGATTAAGTTGGGCGAAGTAATCCAAAAAATTACTGAAAAGAGAGACAAAGACTATGTCATGGCCTTAGGACTAGTGCCTATCAACAAAAAGAAGGAAGAGGAAGACTTAGTAAGGCGCTATAACCTCTTGCAAACTTTCCTCAAGGAAAGCAAACAGTTCGGTCAGCAACGCCAAGAGAGCGAGAAGAATGCGGTGGAGATAGGTCTGGACAACCTCTCCCGCAATGCAGGCTATGAGGATAGTATCCGTTTTAGCTGGGCTATGGAGGCCAAGGCAACCCAACAGATTATGGAAAAGGCAACCCTTGTACTGGACGACACCACTATTAAGTTGGTTATTGACGAACAAGGCAAGGCAGAATTGGAAGTAACCAAAGGCGACAAGACCCTGAAATCTATCCCTGATAAGTATAAGAAAGACAAGCAGGTAGAAGCGCTCAAGGATAGCAAGACCTACCTAACAAAACAGTACAGCCGTACTCGACTATCTTTGGAACAAGCCATGCTTTCCCAAACGCTCTTTACAGCTGCTGAATTGGCCAAAATCTTGGAACACCCTGTGGTAAAGGCCATGCTTAGCAAGCTCGTACTCTTCAATCCAGAGACCCAGGCTTCAGGCTTTTGGCAAGATGGCAAGCTCTTAAGTGCAGAGGGGACACTCACACCACTTAAAGCAGCCGATAAGCTGCTGATTGCACACCCAAGCCATTTGTTCTATGCGGTACAGTGGGATTTGTACCAAAAGTATCTGTTTGATAAGGAAATCAAGCAGCCCTTCAAGCAGGTATTCCGTGAACTCTATGTGCCAACCAAAGACGAACTGGAGACCAGCAACCGCAGCGAGCGCTACCAAGGTCACCAAGTACAACCTCAAAAGACGGTGGCACTGCTCCGTGGTCGTGGCTGGACAGTCAATTATGAGGAGGGACTCCAAAAAGTATATCACAAGGAAGGTTTCCGTGCGACGATCTATGCAGCAGCTGACTGGTATACCCCTTCGGATGTGGAAGCACCAACGCTAGAGTATGTAGTCTTCTACAATCTTAAGGACGGCAAGGAAGTGCCAATGAAGGAGATTAATCCTGTGATCTTCAGTGAGGTGATGCGCGATGTGGATTTGGTAGTCAGCGTAGCCCATGTAGGAGGCGTAGATCCCGAAGCCTCTCATAGCACTATGCAGATGCGCGGTGCTTTGGCTCGTGAGAGCGCACGTCTGTTCAAGCTACAGAACGTAGAGGTCAAGGAGCGTTATATTCTTGTCAAAACCGAGCATGGGGATTACAGCCTGCATCTGGGTAGTGGTATGATTAGCCGTGGTGGCTTGCAAATCAATGTAGTGGCTGTACAGAGCCAACACCGAGGCCGTGTATTCCTCCCCTTTGTAGATGACGACCCGAAGACCGCTGAGATTATCAGTAAGATGAAACTGCTTTCCGAAGGGAAAATCCGTTAATAATGATTAATGGTTAATGATTAATGCCAATAATTATTAACTATTAATATGAATCAAGGGTTAAAATCTTTTGTAGAATCTAATTTGTTAAGACACAATTTATTGTGTCTTATACAGTTAGTGAATAACATTTTAACTATTGATTCGTGTTATTAATCATTAACCATTAATCATTAACCATTAATCATTAACCATTAATCATTAACCATTAATCATTAACCATTAATCATTAACCATTAATCATTAACCATTGACAATTAATCATTAACCATTAACAATTAACCATTAATATCATGCTAAAAGACGAACAAGTAGCAGAACATTTGGCGCCCCATAAGCGGGAGTCGCTTAAGAAAGAGGCTTTTGCTTCTTTCTCTGAAGCCTACCAGCAGTTAGGGATCTATATTGCTGATATCTTCTATTATAGGGAAGAAACTAAATTTCGTGAAAAATTCACCTCCTTTGGCTTTGCTGATAAGTTATGGGAAACAGAGGAAGGCAAGCGCTTAGCCGATTTGCTTTTTGGAGAGGTACAAGCCCCATACGTACAACGTATCTGGGACGATGCCTATAAGTACCCCTACCCAAGCGATTGGTATCGCCGACCTTTCCGCTCGCCCAACCATGAGGACTATAGGGAGACCCAACTGAAGGTGCTTAAGTGGCTTTGCAGACTCCGCAATATGGGAGTTGGCGTGCTACCCATAGCCGAACAATTCCAATATGCTGTCTATAAGGGTGCCTCATCGGATATTTTTGCTCAGGTGATTTCCGAGAATCCTGATAAGTATTATTCATTGGTGGAAGAGATCTTCTTGGGCGAGGACGAGATTGGTAAGGTGTGCGCTTCCTTGGTAGAGGGCTGCCTCATGGTGGAAGATAAGC
The DNA here is from genome assembly GCF_000411115.1 of Capnocytophaga granulosa ATCC 51502. GTDB lineage: Bacteria > Bacteroidota > Bacteroidia > Flavobacteriales > Flavobacteriaceae > Capnocytophaga > Capnocytophaga granulosa. Next base: position 10,456 of record NZ_KE150257.1, on the reverse strand, counting down.
GCTATCATACTTTGGTAGAGAAGACCCTTTTGGCGGCGCAACTTCAGGAAGACCTCCGCCAGATGATTTTGGAGGCCTTGGACGAGACAACGATCCCTGTACTCCAACACTTTATAGGAGTGATATTGGAGCACAACCTCAATCGCTTTAGCAGTGTGGTACGTGCGGTAGATACTTGGTTTGGCTTTGGCTGGGAAGCCCCCCAGCAGTCGGTGGTCAAGCGTACCTTGGAGCTGGCACAGGCCTATTTGGGTGACCTTGATAAGGCACGCGAAGTAGCCGTTAGCAGTCAGGACAACCTGGAGCGCTATGTAGCCCTATGGGCGGTGGCCGTTTATAATGTAGAGGAAGCCTTGCACTTGGCCGTAACAGCACTGAACAATACCAAAACAAGCTACGAGTCTTGTGTGGTGGTACTCTATTTTATGCGTCAAACCCAAAAGAAGACCGATGAAATCCTCTCTTTTGCCGAAAACTATTTTGGCATAGAGCCCGCTTGGGATTACTGGATTTTGCAGAACCTACCACAGGGCAAGCTCACCCCAACCTTGTTTGACAAGGTACATGCCTCAGCTAAGAAGCTCCCTAAGGACGGCAAGAGCTTCGAGGGCGTAGGCTTCCGTTGGCTTAACTTTGCTATAAAGCCTTTGGATCTCTATCAGGCGATGCTCAAGGCGGCCAATGAGGAGCAACAACAGCTCTTGGCTGGGGAACTGGCAGAAATTCCTGTGGATGCCCGCCATGTCCTACTAGACGATATCTTCCCTGTGCTCTCTCGTCGTAGCGGTTATACTTATTATATTAATGATGAAGAAGATAATACTCCCCCTGAGAACTATCCAGCCGACTCTTGGCAGCGTACCTTGGTGCGTACCGCTATCAATGACAAAGGAGCTTATGTAGCCAGCAAGGCAATGGAGGTGCTCAAGAAAGTGCCTTTGGTGCATGAGGATATCCTCGCTCTAGAGCAGGTACTCTCCCGCAAGAACAAGGAACAACGCAAGGAGAGCGTGGCCTTGCTCGTTAAGCAACCCGAAGCAGTGCTTAAGGACAGTACCTCCCGTATGATTGTCTCCAAGAGTGCCGACCAGCGCTTGGCTGCCTTGGAAATTCTCACCGTATTGCAGGAGGAAGAGCGACTTGCTGACTATGTCACCGAGCAGGTGGAAGCCTATAAGGGGCGTAAGCTCTCTAAGAACGAGCAGGTGCTCATGGACAAACTCACCTACAACCCCGAAACAGCCACTGAGCTTAGGTATGACCTTACCAACGGCTTCGGAGTGCTCAACTTGGACAACCTGACCTCTTTTGACCTACCCAAACCTATCTTTGATAAGGAACGAAAGGAGAAAAAGGGCGGTTTCCTCTTTGATAAGCTCGTCAATGTAGAGAAGATAGGGGAGGGACTTAGCGAACTCTTAGCCCTATGGCGCGCCAACAAGGATTATGAATACCAATACGAAGGCTATCAGGGAGCTACTGAGACGACCCTCTTGGGCAATGATATCAGGCGACAACACAAAGGGAAGGAAGACGAGACCCCTATGGATAGGTTGAGTGACCTACCACTGGCCGACCTATGGAAAGGCTGGCACGAAAAATACCAGTTTACCGAGATAGAGTACTATTTTGCCAAGCGCTATTGTGATCATCTCTACTATGAAAATCCCAAGCCCAAAGGCTTAGATGCGTTCTTGGCGAACTACTATCCTGATTTCAAGGTACATTTTGAAGGGCAAATTCATAGCTACCGCGGAGAAGCTCGTAAGGCAGAAGACTTATTAGGGTATCTGATGAAGGCTTATAGTGAAGACAAAGCCCTCTTGGCGAGCTTTAAGCTCTCTGTTTTTGAAGACGCTTTGGCGACTTTCCCCAAGGAAAAGCGCGGGGAGATCTACAAGCGCGGTTATTCTTCCTTGGATTGGGACGATGTAGTGACGGATTATGCCGCCGTAGTCTATTATGGAGACGATGGAGACTTCCCTTATTATAGCGATGACCAGCTCTTTAGACTTTGGCAAATCCTCTATTACCTATATATAGAAGGAAAGAAGGACTTAGATGCCCAGAAGAATACGATAAAGGATGTTCTTCCTTATGTACGCAACTTTGTACGCCGAGAAGAGCGCCTGCCTCGCATCAACGAAGGCTTGCTACAATTGACCCTTATGCTTTATAACAAGGGCAGACTTACTACCGATGATCTTATTTTCTTCTGCTTGCTCAATAATGAGCTCTTTGCTATGGCACAAGGAGCAGAAAATCACTTTAGCCGACGATTGCCTAAGTGGATCAAGGATACCCTTACTTTCCCAGAAACCCTCTTGGAGGAAGTCAAGACCCATATGCTCCAAGTAGAATTACAACGTGGTGACCTGCCTACCGATGCCTCCGTATATATCAATTCGCTCAGTGAGATAGAGGGTGCCCAATACTTCTTCGAAGCCTTGGAACGTATGGGCAAGGAACCTTTCGCTAAGGGCTATGGTAGCGGAGTGGGCAAGCGCTATACCTTTAGCCATATCTTGGAAGTAAGTGCACCTAGTGCTACCGATACCTTTGCGGCCTTCAAGAAACACTTGGACGAGGTGAAGCTCAGCAAGCAGCGCCTGGTGGAAGCCGCCTGCTATGCCCCTCACTGGACAGAGTGGTTGGGTGACTACCTCAAAATCAAGAGTTTCCGTGAGGCTATTTGGTGGTTTATCGCCCATACGACCGATTATATGGACGCAGAGAAAGAAACGATCGTCTCCCAATACTCTACCGTACCGCGTGATGACTTCCAGCGTGGCGCTATAGATGTGGATTGGTACCAACGTGTCCATAAGGCGGTGGGCAAAGAAGGTTGGAAACTGATCCAAGAGTCGGCCAAGTACCTTTCTGACGGTATGGGCTATCGTCGCGTAAAGCTCTATTCTGCGGTGCTTACAGGAGAAATCAAACTCACCGAGACCATTAAGAAGATTACTGAAAAGCGCGATAAGGATTATGTAATGGCCTTAGGTTTGGTGCCTATCAATAAGAAAAAGGTAGAAGAAGACTTAGTAAGCCGCTATAACCTCTTGCAGACCTTCCTCAAGGAGAGCAAGCAGTTCGGTCAGCAGCGTCAGGAGAGTGAGAAGAATGCCGTAGAGATAGGTCTGGATAACCTCTCCCGCAATGCAGGTTATGAGGATAGTATCCGCTTTAGCTGGGCAATGGAGGCCAAGGCGACCCAACAGATTATGGATAAATCTACCCTTGTGCTGGACGACACCCAGCTCCAGTTGGTGGTAGATGAGGAGGGTAAGGCCGATATTATCGTTACCAAAGGCGACAAGACCCTCAAGTCTATCCCTGATAAGTATAAGAAAAACAAGGAAGTAGAAGCGCTCAAGGACAACAAAACCTACCTAACAAAACAGTACAGCCGTACCCGTCTGTCCTTGGAACAAGCCATGCTCTCCCAAACACTCTTTACAGCTGCTGAATTGGGCAAAATCTTGGAACACCCAGTGGTAAAGGCAATGCTTAGCAAGCTCGTACTATTTAACCCTGAGACCCAGGCTTCAGGCTTTTGGCAAGACGGCAAGCTGTTAAGTGCCGAAGGTACCCTTACCCCACTCAAGGCAACCGATAAGCTGCTGATTGCACACCCAAGTCACCTATTCTATGCGGTACAATGGGATTTGTATCAAAAGTATCTCTTTGACAAGGAAATCAAGCAGCCCTTCAAGCAGGTATTCCGTGAACTCTATATTCCTACCAAGGACGAACTGGAGACCAGCAATCGCAGCGAGCGCTACCAAGGTCACCAAGTACAACCTCAAAAGACAGTTGCCCTACTTCGTGGTCGTGGCTGGACAGTCAATTATGAGGAAGGACTTCAAAAAGTCTATCACAAGGAAGGTTTCCGTGCGACAATTTATGCAGCAGCCGACTGGTATACCCCTTCGGATGTAGAGGCGCCAACCCTCGAATACGTGGTCTTCTACAATCTTAAGGACGGCAAGGAAGTGCCGATGAAAGAGATCAACCCAGTGATTTTCAGCGAGGTAATGCGCGATGTGGATTTGGTGGTGAGTGTAGCCCATGTAGGAGGGGTTGATCCCGAAGCCTCTCATAGCACTATGCAGATGCGCGGTGCTTTGGCTCGTGAGAGCGCACGTCTCTTTAAGCTCACTAATGTAGAGGTTAAGGAGCGTTATATTCTTGTCAAGACCGAGCATGGGGATTACAGTTTGCACCTCGGTAGTGGTATGATTAGCAAGAGTGGCCTACAGATCAACGTAGTAGCCGTACAAAGCCAACATCGTGGCCGTGTATTCCTCCCCTTTGTAGATGACGATCCGAAGACTGCCGAGATTATCAGTAAGATGAAACTGCTTTCCGAAGGAAAAATATACTAATAATGACTAGTGACTAGTGACAAGTGACGAATGGTTAATTCCTGTGTATAAGGTATTAGTCGTTAGTCACTTGTCATTTGTCATCTGTAATTAATACGGTTCGTGCTTAGAAACACACCTCTCGTGATATTTTTAAAAAAACACTTTTTTTATTAAAAAATTTTTATACCTTTGCTTTTGAGAATAGGCGAGGGCTGTGATCTCTGCAAGAGAGCATAGCCTAACCCTTAATCATTTGTTTAATAATAAGTTATAAACAAAAGTTGATAACTTATGTGGATAACTAAGTTTTATAAGATAACCAAAAACATACCATCATGAGAAGGTTTTTGTATTTTTTAGTAGTATTGAGTACATGCTTTGTATCTACAAAGATGTGGGGGCAATTTGGCCCTTTTTCAGAAGATACGCCAGTGACGATGCGTTGGAATAATAATAACCAAGCTATTAAAGGTGATTTTGTGCAGATAGGTAATTATTGGGCAGGGAATGGAGCTACAACTTCAGCAACTCTGAAAATACAGTCTGCAAGTTCTTGCTTACGAGTTAAGTGGGCTGGTTTGTATTGGGCGTCAACCTCATCAGGAGGAGCTAATCCTAATGCTGCTGAGTTGACAAAGATTGATTTTAAAGTTCCTGGAGAGAATTTTGTGACTTTAGTAGCAGATGAGAGAAAGACAACTATATTTGGAGGTTTTGAGCATTTGTGGAATTGTTATAAGGATGTAACATCTTTGGTGCAGAATATAGGAGCTGCTTTTAATAATGGAGAATATTCTATAAAGAACTTTTATGGGAGTACATTTGGAATATGGACATTGATAGTAGTGTATGAGGATGTGGCACTTAGTTCATCTAAAATGCTTTACATATATGATGGATGTGAAAGGAATTTTCAAACTTATGGAACTAATCCTCCTAAGATAATACCTATTTCAGGATTTCAAACGCCACCAGCACCTGCTGCAATAAAGGCTAGAATGGCTATTTGTACAGGAGCAGGAGAAACAGGAACACCTGATGAATTGATGATTAATGGTAATAGACAAGGACAAGGAGGAAGACCTAATAACTATGATGACTATATGGATGGCTCCATAACATTTAATAACTCTTCGTCTGCAATGGTGAGAAATCCAGTTATCAATTCCTATGCAGATTTAGATATATTTGATATTGACAACCCTAATAATACTGTAATAAGAAATGGAGATACATCCTTACAGATAAAATTTACAGCACAAGATGCCTATATCACCTATACTGTAGCACTTTCTATTGATGCTATTGCTCCTTATATAGAAACCCATAAGGAGGTATTAGGTTTACAAAATGGTCAATGGAAAGACTTTACAGGAAAGACAGCTGACTTTGGAGAGGCGCTTAAGTATCGTCTTAAATTCCGTAATATAGGAAATGACAATGTACGTGATGCGGTTTTGGAAGATCTTTTGCCCCAAGGGGTAACCTATGACGATATAGAACAACCACTCCCTACGGGGGTAACTTTTGTATCGGCTACGCCTAACTATAACAATACAGGGCGTACCATGGTGAAGTTCAATGTGGATCCTTCGATTTTACCTTATTCGTCTTCGGCACCTTTCTCCGCCCCTATCACCTTTAAGGTGAAGGTGCAGCCCGATTGTGCGAACCTCATAGATTTTTGTTCCAATGAGTTCAAGAACCAAGCTGAGATGGTCTATCATGCGGCCTTGGATAATAAGGAATACCGTACAGGCTCTTTTGCTACTGCCGGGGGAGCTTGTGACCAAAACAATGAGAGTACTACCACCTTCTTTGTCAAGGACGATACCTGTGAGGTACAAGATCTGCCTTATTGTGGAAACACAGTACTCAAGGGGGGCGCTGGCTTTGGCTCTTGGAAATGGACAAAAGAGGGACAAGCTGGGGTCATAGCCACCACTCAGGATTTGTCTATTTCTTCTCCTGGGGTGTACTGGGTAGAGCGTACCCCGCCTGCTGGTGGAAACCGTTGTAACAATAAGCTCAAGATAAAGTATAATGTACAGACCCGCTCTGGGGATGATCAGCATCCTATGCGTGATGCGTCCTATGTCACTGAGCGCAAGGTGTGTAATAATACAGGGATCGAATACCTCGGTATAGGGGTATGTAATGGTACAGAGACCCTGACTATTACTAATAGTGCCCTCACCGATGGTCAAGTAACTTGGTATAAATACAAAACTCAAAGAGCACCAGGAAACTGTCCGCCCGATGTAAGTCACTCTGGTATTCAGAATGATAGCAATTGGCAATTGGTACATACAGGCAAGAGCTATGATTTGGCACCAGCCAATGTGGATGCCAACGGCTCCGAGTTCGCCGTACGCCTGGGCTATCAGAACTGTCCGCTTACCTATCACTTCCGTGCCTATAAGGGAAATGTAACCTATAGTGTAGATAAGGAGAATATCATCTGTGGAGAAGGAAAGATCAAAGTATCAGCTATTTCTTCAGGAGCCTATCAGTATAAGCTCAAAGGGCCTAATGGTTCTTCTCAATATCAAGATTTGTTGCCTGTAGGAACCACTGCCTTTGATATACCAGTAACCCAAGCAGGACAATACGAGGTGTATTTGCGTCCTAAAGTAGCTCAATATCAGGACAATGTATGTCAGTATAAGAAAACAGTAGATATAGAAGCGGTAACCGATACCGATGCGCTTACCCTTACTCAGGTGGAGGCCGTACAATGTGTGAGCAACAACCCTGGTACAGGGAAGATGCGCGTGGTGGTCAACTCCTTCGTAACCCTACCTGTAAAGGTAGTCGTTAAGAAAGGAGCTACCCATATTGTAACCTATACAGTGACCAATACCACAGAGCTTAACTCTGATAACATAGCCTCTGTAAAGAACCAACTCTATAACTTGGTAGCGGGCAATGACTATACGGTTACCCTAACCCCTACTTATAAAACAGGTTGTAACCCTACGGTAAGTAACTTCGAAATCACCCAAATACCTGAACTTAAGATCAACAATGCCGTAGCCAAGTCCCTTACTTGTGGTAGTGAAAAAGAGTTCTCTATCACTGTACAGGGAGGAAAGCTCAACCCTATCAATGGGCGCTATTCTTTCACCATCGATGGGGTAACGAGCAACAACATAAGTGTAAACTTTGAGGGCAAGACAGGCAACCCAGAGGTACATACCTATAGTGTTAAGTTTAAGGATAGCTGGGCAGGTACTCCTAACCCTAAGACCTATACGATCAATGTATGGGATCAGAACAACTGTAAGGCATCCAAGGATGTCAGCTATACTTATCAAGAGAAACCACTCTTTAAATTGGAAAAAGTAGCCGATGCCGTCTGTGGGCCTACTTCAGGGTCTTTGAAGATTACCATCACCAATGGGAATTTTAGTCAAGGAGACTATACCATAATATATAAGCTGATCAAAAAGAAAGCCGATGGTACTTGGCCAGATTGGGATGCTGCTATTAAGGCTCAAAGCAATCCTGTCTTTACAGGGCTTGAAGCAGGGGACTATAGGGCACGTATCGAATATACGAAGGGTGCCCAGAGCTGTCACTATCCTGAGGATTGTATCGTCATCACTCCAGAGATGGGGCCACCACCGCCACCGGTATGTAACCCTCCTCATACCGATCCTAAGGAACAAACGCTCGTTAGTGGTAATGGTGCCTTGCGCTTCTTCCCAGGGGTAGTACAGCTAACTTGTGAGACCCCAGCTGCCTCAGCAGAAATTGTAGTGGCCAATGTGTCAGGGGGCTTTAATAACTCATATGAATATAATATTGACGGAGGAGCTTGGCAGTCAAGCAATCATTTCCCTAATCAAGCGCCAGGGACTCATAAGGTAGGGGTGAAGAATACAGGGACTCCTTTCTGTGAGGCCTATCAGGATGTAGAGGTAAAACAACCTATAGAGAAACCACAGCTTCCCTTTGAGCTTACCTATGATTGCGATGGTAGGGCACGTATGAAGATTACTACCAACAAGGCCAACTATAGCTATAAGGTAACCAATACACCTGGGACTTTGCCAGGTACCCCTCCGGCAGGTAACTTTACCACAAGTACCGTACCCGTGGTGGATTTCCCTGATTTGGCTACCACAGGCAACCAAACTGTAAGGGTTTTCTATAAGGAAACAGCTGCACCAGAACCAATAGTGCTTATCAAGGAAGACTTTGGTACAGGATCTCCTGTATGTGGATTGCCAGGAGTGCCCTCCAACTGGGGCTGTGGTACGCCTGATAATCACCATTATATCAGTGGTTATAACAATGGCTATTTGGATTCTAATGGTTGTTGGACAACTCCTTATGACCATACCAACCCAAGCCCTACAAGCGATGGTCGTTTTGCTTTCTATAATATAGGAAATGTAGGTGGTATGGGTTCAGGAGGTATACTTTATGAAAAGCATGTAAAAGATATAGAACCAAATCAACCTATCAAGTATAAGCTCTACTTATTCAATGTGGTACATATAGGTTGTAATATCATCCGTCCTAATGTAGAGATACGTTTGGTGGATTCCGGAGGCAATGTGATTACTTCTCAGTCCTCAGGAGAGATAGCTCCTAACAATAGGAACCGTGAGGAATGGCATGAGTTCTCAGGACAGCTCAATTCTGGTACGAATACAGAGTTTTCTATCCAAATCCGCTCTATAGCCGTAGGATACAGTGGTAATGACCTTGCCATAGACGACATCTATGTATATCAAGAGCCTAAGGCTTGCCCAAGTAGTTATATAGATATTACTACCCAAATTGCTGCCTCAGCCAGTAGAAGGATGAAAGTTTCCATCACCCAAAAGACCGAAGAGACATGTTATCAGGCGAACAATGGATCAGCGCAGGCGAAGGTAGAGAATTATGGTAACAAGGACTATAAGTGGCGATTAGTAAAGGCGGGCACGGTAACGCCTATATTGCAACAGGGCACGAAGAATGAGGAGCGTTTAGATTTGCAGGGATTGACCGAGGGCAATTACAGTTTGTATATTACGGCCAATGCTGCTATAAAGAAGTTTTCTGATGGTCAGGCCTGTGATATAAAGGTAGATTTTGTTATAGTGGGTCATGACAAGGTAACGATCACCCAGCGTGGAGGTGCTTCGGCACATACCTACTTGGATTGTGGAGAAGGGCGTCGTAGGATATTGGTAGTTGATGGACATAAGACCTCACCAGATCCGTCAGCTTTGTTCCATGTAACAGGAGGCAAGCAGCCAGGAACATATAACAATTATACGATAAAGGTAAAGGATCCAGCGGGAGCGGAAGAGACATTGCCACGGGATACAGATGGCAAGTATTGGTATACATTTTCTTCAGAGGGAGACTATCAGATAAGGATAGCGGATGTGAATGGCTGTAAGGATGCGGCTGCCTTATATAATTATAAGGTAAAGAAGCGAGTAGCGCTCAGTCCGATCAAGGCCGAATTTGAGGATTGTACCAATAGTTCCAATACAGGTATAGGGTCACTTAAGATCAAGGATGCCGCAACAGGTCATACTCCTACATGGGCAGCCACACGCGACTATACCAGTACGCTCCAGTACCAATGGAAGAAGAAGAGTGAGCCAGACACAGCGTGGTCAGCACCAAGCACTTCTGATGTGATAGCTGCCTCTACGGTAAATGGCTGGGAGAAAGGCGTAGTCTATGTCATCAGAGCCAAAGATGAGTACAATTGTGGTCAGGAGATAGAGGTAACAATCTCACCAGAGATAAATAACTTAGCTCAGGCGGACTATACGGTAACTCAGCCGACAGCGGCATGTGGCACATCATTAGCTACCCAAGGAAAAATCACTGTAGATGCAGTCAGAGGCGGCAGTCCAGCAGCGACATACCACTATGCCTTTGTAGATAGGACGAATGCTACTGATCCACAGATTGCCCCAGCAGATTCGGATTATACTGGATCTAACTTCAAGAGTGGTTTAGCACCAGGCTATTGGGATGTTTACATCAAGGATGTGAATACTTCCCCTAAGACCTGTGGTAAGTTAGTAACAGGTGCTACGGGCATCAAGATAGAGAGTCCAGTAGCTCCC
>NZ_KE150256.1 GCF_000411115.1 Capnocytophaga granulosa ATCC 51502 | reverse complement strand
TAAACTTAGCCAGCTATCCGAATGCAGAGACTGTGATCTACGATCGTTATGGACGAAAGATAGCCACCCTCAACAACAAAGAAGAGTGGGATGGTACCTACGGAGGCGAAGCCCTTCCAACAGGTGACTACTGGTTTATCCTACGCCTTAACGAACCTGATGACAACAGAACCTTCAAAGGACACTTTACCCTTTATCGTTAGTGAATAGTGAAGAATGAAGAATGAATAGTAAAGAATACCTGAAGAAGGATATAACAATAACTAGAGAAGAGAGACTTTCCAGGGATGGGAAGTCTCTCTCTTTTATCCCTCTTTCCCCCGAAGGGGAAAAACGTACGCTACGATGCCTGACACCCGATAACTAGTCACTAGTCATTTCTCACTAGTCATTTGTCACTAGTCATTTCTCACTAGTCATTTCTCACTAGTCATTTGTCACTAGTCATTTGTCATTAATCATTAATCATTATTGGTATTAATCATTAAAAATTTGTATCTTTGCCCTCAAAATTTTACCTATGAAAATCAAGAAATGGATAGGTAGTTTTGCCTTATGGCTTGCGGGCTGGAAGATAGAACTACAAGGAGATATGAATACCCTTGACCGTTGTGTGTTGGTAGTGGCTCCTCATACCACCAATTGGGAGTTTGTGATAGGGATATTGGCCTATTGGAAGTTAGAAAAGCCCATCAAGCTCATTATCAAGGACAGTCATACCAAGGCTTGGTATGGAGCCTTAGTACGTGCTTTAGGAGGCTTGGGTATAGATCGTTCCCAGCGCAATCATGTAGTGGAGTGGGTAACCGAATTGTATAAGAAGGAGAATTTTAGCTTAGTAGTAACCCCTGAGGGTACTCGCTCTCGAGTGGATAAGTGGCGTATGGGCTTCTATCATATAGCCCTTTCTGCCCAAGTACCGATAGTATTGGGGGCAGGTGATTTCAAAAAGAAGATTATTTATATAGGAAAGACTATTTCTCTTAAGGATTTACAAACCCGCTCTTTGGAGAGTATTATGAGCGAAATTAGGGAGTATTATAGGGACAAAAATCCTAAATACCCCCAGCAGTGGAATCCAAACTTTCACTAATGATTAATGCCAATAATGATCAATGATCAATTCCAGTAATGATTAATAACACTAATAGAAATTAAACATTAATCATTAAACATTAATCATTGCTTCTGCTGCTTCTAATTGTTCGTACCATTCTTCTCCAAATTTTCGGATAAGAGCTTCGCGAACAAACTTATAGATAGGCACTTGGAGTTTGCGGCCTAAGATACAGGCATCTTTGCAGATACTCCAGCGCTCATAATTCACCGCAATGAAGGATGGATAGCTCTTGAGGCGAATAGGGTAGAGATGGCAGGAAATAGGCTTTTTCCAGTCTATTTTGCCCTCGCGGTAAGCCTGTTCGATTCCGCAGAGAACGATGCCTTTTTCGTCTCGGACGACATAGGCACATTCGCCTCCATTGATAAGCGGTGTTTCCCATTCGCCATCGCTGCCGCGTACCGCGGTACCCTGTGCTTCAATAGCCTTGCGGCCTTGCTCACTTAGGTAAGGAGCCACCTTATGGTAGATACGTTCGAGGATTTCCACCTCCTCATCCTCCACAGGTGCTCCCGCATCCCCCTCCACACAGCAAGCTCCCTTGCAAGCATCGAGGTTGCAGACAAAGTCATTTTCTAAAATCTCTTCCGAGATTAAGGTATTATCTATTTCAATCATTGGTCAGTTGTTAGTGATTAGTGGTCAGTTGTTAGTGCCAGTCATTAATCATTAGTCACTAGTCATTAGTCATTAATCATTGGTCATTAATCATTATATTTGTGGTCATAGTAACCCTCCAGCGTGATAAGTGTATAGGCTGTAATTATTGTGTGGAGATGGCGCCAGAACAGTTCCAGATGAGTAAGAAGGATGGCAAGAGTGTTCTGCTGCGCTCCACAGAGAAAAAAGGCTTCTTCACCCTCAAATCCTACGATGATAGCATCTTTGAGGCTTGTGAAAACGCCCAAAAGGCATGTCCTGTCAAGATTATCACCACCAAAAAGATTTAGCCCTTTGGCTTACACTACCTCCGCCACGACGAAGGTACTGCCGCCTATATAGATGAAATCATCTGTATGGGCTTGTTCTTGTGCCTGTGCTAAAGCACTCTCCACCGAAGGAAAGGCATCACCACGGAGGCCATAGCTGGCGGCTTTCTCTTGCAAGAGGGTCGCACTCAAGCCGCGGTCTATCTTAGGCGTACAGAAATAGTAATGCGCTTGCTTTGGGAACATCGGTAGGATCGCATCCAAGTCCTTTTCCTTGACAAAGCCTAGTACCATGTGTAGGGTATTGTATTTCTCCTGACCAAGTTGGGCGAAAATCTCCGCGAACCCATGGGCATTGTGTGCGGTATCACAGATTGTTTTGGGGTGTTCGCTCAAGAGCTGCCAGCGCCCCATAAGGTGCGTATTAGCAACAATATGAGAGAGTCCTTGCTGTATATTTTCTTCAGAAATAGCCCAACCTTTTTCTTGTAAAATACGTAAGGTTTGTACGATTCCCTTGATATTCTTGGCCTGATAGCCCCCTTTGAGATCCATAGTATAAGGCACCTCAAGGCTGTCGGCAAAGTAGATAGGAGCTTCCCGCTTGGCGGCTACTTGCTTGAACACAGGAGCTGTCAGAGGGTGAAACTCGCTGATTACCACAGGAGTATGAGGCTTGATAATACCTGCTTTCTCATAGGCGATTTCTTCTAAGGTATTTCCTAGAATCTCAGTGTGATCCTTGCCTATATTGGTAATGAGCGAAACAACGGGGTTGATGATATTGGTTGAGTCCAATCGGCCGCCCAAGCCTACTTCTATGACAGCTATATCTACCTTTTGGTAAGCAAAATAATCAAAAGCCATACCTACGGTAACCTCAAAAAAGGAGAAATTTTCTCCTTCTATAAAGTCTTTGTTCTTTTCAACAAACTGACATACCGCCTCTTGAGAGATGTCTTCTCCATTAATTTTGATACGTTCGCGAAAGTCCTTCAGGTGTGGGGAGGTATAGAGTCCTACCTTATAACCAGCTTCCTGTAATACAGAAGCTAAGGCATGGGAAGAGGAGCCTTTGCCATTGGTGCCCGCTATATGTAGGGTAGGGAATTGTTCTTGTGGATTGCCTAAATGGTCGCACAAAAGGAGGATATTGTCCAATTTGCCTCGGAAGGCGGAGCGTCCTTTTTCTTGGTACATAGGCAGGTGCGCCCATAACCAATCTATGCTTTCTGTGTAAGTCATCAGTGTATATAGTATTTTTCAATGTTTTCAATACGCACACTCTCAGGAACTAAGAGGGTATAATCACCTCGGTTGCGGATTACATCGCGCACTATGGAGGAGGAGATATGGGAGGTCTTCACAGCAGTGAGCAAAAATACGGTCTCCACTCCAGCCAAGTCCCTATTGGTATGGGCAATGGCTCGCTCGAACTCGAAGTCGGCAGGGTTGCGTAAGCCCCTGAGAATGAAGGGGATTTGTAGGCTCTTGCAGAAATCTACCGTAAGGCCTTGGTAGCTAACTACTTTCACCTTCGGATGGTCAACGAAAGCCTTGGTAATAAAGGCCTTGCGTTCTTCTACGGAGAACATATAGCGCTTGTCGGCATTTTCTCCTACGGCTACTATAATTTCGTCAAAGAGTTCTGTAGCTCTGCAAATAATGTCGTAATGCCCCAGAGTAATTGGGTCAAAGGAGCCAGGGAAAATGGCCTTTTTCATAGGTTGTTGTCATCAGTTATTTCGTGGGGCAAAGGTAAGAAAAAGAAGTTGTTTTTTTCTGGCTAACCCGAAAAAAAATGCGTAAATTTGCACAAATTTCTTGACTGATGAAAAAACTCATTCTATTGGCTTCGGGCAATGGTTCCAATGCCGAGCGTATTGTAACTTATTTCAGAGAGAATGGCTTGGCAGAGGTAGCTTTTATATTGACCAACAATCCCAAAGCAGGCGTCATAGACCGTGCTCAGCGGTTGGATGTGCCTTGTATGCTCTTTGACAGGAAGGATTTCTATGAGACATCCTATATACTGGATCTCTTGGAGCGCGAACAACCCGACTTAATTGTCTTGGCAGGCTTCCTTTGGAAATGTCCTGAGAATATTATCGCTCGTTTTCCCAATAGAATTATCAATATACACCCCTCTCTACTGCCCAAATATGGGGGCAAGGGCATGTATGGCATGCACGTACATGAGGCTGTGATCGCCGCAGGTGAAAAAGAGAGTGGTATCACTATTCATTACATCAATGAGCACTATGATGAGGGGGCAATCATCTACCAAGAGCGTGTGGTGATTGCACCAACCGATACTCCTGAAAGCCTTGCTCAGAAGGTACATGAGTTGGAATATCGTGCTTTTCCACTTATTATCAAGCAAATATTACAAAATTAATCTATAAAAACATGAAATTAGATAAATCTGTGTTCTCTTTACACAAGTGTATCAGAGAGCGATACTTACAATATCTAGAAGGTTTTACCTTGGAACAATTAGCCGTGATCCCTCAGGGTTTTCGCAATAACTTGTTGTGGAACATCTCTCATGCGATTGTAACCCAACAGCTTTATTGCTACTACAATAGTGGGCTACCTATGTATGTGCCAGAGGACTTTATAGCTGCCTATCGTAAGGGTACCGTACCTGACGGACATGTCCCTACTCAAGAAGAAGTAGATACCCTCAAAGGGTTGCTCCTCTCCACCCAACAACAGCTGGAAGAGGATTACCAAAAGGGTATTTTTACCACCTATACCGACTACCTTACAGGGCTTAACTATCCCCTTAGCTGTGTGGAAGATGCTATTTACTTTAATAACACCCACGAAGGTATGCACTTAGGGTTGGTGATTGGGATTAAATACTTAGTTTAATGACAAATGACAAGTGACTAGTGACCAATCCTATTGCATTAGTCACTAGTCATTAGTCATTATTAAAGATACTAAAAGTCGTCCCGCCGTAGCGTCTTTCTTCTTGAAAATGCGGGTCTTCTTCTAAATGGACTTTGGAGGAGTGCTCAACAATCAGCAGGCCATCTTCGCTGAGGAGGTTGCGCTCAAAGACAGTCTCGATCAATCGTTCGAGGCTATCGGGTTCTATATCATAAGGAGGATCGGCAAAGATGACATCGTACTGGCTCAGACTGCGGTCTAAGTAGGTAAAGACATCACTTTTGACTACTTCAATAGGGTAGGCGAGCGCCTCGGCTGTCTTGCGGATATACTGTACGCAGGCAGGGTGACTATCTACGGCCGTAATCTCAGGACAACCCCGACTGCCGAACTCGTAGCTGATATTGCCCGTGCCAGCGAAAAGGTCTAGCACTTTGATACTATCTAAGAAAAAATAGTTGTTGAGGATATTAAAAAGCGACTCCTTGGCAAAGTCCGTAGTAGGACGTACAGGGAGGGTTTTGGGAGCGATGAGTTGCTTGCCACGATGGGTGCCAGAGATAATACGCATATAAGTTCAAATAAAGGGCAAAAATACGGATTTTATAACGATAAAAAAAGTTTTTTCTTTGAAAATAGTATATATACAACTACCCACCACAGCGCAGGAGCAGCCACTGCTCTATATAAAGCCCGATACGGCTGTACATAATAGAGAACTTCCTCTCTATATACCCGACTTTACTGCGGATCTCCGCGCACAAGTGGTACTAATGGCCAAACTTAGCAAACAAGGTAAATGTATCTTAGAAAAATTTGCTCCAAAGTACTACGAACAAGTCTCTTTAGGGCTTGCTCTAACGGCTTATGACAGGCAACAACAGCTTCAAGCCACAGCTAAGCCTTGGGAGCTGGCCACCTCCTTTGACAGTTCTATGGTAGTAGGTCACTTCCTGCCTACAGAACGCCTACAACAAGAAAACACAACCATACTAAGCCAAGATGGTCAGGTGCTAGAGGAACTTCCTTTGCAACCTGCCTTACAGTTGCTCCCGCTTGCCTTAAGAACAGTATCAGAGAATATGACCCTTCGCACAGGCGATTTGGTAGCGCTCCCCTTGACCAATACTCTTTACGCTATCAGAGCCGACACCACTTGGCAGGCAAGTGTACAAACCGAATTATTGTTCTCCATAACAGTAAAATAGACAGAGGTCTCGCCACAGGTGAGACCTCTGTTTCTATAGAAAAGAATAATAACTAGAACAACTTATTCTACAATGAAAGTTCCTTTCATAAGGGCAAGATGACCAGGGAAGGAACAGATAAAGTCGTAAGTACCAGCTTCAGGAGCTTTGAAAGAGATGGTATCACTCTCTCCACCACCAATAAGTTTGGTATGAGCAATCACATCAGCTCCCCCATTAGGGATATACTCGTTGGCAGGACCAGCTGCTACAGCAGCTTCTCCGAAAGCGGAAAGGTCAGTACCTTTTTTAAGGAGAACAAAGTTGTGTCCCATCACCTTCTTATCCATTTGTCCTACGTGCTTGAGGGTAAGATTAACGGTTTGTCCAGCTTTTACTTTGATTTCCTTAAGGTTGAAAGTCATTTGGTCAGTAGCCTCCAAGGTTACATTAGCAGCTTCTGCGTCTTGGTTTGTAGCAGGCGCTTCAGTAGCAGCAGGCTGTTCTGTAGTTTGTGCAGCCTCTTCAGGTTTCTTGTTATTTCCACAAGAAGCTACCATTAGGGCAACAGTAGCCATCAAAAACAATGTTTTTTTCATATCGGTATGATTTAGATATAAACGTGCCGCAAAAGTACAAATAAAAATCTAATACCGCAAGTTATTTAGAATATTTTTAAATTAGGGTTTGAGATATTTTTGAATTGTGAGTTCTTAGCGACTAATTTGCGTAACCGTTGCGTAACCAAAACCTTATTTTTCTACGAAAAAATAAGGGTATTTTTATTTAAAACATTGATTATCAGAATGTTTGTAGAAATAAATTTGCGTAACCGTTGCGTAACCAAAACCTTGTTTTTGTCAGAAAATTGAAACTACTTATATAATCTATTTTAAATAAAGAAGATACAGGAATTACAAGAAGATTAGGTAATGATTTAGTAATAGTTCTTATTTCATTTGATTATACCTATTTTCTCAGTAACTTCTAGGTGCAAAGGTACAACATCTTGACAATATAACCAAAAAAAAATTACCTTTGCACCCACAAACGTGCGTTGCTGAGGCTGTCTAAAAAGTTTGTTTTAAACTTTTTTTGGCAGCCTCTTTTATAGTGTCATATCCTAAAATAGGTTTACACTAAAAATAGAAAAAATATGCCGTATTATTTGGCTATTCAAAATATTGTTCGTACCTTTGCGAACAACAAAGAAGAAAGGAGAATTGGAGTGAAAGAGAAACAGTACACGACAGAGCAGGAACAGATTGCTCGCTTTGCCAAAGCAATGGGACATCCAGCACGGATGGCTATTCTTGCTTTCTTGGCAAAACAAGATAGTTGCTTCTTCGGTGATATTCACGAAGAACTACCTATTGCTAAAGCAACCGTTTCGCAGCATTTGAAAGAATTGAAAGAAGCTGGCTTAATTCAGGGGGAAATAGAAACGCCCAAAGTCCGGTATTGTATAAACCGGGAGAACTGGGAACTTGCCCGAAAATTGTTTGCAGCTTTTTTAGGGGACTGTAAATGTAAAGATACATCGTGCTGTGAATAGCAGTACCTTTTTTTTGGAATAAACGTTCGTATTTCTACGAACTACGATTATTATATTAACTTTAAAGTAAAATGACAATGAAAATTAAAGTATTAGGAACTGGGTGTTCAAGCTGTAAAGCCTTGTACGAAACTACCAAACAAGCTATTTCAGAATTAGGTTGCGATGCAACCCTTATCAAAGAGGAAGATTTATTGAAAATCATGGAGTATAACATTTTAGGGCTTCCGGCTTTGGTGATTGACGAGAAAGTCGTATCAGCTGGGAAAAAGTTATCCCTTGCAGAAGTGAAAGAGTTGATAACCAAATAAAAATGAACTATGAGAAAATTATTTTATCTACTGATTGCAACGCTGGTCTTAGTTTCCTGTGGTAACGATTCAAAGAAAAAGACCGGAGAAAATCAAGCGGAAGAAATACAGTCTAACCGCATAGAGGTTCTTTATTTTCATGGAGCGCAACGGTGTATCACTTGCCGGGCGATAGAAACAAATACAGAAGCCCTTTTGGATAGCCTTTATTCAAAAGAAAAAGCAGACGGTAAAATTATCTATAAAGTGATAGATATTTCAAAGAAAGAAAATGAAGCGATTGCAGACAAGTACGAAGTTACATGGTCGTCTTTGTTTGTTAACGGCTGGAAAGACGGCAAAGAGAATGTAAACAATATGACCGAGTTTAGCTTTTCCAATGCGAAAAATACACCGGACAAGTTTAAAGAGGGAATTAAAAGCAAGATTGACGAATTGTTAAAACAGTTGTAAGATGGATTTTCTTCAATCGCTATTAGATAACAGTTCTATTCCTGCTATTACAGCTTTTATATTGGGGATTTTAACGGCGGTCAGCCCGTGTCCGTTAGCGACCAACATAACAGCAATAGGATTTATTAGTAAGGACATAGAAAACCATCACCGGATATTTATAAACGGATTGCTTTATACTTTCGGCAGAATAGTAAGCTATACGGTTCTTGGCTTTATCCTTATTCCTATTCTCCGTGAGGGAGCAAGTATGTTTATGGTTCAAAAAGCCGTAAGCAAGTACGGGGAAATGCTGATTGCTCCGGCGTTAATCATCATTGGAATATTTATGCTCGATGTAATAAAACTCAACCTGCCGAAAATCAATATCGGCGGTGAAAGCTTGAAAAAGAGGAGTAAAGGCGGTTGGGGGGCTATGCTATTGGGTATTTTATTTGCCCTTGCTTTCTGTCCCACCAGTGGCGTGTTCTACTTCGGTATGCTGATACCGATGTCTGCCACGACCTCGGCAGGCTATCTTCTACCCATAATATTTGCTGTCGCTACGGCTATACCGGTACTTGCTGTTGCATGGGTTCTCGCCTTCAGCGTACAACAAATGGGGAATTTTTACGGAAAGATACAGAAAGTGCAAAAATGGGCGAACCTTATTGTAGGCGTGGTATTCATCATCATCGGCATATATTATTGCTGGATAATGTATTTGTAAAATGAATTTAATAACAATAATGTTTTTACTAATATGGAAATAAAAGTTTTAGGGCCGGGTTGTGCCAAATGTAAATCAACCTACAATGTAATTGAAAAGGTACTTAAAGAGAACGACATCGATGCAAAACTCACCAAGGTGGACGACATCATGGAAATGATGAATTACAATATCATGACATCGCCAGCCGTTGTCATTGACGAAGTGGTAAAATTGAGGGGGAAGGTACCGACAGAAAGTGAAGTAAAGGAACTTCTGGGCATCTGATTGACAGAATATGTTTAACCACGAGCGGCAGAAACAACCGTCATGGTATCTGCCGCTTTTTTTAAAAAAATACTGTTCGTATTTAAGCGAACAAAAAAGACTTCTATGATACAAGAATTTGCAGACAAGCTTGTTTACGGACTGTTCGGACTAAGTGCCGACACACCGATAGGAATTGCCGTAAACTTTTTCTTTTATGATACGATAAAAATACTTATACTTTTGTTCTTCATCAGCGTATTGATGGGAATTATCAACGCCTACTTCCCAATTGAACGTTTGAGAAAATATCTGGTTACACACAATATGTACGGATTGCAGTACTTGCTGGCTTCCATATTCGGAGCGGTCACTCCTTTCTGTTCATGTTCTTCCATTCCTCTGTTTATCGGATTTGTAAAGGGCGGCATTCCTTTGGGCGTAACATTCGCATTTCTTATTACATCACCGTTGGTAAACGAGGTGGCTGTTGCCATGTTCCTTGCCTCCTTCGGATTGAAGGTGACTCTTATCTACGTCATCAGCGGCATTCTGTTAGGAGTAATAGGCGGTATAGTACTCGGTCGCATGCGCCTTGCTCCTTATCTGAGTGACTGGGTAAAGCAGATGCAGGCAAATTCATCCGCTCAGACAGGGGAATGGGAAAAAGACCATACCTCCTTTACCAAGAGGCTTCCCACTATTATCCGTGATGCATGGAAAATTGTCAGTGGTGTACTTATATATATTCTGATAGGTATAGGTATCGGTGCTTTCATGCATGGCTTTGTCCCTGAAGGATTCTTTGAGCAATACATGTCAAAAGACAACTGGTATGCAGTTCCTTTGTCTGTTATACTTGCCGTACCGATGTATGCCAATGCCGCAGGTATCGTCCCAGTAATCGAGGTATTTGTGGCGAAAGGCATTCCCATCGGAACGGCGATAGCCTTCATGATGGCTGTCGTTGGTCTTTCCTTGCCAGAGGCAACACTGCTCAAGAAAGTAATGACATGGAGACTTATCGGCATATTCTTCGGCACTGTGACGTTTTTCATCATCTTGTCCGGCTATCTGTTTAATTATATTCTATAATATGTAGAAGCTTCCTCCAAAAAGCATTCAAACAATGTAGTAAGTCAAATCTCCAAATTTAAAAATAAAAAGATGAAAGTATTGATTCTTTGTATAGGAAACAGCTGCCGTAGCCAAATGGCTCATGGCTTTCTACAGTCATTCGACAAAAATATAGAAGTGTATTCTGGTGGAACGGTACCAGCGAAACAGGTAAACGCCAAGGCGGTGGAAGTAATGAAAGAAGCTGGAATAGACATTACCTCACATGTCCCAACACCTGTTAATACCTATCTTGACAAGGAATGGGATTACGTAATAACCGTTCGCGGTGGTGCAAACGAAAGTTGTTCTATGTTTACAGCTAAAGTAAGAAACAGGCTGCATATAGGGTTTGACGATCCCTCGGAAGCAGCCGGAAGTCCCGAGTTTATCAACAGTGAGTTTCATCGGGTACGGGATGAAATAAAAGCCCGCTTCTATCAGTTCTACATCGACCATATCCAAGGAAAACAAGAATAATGCACCAATATATCTCTAAGTTCAATGTTCCAAAGATGGATTGCCCATGCGAGGAAAATTTAATCCGTCTGAAATTAGGCAATAGTCCCTTAGTGGAGCGTCTCGATTTCGACTTGGCGGAAAGAACCTTAGTTGTCATCCATCACGGGGAAGTGAAGTCGATTCAGGAACAGCTAGAAACATTAAACCTCGGTGCCAAGCTAACAGCATCTTCTCTCTGCGATGAAGCAAAGTCTGAAACCACCTCCAAAGTTCAGAGACGGGTGTTGTGTTGGGTGCTCGTCATCAACTTTCTATGTTTCATCATAGAAGCCACAACAGGCATCATCTCCCAGTCGATGGGCTTGGTCGCAGACAGTTTGGATATGTTGGCAGATGCTTTGGTTTACGGCATGAGTCTGATGGCTGTTGGAACAACTATAGCCCGTCAGCAAAAAGTAGCAAAACTCAGTGGCTACCTTCAAATTTCACTGGCTGTATTGGGGCTCATCGAAGTTATCAAACGCTTTATAGGCCTCGAAACGCCCCCAGACTTTTTAGTTATGATTGTCATCTCGTTCATTGCACTAATCGCCAATACAGCCTCTCTATGGTTGTTGCAGCGCACAAAGAGCAAGGAGGCCCACATACAAGCCAGTGTTATTTTCTCAGCCAACGATGTCATTGTCAATATAGGAGTCATCGTTGCAGGGCTGTTGGTTGGACTATTGAACAGCAACGCCCCTGATTTGATCATAGGCATCATTGTCTTTCTCATCGTCATTAGAGGCGCGATACGCATACTGAAACTCTCAAAGTAAAACTATAACATATGGAAAAGAAACAAGGAATTGGATTTTTTGAAAAATACCTGACTATCTGGGTTGCCTTGTGCATCATTATTGGAATTGCCGTGGGACAATGGCTCCCGGCAATTCCGCAAACATTAAGCAAATTTGAATATGCCAACGTGTCTATACCCGTGGCAATCCTGATTTGGTTAATGATTTATCCGATGATGCTAAAAGTAGATTTTCAAAGTGTTAAGAATGTCGGCAAGCGTCCGAAAGGAATTATAGTCACTTGTGTTACAAATTGGCTGATAAAGCCATTTACCATGTTCGGAATAGCTTATTTGTTCTTCTATGTGGTTTTCAAAGCCTTTATACCTGCCGGATTAGCCGAAGAATATCTAGCCGGGGCGGTATTATTGGGGGCTGCACCTTGTACAGCTATGGTGTTCGTGTGGAGTTATCTTACTAAAGGGGATGCCGCTTATACACTGGTACAAGTGGCAGTGAACGATTTAATCATATTGGTAGCGTTTGCACCTATCGTTGCTTTCTTGCTGGGAGTTGGCGGCGTATCTATCCCATGGGACACTCTGTTGCTATCCGTAGGGCTCTTTATTGTGATACCACTTGCGGCTGGGGTCATTACTCGAATAATGGTTATCCGCCGCAAAGGTGTGGAGTATTTCAACAATATATTTATTGAGAAATTTAATAATTACATGGTAGGTGGGTTGCTATTAACGCTTATTATCCTGTTTTCATTTCAAGGAGAAACGATACTGAACAATCCCCTGCATATCTTATTGATTGCAGTTCCGCTTGTGTTGCAAACGGTTCTGATATTCTTCGTTGCTTACGGTTGGGCGAAATGGTGGAAACTACCCCATGATGTTGCCGCACCTGCCGGAATGATTGGGGCAAGTAATTTCTTTGAATTGGCGGTTGCTGTGGCTATTTCTCTTTTTGGTTTACAATCCGGGGCTGCATTGGCTACGGTGGTGGGCGTGCTGGTCGAAGTTCCGGTGATGTTGATGTTAGTAAGGATTGCTAATAACACACGAAGCTGGTTTCCGGCATGAGGCTGTCCAAAAAGTCTTCAAAAGTATGATTGCCTCTCACATTTTGAAAAAGTCTAAGACTTTAGTAAAATGATTAGACTAACAATCAATAACTTTTGGTTCCCTTGTAGGGGCGAAAGGCAATTCGCCCTCACAAATCAAAACTTTTTAGACAGCCCCTTTTTTTGTTGTTTAGTTTAATGCAATAAAAATATAAAAGTAAAAAACCACGACTTCGGAGTGAGTTTTAAGCTCCCTGCAAGGGCAAGTTGTTTTGAGTGCCTATACGCCTAATGCGTGCCTCAAAACACAACTTGCTCTGTTCCTGTGAACAGAAAATTTTTCCTAAAGGTCAAATTTTAATTAACCATAAGAAAATAAGATAAACACTATAAGCACATAAAGTGATTTAAGGCATATTAGGAATATATTTAATCAATCACTTACTTAGAAAGTTATTTATAATTCTATGTAAAGCTATATGTATATTTGTACATTACTTTGCATTTACACATCAAAGCAAGCAAGTATGTACGAAGGTAAAAACGTAATTAGGTAGCTACATAGTTTGAAATTTTTTATTCGACAATGGGAGGAAAAGCGGCATTCGTTTCAAAAAACAATCTGTAAGAAGCAACATTTTTGTCCATTATACCTAATTTTGAAAAAACTATCTAAAGCATCTAAGCTCCTGTCTTCTCTTATCTTCCTGTCAAAAAGATAATCCTCTTTGTATGAGCTAATTATATTATTTTTTGTAGTTTTGCTTTTTATTCGTAATTTTTCAAAAAACAAGTATATTTTTATTTAAAACATTGATTATCAGAATGTTTTTAGAAATAAATTTGCGTAACCGTTGCGTAACCAAAACCTTATTACTTGCCCGTATAAAAGCTGTAATCTTTAAGGAATTGCTGGACGAAATCGGCTTTTTTGGTAAAAAAGGTGTGTTCACGCTTGGAGATTTCGGTGATCTTGTCCGCTAAGCGCGCTATGGTGAGATGCCCGTTTTTGCTTTTTAGGGCTAGGGCGAGGTAGTTCTTGATTGTTTGAGCATCTTGATCTGAAAAGAGTAACACCTCGGCTTGGGTGAAGAGCGGCTGATAGGTATAGGAGAGTTCTTCCAAGATGGTATGAGAGATGTTCATCTTGTTGCGTTCGGTGATAACGGCAGTCCCTGCGGCAAAGTCGCCTAAGCGCTGGGAGTACTTGGAAGAAATAATACTGATAAGTGCTGCCGAACCCATAAAAAGATCCACTTCTACCAAAGTAAATAGCCAACGGATAAAAAAATCGCCAAAGGAGGCCTGATACCCATCAATCTTGAGTACCCTGATTTTCATGATGCGCTTACCCACAGTCTGTCCTTGCATAAGGGATTCCGCTACCAAGGGATAGAAGACCGCAGGCAGCATCAGTACCAAATAGGTCGCAAAAAACTCCCAAGGATTGCTGATAGCGCTATAGTAAAAAAGCTTCATGATTGCATTGACAAGGTATCCATAACCCATAATAAGGACAAAATCAATAGCAAAGGCACCCATACGCTCTCCAATGGAAGCTGGCTCAAAAGCGAGCAGAATATTTTGTGTAGTTTTTATTTGTATCTTTGACATATTTTTTCTAATTTAGCACCTTGTATGAGAGAAGTAGCCTTTATCAAGCAAAATAAAGACAAATGGTTGGAGGTGGAGGCTGTCCTAAATGAGCGAAAGCCTATTTCCCCTGACCAAATGGCGGATTATTACGTCCAGCTATTGGGTGACTTGTCTTTTGCCCAGACCTATTACCCAAAGAGTAATACAGTTACATATCTCAATTTTTTGGTCACGCAAATATACCAAAAAATTTACAAAACCAAGCGAATTGAAAAAAATAGATTGAAATTTTTTTTCACCGACTATGTACCCATGCTTGCCTATAAGTACCGAAAGCTTATTTATTTTAGTTTTATCCTATTCTTCTTCTTCGCTTTGGTGGGGACACTTTCGGCCTATTACGAGCCGCGCTATGTAAGGGTCATTATGGGGGATACCTATATAAACAAGACCTTGGAGCATATAGAGAGGGGCGACCCTATGGCTATATATAAGCAAGGGAGCAATTGGGCTACGGCTATAGCGATTACTTTCAATAATATCAAGGTGGCTTTTTACTGCTTCCTCTGTGGGATTACCGCTGGGACAGTAACTTTCCTTATGGCGTTACAGAATGCAGTTATGTTGGGGGCTTTCACGTATTTTTGTTATGATATGGGCGTGATAGATGCAGCCCTTAGGGCCTTGTGGCTGCATGGAGCCATGGAAATTTTTAGTATTATCATAGCTATAGCGGCCGGCTTTGTCCTTACAGGGGGGATTCTCTTCCCCAAAACTTATTCGCGTATGCTTTCCTTTAAGATTGCTTTCAAGGAAGGTGTGTCTCTGCTCTTTGGAACGGTGCCTTTCTTTATAGCCGCAGGCTTTATAGAGGGCTTTATTACGCGCTATTATTATGATATGCCCCTGTGGTTGAACCTTACAATCATACTGGGGACACTTGCGGTGATTACCTATTATTTTTTGATATATCCTATAGTAAAACATTATAAATCAAATAGTCAAAAATATGAATGATTTTATTTTCTACAAGAAAAGAGGCTTTAGTGCCCTCATTGGAGATACGTTTACTTTCTTTAAGAAGTATGCGAGGAATTTCTTCTCTAATTACTTAATAGTCAATGGTGCTATATTTGCAGCGGTGGGTATTATTGCAGTAGCTATGTTTGCTCTTTATGCTTCTTCTCGATCCTCTATTGGTTTTGGACCAACGGCCTTGTTGGTTTTGGTTTTGCTGCTGTTGTCTGTCTTTTTAGTATTGTTTGTCATTTGTTTCCCTATTGCTTATACGCAACTGCTGGAGGAGGCACCTTATAGGACGGATATAAGTGCTAAGGAGATTTTTGATAGGATCAGAGTGATGCTTCCCCGAGCTTTTGCTTTTGGGTTTATCTCTTTCTTTGTCATAGGAATTCCTTTTGGGTTTATTTTGCTGTGGACTATCAAATTGTTCGATGAAGAACCTGTCTTGCTTCAGCTGGTCAGTGCTTTTATGAGTACTTTTATGGTTCTCTTTTTGCAACAATTTATGCTTATATATATCAAAGATAAAATGGATTATTTCCCTGCCTTGGGTAAGGTGTTCAATCAGTTAAAAGTAGGTTTTTGGGACAAATTTGGGGCTACTTTTGTAATGAGCCTCATCATTTATGCTATAACGACAGCAGGAATTATTGTGCCTATGGTTGTTTATCTGGTAGTCTTAGGAGGACTCTCAGGCTTTGAAGCTACTATAAGCAATACGATTTTGGTCTTTATATTGCTGCTTATTATCATTACAGTTGTTTTTGTAGCATCCAATTTTCAGACATTCTTGCAAATACTCATTCACTTTGGAGAAAAAGACGGGGAATATACCGATGAAATAGATCTTATAGGTCAAAATGCTAAAGAAGAATAGGCGAAAAATACAATTATACGGACTACTCCTATACTTTCTGTGTATAGGAGTGCCTTTGTATGCACAAACAGAAGCTCCTGCTACTCATGGAAAAGACAGCCTTACCTATCAGATTCCTGTAAGGCAAACCCCTCCCGATGCGCTGCGTTCCTTTGAGGGGGTACCAGAGCAATACAACACTGCTGATTTTGATTACTCAGACACCTCTGGGCAGAATGATGCTTTTCTCTCAGGGTTTTGGGACGTATTGGTACGCATCATATATAAGATACTTGAGTTTATCTATGGAAAAAACTTACAAGGGAATGGGGCACAACATATGCTACAACTATTGGGCTTTGTACTGGTATTGGTCGTTATTTTCTTTGTGGTACGCTGGGCACTTGGCCGCAAAGGTCGCTGGCTAACCGATAGGAGTAAGGAAAAACTTTCGGATATTCCTATGGACGCCATAGAGAAGCACCTCCATCAAGCCGATTTTCCTACACTGATACAAAAAGCAGAACAACAGAATGATACCCGCCAGAGTATTCGCCTATATTATCTATGGCTACTGAAGGTACTTTCTGACAAAGGACAAATAGCTTGGGAGGAGAGAAAAACAAACTCTGACTATGAGCGAGAAATCAAAGACCCAACCCAGAAGGCACGCTTTGTCTATCTCTCCAAGGTGTATAACTATATATGGTATGGAGAGTTCTCTATCAGTGATGTCCAATACCAAGAGGCAAAGGCTGATTATCAAGGGTATATAAACACTCAAAAAAAGAAGTAAATGGGAAAGGCAATACGTAATTATCTGATTCTTTTGAGTGTAGTGGTTATTGTCATGGCACTAACTGTCTTCTCATCGGCCGATAGAAAGGTGGATTGGGAGCAGACCTATGATGCCAATAGTAAGCAGCCTTATGGGCTTTATATCTTTGGTGAGCAGCTCAAGCACTTTTTCTCTAAAAAGATAGATAAAATATCCTATACCCCTTACGAATACCTTAGGAGAAATCAGCAAAAAGAAAATTATAATTATATTTTTACCACAGAAGGAATAGATGAGGTATCTCTCAAAAAAATACTTTCCGATGTGAGGGCAGGTAGCCAAGCGCTTTTTCTCAATCAAGATTATGGGCTAATGGATACACTGAAGATAGATATAGACTATGAGCTAACCGTAGAAGATATCAATCTGCAACTCAATAGTACCTCTTATGATAAGCAGATCTATATCAACCCAGAAAGGGCCTATCTGAGGGTCAATTACTTTACCCAGTTGGATAAGGAGCGGGACAAGGCCTTGGGCTATGTGTTTTTCTCTGATGGTAGAAAAATAAGAAAAAAAATCAACTTTGTAGAAGTACCTTATGGCAAGGGGAAGTTCTTCCTCTACTTAGGCCCCCCAATGGCCTTTACCAACTACTTTCTCAAAGAGAGTCAAGAGGCACGCTCCTATGTCGCTACAGTGCTCTCCTATTTGCCAGAGGATAGGCCAACGGTTTGGTTTGTCCCTCCTACTCAAGGAGAAGATACTTTGAGCTTTATCATGAGTCAGCCACAGCTGCGTACAGCCTGGCACTTGATGCTTTTGGGCTTTGTGCTGTATCTGCTCTTTAAGGGGAAGCGCCAGCAACGAACTATTCCTGTGATAGAAAAGCCAAAAAATACCACTATTGAGTTTGCCCAAAGCATCAGTTCGCTCTACTACCAAGAGCGCGATGCTACCGATATGGTACGTAAGAAGATTACCTATTTCTTAGACCAAGTAAGACAAAGATACTACCTCGATACCCAGCAAATCAATGAGGATTTTGCCACTAAGTTAGCTAACAAATCAGGCAAGGATAGGGACTTAGTACAACAGATAGTTGGCACCATTATACACTTTGAGCAAACCCAACAAGCCCAAGAGGAAACTCTTACCCAGTTGGACAAATGGATAGACGAATTTTGGAACATACATTAAAGATATACCTATGGACGAAAATAATAAATTAGAATTTGCCTCTCGCCTTGACCTTGGCCTGTTGCAAAAACAATTGGCTCAGGTGCGCTCCGAGCTTCAGAAGGTCATCGTAGGACAAGAGAAGATGATAGACTACCTACTGGTAGCTCTGCTAAGCAACGGTCATGTACTCTTGGAAGGCGTACCAGGGATAGCCAAGACTATTACGGTAAAGCTCCTTTCCAAGGCCTTGGATATAGGCTTTAGCCGTATACAGTTCACTCCTGATCTTATGCCGTCGGACGTGTTGGGAACTTCCGTATTTGACCTCAAGAAATCAGAATTTGAGTTCAAGAAAGGGCCTATCTTCTCCAACCTGATACTTATTGACGAGATCAACCGAGCTCCCGCCAAGACCCAAGCGGCGCTCTTTGAAGTGATGGAAGAGCGACAAATCACTATAGACGGTTTACGCTTTAAGATGCAGCCCCCTTTCTTGGTGATTGCTACCCAAAATCCAATAGAACAAGAAGGTACCTATCGCCTGCCTGAAGCCCAGCTAGACCGTTTTCTCTTTAAGATTGTGATTGACTACCCTTCGTTGGAAGATGAAATTCAGATTATTACCCGCGAGCATGAGGCCAAGGCACAGGACAAGACCGCTACAGTGAGCAAGGTGCTTTCGGCTGAGGACTTAGTGCGTTATCAGGCTATGGTTAAGAATATACTTGTAGAGCCGCAACTGATAGAATATATAGCCAAAATTACCCAAAACACTCGTGAGAACAGCTTCCTCTACTTAGGGGCTTCTCCACGTGCGTCCTTGGCGATGCTCAATGCTGCTAAAGGCTTTGCAGCCCTTGCAGGGCGAGACTTTGTAACCCCAGAGGATATCAAACAAGCCGCCTATCCCGTACTGGGGCATAGGGTAATCCTTGCCCCTGAAAAGGAAATGGAAGGCATTCGCTCGGAACAGATTATCCAACAAATCATAGAAAGTGTAGCCATACCCCGATGAGAAAAATATACTTACATACAGGCTTTTTCATCTGGTTGCTCTGCCTTATGGGACTCTATACCCTCTCTTTCTTTTGGGTGGGTCTCACTCCCATAGCGCAGGGGGCTCTGTATGTATTTGCTTTGGTGTGTTTTTTGGATTTTCTTCTGGTTTTCACCACTAAAAAAGGGATTGAAGCCCAGCGGGTATTGCCAGAGAGGCTCTCCAATAGCGATGAGAACCTTATAGAGGTACATATCAAGAGTCTCTATCCCTTTCCTATGTATATGCAACTGGTGGATGAGATTCCCTTTCAGTTCCAAAAGCGAGATTTCGAATACACCCTCTACTTCAGGGGAGGGCAAGAGCAGGTATTCCAGTACTACCTGCGCCCTACCGAGCGAGGGGAGTATAGTTTTGGGAAGCTCAATGCCTTTGTCTATACTCCTTTACGGCTGTTTATAAAGCGCTATGTCTCCTGTGAGCATGCTATGGTGGCCACTTATCCGTCCTTTATCCAGATGAAGAAGTTTGAGCTGATTGCATTCTCCCAACGCCTTTTTGACTATGGAATCAAGAAGATACGCAAGATAGGCCACACCATGGAGTTCGAGCATATACGTGACTATGTACAGGGTGATGATATGCGAACAATCAACTGGAAAGCCTCCTCCAAGCGCGCACAGCTGATGGTCAATCAGTACCAAGATGAGAAGGCGCAACATGTATATACCCTTATAGACAAGGGACGCAGTATGTATATGCCCTTTGAAGGGCTTTCGCTCTTGGATTATGCGATTAATACCTCCTTGGCACTGACCAATATCATTCTCAAAAAGCAGGATAAGGCAGGAATTTTCACCTTCTCCCACAAGGTAGAGGATAGGGTAGTGGCCGATCGAAAATCCGACCAAATGCAGCGTATCATGGAAAAGCTCTATCGTATAGAGACAGATTTCAAGGAGACGGATTTCGGTAGGCTCTATTCGGATATCAATACTACCATTAAGCAACGCAGTTTGCTGATGCTCTATACCAATTTTGAGACTCCTAATAGCCTATATCGGCAATTGCCCTTTCTAAAGGCCATAGCCAAAAAGCACCTTTTGGTGGTGATATTTTTCCAAAATACAGAACTGGAACACCTCCTGCATAAGCCTTCCGAGCATATCCAAGAGGTGTATGACAAGGTTATCGCCGAGAAATTTTCCTTTGAGAAACGGCTTATTGTTCAGGAACTGACCCGCCACGGAATTCAGTGCCTACTGACCCCTCCCCAGCAACTCACGCTACAGAGTATCAATAAATATCTGGAGCTTAAAGCAAGGGGAATGATATAAGTGAAGAGTGAAAAGTGAAAAAAAACTCTTCATGCGTTCACTATTCATTTTTCGTTATTCATTATTCATTATTCATTATTCATTATTCACTGAAATGATGCGTTATATCCATTTAACTCTGGCTATTATAGCCTCTTTATTCTTTGCCTTGGCCGCGGTAACAGGGGCTATTATAGGCCTAAATAATATAGACAGACAATATCCCTCCTATAGGGCGGAACATCTTGACCAAATTACTTTAGCTCAATCCATAGCTGGAGTCAAGGAGGCTTATCAGGAAGTTAATTCCCTTACCATAGACCCGCGTGGCTTTGCCGTAATCAAGGCAACAGACAAGGAAGGGAAAGAAGTTAATGCCCATATAGACCCACTCACAGGCAAGGTCTTGGGTAAGGTAGAGGAGCGCTCGGCTTTTGTCAAATTCATGATTTCCCTACATCGCTCTTTGGAGCTAAAGAATGTGGGTCGCATCATTATGGGCTTTATTGCACTTTGCTTGGTCTTTAGTGTGCTTTCAGGGCTTATGCTAATCTTTAAAAAACAAAACGGAGCGAGAAACTTCTTTAAGAAGACGATAAAGGACGGTTTCTCTCGCTATTATCATACTGTTTTGGGTAAGTGGCTACTTATTCCACTGCTTATCTTAGGTCTTACTGGTACTTATCTGGTATATAACCGCTTTTTGGGCGAGAAACCAAAGGAAAAATACGAGGTAGATTACTCTGTAGAAGAATCCTACGATGGGGAAGACCCTATGGAGGTACAGCAAATAGCCGTACTTAACCAAATCACCTTGGACAAGGTGGTGAGTGTAGAGTTCCCTTTTGACACCACTTATGAGGATGCCTATTTGGTAAAGCTCAAGGATAGAGAACTAGTGGTAAGCCAGTTTACAGGTCATGTGCTGAGCGAGGTGGTCTATCCTAAAACTCAGGTTTTTGCCCGCTTTTGTAAGGACTTACATACAGGACGTACCAGCGTATGGTGGGCAGCTATTTTGGTTGTTGCTTGTGTGGGGATGCTCTTTTTCATCTATACAGGTTTTGTCATAACCTTCTCCCGCAAGTCGGTAAAGGTACGCAACACCTGCACTCCCGCCGAGGCGGAATATATCCTACTCTACGGTTCAGAAGGCGGCAATACCCTTTCGGTAGCTCAAAAGGTCTTAGTCCAACTACAAGCCTTGGGAAAGAAAGCCTACTTGGCACCACTCAATAGTTACCAAACCTATCCTAAGGGCAGTCATTTGCTTATATTTACCTCAACCTATGGGGTAGGGAATCCTCCGAGCAATGCCGATCAGTTCCTATCTCTATTGCGTACAACTCCACAAGGAGCTTTGTCTTGTAGTATAGTAGGATTTGGCTCTA
This sequence comes from Capnocytophaga granulosa ATCC 51502, assembly GCF_000411115.1. Taxonomy (GTDB): domain Bacteria; phylum Bacteroidota; class Bacteroidia; order Flavobacteriales; family Flavobacteriaceae; genus Capnocytophaga; species Capnocytophaga granulosa. The sequence continues at coordinate 236,563 of NZ_KE150256.1, read as the reverse complement.
AGCTCTATCCTGATTATTGTGCTTTTGCTTTTGCTATAGAGGAAGCACTCAAAGAAACCTCTTGGGCGACTTCTCTGCTACCTGTGCATACGGTCAATGATCAATCCTCGGCGGAGTTTGTAGCATGGGTAGCCGCATGGAATGGGCTGAGTGAACTTGCCTTGGAGACTACTCCGTCCTACTATGAGGGAGAAAGAGCTGCACTGACAAAGATAAAAGTAGTGGAAGCGGCTAAGGAAACAGCTCCTGAGGAGACATTCTCCTTGGTACTACAGACAAAGCGACGTTTTACCTCTGGAGACCTCTTAGCTATCTATCCCGATGGCAAGCAAGAACGCCTTTATTCTATAGGGAAAGTAGGGGGCAAGTTGCAACTAACCGTTAAGCGACATGTACACGGATTAGGCTCAGGCTATCTCTACCAGCTCAAGAAGGGGGAGACTTTCTTAGCGCGAATCGTCCCTAACCCATCTTTCCATTTTCCTAAGAAAGCCAAAAAGGTAGTGCTTGTAGCCAACGGAACAGGGGTAGCACCTTTCTTGGGTATGGCCGACCAAAACAAGCAAACGGAAGTCTATGTATATCTGGGACTAAGACATAATGATGCTACGGCTGCCGAGTATCGTCGCTTCTTTGAAGCACAACAACAGAAAGGAAAGATCAAGCAGTTCTCTCTGATCTACTCACGGGAGACCGATGGAGGCTATGTAACCGACTTGCTTAAGAGAGATGCCACACTACTTACAGAGGTACTAACCAGTGATGGGGTGGTGATGATCTGTGGTTCTTTGGATATGTATAAGGACGTTACCACATGGCTGGGAGAACTCACGCCCTTCTCAGCGGATTATTACAAGGCCAACGGACAACTATTAGCTGATTGTTACTAAAATGACCAAGCATTACTATAACTGCCTACTCTTAGCCCTTGGGATTGGAGTAGGCTCTTGCTATACATGGGGCTGGGGGTATTACCTTGCCTTGGGGTTACTCTTTGTGGGGTTGCTCTCTTGGGGGGTGTTTGATATCCGTTTAGGCTATTTTGTGCCTACTCTTTGTCGTTTGAAAAATAAGCAAAAGCGGCAGGTGGTACTTACCTTTGACGATGGGCCTACGGAGCTAACGCCGCTATTTTTGGACTTACTCAACCGATATGAGGTTAAGGCTATTTTCTTCTGTATAGGCCGACAAATAGCGCAATACCCACAGATAGTCCAGCGAATTAAGGAGGAGGGACACCTGATAGGCAATCATACCTATAGCCATACCCCCAAAAACTGCTTTGCCTCCACGGCTGCTATGACCCAAGAGATACAACAAACCGATGCTCTTTTAGCACAATTGGGGATAGTAACCCCTTATTTCCGTCCTCCTTATGGGGTTACCAATCCACATATAGCCAGCGCTGCGAGGCGTACAGGAAAGAGGGTCATAGGATGGGATATACGTTCACTGGATACGGTTATAAAAGACGAAACTCGGCTCCACAGCCGAGTTGTCTCTAAGTTAACCCAAGGGAATATCATTCTCATGCACGATACTTCTGAGCGTACCCTCCATGTATTGGAGCAGCTTTTGAAATATCTCAAAGCAAATGATTATCAGGTGGTTTTGGATTTGTAATTGTTACTCTGTAAGAGTGTAATATACCATAAGTTTTAGTTTTTTACCTTCAGGAACTTGGCTGCCATTGCCATAAACTACTGTATAGAGCGTGTTTTCAGCATTTCCTAAGACGGTTTTCTTAACCTCATTAGCACTATTCTTATAAGAGATACTTCTCATAGCCGAAATGGTACTCTTAGTGTCTTGGGAGAGGTGAGTGGAGACGGCCAAACCTATCTTCACATTGTCAGAACCATTCTTTACAAGGCTTGTAAGGTGGTCGGTTAGGTAAAAATGATAGTAATAATCTCCCTTATTATCTTTCGTCAGGCGCCCAATAGAGACAATATCGTTGCTGGAGGTATTGCCAGAAATCTCAGCACTATAGTCATATAGAGGCAGGCCTTTGGTAGCATTGTATATGAGTACATAGGGAGGTTGTTGGGTGAGATCTACCTTAGTTTTATCCACATATAAGTACAAATCAGCCTGATTGATGATCGGTTTTTTAGCCTTAAGCATCTGGAAAACAGGGTTGCTCTCAGGTATGGTCAGTTCGGCTACATAGCCCTGTCCGCCCTTGAGGTAGATAGCATCTTGAGAGGGAGAAACCATATTATCGGAAATGGTGTATTGGTTAAAACTGATACCGCCTAAGGAGAGTTCGTAGGACTTCTTCTTGGTATAAGTGTTGTTGTCCTTTTGGAACTGATAGTTATACACTACCTCAATCTTAGCATTTTTCAGATTGATAAGTGCCAATAGTCCAGAGGAGAAGTTGGCCGTAGAAATCACCAAGCCATTGAGAGCTTGGCGGAAGCTGTCGTTACTACTAAGCGAGCTATCACCTTCCTTGTCCAAGAGCAGACTTTGGAAGAGGGTAGGGGAGAGTTCTATACGATAACCAGGAGCAAGGCGGTCTTTCTCCTTAGTTGCCTCATTGGTCTGGGTAGTAGGGTCGTCAAACTGATAGCGTACAATAGGATTGTTGCTGGCTCCCGCTACGGTGACCTCGGCCAAGGTTGCGGCAGTAGGGAATACTTCGTTAGAGTAATATACCTGTGATTCCAGTTGGCTATTGATATCCCTTAGGTGATGGTTGAGTTGTTCGACCTTCATGGTAAAAGACGCCTCTTTTCCCCCATAGATAGAGTCTAGGGTATAAGTTTTGATAGTCTTTTTAGCATCGGAGGGGTCTTGTATATTCTTCTCAGTAGAAAAGAAAGGCAAATAGAGGTACACCTTTTCCACGGTCTCATTCTCATTGTAGGAAGAGGCCTCTTGCTCTTGGGTTTTCTCCCCAAAGGTAGGGTTGGCACTAGAGAGTAAGGCTTGGGTTACCAAGGCCACATTGGTCGTACCGAGACTTCCCTGGGTAAGCTGGCCAAGGATCGGGTTGTTTTGGCTATTGGTCTGTATAGCACTAACTTTTATATTGTTGAACTCCAGTGCAATAGAGTCCTTTTTAGGTGTAAAGAGCGGTGTTCCCAATATGTTCCCCTCTACTTGGCGGATCTCCCCATCAGTATTGCAGGAAGTAGTCAGCACAAGAGCGGTAAGGGATAGGAAAGATAGGTATATATGCTTCATTCTCAGCGGGTTGATTTAGAAAACAATGGTTTGTGTACGGTCAGCCCCTACCGATACTAGGGTAATAGGAACCTCCACTTCCTTCTCGATAAAGCGGATATAGTCCAAGAGTTCTTTAGGGAGGTCATGGGAGTTCTTAAGTGTTGAAAGGTCGGTATTCCAGCCCTTTAGTTCGGTATAGATGGGAGTGATTTCTTCGGTTTCAGTGCCATAAGGGAAGTGCTGAATCACCTCACCCTTGTAGCGATAGGCTGTACATACTTTTAAGGTCTCAAAACCACTGAGGACATCGGCCTTCATCATCATCAGTTGGGTAACACCACTTAGATGAATAGCATAGCGAAGCGCCACTAAGTCCAACCAACCACAACGGCGCTTGCGACCAGTGGTAGCACCTACTTCGCGCCCTATCTGACCGATTTTCTCACCTACTTCGTCAAAGAGTTCGGTAGGGAAAGAGCCGCTACCTACACGGGTAGTATAAGCCTTGAAGATACCCATTACATTCTTAATCTGGTTCGGAGCAATACCCAGCCCAGTACAAGCCCCAGAGGCAGTAGTATTGGAAGAGGTAACAAAGGGATAAGTACCAAAATCTATATCCAGCATAGAGCCTTGTGCCCCCTCGGCTAAGATCTTTTTGCCTTGCTTTTGAGCATGGTAGAAAAAGTCCTCACTATCAATAAAAGTAAGAGACTTGATAAGGTCAATAGCCTCAAAGAACTCTTTTTCGAGCGCAGGAAGGTCATACTCAAGTGTAACCCCATAGAAACCAATCATGGAGAGGTGTTTGTCGGTTAGGTTACGGTAGAGCGAAAGGAAGTCTTTGTTCTCTATATCCCCGATTCTCAAGCCATTACGTCCTGTTTTATCCATATAACAAGGGCCAATCCCCTTCAGGGTAGAGCCGATTTTAGCTTTTCCCTTGGAGAGTTCGGAAGCCTGATCAAGCAGGCGGTGGGTAGGGAGAATCAGGTGCGCCTTGCGAGAGATAAGCAAGCGCTCTTTTATGTTGATACCAAAGGGAGCAAGTGCGTCGATTTCCTTTTTCAAGATGATAGGGTCAATCACGACCCCATTGCCGATGACATTGACCACATTGGGGCGGAAAATGCCAGAGGGGATAGTGTGCAAAACATGCTTAATACCTTCGAACTCAAGGGTATGTCCCGCATTAGGACCTCCTTGGAAACGTGCGATAATATCATATTTGGGCGTAAGGACATCTACAATTTTTCCTTTTCCCTCGTCTCCCCATTGGAGACCGAGTAGTAAATCTACTGCCATTATAAATTGGTTTTAAGCTTCGTTAGTATTTTCTTTTTTATTGCGACGACCATAGAAATAGAGGGAATGGTTGTCAATGGTGATGTCAAAAACCTCCTCTATGGTCTGCTTAATAGCTTGGATACGAGGGTCACAGAACTCCACTACTTCTCCTGTATCGGTAAGGATTACATGGTCGTGCTGGCGGTCGAAATAAGACTTCTCGTAGTGGGCTTGGTTTTGCCCAAATTGGTGGCGACGTACCAGTCCACAATCCAAGAGGATTTCTATGGTGTTGTAGAGGGTGGCACGACTTACTCTATAGTTTTTGTTTTTCATTTTGATATAAAGAGACTCTATATCAAAGTGTTCGTTGCTGTCGTAAATCTCCTGCAAAACGGCATAGCGCTCAGGTGTTTTGCGATGGGCATGTTCCTCTAAATATTTGGTAAAAACTTTTTTAACAATTTCTTGATTTTCTGCACTGGTTCCCATATAAAATACTTATTAGGCGACAAATTTACAAAAATAATTAGATAAGAACAAATAAATACTTTTTATTTTCTAAAGCGTTGATTATCAATTTTTGTTAGGGTCCAATTTGTGATGTATCACCCTATCCATATAATCCTGTACGAAGGCTTGTAGGTCTTTTATGCCCTTTTGTATTTCGGCATTATCCTCTTTGCCCGATAGGTTGTGCTTGAGCGCCTCATCTTCTTTCTTATAAATCCCATTGACTTGGCCATTTTCGTCAAGGATATAGATGTAGTTGCCTTGCTTCATTTGGTACATCAGAGCGTTGGAGATAAAGGCACGGGGGGTCTCATCGGGCTTGTCGGCAAAGACACTACGTCCCCATGAGCGGAAAGGCTTCTGATAGCCCATCAGATCCACTAAAGAGGGGTAGATATCTATCTGCTGGCTAATCTCACTATAACGCTTGGTAGGCACCAAGTCAGGATTAGGACTATAGAACATAATGGCTGCTCCCATATTGGTAATCGCCTGTTTGTAACGCTCGTAATAGGTCTGGTTGGGGTGGTCATTGACAAAAACAAAGATCGTATTCTCAAACCAAGGTTGCTTCTTGGCACAAGCAAAAAACTGCTTGAGCGAATAATCTGTATAGCCAATACACTGGTGAATCTCCAAGGTACCTTTGTCAAATTTTCCCTCGTATTGCTTGGGAATCTGGAAAGGATGATGAGAGGAGAGTGTAAAGATATTGCCTAAGAAAGGCTGTTTTTTCTCCGATAAAGTGCGACACATATACTGGAAGAAAGGTTCGTCCCAGATACCCCAGCGGCCGTCGTCATCGGCATCGTTGTTATACTCTGTCTTTCCATAATAATGATCAAAGCCCAAGATATTGGAAAAACCTAAGAATCCCATAGAGCCATTGGGAGCCGAGTGGAAGAAAGAGGTATCATAGCCCATCTCCTTGGCAATGGAAACCAAAGACTGAGTAGGCTGTTTCACATAAGGGGAAGAGGTATAAGCTACCTGAAAGGAAGGAATACCAGCAAGCATGGAGGACATGCCATGAATAGACTGGCGCCCTGTACAATAGGCATTGTCCAAAACAAAGGAATGCTGGGAGAGCGAATCCAAGAAAGGAGTGTAGGACTTGAAATTGGGGATATCCCCCTTGGTATTCATACAACCCCAATACTCCTTACCGAAACTCTCTAAGATAAAGAGCACTATATTGGGCTTTTGCTTAACCTCACGAGTGTATTGCTTGATTGGTTTAAGGGCTTCGTTGATATAATCCTCGGTTACAAAGTGGTATTCCTTGAATCCCTTGTTCTTTCCTAAGCTGCGGATAAGGCAGAAAGGCGTGTTGAGAATAGCATCGGCTTGGGCAGAGATATTGACATGTCGGCTAGCATCGAGCATATTGATAGGGCGCGTATCGGTAGTGAATCCTCCTCCTCGAATAGCCATCATAATAAGGGTGCCAAAGCCTAAGAAGCAGAGGACGGAGCTGCTGTAGTAGATTTTCTTGCTTGTAATAGGTGCTGGCTGCACCTTTACACGCTTATACAAGAAGATCCAAAGGCCTATTAGGAAGAAAAACCAAAGGAATAAATACCAATAATCGCCTAAGAAAGGAACAATCAGCTTAGCTATATTCTTTTCGTGTTCTATCACAGCAAAAGAAGCGGTAGTAAGTCGTGATTTGCTAAAGGGGTAGTATGCCATATCAATAAAATTGGTGGCATAAGCAATGATATTTGGTATAAAATATACCCAAAAGACTATCTTTTGAAACTTAGGATGCTTATTGTACCACAGCGGGAGCAAACTCAGTAGTATAAAGAGCAAATTCACATACATAATAGCGCAATTATCAAAAGCTAAGCCATAATAAAATAGGTCAAAGCCACGATAATCACTCATGACATCGTGATTGAAATAGATAAATAAGCCACGAGCTATCGCATAGAAGAAATAAATGAGGAAAATGCGATATAAAAATACCAAATATTCGTTGATGCGAACAGACTTCATAAGAAAAGGGATTAAAAAAGTAAAAAAAGGTACTACTTTAGAACAAAGTAGTACCCTAAAACAAAAATTATGAAAAAAACTAAACCACTATTGTTCTTTTTCCATCTTGTCTTTGAGCTCTTGGAGTACGTCCAAGTCCCCTAAAGTAGATTTCTCTACTTGTTGTGCAGGCTGAGCTGCGGCTTCTTTTACATTCTTTTCTTCTTCTTCCTTGAAGATAGCTGTATGAGAAGCTACGACACGCTTGAATTCTTTGCTGAACTCAATGATCTTGAAATCAGCAGTATCTCCCTTGCCTAATTTCTTGCCAGATTCAGTCTCTAAGTGGCGAGAAGGAACGAAAGCAAGAATATCCTCATTGAAAGGAACAGTTGCTCCTTTGTCAGTGATTTTGGAGATAGTACCTTGGTGGATAGTACCTACAGCAAACTCGTTTTCGTATTTGTCCCAAGGATTAGGTTCCAATTGCTTGTGACCAAGAGCGAGCTTACGGGTATTTACATCAAGTTCGAGAACTACTACGTCCATTTTATCTCCTACAGAGCAGAATTCAGATGGATGTTTGATTTTCTTAGTCCAAGAAAGGTCAGAGATATATACCAATCCGTCAATACCTTCTTCCAATTCTACAAATACACCGAAGTTGGTGAAGTTACGTACGGTACCAGTATGCTTAGATCCTACAGGATATTTAGCAGTGATGTCAGTCCAAGGATCGGTAGTAAGTTGTTTGATACCCAAGGACATTTTTCTTTCGTCTCTGTCAAGAGTAAGGATTACAGCTTCTACTTCATCACCTATATTTACGAAGTCCTGAGCAGAACGCAAGTGAGTACTCCAAGACATTTCGGAAACGTGGATAAGACCTTCTACGCCATCGGCTACCTCTACAAAAGCACCGTAGTCAGCGATTACCACTACTTTACCTTTTACTTTATCACCTACTTTAAGGTCATCAGAAAGGGCTTCCCATGGGTGTTTTTGAAGTTGTTTCAATCCTAATTGGATACGAGACTTGTTGTCATCGAAGTCAAGGATAACCACATTGATTTTTTGGTCAAGCTCTAATACTTCGGTAGGGTGGTTGATACGAGACCAAGAAAGGTCGGTAATATGGATAAGTCCGTCTACACCGCCAAGATCAACGAATACTCCGTAAGAAGTGATATTCTTCACAACCCCTTCGAGTACTTGTCCTTTTTCGAGCTGTCCGATGATTTCTCGTTTTTGCTCTTCAATATCCGCTTCGATAAGCGCTTTGTGAGATACCACAACGTTCTTGAACTCATGGTTGATTTTCACAACCTTGAACTCCATAGTCTTATTGACAAATTGGTCGTAGTCGCGGATAGGTTTTACATCGATTTGAGAACCAGGTAAGAAAGCCTCAATACCGAATACATCTACAATCATACCTCCTTTGGTTCTGCATTTTACGAAACCATTTACGATTTCGCCACTTTCAAAGGCAGCATTGACTCTGTCCCATGCTTTGATAGTACGCGCTTTCTTGTGAGAGAGAACGAGTTGTCCAGTTTTGTCTTCACGGATATCAACCAATACCTCTACCTTGTCACCAACCTTTAGGTTAGGGTTGTAGCGGAACTCATTGAGGGAGATTACCCCTTCGCTCTTAGCGTTGATGTCAATGATCGCTTCACGGTCAGTAAGGTGAGTTACAGTACCGATCACAAGCTCATCGGCTTGGGTATCCACGAAGTTTTCTTTAACAAGGCGTTCGAATTCGTCCAATTTGTTTTGGTCTACTTGGTCAATGCCTTGTTCGTACTTAGTCCAGTTGAAGTTATCCAACTGTTCTTGTTGTTCTTTAGTAATTTCAGCCATTGCTGATAAATAAGGATTAGCTATGTAATAGGTCAAGGGCTAAGGAGCTGCAAATCACATAGTTTTAGTGATACATATTTCATTGAAAATCATCTTTCCCTTGCGTAGCTCAAAGATTTTGCAAAAGTACGAATTTATTTTGGAATGACATAGTGTTTCTGAATATTTTTTTACCTCATTATTATAAGGTATTTGTGAAGTTGTAGTACCGGCCCTCAAGTAAGTTTGCCGTTTACCTTGTCGTTTAAAATAGGGGGTAAAAGGCTTATAAAAAATAACGCCCTGACTATCAGGGCGTTGTGTTGTGACCTCGACAGGATTCAAACCTGTAACCTTCTGAGCCGTAATCAGATGCGCTATTCAGTTGCGCCACGAGGCCAATTCTTATTTCGGGTGCAAAGGTACAGCTTTTTTTTGAAATAGCAAGCGATTTTGCGAAATATTTTTTATGTTTTTTACAATTAGCTGATAATTAGTTTGTTGCAAATTAATTTTTTACTGATTATACACGGGTAATCTTAGCGCCAATGGCCTTGAGGCGTTCTTCTATGCGCTCATAACCGCGGTCTATCTGCTCTATGTTGTGGATGGTGGAGGTGCCTTTGGCAGAAAGAGCAGCGATAAGTAGGGCGATTCCTGCACGAATATCGGGAGAGGTCATGGTGGTGGCTCTTAGTCGGGATCTGAAGTCGTTGCCTATCACTACAGCACGGTGAGGATCACAGAGGATAATCTTAGCCCCCATGTCAATGAGCTTATCCACGAAGAACAAGCGGCTCTCAAACATCTTCTGGTGGATGAGCACTTCACCTCGTGCCTGAATAGCAGTTACCAAAATAATACTCAACAGGTCGGGGGTAAAGCCAGGCCAAGGGGCATCATATACGGTAAGGATAGAGCCGTCAATAAAACTCTGGATCTCGTAGCCATTGGTATGAGCAGGGATATAGATATCATCGGCACGGCGCTCTAAGCTGATGCCTAAGCGTTCGAATATGGAAGGGATAAGGCCTAAGTGCTCCCAACCCACATTCTTAATGGTCAGTTCGCTCTTTGTCATAGCGGCCATACCTATCCAGCTACCAATCTCAATCATATCGGGTAGGACACTATGGGTACAGCCACTGAGTTGCTTAACACCATGAATGGTCAGTAGGTTGGAGCCGATGCCCTCTATCTTAGCACCCATGCGCACCAGCATATGGCATACCTGTTGTAGATAGGGTTCGCAAGCGGCATTGTATAGGGTAGTGGTACCCTCGGCTAAGGAAGCTGCCATGATGATATTGGCTGTACCTGTAACAGAGGCCTCATCAAGGAGAATATAGTTGCCTTTCAGACCATTGGGAGCAGAAACAGAGTAATAATGTTCGTGCTCAGAATAGGTAAAGGTAGCCCCTAGTTTCACAAAACCATCAAAGTGGGTATCCAAGCGACGACGACCGATTTTGTCACCTCCGGGCTTGGGAATACCCCCATAGCCAAAGCGTGCTAAGAGCGGTCCTAGAATCAGGATAGAGCCACGTAGGCTTTGGCTTTGTTTGGCAAATTCTGGGCTGGATAGGTAGTCCATATTGATATCATCGGCCTGAAAGGTATAGGAGCCTTTGGCCAATTTCTGAATCTTCACACCTAGGTTCTCCAATAGTTGGATGAGTTTGTTCACATCCAGTATATCAGGAAGGTTGTGAATGGTTACCTTTTCATCGGTCAGTAGTACTAGGCAGAGCACCTGTAAGGCCTCATTCTTTGCGCCTTGTGGAGTAATCTCTCCATGCAGGGGGTGTCCCCCCTCTATTTTAAAACTTTCCATGGCTTATTTCTTTTTTCCCTTGGGATAAGTGTTTTTCTTAGCCGCAATAGGGAGGTTGTTTTTCTTTTGGTAATGGGTAGGTTTGGAATTGAGATTTTCTCGTGTACTTCCTAAGTCTATCTTTCCATCGCTTAGCTCATAGAGGTGGTCAAAGATGATCGTATCCTCTACGTCTTCTTTATTCCAAGTAAGGAAGCACTTTTTCATATGGTTGGCGATAGAGAATTTCAAGGCTGTTTTCAGGTCACCCTCTTCCCACTGATTACATATCTGAATCATTTTCAGTATGTTGTTCCCGTAAAAACGATATTTGAGACGGTGCTGAGGGAGAGCCAATTGCTCAGGTTTTGGGGTGGTAGATTCACGCGTAGGCCGCTCGAAGGGGGAATCTACATCTATCTGGAAATCAGACATTTTGAAAAGCTGATCCCAGAGTTTGTGTTGGAAATCAGGCACGTCTCTCAAGTGAGGGTTCATGTTGCCCATCACGGCGATGATGGCCTTGGCAGTGTTGTTGCGCTCAGTACGGTCGGCTATTTTCACGGCCTTTTCTACCATCTTCTGTATATGTCTCCCATACTCAGGGATGATAAGCTCATTGCGCTCGGTGTTGTACTCTAATAAATTTTGTTCCATACTACTTAATTAATGACTAATGACAAGAGACAAATAACTGATAACGAATATTTATCATTAGTCGTTTGTCGTTTGTCATTATTTTTGTATTTTTGCCTTTGTAAATCACAGATATGCAATACACACTCTCTCAGATAGATAGCATAGCAGATACCTTTGTAAAAGAGGTACTCCCTCACTCACAGAAGGTGTTACTATTCCAAGGGGCTATGGGAGCAGGTAAAACGACCTTTATCAAGGCGCTATGCCGAAGCCTAGGGGTTGGTGATCGAGTGAGCAGTCCTACCTTTTCCTTAGTCAATGAATATCAAGCCCATGAAGGGAAAGTCTTTCACTTTGATCTCTATCGTATAGAAGAGGAGCAGGAAGCACTTGACTTTGGGATAGAGGAGTATTGGGACTTAGGGGCTTGGTGCTTTGTCGAATGGGCGGAGCGTATTCCCTCATTACTTCCCTTACACTATACGGAGGTACAACTCACAGTGATAGATGAAACTACCCGTAGTCTTACGGTGGTACAGCATAATTAATGAACGTTATATGAATCTACTCAGGCGCTTTCTTTTTTTCTTTTTTGGCCTTGCTATAGGCAGTGTTTTTGTGATGTTCTTCTTTCAGCGCAAGGGGACAGAGTTCTGCTATTTGCCCAACTGTAGGGTACTGAAAGACTTGCGCTCTAAACCCTTGACGCTTGCCGAATCCTTGAAGGATTACTCGTTGGAGCAACTCACACCTCTTTTTCACGATGGAGATATAGACTTCTCCCGTAGTGATACCCATTCGGCCTGTCGTACCTATATTATAAAAGGTGAAGACACCGCACATACACCTATGGAAATTACCGTGCAGAGTTGTGCTAAAAAAGCAACCATAACAGCAATTAAGCCTTTGCAATAAGAGCCTTAGGCCATTTCTCGTATCTTATGCCCTATCTCCCATAGGACAATACCTACACTTACGGCAATATTGAGCGAATGCTTGGTACCGTATTGGGGTATTTCTATGGCATGTTTGCTCAGGGATACCGCTTCTTGTTGTACGCCATCTACTTCATTACCAAATATAAGAGCATATTGTACCCCCTTTTCTGGGACAAAGCATTCTAAGGAGGTGGCTCCTTCTATCTGTTCTATGGCTATGGTCTGTACCTGCTGAGAGTGTAAGTCAGCGAGTAAGGCACATACATCGGGGGCGTATTCCCATGCCACACTCTCGGTTGCTCCCAAGGCGGTTTTGTGTATCTCCTTATGAGGCGGACAGGCAGTGATACCACAGAGGTAGATCTTCTCTATCCTGAAGGCATCAGCAGTGCGAAATACAGAGCCTACATTGTTGAGACTGCGAACGTTGTCCAAGATTACAATCACAGGAATCTTCTCGGCCTCTTTGTAGGCTTGTACACTTAGGCGGTGTAGTTCTTCATTGGCTAATTTTCTCATGCCTTAAAAACGATATACCAATTCCAATTTGTGGTCATTGAGAGCCTTCTTAGCACGCTCATAGTCAGGGGTAAAGCCCAATATATAGCCCCCCCCTCCAGAGCCACATAGCTTTAGGTAGTAATCACCAGAATCTATGCCCTGTTGCCAAAGGCTATGGAACTGCTTGGGGATCATGGGTTTAAAGTGGTTGAGGACGACGCGTGAGAGTTTTTTCACATTGACAATCAGTGTTTTGAAGTTACCTTGTAGGAAATTCTCGATGCATTCGTCGGTATATTTAGCAAATTGTGTTTTGAGCATATTGCGAAAGCCCTCATTTTTCATCTTTTCCATGAAAATCTCAACCATAGGAGCTGTCTCTCCTATCATACCGCTATCCAAAAGGAATACGGCTCCTTTGCCTTCTTCCAAGGGGGAAGGAATCCCTGTAGTCTCAATCATAGAAGAGGAGTTGATGAGAATGGGGATACTCAAGTAACTATTGAGAGGGTCTAAGCCAGAGGATTTTCCATGGAAGAAAGATTCCATAAGAGAGAAAATCTCCTTGAGTTTCAATAATTTTTCTCTGTTAAGAGAGGAAGACGTTGCTATCTTGTCTATCGCATAGGTATCATAAAGGGCGGCCACAAGGGCACCGCTACTGCCTACTCCATAACCTTGTGGAATACTGCTGTCAAAGTACATACCCTCGGCTATATCCTGCTGCATACGCTCTAAATCAAATCGTACAGGAGTGTCTTCTCGCTGAGAGATTTCCTTGAGATAATCAAAATATTGGCTCAAAGAAAGGTTGGATTGTCGCTCTACCTCACCCATATCGCTGGGGGAGGTTTTCTTTAGCGTACCATTGTAGGAGTTGTAGGGAATGGCCAATCCCTTGGAATCCTTGATAATGCCATACTCTCCAAAGAGGAGTATTTTTGAATAGAAGAGCGTTGAATTCATTGAGTTAAAAAATACGGCTTTCGGAGGGCAAAGATACAAAAAAATTAATTAGCAAATGCGTTAATTGGCAAATTTGTTAATTTAATTTGTCAAAGATTCAATGAGCAAATTTGCTAACTTACCCATTGACAAATTAAAAAAATGTTTTCCTTTGGGTATTTGATATTATTTTTTTGTATCTTTGCCCCTTGTAACACCTGACTAAATATTTTCCATGAAAAAAATACAACTATTAGCCCTCGTATGCCTTTCTTATATGGGGGATACCCAGGCGAGACATGTCATAGATAGTATAAAACCTCAAAAGTCTATTTCCCAACGCGTAGCACCGCCCGATAGCCTTTCGGTGAATACGCCATTGCGAGAGGGGCTGCTGCAACTCAGGGACGATAACAAAGTCCTGAAGTATGATAAGAAATGGTTAGACGAACTCTCCAATCGTTCACTCTTTCCCCTTATGCAGAGTGATGTGGAGAGTACCCCAACGGGGACAGTCTCCTATGATGAACTACCTACTGAAGTACTCAAAGAACGTTTGGCACGCTTAGACCAAAAAACTCCCTTTCATATAGAATACAATCCGATTTTAGAGAATGTGATTAAGAATTTTCTCAAAAATCGCCGCTCTTCTCTGCAACGATTGATGAACATCAGTCAGTACTACTTTCCCTTATTTGAGAGAGAACTCATCAAAAACCAAGTACCTAAAGAAATCAAATACTTAGCTATAGTAGAATCGGCACTGAACCCTAAGGCTACCTCACGTATGGGAGCCAAAGGATTGTGGCAATTCATGTACTACACAGGCAAGATTTACAATCTTGAGGTAAATAACTATGTAGATGAGCGCTCAGACCCCGAACGCTCTACCCAAGCGGCAGCAGAGTACCTTAAGAAACTCTATAGTGTGTTCAACGATTGGGATTTGGTACTTGCCGCCTACAACTCAGGCCCTGGCAATGTAACCAAAGCTATGCGTCGCTCTGGAGGAAAAACTAACTACTGGAATCTGCGCCCTTATCTGCCTAATGAGACAGCGGGTTATGTGCCTGCTTTCTTGGCTACGCTCTATATCTTCGAATATGCCAAAGAACATGGTTTTCAGGTAGAAAAACGCGAAAAAGTATTCTTTGAGACCGATACAGTACAGGTAAAACGCAATATTTCTTTCAAGGATGTAGGTGAAGTAGTGGGGATGACAGAGCAAGAAATAGAGTTCTTCAACCCTTCTTATTCGCTAAATATCGTTCCTTATATAGAAGGAAAGAACTACGGCTTGCGCTTGCCTGTGGAGGCTATAGGCAAGTTTGTCAATAATGAAGATATCATCTATGCCTATCTAGATCAAGAGGCTTCCAAGCGTGAGAAACCGCTTCCTGAAGTGGTATCCGCCGCTCAAGCAAAAGCAAATAATAAGATAACGCATAAAGTGAAGAAAGGGGAGACCCTCGGCCGTATTGCCTCCCGCTATGGAGTAACAGTCAATCAGCTGAAAAAATGGAATAAGATCCGGGGCAATAGTGTCAAAACAGGCCAGCGTATAGTGATTCACCGATAATAAGGTATGAAAAAAATACAATATATAGAAAATATACTTGACCTTGTGGGGCATACCCCCTTGGTCTCTCTTGAGAAGATAGCTGCACCTATGCAAGGACGCTTTTTTGCTAAGGTAGAAGCCTTCAACCCAGGGCATTCGGCCAAAGACCGTACAGCCCTACATATCATAAAAGATGCAGAGGAAAAAGGCTTACTCTCTCCTGGGGGAGTGATCGTAGAGACAACCTCTGGTAATACAGGCTATAGCTTGGCCATGATTGCGGCCATTCGTGGTTATCGCTGTATACTGGCCGTAACGGATAAGTCCTCACAGGACAAGATAGATATGCTACGTGCCCTTGGAGCCGAGGTACATGTATGCCCTGCTTCGGTAGCGGCTGATGATCCACGTTCTTATTATGAAGTAGCCAAGCGTATCCACAAGGAAACGCCTAATTCTATCTATATCAATCAGTATTTCAATCCGCTGAATACCGAGGCTCACTACCTAAGTACAGGAAGGGAGATTTGGGAACAGACCGCAGGGGAGATTACACACTTGGTAGCATGTAGTGGTACAGGAGGTACCATCTCAGGAATAGCGCGCTATCTTAAGGAGCAAAATCCAAAGGTACAAGTCATAGGAGTGGATGCCGATGGCTCGCTCATCAAAAAATACTTTGATACAGGAGAGATAGACAAGGGAGAACTACACCCTTATTATATAGAGGGCTTGGGTAAGAATATGATTCCAGGGGCATTGGATACCAGTGTTATAGATACCTTTATCAAGGTCAATGACAAGGAAAGTGCCTTGGCTGCACGTGAGATTAGCCGTAGGACAGGAATCTTCTGTGGGTATACCTCTGGATCGGCTTGGGTTGCTACCCAAAAATATAACCAAGACAGCCCTTTCTCCCCTGAGAGTGTAGTGGTAGTTGTCTTCCCTGACCATGGTTCTCGCTATATGAACAAGATCTATAGTGACAAGTGGCTCAAGGAAAAGCTCGATATTAATTAATCAATTTTTATATTATGACCATGATGAACTTCTCTTATGCTAAAGAATTAGAGATGATCACGCAAACGGCTGCGGCCTTTGCCAAACAATATATATTGCCTTACCGTAGTGAGTGGGACAAAACCCAAGAGTTTCCAGTGGAGGTTTTCCGCAAGGCAGGCGAATTGGGTTTCATGGGGATTCTTGTCCCTGAACAGTACGGTGGCTCAGGCTTGGGCTACCACGAATATATAACCATAGTAGATGAAATCTCCCAAGTGGATCCCGCCATAGGGCTTTCTATAGCCGCACATAATTCCTTGTGTGTGAATCATATACTTACCTTTGCCAACGAGAAACAAAAACAACGCTGGCTTCCCAAGCTCGCCACAGGAGAGCATATAGGGGCATGGGGGATTACCGAACACAATACAGGTTCTGATGCGGGAGGTATGCTCACTACGGCCGTTAAGGACGGTGCAGAATGGGTACTTAATGGAACGAAAAACTTTATCACTCATGCCATTTCAGCCAATGTAGTGGTGGTTATCGCTCGTACAGGAGAGAAGGGGGACAAACATGGGATGACAGCTTTCGTAGTAGAGAGAGGTACCCCAGGCTTTACCAATGGGAAGAAAATAGACAAGATGGGGATGCGTGCCAGCGAGACTGCGGAGCTTGTGTTCCAAGATTGCCGTATTCCTGACGAAAACCGCTTAGGAGAAGTAGGAGAGGGCTTTATTCAAGCAATGAAAATACTTGACGGAGGACGTATCTCTATCGGGGCGCTTTCTTTAGGAACGGCTAAAGGGGCGGTAAAGGCAGCCATACAGTATGCCAAGGAGCGCACCCAGTTTGGCAAGCCGATTATTGCTTTCCAAGCGATTGGCTTTAAGCTCGCGGAACTCTCCACGGAGATAGAAGCGGCGGAGCTCATGCTACATAAGGCAGCACATCTGAAACAAACCCATCAGCCTGTTACCCAGCAAGCAGCCATGGCCAAGCTCTATGCTTCTGAACTCTGTGTAAAGGCGGGCAACGAAGCTATACAAATACATGGAGGTTATGGCTACACAACCGACTATCCTGTAGAGAAATTCTACCGTGATGCGAAACTATGTACCATAGGCGAGGGTACTTCTGAGATCCTTAAACTCGTGATTAGTAGAAAACTGTAATTAATGATTAATGCCACTAATGATTAATGTCACTAATGATTAATGTCACTAATGATTAATGCCAGTAGTAATTAATCATTAATTTAAGTTTCGCAAGTTCTGTAACTTATTGATATTCAAAACCTCCCCCTACCCCCTCCAAAGGGGGAATAAGATAGTTTATGATTCTCAAGGAGTTATAGAAAGGACATTTTCCAGATTGATAGACTATTTTTATCTTTTTCAATGAATTTATTCCCCCTCTCGGAGGGGGCAAGGGGGAGGTTTTCTTTGCAATATATTGATTATTAATCAATTATAAACCTAATTATAACCTAAAAATGACTTGCGAAACTTAAATCATTAACCATTAATCATTAACCATTAACCATTAGCCATTGATTACTAACAACTTATAATAATATGAAAGCAAAGACTGTAGCAGCGTCTCGTTCGGTGTCTACCGACTTGGTATTACCCAATGAGACCAACCATTATGGTAATATGTTTGGGGGGGAACTTTTGGCACGTATGGACAGAGTAGGTACTATAGCCGCTGTACGCCATTCGGGCTGTGTAGTCGTAACGGCCGCGGTCAATTCCGTTTCTTTCAATAAAATCATTCCTCAGGGTAGCATGGTTACGGTAGAGGCTTCCCTTTCCCGCGCTTTTACCTCGTCCATGGAGGTGTATATAGATGTCTGGGTGGAGGACTCCGTCAGTGGGGAGCGTGTCAAGTCCAATGAGGCTATCTATACCTTTGTTGCCCTCAACGCAGAAGGCAAACCCGTGGCTGTACCAGAGGTAATACCAGAGACACCTTTGGAGAAAGAGCGCTATGAGGGTGCCCTTAGGCGTAAGCAATTGAGCCTTGTGCTAGCAGGACGTATCAAGCCACACGATGCCACAGAACTCCAAGCACTTTTCCAAGAATTAGAGAATCAATAACCATAGCGATCGCCCCATAAGGATTTTAAATAAGCCTTTAGGGCGTTTTCTTTGGGGTTATCACAAGGTTCGTATAGGGTCATACCCTGGAGCGCGTCGGGCATAAAGTCTTGGAAAACAAAGTTATAAGGGTAGTCGTGGGCATACTTGTAGTCTTTGCCATAGGATAGCTCTTTCATCAGTGTAGTGGGAGCATTGCGCAGGTGTAAGGGCACAGGTAGGTTGCCTTGCTGCTTGACTAATTGTTGCGCCTTGCCAATAGCCTTATAGGAAGCATTACTCTTAGGCGATGAGGCCAAGTAGATGGCACATTGGCTTAGAATAATCCGAGATTCAGGATAGCCAATGACAGTTACCGCTTGGAACGTATTATTGGCCAAAACCAGCGCCATAGGGTTGGCATTGCCTATGTCCTCACTGGCCAAGATAAGCATACGCCTTGCGATGAACTTGACGTCTTCTCCGCCCTCGATCATACGGGCAAGCCAATAAACGGCTGCATTGGGATCGCTACCCCGTATGGACTTAATAAAGGCTGAGATAATGTCGTAATGTTGCTCGCCTGTTTTGTCATAGAGTACCGTGTTCTGCTGTACAATCTCCAAAACCTTGTCGTTGGTAATAACGATTTCTTCTCCCTGGGCAAAAGTGTTGACAATCAGCTCGAAAGTATTGAGTAATTTGCGTCCATCACCATCGGAAAGCCTTAGCAGCGCTTCGGTTTCTTTGAGGGTGATGTGTTTTTGTTTTAGTTCTACATCCTGCTTTATAGCGCGATCGAGCAGCGCCAAGAGGTCTTCTTTCTCAAAAGGCTTGAGGGTATATACCTGACAGCGGGACAGCAGTGCAGGAATCACTTCAAAACTAGGGTTTTCCGTTGTAGCCCCAATAAGGGTTACCCAGCCCCGCTCTACTGCCTCCAAAAGAGAATCCTGTTGGGTCTTGTTGAACCTATGAATTTCATCAATGAAGATGATGGGGTTGCGAGCGGTGAAAAGGCCTTGTTCACGCTTGGATTTCTCTATAATATCCCTAACCTCCTTGATTCCACTACTGATAGCACTAAGAGAGAAAAAAGCACGCTGGCTCTCCTTGGCAATGATGTAAGCCAAGGTAGTCTTTCCGGTGCCAGGAGGCCCCCAGAAGATGAGCGAAGGGGTAATTCCCTTTTCTATTTGCATGCGTAGAGCACCTTTCTCTCCTACAAGGTGAGATTGGCTGATATAATCGGCAAGGCGTACAGGACGCATACGCTCGGCAAGTGGGCGAGAGTCAAACATCTAATTTAGAGTAAAAGATAAAAAGTAAAAGGTAATAGGTAAAACTTATAAGAGCATTTTACCTATTACCTTTTTACTCATTTAAAATTATTTTTTAAAAATTTCTTCTACCTTGTGCAGTAGGGCAGGGAAGGTATGGAAACCGTCCTCTTCCTTGAAGTGCCCTCCGTGAGGGTAGCGTATCAGTACACTATCCAAATGGCGGGAGAGGTCATCTATCATCTGGTAAGGAACGCTTTGGTCATCCAAGGCAGCAAATACATAGGAGTTTTCCAGTGGTGCGATAGAGGGCTGTGCCTTGTATAGTGTGATGAAGGGGTCAAGCTGTGGCAAGCGCTTGAGCGGCTCATCAAAGCCTGATACCAAGATCGTACCTAAGGCCTTAGCACCTGTGTTGGCCAAGTAGGTGAGTACGGAGACACACCCTACACTATGGCCTATGAGTACCGTTTGGTCATCCATATGAATTTCCTTCTTGAGGAACTCCAACCACTCCTCAGCCTTGGGGGCAGTAGGGTTGGGCATTGGCAAGCAAAAACAAGAGATATTTCTCTTGGCTAATTCTCCCACAAGATAAGCAAACCAGTGCTTATCCAAAGCGGAATTAAGTCCGTGTACTATGTAAACTTTCATGATATATGGTTATTTTTCGTCACCCATTTCTGCTTCAAGAGCAGCATTTTGAGCGCGATATACCCCTCCTTCGAGCTTGCTTCGGATGGCTGAGAAAGCCTCCAGCGTACGCTCTATATCCTCCATGGAGTGGGAGGCAGTAGGGATAATGCGCAAGAGTATCATACCCTTAGGAATTACAGGATAGACCACTATGGAGAGGAATATACCGTAATGTTCGCGTAAGTCATTGACCATAGCCATAGCTTCAGGGATACTTCCTTCTAGGAAGACAGGGGTTACACAGGTGTTGGTGCTACCTATGTTGAACCCTCTGGAGCAAAGGCCATTCTGTAGGGCATGTACATTGTCCCAGAGTTTTTTTCTTAGCTCTGGCATGTTCTGTAACATCTCCAAGCGCTTGAGACCTCCTTTGACAAAGATCATAGGGAGGGATTTGGCAAACATCTGGGAGCGTAGGTTGTACTTGAGGTATTCTATGATCTCCTTATCACCAGCTACAAAGGCACCGATGCCAGCCATGGATTTGGCAAAGGTGGAGAAGTATAGGTCTATCTGGTCTTGTACACCTTGTTCTTCGCCAGTACCAGCACCTGTCTTACCAAGCATACCAAAGCCGTGGGCATCATCTACCAATAAGCGGAACCCATATTGCTCTTTGTAGGCGAGGATTTCCTTGAGCTTACCTTGCTGGCCGCGCATACCGAATACGCCTTCGGTGATGACCAAAATACCTCCGCCAGTGGTTTCCGCCAGACGCTTGGCACGTTCTATATTCTTAGCAAAACTCTCTATATCATTGTGTTGGTAAGTGAATCGCTTTCCAAAGTGTAGGCGTACCCCATCAATGATACAAGCATGGCAATCGGCATCATATACAATAATATCATTTTTGGTAACCAAAGCGTCAATGATAGAAACCATTCCTTGATAACCGAAATTAAGTAGGTAAGCTGCCTCTTTGTGGACAAACTTGGCCAAGCGTTGTTCCAATTCCTCATGTAGGGTGGTGTGCCCACTCATCATACGGGCGCCCATAGGATAAGCTGCCCCATACTCAGCCGCAGCATCGGCATCGGCCTTGCGTACCTCAGGATGGTTGGCCAGCCCCAAATAATCATTAATGCTCCAGTTGAGCACTTCCTTCCCTTGGAATTTCATATGAGGGCCAAGAGCACCTTCTAATTTTGGGAAAACATAATAACCTTCAGCATGCGAAGCCCAGCGGCCTATATTGCCTTTGTTGGTCTTTATGTGATCAAATAAATCCTTCATTTTTTTAGTTCTTAAAGACGGTACAAAAATACGCAATTATTTTGGGTTAATATACTTTTTTTGAAAAAATCTTTGTTTTTGTTTGTATATCCCAATCTTTTGTTGTACTTTTGCCACATATCATATGTTTAACTTTTGTAAGTTATGGAAGAACAGTTTGATACCAGCAAAGCCGCTATGTCCCGAAGGCTTAATGAAGTATTCTTGTACATACGAAAAAATACAGAATATGTTACCCAAACCCTTTTCGCTCAGAAGATTAAGGAACCTCGCAGCAACCTCTCGGCTGCCCTCAACGGTAATGAGAAGTACATGACCGAAGGGGTAGTCAAAAAAGTAGTAGCGGCCTTTCCTGAAATAGACAAGGAATGGATGCTCTCAGGTCGTGGCGAGATGCTTGTGGAAGGAGACTATGAGGATGGGGGCGCGTTTCTCAAGGCAGAACGAGAGAAATATGGACTTACCCTAACGGATATATACGAGCATACCCATATCCCAGTGAGAAAGCTCAAGGCCTATGAGATGCACGAGGAAGAGATGCCCGATAGAACCCGTGCTCTCTTGGAAATCTATTTTGACCAAGTGGCCTATGAGTACGAAAGTCAAGATGATGAGGATCTAAATATTCCAATTCTAAAGACAGAAGTAGTCTCTTCCTCGGTGAAAGTGCCTTATTATGATGTGGATTTCGCAGGGGGCTGGTCTACAGAAGAGCTTTTCTCACAGTCTAAACCCTCCTTTATCATCAGCTCGCCTGACTTTGATAGGGCTGATTTCGCTTGTAACCTCATAGGGAACTCCATCTCCCGACGTATCCGTAGTGGTTCTGTTATAGGGCTGAAACGTATAGAGGACTGGCAAACCTACTTTCCGACCAACGAACTCTATGGGGTGATTACCAAAAATCAAATTCGCACGGTGAAAATCGTCAAGCGCAGTAAGCAAAAAGGCTTCTTAGAACTCATGCCAGATCCCCTGCCAGAGCTTAATAACCCTCCTTATGAGCCTGAACTTATTCCGATGGCCTATGTAGTGGAGTTCTATCAGGTAGTGGCGTGGGCGTTCTTTGAGAGAATCGCTATGTAAGTGAAGAGTGAAAAGTAAAGAGTAAAAAGTAGTTATTCACTCTTCACTTTTTATTTTTCACTTATTTAAGGAAGCTGAGATCTGCTCCGCTTTTCTGTAGGTTTTCGTTTTCCTTAGCTAGCTCATAGGTGGTCTCCCCTAAGGAAGTAGTAAGCGCTTTGTTGGCACCTTTGTCTATAAGGAGCTTTAGTAGGGAGGTGTCTTTGGCAGTAAGAGCCGCTTTGATAAGGGGCGTTTCCCCCTCTTCGTTCTGTGCATTGATATCTATAGACGGCCAAGAGCATATTTTCTCTACAAGCTTAAGGTTTCCCTTTACCACAGCCATATGTAGGGCAGTATCTCCGTGAGCATTAGCACCTTGTAGTGCAACCAAATACTGTTTCAAGAGGGCGGCTTTTTGATCAAAATCTTCATCATTACCCTTCTTTCGGGGATTATAGCTGGCAAGAAGCGCTTCTATCACATTGACCCCTTTCTTACTTATCGCACGAGTATCAGCCCCTTGAGCTAATAATAGTGCAACTACTTCACTACTGCTGCGTTGTAGGGCGATAAGCAGGGCAGTTTCTCCTTTTCCATTGGCCTTGTTGATGTGTTCTTTGCCCTTAAGCAAGAGTTTTACCAGCTCTAAGTTGTTCCCATAGCAAGCGTTCATCAGGCAGGTGTTGCCGTCCTTGTCTGTAGCCTCTATGTTAGCTCCTTTCTCTATAAGATACTGGGCAGCGGGCAGGTCTTGGCGACGCGCTAAGTAGTGCAAGGCGGTACCCCCTTTGTAGTCGGTGGCAGTGGCGGGGATCTTCTGGTTTTCAATCAGGTATTGATATACCTCTATAGGATTGTTGGGCTGTCGTATTACCCCTTCGGCGGCCATAGGCAAGGCTTGGTGGGTAGGTTTTACTTTCTTGCGCAAGGTCTTGAGCAGGTTTACATTGCCCTTTCGGGAAGCATAGTCAAAGGCGGTAGCGCCACTAAGGCTCGTCTGCTTGAGCTTGAGTCCCTTGCTGATAAAGTATTGGGTAAGTGGTAGTTGCTCGCTATCGAAGGCGATGGTCTTGAGAAGGAGACTCTCCCCTTGGTCATAGGTAGCCTTAGGGTCTATGCCTGCACGGAAGAAAGCCTCATACACTTTGGGATTGGTATTGCCAAAGAGAGCGGCAAAGGTGACAGGGATATAGCCCTTGGTGTCCTTGGCATAGATATCACTGCCTTGCTCTAATAGGTAGTGGATAAGAGCTACATTTCCACTACTTGCAGCCCAAAAGAGGTAAGTGCGTCCGTCATGGGTGGTTTTGGTGATGCTATTCCCCTCTTGTTCTATCAAGTAGATAGCCGTTGGGGTAGGTACATTGCCCAAAATGGCCAAAGAAGGCGCATCAAAGGCAGACTCATTGAGCGCTGAAGGACTATTGCCTGCCTCTATAGCGGTTTTTACTTGGCTAACAGAGGTGTTTTCATTCCAAAAACTACGGTCAAAGAATACATTTTGCTGGCTCATGGCGGATATGCTTGCCAGAAGTGTTATGACAGAGAATAGTTTTTTCATAAGTGAAAAGTTAATAGTGAAAAATACTAAAGTGCAAAGATAATAAAAATAATTAGAATGCATCTAAATAACACTATTTTTAACAATTAATGCCAACAATGAATCATTAATCATTGCTGGCATTAACCATTGAGAATTAAAACTCTGGTCTTACAGCGAATCTCACCCCGAAATACGGGTTGTCTAGTCCGTTATGTGAAGAGAAAGCGTTGCGCCAGATGAAATCCACACGGATAGGGCGGAGGTTCTTGATACCAATGTTTTCTATACCAAAGCCATATTCCCAATATATTTTTTCAGGTGGGTTATAAGCAATATTGGATGCGCTAACGGCTCTATTCTCTTCGCTGAGCGTACCATAGGCCATTCTGGCTAAGATAAGGCTACGCCATTTGGTCTTTTTCAGCAGGGGAATTCGGTTGAATATCAGTCCGTTAAAATGGTGTTCCAAATACACATTCATATAAGCATCGGTAACGAAGTCGTAGTAGTTGAGTAGTTGGAAGGTTCTATTGAGCGCAAATCGGGAAGTCCCATAGGCCTGATTGGCAGGGGTAGGGGTTAGGAAGGGTAGGGGCACAGTGCCGAATACCTTTCCGACCTCTATCATAGGGTGGAAAATTCCTATGTTCCACAAGGGGATAGGGTGGTGTACGAAAGCCTCCAGACGGCTATAGTCGAAGATACTGTTGCGAATGCCAGAGAAGGCTTGGGTGTATTTGATACGATAGGTAGGGAATATATTTTTCCCGAAGAACTGTTCTACTCCGTAGCCATAGACGTTTCGTCTGGGGGTATAGGTAATCGAGAGGGAGGCATAGGCATCGGAATATTGGTGGAGAACCTCACCCGAAGGCATGCGATAACCAATAGAAAAGCGTTCAGGGTCGGCCGATTTCATCTGTTGGTAGCTGCCAGAAAGCGTTAGGTGTAGGTTGCTCTTCATAAGGCCGAAATCTACCATACCTAATACTCGTTTGTTACGGGTTACAAAGTAGTTTTCCCCTCTGGAGAAAAGGAAGTTGGAGGCGTTTTTTAGATCCATTTCGGCCTCATTGCTCTGGAGATAGGTGCCTAATTGCACATAGTCGTCTTGGTATAAACCTCCTATAGTCATGCGTATCTTAGGAATGACCAAGTATTGCCCGCTGATACCTCCTTTGAATTTCTTATCTTTGATTCCATACGCTCCATAGAGATAGGTACGGAAGCGGTCATCATTGCTCATAAAGGAGCGTGCTCCCATTCGGCGAAAACGGTTGCCCTCTATATCATTGTTAGAGAAAGATTCCCATATGGAACCTATCTGGAAGTAGCGCCCTACAGGAATATAGCCAGAGGAGAGTATATTTAGCCCATTGGAAATCCCTTTAATACGCTTGTTATCACTGACTTTCTTAATCAGTTCTTGGGTTTCACCAAGGGAGGAATGCGTCTGGGAGAGGTCGTCCCAATAGGGTTTGTCTTGGGCAAATTGGTTAGACTTGTATTTCTCTATCTTCGTCAGGTAAAAAGCCTCCTCCTTGGGCTGGTCAAGTACAAAATCCGAATAGAGAATCCGTTTTTTTACATAAAGTCCCTTTTCTTCGTCACTCTTACTCAAGACAGTAAAGTCACCTTCGTAATAGTCGCTCTTAGGTAAGATAAGGCTATCGTTAACGGTAAAGTTCTTTTCAATGGAGAGATTGCGTACAAAGTTCAGAGAGGCTTCCTTGATGGTGAACATCTGTATAGAGGCGATAGCATAGGTTTGGCTATCCACTGAGAAGTTCCCTTTGAAGAGCAAATCTTGGTCTTCCTTTGGGAAGAAGTAAATAGAATAGAGCTTGCGACCGTCGCGTACTATAGAGTCGTTGAGCACATAGGCATATACTCCATAACCATATTCGGACAGCGGACTTACAAAAGCCTTGTCCAAGAAATAGAACGAGTTGTCATAGATATCAAAATCCCGAAAGTTGCGGGTGAAGCGTTCCATACCGAAGCCTGTCTGCATCACCCCTTGAGTGCGTTCGCCCTCTATATCGGTACGGGTAAGCGAATGGGTGTTGTCCCCATATACCTTTGAGACTTCTTCTCTAAGGAACATAGGTAGTGAGTAGTGGTCACCTATCTCTCTGGAGGAGAGTAGCTCACGTATATTCCCATATTCTTTCTTCATGGATTTCTTGAGGAAGACCGTATCTAGGTTGTTCAGCCCCATTTCCACAGACTCATAGCGTTTGTATTCGTAGGATTTGGAAGTGGTAAGACTATTTTTGTGTTTGTTAGCCCATATTTTTTGCAGAATAGGATAGGCAGGATTCTCTTTTTTGGAAAGGAACTTGGTGGGTTTTTGTACGATGACCACTTCATCAAGCATTTCCCCTTCGGTAAGGACGATCTTAAGGCCGGTACTTTCTCGCTTGAGTAGCGTAATTTCCTTGGTTGTGAAGCCAACGGAGGAGACTTCCAGCGTGTTGTAGTTCTTCTGAGTGTAGAGGGAAAACTTACCATTTTCGTCGCAGGCAGTACCTACTTTGGTGTTTTTGAAAAGGACACTAGCAAAGGGAACTGGTTCCCCTTGTTCGTCTACTACTTGTCCCGATACACGTGTTTGGGCATAGCTCCAACTGCTTATAAAAAGTAGTGAGAGCATACATAGCCTTTTGAATAACTCCATCATTTAGTATATTTCTCAGGGAGCAAAGATAAACAATTTTTATGAAAAATACTTATCATAAGGATAATTTTTCGAGTGTATTTTCTATAGGAGTGTAAGAAAAAGGCAGTGTGTGGGTAATCTTGCTGCCATTATAATAGGTTCTATGCTGTAGGGTGTGCAACATCTTGCCAGTTAGGAGTCTTCTTTTGCCAAAGAGGGAGAGTAAGGCTTCTCCATAGCTTAGCATACGTAGAGCAGTGGGGGAGATAAGTTTCTTTTTAGGGAGTGTAGGATGGCTCTTTCGTAAGCATTCGAAGAACTCGGCATAACTCAGGTTTGCACCATTGAGTATAAAGCCTTCATTCTCAATGGGAGATTCCATAAGCAATTGCATAGCCCTTGCTACATCTTGGGCAGCGACAAAGCCTGTGCCGCCAGAGGTTACATAAGGGCTTCGGCAGAGCTGTTTTACGTTCATAGCAGGGTGCGACTCTACCCCTACGCCTATGATGACCGATGGATAGACTACCACAGCAGGAAGACCTTCTTGTACGCCGCGCCAAACTTCCATCTCAGCACTATACTTACTCAGGGCATATTCGTTGTCCCGATCACGACTTGGCTCCTGCTCAGTCTGCTCACTGACTTCTGCCCCTTCCTTGGGAGAGAAAGTGGCAATACTGCTTACATAACAAAGCTTTTTGACACCTAAGTGTAAGGCCATATTCACAACATTGGCCGTACCCTCTATATTGGTTTTTAGTAGTAATTCTGCTTCACCAGGGGTAAAGGAAACTTTGGCCGCACAATGATAAACATGTGTAGCATCTCTGAAAGCCTCCTCAAGAGCTGGTATGTCCAAAATATCAGCCTTGACCCACTCTATACGAGAGAGGAGGTCTCCTTCACTAGGGTTATAGATTTGGAAAAGGCGTTCTAAGAGGGAAGTATCCTCTCGGCGGTAGAGGGCGCGGATCGTGTCAGAGGTATGACAAAGCAGCTGGTAGAGCAGGTGTGCCCCCACAAGCCCTGTGCCTCCTGTAACAACAATCATAGCAATACGTATTTGGTAAAGATTTCTTTTTCGGAAACGCCCTCAAAGATTTCAAAAAGTAGTTTTTGAAGATCAACGATTTGCACCGTTGTAAAGACACATAGGTACTTGCCCCCGCAGAAGGTAAGAATCTCTATACCAGGTTCGGAGTAATCAAAATGGGAGGTGAGGTCTATGGCTTGTACTTTGCCGCGAAACTCTAGCAACTCACAGAAGCGAAGCTCCAAAGTCTGTTCGGGCATCTCTACATAAAACCTGCGATCTCCTGGTTTTTGATAGATAGTATAATATTTTGAAGTTCCTATGATTTTCACAAGGGCAAAATTAAGGCTTTTCTGTGACATATGAAAGAGAAAGGCAAAATAAGTTATTAACAATTTTTGGTAAAAACAGTTTTTCCTTGTCTTCTATAGTGCATTACAAGCGATAATGCCTTTTGAGCAGTCGCTCAAAGCACTTACTAGGGAGTATTTTTTTTAGGAATACTGACAGGCGTTCGAGGGCTTTTCCCTTTATATAATGTACCTTGGGGTGCTCTTTTTGCAAAAGAGAGTAGATAGCTTGGGCTAACTCTTGGGCAGGCAGGCCATTATCCACATCGGCGTTCATAAGAGGGAGGGCTTCGGCGTATTGCTTGTAGGGAGATCCCTCAAGGGCAGGGGTGTGGAAGCGCCGTGAGGCTATGTCGGTAGCTACATCACCGGGGGCTAAGGTGCAAAAACAGATACCAAACTGCTCGGTCTCCATGCGTAGGCTCTCTGAGAGTAACTGTAAGGCACCCTTGCTTGCCGAATAGCCCCCCCTAAAGGGCAATCCCATATAGGCCGCCACAGAGGTGATATTGATAACCTTGCCTTTTTGCTGGGCGCGCATGTGTGGTAGTACCGCTTGGATGACGCGTATAGCTCCAAACACATTGGTCTGAAAAGCGTTCTCCAAGGCCTCTATTGGGGTTTCCTCTATAGCACCTGTGATGCCCACTCCTGCGTTGTTGATAAGCACATCTATACGTTTTTCTAGAGTGATGATCTGCTCCACTGCTTGGGCGACGGAAGCCGTGTCCCTTACGTCCATCGTAAGTAGGGTATAGCCTTCGGGCTGAGCTTGTATATGGCGGGCAGTGCCATATACCCTATAGCCTTTTTGGGATAAAAGTTCAGCCGTGGCACGGCCGATGCCTGAAGTAGCACCTGTGATGAGAACCACATCTTTCATAAAGGGATATTTAAGGACTGCAAAAATAAGGTTTAATAGGTAGATATGCAAACTTTTTTCTTTTTTCTCTTTACTTTCTCCGTGAAAAGTCGTAATTTTGTACGATATTATAAAGATAAAAAATTGTAAAACAATATGAATATACATCTCTCTGATCGTGTCAATAATATGGCACTTTCTGCTACTTTGGCTATGGCTGCCAAAGCACGCGAGCTAAAGGCACAAGGCAAGGATATTATTAGCTTGAGCTTGGGCGAACCTGATTTTGCTGTACCTGACTTTGTAAAGAAAGCAGCCATTGAGGCTATTGAGCAGAATTATAACAAATATTCTCCTGTGGACGGTTATTTGGAACTGAAAGAGGCCATCTGTGAGAAATTCAAGAAGGATAATGGACTGACCTATACACCCTCTCAGGTGATTGTCTCCACAGGGGCTAAGCAGTGCTTGTCCAATGTAGCCCTGGTGATGCTCAACCCTGGCGATGAGGTAATCCTTCCCACTCCCTATTGGGTAAGCTATTCCGATATTACTAAGATTGCAGGAGGGGTGCCAGTGGAACTACCTACTTCGCTAGAAACGAATTTTAAGATTACTCCAGAGCAGTTAGAAAAAGCCATTACCCCACGTACCAAAATGATATGGCTAAGTAACCCTGGTAACCCCAGTGGTATGATCTATTCCAAAGAAGAATTGGAAGCGCTGGCAGAGGTCTTGAGAAGGCACCCTAATATCTTCTTCCTCGCCGATGAGATATACGAGCATATCAATTACGTAGGCAAACATACCTCCATGGCCTCTATAGAGGGAATGTATGAGCGTACCATCACTGTCAATGGACTATCAAAGGCTTTTGCGATGCCAGGCTGGCGTATGGGCTATATGGGAGCTCCTGAATGGATTACCAAGGCTTGCAGCAAAATGCAAGGGCAAATCACCAGTGGAGCCAATACCATCGCACAGCGAGCAAGTATCACTGCACTAAGAGCCCCTTTGAGCCAGATACAATATATGTTCGATGCCTATCGCAAGCGTAGAGACCTTGTGCATGAACTGCTCACCCAGATAGAAGGTTTTAAGACCAATCTCCCTGAGGGAGCATTCTACTTCTTCCCCGATGTGTCCTACTATTTTGGAAAGACACTCCGTGGGAAAAAGATAGAAACAGCCAGCGACCTTTCCCTCTATCTCTTAGAAGAAGCCCATGTGGCGACAGTAACAGGAGAAGCTTTTGGTAATAAGAATTGTATCCGCCTTTCCTATGCCACCAGTGAGGAGGCGCTTCGTGAGGCCTTGCGCCGAATCAAGGAGGCAGTAACTTGTTAATCAATTATATATGGCAGAAATAATACATGTTGCTCCTAAGGAGGCTTTTGCCCTTAGTCAGCAAGGGGTCTTATTGGTAGATGTACGTGAGGCCGATGAAGTGGCTCAAAAACGCTATGAGGTAGCTCACTACCTACATCTCCCTCTTTCCAAGTTGGCCGAAACATATGGTCAACTACCTGTAGGACAAAAACTTATTATAGCTTGTCTTTCGGGCGGGCGCAGCCAAAAGGCTATAGCTTTTCTTCAGAGTAAAGGCTATGATGACCTACTTAATCTAGATGGAGGAATAAAAGCATGGGAAGCCGCAGGTCTCCCCGTATACAGTGCTATTTGATTACATAAATGATTTTAGAGTATTGAGCTACTCTGAAAGCACCTAAGGGATTTTCCTGAGGGTTGGCACGATTGACAATGTTGCCTCTTACGCGGTTGGGTATGCTAAACAGACCTGCATTGTTGGAGGTGTTGTTCGAGAGTACCCGAATATAGTTCATATAGGTTTCACTCACACGGAAGAGGGTAATTTCAACAGTATCACCTGGCTTGAATTTCTCCTCTTCCTTGTTACTACGGCTAAGGATTTTGCTAGAGAAACGACCGTCAGGAAAATAGCGATCATTAAACCCATAGATGCGAGTTACGCCATCGGAAGAGGCCTTGATACGTAAAACAAAATTATTTCGCTCATTGGGATTGGCATCAAAGCGGAGGGTGAGCATGATCTGATCACCAGTGAGTCCTCCATCATTGCTTTGCGTGATATTATCCTCAGTCAGTTGAGGTACTTCCTTTAGGATATCCGAAGCGACATATTCTTTCCCTTGATATTGTACCATAAGTGCATACCTTCTTCCTAATGCTGGGGTGAAGTTGAGATTTTTGTAAGTGCCTGCTATATGCTCTACAAATGGGAAGATATTTCCTTGGTTATCAGCCACTAATACAGTAGCTCCTGAAGCACCTTCAGGAGCTTCTTGGCTATAATAAGGTTGGGTATAGCTCAGCAGAATAGTCTGCTCTTGCCCTGTAGCGCCTTTCTCCCAATCAATATGGGCATCAATCACCAACTCTTTTTCTTGGGTGTCTAAATCCAGTTCTATTACCTTTTCACAGGCGGTGAAAAGGGGAAATGCCATAATAAGGAATGATATAGAGTAAAGTAAAGTTGCTTTTTTCATCGTTTAAAAAGAAAAATTATAGGTGAGACTTGGGACTATACCAAAGATAGAGAGCTTAACGGCTTCGCTCTGTTGGGTTTCTCGGTTGTTTCTAAAATAAATAGAGGCAGCATTGTAGCGGTTGTATAGGTTATATACGCCGAATACCCATTCCGATTTCCATTTTCTTTCAGGGTGAGGGGTATAGGAGAGCGATACATCTAAGCGGTGATATACAGGCAGGCGATAAGCATTGCGGGCGCTATAATTGGAGATGGATACACCAAAATAGCTGTATTTACCTATGGGAAAATTGGCAGGAATCCCCGATTGTAGGGTGAATACAGCACTTGCATTCCATTTCTTATTGAAAGTATAGGTGCCCGTAAGCGATAGGTTATGAGGCTTGTCATAAGCAGAGGCATACCACTGGCCATTGTTGATACCTGTTTCATAATCAGTTCTTCCTGGAGTCAGTTGCTGAGATTTGGAATAGGTATAGGAGAGCCAACCGGTGAATTTGCCCGTGTTCTTTCTCAGTAGGACTTCCCAGCCATAAGCACGCGTATGTCCTGCAAGCACTTCCCGCTCTATGGATTCGTTGGCAACAAGGTTGGCACCATCTATATAATCCAAGCGGTTTTGTACTGTCTTGTAAAAGACTTCAGTCTCTAGGCTATAATCACCGTCCTTGAGGTTGGTAGTGTAGCCCAAGGCTACTTGGTCAGAATATTGAGGCTTGAGATAGCGATCGCTGGGAGTCCATATGTCCAAGGGGGTAGGGGAGGCAGTGTTGGAAATCAGGTGCAGGTATTGTGTCATACGGGCATAGCTAGCCTTGATAGAACGATGGTCATCGAAGGCATAAGCAAGACTTAGGCGTGGTTCGAGGTGTGCATATACATCTATCAGTTCACCGGCCTTGTAGCTCTTTTGTCCTATAGGAATGCCGCGCTCATAGATACGCTGTAAAGGATTGAATATCACCGCTTGGTCAGCGTAATACTTGTCCATAGTGCGCTTGCCTAAGTGGTAGAAGTTACTCCAGCGAAGGCCATAGGAGAGCGTCAGTGGCTCGCTGAGTTTGTGTTCGGCCTCCGCATAAAGTCCCAATTCTACAGCGTATTTGTGTGCTAAGGCCTTATAACTAATAGTAGATTCGCCTATAGGGGTGATCTTGCCGGGGTTAAAATCGTAATAAGTACCTTGCAGGCCATAACCTACCTTAAAGCGGTCAGAGAAATAATGCTTGAAGTCATACATTAGGTTCAGATTCCTCACCCAAGAATCCCATTTAAAGCCTGAAAGGGGTACATTTAGCCCATAATAATAGTCACTATAGATAAGTGATAAGTTGGAAAAAAGTTGGTCAGAGAATAGGTGATTCCATCTGAGATTTACCAGCGCATTCCCATAGCTATTACTAATGGTCTGCGATAGGTCAAAGACATCTCTTCCGAAGTAGCCCGAAAGGTAGAGGCTATTTTGGTCATCTATCTTGGTGTTGAGCTTGGTATTGAGATCATAGAAGTAGGCAGAGTTGTTATTATCTGTTAGTTTCAAGAACAGATGTGCATAGGAAGCACGTCCGCCAATAAGGAAAGAGGACTTATCTTTTACAATAGGCCCTTCGGCCAAAAGGCGGGAGGAGAGTGCCCCTATCCCTCCTGTGGCATGAAACTGAGTATTATTTCCATCTTTCTGATATACGTCCAAAACCGAGGAAATACGTCCGCCATAGCGAGCAGGCATGCCCCCCTTGTAGAGCTTCATATCACGAATAGCATCGGCATTGTAGATACTTAAGAAACCAAAGAGGTGAGAAGCGTTGAAGATAGTGGCCTGATCCAGCATGATAAGGTTCTGGTCAGCGGCACCTCCACGTACATTGAAGCCCGAAGAGGCTTCCCCTGCATTGCTTACCCCTGGGAGCTGTTGTAAGGACTTGATGATATCCACTTCACCCACTAGCACGGGCAGTTTCTTGATGGTCTGTATGGGGATACTGGCTACACTCATCTGGGGGGTGCGGATATCTACCTTTGGGGTACTATGGGCGGTGATTTCTATTCCCTCAAGGGCTATATCTTCCTCCAAGAGCTTGTAGTTGCGACGCAGGTTGCCCTTTAGGTGTAGGGTTTCTTCTATGGTCTTGAAACCCAAATACGCCACTTGTAGGGTATAGTCCCCTTGGGGCAAGGTCAGGGAGTAGAAGCCATAGGCATTGGTAGTGGCACCCATTTGGGTGCCTTTTACAATAACATTCACTCCAAGGAGTTTTTCCCCGCTGGCGCTATCGGTGATAGTACCACTGAGGGTATATTTGCGCTGTGCCCATAGGGGGGAGAGGCAGAGCACACACAGGAGTAAGAGGAGGTGTTTATTCATCAAGCAAAAGGTTGTATCTCAAGGTACAAAGATACAAAAAATTAAAGAGAGAAGCGTGGAAAGAGAAAAGTTTTTATCTCTTAATAGATTATTCTTGACTTTGCCTTGAAAATATCGTATTTTTGCACAACTAATTAGCAGATTAAGCTTATGAAATATTATTTGTATGCAACCGCAAGTCTGGTTTTTGCCTTGATAGGCTGTAATCACAAGCAGCAGAACAGCCCAGAGGCTGCTGTAGAAGGATTTATTACAGCGGTGAATAAGAATGATTTTGCCCAAGCCAAGCTTTATGGTGATAGTACTGTCATTGCCCGAATGACCCAAATAGAAGAGATGCTAGGAGTGTATAAAGGGGAAATCCCTCAAAATCCTAAAATAGACTTTAAGGTCATAGAAGTAACCCCTACCGACCCGCAGAGTGCCATAGTAACCTATAGTATCTCTGCTGAGGAGACCTATAAGCAACTCAAGGTACGCCAAATAGAAGGGCAGTGGAAGGTTACGCTAGACCTACAAGAAGCAGTTCCGACCCAGCCTTAGCGAGAGGTTTGGTAAGTACCGAAGTTAAAATTCTGATCTACCAATCGCTCACCATTCTCGTTGGTGAGTACAAGGTCGCGAATACGAATTAGATGGTTGTACTTGACCGTTCCAGCAACAGTATCTCTCACCTGGCGGGTGGTGATAATCACCGTACCGCCTTGGGCTTGTATCTCTGAGGTAACCTTAGGGGTTGTCTGTGGGGGAGAGGTACAGAAGTAGGTGGCTGTAGGAGCACTATCAAAGGTACGGTATAGTAGTGTATAGCCATTGCCTATGTTGCCAGAGATAGAATCTACCTTGTTCTTCAGTAGGTTGGCTCTGAACTGTAGGATAAGAGCTTCATTTCCTTGAGTCTTATAGAGGAAAGTAGTGGTGGTATCTTGGGTACAAGAGTGAGCCTCTGTACCAGTGAAAGTGATACGTTCTACTGTATAATCGCCGTCATTGCAGCCTATAAGTAGCCCTAAACAGAGGGATATAAATAAGAGATAAGTGCGCATGTTTTCTTCAAAATATGCGGCAAAGGTACAAATAAATAATGATTTTTTTCTAAATGATGTGGGAATATTTTCGTCGTAATAAAAATTAATTCGTACATTTGTGCCTAAAAAATCACAGCATGAGTGGAGAAAAAAAAGTCTATTTTGACAATGCGGCCACAACTCCTATGCGAGAAGAGGTCAAGCAGGCAATGATGGCATCGCTTGACAGCTTTGGAAATCCGTCCTCTATACATAGTTTCGGCCGTGCCAGCAAGGTACTTATTGAAAAAGCACGCAAGAATATAGCTAAGGAATTGGGCGTTACAGCCTCAGAAATTATCTTTACCTCTAGCGGTACGGAGGCTATTAATATGATTCTCAAGGGAGCCGTACGAGACTTGGGCATCACCCAGATTATCACTTCCCCTACGGAGCATCATGCGGTATTGCATACAGTGCAATCTATTGAAAACGAATATGGTATACAGGTCTCCATGGTGGAGCTGGAGCCTAGTGGTACCCCAGATATAGAGGACTTGAACAAGCTCCTCTCTCAGTTCCTTCCTGATGAGAAAGTGCTGGTTTCCCTCATGTACGTCAATAATGAGATCGGCAATATACTCCCTGTGGCCAAGGTAGCCGAGATATGCAAGAAGCATAAAGCATATTTTCACTGTGATACGGTACAAGCGGTAGGACACTTCCCTATAGACCTCTCTTCTGTTCCGATAGACTTTATTTCGGTCTCAGCTCATAAGTTCTATGGGCCTAAGGGAGTAGGATTTGCTTTTATTCGCAAGGGGGTGAATGTCAAGTCATTACTCTTTGGAGGCGAACAAGAACGCGGCCGACGTGCAGGTACCGAATGTATCCATAATATAGTGGGTATGGAGGAGGCTTTCTCTTTGGCCTATCAGCATATGGATAAGGAACGCGCCTATGTGGAGGGGATTAAGAAGTATTTCATACAGCAGATTACCCAAGAGATTCCTCAAGTACATTTCAATGGCCTGAGTGCCAACTTACAGGAAAGTTCTTATGCGATAGTGAATATTTCTTTTCCGATAGAGCTGAAGAAGACCGAGGTACTGATGCTTTTTTTGGATATGCGAGGGATTGCTTGTAGTCAGGGCAGTGCCTGCCAAAGTGGTAGTGCTCAGGGTTCCCATGTACTCAGGGCGATACTCCCCGAAGAGCAGTGGCCAGAGGCACATATACGCTTTTCTTTCTCTATCTATAACACCAAGGAAGAGGTAGATTATGTAATAGAAACACTCAAAGAATTCTTAGCATGAATTTGAATAATTTATTTCGCATCGCTTGGCGAGCTATATTGCTGAACAAGACCCGTACCTTGCTCACTATGTTGGGGATTATCATCGGGGTGGGTTCAGTAATTACCATGCTTGCCATAGGAGAGGGTTCAAAGAAGAGCATCAAAGAGAATATCTCCAAAATGGGCACCAACATGCTCAATATACGTCCAGGAGCGGGTATGTTTGGCGGGGTACGCAACAATACCGATATGCAGTCACTCAAGATGACCGACTACTTAGCCCTAAGGAATGAAGCCACGCTACTTAAGTATATTACCCCTGTGGTCAGTGGTAATGGGCAGGCCATTGTAGGGGCAAATAACTGGCCAACTTCTATCTATGGGGTCAATACGGAATATCTCCCTATCCGAGAGTGGGCAGTGGAGGAAGGCGCTATGTTTGGCCAAGATGAGATAGACAACCTATCGAAGGTAGTAGTTATAGGACGTACGATCCAGAAAAATCTCTTTCCTGAAGGGGATTCACCTATTGGGCAGACGATTCGTTTTAAGAATATTCCTTTCAAAATCATAGGGATATTGGCCGCTAAGGGCGAAAGCAACTTTGGTCAAGACCAAGACGATATCATCATCGCTCCCTATACAACAGTACAGAAGCGTGTTTTGGCTCAGACCTATTTACAGTCTATCGTCGCCTCAGTAATTACAGAAGACCAAGCTGAAAATGCCGTTAATCAAGTAAAGACTATACTGGAGCGCACCCATAATATTGCTGCTGACCAGGAAAATAATTTCAATGTATTCTCCCAACAGGAGCTCATTTCAACCTTTTCCTCAACTTCTGAGATGCTTACCATACTCCTTGTGGCTATAGCAAGTATTTCGCTGATTGTAGGAGGGATAGGAATTATGAATATCATGTATGTATCGGTCAAAGAGCGTACCAAGGAGATAGGTTTGCGCATGGCCATTGGCGCTAAGGGGAAGGATATTTTGGCGCAGTTTTTGATAGAGTCTGTACTGATTAGCATCACAGGAGGGGTAGTAGGAGTAGTGATTGGGCTTTTAGCTACCTATGTAGTGAATACCTTTATCGGCTGGCCTGTGAGTATCACTTTTTACTCTATAGTACTATCCTTTTTGGTTTGTACCATTACAGGGGTATTCTTTGGTTGGTATCCAGCCCGCAAAGCCTCTGATTTGGAACCAATTACAGCACTAAGATACGAGTGATAATGACAAATGACTAATGACTAATGACAACTGTAGAACAAAATATAGTAAATACCTATGCTCGTTTGTTTGAGGGACTTAGTAGGTTTGCCCGATTAGAACTTATTGAGCGGATTACCTTATCTCTTAAGGAGGAAGATAGAGCAGCACATAAAGAAGATAAAAAGGCAAAAGAAGACACGGAATTCTTTAATCTCT
Organism: Capnocytophaga granulosa ATCC 51502; assembly: GCF_000411115.1. Taxonomy (GTDB): domain Bacteria; phylum Bacteroidota; class Bacteroidia; order Flavobacteriales; family Flavobacteriaceae; genus Capnocytophaga; species Capnocytophaga granulosa. The sequence continues at coordinate 198,921 of NZ_KE150256.1, read as the reverse complement.
TTGGTGCTTTTCCTGATGATAAAACCACAAGATTTGAAGACTAACTGCTGATTTAAGTTTCGCAAGTCGTTTTTAGGTTGCTATTAAAATTGCAAGTAACTGATAAACAATTATTTGTAAAAACCTCCCCCCAACCCCCCTCCAAAGGGGGAGCTTTAAGGGCGTTGAAATAGTCTAATTTGTTTATTAAATTAGAAAATTTCCCTTTTATAACTTATTGAACCTCTACTACTTACTAACTCCCCCCTTGAGGGGGGGTAGGGGGGATGTTTTGAGAATCAGTTGATTACAGAGCTTGCGAAACTTAAGCTGCTGAAAATTGGATTGTAAGAGAAGAATAACAATTAACAATTGATAATTGACAATTAAAACATGGATTTATCAACTTATTATAAGCAACACCCAGAAGAACGTTACGAACATATTCGCCGTATGGGTGAGATACTTAGCCGAGTGGAACAGACCCTTACCAAGGCTGAAACTCTCCTGGAGGAATGGAAGGCCTTACAGGACGATTTCAAAACCTTGGTAACCTACTATGATAGCCCCCTATGGCGAGACGATTATTTTGACAGCAATGATGGGAAAATACCCGATGAGGTACCCCAATGGGTGCTGACCCAAGATGCTATCTTCGGCGCTATAGGTACCGAGTTTGACTTAGCTGATGGCTATAAAGAACTTATACAAGCCATTGATGATAAAAAATGGAAAGAATAAACTTAAAAAAACATATGAATAAAAAGAAATTAGGTCTACTTATTATTGCTGCTATTATGATGCAAGCCTGCGGAAACCAAACCTCTCAAAAAAGCCAAGATGCCTCAGCCGAACCTGCTGTTTCAGCAGAACGACCTGCACCTATTCCACCCCTTGATGGACAGTGGAAGGCCGACTATATCAAGGGAGTAAAACTTATAGAGAATACCCAAAGTATCTATCTGAATATTGATTTGAATAAAAAAACTATATCAGGAAGTGATAGCTGTAACCTCCTTTCAGCTCCTATAGCGACCCTTACCGATAAGCAGCTTTCTTTCGGAGAGATAGCCTCTACTCTTAGATACTGCCCAGAGATAGAATACCAAGAAGCTTTCCAATCTGCCTTGCGCGAAGTAGCCACCTATAAGTTAGATGGAGAACACCTACACCTATTTGACAAACAAGGAGAGAAGCTCTTAATCCTTGACAAAGGAACAAGACCATAACAACAGTCAGTGGTTGGGAACTGACCACTGACTACTCATCACTGATTACTTATGAAATACCTATTACCACTACTTTTATTCTCTTGTACTGCTACACAGCAAATAGAAGAGAAGCCAGATACACCCTTACAATTACAAGGGGAATGGACGTTACAGACACTACGAGGAGTAGCCCCAGCTACTTCTATTCCCTTGCCCACGCTGGAGATAGATCTTAAGGAAAATCGTATCACAGGTAATAGTGGCTGTAATAACTATTTTGCTTCCTTAGAGAGTTGCTCCTCTACGACACTTTCCTTTTCAGCAATTGGAGCTACTCGAATACTCTGCCTATCGGATAATATAGAAAATGCTTACTTCCAAACCCTACAAGAAGTAGCTACCTATAAAATACAGGAAAATTCCCTATCGTTGCTCAACAAACAAGGCGAGGAAGTCGTAAAGATGATTAAAAAATAATAAAGATTAATACCGTTAAACAGCGGATAACGAACAAAATAACAGATGAAAAGATTATTCTTGGCTGTAATAGCCCTTTCCTTGCCTATAATAGCGCAGGAGAAACCAACCTTTACCCAAGCGAAGATAAAGCAGGCAACAGTCTATTTCACTGGGGCAGCACTTACCCATACCGCTTCGGCTAATATTCCTAAAGGAACGAGTGAATTGGTGATTAAGAATGTTGCCAACACGCTCTCGGAAGAGACGATCCGTGTATTGGCGCCCTCCAGCGTAACGGTACTCTCCGCACAATTTACCAACCAATATATGGAGGAATACGATACCGAAAGATACGCTCCTGCCCTCAGGCGGGTACAAGATAGCTTGACCCTCCTAGATAACCAACTTAAAAAATGTCGTAACGAACGCTATTCCAAGGAGAAGACCATTAGTTTCTTGGACGATAATAATGCCCTACAAGGTCATCTAGATGGTATTGCTCTCTCTGATATTCCCAAAGTGATGGACTACTATACCTCCAAGCGTATAGAGCTGCTCAATAGCATAGATGAAATCAAGACAAAGGAAGAAACACTCTCAGCTGCCATAACTAAGCTCAATGCCAAGTTGGATACCAATCTCTCCAAGCAAGAGCATCTCTCCAATGGGAAGATTATTCTCCAGCTGATGTCGCCTGTGGCACAAAAGGCTGATTTCCAAGTGAGCTATATCTCTACACAGGCTACTTGGTATCCGTCCTATGAACTACGTGGAGAAAAGCTCGCCGAGCCTATTCACCTGCTCTACAAAGGGCAAATCGCCCAAAACACAGGGGTAGATTGGAAAGGGATCAAGCTCTCCCTCTCCAGCGGCAACCCTAACAAAAGCAACCAATTTCCTATACTGAAAACTTGGTTTGTACAGACTGGACGTCCTCGTGATTTCAGTAATGCTAGAATGGAATTGCGCTCTAATGCGGCTCCTTTGGCTGACCTCTCTAGAAAGAAAATTGCCAAAGATGAAGAGGTTAATATGGAAGAATCCACTATGGCACACTATACAGCACTTTCAGAAAACCAACTCAATATTTCCTTTGATATAGATACGCCTTACGATATCCTTTCCAATGGTAAGGTACATAGTATCTCCCTACAAGAGTTACAGCTCAAAGCTGCCTATAAGTACTATACTGCCCCACGAGTGGATAAGGAAGTGTATCTAGTGGCTGCGATAGAGGATTATTCTAAGTATAATCTCTTGCCAGGGGAGGCAAATATTGTCTTTGAGGGCTTATATGTAGGAAAAACCTATATAGATCCTAACCAAACTACTGAAACACTCAATATAACCATGGGTAATGACAAGAAGATTAGTGTAAAACGTGAAAAAGTAGTGGATAAGTCTCAGACGAAATTTATTTCAGCCAACAAAGAACAGATATTTACCTATGATATTATCTTGCGCAACAACAAGAAAGAGCCTGTAAATCTTGTTCTCAAAGACCAATATCCAGTTTCTATTGAAAAGAGTATAGAGGTAGAACTTTTAGAAAGTTCTCATGCTTCTGTAGCTGAAGAAACCCATATCCTCACTTGGGAGGTCTCTCTCAAGCCCAACGAGACCAAAACTTTCCGAATCAGCTATAAGCTAAAATACCCTAAGGATATGATAGTGAATTAGGGGTTAGTTAAAATATTAGTTGCTAACTTTCTAAGACGCAATAAATTGCGTCTCTACCCTAACGCTGGCTAAGACAACTTCTGATGAGCATAGTCATCCGTAGAGACGCAATTTATTGTGTCTTAATGAAATAGGGAATATAAGTTTTTAATTGATTTGCATAACTAATTATTGACAACTAAAAAAATGAAAAAATGGGGAATTATTCAATGGAAGAAATTATTAGGACTAATATAAAGAACTATAATGTTAATAGATGGGAGACGGATGATGAAAATGATTGTATTTATACCAACTTAGATGGGAGTCTAAAAGATGTAAAGGGTGAGCTAATCCCTGAAGAATTAGAGGTTAGAGTCTGCCAATGGCATAAAGATATTTTGCAGGATACAACTACAATTCCTTATGTCCTATTCTATAAAAAGAAATCTGTGACTTACCAAGATGGAGGGACTGGTTTTTGTCATTTTTCTACTTGCCTAACAGAAAAAACAATTTCTTTTAGAGTAGCAATAGATAAAAATGAACGAGAAGTAAAACGGGGAACTTTTTATTATTTTACATGGGAAGAACTCATAGGGGTAGAAGAGACTGAAGTATGCAAAGGAGATCCTTATAATATGCAGGATGATCCTGTTTTTTTGCTATACAAAAATTCTGATGGGACATTATTCTATACCAAAGATAGAAGACTGAATGTTCCTACAATTTATTTTTCAAGATTTAATGCAAAAGGCTTTCTCAATAGTATTATCAATAAGGAAAATTTTTCTGTAGAATGGGGTAGTAAAAGCACACCTATACCTAAGCAAGAATATGTAGAAGAAACCAATAAGATAAGGGAAACCATTATAAAAGAATGTATTGAAAAACACAATCTTGATAAGTATATTGTCTTAGAAAATAGCAATCTATATACAAACTTAGATGGGGAGCTAAAGGATAATCAGGGAAATACAATGCCCCTACAAGAAGTAAATCGCTTGTATGATTGGCATTGCTTAGCCCCTTATGTTCCTTCTTATGTAGTATTTAGTTATTGTTTTCAATCGGAAAATAAAGAAATTATCATTAATTTCTCTACTTGTATCACAACTGAAGCAATTTCTTTTAGAGCTATATTTGAAGTAAATGGGGAACAAGATACAGTTTTTTCTCCCTTCTATAGACTTTCTTGGGATGCTATCAAGGAAATAAAAGTTCTTGAGGGAGTACAGAAAGACAATATTAATCTCTTGTTAGATGATCCTACTTTTATTATATGGAGAGAAGCAGAAGTACCTGCAAATATTTTCTTTCTCAAGGCAGGGGAGGAAGTTATAATTACGCCTCCTTACTTTGCTCTCCTTACTTACCAAATATATGATTTTTTGAATGATATAGTCAGTCAGTTCTCTAATCAATAGACTTATGTAGATGCCTATGCTTTAGAGAAGGAAAGCCAGAGAGTGTCAAACCTTATAGTATTGTATCTGTGGATATTATATTTTTTAACAAGGACAAACATAAATATTCATTTTTAAAAATTGTAAATTTACAAAAATAGTTGTACTTTTGTATCTCAAAAATAAGATAAAATTATAGAAAATAAAATACAATAACTTAAACGACATATAGCGTTTCGCTTTACAAATTCCTGATTTCTGAAAACGACCAATTTTTAAAAACACCAGGGAGAGTAAAAGTGGAAATGCCTACCTTTAGCGTGGGCATTCCTTTTGCTTTTTGGTGTTAGCCTTTGGTCGGGCTTCTATAACAAAAGCATAAAAAGGAATGTTTACGCTTTTTTATGTTTATATACGATTGCTGAAGTGCTGGAGGAGTTAAAGGAAGTTATAATAGACAAATCTTTAAACTTTACAATAATGGCAAATTATTCAATGGAAGAAATTATTAGGCTTAATATTCAGGCTTATGGCGTGGATAAATGGGAGTCAGATAATGAGGACGATTATATTTATACCAACTTAGATGGTACTCTAAGAGATAGAAAAGGAAATCCGATCCCTAAAAACATAGAAAATAGAATCCGTAATTGGAATAGAGAAAGAATAAGAGATACAGATCTTGACACAACTCCTTATGTGATTTTTCATAGAAAACATCCTGTTGAGTGGGATAATGGAGATAGTGGCTATTTTCACTTTTTCTCTTGTTTGACAAGAGATATACTTTCTTTTAGAGCAACGATAGAAAGAAGAGGGCAGGAAGTAGAAAGAGGAGAATTTTATTTTCTCAGAAGAGAATCACTAATAGAGGCAAAAGATAATACATTATACGAGAATGGTAGTAATAATATGTATAATGATCCTGCTTTTCAGTTATGCGATGAGTGTGATGGTATTTCATTTTATACCAGGAGTAATTGGTCTTTGAATATTCCTATAGTCTATTTTGCGAGGTATGGGGCTTCAGATTTTCTAAATAGTATAATCAACAAGGAAGTTGCTCAGTTTGGTTGGGGGTTACTAAGAACTCCCAAACCTGCCTTTGAGCTTCTTTATAGAAGTACAGAGAGAAATAGGAAAAGAGAGGCGTTTATAAGAAATCTTATAGAGATACGAGGAATGAATCAAATGGGAGAGTTTTTTGAAGATAATCCCAATGAGCAAAATATATATACTAACTTAGATGGTGTATTAAGAGATGGTTTTGGAGTCCCTATGCCTATAGAATTGGAACAGAAAGTGCGTAAATGGCACTATTTAAGTCAGGACTATCCTATCTATACGATATATTATCAGTGTAATGAAGGCAAAACTAATAACGGAAGTCCTTATAAGGATAGTTTTTCTACTTGTATTACAAGTGATTTTATATCTTTTTGTGGAATTGATGAAATTAATGGAAAAGAAACAGACTATTGTTCTTATTATACTCTTTATTGGGATGATATAGCAAGAGTTTTTACAGTTAATAATATAAATAAAGAACAAGCAGGTCTTTTAGAAAAAGATCCTACCTTTACTTTGACAGAAGAGACAGGAGCTTATTTATTTAGGTGCAAAAAACAAAATGATGTTATTATTCCTATTCTATATTTTGCTAGTTTCTATACAGACTTCTTTATTGATTATATTGTAAATCCAGAAAAACTTGAAAAAGAAAGAAGATTAAATACATATAGAGAAGAAGCTGAACAATATTTTGTACAAAAAGAATATCAAAGGTTATTAAACACTCTTGAAAGGATACAAAAAGAAGATTTACTTTCTCTATATGCAATGTCTGATTACTATTTTTTAAGAATCAGTGCGTTTGTTGGACTTAATCAAAGAGAAAATGCTTTTAGAGAGTTCGAACGTTTTCAAGAATATATCGAAAAAGCTGAAGAATCAGAGCAAGAAAGTTGTCTAGGAGCTTTCCTTAAAGCAAGATCCCTTATCTACACTTTAGACAAACAATATTACTTAGCGGCACAAGATAACGAACAAGTAGTGGCTATAGAAAAAGAAAAAGAACGTCCTGAAATAGTAGAACGATACCGTGACAGGCAAAAGGAAAACTACCAAAACTTCCTGACACATTTTATGGAAATCCCAGTAAAGGACAGAAATATCATTACCATAGCAAAAACGGATAGGCTCTTTAAGAGCGATCACCTGACCTTGCTCAATTATGATAATCTCCCACAGGTGCATTTCCCTATGTCGCACCCTAAGATTAACCATTCCTATATTGTTCACCCTTACAAAACGGATAGCTATCTACCTATAGAAAACTATGACTATGAGCTATTGAACGACCGTCTCAATGAGTTTTTCTACTTCCTACAGTGCTTAGGGGCTACCTCTATCTCCTATGAAGTAGTGGAGGACGAAAGTAGCCAGCAGGCTTCTCGTAGCCAACAAAGCCATGGGCAGAACAATCGAAATAGCAACTATAACGAACGAAGCAATAATAACCAATACGGAGGGAGTGCAGGAGTTAATTTGGGATTTGTCAATGCTGAAGTAGGCGGTAGCTCCAGCCATGCTAATAGCGGTAGCAACTATGGAGAAGGAGGTTATCAGCAAGACCAAAGTCAAGAGGCCGTGATGAACTCTTCGCTTAGGAATTTCCTAAGAATGGGGCGTAACCAGACCTTTGATCCGTTGCAAAAACCTTATGTACCTAACGACCTAATATGGTATCCTAACGAATATACTTGGCAACGTATTGCCCAACAGCGCCTTAATGGAAATATGCTCAGCCATAGCGAGACCCTTTCTTCTTCCCAAAGTGAAACCCTCAGTGTCTCCGAAATAGCCTCTATCAATGAGGAATTGGATAACCTCTTTGAGGAAGTGTCTAGTAACAATGCTCACTTTGACATTAGTGGAAAGTTAGGAATAGGAAAGTTTGGCTTTAAGGCTAGCTACAATGAGGATAAAAGCAGTACTGCGGGGCATAGTGAGGCTTCTTCACGAAAGTCAAGCAGTAGCTATCGCAGCGAAAGCAAGATAAAAAAGAATAGGGACTACGCTGTACGTATTCATGTAACCTTTAAGCCAATGAATGCTTTCGCTCAAGACATTCCTTATACAGAGACAGCCCCAGCACCTGAACCAAAGGCCGCACCTTACACCGCTTCTCAAAGTGCCCTTTCGGACGAGGAAAGACGCTACTTGGAAGAAGTACACTTCATGCTCCAAGACGATGGCATGATAGATAACAAAGAACGGGATATATTGGAACGTTATCGCACTCGTTTTGGTATCTCTCAGGCGCGAGCTAAGGAGCTAGAAGAGCAAGCAATGGCTAGCAGTACTCTTACCCCTGAAGAACAAGAATATGTCAATGAATATAAGGCGGCTCTATGCGATGGTGTTTTGAATGAACGTGATCGCCGTATACTTAGTCGCTTAGCAGGATTCTTAAAACTCTCTGACAAAAGAGTTGCAGAATTAGAGGAGAAGTACAAGGGGTAGTCAGGGATAAAGTCCGCGAAAGCAGAGTAGGTGAGACAATTCGCCCTTATATAGATTAGTCGTCAGTGAGTATTAACCACTGACGACTAATTTTTAATATGGAAAAAAAATAGCATTTTTTTCCATGTTAGTTTTATCATTTATACGAAATCATGTTTTTGCATAAATGAGAAAGGTGTCATTTATACGAAATAGGGTTTTTGCATAAATGAGAAAGGTGTCATTTATACGAAATGGCATTTTTGCATAAATGAGAGATCTTACTTAACGTGAGTTTGATATAACGAAAGTTTCCACAAAGCCAGCGAGAGTCCATAACTGGGTATGTGAAACACGGATTCCACAGATTTTTATAAAACCAAAGCTCTTATTTATCCATGGAAGTTACAGAGTTACGCTTAGTTGTTGTATCATTCTCTCCGTGAAAATCCGTGGAATCTGTGGGAGAAAAAATACAATTTTGCTTACGTCGAACTCACGTTATATTAGAAATATAGATTTCTTTAAAAGATAGATAGAATGACTTTGTTTTTAATTTCCTCAAAATAAGGTTGTTTTACAAAACCTAATTTGCGGACTATATCTCTGGTAGTATTTCCTGAAATGATATGACACTTCACATAACTCTGTTTAAGCATTTTAAAACTTAACATCTCTTCTGTAAGGTGATAACAGAACTCTTCATTGTAGCTCTTAGAGGTAATCAGAACCAAATAAACACAGCCTTCTTCTATTTCTTGTAAGTAGTTATTAGAAATGATGAGAGCAGGATGGGGCTTAAATTCTCCATTCGGGAATAGAAAATTTATCTCTACAATATCTCTTTGTTGGTATTTTATTGTTCTTCTAAATATTTAGCGATAATAGGTGCTTGATTGAGTCTTGCATTATAGAAAAAGACTTTGTTCTCTAATTCGTCTTCTAAGGCAGATTGGTAACGCCTTACAGCTGCAATAAAATCTAAGGCTATATGTTTTATGTTATTCTCTTGGGTATGTTGTAGCAGTTCTTCTGTTTCAGAAAGTTGAAAAAGATAATCTTCAACAAATTGTAATTCTTCTTGGAGTTGTTCTATTGTTAAGGATTTTCGTTGTTTTTCAGCCTGTTGTATAACCTTGGTGAAATTGATGATACGGGGTATGGCATAGTCCTTGTAGGGACTCCAAGCGAAATTATGATGAGAAAAAGTATTGATCGCACCAAAGATATCAAAAAAATGAGTTTTTATAGTGGTTACCATGGTGTTCTATTTTTTACATTACCAAAATTTCAAAAAGAGTATGATAAAGGCGCTGATAAAAGTGGCGATCAGCACACCCTTGGCACGGGAATCTTGTCTTAGGCGGATAAAAGCAAAGAAGGCTAAAAGGTTCAAAATAGCTCCCAAACCTATGATAGCCCCTAGCATACCTTCCTCATAGGCATAGACAAAAGTGGACTCTAAGTCCGATTTGGAGAAGAATAGCCACCAAAGGAGCATCCCTAAGATATTGACAATCAGTCCTACAGCAATACCGATGAGGACATCTTTCTGGCTTCTATGATATTTCATTGAGTTTCCATGTGTTAAGTTGTTCTACAGTAGGGTAATGGGTAAGGTCGGCATGAATGGGTACAACTGAGATGTAGCCGTGATCCAGTGCCCATACATCAGTGTCAGTGCCTTCGTCTTCGCAGACGAACTTGCCCGTAAGCCAATAATAATTACGGCCATGCGGACTGACGCGATGGTCAAAGCGCTCTTCCCAGTGGGCACGCGCTTGGCGGCATACCTTCACTCCCTTGATCTCTTCACGCTTGAGCTTGGGAATATTTACATTGAGCACTACCCCATGAGGCAGGCCATTTTGGAGTACATTTAGGGTAATATCGCGTACAAAATCAGTACATTGGGAGAAATCTGCATTCCAATTCATGTCCAATAGGGAGAAGCCAATGGCGGGAATCCCCCCCACGCCTGCCTCTACCGCTGCACTCATGGTGCCAGAGTAGATCACATTGATAGAGGAGTTTGAACCATGATTGATGCCACTGACGCATAGATCGGGGGTACGCTTAAGCAGTTCGTGCTTGGCTATCTTCACACAATCCACAGGGGTACCACTACAACGGTATTCTAAAGGAGCGCCACTTTGGGTATGTACCTGTTCGCAGAATAGGGCAGAGGTAGTTGTAATAGCATGTCCCATACCACTCTGTGGTGAGTCGGGTGCTACTACTACTACCTCTCCTAAAGGAAGCATCACCTGAATAAGGGCACGGATACCAGGGGCAGTAATGCCATCGTCATTGGTGATAAGAATTAAGGGCTTTTGCATATCATCTTAAAAATAATGGTGCAAAAGTACAAAATTAATGTTTAATGCCAATAATGATTAATGATTAATTTTTATCATAGGTCATTGCCCTTAGTTGTTTTTGCTTTTCTTTACAAACCCTATAATAGCCCCAACGATCAGGCCTCCTATAGCGCCACCAATAATACTATAGATGAAAGTTGCCACTACAGAGGGTTTTGCCTTAAGCATCTCTTCGTGCATGATAGCTACCTGATCTTCAGACATGTTCTCAAGCATTGGGCCTAACTTCTCAGTAGCTAAAGCCATTACTTGTTCATAGTAATCAGGAGCAATGACAGTGGTATAGAGAACATTGTAGATACCTAGTAGTACCCCTGCAATAACTCCTACAACAGCTCCTACTTTTAGACCATCAACTACAGTGAGTTGGTCGTTGTTAGAGGCTTTGTATTGGCCTACTGCCACAAAGATAAAATAGGCATAAATAGCTACACTGACCAGCCATAAGAGGATACTCAAGCCTGTATTGCTTGTATAGAGAATCCTTGTGGCATACTTGATAAGCTCAAAGGCGATTAAGGCAGCACCTAAGAAAAGCCCATTTTTGATAACGATGTTTTTGAATGCTGTATCCATAAATTATAAATTTTACAGCACAAATATACGAATTATTTTTGAATACCAAATAATGTCATGAATAAAGTTTGATAATTAATACTAATTAACTCAAGTTTCGTAAGTCCTATAACCTAAATAGTTACTTAACTTGCGAAACTTAAGTAATTAATCATTAACCATTAATTATTGGTTCCAGTCTATTTTTCTAGAGGCATACATTACTACCGCCAGGATAGCAAAAAGCCCTAAACTACCTACCAATAAGGCATAGTTTTCTAGCTGGATAATCACATAGATAAATCCGTACAAGGCGGCTAAAGAAATACCAATGAAGGCTGGAAACCTCTTATTCTTGAGAATCGCTACCGAATACAGAGAGATAAGCCCGATGGTCATCACCGAAGAGATGAGGTACGCCAAGGCGAAACTACTATGTTCGGTAAAGGAGATGAGTAAGGTATAGAAAAGCACTAAGGCTAGGCCTATCATCGCATATTGGAAAATATGAATCTTTATCTTGCTGATACTCTGCAATAAGAAGAAGATAAGGAAGGTTAGCCCTATGACTAAGAAACCATACTTGGCAGCTCGCTCATTCTGCTGGTACTCATCAACAGGGATTACAAAATTTACCTGATAGGCATATTCGCTGATTTGGGGTAGCTCTCCGAAAGCCTGCTGGGAGAAGGGACGGTTCAGATATAGTACACGCCAAGAAGCACTAAAGCCTTGGGACGTGATCTGCTTCTCATAGGGAAGGAAGTTTCCTACAAAACTCGGATTCTGCCAATTGGACGAGATAGTTCCTTCGGTAGTCTTGCCTATAGGGGCAATAGCGATGTGCTTACTACCATCATAGGTGATAGAAAGCGAGAAATCTAATGGTTTGTCTAACTCTCCCATAGAAATAAAGGCGGTCTGTAAGGAGGAGATACGACTACTTTGGCCTTCGTAGTACTCGTTGTCATCTCCTCGGTAGGACATGGAGTTTCTCCAAAGGTAGTGTTCAGGGTTCTCTTGGTCATAGATAGGCTCAAAGGGATAAGGCTTTCCCGCCAAGGTGATCGTTACGATGTTCTTGATACTACTTAGGTTAGTTGTGCGAATAAGAATGGTAGCTTTGTCCCACTCTATATCCTCCTGAGCGATTCCTTTGGAGGAAAAATCAGGAGCCACATAGCGACCAGTAAAATCCATAGTAGCATTGAAAACCGAGGATTCATAGTTATTACGCTTCTTCACTTCGGTTTTTACCTGAGCGTGGCTCTTGAGTTCTTCAGGGAAGAAGTAGGCATAGGAAGTGGTGTAGGTAGTGTGTTTTGCATCCAAATAGGCCTTGTAGGGAACCTTTAGGATAGGCCCATAGAAGTAGATCGCACCGCCCCATTTTTCGTCAATTTCCTCTATGACACGCTCTTGGCGGTCGTTTCTCTCTCGCACCAAGTCCTTGACAAAGGATAGTGGAATGAGTAATAAGAGGGCTAAGGTTCCAACAAGGAACATACGGAAGGTGTTGGATTGCAATAGGTTTGCAAAAGTTGATTTCTGAGTGTTCATTTTTATAAAGAATTTTAGTTAGTTACAAGTTACGAGTGACAAGTCATTAGTCATTAGTCATTAGTCATTAGTCATTAGTCATTAGTCGTTAGTCGTTAGTCGTTAGTCGTTAGTCGTTATTAAAAAGCGCTTTGTATTTCAAAGTAAAAACCTAAAAAAATAATAGGAGCAGTTCGTCACTAATCACTCGTCGTTAGTCACTATCACTGGTCACTACAATGATTTTCTCAAGGGCTTCTAAGTGTTCTTGGAAGGCTTGGCGGCCTTTGGCAGTGGCTTTGTAACGGGTATTGGTTTTGCGACCGATAAAAGTCTTCTCCACGGTGATATACTCCTCATTCTCAAGAGCACGGGTATGGCTGGCCAAGTTGCCGTCTGTAACGCCCAAGAGTTCCTTGAGGGTGTTAAAGTCGGCACTTTCATTGACCATCAGTACTGACATGATTGCCAAGCGAATACGATGGTCAAAGGCTTTATTGATATGTGCTAAAAGCGTTTTCAAAATGTCTCAATTATCCGTCTAACCACATATGGGTGATTTCTTTTTCTTCAAATTCTATTATTAGCAAGTGGTCAGTGTAAATATCAGCTGCTTCCACATTGGCAAAGATGCCTTTTTCCCCTACTTCTACTCTCATACGATATACTTCTAGGGTGTCATACCAATTATCGTCAGCTTTAGGGAAAACATCATAGTCTTTAAATTCATAGTTAAAGCTATTGATAATAACTTCTTTAGCGGTAGCGAACCACTCTAAGTATTCTTTTATTTTCGAAAAACATTCTTCAAAGGTAATTTTGGAATGAATAAATAACTCAAATCTGTTACCTTCTAACTCTTTATTGAAAATGAGTATTTTTTCACGCTGTATCTTATACTGATGTCCGAAAGTTGTTTTTTCTTTTATAACAAAATCCTCTTTCTTAAAAGGTTTTTGTGCTCGTTTGACTCTCAATTTGCGAATATCCTTGATACAAAAAGTATCTTTGTGTGATTTTGCTTTGTCTTCCAAGACGACTAACTTGCTTTTCTCCTTATAATTGGTAGGGTCAGCAATGCGTAAGAGAGTCTCATAAGCCGATAGATGGTATCCTAGTAAAGAGTAAGTATCAGTAAGGATACGTTCCTCTTCTAAGGTGCGTTCTTCTTTGGCTTGCAAGTCATACAACAAGTCATAAAGAGCTATTGCTCCTTCATGATAGTCTGTTGCTTTGCGAAAAGCATTAGAAGCATCAATATAGCGCTTTAAAACTTCTGTCATTACTTTATTTCTTTCTATTGCGTTCGTATTTGAAGTGCATAATACCTCCATAAAGGATATGGCATAGGCCAAAACCTAAAGTCCAGAACAAAAGTCCATAACCAGGGAAATATGCAGCTAATAAACCTAATACGATTTCAGTAATCCCAAGGTAATGCACATCACCAAAGGTGTATTTGCTTACATTCACGCACGCCAATCCATAGAATATCAGGGTCATAGGAGCAAGCAAACCATAATGGCCATTCCTTAGAAGCAGCACACAGAGTACGCCTCCAGTGAGCAGCGGAAGAGCAAAGTTATATAAGGCACGCTTGGAAGTGGTATTGACCAGAGTTTCCCCATTGCGTTTGGCCTTGTAGGCGGAAAACAAATAAGCGGTAACTATGGAAGCGATAAGTACCCCCAAGGCAATCGCTATCAATTTCTTAAAGGTGTAGCTCTCCAAAATCACATAAGACTCCTGCAGGTGGTGTGCTTCCAAAATCTTAAAAGCAGAACCAGCCCCAATAAGTGCATACACTCCTGCCAATACCCCAGAGAGTCCGCTCAAGGAGAGAAATTGGGTGGAGCGACGCATCATCTGGCGTATTTCCTTCAGATCATCTAAGTATTTATGCTCTTCCATAAGAAAGTACTTTGAGCTGCAAAGTAACGATAAATAATTGATATAACCAAATGTTTTTTGGATTTTTTTATTTAACGTGAGTTCGACATAAGCAAAATTATATTTCTTCTCCCACAGATTCCACGGATTTTCACAGAGAGAATAACACAACAACTAAGTATAACTCTTTAATTTCCACGGATAAATAAGGCCAAAGGCCTTATAAAAATCTGTGTAAATCGCAACAGCACAATTACACAAATATAGAAAATCTGTGAAATCCGTGAAAATCTGTGGGAGCTTTCGTTATATCGAACTCACGTTATTTATCGAAATTTGAGGCGATTCTTTGGAGTTCTTCCTCAACATACGAGGGAGTTAGTAGCGTGGCATTTACTATAGAAGTACTTTTACGGATAAAGACATTTCCTTCTCGGGGTTGGTAAAGTGTTTCTTGCACACTATTTTCATAGTTAGGAGGAAAGTGAATATGACGTAATCGGACAAACATCTCTCGGATATCGGTAGCGGAAGGAGGAAAACTTATTATCATGGCTTTTCGTTCAAGTACTTTTCTTATGTGGGTATAGAGAAATAAATCAAGAGTTTGGCTTAGAGCAATAAGACAATTGGCTTCCAATCGATTGTATTTGTAGCAAGTTATCCTGATGATGGGTAGTTGTGCCTCCTTAAGAAGCCGTTCTAAGGAGGAAAGCCTTGCCTCTAAACTTTCTTTTATGAGATCATCAAGAAGTCGGTTAGGGGTGCTGAACATATCTAAATGTAATAAGGGTTTCATAAGCTCAATGTTTTTCGGCAAAGATAAGGTAAGTAAAATATCATTTTTTGACACCCGATTTAAAACTATAAAAATTTGTTTATCTCCTTATAAAAACCTAATTTTGCGCTCAAATATAAAAAGAAGTATAATATACTTCTCGCAAAGACAGAAGATAGTACTATGGACGAACTTAAGTGTATAGAAATCAATAACTTTACTACCCTATTGGGGAAAGAATATCCTTGCTTGGAACTGACCTATCAACTTTTTGGGCAGCCTTTGGGGGAGGCTCCTGTAATTGTAGTGAATCATGCCCTTACAGGAAACTCTCAGGTCATCGGTAAGGAGGGCTGGTGGAACCAAACGGTAGGGGAGGGGAAGCCTTTTGATACGCTTACCCATACGGTGATTTGCTTTAATATCCCTGGTAATGGCTATCGCAATGGGGCGCTGATTGCTGACTATAAGCTATGGACAGCCCGCGATGTGGCGCGGATCTTCCTCTTGGGCTTGCAACAACTGGGAGTGGAGCATGTGGATATCCTTTCGGGGAGTTCCTTAGGGGGCGGTATTGCTTGGGAGATGCTGGCCTTGGCACCCCAATATATAACCCACTTCTTTGCGGTGGCTACCGACTGGAAAACCACGGACTGGGTAATAGCCAACTGTCTTGTCCAAGAACGACTCTTGGAGGGCAACAATCCCTTGCACGATGCCCGTATGCACGCTATGCTCTGCTATCGAACTCCTGCTTCGCTTAAGGAAAAATTTGACCGTAGTGTCAATATAGAACGCAACCTCTTCAATACGGAAACTTGGCTGCTCCATCACGGAGAGAAACTCCAAAACCGATTTACCCTTGAGGCTTATAAGCTAATGAATCAGTTGGTTAAAACGATAGACATTTGCAAAGATAGGGGAGGATTTGAGCAGGTAATGGTACCTGTAACGACCCAGATACATATCATAGCCACTGATACCGATTTGTATTTTGTACCTCAGGAAAATAGGCTTACTTACCAAGCTTTAAAGCAAATGGGTAAGGAAGTAACTTACCATGAGATACACTCCATACATGGGCATGATGCCTTTTTGATAGAGTTTGACCAGCTAGATAGCTTTATTCGCCCTTGTCTTGGTGACGTTGTGGCATAGTTATTGCAAGAGGATCTACAAAAAACTATTTATGAGAGCGATATACTTTCTTTTGTTCCTACTAGTCTCTACAGTGTTGTGGGGGCAGCAACCACTTTCCCAGACACAAGCTACGGCTTTCAAGGAGAAGGTGATGGCAAAAAATAAGACAATCAAGACCATGCAAGCGGCTTTCACTCAAAAGAAGCATTTGGAGTTTATGTCCAACGATATAGAAACCAAAGGGAAGATGTTTTTTTCGGCTCCTGATAGGCTTAATTGGCAATATACAACCCCCTATCAGTATCAGATTGTCTTTCAAAAGGATCAAATCAAGGTCAATGATGCGGGGAAGGTTTCCCAAATGAAGGCGGATAATAAGATTTTCAAAAAGATTAATAGCCTGATTGTAAGCACGGTAAGTGGCAATATGTTTGACCAAAAAGAGTTTGCTGTCACCTTATATAGTGAAGGGAAAGATACCAAGGCGCAACTGCGGCCCAAGGACAAGACCTTGCTCAAGTACATTAAGGAAATACATTTGTTTTTCTCCCCTGATGCCACTGTAGGGCGTGTCAAGCTCATAGAACCTACCGACGACTATACCGAAATCACTTTTACACACCAACAACTCAATACCCCTATTGATGAAGCGGCTTTTACACTATAGTATCTTTTTCCTATGCCTCAGTTGTGGCACTTCCTACCGCTTGCCTGATACTTACCAGAAGGAAAAGACAGGG
This sequence comes from Capnocytophaga granulosa ATCC 51502, assembly GCF_000411115.1. Classification (GTDB taxonomy): domain Bacteria; phylum Bacteroidota; class Bacteroidia; order Flavobacteriales; family Flavobacteriaceae; genus Capnocytophaga; species Capnocytophaga granulosa. The sequence goes on along the minus strand of NZ_KE150256.1, from coordinate 181,680 downwards.
GAGTATATAGCCAATCCCTATTTTGGCATAGGCGAATACCAGCTAAGAGCTACTATTGAGGCCTATGGACATAGCTTCAATGGGGTGTTGGCCATAAAAACCGCTACTTACTTTCATATAGTTGCCCTAACTACCGATTTTGGTAATACACTTTTAAAATTCTATTATAAAAGAGGAGAAGGCTGGCGAGTGGAATATATAGCCGATCCTTTGGATAGGAAGCCACTTATTAAGCTCCTCCAGCGGGATTTTGAGGATTTATTGGAAGCAGATAGGTATGGGGACAAATATATCCATAATCAAGAGGTAGCTTATGTAGTAACAGAGGGAAAAAGAAAGGTGTATCTGTTTGAAAATCAAAATAAAAAAATATATCAGCAACTCAATACAAAAAAGTCAAAACCCTATACTACTTTTACCGCTCACTATAGGCAGACGGGCGAACTCTCACAGATCGTAATCGAGCATCACACCTTGCCTGTGAAGATGACTTTGGACGTATTGCCTTAAAAATAAATACCTTATGTTAGACGACTTTTATACACTCAACCAGATAGCACCTCAGGGCGAGGGGAAATACATTTGTCGTATTACTCTCAATCCTGCTCACCCGATTTTTGCAGGTCATTTCCCTGGTAATCCCATTACTCCTGGGGTGTGTATGCTCCAGATTATCAAGGAACTCACAGAAAAGATCACTCAAAAGAAACTTTTCTTGAGTAAGACCTCCCAAGTGAAGTTTATGACCCTGATCAATCCTCATACAGCGGGCGAACTCTCCCTACAGATGGAACTTATAGAGCAACCAGAGACGATTGTAGTAAAGAATATTACTTCCTTTGGTGATACCATAGCCCTAAAACTAACCAATACCTATAAGATATGCTAAGATTTTGTTTGTTGTGTTGCCTTATACCACTTTTTGTACATGGACAATCAGTGGAGGAGATACGCAAGGCCTATACTTCTGCTTCCTCTACTAAAGAACATACAGCACAGTTCTACCAACTGATGCAAGGAGTGAGTACAAATACGCCCCTTTTGCAGGCTTATAAGGGGGCTGCCCTGATGATGTACGCCAAGCAATCGGGTAGGCTCCGACAGTCTCTCAAAGAAGGTAAAGCACTCATAGAGAGCGCAATAGAGAAAGAACCTGAAAATATAGAACTTCGTATGGTACGACTCAGTGTGCAGGAACATCTTCCTAAGATAGTGCCGTACCGTTCTGATATAGAAGAGGATAGAAAGTATATTCACGAACATATTGCCCAGCAACCACAACCACTGAAAAAGTATATAGAAAACTATTTTAAGGACAAGTAACAAGAGACCAATTCTTGATTTTTTTGTTTTTTTATTTTACTTTTTTTTGTATATTTGCCCCCACAATTAGTTTTAATCAAAAATTTTATATTATTAGACAAATGAAAGTATCGTATTTTTTAACAGCCCTGTGTTTCTGTACCGCTTTTTTTAGCTTTGCCCAACCCAAGTTGGAAGATTCTTGGAAGGATAACCACTTGAACGAAACCTTAGAAACGCCCCTTGGTTTCCTAAGAAAGGAAAAAACAACGGTGAATAAGGTAGATTATTTCTTGGGAGTGGATAAGAGTAACAAAATCAAATATATAGAAACCAGTAGCCCAACTTTTAAGGTAGGTACTTACAACCTTGCCACTAAGTTATTTGACTTCAAAAACTATACTTATACCCGCTATTTCGACGGCTGGGGCTATTATCTTAGGATAAATCCATCTTGGTGTGCTTATTTCGGAAAAGGAAAACCAACCAAGGATAGCCGCCCTATCTTCTATTTCAACTATAACTTTGGAAAGGCAGAAGGTAAACCTATCTTTGATGCTAATTATGAGGAGGTACTTGCCGCTCAGCAAAAAGCAGAGAAGGAAAAAGCAGAGAAAAAAGCTAAGGAAAAAGAGGCTATAGCTAAGAAAAATGCAGAATATGAAAAGGAAAAAGCGCGCCTGGAAAAGGAAAAAGCAGAGAAAGAAAAGGCGGAGCTAGAACGCAAACTTGCTTTGCAGAAAGAGGCAGAAAAGCGTAAGGCTGAAGAGGAGGCCAAGAAAAAAGCTGAAGAGGAAGCCAAACAAAAGTATGCCCGCGAGGTAGCTGAGTACAACGCTAAGAAAGAGGCCGAAAGAAAAGCAAAAGAGGAGGAGAGAAAACGCAAATCCGAGGAGTTCCGTACCGGTCAGCGTGTGGTAAATACAGAGTTGGCCGAAACAGGTAGCGGTACGTCCACTGAGGCGCTACAAGGCGGAGAAAAACTCTTGGACGAAAACCTAAAGACCAAGATAAAGAAGTCCCTACGCGACTATCAAGCCTATATCAAGAAAAACCAAAAACGCACAGAGGCCTATCCGTTAGTGCTTATCAATTACAAAGATGTGATGGACTACCCACAGAGTGAGTTGGCCAAAATCAGTAAAATCGTTTCCACTACGGTTTTCAAAAAAGGCGCTCCACGTACTACCGACTTTAAGGAAAAAGGGGCTAATGGAGTAGTGATTATCAAAGTAGAGTTTTAAAATTGAGTTTATTGTTTTTTTTATTTGACAAGAAAAGGTATCGCTTTCGGGCGATACCTTTTTACTTTATCGGGTGAGTTTCTTGTATTTGATACGGGTGGGAGTAACCTCCTTGCCGAGGCGTTTTTTCTTGTTTTCCTCATATTCTGAGAAGCTGCCCTCGAAGAAATACACCTGAGAATCCCCCTCAAAGGCCAAGATATGAGTACAGATACGGTCTAAGAACCAGCGGTCGTGGGAGATCACTACCGCACAACCAGCGAAGTTCTCCAAACCTTCTTCTAAGGCACGTAGGGTATTGACATCCAGGTCGTTGGTAGGCTCGTCCAAGAGGAGCACGTTGCCTTCTTCCTTGAGAGTCATGGCCAGATGCAGGCGGTTGCGCTCTCCTCCAGAAAGGGTGGCTACCTTTTTGTTTTGGTCACTACCAGAGAAGTTAAAGCGGCTCAGGTAGGCACGGGAGTTCACTTGGCGACCGCCCATGAGAATGAGGTCTTGTCCGTCGGAGAAGTTTTCCCAAATGCTCTTTTCGGGGTCTATATTCTTATGAGTCTGATCCACATAGGCGATTTTTACCGTATCTCCTACGAGGAACTCCCCGCTATCGGGCTTTTCTTCTCCCATAATCATACGGAAGATAGTGGATTTCCCTGCACCATTGGGGCCTATCACCCCTACGATACCCGCTTGTGGGAGGACAAAGTTCAGGTCATCATAGAGGAGCTTATCACCGAAAGCCTTGCTTACATGGCGCGCCTCTATCACATTGGTACCCAAGCGAGGCCCATTAGGGATATAGATTTCGAGCTTTTCCTCCAATTGTTTTTGGTCTTCACTCAGTAGGCGGTCATAGTTCTGCAAGCGCGCTTTCTGTTTGGCTTGACGCCCTTTGGCGCCTTGTCGTACCCACTCAAGCTCACGTTCGAGTACCTTTTGTCGCTTAGTTTCTGCTTTTTGCTCTTGGGCAAGGCGTTTGGCCTTTTGATCCAGCCAAGAGGAGTAGTTGCCCTTCCATGGGATTCCCTCCCCACGGTCAAGCTCTAAGATCCAGCCCGCTACATTGTCCAAGAAATAACGGTCGTGGGTGACAGCAATCACTGTACCTGCATACTGTTGGAGATGCTGCTCAAGCCATAGGACAGATTCGGCATCAAGGTGGTTGGTAGGCTCGTCCAAGAGTAGTACATCGGGCTGTTGCAATAGGAGACGGCAGAGGGCTACTCGGCGGCGTTCTCCTCCTGAGAGTACCTTGATAGGGGTATCAGGGTCAGGAGTACGGAGGGCATCCATAGCTACTTCCAGCTGATTGTCAAGCTCCCAAGCATTCAGCGCATCTATCCTGTCTTGTAACTCCGCCTGCTTGTCCATGAGTTTTTGCATCTTCTCTGGATCGGAGTAGTTCTCCTCTAGTCCAAAGAGGTCATTGATATGGTTGAACTCGTCCAAGAGCTTCACCGTCTCGGCTACTCCCTCGCGAACGACCTCAATAACCGTTTTTTCCTCGTCTAATTTGGGTTCTTGCTCTAAGTAACCCACTGTATAGCCAGGGGCAAAGACCACTTCGCCCTGATAGTTCTTGTCTATCCCAGCGATGATCTTCAGTAGGGACGACTTACCCGCCCCATTAAGCCCCAGAATACCAATCTTAGCCCCATAGAAGAAACTCAGATAGATATCCTTAAGCACCTGTTTGTTGGTAGATGAATAGGTCTTACTGACCTTATTCATGGAAAAGATAATCTTTTGATCGTCTGCCATAATAAAGTGAAAAATTAAGGGCAAATATACGAATTATTTTGTATATTTGTCGGCAAAAATAGGATTCAAGCATGTGCCATATATGTCATAAATCTCTCTTAGTCTCCATTATTTTAGGGATGACTTTGCTCATCTCGTTCTCTTGTTCAGCACAGAAGAATACCACTCACCCCACAGAAAAGGGCATGTTTGATCAAAACGGAGAGTATAAGGGAGACGTTTTCCTTCGTCTGGATGAAATAGAGACACTTGTAGATACGATTATAGCAGAAGGGAAAAGAAAGAGAAGGCATTATGTAATGCAGTATCCTGATGGAAAAGGAAACGTATACAGATTTGGGAAAGGTGATAAATACGCAGGTTTGTATTGGTTTAACTCTTATAACAGATATCAAGTATATCGTGGGTACTATCTAGATACAGGTACCATATATACCAAGAAAACAGCGTTAGGAGATACTCCTATTGGCAAAGAAATCACCTATACAAAAGAGGGTAAGGTAGAGAGTATCATAGATTATGAAGCTGATTTTTCTACACCTTTGGAAGAAATAGTAGCTTTATGTAGAGAAAAATTTAATGTAGATTTAGAACACAAAGTTCCTACGAATCCTTCTAATCTTGATTTTAAACGTGTGATTTATAAGGAGCATCCCGATTGTCCTAAGGCTTACATACTATCATTTTTTCCAAAGGAGGAAAAGGAAAATAATAAAAAACGATTTATAGTTATTAAAGATGAAACTAAAGAAGTTGCAATTGATAAATTAATTGATGGAGGGGAGTTAATTTATGGAGGACACGGAGAAAGATTTGATGAGGAAGAAGTTCCTGATGAAGAAATTATAAAAGCACTCCTTTTTCATTATAAATAAAAGTGCTTAATCCTAGCGGGGGGGTGACGTATACAGAGACAAAAACTAAATTTTAATATTTTTTTACTATGACAATAATAGAACTTATAAAACTTATTAAACCCTTTCCTATATTATTTATCAGAAAACATAGTATATTTAACCTCGAAGTATTTATTGATGGTTGGTACTATCGTGATGAAGATGAAGATGTAAAGGCAGATATTTTATACACAGACTTTTATGAATGGTTACGTAAAAGATATAATATGAATGATAGTAGAGGCTGGGCTGATATACTTCTCTATATATTTAAAACAGAAGAGGAAGCTCTTATTCAATTCTTTATTTTATTTAATATATTTTATAAAGAAACTTATGGAGAAGAATTATGGTAATGTATCAGATGTGTTGTTGAAATTTCAACAACTTGCTAATCAATACAATATAAAAGAACTAAACCTTTATTTTCCTTTACCCATTATAGAGAAAAGCATTTTAAAAGGCTATAATACGCTCTAAATAGTGTAAAGGGGTATCTAATGTTTCAGATGTGTGGGTGAATTTATTTCTCTTAAAAAATAAAAGTGTTTCATCTCAAGAAAAAAACGTATCTTTGTATAAAAGAAACTTACATGAAAAAAATCTATTTATTATTATCAATCTCATTGATATTCATTAGCTTATCCTTGCAGGCGCAGACCAAGCAGTATAAAGTCCGCACGGTGGCTTTCTACAATGTGGAGAATTTGTTCGATACCATCAATGACCCGAAGAAGTTTGATGACGAGCGTACTCCTGAGGGCAAAGACCACTGGACAAGTGCCAACTACTTTGATCATATCCATAAGATAGCTTCCACTATCGCCAAGATAGGACGAGATGTTACAAGTACAGCGCCTGATTTTGTGGGACTTGCGGAGGTAGAGAACCGCAGTGTGGTGGAGGATTTAGCCCATAGCGAAGCCCTCAAGGATTACAATTACGGCATCGTACATTATGATTCTCCTGATGCCCGTGGGATAGATGTGGCCTTTATGTACAAGAAAGATGTATTCACCCCTACCCATACCTCCAAGCACTTTTTGGATATCAAAGACCCTTCTACAGGCAAGCCCCGCTATACACGCGACCAAATTCTTGTCTCAGGACAGATGGAAGGGGAGGAGCTACACTTTATCATCAATCACTGGCCTTCACGCTCAGGAGGAGAAGCGGCCTCTCGTCCCTTTAGGGAAGCAGCAGCGGCTCTGAACAAGCACATTTTTGATTCCTTAACCGCTATCAATCCCAAGGCAAAGGTCATCAGTATGGGCGACTTCAATGATGATCCTACCAACTCAGCTTTTAAGAAAGTACTCAAGACTAAGGCAAATAAGGAAAAAGTAAGCCAAGGCGACTTGTACAATCCTATGGAAAACCTCTTCAAGAAAGGGGTGGGTACTTTGGCTTATCGCGATAGCTGGAGCCTTTTTGACCAATTTGTTCTTACTTATGGCTATATAGGTAAGCAGGTGGAAGGGTACAAATATTGGAAAGCAGGCGTATTCAATAGCCCAGAGCTAGCCAATCCTTCAGGACGGTTTGCAGGCTATCCTTTCCGCAGCTATGCCAATGGTAGCTATACAGGTGGTTATTCCGACCACTTCCCTGTGTATCTCTTCCTGATTAAATTAAGTGAATAACGAAAAGTGAAGAGTGAATAACGAAAAGAGAATTAAGTGAATAACTAAAAGTGAAGAGTGAAGAGTGAATAGTAACAATAGTTACCCACTCTTCACTTTTTACTTATCACTAGTCACTAGTCATTAGTCATTAGTCATTAGTCATTAGTCATTAGTCATTAGTCATTAGTCATTAGTCATTAGTCATTAGTCATTAGTCATTAGTCACTTTTCACTTATATATCTCGCGTCCAGAAAAGAAAAATGCTATTTCTCTTTGGGCGTTTTCGTTGGAGTCGGAGCCATGTATGGCATTTTCTCCTACGCTTTCCCCGTATTTGGCACGAATAGTGCCTGCTTCAGCCTTGGCAGGATCGGTAGCTCCGATGAAGGTGCGGAAGGCTTCCACAGCATTGTCCTTTTCCAAAGCTATGGCGACAATAGGACTGCGCGACATGAAAGCGACCAACTCCCCAAAGAAGGGACGTTCCTTGTGCACTTCATAGAACGCTTCAGCTTCTCTTTGGCTTAGCCAAACATATTTGAGGGCTAAAATGCGATAGCCTCCTTTAATAATTTGGTCAATAATAGCTCCTGTATGCCCTTTTTCTACGGCATTGGGCTTAATCATGGTGAATGTTTGGTTGGTTATCATAAGGTAAAGATTAAATAAGTTGCTGTATTTCAGTGTTTTGCTAATCTGTTTTTGAATAGAAGAGCAAGGGGTGAAAATTTTTGTGTAAAAGTACAAAAAAAATTCGTGATAGGAGTTGGAAGTTATAAATTTTTTTGTACCTTTGCACTCGGCAAGTCCTACACGACCAGCTCCCTTAGAATCCTCCAGGGTGGGAACGCAGCAAAGGTATAAGGTTGTAGCGGTGCGATGTAGGTAGCTTGCCACTTTTTTTTTGCCTATACTTTATCATAACTACTTCATAGATAAATAAATAAAAATTATGACAGAGCAACAAATCCTAAAAAAAATAGACAAATGGAACGAAGATGACCATATACAGGCCATCATCGATTTCATAGAGAAGCTCCCCGATGAGAGTAAAACCACTGAAGTACTCAGTGAGTTAGGACGTGCCTATAATAATTTGTATTGGTTAGATCCCTCTGAGGAGAACGAAAAATACTTGCGCCGTGCGGTGGAGGTGTTCAAATATCTGGAGGAAGAAATAGGAGATACCGAAAGTTGGAATTACCGTATTGGCTATTCTTACTTCTATCTCAATGATATAGACAATGCCCGCAAATACTTAGAACGTGCCCCTTCACTTTCTGGTACACAAGAATTGCTACACTATATAGCCTTGGCCGATGAGAAAGGCATCTCACTTCGTGAGGCGGTCAAGGGTGGCCGTGGTGAGGTGGAATATATCTTGGAGGACTTTGTAAAAACCCTTAAGGAATATGCCCCCCCAATGGCATCACGCCTAGGTGCTCCCGCTACAGAGCAGCAGATAGAGCGCTTCGAACAGCGCTTAGGTTTTGAGCTGCCTGAGGAGTTCAAGCAGCTACATAGAACCTTTAGCGGGCAACAGGGTGATGGGCCTTTCTTTGGAGTAGGACAGCGCTTTTTAAATCTTGACCAAATAGAAGAAGCCCAAAGAAATATCGTCGCTTTCTTAGAGAACCACTTTGGAGGAGATTGGCAGACCAAACAAATCCCAGAGGAAGAGTTCGTTGACGAAGGAGAGGTGAAGAATCAGCTCTTTAACCGCAAATGGGTGCCTTTTATGATGCAGCATATAGAGGGAGAAAAGGATAGCTACTTGTGCTTTGATTTTGATAATGATGAGGATGGTATCTTCGGGCAACTCATAGGGGTAACCCCTCATGAGAATTTAGAGGAGTACGATGTGTCTTTTGTTTTTGCAGGACTTTTCCAATGGCTATCGGCCACTATAGAAGGTATAGAAACAGGACGTATGGCCTACTCAGAGCAGAAGGATGCCATAGAGTTCCTCTCTAGCAACTTTGAACCAGCTTACTATGACGAGCAGGAACGTGAGGCCTTGGAGACTTATATCAAGGAAAATATAGGTGAGTTTGACGAGGTATTCCACGAGTTGGTCTCCCCTGATATTCACTGTGATATCTATATTGTAAAACCTACTCCAGAGCGTAATTACTACACTTTGGTTACAGGAGGTATGGGGGCTTATCATATGAATATCCCTGAAGACTTCTCAGGCAGTCCTTTTGCAGAAATGGTCATTCACCTACCAGCCACTTGGAACATCAAGAGTGAAGAGGAGAAAGATTATTGGCCTATACGTTGGCTTAAAATCCTCTCTCGCCTACCTATAGAACAAGATACTTTCTTGGCTTGGGGGCATACCGTACCTACGGGAGAGCCTTTGGAAGGGACAAAGTTTACCTGTATGCTTCTTATCGGTACTGATGACAAGCAAGGGGAGGAAGCTATAGCGAAACTCCCTACAGGCAAAGAGGTAAATTTCTACACCATAGTGCCCCTATACGAGCAAGAGATGTTGTACAAGCTTGAGAATGATAGCTCTGCCCTCTTGGAACTTTTCTCTGAGAAGGATATCCCTTACCCTCCTGTGGTAGATGTCAATCGTCCTAATGTATGCCAGGACTATGCTCCTATGCAGAATACAAGCCTTTTAGACCAAGTGTATTGGGCATTTACCCAAGAACACTTCCCAGGGCTGATGATTTTCTGGGAGGCTGTCAAGGACTATAATTCTGATATGGAAAATAGTCTAAACAACTTCAATCCTTTTGGTACCATATTCAAAACGCCTAAGGTGAAGATCATGTATGAGGCATGGATCAAGAGCAAGCGCGAACTCCATGATTTTGAGATACTTGCCAACGAGCATCTCTTAGAAGGCGAACCCGATGCCAATGGTCTCTACCAAGCTCTTATCGTCTCTGAACTCTTTTCAGGAGATGGCGCGTCCTTTGGTGCTTTAGAGCTGCTTTGGCTGATACATAACACCTTAGCCAATAAGGATTTAGGAGATCATATCTTCTTTGAAGGTTTTGATATAGAAGGCTATGAGGAAGATGGTACACCAGTGCTCTTTATTAATTGTGGCTCTTAATAGATTGATTTTTAAATAATGGAAAAAGGCTGTCTCCAAGTGGGAACAGCCTTTTTTCTTATGCCTATAGGTTTAGTGATGACTCTTCACTACCTCTTCATCGCGGTACTTGCAGCAGTCGCTTACCTTGTTATAGTCTTCTTCGGTGGCTTCTACCTTACTAGAACCATCGGGAAGGCTATTGGAGTGGCCGACCTTGGCAATGGCCTCCTGTACCTGTTGGGTAGAGGCCTTGCTCTCGTCTAGGACAAGGGATAGCTGGTGTGTATCTACATTCCACTGGGCGTACTTGACACCCTTTACTCCCAAGGCTGCTTTTTCTATACGAGCCTTACAGGAATTACAGATACCTTCTACATTGAGTTGTGCTTTTGCATTTTTACGCTGCGCTACTACAGGCAAAGCAAGGGCTAAGAGAGCCAAAAGTATAAATCTTTTCATGATAAATATAAATATATTAAGTTGTTTTATTTCAGTTTAAAGCGCAATCCTGCATAGATCATACGTCCTTGCACAGGTGCATAGACCATAGAAGCATCAAAATAAGTGCCAAAAGGTGCATCAGCGGCTATGATAGCGTGTTTTTGATAGTAATTAAATAGGTTTTCTGCTCCTACATAGGCCTCTATCATAGGGGAAAAGACACGGGTGAGCTGTGCTTGGGTAGAGGTATAACTAGGCGCGGTATCTCCCATTTGATAAGCCAATGGATTGGCAGAGGTATCGGGTAGGCGTTGGCTACCTATGGCGTTGAAAGTAGTATCAAACTTCCATTGGCGTCCCTCATGTGGTGTGGTTTCATAAGAGAGATTGACCATCCAGCGCTCTTTGGGTTGGAGGGGCTGAGTACGTCGGCCACTGCTGTAGTCTGTTTGCACATCAAACCACTTATAGGCTACCTTTAGGTGGGTACGCTTAAGGATTTCATAGTTGGCTTCTACTTGGAAATTGGTAGAAAAGCTCTTACCCGCAAGATTATAGAAAGACACCTCTCTAGGGTTGTCCCAATCTACCACTACCTGATTGGTAAAATTGGTATAATATAGGTCGCCCACTAGCTCTAAGTCTCTACCTCCCAAGGGTAAGTATTGGGTAAAGGAAAGCCCATAGTTCCAAGCAATCTCAGGGGAAAGTCCATAGGTCTTATTAGCGTCAGTGCCCATAAGGCGTATAGCTCTGGCGGTAGAGAAGAGTTTTTGATTTTCTGAAAATATACTCGCCAAGCGCTCTCCACGACCTACTGCAAGACGTAGAGTTCCCTTCTTCCAAGGCATATAGCGCAAGTGGAAACGAGGGGTGATGAAGGCGCCCATACGATTGTGGTAGTCAGCCCTTGCCCCTGCGGTAAGCCCGAAGCTGTCTCCTGCCGAAAGACTATACTCGAAGAAAGCTCCTGCGGAGAAGTCTGTACGGTTATAATCCCCAGAAAGAGAAGCGGTACCTAAGCGTTCTTCTATCACATCAGTAATACTATTAACTCCAGTGGTAAAGGTATGATTGGTATTGGAGATGATAGACTTAAAGAGTGCATTTACATAGATGGTCTTCTGGGAGATATCATATTGGTTAAGCCCGAAATGACTATCTTGGTCATACTGTTTATAGTCGGCCTGAAAGCCCAAACTCTGGTAAGGCATATCCTCCCATATATAACCGAGCTTAGCAGAGGCGTTGAGTTGGTGAATCTTATTGGTACTCTGCCAAAGGGAAGGGGTAGTTATGCTGCTGAGTTGTCCAGCCTTGCGATCATCATAGAGGTAATGTAGGGAGAGGTTGGACATCCAGCCTGTATTGGGATTGGCATACTGCCAACGGTTCATCAGGTTGATTTGGCTGCCTGTGGGTATGTCCATAAAGCCATCGCCATTGTTGTCCATCTGCATATTGCGGGCATTACCATGTATGTAAAGGCCTGTGTGCCAATGATCACTCACCTTAGTATTGAGGTGATTGTTAAGCTCAAAACGGCCGTCATCACTGCCATATACATTTAGGTAGATAGGTGTATCGAGTATTGGTTTGACCAATTCGGTGTTTATCTGTCCTGCGATGCTTTCGTAGCCATTGATGACACTCCCTGCTCCCTTGATAATCTGAATGTTATCTACCCAAGAGCCAGGGATAAAGGTCATACCATACACCTGTGAAGCGCCGCGTATGCTAGGTACATTCTCCTGAGTAAGAGACAGATAAGGACTGGCCAAGCCAAGCATCTTTATTTGCTTAGTACCTGTAACAGCATCGGCTACAGCTACTTCTGTATTGGAGCTGGTCTCAAAGCTATCGGAGAGGTTGCAGCAAGCCGCCTTGAGCAGTTCACCTGAGTTGATATTGACCATACCTACAGTGCTCAGTTGTAGGCGTTCGGTAGGTTTGCGCTTGGCGGCAGTTACCTCTACTGCATCCAACTCTTTGGTATCCTCCAAAAGAGTAGTGGTAACAAATTTCACTGGATCGGTAATGGTCAGTACCTTGGTTTTAAAACCTACATAGCTGATAACCAATTTCTTGAGTTCGGGCTTATACAATAGTTTGAAGTGACCATTCTCATCGGTAGTAGTACCAATGGTAGAATCTTCCCAATAGATACTCACCCCCGCTTCGGCAAAGGTATTAGTGGCGTCTTTTAGTGAGATTTTCCCTTGCACCATGGTTTGTGCCAATAGGGAGAAAGGTAGCATAAGGAATGCTAAGTATATATATTTTTTCATTGTTAGTTTTCTTTTGATTTTTAATACTATGGTAGAGACGCAATTTATTGCGTCTTAGACAAATACATAGGTATTAGGTCTTAGACAAATACATAGATTATAGCCTCTTAGACATATAGGTTACAGTCTCTTAGGCAGATACAATTAATCATGCCTATTATAGCGACAGCAAACCACAATACCTGAAAGAAGTAAAATCTTTAGATAAGCTAACAAAGAAATTGCTGAAAGAGGATAGGGATATTCCTCACCAGCAGTAGCGTAGTAGTGTTATAAGAGGACGTAAGCGCTCTTTCTGTAGGAAAATCTACAAGCGCCACAGCCCAAGGTGAAACAATAGTAGGAAGTACTTGTTTTTTAACAAGCTGATAGGTAGAGATTACTTCTGTCTTCTCCAATCTTGCATAGGACGCCATAGGCACTGCTTGGCAGCAAGCATGCTTAGGGGCTGCTCCATTTTTCTTTTTACAGCAGTCAGGGACATCCTCCTTATGGCAAGCCTTGGAAGCTTTGCAATGGGTCATATGAGACTGTTTTTGGCAAGCATGAGGTGCCGCCTCACTTGTTAGCGGTAAGGCCAACAAGCAAAGAGCCATCACAAAAGCTACTATTTTTGCCATTACAGTTTTCATGCTGTATTAAAGAATATAGAAGTAATTTTTCGGGGCAAAGGTACAGCTTTTGGCTGAAAAAACAAATATTTTTTTAGAAATAGTAATTGAGAGGAATAGATTTTGTTTACAAGTGATTGATAATCATTTGATAAGAGCTAAAAAAACTAATTGCTAAAAAAATTAAATCAAGACTTGTTTATCCGAAAAAAAATCGTATCTTTGCCCTATCTTATAATAGACTAAAGAATCCGTTGTGAAGCGCACTGTAAGTTTTTTCTTATCCTTACTCATACTGCTGATAGCCTTTCAGCAGACGCTTCTTATTGTGCATTACCATATCAATCGCGACTTTATCGAGAAAGCCTATTGTGTGAATAAAGACAAGAAAGAAATGGACTGCCACGGAAAATGTCATTTGAAAAAAAGCATAGAGGATACCTCTAAGACTTCCGATAAGCTCCTCAACCTCAAGGATATAGATATAGTATTGGTACAGCCTTTCTCTTTTGAGGCTTCTATAGTGCCTGTAGCAGAGGAGCTACCTGCTTTCTTTTTCAAGGAACAATTGCTTCTTCATAAAGTGATAAAAAAGCAAATGCGCCCTCCTATCGCATAATTTCTTCATTTTCTATAAGTCTCTTATATCCACATAAGAGCATTATCCTAATGTTGTTTCCCAATAGGATGCCCCTTGCTATACTTTAGATAAGGGTACATTTCCACAGAACAAAACCTTTCCACATCTTTGTTCGTAGCCTTGTCATGCGCTGAGGCCATCTACCAACATTAGTATAAAAATAATCACAATTTATTTAAGAAGATATCTCTCAAGAAATACTCATTTTTTAGAGATAAGAGATGAGTATTTCTTTTTATATTCTCATTTTAACCACCTAATAGTTTCCCCTTAATGTCTTTTGGGGCTGCGTGACCATACCCCGAAAGTACCTTAATTTTTAAAAATTTAATCCGTATAAAAATGAGAAAAATCAAAACGATCCTCATGGCTATCACTACAGTGGCCGCACTCTCTTCATGTAGTAAAGAAGACAATAATAACGATTCAACTCCAGCAAAGGTCACCCTACAGTTTGACCACTATGTAGGAGCAGAGAAACTCACCTTAGGAACTGATGTAGCAGGAGCCAAAGCCTACACTTCCAACGGACAAACCCTCAAATTCTCTGAAGTAAAGTATGTAATTACCAATGTAGTCCTTGTAAAGGCTGATGGTACTAAAGTGCCTTACCACACTGAAGACTTGGACAAAGGAGGTTTCTTAATCAATCAAGCCGATGCAGCTTCCTTGGCTCCCGTGCTTAATGATATTCCAGAGGGAGACTACAAAGGTATAGAATTTGGCTTGGGTGTAAAGAAAGAACTTAACAACCTAAAACTCCAAACCCAATTTCCTAACTTCTACCGTCTTACAGGAGAATTTAAGCATTCGGGAATCATGCACTGGGAATGGGCTAATGGCTACCGCTTTGTAAAACTTGAAGGCTGGTACTCCAATCCTACTCCAGGAAAGGACAAAGAAGGAAACCCTCTCCCTGCTATCACAGATGGAGAACTCTCTATCCATATAGGTAGTGCTTTCAAAGGGACTAAGGTCATAGGTGATGACAAAAAAGTAAAAGGAATTGAAAATGAAACTCTTAATATTGATAGAGATGCTTTCCGCTTTGTTTCCTTAGACTTTAAAACACTTTCCGTTAAAAAAGGAACTCCTGCCAAGATAACTATCAAGGCTGATTTTGATAAACTGATCAATGGTACTAACAAAATCTCCCTAAATGGAAAAATCCCTGTAGTGCATAGCCTTAATAATATGTTCCCTTTCGTTAATAACATAGGAGGTAACCAAGACCTTGAAGGTAAGAAAATCATTGTAAAGGACATCAATGATCCTCAGAAAGCCCAAAAAGGCTTTGACAATTCAGAAAGCTCTGCCTTAGACAAAGCAGGTATGTTCTCCGTTCTTAATGTGGAATAATTGCTTTCATACTATACTAATTATTTAAAGCCTGTACTTAAAATATAGTTGAGTACAGGCTTTTTAAAATCTAACTTTATTTTTCCTATGAAAAACATATTAATCTTCATATTTTTACTCTCTCTCTTGGCTTCCTGCAACAAAAACAACCAAGAAGAAGCTCAACAAATCACCAATCCGAGGCTTTCACTGGCTATTCCTACTAATTTTCCACCGCTAAATCCGCTGATAGAGACGGCTTACCCTACCCAGTATGGCGTAGCCTTAGGCGACAAACTCTTCCATGATGTACGCCTTAGTCGGGACAACTCCATCTCCTGTGCTACCTGCCATATCCGAGGACAAGCCTACGGAGATAGAAATCCACGTGCTGTGGGTGTGGCAGGCAGGATAGGCCTTCGCAATACACCTCCTATACAGAATATGGCCTTCCTTACCCAATATATGTGGGATGGGGCGGTAGTTGATCTTAAAGAACAACCTGTAACCCCTATCGTTACCCATGAGGAGATGGACTCCTCCCTCTTGGAAGTTATCAAGAAGCTTAAGGACGATGCTTACTACAAGGAGGCTTTTGCTAAGGCCTATGGGGATAGCCGTATCACCTCTGAGCGAGTGTTGGGAAGTATTGCCCAATTCATGTATACCCTAATCTCGGCCAATAGCAAGTATGACCATGTGACCCGTGACCATACCGCTACTTTCACTCCTTTGGAACAACAAGGATATACCCTTTTTGAGGCCAAATGTGCCTCCTGCCACAAGGGAACGCTCTTTACCGATGAATCTTTTAGAAATATAGGCTTTCCTGAACACCCCGATACAGTAGAGGAGGCAGGGCGAGGCCGTGTTACAGGTAGTGAAGATGATCTTTATCGCTTTCGGGTACCTTCCTTGCGCAATGTAGCATATACCGCCCCCTATGGTAGTTTTGGGCAGTTTGCAACGCTTAAAGAGGTGTTGGATTATTTTGATAGGGGTGTAAGGGATTATCCCAATTTAGACCCTATACTGAAGAATAACGGCGGGAGAATCCCCCTTACCGAACAAGAAAAAGAAGCCCTCATTGCCTTTATGAAGACCCTAAGTGATCCCAAGTTTATCGGCCTAGAGTAGTTACTTGGCCAAGACGGTTTTCATCTCTCCTTGGGCAATACATACCTCCTCAAGGAAGGTTTCTATACGAACCAAGGTAACATCCATAAACTCTTGAAGAATTGTTATAGACGTTTTTATACAAGCTCCCACCGGTGGGAGCTTATGTATTTCTATATGCTTGATGGCACCTATATAGCCCATGGGAGCAGGCTGATGATTAAGATAATAGCCGTATCCCTTATGTAGGGCTGTGCTCTGTGCCATATGTTCTATAAGGCCAGAGGCGGAAAGGCAGCCCTTGTGAACAAATATATTGTCCTGCAAGATAGTAAGCCCTACCACAGCTGTGGTAGGGCTATATTCCCATAGCGTATCCACCATGACCATAGGGGCACGCTGAGGTATGAGTTGAGTAATAGGTGGTATATTAAGCATCTATATTGGCATACTTGGCGTTTTTCTCAATGAACTCGCGGCGAGGCGGTACATCATCACCCATGAGCATAGAGAAGATTCTATCCGCTTCTACGGCATTTTCTATATTTACCTTTCTTAGGGTACGGTGAGCTGGGTTCATAGTGGTATCAGCCAACTGATCAGCATTCATCTCTCCCAAACCTTTGTAGCGCTGTACAGTCACTTTGGTTTGTGCTTGCTCGTAGAACTCCTTGGTAAGGGTATCGCGTTCTTCGTCCGACCAAGCATATTGTTCTTTTTTGCCTTGCTTGAGTAGGTAAAGGGGAGGAGTGGCAATATACACATGCCCTTCCTCTATCAACTCACGCATATAGCGGAAGAAGAAAGTAAGAATGAGGGTGGCGATGTGCGAACCATCTACGTCGGCATCGCTCATAATAATTACTTTGTGATATCTGAGTTTGCTTATATTGAGCGCTTTAGAATCCTCCTCAGTACCTATGGTTACCCCAAGGGCAGTATAGATATTCTTAATCTCTTCGTTATCAAATACCCTGTGTTGCATTGCCTTTTCCACATTGAGGATCTTACCTCTTAGTGGTAAAATGGCTTGGAACTTCTGATCACGTCCTTGCTTGGCAGTACCCCCCGCAGAATCCCCTTCGACTAAGAAAAGCTCACAGTTGGCTGGATTTCTGTCTTGGCAATCTGCCAATTTGTTAGGCAATCCAGCCCCTCCCATAGGCGATTTGCGCTGCACTGCTTCACGGGCTTTCTTAGCAGCCAAGCGAGCTTGAGCGGCTAGTATTACTTTATTGACAATCGTTTTGGCATCTTCAGGGTTTTCCTCTAGATAACTCTCTAGCATATCGGATACTGCCTGAGACACTGCTGCGGTTACCTCACGGTTACCGAGCTTGGTTTTAGTTTGTCCTTCAAACTGAGGTTCGGCTACCTTCACCGAGATAATTGCGGTAAGCCCTTCGCGGAAGTCGTCACCAGAGATTTCCAAAGGATTCTTTTTGTCTTTGCTGGCTTTCTCAAGCAGACCCGACTTATCAGCATAGTTCTTCAGCGTACGGGTAAGCCCCA
Source organism: Capnocytophaga granulosa ATCC 51502 (assembly GCF_000411115.1). GTDB lineage: Bacteria > Bacteroidota > Bacteroidia > Flavobacteriales > Flavobacteriaceae > Capnocytophaga > Capnocytophaga granulosa. Next base: position 163,850 of record NZ_KE150256.1, on the reverse strand, counting down.
TACGGAAGCCCTGCAAGTGGGTTCCTCCCTCGTGTGTATTGATATTATTGACATACGAATGGAGGTTCTCATTGAAGGAATCATTATAGATCATAGCTACTTCCACAGGAATATCGTTCTTTTCCCCTTCCATAGCAATGATTTTTTTGATGATAGGGGTACGATTGCCATCCAAGTATTGGATAAACTCTTCCAAACCTTTTTCAGAATAGAAGACTTGGCTTATGGGTTCGCCTTTTTCGTTCTTATTGCGCAAGTCAGTTAGGGTGATGCGGATTCCCTTGTTTAGGAAAGCCAATTCACGCATACGATTGGCCAAGATATCATAACTGAACTCTATAGTCTGCTGGAAGATCTCCGTATCAGGAAGAAAAGTAACTTTAGTACCGCGCTTATCGGTAGCGCCTTTTTCTTTGACCTGATAGAGAGCAACTCCACGCTCATATTCTTGTTCCCATATCTTTCCATCACGATATACAGTAGCAGTCAAGTGCGTAGAAAGGGCATTCACAACGGATACCCCAACCCCATGTAGACCACCAGATACTTTGTAAGAACCCTTGTCAAACTTTCCTCCTGCCCCTATCTTGGTCATTACCACTTCAAGGGCAGAGACACCTTCTTTCTTGTGTATATCCACAGGGATGCCACGCCCGTTATCCTCTACACTTACTGAATTATCAGGATTGATAATCACCGATATAGTGTCGCAATAGCCAGCCAAAGCCTCATCTATGGAGTTGTCCACCACCTCATATACTAAGTGGTGTAAGCCTCTTACGCCTACATCGCCTATATACATAGAAGGGCGCATGCGTACGTGCTCCATCCCCTCTAAGGACTGGATATTATCTGCCGAATATTTGTTTGGGTCTAATTGTTCGCTCATTACTTTTGCTAATAAAAAATCGGACAAAGATACAATCTTTTTTTGTCATTTACAAATGTTTTCTTAGAAAATCTTGAACAATGACCCGTGGCTAACCACTAATAAGTATATTTCTCATTAGTCATTAATCATTTGTCATTAATCATTAAAAGTTGTATCTTTGCCCCCAAAAAAATACCATTATGAAGTGGCAAGGAAGACGACAAAGTGACAACGTGGAAGACCGCCGTGGGGTGAGTACCACAGGAAAAATAGCCGCTGGTGGCGGTCTATTAGGAATTGTAATTGTTCTACTCCAGCTCTTTGGAGGAGAAACAGGACAAGCTGTAGCTCCCCTCTTGGAACAGTTCAACCAAGCAGGACAAACTACCCAAGTGGCCAATGAGGCTGACCTTACCGAAGAACAAAAGGAAATTAAAGCCTTTACTGCTACCGTATTGGCTGATACAGAGGATGTTTGGGAGAAAATATTTGCAGAAAATAACTTAGGAACTTATCAGAAACCTACCTTGGTTCTTTTCACCGACGCGGTACAGACTGCCTGTGGAAACGCCAGTAGCGCCGTAGGGCCTTTCTATTGCCCAGGTGATCATAAACTGTATATGGATATGAGTTTCTTCGAGGAACTTCGCACGCGCTTTGGTGCCAAAGGGGGGGATTTCGCTATTGCTTATGTTATGGCTCATGAGGTAGGGCACCATGTTCAAACGCTCTTGGGTACCTCCAAAAAAGTACACCAAGCCCAACAGGGACTCAGCCAAAAGGAAGCCAACAAACTCTCAGTAGCCCTTGAGCTCCAAGCCGATTTCTATGCAGGCGTATGGGCACACTATGACAAGCAATACCTTGACGCCGATGATATAGATGAGGCCATAAGCGCTGCCAATGCCGTAGGTGATGATGCCATCCAAAAGCGTATGCAAGGGCAAGTAGTTCCCGATTCCTTCACCCATGGCACCTCTAAACAACGCGTAGAATGGTTCATGAAAGGCTATAATACAGGAGATATCAATCAGGGAAATACCTTTGATAGTGTAAAGTGAAAAATGAAGAGTGAAGAGCTTTTCGCTCTTCACTTTCCACTCTTCACTTAATAAAGTTGGGTAAATCAGCTTATCGCTACCCTTTGGGTAGAGGAAAGTCCGGACACCACAGAGCGCTATAGCGGGTAACGCCCGTCCGCCGTAAGGCGAGGACTAGTGCAACAGAAAGCAAGTACAGTTCGGCTGTAGTGAAATCAGGTAAACTCTATAGGGTGCAACGCCAAGTAAACCGACAACTAAGAGTGGCTCGCTCAATGTCGGAGGGTAGGCGGTTAGAATGGTCTGGCAACAGCCCATCCAGATAAATGATAAGCACTTTCCCCCAAAGGAAAGCACAGAATCCGGCTTATGATTTGCCCAACTTTTTTATAATGGATAGTGAAAAATAAAAAATGCGAGATTTTACAAAAATCTCGCATTTTTTACTACAACAATTTTTATATCTTTTCCCATTCAATAGAATTAGGTCTTTCCTGTGTCTCGAAGAAGGATTGTGCTACTTTGTAAAACTTATCAATAGGGAGCACTTTGTTTTTGCTAAGGAATACCTCCGTTCCATGTATATCCTCAACAAATACTTCTATACCTTCTTCAGTATCTCCTTTGCTAATATATTGTACCTCTTTATCCAAATAGTAAATAACACACTTATTCCTTTTGACAAAAGCGGATAACTGAGGAAATCCATTTTCCTTAAAAGTTAAAATAAAAAAAATGACCTCCTCTAAAAAACGCTTTCGTAGTAATATTTCTAATTCTTCAAGAGAATCCACAAGGTATTCTTGACTAAAATCATCTAAGTACATCATTCTTACTAATCTTCAATATTTTAACGTGAGTTCGACATAAGCAAATTATTATTCATTAACTTTCTAAGAAACAATAAATTGAACCTTAACGAATTAGATTATACGAGCACTTTTAACTATTGATTCGCATTACTAATTATTTTTTTGACAATCTCCTTCTATCCTTTCTATATCCTCTTTCGTTTTCAAGTAGTATTGATATCCTTTTTTGATTCTTTCATTCATTGCTTTCTGCATAAAATACAACACCCAACCCCAAAGGATTAAAAAGAGGAACATCCCATAGAAATACTCCTTGAGGGTAGGTCTCTCTATAAGTAACGCAAGTGATATCAAAAGTAAAGGAGCTCCCCAATCCAATACAAATTTCCATTTTTTATAATGAGGTTCTGTTTGAATTTTATATAGGAAAGGAAAAATTTTAAGCGCGTGGAGCAGGAGTTTTTTGAATAGTATCATTTTATTAATATTTTTTTGTGTTTCTTGAGAAACTAAATTAGTGTCAAACCCCTCTATATCAGGCTTATATACAAGTCAGTCTATAGCTTTCTCTATCTTTTTACCTTTTACCTGACTCACTATAATCGCTCCTGCCATAGCGACATTAAGGCTTTCTGCCTGTTGTAACTTGCCAAAGCGTGGTATGGTAATAGCTCCATTGGCCAAGGCAGCAACCTCTGGGCTAATGCCATTGGCTTCGTTGCCTAAGACAATCACACAATCCTCTGGAAAAGTAGTCGTATAGAGGTTCTCCCCCTCCAAGGTCGCCACATATACAGGTAAGTCACAAGTAACCAAGAAACCCGCCAAGGGCAGGTAATACACCTGCACCCGGGAGAGTGACCCCATAGAGGCTTGTACGACCTTGGGGTTATAGCAATCCACTGTCTGCTCACTGCATAAGAGCGTCTCTATCCCAAACCAATCACATAGGCGAATGAGTGTGCCTAAATTACCTGGGTCTTGGATATTGTCTAAGGCCAAAATAAGTCCCTCTTGCAAGATGCCCTTACGCCTGGGTTGGTGGAAGATAGCAACCCCCTCATCGGGGTGCTTGAGCGCACTGAGCCGTTGGAGATCCTCTGGACTTACGAGGGTTAGTGGCTGCTTAGATAGTGCAGGAGAAAAGGTGTGAGTAGCATAGATAACTTCGGCCTTATAACCTGCTTGGACGAACTCTAAGATGCCTTTCTTACCTTCCACTACGAAAAGACCTGTCTCACTTCGGTATTTTTTCAGGGAGAGCTTCTGTACTTGTTTTAGTTGGTTTTTGCTTAGCATAGGAGGTGCTGGATAATTGTAAGGCAAAGATACATATTTTAGGGAAAAATGAAAAGTGAAAGACGAAAAAATTACTTAGAAGTAGAATAGACACCCTAATCATCAAAAAAAGAGGCAACCCCGAAGGTGCCTCTTTTTCTACAGAAATGATATTTGGGTAAAAGAATCTTTCTTTTTCAGTAGTTAATGGTCAGAAGTCAGTTTGTCTGACAATTGACAATTAACAATTGACAATTAATCCAGTGATAATGTTAGCCCTACAAAGAAAGTTCGTGGGTGTTGTGGCCCGTAGATATAGTCAGCATCACGGTCTTTGCCCTTGTCAAAATCTTTTTGGTATTGGTCAAAGATATTTTTCACACCTGCAAATACTTCCAGTTTGTAATTGTTTTTCAGCGTGAAAGCATAAGCAGCCCTTAGGTTTTGTTCGTAAAAATTGGGTGATTTCACGAGAATTTGCTCGCCAGATTCAGCGTCAATTACATGGGGCACATACATCTGTCCTGTGAAAACACCATTGTAGCTGAGCTTAAGTGCTGCGATAGGGTTATAGGATAGAGTAGTGTAACCATATAGGTCAGGGGAGCGCATCACGCGGTCGGAAGTAACTTTTTTAGGAGAAGTTGCATCTTCATTCTCCCAAATGGTCTGTTCCTTGGTAAAGCGAGATTGCTGATAGGTAAACCCTGTCTGCCATACCCATTGAGAGCCAAAGGCAAAGTTAGCTTCTATATTAGCTCCTATGATATGGAGCTGGTCAGTGGCATTGGTCTTTAGCTTGTGCTTAATGTTGTCTATATCGGTAAGATCTTGGTTGATAAAACGGTCGTTGATACGGGTGTAGAAGCCTTCCAAGATCAGGTTGGCTTGTGTATTACCTTCTCTTTGGGTATAGTTCAGTGAGGCGGTATAACTATTGGAGGTTTCGCTGCTAAGGTCTTTGTCTAATTCTACAAAGATAGGTTCGCCGTCCAATACTTCAGTATGTAAATCTTCATCAAAAGCCTGTGGAGCACGATAGCCTTGGGCAAAGGAACCGCGGAGCTTAAGGGTTTCACTTAGATCATACATAGCAGTAAGGCGAGGAACGAATTTGCTTATCTGCTTATTAGAATTCTTATCTACTCCAGCAAAAAGGTAGTCTCCCTTTATATCGACATAGTCATAGCGGCTCCCCCCCAGTAGAGTTAGCTTTTTTATAGGATTCCATTCCACTTGTAGGTAGTTGCCATAGGTGCGTACAGTCTGATCCACTGCGCGGTTTTGGCCTACATAGTTGTCATTTACCTTATCATACTTATATTCGCTTCCTAAAGAAAGATTTAGTTCAGGAGAAAATGTGTAGGCATATTGAACGCCCCCTACGCCCACTAGCTCGGTAGTATGACCATATTTGGCCAAAGCCTTGAAATAGTCTTCTTTGTCTTCCGCTCCTAGCGCGTCAAATTCGTCTTTGCTATTGACTGCGTAACCTAAGCCGCCTCCATAGTAGCCATCTCGGTCGGTATATTGGGCAGAAGTGTATAGGGAAAACTTATGGGCAAGATCATCAGAGAATCGTTCATAGGAGAGGTCTCCAGCCATGATACGATGGCGTAATTGCTCGGTAATATCAGACTGGTGTGGCAAGAGGTCGAACTTGTTTCCTCCACGGCGAAACTCGTTGATACTGTTCAGGTTGAGCTTTATCTTGCTATTTTCTGCAGGATTCCAAAAAGCATCAGCCCCGAAAGTGGTATTGTGTAGCTTAGTGATTTCGGAATAGCCGTCATCGTTAGCATCGTAAGGCTTTCGGTTGCGCTGATAAGCAAAGAGGGTTAGTCCCTTGTCAAAATCCTCAGCCACAACCGAAGTATTGGCAAAGAGTGTATTATCAGGGCTTCCGTCCTTCATTAGAGAGAGGCTATTGCCTATCATAAAGGTATTATGTGTAGGGTCTTTGGTGAGGATATTTACCGTACCTCCTATGGCATTACCCCCATAGAGTGCTGAGCCGGCCCCTCTGACTACTTCCACACGGTCAATCATATTGGCAGGAATCATCTCCAGGCCATAGACCCCAGCCAAGGAGGAGAATACAGGACGGCCATTGATCAAGATTTGTGAGTAAGAGCCTTCCAAACCATTGATACGTAACTGATTAAAACCGCAATTCTGACAGTTCGTTTCAGTACGCAATCCAGGGGTAAAGTTAAGCCCTTCGGCCAAGCTGAGTGATTGAGTGGTTTCAAATATATGGCCTGTAACCTTGCTCACTACCACAGGTGATTTGTACTGAGGAATGATGTTACGCGTAGCGGTAACTACCACTTGGTCAATTTCCAATAAGTCTCTTTGCAAGGCAAAATTTTGTGTGATAGTCTCTCCTTCAGCAAGTGTAAGAGATTGATTGATAGTTTTGAACCCTACTGAAGAGATCGTAAGTTTGTATTCGCCAGCAGGTACTTTTACTGAATATTCTCCAGAGGCCTTGCTACTGGTACCTTTCACTTCACTACCCTTGCGAAGGATTACATCGGCACCTAAGATAGGCTTTCCTTCGGCAGTGATTTTTCCCTTGAAAGTAGCTTGTTGGGCTATGGCTAATACAGGGATAAAGAAAAATAACATGCGAAAAATAATAGTTTTCATGTCTAAAATTTTAGTTTTATTAGGTGTTTAAATTTTAGGCAAAGGTAAAAAATATTTTTCACATACGAAAATAAAAAACAAGAAATATTTTTTAGTGGTTCTAAATAATAAAAAGACTGCCTTTCTAGGGGCAGTCTTCAATATATATTATAATTATGAAAAAGAAATTACAAATCCATTCCGATATCCTTTCGGTAATACATGTTTTCAAAAGATATTTTTTCGATTCGGCTGTAAGATTTTTTTAGAGCCTCTTTAAAATTATCAGCCAAAGAAGTAACAGCAAGCACACGGCCTCCAGCGGTAAGTACCTTGCCGTCTTTCAAGCAAGTACCCGCATGGAAGATAAGGCTTTCGCTTTGTACTTCAAGACCAGAGATAACTTTGCCCTTTTGGTAATCCTCTGGATAACCACCAGAGACAAGCATTACAGTGGTAGCACTTCTGGGGTCTATAGAGAGTGGACAATCCTTGAGCTGTTCCTTGGCAGTGGCTTCTAAGAGTGTAACCAAGTCGGTTTGTAACCGTGGGAGCACTACTTCAGTTTCAGGATCACCCATACGTACATTGTACTCAATTACAAAGGGATCATCTCCAACCTTGATAAGGCCGATAAAGACAAAACCACGATAGGTGATTTGCTCCTTTTTAAGCCCTTCTATGGTAGGTTTTATGATACGCTCTTCTATTTTTTGCATAAGGGCCTCGTTGGCGAAAGGTACAGGAGAAACCGCACCCATACCGCCTGTATTGAGTCCAGTATCCCCTTCGCCTATACGCTTATAGTCCTTAGCGGTTGGAAGAATCTTATAGCTCTGCCCATCGGTCAGAACAAAGCAGCTGAGTTCTATTCCCTTGAGGAACTCCTCAATAACTACTTTCTGGCTAGCTATGCCAAATTTCTCTTCCAATAGCATACGCTTAAGCTCGCTCTGGGCTTCTTGTAGGTTGTCCAAGATAACTACCCCTTTGCCGGCAGCCAGTCCGTCGGCTTTTAGAACATAGGGAGCTTGCATGCTTTCCAAAAAGCGCAACCCTTCTTCTATAGTGTCTTTGGTAAAACTCGCATAGCGGGCGGTAGGGATATGATGGCGCTGCATGAATTCCTTGGCAAACTCCTTACTTCCTTCAAGGGTAGCTCCCTTTTGGGAAGGACCTACAATGGGTATTTTGGAAAGTGCCGCATCTTGTGCGAAGAAATCTACAATCCCCTTCACTAAAGGCTCTTCGGGGCCTACTACGACCAAAGAAATCTGTTTGCTTAAACAGAATTCCTTAATCTTTGAAAAATCAGTAGCTGAGATAGCTACATTTTCTCCTTCAAGGGCAGTACCTGCATTACCGGGGGCTATATAAAGTTGCTTGCAGCGGGGGCTACGAGAGAGTAGGTAGGCAAAAGCATGCTCCCTACCTCCTGAACCTAACAGAAGTATATTCATTTCAAAAGAAAATTAAGTAAAAATATTATAGTAAGCTACGCAAATACTCGCTTACATTCTTATAGATGCGCTCTTGTATATCCGTGGTATCGGACGGAACGAATTTCTTTCCTAAGAGGTGCTCATAGAGTTCTATATAGCGTTCGGAGATAGCCTTTACATGGGCATTGGTCATTTCAGGCACTTGCTCGCCTGCACGACCTTGGAAGCCATTTTCTATAAGCCATTGGCGAACGAACTCCTTGGAGAGTTGTCTTTGGGGTTCCCCTTTTCTTAGGCGCTCTTCATATCCCTCGGCATAGAAATAGCGGGAGGAATCAGGGGTATGTACCTCGTCGATAAGTACTACTACTCCGTCTTTGGTCTTGCCAAACTCATACTTGGTATCTACCAAAATAAGGCCCCTCTTGTGAGCTAGTTCACTACCACGCTTAAAGAGGGCGTACGTATAGCGCTCCATAAGCTCATAGTCCTCGGCCGAAACGATTCCTCTTTTGAGAATGTCCTCACGGGAGATATCCTCGTCGTGGGTGCCATTGTCTGCCTTGGTAGAAGGAGTGATGATAGGGGAGGGTAGGGGCGCATTCTCTACTAAGCCTTCGGGTAAAGCCACGCCACAGAGGCTGCGTTTGCCAGCCTTATACTCACGGGCAGCATGTCCAGCCAAGTAGCCGCGAATGACCATTTCCACTTTTAGGGGTTCGCAGCAGAGACCTACCGATACATTGGGGTCAGGGGTTGCCAGCAGCCAATTGGGAACAATATCCCTTGTTAGTTCCAAGTTCTCACTGGCTATCTGGTTGAGGATCTGTCCTTTGTAGGGGATACCCTTAGGCAGAATCACATCAAAAGCGGAAAGCCTATCGGTAGCCACCATCACCAGAAGGTCGTCTCCTATAGTATATACATCGCGTACCTTTCCTTTGTAAACAGCTTTTTGATTTTCAAAAGTAAAATCAGTTGAGGTAATACTGTTCATATGTTTGTATTTTTGCGCAAATATACGAATAAAAATTAATAAATAGTCGCTTAGGAGCAAAAAAAAGAGGTACATTGCTGCACCTCTTCAAATAGAATAACTAAAACAATAATAACTATGAAAATTTACTGTTGAGCTTGTTTTTTTGCATCTTCCTTCATCTTTTCATTAGGAACGATAGCAATGTTTACACGACGGTTCTTAGCGCGTCCTTCTTCTGTAGCGTTGTCATAAGCAGGTTGGGTAGCACCGAACCACTTAGTGGTAAAGCGAGAAGCATTCAATCCATTAGAAGTAAAGAAGTTAGTAACTGCTTTGGCACGTCTTTCGGAAAGTCCCATGTTATAGGCTGCTTTTCCTTTGCTATCAGTATGTCCTGCTACAATCACGTTGGTATCAGGATATTCCTTAAGAACAGTTACCATCTTGTTGAGCAAGGTTTTAGCCTCATCGGTAAGGTCTGCCTTATTGAAAGCAAAGGTAACCCCACTTTTTTCATCAAAGGTAACCACGATACCATCATCTACTCGTTTTACTTCAGCACCAGGGATTTCTTCTTCTATTTTCTTGGCTTGTCTGTCCATTTGGTTTCCGATAATGGCACCTGCGGCACCTCCTACAGCTGTACCGATAACAGCACCGAGTTCGCTATTGCCACCACTACCTACGTTGTTACCAAGGATCGCCCCAAGAATTGCTCCACTGGCAGCCCCAATCACAGCTCCGCGCTGGGTTTTATTGGAATTATTAATAGCTTCACAGCCTACAAAAAGTAAGCCTGCTACAAGGAATAAAGTTATGTGTTTGAATACTTTTGTCATAGATAATTATTTAATTTTTTGTAAAGTTCATTGTAATAACGAAAGGTTTGCCGTCTACACGAACGGTTTGTTCCCAGCGCATCTCATTTTCAGAGAGATAAGCCAAATGTAGGCGTACGCCCGCATTGGTATCGGATTGGTACTTTTCGTTGGTTGGTTTGAGCAAAAAGTCATAATACCCAGTAGATTTGTCCATTTCCTGTACGGTAAAGATAAAATGACGATCGCCTCCTGCACATCCAGCCTTGTTAATAGCGTAGATACCTCGGTAGTTATTTGGAACAAATTTCCAATAACTTCCCTCAAAGCATTCTTTAGAAGTATCATTGAGCAAGGTGATTTCATACTTACCTTTTTCATTATAAGTAACAGAAGAGAGTGTCCATTCTCCTTTGATTACTTTGTTGGCCTGGCGGGTACCTTGGGTACTCTTGGCAATGGTGCCTTGTGTCTTACAAGAGACTACCCCCAAAGCAAGCATGAGCAAAAAAAATACTTTTTTCATTATGTATCTTATTATATGTTCTGGGGGCAAAAGTATTACTTTTTTTATACAATCTTCAATTTTTTTATGATATTTAACTTTCTAGGGGGTACTTTATGATTTTATAAAAATCAATTAGCTGATAATCAATTGTTTGTATAAAATGATATTTTGTTCGTTCTATGCGATACATCTCAGGAGAAAAAAATTTTTTTTATTAACTTGTTGGTTTGTAATTTATTCGTATATTTGCACTCCGAAAACAAACCCAAAGATAGCTATAAATTAAGTAGTTTCTTAACCTACCAAATAACAAATGAAGCTATGGGTATATATATTGTATAATTTGACTTTTAAATAAAGAAAAATATGACAAAAGCAGAAATTGTAGCGAAGATCTCTGAGAAATTGGGGGTTGAGAAAACAGAGGTGCAGAATATTGTAGAGCACTTTATGGATGGGATAAAGGAATCTTTGGAGAGTGGAGATAATGTATACCTCAGAGGTTTTGGTAGCTTCATTATTAAGGCTAGAGCTGAAAAAACAGGACGTAACATTTCTAAAAACACGACCATTACCATCCCAGCACATAATATCCCTGCTTTTAAGCCAGCTAAAGTATTTGTGCAATCAATAAAAACAAAGGTAAAAGTAAAAGAAAAAACCACCAAAAAGAAATAACGGAGTATTAATTTTTAATTTATAACAACATGCCAAGCGGAAAAAAAAGAAAAAGACATAAAGTGGCTACGCACAAACGCAAAAAAAGAGCAAGAGCTAACCGACACAAAAAGAAAAAGTAGTTTTATAACTACTTTTTCTCGTTTTTTCGTTCATTTAAAAAGATATTATTATATCTTAACTGAAATTGTAATACTAAAATCATAACAGAATGACCAAAGAATTAATTATTCGTTCTGGGGCTTCTGATGTAGATTTTGCTTTACTCAAGAATGGTCGCTTGGTAGAACTCCACAAGGAGGAAGATACCAATCGCCTTTCGGTAGGGGATATTATGCTTGCCAAGATTCACAAGCCTATTCAGGGACTGAATGCGGCTTTTGTGAATGTAGGATACGAAAAGGATGCTTTCTTGCATTATCATGACTTGGGGCCTCAACTCTCGTCCTTGCTTAAGTTTATCAAGGAAGTATCTTCAGGGAAGATCAAGGATTATTCACTGAAGGACTTCAAGTTGGAGCCAGATATTAATAAGAACGGGGCAATATCGGAGGTACTAAAAGCAGGACAACCTATCTTGGTACAAATAGTTAAGGAACCTATTTCCACCAAGGGGCCACGGATTAGCTCGGAACTCTCCATAGCAGGGCGTTACTTAGTGCTGGTACCCTTCTCCGAGCGGATTTCTATCTCTCAAAAAATAGAAAACAAGGCCGAAAAAGAGCGTCTAAGACGTATTGTTCAGAGTATTAAACCCAAAGGTTTTGGGGTGATTATACGTACTGTAGCGCAGGATAAAAAGGTAGCTGACTTAGATAGGGACTTGCAAAATTCCTACGAACGCTGGATACAAATGTGCAAGAAGATACCACAAGGCTCCTTTCCATCCAAAATTCTTAGTGAAATGAATAGAACAGGTGCCCTACTAAGGGATATGTTCGACAATACTTTCACTGGTATCCATGTAGATAATGAGGCTCTCTATACACAAATCCGTGATTATCTGCAAGAGATTGCTCCTGAGCAAGTCAATATCGTAAAACTCTATAAGTCTTCTGTCCCTATTTTTGAGAAATTCCATATAGAAAGGCAGATTAAAACAGGCTTAGGACGCACTGTTTCCATGACCAAAGGGGCTTACTTGGTCATAGAACATACCGAGGCACTACATGTGATAGATGTCAATAGTGGAAACCATTCTAATAAAGCAGAAAACCAAGAAACAACCGCCTTTGAGGTGAATTTGATCGCCGCAACCGAGATTGCACGCCAATTGCGACTGAGAGATATGGGAGGTATCATCGTGGTAGATTTCATAGATATGAGCAGCGGAGAGAACCGACAAAAACTCTTCGATGCCCTAAGAGAAGAGATGAAAGATGACCGCGCCAAACATAAGATATTACCCCCCAGCAAGTTCGGACTGATACAAATTACTCGCCAGCGGGTACGCCCAGAAATCAACATCAAAACCAAGGAAGAAAATCCTAGCAAACAAGGAGAGGTAGATGCGCCTATTATGCTTATTGATCGCATTACTACTGATCTCGAAGAAATCATCTTTCAAAGCAACTACAACGGAAGAATCACACTGAATATACATCCATTTATAGCTGCCTATCTTACCAAGGGGCTTTTCTCTATACGCCTCAAATGGTTTTTAAAATACCGAAAATGGATTAAAATTCTCCCCAGAGATGCCTATTCTTATTTGGAATACCGCTTCAAGACTAACGAAGGCACTCCTCTGTAACTTTATAAGCAGACCTCCTAACTCGGTTAGGAGGCCTGCTTTTTTCTGTTTTTATAGGTTAATAATACTTTATGGGGTCACTTAGATAAGTCTTAATAGCTAAAGAGTCTCCCTCTTGTGGAAGGATTTTAGGTATTCTAAGGGCTTGCATTTTAAAACTTGAAAATTCTACATCATAATTTTTCTTAGCTTCAACTAGATAGGTGATACTCTCTTTTCTTTCTTTGAAATCAGCCTCTTCATCATTGATAGTTATATGAAAAGAATTTGCGATTGTATTATATTCAAAGACATGAAAGGTCAAATAGGTTTTCTTATCCTTACTTTTGTAAGTATCTATAAAGTAGTCTTTTCCTAATATAGCTATTTTCCCATATTTGGGAGCGGGTACTACCTTAGGCGGAGATTTTAGATAAGCCTTGATCAGTAAAGAGTCTCTTTTTCGTGGAATAATATGGGGGATCTTTAATATCCCAGTTACAAATGCAGAAGCCCCTACCTCATAGGATTGCTTCGGAGAGACTATAAAAGTGGTACTTTCTTTTTTCTTTATCCAAAAAGAATCTCCATTAATGGAAACAATATAAAGATCTTTTTGAAGAATATTATCTATAAATACCTGAAGTGTTAGATAGGTTTTATTATGGTGACTTTTGTATTTTTCTATTGTATAATTCTCTCCTAAGACACCTAATATCTCCTTATTAACACCTATATTCTCATTTGTTTGTGCATTTATTATGGTTATACAGAATAAACTAATAATAACCACTGCCTCTTTTATTCTTTTCATATTCTGCTGTTTTGAGTATTATATCTCTTTCAGAAGGACTTTTGTGTCTATATTTATTAGTTGTATCCAAGCCATCCCATAGAAGATATTGATAGTATTCTAACGTGAGTTCGACTGGGTATGTGGGAGCTTTCGTTATATTGAACTCACGTTAATACAAGGCTTATCTAGATAGAGAGGGTGCTTTTGAGAAAGCACCCTCTCTGTTTAACCTCTATTTATGCAGATGAGATAAGTTTTTTATCTCTTTTAAATCACGCCATCTAGAGCTTTGTTGACTTCGCGTACGGCTTGAGTACTTTCGCTGAATTTAGCTTTTTCAGCATCGTTGAGTGCTATCTCTACGATTTTTTCAACACCATCTTTGCCGATGATGACAGGTACCCCAACAGAGACATCTTTCTGTCCGTATTCGCCTTCGAGAAGGACAGAACAAGGGAAGAGTTTCTTCTGATCACAGGCGATGGCTTGTACTAGGGCAGAAACAGCGGCTCCTGGAGCATACCAAGCGGAAGTACCTAAGAGTTTGGTAAGAGTAGCACCCCCTACCTTGGTATCTTCAGCTACTTTAGCGAGACGTTCTTCAGATAGGAATTCACTTACAGGTACGCCACGATAGGTAGCCAAACGTGTAAGTGGTAGCATACCGCTATCGCTGTGAGCAGCGATCACCATACCATCTACATCGGAGATAGGCGCATTGAGTGCTTCTGCTAAGCGATATCTGAAACGAGCAGAATCCAAAGCACCACCCATACCTATAATGTGATTCTTAGGTAATTTGGTTGCTTTGTGAACCAAATAAGCCATAGTATCCATAGGGTTACTTACGATGATCACAATTACATTGGGAGAGTATTTTACCAATTGTTCTACTACCGATTTTACGATATTGGCATTGGTACCAATGAGTTCCTCACGGGTCATACCTGGCTTGCGAGGAATACCAGAGGTGATCACAGCTACATCGCTTCCAGCGGTTTGGGAATAATCGCCTGTAACACCCTTGATACGTGTGTCAAAACCATTAAGAGAAGCAGTTTGCATAAGGTCCATGGCTTTACCTTCAGCAAAACCCTCCTTAATGTCCACCAGAACAACTTCTGATGCGAAATTCTTAAGTGCAATATACTCTGCACAACTAGCGCCGACTGCACCGGCACCTACTACGGTTACTTTCATAAAAATATTTTTATTAGGTGATTATGATTGATGATGTCAAAATTACGAAAAATAAATGACATACACAATAAAGAGTCTAAAATATTTTATGTCTTATTCGCTGTTTAGTACTTACTTTTTGAGCCAGTTATTGGAGAAGTTACATTTTCTATATTCTCCTTTTACAGAAACGAAAGTCTTTTTGATGGCTTCCTTGATCCATTTTTGTATGGCTTCGAGTTGTTTTTCTTTGAGTGCCAACTCGCGGATACGGGTATAGTCCTTGACAAAATCGGCAGTATGTTCGCCTATACGATTGGTTACACGATAGATCTTGTACATCTTTCTACCTGTTCTGTCCTCATCTACGATAGGGAAAGAGACCTCGTCGTCTTTCAGAGAAGAGACTTGAGAGTAGAGCATAGGTTCCATGCGGGTGAGTTCGAACTTGGTAGAATAGTCTTCGGGGTTGAGCAGCTGGCCGCCATCCTCTTTGGTTTCTTTTTCGTCGGAGAAGTTTTTAGCCGCTTCGGCAAAGGTAAACTCCTTGTTGATAATCTTCTCACGTATGTCGTTAATTTTCTTTTTAGCTTCTTCCAAGGACGCATCAGGAATCTGTGGTACCATAAGAATATGACGTACAGAGACTTCTTTTCCTCTGATCTTGACCACCTGTAGGATATGCCAACCAAAATCAGTCTTGAAAGGGTCGGAGATTTCCCCTTCTTGTAGAGAGAAAGCCACGTCCTTGAACTCCTTGGCAAAGCTCGAACGTCTGTTGAAAGTCAGCTCTTTACCTCCCGTGGCACGGTCAGCAGAATATAGGATCGCCTTGGTAGAGAAACTTGCTCCATTCTCTACGATGTCTTTTTTGATTTCCTTGAGTTGAGAGATGACCTTATCCACCTCACTCTGTGGGGCTTTAGGTTCTATAACGATTTGGGCAATCTCTAGTTCGGTCCCTATGGTAGGGAGTTCGTCCTTAGGTATTTTGTTGAAGAATTGTTTTACCTCCTCTGGAGTAACCTCTATATTCTCAACGATTTTAGCTTTCATACGGGAGCTGAGTTCGTTCTGGCGTAGAATCTCAAAGAGTTCGTCGCGTAGGGATTGCTCGTCGTCCTTGTGATAGAACTCCACTACTTTTTTGATATCTCCTAGCTGCTCCACAAGGAACTCAATACGGCGGTTTACCCCATCGCAGATGTCTGTATCGGAAATCTTGATACTATCCTGGATAGCTTGGCTTACATAGAGCTTGTCCTCCATGAGCTTTCCCAAGAGCTGGCAACGGGTTATCCCTTTGGTATCTACATTTTGGGAGCGGAGTTCTATCAAAGCACGGTCAATATCCGTTTCCAAAATGAGATAATCTCCTACGACGGAGGCCACCCCATCTATCTTTTCTTTATGAGATTGTGCTTGTAAGGGGCTGATAGCAAAAAGGGTTGTCAGGAATAATAGGCAGGTAATACTAATTCTGTTCATAGAGTTCAAATTGTTTGTTCTCAATAGCGTCATTGATAATTTCTTTTTCTAAGTTGTTGATATAGGTGTTTTTGCGTTTGTTCAAGATGATTTGTTTCAGGGTAGGATAGGCGTACTCCATAGGGGCGTAGTCGGTATTGTCTAAGTACTTATTGACCTTGAGCAGATATACGGATGTGGAGTCTCTTTGTTCAATGAGTTGCTGGGCAGCCCCTTTACCGATTTTTGTCGCCAGGGCAGGGATCTTTTCTTTTACCTCTGTGGCTCTGATCCAGATACTATCGTTGAGGAAGGAGGAGGTAAAGTGAGGGCTTAGAGAGTCAATATACTGCCTATCTTTTGCGGAATAAGTCTTGAAAGCTGAAGAGAGCTTAGCGGTTAAGTCCTTGGGGGAGAGCTGTATGAATCTAAGTTGTACTAAATCCTCGGTGAGCTTGAAGATCTCCTTGTTTCTCTCATAGAATTCCTCTTTTTCCTTTCGGCTAATAAGGGTGTCCACCTGGCGGGAGAGCAAGTCTAAGTAGAACTGGGTATATAGGTCATTGCGATACTCACTGACTAATTGTTCGAACTCTTCTTTTTTGCTATTGGGGATATTCGTTTCGGCCTTGAGGAAAAGCAGTTTTTGCAGTGCCCAATTGTTGATATAAGGGGTAACAATGCGTACGCTGTCCTCAAGGGTATGCTCCTTAGGGAGTAGTTTTTGGATATCCTCCTCATATAGGTAGTAATTGCCTACCTTGGCAACCACCTTACTGTCCTTGGGCGTAGAACTTAGCCATTGGCAAGCCGTTAGGGAAAGGCAGCCTATAAGAGAAAGAAGCAGTGGTTTCCAATTCATTTTAACGATTCTTAATAAGGTGATACAAAAACAACGCAAGTTACAGTAAATTGTGGGGAAAAACTAATCAATTAATTTTTTTTTAACTTTGAACCATAGGGGAGGTCTGCTCACCTATCTTAGGCAAGAGGTCTTTGTACTGGAAGATATGGGTACGAATCCAGTCATTCATCTCCATAATAGGGGCATAGAGTAGTGAATGGTCGCTGCTTTCCTTGGGAATCAGCTCAAGGGCACCTCGGTTGAGGTACATAAGACTGGTACCTACGATAAGTGACCACTTGAACATACCGAAGACAGCCCCAGCGATACGGTTAGGTAACCCTAAGGAAACACTTTCCAGGATTTTGGTAAGCATTTTTCCTGTAGTTCTTACCATTACAAAGGTTAAAAGGAAGACAATAACGAAGGAAATCACCTGATTGGTCTTCATAGAAAGAGAAAACACCTCGCTGAGGTAGCCCGCAGCCATAGCTGAGAAGTGTATAGCCACCCATAATGCCACGAATACAGACAATAGGGAGGCTACTTCCCATACAAAACCCTTCATAAATCCGCGTACAATCCCAATGGAGAGGAGAATCCCCAATATAATATCAATGTTGCTCATAAGGATAAAAAAAGAGATGATACACATCTCTTTATTAAATTAATATTCATCTTCGTTCCAAAGATAATCCTCTTCAGTAGGATAGTCTGGCCAAATTTCCTCAATAGACTCGTAGATTTCTCCTTCGTCCTCAAGGGCTTCGAGGTTCTCCACCACTTCCATAGGAGCTCCTGTACGGAGCGCATAATCAATAATCTCTTCCTTGGTAGCAGGCCAAGGCGCATCACTGAGATAAGAGGCAAGTTCTAATGTCCAATACATATTTTTAGTTTTTAGTTTTTAGTTGTTAGTGATTAGTGATTAGTTGTTAGTATTTAAGAGTTATAGTAGCATTAATAATTAATAATTGACAATTATCAAAATTCTCCTTTGAATACTTCTCGGAGACTGGAGAAAGAATTCTTTAGCAACTTCTTGAGTTTTTTAGGCTTTTTCCATGCACATACTTCTATATCTTCTTCTTTTTGGGGGCGGAGATCCTCTCGGCCATCACTATACATGTTGTACCAATGGGTTTCTTTCAGGTACCAACGTTGGTCTTGCTTATAGATATGGTAGGTAATCACTCGCTTACCCAAGACAAACAGACCTTTGACTCCAGTCTCTTCCTCTACTTCCCTTTGGGCACATTCGCTTATATCTTCCCCTGTTTCTAATTTCCCTTTGGGCAAGTCCCACTTTCCTCTTCGTTTGATAAAGAGGATACGTCCCTGAGGGTTGCGAACCACTCCTCCTCCTGCTTGTATCAGGGTAAAGGCTTTTTCAAATTCCTTAAGTGGGTCATGGCTATCTATATAGAATAGGAATTTACCTGATTTATATCCATCAATCTTTTTTACAAAGGCCTCTACAGAAAGATCCTTAAGGGTGAAAATACGATATTTCTTTTTATAAGTTTTCTTTAAGGTATTGGTTACCAATATCTTTTTGTCATCAAAAAAAACTGTGTACATAACTATTGTTTAAAGGGGAAAATTAGTTTTATTTTTACAGAGCTAAGGTACAATTTTTTTTTGATTCCTAAAAGGATTTCCTTGTTTTTAACACACTTTGTAAAAAACAAATCTTATTCTATTACTAAAGTACGTTCTTCCTCAAAGCCATCGCTCTCAAAGATGATTTGGTAGTTACCCTTGGGTAGGTAATACTTTCCATTGTCGGCTTTCTTGAAAGTGGTCAAGAGTTTCTTTTCGTAAGCAATACGGCCATCTTCTACAAAGGTTAGGTCAAAAGGAATAAAGTTGAACCCTACCTTGGTCTGATAAGTGAACTTGGCGAGGGTGATTTTGTTCTTAACCACACTGATTTTGATCGTATTATTATCTTTGGAGGCAAAGGACTCTAAGTATAGCACAGGTTCTTCAGGTGCCTGCCAAGGACTAGGTGCATTCCCCCACTTGGGTGAGTAGGCAATGGTATAAGTTTCCTTGAGTGGGTAGAATAGTTGGGCTTGTACAGCCGCACGCAGCTCTCTTAGGGAGGTAACATTGGCCGTAAAGAATCCATGCCCTTTGGTACCTACATATAACTGATTGTTCTGAGGGTTGATAGCAATGGCACTCACCGAGCTACGAGGTAGGTTTTCCTTGAAGGGGTGCCACTTTTCTCCCATGTCGAAGGATACATATAGGCCGTTTTCAGTACCTAAATAGAGCACTTGCTCATTGGCGGGATCCTCTACGATGACATTGAGTGTCTCTTCAGGCAGATTAGCCTTTAGGTTGTCCCAGCTTTTACCCATATTGTTGCTGCGGAAAAGCAGTGCTTGGTGATTGTCGTTCTGCAAAATGGCATAGACACGCTCTTGTGTATGCTTGGAAGCCAACAGACAAGCCACACGGTTGGGGGTAGGGAAAGAGGAATAAATCATCTGCCAAGAAACCCCTCCGTTCTGTGAGGTGTAGATCATACCATCATCACTACCTGTGTATAGCAAACCAAACTGGAATGGTGATTCGCAGATAGCTGAAATAGTACCATAGGAAAGTATACCCCCCTTATCACCATTGGTAAGGTCTGGGGAGATAGTATTCCACTGTTTACCTTCGTTAAGTGACTGGAATAGGGTGTTAGTCCCAGCATAGAGGATGGTATTGTTCTGAGGGGAGAGCGCTAAGGCTGTTTGCAAAGGATAACGTTGTTTGGTCTTTTTGTCATAAGGGAGGGTAACCTTGTTCTGTCTTAGCAGGAGGATACTTCCCAAAGGCTGAGAAAGGAAGAACTTATTCTCTGGAGTGACTACCAGAGCGCCCTTTTCAGGGCTTAGGAAAGACCAGCCACTGGTTGTATGCTTGAAGACACCTTCGTTGAGGATGCTGGTATAGAAAGTATCATTTTCGGGTTTCCCTATCGATAGGGAAATGACAGAGGCTGTTTGTGGCATCTGTTGCTTAGCCCAAGTACGCCCCTGGTCAAGAGACTGGAACATGCCTTGGTCAGTTACCAAAATGAGTTGATGCTCATCGGCAAAGAGCTGATGTACTTTCTGCTCCTTAGGATTGTCCTTGAGCAGTGTCCAAGTGATTCCTCCATTGTTAGAGCGAAGCAGAGGCACCCCAGAGAGGTACAATTCGTTCTCCTGCTTAGGATTTACGGCCAAGGCACCTACTTCATATCCCTTGTTATAAAAGACATTCGTCAGGGGTTTGTTGTTCTTTTTCACCCAAGATTTTCCACCATCGGCCGAGTAGTAGATCTCAGCCCCGATGACAGCGGGGAGTGCATCGGTAAAGCGGGTCAAGTCCGAAACCTTTACCGCACCTGAGCGTACCGCCTCGCGGAGGTTGTCCACCGAATATTTCTTCTCTAGCGAATGGTTGTATATATATTGGCTAATTCTCTCATCGTCAAGGGCGAGGAAGTCCTTAGCAGAAAGGCTTTGTAGGTTAAGGTTGGAGGGATCCTCTTTGGCTCGTTCGCGGTTATCCACCAGTGCATAGAGAGAGGTTGGGCTGAATACAGCTAAGGATATTTTCCCGATGTTCCCTTGAGGGAAACCGGAACCTGCACCCGTGATGAGTTCCCATGTAGCCCCAGCGTTATTACTTTTATAGATACCCGACTGCTTACCCGCAGCAGTAATATTGGAAGGACTGAAAGCGCAATCCCAAGCCGCAAGGAAGAGCGTTTCGGGAGCCGATGGTGCTTTTTTTAGTTCATTAACGCCTACTTGTCCAAAGGTCTGGTTCCAGTTTTTTCCCTTGTCGGTAGTACAGAGTACCCCTTGGATAGAGTCTCCTTCACCCATAGCACTCAGGCAGAGGTTAGTAGGGGAGAGCAGCGTAATCTGGCGTACAAGAATATTGCCTACAGGGGAAGTAGCCTGCCAGTCTTTGCCTTGTTCTTTAAAGAAAACCCCCTGATGATTGGCCACCCATAGGGTATGATTGTCCCAATCTACTGCCATAGCGTCAGCTTGAGGTGTCATAAAGTCAGCAAAGGTAGGAGAGAAACTCGCACCATTGTTTTCGCTATACCATACACCCGACTCGGCCAAGGCAACATACAGCTCATAAGGGTTATTAGGGTTTCTTTCTACCTGTATAATTTTCCCTGCCCCACGACTGATTTCGAGGGCTTGGAAAGGAATGTTCTTAACCCAAGATTTCTGCAGATTCTGAGAGCGAATCATCTCTTGTCGGTTTTGTACTTGTGCTATGCTGGCAAAGGAAAGCAGCATGGTAGCGGCCAAAAAAATACGTTTCATTTCTTAGAAATTAGACTAATGAATAAAAGCTAAAAAGTCGGAGCACTGTCCTTCCACAAAAATCGTGCCTTTTCTAAATCTTCGGGAGTATCTATACCTACATTTTCTACTTCTGTCAGTATCATTTTGATACGCCTGCCATTCTCCAAGTAGCGAAGCTGTTCGAGCTTCTCAATCTCTTCCAAAGGAGTAGGGCTAAGGCGATAGAACGCCATCAGGGCTTCTTTGCGAAAAGCATAAACCCCTATATGCTTGCGATAAGTGTAAGCGACCTGCTCGTCTCTTCTGAAAGGGATAGGGCTGCGGGAGAAATAAAGGGCAAACTGTTCCTTATCCACCACGACCTTTACATTATTAGGATTTTGTATGTCTTCCCATTCTTTTAGAGGCATCATTAGTGAAGCCAAATCAATCTGCTGCTTGGGATCATGGTCAAAAACCTCCAAGAGACGTTCAAGACTTTCTTTCTGGATAAAAGGTTCGTCCCCTTGTACATTGACGATAATATCGGCAGAGAGCATCTCCACTGCCTCAGCAATACGATTGCTCCCACAACTGTGCGCAATTTGGCTTAGGAAGACCTTTCCATCTATCGCCTTGATTTTCTGTTCAATTTCTTGACTATCGGTAGCTACCCATACCTCATCAAAGAGGGAGGTACGCACCGTAGCCAGGTAGGTTTGTTCTATGACAGAGCGACCCCCTAAGTCCTGTAAGAGTTTCTTAGGGAAGCGAGTAGCCTCAAGACGGGCAGGGATTACAGCTATCTTTCTCATGGATAAAGGATTAAAGGAAACCGAGTTCCAGTTTGGCTTCTTCGCTCATCATCTCCTGTCCCCAAGGCGGGTCAAAGGTGAGTTCTACTTCCACTTCATTAATCTCGTCAATACTGCCTATCTTCTCATAGACTTCCTGTGGGAGTACTTCCGCTACAGGGCAGTTGGGCGAGGTGAGGGTCATGAGGATCTTTACATCGTGGTTTTCGTTGATAAACACATCATAGATCAGTCCCAGTTCGTATATATCCACAGGGATTTCAGGGTCATAAATAGTATGGAGTACCTCGACGATTTTCTCGCCAATGAGGTCGGTATCAATAGGTGTTTTTTCTTCAGACATGATTTAATTATTTTTTAAGGTTATAGCTTTGGCATAGAGTTTCATTTGCTCAATCATACTCACCAGCCCATTGGCACGGGTAGGGGAGAGGTGTTCCTTGAGGCCTATTTTATCAATAAAGCTCATATCGGCCGCCAGTATATCGGCTGCTTTTTGGTCAGAGAGGGCTTTGATCAAAATAGCGATAATCCCTTTGGTGATAATGGCATCACTATCGGCTGTAAAGTGGATGATATCCCCCTGATTGTCGGCATGTAGCCATACTTGACTTTGGCAGCCCTTGATGAGGTATTCGTCTGTTTTGTACTGAGGGTCAATCAGCGGTAGGCTCTTGCCTAAGTCAATCATATATTCGTAGCGGTCTTCCCAACTTTCTAAAAATGAAAAGTCTTCAATAATAGCGTTTTGTATTTCAGTGATGGTCATCTTTTTTTGGGGGCAAAAATACAACATTTAATGACAAATGACAAATGACAAGTGACAAATCTTTTTCACTTTTCGTTAGTCATTAGTCACTCGTCATTGGTCACTATCTAGTAATTATGGCATTCCGTATTCGGATCAGCCATAAACTCCTGTGGATCTATGCTGATGTTTCTCACTTTGGTAAAGGGGAGATCTAACTCGAACTGGTAAGTGTTTTCAGCCCAATTCCATACAGGCAATACGATGCGTTCCATGTTGATGAACGGATTGGGCTTTTCTCCAAAAGTAAGGTCGATAGGAATGTATAGAGAGAAAGGCTTTTGTCCGTTGGGAATAACAATAAGGTCTAGGGGCATGGGGATACGTCCTTTTTTGCTGAGAGTAACCAAGGTTTTATCACCTTTGGCTTCTACCTTTTCTATGCAGTAGCCGATATGGTGATTGGTGTGCATGAACTCATTGAGAAACCAAAAGAGCTGCATGCCTGATTCCTTTTCAGCACAGCGCACAAAGTTCTCAGGGGTAGGGTGAGTAAAGGCATATTCCTTGTAGAAACGTTTGAAGGTACGTTCCATAGCTCGGCGTCCGATAATGTAGTCCAAATGAGAGGCGAACATAGTCCCTTTGGCATAGGCAGTACTGAAATAGGAACGTGTACGCTCAAAGAAGTCGGCACGGATGGAGGGGTCTTCCTCTTGGTTGTCTTGGATATAGTCAAGGAAAGCCTTGCGGCGGGAGTCGGAGAAGTTGGCCACTGGGTCTTTCTGTACCACTTCGGCATCAGCCCATAGTTGTAAAAAGCAAGTAAAGCCCTCATCAAACCAAGGATATTGCTGTTCGTCAATGGCAAAGATATGCTCAAACCAAGTGTGTGCTAGCTCATGGCAGGCCGTTCTTATGAGTGTCTTAGGGTCTTTGCCTCCCTCTATAAAGGTACACATAGCATACTCCATAGCTCCCTGTCCTGCTTGGATAAAGGAATAATGATCCCAAGGATATTTGCCTACTTTAGCCTCGTAAAAATCCAAGACTTCGGGCATGATTTGTTGTAATTGCTTCCAGCTTTCGGGGAAATTCTTATAGAAAAAGTGTAATTCCACTCCTCCCTTAGTCTTTACCACATCATGCTGATAAGCAGGGTCGGCCGCCCAAGAGAAATCTATCACCCGCTCAGCCTTGAAGTGCCAAGTACGGGTCTTTTGGTGAGTCTTTACTTCCTTTATATTTTGGTAGCCAAAGCCTATCTGCTCAGGATTCTGTAGCGTACCGGTACCTGCTACCATATAGTTTTTGTCAAGGGTGATTTTCACATCAAAGTTTGCCCAATCTCCATAGAACTCACCGAATATATATTGGTACGGATGCCAGCCTTGGCTGTCATAGGCGCAGATACGTGGATACCACTGGGAGAGCGAAAGTGCTACCCCATCGGAGCTATTGCGTCCCATACGCAGTCCCATAGTAGGTATCTGAGCGGTGTAGTCCATGGTAAGGGTTGCTTTGCCCTGAGGGAGAATCGGTTCAGGTAGGGTTACTTGTAGAATGGTACCCACTACCTTGTAGGACGCCGCTTTGCCATTTTGCATAAGGGAGTGCAGGCGGATAAACCCCTGTTCGCTTTCCTTGAGCAAGGAGAGCTTACTGATATATTTAGGTTCGGCCTCCGTGCCTGCATTGTGCATAAAGCGGGCAGGCATATCGGGTACCTGCTGCATGTTCTTATCCATTTGGCTATTAGGCTGAAAAGCATTGAGATACAAGTGATAAAACATGGTACGCAGCGTATCAGGCGAATGGTTTTCATAAACGGCCACTTGCTTTCCTTGGTACTGGAAAGTCTTCACGTCCATCTGAATATCCATCTGGTAGTCAATGTGTTGTTGCCACTGAGCAGCGGCGCTTATACTAAAGCCTATAGCGGCAAGAGATAGAAAAAAGGATCTTATCATGAGCGTTTGGGGTTTTAGGAGGGACAAAAATACGAATAATATTTGAAAAAAATTATCAGTCAAGCGTTTTGGATTTTGAGTCATCTTATCACTGGTCATTAGTCGCTAGTCACTAGTCATTAATTTTTACTTATTCAAAATACATATTACTGAAAATGAGTTATTTATTTTGTTTCTAAAGACATCTTGCCATAACTTTGCACCCAGAAAACAACAACAGATTATTAACACTAAAAAGAAAAATTATGGCTATTAGACTAGTAAACGGCTGTGTAAATTGCGAAAATTTGACAGCGGAGAATGTATGCAAACTTCACCAAACCAAAGTAGAGTCCAAACACACTTGCGACAGCTTTAACATGCGTCCAAGTCTTCAAGGTGAAGTAGATTGCCTTTCATGTGCTAAGTACAACACACCAGCATGTGCTAACCTATCACATGCCGCTAAAGGGATGCTCTGCAACGAATGGGCTCCTGAAACCGACGCAGAAGCGTAAGTGAATGGTTTTTCATGACCTAAAAAGCAATAAGTAGCGATACTTATTGCTTTTTTTTGTACCTTTGCAACTCTAAAAATGAAAAGTGAAGAGTGAAAAGCGCATCACTATTCACTATTTACTATTCACTTCTTATGAATGGAATCGTCTACAAATCCACAGGAAGCTGGTATGTGGTCAAGGGAGAAGACCAGCAGTTTTATGAGTGTCGCCTCAAGGGTAGGTTTCGCCTCAAGGAAATAAAGAATACCAATCCTATAGCCGTGGGTGATAAGGTCGTGTTTTATGAGGCAGAGACCAAAGGGGAGGGGGTCATTACCGAGATTGCTCCACGAGAGAACTATATCATTCGCAAGTCGGTCAATCTCTCTAAGCAAACACATATCCTAGCCGCTAATATCGATGTGGCTTTTCTTGTGGTAACCCTCAATAACCCCACTACCTATACAGCCTTTATTGATCGTTTTTTGGTAACAGCGGAGGCTTATAGCATTCCCGCCGTATTGCTCTTTAACAAGGTGGATACTTATACCCCTGATGAGCTGGCCGAGGTAAAGTACTTGGCTTATATGTACCGCGATGTAGGCTATGAGTGTATGGGGATTTCAGCACAAACAGGCAAAAATATAGACAAAGTCAAAGCACGCTTACAGGGGAAAACAGCCATGGTCTTAGGCCATTCAGGCGCAGGAAAATCAACACTTATCAATGCTCTTTCGCCCTCTCTACAGCTCAAGACTCAACCCCTCTCCGAGCTGCATGGACAGGGACAACATACCACTACCTTCGCCCAAATGTATGATTTGGAATTTGATGCTCGCATCATAGATACCCCAGGAATCAAGGGCTTAGGCGTAGTGGATTTTGACCGAGAGGAGTTGGCCGATTACTTCCCTGAGTTCTTTGCCCTTAAGCATCTCTGTAAGTTCCATAACTGTCTGCACCTGAACGAACCTCAATGCGCCGTTAAGCAAGCCCTTGAGGAGGACAGACTCCACTGGAGCCGTTACAAAAGCTATCTGCAACTCCTCGAAGGAGAGGAAGACACCTATCGGGAAAGTGAATAGCGAATAGTGAAAAACGGATAACTTAAATCTCAAAATTCAAAACTATGAAGACCTTTGCTTTAGTAGGGCGCAACATATCCTACTCTTTCTCTCGCAGATATTTTGCAGAAAAATTTGCTAAAGAACAAATTACCAATTGTGAGTATATCAACTTTGATATTCCTTCCATAGAGGAGCTTCCTGCACTTATTGCTGCTACACCTACTCTTGTGGGAATGAATGTAACGATACCTTATAAGGAGGCGGTACTTTCCTTGTTAGACCAGCAGGATGAGGCACTTATAGCCATTAAGGCTTGCAATACGATTAAGGTACTCTCCACAGGTAAGCTCAAGGGGTATAATACAGATTATATAGGCTTTCGTGATTCCTTAGTACCTCACTTAAAACCTCATCATCATAGCGCACTGATTCTCGGTACAGGAGGGGCTAGTAAGGCGGTGGCTTTTGCGCTAAGCCAGTTGGGTATTCCTTACCAATTGGTCTCCCGTGAGGCTTCTTCTACAGCTATTTCTTACACAGAGCTTACCAAGGAAATCATTACATATCATTCTCTTATCATTAATACGACTCCCTTGGGAACCTCTCCTAATGTAGAGGCTTTTCCGCTTATTCCCTATCAGTGGATAACAAGGGAACACCTCTTGTACGACCTTATCTATAACCCTGAAAAGACGGCTTTTCTTGCTAAAGGAGAAGCACAGGGGGCTACTATTCTCAATGGCTATCTCATGCTCGTCCTACAAGCTGAAGCGGCTTGGAAAATCTGGAAAGATGATTAATGAATAGTGAGAAGAGGTAAATGACTTTTCATTTTTCACTGTTCACTTTTCACTAATAGTTTAAGGCTATACCCTTCTTTCTCCATCTCTTCTTTAGGGATAAAGCGTAGGGACGCACTATTGATGCAGTAGCGTAGTCCTCCCTTATCCTTTGGTCCATCGGTGAAGACGTGGCCTAAGTGAGCATTACCGAGCTTACTTCTGACTTCGGTACGGAGCATATTGTGCGACTTGTCAAGGTGCTCTTGGATAAGTTTCTTGTCAATAGGCTTGGAAAAGCTCGGCCAGCCACAACCCGATTCAAACTTGTCAGCAGAGGAGAATAGAGGCTCCCCTGTGGTGATATCTACATAGATACCCTCACGCTTTTCGTTCCAATACTCGTTACGGAAAGGTGGCTCGGTGGCACTATTTTGGGTAACCTCATACTGCATAGGAGTTAGTTCTTTCTTGAGGGTAGCCTTATCCTTGAGGGTGTAGCTTGTCTTTGGGGCAGCCTTCTTAGGGTTGGCCTTGCGTGCCATCTCAAATAGGGCAGGGGAGAGGTGGCAATAACCATGTGGGTTCTTATCCAAATAGTCTTGGTGGTAGTCCTCAGCTGCGTAGAAATTCTTTAGCGGTAGGTTTTCCACTAGTATGGGTTTGCTGTATCCTTTGGCAAGGGCGGCAAGTTGTTGCCTTATGATAGGTTCGTCAGCTTTGTCCTTATAGTAAATCCCTGTGCGGTACTGAGAGCCTTTGTCGTTGCCTTGTTTGTTTAGAGAGGTAGGGTCTATTGTCTTGAGATATAGATCGATAAGAAAGGACAGAGATACCTCAGAAGGGTTATAGACAACCTTGACAGTTTCGGCAAACTGGGTGTTGCCTTGACAAACGAGTTTGTAGGTAGGGTTGGCCACATTTCCATTGGCGTAGCCTACTTCGGTGGAGACAACTCCACGAATTTGTTTGAGGAAGTGCTCGGTTCCCCAGAAGCACCCTCCTGCAAAATAGATTTCTTTGGTGTTCATTTTTTTTGTTTGTGCGATTACAGCAGAGGCATATAACCCCATAAGGAGATAAGCCACTGCCAGCATTAAATATTTTTTCATGATTAACTTGATTAACTGATAAGTCAATGAGATAAATTGCCTTTAACGATTAATTATTTG
This sequence comes from Capnocytophaga granulosa ATCC 51502, assembly GCF_000411115.1. Taxonomy (GTDB): domain Bacteria; phylum Bacteroidota; class Bacteroidia; order Flavobacteriales; family Flavobacteriaceae; genus Capnocytophaga; species Capnocytophaga granulosa. The sequence continues at coordinate 135,450 of NZ_KE150256.1, read as the reverse complement.
TGGGAAGAAATCTAATACTAAGCCCTGCAAAAAGCATACCAAGATAGGCTATAAGAAGAACTTTTTTCTGTAGAACATGGATAAATAAAAAGTTAAACCAATAGGTTACTGCTTCCCAAAAAAAGTAAAGGTTTCTTCTTATAAAAAGAAGAAACCTTCGAAGAATATAGGGATAAATGAATTACTTGGTTGGCTTTTCCTTGAGCGTTTTTAAGATTAGCTCTTTGCGTTCTTTCAGGGTGAGGGGATTTTCTCCCATAGAGTGCGTTCTCCCAGTCTCCGTAAGAGGTGTTGGGAAGTACAATATACTTTGTTCCAAACTGTTTATGGTTCTTTTCTACCGCTTGACTGCGCCCCTCAGGGGTGGTAGCGTCAAAGTCTTTGTCAAAGTCTCCTAAGTTGTCTCCCAAAAAAAGTACAATATCGTAGTTCTTAGCGATATTCAGGCGGCGATTCTCTTTGCTCCTTTCCGCTGTACGGAATATCAGGTGGTCATCTCCTTGGAAAGGAAAGTGGTAGCGCTTGATATTCAGTGTGGTACCCTTGCGCTCGGACTCTTTTCGGTTGGTTACATAGAAGATTTGGACACCTTTTTGAGCTGCATACTGGAAAAATTCCACAGCACCTGCCAGCGGAGTAGCCTCGGCTTTGGTGGTCCATTCCTCCCAAGTCTTATACTCGAACTCAGTGCCTTTTCTGCCACATTCCACAGCATAGTAGGAGGTGTTCATAAAGGTCTCATCTATATCCGATACGATAGCAAGGGGCTTATCTGAAGGCTTGGTCAAGGCTTCGTCCAATCTCAAGCGGGCTATGTTGTAAGCCTGATAGCACAAGGCATCATATTCGGCAGCTTGTTGTTGAAACAGTGCAGCATACAACTTGCCGTTACTTACAAAGTGCTCCTGTGCATCAGCGGTAGACTTTTGAGCATAACAAGAAACAAAGAACAAGAATAAACTGCAAAAAATATACTTTTTCATTCTTAAAAAAAACGGATTTTTTTGGAGTGCAAAGGTATATATTTCTATGTAATATAATCACTAATTGAAAGTTAAAATAAAATTAAAAATCACGAAAATATAACGTTAATAAGTGTTAACAATAGCTTGTGTGATATGGACGGTATGGGCAATAAAAGCTCTATCCTTATTTTTCTATAAATAAATAAGGATAGAAGGTTCTTAGGAGAGAAAAGTAATAAAACTATTGGGCGGGTTTGTTCTTAAGTCTTTTCAAGATGGCATTCTTGCGTTCTTTCAAGGATGGATTTTTGTTGTCATAAAGAACATTTTCCCATTCACCATAGAAGGTATTAGGGAGTACAATGTATTTCTTTCCGAAATTTTGTTGGTTTTTTGCAGTCGCCTCTGCGCGTTCTGTAGTAGAATGAACATCAAAATCCTTATCAAAATCGGCTAAATTGTCTCCTAGGAATAGGACTATGTCATAGTTTTTAGCAATTTCTAGGCGACGAGATTCTTTACTTCTTTCACCACTGCGAAAGACAAGCCGATTGGCCTCCTGAATAGGGAATCCATAAGCCTTTAGATTCTTTATGGTACCTTCCTTTTCATTAGTATAACGGTTGGTTACATAGAAAATAGCAACCCCTTTACTATCTGCATATTGGAAGAAGTCTAGAGCACCAGCCAGTGGGGTCGCCTCACCTTTGGCCGTCCATTCTTCCCATGATTCTTTGCTATGGTCTATGCCTTTTTCGGTCATTCCTACTACATAATAAGAGGTATTGAGGAACGTTTCATCTATATCACTAATAATAGCTAAGGGTTTATCCCCTTTTTTGCTAAGGGCTTCATCTAATCGTAGGCGAGCCAAATTATAAGCCTGATAGCATAGTGCATCATACTCAGCAGCTTGCTGGTGATATAGGCAAGAGAAGAGCTTCCCACTTAAGAGAAAATCATTGCTCTTTTCTTTGATACTGGAATAGGTCATTATAGCTTCTTTTCCACTGTTGCAAGCGGCAAGAAGCAGAAAGATGCCGCTATAAAATAACTTTCTCATACAAAAAAATTGAATGGCAAAGATAAGACTTTTTTTATTTTTTATTGAAAGGAGGATCAGTAAAAGACAAATATAAATTCGTATCTTTGCACTATGAACCTGATAGATTATATACACGAGCAAACCCAGATAGATAATCAAACACTCGAACTCCTCGATACACTCTTTGAGCATAGGCAATACAAGAAATATAGCCTCTTGCTCAAGGAGGGAAACACTTCCAAAGAGGTATTTTATATAGAAGAAGGAATCGTTCGTCAGTTCTATACTAAGAATAAAAAGGATATTACCCATGCTTTCCATGCGGAAAATAGTTTCTATATGTCCGTAGAGCCTATTTATTTCCATAACTCAAGTCCTTTTGGTTTGGAGGCTTTAGAAACATGTAAAGTACGTGTAGCCGAATTTGCCCAAGTAGAAGCGTTCATCAACAGCCATCCTAAGTTGGAACTTTTTATGCGTATGCTGCTCATTTCCTTTCTTAAAAACCTGACGGACAGAATCTATTCCATTAAGTTCCAGACGGCACAGGAGCGTTATGACTTCCTTTTGAAGAATTATCCCAAAATACTACTGAGAGTACCACTGGGACATGTGGCCTCTTTCTTAGGTATTACCCAACAAACCCTTAGTGTGATTCGCGCAGGCAAGGGCAACTAATTTTTAATCTATCTTAAAAACTTAGTGCTGAGAAAAGGGTGTTTTTTGGGGAAACTGTTATAATTTTGCACACGGAACTTAAATCGTATTATTTACTCTAAAACCTATTGAAAATGAAGCATATCTATACCGCTGTTTTTCTTTGTTTAAGTAGTCTTTCTTTTGCTCAATCGCTCTCTTTCCCAGAGGCTTTGGAACGTATGCGTGGAGCCAACCAGAAACTCAAAGGCATGGAAAAGCAAACAGAGGCGTCTTATTATGGAGAAAAGAATTATAAGGGTTTGTACCTGCCTCAACTAAGTCTCAATGCCAGCTATGCACACCTCAGTGAGCCGCTTTCCTTGAGCTTTAATAAGTATAAAGAGCCAGTACAGGCGCAACTACAGTCGCATTTGGGACAAATAGCAAATAATATCCCCGCTCCTATGCGCCCTATGTTGGCTCCTATATTTACAGGTATGGTAGGGCAACTACAGCCCCTTTTTGCCCAAGACTGGAGTTATCAGTTTCAGGAGCAAGATATTTGGAAGGTCTCTGCTGACCTTCGTTGGGTGCTCTTTGCAGGAGGAAAGGTGCGTGTAGGGAACAAAGTAAGCCAAATCAATCACGAAATAGCTAAGGTAGAAAGCCAAAAAACGGAAAATATGCTTATTTCCGAATTGGCCGAGCGTTATTTCCAAGTACAACTCGCCCAACAGGCGTTGCAAGTAAGACAGAAAGCCCTACAAACAGCCGAGCAACATTATTCCAATGCGCAGAAGCTGGAGAAAAATGGTATGGTAGCCCCAGTGGAGACTATGCAAGCTAAGAAAGCAGTTACCGATGCCCAGCGAGAGGTACTCGCTTGTCAGAAGGATATAGAGCTGGCACAAACAGCACTCTTTGGAGTGATAGGGGAGGAGGTCATGGCACTTTCTTCTCTTACTTCACCGCTTTTTGAGGTAGCACCTCTGTGCTCTTTGGACTATTACCAAGGACAGGCCAAACAGAATTTCCCCGCTATAGTACAAGCGCATCTCAAGAAAGAACTTACCGAGCAGAATCTCAAGGCTCAATATGCCGCTTACCTGCCTGATGTGGCGCTCATAGGGAAGAAATATCTCTGGAGTAAGAACTTACCCCTGACCGAACCCGACAACTGGGTAGTGGGGGTAGGGCTCCAGTGGAATATCTTCAATGGATTCTCTGATAAGAACAAGATAGCCCAAGCCAAAGCACAACGTGAAGGAGTAGAACTACTTACCGCTCAGGCGGAAAAGGATGTACAGACCTTGGTCAAGAAACATTATACCGAGATAGAAAAGCAGCGTGAGCAGCTACAAAGCTTACAAGAGAGTTTGGAGTTTGCCCGTGAATTGGTACGAGTACGTAACCAAGCCTTCTCCGAAGGACTGTCCTCCTCTACCGATGTAGCCGATGCCAACCTATACTTAGCCTCCATCGAGATCAAGTGCTACCAAGCCCTCTTCGAAATGGATAAGGTACTTGCCCAGCTTTTAGAGACTTGTGGGCTTAGCGGGGAATATGCTAATTATATGAAGAAGTAGGGGGCGGTTGCTATAAAAAGGGTTCGAGCTTCTTTGAAAAACTTGGTTGAGATAACGCTACTAAATCAGGTATAATGATAAAAATGTTTTTACAAAGTGGAAAAGTAAAAAATAGAAACTTTTTCTTTTATTTAGGATTGTTGTTTTGTATTGCTTGTCAGCAAGGAAAACAACTAGGAGCACAAGAATTACCTAAGGATTATACTACTCAGCACTCAATTGCCTTAGCCTATTGTAAGGCTCATCAGATGAATGAAGATTTCTATTTCCTGATTGATTTGAGGTTACATTCGGGGAAAAATCGTTTTTTCGTATATGACTTCAAGCAGAAAAAAAATCTGTACGAGAAATTAGTTACTCATGGTAGTTGTGATGTATTTTCCTCCAATCCTGACAAATTTGAAAAAGTCCAATACAGTAATCAAGTCAATAGTCATTGTTCTGCCAAAGGGAAATATAAAATAGGGAAGCGTGATTATAGCTCATGGGGGATTAAGGTAAAATATTGGTTGGAAGGGTTGGAAGACAGTAATAGCAATGCTCAGAAACGACTGATTGTATTACATTCTTGGGAGGCAGTATCCGATAGTGAGATTTATCCTCATTATAGTCCTTTAAGTTGGGGATGTCCTGCTGTTTCCAATGCTTTCATGAAGCTTTTGGATCCTCTACTTCAGCAAAGCAAGAAACCAGTATTGTTATGGATTCTTTAGATAATTAAAAAAAGCAAAATATCCTCTTCTAATTATTATGGATAAAATACTTTCGCCAGATTCAAGAATTTTACTGGACTATATACTCTTGTTCTTTAGGGAGGAGGTCTTTAGTAAAAGTTCCTTTGTCAATATGTTGCTTTATTCTTTTGACTTCCTCGGTGATATCAGTAATCTTTACAATCCATTCATTTACATATTTTTCTACAAAGGTTCCTCGGATACCAAGTTGTATAGACCTTCTACCTATTGGTTTTCCATAGATGTCTCTTTCAGGATCCCATTGACATCTTACCAATGAATTTTTGACTTCCTCTTTCCATTGTTCTTCTGTGATACCCAAATCAGCTTTATAGGAAGAAAGTACTGATTTTCTAACAATTTCATCAAAGGCTTCTCTTTTGATATCAATAGCTAAGACTCTTTCTTGATTTTCTTTTGTAGCCCATCCACATCTGTACATCATCCATAGAAAAGAAGGCTTGATCCATGTCATTCTCGTTAAGCTAAAATGTGATCCAAAGGTTCCTAATTTTAGGGCTTCCTCCGCTATCTCTGCGTTATATGCTTGGTATACTCTTATAGTCTCATTATCAAAGAGGGCATAGATCTTTCTCTCTTCTTGGGCTATATCTTTCATAGTTTTTTGTTTTACAAGAAAAATTGGTAAGATTAAAGGACTTTAAATTTGGCAAACCTCAGTATCAGTGTTTTCTCTCCGCCGTTTTCAAACCGTACTTTGGCCTTGCGGTCAGCACCACTACCTTCTACATCTATAACTACTCCTTTGCCAAAGCGTTCATGTAGGAGGGTGTTGCCTACTGCTACTTCGGGGATATCGCCTGTGGCTACAGCTTTGGCCTGTTCTGGTTTCTGTAGGCGGAGCTTCTTGAGCTCTTCTTCGTTGGGCTTCTTATAGGCAGGAGGAGGGCTGTTGGTAGGCTTCTGCTGGCGTAGTTTGCTCTTATCCACAGGGGCAAAAGCATCTATATTGATCAGCGGTCGGTAGCGATAGCTGTCCTTGGGGGTGAGGTACTCCAAGTAGCGCTCGTCTATTTCTTCTATAAAGCGGCTAGGTTCGGCATCCATGAGCTTGCCCCAGCGATAGCGACTTTCGGTATAAGTTAGGTAGGCCTGCTTCTCAGCACGGGTAAGTGCTACATAGAAAAGTCGGCGCTCTTCTTCCATTTCGGTACGGGTATTTTGGCTCAGTGCCGAAGGGAATAGGTCTTCCTCCATACCCACGATAAAGACATAGGGGAACTCCAAGCCCTTAGCCAAGTGTATGGTCATAAGCGATACGCGATTATCGTCCTCCACTTCCTTGTCAAGGTCAGTGGCAAGAGCGACATCCTGCAAGAATTCGGCCAAGGAGCCAGTGGCTTCTTCTATTTCTTTTTGTCCTTCCACGAAATCGCGAATACCGTTGAGGAGTTCCTCTATATTCTGTAGGCGCTCAATTCCTTCGGGGGTACCGTCTTTCTTGAACTCATTGAGGATACCGGTACGCTTGGCAATATGCTCTGCCAGAGTAAAAGCATCATGTGTTTCTACCATGATACGGAAACTCTGAATCATATGTGCAAACTCCAGCAAGCGCATACGGGTAGGCCCATTGATTTTAAGACCATAGTCCATCAGGTCTAACTGCTTGATAATGGTAAAGATAGGTAGCTTAAACTCATTGGCACAGAGGGTAAGTCGCTCCATAGTTGTATCACCTATCCCACGAGCGGGGAAGTTGATGATACGATGGAGGGCTTCCTCGTCATTTTCGTTGATAGCCAAGCGGAAATAGGCCAAGAGGTCTTTGATTTCCTTACGCTGGTAGAAGGACAGCCCCCCATAGATACGGTAGGGAATATCCCGCTTACGCAAGGCATCTTCTATAGCACGGGATTGCATATTGGTACGATAGAGTACTGCAAAATCACCATAGGAGAGTTGGTGCTGCATGGCCTCTTCAAAGACAGTTCCTGCTACAAAGCGCCCTTCATCGGCATCGGTAGGGCTGCGGTGAACCTTGATAAGGGTTCCACTTTCGTTAGCTGTCCATACCACTTTTTCCAAGCGGGCTTTGTTGTGCTCAATCACATTGTTGGCAGCCTCTACGATATTGCGGGTAGAGCGGTAGTTCTGTTCCAATCGGTAGACACCTACATTGCGATAGTCCTTTTGGAAGTTGAAGATATTGTCAATATTCGCCCCACGGAAAGCGTAGATACTCTGGGCATCGTCTCCCACTACACAGATGTTTTGAAACCTATCGGCCAAGGCACGGACAATCAGGTACTGGGAATGGTTCGTGTCCTGATACTCATCTACTAAGATATAGCGGAATCGGTGTTGGTATTTGGCCAATACTTCAGGGAACACATTCAGCAGCTCATTGGTACGCAGTAGTAGGTCGTCAAAGTCCATAGCCCCAGCCTTGAAACAACGATCTACATAATTGCGATAGATGTCCCCCAAGCGAGGGTGCTTGGCCATCGCATCGGCCTCCTGCAGTTCAGGGTTCTCATAGTAGGCCTTTACAGTAATGAGGTTGTTCTTATAGGAGGAGATACGAGAGGCGATTTGCTTATATTTATAGACGTCCTTATCCAGTCCCATCTCCTTGATAATAGCCGAGATGAGTCGGTGCGAATCTTGTTGGTCATAGATGGTAAAGTCCCTCGGAAAGCCCAATTTGCTAGCTTCTTCCCTAAGGATACGCGCAAAAACAGAGTGGAAGGTACCCATCCACAAGTTGCGTGCTTCACTGGGGCCTACGATACGCCCGATACGCTCCTTCATCTCCCGTGCGGCCTTGTTGGTAAAGGTCAGGGCTAAGATGTTGAAGGGGTCTACGCCCTGCTGCATAAGGTAAGCGATGCGATAGGTTAGCACACGAGTCTTCCCAGAGCCTGCGCCAGCGATGACCATCACAGGCCCGTCCTTATGTACCACAGGCGCCCGCTGCGCCTCATTAAGTTCGTCTAAGTAGTTCAAATTTTAGTTGTTAGTTGTTAGTGATTAGTGGTTAGTTGTTAGTGATTAGTAGTTAGTTCTAACCACTAACTACTAATCACTAACCACTAATATTTTGTTTCCATTTTGATATACTCCAAGAACTCTTTTCTTACGATAGGGTCTTGGAACTTACCGCCATATTCGGCCGTTACGGTGCTGCTCTCTATATCTCGGATACCGCGGGAGTTCACGCAGAGGTGCTTGGCATCAATCACACAAGCCACATCCTCCGTACCGAGGATGCGCTGCATCTCCTGTACAATCTGCATAGTCAGGCGCTCCTGTACCTGAGGGCGACGCGCAAAGTAATCCACAATGCGGTTCATCTTGGAGAGTCCCAGCACGCGGCCATTGGAGATATAGCCCACATGAGCACGCCCTACGATAGGTAGGAAATGATGCTCGCAAGTGGAGTAGAGGACGATATTTTTTTCTATGAGCATCTCCCCATAGTGGTAATTGTTTTCAAAAGTGGAAGAACTGGGGCAGCGCTTGGGGTCAAGACCGCCAAAGAGTTCTTTTACATAGGCCTTGGCCACTCTCAGTGGAGTGCCCTTGAGGCTATCATCGGTAAGGTCAAGCCCAAGTGTCTCCATAATATCAGCCATAGATTTTTGGATACGAGCGATTTTTTCCTCATCGGAAAGAGAAAAAGCATCGGCTCGCAAAGGGGTCTTAGCCGACGTACTTAGGTGATTTTCACCTATAAAATCGTCTGATGGATTCATTTGATTCTTATTTATTCAAGGGGACAAAAATACAAAATTAATGACAAATGACAAATGACAAACGACAAATCTTTTTCGCAAACTATTAGTCACTGCTCACTAGTCACTAGTCATTATTTAAGAGAGCATAGGTAGTACTTGGTTACTTTAGTAGCCAGTGCATCTAGGTTCATTTGGTCAGAAGCCTTGGTAACATCTATGATCTTATTGTTTTTGGTATAGATAAGGATATTCTGTTCGTCCTTGCGGTAGGCAGTGTTGGAAATCTCTCCGGTAAAGACAAAATAAGATGCCAGCTCCTCTGGTATTTGTAATTGCTCAGCCGCCTCTCTAAGGAGTTCTTGTACCTTTTCTTTCTCTACAGGGCTTCTGTAGAGCCTTACACGGAGCAGATCGCGGTTGAGAATCATCTGGCTGAGCTTGGCCAAGACCCAATCCTCCCCATATTGCCATTCCTTAAGGCCTGAGATGATGTCATAATCGTCCAACTGGGCAAAGAGTTCTAAGGCATGACTGTCAAAAGTCTCTTTGGTGATATGGTTTTCTACAAAAAAGCGCAAAGCAGTAGTCATTGGGAGCTTTTTCCCCTGATGGGTGAGTTCTTTGACCCTTGCTAGGAGCTTGACCAAGACGAATTCTGCTCCTATACTTGTCTTATGCAGATAGACTTGCCAATACATCAGGCGGCGTGCCACTAGGAACTCCTCTATGGAGTAGATGCCCTTTTCCTCTACAATCAGGGTATCGTCCTTTACAGTGAGCATAGCGATGATACGCTGGGAGTTGATATTGCCTTCGCTCACTCCCGAATAGAAGCTATCACGCTTAAGGTAGTCTAGTCTGTCCATATCCAACTGGCTGGAGATGAGTTGGTTCATGAACTGCTTTTTGTATTTCTTTTGGAAGATTTCTATAGCTAGGCTAAGTCGTCCCTCGAACTGCTCATTGAGTGCCTGCATAAAGGCCAAGGAGATTTCCTCGTGGGAGATCCCCTCCACAATACTATGTTCCATAGCATGAGAGAAAGGACCATGACCTATATCGTGCAGCAAGATAGCGATATATAAGGCCTCTTCTTCCTCAGGGGTAATCTCTATTTGCTTGTAGCGGAGGGTCTGTATGGCCTGTTGCATAAGAAACATACAGCCCAAGGCATGATGAAAGCGCGTATGCCTTGCTCCAGGATAGACGAGGTAGGAGAGCCCCATTTGTGAGATACGGCAAAGCCGCTGAAAATAAGGGTGTTCTATCAGGTCAAGGATAAAAGCATTCGGGATATGAATAAACCCATATACAGGGTCATTTACTATTTTGAGCTTATTACGCAATTTCATGTTTTTTTAGGGTTAGGGACTCTGTAGGGGCAAATTGCCATTCGCCCTTTAAAGGCAATTTGCCTTTAATCGTTGAGATGATATTTTTCTATTGTTTCATTAGAGTCAAGAGGGATTGTGATAGGTATAACTTGTTTTTTGCCGCAAATGTACAAAAAATAAAGAAGAATAACAATGATAAGGAATTAATTTTTAATAAGTGTATAATTTTTTAGATTTTCCTCTTATTTCTTACAGAAAAATCGTACATTTGCCTATTCTAATAGCGAAATTTGATTTTTTTTAAAACAACTAAAGAAATACTATTATGGAAACATTACGTGAAATCATTCATTCCATTAAGCAAAACAAGGTACGTACTTTTATGTCGGGCTTTGGGATCATGTGGGGGATCTTTATCTTGGTACTGCTCTTAGGCGTAGGTAAGGGGGTAGAGTATGGGGTACAAGACCTGCTGAAGAGTTTTGCCTCTAAGTCTATTTTCATTTGGGGAGGAGAGACCTCTATGAAGTATAAGAATATGCAGGAGGGACGCCAGATTTTCTTTGACAAATACCTCTTAGAGGATATTCGTCGTAAGTTCCCTGAAATCAAAGGACTTTCTCCAAGGACAACTATCTCCAAGAATGCTATTTATGGTAAGAAAAATTACTATACCACTGTTACAGGGATTACGCATGAGTATTGGTCTTTCTCCAACTTCAAGATGATAGAGGGCAGCCGCCCTTTCAATCCTATGGATGACAAAAAGGCGCGCAATGTCGCTATTATAGGAAAGAAGGTAGCGACCAAGCTCTTTCTTAACGACAATCCTTTGGACAAGCTCATCGATGTAGGGGGCGTGTATTACCGCGTGATTGGGGTGATGAAGAATGATGATATGGTGAGCCAACAGGCCGAGTCAGAAATCTTTGTACCTTATCCGAGCTTTACCCGTAATATTCAGGATACGCCCGATATTTCAGTCTTTGGCTTCTACCTAAGCGATGATGCTAAGATTTCGGTGATTGATTTTAAGACGAAAATATTCAATTACTTAGCACGCAGCCTGCGCTTTGATGCCAATGATCCCAATGCTGTCTATATACAAACCTTAGAGGAACAAATATCCGATATCAATAGTATCTTCACTGGTATCAGTGTTTTTATTTGGATTGTGGGGGCTTGTTTCTTGATTAGTGGAATGGTCAGTGTAACCAATATCCTCTTTATCGTAGTCAAAGAGCGCACCAATGAGTTTGGTCTGCGTATGGCCATTGGGGCTACTCCTTACCATATTACCATACAAGTGCTCTTGGAAGCGCTGATTATCACCTTAGCGTCGGGCTTGTTGGGTATGTTCTTAGGTGTAGGGGTACTCAAGCTCGTTAATATGGTATTGGCGGCTTCAGGGGGCATGGGACTGCTCAAAACAACCGAAATAGATATGGGTATAGCTCTCTTGGCGGTCTTTATTATGGTGCTTTCAGGTATTTTTGCAGGTACTTTCCCTGCCCGCAAAGCCGCTAAGATAGAACCAGTGGCTGCTATGCGCTATGAAAACAGAGGGTAAAGACTAATGACTAATGACTAACGACTAATGACTAACGACTAATGACTAGTTACTGGTGACTAATGACTAATGACTAATGACTTATGGAAACATTACGAGAAATCATTCATTCCATTAAGCAAAACAAAGTACGTACTTTTATGTCGGGCTTTGGGATTATGTGGGGGATCTTTATCTTAGTACTCCTCTTAGGGATAGGCAAGGGGGTAGAGTATGGAGTACAAGACCTGCTGAAGAGTTTTGCCTCTAAGTCTATTTTCGTTTGGGGAGGGGAGACCTCTATGAAGTATAAAAACATGCAGGAGGGCCGACGTATTTTTTTCGATAAATACCTCTTGGAAGATATCAAGCGAAGATTTCCCGAAATAGGGGGGCTTTCACCAAGAACTTCTGTTTCTAAAAATGCTATTTTTGGAAAGAGGAACTACTATACCACTGTTACTGGGCTTACCCATGAGTATTGGTCTTTCTCCAACTTCAAGATGATAGAAGGCAGCCGCCCTTTTAATCTCATGGACGACAAAAAAGCGCGCAATGTGGCTATTATAGGAAAAAAGGTAGCGACCAAGCTCTTCCTCAATGACAATCCTTTGGACAAGCTCATTGATGTAGGGGGCGTGTATTACCGTGTGATAGGGGTGATGAAAAATGATGATATGGTGAGTCAAAGAGTTGAATCAGATATATTTGTGCCTTTTCCGAGCTTTACTTGCAATATTGAAGATGCGCCCAATATGTCTACTTTTGCGCTCTATTTAAGAGATGATGCACAAATCTCTGTTCCTGATTTCAAGGTGAAAATAACCAGTTACTTGGCGCGTAATCTGCGTTTTGATGAAAGTGATCCTAATGCGGTCTATGTACGCGCTTTCGAGGAAGAAATATCTAGTGTTAATAGTATTTTTACAGGTATCAGTGTGTTTATTTGGATAGTGGGACTATGTTTCTTGATTAGTGGAATGGTCAGTGTAACCAATATCCTCTTTATCGTAGTCAAGGAGCGCACCAATGAGTTTGGTTTGCGTATGGCTATTGGGGCTACTCCTTACCATATTACTATACAAGTGCTCTTGGAAGCGCTGATGATCACCTTAGCGTCGGGCTTGTTGGGTATGTTCTTAGGTGTAGGGGTACTCAAGCTCGTTAATATGGTATTGGCGGCTTCAGGGGGCATGGGTCTGCTCAAAACAACCGAAATAGATATGGGTATAGCTCTCATGGCGGTCTTTATCATGGTGCTTTCAGGTATTTTTGCAGGTACTTTCCCTGCCCGCAAAGCCGCTAAGATAGAACCAGTGGCCGCTATGCGCTATGAAAACAGAGGGTAATGACTAGTGACTAACGACTAATGACTAATGACTAATGACTAATGACTAATGACTAACGACTAGTGACTAACGACTAATGACTAGTGACTAATGCAAATCAGTAGTTTAAGTTTCGCAAGTTGTTTTTAGGTTGCTATTGAAATTGCAAGTAACTGATAAACAATTATTTGTAAAAACCTCCCCCCAACCCCCCTCCAAAGGGGGAGCTTTAAGGGCGTTGAAATGGTCTAATTTGTTTATTAAATTAGAAAATTTCCCTTTTATAACTTATTGAACCTCTATCACTTACTAACTCCCCCCTTGAGGGGGGGTAGGGGGGATGTTTTGAGAATCAGTTGATTACAGAGCTTGCGAAACTTAAGTCAGTAGTTATAGTCAAACAGAAATAGTTTGCGAAAAAATAGCATGAGCAGGTGTAGGGGCTAATGGCAATTAGCCCTTGAAAGAGAGTAAATTAGGAATGAATCCCTTGCCTTATTTATTCGCATTCTAAATATGATTGACTATAAAAATATCTGTATAATCTAATTCGTTAAGACGCAATAAATTGCGTCTCTACAGATGGCTACGCTCATCGGGAGTTGTCTTAGCCAGCGTTAGGGTAGAGACGCAATTTATTGCGTCTTAGAAAGTTAGTAAATAATATTTTAACTATTAATTCGAATGGCTAATTAACGCGAGTTCGACGTAAGCAAAATTATATTTTTTCTCCCACAGATTCCACGGATTTTCACGGAGAGAATGATACAACAACTAAGTATAACTCCTTAATTTCCACGTATAAATAAGGCCTTTGGCCTTATAAAAATCTGTGTAAATCGCAACAGCACAATTACACAAACATAGAAAATCTGTGAAATCCGTGAAAATCTGTGGGAGCTTTCGTTATATCGAACTCACGTTAATTACTGATGAGTAATCGTTGTTTAATTCCCTAAAAATATTTGATATTTTTCAAGAAAGTTAGTTGTTTTTTCGTATTTATCACTTTTTTGCATTTATGAAACTGTATAAAAACAGGATAATACAGTAAAAAAGTAAAGTTAGTAGAAAATAACTTTAAAAACTGATGAAAGTGTATATTTGTGGTTGTGTAGTTAAATATAATTTAAAAAGTTCTTTTGTTCTCTTTGTTTTTTGTAATTTTGTCCTTTGTTAAAATAGTTGATATATGAGAACTAAAGTGATGTATCTTTTGCTCCTATTTTTAGGGGCTTTGCAAGTGTCCTTCGCTCAGGAGAAGACAGTCTCAGGAGTGGTGAAGGACGAGAACTTAGAACCTATGTTAGGTGCCTCTGTCATTGTCAAAGGTACTACCAAAGGGGTTTCTACCGATGAGAACGGAGCCTACTCCCTCAAAGTAAAAGATGGGGATGTGTTGGAGTTCACGGCTGTCGGGTACAAAACGCAAGACCACAAAGTAACGGGGAAAACCCGCAAGATAGATGTGGCCTTGCTCTTGGATGTAGAAGAAATTGACGAGTTCGTATTCGTTGGTTTCGGACAGAAACAAGCCGTAAAGGAGGCCACAGGTTCCATAGGAAAAGTGGATAATGTCTCCAACAGTGCGGCTGCCTCTGTGGATAAAGCCCTTTCTGGGAAAATCGCAGGGGTACAAGGAGGGGTGACCACAGGACAACCTGGAGGTGCCGCCAATGTTCGTATCCGTGGTTTGGCCTCTATCAATGGACGTACCAATCCTATCTATATCATAGACGGGGTACGTGTCAGCCAAGGACAACTATCTTCTGCGGCTACTTCTTCCAACATCTTGGCCAACCTCAACGATGAGGATATAGAAAGTGTAACTGTTCTTAAGGATGCCGTTTCTACTGCCGCCTATGGTGCCGATGCAGGAGCAGGGGTGATTATCATCACTACCAAGTCTGGTAAAAAAGGAGAAGCCAAGTACAGTTTCAATAGCGAAGTGGGTATGGTCTCTCGTGCTCTTACAGGAGAGAAAAACCTCACTACAGCCGAATGGCTTAACATGATTTATGATGCCTATCTCAATTCAGAAGAAGGAGCTGCACTCTTCCCTAATAATAATAAGGAAGCTCTCTTGGCTAAACTTGCTGCTGGACAATTGGCAACTGCAAAATTGGGTAAAACTGTTCAGGGATTGTACAATAAGAGAGATATAAGTACCGACTGGCGTAAGGAAACAGAAAATAGCTTTGCGCTTCTTCAGAAAGTAAATGGTACCGTATCAGGAGGGAATGATAGGTTCGACTATTATTCATCTTTGGGCTATTACAAACAAGATGGGATCGTAAAACAAACAGGGTTCCAACGTGTAACCAATAGTAACAAGATCACCTATCGTGCCAATGATCGCCTTACCTTGGCTACTGATCTCCAGCTTTCCTATGGGCAAACTCTTTCCCAGCCTGATGGGGGAAAATTTGGTAACTCTATCTTAGGACAGTATCTGCTACAACCTACCGACCGTGCTTACAACCCTGACGGGACACTTTATTTGGGAGGAAGTAATAGAAAAATGTCTAATGGGCTTCAGAATAGTGTGGCAAACCAACAGATGAACTATATAGAAACCCAGACAGCTAGAGCATTTGGAAATTTTCAAGCAGATTATAAGATCCTAAAGAACCTTACTTACAAATTTGTCTTTGCTCCTGAGTTTATCAATATCATGGAAGATAAATACTATAACCCACTTCATGGAGATGGATATAGTAATGGGGGAATTAGCGAATGGTATGCTACTCGTTATTTTAACTTTAACGTACAGAACATACTCTCCTATGACTTTAAGTATAAGGAAAAGAACAATTTCTATGTAAACCTAATCCAAGAAGCCTATAAGTCAGATTATAGAAGAGTTGCTGCTGAGGCACATAATGTAGGCCCTAGTGGACTGACTACCTTGTCTAACTTTATCAAGCCTGTAAGTACTTCAGGGTCTAGAGTGGTAAGCTCTCGTGGTGGATATGCAGTAACTGCCCACTATGACTATGATAAGTTCTTCCTCTTTGATATCTCTGGGCGCCAAGACCGTATCTCTAACTTTTGGGATGACAACAAGACAGGCTACTTTGGCTCTGTAGGGGTAGGGCTTGACTTTGCTCGCTTGGAAGCGGTTAAAAAGTGGAAAAAAGTATCTCAATTGAAACTCTCTACCTCCTATGGTTCTGTAGGTAATATGGTGGACGTATCCCCTTATGCAGTCCACGCTTATCTTTCAAACTACAATGACCAAGTAGGAGGCTACATCAGTGGAGTAGATAACAAGGATCTTCGTTGGGAAACCCTTTCTCCCTTTAACTTAGGCTTGGATATGGGCTTCTTAAAGGATCGTATCACCTTCTCAGTGGCTTACTTCCATAAGAAAACTTCCGATATGATCTTTGCCGTGCCGCTCTCCAGAGCACAAGGAAATACCAGTGTGTATAAGAACATAGGAGAGATGGTTAACAAAGGGGTGGAACTAACCTTCAATACCAAAATTGTAGATAACGAAGGCGATGGCTTCAAATGGAACTTAGGTGCCAACTTCACTTCTCTAAAGAACTAAGTAACCAAGCTTTACGGCGGTAAGGATGTGATCTCAGGCAGCCGTATCATGCGTGAAGGAGAAGCCGCTAGAACTTTCTATTTGAAGAAATGGGCTGGGGTAGATCCTCAAAATGGAGACCCGCTATGGTATGTCAATGGTGAAGGCGGAGAAACTACCAATGATTACAATAAGGCAGGATATGGCCTGCAGGGAAGTGCTATGCCTACCTACTATGGTGGGGTGGATACCAAGCTCTCTTACAAGAACTTTACCCTTTCGGCTGATCTTACCTATTCAGGAGGAAATAGAATCATAGATAGCTTTGCTTCCTATGTTAATAGCGATGGTGGTTTATTGAGTTCTTATCCAGGAAATGCTTCTCAAGTAGGTAACTATTGGACACCTGAGAACAAAAATGCAAGAGATCCTAAACCTATATTGGGTAAAGGTAATAAGAATGGTACCAGCTTCTCTACCCGTTACCAATACAAGGGGGATTTCGTAAGATTGCAGACTGTTAGATTCTCTTATAGAGTGAAACCAGAGTTCTTGGAAGGTACTTATCTTAAAGGGTTGGAATTCTATATGTTAGGTAACAATGTATGGACTTATAATTTTGACAAGAACTATAAGGGAGACCCAGATTTTAATATCGGTGGAGAAACCTCTTTTACCCTTCCAACCTTAAGAACCTATAGCTTTGGTGTAAATGTTAATCTATAAAATACTAGAGAAATGAAAAAAATTATATATACCTCTCTTTTTCTTACAGGCGGTTTGCTGCTTACCTCATGCCGTAAGGACTTTACAGAGACCCAATTTTTCCAATCCAAACAAGCAGAACCCCTTAAAACTGTAGAGGAAGCCTCTTCCTTTGTCAATGGTACCTATGCCCAGATGAGAGCAATGTCGTATTTAGGGGCTTATTACTTGGCCTATGGCGAAGTACGTTCCGATGAGATATATAATGATACAAGTGTAGGCCGCTTTAGGGCAGAGAGCCTTTATACCATGGATGCTAATAACGGAAATGCACGAGATACTTGGACAACAATCTATGGAGTGATTGCCAATATCAATAATGTGATCAATGCACCTGACAACCTCTCCTCTCAAAAAGCAGGAGGAGGGGCAGCTAATCCCAGTGAAGTTAAGGCTATAAAAGCACAAGCTTATGCGATCCGTGGTATGGCGTTCTTTGACCTACTTCGCCTCTATGGACAGAAGTATACAGGGGGTACCCTCGGCGTACCACTGCCCTTGCAGTACAACGCTTTGGCTAACACCACTCGTCCTACTATAGAGGATACAGAAAAACGAATAGAGGCAGACTTTGACATGGCTATACAATTATTCCAAGAAGCTGCTACCGCACAGCGAAAAACGCTTGCAGGCTTGGTAAATACCACTGATAAGACCAAACTGTCTCCTATGGCGGTAAAGGCCTACCAGTCACGTTTTTACCTCTACAAAGGCGATTGGGATAAGGTAGCTACCCTTTCTAAGGAAATTATAGCCTCACACAAATATGAGGTAATGCCAGCTGCTGACCTATCAGCTTCCTTTGTAAAACCCAATACCAGCAATAGTATCTTTGAATTGGCTGTTGGAGTGAGTGGCTCTCTCGGTGCTTCAGGATATGGATACTTATTCAATAGTGGAGGCTATGGAACGCTCTTACCTACCGATTATGCACTAAGCCTTTTTGATGATGCAGATGCCAGAGGAAATCTCTTTGCAGGAAATAGTAGAGTTGGTTATTTCTTGAATGGGAAGTTCTCCGACCTACAATCCCAAGCCAACGTGAAGTTGGTA
Source organism: Capnocytophaga granulosa ATCC 51502 (assembly GCF_000411115.1). Lineage (GTDB taxonomy): Bacteria > Bacteroidota > Bacteroidia > Flavobacteriales > Flavobacteriaceae > Capnocytophaga > Capnocytophaga granulosa. Next base: position 117,216 of record NZ_KE150256.1, on the reverse strand, counting down.
CGTTATGAGGAAGTTTTGCTCAATGCTGCCGAGGCCTACCTAAAGAAAGGTAATGAAACTAAGGCGCTTACCTACTATAATAGGCTCAGAGCACAAAGAGGATTTACAGCAGCAGCTACTTCTCTTACCCTTGAGGAACTCAAGAAAGAAAGACTAAGAGAACTCTTAGGCGAGGGCTTCCGCTATTGGGACTTACTCCGCTGGGGAGATGCTGTACCTCAATATGAAATCACAGGAGCGGTGAATCCTGCTAAGAATAGGACGGTACCTAATAAGGCTTTTGCCTTCCCTATTCCTCAAGCAGAGCGCAATAGTGAGTACAGCAATGTCCCTCAAAATGACGGATACTAAACGAAAAAGCAATCCCTTTATACTTTAGTTCGGGAAACTGTTCCATACAATGGAACAGTTTTCTTGTTTTTTTAATATGTATTAAATATCAGATATTTTTTCTACATATAACTAACCCTGTAGAAATTATTGTTTTTATATTTAAAAATAACTGCTTTTTCTTGTGTAAGAGATTAACAATCAGTTAGTTAAGTGTTAGGCAAAGGAGAGTAGTGTTTTATTTTTTACCTTGTAATTATTGATAGATTAAAAATCTATTTTTTTAAATAAATGCAAAATATAATTCTGTTTAGAATATTTTTTGTAATTTTGCAGCGTCTTTAAAATAGTTGATATATGAGAATTAAAAAAGTTGCTTATCTGCTGCTCTTATTCTTAGGAGTATGTCAGTTGTCCCTCGCTCAGGAGCGTACTGTCTCTGGGGTGGTGAAGGACGAAAATCAAGAACCCCTATTCGGTGCCTCTGTTATCGTTAAGGGTACTACCAAAGGGGTCTCTACCGATGAGAAGGGTACTTACTCCCTCAAGGTAAAAGAGGGGGAAGTTTTGGAGTTCTCTTCCATCGGGTACAAGACCCAAGACCATAAGGTAACGGCTAAGACCCGAAAATTGGATGTGGCCTTACTCTTGGACGTAGAAGAGATTGACGAGTTTGTCTTCGTCGGTTTCGGTCAGAAACAAGCGGTAAAGGAGGCCACAGGTTCCATAGGAAAAGTGGATAATGTCTCCAACAGTGCCGCAGCCTCTGTAGATAAAGCCCTTTCGGGTAAGGTAGCAGGGGTGCAAGGAGGGGTTACCTCTGGACAACCTGGGGGTAATGCCAACCTACGTATTCGTGGGCAGGCCTCTGTCAATGGGCGTAACAACCCTATCTATATCATTGACGGGGTACGTGTAAACCAAGGAAATCACACCCAAGGAGATACTTTCTCTACCAACGTGCTAGCCAACCTCAACGACGATGATATAGAGAGTGTAACTGTCCTCAAGGATGCCGTTTCTACAGCCGTATATGGGGCGGATGCTGGTACAGGGGTGATTATCATCACTACCAAATCAGGTAAAAAAGGTGATGCTAAGTACAATCTAAGCAGTGAAGTAGGTCTGGTCTCTCGTGCTTCAGCAGGAGAAGAACTCCTTACCACAACCCAGTGGCTTAGTATCCTATATGATTCCTATCTTAACTCTGAAGAAGGAGCGGCTGCTTTTCCCAACAATGACAAAACAGCGCTCTTGGCTGCTCTTAACGCAGGTACTCTGACAGGAGATATAGGGGAGTCCTTGCAAGAGCTTTACAATAACAGACATATCAATACTGACTGGCGAAAAATCACCGAAAATGCTGCTGCTCTTATGCAGAAGATCAACGCTTCTGTATCGGGAGGAAATGAAAAGTTAAGCTACTACTCCTCTGTAGGATATTATAACCAAGATGGTATCGTGAAATCAACAGGATTTCACCGTGTAACCAACTCTAACCGAATCAATTATAAAGCAAGTGATCGCCTTACGTTGGCTACCGATATTCAGCTCTCTTATGGGCAAACCGTAACCCAGCTTGATGGGGCTAACTATGGAAACCCTATCTTAGGGCAATACCTCTTGCAGCCTATTGATAGAGCTTATAATCCCGATGGTACTTACAACTATGGGGTTAATGGGGAATTGAGGAATGGACTCCACAATGTGGCTGCCCTACAAGGCATCAACCAGTATAAGGCTGAAACAGTCAGAGGCTTTGGTAACTTCCAAGCCGATTACAAGATTTGGGACAACCTTACTTATAAGTTTGTTTTCGCCCCTGAGTATATAGACCTTACCCAAAAGAGTTACCTCTCTCCCTTACATGGTGATGGGAAAGAAACCAGAGGAGAAAGTACTTGGTATACCACGCGTATCTTTAGCTTCAACGTACAGAACATTCTCTCCTATGACTTTAAGATCAAGGATAAGAACAATTTCTCTGTGAATCTCATCCAAGAGGCTTACCGTACCGATAAGCAAGTCTTAGGAGCTAAAGCACAACAAGTAGGTTCCGATAAGCTCAAATCTTTGTACAACTTTATCTCTCCTGTAGGTACTACAGGTACTGACAATGTGGATTCTCGTGGCGGTTATGCGCTCACTGCTCACTATGACTATGATAAGTTCTTCCTACTTGACCTCTCTGGCCGCCAAGACCGTGTGTCCAACTTCTGGACAGATAACCAGACAGGTTACTTTGGTTCTGTAGGAGCAGGGGTGGATTTTGCCCGTTTGGAAGCACTCAAACAATGGAAGAAGATATCCCAATTGAAACTCTCAGCCTCCTATGGACAGGTAGGTAACTTGGTGGATGTTTCTCCTTATGCGCTATACCGATATAGTTACAACTATAACAATGCCCCAGGGGCTTATCCTGTAGGGGTAAATAATAAGGACTTGCGTTGGGAAACACTCTCTCCTCTTAATATTGGTTTTGACTTAGGGTTGTTCAAGGACAGAATTACCTTGTCTGTGGCTTACTTTAATAAGCAAACCAAGGATATGATCTTTGCCTCTCCACTTTCTATTGCTCAAGGGGCTTATGATGAAAAGACAGAGGATGCAGTAAGATTCATCAATATAGGGGAAATGGTCAACAAAGGACTTGAATTTACGCTCAATGCCAAAATACTTGAAAGCGAAAACGGACTTAACTGGAGCCTTGGTGGAAATATCAGTACACTAAAGAATGAGGTTACCAAGATGTATGATGAGAATGATATCATCACAGGTCGTCGTATCATCCGTAAGGGAGAAGCCGTGAACTCTTTCTACCTTAAGAAATGGGCAGGTGCCAATCCTGAAAACGGAAATCCTCGCTGGTATATCAATGGAGAAGGAGGAGCGACCACTGAAAACTATAATGAGGCTCACGAAGCTATACAAGGTAGCGCCATTCCTACCCTATATGGTGGGTTCGATACCAAGCTCTCTTATGAGAACTGGACACTCTTGGCACAATTCTCTTATGGTTTTGGGAACAAAATCTATGATGCTTTAGGCCAATTCGGACGTAGCGACGGTAGAATTACCCATATCTACCCAGGTTACAAGTCTCAGTATAACAACTATTGGACACCTGAGAACCGCAACTCCGACCATCCAAAACCTATATGGGGTGAAAATACAGGTTCTACAGCTGTTTCCTCACGCTTCTTATACAAAGGCGACTACTTGCGCTTACAGACTGTAAAGCTCTCTTACAAACTTAAAACTGAATGGTTAGAGAAGACTTATTTCAAGGGCTTAGAGTTCTATGCCTTAGGCGACAACCTTTGGACACATAACTTTGATAAGAACTTCAAGGGAGACCCTGACTATTCAGTAGGAGGACAAACAGCATTTGGACTTCCTTCCCTTAGAACCGTAAGTTTTGGAGTAAATGTTAACCTATAATACTGATTTACAATGAGAAAAATTATATATACCCTCCTTTCTCTTACTACAGGCTTTGCACTGACCTCTTGCAGTAAGGACTTTACAGAAACCCAATTTCACCAAGGGGAACAAATGGCACCGCTCAGCTCCGTAGAGCAGCTTACCTCTTTTGTCAACGGGACTTATGTGAAAATGCGTGATGTCAATTACTTAGGCACCTACTATCGCGCCTATGGGGAAGTACGCTCCGATGAGATGTACAACACCGAGAAGACGGGGCGTCTCTTAGGGGTCTCTACTTATACGATGAAGACGACCGAACAAGAGGCGGAAAGTACTTGGAAGGCCATCTATAGGGTAATTGGAAATGCCAATATTGCCATCAATGCAGCCGATAACCTCACTTGGGGAGGAAGTAATGATCCACAGGAGACAGCCAATGAGATCAAGCGACTCAAAGGACAAGCTTATACTGTACGAGCTTTGGCACTCTTTGACTTGCTTCGCCTCTATGGTCAGCAATATGCTGGGGGTACTCTAGGGGTGCCTATACCATTGCAGTACGATCCTAATGCCAGCTCTACTCGTGCCACTGTAGCACAGACAGAGGCACAGATAGAAAGCGACCTTAATCGGGCCAATGCCTTATTTGAGGCCATAGGTGATGTGGTAGAGCAGACCAGTTCGTCCGAGAAAAACTATATTTCTCCCTTGGCACTCAAGGCCATCGCTTCTCGTTACTACCTCTACAAAGGCGATTATGCCAAGGTAGCTGAACTCTCCGAAGAGATTATCTCTTCAGGGAAGTATGCCGTAGCGGCCAAAGATGATTTGCAAGGAACTTTCTCCAAACCCGATGCGGAAAATAGCGTCTTTGAACTTACCGTAGGTACTACCAGCTCTTTGAGCTCTGATTCTTATGACTTTTTAGTACACTACTCCCCAGGTTATGCACAATTGGCAGTATCTGAGCAGGCAGTAAATCTTTATGAAGCAGGAGATGTGAGAAAGAATCTGATTACCTCAGGTAGATTAGGAGGACAAACTAAGTATTTTCTTAATAATAAGTTCTATGGTACACAAGGAAGTAATAATATCAAGGTCATTCGTTACGAAGAGGTCTTACTCAATGCCATAGAAGCCCATCTCAATACCGATGATCCAGCAGGTACAGGTGATAAGACCAAGGGGTATTACAACACCCTTCGCCACGAAAGAGGCCTTTCGGATGTTAGTGCTGTAACCTTGGACGATCTTAAGAAAGAGCGTGTAAGAGAGCTCGTAGGTGAGGGACAGCGCTATTGGGATTTGCTCCGTTGGGCAGCAGCCATTCCGCAACTTAACAGTGCAGGCAATGTTGTCCGAAGCCGAAATATAGGAGATAAGTTACTGGCATTCCCTATACCTAAGTCTGAAGTAGATAGCCCTAACAGTGGCGGAGTATCTCAAAACGAAGGATATTAAACGTTACACATTTTTTATATCATTCATCATGCTTCAAAAACCGTTCCCTATAGGGGAGCGGTTTTTTCTTAAATAAGAGCGGTTGATTTTTTATCAAAGAAAAACATTTTTATAGGTTTTTCTTTGATTTTTTTTTCTTACCTTTGACGGCTAAAAAATGTCTCTTCTCCAATAGTGAGAGAAGAGACCCAATAGCCGACAATAGTATATATTTATTTAACATAGATAAAAGATTTTACGATGGGATTTTTCGATTTCTTAACAGAAGAGATAGCCATTGACTTAGGGACAGCAAACACACTTATTATTCATAAGGATAAGGTCGTAGTGGATAGCCCTTCCATAGTGGCACGTGATTTAAGCACTAACAAGATTATCGCAGTAGGTAGAGAAGCACAACTGATGCAGGGAAAGACCTACGAACGTATCAAGACCGTTCGCCCGCTTAAGGATGGGGTTATTGCCGACTTCGATGCCTCCGAACAGATGATTAATGCTTTTATCAGAAGTATTCCGCCGCTTAAAAGGCGCTTTTTCTCTCCTTCGCTTAAGATAGTGGTATGTATTCCTTCTGGTATTACCGAGGTAGAGATGCGTGCCGTACGCGAATCCTGTGAGAGGGTCAATGGTAAAGAGATCTTTCTTATTTATGAACCTATGGCCGCTGCCATTGGGATAGGTCTAGATATCATGCAAGCCAAAGGGAATATGATTATTGACATAGGGGGCGGTACAGCCGAGATTGCGGTGATTTCCTTAGGAGGCATTGTTTGTGATAAGTCAGTAAAGATTGCAGGAGATGTCTTTACCAACGATATCATCTACTATATGCGTACCCGTCATAACCTTTATATAGGGGAAACAACAGCTGAGAATATCAAGATCAACACAGGTGCGGCTATTGAGGATATTGATTCTCCGCCTGATCCTATGCTTGTACAAGGTCGCGACCTACTTACCGGAAAACCCAAACAGGTAGAAATCTCTCATCGTGAAGTGGCTAAGGCCTTGGACAAATCTATCCTACGTATAGAGGATGCTATTATGGAAACACTCTCCCAGACGCCACCAGAGCTCGCTGCCGATATCTACAATACAGGTATTTATATGGCAGGAGGAGGCTCCATGCTTCGTGGGCTTGATAAGCGTATTTCTATGCGTACGGACTTGCCCGTGTATGTAGCTGAAGATCCACTACGTGCTGTGGTAAGAGGAACAGGAATTACACTGAAAAATATAGAGAAGTTCAAAACTATCTTGATGAAATAGATGCGGCTGATTTTATTGTTTTTTAAGCGACAAAAAGATTTCCTGCTTTTCCTGCTTTTATTTGCTTTTTCTTTTTCTTTTGTGCTCGGAGGGAATTCTTTCCAGCAGTCCAAGTTCCTATATATAGCCTCCGATGTAGTAGGGGATATCTATCTCTTGCGCACTGGGGTACAGGAGTATTTCTCTCTCAAGCAGCAGAATGAACAGTTGACCAAAGAGAACAAACAGTTGCACGAACAGTTGCTCAGAGAGCGCGCCCAGAAGTTGGAACAACTTTCTAAGGATCCTATATTGCTGTACTCCCCAGAGCAATATGCCGTCTATAGGGCGGAGGTGATTAAGAATAGTTGTCATCTGTCCAAGAACTACTTGATAATAGACAAAGGATTACGCGATAGTATCCGTGAGGATATGGGAGTGGTTTCTCCCAGAGGAATTGTAGGAATCATAGACAAGGCAACCACGCGGTATGCCTCAGTGCAGTCTGTCCTTAATACACGTTCTAAAATCAGTGCAACCCATAAGAAATCAGGCTACTATGGTACCCTTTCTTGGGATGGGAAAGACCCTACCATAGTGCAACTGACCGATATACCTAGCCTAGCACCTATTTCTGTAGGTGACTCCATTGTTACCGCAGGTCATTCGAGTATATTCCCCAAAGGGATTCCTATAGGGCGTGTACTTAGTGTCAATGCCAATACACGGGATAACTCCCTACTCTCCCAAGTGAAGTTATTTACCGATATGCAACAGCTGCAACATGTGTATATTATCAAAAACAAAGACCAAGTCCCTATCCAACAATTAGAAGAACAGATACAAGAGCAAGCCAATGAATAGTTTGTCTTATATTTTACAGCTCATAGGCTGGGTACTTTTGCAAGGCATACTGCTGAACAACATGAACCTGTTCGGGTATGCCAATCCTGCCTTATACCTGCTTTTCTTTATGACCTATCCTGCGGTAGCCGATAGGGCACTTTTGCTGCTATTGGCCGCCCTCTCTGGTCTTGCTATAGATGCACTCTCCAACACTAGTGGACTTTATAGTTGTGCGACCCTTTGTGTGGTCTTTCTTCGTCCTTTGCTCATTCGCTTGTTTTTCGGGCAGAGTTTTGAAGACCAACCGGTCAATCTGTTACAAGTAAGCTCTACCCTGCGAGTACTTTATGTACTTTCTTTCTCGCTAATCTTTCATCTGATTTTCTCTCTATTAGATACCTTCCAGTGGCAGCTATGGCTCTATTGCTTGAAAAAGACCTTGATCAATGTAGCCTTTACTACCATTGTCTGTCTATTAGTAGCTCTGCTTGTCTCAAGTCGTAAAGAAGTGAAGTATTAAAAAAAATCCTTGCTTTTTTCGTATTATTTTTGTAACTTTGCGCTCCCAATGAAAAAGAGGAAGCTACATATTCGTATCTTTGCTTTTTTACTGCTATTGAGCATGTTAAAAATAGCTTTTCCTGTCGGTGAATTTTTCCATAATCACCACTCAGGAAAGGAATTATGTACCTATGCACATGGTAAAAAGTGCGAACATGATACCCATATCTCGCAGGCGGAAAAGCATCACGACTGCATGTTTTTCCAGTTGCACCAAAGTTTCGTCTTTACTACTTTTGTCTATTATCTTCTATCAGCGAATGATACCCTTGTGTTTTTCTTAAAAGAAGAAAAAACACAATCTTCTTCTATCCAACTTCTCTTAAGAGGTCCTCCTTTCTATAATGTTTAATGATCAATGATTAGTGATTAATAACCAAGTTTTCGTTAGGCTATTAATCATAGGGCATTATTGACCTTAATCATTAATCATTATTGACCTTAATCATTATTGGCATTAATCATTAATCATTATGAAAAAGCTATTAAGTCTTTTTCTCTTAGTTATGGGTTTTTCCCTCTATGGGCAAGAGACCCTCAGCCTAATAGTAGAAGACAAAGCAGGGCAGCCCTTGCCCAGTGCGGTTGTCCATTTCGTAGGAAAGCACTTTGTAAGTGATACCAAAGGTAGGGTGAATATTCCCAATTTAGCCAAAGGGAAATATCCTATCAAGGTGAATTACTTAGGTTTTTTGGACTACGAGGCAATCGTTGCCATTCCTGCTGTTAATCCTTATAAAGTGGTCATGCAGGAGGAAGTCAATCAGCTTGCAGGAACTACCCTTATTGGACATGTAGCCAAACCTGTAACAGCCTCTGTGGCTATAGATAAGCCCAAGCTCCAACAAAAATCAGGAGAGGAGTTGGCCAAAGTACTCACTACAGTGGCAGGGGTTTCTATGATACAAACAGGAGCTACCATAGCCAAACCTGTTATTCATGGGCTACATAGTAACCGTATTTTGATTCTCAACAACGAGGTGCGCCAAGAAGGACAGCAATGGGGGGCTGACCATGCCCCTGAGATAGACCCTGCTGTAGCCGATAAGATTACGGTGATCAAGGGTGCCGATGCGGTGCGTTATGGCTCCGATGCCTTGGGAGGCGTAGTGGTGATTGCACCAAACCAGCTTCCTTATGGTGATGGGCTACACGGGCAGCTCTCTCCTTCCTTTGCCTCCAATGGACGAAAGTCGGCCACGACCCTCAAGCTGGAAAGTGGGCTGCCTGGGCTGCTCCACTGGGCATGGCGTGTGCAGGGAACGCTCAAGCGTTCGGGTGATATACACACAGCCGATTATATGCTGAACAATACCGCTGCTGCCGAGGCCAACTTTTCCGCAGCTATAGGTATGCGACAGGAAGCAGGTAGTGCCGAGTTGTTCTATAGTCGATATGAGAATGAGAGTGGTGTCTTTTATGGATCACATATAGGCAACTTGGATGACCTATTAGCACGCTTTGAAATTGGTCGGCCACTTACCACCTATCCTTTTTCCTATAGTATAGAAGCTCCTAAGCAGAAAGTTATACATCATCTGCTCAAGGCTAAGGCTTACTATTTTCTTCCTTTCGGAGGAAAACTCACAGCCCAATATGCTTTCCAAAAGGATATTCGACAGGAATTCAGTGTGCGCCGATTGGATAGAACGCGTATTCCAGCCCTTAATATGTGGTTAACTACCCATCTGGCGGAGGTCTTTTGGGAGAATATGGATACCCAATATTGGAAAACTTTGGTAGGAGGTAGTTTTTCCTTACAAGATAACTATAACCAACCTGGAACGGGAGTGGTACCTGTGATTCCCAACTTTGCTTCAGTGGGCTATGGGGCTTTTGCAATAGAGAAGTATCATAAGGACAATTGGAATGCTGAGGCGGGTTTGCGTTATGACTATAAGTACCTCAGTGCCGATGGCTATGATATGTATTCCCAACGCTATGGGGGCGAACATGATTTTCATAATATCACCTATAGCTTAGGGGGAGCATGGCAAGCAACTCCTCACACGGCACTCAGTAGCAACATAGGCGTGGCCTGGAGAGCACCTCAGGTCAACGAACTCTATAGCAGTGGCTTGCATCACGGAGCGGGGACTTATAATCTGGGTGAGGCCTCACTGAGTCCTGAAACAGGCGCCAAATGGATTACCTCTCTAAGCTATACCCACCCAGAGAGAGGTATATATCTTACAGCCGATGCCTATGTACAGCTCATTAAGAACTATATCTATGACTATCCTACAGGGGAGACACGCACCTTGTTCTCTGGGGTATATCCTATATTCCAGTATACCCAAGCCGATGCCCTCTTCCGTGGAGTTGATATAGATGCTTCGCTAAGGCTTGCTCAGTGGGGAGCGTTCGCTCAGCGTCTTTCCTATGGGCTACGAGGGTCGGTAGTCTTTGCCAATGAGCTAAAGACAGATAGGTATTTCCCTTTTATACCTGCCCCACGCCTGAGCCAGTCTTTGGAATGGAAAGCCCAACCCAAAGGCTTATTTCAGACCTTGGAAGCAAGTATAGGTCATACCTTTGTAGCCAAGCAGACGCGCTTTGAGCCTTCTCAGGAACTGGTAGCCACCACCCCCGATGCCTATCATCTCTTTGAGGCAGCCATAGGAGGTACCATAGCCATAGGGGAGCAGCAGCCCCTCTCGGTACGGCTCTCTTGTGAAAACCTTTTCAATCAGCTATATAAGGAATACACCAATCGTTTCCGCTATTACGCCCACGACTTAGGGCGCAATGTATATCTGAGGTTGAATTATAATTTTTAAAAATATTGTTGAATACTAAAATTAGAAAAAAATGAAAAAAATAACAAATGTACTTAGAAAGTTCTCTTTCATAGCACTTTCTGCCGCTTTACTCTTTTCTTGTTCCAAAGAGGATAAAAATGATGAAAATGTTCCAGCTCCTAAAATAGAAGAATTGGAGTTAGGACATGAAAACTCTAAAATAGGTCACATAGGTGATGATGTACATATAGAAGCCCTCTTCTCTGCTGAAGGAATGATTAAGGAGACCAAACTACAGATTACTTATGCCAATGGGGAGTCTTCTTTCAAGATAGAGGAGATTTCTACTGAATTTGTAGGGAAAAAAGGAGGAAAAATACACAAACATGTGGATATTCCTGCCGATGCCAAAGAGGGAAATTATGACTTCTTATTCTCTGTTACCGACCAAAAAGGTCAAACAACCTCTGTCAAGGAGGTCTTGAAGGTAGAGAAGAAAAGAGATTTTACCGAGAATGAGACTCTTTCACTTGCAACCTTGCAATTAGGAGTGTTAAACAAAAGTATTGCTCTAAAGAAGGACGATTTTATAGCCAAATTCAGCAATGGGAATGTTGCTTATGAGCAGTCCAATCCTTTTGAACCCTTGGTGTATGAGGCCACTCGCCAAGAAGCACCTTTTGCAAAATATAAAGTAGCGGTTAGCTTTGCGAATGTATTTGACTTAGATATTCGCCCTTATCAAAGCTATGAAGGAGTGGATAGTATTACCATCACTCCCTTAGATGCTACAGGAGAAGAAGCTAAAAATGATCAGCCTAAAGAGATTTTTGAGTATTTTGAGCAGTATATCTCTTTCTTCAGTGGCAAACCTTATCAATATATCCGAGAAAATGATGATAAGGGGTATTCCGTGAAAAACTTTACGAAGGAAGAGTTCTACGCTACTTTTTCTAACAAGGAGCTAAAAGAAACAGACGCAGAGATCCTTTGGAATGCAAATCCTAATAAGCCTGCTGTGGAAAGCTCTAAAGCAAAGAATACGCCTATTGTGAAGCTAAAATACAAGCGCGAGAGTAATACTTACGAACTTTCCTTTGAGTTTAACCGACCTGCTGATTATACAAACAACTTAAAACAAAATTAAAAAAACAACAAGATGAAACACTTATTAAGCACACTAAGGACAGTACTAACAGCTACTCTTTTAGGGGTAGCAATTACCTCATGTAGTAAAGATCCACAGAAACCTAACAATGAAAAAGAGGACAAAGGTCATGAGGATCCCACTAGAGTAGAATTTGTTATCCGCAGAGGACACCTTCATGGGGTACGCTTCCATGGAGATCCTGAAAGTATCATAGCACCTGTACAGAGGTTCAAGTTTGAACTGGATCAAACGACCAAAAACTGGGTACGTAAGGATATGGATGGGAAGATACTAACCGAGGCCTCTCCTGTGGTAATGATAGAGGGGGCACACTATGCCATGGAAATTGTCTATTACAATAGCAAAGGCGAGCGTATGAACCACGAATTTACAAGTGCACAGATGCTCCCTATTCACCAGCACTTCTTTGAAGTAAAGAGCTATACCGATACCAAAACTCAACAAGAAAGTACTGATACAGCTTCTTTATTTACTTACACCTATCGTGATACAGATCCAGAACAAGTACCTATCGGAGACCTAATTGATGAAAAAAATAGTACCAAACGTTCTGTACTTACCGACAATCCTTTGGGATTGAAAGGCTATTTTGCTCCTGGAAAAGCCTATGCAAAATATGATATAAGAGTAAGTCTTTTCCATGTATTAAGAGGAACTAAAAATAAGAATAATCAACAAGGAGAATTTTATGCTTTTAATGCTCCTGGTGATGAGTTGAAAGCACGTAGTACTACCGATTTCTCTCAGAAGATACCAGTGCAAGTGATTACTTCTATCTCCTCTGGAGGGAAAGAAGACACTGCTCGCTATTACAAAGAGATAGCTGACTACTATAGCATTACTCCTGAAAGAGTAAAAGCGCTTATAGATGAAGCACGAGATAAACATGATTCTGCTACTTACTGGATGTAGGATAGGGAATAATAGTAGTAAGGGCGAATGGCAATTCGCCCTTACTGTTTTTAATCCTAAACTCTAAAAAGACCCAATACTAACCACTAACGACTAACCTCTTATTAAAGAGTCTTAATTTTATTCATAAATAAAACTTAAACTTGGCTACTAATTCATTTTTTTATTTTACTTTTGCGAAAAATTCGGTATGAAAGGAATTATTTTAGCAGGAGGTTCAGGCACAAGGCTTTACCCTATCACCAAAGGGGTTTCCAAGCAGTTGCTACCTATCTATGATAAGCCTATGATTTACTATCCGTTATCGGTGCTGATGCTTTCTGGTATTAGAGATATACTCATTATAACTACCCCTGAGGATGCAGCGGCTTTCCATCGTTTGCTTGGGGACGGAAGTCAATGGGGACTTAATCTTTCTTATGCTGTACAGCCTTCACCTGATGGTTTGGCCCAGGCCTTTATCATTGGGGAGGAATTTATCGCAGGGGACGATGTATGCTTGATCTTAGGAGATAATATCTTCTATGGACAGTCCTTTTCTCAAATGCTCTCTCAGGCAGTAGTCAATGTGCAAGAGGAGCAAAAGGCAACCGTCTTTGGCTATTATGTAAAAGACCCTGAGCGTTATGGTGTGGCTGAGTTTGATGCGGAAGGTAATGTTCTTTCAATAGAAGAAAAACCTAAAAATCCAAAGTCTAATTATGCTATTGTAGGCCTATATTTCTATCCTAACAAAGTGGTAGAGGTAGCCAAACAGATAAAGCCTTCTGCACGAGGAGAATTGGAGATTACTTCGGTAAACCAAGCATTCCTCCAAGCAAAAGAACTTAAAGTGCAACTCTTAGGGCGTGGTTTTGCTTGGCTGGACACAGGTACACATGATTCACTGACCGAAGCAACCAACTTTGTAGAGACCTTGGAAAAACGACAAGGATTGAAAATCTCTTGTTTGGAAGAGATTGCTTACCGAAAAGGTTGGATTAGTAAGGAAAAGCTGAAGAAACTGGCCCAGGAGCTCTCTAAGAATGGTTATGGGCAGTATTTGTTAGACTTAGTAAAATAAATCTAAATAGCTAAAAATGAATGTTATACAGACAGATATAGAAGGAGTTGTTATCATAGAACCCAAAGTCTTTGCCGATGAGAGGGGCTATTTCTTTGAATCTTTCTCTCAGCAAAGATTTATAGAAAACGTGTGTAGTACGACCTTTGTGCAAGACAACGAATCCAAATCTACCTATGGGGTACTTAGAGGATTGCACTTTCAAAAGCCACCTTATGCACAGTCTAAACTTGTTAGAGTAGTTAGTGGTGCCGTATGGGATGTAGCAGTCGATATACGCGAAGGGTCGCCTACCTTTGGTCGTTATGTAGGGGTAGAGCTTACAGCAGAGAACAAGAGACAGTTCTTTATACCGCGCGGTTTTGCTCATGGTTTTGTAGTGCTAAGTCCAGAAGCTGTTTTCCAATATAAGTGTGATGCTTATTATGCACCCGCCCATGAGGGTAGTGTTCTTTGGAGCGATGCGACTATTGCCATAGATTGGAAAATTCCAACAAAAGATATTATTCTATCAGAGAAAGACAAGCAAAGTCCTCTTCTAAAGGATGCTTGGCTATTTGATTACAAAGAAAAATTATATTAAAACATATATGAAAAATATACTCATCACAGGAGCAAGTGGACAACTTGCTATGGAAATTCACCAAGAATTACCTAAGTCCGCTACAAATCACTATATTTTTACCACAAGAAATGAGTTGGACGTAACCAATGTAGACAAGATCAATGCTTTTTTTAAAAAGCATAACATAGAGCTTGTGATCAATTGTGCTGCTTATACCAATGTCAATGGTTCTGAGATAGATAAAGAAACAGCTAACTTGGTCAATCACTTGGCTGTAAAAAATATCGCCCAAGCATGTACAGAACACAAGAGTGCTTGCATTCACCTCTCTACCGATTATGTATTTGCAGGAGATAAGAATACCCCTTATACAGAAACCGATGCCACTTCTCCTCTAGGAGCTTATGGACAAACCAAGTTATTGGGAGAGAGTGCTTTGCAACATTCCGATATTGATTTCTTAATCTTAAGAACCTCTTGGCTTTACTCTGCTTTTGGAAACAATTTTGTAAAAAATATCTTGCGTATCAGCAAAGAACGCAAAGAACTCAAAGTGGTATTTGATCAGGTAAGTACACCTACTTATGCCAAAGACTTAGCACGCTTTATTATCTTTGTGATTGAAAATAAGCTATATAGGGGCAGACAAGATGTATATCACTTCTCTAATGAAGGGGTGTGCTCTTGGTACGATTTTGCTGTAGAAATACTTAAGCTTGCCGGTAGCGATTGCAAGGTAATTCCTTGTAGAACAGAAGATTTCCCAACACCTGCAGCACGTCCTGCCTATTCTGTATTGGATAAAAACAAACTCAAATCGGATTTCAATTTCTTTATTCCTTACTGGAGAGATTCTTTAATATCCTTGATGTCTCAAAATACCTCATTAATATAAGATGAAGCATATTTTAATCACTGGCGGAGCAGGCTTTATCGGGGCTAACTTCGTAGTGTATTTTGCACAGAAATATCCCGATTATCATTTGGTAAATTTAGACAAACTCACTTATGCGGGGGATTTGGCGAACCTTACCGAGGTAGAACATGCCTCTAACTATACTTTTGTAAAGGGGGATATCTGTGATAGAAAACTCATAGAGTCTCTCTTTAAGCAATATGATTTCCAAGGAGTGATTCACTTTGCAGCCGAATCTCATGTGGATAACTCTATCGCTAATCCTGATGCGTTTATCACTACCAACATACATGGGACTTTTACCCTCTTGGATGTAGCACGCCACCACTGGATGGAGGCTCCTTTTGTAGTCAAAGAAGCCTATAAAGAGGCGCGTTTTCACCATATCTCTACCGATGAGGTATATGGTACTTTGGGGGAGACAGGTCTCTTTACTGAGACAACTCCTTATGCGCCTAATTCACCTTATAGTGCCTCCAAAGCCTCTTCGGACATGATTGTCAGGGCTTACTTCCATACTTATGGTATGAATGTAACTACTTCCAATTGCTCTAATAACTATGGGCCTAAGCAGCATAAGGAAAAACTGATTCCTACTATTATTCGCAAGGCCCTACAGGGAGAAGCTATTCCTATCTATGGAGATGGAAAGAATGTGCGCGACTGGCTTTATGTCTTAGACCATTGTACAGGGATAGACTTAGTCTTCCACAAAGGAAGAGCAGGGGAGACCTATAATATAGGCGGGCGCAACGAACGTGATAACCTCTTTATTGCAGGGCATATCTGTGAATTGTTAGATCAAAAACGCCCCTTGGCAGAAGGCAAGTCTTACAAAGACCTGATTACCTTTGTCAAAGACCGTGCGGGACACGACCGTCGCTATGCTATTGATGCTACCAAACTCGAAACCGAACTTGGCTGGCGTGCTCAGGAAAACTTTGAAACAGGGATTGTCAAGACCATTGATTGGTACCTCTCTTATTTTAAGGATTTGCTATAGCCTCAGCGGCTTTTTATTATGAAAGATATTGTCAAAGGCTACTTATGTGCCTTTATCTCGGCATTTACCTATGGACTGATTCCGCTTTTTATGATTCCTATCAAGAAAGCGGAAGCATTCTCGGTAGATGCCACTCTTTTTTACCGCTTCCTAATCGCCAGCGGATCTATTCTCTTATTCCTTTTCTATCAGAAGGAAAGGCTTGGTATAAGTTTTCGTGAAGGGCTTATTATGAGTGTCTTGGGCTTGCTCTATGCGTTTTCAGCAGAATTTCTATTCTTAGCTTATGACTACCTCAGCCCAGGGATTGCTTCTACTATCTTTTTCTGTTACCCTATTATTGTAGCTTTGGTATTGGTACTCTTCTATAAGGAGAGGATTACCTTGCCAACAGTACTCTCTCTACTCTTGGTAGTGGTCGGGGTAGGAGTACTGAGTATCAAGGAGGGAGCTGTGATCAACTATATAGGGTTGGGTATCTCTTTGCTTGGTGCTTTGGTATATGCGCTTTATATCTTAATTATCAATAAGGTACGTATAGAAGCCTCTGGAGTGAAAGTCTCTTTTTATTCCATGTTGTTTTCCTCGCTGTATTTCCTAGTTAAAGCGCTTATCTTAGGAAGAAGTATTGCGATTCCTTCCTTATCCTTAGCAGGAGACATTACTTTATTTGCCCTTGTTACTACGTCCCTTTCCTTAGTAGCCTTAGTGTATGCAGTACGCTATATAGGCTCTACTCCTACGGCGATTATGGGGGCCTTTGAGCCTATTGTGGCGGTACTTATCAGTGTGGGACTCTTCGGAGAAGCACTTACCTCCTCCTTGGTGATAGGCGGTGTGGTTATCATCACTGGGGTACTGATAGATATTGTCTTTAGAAAGCATTAGATAAGACACTAACATTCTTCTGGATAAAAAGTCCAGCCTTTGAGTTTCTCTTTCTTATACTTTTTCATAAAAGCTTCCTCTACCCATATGCTACGAAGGCTATTCTTGTTATAGAAAAAAGTGCCTTCTTTAGAGTGATTCGTGATATGTAGTAACTTGTGCTCTGTTTCTATCAGGGTATTATAGGAATATATCTTCGCAGGCACCCACTCAAATGTCCCTGGACACTGTTTTTCAAAGAAATCCATGGCTCTTTTGTTTAGCAAATAGATATAGACTTTATCAATGGATATACAATCCCATTTGGCGGCAATAGCTTCAAAGTCGCTAAAGTCAATTCGAATGTTCAAGTGTATAGGTTCAGGATCTTCAAACATCAAATAATCAGTAATAGAACCCTTTACAGACTGAAAAGCACCATATGCTCTATTTGGATAATTATTGGAAGTACCTATGGTATATAGCATTTTATTGGGTATTTGATTGTTAATGAGAGTTATATTGTATAGTATACTCAATAATCTATCTGTTCTGTGTTTTTAAATTGGTGTCCATATCTTTTTCAGTTAATTCAATAAAAACCTTATGAGGCATATGTAGCAGTACTTTTATAAGGATGCTTTCATTTATAAGATTTTGTTTAAAAAGAATAGACGTTAGAGGATAGTGTTATTTATGTTATAGTATTTTTGTTTCTATTTGCTGTATATTACGAAGTATAAGTTACAAACTTACGCTATCATAAGAGTATTTAAGTTCTTGTTCTAATTTATGAATTGTGTTTAAGTAATTTTCTATAAGATAATCACTTATTTTTGTTGTATTTATATGGTTTTTTAATATAGTCAATAACTCTTTTGTTACTTGGAAAGGAATTTTTTCTTTAGTAGATAGTATTTTTTTTACTTCTGTATGAAAATTTTCAATTGATTTCTTTTTAGGGCTTATATTAGGTATCGAAATCAAATAGTCCCATCTTTCCTCCCAAGAGTTATATTGAGGGAAAGAGGAAATGTTTAATGATACATAGTAATTTACCTTTTTGAGAGAGGTAGCTTCCTTAAAGAAATTAAAAACCTTGTCAGAAGGATATAGCTTATATCGCCAAACCATATTCCCTATACTTGATATAATATTAATTAGCATACATGTATTGGTTGAGAATGTTTTCCCTATGGCAACTAAGTGTTCCGCCAAAATAGCGTCTGTTAGTATGGGAATGTAGAATGTAGAAAACTCTTTTCTTGGGAATCTTTCAAAAGCAGACGTTATTTTTTCCAAATCCTCCTCATTATATGATTTCCAAAGGTATAATTTATCCCTTAAGTCTTCTAATATCTTTATTTTCTGTTGCATAAAAGTTACTTTTTGATTGATATAGTCATTCAAAATATTCATCAAATTCACTCATATTTCTCTGTCTTTAAAAGAGGAACGCCGATAATAAAAAAGGATTATCGGCGTTGTAGATTATTAGTCATTAGTCATTTGTTACTAACTAAGGAAATCAATGATATCGCTAGCTATCATGGTACTTTTCTTGGTATTCCTTACGTAGGTATCGGCAGCTTTTCCGTGGATATAAACTCCCACAATAGCAGCATTGAGAGGGGTATATCCCTGAGATAGAAGCCCCGTGATGACCCCTGTAAGTACATCACCACTGCCTGCGGTGGCAAGGGCAGGGTTTCCGGTGGAGTTCACCCAGAAGTGATCCCCGTCAGTAATCATGGTGAAAGCTCCTTTGAGTACCAAGATGATTTTGTGTTTCTTGGCAAACTCTTTGGCTTTTGCTTGACGGTCAAGGTCATCAGACCATTTGCCAATGAGGCGTTCCAATTCCTTGGGGTGTGGAGTGAGGATCGCATTCTTAGGGAGTGCACGCTGTAGATCTTCGCTGGAAGCAACAAGATTAAGTGCATCGGCATCAATAACAAATGGTACATTAGGGAATGTTCTAAGCAGGGCGGCTAAAGTTCCCTGTGCATAGGCGGAAGTCCCCATACCTATACCTATACCTATAGCATTGGGAGAGAAAGGAATATCAGTAGGGGCAAGTTCTTCTTCTTGGGAGGAGGTCAGCACCATAGCCTCTGGTAGGACTGTTTGTGCGATTTGATAGCCACACTTAGGCAACAGTAGGGTGAGCAGGCCTGCACCACTGCGTAGGGTGGCCTTACCACTAAGAACAGCGGAGCCTATCTTGCCATAGCTGCCTCCTACGATAAAGGCATGGCCATAGGTGCCTTTGTTGGTAAAGCGGTGGCGGGTACGTAGTAGGCGCTTGAGTTCTTTCTCCGTAGTATAGTCGTATTCGGTATTGACTTCCTTGAGATAGTCAAAGGAGAGAGGCAGTGGTAGCACTTCCCAATAGGGGATATAGCGGCCTGTCTGGGGAAGAAGGAAGGGGAGCTTGGGCGCAAAGAAAGTTAGTACCACATGAGGGGTTACGAATACATCTTTGTCCTCTCTATCACCGCCTAAGAAGAGACCTGAAGGTACATCTATACTGATGATGAGTCCTTTTTGGCGGTTGATTTCTTCAAAAACGCGTTGTACCCAAGGGGAAACCTTACGAGAGAGACCTATACCAAAGATAGCATCAATGGTGATAGGCTGGGTACCATTGTATTTGTTAGCGACAAAGTCTTCAAAGCCCTTAGCGGGTTTGCCCTTGATGGGTTGGAAGTGTTTGTCGTTGGCTTGTAGATAGTCTTCGGAGGTCGTAGGCTGGGAGACGGAGGTGATTTCTACCTGAGGGAAATTTTCCTTAAGCAGTTCTAAGTTTTTGGTAAAGTCAGCCGAATGAATTTCGCTAAAAGGAACAATAGTTACTTTTACTTTTTTACCAGCTTGCGAAAGTAGGCGTGCCAGCGCTAGGCCATCGCCGCCATTATTGCCTACCCCTGCATAGATATGGTAAGGGTTATCATTGGGAAGGTTTTTCTTGATCCATGCCATAAGATTGTTGGCGGCTCTTTCCATCTGATCCCAAGAGGTAATTTGTTGTTCCTCAATAGTGCGCTCGTCCGCAGCGCGCATTTGCTCATTAGTAAGTATTTTCATAAGTGAATTATTTAAAGAATTAGTAAAATGTTCTTTGTCAAAGGGTTAAGTAATCAATATTTCTAAAATAAGATAGGATCGCTTCCTTGAGTAGCACTTGTTGCTCCTGTTCTGTCAAGCTCAGGTGATCCTTTACTCTTCTATAAAAAGGCCAACCTTCCTTGTCTTTGTACTCCAAAAAGTAATATCCAAAAGGAGCTAGTACGCAGCAAGTGGCTATATGAATAAGGTTGATTTTGTCCTCCTTGGAGAAGACCTCATGAGGTTTTCCAAGCTCTTGAATACCAATCAAATAGAGGATTCTATCTATATCTAACTGCATAGGCAGAGAGAAATCCTCCTTAAGCTTTTGGGTGAGGATTTCCCACTGCTGACTAAGTGTTTTTTCAGTTGTCACAGGGTTGTTCTAAGGGAGAGCAAATATACTAATTTTTATGCAATTTAAAGATATGAACAGTTTTTATAATTTTGTTAAAAACTTTTACTTGTTGATAATCAATTGGTTAAAGGTATATGTGAAATTATTTTTTATCTATTGTTGGTGTTTTCAATTTTTTTTTATAATTTTGTAGTTCAGTTTAGAACATAGAAAAAGAAGAATATGAAAAAAATTGTTACAAGTATAGCTGTTATTAGTTTGCTCGCTGCTTGTGGCGAAAAAGCTGCTGAGGGGAAGGTTGATTATGCAGTACTCTCTGGTAAAGTTTCCTCTGTAGATGCCAAAGGGGAAAACCAAAAATTACTTCTATTACAGAATGATGAGGTTGTAAAGGAGATTCCTGTACAGGCCGATGGTACTTTCCGTGATACCATTCGCGAAATTGGAGACAATCATTTCTACTATCTTGTAGAGAATCCTGCAGTACAGACGCCTCTCTATCTGGCCAATGGTACCAATATGGAGCTTACGCTTAATGAAGAAGTGAGCAAGACTATGGTGTCTGGTAGCCAGACTAAGCAGACCCAATATTTAATAGAGCGTAATAGCTTTATTAATGACCGAATCAATGGGGCTGATTCCAACCTCTTTGGGCAAAAACCACAAGAATTTAAGGAAAATGTCAAGGCTTTCTTTGCAGAACTTGACAAAAAACTAAAGGCTTACGGCTTTGACGAAGAGTTTGTAAAGAACCAAGAGAAATGGACAAACTACAAGTTCGTAGAATACCTAACTATATTCCCTACTTATCACAGATATACCTCTGGCGATGAAGCTATTTTGCCTGATGATTTCTATGCAGAAAGAGATGGTATTGACTATGACAATGCTGAAGAGTTCCGCACCATAGATACTTATCGTGATTTAGTGCGTAGCAAGTTCTATACCATTATTAATAATCCTAATGATGCAGAGAATATAAAGAAATTTATCTCTGAGGTGAATGCTTTGAAATCCGACAATATCCGTGCTGATTTGGCCAAGGGGACTTTTCAATTAATCTCTCCTAGTAGTACAGTGAACAAGGAAATATTTGATTTTATCAATAAGAATGTAACTGATGAAAAGGTGAAAGAAGCTGCTAAAAAAGCCTATGATGTAGCTACTAAGCTAACTTCAGGCAGTCCTTCTCCTAAGTTCTCTAACTATGAAAACTTCAACGGAGGTACTACCTCTTTGGACGATTTCAAAGGTAAAGTAACTTATATAGATATATGGGCTACTTGGTGCTTACCTTGTCGTGGAGAAATTCCTGCTCTTAAGGAATTGGAAAAGAAATTCCATGGCAAAGATGTTGCTTTTGTAAGCATTTCTATAGATCAGAACAAAGACGAATGGAAAGAGTTCGTTAAGAGCGAAGACCTAAAAGGGGTACAACTTTTTGCTGAAAATGCTTTTGAGTCTCAGTTTATCCAAGACTATGGTATCCGCCAAATTCCTACTTTTATTATCATAGACAAAGAAGGTAAAATAGTCAATGCTGATGCACCACGTCCTTCAAGCGATGAGATCACAGGTCTTTTAGAAGGATTATTGAAAAAGTAATAGACATAATTTTTATACCTAATAAGAAGGCTGTCCCCCAAGGGCAGTCTTTTTTTTCTCAAAAGTAAAAAGTAAAAAGTAAAAAGTAAAAAGTGAAAAGTAAAGAGGGTTCAGTATTCTAGCGAGGTATCTAAACTACTGTATTCCTCTACTTCTAATAGTTAAAAAACATCTAAACTTTTGCTTATGCAAAAACATTGCGCAGCGACATCGTATCTTTGCACACGTAAAACAAAGAACTCATGTTTGAACAGCAGCTTGCAAGGCATATTTCCTGATGATCTGTATCAAGAGATTACCGAGCTATAGGCAATAAAAACAAGTAGTTACATTATGATTAACCATTAATCATTATAAAAGTGGAAGATAAAACTTTACTCAAAAAACGTATAGATTGGTTTTGTAGGAACAAAATCAATGCCTTTTCCCCAACCATTTCTCCAGCACCTAAGTCGGTGGAGCGCAATGAGATAGAGAGTCTTTATGAGGGGCTATTATGGTTTGTCCGCAATGGCATACATGAGGTGGTCATTGAGAAAAAATACATGGGTTCCTATTGTGATATTTACCTACATAAGCACTTGGAAGAGAGCTATTTGGTAAGTAGGAACGGGTATAAAATTACTTATTTAGATAGGGAAAAATGGCTTGCTGCTTTACGTCCCTTGCACGCTCGTCTTTCTTGGGAGGGAGTGACACTAAGGATTATCCAATCGGAGCTGATGCCATGGTCAGTCTTAGGGAAGGGATTGATAAATAACGAGTTTGCGGCTTATTATATCTCTCATGAGATACATGCCAATTATTTGGAACAGAGTTCTTTGTATGACAAACTCCATAAGATACAACAGACTCCTGAGTATCAGGCTTTCGTTTTAGATGCTAAGGTGCTTTCTGACAAGGAGTTGAAGGAGAAATATCCCAACCATATCATTCGCCAATACCAGTCAGTACGCGATTTCAAGTTTTTGGATTTGCCGCACTACCAGCAGCAAATAGCGCTTTTCAAGCGGCAATTGGATATCTTTGGTAAGGAAGCCGAACTTTTCTTCAAGCCTTTCAATATCCTAAAGGAGGTACATAGTGATGGTACGGAGCACTTTGTCAATGACAATCTTAGTTTTCGTCAGGTCAATGATGATGAATGCTTACATTACCTTTTCACTGATGAGGCAGACTTTCAGGCTAAGTACCCAGAGATACGCGCTTGGGTGGACATGGTCAATCAGAGTGACGAGGAGGGAGTGGTCATTAAGCCACGTACGGCTTTCCTCCCTAGCATGCCTCCTGCTTTTAAGATACGTAATAATGATTACCTAACCTTAGTCTATGGGGTGGATTTCCAAGATAGACTACAAGAGCAGATCGCCAAGAGAAACATCAAAGGGAAACTCCGTTGTTCTATCAATGACTGGGCAATCAATGCCAAGCTATTGGCCATTCCTTATAGTGAGTTACATGAGGAAAACTACGAACTGAAAAACTTAGTGCTTGACCGTATATTAGGTGAAGAAATAGAAAACCAATTAGATAGCAGACTATGAGTACCAAAAATAATTCCCATTACTTTCCTAAACTCCTTATTCTGGTGGGAGCACCAGGGTCAGGTAAATCTACCTTCGCGCGCTACTTTATCCGTACCGAGGACAATTGGGTACGGGTCAATCGTGATGATTTCCGCCTAATGCAGTTTGGCGATACTCTTATGTCGCCTTTCTATGAGGAACGTATTACCAAGATGGTGGAGGCTTCCGTTATTACACTTCTGAAACATCATACCAATGTGATTATAGATACGACCAACTGTTCTTTGCGTACCCTTGAAGATATGATACAAGCCTACACCGAGTATGCCGATATTTCCTTTAAAGTCTTTGATCTCTCGGTGGAGGAGCTAGTCAAGCGTTGTGATAAGCGTTGCGAACAAACGGGTAAGTTTATCCCCAAGAGTGCTATAGAAAAGCATGTAACCCAATTGCAATATACCAAGGAAAAGTTCGATTTTAAGCCGATTCCTCGTGCCATAAAAGAGGCCACTCTTACTTATGCCACGCAGGATAGCTCTTTGCCCAAGGCCATAATTTGTGACTTGGACGGTACGCTTTCCTTGCTCAATGGTCGAGACCCTTATGATGCTTCCTCAGCCGATGAAGATGGACTTAATGCCCCTGTAGCAAGTGTACTTGCTATGGCCAAAGCACAGGGTTACAAGGTGATCCTCCTTTCAGGGCGCGAGCAGCTCTACAGAGAGCCTACTGAGCGTTTTCTTTTGAAACACCAAATAGCCTATGACCTACTACTCATGCGTACGACCAATGATTATAGAAAGGACAATGTGATCAAAAAAGAACTTTTCCAACAGGAAATAGCGGGTAAGTACTTCATAGAGTTCCTCTTAGATGACCGCAACCAAGTCGTGGAGATGTGGCGCAAGGACTTACACCTGCCTTGCTTCCAAGTGAATTATGGGGATTTTTGATAGTAATTAGTGACCTGTTTAGAATTATAAAATATTAAAATACAAATAAATAAGATGAAAAAAATCATTACAAGCCTAACAATAATAGGCCTAGTAGTTGCTTGTGGTAAAAAGACTGAGCAACCTAAAGCTGATTATGCTGTGATCTCAGGAAAGGTATCGGTTACTGAAAACGAGAAATTACAGCTTGTCCACAATAACGAGGTGATTAAGGACATTGCTATAGCTCCTGATGGTACTTTCCGTGATACCATACGCGCAATAACCGACAATCATGCTTATTATCTCTTTGAGAACCCAGCATTGTTAGTACCACTTTATTTAGATAAAGGAACCCAAATAGAGTTCACACTCAACCAAGATCTCTCCAAGGTTACTCTCTCTGGTACTCAAGCCGATCAAACCCAGTACTTTATAGAGAGAGAACTCTTTGTCAATGATAAAATATTCCGTTCCGATGGTGCCCTATTCAAGCAAGAACCACAGACTTTTAAGGAAAGCCTTAAAAA
The DNA here is from genome assembly GCF_000411115.1 of Capnocytophaga granulosa ATCC 51502. Lineage (GTDB taxonomy): Bacteria > Bacteroidota > Bacteroidia > Flavobacteriales > Flavobacteriaceae > Capnocytophaga > Capnocytophaga granulosa. Next base: position 92,047 of record NZ_KE150256.1, on the reverse strand, counting down.
GTTCTTTGCTGAACTCGAAACCAAGCTGAAGAGCTATAACTTTGATGAGGATTTTGTGAAAAACCAGCAAAAATGGATCCAATATAAGTATATAGGGGCACTAACGGATTATCCTAGTTCGCATGAGTCCTTCTCAGGCAACCAACCCTCTCTACCTCAGGATTTTTTTGCTGAGAGAGACCAAGTGGATTTTGATAATGCTAAAGAATATGAGACCGACGAGGCTTATAGGGATTTGGTACAAGGTAAATATTATTCTCAGCTAAGTGATGCCTCCGATCCAGAACAGGTAGGAAACTTTATAAAACTTGTATCAGCACTTAAGTCCGAAAATATTCGTGCCGATTTTGCTAAAGAATTGGCTACCCTAATTCTCCCAGGCAATACCAAAAACAAAGAGGTATTGGATTTTGTAGTTGCCAATGTAAAGGATGAAAAAGTAGCTAAAGAGGCACAGGAGACTTATGACAAGATTACAAGGCTCGCTGTAGGCGCACCCTCTCCTGTTTTTACAGGCTATGAAAATATCAATGGAGGTACCTCTTCACTCTCTGATTTCAAAGGAAAACTAGTATATGTAGATGTATGGGCTACTTGGTGCCGCCCTTGTTTGGCTGAAATTCCTGCACTAAAGGCTTTACATGACAAGCTCAAAGGGAAGAATATTGAGTTTGTAAGTATCTCTATAGACGAGGACAAAGAGGCTTGGCGTAAGGCCGTAAAGGAAAAACAGCTCAAGGGAGTACAACTCATAGCCGACAAAGCTTTTGATTCTCAGTTTATTCGTGACTATGCGATCAACCAAATTCCTACCTTCCTTATCATAGACAAGCAGGGTCATATTGTCAATCCCAATGCCCCCCGCCCCTCTGACCCTGATATAGAGAAAATTTTGACAGATAAAAAGTAAAGGGTAAATAATGTAAATCAATAACTAAAATATAATTTACTAACTTCTTAACACGCAATAAATTGCGTTTCTATGCTAACGCTGGCTAAGACAATTTTTTTGCTTAGCATAGTCTTCCATAGAGACGCAATTTATTGCGTCTTAACTAACCCCTAACCTGTAATCATTATTCACTACCCCCTAATCTTTATTCACAACTTCTAATCACTAAATTTAACATTCTAAAAGGTTATAATTAAATAAAAAATTGTACATTTGCCTCGTCTTAAAATCACGACCATGTCCTTAACGCTCATAGCTGCCTTAGACCTTGACAATGGTATAGGCAAGGAAAACCAACTACTATGGCACTTGCCTGATGATTTTCAGCACTTTAAGCACCTCACCATGGGGCATTGTGTGATTATGGGGCGTAAGACCTTGGAGTCCCTCCCTAAGTTACTGCCAAAGCGTACTCATATTGTACTCTCTCGTGATAAGAATTATCACAGGGAGCATTGTATGGTAGTATCCTCTATAGAGCAGGCAATTGCCATAGCACAGGAGCAGGACGAACAGCCCTTTGTTATAGGGGGGGGAGAGGTATATAAGCTAGCGATGCCTTATGCAACCACCCTTGAACTCACACATGTACAAGCACACTTTCAGGCAGATACTTTCTTTCCTGAGATTGACCTACAACGCTGGCAATGCGTAAGACGGGACTTTCACCCTCAGGACGAAAGACATGCCTTTGATTTTTATTTTGAAACCTATAAACTTTTATAAGATGAAAAAGCTATTACTAATGCTTTTGGTGCTCCTCTCTGCTCGTATGGGAGCACAAATAACCTCCGAAAACTTGGGTTCCAAGGATATGGATGGTACTCGTAAAGTAACTGTCGTACTGCCCGACGGCTATGACAAACGTGAAAAATATCCACTCTTTGTGGTGCTCAATGCTAGCCGACTTCTGGAGCCTACGGTAACAAGCTTTCGCTATTTCTCTCGTACAGGAGAGGTACCTCCCTCTATCATTGTAGGGATCTATAACGATGAAGACGATGTAACTGTACCTGAAGAAACAGGGGTACCCTTTAATGATACAGCGGTCTTCTTTGAGTTCGTCGGACAAACAGTCATTCCTCGTGTGCAAAGCAAATATTCCACCAATGGCTTTAGAGGAATCATTGCCGATGGCGAAGCGGCCAACTTTATTAACTACTACTTGCTCAAGGAAAATTCGCTTTTTAACGCTTATATCTCCCTCTCTCCCAATATAATGGAGAAAATAACCAACTCTATCCCAGAACAATTGGCTTCTTTCAAGACACCTATCTTCTACTATCTCGGTTGGACACAGGACGAGGACAATGCAACCTTGAAGAAGATAACCGACTTGGACAAGCTTATGAGTGTCAAAAAATTAGAACATAGTTTCTATTTTTCTCAACCTTTTCCCCAAATTACTACCAGTACCGTCTCTATCATGGGAATCTCTGAGGCCTTGAACCTCTTCTTTGAGGAATACCGCCCTATCTCCATGCGAGAGTATGCGGAAAAAGTACTCAAGATACAGAACAATACCACCCAGTATTTGCAAGATAAATATAAGAAAATCAAGGATTTATATGGTATAGACAAGGAGCCACTCTTGGAGGATGTCAAGGCAATCTATGCCGCTATCCTTAAGAATGCCGATTTCGAATCCATTCCTATATTAGTCAAGTATATCAAGCCTTATTATAAGGATACCGCCTTACCTGACTACTTAGAGGGGGATTACTACTTGCGTATTCAGGAACCACAGAAGGCATTCCGTTCTCTTCAGCGTGCTTATGGGGCTAAGGAAATAGACTTTGTTACCAAAGAACTCGTTAGCCAGACCCTCGAAAAGCTCCAAAAGGACTATCGAGGTAGTCTAAAAACCAAAAAAGGTGATGTCGTTGTAAAGGAGCAACCTCAAGAGCAACCTGCTGATACAGAGAGCAATAGTACAGAAACACCTGCCGAAGGACAGCAATAAGTTAGGCAAAGAGGAAATTTGTTCAAAATAAATTTGGTGTATATCCAAAAATGTTATATCTTTGCACCTCAAATTAAATAAAAAGTTTTTATGAATCATTACGAAACTGTTTTCATTTTGAATCCCGTTTTATCTGAAGCACAGATAAAGGAAGCAGTTGAGAAATTTGAAAATTTCTTAACCTCAAAGGGTGCTGAAATGGTAGCAAAAGAAGATTGGGGCTTAAAGAAATTGGCCTATTCCATTCAAAACAAAAAGAGTGGATTTTATCACTTATTTGAATTCAAAGCACCTGGCGATATTATCGAGAGCTTTGAAGTAGAATTCCGCCGCGATGAGCGCGTGATGCGTTACCTCACCGTGAAGCTCGAAAAAGAAGCAATCGCTTGGGCTGAGAAAAGAAGAGCAAAGTTGAACAGTAAAAAAGCCTAAAACATGTCTATCGAACAACAAGCAAAAGGAAAAAAAGAGGGAGATATCAGATATCTAACCCCACTGAATATAGATACCAACAAAAACAAAAAATATTGCCGTTTCAAAAAGTTAGGTATCAAATATATTGATTACAAAGACCCTGATTTCTTATTGAAATTTATTAACGAACAAGGTAAGTTGTTGCCTCGTCGTATCACTGGTACTTCTCTGAAGTTTCAACGAAAGATCGCAGTAGCCGTTAAGCGTGCTCGCCACTTAGCTCTATTGCCTTATGTAGCCGATTTGTTAAAATAATTAATTCAAGGAATCAATGGAAATTATACTTAAAAATGATGTCCCTAACCTAGGGTTTAAGGACGATATAGTAACCGTGAAGAACGGATATGGGCGTAATTATCTTATTCCTCAAGGCCTTGCTCAGCTGGCTACTCCTTCTGCTAAAAAGGTGTTGGCTGAGAACTTAAAACAAAGAGCTTTCAAGGAAAAGAAAATTATTGAAGATGCTAAGCAATTGGCTAAGGCTCTCCAACAGTTAGAAATAAAAATTGCTGCTAAAGTAGGTGCAGGTAACAAATTGTTTGGTTCTGTAAACCACGATGACCTTGCTGAAGAACTCCTTAAGGCTGGACACCAAGTAGATAAGAAATATATCTATATCGCTGGGGGTAATATCAAGCAAACAGGTAAGTACGAGGCCTCTGTACGTTTGCACAGAGAGGTAATCGTTGCACTACCTTTTGAAATAGTAGCCGAAAATAACTAAAGTTTTATTCATAGATTTTGGATTTAAAGCGAAAACCATCTCCTTGTGAGATGGTTTTTTTCATATAAACACCTATTACTATGACGCTTTTTTCTGTTTTTAAGGATATAGGGGCGTTCTTATTTCCTCGTTATTGCTTGGGCTGTGGTCAAATAATCAGCCGCCAAGAACAATTCCTATGTGTGACTTGCCGCCATGAGCTTAGGCAAACCCACTTTCACTTACTCCCTGATGAGCGTAACCCTATGATTAGGAAGTTCTTCGGGAGGGTAGTGGTACAGAAAGCCTCTGCCTTACTCTATTATGATAAGGGAGCCGTCTCCCAGCGACTGATACATGCCCTCAAGTACCATGATAGGGAGCAGGTAGGTCTTTGGCTGGGACAGTGGTACGCTACAGAGCTGGTAGCCAATGGCTATTTCTCACAAGTGGAGCTGGCCCTGCCTGTTCCTCTACACCCTAAGAAAAAGAAAAAAAGAGGTTACAATCAAGTAACACTCTTTGGTAGTACGCTTGCCGATGCCTTGCAAGTGACTTATCGTGAGGATCTTTTGCTCAAACAAACGTATAATTCGGCTCAGGCCAAAAAACACTGGTTGGAGCGACAAAGAACCTCTGCCGAGACCTTTGTACTTACTGACCCCAAAGCCGTTGCAGGCAAGCATGTGCTTATTATAGATGATATAGTTACCACCGGCGCCACCCTCGCCCAGTGTGCAGCCTTGCTTATAAAGGCAGGAGCTAAGGTGAGTTTTGCCTGTATGGCCTATAGCAATGATGAGTAACTAACTAAGTAACAACTCTTTGTAATCCTTATAAGAATTGGGAATACTCTTTTTATGACAAGTACTCAAATCCACTTCTGGGACAGGAAAAGAAGGAATTACTTGGCGGATCACCTGGTCAAACTTCTTAGGGCTGGCGGTACTTAGTACGGTGCCGTATTGGGAAGGAAGTAGGGCTTTTTGCAAAGCTAAGTGTCCCACTGCCGAATGAGGATCAAGGGTATAGCCTAAGGTATTATGTATATAAGCGATTTCGTCCAAAGTTTCTTTGTCAGAGATCACCACAGCAGTAATCATCTTGCGAATGGCCTCAAGGCTATGTCCAAAAAGCTCTTGGATACGTACAAAGTTGCTCGGATCCCCCACGTCCATGGCATTGGAGAGGGTTGCAACTGAGGCTTTGGCCTGATAGCTTCCTGTTTGTAAGTATTGGGCAAAGGTATCATTGGCATTGTTGGCGGCTACAAACTTGCTTACAGGTAGCCCCATAGCGTGAGCATATAGGCCAGCGGTGAGGTTACCAAAGTTTCCACTGGGGACAGCCACCACCCAATCTTTGCCGTCTAAGAGGTCTTTTACCTGCTTGTAAGCAAAGAAGTAGTAAAGCATTTGGGGGAGAAAGCGAGCAACATTGATAGAGTTGGCACTGCTCAGCACGCGTTCTGCCTTGAGAGATGCATCGGAAAGGGCTTGCTTTACAAGGGCTTGGCAGTCATCAAAAGTACCCTCTACCTCTACCGCTTGTATATTGGCGCCTAAGGAGGTCATTTGGTATTCTTGGAAAGGGCTTACTTTTCCTTTGGGGAAGAGAATAACCACTCTTACTCCCTCCACTTTGTAAAAGCCATTGGCTACGGCACTCCCCGTATCACCAGAGGTCGCCACCACTACCGTAGTGGGGTTGTCCTTATCGGAGAATTTGCCTAAGCAACGTGCCATAAAGCGTGCTCCTACATCCTTGAAGGCCATGGTAGGCCCATGGAATAGTTCCAATACAGAGGTATTACTTAAGAGTTCCTTTACAGGCGTATCAAAGACAAAGACTTCTTCCAAAACCTTTTGGAGTTCCTCTTTGGAAAAACTGTCATTGACATAGGGGTAAAGCGCCTCTGTAGCGATTTCTATATTGTTTTTTTGAGTAATTTCCTCAAAGAAAGAAGCAGGTAGGGTAGGGATATGTTCGGGAACAAAAAGTCCTTTGTCCTTTCCCAATCCTCTTAGGGTAGCTTCCTTGAAGGAGACGATTTCGTCTTTATGCTTGATATTGTAATAGTTCATGTGCAATGTGTTTGGTGTGGTTCTGATATTTTTCTATGATTAGCCAGCAAAGTCGTCCAACATGTCTAATGAAGGGACAAAGAAGAGGGTACCTGTTTGGGCTGTACTGAAATCCAACAAGCGATCGTAATTGCCCACGGGGTCGCCTACAAACATGTTAGTAAGCATTTTCTCTACAGTACTGAAGGTGTTTGCATAGCAAATAAAGTAAGTACCCATCTGGTGGCTCGCAGGGTCATGGAAAGGCATATTGTCTCTGACTACTTTTAGGTCGTCCCCCACATTGGCAAGCGCAGAATGGGCGTTGGAAGGCTTGGTATCATCGTCCATCTCTATATCCATCTCTTTGCTGCGACCTATGACTTTTTCTTGTTCGCTTACAGGGAGCGCATGCCATGCACTCATATCATGTACATATTTTTGGACAAATAGGTAGCTGCCTCCTTGATAATCAGGATCTTCTTCACCTACTACGGCAAATTGTTCTCTTTCCTCACCTTGAGGATTTTCAGTACCATCTACAAAACCGATGATAGCACGTCCGTCCCAATACCTGAACCCTTGTACATTGACTATACAATCGGCTATAGGCTGCATCACCTCAGTAATAACGGCAGCCATATCATAAGCCAAACTTGGGTTATGTGCGCGAATATGAAAATGTAGGTCGCCTTCGGTGGCTACGGCTGTATGCTTGCTGCCTTTGATAGGTTGAAAATCTTTGAGTTCCTTAGGCAGGGGGGTAGGTAAGCCCAAAGTAAGCCATCCGCTATGGCTAATACCAATAGTTACACTTGCACGGGCTTCAGGGAAGCGATCGGCTACCGAGTTGTTAAGGTTTCCTACCAAACCACATACCTTGGAGAAAGCAGCCTTGAGTTGAGCTTTGTCCGCCTCTTTTTTGAAGGTCCATACCAAGAATATGGTATTATTATTAGGCAAATCAGTTACGTTCTGATAATTCTTCATGTTTTTATTCTGTATAAGAGTCTGATTAATAGTAAGTTACACTATCTATTTCAGATTATTTTCTTTAAGGCACAAAGATAAGATATTTCTTTGGGCTTTGCAAAGAGTTTTTGCCCTTGTTTTAGGAAGATAGGTTATATACTGCGTACCAAATATAATAGGATATTTCCATTGATTTTCTTAAAAAGATATTTGATGCTATATCCCCCTACAACATCCTCTTCCATAAAACTGATACTTATCTGGAAAGAATCTTCCGATAGGAAAGAAAAGTCAATAAGGGTAGTTTTTTCCTTATTCCAACACTTAAATTCTTTCTCTTTGACAATCTCCTCTATGCTTAATTTTTCAAAAAGGGCTATATACTTCTTAGGAAATAATTTGTGGTAGATTTTTATAAAGTCTTCTCTGACAATGGGTTTGTCTTCTGTTGTAAAGTCATCTCTATAGACGATATCTCCGTATAACATTTCATAAAGCGGTCCTTCGTCTTTGAGAGGATAATGTATCATAGTATCGGCTATCTTTGTGACCTGTCCTTGTGATAAGCACACCTGAAGTTCTTTCAGAAAAGAGGAGAGTTCTGTATCATTAATCTTTTCTTCCTTTTCTGTGTTTTTGATTATTCTTTGGGTATGCCTATTAGATGCTTCTTCAGTATTTAAGATAGTAGTGTTATTATCTTTATCAAAGGTTACTCTTTGCTGGCAACCCAAAAAGAAAGGTATAAGGAAAAGGTATAGGTACATTGTCATATTTTTATAGGAAAACTTAGTTGATATTGATTTCAGGGGTCGTTACCTTCAATTCATAACGCTTTTTCTGGTAAATATAGAAAGTTTGTATCTCAAAATAATAGGTTCCAGAAGATAAATAAGGAAAATAAGTGCTAATACTGCTCTGAGGTGCTATCTTTATGGTGTTATTTTTGGTATTTCCTATATAAAAATAATCCTCAAGGCACTCATAGCAGCTATACAATACCCCTTCAGTATAGTGTTTTCCCTCTTACCTAAAGCCCAAGATATGAGTACTTGCTTCTTTGCTTTCTTTTTTCAGTTTAGAAAAGAGCTGTATGGTATCCGCAGTGGTATTTCTAATCTCCATAAGGGGTGTATATCCTTGTACTCTTAGTGTTACATTCAAAAAAGGTTCATTTTGACTATACATAAAAGCAGGAAAGCAGAGGAAGTAAAACAAGATACTAAGGGGTTTCATAAAAATCATTTCTTTTGTCTATTTTTATGGGAGATTCGAAATAATTCGTTGTATTTTCTCTCTATATCATCTTTTATATTTTCCCAACTTTCATTTATAAGGCTAATAACTTTATTATTTCTTTCTTTTTCATTATTTGCATCTTCAAAATATATTAGAGACCTCTTTGCCATTTCCAAATTATCAATATTATATTTTCTTTGATAGTCATCAATGATCTCTTTTAAGGTAAATTCTTTTAATAATTCATGTAAATCATAAAAATCTTTACGAGAACCTCTGTTGGTTATGGCGCTAATTTTCATAGCACTGATATCAGATTTTGAGGCTAAGCGAATCCCCTTTATTGTTTCTACCTCGAAAAAAGGGAAAGGATATTCAATGATATCAACTTTTACCTCACCTATGTACATGAAAATACCTATTTTATTAATACTAATAATCTCAGCAGTAGGGAAAACCTTTTTAATCATATTTGAGATCGCCATATTTTCTTCTATATTAGCAGAAGGATTATATCTAAATATATCTAAGTCTATTGATATTCTGTGTTCATATCTTAGAGCCAGATTAGTTCCTCCAACCAAACAATATTCGGAAAGTTCCTCTAATGACATTAATTTCTTAAGTAACTCTATTTGAGATTTTCCTACAGCTTTATTGTCTTTTATCTCCATAGTTGTATAATTTTTGGTAATAATTTATACATACATCATCGGTTTCAGTAGATTTTTCCACAGCTTCTTTTATCTCCTTCAAAGAAAAGTTATCTTCTATAAAATGGATTTCCCTATCTGTTCCTCTCATCATAATTCTACCGATGATAAAGATTTTATCTTTCTCTAAATCTAAATCTTCAAAAGAACAATCCCAAAAAACTCTTGAATTTATATTTTTTCTGAATTTTTTTTCTAAATCTTTATTCATAAATTTTTATTTTTTTAATCTATTTTAATTTGTACAGAAGTAAAATCTTAATTTCCTTGCGCCATTCCATACATAGCTATTAGTGGAATACAAAGTAATTCATAAGATAGACGCCAAAAAGCACAATGGCTATTGAAATATTATATTTCCAAAAAACTCTTATTGAATCACCTACCATTAGTTATAGACCTTTTATGGATAAATAGAAGCATCAAACAGCATATAATCAAGCTAAAAATGAGAGATGTAAAAAGTCCTATGGTCATATCGTTTATACTTTTCATAACATTGGTTCCTATCATATCTTGTTGGCTATTGGATTTTAATCCATAGTAGCTATAAAATACAACTGATAATTGCAGGATAATGTATATACAAGCAAAAATAGGGATAGACTTATTTTTTCTCTCAACTATGGTTCTCTTGTTTCTAAAAAGAATATATCCCCCCAATAGGAAGATGATTAAAGCATTGACTATTGAAAAAACGGCAACTTTATCAACAAAATTGTATATTACATCTGTGGTTGTGGAGCTAACATTGTCTTCTATTTGGAATTTTAGGGATACATAACACCCCATAAGATACATAATATCAAATACAATAAAGAGCAACAATCCTAATGTAATTAGTATTTTGGTGATATTTTTCTTCATAGTAATTTTTATTACGTCTTAACGAATGAGACTATACCATCATCTCCTACTATTAATTGGTATTATGATCCTTTAGCTTCCAGATTGCCTCAAAGTAATCACGGGTATTGGAAAGGCGCGGAATCTTATGTTGGCCTCCTAACTTGCCGTTTTCTTTAAGCCAATCGTGAAAGAGGTTCTTTCGGGCAATGTGTATCTTGGGCATAGCAAGGGTCATATCGTTATAGCGCTTGGCCTCGTAATCGGAGTTAAGAGCTTTTAGTTCAGTGTCCAAGGTGCGGGTGAAGGCTTCTATATCCTCAGGGGCGGTTTCGAACTCAATGATCCACTCGTGCCCGCCGCTTTTGTTGCCCTGCATGAAGATAGGTGCCACGGTGTATTCTATCACGCTACAATGGTGCTCATGGCAGGCTCTTTTGAGCGCTTCCTCGGTGTTTTCTATGATAAGTTCTTCCCCAAATACATTGATATGGTGCTTGGTGCGTCCTGTAATCTTGATACGATAGGGTGAGGTGGAGGTAAAGCGTACTGTATCGCCTATCTGATAACGCCAAAGCCCTGCATTGGTAGTAATCACCATGGCGTAGTTCTTACCTATCTCTACCTCCCATAGGGGAATAGCCTTTTGGGAAGGGGTACCAAAGCTGTCCATAGGGATAAACTCATAGAATATACCATAGTCCAGCATCAACAGCATTTCGTCACTGTTATTTCTGTCCTGTATGGCAAAGAAACCCTCGGAGGCGTTGTAGGTCTCATAATAACGGAAACTATCGGAGGGAATAAGTTGCTTATATTGGTCTCGGTAAGGGACAAAGCTCACCCCGCCGTGGAAATATACCTCTAAGTTTTTCCATATCTCTAATATGTTTTCTTTGCCTGTATAGGCAAGCGCTTGTCGAAGGAGCACCATCATCCATGAAGGGACACCTACCAGGCTGGTTACATTCTCTCGTGAGGATTCCGCAATGATAGCCTTCATCTTGGCTTCCCACTCGCTCATCAGCGACACCTTGGTGGAGGGGGTACAGCTGAACTCAGCCCAGAAAGGGAGGTTGTCTATGAGTATAGCGGATAAGTCGCCAAAGATAGTGCCGTTTTCCTCATATAACTCCTTACTGCCCCCAAGGCGTAGGCTCTTTCCTGTAAAGAGGTTGGAGTCGGGGTTGTTATTCAGGTATAAGCAAAGCATATCCTTGCCTGCCTTATAGTGGCAATACTGAAGCGCTTCCTCACTTACAGGGATAAACTTGCTTTTGGCATTGGTCGTACCGCTACTCTTGGCAAACCATTTGATAGGGGTACGCCAAAAAAGGTTCTCCTCCCCACGACGGGCACGCTCTATCATAGGCTCTATATCCTCATAGATAGAGATGGGGATACGTGCGGCAAAATCCTCATAGTTACGAATGGAAATAAAGTCGTATTGCTTGCCCATCTCGGTACTCTGTGCGGCTTCTAAGAGCTTGGCACATACGTTTTCTTGTACTTCATGAGGGCGTTTGATGAATTCTTCTATCTGGTCTATACGCTTGCGCAAGAACCAAGAAGCAATGGAATGGATAATCGTTAAAGCCATATTTTCTAAAAAAGATGTTCGGAGTTTGGTTTATTTTTACTACTTTTGTCAATCATGAGAGTCTCCCACGGATTTTCTCGGATTACATAGATTATTATAAGGCTGAAAGCCTTATTTATCTGTGAAAATCACAATATTATACTTAGTGGTTACCTGTATTTTTCTCTGTGAAATCCGTGAAGATCTGTGGGAGCAAATACAGAAATAAGTAATTTACTTACATAGGACTCTCATTCTATAGCGGACGTAAAAGTACAAAAAATATGAATACCTACCAAACGGTTTTAAGAAAAATGCGAACCGAGGCACAAACGCCTGTACAATATTATCTTTCTTTAGAGGAAGGAGAGCTACCCATGAACGACCTATTAGGACAACAGCTCACCCTGCGCTTTGCGGGTTACCACTGTTTGCACTGTGGGCAACCCAAGGAGATCTACAGGCAGGGACTCTGTAAGAAATGTTTTTTTGAAGCCCCAGAGGTAGGGGAGTGGATCATCCGCCCAGAGCTGAGCAAGGCACATCTGGGTATAGAGGATAGGGATTTGGCTTACGAACAGCAGGTACAGCTACAACCGCACTTGCTTTACTTGGCCAACTCCAGTGAGGTGAAAGTAGGCGTTACCCGCAAAACACAGATGCCTACCCGCTGGATAGACCAAGGCGCTCATGAGGCCTTGGTAATGTTGGAGGTACCCAACCGCTACTTGGCAGGGATAGGGGAGGTCGCCCTCAAAGCGCATATCTCCGATAAGACCAATTGGCGCAAGATGGTCACCAATACCCTACAAGTAGTGGATCTCAATACTATCAAACAAGGCTTAAAAGCGTTTCTACCCCAAGAGACCTTGTCTTACTTCAGTGAAGAAGTACCTATCTATCATATCAACTATCCCGTCCTTAGGTATCCTACCAAAGTGACAAGCCTCACCATGCCCAAGACCCTACAATATCAGGGTAGGCTTATGGGAATCAAAGGGCAATACCTCCTCTTTGAGGATAATACGGTATTTAATGTACGTGGACACGAGGGGTTTGTAGTGGAAATTAGTTTTTCTTAAATTACATCCGGTTGTTTTCCTCCTCACTTATTTCTTTTCCTTTGTATTTGCTTCGGGTAGTGTTGAAGTTATAGCTTATCCCTATCTTGAAACTAAAATTACTGTAGCTATAGGCGGTACTGTTACTGATGTATGAGTTTTGTATACGGGCATGTCGGTTCAGCCCATTATAAAAGTCGGAGGCTACAGCATATACAGAAAGTGATTGGTGGAAGAATGCACGTGCTACTCCTACAAATACACCACTTACAGGCTTGTATATGTAGTAGGCTTCTTGCATAGATCCTTTGCTCTTATAGAGAAGCATAACTAAAAAAAGCCAATTTTCTGAAGGGGTGATTTGGTTCATCCATTCTACTGAAAAAAGTCCTTCACTTTTGTAAAACACCTTATCAGCAAAAGGTTTTTCATAGGTAAGGGTAAGTTTAGGCATCCACTTTCCTATTTGTTTTTGAGCATTAAGTGCACATTTCAGTAGGCTAAAATCGTCATAATTACGAAGGATTTCTTCTACTGCATCGGAGTTGATAGAAGAGAGTTGGTAATCGGCATAAATTCCCTTGTGAATAAGGGAATAAGTAACGGAAGCTGATACAGGGCCATAAGTGGCCAGCGTATTCCACTCATCAGTGAGTTGAGGTGTAATATAAGGGTTTCCGCGATTGTACAGGAAAGAAGAAACATAGCTATTGTAGTCACTGAGATCATGGAAGGTAGGGTGCTTAATCTTGCGCGCATAGCTGAAAGTTATTTGAGTTTTCTCCCAAGGGAAAGCTACCGATACATTAGGCAACCAATCTCGATAGGTCTTACTTTTCGCTTCGCTTTTCTGCTCGTTTTCATAATAATCAAAATCAGCATACTCATAGCGTGTGCCAAGTTTTAGATTTACCTTTTTGATAGGATAGGAAAAACTAAGAAAAGCATCCGAACGAGTTTCGTTATTTTTAGCATTGAAGGCAGAAAGTACATTGTCTTGGTAATTCTCAGTGCGGTGTAGGTTACTTACCTCAACACCATAGCCAAGAGTCCCTTTGCCTAACTGTTGAAAGAAAGTGGTCTTGAGCCCCCACCAATTAGAAATCACATCGGAATGCGTGTGTACGTTGCGAGAGGTTGTATTAAGGAGGTTGTGCTCGACAATGTCTGAAGTATTATCAGAACGCAGACCGATATAATCCACATCAGTTTGCATTTTTAGTACATCAGTGAGTTTGCCTTCGTAATAGGCATTGACACTGAGTTTTTTGTCTTGCTCAAATTGGTCATACTCATTGCGCCCCTGAGCAGTAAGCAATTGGTTCTTATAAGTGGTCGTTTCTTGAGTGCTAAAGTTGTGTCCGCTGAAAGGTATAATACTCCCTCTTATGCTCATACCCAGAGAGTGTTCTTCAGAGAATTCGTGTGCAAATCCTATCTTTGTTTTAATGTTTTTGTGCTGATTTTGACGGGTTTCATCATTGAGTACTCGCCACTGGTTATTTTGGGTAAATACTTGCAAATCCTGAGCTACATTATAGTCTTCTTGGTTAAAATGATTATCATTACTTATACTTGTAAACCAGTCGGTTTTCCCTTTACGATAGTTGAGGCTTAGCCAAGTTTCATCCATTATGCCTTTTTTGAAGAAATAGAAGGTGTTTTCAGCTGCCCCACTAAGTCCATCTCCTGGTTTCTTTTTGAGTATGATGTAGATAACAGCGCCTACTGTATTATCGAAAGCGGCACCTGGTTGGGTTTCCATCTCTATACGCTCAATATCTTTTGGAGATAGCTGATACACTTCATCAAGGTTACGCACCCTGCGATTATTAATATAGAAGATGGGATTCCCCTTGCCAAAAACTTCGAAGCCACCGCCTGTATAGGAAGTACTAACCCCAGGTAGGAAGTTCAATAGCATATCGGTAGTGGGCAATTTTTGCAAGGTAGATTGTGCTACATTGGTACTAATGCGAGTGCCTTTCTGTTCCAAAATAGGACGGCGGCGGGCAGTAACAACCACAGCATCTAATTCATTAGAAGTGGGAATTAGAACAATCGTACCTAAATTACTACTTGTAGGAGACAATACTTTCTCTTGGTATTCCAAATGTGTGATTTTAATAAGCACCTTTTTGCTATTAGCGGGATTGGGTAGTTCAAAAGAACCATGTCCATTGCTGATAACTCCCTTTACTAAGGTAGAATCAGGGAGCGACATCAGGATAATATTTGCATCACTGACGGGTTTCTGATCGGGGTTGACCAATGTGCCTCTAAAAGTAGTCTGTGCAGCAGTAGTGGCACTAACGACTAAGAATAGTAATAGGATAATATTTTTCATTTTTATATTTTTGGTTAATGAAGATGGTTGTTAATTCTTTATCACAAAAATACAACAAAATTAGATATTATGCGACATACGGAATGTTAAAAATTGTTACATCTTTTTAAGAAAATGGGAGATAAACCCTAATAAATCATTGTGATTTCCAGTTTTAGGGCTTCCATCCAATTGAACGTAAGCTAAGTCTAATTTCTTCTTCCTTAATAGATCCAACTATATTCACTGAAAGCTCCCGTTTTACTCCATTTGTTCAAGTAGTAATAGGACATTATTGCTCTTAGATTCTCTTTTTTCTACACTTAAAAAAGAAATAATCCGTTTATTTATTGTATCTTTGCCCAAAGTTACTGAGTTTTAGTGCTCTCTTTTTGTACCAAAATTATTAATTTGAGGAACTTTTACACCTCTAAAAAGGTTAAACAGCTTTAGTATGAAAATAGAAGCAATTAACAAAGGTAGTGAAGCAAAAGCCCTTGCTTTTCAGGAGTTTTTAGGCTTTACCTTGCCTGATGATTATTTTAATTTTTTAGCCCAAAATGACGGTGCTACCATTGATGAAGCCTATTTCTATGTAAAGGATATAGAGGAATACATTATGTTTGAGCTTTTCTATGATATAGAAGAATGTATAGAAACCTATGAAGAGTTCCATGAGGATTTTCCCGACAAAAGCCTTGTCATTGGGACAGATCCAGGAGGAGGGATGCTCCTTTTAGTAACCACAGACGTGGGTGATTTCTCCAAAGGGATTTATTTTTATGACCATTCTCATTTTTTTGAGGCTTCCAATAGCGATTGTAATACCTATTTTGTATGCGATACATTCAGTGAGTTTATAACCATTTTAGAGCATACCACTCTGCCATAATTAGGTAATAAATCCTCAATATTTTCAATAAGTAGCATCAAATTAAAATGACAGAAGAAGCGCGAACAGAAGCATTCTTGGAATATAAAGAATATAAGGAATATATACAACGTGAATTTCAGTATATCACTAAGGATAATATACTGTTTTGGAATTTGTGGAATATATCCTATCCGTTTGATGTGTTAGCCTCTTATAAAGAGACGTATCCAGAGGAATACGCCCTATTTAGTGAGATGTATTTTTCTTGTTGGGAAATGTTATATCAGGTAGATGAAAAAAGGAAAGTGTTAGTGTCTGTTTTTGAACAAACCTATCCTTTTGTAATAGATGAGCAAGGAAAAATTATAAATCCTAAGAATATCTTACAGCAAAAATACGAAAGTTATGATGATGAAATATTTCCTGAACTGTGTATTCTTCTCTTAATAGGTCGCTTTGATGAGATTTACAGAGGGATAAAACAAAAGGCAGAAAGGTATGGAGAGCGTGCTATCCATGCGCCTATGGAAGTTATTTCGTATATCATCGCCTCGTACAAATGGGGGTATCTTTTTGATAATATGGATAAGAGTATTGTCAGAGATGAAGTCAATGCACAAATGAAATTAGTAAAAACACTACAAACACCCCGTCTTTTTTCTTTAGAAGATAGGAATATTTTTAGAAATAAGGAACATTCAATAAAAACCAATCTATCTAAATAGAAATGGATAAATTAGAAATAGAGAAAATAATAAGAAACTTTTTAGACCTTAGCTTTATAGGGCTTTCTTTTAAACTTCCTGTTTATACAGAAGGTGATTTTTATATTATAGGAGTTGATTACGAGGATAAAATAGGGGTTAGCAGTAGCAACCACTCTGTTTATTCTCTATCAGAGAGTATTCTTTTTATAAATTCGTCCTTGAACCAACTCTTAGATTGCTTGCTGTTTTTTATACAAAACTTTGATTTTCAAGAAGAATACAGTGATACATTACGGTTGAAAAAGCTAAAAACTATAAAAAGCCACTTTTTTAAAATAGACACTCCATGTTTGGAGCCAAATACTTGGTGGAGTTATATCTTAGAACAAGTAGAGGAGGGGATATTATAGTGTTACAAGCGCTATTTATTTAGATACATGCTACATAATGAAGAACTTTGTTTGGCTATCAGAGGTAGGAAAAATTCTATAAAAATATTTAATATGAATCTGGAAGAAATTGACAAATATATAAAGTGGAAAGACAGATGGTCTAAGAAAGATAATATTGACATGTATCAATATATAAGCTTTAATATCCATCCTGATGATATTTTAATCATAGGTAAATTACTATTTCCTGAGATTATAGAAATTGAGGATTGTATTTTTCTAAAAGATAATTTTGATGACCTTCTTTATAAGAATCTCAAGAAAAGATATAACAATAGTAGAGAAATAGAATTTGAGATAAATAAATTAAAGTTATATGATTTATTTGCTCATTGTACGGATACTATAGATGATAAATTATTTAGAAAGATAGGTGAATTCATACAATTTTCTTGGAATATTTATTTTAAACATAAATTTCCTAATAAAAATATAGTGATAGAATACATAAGTGATCCCTATAACTATGGTGATGTATTGTCCTTCTATGTAGAAAAGCAGAAGTAGTTATTAATCCAACAACGGGTAAAATTATATCTGTTAATCAACTTCAACTAAAAAAGCAAAAAGATTATGCAAAGAGTGAAATTAACGATAAAACAATATTATTTTTTGCAAGATTTAATGAAACAATCTATAATTACTAACGTTTTCTATAAGGATAATCATATAGTCATTATTGAGTTATCTGAAGATGATATGGATAAAATAAGAGATTTAGCATTAGATTATCTTGATATATATGGCTTTGATAAAGATTATGAACTGACAGAATCAGGAATATTGGCAGAGGAACTGGTAGACAAATTGTATACTTAGTCTTCATGATGACATGAATTTTAATGAGCTGACAGAAGAATAGAAGAAAAGCTGGACAAGTGTATGTAACTAAAAGTAATGTGAGTTCGACGTAAACAAAATTATATTTTTCTCCCACAGATTCCACGGATTTTCACGGAGAGAATAATACAACAACTAAGTATAACTCCTTAATTTCCACGGATAAATAAGGCCTTTGGCCTTATAAAAATCTGTGTAAATCGCAACAGCACAATTACACAAACATAAAAAATCTGTGAAATCCGTGAAAATCTGTGGGAGCTTTCGTTATATCGAACTCACGTTAAATATGATTGACTATAACCTTCTAAAAACAAAAACCCCATGCCTTACAGCTTGGGGCTTTGTTATGTTAATCAGTTCAGTTGGCAGTTTAACCACTAGCTATTAATAGATACAAAAAGCGTTTCCCCCTCTTTGCTGACAGCCGCTACTTTTTTAGCGGTAAGTCCCTTGATCGCCTTGTCCCATTTCTTATTGGAAAATCCGGTCTTGGCCTTGAGGTCTTCCAAAGGTAACTTGTTATCCTTTTTAAGCAGGTCAAGGATTAGTTTTTCGTCATCGGAGAGTTCTACTTCCTTGCGTTCAGGGCGCATCTGTGGGAAGAAGAGTACTTCCTGTATGGTCTCATTGTTGGTTAGGAACATAATAAGCCTATCCATACCAATACCTAATCCTGAAGTAGGCGGCATACCATACTCTAAGGCGCGGAGGAAGTCTTGGTCTATAAACATTGCTTCGTCATCTCCACGTTCGGAGAGCGCCATTTGTGCCTCAAAGCGTTCGCGCTGATCGATAGGGTCGTTTAGCTCGGAATAGGCATTGGCGATCTCCTTACCACATACCATGAGTTCAAAGCGTTCGGTAAGGTTCTTGTCATTGCGGTGTTCCTTGGTAAGTGGCGACATCTCTTTAGGATAGTCGGTGATAAAAGTAGGTTGGATAAAGTTGCCTTCACACTTTTCTCCGAATATCTCATCAATGAGTTTACCCTTGCCCATGGTATCATCTACTTCTATGCCAATGGATTGGGCGAAAACTCTAAGTTCGTCCTCGCTCTTTCCTGTAATGTCAAAGCCTGTAAAGCGTTTGATAGCTTCGGTCATGGTAACACGCGGATAAGGCGCTTTGAAATCCACTTCGTGCTTGCCAAAGGTAGCTTTGGTAGTACCATTCACCGCCTTAGCACAGTATTCCAAGAGGTTTTCGGTGAATTCCATCATCCAGTTGTAGTCCTTGTAAGCCACATATATTTCCATTCCTGTAAATTCAGGATTGTGGGTTCTGTCCATTCCCTCGTTGCGGAAGTTCTTGGCAAACTCATATACTCCATCAAAGCCCCCTACGATGAGGCGCTTAAGGTAGAGTTCGTTGGCAATACGCATATAGAGCGGAATATCCAAAGCGTTGTGATGGGTAATAAACGGACGCGCAGAAGCTCCTCCAGGAATCGCCTGAAGGATAGGGGTTTCTACTTCTATATATCCGTGATTGTTGAAGTACTCACGCATGGCGTTGAATAGGCGATTACGTTTGAGAAATACTTCTTTCACCTGCGGATTCACTACCAAATCCACGTAGCGCATACGGTAACGTTGTTCTACATCGTTGAACTCATCGTGTACCTTTCCTTGGGCATCTACCTTAGGGAGGGGGAGCGGGCGTAGGGTCTTACACAATACTTTAAACTGCTTTACCTCAATGGATTTTTCTCCCATATTGGTGGTGAAGAGGGTACCTTCTACCCCGATAAAGTCGCCTAAGTCTAGGAGCTTTTTGAATACCTCATTATAGAGAGTCTTGTCCTCCCCAGGGCAGAGGTCATCGCGCTTGAAGTAGAGTTGTACGCGACCAGAGCTGTCCTGCAAGGTAGCGAAAGAGGCTTTCCCCTGAATACGGAAGGACATCAGGCGGCCAGCTACGATCACGTCCTTACCTTCTTCGTATTGGGTTTCTATGTCTTTGGCGAGGAAGTTCACAGGGAACAGCTCAGCAGGATATGGGTTGATACCTAATTCCCTGAGCTTTGCGAGCTTCTCTCGACGGATGAGTTCTTGTTCGGTCATTTTATATAGATTTATGAGGGCAAAAGTACAAAATAATGATTAATGAGCAATGATGAATGATTAATTATTAACAATATTTTTTGTTCTTCACTTAAAACAATGTCGGTTGCCCATCATGGAAGCGTACTTTTCCTAAGTGTTTATAAGCTAGGTCGGTAACTTCTCTTCCGCGGGGGGTACGAATGATAAATCCTTGTTGGATCAGGAAGGGTTCATATACTTCCTCAAGGGTTTCGGCATTTTCAGAAACAGCCGTGGCCAAGGTAGTGATACCTACAGGGCCGCCCTTGAACTTGTCAATGATAGTAAGGAGTATCTTATTGTCCATTTCGTCCAAGCCGTGCGCATCTACATTGAGGGCTTTTAAGGCAAAGCGGGTGATTTCTATATCTATCTTACCATTACCTTTTATTTGGGCAAAGTCGCGTACACGCCTGAGCAGTGCATTGGCAATACGTGGGGTACCTCGGCTACGCCCTGCCAGTTCTATGGCAGCCTCTTCGGAGATAGGTGTCCCCAAGATATAGGCACTGCGCTGGAGGATAGAGGCTAACAGTTCGGTAGTGTAGTACTGCAACCTACTTTGGATACCAAAACGTGCTCGCATAGGTGCGGTAAGTAAGCCCGAACGGGTAGTAGCCCCAATAAGGGTAAAGGGGTTGAGGTTAATCTGTACCGTACGAGCATTGGGGCCGGACTCTATCATGATGTCTATCTTATAATCCTCCATAGCCGAATAGAGGTATTCCTCTACAATGGGGCTAAGGCGGTGAATCTCGTCAATAAAGAGTACATCACGAGGTTCCAAATTGGTCAGAAGCCCAGCCAAATCCCCAGGCTTGTCCAGCACTGGGCCTGAGGTGATTTTGATGCCTACGCCCAGTTCATTGGCCAAGATATTGGCAAGGGTTGTTTTCCCCAGTCCAGGAGGGCCATGGAAGAGGGTATGGTCGAGAGCTTCTCCACGGAGATTAGCCGCCTTGACAAATATTTTAAGGTTTTCCAAAATAGCCTCCTGCCCCGTAAAGTCATCAAAAGAAAGTGGCCGTAAGGCGCGCTCTATATCCAACTCTTGGGGAGAGAGGTTACTCTTTTCTGGATTCAGGTTTGCATTCATAGAATCATTGGGTCAAATTAACCACGCCACAAAAGTACAATAAAATTCCTTAGAAAGCAAGTCTATAACACGCTTTTGAGCACTTCCCATGAGTGGGGTGTCTTGAAGGCGGGCAGGTGCCAGCGGTAATAGTTTAAGAGTTGCTCCAAGAGGTCATTGCGCTCTTCTCGGCTCATTTTCAGTTGGCTAACCTCCTCTATGGAGTGGGTGAGGAAGAATTTCAAAAGAAGACTCTCGGACTCGCTCATCAGAAAATGGCCATTGTGCATGGCGACAAATACCCCTGCTTCTAGATCAAAAAAGGGGAGTTCTATAGCACTTGTATTGGGTAATACTCCTAAGTAGAAAGTAAGGTCAGTGAGGAATTTTAGGTGAAAGTTGGCAAAGTGCTCTGCCCTGTCATACCATTGTAGGTTCTTCTCCCAAAAGGAAAAAAGGGCAGCATTAGGTACTTCCTCCTGTAATACACTCCCCCCTATCTCGGCCAAGAAAAACAATACCGAACTACGGATCACGCTTTGGTGCAAGTTCTTATAAGGATAACTGACTTTCACTTCCTTGATATACTCCAGTGTGCCATCATTACGGTCAGTGGTGATAACCTCCAACTGACTCAAGGGTTGGAAATAGGCGGGGGTAATGGCTTTTTTCTTATGCTTAAGTACGCCCCTAAGCAGGTAGGAGCGTATCCCTTCTAGTGTATAACAACGTACGATAAGGCTTGTTTCCTGGAATTTAATAGCAGAAAGGACTATGGCCTTGGTTTGTATCATTGGGGCGGGAGTAGGTGATTGGGGCTGAGTGTGAGGGTATCGGAACTATTGAGCAAGGTGTCGAGCTTGTCGTCCAACTTTTCCTTGTTAAGGAAGTTGATATAACGAATCACAGAGGCAAAGGACTCTCGTATGTCTAAGATGCCTTGTTGTACTTCCTCCTTGGTAAGTCTGGGGTTTTCTTTGACCTCACTAGAGAGCCGACGTACATAGGTCTCAAAGAGTTTCAGACGGGCTTTGATCTCATTTCGGCGGAGCTTTTCAGGGAAATTGTCCTTTGCCCATAGCTGCCTGAGCTCATCTTCAAGCTGGAAGAGCCAAAAATAGATACTGTTATACGAGCTTTTGATATTTTTCTCCTTTCCAAGTAGCTTTTCGCTTGATTTTTCTATCTCATCCTGGTACTTTACAGGTAAAAGAAGCTCAGAACGATAGAAGGAAATGTAATCTTCGGCTACTTCCTTCTCATCATAGTTGATAGCAAAGGAGTATTCGCCATATAGGGGTGTCTCTACCTGCATATCTACCTTGAGCCAACCATCATCTACAGGAGTGAGCTTGGTATAGGGGGCTAAGGTATTGAGAGAGAGGCTGTCCAAGTGTAAGAACTGCTCACGTATAACCTTCTGATCCTTTTGGCGTATGATTTCCAGCTTTACCTTTTTGATGCCAGAGGAGGGGTACATACGCACAGAGAAAGTATAGGGAAGATCTTTAAGCAAAATCGCTTCCCAAGCAAAGGATGCTCCCTCGTCCGTCTTGCGCTTGACAAACTTGTAAGCGGTGTCGGACTTGCTTTCTAAGTCACGCCAATCCTGCATGATGCTCCCATTGGTTTGGATATTTTCTTTGGCGGTAGCATAGAGCCGCTTATATACATAGAGCGAGTCAGGGTTGGTATTCTTTAGTATAGGAACAGTTTGTCGCTCTGGGGAAATACTCAGTAGTATTTGGTAAATGGTTTTCAGTTCATACCAATTACGTATATTCTGGGCGGCTTCTTCGCTCAGTTCAGGATAGGTGTATTTCTTGATATATACACTTTTGGCCTCTTGTCTCTGGGATATTGCTGGCTTTTTGCGTTGTTCGCAGGAGAGTAAGCTGCCTATAAGAAAGAATAGGAGTAGGGTTTGTTTCATTTGGATATACAATGAAAAAGGCTACCTTACCACTTGAAAGGGGTTAAGTAGTTTTCTTGACATATTGGGTAAGGATTACAATCTGTTGCCCTTCTACTTTCCCCTCTATATATTGGGCGTTTTCAGGGTCTAAGGCAATTTTGCGCACAATGGTACCTTGCTTGGCGACCATACTGCTGCCCTTTACCTTTAAGTCTTTGATAAGTACCACATTGTCCCCAGCGGAAAGTATAGCTCCATTGCTATCCTTGTGGATGACTTTTTCACCTTCCTCCAAGTGGTCATTAAGCGCTTGAGCAAAAGCCAATTCCTCATCTGTAAGGTACAGCATATTGAGTAGGTCTAATGACCAGCCTTCTGCTTTGAGACGGTTGAGCATACGCCAAGCCATGACCTTTACAGGCAGGTGCTCACTCCACATACTATCATTGAGGCAACGCCAATGATTGCTGTCCATAGTCTCAGGGTTATTGATTTGGCAGATACAGGTTTCACAAGCCAAAAGACTATCATCTACGCCTCCTACTTTGGAAGGTGGCACTTGGTAGATACTTAGGGAAGTAGTGCTTCCACATAGTTCGCAACAGTTTCCACTGCGCTTTTTCAGATCATCTAATAACATAAAAGTTGTATTTTGCCACTTGTGGCTTACAAGCGGCAAAAATACAACTTTTAATTGTTAATTGTAAAGGGCTAATTGTTAATTTTGGTGCTAATTAGTCATTAATCACTAGTTGCTATTTAGTATCCAGGATTTTGCTTGATATTCTTATTGATATCCGTATCATTAAGAGGAATAGGCCACACGAACATAGGGTCATCAGCAGGTTTATTTAGCAGATAGAACTGACTAGCAGGTTCTATAATGATATAGTTGGTACCTCCTTGGGGATCGTGGCGTCTTACAGGATCACCCCAACGCTTGAGGTCATCCAAGCGGAAGCCCTCAAAGGCGAGTTCGCGGATACGTTCTGTCTTAATCTCTTCAAAGAGAGTCGCTCCTGTCGCTGTAATATCGGTAACTCCAGTGATACGTGCACGACGCAGGCGGTTAAGATAGTCCTGAGCCTGTGTCTCTTGCCCTGTTTTGTAAGCAGCTTCTGCTGCAATAAGGTATAGCTCAGCTACTCGGAAGATCTTGGCTGCATGCACATAACTATTGGCGGAACCATAGCTACCTATAGGATATTTATTTACCAAAGCGGTTGTAAAATTACCAGTCTTAAAAGCAGTAGGAAAGGTTTTGAGATAGACATTTTTTCGGATGTCATTCCCCTGGTACAAATCCACTACCCATTGGGAGGGGATAAAGTCAGGGGTGTACTTACCAGTAGCTCTTCTAAGGTATTGATAGAGTCCAAAATTAGGTGTAGCTTCATTGGCAGAGGTAAAGAGCTGTACGATTGACTCTCCCTTGGCATCTGTACGCCATATTGCATCCAAGGCCGCAGCGGTGCTTACCAATGGATATTTGCCAGTGGCAATCACAGCAGTAGCAGCCTGATAGGCTCTTGGATGATCTCCTTTGGTAAGAGCAGCACGTGCTTCTAAGGCTCTGACGGCATCTATAGTAAAGGTGGTAGCCCCTTGTACTCCTACCTTAGAGGTTAAGAGAGTTTTGGCCTGTGCTATATCTGAATAGATAAGGTCAAAGGTCTGTGCTAAGGTAGCACGAGCAGGAAGTGCCTTAATATCAAAAGTCGTTACCAAAGGTAGGCCTAAGTCAGGTGTATCCTTATTGGCATCAGTATATTGGGGAGAAAAACGCTGTACCAGTTGCAAATAGGTATAGGCTCTAAGCGCATAGGCCTCTCCTAAATATTGGTTTATCTGTGCCTGTTCAGCAGCTGTTGTAGTAGCAATGGTAGGGAATTTCTCTATACTTAGGTTGATGTCAGCCAATAGCTTATAGCGACTTTGCCATACACTGGCTATACTTCCGTGATCAGAGAGTATAGACCAAGCTTGGAAAAAACCTTCTCGATTCTCAAAATTAATGGTAGCATTGAGCAAATCGGATTGTATATCTGTACGCTTCTCTAAATAAGTATAGTTGTCCCTAAGTGTATTATAGAAACCATCGCGCCAATATTGGGCATCATCAGGTGTTTTAAAAGCATTCTTAGTTAGGATCTTATCATAAGGATCTTGTTCCAAATTCTCACAGCTGCTTAGGGATGCTACAGCTGCCATGGCAAAAGTAATTTTATATATTAGTTTCATCTGTTCTAAAATTTAAGTTCTACACCAAATACATATTGTTTTGTACCAGGATAATCTCCTGAAAGAAGGGCATCATCTATTTCAGGATCTAAACCAGTGAATTTTGTAAAGGTAAGCAGGTTACGTCCAGTAGTATAGAATCGTACCTTGCTAAAGAAGCCAACTTCCTTAACCACATCCTTGGGAAGAGAATAGGAAAGAGTTATATTCTTCAGGCGAAGGAAAGAGGCATCTTCTATTAGGCGTGAATCGCGTTGGGTGAAGTCTCTCCCTTTTCTAGGAAATTGGGTAACATCTCCAGGACGTTTCCAATAGTCTCTTACATTTTTATCATAGGTATATCCTCCGAATTTGGTAGGATTTTCATTGAAATATCTATCATTGTTGTAGGTATATTTACCGATAGAATACGCAAAATCTACCTGTAGGGAAACTGCCTTATAGGAAGCAGAGAATCCAAAACCTCCATTGATAGGGGCATAGCGGTCATAGCCAGTATTTTGAGCTAAGTCTGCCGAGAAACTACCCTCTACGATTTTGTTATCATCCTTAAGGGTGTTTTCAGGATGTGCAGGATCATTGGCATACCACTGGGGTTCTCCATTGTTCGGATTCACGCCTTTGAATATAGGGGTAAAGTATTTGACAGATTCTCCTACCATATAAGCGGTCATCTCATTTACATTTTTCCAATAGGTCTTCCCTGAGAAAAGTTCCAATACTTTGTTCTTATTATAACCGAAGTTTACATAAGGGGTTACCAAGATATCTTGTTCCTTGTTCTTATAAACATCAGCGGAGATGGTTATGTTGACTCCTCTGTTTTGGAGTTTGCCTATATTTTTTCTTATGGTTGTAAAACCAGTTGTGTAGGCTACAGGTACACTCATAAGCATACTTTCAGTGATACGGCTATAGAAGTCCGCATTTACACTTAAGCGATTGTCAAAGAAGGCTGAGGTAAGTCCTATGGTGTATTTTCTTTGCTTTTCCCAAGTAAGTTCGGGGTTTCCTGAGTTGCTTAGCGAATAGGTGGTATTGCTATTATACTATCCAGAACCTACCGATGCCTGATGGGTATAGTCCCCTATATCAGAGTTTCCAGATGTCCCTACACTGAACTTGAGGCTAAGGTCATTGATTTTTTGATTGTTTTCCAAGAATTTTTCTTTCTTGAGTTTCCACATGATCCCTGTAGCCCAAAAGTTAGCATATTTATAATCAGGACTGAACTTAGAAGAACCATCACGACGCAAAGAGAAATCGGCAAAATATTTTCCCTCATAATCATACTCTAAGCGACCAAAAAGGGAATTAATGGTGCTGATATTCTTCCCTTCACCAACATTTTTGTTCTTAGTGGTATTGGAAAGCAAGGTAAGGTCATCATTGATAAGCCCAGACCCTGAGGCTGAGAAATTACTGCTTTCGTTCTTGACACTTTCTTGCCCTAATAGTACTACAAAATTATGTTTCTGTGCCAAATCAAATTTGTATTCCAAAGTATTGGTAAGGGTTCTAATGAGTACTTTATCATATTTCTCTGAGGTAGTACCATCACCAGGATTCCCCTTATATGAAGGAAGACGAGTGGATGAAGTAAGTGCATTAGTGTACCTTACACCTACATTGGTTTTGAAAGTGAGTCCTTTTATAGGGGTTATTTCTACAAATCCAGAGGGAATAAAATCAAGTGCTGAAATACTGGATAGATTATTCTCTGCATAATATTCAGGATGGTAGCGATCAAGCCCTTCTATATAGTCTTTTCGCTTTCCGTTCTCATCTACTGGAGAATAGAAAGGCTCTAACATATAGCTAAGTCCGCCATCAGGGTTATTGGCTCCAGCAAAAGGATTGGTTTGTATGGTATAATAAGCTGTGTTGAAATATACACCTAGTTTAAGCCAATTATTCACACGACTGTCTATATTACTCCTAAGGGTGAGGCGGTCAAAGCCTGAGCGATACATGAGCCCTTCTTGGTTGAAGTAAGAGCCTGATACATAGTAAGTAGTTTTTTCATTACCTCCTGATACGGATAGATCTACCTGTTCCATAGGGATATTCTCACGGAAATAGACTTTATGCCAACGGGTATCATAAGGATTTTTTCGGCGGATTTCATCCATTTTGGCTTGGCTATAGCGTCCTATATCTACTAAGAAAGCAGCTAGCTCATCGGCATTCATCATGCGTTCGAAGTGTCTTCTGTCGGCTATATCCGAGATACCATATTGGGTACTGAAAGAGATTTCCCCTTTGGTGTTGTTCTTACCGCGTTTGGTGGTGATATATACCACTCCATTGGCTGCACGAGATCCATAGATAGAGGTAGCAGAAGCATCCTTAAGTACAGAGATACTTTCTATATCCGATTGGTTAAGGGCACGGACAGTGGCATCACTCACTGTAATTCCGTCCAAAACAAACAGTGGAGAGTTGGTAGCACCTCCTAAAGAACCTACCCCATCCAAGCGGATTTTTGAAAGCCCAGAAGGCTCTCCTGAACTGATAGACACTTGTAAGCCTGCTACTTTCCCTTGTAAAGCATCTACTACATTTCCCGATGGGCGTTGGGCAATATCCTTTTCCCCTACACGAGCCACAGAACCTACGACAGAACTGATCTTACGACCTGAGCCATAGCCTACCACGACGAACTCGTCCAAGTCCTGTACATCTTCGACTAATATCACATCTATCTGTGAGCTATTACCCACTTTAAAAGTTTGGGTCTTTAGTCCCAAGGACGAAAACTCCAAAACCTCGCCTTTCTGAACCTTAATCTTGTAGTGTCCCTTAAGGTCAGTCTGTGTTCCACGGTGTGTGCCCTGTACAATCACAGCTACACCCAATAATTCTGCTCCTGAGGCATCACGCACCACTCCCGAAACCTCTTTAGTCTGGGCTTGTGCATAGCCTGGCACTGCTATTAATAACAACAATGCATACAAAAAATTAGTTATTCTCATCTTTAAATAAAGTTTGATTTTGAAATAGGCTGCAAAAATACGTTTTTTTTCTATTATAAAAAAATAAAATAGTGTTTTTTTTTAATGATGTAAAAAATATCAGATAATAGTAAGGGGATTTTATCTATCTGTAACCCTTCCAAACTCTTACTCTAACTAAGCTGTAGGCACTCGCTGGCTATCCTTTGGAGGGGGTACAGACACTTGAATATTAGTTGATTATGAGTATAATAATAGCCTAAAAACAGCTTGCGAAACTTGAATTATATTGTACCCAGTTTGTGAAACTTGAATAAAAAAGTTTTTTATTGTATATATAAATATTTTTGTATTTTTGCCCCCGATTAATAGAAATAATCTATTATAAGGAAATAGAAAAAATTATTATTTTATGAAAAGAAAAATTTTCACAAGTTTTTTTGCTATTACATTAGGTTTCAATGCAGTAGCACAAGTTAAGGATATTAGTTTTGCCATAGCCCCCACAGGAGAATATGTCTTGTGGAATAAGAAATCAGCCATTCAAAATGGTTTTATGGTTGGCGGGTATGTAGGTTTTGGTTTTGGTAGAAACTTAGAATTGCTCGGTTCATACAGCCAATCATTAGGATTGAAATCGAGAATTGATGGTTTTTCTGTACCAGATAATATAAAGGATGCATTTACTTCCTCTGATGTAGATGTTCATCGTTGGGGAGGAGAACTCAAGGGTAATATACCGATGACTTACTCCTTTCAGCCTTATGTTACCTTGGGGGCTGGGATACAAACAATAAAAGCAAATGAAACAAAACAAGATGCCATTTATTATGCTTTTGGTTTAGGGACTAAATTCAATTTGACAAGACGCCTTACCCTCAATCTTCAGGCAAAAGGAACCTACTTTAATTCTGATGCCTCTAATATCCTTTATAAGCCTTCTGAAGCGAGAACAAGTACTTATAACCAATGGATAACAGATAATATCTCTAATGAGAAGATGTTAAATTGGTCTCTTCAGGCAGGCTTACAATTGTATCTAGGAGGGCGTAATCCTAACGAGCTTACAGAATTGGACAATTCTTATACGAATCTTAAGAATTTTAAGGTCGTAGTGGCTCCTGCAATCGGATATATTGATTTTGACGATGATAATAACTTTCGTAACACTTATTTAGCAGGTGCTTCGTTAGGTTTTGACTTTACCGAATACATAGGAGTAAGAGGATTTTATTATCAAGCAATGAAGGAAGAAAAAGTATCATTAAACTTTGATAAACTCTCATTGTATGGTGCCGAATTTTTAGCACGGCTCAATGTCTCTAACGGAGTAGTTCCTTATATTACCGTTGGGGCAGGATATCTTAACGTAGGCAAAGACTATCAAGGTAAAGTCTCCACAGCTGAGAATAGATCAGGTATTTTTGCAAAAGGAGGGCTCGGCTTGGCTATCCCCTTAAGCAAACATCTAGAGCTGTTTGGAGTGGCTAATCTCTTATATACCACAGGTAATGAGAGTGCAGATAATGCACTAAAATCACCTAATAAGTTGCAAGGTAATGTCTTTTACAATGCAGGTATTCGTATTAAGTTTGCTAAAGAAAACGAAAAATATACCTATCAAGACCTTGTTAACGAACTTCAGACTACAGAAATGAAGGAAGGAAAAGAACAAGCAAAGGGTCAAAACGATACAAAAGCAACACCTATATCTCAAAAACAAAAAGATATAGATTATTTCAATGCACAGATTGCAACTGTTGAAAGACAAATACAGCTTGCTTACCGTCAGAATGATATAAATAACGCTTCTTCATTGCTAAAAGAAAAGGAAAAATGGGAAGAGTTACGCAATAATTACGTGGCAGAGCATATTCCTTACCCTTCTGAGAATCAAGCAAACTTGGTGAGAATGACGCCAGAACAATTACAAACCTTGATTTCTGAAATAGTTAATAAAATAGAAGAAGGCGAAGGAAAAACACCAGATCAACGTATTGATAGACTCGAAAAATTGTTGCTAGAGATTAATAATGATAATAAGAAGATAGAAGAACAACAAAAAATGAATCAGTCTATACTTGAAGCGGTTAAGAATTTGGAAGGAAATATCCAAAAAACAAATGTCGTTGTACCCACAGGACAAAAAACGAATACAACAAAAAATGGAACTAAATAAAAAAGCCCCAAAAATATGAATAATGTCATAAAAAAAGGGATTATATTTATATTAGTGTTTGTTCCAACTGTTATTTTTGCTCAAGATAAACTATACAATCAGCAGAAAGAGATTGTCTTATCCAAAGAGGAACTACAATTACTCTTACAAAAGGTTGCAGAGGCTAAAATGAGAAAAATAAGAGGAGAAAAACTGGCTAATTTGCATAAATCTCAACAGAAAAAGGCTGTTTCAAACATATATGAATCCAATGAGGTAAAAAACTTTTACTATTTAGCTCAAAATATGGACTCTACACATACAGACATAGAGCAAGTAAATAGAAAATTGGATATCCTATTGGCTTATATGATGAAAAAAGACAGTATATCGGTTATTCATTTGACAGATACGGTAAAGTATGTGGCCAATAGTAATCTCAATAGAGCAAATTATGTAGCTAATAACCCTAATGCAGCAAAGCAGATAGCTAAAAATAATCCTAATGCGACAAGGCAGGTAGCTAAAAATAATCCTAATGGATCAAAACATGTAGCTAATGATTCTGATAAGGATATTATGTTACAAAAGCAGTTGGATATGATAGCTAAATCAATAAAAGATTTAAGTGATCAGCAAAAACTATTGGCAGCTGCGATGGTTCCATTAGCAACATTGAACAACAAGGATAAGCTTGACAAAATCCAACAGCGTATAGACTCTATTTTGTTGGCTTCTAAAAAGCAAGCGGATCAGAATAATGTACAAGCCCCTAAAGAAACCTCTGTTATTGTACAAAATGTAAAAACAACAGAGAATAATGGAGGAAATTCGGTTATTTCGGAAGAAAGAAGACGTACATTAGAGGATTTATTGGCTAAGTATGGGAATAAAAAGACACCTATTTACTTTGCAAACAATGCATATGTACCCTTACCACATGATACAGATGCTATAGATCAAATAGTAACTATGCTCCGCAATAATCCAGAGCTATCCATTCTATTGGAAGGATATGCCAGCAATGTGGGTACAGCAGCGTACAATAATCAGTTGTCAATGAAGCGTTCAGAAAGTGTAGCGCGTTTACTTCAAAAGCAAGGAATCGCATTGCAACGGATACTTACCGCTTTTCGAGGAATAGACGATTCAGTGGATAAAGAAAAAGCGCGAAGAGTAGATATATCTGTTATTATACGCTAAAAAAAAAATAAGGATTGATAGACTCAATCCTTATTTTTTTTCAGCACAAAACTCAAAAACTCCTTCTGGTGTTACTACATAGTCCAAAGGAATATCGCCTTCTCTTACGTCTTCTATAAGAGGTTCAGCAGGGAAGAAAGATAGTCCAATCTTGAGGGTATCTGCCTTGCACTCCCCCGCTGGTGCGAGCTTGCAGCTCGTACCAACTATTAAGTAGAGCCTTTGGCTCTTTATGGGAGCTACAAGCTCCAATAATCATAGGCACGAGCTGCAAGCTCGCGCCAGCAGAGGGGTACATCCTCATTTGTATGAGTTACTGTATACACTTGGAATTTGGACTACAGGAACTTAGAAAGGTTATAGCTCCTAAAAATAGTAACATTTTTCTCATAAGTATAATTTTGGTTTTTAGTTGTTAGTTCAAAAAATTATTTATATCTTTGCCCCGAAAACAAAAAGAGATGCGAGTTGAGGGCGCCAACCCTCAACTCATAAATCACTAAAGAAGTCTTAGTTTTCTAATCAAAACTTTTAAGACTAATCTATAGGATTTACACTTAATTTGGAGTTCTAAGCGCATCTCTTTTGTTTTAGGTTTCAAGGAACCCAGCCGTCCTTGATGTCGTCATCACCGATTTTCAATGACAACACAAATGTACGAATTTATTCCTTAGAAATCAAGGTTTTTTAGTGATTAAAGGGAGAACCTCAATCTATAACTTTGTCTCTAAGGATAATAAGTACATGAGAAGACTTCTCTTGAAAGCCCTAAGTTGTAAGACTTAGGGCTTTTACTTTAGATGTTAGAGATTTCATAGATTAGAAATTCGAATCAATAGTTAAAATAACGTGAGTTCGACATAAGCAAAATTATATTTTTTCTCCCACAGATTCCACGGATTTTCACGGAGAGAATGATACAACAACTAAGTATAACTCCTTAATTTCCACGGATAAATAAGGCCAAAGGCCTTATAAAAATCTGTGTAAATCGCAACAACATAATTACACAAACATAGAAAATCTGTGAAATCCGTGAAAATCAGTGGGAGCTTTCGTTATATCGAACTCACGTTAAAATATTATTTGCTAACTTTCTAAGACGCAATAAATTGCGTCTCTACTCTAACGCTGGCTAGGACAACTACTGATGAGCGTAGTTATCCGTAGAGACGCAATTTATTGCGTCTTAACGAATTAGATTATACAGATATTTTTAACTATTGATTCCCCCCGCTGGTGCGAGCTTGCAGCTCGTACCTACTATTAAGTAGAGCCTTTGGCTCTTTATGGGAGCTACAAGCTCCATAATCATAGGCACGAGCTGCAAGCTCGCGCCAGCGGAGGGTTTGCTATGGATAGGAAAGGGGAGAAGTCTGAACAATACAGCTGACGCATTACCCTTTGTCTGATAGACTACATAAGTAAGATATGGATGAACGTATCTCCTCATCCTCAATAGTAGCTAATAATGATAAAGTTTCTTTGTCTATTATGATCTTTTCTTCTATGAGATTTTCTAATAGAATATCTAAGGCTAATCTTTTCTCTCCAAATGAGATAAGTTCTCTTGCATCTTTGATAATTGCTGTCACATAGGAGATAAGTTCGTCAGTAGGTAAGTTAGGCTTAACAAACTTTTCTAATCTATCTATAAACTTTTCTACAGTAAAAACATCTATTTTACTCATAATACATGCAGAATTTGTTCCCTTAATCTAATTTTTGGGAATAGATGAATCAAATAGAGCTTTATCAAGACAAAATTCTACTAATTTCTCATACAAACAATTGATTAAGAGTATTTCATTTTCTTTGGTTAAAGTCTTGGCAAATTCTTTTTCGAATAGGTAATATTTGATCTGTTGAGAGAAAACAAAGTTAGGAGGTAACTTATACTTAGAAGCTAACCATTCGTTGAATCCTTTCAGCAGCGTATGTTCCTTAGCCAAATCATAGCCAATAATAAGTGGTACATAATTGTCATAGGTGCTATTGGGTACAAACAAGCCAAGGAGATCCTTTATATGTTTGAACAATTCTATTTCTTTCATAACTAATGAATCATTGGGTTAGATTTTATTAGATAGAACAGCCTCTACAGCCTTATAACCATAGATCCCATCTCTATAATATTTTTCTGCTTCTTCTTCTGTTATGCGGTATCTTTTGGAAGAAATGATATTGTCATCGTACGCAATGGCATAGTATACGCTTTCATTGATAGGGTCTCTTAGTTTGAAAGTGGGTACTTCCCATTCTTGCCTATTCCACATAGGGAAGTCTCCAATAATTTCCCATTCCTTGTTTTTTATACCCAATGCGCTAAATAAGCATATTAGGCAGACTTCTGACGGTTTCCACTCTGTAATAGTGGGTAAGTTTCTATAGGTCTGTTTAAAAAAGTAACCTAATAGAATGTCTTTATTCTGACGGGTTATTAAGCCTGTCAGAAACAGCTGCTCACCCAAAGGTATCCCTATTACTTTTCCTTCCAATAGATGTTTCTTCATTCTTATACTCCTTAACTCAAAACTCAAAAACTTCCTTTGGTGTTACTACATAGTCCAAAGGAATATCGCCTTCTCTTATGTCTTCTATGAGAGGTTCAGGGGGGAAGAAAGATAGTCCTACTTTGAGAGTATCTGCCTTGCACTCTTCTAAGAAATTGTCATAAAAGCCCTTGCCATAGCCTATGCGGTTGCCTGCGATATCATAGGCTAAGAGGGGTACAAAAACGACCTCTATCTCTTCACTCTTTATGGGAATCCCTCCTTGTGGTTCCGGGATATGCCATTTGTTATTGGCCTCTATCTGGTTAGGATCGTATAGGAAATGTTCCATATGTACCGTCTCCATTAGGGTACGAGAAACGACCAGAGTCTTTTCACGCTCCTGCAAAAGGCGGATAAGGTAGCTGGTATCCACTTCTCCAAAAGAGATGATAGAAAGGAAGCTATGGAAAACCTGCTTATCCCAAATGGGAAGCTGTAGCGTTTGTAGAGCTATCTGCTGGCTCAGCAGGACTTGTTGCTCAGCGGGAATGGCTGCTCTCTTTTGCTTGTAGAGGGTGCGGAGGGCTTTCTTGTTCATATATATTGTCCTGTATAGCTATTTTTGTTTTTCCTAATTTCCTCTGGGGTACCTGTGACTACGAGGTTTCCTCCCTGTGCTCCGCCTTCTCGGCCTAAGTCTATGATATAGTCAGCACGGCGAATGACCTCTACATTGTGTTCTATCACGATAATAGAGTGCCCGCGCTCAATCAGGGCATTGAAGGAACGCAGTAGCTTGCCTATATCATGGAAGTGAAGCCCTGTGGTAGGCTCGTCAAAGATAAATAAGGTAGGGGTTTCTTGGTATGATTTTACTAAGAAAGAGGCTAGCTTGATACGTTGCGCTTCCCCGCCAGAGAGGGTAGAGGAGGGTTGGCCAAGTGTTACATAACCTAAGCCTACTTCCTGCAAGGGAAGGAGCTTTTGGGCAATTTTTTCCTGCTTGTGCTCGGTAAAGAAGGCCACGGCATCATCGATAGTGGTCTCCAGTAGGTCGTGTATGTTCTTCCCTTGGAAAGTAACTTCCAAAATCTCAGGCTTGAATCGCTTGCCATCACAGGCCTCACAAGTCAGATGTACATCGGCCATGAACTGCATTTCTATGGTTACCTCTCCTTCACCTTTGCAGGTCTCACAGCGGCCTCCTTCGGTATTGAAAGAGAAGTGTTTGGCCGTATAGCCACGCATCTTGGCGAGCTTCTGGGAGGCAAAGAGCTGACGAATATCATCGTAAGCCTTGATATAAGTTACAGGATTGGAGCGAGTAGACTTTCCTATGGGGTTTTGGTCGACAAACTCAACCCGCTTGATATGGGAGAACTTTCCGTCCATACTGCTGTACTCGCCTATCTTGTCCGTAGGTTGGTCGAGCTTGCGCAAAAGGGCAGGGTAGAGGATATGCTTCACTAAGGTACTCTTCCCGCTACCAGATACACCGGTTACTACGGTGAGCATATCCAAGGGGAAGGTAACATCTATATTCTTTAGGTTATTGGCACGGGCGCCTTTGATTTCGATAAAGTCCTTGGAGGTACGTGCTTTCTTAGGCATTTCTATAGTACGCCTGCCGCTGAGGTATTCTCCGGTAAGGGTAGGAGCCTTGAGGATCTCCTCATAGGTACCTGTGGCAACTACTTCTCCGCCTAGGGTACCCGCTTCGGGGCCTATATCTATGATATAATCGGCGGCTTTCATAATATCCTCATCGTGCTCCACGACGATGACGGTGTTGCCCAAGTCTCTAAGTGTCTCAAGTACGTGAATAAGGCGTTCGGTATCTTTAGGGTGTAGCCCAATACTTGGCTCATCCAAGATATACATGGAGCCTACCAAGCTACTACCCAAGGAGGTAGCCAAGTTGATACGCTGACTCTCTCCCCCTGATAAACTATTGGACTTGCGGTTGAGGGTAAGGTAGCCCAAACCAACGTCCAATAAGTAGTGTAGGCGGTTGTGTATTTCCCTCAAGAGACGTTCAGCGACCTTTTGTTCGTATGGGCTGAGGGTGAGCTTGTCAAAGAAAATCACCAAATCGGAGATAGGCATAGAAACCAAATCAGAAATGGATTTGCCCCCTACGCGTACATAATTGGCTTCGGGGCGGAGTCGCTTGCCTCCACAGGCATAGCAGGTAGTCTTACCACGGTAGCGAGCAAGGAGTACGCGGTTTTGTATCTTATAGTTCTTTTCCTCCAATTCTTTGAAAAAGGCAGTAAGCCCTGTAAAGTACTCATTGCCGTCCCATATGAGCTGCTTTTGGGCTTCGGTAAGCTCGTACCAAGGGCGGTGAATAGGAAAATCAAACTTATAGGCATTATTGACCAACTGATCTCTGAACCAGGACAAGGTCTCACCACGCCAAGGATAAATCGCGTTGTCATATACCGAAAGGGAGGTGTTGGGTACGATGAGGGTCTCATCAAGCCCTATGGTATCACCATAACCCTCACACACAGGGCAAGCTCCATAAGGATTGTTGAAGCTAAACAGATGTACATTAGGCTCCAAGAAGGTAATTCCATCAGCTTCGAACTGGTTGGAGAAGTGGCGTTCCTCTCCTGAGGTCAAGTCTTCCACAGAGCAAACGCCTTTTCCCTCAAAGAAAGCGGTACTTACCGAGTCGGCCAAGCGCTGGGCGGTCTCTTCCTCATGATCCACTACGATACGCTCTATGACTAATTGAAAGTCGCTTTTAACCTTCTTGAAATCCAAATCACTAAGGCGTACGACTTCCCCTTGGTACTTAATACGGGCATATCCCTGCTCTTCCAATAGGCGGAGCGTCTGCTCGTAGGTACGCCCAGCACTAAGGATAATAGGAGAGAGGAGCAATAGCTTGTGCTCATCGGGGAAAGAAAGGATAAAATCCACCACATCGGAGACGGTATCTTTCTTGACCTCTCTGCCCGATATAGGGGAAAAGGTATGCCCCACTCGTGCAAAGAGTAGCTTTAGGTAGTCATACACTTCAGTGGAGGTACCCACAGTGGAGCGAGGATTGCTGGTATTGACTTTCTGTTCAATAGCAATAGCAGGGGAGATGTTCTCAATGAAATCCACCTTAGGCTTGTCCAGCCTACCCAAGAACTGGCGGGCATAGGAACTCAGGCTTTCCACATAGCGCCGTTGTCCCTCCGCATAGAGAGTATCGAAGGCCAATGTAGATTTTCCAGAGCCTGAAAGCCCCGTTACTACCACTAATTTCCCCTTGGGAATAGCTACACTGATATTTTTAAGATTATGTAATTTAGCTCCTTTGATAAGGATTTGTTCTTCTTTCATTTTTTTACTTTTCACTATTCATTTTTCACTATTCATTTTTCACTCTTCACTTTCTTGGTACCACTGTGCATACTTCACATAAGCATTGGCGATACGGTTTATTTCTCCTTCGGTAAGTTCAGGGGATATGTCCTTAATCTTCTTAGCGGGGACACCTGCCCATACCTCACCTGACCCTATATGAGTACCTTTGGTAACCACTGCCCCTGCCGCTACGATAGAGTTGCTCTCTACCACACAGCCATCCAAGACAATTGCCCCCATACCGATAAGTACATTATCCTTGAGGGTACAGCCATGTATGATGGCGTTGTGTCCTATGGAAACATTGTTACCGATAGTAGTAGAGGTCTTTTGGTAGGTACAGTGTACCATGACATTGTCCTGTATATTCACTTTGTTGCCGATAACAATAGCATTCACATCGCCCCTAAGGACGGCATTGTACCATATACTACAATCCTCACCGAGGGTAACCTCGCCAATAAGGGCAGCTGTCTCGGCTATAAATACGTTCTTTCCTATAATGGGGGCTTTTCCCCTAATTTCTCTGATGATAGGCATAAAATGGTAGTTTTTAGTGTTGGTTTGGTAGAAAACCAAAATCTTTTTTATCTTTCATAGATATGGTCTTAGCGTCTAGAATAGTGGAGGTAACTTCTCTTAAAAAATCTTCACTAACATTACCGATTACAATGCTTGGTTTTTTCTTTATGGCACCGCATATCTCTGATATAAGTCTTTTGTGTAGCTTGGAACAATCTACATAACTATCATATTTCAAAAAAGGATGTTCGTTACTTTTTATCAGCAGATGTAGCTTTCTAAGAGCTTCATTCCGAGCAAAATTAAGATTTACCCCAGTATTAATGATTACCCCAGCAAGACGCAACTTGTTAATACCTACTATAATTAGATATTTTTTATAAGGAATATTAAAATCAGGAATTTCTATAAGGAGTGTTTTTCCTATTTCTATATTTCGTTTGGCAAAATCATCTTTTATTTCCTGTGGGAAAAAATCACCTAAATCCATAATCTAAAAGATAATTTGTTCATTTAAAGCGTTAACCTTGATATAATTGAGTATATCAGGGTCACTAGTAACGGCTTTAGCCATATCTATATAGCTAATATCCCGTTGTGCTTTCTGCCAAGCACTATCGTGAGACTTTTCGGTAAGGTCATTGAAGGACAGATCCTTATTCTCATCAATAGCCTCTTTTAGACATTCTATTTCAGACTCAGACAAATCATCTTTATCGTAAGGATAAGAAGTCGTAAGGAAGTGTTTTTTTGTCTTATTGATAAATCCCTCCTTTTTCTTTCCCTCGGAAACATCTCTGATAAAGGACGGTACGGGACCATAGGTCATCTTCAAATAAGTGTCTCCTGTGATAGGGCGCCCATAGGTTACCAAATGTTTTTGGTCAGCAAAATACAGAATTTTGAAGACCTTATGTGCATCAGATTTTTTGTCACCTAACTCATTTAAAACAAAGAGAATGCTGTTAATAGCTTTACTCTCATCTATATCAAACATAGTAAATTATTTTTTTGTTAAACTCTCATAAGCCTAAGCGGGCATAAAATGGTTTATTTCTTCTTAAATCTTTCTGGAGTTTGGAGATATACTTGCATTACCTCCTCATAGCGTTCGTAGCACCGATTTACAAAGGCTTGTATTTTAGGCTTCAGTACCTCAAAGGAGCCTTTTGCTTCAAATTTTTCATAGGTACCTCCTCCATGACCGGTTACCCAATAGCCTAATATTTCTATCTCCTCACCTATGTACTGGTAAAATAAACAAAGGTCTAATAGGTCTATATCCTTTTCGTTCAGGTATTCTTCTTTCCAAAGGAGTGACAGATATTTCTCATACGGATAATTCTCCCCTTTGTACTTGCTACAATGGTCTTCTCGTATAATGTTTGCTATTTCCTCCCTCTCTATCAGGTGTGCTAGATAGTCTTCATAAAGTTGGTTGATGAATGTATCTATTTCCGAGTAGGCGGTATGATAGAATCGGTTAAAGATACCTATAAGCTGCCCTACGCTATCAAACTCCTGACTCTTATATACACTTAGCGCATCAGTAGCTATACACAACGCCTCATAATCACAACGCTGGGAATCCCTCCACACCGTGAACCTTTTTAGGTGTGTTTCGGTTTCGAAATCTACCACTATGCCCTCGTTATCCTCCCCGAAAAACCTTAGGTTCTCTTTGGGAATTTTCTTCTCAAGTACTTCTTTTATAAAGGGTTCAAAATCAATCATTAAGTGATAGTTCTTTTGGAATACATCTATGGGGCAAAGATACGATAATTTATTAAGAATATTTAACCCAATAGGCTTCAGTATATCAGAGCTACCTTTGTCATAGTGGTAGCTGGAAAAAAGGTTTTATAACTTCAAAAGTATCAAGGTTTTGAGGTCTTCTTTTTCTTTTTGTTCTCGAAAATATTTCCTTTGTCAGGGATTACTTCTACTTTAGGTTGCTGTGCTCTAAGGGCTTTTTTTTCTTCCCAAGTAGGAAATTTACGTTCCTTGATAGAAAGAAGTCTCTCCTTAAGAAAAGGGAGAAATGCTTCTGCATCAAAATCTGTAAAACGTTTCTTATACTTTAGCAGATAGTACGCTAAGAGGTCGTAAAGATCATCACAGAATTTCTTGTGTATTTCCTCATTGCTCAGTTCCTCATAGTCTTCAGCTATGAACACAGGGTCTATATGGAGGTATTCTTTCTTTATGGTATATTCCCCAATGACTTCTTCCTTTTTGTAATAACGGGCATAAGTCTTACATTTGGTAACTCTAGGGAATACCCTTATGACTAGGCTTACCTTCTCAAAGTAATTAAATTTCATTATATCATATACCTTATCGGGATATTGTATAAAGATTTCATCAGGATATTCTGCAGCAGGTCTGAGTATCTTATCCTTATCTTTCCATTCTTTTATAAGGATACCTCCTATAGCATCTTGCCAGTCGCCCTCTAAATAATCCCTTATGTAGTGGATACTTTCGTGGAAGACCTTGTATTTTTTATAAGCATATACTTGTGCTGCACAAATAAAGAACCTCATATATTTTATAATTAGAGTTGTCGGAACATGTAAAGAGGCATTACCTTCTCATAGTACTCGTAACATGGTTATACAAAGACTTTCTTAAGGTACAAATACATCATAGATAATAACTTCCTTAATCCCATCGTTCATATAACAGGAAAGAGCAAGTATTAGGTCACTTCTTCCCTCTTCTTTTGTCCAGAAGGGAATATATACATCAAGGCTCTTTTTCTCCTCTATAAAGTAACTTTCCGCTAGGTCAAAGGCTTCATCAGGCAAAGGAATTATTTTATAAGGATACAAATGGATCACATACGCCAAATCCTCTACAAGGATATCTCCATTTTGACCCTTGCGCTCTATGGAAGCATAATCATCAATAGAGATATGGTATACCATCTCCTTGATGATAGGGATAAAAGTACTCAGTTCTAAATCCATTAACACGTTAGTTAAAACGCAATAAATCACGTCTCAATTCATCAACTCATTGCCAAATCGGCAAATCGACTCATTAATTATTCAGTTCCCCCTTCTTTAGCAAGAAATAGGTAGTCTCATAAGCGGAAATACATTCTTTCATCAGTTTTTCATCAGGTTGAGCTACTTTGAGCTGTTGGTAAAAGATAGGGAGCTCTGCTTTAGGTTGCTCCGCCTCTGGAACAATTTTATATTGTATCTGTTCCCGCAAAGGCTTGATGATAGAAAGAGTGTCAGGGGTGAGGTAGCCTAACTCTCGGTAGGTAGCTATATAGGCACGCGGTTGGTAATACCATGTGCGAATATTCTGACCTAAGAACTTGCTCTCATAAGAAAAGTTTAAGAGTCCCATTACGGTAGGCATTACGTCTATTTGAGAAGCGAGTTTATCTATCTGTTCGGCTTCTAAGAAATCAGCATAGATAAGGCAGGGAATACGATACCTATCCAAAGGCAATTCAGTACGTCCAGCACTTGAAGCGCAGTGGTCAGCGACAATCACAAATACGGTATCCTTGAACCACGCTTCTTTTTTAGCGAGTTCAAAGAATAGTTTGAGTGCATAGTCGGTATACTTGACCCCACCACTACGCGACTTAGCCGTACCTGGGATATCAATGCGACCTTCTGGATAGGTAAAAGGACGGTGATTGCTCACAGTCATCCAGTGGTTAAAGAACGGTTTGCCTGTTTTCGCTTGGGCATTCATCTCCTTAATGGCTTTGCGCGCCATATCCTCATCACTTACTCCCCAAATGTTGGCAAAGGTAATCTCCTCAGGAGTAAAGTTGTCTCTATCTATAATATCGTAGCCGTTACCAGCGAAGAAGTCTTTCATATTGTCAAAATAGCTATACCCCCCATAGAGGTATTTGACACTATACCCTTTGGACTTGAAGACACTCCCCGTGGTGAATTTGTCCTTGTTATCCTTGCGCTTAACGATACTCTCACCAGGGGTAGGAGGTACACAAAGGGTCAGAGCCTCCAAACCGCGTACAGTACGGTTGCCCGTAGCGTATAAGTTGGTCAGGAAAATACTCTTTTGTGCTAAGCTATCGAGGAACGGAGTAATGCCCTCAGTATTGCCATAAGCCGCCATATATTCGGCCGAAAGGCTCTCTACCGAGATAAGCACCACATTCTTATGTTCTTCAATATCATTTCCTTCTACGGAATAAGGTAGCTGCTTAACAGAAATATAGTCTCGTACCCCACAGCTTGGAACAGGGGGCTCTCCCATCAATGTCTTAAAATGTTTCAAAAAGGTTGTCCTTGCCTCCTCTTCGGGTAGGGTAGGGTAGAACTGGAAGAAGTCTAACTCGCTATGGGTAAAAGCGTAATAGAACTTATACACCCCGTTGGCGCGTATCTCCTGAACGAATACGTTGTTGGACTTAATCTCGTCAAACTTGGGGGTAGCCCACAAGCTCAAGAGGAACAATGCCACGTAGCCCCCCAAGAACAAGCCTTTTTCTTTAAGGTTAGGGATAGTCTCAAGGGTAGATTTTGTCTTTTTATAAAAGAAAATAGTTAGCGCAAGCACCACAACAAAGACACCCGAAAAGAGCGGTACCACAGGGTAGCTCTCCATAATATTGCCGATGACCTCCGTGGTGTAGATGAGGTAATCCACCGCGATAAAGTTGTACCGTATGCCGAACTCATTCCAAAAGAAATATTCGCTAACAGCATTCATCACTATGGCAAAGGTATAGATAAATAACGTAATGAAATAGAGTACATTACGCACTTGCTTGCGCCACTTGCCCGCAAAGAGCATCGCTGCAAAGCAAAGAGTCTTTGTCCCAAAGAAGTACAAGGCGATTTCCTCAACCGAGCCTCCATATTGGTAGAAAATATTGTTGGGGACAAACTCTATATAGCCCAAGAGCAAGAGCATTGCCCCAAGGATAATATAGCCATAGGGCTTTTGGTACTTTACATTGGCAATAAAAAGGAAGTAAAGCACTAAGATACTACTGGCCAAGATGATGATAAACACATCGTTCAGGGTGCCCACCAGAAGCATACCCAAGACCTGACCCCACGAAAAGGAGGTGCTGGTAATGGGGTGCCCCATAAAGATGATTCTAAGGATAAAAGAGATAACTATATACAAACCACCTACATACAAGAATGGTTTGAGCCTACTGAGCCATGCTTTCATAAAGAAAAATTTTTGGCAAAGATACAACAAACAAATGAATAAGTGGCTATCTTGAAAATAATTCTTATTTTTGCCCCACCAAATAGTCTGCCGATGCTTATTGTTGAAAATCTATCTTATACTTATACCGATACTAAGGTACTTGACAGTATTCACTTCTCCCTTGCCCCAGGGGAGGTACTCTCCATAGTGGGCGCAAGTGGTTCGGGCAAGTCGACCTTGCTCAAGGCTATCTATGGCTTATTTGACCTTGAGCAAGGTAAGATTTCTTGGAGAGGGACACCAGTCTTAGGGCTTTCGCACAATCTGGTGCCTGGTTTTGCCAAGATGAAGTACTTAGCGCAGGATTTCGGTCTGATGCCTTATATGACAGTGGAGGAAAATGTGGGGAAGTACCTCTCTAACCTTGACTTGCGTAAAAAGCGCGCTCGTGTACAAGAGCTGCTGGAGATGACCCTGATGCAGGACTATGCCAAGGTAAAGCCTGTTTTGCTCAGCGGAGGCCAACAACAGCGGGTAGGCTTGGCGCAGGCCTTGGCACAGGCGCCTGAGGTGCTGCTCTTGGACGAACCTTTTAGCCAAACCGATAGTTTCCTTAAGAATAATATACGCCAGAATCTATTTGCCTTCGTCAAAGCACACCAGATTACCACTCTTGTCGCTACCCATGAGAGCCAAGAATCCTTAGGCTTTTCCGATAGGATTATGATCCTCAGAGAGGGCAAGCAGCTGCTGATAGATACCCCTGAAAGGGTTTATTATTCTCAAAACGAATATGTAGCTTCGCTTTTTGATTTGGTCAATAAGGTACAAGTAGCAGGACAGTGGCGATTGTATTACCCTCACCAACTAAGAGTGGTAGCTCAATCTCC
Organism: Capnocytophaga granulosa ATCC 51502; assembly: GCF_000411115.1. Taxonomy (GTDB): domain Bacteria; phylum Bacteroidota; class Bacteroidia; order Flavobacteriales; family Flavobacteriaceae; genus Capnocytophaga; species Capnocytophaga granulosa. The sequence goes on along the minus strand of NZ_KE150256.1, from coordinate 48,214 downwards.
ATGGCAAGCAACCGTGGAGGGTTGCTACTTTCAGGGGGCGTATTACCTGCTAGTGTGTAGGACAGTAGAGGGACGTGTATATGTAAAACATACTGAAAAAATAGAGAAAGAAAAAAAAGTTTGCTTAAAGATAGAAAGTTAATAAAAAAAGTTGTATATTTGCACCATTAAAAAAGAAAAGATTATGACAGCATTTTTTAAAGGAATCAAGTATTTTTTTGAAGAAATTGCTTTTGCGCCTTATGACTATCTAAGACATTTAGAGCTTTCTTCTTGGTGGGGAGCCAATATTGCTACATGGATTATGCTCGTAGTGCTATTTGGCTTTTTCTTCTATTGGGTAAAACAATTGATTAAATTCTCAAAAGAAGGAACCGAACGTGTAGATGTTACCGCTCATTCTTTCTTTAAATAACTAAGTATATAAGTATAAGGGACTGAATTATTCTATCAAGCGACTTGAAAACAGGTCGCTTTTTTGTTAGAATTAAAAAAAACAAAAAAGTTGTGGTTATATCAGAAAAAAAACGTAAAATTGTAGCTACAAAAAATATATTAAAGATGAGAACTAAAATGAATTATTTTTGGCTGTTTTTGCTGGCTATCTCATTGAATATGAGTGCACAAAACAAGCTGATTACTTTAAAAGACATTTGGACAGATTATGCTTTCTATCCCAGTGGAATGACTAATCTCTCCGCACTGAAGCATACCAACCAGTATACAGTGCTCAATTATGATTATACAAACCTCAATTATACTATTGATTTGTATAATTTTGCGACCTTGCAAAAGGAAAAAACGCTTTTTGATACCAAAAACTATCCCCAAATCCAGCGTATCAATAGCTATACTTTTAACCAACAGGAGGATAAAATCCTAATTGCAACCAATAAGGAATCTATCTTTAGGCGTTCCTTTTCAGCAGATTTCTATGTCTTTGACCTTAAAAAACAAGAACTCTCTAAGTTAACTGATAAGAAGATCCAAGAACCACTCTTCTCTCCTAAGGGGGATAAGGTGGCTTATGTGTATCAGAACAATATCTATATATATGATACCCAATCCAAAAAAGAAAAACAAGTAACTTTTGATGGGGAGAAAAACAAGATTATCAATGGTACTAGCGACTGGGTATACGAAGAAGAGTTCAGCATTGTAAGAACTTTTGATTGGAATGCTGACGGTACTTTTTTAGCTTATATCCGTTTTGATGAGCGCGAAGTACCTGAATTTTCTATGGATGTCTTTGGCACTAAACTCTATCCTACCCAAAATACTTTCAAGTATCCTAAAGCAGGGGAAAAGAATTCAGTGGTAAGCCTTTATCTTTATGATGTAAATGGGCAGAAGGACACCCAAATCCCTGTGGATGCTTACTATATCCCTCGTATCCAATGGACAAATGAGGCTAATGTGCTAAGTATCCAAACACTCAATAGGCATCAGAACGATTTCAATATCCTCTTTGTAGATGCTGCCACTAAGCAATTTAAGTCCGTATACCACGAAGTGGATAAGGCCTATGTAAGTATTACAGATGACCTTACTTTCTTGGACGACAATAGCTTTATCATTACCTCTGAGAAAGATGGCTATAATCACCTCTACCACTATGACAAAACAGGTAAGCTTTTAAGACAAATTACCCAAGGAAAGTGGGAGGTAACCGAGTACTATGGCTATAATCCTAAGGCTAAGCGTATCTATTACCAATCCACTGAACCTGGCTCTATTAATCGTGGTATCTATAGCATCGCGCTTTCAGGCAAGGATAAGCAAGCCTTGGCCGTAGAGGCTGGTACTAATGAGGCTACCTTTAGCCCCGATTTCTCCTTGTTTATCAATGAGTTTTCAAGCGTGAAGAAGCCCAACCTCTATACCCTTAATGATAGTAAAACAGGAAAGGTAGTCAAGGAAATACTCAACAATAATGAGTTAGAACAGAAAATCGCTACTTATAAGAAATCAACTAAGGAATTTCTTGAGATTACTACCAAAAATGGAGACAAACTCAATGCTTGGATGATCAAGCCTGCCGATTTTGATGAAAACAAGCAATATCCACTCTTCATGTGCCAATATTCAGGTCCTGGTTCTCAACAAGTGAGCAACTCCTTCTCAGGCTTCGATGATTTTTGGTATTATATGTTGGCTCAAAAGGGTTATATCGTTCTCTGTGTAGACGGACGTGGTACAGGCTATAAGGGTGCCGCCTTTAAGAAATGTACTTACAAACAATTGGGTAAATATGAATTGGAAGACCAAGTGGAAGCTGCTAAGATTGTCGGCAATTACAAGTATATAGATAAGAACCGTATAGGTATTTGGGGCTGGAGTTTTGGTGGATTTATGGCCTCCAACTGTATCTTAAGAGGCGAGGTGTTCAAGATGTCCATAGCGGTGGCACCTGTAACTAACTGGCGTTTTTATGACACCGTTTATACCGAACGTTATATGCAGACGCCACAGGAAAACCCTGAGGGATATGATAACAATTCCCCTCTTACCTATGCCAAGAACCTCAATAAGAAATTCCTCTTGGTACATGGGACAGCCGATGACAATGTACACGTACAGAACTCCATGCGCCTGATAGAATCCTTAGTACAATATGACAAGCAGTTCGACTGGGCAATCTATCCAGATAAGGATCATGGTATCTACGGAGGAAATACACGTCATCACCTATATGAGAAGATGACCCAATTCATATTGAATAATTTATAATACATAACATAATTTAATTAGACAGATAATGAATACAGAAAAAAAAGGACATCCTGCGGGGCTTTACCTCGTGTTTTTTACAGGAATGTGGGAGCGTTTCAGCTACTATGCGATGCGCGGTATCTTGGTGCTTTACCTAACAGCTACTTGGCTTAATGGTGGGCTTGGTTATGATGAAAAGTTCAGTACAACCGTCTATGGTTTGGCCACAGGGCTTTGTTATTTCACACCACTCTTCGGAGGTTGGCTTTCCGACAGGTACTTAGGCCAACGCAAGTCCATTCTTATAGGGGGCTTTATTATGGTATTGGCGCAGTTCCTGCTCTTTGCACCTGAGCTTTTCACTACTGTTTCCCCCAATATGACCCCTGAGCAGTTGGCTCATAATGAGTTTATTGGTAGGGTAGGCCTTTTTGCTGGTCTTTTCTTACTGATTATCGGGAACGGTTTCTTCAAGCCTAATATCTCTTCCATAGTAGGGGATTTGTATGAGCCAGGAGACAGACGCTTGGATTCAGCTTTCTCTATCTTCTATATGGGGATCAACTTGGGTGCGGTAATCGCTCCACTGATCGTAGGACTTTTGGCCGATAATGTATTCGCTACTACTTTCGTAGATGCCAATGGAGTTACTCAGATTACACATGGCTATCGTTATGGCTTCTTAGCAGCTGCTGTAGGGGTGCTTTTGGGACAACTCTTGTTCGTATTTTTAAGTAATAAGTATTTAGGAAATATAGGTATGGAGCCTAAGGGTGCTGCCAAGTTAGCAGAATCTTCTACCGAGGAAGTAAAAGTACCACTTACTCGTCAAGAAAAAGAACGTATTGCGGTGATCTTTATCTTCTTCTTCTTTGCTGTCTTTTTCTTTGCTGGTATGGAACAGGCAGGTGCTTCCTTTAACCTATATGCTAACAAATATATAGATAGAACCATATTCGGTCATGAGATACCTACCGCTTGGCTTCAGATGATTAACCCATTCTTTGTAATTGTCTTAGCACCTGTATTTGCTTATTTCTGGAATACTCGTTTAGGACAAGCGCTTAACACGCCTTTGAAAATGGGTCTCGGACTTATAGTACTTGGTATAGGCTTCTGGTTTATGCTCATTGCTGGTTTCCAAAGAGGTGCTACTTGGCAAGGAGGCCTTAACATCATAGATAACCCTGATGGCATGGTTAAAGCCAGTATGATTTGGATGATTCTCACTTACTTATTACACACCATAGGGGAGCTTTCCCTCTCACCAGTGGGACTCTCTATTGTAACCAAACTTTCTCCAGCACGTTTTGCTTCTCTATTCATGGGCGTATGGATTATGGCTGCTGCCTTTGCCAATATGCTTGCAGGACTTATCTCCTCTTATGTAGTAGAGTTGGGTGCAAGTACGGTATTTGCCTCTATCTCTGCCTTTGTAATGGTCTTGGGTATCCTTATGGTATCCCTTAACAAAGTGATAGAACGCATGATGCATGGCGTTAGATAGTGACAAGTGACAAATGACTAACGACGAGTGACAAGTGATTAGTATCCACAATTAGGATTAGTCACTTGTCACTTGTTGTTAGTTTCTAATTAACAAATGACAATTAACAATTAATAATTATTACTATCATTGTTAATAACTTTTTGAGGGTTAAGTGGTTGATTTACAATACGTATTAAAAAAATCAATAAGAATATAAGAAATATAAAAAGAAAATATTTGTATAATCATTGGTTTTTATTGTATCTTTGCACACTCTTAAATGAAAAGAATATGTTAAAAAAAGAAATGCGACTAATTGTGTTATTAGGATTGGTATTGCTTGGGGATCGGGTAACAGCACAACAGGACTCCCAGTATACACAGTACATGTATAACACAATGATGATTAATCCTGCGTATGCAGGTTCTCGTGATTGTACAAGCATCTTTGCTCTTTATCGTAATCAGTGGGTAGGCTTGGACGGAGCACCTAAAACGGCTTCTTTGAGCTTCCACACTCCTTTTGAGGAGAAACATATAGGCATAGGTGCAGGCATTTATCACGAAAGTATAGGGCCACAATCTACCAATGTAGTGGATGTGGATTTCTCTTATACTTTGGAATTTGACGAATCTAAGCTGGCTTTCGGTCTCAAGGCTGCAGCAGGTTTCTATAACTTTGATAGGAACAAACTTAACTTGCTTTATCCTAATGATGCCGCTTTTGAAGGAAAGGCAAATACCTTCTTACCTAATATAGGAGCCGGGGTATACTACTATGGAGAAAAATACTATGTAGGTTTTTCTATTCCTTACCTCTTGGATACCAAAACATTCTCCAAGACAGATGAGCGAAAGATTACTGATGTCAACGAAAAGCAACACTACAACCTTATGGGGGGGTATGTGTTTGACCTTTCACCTGACTTCAAGTTCAAGCCTGCGGCTTTGATGAAAATGGTATCTGGTAGCCCCTTGCAGGTAGACCTTTCGGCTAACTTTATGTATGACGATCGCTTTGTCCTAGGAGCTGCTTATCGCTGGAGTGCTGCTGTGAGTGCTATGGCTGGTTTCCAGATAGATAGAAACTGGTTCATTGGCTATGCTTTTGACTGGGAAACTACCAAACTAAGCAAGTATAACAATGGTTCTCACGAAATCTTCTTGCGTTACGAGTTCGTTCGAGATATTCAAAAGATTATCTCTCCTCGTTTCTTCTAATAGTGTAACTAATCAATTAAAAAAATAAAAAATGATAAGGAAAATAACCGCTATTTTTCTACTCTTCTGTTCCACTTCTGTCGTTTTCGCTCAAGTAGATGACCAAGAGAAACTGAAGAAAGAAAATGAAAGTAAAATTAAAAAGGCTAATGATCTCTATGGTAAATACGCCTATGTGGATGCCATCAAGATATACGAACGTATAGCTGAACAAGGATATGTAGATCAAAACATCTTAGAGAACTTAGGAAACTCTTACTATTTCAATGCTGATTATACAACAGCTTTGAAATGGTATGACAAGCTCTTCGCAAACGCTAAAAAAGATAGCGAAAACTACAAAATTACTCCAGAATACTACTATCGTTATGCACAATGCCTTAAATCGGTAGAGCGCTACGACGAAGCAAAGATTATTTTGGATCAATTCGTGAAACTAACTGGCAAAGACGACCTACGCGCTCGCAAATTGGAAGAACATGCGGATTATTTGCAAGTAATCAAAGATAATTCAGGTCGCTTAACAATTAAACCTGTAGAAATCAATACCGAATTCTCTGAATATGGTACCGCTTTCTATGGAAAAGATGAGGTAGTATATACAGCAAGCCGTAAAACATCGGCTCGTGGTACCTCCAACTGGACTGGGGAGGGCTATTATGACCTCTTCAGAGCTAAATTCAGCAATGGACAACTTTCCAAAGAAGAGCCTTTCTCTTCTAAGCTCAACTCCCTCTTGAACGAATCCAGCCCTGTATTCACAAGAACTATGGATACGATCTACTTTACTCGTAACTACCAAGTGCCTCTTTCTAAAGAAGAAAAGAAAAAGAAAGCTGAAGAGAAAGTGCTCTTGGAACTTTATCGTTCTGTTAGAAAGAATAATGAATGGACAGACCCAGTGCGTTTGCCTTTCAACGTAACGGGCTACAGCGTAGCGCATCCAGCTATCACGCCTGATGGAAAATGGCTCTACTTCGCTGCCGATATTAAAGAAACTCGTGGTAAGTCCGATATCTTCAGAGTACGTATCAACCATAAGAAAGGTACCTACGGAAAGCCTGAAAATTTAGGTGATCTTATCAATACCGAAGGTAGAGAAACTTTCCCTTTTATCTCTTCTAAGAATGTATTGTTCTTCTCTTCCGATGGCCTTCCAGGCTTGGGAGGTTTAGACATTTTTGCAGTGAAGATAGAGCAAGATGGCTCTCTCAAGAGACTACAGAACATAGGCCGTCCAGGTAATACTCCTGATGATGACTTTGCTTTCGTACTTGACGAAGACAGAAGTATAGGCTTCCTTTCTTCTAACCGTCCAGGAGGTAAAGGAAAAGATGATATCTACTACTTTGTACAAAATAGACCTTTGGAATTTGATTGTAAAAAGACTATCAAGGGGATTGTTAAGGATATAGATACCAAAGAAGTACTTGGCCACGTAACGCTTACTCTTTCCGATAGTGACCAAAAAGAAATGGCCAAGATAGAGAACAAGACTAACGGGGATTATGACTTCGGTGTTAAGACAGTGAATTGTGATGATACTTTCGTTTTCCTTCGTGCTCAGCGTGAGGACTATGCAGTGGTAGAAGAACAAGTGAGTATCCGTGAAAAAGGTACTGTTATTGAGAAAGAAATCTTGATGAAAACCACCAAGAAAAAACTTAAGAAAGGTGATGATTTAGCTAAGATCTTCCAGATAAAGGAAATCAAGTTTGACCTTAATAAATATAATATTCGTCCTGATGCAGCTGCTGAATTGGTTAAAATCGTAGAGGCAATGAAGGATCATCCTACTATGAAGATCGCTATTCGTTCTCACACCGATAGCCGTGGCTCTGATAAGTATAACCTTATCCTTTCTGACAAACGTGCCAAAGCTACTATGGCATGGATCGTAAGTCAAGGAATCGCTAAGAACAGACTTACCGCTAAGGGATATGGAGAAACACAGTTGGTAAATGGCTGTAAGAATGGCGTTCCTTGTACAGAAGAAGAACACCAACAAAACAGACGTAGTGAGTTTATCATCACAGAAATGTAAAATTTTTTCATAGTTTATATTTTTTACGGCAATGGGGAAACCTATTGCCGTTTTTGCTAAAAAGTTTTTTAAGGTAAATCCTTGATTTTAATGATATTTTTTTTAATTTTGTACCTTATAAAACTAAGTTATAACCTCCCGAAAAAAAGTTACTTTGGTTGCACAAAAAGTAGTAGGGGAGCAGTGCCAATTATAAGATGTATTACCTAAAAACAAGTTTGTTTTATGAAAAAAACACTACTTTTTTTCTTGTTATTATCCACTATAACCACTAAGGCTCAATATACTGATATTATCAATTCCAACAAGCCAGGACGCTCCATGGGGGCTTATGCAGTAGGGCGAAAGGTAGCACAAGTGGAGTCGGATATCTATTACGAAACCAATAAGCATGACCTGCTGGGACTCTCTCAGGAGAATGTGGGGCTGAACTATATGGTGCGTTATGGAGTATGGAGAGACCAGTTTGAAATCATAGGCGACGGTACCCTGCTCTATAGCAATCGTTCTACCGATGAGGTTTCCTCTGGGAAAATAGGCTTCCAGCGCACGACCTTTGGGGTGAAATATATGTTCTATGACCCTGTCTTTCTTAGCGATATCAATGTCTATAGCTGGAAGGCCAATGCCGAGTTCAAGTGGAGAAAACTCATTCCCGCTATCTCCCTCTATGCAGGGGTTAATCTTTTTGGAGAAAAATCGTTACCTCTATGAGGTGATGAATGAGAGCTATCCCATAGCGACACCCAAGGCAATGATTATCCTACAGAGCCACCCGCTCAAGGAAGTAGCCTTGGTTCTCAATATTATAGGAAGTAATATTGCCTCACAGCACGCCCAATATAGCTACATCTTTACCCTTACTCATAACCTTTATGATGACCGATGGAGTATCTATCTGGAGAATGAGGGGATTACAAGCGATTATTATAAGGATTCTCTCCTAAGAGGAGGTGTTTCCTATCTCATAGATGAAAACTTTCAAATAAATGCTACTATAGGCGCCAGCTGGAAGACAACTCCTACTCGCTATATGGGTGGTATTGGTTTATCTTATCGCTTTTATGATAGGTATAAGGATATAGAGTACGAGGCAAAGAAAAAAGCCAGAGACAAACAGAATAAAGAAGACGCTCAAATTTTTGGTTTCTAACTTAGGATAAAGTTATTTACAAAAGATACATAGAGTTTTTGTATAAAGTATTGTGTGAGAGTGTTTTGTGTAGATATCAACAGGAAAAGTGATTTTGTTGAATATATTATGATGTAAAAGTTGCAATTTAGGGAAAAACATCGTAGCTTTGCATTGTTGTAACCTACTAAAAATTGAAAGTATGATTTTAGAAGAATTTAAAAAATATACTGACCAAATGGGATCCCAACTCTCTGGTATCCTATCAGTTAGCTTTATAGGTACAGAACATGGCGAGATCTTATACAATCAGTCTTTTAGCGGATTGGATTACTCGGCCACAGCAAAATTTGAGGCTGAAATAGCCAAAAATGCGCTTCAGGAAATTAAGTACATAGACAGTATCAATGAGGACTCTCTTCGCGAGATTACGATTTCCAATAATGAGCAGACCCATGTGATCTATGTCTCTAAAGATTTTGATTACTTGATTCATATCATTACAGATGCAACCAAGGTGAACTATGGCGTCTTGAGTGTAATCCATAAGCAATGCTATGCAGCTATGACACAAGTGGTTACCTTTAACACCTTGCAAACAGAACTTTATACAAAGGTTACCTCCGAAGCGCCTAAAAAGGAAAGTCATTTCAGAAAATTATTTTTTAGCTAATGTATAAAACCATGGAACAATTTCTAAACGAATACGCAGCACAGCTCTTCGCAAACGTGCCAGGGGTGATCTCTGTTTCATTGGTAAGTACCCTTGATGGTTCTATTGTAGCCTACAAAGCACGCCCTGGAGTGGATAACCGTTTGGCTAGTTCTTATCAGGTAGAAATCTTTAGAAATGCAGTACTTTCTTTTGAAAATACAGAGGGACTAACCAATAAAATAGTAGATGATGTATGCTTGGTATATGAGGGGCAGACACACCTGATTGGGCTTTTGCAGAGCAAAAAGGTCTTAGACCATGTGATCTTGGACGATACAGCGATTGTGGGTATGGCTAAGCTTCTTATTAAGAAAATACGTACTGAGGCAGAAAGCAAACCTTTTTAGTAAAATAGTGAACAATAATTAAAATCATACTTTATAGCATAACTTACCGAAATGCAGCACTTGTTTTTTGGTAAGTTATTTTTTTAAACATCATGAAAAAAATAATGATCGCCATAGATGGCCATTCTTCCACAGGGAAAAGTACCACTGCTAAGCGTGTAGCTAAGGCTTTACAATATGTATATATAGATACGGGAGCTATGTATAGGGCAGTTACCTTCTTAGCACTCCAGAGAGGATTCGTCTCCTCGTCTATTGATAAGGACGGCCTACTGGCAGCCCTTGAGCAGAGTAGCATTCGCTTTGAGTACAATCCTCAGGTAGGGGCTTCTGAAATCTACCTCAATGGGCAAAATATTGAGAAAGAAATACGCAGTCTCTCGGTAGCAGACCATGTAAGCGAAGTGGCCAAAATCCCCGAAGTACGCGCCTATTTGGTAGCCTTACAACGCCAAATGGGACAAGAGAAAGGCGTGGTTATGGACGGGCGTGATATAGGTATGGTCGTATTCCCCAATGCGGAGCTAAAGCTCTTTATGACTGCTTCCGAGCAGATACGTGCCCAAAGACGCTTTGAGGAACTCCAGCAGAAGGGTGAAAAGGTTACTTTTGAGCAGGTGCTTAAGAATATACAAGAGCGTGATTATCAAGATACCCATCGCAAAGAATCGCCCTTACAGAAAGCCTCCGATGCCGTGGAGATAGACAACTCTTATACCTCCCTTGATGAGGTAGTCTCTCAGATTGTCCGTTTGGCCAAAGAAAAAATAAAAGCGTAGTCTCCTACGCTTTTTTTATAGATGTCCGTCTGCCTCTGGCAGTACGCCTTTTACATCATAGAGGATACTATGAGGCTTTCTTAGCTGTTTCCATGGTAAAGAGAGGAACTCCTTGTGAGCAACGGCCAATACAATAGCATCATAGGGTTGTGTATCGGGTAGGGTAGTGAGTGAGCGGATTTGGTGCTCTTCCCATACATCTTCGGGGCGTGCCCAAGGATCATATACCGTCACTTCAGTATGGAAGGATTCGAGCTGACGCACCACATCGGTAACCTTGGTATTGCGTACATCGGGGCAATTTTCCTTAAAAGTAATTCCCAGTACTAAGACGCGTGCCCTATGAATAGGGATTTCACGAGCAATCATCAGCTTGATCACCTGATCGGCTACATACTTACCCATAGAATCGTTCATACGGCGACCCGCTAAGATGATTTCGGGGTGGTAGCCTACCTCTTGGGCTTTTTGGGCTAAGTAATAGGGATCTACCCCTGTGCAATGGCCTCCTACAAGCCCTGGGGAAAAGCGCAAGAAGTTCCACTTGGTTCCAGCTGCTTCCAATACGGCTTGTACATTAATATCCAATAGGTTACATATTTTAGCCAATTCATTGACAAAGGCAATATTAATATCCCGTTGGGAGTTCTCTATCACCTTGGCGGCTTCAGCAACCTTGATAGAGGGGGCTAAGTGAGTACCTGCTTCTATGACCGATTGGTAGAGGGCATTGACCTTTTGGGCGGTCTCAGGGGTGGAGCCTGAGGTGATTTTAAGAATCTGCGCTACCGTATGGAGCTTATCCCCAGGATTGATACGCTCAGGGGAGTAGCCCACGAAAAAGTCTTGGTTGAACTTCAGGCCTGAGACTTGTTCTAAGATAGGCACACACTCTTCCTCGGTACAGCCTGGATATACGGTAGATTCGTAGATAACGATATCACCTGCTTTGAGGTATTTTCCTACCACTTCACTGGCCGACTGTAGGGGTGTGAGTAAGGGGCGATGGTGCTTATCCACAGGGGTGGGTACTGTAACGATAAAGTAGTTACACTGGGCTAAATTATCCGGGGTATGGGTGCAGAAAAGCCCTGCCTGTCCTTGTCCAAGAGTAGGGTTTGTTGGGGTTAGGACTTCTCGTAATAGGTTTGTTTCTACCTCAAGGGTGGTATCTTCCCCTCTTTGTAGGGCTTCCACACGTGAGGCTTTTTTGTCATACCCCACTACGGGGTAGCGAGTAGCCAAGAGCCGTGCCAAGGGGAGGCCTACATATCCCAATCCGATAATCGCTATTTTTGGGTGATTCATTGCGTTTGTAATATACTATTATATACCTTTTTCGTCTAAAAATTGTTGTAGAGAGATAAGGTCAGGGAAATTCACATCACGTGCCTTACTACCCTTATTGGCACCTACCACACCGAGTACTTCGAGCTGATCCATGATACGGCCTGCACGAGCAAAACCTATCTCCAACTTGCGCTGTAGCATGGAGGCAGAGCCCAGCTGACTGCTTACAACCAGTTCAGCGGCATCCTTCAGTAGTGGGTCTTTCTTGCTCATATCTACTTCAATAGGGCCGTTTTCACCTCCTTCACCTACATATTCGGGCAGTAGGAAGGCATCGGGGTAACCACGTTGGGAACCGATAAAGTTGGCAATACGCTCTACCTCTGGGGTATCCACAAAAGCACATTGGATACGTATCAGGTCATTACCTTGGGTATAGAGCATATCTCCCTTACCGATAAGGCGTTGCGCACCAGGGCCGTCCAAGATGGTTTTGGAGTCAATAGACTGTGACACCTTGAAGGCTACACGGGCGGGGAAGTTGGCCTTGATAAGTCCTGTAATGACATTGACCGAAGGACGTTGGGTGGCGATAATCAAGTGAATACCTACTGCACGTGCCAGCTGTGCCAAGCGGGCTATAGGGAGCTCCACGTCCTTGCCTGCGGTCATGATAAGGTCGGCAAACTCATCTACAATTAGGACAATATAAGGCAAGAACCTATGTCCATCGTTGGGGTTGAGCAGTCGTGCCTTGAACTTTGCATTATATTCCTTGATATTGCGCACCATCGCATCCTTAAGCAGCGAATAGCGATTGTCCATCTCTATACAAAGAGAGTTGAGGGTATTGACTACTTTGGTGGTATCGGTGATAATAGCCTCTTCGCTGTCAGGAAGTTTGGCTAAGTAATGTTTTTCTATCTTGTTGTAGAGGGTAAGTTCTACTTTTTTAGGGTCTACAAGGACAAATTTCAGTTCAGCAGGGTGTTTTTTGTAGAGTAGGGAGGTAAGTACGGCGTTAAGCCCTACCGATTTCCCTTGACCAGTAGCCCCTGCCATAAGCATATGTGGCATTTTGGCCAAATCGGCTACGAAAGTTTCATTGCTAATGGTCTTTCCAAAGGCAATAGGTAACTCCATTTCTGCTTTTTGGAAATTAACAGAACTGATTACCGAGCGCATAGGTACCATGGTAGCATTCTTATTTGGCACCTCTATACCTATGGTACCTTTCCCGGGGATAGGGGCTATGATACGAATCCCCAAAGCAGCCAAAGAAAGCGCTATATCGTCCTCTAAGTTCTTGATACGGGACACCTTAACACCTTTGGCAGGTTGTATCTCATAGAGAGTAACCGCAGGGCCTATCACAGCGGTAATACGGGAAATCTCTATTTTAAAGTCACGTAGGGTCTGGATAATGGTGTTCTTGTTTTCCTCCAATTCCTCATCGTTGCGTACCACTCCTGCATTCTTGTATTCCTGAAGGAGGTCTATAGGAGGGAACTGGTAGGACTTGAGTTCTAAAGTAGGGTCAAACTCCCCAAAGTCTTCTACCAAGCGGCGGGCAACATCGGCAGGATCTACAGTGGCCTCTTGCTTGATCTCTACCTTGAAATCACTGTCTTCTTCTCCTTCAAGGGTAGAGGGCTTCCCTGTAGGTTGGCGCTCTTCTTCGGGGTGCAAGAGTGGAATATCATCTCGGTGAGTATAGACATCTATCTTTTTGTCGGCAGCTTGTCCACTTTCACTCTCGAAGCCTGTAGGATCAGGGACAAAGGATTCTTCTCCAGCTGGAGGGGTGTCTGTAGGGGTTAGAGGGACAATTCTGCCCTTAGTGGAAAAGGAAGGTTTTTTATGGTTTTTAATCCAGTTATTACCTGTATCTATCGAATTTTTGATTTTATCAGGGGTGATATGAAGCCTTCCTACCAGATATACGCAAAGTATAGCCAGTAGTACCAAAGCAGTTCCTAAGTGGCCTATGTAATCACTCAAAAAGGAATTAAGCTCATATCCGCCTATACCACTGAGAATAGTAGCATCGGAGGAGAAAAAGCCAAAGGAAACCGAAAGGAAGAGCATCCATAAGATCCCCCAAAACCACTTGTTGAGCAGTTTGGTCTTGGTGTCCAATATGAGTTTTAGGGCAGTAAGTGCCAAAAGGGCAAGAGGAATAAAGGTAGCAATGCCGAACCCTCTGTATATAAATAGGTTGCCCACATAAGCGCCTATTTTATTGAGAATATTCTGGGGTTGTACACTTCTGTCAGAAAGCTCATTCAAAAGACTTTGGTCTGCTTGCCAGGAAAAAATAAACGACATAAAAGCAGCACATAGGCCAACGCATATGAACAAAAGAACCACACCTATAGAGACTCTTCGCTCTAGTAGGGTGTTTCGTTTGCCTTTGTTTTCTTTCTCTTTTCCTTTTTCTTTCTCTTTCTCAGTCTCTGGGGATTTGGTTTTTGCCATGGTTATGGACACATCTTAAATTAAAAACAGCTGCAAAAGTACGAAAATAATGACAAGTGACAAATGACAAGTGACAAATCTTTTTAACAACAAATTAGTCACTTGTCACTAGTCATTAGTAATTAAAAGTGCCATATTCGCTTTGTATAGTAACCTTTTTGTGGTCTGATTTCTCCACACGGCCTACGATTTGGGCGTCTATATTGAAAGATTGGGAGATACGGATAATATCAGCAGCAATAGCTTCAGGTACATAGAGTTCCATACGATGGCCACAGTTGAACACCTGATACATTTCTTTCCAATTGGTCTTAGACTCTTCTTGAATGAGTTGGAAGAGAGGGGGTACGGGGAAGAGGTTGTCTTTGATTACGTGCAGCTTATCTATGAAATGTAGGATTTTCGTTTGGGCGCCTCCGCTACAGTGTACCATACCATGAATGTCAGTGGGACTGTATTGGGAGAGGATTTGCTTAATCACAGGGGCATAGGTACGGGTAGGGGAGAGCACCAATAGGCCTGCATTGAGAGGACTCCCCTCAACAGCATCACTCAGGGCTTTGCTACCTGTATAGATAACTTCTTTAGGAAGCCCGCCATCATAGCTTTCAGGGTATTTCTCGGCCAAGGCCTTGGAGAACACATCGTGCCGTGCCGAAGTAAGGCCATTGCTGCCCATGCCGCCATTATAGCTCTTTTCGTAAGTAGCCTGCCCGAAAGAGGCCAAGCCTACAATAACATCTCCTGCCTCAATACGTGCATTGTCGATTACTTGGCTGCGCTTAATACGTGCTGTAACGGTGGAATCTACAATAATGGTACGTACCAAATCACCCACATCAGCTGTTTCCCCCCCAGTGGAGTGGATAGTAACTCCATGCTGGCCTAGTTCCTCAATGAGTTCCTCTGTACCGTTGATAATAGCGGCAATCACCTCCCCTGGAATGAGCCTTTTGTTACGGCCAATGGTAGAGGAGAGCAGTATATGGTCAGTAATTCCTACACAGAGCAGGTCATCAATATTCATAATTAGGGCGTCCTGAGCGATGCCTTTCCATACAGAGAGGTCGCCCGTTTCCTTCCAATACATATAAGCGAGGGAGGACTTAGTGCCCGCCCCATCGGCATGCATGACCAAGCAATACTCACTATCTCCACTTAAGTAATCGGGGATAATTTTACAAAAAGCCTTGGGAAAGAGTCCTTTATCAATATTCTTAATGGCGTTGTGAACCTCCTCTTTGGTAGCGGAGACCCCACGCATGGCATATCGGTTATCCATCTGAAGTAATGGTTTTTTAGTGATTTTTACAAGTGCCAAAGGTAGTGAAAAAAGTTGAGATAAAAAAAACTTTTACTTTCTACTTTTTTCTTTATCTTTGTGCGCAGAAATAACTCTTGTATTTCTTGTCTATTACCTACAAGGAAAGAGCGATTATGTGTAATATAAACTATTGAAAATGAGTAAGTTTTTTTCTATTTGTCAAAAGATATTCAGCTGGATAGGAGTGTTTGCCATAGCCTTGTTATTGATCAATGCGGTGGCTTCTCCAGCGGAATCGGAAGTGCTGACTCTCAGCGCGGATGACCCTATCATGGTGGAGGCGATTTCCGAAAGAGATAGCTTGCCTATGTATCAGGTTCGTGCTTTTGACCTGCCTAAAAAGCTGGATTTTGCAGGTGAAGCAGTACCTTTGCAATTATCCGATGTCAGAGAACGGCTCGATAGAGAACTCTTGGTCAATGTATATTGGCAGTCCAATGGACTGTTGCTCATCAAGCGAGCACATAAGTTCTTCCCGATTATAGAACCGATCTTACACAAATACGATATTCCCAACGATTTCAAGTACTTAGCCCTGATAGAGAGCGGCCTGATGAATGTGGTTTCTCCCTCAGGAGCGGCAGGCTTTTGGCAGTTTATGAAGAACACCGCCAAGGAATATGACTTGGAGATGGAAGATACAGTAGATGAGCGCTTTCACTTAGAAAAGGCTACCGAAGCGGCCTGTTTATATCTGAAAAAAGCCAAAGAAGAAATGGGCAGCTGGACACTGGCGGCAGCCGCTTACAATGCAGGTAAAGCGGGTATTCGTAACCAACTAAATAAGCAGGAGGTTAGTAGCTACTATGACCTGCACTTGAACAATGAGACCAGCCGCTATGTCTTCCGTATCTTGGCCGTTAAGGAGATTATGAAAAACCCAAAGAAGTATGGCTTTTACTATAAGCAAGACCAGTTATATAACTTAGAACCCGTGCAGTACATCACTGTGGATTCTACTATAAACAACTTAGCTTCTTTCGCCAAACTTTATAAGACCAATTACAAGACCATACGCCTGCTCAACCCTTGGATACGAGATTTCTCCCTCCAAAACAAGTCAGGAAAAACCTATGTAATTAAAGTACCTAAATAAAGTTTTAGTGGTCAGTTATTAGTGGTTAGTTGTTAGTTTATGACAACTTTTTCACTTTTCATTTTTCACTTTTCACTTTTCATTAATTTTGATAGCAGCAACCAACATACATAAGAAATTCGGCCAAGTAGAGATTCTCAAAGGGGTGGATATCCATGTGGAGAAAGCTCAAGTGGTCTCTATCGTGGGTGCTTCTGGAGCGGGGAAGACAACCCTGCTACACATCCTCGGCACGCTCGATACGATGACCGAGGCTGAGGGGAGTAGTCTTATTATCAATGGAATAGATGTTAAGAAGCTCTCAGCTAAGAAGCTGGCACAATTCCGCAATGAGCATATAGGATTTATATTCCAGTTTCATCAGCTACTGCCAGAGTTTACCGCTTTGGAAAACGTTTGTATTCCTGCCTTTATTAAGGGTACTTCACGCCAAGCGGCCGAGCGTAGAGGAAAGGAGCTACTGGACTATTTGGGGCTTTCCCATAGGCTCTCTCATAAGCCCGATGCACTCTCAGGAGGGGAGCAACAGCGTGTAGCAGTAGCCCGTGCACTGATGAATCAGCCCGCGGTGATCTTTGCCGACGAACCCAGTGGTAACCTTGACTCGGAGAGCGCCCAACAATTGCATCAGCTCTTCTTCTCCCTGCGTGATGCCTTTGCCCAAACCTTCGTTATTGTAACCCACAATACCCAGTTGGCACAAATGGCCGATAAGACCTTTACCATGCAAGACGGAAGGTTAATGACTAGTGACTAGTGACAAATGACTAGTGACTAACCACTGACCACTAACCACTGATGGCTAACAAAAAAAATAACGAAAAAAATTTGGTAGTTTCAATAAAAGTTCGTTACTTTGCACCCCGATAAAATAATGAACTAAAAAGTGATAAAATGGCACAAGTTTGTGAATTGACAGGTAAAAAAGCAATGGGTGGAAACAATGTTTCTCACGCCATGAACAAAACAAAGAGAAAATTTAAAGCGAATTTGACAACCAAGCGTTTCTATATTCCTGAAGAAGATCGTTGGGTAACCCTTCGCGTTTCTACAAACGCTATCAAAACCATCAACAAAAAGGGAATTTCTGAGGTAATCAAAGAAGCTAAAAAGCAAGGATTTATTAAATAACCTATAAAAATTATATACCATGGCTAAAAAAGGAAATAGAATACAAGTAATCTTAGAATGTACTGAACATAAGGATTCTGGACTTCCAGGAACTTCAAGATATATCACTACTAAAAACAAAAAAAATACTCCAGATAGGTTGGAGCTTAAGAAATACAACCCTATCCTAAAGAGAGTTACCGTGCATAAAGAAATTAAATAAGTAATATTATGGCAAAGAAGACAGTAGCAACTTTACAGGGTAAATCTAAGCGATTGACCAAAGTAATCAAAATGGTGAAATCACCCAAAACAGGTGCTTATACTTTCGTAGAAGGTGTAATGGCTCCTGAATTAGCAGAAGAATTCTTAAAAAAGAAATAAGTAAGCCCTTTATAAGGGCTTTCTTGTTGTTTCCTGTTATAAAGATCATAACACAGCAGACTATTCATGCCAGATGAGTAGTCTTTTTTGTTTCTAACCATGAAAAAAGCAGTGATTATTGGTTTAGGACTCATTGGAGGTTCCTTTGCCTTAGAACTCAAAAAACGCCTACAATACACCGTGGTAGGCATAGATAAAAATCCCGAACATGTGCAAGAGGCACTTGATTTAGGGATTATTTCCCAAGCGGTGGATTACACAGCGCTATCCGATGCCGATGTGGTATTGGTAGCAGTCCCTGTGGATCGCACCGCTGAGGTAGTCCATAAGGTCTTAGATCATGTGGGCGAGAACACCTTGGTCATGGATGCAGGTTCGGTCAAGGCGCCTATCTGTGCCGAACTTGCTGAGCACCCTCGTCGCAGCCAGTTTGTGGCCGCTCACCCTATGGCGGGAACTGAACACTCTGGGCCACAGGCAGCCCTATACGACCTTTTTGATGGCAAGGTAATGGCCTTGTGCGAGGTGGAGAAGAGCAATTGGAAGCTCTTGGATAGGGCTTTGGATATTAGCAAAGCACTCAATATGCGGGTAAAGATGATGTCGCCCACCGACCATGACCTTCACACCGCTTATGTCTCCCACCTCTCTCATGTGAGTTCCTTTATGTTGGGAAAGACCGTATTGGAGATAGAAAAGGATGAAGCTCAGATCTTTGATTTGGCCAGCACAGGTTTTGCCTCTACCGTCCGTTTGGCCAAGAGTCACCCACAGATGTGGACACCTATCTTCTTGGAAAATAAGGTCAATGTCCTTAAAGCCCTCACCGAATACATTAAAAACTTAGAAAACTTCAAACACCTGCTCGAGACCGACCAAGCAGACAGTATTACCCAAGATATCAAAGAAGCTAACTATATACGTAAAATACTGAAATAGTGGTCAGTAGTCAGTCGTCAGTGGTTAGTTGTTAGTCGTCAGTGGTTAGTTGTTAGTAGTCAGAGGTCAGTCTATTGTGACTAACAACTGACCACTAACCACTAACCACTGTTAAATACTTAATACCATTTTTTATTGTATAAATTCTTACTTCTCCTCTCTCTTTTCCTTGACTTCCCCGTCCTAAATGTTGTAATCTTGTAGCGTCTTAGTGGTTGTTAATCATTAATCATTATTGGCATTAATCATTGATATAAATTTCTCTGTTGCTCCAGTATTAGAAACTATATAATTGTAGTTAAGTATGCCGGCTTTCTTTCGTTGAATAACGTCTGTGAAGAGAAAAGTAGCAATTTGGGTGAATTCTTCAGTGTTTTTGATAGAAAAAACACCTTCACGACGAATAAGTTCTTTGGCTTCGTTGAACTTATCGTAATTTTTACCGATAACAACAGGAATACTGAACACAGCAGGTTCCAAAATGTTATGCAAACCTTTGTTTCCCATGCCTCCACCTACGTACGCAATCGCTGCATAACTGTAAATCTTGGTAAGTAGCCCGATTTTATCCACTATAAGTACTTCATAAGGGGAGAGATCTTTGCCTTCTACCTCGGAGAGTATAGCCACATGCTTGCGTAGACTATCTCTTAGTGCATGTATTTTCTCCTTGTCATGTACCTCATGGGGAGCAATGATGAATTTCATATTGCCTTTATAAGCGTTTAGGAAAGGTATGTATACCTGTTCGTCTTCCCGCCATGAGCTGCCAAAAACCATACAAGGCGCCCCAGAGAGAAAGCGCTCTACAAAAGGCAGCTTGTTGTCACGAGAGAGAATCTCCATCACACGATCAAAACGGGTATCACCACTTACAGTAATATTGGTAATTCCTATGGATTGTAAAAGAAGTTTGGCGCTTTCATTCTGTACAAAAAAGTGTGTAAAGCAAGGAAGTACCGCACGCATACCCCAGCTCCTTTTCCTGAAGAACAACTGATCTTTGCGGAATACGCCTGAGACCAAATAGGTAGGGATGCCTCTATCTTTTAAGGCTAGCAAATAGTTCGGCCAAAACTCATATTTGACAAAGATAGCCATCTGAGGGTGCAACAGATGTAGAAAACGATCCACTCGCCTAGGTAGGTCGAGCGGTAGGTAGAGGATCACATCGGCCTCTTTGCTATGCTTCTTGGCTTCGTAGCCTGAGGGAGAAAAGAAAGTAACCACGAGTTTTTTCTCAGGATATAGCTCCCTGAGGCGCTTGAGTATAGGCAGTCCTTGTTCGTATTCGCCTAACGAAGCTGCATGTAGCCAAATCACTTGATCGTCAGCACCTATGTGAGTTTGCAAGATCCGAAAGCTCTCTCGGCGTCCTTTGTAGAAGAGTCTGATTTTTCGGTTGAATACAGTCAATAAGGGCAACATACAAGCCACCCAGCGAATGGCAAGAGTGTAGAGAAAATTCATGAGGTGAAAAATTTTACAAATATACATATTTTTTGCTTAGTGAAAAAATTAAAAAAAACTTTTTTATCGCAGCTATTTGATATTTATTTATTACCTTTGCGTTTTAATACCAAGTATAATCCATATGAAAAAGACCTTTACTTTGTCAGTAGTAGCCTTAGCCTTTGCTGCATGTAACAACAGCACACCACAGCAGACAGACAATGCAGCTGAAGAGCCTACAACACCACAGCAGGAAACGTTGGAAGGGGGTGACAGAGATGAGCATGGTTGTATAGGCAGTGCAGGCTACTCGTGGAGTGCCCTCCGTGGGGAGTGTATCCAAGTCTTTGAAGTAGGTACCCGTCTTAATCCTGTGGATGTGGAGCAGGAAGAGGCTGTAATCAGTGCTTTTATTGTCTGCAAAGAGGGTGACAACAGCCAAGTAGAGCTATTTATCACAGGTGAAGACCAGAACCCTATTCTAAAAAAGGAAGCCGACGGCACTTTCAAGAATGGTAAATACACCTACAACGCTCAAACTAAAGAACTTTCCGTGGACGGAAAAGTAGCGTACAAACAGTAATCAATGATTAATGCCAGTAATGATTAATACTAACAATAGTTAATTAATCATTAACCATTAATCATTAGTCATTAATCATTAATCATTAATCATTATCAAAATGCTTTTCTTTTTTAAAAACACACAAAATACTATTTATGCCGTAGCGGCAGAAACTACACTTACCGAAAGTCATAAGGAAAGACTCCAATGGCTCTTTGGCAATGCCGAGCAACTCACAAGTAAGACCCTTGAAGGGACTTTCATAGGCCCTCGTGCCGCCATGGTTACTCCTTGGAGTACCAATGCGGTGGAGATTACCCAGAATATGGATATTCAGGGCATCAGCCGTATAGAGGAATTCCACGAGGTAGCGGCCGATTTTACCGACTTTGACCCCATGCTCTTTGAAAAATATAAGGGCTTGGGGCAAGATATATTTACTATAGCTATAGAACCGCTCTCCACGATTGAGATTGATGATATTGCTGCCTACAACCAGCAGGAGGGGCTCTCCCTTAGTTCTGAAGAGGTGGCATATTTGGAAAAACTCTCCGAGCAGTTGGGGCGTAAGCTCACCGATTCTGAGGTGTTTGGCTTCTCACAAATCAACTCCGAACACTGTCGCCATAAGATATTCAATGGTACTTTTATCATAGACGGAGAGCAGCAGCCTTCTTCGCTTTTTAAGCTGATCAAAAAAACCTCCCAGACTCACCCCAATGGTATCGTCTCTGCCTATAAGGACAATGTGGCTTTTATCAAAGGGGCTACCGTGGAACAGTTGGCACCTAAGAGCGCGGATAAGCCTGATTTCTACCAAGTACAGCCCTTCGAGGCGGTGCTCTCTCTCAAGGCGGAAACGCATAACTTCCCCACTACAGTGGAGCCTTTCAATGGAGCGGCTACAGGTTCAGGAGGAGAGATTCGTGACCGATTGGCAGGCGGACAGGGGTCGTTGCCGCTGGCAGGAACAGCAGTCTATATGACAGCTTACCCTCGCTTGGAGGAAGATCGCCCTTGGGAAAAGGGTATGGCCGAGCGCGCTTGGCTCTACCAAACACCTATGGATATACTGATTAAGGCTTCCAACGGAGCAAGTGATTTTGGTAACAAATTTGGTCAGCCACTCATCGCTGGTTCTGTCTTTACTTTTGAGCATGAGGAGGACGGACGCAAATTAGGGTTTGACAAGGTAATCATGCAGGCCGGGGGCGTGGGCTATGCCAAGGCTTCCCAAGCTATCAAACATACTCCCCACGAAGGGGACAAAATTGTGATTCTTGGTGGGGATAACTATCGTATTGGTATGGGAGGCGCAGCTGTCTCCTCAGCCAATACAGGGGCTTTCGGCTCTGGGATTGAGCTGAACGCTATTCAGCGTTCCAACCCTGAGATGCAAAAGCGTGTGGCCAACGCCATTCGTGCCCTTGTGGAATCCAAAGAAAACCCGATTGTCTCTATCCATGACCATGGGGCTGGCGGACACCTCAATTGTCTTTCCGAACTGATAGAAGAGACAGGGGGGCGTATCGACTTGGATGCACTTCCTATAGGTGACCCGACACTCTCGGATAAGGAGATCATCGGCAACGAATCCCAAGAACGTATGGGCTTGGTATTGCCCGAAAAGGCTTTGAATGAGCTTAAGGCTATTGCCGAGCGAGAACGTGCCCCTATGTATGAGGTGGGAGAGGTAACCGCCGATAAGCACTTTAGTATCACCTCCCAAAAGAAAGGTTCTCGTCCTATGGACTTAGATCTCTCTGCCCTTTTTGGTAGTTCGCCCAAAACGGTAATGACGGACAAAAAAGTGTCTGTTCAGTACGAGGATCTTACCTATTACCCCAGCCAAGTATACACCTATCTAAGCCAAGTGCTACAGCTCGAAAGTGTAGCTTGTAAGGACTGGCTGACCAACAAGGTGGATCGTTGTGTGGGAGGCAAGGTAGCCAAGCAACAATGCGTAGGAGCGCTTCAACTACCGCTGAACAATGTGGGGGTAATGGCACTCGACTATCAGGGCAAAGAGGGTATTGCTACCAGTATTGGTCATTCGCCCTTAACTGCCCTTATCAGCCCTACCGCAGGTAGCCGCAACGCTATAGCGGAGGCTTTGACCAATATCCTCTTTGCTCCTTTGGAAAATGGACTGGCGGGAGTTTCTCTTTCAGCCAATTGGATGTGGCCTTGTCGCAATCCTGGCGAAGACGCTCGGTTGTACGAGGCTGTACAAGCAGCTTCTGACTTTGCTATAGAGCTGGGTATCAATATTCCTACAGGTAAGGATTCCCTTTCTATGAAACAAAAATATCCTGATGGGGGCGATGTGATGGCCCCTGGTACGGTGATCATTTCGGCTGCTGCCCATTGTACTGATATACAGAAGGTAGTGGAACCTGTATTGAAAAAGGACGGCGGTGCGCTCTATTATATCAATTTCTCTGGTGATAACTATCAGTTGGGTGGTTCGGCCTTTGCACAGATATTAGGTAAAGTAGGAGCTACAGCACCTACTGTGAAGGATGCCGCTGAGTTTAAAAAGGTTTTCAATGCCGTACAAGCGCTCATCAGCGAAGGGAAGATACAGGCAGGACATGATGTAGGAAGTGGGGGACTCATTACTACTCTCTTGGAGATGTGCTTTGCCGACAATGAGTTGGCTCCCGAGATTGACCTAACGGCTTTAGCGGAAGAGGATCTTCTCAAAGTGCTCTTTGCCGAGAATGTAGCCGTGGTACTCCAAGCGGATCAATCCATAGAGGACGATCTCAAGGCTCAAGGGGTTCGCTATGCTAAGATAGGAACAGTGACCCAAGGCGAGGAGCTTATCCTTACACATCAGGGACAAACCTATAGGTTCAATATAGCCGAGTGCCGTGATGTATGGTACTTGACCTCTTATCTGTTAGACAAACAACAAACGGCTAATGACAAGGCAACTGAGCGTTACCAAAACTACTCAGAACAGCCTTTGCAATATACTTTCCCTGCGCATTTTACAGGGGAAAAACCAGTGAGACCTCAGGGCAAGCGACCTGTGGCTGCTGTTATCCGTGAAAAGGGTAGCAACTCCGAACGCGAAATGGCCAATGCGCTCTATTTGGCAGGCTTTGATGTGAAGGACGTACATACAACCGACCTGACCTCTGGCCGTGAGACCCTCGAAGAGGTACAGTTTATAGGTGCCGTAGGGGGCTTCTCTAACTCCGATGTACTGGGTAGTGCCAAGGGTTGGGCTGGTGCCTTGCTCTATAACGAAAAGGCAAAGAAGGCGCTGGACAATTTCTTTGCGCGCCCCGACACGCTTTCTGTGGGGATTTGCAATGGCTGCCAGCTATTTATGGAATTGGAACTGATTAACCCCGAACATAGCGAGCACGGCAAAATGAAGCACAACGATAGCCATAAGCACGAAACGGGCTTTGTCTCAGTAACGATTCCCGAGAATAACTCGGTGATGCTTTCTACTTTGGCAGGTACTACCTTAGGGGTATGGATCTCCCATGGTGAGGGTAAGTTCTACCTACCTATGGAAGAAAAGGATTATAATATAGTGGGTAAATATACCTACGAGGGCTACCCTGCCAATCCGAATGGCTCTGACTATCAGGCGGCTATGCTCTGTGATAAGACAGGCCGACACTTGGTAACTATGCCCCATATAGAGCGCTCCATATTCCCTTGGCAATGGCCTTATTATGTAGGGCTAAGAGGAGCGGTAACCCCATGGCTCGAAGCCTTTGTCAATGCTCGTAAGTGGATAGAAGCTCAGAATGCGCAACAGCAATAGCCGATGGAACGGATATTAGTGGTATATTACTCCCAATCGGGTCAGCTCAAACAGATAGTGGATCACTTTGTGGCTCCCTTCATAGGGGCAGGTATATCAGTGGACTACTATGAGATAGAAATGGAAACTCCCTTTCCCTTTCCATGGAACAACGAGGCTTTCTTTGGGGCTTTCCCTGAGTCTTTCCTCCAGATTCCCCAGCCAATAAAGCCTCTACCTGCCGCTATAATGGAGCAGCAGTATAGTCTTGTCGTCTTGGCTTATCAGGTGTGGTACCTTTCACCCTCTATCCCGATAACCTCCTTCCTCAAGAGTGAGCAGGCTGCGCACTTGCTTAGTGGAAAGCCCGTGGTTACCCTCTCTGGTACGCGCAATATGTGGATCAAGGCCCAAGAGAAAATAGGACAGATGCTTCAAAAGTACAACGCACCTATAGTGGCTAATATCGCTCTGACGGATAGGCATCATAACCATATCAGCGTGCTGACCATCGTTCATTGGCTCTTTACAGGGGAAAAAGATAGGTATTTGCGTATTTTCCCCCTTCCTGGGGTATCTGACAGAGATATTGCCAGCGCTACCCAATATGGAGAAATTGTATTAAAGCACAAGCAAATAGCAGATTACAGCCCTGCTTTACAAAAAGAGATAGTCGCTCAAGGAGGAGTGCAAGTAAAACCCTTCCTACTCTCAGCCGAGAAGAAAGCCAATCGTCTCTTTGGTATATGGGCAAGGCTCATTTACGGAAGTCCCCGCCGAAAGTTCCTTCTCAAGTGCTTTCATGTCTATCTATATTTTGCTATATGGATACTCATGCCTATTGTCTGGCTATTCTATTGGCTTACCTATCCGTTTTTCTATAAGAAGATCACCCGCCAGGTACTCAATGTTCAGCAGTCGGTAGTCAGCGGTCAGTAGTCAGCGGTCAGTAGTCAACGGTTAGTAGTCAGTAGTCAGCGGTCAGCAGCTAATCACTAATCACTAATCACTAACCACTAATCACTAACCACTAATCACTAACCACTAATCACTAACCACTAATCACTAACCACTAATCATTAACAATTGACAATTAACAATTAACAATTAAAAAAGATGTCTTTCATACAGACCATTAAGTCTTACAACCCTACTTTTTGGGTGGCAAATTTCTTACAAATCATCGAGCGTGGCGCATGGTTTGGTGTTTTTTCCCTCTTGGGTCTTTACTTAGTAGCCTCCACTGATGAGGGGGGATTAGGACTAAGCCATATACAGAAAGGAAACATATTGGCCAATGTAACAGCGATACAGTTCTTTCTACCACTTTTCTTTGGGGTAATAGCCGACCGTATTGGTTACAAGCTCTCTCTTATAATAGCCTTTGTGATTATAGGAGTAGGCTATTACCTCATGGGTACGGTTGATAGCTATTGGGCAATCTATTTAGCGTTTTTGTTTGCTGCTATGGGAGGGAGCTTCTTCAAGCCTGTGGCCTCTGGAATTATCGCTCGCACTACCGATGAGAAGACGAGCACTATGGGTTTTGGTCTCTTTTATCTGATGGCCAACATAGGGGGCTTCTTCGGCCCTGCTTTTTCCTCTTACTTGCGTACCACTATGGGTTGGCGTATCATTTTCCTACAGGGGGCTGCGATGATCTTAGTCAATCTCTTAGTAGTGCTCTTTTTCTATAAAGAGAAAAAAGTTAATAGAGAATACAATGTCCCTATTTTGGACGAAATAAAGGGATCTTTCCACAATATCATCGAGGCGCTCAAGGATACCAAGCTTTCGGTACTTCTGATTCTGATGGTGGGTTATTGGTTGGTCTATAACCAGCTTTTTTATACCTTGCCCAACTTTATAGAGGACTGGGTGGATTCCTCCACTCAGAGTGCTTGGATCAATAAGTATATTCCTTTCTTAGGGACAACCCTTACTGAGAATGGACAGATCAAAGCCGAATGGTTTGGTAATTTGGACTCGGTGATGATTATCATTTTCCAAGTGCTTATCTCTTATATAATTATGCGAATGAAGCAGGTCAGCGCCCTAATTCGTGGTACAGTGATTGCAACACTTGGGGTGGTGCTTACTTTTGTTTTTAACAATGTATGGTTTACCATTATAGGTACGGCAATTTTTGCCACTGGGGAGATGATGGCAGGTCCTACCCTCTATGCCTATGTAGCACAGATTACCCCTAAGGGAAAAGAAGCGCTCTATCAGGGTACCTTGTTTTTACCTGTGGCAGTGGCCAATTACCTCATAGGCTTTGTTACAGGCAACCTCTACCAGCTTTGGTCGGATAAGTATTCTCTCCTTCAGCGGGAACTTACCTCTCGCCAGATAACTCTTCCTGAGGGCTTGAGTAAGCGACAGTTCTTTGAACAAGCACAAGAAAAACTCCAAATGACCCATACTCAGCTTACGGATTATCTCTGGAATACCTATCAGCCCAATAAGTTGTGGTATATAACACTGGCTATGGGTGCCTTTACCGCTATCTCTGTTTTTATCTATAATAAAATCGTCGTGAAAAAACAGTAGTCAGCAGTCAGTGGTCAGTAGTCAGCAGTCAGTTACTAACCACTAACCACTACCCACTACCCCCTAAACCCTAAACATTAATTTTGATGACTGAACAAAAAAGATCTTATACACAAACTCTCAAATCATTTTCCTCTACCTTTTGGGTAGGGAATTTACTACAACTAACGGAGCGTTGGGCTTATTTTAGTATCTTTTCACTGCTTGCTCTCTATCTGGTAGCAGGTACTGATGAGGGGGGCTTAGGCCTTACCCATACCCAGAAGGGGAATATCATGGCGCATATTACCGCTATTCTGTATCTCTTACCATTGTTCTTTGGGGTAATTGCCGATAGGATTGGTTACAAACTCTCTTTGCTTATTTCTTGTGTCATCATGGGAGGAGGCTATTATCTGATGAGTGTTGCCAGTAGCTATTGGGATACCTATTTTGCTTTTCTCTTAGCTTCTGTGGGGTGTAGCTTTTTTCGTCCTGTAGTACAAGGGATCATAGCACGCCATACCGATGAGGGTAATAGCACCTTAGGGTTCGGTTTTTTCTATATGATGGGTAATATAGGAGGTCTATTAGGGCCTGCCATGTCGTCCTACCTGCGTACTACTATGGGGTGGAAGGTGATTTTTATACAGGCAGTGGTGGTAATTATCTTTAATCTTATTGTGATTCTCTTCTTCTATAAGGAACCCAAAGCGGAAAGAAAATACAATATCCCCTTACTAACCGAGATAAAAGGCTCTGTACAGAACATAGTTGGAGCCTTAAAAGATAAGAAACTAACAATACTGTTGCTTCTTATGGTAGGGTTTTGGACGGTTTTTAATCAATTGTTCTATACTTTGCCCAATTTTATAGAAGATTGGGTGGATTCCTCTAAGCAAAGTGATTGGATCAATCGTAATATATCTTTTTTGGGAACTACTTTTACCGAAAACGGACGGATAAAAGCGGAATGGTTTGGCAATATAGACTGTATAATGATTATCCTAACCCAGATGTCTATCTCCTATTTTGTAATGAAAATGGATCAGGTCTCAGCCATGATTCGCGGAACTATAGTGATGACCATAGGGGTTACCCTTACTTTTATGTTTAAGGAAGTTACTTTTACAGTATTGGGAACAGCTATTTTTGCCATAGGGGAAATAGCCGTAGGGCCTACTATTTCTGCCTTTATAGCAAAAATCACCCCTAAGGGAAAGGAAGCGCTCTACCAAGGAACCTATTTCTTACCTATAGCGGTGGGCAGCTATATTACAGGTTTTTTCTCAGGAAACTTATATGATAAGTGGTCAGATAAGCATTCTTTGCTTAAAATGGAATTGGACAAACGGGCGATCACCTTACCTGAAGGCCTCAACAAAAAGGAATACTTTGAACAAGCCCAAGAAAAGTTACACCTCTCCGCTACGGAGCTTTCAGACCTATTATGGAACACATATCACCCTAATAAGTTTTGGTATATAATCTTCGCAATGGGTATACTTACCGCCTTTTTTATATACCTCTTTAACCGTTACCTAAAAAAGTCCACTAATCACTAACCACTAATCACTAATCACTAACCTACCCCCTAATGCCTAAATACCTCTTTTGGCTACTTTGGAGAGCTTGGTTTTATATATTGGTAACCACTCTTATAGTACTTCTATTGCCACTCTTGTTCCTGCTTACTGCACATAGGCAGTGGTATCGTGCCTTGTATTGGGTTATGCGACACCTATGGGCA
The DNA here is from genome assembly GCF_000411115.1 of Capnocytophaga granulosa ATCC 51502. Lineage (GTDB taxonomy): Bacteria > Bacteroidota > Bacteroidia > Flavobacteriales > Flavobacteriaceae > Capnocytophaga > Capnocytophaga granulosa. Next base: position 19,086 of record NZ_KE150256.1, on the reverse strand, counting down.
ACTCCTATCCTTTATGGCATGGGCTTTTTGCCCAAGATCAGAAGGGAATATAAGGTAGCTAATGACCATAATAGCTATATGCTCGTGGCCAATCATTGTAGTATGATGGATATTATGCTGATGTTCTATTGTAGTGAGAATCCTTTTGTATTTGTAGGGAAAAAGGAATTAGCTGCCTTGCCTTTGTTTGGCTACTTCTACAGGCGAGTGGCTATATTAGTGGATAGGAAAAGCCCACAGAGTAGAAAGCAGGTATATGTGCAGGCTAAGGAGCGTATAGTTGATAAGCTGAGCATTTGCATTTTTCCCGAAGGGGGTGTTCCCGATGATGAGTCGATCGTCTTGGATAGTTTTAAGGACGGGGCTTTCCGCATTGCTATTGAGTGCCAAATTCCCATAGTACCTATGGTCTTCTATGATGCTAAAAAGCGTTTCCCTTTTCGTTGCTTTGCAGGTAGTATGGGTGTTATGCGGGTAGATGTATTAGCTCCTATCTACACTCAGGGCAAAACCCTTGAGGACAAAGAAGTACTACGCGAAGAGGTACGCACCCTCATATTACAACACCTAACAAATAATACTCATTAGCCAATCAGCTTACTGTCTCATTGACAATCATTTTAGTGGCTAGGATATGCTTGCACAGACCGCGATTTGTCTGGTGATTGGTATACCAATTGCAGGTACATTGGGCATGGTCGCCATCTATGATGACCGTATGGGTAACACCTCCTGTACCTTTTACATGGGCTTTGACAAAATCATCGTGCTGTTCTATGATTTGTACCTCGTTGTTCTTAGTGAGTTTCTTAGCATTTTCCAAACGTGGATTGAGGCTTGCCAAGCGCTCTGGCTTGAAAGGCAGGCGACGGTAGAAATAATTCCTATCCAAAAGATTATAGCCTAATAGCCCAATACTAGATAAGGAAGCTTGCAGCGTATTCATGGTTCCCAAATTAATATCGTTCTCAATAGAAACCATAGTAGGGGAGAATACCTCATTGGTTTTGAAGAAGTTGTTGATACCTACCAGCCACTCCATAGGTACATCCTCTATCATATTTTCTAAATAGCGCCCATCTCCTGAAAAACCGCGATATACATTGTCCGAAAGTAAGAAAAGCATCTCTACCCCCTTGAAGTTGAGCACAAAAGCTACTGTTTGCTCACTGGGATTGCGGTAGATAAAAAGGCTATCGGCAAGCAGTAGTAAGCCCTGTAAGAGGTTCAGGCGGTGTGCGCCTCCTATCTTAATAGCTCCAGCAGTAGGGGTAGGGGCAAAGGCATAGCTGACACCCCGCTTGACTAAATAATAATCAGTCTTTACTGCTTGTTTGGGCAAGGAGCGGAAGAGCTGTATAGCCTCGGCCTTATTCAGGCGATAGGCTAGTTCCATTTCTGAAAGATACACCTGTACATTGCCCAATCCTTTAATCCATCGGTTGGGAAGGGTTACTTTCTTTTCTACTGTTTTATGCTTGTCAGTGATAAAGTGGGTTTGTTTTTGTCCCACGCCCAAGATCATTTGCTCTGAGGCGGTTACGGCATTGAAAGCACGTACAGTAGCATCATTGAAGTCAATATTGGTACAGCCACTTTTGAGAAACTCCCCATCGAGTACCTCATTATGAAGCGATACACGTGCATATACGCTATTGCAGGAGGAAAAAGCCTCAAAAAGCAGCTGTTGGTTCCCTACCGATATGATAGGGTCGCGCAGCTTGGCCAACACCCCTGGGGCGATAGCAAACTGGGAGGCTACCGTCTTGGCGAGTGTAGCCAAGCACTTAGCCACGACAAAAGGTTGAGTGATATTACCCCAAAAAAAGCAAGGCACCGCATTGTCTTCTTTCAGTTCCGAACAGTGAGAAAAAATAAAATTCTTTTGGTGTGCCGTCCCCTCTTCTATCACAGAGGCAAACGGATAAGCGTATTGAAAATCATTCATTTTTAATTGTTAGTCGTTAATCATTAATCGTTAATCATTAGTCATTAGTCGTTAGTCATTGGTCATTATCTCATTAAAGGAAGTGCCATCTAAGTAGCCTTTTATTCCATCTCTTTCAAAGCGGTAGAAAGAAGCGCTTACTTGCTCTAAATGGTCATAGATAGGGTCTTTTTGGGGAGGATAGAAACCCTTTTTACCCTCTTTTTCTATATAGAAGAAAGGCTGATGGTTAAAAGTAGCATGGTAGTATATCGCATCATAAGCCATAGGGAGTAGCTCGCGGCCAGTAATTTTTTCATCTTTCCCTTCAGTGAAGTTGTATATATAAAGGCCTTTACAGCCATTTTTCTCAACAGGAAGATAGACTTGAGCCGTGTTGTCATTCCCTTTGATAGCTTCTAATTTTTGTACCTCCTCATCGGGGGAGCGGTCAGTAAGCAGGTGCTTATAAGCTCCAAAAGTTCTTTCAAGGCTATAGCCTGTATCCTTGTACTTTATAAGAGAATAGTCCCAACTTCCTGTACCACACATGGGGATATTAGTATCGGGGAATTCTTTTACCGCTTGGCTAAAGACATTGTAATAATTGACCCCATGTTCGTTAAGCACTTCCACTCCTTTGTCATAGAAGTGAGCAGCTTTCACTGTCCCTACATTCATTTTTTGATGATACCCATTATAGAGGTCTATATCCTTGCTATCTTTAGCTATGATGATATAGTCATTTGTAGATATATAAGGGTAGGACTTAGGGAGTAACCTTTGTCCAAAGTGATTGATAAGATTGCACCTGCCTCCCTCACAGACCCTCAGAAAGGAATTGATGGGATTATGGTCTAAATCAATGCAATAATTAACCTCCGTAGCGACCGCTTCCAAACGGCCATAATAGGGAAAAGTGAGGGTTTGCTCCTCAAGTGGAATAAAGCTATAGATAGGCGGATCTCTCTCCACATCAGGGTTTTCTATCAGAGGACAATAGAAATAGGCTCTTTTGCCAGCGCCAAAGTCCATGGTAAGTACGCCAAAGTCATAGAGGTAGTATTCACGCTTTCTACTTATAGTGGGATTACTGAAGAAGTATTTTGTACCCTGAGTTGTTGGTATCTCATAGCTAAAGGCTCCTTTTTCCTTACCTTCTCTTAGCGCTTGCCACGCAATAGTAGAGGGGTTTAAGAAGCGAAAAATATCTGTAAGGTTTGATTTCTCGGTTTTGATGGTCCATACCTTCCCTTGAAAATCACTATATAAGGTAGGGCGGATATCTTTGGTATAGATAAGAATTTTGTTCTTTGAAATTGTTTTTAAGGAGAGAGGTTTGTTTTGTGATTTCCAAAAAGCACTATAGGTCTTATAAGGTCGGTTAAAAGCATTGTGTTCTGTATAGGTTTTTTCAGTCCTAAATGCCAACTCATACGCAATAAAAGCCTTTCCTTGCTGCTTGTAGAAGGAGGTTTTTCCATCGGTAGTGTCCAAGGCAATCACATTGATCTGCTCGGAGGGGAGGATATATTCCCCAGGCAGTAAGGGTGCTATATAGGACAAGAGGAAAGAGAGTACAAGCATGATTTAGTTTTGAGTGTTGATTTTTTGGTTTTGAGTGCAAATATAGGATATAATTGGCAAAATAGCAAATTAGTAAACAAATAAATTAACTTATTGAATTATTAACATCAAAAGATAGACATAAGAAAATCAATAAGTTAATATGTTTGACAAAAATATTTTTGTCTTAGATATAAAAAAAAGTAGTATTTTGTTTGTTTTATCCAAGAAAAAACGTATTTTTGTGGCATAAATACGTATTTTTATCTCCTAAATAGGTTTTGTGGATTTTTGAATAAGTTATAAAAACGCTAATAACAAACAAATATTTATCAATAACCTATTTAAAAAGCACTACCAAAGCATTTTTTAATTGTTAAACAACTGGAATATGAACAACAAAAAAGGATTACTATTGATTTTAGTCTTCTTCCCTTTATGGCTTTTAGGCCAAGAGATGAAAATAAAAGGGAATGTCAAGGACGATGAAGGCTCAGGTATGTTGGGCGTTTCTGTGGTAGTCAAAGGGACTACCAAGGGAGTGGCCACGGATAATGACGGTAACTTTGAACTAAAAGTGAACCGAAACGATGTGCTTGTGTTCTCAAGTGTGGGTTACACAACACAGGAGGTGAAAGTAGGGAAAAACACCCATCTAAAAGTGGTGATGTTTCCCGATGTAGAGGAACTGGTAGGATTTGAGAAGGTAGCTGTAGCCTATGGTACTGCCGATAAGAAATCCTTTACAGGTTCTATGGCTACCGTGAAAGCCGAAGAGATACAAAACAAACAAACTACCGACGTGGCCAAGGCGCTCGAAGGGAGTGTCTCTGGGGTGCAGATCTCTACTTCTACAGGACAACCTGGTTCCAGCAGTAGTATCCGTATCCGTGGGATTGGCTCTATCAATGCCAACAGTAACCCTCTCATTATTGTAGATGGGGTGCCTTTCGCAGGGAGCTTGAGTGCTATTAACAACAACGATATTGAGTCGGTTAATGTGCTCAAGGATGCGGCTTCTTCTGCTCTATATGGGGCACGTGGTGCCAACGGAGTGGTGATCATCACGACCAAATCAGGAGCACGAGGCAAGCTCTCCATACAAGTGGATACACGTGTAGGGTTCAACTATCGCGGTATTCCTGAGTATGACATCATCAAGTCTCCTGCCGAATATTACCAGACCCTTTGGAATGCACTCTATAACCAAAGCTATTTCCAAGTTAGAGGGGGAGGAGATGCGGCTGCAGCGGCTGCTTTTGCCTCTAAAAACCTTATTCCTAATGTGGGAAGGGGCTACAATATCTATAATGTGCCAGATAACCAACTAGTGGGAGCCGACGGAAAGCTCAACCCACAGGCTACACTGCGCTACAAAGATGCTGATTTTAACAACTGGGAAAAAGCCTTGTTCAACACTCGCGTACGTAAGGAACATAACCTAAGCCTAACCAAAGGAACAGAGTTCAATAGTTTCTATTTCTCCCTTGGTTATTTAGGTGATGAGGGCTACAATATGAACTCTTATTTTAATCGATATACCATGCGCTTTTCTTACAAAGGAGAAATAGCTCCATGGCTCAAGGTTAATACCTCTTCTATGCTCTCTCATACGCAACAACAAGGGACTGAGAAACAAAACTCTTATTCCAATCCTTTCTCTTGGACACGTAATATAGCTCCTATCTATCCTGTATATAAGCATGATGCCAATGGCAATCCTACAGGAGAGTATGACTTTGGGGAATCACGTAAGTATAACGAAAATACCAACCCTGTGGCTACCCAGAATGAGGACATTGACCTATATAAGGACTACTATTTCAACCAAGCACTTTCCTTGGATATGAGTATTGTGCAGGGATTGAAGTTCTCCACAACAGGAAATTTCTATGGGGATTTCTATAATTCCAACGAATATACGACCCCTATAGGAGGTGCAGGAAAGACTTATAACGGGTCTTCTACTAAGAAGAGTTCTAATGATATAGTGATGACCTTCAACCAACTCCTAAGGTATAACAAGGATTGGACTGATTATGCCCTAGAAGCTCTCTTAGGACACGAAACCTATAAAAAACGCTTGGGTACTATGGAAGGAACCAAGAATAATTTCGTGGATCCGAGCAATTCCGCCTTTGACAATGCGGCAGTAACTACAGGTCTTTCGTCCTATGACCGTACTTATGCAGTGGAAGGTTATTTTGGACAGCTCAACGGAAACTACAAACAGAAGTATTTCCTCTCTGCCAGTTTACGTCGCGATGCTTCTTCCGTATTTGCGCCTGAAAATCGCTGGGGTACGTTCTGGTCAGTGGGTGGCTCATGGCTCTTGAGCAATGAGAAATTCTTGGAAAAGGTAAGCTTTATCAATAGCTTGAAACTTAAAGCCAGCTATGGGGTACAGGGTAATGACTATATTTATTTGCCTGGAACCAGTACTCGTTCTTATACTCCTTATATGTCCTTGTACAGTGTGAGTTCTGATGGTAAAAATCCGGGGCTTAAGGCACTCTACAAAGGTAATAGAAATATTACTTGGGAAGAGAGTGGCAACTTCAATACAGGGGTGGAAGCTGCCCTATGGGATAACCGCCTAACTATAGAAGCTGACTTTTTCTATAAAAAGACCAATGATTTGTTATTCAATATGCCTGTACCAGCTTCCACTGGTTTTACCTCTGAGCCTCGCAATGTGGCGGATATGAAGAATCAAGGGGTTGAGTTCTCCATAGGGCTAACTCCAGTGAAGACCGATAGGGTTACTTGGACTGTCAATTTCAACGGTTTGCACTATAAGAATACAGTTACAAGACTTCCTGACGAACTCAGAGAAAAGGGCTTTACTCGTGGCAACCAGATTATGAAAGAAGGAGGAAGTATCTACGACTTCTATATGGTCAAATGGGCAGGGGTAAATCCTGATAATGGAGATGCTCAATATTGGATAAAGAATCAAGCAACAGGACAATTTGAATTAAAGCAAAGTGCTGATTATGAGTCTGTCAATAGCTTGCAGTATGCAGGTAGCGCCATACCTGATTTGCAAGGAGGTTTCGGTACTACGCTACATTTCTATAACTTTGATTTGGCCTTGCAATTCTCTTACCAGTTGGGTGGTAAGTTCTATGATTCTCAGTATTTAGGACTTATGCAGACAGGTGGGAATGGTAGAGGTTGGCATACCGATATTCGCAAGCGTTGGACACCGGAGAACCGCAATACCGATGTGCCTCGCCTACAATTCAATAGCCAAAATATAGTAGCAACTTCCGATCGTTTCCTTATAGATGCTTCTTATCTCTCTTTAAGAAACTTGAGTTTGGGCTATAATTTTGGTCCTGAGGTGACTGAAAAACTCAAATTAAGCAGATTGCGCTACTATATCACTGCCGATAATGTGTATTTGTGGAGTAAGCGCCAAGGCTTAGATCCTCGTGCAAGTATAGGAGGAACCAATACCTATGCAGTATATAGCCCTATTCGTACTGTTTCTATGGGATTATCTGTTAGTTTTTAAAATTTTGACCTATGAAAAAAGAAATAAAGAAAATAGCTTCCATGGCCCTACTCTCTGTTTTGTTTGTAGGGTGTGCTAAGGACTTTTTTGACCCAGAGGTGAATGAATATTTGACCGACCAAAGGAAAAAAGAACTCCAAGGCAATGCAAAAAATAAAAAACAACTCTTGGAGATAGAACTCAGAGGGATTTATAATAACAATGCTGCCACACAGAATTCCAACCACGATGGTTTTGGTCTCAAGGCGGTAGATGCAGGTTTTGACCATACAGGCTTAGACCTTGTACAGGCTTCTCGTAGCTGGTTTATCTTTGACTATAATTTTGATAATAAGAAAGCCAATTTCCGTCGTCCTGCCTTTGTCTGGAATTTCTTATACAAGCAGATCAGTTCTATCAATACCGTTTTGGCCGACTATTTTCCTACAGCTCCTGATACAAATACAGAGCAAGAGGTATACCAAAAATATGCAGAGCTTAAGACCATGCGCGCTATCTTTTATTACTATTTGGTAAATACCTTTGCCAAGACCTATGTAGGGAATCAGGGAAGTTTAGGAGTGCCCCTTATGCTTAACCCTGGGGACGACAAGCTTCCTCGTGCTACGGTGCAACAGGTCTATGACCAAATGATAGCAGACTTAACGGTGGTGGATGATGCTCGCTTTCAGATTACCCCTGACAATAAAGCAGATGCAGACAAGGCAGTAGGGGCTGCCTATTTGGCCAAAATCTATGCCTGCCAAGGAAATTGGACAGAGGTACAGCGCTATGCCCTTATTGCTACCGAAGGGCCAACTCCTTCGCTTACCTCCAGCGCGGACGTACAAGCTGGGAAATGGGATATCAGTATGAACTCTTGGTTATGGGGATTTGACATCACCCAAGAGACAAGAACCTATTGGAATTCTTTCTATGCACACATGGACAACAGTATACCTAGTAGTTATGCAGGTGGGGGTGCTTTCAAGCTTATCTATAGCAATCTCTATGCAAAAATAGGCGACCAAGATGTACGTAAAAAGTTGTATATCAACGAAACCTTGTTTCCTGATATAGCAGCTAAGTACCGAGCCATGAATCCGCACTTGCCTAAGTATGCCAATGTGAAGTATGTAACCAATACCGACTTTACCAGCGACTATTGCTACCTTCGTAGGGAAGATCCTTACCTACTCTATATAGAGGCCTTGGTAGAAAACAACCTCTTAGATGAAGCAAAAGGAGCATTGGAATATTTGGTAAAGGACAACCGAGACGATGCAGCCTATGACCTTTCTGCTCTTACCACTCAAGAACAACTTCGCCAGGAAGTACGCCTACAACGTCGTATAGAGCTATGGGGAGAGGGTACATCTTTCTTCGATTGGAAACGCTGGAAGACAGGTATTAACCGCTATGAGGCAGGCTCTAACCACTTGCTCAAGGTAGAAGTACCCGCAGAAAGTGAAAAATGGATTTACCAAATTCCTAAAGCCGAAATGGAATCCAATCCTAATATGATACAAAACGAGTAATTAGTAATCAGAGACCAATGACCGATGACTAGTGATAAGTAACTAATTATTAGTTACTTGTCATTAGTCATTAGTTATTAGTCGTTAGTCACTATACTTGTCATTTTCTTGTGATTTCTCGGTAACTTGTCTTGCTTCTTCACTTCCTCCAAGTAGAGTGCTACTACTTCCTTCCCAAAGGCTTTCACTGCTGGTGGATTGGGGCGGTCTAAGAACTCTATAAAGCGAGGAATAGGCAGAAAGTCCCAAGCCAGTACTTGGGAAAGGTAAGTCTTTAAGTAAGTGAGATCTTCCCCACGAGTAATGGCCTGACAGATATATTCATACGCCAAATCCCGTGACGGACGTTTTTCAAAGAGCAAGCATGCCCCTATATACAGCCAACCGCTGTGGCGTACCCGTAGGTCGTAACGCAGTACAGCCTCCAAGGGTAGGGTCATATCGCGCACTTGGTCAGCCTCATTCATTGTTGCCCAGAGCGCTATGTAAGCACATAATATCGCATCAGGATAGTGGGGGTTGAGGCTTAGTTTATATTCTGCCTCTTGAGCCGAAGTACATTTCCCTTCATTGGCATTGTAATAGTTGTAAAGGGCAGGACGGCTTTTATCTTTGCCATATTTGTAATAATGATTGCAGTGATAGGTGAACTCTTCGCCTACTTCACCATTGGCATAAGTTCTTTTCTCCCAACCATAACGGATATAGAAAGGCTTTACTACACTAAGGATATCCTTTGCTTTAGTAGTTTCAAATACTTTGAACTCCTCATCGGGGTGTTTTAGGCGGGTGATTTGCGTCCATAATGGTAAAAGTGCTTCGTTTAATTGTATTTTATCAGTAAGATCTAAGTAATACTGAATAGCAGGCGCATAGTCGCCTTTGAGCTGTTGAGCTTTTTCTTTGGCTGCTGCCGAAACCTCCCAAAAGAGCAGACGGTTGCAAGCCACAATCAGGTCGTCGAGGTCAGGGGCTTTGCTTTGCACTTCGTATTGCAAGAGCTTATCTACCAATACCTCCGCCTCTATATAGAAGGGTTCGTGTGTAGGAGTCGCGAGGAACGGTAGGGTATCTTTTTCTTTGAGTTTTTCGAACGTACGTGCTATTTTATTAAAGAGATAGGGGAAGGTTTCTTTTGCTTGATTAGCACCTTCGTGTATATCTCTTATTCTATCGAGTTTGTCGGCTTGTGAATATTTTTCCTCTTTGTAGAGCCTACGAATCTCCTTCCATTCCTTATCTATATCATAGATAAGGGGTTCGATACTTTGGTTACTCCACGAGTCTAAAAATAAGTATAGTAAGGGCATTGTACCCATAGACCATTCGCGAGCGAGGAGCTGCTTGAGATAGGGCTTTACTTGCTCTGGGTAATCCACAGGGATTTGGTCTTGTAAGCGTACCAGCGCATCAAAGAAAACATCAATAGTAGCGGCTGATTTCTCACGGATACAATCGCCAAGGAAGAAAAGAAGTTTTTCAGGTGTTAGATTATGGGTTATAGGTGTTAGGGTGCGAGCCGCACAAGCAGTTTGGGAGTTCTCAGAATTTTCTGAAGGACTTAGGGTGACAAGAAGTTCTTGGGCTTTGCCTTTTAGATAGTCCTTATAGGGTGCTACCACTTCCGCTAAGCCCTCATCAGCGAAATAAGTGGTGAGTAGTTCAGCTACAGCTTCTTGTAGCTTCACATCGGGTTGGGTAAAGAGTACCGCTAATTGTTCGCGGTAGCTCAGGTCAGTAGGAGCATGTTTTTTGAACTCCTTTGCCAAAATCTCTACTCCTTGAAGGAGTGTTTTAGGTTGCTTCTCTATGGTGAAGGCAAGTGGGAATTGTTGCATAAAGCTCTCAAAATCAAACTTTGGCGCATTAGCAATAGAGACGATGTATTCCATAACGATCTTCACTACACTACCTACTCCAGTGCCTAAAACGGCAAAGAGCGTTTGTTGATGAGCCAAAAGTTCCTCTTGGGTAGGGGCAAGCCATTTGAGCAAACGACAATGCCAATCAAGGTGGGGTTTCTTCCATTGGTTAAGTAGTGACTCCAAGAGTTGCCCTACAAAACTACGAGGAATTTGGTAGCCATAATGCACCAATAATTCAAATACCTCATCCCAATAGGTAGTTACTTTGGCAACACCAGAGGTACTGATTTTGCTTGAGGGGTTATCACTTTTCCACTTGGAAAGGTCGAGTACTTTCGTCTCAATACGGTAGAGTTGTAGGAGTACCTTTTCAATGGCTTCGGGGTTTTGTAAGAGGAAGTTTACATCGGCGGTTACATATCGGTTGAACATAGAGACCTCAAGAAGGTTTTTTACAAAGCGTTCTTCATCAAAAGGAATCCAGCCTTTTTTATAGAAATACCATTGGAAACCAAAGGACAATCCATCGATCTCTTTATTATATCGTTCTTTAAGTACTTTTTTGATATAGTTATCTGGCGGAAATTGTGTAAAGTAGTTGATTACAGGTTCAAAATAGAAAGAACCTAAGATGGCATAAGGGTTTTTCTGATAAGGTTCACCAAAATAATTCTCTTTATCAATCATCACTTTGGCGATATCGCTTTCTTCGCGCACCATAGTGATAAGAGCGTAGTTAAGCGCGTGAAAAACTCTATCTTTATGGCGATAAGTATCCTTTTTATCCACGTTCTTTTGTGGGAAATCTGTTTCTGAATAAGGGCTTAAACCCTTGATAGCAGCGATGGTTTCGTAACGCTCACTATCGGTGAGCTGGCTCGTAATATTGAGAATAGCCGAGAAATCCCCTTCGGCAATGGCGGTAATGAGGGGTTGATTCATTTTTCTTTTAGGGTTTTAAGTTTTGAATATAGACCAAGTAATCGGATTAGTTGGCAAAGATAGCGATTTTATTTTGATTTTGAAATCTAATCACCAAAAGCTGCTAATTTCTTATGATAGCGAGGGAGTTTTTCCTGCTTCTTCACTTCCTCTAAGTAGAGCGCTACTACTTCCTTTCCAAAGGCTTTTACCGCTGGTGGATTGGGGCGATCCAAGAACTCTATAAAGCGGGGGATAGGCAGGTAGTCCCAAGCCAATACTTGAGCGAGATAGGTCTTTAGGTAGCTGAGGTCTTCCCCGTGGGCGATGGCCTGACAGATATATTCATACGCCAAATCCCGAGAGGGACGTTTCTCAAACAACAAAGCAGTTCCTATATAGAGCCAACCGCTATGGCGTACCCTAATGTCGTAGTGCAAAAGCACTTCCAAAGGAAGAGACATATTGCGTACTTCGCGCACCTCGTTGCCCGTAACCCAAGTGCTAATATAGTCACACAACATCGCATCGGGGTAGTGAGGATTGAGGCTTAGCTTATATTCAAAAATAGTACTGATAGGCGAGCACCCTCCATTGGCATTGTAATAGCGATATGGGAAAGCATTCTTTAGGTCTGTATAACTTATCCCTACCCACTTGGTGTGGTGTCCAAAAGTAAATTCTTTATGGCCATCATCTTCCTGCCAACCATAGTCAATAAGATAAGGTTTTACTACCCCCAGAATATCCTTAGCTGAAGTGGTAGCAAACTCTGGAAATTCTCTATCGGGGTACTTGATACGGGTGATTTGTGCCCAAAGCGGGAGAAGCTCTTCGGTTAGTTGTATGTCATCTGTAATACCTAAATAATACTGAATAGCTTTAGCATAATCCCCTTTGAGTTGTTTTGCTTTTTCCTTCGCTGCTGCTGAAACCTCCTTAAAGAGCAAACGATTGCAAGCTACAATGAGGTCGTCAAGGTCAGGGGCTTTGCTTTGCGCTTCGTATTGCAAGAGCTTATCTACCAGTACCTCCGCCTCTATATAGAAAGGCAGATGAGTAGGGGTAGAGAGCAATGGCAAGTGGCAGTGCTCAAGGATAGCATCAATGACCATTTGCCCCTTACGGAAAAGAAACGGCAGGACTTGGCGAGCCTTGTCTAAGTAATAATCCCTTGTATAGGTTTCAAACTCTTTTTCGGAGAGCTTTTTGCGCTTTTGATTCATCTCCTCCCATGTATAGCTACATTTGGGGTCAAGAGTTAAGGGACGTTGGTCAATCAACGCACATAAGACTCCTAAGAGAATAGTATCTGTAGGGATTTCATTGCCCTTTCGCTTGGTAAGCTGTTTGATATAGGGTGAAAGAGACTTTGCCCAATCGGCGGGGAAGTCGTCTTGCAAAGTGATCAGTCCCTCCAAGAAGACATCTATTGTATGAGCAGCAGGCTCGCGTAGGCAGTCGCCGAGGAGGAAGAGCATCCCCTCCACATACTCTGCTCTCGCAGACTTTCCCGAAGGGGGACACAACGCAAGTAGCGTAGTGGCTACTTCCTTCTCTTCGGAATAGGGAGACAACGTAGGTGGGGTAGTGGCTGTTTCTTGAGTGCTGTTGAGGCTTGCCCCCCTTCCTTCGGAAGGGGGAACGGGGGTAGGAATTTTTAGGTAATCCTGATAGGGTGCTACCACTTCCGCTAAGCCCTCTCCACTGAAATAAGTGGTGAGGAGACTGGCGACTTTCTCTTGAAGTTTGGTATCGGGCACAGTGAAAAGTACCGCTAATTGCTCGCGGTAATCCCGATTAGTAGGGGCTTGCTTTTGGTAGTATTTTTCTAAGATTTCAACTCCTATGAGTTGGGATTTAGCGATTTTAGGCACGGTAAAGCAAAGTGCAAAATTGTCGGCAAAGGCTTGGAAATCAAAGGCAGGATGGGTACTTATTTGAGCAATACACTTCATCGCAAAGTTGATAAGCGAGGACTTGTCCAAGGTTAGCAAGGCAAAGAGCGTGTGCTGGCTTGGGAGCAACTCCTTCTCGGTGGGGGCAAGTCCTTCAATCCATCGGCAGTACATATCCAATACATTCTTTTTCCAAGGGTTGAGTAGTACTTCTACAAAGCTGGTTATAAAGCTCTTATCAGGGAAATAATTTTTCTTACAAAGCAGGGTAAAGACTTTTTTCCATTCCAAGTTGGATCCAAGTGTATAATCTATATACTTAGCCGTATGAGGAATCACGCGCGTTGCCAGCTCAGGATTTTGACTAAGCAATTGTACAACAAGCTCCTCTTGGGTACGATGATATTCCATAGCATACATTCTTTTTACAAATATTTCTTCATTGAAAGGGAGCAATCCTTCTTTGTAGAGTGCTAAAAGCATCTCAAAAGAGAGGTAGTTAGGGTATTCTATATACATCTTTTGGGCGCCTTCTGCCATATAAGCACCTTGTGGTGTGTGTAGAAAGTCTATAAAGGCTTGAGCTTGCTGAGAAATCAGAAATAAGAATAGGTATTTTTGCTGATAATAACGACGCCCATAGAAACCAAAGTCTAAGCGGTTTTCTACTTCAGCCAATTCTTTGAGGTTAGTACAAATACACATCATTGCATAGCTTACAGCGAACTCCTTGTTTGCTCCATAACGATGAGTTTTGGGTGTCTCTGGATAAATCTCCTGAACATTGTGATAGGTGAACTTATCCTTGAAAAAAGCTTTTTCTTCTTCGGGTAAAGCAAAGGCGATGCGACGGATTTCTGCCCAATTTTCTTCTCTAATGGCTGAGATTAATTCTTTATTCATAATTAAGTGACCAATGACTAATGACTAAATTCTACTAATTTTTTGTGATTGCGAGGGAGTTTGTTCTGCTTTTTCGCTTCTTCTAAATAAAGGGCGACAACTTTCTTTTGGAAAGCCTTTACTTTAGGGTCGCGGGTAGGTCGGTCTAAAAACTCTACAAACCGATTGATTGGACTAAAATGCATAGCCAACGCATCACTTAAATAGCGTGCTACATAATGTAAATCCTCACCTCTTGTAAGGGCTTGAAGTATATATTCATAAGCCAAATCTCGCGACGGACGTTTGTCGTATAACAAACACGCACCTATATACAGCCAACCACTGTGGCGCATGCGCAAATCATAACGCAAAATAGCTTCTAATGGTAGCTGCATATTGCGTATTTCTTCTGCCCCACAAGCATTATTGGCTATATAACCGCACAGAATAGCATCAGGGTAATGAGGGTTCAAACTCAATAGGTAATTCACCTCTGTCGATAGGGGGGTACTACCTCCACAAGCATTGTAGTAAAGGGGCGAAAAAGAGTTCCGATAGTGCTCTATCCAATAGCCTTTTTCGCTTTTCTCATCATAACCTATATCGTAATTATGAAAGGTAAATATATCTCTGTCTCTCCATTTTGTCCATCCATAACCTATGTAATAAGGTTTTACTACACTGGGAATCTCTTTAGCTGAAGTGGTTTCAAATTCTGGAAATTCTCTATCGGGGTGCTTGATACGAGTGATTTGCGTCCAAAGTGGTAAGAATTCTTCAGTTGGTTGTATTTTATCAGTAATACCTAAATAATACTGAATAGCAGGGGCATACATACCTTTGAGTTTTTGGGCTTTTGCTTTGGCTGCTGCCGAAACATTTCTAAATAACAGTCTATTACAAGCCACTATAAGGTCGTGAAGGTCTGGCTGCTTATTCACAGCTTCATATTGTAGTAGTTTATCTACAAATATTTCGGCTTCTATATAAAAAGGCTCGTGCGTAGGGGTCGAAAGGAATAGCAATACCTCTTTTTCATTAAGATATTTCAAGGTGAGTTGTGCCTTGTGAAAGAGGAATGGCATAAAAGTTTTATGATTATACAGCCTACCCCAAAGAAGATACTCCTCAAAAGCGGCTTCATCAAGTTTTTCTCTCAAAGCATTACTCTCCTCATAAGTGTATTGATAAGAAGGTATTTCAAGAGGTTTTTGATGTGAGTAGCAGTACAAAAAGCCCTTTATTATGGTTGTTACACTATCCAAATAATGATTTTTCATCAGTTTTTTAAGGTAAGGAGCCAACTCTTTAGTGTAATTAGCAGGAAGGCTCTCTTGCAGCTGTACAAGCCCCTCAAAAAAGAGGTCTATAGTCCCCGCAGTACGCTCACGAAGGCAATCCCCTAATAAGAACAACAAGGCATCAGCAGTAGTAGGTACTTCAAGTTTGTCAACCTCCAAAGGAAAATGATTCTCAAATGAAGATGAAATATTATCTTGGCAAGCCTCCTTATTAAGGGGCTCCTCCTCTTGGGGGAGAGAAACAGGGGTAGGAATCTTCAAATAATCTCTATAGGGTGCCACTACTTCCGCCAATCCTTCTTCTGCAAAGTAAGTAGTTAAAAGTCCTGCTACTTTCTCTTGTAATATCACCTCAGGCACAGTAAAGAGTACAGCCAGTTGCTCACGGTATTCAGTATTAGTGGGCGCTTGTTTTTTATAGTATTCTTCTAAAATATCCAAACCTATAAGCTGTGATTTGGCTATCTTAGGGATAGCAAAACACAAGGTAAAGTTATCCGCAAAGGACTGAAAATCAAAAGCAGAAGCATTAGCAGCTTTTTGCAGTTGCTTCATCGCAAAGTTGATGAGGGCTGTATTGCCTAAGCTGAGTATTGAAAATAGAATATGCTGGTTTTCAATTACTTCGTCAGCAGTAGGGTTGATAGCTTCTATCCAACGGCAATAGGCATTGAGGATGTTTTTCTTCCAAGGGTTTAACAAAGCCTGAAGGTATTGCTTTACAATATCTCGATTTGTGAAATAGTTATTTTTAGCCAAAATTGAAACTACTTTTATAATCTATTCAAAATAAAGAAGATACAGGGATTACAATAAGAGTAGGTAACGATTTAGTAATGGTTCTTATTTCATTTGATTATACCTATTTTCTCAGTAACTTCTGGGTGCAAAGGTACAACATCTTGACAATATAAACAAAAAATTTTACCTTTGCACCCGCAAACGTGCGCTGCTGCATAGGCTTCTGTAGAAGCCTATGCAGCAGCGCACGTTTGCGTGGAGCTAATTGTAAATATTCTGCAAACCAACTGTTTAAAAAATGAAGATTTTTTTTAGTTTGCGTATATCATTGTTTTTTTGTAATATAGCGCAATAAATCATTTAAATATTTGATTCTATGTTTCAACAAATTTTGAATCAGTTGGCTGTAAGAGAACGCCAAACCACGCTGGAAGGATCCGCCGTGGTTAAAGAATCTTTAGAAATGGTACAATTCCTAAAAGACCTCTTAAGGAAGGTCAAGGAAGAGGTACAGCAACGAGGTTTTACGGACCAAGCAGAAGAGATACATTTCTTCCGCGAGGTACAACCTCAAATTGTTAGCAGACTCATTTTCTACAATGAGGTTTACCAGATAGAAAGTAAAGCAACTTTGCTCTCTACTGAGGCTGCTAAAAAGTTTCTAAAAGACAAAGAAACCCAATGGTTTAAAGAGTCAGAGACTTTAGAAGCAACCGATTTCTTTAGTTATATTGCTTTAGGAAGAACTAATCGCGATGTAGAGTATTTTACTCGCAATTATGATTACCTTCCTCAAAGCAATGAGGGGTATTTGTTTTCTTTTGATGGAGCCTTTTCTACCTGTCGTAGCTTTGAAGTTGCTAAGATAGGGGCTGTCAAGGAACTCTCCGATTATCTTTTTTTTTCGTACTGAAGTTAAAGAAGAAAAACTACTTTTAGAAGCACTAAATCTTCAGTGGACAGGCAAAAAAAGCCAACTAGTAGAACTCATCTATGGATTGCATTCTGTTGGATGTATCTCTTATGGAAAACTCCCTATTAGTCAGATTACCAAAGTCTTCGAGAAGCTCTTTAACGTAGAATTAGTAGAGCAGTACCATGTTTTCCATCGTATGAAAGGACGTTCAAAAAGTCTCACCCCTTTCCTTGATGAAGTAAAAGCCTCTTTACTGGTTTATATGAACAACTCCGACCAAAAGTAGTTTTGCTAACTTCAAATAAAAACGTTTAAACCATTATTTAATCAGTTTTTTAGGGAAATAGACAGTTTCCCTTTTTTAGGGAGAAGGATTTATAATCAAATATTATATTCATTATTTTCAATTTAACTCTTCTATAGAAACTCCCTACACACTTTTACCTCCATTTCTCAAAAAAAGCCCATTATAGCCCATTGGCATTTTTTAGACATTTCTTCCTATAAACATCTCTAATATCTTCCAAAACACCTATTAATCTCTTTACAATCAACGTAATAAATAAAAATCACTTCAACTGCGTTAAAATGCACATTTCAATGGGTAGTACTTGGCAGTTTATGTTTTGTATTTGTCAGAACTTTGCCGCCGAGAATTTAACCCTATACGCAATGAATTTAATCACCATTGAAGAATCCGCTTGGAAAGCCCTTATGGAGCAACTCCAAAGCATTGAAAACCAACTCAAGCAAGAGCCTATTGAGTGGGATAGTTTGTGGCTCAACCAAAAAGAAATCTGTCAATATCTCCACCTAAGTGAGAAAACCCTATGGCGAATGCGCAAACGCAATGAAATCACCTACTCCAAAATCTATGGACAATATTTCTATACTTTGGGAAGCATTCGCAAACTCCTTATCAGTCAATCGGTAGAAAACACTGAAAGCTACTTGCAATCTCTCACTCAAAAAGCCAAAGGTTATGTTGAAAAAGCAAGATATTTTAAGTAGAACCGAAGGAGGACTACAGGTCTTCCAGCACTATCTACAAGGCAACTGGCGAGTAGGTAAAAACTTTAAAAACCCTTTCTATGACGATAAAAATGCTTCCTGCAATATCTATAAGGACAAACAAGGCATTTATAAAATGAAAGATTTTGGCAACGATACTTTCAGGGGTGACTGTTTTTTCTTGGTAGGTTACCTCTATCAATTGGACTGCCAAAATGCCTCTGACTTTATCGAAATCCTAAAAATTATCAATCGAGATTTACATCTGGGTTTAGAGGAATCCACCTCTATAATTACACAAAAACCTCAAATACCTCCCACTATCACCATAGAAAGTACTACCCCAGAAACCAAAAAATCTATCTCTTACCAATTCACCCAAAAACCTTTTACCCAAGAAGAGTTAGCCTATTGGCAGAAATACGGCATCACCCAAGAAATCCTAAAAAAATACAACGTGATCTCTCTGCAAAGCTATTCAAGCACCAATAAAGACGGCAAACCTTACACTATTGCCTCCACCTATAATGAGTGGATGTTTGCTTACCTTTTTAAAAAGCATTTAAAGGTCTATCGTCCCTTTTCTAAACTGCGTTTTCTCTATGGAGGTAATCCCGAAAACTATTGTTTTGGTGAGTCTCAGCTACCTCTACAAGGCGACATTCTCTTTATCACCGCAGGTGAAAAAGATGTAATGAGTTTATCCAGTAGAGGCTTTTCGGCTATCTGTTTCAATAGCGAAACAGCCCACATTCCTTTACAAAAACTCCAAAAGCTAAAAATGCGATTCCGACATTTAGTCCTTTTGTTTGATAGCGACGAAACAGGTAAAAGAGCCTCCTTAGAGCAACAAGCCCAATTAGCACCTTTAGAAGTATTTCGTTTAGTTTTACCTCTTTCAGGTACTAAAAAGGATAAAGATATATCCGATTATTTTGCACAAGGTAAAACGGGTAGAGACCTATTGCAACTCTTTTATCAGACCCTTAGCAAACACTATGAAGAAAGCCTATCACTG
>NZ_KE150255.1 GCF_000411115.1 Capnocytophaga granulosa ATCC 51502 | reverse complement strand
TTAACTTAGCCAGCTATCCGAATGCAGAGACTGTGATCTACGATCGTTATGGACGAAAGATAGCCACCCTCAACAACAAAGAAGAGTGGGATGGTACCTACGGAGGCGAAGCCCTTCCAACAGGTGACTACTGGTTTATCCTACGCCTTAACGAACCTGATGACAACAGAACCTTCAAAGGACACTTTACCCTTTATCGTTAGTGAATAGTGAAGAATGAAGAATGAAGAATGAATAGTGAAGAATACCTGAACAAGGATATAACAATAACTAGAGAAGAGAGACTTTCCAGGGATGGGAAGTCTCTCTTTTTTATCCCCCTTTCCCCCGAAGGGGAAAAACGTACGCTACGATGCCTGACGCTTAATAGCTTGTCACTATGTTAATAACTTTATTTGTTTAGAATAAATAAAAATAATACTTTTGCACCCGAAATAAGTTTTAATAAAAATTATATGAAGAAAATAATTCTATCAGCCCTTGTAATAGGGGGACTCTTTGCAGTATCTTGCTCCAAAGATGATGACAAGCCAGCACCAGCTCCCGAGCAGAAAGGTGTACCTACCAACCAAGAAGGGTTCTCTGGCTCTTATAAGTTGGGTAATGCCGAGGAGGTAAAAACACACTTTACTCGCGTACTCTATGCGGTAGAGAGCAACGAGAAAGATGCTGCTCCTTGGAATGATACCCAATTGGTGTATGACAGCAAAGACCCTCAGGGCAATAATGTTAAGGTAAAGCGCTTCCAATTCGTTACTAAAAATGTAGGCGATAATATCAAGACTATTGATGAGCTTAAAGCAGCCGACGAAAAAGCTGCCAAAACTATGAAATCCCTTACCGATGGGGTGAAAATCTTTGTGGAAGTACCTATAGATGCTTCTGGAGTTTTACAAGTGAATAAGGCTTATGTAGGTAACTTAGGCTATAAGACCAAGACAGATGACAAAAGGGTGGAGCTTACCGATCCAAGTGTACAAATTGAGTCAATTGATTTTACACTTTCTCGCTTAGAAACCCCAGTCTATAAGGATGTGCAGCCAGGTAACCACGAAGGAGCTTCTCGCTATAACGAAGGCTATATCAAGTTTAACCTCACAGCCAAAGTACGCCCTAATGCAACAGCCGAATTCCAAACTTTGGTCGTGAAAGTAGATAGCCCAATCAGTGTAACCCAAATACGTGGTAAGAATGTGGCTAATCGTGCCGTGGCAATTTCTGAAGTAGTAATAGCTAAGAATAGAAAGTAACGTGTATTTCATCTTTGTAAAACGGAAAAGGCTGTGTACTGCACGGCCTTTTCTTCTATAGTATATGAACAAATATTTTATTTTTGCTTTGCTATGGCTATCTTCAGGGATTATTTCGGCACAAGAACTTATCAAAGGCTATGTGGTTGATGAGCAAAATAAACCAATTGTAGGGGTTAATATTACCCTAAAAGATGGGGTTGGCGTAGGGGTAGCCACTGATGTACAAGGTGCCTTTACTCTTTACTTACCGCCGCAAAAAGGTAAAAGTATCTTAGTATTTTCCCATCTGAATTATCAGCCTTACCAGCAAGAGATAAAACAAGGAGAGGGAACACTCTATGTGATGCTGGAGCCTAAGGTAACCGCTCTCTCGCAAGTGGTGGTACAGGGGAAAACACCTCTGATGAAGCTCAAGGAATCAGAGTTTGCCGTCTCTACGATAGATCTGAAAGCCTTTCATAATTCCAGTAGCGACCTGCCACAGGTCTTGGACAAGATCTCTGGGGTCAAGGTACAGCAGAGTGGTGGCTTGGGTTCTCAGATGAACCTCTCACTCAATGGCTTCCGAGGCAATCATGTGAAAGTCTTTGTAGATGGCGTACCTATGGAAGGCATGGGGCCTACCCTACAGCTGAACAATATCCCACTGAACAATGCCGAGCGTATAGAGGTCTATAAGGGTGTGGTGCCTACTCATCTGAGTTCTGACGCGCTGGGAGGTGCGGTCAATATCATTACCAAAGCTACCGCTAAGCAGTTTTTGGATGTTTCCTATTCCTATGGCTCTTTCAATACTCATAAAACTTACCTGAATGCCTCCCACAGTTGGAAGAATGGTCTTTCCTTGGGTGTGAATGCCTATCAGAACTATTCGGATAACAACTATTGGGTCAAGGTGAAAATATTGGATTTCACGACCAATACTTATAGTACGGACAAGCAGCGGGTAAGGCGTTTCCATAACCAATATCACAACGAGAGCGTCGCCCTAAAGCTTGGTCTTTCAGACAAGTCTTTTGCCGATAGACTTTTCTTAGGTTTTGTATGGGCGAATCTCTATGACCAAGTACAGCATGCGGCCGATATGGACAAGGCTTTTGGAGATAAGTATCGCCAAGCAACAACCCTTATGCCTACGCTTTTCTATAGTAAGAAAGACCTTTTTATATCTGACTTTAGTCTCTCACTACACGCCAACTATAACTTTGGGGAATCGCACAACGAAGATACAGGTCGCTACCGCTACAATTGGCTGGGTGAGCGCAAAGCAATGGCCAAGCCAGGTGAACAGCAGCTCTCTGACTATCGCTTTAAGAATCATAACGCTTTGGTCTCTCTTACCATGGCTTATCATTTTTTAGATAAGCATACGGTGGAACTGACCGATACCTATACGCTCTTTAATCGTACAGGGTATGATCGTTTTAGGGAGTTCTTTACCAAGCTGCCGACCCGTACTGACAAGAGTGTGCTGGGGGTTAGTTACAAATACCAGTCCGAGAGGTGGAATACTACGGTTTTCTACAAGAGCTATTGGAATGATGTCAAGGCTTTTTATACCTCTCAGCAGAATCGTCCCTTGGGTGAGTTCTCTTACCAAACCGAGGCTAATGGCTATGGACTGGCTGCAACCTATCGCTTTACAAAGGCCTTTCAGCTAAAGGCTTCAGTAGAAAATGCCTTGAGACTACCGACCAGTCGTGAACTCTTTGGCAAAGGTGATGGGATAGAATCGCAGAATCCTGCCCTGCGGCCTGAACGTAGCTGGAACCTGAATTTGGGTAGTAGTCTCTCACAGAACTTTGCAGAGGATCACCAATTGGTTTGGGATGTGAATTTAGCACGCCGCCAAGCGACTGATTTTATCAATCGTCGTAACCGCAATGGGATCTTTGTAACTGAGAACTTTGGCGATGTACAAGTGCATGCCGCCGATACCGAGCTACGCTATTTCTTTCGGCAAAAGCTCTCGGCTGGGGTGAGTGCTACTTTCCAGGATATGCGTAACAAACAGCGCTATATAGAGGAAAATGACCAGCGTAAAGAACACTATTTCTACAATGAGCGTCTGCCTAATATCCCTTATCTCTTTGGCAATGCCGATCTTAGTTATACCTTTGACAGGGTAGGGGCGGATAATAAGCTGATATTGACTGCTTTTGCTAACTATTTTCATTCCTTTGCCAATGACTGGCAACGCTATCAGGCCGCTGAAGAGGTACCCCAACAGCTGACACTAGACTTCTCTGCCAATTATAGTCTCAAGAGAGGACGATATAATCTTTCCTTTGATATAACGGATATTTTAGATACTGATCGCTATGACAATTATAACTTACAAAAACCAGGGCGTAGCCTTGCCGTTAAGCTGCGTATGTTTTTGCAATAAGGGTTTAAGAATTAAAGAAATAAAAAGATGACAACAAATAGAATCCTTTTGTATGCCCTGACAGGGCTACTCTCTTGGAGTTGTTCCAAGAATGACGAACCTAAAGGAGGGGACAATAGTACTCCCTCTGGAGTGGACGCCTCCACTCCCTATGTGCTGATATTGGGAACAGAGAATAACTCCTATGTGTTTGCTAATGCACCATTCTTTGATACAGGTACTTACGACTCGGCAGCTAATTCCAAAGATGCTATACAGATGCAGGGTGACCGTCGTATTCACTTCTATAAGGATAAGTATCTCTATACCTTTGTCTATAATCGTGATGACCCAGGTAAGTCGGCTTCCTTTGAGCGCAAGGCAAGTAAGCTCTCCAAGCGCAAGGAGTATGACCTGAAAAACTCTATACAAGCCCGTACAGACTTTGGGGCAAGTGTGGTGGGTACTTATTCCGATAGGGAATACTTTCCTAAAGAGGCCGTAAGCCCTACTTCGGTGAAGTTCTTTCGCTTTGATACCACTTCCGATGCTGTAAGCGACCCTATAGAGTGGGATTCTAAGAATTTTGATAATATAGGTGAGGTGGCTTATATCACCGATCTAAGGCAATACAAGGACTATCTACTGGCAGCCATTCGCCCTATCAAGGCCTATTTGGACGAAGGGGTTTTTCCTCAGACCAAATTGCTCTTAGAGAGCCGACATACCCATACAACTTATATAGGCGTCTTTGATCATAATTTTCGTTTGGTAAAAGTTATCAAAGGCGACAAAGGTACAGGTGTGATAGGAGGTCTAATCAAAGCCACTGGCAAGAGCGGGGTAGAGGTCTTGGATAGCGGAGAGGTGTATGCCTTTGCCGCAGCTTTTAATGCTACTGACAGGCCTTCGGCTGTGCTCAAGGTCAATGTGGAGAATGGTAGTTTTGATGATACCTATTTTGTGAATCTTACCCAAAAGAGTGGTAACCGAAAACTTTTCCGTACTCATTACTTAGGGGGGACACGTTTTTGCTTGCAGTTTTTTGATAAAATAGGCTTAGATGTAACTGAATTTGGCGATGCTTCGGGGAAAGCCAGTAAGTTTGCTATTTTTGATGTAGCCACCCAGCAGCTGGATATGCTCACAGGCGAGCCTGAGTACATCAACAGTATCACCGACCCTTATGTGGATAAGGCGCAACAGAAGATCTATTTTGGAATCAATACTGACAATACTGACCCTGCTATCTATGTCATTGATGCCAATGCCAAAACCATTAGCAAAGGGCTTATTATCAAAGGACAAGAAGTCAGAGCACTGGGGGTAATGAAAAGTGAATAATGAAAAGTGAAGAGTGAGAAGTGAAAAATTATTTGCTCTTCATTTTTCGCTTCTTTGCTTCTTCCTAAAAAAAACAAAAAATATAAGTAAAAGTAAAAATAAAAGTGTATCTTTGTACCTCGAAATAAAATATACGCGACATCAATAATAATTACTAAAAGATGATACGAAAAATCATTAGTAAGTGGCTGTTTTTAAGTTTGTTAGTACTTCCTTTTGCGGGGAAGGCAGCTACAGACGAGACCCCTACTGAGGGACAAGAGGAGGATTACACGAGCATAGTGATGCACCACATTGCCGATTCTCACGATTATCACTTGTTTGACTGGAATGGGCACCCTATAAGTCTCTCCTTGCCTATTATCCTTTGGACAGACCAGGGCTTGGTTACTTTCCTCTCTAGCGAATTTCATCACGATGACAAAGGAGCTGTGGTGGTGGCAAAAGGAAACCAATATTTTACGCGTGTACATGGGCAGATCTACTACACCGATGCCCAAGGTCGTCTCTTTTACGATGAAAATCACCAAGTAACCAATGCACGCCCCTTGGACTTTTCTATAACCAAGAATGTATTGTTACTTTTCCTTATAGCACTGCTTATGGTGCTTGCCTTTACTTCTATAGCGCGTTCTTATAAGAAAAACCCTAAAGCCCCTAAGGGCTTGGCCAATCTTTTGGAAATGCTCATTGTCTTTGTTCGCGATGACATAGCCCGTCCTAATATAGGCGACAGAAAGTACGAGCGCTATATGCCTTATTTGCTTACAGTCTTCTTTTTGATTCTGATAGGAAACCTTTTGGGGCTGGTGCCTATTATCTCAGGTACCCTCACCAATGATATTATATTTACAGGGACATTGGCCTTGCTTACGTTCCTTATCACTACCTTTAGTGGGAATGGTCACTATTGGAAGCATATCTTTGCCACTCCAGGGGTACCTGTATGGTTGGCACCTATTATGATTCCTGTGGAAGTGATTGGGATGCTCACCAAGCCTTTCTCTCTTATGATCCGACTTTTCGCCAATATTACCGCGGGACATATCATTATCTTGAGTCTTGTAGGGCTTATCTTTACCTTTAAGACTGTACTAGTCTCTCCAGTATCGGTAGGTTTTGCGCTCTTTATTAGTATCTTGGAGCTATTGGTGGCCTTTATCCAAGCCTATGTCTTCACCTTGCTTTCTGCCTTGTTCATAGGAGGCGCAGTAGCCGAAGAACATCACTAAGATAGGGAAAGAATATTCTAAAAACAAGTAAACATTAAACATATAAATAAATTAAATTATGGTATTAGCAGGAATTGGAGCTGGTATTGCAGCTCTTGCAGCAGGAATTGGTATTGGTAAGATTGGTTCTTCCGCTATGGAGGGAATTGCTCGCCAACCAGAAGCAGCTTCTAAGATTCAAGGAGCGATGATTATCGCTGCAGCACTTATCGAAGGGGTTGCCCTCTTCGCTGTGGTAGTTGCTTTAGTAAAAGCTTAAGCCACAGACAAGGAATACCGTTCTGTAACGGTTGGTTGCAGAACGGTTCTTTAAAACCAAGAAATCATTACGAAAAAGAAAAATAAAAATACATGAATATCATCCATCCTGAAAGTCTTAGTTTTTGGACACTGATTGTCTTTGTTTGCTTATTACTCTTACTTCGAGCCTTTGCCTGGAAGCCGATTCTCAAGGCCTTGAAAGATCGTGAAACCTCTATCAATAATGCTTTGGAGGCTGCCGATAAGGCCAAGGCAGAAATGGCTAACCTACAGGCAGACAATGAGAAACTCTTGGCCGAGGCACGACAAGAGCGTGAGGCCATCCTCAAGGAAGCTCGCGAGATCAAGGAACGTATTGTCTCTCAGGCCAAAGACGAAGCTCTCGAAGCAAGTGAGAAACTACTTGCCCATGCCAAAGCCTCTATAGAGAGTGAAAAGAAAATGGCTATAGCTGATATCAAACAGCAGATCGCCAACATTTCTCTGGATATTGCCAAGAAAGTGCTTACCAAGGAACTCGCCTCAGAGGTGAAACAAGAGAAACTCGTAGAAAGTTTGTTGAACGAAATTAACATCAAATGATAAACTCCAGCAAAGTAGCCAAGCGATATGCCAAAGCGCTTTTAGACTATAGTATAGAGAAGCACGAGGAAGATAACTTTGTTCAAGAGATATCCTCCTTGGTAGAGGTCGTACGTGAGAACCCAGACCTTCGAGCACTCTTGCACTCTCCTATAGTGAGAATGGAGATAAAGCATAAGGTGCTACAAGAAGTCTTCTCTCAGCGTTCGGCTATACTGAACCTTTTGATAGAGATACTGCTGGAAAATAAGCGTGTTTCTGATCTTTATGATATAGCACGCGAGTATATAATCCAGTACAATCGTTATAAGGGAAAAACTACCGCATACCTGACCACTGCAGTGGAACTGCCCGAAAGCCTTAAAGCACAGTTTGTCCAGAAGGCCATTGCCCTGAGTGGTGGTAAAAAGATCACTTTGGAGAGTAGAGTAGAGCCACAGCTTATCGGGGGCTTTATCCTCCGTATAGATGACTTGCAGTACAATGCAAGTATCGCTCATAAGCTATATGGAATCAAAGAGCAATTGAGTGAGAACGTTTATTAAAGTTTATACAAGTGTTTGCAAGAGGCTATCCGAAGGGGTAGCCTCTTATTTTTTTTGCAAAAAAATTTTTCTTTCTTGACTTTTGTCAGGAAAGTTGTAATTTTGCAGCCCTTTTTAAATAGATAAACCAATGAAAATGATACGCCAACTTTTCCCCTTAGCCATAGGAGGGATTGCCTTAGGAAGTACCGAATTTATGCCTATGGGGCTTATGCGCACCATGGGGGAGAGCCTTGCCCTGAGTGATAGTCAGGTGGGGCGCTTTATTGCGGCCTATGCCATAGGAGTGGTGGTAGGAGCCCCTACCCTTGTGGGGCTGAGTACTCGCTTTCAGCCTCAGCGAGTGCTTATTACTCTTATGTTGCTCTTTACCCTTTTTAACGGGCTTTTTGCGGTGATGCCATCATATTCGTTACTGTTGGTATCTCGCTTTTTTTCGGGGCTGCCCCATGGAGCTTTCTTTGGAGTAGGGGCGATTGTAGCCAAGCAACTGGCGCCCAAGGACAAGGAGGCTATGGCTATTTCAGTTATGTTTGGTGGGCTGACTATAGCCAACTTGCTGGTGATTCCACTATTTACCCACTTGGGAACGATACTGGGTTGGCGCCCTGTGATGGGTATGATAGCCGCTTTGGGGCTTATCACTGCTTCTTGTATTTTCTTGTTTTTGCCAAAGGTAGATTATGATAAGGATAAGACCCTTTGGAAGGAGTTGCAGCACTTCTTCTCGGTACCTTCCATGCTATTGCTTGTGATTACAGCTTTGGGTTGTGGGGGATTGTTCTCATGGCTGAGCTATATAGAGCCGCTGATGCTGGATCATGCAGGATTGCCTAAGAGTCAAATGCCTACACTGATGATAGTAGTGGGATTGGGTATGGTAGTAGGGAATTTCTTTGGTGGTTGGCTTACCGATAAGTTACACTTGGTACGCGCTAGTGTTATCGTCTTTATAGCCATGATCAGCGTGTTGGTTATCGTATTTTTCTTCTCTCACCTGCTTTGGTTGGCCTGGGGCTTGACTTTTGTCTGTGCCGTGGTGGCCATGTCGGTAGGAGCGCCGCTGAATATGATGATGTTCCGTGTGTCTCCTCAAGCCCAAATGATGGGGGCTGCCTTTATGCAGGCTGCCT
This sequence comes from Capnocytophaga granulosa ATCC 51502, assembly GCF_000411115.1. Classification (GTDB taxonomy): domain Bacteria; phylum Bacteroidota; class Bacteroidia; order Flavobacteriales; family Flavobacteriaceae; genus Capnocytophaga; species Capnocytophaga granulosa. The sequence continues at coordinate 293,771 of NZ_KE150255.1, read as the reverse complement.
TTAACTTGGCCAATACACTAGGCGCCTACCTCGGAGGTAAGCCTTTAGACCACGGATATACAGCCAATTACCCATCTCTGGTAGGGGCAGGTATGGCTTCGGCAGGATTCCTCTGCGCTATTTTTCTATATACCAAGTATGGAAAACTCTTTAGAAATGACCAATGACCAATGACAAGTGACTAGTGACCAATACTATTGTTATTAGTCACTAGTCACTGATCACTTGTCATTAAAAGAAGCTATCGAGCATATCTCCATATTCTTTTTTAGTTCTGGTAATCAGTGCACGCGCGATACCTAAGTTGGCTTTTTCTCTGTCTAAAGCAGTGATGGAAAAGAATTTTCCTTGTCCAGAGACCATCATCATGAAGGTGATTTTGTTGGTTTCGATAAGCACAAAGTCTAATTCCAATGTTCCCAAAGTCTTGATGCTGGACACCACTTGCTTTATCTGATTGATAATGGTAAGGTGAAAGGCAGAACCCTGTTCTATGAGTTTTGCGACATCGTCATTGCCAGAGGCCTTGGCCAAGGTAGTCCCATCGGCACAGCTTAGGATTCCATAAAAAAGAAAACCAGATAGTTCATGTCGGATTTCTTCACAATGTTTGTTGAGTAGTTCTTGTAATTCTGCTCCTGTCATGGCTAATGTGTTTTTTAAGTTCATGCAAATCTACATTTTTTTTTTAAAATAGCGGCTATATATTTTGTTATTTTTTTGTGATTTTATATATTTAACACCCATAGAGAAGTTGTAATTTTTATCTTTGTCGGCTGATATGTATAGACGCCTGTAAGAGAAAGAGTTAGAGGGGTGTGTTATAGGTTTCTTTTATAGTGTAGGAGACAACTATTGTTTTGTACTTCGAGGGTGTTAAAAATGGGTTGGATGTCCTTTTTTTTGCTATCTTTGTAGCGATGAAAAGGGCAACCCGTAGCATAGCGATTCTCCTGAGCGTTGTCTTCTTGTGCAATGCGATACTTAGCGGATATTACCTCTCGTATTTTCTGCTAAGCAAGGGGGCTTTTGTAGCTGCTTATTGTCAGAATAAAGCGCGCCCGCAGCTGCATTGTGAGGGTGCCTGCAAGTTTGCCCAATTGACCAAAGAGCAAACCGATGCGCCTGTTTCCCAGCAGAAGGTATTTACCCTGCCTGAGGTCTTCTTTCAGGAGATACCCCAGTGGGAGCTGGAGCATCTTCCTACTCATGTGAGTCATTGCTATTATTATACTTCTCTTACAAAGCAAGAGGTCTTTTTCTCTTGGTTACACCCTCCCATTATGGCAATCAATGGTTAAAACAACAACCCTATAACCAATGAATTCCATAAACCTATAATTAATTCTAAATTTAAAATCCAATGAAAAAATTCAAATATATCTTGGTAGTAGCTATGGCTGTTGCTACACTATTCTCTTGTAAAAAAGATGATGATAAGCCCGCACCCGTCCCAGTGCCTACACCAGAAGCACCTAAAACTGTAGCTGAGGCCAAAACAGATGATAAAGAAAAGGCCTATACCGTACGCCTACAAAATACAACAGGCACTTTTGTCATGGGCTATAACGACCTAACTCTTTCTGTTTTGGATGCCTCAGGTAAGGAAGTAGCTCTGGAAGCGGCTACCTTTACCCCTTGGATGAATATGTTCAAGGGTGATGGCAAAGGAGGTTTTATTAAAGAGGTTGATTTCACCCATACTTGCCCCCATACTGCTTTGGCCAAAGAAGGTAATGTATGGAAGTCTCAAGCACTCTTCCAAATGGTAACAGGCCCTTCAGGGGTGTGGTTTGGTACTATTACTTTTAAGGTAGCTGGTAAGGATTACGAGCTTAAGCGCTTGGACTTTGAGGTAAAACCACAGACCAACAAAGCCTTAGGAAAGGTGCATAACTTCAGAGTCTTTACTGAAGGAGGAAATCCTAAGGGACAGAAACATATCTATGCGGTGATAGCACCAGAGCACCCTAAGGTAGGAGAAAATGACTTGGTATTGGGTATTTGGAAGATGCAAAGCAAGGAAAACTTCCCTGAAGTGGAAGGACTTACGGTGGGAGTGGCTGTAAAAGATGCTACCGGAAAGGAACTTTCTACCACTACACTCAGCTATAAGGACAAGTTCTACAGAGGAAAAGTTACTTATCCTAAAGCAGGGGCCTATACCCTTTCCTATACCCTCAAGGATGCTCAAGGGAAAGAGATACAACCTCAAGGTAATGAAAAAGAGAATGTTGTCATAGCCACAACCATTGAGTTCTAATTCGTCAATTAGCTGATTCTTTTATTGATAAATTCTATAATAGAATAGAAAAAAATGATACAAATCTATTGTTATGAGAGGAAATTGTCGTACCTTTGCACCCGAAAACAAAGGGGAAATAAATTGTTTTTCATATATTAGATTTTGTGGTTAGAATTGGTAAAAGAGAGCGCAAGCTCTCTTTTATTTTTTTGTGTATATTGCTATTTGTTATTAAATGTTGTATCTTTGCGGGAGAATTAATCATCAATCATTATGCCAACAGTATTACCACTTGCGACTCCTCGCTTTCTTACAGATGAACAGGGAAATACACTCTATGCAGTATTGCCAATAGAGGAATATAATCATCTGATAAATATAGCCAAATACTATCAACAGGACGATGATAACCTCACTGCAGAGGATCTTAGAAAGATAGCTGCTGCAAGAGAACAAGCAAAACAAGGATGTAGGTATCAGCAGTGAAGAAGTACATAGAAAAGTAAAAGAACTGAAATGAAGAAAAGAAAGTCTTGATGCTTACTTGTTATGGTCATTATGATGATTAACAATTAACAATTGACAAATATCCTATTCTTAGACATAGAAACCGTTCCCCTATACCCCTCTTATAGCCAGGCGCCACTGGAGGCGCAAGTGCTATGGGAGGAGAAGACGCGCTATATACGTGGGGAGACCTCGGCCGAGGATTACTACCCTCGAGCGGGAATATGGGCGGAGTTTGGCAAGATTGTCTGCATCTCGGTAGGCTATCTAAGAATAATCGACGGCAAGCGACAGTTCCGCTTACGCTCTTTTTCGGGAGAGGAACCAGAGATTCTCGTAGCCTTCTCTAAGCTCTTGCAGGAGCACTTCAGTGGGCTGCACCATCTGCTGGCTGCCCATAATGGCAAGGAGTTTGACTTTCCCTTTATAGCCCGCCGCCTTTTGGTGCAGGGACTGCCTATCCCTAAGATGCTACAATATTATGGTAAGAAACCTTGGGAGGTACCTCACTTGGACACCTTGGAACTGTGGAAGTTTGGCGACTACAAGCACTACACCTCTCTTAAGCTCCTGGCCTATACGCTGGGGATTCCCTCCCCCAAGGACGACATAGACGGCAGCGAAGTCATGCGCGTATATTATGTAGAGCAGGATATAGCGCGTATCCGCCGCTACTGCGAGCGTGACACCCTCACCGTTGCCCAAATCCTGCTAAGGATGCGAGGCGAACCACTGCTTAGCGAAGAAGAAATTTTTATAGTGACAAGAGACAAATGACAAGTGATTATCATTTGTCATTATTTTCGTATATTTGCAGAGCGATAGAGAACTCAGAACTCAGAACTCAAAACTCAGAACTCAAAACTAATTATCAATATATGTTACGCTTTACTGCCTTAGCTGAAGTGCAAAAGAAGCAACCCGTAGAGGTGGCCGAGAGAGGCCGTGCTTCGGAGCTATTTGCCTGCAATGTCTTCCATGAGGAGGCAATGCGCCAGCGTATGACATGCGAGGCCTTCGAGAGTGTGATGGCCTCCATACGCAAGGGCTGCAAGATAGACCGCCATGTGGCCGATCAGGTGGCCACAGCCATGCGCGATTGGGCGATCAGCCGCGGGGCTACTCACTATACCCATTGGTTCCAACCCCTCACTGGGGGTACGGCCGAAAAGCATGATGCTTTTTTCGAGCCTATCGCGGGCAACCGTGCCATAGAACAGTTCTCTGGCAGCCAATTAGTACAACAGGAGTCCGATGCCTCCAGCTTTCCCAATGGGGGCATTCGCAATACCTTTGAGGCACGTGGCTATACGGCTTGGGATCCGTCCTCTCCTCCCTTTGTCTATGGGTCAGTGCTGTGTATCCCGACCATTTTCATTGCCTATACAGGAGAGGCTTTGGACAACAAAACACCCTTACTCAAAGCCCTCACGGCTGTGGACAAGGCCGCCACGGAGGTTGCTCGCTACTTTGACCCTACGGTGGAGAGCGTAGCCAACACCCTAGGGTGTGAGCAGGAATATTTCCTTATTGATAAAACCCTTATGGCTACCCGCCCTGACCTGCTCATCACAGGGCGTACGCTCTTGGGGCACGAGGCAGCCAAAGGGCAACAGCTCGAAGACCACTACTTAGGGGCTATTCCCTCCCGCGTGCTGGCTTATATGCGCGATTTGGAACAGGAATGCCTTATGGTGGGTATCCCCGTTAAGACCCGACATAATGAGGTGGCACCCAGTCAGTTCGAAGTGGCACCTATCTTCACCGAGGCCAACCTCGCAGTAGATCAAAATGCCCTACTGATGCACCTGATGCGCAAAGTAGCAGAACGACACGGCTTTGCCGTACTCTTCCATGAAAAACCCTTCGCTGGAGTCAATGGCTCTGGCAAGCATAACAACTGGTCGCTGGTGACCAATACAGGGGTCAATCTACTCTCCCCTGGCAAAACACCCTCTAACAACTTACAGTTCCTCACCTTCTTCCTCTGTACGATCAAGGCTGTGCATAGGTATGAACCTCTTTTGAGAGCCTCGATAGCTTCGGCAACTAACGACTACCGCTTGGGTGCCAATGAGGCACCTCCTGCGATTGTCTCCGTCTTCATAGGGGCACTACTGACCCAAGTGCTTGACGGCCTACAACAGGCACAGGGCAAGGACTTTATCCAGAAGAACAAGGATGAGCTAAGGCTCAATGTAGTGGGCAAAATCCCCGACCTTTTCCTCGATACCACTGACCGCAACCGTACCTCGCCTTTTGCTTTTACTGGTAACAAGTTTGAGTTCCGTGCCGTGGGTTCCAATGCCAACTGTGGCAAGCCCATGATGGTGCTTAACACCATGGTGGCCAAGCAGCTGACCGACTTCAAGCGGGAGGTAGATGCGCTGCTTAAAGTGGGTAATAAGAAAGTGAAGAAGGAAGATGCCATTCTCAAGGTACTACAAGGCTATGCCCAGAGTATCAAGCCTATCCTCTTTGAGGGAGATGGTTATAGCAAGGCTTGGGAAGAAGAAGCTAAGGCACGTGGCCTAAGCAACCACAAGACTACCCCCGACGCCCTCAAAGAGAACATCTCCGAGAAGGCCATCGCCCTCTTTACGGAAATGCAAGTACTCAGCCCTGTGGAGCTACATGCCCGCTACGATATTGCCTTGGAAGAGTATATCAAGACCGTACAGATAGAGGCACGTGTATTGGGAGACATAGCCCGTAACCATATCGTCCCCACTGCGGTGCGCTACCAGAATATACTGATAGAGAACGTGAGAGGACTTAAGGAGATTTTCGGTGAGCACTTCCAAGAAGTAGCCTTCGAGCAGTTAGACCTTATAGAGCATATCTCCGAACATATCAAGGGCATCCATAGCAAGGTATCCGAAATGGTAGAGGCACGCAAGCGCATCAATAAGCTTGCTGATTTGGAGGCCAAAGCTCAGGCCTATTGCCAAGAGATTAAGCCCTTCTTTGAGCAAATCCGCCGCCACTGCGACAAACTGGAACTGATGGTAGATGACGAGCTTTGGACAATGACCAAGTATAGAGAACTACTTTTTTAGTGACAAGTGATTAGTGATTAGTTGTTAGTGATTAGTCACTAATTCGAATCAATAGTTAAAATATTATTTGCTAACTTTCTAAGACTCAATAAATTGCGTCTCTACCCTAACGCTGGCTAAGACAACTCCTGATGAGCGTAGTTATCCGTAGAGACGCAATTTATTGCGTCTTAACGAATTAGATTATACAGATATTTTTTAACTATTGATTTGCTTCACTATTCACTTGTCATTAATCGTTGTTTTTGTTTAAAATAAATAAAGATTATTCGGTCTTTTTTCGTACCTTTGTGGCATGAAAAATCATGCATTATGAATACTGAAAATAAGTTCAATGAGCACCAGGGGCACTGGATGCTCGCCAAATTGGGCAAACGTGTTTTGCGCCCAGGGGGGAGAGAACTCACCGAAAAACTTATTACGGGGCTTAAAATTACTCCCGAAGATGATATAGTGGAATTTGCCCCAGGTTTGGGATTTACGGCCAATATTGCCTGTGGCTATCGTCCTAAAAGCTATACAGGAGTGGATCTGAATGATCAGGCTGCTACCATTGCACGCAAACGTATCAAGTACGACAAGGCGAAGATCATCAATGCCAATGCTGCTCAAAGCACCCTCCCCGATGCCTATGCCGATAGGGTATATGGCGAGGCTATGCTCACCATGCAGCCTCTTGATCAGAAAAAGGCCATCATAGCAGAGGCTTTCCGTATCCTCAAGAGTGGCGGCTATTATGGTATACATGAGCTGGGTATCAAGCCCGATGAGGTCTCTGAAGAGATTAAGGAAGACCTATTCAAGGAGCTAAGCGAGACCATTCGTGTACATGCCCGCCCTATGACAACAGCTGAGTGGACAGCTCTCTTGGAAGAACAAGGTTTTAAGGTAATCAAGGTAGAACACAACCCCATGCTGCTTTTGGAGCGTAGCCGTATGATTCAGGACGAAGGCTGGCTCAGGGTACTGCTGGTTACTTTCAACCTGCTACGCTTCCCTGAGATAAGAAAACGGGTCAAGAAGATGAAGGCCTGTTTCCGCAAGCACCAAGAGAACCTAGATGCAGTGGCCATTATCGCCCAAAAACCTTAATTTAGTGACAAGTGACAAGTGACTAACGACTAATCACTTGTCACTAGTCACTAGTCACTAGTCACTATCTCGTCTTCTTTCAATCCTTCGAAGGGCACATTTTCATATTGGTTAAAGACCTTTAGGGTATCGCTTTCTGTGGAGCGAAAATCGTAGTTGGGGCGCAGAGAAGCCTCTTGTATACCGAGCCATTGGGCAAAGCCGTCTAAGAAGTAAAAAGCCGACTTGTTTACTTTGAGTACCTTATGTGCAGCGTCATCGCTTGAGAGCAGTACAAAAGGTACCCGATAACAGGCCTTGTTGGGCGAGGTGTCCCCATGGGTAAGGGAGGCAAACATGGATGCCCTATCCTGGGTCATCAGGCCATGGTCGGAGAAATAGAGCATACTAAAGGGAGCACCTTGTCGCTGTAGGGCTTCATAGATTCCTTTCAGTAGGGTATCGGTTTGTTCGATGGTTTGGATATAAGCCGATAGCCTGCGGTTGTAATAGTCAAAATGAATGGGATGCTCCAAGCGGGCTTCAAAATTGACATGCGACCCCATGGTATGGAGGATAAAAAGGCGTGGCGAAAGACTTTTCTGCTGAAGTGCTCGTTGCAAAAGCGGCAGCAAAATACTGTCGTGATAGTTCATAGAGGCATAGTCACCCTTCTTGGTAAATTCCTTATGGTCGCACAAGAAAGCCAGCTTAGCGATAGGTGTATCCCAATTGCCAGAGATCCCTTGGTTAGAGAACCAAAAGGTCTCAAAGCCAGCAGCCTTGGCCAGAGTGATGATATTGTTGATATAGACAAAGTCCTTTTCTCCCTTCATCTGTACAAAGGAGCGCAAGAGAGAGGTAGTGGTATTGGGGGCTGTAGCGGTATAGCCGTCAATGATTGTGCCATGCACCTTGTCCAAAAAGGGCGTATTCTCCTGAGGGAAACCATAGAGGTGCATATAGTCCTTGCGGACGCTTTCGCCTATGACCAAAACATAGTTTTGGTAAGGGGGACTAACCTTGCTAATTTGCCAAGTGGGGGTGCCCTCTATCCCCTTGCTTAATTCTTTCTTCATAGCTTGGTATTCCTGTATATTGTCATAGATAGAGGCGTAAAAGGCTACAATAGCGGTACGAGAGACAGACCACTTGAAAGCGTGGTATTCTTTCATCTTAGCCAAAGGACGATAGAGGGTCAGCCCTGTGGCCAATATACCTATAACAAGTGTAACAATGGATTGCTTGCGGCTGCGAGCATAGGACTTCTTTTTTCCTAAATAGAGGATATAGCCTCCAAAGAGTAGGGTAAGCAATGAAAAGGCGTAGGAATAGAGTGGAAGCGACTGGACAAACTCCTTGGATTCTTGCCAGTCTGTTTCAAAGAAAGCTCCAATCATGGTAGCAGGAGGATGCCCGAACCAGATGATCTGTGGCAGGAAGAGCACACAAGTAATCAGTACAAAAAGGAATACGGCAAAGAATGCCCAGTAGGAGAGCCTTCTGAGGGTAAGAAAAATAAAAAAGGTTGCCAATATACCATAGAAGGCAGGCCCCATATCCAGGGCAAAGGGAATCCCTACCGAAAAGATGAGTAATAGCCACTCAAAGGCATATTGCCTGAAAAAAGAACGGAGTTTAGTCATTAATAATATAGGGTTATAGGATTAAAGGGGTATAGTTCTCATAGCAATTATTTGTGGTGCAAATGTACGAAAAAATAGTTTTTAATGCGAATCAACAGTTAAAACATTATTCGCATTAAGAATTGTAGCTAAGACCCTCTAACCCTTTATACTTCTACCCTAAAACATTCTATTTTTTCATTGATTAAAATAAAATATATTTTCATTTTGCAGATTCAGAAAAAAATTGTACTTTTGCACCGACTTTTTATAAAAAAACATTTATTTTAAATTGCTATCGTATGAAATTTGAAACCACTGCTATACATGGGATTCGCAATATAGGTGACCCCAATGAGAAGTGGGGTAGCTGTATCAATATGGCCTCTACCTTCCCGCTTAATGAGTTTGGAGTGACTCAGGAGTTTGAGTACAGTCGCGTCTCCAACCCTACTCGCAAGGAATTTGAAACCCTGATTGCCAAGCTGGAAAGTGGCCGACATGGGTTTGGTTTTTCCTCAGGCATGGCGGCTACGACCTCGCTTTTTACCATTTTTGAAGCGGGAGATCACTTTGTTTTTGGTTTGGATATCTATGGGGGCACCTTCCGTATTATGAAGGATGTTTTCGCCAAATTTGGTTTGGAAGCGACCTATGTGGATACGACCAACTTGGACAATATCCGAAAAGCCATACGCCCCAATACCAAAGGGATTTTTATAGAGACACCTTCCAATCCGCTGTTGGATGTTACCGATATTCGCGGGACAGTGGCCATAGCCAAGCAGCACGGACTACTGACCATAGTGGATAACACCTTCCTCTCACCCTACTTGCAGCGTCCCTTAGAGCTAGGGGCAGATGTGGTGTTGCATAGTGCTACCAAATACCTCAGCGGACATAATGATATTATTGCAGGAGCAGTGGTTGTGAATGATGATGCCTTGGCCGAGAAGATCAGTTTTGCTCAGGTAGCCATAGGAGCACTCATCTCTCCTTTTGATAGCTGGCTGCTCATACGTAGCATCAAGACACTCAAGGTGCGTATGGACTATGCTCAAGCCAATACCCTCAAGCTTATAGAGTTCCTTGAGGGACACCCTGCTGTGGAGAAGGTATATTACCCTACCCTGCCAAGCAATAAAGGTAAGGCTATCCAAGAGAGCCAAGCCTTGGGAGCAGGTGCTGTATTTTCTTTCGTAATGAAGGATGAGAAGAAGGTAAAGCCGTTCTTTGAGGCGCTTCGGGTAGCCCTTTTTGCAGTGAGCTTAGGAGGCGTAGAGACACTCGTTACGCACCCCAGTACCCATACCCATACCGAGTTCCCCGAAGAAGAGAAGGTAGCCCGTGGTGTTACCCAAACCCTTGTACGTGTGGCGGTAGGCTTGGAAAATATAGAAGACTTAATTGCCGACTTTAAGCAAGCGTTAGAAAAGTGACAAGTGACAAGTGACTAGTGATAAACGACTAGTGACGAGTGACAAATGACTAATACCATAGAGGATTAGTGACTTGTCACTCGTCATTTGTTACTATTTAAGCTCTCTTTTTCTCACTTCATAGAGGGAGAAGCCTGCCGAAGCTACATTGAGCAGCGCTGTCAAGATTAAGAGGATAGTGTTCAGTAAGGGGGTTTCCCTATATACTAAGCGATAGATAATAACGGCGCAGAAGAAAACTATACAGAACACAAAGTAAAAACTTCTGGCATCTTTTCTTAAAAATGGTTTCATAGGTTATAAGATTAAAAGGTGATAAATCAACTTAGTCTTGCAAAGGTACGATTTCTAAAAGCAAAAGTCAAATAATTTTCTAAGAATTTTTTATGTTTTCTTCTTTGTGCTTTACTCTTTTATAGATTTCTGTGATACAAGAAATGGCAAAAAGGGCAAAGAAAATAGGAGCTAATACACCAGCTGACACTTCCTCATTAGGGAGCTTGAGGAAGATAAAGGGAAATAGGACTATCAAGGAAAGGGCTAATACTTTTTTCATGATGGAATGCTTATGGGTTAATTACTCCTACAAAGATATACACAAAAAAGCAATCCTTTGAAATTTTAACTATTTTTTATTATCTATCAATCTTAATAAACATATTGTCAATAGGATTATTATAAGAAAAACCTCTTTTATAATTAGGTGATAAAAAAATTCCTTCAAAAAAATAGGAAAATTAATAAATAAATCGTAGCTTTGCGCTTTTATTAATCATTATTCATTGATAATTAACCATTAACTATTGACAATTATGAAAAGATTATCTCTCATTTCTCTCCTCTTAATGGCCTTTCCACTTTGGGCACAGAACGCATTGGAACAATATATCCTCAAGAGCAAGTATGCGGTGGATTCTATCGTAGCCACACAAAAAGCTCATTTGTACAAGCAATTGGCTTCGGTGGAAGACCTCTTAGAGCAGCAGAAGATCTCCAAGGAAGAGGCCAAACAGATGGAAGAAGACTTCAGGGTACGCACTAAGCAGCGTACCCGACAGCTCATCTATGCACAGGCTCAGACCCTCCAAAGCCAATTGGACAAGGCACTAAAGGAGTCGCCTGCCGATAGCCTTCTTACCTCTGCTGATACTTTAGCTTCTGCCCGGACTCACCAGAAGACTATGGCACAAGTAGACTCTTTGGCGCGACGCCAAGAGACCAACACCTATTTTCGTAGGTATGCGGGGAGAACGGATTACTACTCTCCTTATCTCGCCTTGGGGGCACTCAACCTTGCTTCAGCAGAGCAGTTCGGGGATAAGCGTCTCAGTCCGCTGGGGTCTAAGTCCTTTGAGCTGGGAATCTATAACAATTTCCGCTTGAGAAAGAATAACAACCGCCTACACCTAAACTTCGGGCTTTCTTGGCTCTACCAGAGTTTTAAGATACGAGGCAATTACTATTATGACCGCCAAGGGGGGGATACCCAGTTGGTACCCTATGGTCAGGAGCTGACCAAGTCAAAGTTTCGCCTTCATTACCTGCTGCTACCAGTGGATTTGGAATGGGATTTTTCCAAAGATGGGGTACATAGAAATACCTCTTATTTCCAAAACCATGAAAATCTGTACTTTGGGGTAGGGGCTTTTGTCGGCCTCTTGCTTGATGCCAACCAAAAGGTCAATTACCAGCAGCAGGGAGATACTTATAAGACCATTATGCGTAAGGATATAAATGTCAATCTATGGACTTATGGTCTCTCAGCACATATAGGGGTTAAGGGCTGGAGCCTCTATGCTCGCTATAGCCTCGCTCCTCTCTTTACAGGCAATACCACAAGCGAATATCCTTTTATGATAGGTATACGAGCAGGACGATAATAATGACTAGTGATTAGTGACTAGTGACAAGTGATTAGTCGTTAGTCGTTAGTCATTAGTCATTGGTCATTAGTCATTGGTCATTAGTCATTGGTCATTAACCATTAATCATTAATTTATGCGTTTTCTCTTTTTCCTCTTTGTGCTGCCTTGTTTGGCGCAGCAGCAGGTGGTCTCCCAGAAGGGTACCCCTGTAGAATATGTAAATATAGGCGTGGTGGGCACCTCCAAAGGGCTGATTACAGACGAATATGGTCAGTTCTCCCTAGAGCAGCTCTCTGCGGTGCCTACTGATAGCATCTACTTTTCTCACTTGAGTTATAAGCGTAAGGTGCTACTGGCCAAGGATATACAGAACAAAATAGTCCTACAGGAGGCTGATATACAGCTGCCTGAGGCTTCTTTTACCCTACAAAAACCTAAGTACTACACCATCAGGGGCAAGGGGATTCCTGCTATCTTCTCACTCTATGGCGAGATGAAAAGCGGTTTTGAACCCAATAGCGATCGCAAGTATCTCAACGCCGAGATCGGCGACTTCCTCTCTCTCAAGCACGATGCCCGCCTAACGGAGCTAAGCATAGATGTAAATAGTAGCGACTTTTATATGGCAGTGCTGCGCGTGGTAGTCTATCAGACGGATAAGGAACATAAGAACTTTACCCCCTTGCTCAAAGAACCTATCTATATAGAGGTCTTCCCCAGTAAGGCCAAGCAGACTTTCACTCGCAAAATCTCTGTCTTCGTGCCCGAAGGTGAGGCATGGGTAGGAATACAATTTGTTGAGATGCGAGGCAAGGACTACGATAGGTTCATCTTCCCTTCTACAGTCAATACGTGCTATATTCGTTTTTCCGACGGAAAGATATCTCCCTTGAACAAACGCTTGGGAATCCCCTTTTCAGTGAAAGGATACGATTATATAATGACCAATGAATAGTGACTAATGACTAATGATTAATGACTAATGACTAATGAATAGTGAAAAGCGACTAACTAAAAACTCAAAATTTCCTTGACAAGGCGCTGTTAAATGTTGTATCTTTGCAGTCCCATTTAGTTTTGAATAAATGGGTTTATTCGCAAATCATCTCATTGGTAAATGGGTATATTAGTAAAAAAAAATTCTACATTCACGACAGAATAAAAGAAAATTTGTATATTTGCACTTTGTTAGTGCACTATTTAATATGAGTTCGATATAACGAAAGCTCCCACTGATTTTCACGGATTTCACAGATTTTCTATGCCTGTGTAATTGTACCGCTGCGATTTGCACGGATTGTTATAAGACCCAAGGTCTTATTTATCCGTGGAAATCAAAAAAGTTACGCTTAGTTGTATTATTCTTTCCGTGGAATCTGTGGGAGAAGAAATATAATTTTGCTTACGTCGAACTCACGTTATTCACTATTCATTTTTCACTATTCACTTTAGATTATGAAGGTTCTCAAATTCGGAGGGAAGTCCCTCGCCAACGGAAAGGGCTTAGAGACAGTACTTTCCATTATCACCGACAAGGTAAAACAAGGGCAAGAGATCGCAGTGGTGGTCTCTGCCCGTGACAAGGCTACCGACCAGCTGGAGTCCATGCTGGAGCGTGCTGCCAAGGGCGAGGATATCTCGGCCGACTTTCAAGCCTTTAAGCAATACCAAATCGCTGGGGAAGAGATAGACTTCTCAGCGGAGTTCTCCATACTACAACGTATCTTTGATGGGGTCTCTCTCTTGGGTGACTATAATGACAAGATAAAAGATCACGCCTTAGCACAAGGGGAAGTGCTCTCGGCTAAGTTTATCTCTTACCTTTTGCGCAAGCGCGGGGTCAAAGCTATCTTTGCCGATAGCCGCCACTTCTATGTTACCGATAGTCACTTTGGCAATGCACAGCTGGTAGAAGACAGCTCGGCCAAGAGTACCATTCAGTATTTTACGCAAATCCCCAAAGACGTTACCCCTATCGTTACAGGCTTTATTGCGGCCAATGCATCAGGGGAAACCACTACCTTGGGGCGCAACGGTAGCAATTACTCTGCCTCTATATTGGCCTCTATATTAGAAGCGGAAGAACTCCAAAACTACACCCATGTAGATGGGATCTTTACCGCCAATCCCGAACTGGTACCCGATGCGAAGATTATCCGCCAACTCTCTTTTGAGGAAGCCAATGAGCTGGCCAACTTCGGTACCTCTATCCTACACGCCAAAACCATTATTCCACTCTTGGAAAAGAAAATCCCCTTGCGTATTCTCAACACCTTCAAGCCCAATGATGCAGGTACGCTTATCTGTGAGGCAAAGGATAACATAGGAGGGATTCGCGCCATCTCTGTCTTGGAGAACTACGCCTTGGTAATCCTCGAAGGACGTGGCTTGTTGGGAAAAGTGGGGGTAGATGCACGTATCTTCCGCGCTTTGGCTCAGGCCGAAATCAGTGTGAGTATCATCTCCCAAGGCTCATCGGAGCGTGGTATCGGCTTTTTGGTAGCTAACAAGGATGCGCAAAAAGCCAAACAGGCCTTGGAGCGAGAATTCGAATTGGATGTCTATAGCCACGACGTAAGTGGGGTAAGTCTGGTGCAGGAGGTGGGCGTGGTTTCTATCGTCGGACAGAACTTGGCCGACTTTGACAAGCCATATAACGCACTGATTCGCAATCAAGTGATTCCGCTGCTGATTAACAACTCCGCTACAGGACGCAACGTCAGCGTGGTGGTACATAAGAAGGATCTCCCCAAGGCGGTCAATGTGATTCATGGCGAAATATTTGAAATCTCCAAGCGTATCAACTTGGCTATTTTCGGACGTGGTACCGTGGGAGGCACCCTTATTGAACAAATCTTTGAGGCACGTACCGATATCCTCAAGCGTAGAAATATCAACTTGCAAATCATTGCTATTGCCAATTCTAAAGAATTGCTCTTCAACCACAAGGGAATTTCCGCAGAGCAATATGCAGCCTTTGATACTCAGAAGCAGCCTTACCAGATAGGAACATTTATAGCGCAAGTACAACAACATCATTTGGAGAACCTCATAGCGATTGATGTAACCGCAAGTAAAGACTTTGTAGAGAACTATCTGCCACTGGTAGAAAATGGTTTTGACTTGGTTTCAGCCAACAAGATAGCCAACACCATTGGTTATCCTTTCTATAAAAAACTCAGAGAAACCCTCGCCCAATACAAAAAGCAATACCTCTATGAAACCAACGTAGGAGCGGGCTTGCCACTGATTGATACCATAAAACTCCTACACCACTCAGGGGAGAACATCACTCGTATCAAGGGGATTTTCTCAGGGACACTCAGCTTTCTATTCAATACCTATTCGGCCAGTGATGCCCCCTTTAGTGAGATTCTTCAGAAGGCTATTAATAGCGGCTATACTGAACCAGATCCACGTGAAGACCTTTGCGGTAACGATGTAGGTCGTAAGCTGCTGATTCTGGCACGCGAACTGGATTTGGAAAACGAGTTCGAAGAGGTCTCTATTGAGAACCTGATCCCTGAAGCCCTACGCCAGGGTAGTCGTGAGCAGTTCCTCTCTCGCCTGAAGGAGTTTGACCCTATCTATCAGCAGATCAAGGATAAGGCACCCGCAGGGACAGTACTGCGCTATGTAGGTGATCTTCATGGTGATCTCTCACATACCTCTACCGCCCGCTTAGATGTGAAGCTCGTTTCTGTACCTGTAACCAGTGCTTTAGGGCAGGTCAAGGGGGCAGATTCTATCTTTGAGATATACACCGAGTCCTATGGCGAAAACCCGATTGTGATCCAAGGAGCAGGGGCAGGAGCTGCTGTAACCGCCCGCGGAGTATTCGGAGACATCTTACGTATCATTGGAAACAAATAACCTTTTCTAAACACTTTTAGTATGCACATTCACAAAAAAGACCTCATTGCTACCATAAAGCTCAATGCGGAGGAAATCAACTTGGATACAGCCAACCAGCTTTTAAAGGATCCTACTCTAAAACCCTGCCATATCATTATCCATTTGGAGGGCGTAACTGAGCTGGACGAGGAACAGCTCGATGCACTTTTCTACCTCTCCGAGATGGTACGTGCCGAGGGCGAACATTCCTTTGTGGTAGTCTATGAGCACTATAACCCAGATGATTTCCCCGAAGAACTCATCGCTTGTCCTACCCTACAGGAGGCCTTGGATATCATAGAAATGGAAGAAATAGAAAGAGACCTCTTTGATGATTAAGAGGTCTCTGGGGTTGTGTTCTCTAAGAGATTTTATATCGTCATACTGAAAATACGGGTAGTAGGCACATTCCGCTGTAACCTTAGGTCAAAAGCCATACAGATATTGCGGACAAAGGGTTTGCCTGCATCAGTAACCTCAATGGCATGAGGGAGAATGCGTATGAGGCCGTCCTTTTCCATTTCTGCAAGGCGGGATTTGACGGCTTCTACTTCAGGGAATTGCAACTGAGAGGCTTCCCATGAGGTGTGGAACTGACACATGAGGTTTAGGATATGGCGACGCAAGATAAGGTCTTCCTCCGAAAGGATATGCCCACGGTACACAGGAATCCTATCGGTAGCCAAGACTTCTTCATATTCCTTGACCGTCTTCACATTCTGAGCGAAGCCATACCAACTATCACTAATGGCCGAGATGCCTAGGCCTATCATCAGCTGGGTTTTGGAGGCGGTATAGCCCATAAAATTGCGGTGTAGCGTACCTTTTACGAAGGATTCGTACATCTCGTCCGTAGGCAAAGCAAAGTGATCCATGCCTATTTCTATATAGCCGTTGTCCAATAGCTGTTGCTTGCCAATCTCATAGAGGTGTCGCTTTTGGTCGGCCGTTGGCAGGTCATTCTCGTCAAATCCACGTTGGCCTGTACCCTTTACCCAAGGTACATGCGCATAGCTATAAAAGGAAATACGGTCAGGACGTAGGCTATTGGTGCAGTCTATCGTATAGCGGACGTCTTCTTCCTTTTGGAAGGGAAGCCCAAAGATAAGGTCATGGCTTATGGAGCTATAGCCTATTTCTCGTGCCTGAAGGGTAACACGCTCCACATTGGCAAAGGGTTGGATACGGTGAATAGCCTTCTGTACCACAGGTGAATAATCTTGCACCCCATAGCTCACACGGGTAAAACCCAAAGCGTAGAGCCTTTCCAAGTGCTCATGGGTGGTATTATTGGGGTGTCCCTCAAAGCTGAACTGGAACCCTTCGGCTCGGTCTGCCCCTTCAAAGATCCGATCTATAAGGTATTGCAAGTTATCAGGGGAAAAGAAAGTAGGTGTACCCCCCCCTAAGTGGATTTCCTTGATTCGAGGCCTTTCAGGAAGCACGGCCAAGTAGAGTTGCCATTCCTTGAGAACATTTTTTATATAAGGGTCTTCCATTTCGTGCCTTTTGGTGATATGCTTATGGCAGCCACAAAAGGTACAAAGACTCTCACAAAAAGGTAGGTGTATATAAAGGCTGATGCCTTGGGTGTTATTGCTTTCCGCAAAGGAAGTCCGTACCGAAGTGAGCCATTTTTCATAGGAATAGGAGCTATCTTCCCAATAAGGTACTGTGGGATAACTGGTATAACGAGGGCCTGGTACGTTGTATTTTTGAAATAAAGAAGACATAGTTAATGATTAATGCCAGCAATGATTAATGATTAATTGTTTTTTATCAGTTTTTTCATTTCTTCCCTGCTCATATGAATCATCTTTCCTTTCCTTGCACGGTCAACTTTAGCAAAAAAGGCCTCTTTTGTCATTTCTGTTTCGTCCTTTTCTTCTTGTATAACTTTGGTTTTAAGTTTGAACTTTTTGAAAAGAGGTTCAAAAACAGATAGATCAGTATTGGTAAAGGTTATTTGTAATGTAGTAGTGTTCATATCATTTATTTTGAGGCAAAAGAATAAGGCTTTTTCCTAACTTTCTCATTTACAATTAATTTTGTTTTGTAAAAACCCTAATAGGTAATGATTTAGTTACGGAATTTAATTCATTACTTTGCGTTTATTTCTGTGATTAACTCACGATGCAAAGGTACTAATATTTTTCCAATAGGCAAAAAAAATCTAATTTTGCGCTCGCTACCGCACTACATCATGGAGGTTTATATAAACCTCCGTGTGAGTGCAGAGGCGTCCACAAAATAGCACGTTTTTCCAACTGAAAAGTCCTATACTTCTTAACCTTGTATTCTAAATTAAAAGATAAGGTTAAGGATAATTAGACTTACAGTCAAATCAAAATAAAATTGATGTGTTTGTATTAGAATTATCACTAAAAATCCCTTCTATAAATTATTTTTCGTAACTTTGCAGCCTAATTTATATTGTGTAATGAAAGAAAGTATCCATATAAAGAATTTTGGTGCTATAAAAGAGATACATATCAAAGAGATAAAGCCTATAACCGTACTCATTGGTGAATCAGCCAGTGGGAAGAGTACTTTTATGAAGGTATTGACTCTTTTTAGATGGCTCTACAAGATGCATAATATTAGGGCTTATCTGAGAAGTAGCAAAATATCAAAAAGCCCTTTCCGCTTTAGAATGGAGACCTATCTAAAAAACTGTGGCTTTGAGAAATATTTAAAAAAAGATACTGAAATTACTTATACCGTTTGTTTTGATGATGAAAGGCATTACAGCATTAGCTTTTTAAAAGGTAAGCTCGGAAAGATAAATGATGAAATAGCCACAAAAGACCTACGCTACAACAAGTTGAGTTTTATCTCTGAAACGCGTAACCTTATACCATTATGGACAGATAAAACACCCACAGGAGCTAATTGGGGGTATTATTTTGAAGAGGTTTTAAATGATTTTATAGCAGCCTCTGACACGCTCAGAACTCTTAATATTCCCTTTTTTGACCTACAATTTGCTGTGAAAAAAGAAAAAAACAGAACGCGATATGTAGTTCAGAACTCTAATTATGAATTAGATATGAAGGATAGCTCTTCAGGGATACAGAATGTTATTCCTTCGCTGCTCATTGCCACTTATTTCGCTCATCATTTTGACTATGAAGAGGCTTTTAACCGAACTATCCTAAACTATTTAAGTCAGATTGATAAAATTGCAGATTTTAAGCCTGTGGCTAATTTGGGAGAGGTGAAAAAGCATATCTCTTTGCATATTGAAGAACCTGAGCTAAGTCTTTTCCCTGATGCGCAATGCGATTTGATGAGTGCTTTAATTGCTACCTGTTTTATAAAAAACAAAAACGAGCTAAATTTAGTATTTTCAACCCATAGTCCCTATATTATCAACTACCTCAATCTGCTGATAAAGGCATACGATAAGAACCAATTCATAGCTGGTGCTCATATAAATTTTGATAATCTGGCAGTTTATCAAGTAATAGATGGGGGCGTGGAGAGCTTGCTTATTGAGGAACAGCGAATAGTAAACACCAATAGCCTGTCCGACACTATTAATGACATCTACAACCAATACGAGGAATTAAATAAATTATGATAGAGGATTTACTAACGAAAGATTTAATAGCTCATTACCACTTACCTGACACAGAAATTACCCCCTTGCATCTAAAAGATAGCTATTTTGAGCTTGATGATATAGAAGGACAGGGACTAACATTGGTAAGCACAGGAACAGCTAAGTTTTCAAATCCTGAGCAATTAGAAATCACCGTTATTGATTATGAGCGTTTTATAGATGCTATTAATCATCCTATATTTCAAAAAGATAGAGGCAGATGTGATTTATTTTGTACTGCTGATGATTATTTTGTTTTAGGAGAAATCAAAAAGCGAAAACGAATATCTATTGCAAGGAAAGAGGCTAAGCAGCAGTTGTTAGCTTCTTTAAGGACACTGAATGAAGTGACTCAAATAGCTACTTTTATCAGTGCCAAAAGAGAAAAATGTTGTTGCTTTTTCTATAAAAAGCCAAGTGATATAGCACCTCTGAGAGCTGTTAGTGCATTTAATAGGGTTAATACTTATACGAATGGCTCAAAAGGAGTAGCACCCCATATCACAGCACTTGGATTTGAATTTTATGAGTATAAAAGTGATAATGTATTTACTTTTAATGAGTAGAATATAATAAACGTGTTTAAACTTTTTTGAGGAACTTGGATATAAACCCTAATAAGAGCATTCCAATCCAAGTTACATCAAGATACTGATATCTCATTATCAAACCTTTATATCCGTCAAGCCAACCATTTGCTTGTTCAATCTTAAACCTATTTTTGTACAATTCTTCATCAAAATAAACATCTGGTTGCTCTCCATTTCGGGGATTAGGTTTAATATTTGCTATAATTTCTTTGCTTTCTAAAAACTCTCTAAGAGATTTGCTATCAAATCCTGCATCAGCATTGAGAAACAGACCTTTGTACTCTATTCCTGCTTCTTCTAATAAAGCTAAGTTTTCTTTTAGTACTTCTTCTATTTCATATAAGTCATTGTGATTTCCTGCTTTAGGGCTTCCCATTGCTATCATTTGCCCTTTATTATCACACAAAAAAACACTATTGGTGGTTACAGCTTTTTTCCTTGCTTGATAACCTACTGACGCTCCTTTTTGACGACAACGTGTATGACTACCATCCAATTGAACGCAAGACATATCTAACTTTCTTTTCTTCTTGCTTAATAGATTTAACCATATTCGCTGAAAGCTACCGTCTTTACTCCATTTGTTGAAGTAGTAATAGACATTTTGCCAAGAGATTTCTCCTTTTTCAAAATAGACCTCAATTGGAAGTTCTCTCCATTGTACCCCTGTTTTTAATCTCTTGAGAATCAATAAAAATATTGAAGCTAAATCAAAATTACTTTTAAATCCTCTTTTTCCTACACTTAAAAAGGGAATAATCCAATTATTTATTGTATCTTTGCCCAAAGTTCCTGAATTTTGGTGTTCTTTTTTTCAAACACAAAATTACTAATTTTCGGGAACTTTTATTTTATTATAGGAAAAAGTTTAAACAGCTTCATAGAAAAAATCTATAAAAAAACCGTTCTTTTTCTACGGAAAATTTCGTACTTTTGCATTCATAATTTTTAAAGTTAAAAAACATGGCATTACAAATAACTGATGCTTCATTTGACGAAGTAGTACTCAAGAGTGATAAACCTGTATTAGTAGATTTTTGGGCAACATGGTGTGGTCCTTGCCGTATGCTAGGCCCAGTGATTGAAGAACTTGCTACTGAATACGAGGGTAGAGTAGTGGTAGGCAAAGTGGATGTGGATAACAACCAAGAGTTTGCCGCCAAATATGGGGTAAGAAATATCCCTACCGTATTGGTATTCAAAGACGGAGAAGTTGTAGGCCGCCAAGTGGGGGTTGCAGCTAAGAAAACCTATACCGATGCCTTAGATTCACTTCTATAATTTATTAAAATTCATAAGGTTATGAGGCTATCTGTATATCAGGTAGCCTTTTTTCTAAAATTTCAACCATGAACTTAGCAAAATATATTGATTATACGCTTCTTAAAGCAACAGCAACACCTGCTCAAATAGAAAAACTTTGCCAAGAGGCACGCCAATATGGCTTTTTCTCAGTCTGTGTCAATAGTGGTTATGTCCCTTTGGTAGCCCAAGAGCTTAAAGGCGCTGAGGTGAAAGTATGTACTGTAGTGGGATTCCCCTTGGGTGCTATGAGCACTCAGGGCAAGCTGCATGAGGCTTCCATAGCTTTGGCCGAGGGTGCCGATGAGATCGATATGGTGATCAACTTGGGTCTCCTCCTCTCAGGACAGACGGCTAAGGTACGAGACGAAATCGCCTTACTCAAGAAAGAAACAGCCGATAAAGTGCTGAAAGTCATCATAGAAACCTGCTATCTTACCGATGAGCAAAAACGCTTAGCCTCCCAACTCTGTGTAGAGGCAGGTGCCGACTTTGTCAAGACCTCCACAGGTTTTGGTACAGCAGGGGCTACCCTTGCCGATGTACAGCTGATCAAGGAAGTGGTAGGCGACAAAGCGCTGATCAAAGCCTCAGGGGGTATTCGCGATCGGGAAACCGCTTTACAATATATCGCCTTGGGGGTAAGCCGTATCGGGGCTTCGGCAATACTGGTATAGTTTTGAGTTTTGAGTTTTGAGTTTTTAATTAGAAAAGCGAATCAATAGTTAAAAGCTCTCTTTGCTAACTTTCTAAGACGCAATAAATTGCGTCTCTACACATGCGCTGGCTAAGATAACTCCTGATGAGCGTAGTCATCCGTAGAGACGCAATTTATTGCGTCTTAACGAATTTGACTATACAATTGTTTTTCTACTATTGATTCGCGTTAATCACTAACCACAACCACTAACCACTATTCACTATTCACTATTCACTCTTCACTGATTGAATGGTCTGTATAAAAATATCACTGACACTGGGTATTTGCTGGTTGAAGTGGGTGATTTTGCCCCTTTCAGCTAAGTAGAACAGCACCTGATGAGGGTCTTGCTCTTTGGTGAGGTGTACCAACCATTTCTCTTCGTTGTGAATGGTAGGGAATTGGGCAGCAGTAGTTTGGTAACGACTTTTGAATTCTTCGAAAGAGACACCTTCGTTGGGGATAATTCCTACTTCGTAGGTGTCCTCTTGGAATTGTCGTTTGATAGTCTTTAGCTCTCCACTAAGTAGTAGCTTGGAGCGGTCCAGTAGGGCAATATGATCACACAAGCTCTCTACCGACTCCATACGATGGGTAGAGAAGAGAATGGTCGCCCCCTGCTCGCGCAAGTAAAGCACCTGATCCTTGATAATCTCCGCATTGATAGGGTCTAAACCGCTGAATACCTCGTCAAAAATCAGTAGCTTAGGCCTGTGAAGTACCGTGGCGACAAACTGCACCTTCTGGGCCATACCCTTGGAAAGCTCCTGTAGCTTCTTTCCCTTCCAATGGGCTATCTCCAAGCGATTAAGCCAAAAATCCAATTGCTCCTCAGCACGCTGACGACTCAACCCCTTGAGTTGACCTAAGTATAGGAGTTGTTCGCTGACGGTCATATTCTTATAAAGGCCTCTCTCTTCGGGCATATAACCTATATGGGAGATATGTGCGGGGCTTAGTGGCTCTCCGTCCAAGCGTACTTCTCCTCCGTCAGGGAAAATAATCTGGTTAAGGATACGGATAAGGGTTGTTTTCCCAGCTCCATTAGGCCCTAATAGCCCAAAAATACTTCCATGTGGAATCTCCAGAGATACGTCAGAGAGGGCACATTGCTTGCCGTACTGTTTGCTTAGGTTGGTGATCTGTAAAAGTGGTGAGTTCATAGTTAATTAGCTTTAGTAAGTTCGGTGAATAGTTGTTCTAGGTCGGTATGACGATGGTTCATCTGTAGGATTTTCAGCCCATTCTCTGTAGCAAAATCAAAGAGTTTGGGGCGCATATCCTCTTGAGTATCAAAAGTAAGGGTAAAGAAAAACTCTTCGTTGTTGCGAATGCTCTTGATATGCGGGATACGGCGCAACAGCTGTTCTTCCACTCGGAAGTCAAAGAGGATTTCTATGGTCTGTTCCTTGTCCTGTAGGTGTGCCATAGGCTCATTGAGGATAATCTTCCCCTTGTGTAGGATCATCACTCGCTGGCAAACGGCCTGTATTTCCTGCATGATATGGGAGGAAAGCAATACTACCTTTTCCTGTCCCAGATCGCGGACTATTTGTCGTATCTCAAGAATTTGCTGAGGGTCAAGGCCATTGGTAGGTTCGTCCAAGATCAGTACATCGGGGTCATGCAGTAAGGTTGCGGCCAGTCCCACGCGCTGGCGATACCCCTTGGAGAGGGTGTGTATCTTCTTGTGGGCGTGACTCTCCAAGCGTGTCAGGGCGATACTTTCGGCAATATTCTTTCGAGGCGCATGGTAGATATTGGCCACATAGCTGAGGTACTCCTTTACATACATATCAGGGTATAGTGGGTTATGCTCAGGCAGATATCCCAAGTGCTGCTGTGCCTGCTCGCGCTCTAAGAGGATAGAATGGCCAAAGACACGAACATCCCCCTCATCGGGCAAGAGGGCACCGCACATCATTTTCATCGTGGTAGTTTTTCCAGCGCCATTCAGCCCCAGAAAGCCTGTGATTTCGCCTTTGCGAAGTTCAAAATCAAGATGATCCACTACGCGTTGCCCCGCGTATTGTTTGGTTAAGTGTTCTACGATAACAGCCATAATGGTGTGTGGGTATAAAACAGAAAATAAGGGCAAATTTACGTAAAAAATACTTTAGTGAAAATATATTTAACTCAAAAAAAAGTGGTACATTTGCTTTCTCTTTTCGCAGAGAACAATAAGTTCATTATAGGCATGAGCAGCAAGCTCGCGCCAGCATGGGGAAACTTGAATTAACAATTGACAATTAATAATTAACAATTATAAAAGATGACAAAAAAACGACAATTTGAAGAATTTCAATTACAACAACATGATGCTTGGGGGATCTTCAAGATCATGAGCGAATTTGTCACAGGCTACGAACGTCTTAGTGCTATAGGCCCTTGTATTTCTATTTTTGGCTCTGCCCGTATCCAGCCCGATAGCAAGTATTACAACTTGGCCACAGAGATTGCCGAGCGTATTGTAGGCATGGGCTTTGGAGTGATCACAGGCGGCGGCCCAGGGATCATGGAAGCAGCCAACAAAGGCGCTACTCAGGGCGAGGGGGCTTCGGTAGGAATCAATATAGAACTCCCCTTTGAACAACACGACAACCCTTATATAGACAGAGATAAAAATCTGCATTTCAACTACTTTTTTGCTCGCAAGGTCATGTTCGTTCGCTACTCCCAAGCCTTTGTCGTTTTCCCAGGAGGTTTTGGTACTATGGACGAACTTTTTGAAGCTATTACCCTGATTCAGACCACTAAGATAGAACCTTTCCCCATCATCTTAGTAGGCTCCGAGTTCTGGAGCGGATTGGTAGCATGGATCAAGGAGGTTCTCTTGGACAAGTTCGGCAACATCGCTGCTAAGGATATGGATATCTTCAGAATTGTAGATACTGCCGATGAAGTAGAGGACATCATTGAAAAATTCTACCTCAAGTATAGCCTCAAACCGAAGTTTTAACCATGTAGGGGCAAATAGCAATTTGCCCTTAAATTCAAGACAATTCGCCTTTATTGCATAAAATGTTCACTGTCTTTGTGTGTTCACTAACAGTGAACATTAATTTTTAATGAACAAACTATGAAACGAGGAATCTATTTGTTAATGACCCCATTTATCATAGGGATAATTCCTTCCTATGGGCAGCACTCGGAGGATTTCTTTAGGGAGTTGCTTGTAGCGTTAGCACCCCGCCCTACCCCTACAGCAGAGATAGCCGCCGCCCTTGACCAAGCAGATAAGTGCTACAGAGAGGGATTTGTTGGCCCGCCTATGATATCTATATGCAATACAACGACTACCTTACTCCTGAGCAACAGAGCGCCTACGAAACTTAGATGATGGTCTGCTAACTCCAGAAGAAAAAGAGGATATTATTTGGAGCTATACTCCAAGAACTAAATAGCAAATTCGGCTAATAAACTCATAGGTCAATTAGCGCATTAACAAATTAACAAAATGGACATAGTTTGACCACTTGAAAAATATAAATTTTTTCTTTTGACTTACAAAAATTTTCACTATCTTTGCACTTCAATTTATAATTAGAAAAATACAGAAATACAAGTAATCATAAAGATTATTAATCATTAACGATTGATCATTAATCATTAAAAATAGCGTTTCGCTTTATATTTTCCCCCACACGGAAATACGACCAATTTTTTCAACACCAAGGGAAAGTAAAGTGGAGATGCCTACGTTTCAGGCGTGGGCATTCCTTTTGCTTTTGGTGTAGGCCTTTGGTCGGGCTTCCGTGTACAAGCAACAAGGAATGCCGCGCTTTTTTTATGTCCTATAGGAAACAAAATGTTAAAGTTTGAAATTAACTTATCGCTGGTCGTAGTTTGTCCAGCATGGATTGTAATTTTGCCCCAAGAAACAAAGTTAGTGACAAGCGACTAACGACTAACAATTAATCACCAAATTATGAGTACAACAGTTAAACAAGGCCATACGGCCGATTGGGTATTGATGTTCTTATCAATAGCCTACCTGCTAAGTCCAGTGGATATAGTTCCTGATATTCCTATAGTAGGCTGGGTAGATGATTTCTTCATCATTACAATAGTAGGACTAAACCTATTACAAGGCTATGCCTCTGAGGGGAATAGTAGCCTTGCCCAGCTGCTAAAGTTTGTCAAATGGGCAGTGATCATCTTTGGAGTTATCAGTATTCTCCTAATTCTACTCTTAGGAACCCTGATTGTGAAGCTATTTAACAATTGAGGAATACTAACCACTAAATTAACAATTGACAATTAACCATTAATAATTAAAACCATGCCTCTGTATCAAGTAACAGTAAGTAGGACGGTAGCCTCCAATGGTATCCGTTTAGAACCAGGGATGCAAGTTGTGATCCCAACTCAGACCACTACCAATCCCGTTTCAGTAAACGGCGGAAAAGACGTAATCGCTGTCTTTCAGCGTGTATATGGTATCAATATCAGTAGTATCTTCCAAACCTTGGGAGCGGTACTGAAAGTAGTGAAAATAGGGTAAAAGACTAATTTCTGTAATTTGTTTTAGATGACAACAATTGTATTAGAAAAAGCACAAAAAATAGAAAGAGAAGTATTTAAAGGTTTGAATACTCTAATTTCCATTAAGGTCTATAATGGTGGAAACTTACCTTATGGAAGTATCCAAATTCAAGATAAGAAAATTACCTCATCAACCATTCAACAGTATAAAAATACTATTGATACTATTGTATTATGCGATTCTTTAATAGAGATAGAGAAAGGAGCTTTTGAGAATTGTAGTTCTTTGACCACTGTTGAATTACCTAATAATATAAAAAATATAGGGAAAGAAGCATTTCAAAATTGTAAAAAATTAAGTTCAGTTAGATTCTTGAGTAGGGATACAGGAGTATCATTAAGGGATATTAAGGAAGGAGCATTTTGTAATTGTTCTTCCTTAGTCCTTATCTCATTGCCTAATGATATAAATACCATAGGGGACAGAGCTTTTCGTAATTGTAATAAATTAGAGAGAATAGAGATAGGGGAATATATAACAAAAATTGGAGATTATGCTTTCTATGAATGTTCTTCTCTGAATACAATAATAATGAGGGGTAAGATTTCTCCAACACTTGGTAGGTCTCATGTTTTTCCTAACTTAAATGTAAATATTGAAATTCCTAAAGGCTCTCTCTCTCTTTATGAAAATAAAGATATTTGGTGTATATATAAAAGCAGATTAATAGAAAAATAATTGTTTAATTAAAATAAATTTAAAATGAAACTAAATTTCGAAAAAACGGTGGGTAAAATACAAGATTTTTTTGCAGAGGAAAATCTTGAAAAACTTACTATGATGATGGAAAAATTCCAGAGTCGAATACTAGAAGCAATAGAAGACCTCTCTCAGAGAGTCAAAGATGCTACCGATTTGCCCTGTGAAATGATTAGCACGGAAAAGTTGGATATGGAAAATCTTAAGGAGATTATCAGAGAAACAAAAGTGGAAGATGCTAAGTTCTTAGCAGTACTTAATGGTGGACGCAATAAGAAGGATAAATTAGAGCTGTACCTACAATATATGGATCAAGATAAGCAAGCTTTGGATATGAATAAAATTATCTGTGTTCGTTGTGATATAATGGCAGAAACATTAAGGGAGGCCTTCGGTGATAAGGAATTGTTAATTGTTAAATTGTAAAATTATGTTGGATATACTTATAGATTTCTTTAAAAAAGCATGGGATTTTATTAAAAAAATTGCTGTTGCTATATTCAATTTCTTTGCAAATCTTGTAAATTGGTTCAAAGCAAGATATAATAGAGTAAAACAGCAGCATCCAAACATTAAGGCTGTATCTGTAAAACTTAAGTCTTTAATGGAGCAGGGGCAATATAATGAGATTTCTATTGGATTGGATGATAATAAGGATTATATAGCTAATACATTCTATGATGAATCAACAGGAGAAATCATAGAAGAAGAAACAGAGATTATAGAAGCTGGAAAGCTGGATGAAGAGACTAAATCTCGATTTGGTAATAAAGAAATGATTGTTTTAACTTAAAAATATACGCTAATGAAAACATTTGCTATAATTTCATCAGTAGTTGTATTAGGAGGAATTACTGCTTATTTCCTTCTAAGAAGAAATACAAAAAAAGTTTCAGAACTGAAACAAGATAAGGTGGAAAAATTAACGCTTCATTATGTAAAAGAGTATTTTGTAAAGCAGGGAGTAAGTATTAAAGATAATAAACCTGTAATGTTTCCTATCAAAGAATCAAATGACTATGGAATCGTTTTTGAAGAAGGCTTTAAATATTTTGTTCTTACGTACTATAATGAAAGTAAAGAAGAGATATTAGAAGATAACACCCTAATTGTTGCTACAAAGGAAATAGATAGTAACTTAAAGGATGCTTTTGGAGATAAAGAAATGATTATTTTAAAATAGATAAGATATGAATTTATTTAATTTATTACTAAAAATAGGAGATGATATCCTAAATAAGCCCAATTCAACAGCAGCACAGGTTGCTAATTTTGCAGTTAAAAATCCGGAGCTTGTAAAACAAGGGGCAAATCTTATTGGGGATATGTTTAAGAGTTTAACCTTTATATCTTTTACATTTTTCAATAGAACAAATGCAGATAGAGAGATAAGAACAGATTATAATAATTGGAAAAGGACACCTAATACTTCTGAAAAAGCAAAACAGAAAAAAGTTTTTAAAGGGATGAGTTCTTTTATAGGTAGTAGAATAAAGAATGAAACATTTATGGATATTGGATTGGAAAGAGGTTTCATATCTCGTGAAAATCCTAATGAGACTATTTTAGGGGTATTTGGGAATGGAGAAGTACACTATGCTGAAAAGGTTAGTTATAATTCGATAGACCCTGAGCTTGATAGAGAATTGAATAAAAATAAATTAGTACTCATATAATTCATGAATGAATACTCACCAAAAGTTCTTGAAGTTATCCAAAAGATAAAGACTACTGCCACAGAAGTGCAGGAAGGGCTTTACTTTTTAGAAGACTTCAATAAGAGAACAGGTAAATTCTATGAGATAAAAATATCCAATAGGGTAGGAATTCTTATAGAAGAAGACCTTTATAAAGAAAACAGAAAGTTAGAGGAGGCTCTTTACTTTCGTAAGAACCTAATCCTTAGAGACTATAAGGACTTTATTAAGGATTTGCCTAATGTTTATATCTTTAAAAATAAGGAAAAAATGGAAGGACAAAAATCAAATACGGCTTCTAATAATGGGAAGCAAGAAGAAATGGTTTTTATTCCACAAGTACCTAAATTTGCTTTAGAGCGAGTAATCCTGCCTCCTTCAGTAAAGGAAGACATACTCCTATCTCTTGCACTTATAGAAAATCAAAAACGTATTTATGAGGATTGGGGATTTGAGGAAGTGGATGCCAAGCCTAAGCTTATTTTAAACTTCTATGGACCACCAGGAACAGGGAAGACAATGGTCTCTCATGCGGTTGCTAAGATGTTGAACAAGAATATTCTTGCCGTTAATTATGCAGAAATTGAATCCAAATATGTAGGGGATGCCCCTAAGAACCTATTCAAGGCTTTCAATACAGCTAAAGAATCAGATGCTGTACTTTTCTTTGATGAGGCAGATTCTTTCTTGGGCAAGCGTATTCAGAATGTATCTAGTAGCTCCGACCAAGCAATTAACTCTCTTAGAAGTCAAATGCTTATTCTTTTAGAGGATTTTGAAGGGGTAGTGATCTTTGCAACCAACTTGGCAGATAATTATGACAAGGCTTTTGAATCTCGTATTTTGAAGCATATTCATTTTGACCTGCCTACTTTAGAAAATAGAGAGGCTATTATCGCGATTACGATCCCTTCTAAAGTGCCTTTTTCAGAGGAAGTAAACCGAGAGGAACTCTGTAAGAAATTAGCTGAGATTTCAGAAGGATTTTCAGGACGAGAGATAAAGAATGCAGTTTTGGAAAGCCTTACGAGTGCAGTACAACAATCTACTGAAACGATTGGTGAAGCAGTTTTTCTTGAAGGTTTCCAAAAACATAAAGAGCGGCTTGAGAAATTCGAGCAAGAGCGAAAACAAAAAGGAAGCATTAGTAAGGAAGTAAAGGAAAGGATAGAGAGCAAGATTAAGGAAAAACTCGCACAAGAGAAGTCTGAAAATACTCCAGAAAAAACAGAAAATACTGAAGAAAAACAAGAGGAGAGTAAGGAGGAAAACTCCTAAAATTATAGTAGGCTTGCCGCAAGGTAAGCCTACTATTTTTAAATTTTCTTTTTTTGTAAGAGAGGGAGATGTTTTATTTCTAATTCGAATTAATAGTTAAAATATTATTTGCTAACTTTCTAAGAAGCAATAAATTGCGTCTCTATCCTAACGCTGGCTAAGACAACTCCTGATGAGCGTAGTCATCCGTAGAGACGCAATTTATTGCGTCTTAACGAATTAGATTATACAGATATTTTTAACTATTGATTCGCATTTTTACCTCTAATGTACAAAAGTATTACTCTTTATTTTTTTCAATTATTTCAATAAATATACTATCAATATCTTCTGTTACATATATAGGGTAACTCTTGTGTGATAATATTTCACTAATTACTTTTATAGAAGGATGCCCATAAGGATTGTCCTTCCCAACAGAAAAAGGACAAATAAATTTATTGTCTTTAAGTATCTTATTGTCAAAAGATGCTAGGCTTCCATGGTGAGGTATTTGGATTGTTCCTATTAAGTCCCAATATTTTTCATATATCTTTTCTTCATCTACAAAATTTAACTTCCCATCGCCAGTGTATAAGCAGCCTACTTTTTTAGATATACCGAAAATAGAAGAGAAAAAATAACAAGGAAAGTTGTTAAAAATATGATTTTCCCAATATAAATCTTGAAAGGTTAAATTCTTTTCGGTAGGACCTGAATATAAGAACATGGAATTTTCATTAATATTACCATTGATTTCTTTATATACCGTCTTTATTTTGTTTCGAAATTCTAAGTCAAAAATATGCTCAGAGCTTTTAAGTTTCTCGATCTCATCGTCTTTTAAATTATCAAGAAATTCTTTATTTCGATCTTTGTATTTATAGTTAAAAGGGATAAATACCCAATCAGAATAATTTTCTATGGTTATAGGAGTTCCGCTTGGTATCTTTCGGTTTTGCTCTATATCTGTCAAATTAATGGTTTTTATATTCGTAGTTTCCCCTTTTTCAGAATTTATCTTTTTCTTATATACTTGGACGCTAATAATACGAGTTTCTGCTCCAAAGAATTTATTAGGATTATCCACTAAGGAGGCTAAAGAGTATTCTCCTAAAGCCTTAAACACATTAGATAATAAAATCTTTTCATTGCGATGTAACAAAGGTATTACAACATTTCTGATTTCTTTTACTGTTGTCTTTAAGTCTTCAATTAGAGATACATGATCATAGTCAAAGTGCGAGATGAAAAGAATGTCAATTATATCATCTTTGCTAAAACTTTGAGATACAACTTTTTTACCCTTACTAACATTCATACTCCCGCAATCATAGACAATGTTATGATTTTCATGTCTTTCAGAATAAAAAGCACCTTGGCCTACTGGATGAAAAATTCTTTGAATCATAATTAGGTTTTTTAGAGATTAAAATGATTTCATTCTAACAAAATGAGAAAACGAAGAGTTCTTAAACGATGCAAAATTAACAAAATATTCCCATATACACAAATAAAATTTGCATTTTATTCTTTAGAAAGTTGTCTTCTTTAGTTGAATGTCGAACAAAATCCCTTTGCCAGCTTAAAAAATAATCGTACCTTTGCACACTGGAAGATAGTCTTCCATACTATCTTTAGCCACAGTGTCCTTTTACTCTTTTATAAGCTGTAAAACAGGTACTTAAAAAGCGAACTATAAGCCTCTTCCTTTTTGCGAAGAGGCTTTTTGGCATATTGATATCTCTACTAATTACCTCCTAACTGACCAATCATTTTCTCAATATTCTCCGTCAGTTCTCTTAGGTAGTTGAGTTGTTCGGTAAAAAAGAGCATCTCTTGGGGGCGAATGGCGGCTAAGGGGTTGTCGGCACGAGGGGTCTTGCCTTGCTCGGCAAATAGCTCAAGGGTCGTCTGTCGGATTTCGTAGAAGACCTTGGGGTCAAAGGGGCGTATCTCCTCATCCAGCTTGCCGTCCAAAAGGGCTACACAGTGCTGGAGCTTGTGCTGTATCTCCTGTATGGCACGAACAAAGAGATCGCGGACGATAGGGGAGGGCGTCTCACTGAGCTGAGTGCTAAGGGTCGCTACACAGGAGAGAAAATCCTGCTGAAGCACCTGTATCTCGTTACAGACGTTGTAGTTCTTCCGCTGAGACTTAGGCTCTTGAAGCATACGCTGCAAGCCCGCGTTCAGGTTGGCCAAGGCTAGGAAGGCCTTCTTACGAGCTACCTTGTACTCGGTAGTGATTTCGGGGTTGTCTGCCCGCTTGATTAACTCATTGGTATAGCCTAAATTGGCTCTAAGACTTTTGACAATCAGCAGATTGTAGTTCTTATGCTCCCAAGAGGGGAAGAGCAGGTAATTAGCACTCACCGAAAGGGCAAAGGCAATCAGCGTATCCACCACACGGTATTGCACCACACTCATCGCATCAGGAACAAAAAGGGCATAGGCCAAGACAATGTATAGGGTGAGGAAGATTGCACTCATACTGAAATTCTCCTGCAATAGCCCATAACCAAAGGGCATACTCATGAGAATGGTTAGCCCATAGATATATTTGTAAATCTCGTAGTCCAAGTGTAGGACAAACTGACAGATATAGACCAAGACAAAAGCAAATCCAGCCCCGATGAGCGTACCCAAAGCCCTATCCTTGGAGCGCTTGAGGGTCAGCCCATAACCTGGGCGCATGATCACATACACAGTAAAGAGAATCCAGTGAGGGTTCTGTACCTCAAAGGCGTTCCCTATCAAATAACCAATGACCGTAACAATGGCAAGGCGCAAGGCATGTCGGAAGAAGGACGACTGAAAAGAAAAGTGGTCGGCTAGGCGCTTAATGGAGTAGTTGTCGGCACTGACAAAGCGGCGGTAACTCTTCTCGTCGCGGAAACTCACCTCTTGGGTATAGTAATTGTTGAATATCTGCTGTACGTTGTAGATATTTTGGGTTTGCTTGGCCAGATAGTGGTACATTTTCTCCAAAAGCATTTGTTCTTCAGAGAAAGATCCTTCTTGGCTGATAGAAATATAAGCCTGCTTGAACTCCAATTGCTTTTCTAAAAGACTCTTGAGACTAATGGAGAAGGTGCCTTTCTTCCTTTCCCCTATATACTCGGCCATTTTAAGGAGTATCTGGGAGATTTCCTCTAAGAAATGCGTGTATTTCTCAAAGAAAACAGCGTCCTTCTCCGCATATTTATCCACCTTTTCGTAGGGGATAGGATTGGCAATAGCCAATTCAAAGATATCCACCATCTCGATAAAGATAAGGAACTGGCGCTGTAGGTAGTTGGTCTTACCTGATTTGGAGCGGGAGTCGAGCAGCACCGCGCGTAGCTTTTCATATTCCTCATTGAGGGAGGATTGTAGGGAAAGGAGTACCTGTTTGTTGGCCACGCGGTGAGCAGTATCACGAATGAGCAAGGCGCGTGTTTGCAAATATTTGGCGGTAAGGGTCATACACATAGCCAAGAGCTGTTCGCTGTATTGGCGCGGACGTATCCACATCAGTACCCGAACTAAAAAAATATACCAAGCCCCTGCCAAAAATATATACAGTGCATTGTAGAGAATATGGATACCCTCCAGAGGGCGCACTAAAGCCAAGGTGAGTGTGAAGATCCCAGCAATAGAGACCATCGCCGCTCTTGCCCCATAGAGGGAGATATAAGCATAGCAAAAGGTAAGTATAGCCATGACCGTAAGCAGCTGCCAGAGCGAACCATAGGCATGAACGAAATTCACCGATACGGAGCTAATAGCCACAAAGAGGGTAGCGATGACAATCCCGCCTAAGTGGTGCTTGCGGTTACCAGGGATATCGCTGGGGGCAATCATGATAATGGTCGTAGCCGCAGTAAGCCCTGCCGATACATTGCCTAAGAACCACCCCGCTATAGCGCAGGAGAGTATAGCAAAGGATTTCATTACCCCAATAACAAAGGCGTAACTCTTGAGAAAATCTAAAAAATCAAGTCTTTTCATCTGCTGTGATCAGTTCTAAGTGCAAAAGTACAATATCTTAGGGGAAAATAAAAATATTTTTTATTCTCATGCTTGGAAGCGAGTATGTGACTCGCGCCAGCAAGGGGGAAATAAGATTGGGTTATAACTATCTGATAGTCAGTAAACAAAAACTTTTATTTAAAATAATTAAAAATAACGCTTGTTTATTCGGGAAAAAGTTATATCTTTGCACTGTTGTTGTTTGGACGTAAAAGTCCGCCTGTAAAGGAATGTTTTTAGTATTTCATTTCCATTACGTTTTTTCTAATGAGCAAGTTCTTTTTTAGTGTTTTTATATCAGTTGTTTTAACCTCATTAGAAATCAGTTAGTTTTAAGTAAAAATCCTCACCATAGTGAGGATTTTTTTTTTTATTATTAATTTAAGTTTCGCAATTCGTTTTTAGGCTATTATTGAAATTATAAACAACTAATAATCAATTATTTGTAAAAACCTCTCCCTCACCCCCCTCCAAAGGGGGAGCTTTAAGGGCGTTGAAATAGCCTAATTTGTTTGTTTAATTGGAAAATATTCTTTCTATAACTTATTGAACCTCTACTACTTACTAACTCCCCCCTTGAGGGGGGGTAGGGGGGATGTTTTGAGAATCAGTAAGTTATAAAGCTTGAGAAACTTAAATTATTAATCACTAGTCACTTGTCGTTAGTCACTAGTCACTTGTCATTGGTCACTATAGACAGTGCATATTGTATAAGTTTCTCCACGGCCTTTCCAGGATCAGCAGAGAATGTACCTAAGGGACGGTTGGCGATGATAGCGTTCATAGATAGCGCTTGGTGACCTAGGAGCCTGCTGAGGCCATAGATAGCGGCGGTTTCCATCTCCATATTGGTAATACGATGCCCTTCAAAGGTATAAGAAGCTAATTTCTCATTGAGTTGTTCGTCTTGGGGGGCAAGGCGCAGTTTCCTTCCTTGTGGGGCATAGAACCCTGGAGCGGTACCAGTGATTCCCTTGAATACGGCAGGGGTGTATAGCTTTTCAAGGAGCGCCTCGCTTCCTTTTACGATATAGGGATGCCCTTTGTCCATGAGCCATTGTGTATGGGAGATAAAGGCCTCTTCCATAGCCCTTTCACGCACCTTGGGGCTGTCTTTGTAGGAGTGTAGCATGTTGTCCATACCCAAGCCAAAAGCGGAAAGGACAATGCTATCTACGGGAATATCTGCTTGCAGACTCCCTGAGGTTCCCAAGCGAATGAAAGTCAAGGGCGTATGTACTTCCTTGGGGGCTCTTTGCTTGAAGTCAATATTGAAGAGTGCATCTAGTTCGTTCAGCACAATATCGATGTTATCAGGGCCTATTCCTGTGGAAACCACTGAGATACGTTTGCCGCCCAAGTAGCCAGTGTGGGTTACAAACTCGCGCTTGTGGGCGGTAAATTCCACTTTGTCAAAATGGGCACTTACCACAGGTACCCTTTGTGGGTCGCCTACCAAAAGAATTGTAGGGGCGATATCCTCTGCATGAATATTCAGGTGATAGATACGTCCCTCTCCAGAGAGAATAAGTTCAGCGTTGTTCATTTCTTTAGTTTTTACTGCTTTTCGCAAAGATACGATTTTAAAGGCTAATTACCAATAAAAATTAGTGGTTAGTGGTTAGTGGTCAGTGGTTAGTGGTCAGACTCTGACTTCTGACTTCTGCCTACAGATAAGAGAAGGTACTAATCATTCCAAAAATCATTCTCTAAATAGAAGACAGTATCAATAAAAAATAAGATACCATCCTTGGTAAGGACATTTTCATCATGTAGGTCTTCTAGAATAATACCTAATTCAGGATTTCTATAGTCATTGTTACGAATAGTCTCAAAACCATTGTTTTTTAAATAGGCTTTTACTTTCTCTAAAGAAGTAGGCTCATTTTCTTTTACAAAGGATTGTCTTACTACTGCATATAGAGTTTTATCTTCTCTGTAGAAGCCTAAAAGTTCATAAGCAGTATCGGGGAAAAAATAGTTATTAAGTAAAAGATTGTATAAATAATCCAACCATGTGGCATAATAAATACCATCATTGAGTTTTAAAACATCTTTTTCTCCTTCTAAATAAACTCTTTGTTCAGCTCCAGCAGATATAAAGCTACTGATGTCAATGGGGGTATACCAAAAATTATGCTCCTCTATCCACTGACAGAGTCTCTTTGTTTCTTCTTCTTTGATTGACTTCGATTTTTCACTCTTATGGCTTGAGCTTTCGCTTCTTTTAAGGTAACGGGCGATTGCTTGGATAGGAGTTCCATAGCTAACTTGGCTCGCTCCGCAAAGGACATCTTTAAGTTCATTTTTATTCACAGTTTTAGTGGCGGTTAGTTGTTAGTTTTTCACTTTTCACTTTTCACTCTTCACTCCTTTAGTTTGCTCTTTTCCCACGGATAAAAGTTACGATAAAAGCGTCGGTAAAGCCTTTTTTCTTAGCCAGTTGCAGAAGGTTTTCTATCTTCTTCAGGTCGGTTTCTTTGCCGTAATAGTAGCGGAAGGCGTTGCCGATCTTCTCTTTGAGAATGGGGCTAAGCCCTTTGAAGTTGGAAGGAACTGCGGGTAAGTCCTTATTGCTAGTGGCTATTTGTATGCGATAGAAGAGATCGCCATTGGCGGCAGCGACTGCTTCTTTGCTTAGCTGGCTATTATTCTTTAGCCAATTATAATAGCCCTTAATGGCCTTAACGATGCTGGAGGCAATCTGTTGTTGTCCTGCGGCGGAGTTGAGGTAATCGCGCTCCTCTTGGTTACTCAAGAATCCTGTTTCTATGAGCATAGCGGGCATATACGTTTGGTGTAGGACGATGAAGCCCGCCTGCTTTACCCCACGGTCGCGGCGCTGGGTGTTCTCTGCCAAGGAAGATTGTACCCGCTTGGCCGCTTGGATACTCTGTTCGAGGTACTCCTCCTGCATGATAGAAAGCCCTATGAAGGACTCTGGGGAGTTGATATCATAGCCTGCGTAACGCTCCTTATAATCCTTTTCAAGGAAGATTACTTGGTTTTCTTCCTTGGCTACCTCAAAGTTGATATCATTGGCATGTAAGCCCAAGACATAAGACTCCGATCCATGGGCGTCCTTGCTGGGGGAGGAATTGCAGTGTACCGATACGAAGAGGTCAGCCTTGGCCTTATTGGCGATAGCTCCGCGCTCGTATAGCTCAATGAAGCGGTCGTCCTTACGGGTGTAGGTAACCTTGAATAATGGGTCTTTTTCTAATTCCTTACCTATGAGCAAAATGATTTTCAGGACAATATCCTTTTCAAATATTTTCTTATGTACTTTCCCAGGGTCTTTTCCGCCATGTCCTGCATCTAAGACGATTTTAAAAGTCTCTGTCTGCGCCAAGGCAGAGAGGGAAAAGAATAAAAAGATATAGAAAAAATATTTTTTCATTAATTATAAAATTTCTTTAAAAACATTCACAAACTTCCTTTATCTCTTTTGAGATACAAAAAATATCCGTAAGTTTGACCTCTGAAAATAAAGTCTTTACCTATTGCTTAAATCTTTGATTTTCAAAATGCAAAGGTAAAAAAAAATGTTGAACAATCACACTGGCTTGCTTATATTTTGCAAATATACAAAAAATATACCTTATTCCTGAGTTTGATTGCCTGCTTTATAGGACTTTCAGCCCAACAAGAGTTGAAAATGTCTCAGGCGGGTCATACCCCTACGCCTCCTATACTCCCTCCCTTGGATACGCTCCTAAAGCCAAGTGATTCCCTTGTGAAACCTCAGTTTCGAAAGAAAGATACGCTTACTTCAAAGGCAGATACCCTTACCCCGTCCCTTAGCAAGGTTGCCGATACGCTCAAGATGGATTCCCTGCGCAAAAGTCCTGCCATGCTTACCGATGTGGTGCGCTATCATGCCAAGGATTGTGTGGTCATTAGCAAGCCGCTCAATAGGGTATTGCTATACGATGAGTCTCAGATTACTTACGAGGATACCGATCTTAAGGCAGGTATCAGCGTGATTGACTACCAGAAGCGCGAGGCCTACGCTGGGCGTATCAAGGACAGTGTGGGTGAGCTGGTGCAGGCGCCAGTGTTCAAGCAGGCGGAGCAGGTGATTGAGCCTGATTCTATTCGCTTTAACTATGTAACTAAAAAGGCCATTATCCGCAACGCTTATACCACTCAGGATGAGAACAAAATACGTGCCGAGATTATCAAAAAAGAGAACGACTCTACTTATTTCTTCAAGGAGGGTATGATTACCACTGCCGAAGACCTTACCGATCCTGACTATTATATCCGCTTGCGCAAAGCTAAGTTTGTCCCTAAAAAGAAAATTGTGGCAGGCTTTAGCAATATGTATATCTCCAATGTGCCTACGCCTATTGCACTGCCTTTTGCTTATTACCCTATGGTAGAATCACGTACTTCGGGCTTGCTCTTTCCTACCTTTGGGGAGGTCAATGATAGGGGGTACTATATCCAGAATGGGGGCTACTACTTTGTGATTTCCGACTATGTGGATTTGGCGCTGACCGGAGATTACTATACCAATGGGAGCTATGGTCTTAGGGGGGCTTCTACTTATCGCAAGCGCTATAAGTATTCGGGCAACCTAAGTGTGCGTTATGAAAACCTTATCTATAGCCAGCGAGGTTTCCCCGATTACAGCCGTAGCTCGATTTACAATATACAGTGGTCTCATTCTCAAGATACTAAGTCCAGTCCGCTCTCCACTTTCTCCTCATCGGTGAATTTGGGTAGCTCCACTTACTATAAGAATTCGTATAACCAAGAGAACTCGTCCAACTTCCTGAACAATACGCTTTCCTCATCTATTTCCTATTCGCGTACGTTTCCGTCCTATCCGTCGGTGAATCTGTCACTTACGGCCTCTCACTCGCAGAATACCAATACGCAGAGTATCCAGATGACCTTGCCTGCCCTGCGGGTGAGTATGGAACGTATCTACCCCTTTGTAAAGCGTGGAATGAGCAAGAAGGGACTGATACAGAACATCAACTTCAACTATAGCCTACAGGGGGATAACCGCTACAACACTACCGATAGGGATTTCTTTTCACAAACCATGTTTGCCAAAGGACAAACGGGTTTTCGCCATAGTATCCCTATCTCAACCAACTTCAAGGTGCTCAAGTTTGTCAGCGTATCGCTTAACTCCTCTATCAATGAGACTTGGCAGTTCAAGACCATCAAGTACCGTGATTATGACGAGTTGACCAACAAGACCACTAAGGACACCATCAATGGCTTTGATCGCTATATGACCTATAACTTTGGGGCGGGACTGGGAACGACCATCTATGGGACTTTTGATTTTGGAAAGGATAAGAAAATACAGGCCATTAGGCATGTGATGCGCCCTTCGGTGAATTATGGCTATACGCCTTCGTTTGATAAGTATTACGACTACTATATAGCCGATGCCTTTGGAACTAAGCGTGATTATAGCCGTTTTGAAGGGGGACTCTATGGAGCACCTGGTCGCAATGAGTCCAGTTCGCTGAGCTTTTCCCTAAGCAATACCTTTGAGGCTAAGGTGCGCGAGAAGGGTAAAGATTCACTGGCGGAGGCCAAACCTAAGAAGGTGATGTTGCTCAATAGCCTTAACTTTTCTTCGGGTTATGACATGGTTACCAAACGCTTTTCCCCACTGAATATGACCGGAGGAACGCAACTGTTTGACAATAAGTTAGGGGTGAATTTTGGGGCAACCTTTAACCCTTATGCGATAGATATCAATGGGCGACAATTGGATAAGTTCAATATCAACAACGGAGGGAGCCTCTTTCGCTTTACCAATGCCAATATGACCCTGAACTATGCCTTCTCCAGCAAGAACTTTAAGAAAGGCAAGAATACGGATAATACCGCTTCGGGAGGGCGTGCCGATGATCTCTTCGGCTCGGCTATGAATACCGATCTGAGCAAACCCATGAAGGAAGATGACCCCAATGACAAAGATAAGGAAAAGCAGCAAGGCACACGCTTGTTCAATGCTTCTATGCCGTGGGACTTGACCCTTGCCTATTCGCTTTCGTATAGCAATACCAATCGTAACCCTATGATATCTAGTAACTCTCTTATGGTGTCAGGCAATATAGACCTAACGCCTAAGTTCCGAGTAGGAATGTCCTCAGGGTATGATTTCAAGGATAAGGGGGTTACCTATACCCAGTTCCGTTTCGAGCGAGACCTGAACAGTTTCCGTATGTCCTTTAGCTTTTCACCCTTTGGCGACCGCAATTCATGGCACTTCTTCATAGGGATAAAGGCCTCTATGCTCTCCGACCTGAAATGGGAGAAAAACAAATCACCGGATAGAACACTTAATTAGTGACTAATGACGAGTGACAAGTGACTAATGACAAGTGACTAATGACGAGTGACTAATGACAAGTGACTAATGACAAGTGACAAGTGACGAGTGACAAATGACTAACGACAAGTGACAAGTGACTAATGACGAGTGACTAACGACAAGTGACTAATGACTAATGACTAATGACCAATACCACAGTGGATTAGTCATTTGTCACTAGTCACTACCTAAGATCCTATAATTCTTTAAATAATGAAAAAAGTTATTCTTTCTTCTAAGGCGCCTGCTCCGATAGGCCCTTACAGTCAAGCCATTGAAGCCAATGGCACCCTCTATGTTTCTGGACAGATTCCTATTGACCCTGCCACAGGCGAGGTTGTCGCTGGAGGTATAGAACCCCAAGCCAAACAAGTGATGCAGAGCCTTAAAGCGATTTTGGAAGAGGCAGGTTATACCTTTGACCAAGTGGTGAAAACCACGATCCTCTTGGACGATTTGGGCAATTTTGCCAAGGTAAATGAAATCTATGGTAGTTACTTCGGAGAAGGGGCACCCGCTCGCGAAACCTACCAAGTTGCCAAACTTCCTAAAGGTGTAGCTGTGGAAATCTCCTGCATAGCAGTGAAATAATGATTAATGCCAATAATGCCAACAAATAATTAATGCCAATAATGATAATTATTAATCATTATTGGCATTAATCATTATTTGAAGAGTTCTTTCGCATCAATCGCTTCACGCTGTTTTTGGGTAGCGTATTGCCATTGGTAAGTGGAAAAACCGAAGAGTCCCGCCAGCAGATTGGCAGGGAAGGTAACGATGGCATCGTTATAATCGGTAATGGAGGCACTCAGGTAGCGCCGACCTGCGGCCAGTTGCTCCTCACACTCGGTGAAAGCATGTTGCAGATGTAGGAATTGTTGGTTAGCCTTTAGCTCAGGGTATTCCTCCGCACGTGCCATGACATTCATCAGCATCTTGTTCCCCTTCTCTGGTTGCAGGTAGGGGTTTTGTTTTTCAGTAACCACAGGAGTACGCAGCTCGGTGATTTGAGCTAAGGTCTCCTGCTCATAGTTCATATACTGCTTGGTAGTTTCAATAAGGTTTGGAATAAGCTCTGCTCGCTGGATAAAAAGCGAATCCAACGAGGAAATAGCATTCTGTATCTGGTTTTTTCTCTTGGCTATCTTATTAAAAACCAAGACAATGTATAAGAGCACTACTACTCCTACACCGAGTAAAATGTAAGTAACCATAATAAGTTTTGAGTTTTGAGTTGTTAGTGGTTAGTTTTTAGTGGTTAGTTGTTAGTTTTCAGAGGCTAACCACTAACCACTGACGTCTGACTGCTGACCACTGACGTCTGACTACTGACCACTGAGCTTCAGTGTTTCAATCATTTGTAATTGTTCTACCAGTTCCTCATAGACTTGGGTAACTAAGTTGAGGTCTATTTTTTGGAAGAGGGCACCGATAGGGCTATCTACCGCATTGAGCACATTGCCACGGTTGGTAGCAATAACGATGTTATCGGTATTGATAGCGATATATACTTGGCCTTTGTAGCGCTCATTGAGCTTTTTGAGGCGTTCCATAAAGGCGGGGGTAAGCACATAGCGGGCAGTAATCTGGTCATCACAATATACCTCAAACATCTTTTGGAACTCAGGGTCTTCCAAGCGGATACGCTCGCCCCCTGTGTTGAGGTAAGCGGCTATATCATTGTCGTTGAGCGTACCGAAAAAGCTCTTGACAGGGTGTATCACGATAGGGTGTTTAAAAGTCTTGGGCG
Source organism: Capnocytophaga granulosa ATCC 51502 (assembly GCF_000411115.1). Taxonomy (GTDB): domain Bacteria; phylum Bacteroidota; class Bacteroidia; order Flavobacteriales; family Flavobacteriaceae; genus Capnocytophaga; species Capnocytophaga granulosa. The sequence continues at coordinate 251,555 of NZ_KE150255.1, read as the reverse complement.
AACGTGCCACAAAGTAATTTCCATAGAAAGCTACTCGGTCGGACTCGTTCTCCTTGCGAACCGTTGGGCGATAGGTCAGTGCTAAATTACAAGACTGGAAAGGCACCCCATTGTAGTGACCTACAATCTGGTCGCCCCCTGTAAGGTCATAGCGCTCTTGGCGGAAAAGGAAAGAAGAGAGAAGGTCACCAAGGCCTATATGTCCCTTTTCTATATACTGAAAATCAGGGCTGATGTAATGCACCACACGACTGAAAATCTTGGACTTAAGCTGAGTGTAATCCTCCGCACCTGCCATTTTTTTCTTAGCCTGTTGCATAGAGATAAAGCTCAATAGGAAACCAAAAACTACAAAACCTATGATAAAGTACAGCACACTTGTTTGAGAGGAGAAATTAAGTACACCTGTAAAGGTCAAGACCATCATTATCACTACGAAAGCTACAGCGACTATAGTAGAGGTCTTGAACATTCCATGACTTGCACTACGCCCTTTCTCCATAGAGGCAAGGGTAGGGGCTAATTCCTTTTCAGCAAAGGAGCGGAACTCGGCTACAGGTTTTAGCGTGATAGGTGCTCTTTCGGCTTGGCTTTTCACTGCTGCCTTGTCAAATAGGGTGTTGGACTGCGGTTTGTTATAGAGTTCGTACATCACTTCCTTGTAAGCCCCCTCATCGGCTCCAGTAAGGACACGCTTGATCTCGGCTGAGCCTGCACGATAGTGGATAGGGAGCGTGTAGTTTTTGTTCTTAATGGATACCCCTAAGTAAGAGATAGGGTCCATTTGGATACGAGAGCGTTTGCCAAAGGGAATAACTGTGAGGTAATCATCTGTCTCACTGACGATGCGGCACTCTTCTCCTTGGCCGATTAGGGAAAAAGCCTCCTCTACCTGCTCGCCACGCTTAAGGATTTTCCACACCCGTATAAGGGGATAAGCGGCAGTGAGCAGCAAGGCCAAAGGCAGTACGAATTTCACATAGGTAGGGACATTGGTAGTCTGTTGGCTTAGAAAAGGCAGTAGGTACTTCACTGCCAAGAAGATTCCTATAAGGATCAGTACCACTACGATAATAAGGTTTCTTAGGGTGATACGCTTTTCTCTACGCACCTCGTAGAGAACATATTCTTTAGCATCGGATAAAGTCATAAAATAATGATTAATGATTAATTTTTTATATGGAAAAGGTCAGAGGTATGTATCTTAAAATCACGGAAAATAGTGGAGTACACATAGTCATCTGCAATGGGTATAGTGGGTTTAAATTTCTTGTTATCAGCCACATAGACAAAAACAAGTTCTCTCTCAGGATCAACTACCCAATATTCGCGAACCCCTTCTTCTTGATAGAGGGCAAACTTGCTTTTCATCTCTTTTTTAGAGTTCCCAGGGGAAAGGATTTCAACCACTAAGTCAGGTGCACCTACACAGCCCTTGCTGTCTATTTTCTCAAAATCACAGACCACACACAAGTCAGGTTGTACGACTGTATATACTTGGCTTTCCCCTTTCTGTGGGAAGCGTACATCTCAAGAATCTTTCCTTTGAGTAGCTCCACACGCTCCTTTATCTTCCAGACTAAGTAATCGGCATAGGAGTAAATCCCATTGACAAGGTCTAACTGATTTAAAGAGGTGATTTCCATAGGAGCCCATTGTTTTACGTTGCAAATGTACAAAAATAATAACAAATGACAAACAACAAATTAAGCACTTTTTATAGAATCTGTTATTTGTCACTTGTCATTTGTCATTTGTCACTATCTTAGTATCCATCAATAGCACTGATAAGGGTCTTATAGCGGTCATAGTCCGCCCCAGAGACCACTTTCACAGGAGTAACTCCTCTGAAATCTGATGGGGAAAAATACTTCATCAAAAGGATATAGAAAGTCTTGTTGTCCTTGTCCTCCCAAGAAAACATCTGTAAGGGCTGGTTGTTCTTGGAGGGTAGGTTGGCCAACTCTTGGTAGTTTCCTTGTTCTAAAAGGCGTGCCAACTCCTCCACAGTGGTATGGCCAGAATCAAATTTTTTATGTCCCTTGGCCTTGATTTTCGTTTTGGTTTGGATATTATAGTAATCATAGGCCGTATAGAATCCTAAACCAGTGAATACCAGTCCTATGGCAGCAATGATACGCCACACCCATAGCTCCCCAACAGGGGTAATTTCGGGATATATCATCAGTACAAGGAATGCTAAAAAAAGTATTCCGTTAATAGCCTTCTTAGCAATGTCATTCTTTTTGGCAAACTGATCAGGATGCGACTCAAAATAAGCAGGCAAACTTTGTGGAATTTCTTGACTCATATTAGTTTGATTTTAGTGAAACAATCTTATATACTACCACTCACTAACTTCATATTGTCCGTCAGGGGTAGGTGTTACATGGAATTGGTAATAATTGGTTACAATATTACGCCCTTCTACGGATTTTCCTTCCCCTTTTTTAGTGCACTGGATTTCATATTTTTGTTTTATCTGTCCGTTTTCCTTAGTAAAGACAATGGAATGCACGATATAGCCTTCCATTTCTTCTAATTCAGATTGTGAACTTAGGAACTTTATCATCTTATCCACCTGGGCAGGTACTTTGTCAAAAGGAATTTCGGCGAGGGTAAAGGTTTCCGCTTTGGAGGGTTCGTCAGAGGAAATATCAGGCGAGCTAAGACCTGCCTCGGAGGCTCTTTGTGATACGTCTTTGCCTTGCTTCTCATCAAAATACTGAGCGGTTACGGATTCAAAATTCTCTTCCAAAGGTTGTCCTGCCCAAAGCATTACCTTAGTGAAAGCCTTGCCTGTATAAGGATCTTTCTCTAAGAGTTTTTTGGCTTTTTCCAATCCTTCAGCACTGACAAGTTTGCTCCCAGTGAGGGAACTACAGCTACTTATAACTAAGGCAAGGCCTATCCCTGCCATGGTTAATAACTTTTTCATTATCTAACAATTTTATATTATTCGGCAAAGATAAATAATTTCAGCGCTTATAAGTAAAAGAATCAATATTCGCGGGGGGGGGTAAATATTCGCAGAAAAATAAGTGAAAAGTGAATAGTAAAGAGCGAAAAATGCTCTTTACTATTCACGCTTCACTTTTCACTTTTTAGAGTTTGATAATTAACAATTAAATTTGTATTTTTGCACATGATTTAAATACTATCAGAATGGAGACTTTGATACCTAATAAAGAATGTATGAACACTGTGTTATTACAAGCAAAGGTGCAAGAGTCAGATGTGCCTTATATAGAGCGATTTCTTAGAGGAATTGCTACAGAGGTCTCTTTTGGTGAAGAGACAGATTTCTTCGAAGAACTAACGGTGGAAGATATTCAGAAAATAGAGAAAGGAAGAGAGCAAATACAACAAGGTGTAAGTATCAGTAGTCGGGATTTGCAAAAAGAAACCAGAGAGAAATATGGAAGTAAAATGGGCTATTGATGCCAAAAACGACTATCACAATACACTTGATTATTGGTATGAACACAATGGTTCTTTTACCTATTCAGCTAAGATTATACAAGCTGTAGAAGCATTAGAGTACGACTTGGCTAACAATCCTTCTACGGCGTTCAGCCACGGGGATACGCTCACCTGTGGTCAGCTCCAAAACGCCTTCTTTGTAATACTTTCGCACGTAGCGAGCATTGACCAAATAGGACTGATGAGAGCGTATGAACTGAGAGGAGGGCAAAAGTCCTTCGTATACCTTGATGACCTTACTGACTAAGATCTTCTTTCCGTCGTCAAGGTAAAAAGTGGTATAGCCCTTATCGCTCTGCAAGTAGACAATCTTCTCTATAGGCACTACATCTATTCCTTCGGCGGTAGAAAGAGAGATCCTACTTATTTGACTCTTATCGGCTATATATTGTAAGGCAAGTTGCAGCTGGGAGGCTGCGACCTTGAACTGCTCTTTCTTCTGATAACATCTCAGCAGGGTTTGGTTGAAGAATGTTTCCTCAATAGGCTTAAGCAAATAGGCAAAGGCACCTAAGTTCAGTGCTTCTATGGCAAACTGGCTATAGGCGGTGATAAAGATAAGCTGTAGGTGTTCTGTTTCTATCTCGGAAAAAAGGGTTAGACTATTCCCATCTGAGAGTTGTATGTCTGAGAGTACCAGTTCGGGAGATAGGGCAGGAATCTCCTGCCTTGCAGTAGCTATATTCGAGCTATAACCTACTGTTTGAGCAAAAGGGAGCTTTTCTACAAGGGCAATGAGATAACGGAGTATATTCGGTTCGTCTTCTAAAATATACACTTTCATAAGATAGGGATTACTAAGGTTATACAATATCCGCTTTCAGGGGCTTTTCGAGGGGCAGCGATAAGGTAGGCGTTGTTCTTTTCGGTGGCTAATAAGAACGCTGCTACCTCTGTGTCCCGACCAGCAGAGATAGGGCTTTGGGGGAGCTCCTGAGCATAGCAGCTACCTATACATAAGAGCAAGAGAAGAATACGATACATGTGATTAGTCATTGTTTTCGTCTGTTTCAAAGAAAAAATCCTCACGGGGGAGCGTCTCAACTAAGTGTTTCAGGCGAGGGTCATGCAATAGGGTTATGTTGAAAGAGAGCTTGATGCCTACCTTTAATAGCTCATGAGCAAGGGCTTCACTCTTGTGAAAGCCATGGAGAATCCACAGGCCTGTGGCGCCACTCTTCTTACGCAAACCGATAAGCTCCCCGTAGCTCTTGACACAATGGATAATCAGCGGCTTATGTAGCTGCTCGGCCAAAGCGATATGTTGCTCAAAGAGTGCTATCTGCTCGGGCAAAGGCGTAGCAGCACGCTTGTCCAAGCCGCATTCGCCTATGGCAACACAGAGCGGATGAGTGGCACGCTCAAGTACTTGCGCCCATTGCTCTTGGCCATCTCCACTGATATAACAGGGGTGAATACCTACCGAGAATACGCCCGCATCGTAAGTGTCTTCAGGGAAGCAGTTCTGTACCTCCTGACTATTTTTTGCCTTATGGGTATGTACGTTAGGATAGGGGAAAAGAGGATTAATCGTCATAGGGAAAGAGTTCTACTGCCTTTTCGTACACCATGGAGGACTCCCAGCCCTTGTAGAGCAGGTAGTCAGCGAGCTTGCGGCGTGCTTTCTGGATATTCTTCTCAGTGATAGTGTCGGCCTTTTTCTCTGCCAAGGTATCAAATACCTCTTGATAATCGTCCTCTATCTCCTCCATAGCACAAGCTATATTGTAGCGGGAGATCTCGCGAAACTTCAGCTCGCGGGTGATACGTACGCGTCCCCACTTTTTGAAACGGAATTTGCCTCTGGCATAGCTACGAGCAAAGCGTTCCTCATTGAGGAAATTTTCCTCAATAAGGTACGCTACAATAACATCTATCGCTTCGGGAATCATACGCATCTGTCGGAGCTTAGTGACGACCTCTTTGTGGCAACGTTCCTGATAGGCACAATAGCGCTCCATACGCCTCTTGGCTTCCTCTACCGTATAAGTTTTTACCGTTTCGCTCATGATCAAAAGGCAGCCATCCACGTTTTCCAAGGCAATACACCTAAAATAAGCAGTAATCCTATACTATAGAAAATAAGGATACGCTTGAAAGCACCTGTATCAGTTTTCTGCTTTTTGTGTAGAGACCAGCCAATAGTAATAAGGGTTACCGCCACAATACCGAAGGGGTGCTCCACTAGCATCTTTCTCAGGTAAGCGTCCTTCATCACGCCTGCCCCCATAGCCGACCAGCTTTGGAAAAGAGGGGTTACAAAATAGAGGATAAGCCCTAAGGTAACCTGTAGGTGTGTGAATATAAGAGCAAACAAGTTGATACGCAAGTCCTTTTTCTCATATTTACGTTTTTGCCATACACCTAAAGCGGCATTGATTACAGCAAAGCAAAGCACTACCAAGACAATATAAGCAGTCAGTGAGTGGGTGGTTTTCAGTAGTTGATATAACATATTCAGTTTTGAGTTTTAAGTTTTGAGTTTTAAGTTTTAAGTTTTTAGTCACTAATCACTAATCACTATTCGTTATTCACTAAAGTAGAATTCTTTCCCGTCTTCGCTCAGTAGCGTATTAGGGAAAATCGTTTGGGCTTCTTCTTGGAAAACCCGTTTGTCCTTATAGCGAGAGGAGTAGTGGCCTAAGATAAGGGTTTGTACATTAGCGGCTTTAGCGATTTTGGCTGCTTCAAGAGCGGTGGAGTGCTTGGTTTTCTCAGCCAAAGCACGGTTATCCTCAAGGAAGGTGCTCTCGTGATAGAGTACTTGTACCCCCTCAATCAGTGGTATGATCTTAGGCAAATAGGCGGTATCACTACAAAAGGCATAGCTCTGTGCAGGAGCAGGCGGGAAGCTCAGTACTTCATTGGGGATACACTCCCCTGTATCTAAAATAATGTCCCTACCATTCTTGATATTCTGATAATAGCAAACGTCGATACCATATTCTTGTACAGCATCAGCATTGAGCTTGCGTTCCTTGTTTTTCTCTTTGAACAAAAAGCCATTGGCATAGATACGATGGTCAAGGGGAATGGTAGTGACCGAGAGCTTATCGTCCTCAAAGATAACTTCGCTTTCCTTGCTCTCCAGCTCATGGAAGTACAAGGGGAAGACCATATGAGCGCCACTGACTTTCAGCAGTAGCAGCATGGCCTCTTTGGCACCCTTAGGGGCATGGATATGTAGTTCAGCCTCCCTGCCTTGTAGCTGGAAAGTAGAAATCAGCCCCGCCAATCCGTAGAAATGATCACCATGGAGGTGGGAGATGAAGATATGCTTGATACGGGCGAACTTAGCCCCTGATTGTCTCAGAGCCATTTGTGTTCCTTCCCCACAGTCAATAAGGAAGAGATGCCCTCGCATCTCCAAGAGCTGGGCAGTGGTACGTGCCTTATCCCTCGGGGATGCACTATGACAGCCTAATGTAGTTAATTTCATTAGTTTTAAAATTCTCTGCAAAGATACGAATATAAAAGCCAAAGGGCAAAGACTTCGTAATAATTCTTTGACCTTGCAAAAATACAACAAAAAAAGCAAACAAACAATTGTTTTAAAATCGTATCTTTGCAATGCTGATATAACGAGAGTTCGACAATAGAAAATCTGTAAAATCTGTGTTTCACAGACCCAACTGTGAGCACTTTTATTATATCACACTCATGTTAATGATTATTTTTAACGCGAATCAATAGTAAAAAAACAATTGTATAGTCCAATTCATTAAGACGCAATAAATTGCGTCTCTACAAAGGACTACGCTCATCAGGAGTTGTCTTAGCCAGCGTATGCGTAGAGACGCAATTTATTGCGTCTTAGAAAGTTAGTGATTAACATTTTAACTATTGATTCGTATTTTTAGTATGAAATTATTCAAGCAAAAAATGTGGCAGTTTGAAACATCAGGAATAGAAGGTGAGGTAACACTCTTTGGCGTAAATATCTTTGCCTACAAATGGCAAGAAACGGGGGAATATGTAAAAGTAACAGACCCTCTCTATCACGTTGAAAGGTCTTTTTGTCTTTATAAAGTAGTGATAAATGGCGAAACACACAGCTTTGTAGCAGGGGAGTTTAGCAATATGATATGGGGATTTTATTTGTTAAAATATTGATATGGACAACATCAAAAAACTATACAATCTCACACCAGAGGACTGTAAAGGCTTCTCGGAAACACAGCTATTAAAAGCTGAAAAACGCTTACTCATCACCTTGCCTGAAGAGTTCCGAGCGTATTACTTAGAGTTAGGGGCAACCAAAAGTGTAAACCAATCCTATAACTCATTGGCTACACCTCAGCAATTGTATTTTGCAGGGGATTACTTATGCTTTTGTGAAGAAAACCAAGGAGTGGTAATGTGGGCAATTCGAAAAGAAGATTTAAACAACCCTAACCCTCCCGTTTGGGGTAATTACAGCTCCGAAACCGACCCCAATTGGATACAAGAAACCAAAAATCTCTCCGACTTTTGGTTGTACATGGCTATTTACAATGGTGTGATGGGAGGCTTGCCTTACAACGCTAATGCAATGGGCGGTTTGGATATGGAAGGCTTTGAAGTCTCCACAGAAGCTGTTGCTTATATAGAAAAACAATATACTGAGCTTACCTCCCTCAGTTGGGAAGGGCAACGCACCTTCACCGATGCGAACTTTAAAATAGTCATTACCCTTGCCATACATCAAACTACAAACCGAGCCACTGCTATTTTTATAGGCAGCACTCAACAAGAGTTATTTGATACTCTTTTAGACGCTATGGAAAACTTTGGCTTGGAATGGGATTACACTTCCTACGACGATGATGATGACGAGTCGTAGTACGACGGGCAGTTATAAACCTTGGTAAAGATGAAATTATAGAGCTAATTAACTAAATTGACAAATTAATAATATGACCGAAGCAGTAGAAGGCGAGGTACATAGCTTTGTAGCAGGAGAGTTTAGCAATATGATATGGGGCTTTTATTTGCTGAAATATTAAAAACAATTGTAATTATGAAAACTTTAAAAGACAAGGCTAAAGGATTTATACTAAGTCTATTCAACAAGGTGAAAAATAACGAAGTAGTTGCTAAAGATTACTTAATTGCAACATTAACTCCTAATGCAATGGAGATATTGAAGACCATTTCAGCTATTCAATTTAGATATCAAATTGCTTATGTTGCTATTAATCCCTCTGAATTAAAACACATTTTCGATAGACATTACAAAGAAAATGAAAAAGCTACTCATCAGGGTAACCCTCTTACAGATGTAGAAATAGAGGCTATAGTAGATATATTGGATAATCCAGATAAGATTATTTCTTTAGGATACATTAAGAAACATCAAGCAGAAACCTACTTATTCTTAAAAAAGAAAGAAGATAATACAACTGTGATTGTTGAAATATTTGGAAGTAAGAATAATAAATTACGACTAAAAACAATGTATAATAGTATCAAGTCAGATGATAAAATAATAGAAGATGAGTTAAAGTCCTTACTCAACACGTCCGATAACGCATCTGGGTTATTAGCCCAGCGAGTCTATGACTTTAACTCATCTTCGGGGACAAAGGTACAACACTTTTTGGAATTCTCCAAAGATTTCTAATTGAAATCTCAAAATTTGTTTATTAGTCAAATTGCTAATTTGGCAATTTAAAATTCACAACCATCGGCGTACTTTCAAGCAATAGTTTTCGTATTCTTTGCCAAATTTCAGTCTAAGGGTGCGCTCTTCTGGAATGATTTGGAAGCGTGTCATATAGGCTATGAATAGTGGGATTCCTATCCAAGTTAAAAGATAAGAGAGCCATATTGCCCAAGCGAGTAAACAGCAAGCCAAGCCTACGTACATAGGGTTACGGCTCAGTTGGTACACACCTTCAGAAACGAAATGAGTAGCTTGTGATGGATCAAGAGGATTGACAGTAGTGCGGGCTTTACGAAAGCTCCAAAGCGCAGCCAATCCAACTCCCACACCTATCCCTGCAACAGCTATAGCTAGTGCAGGTAAGTGAGGTAATGCACCAAAAGGCAATAAACGAGCAATTCCCCACATTGTCAAGGCACAGATAAGCCATACTCCAACAGGAGGGATTTTAAGTTCTAGATTTTTCATTTTCTATTTTCTAAGGGCAAAGGTAGTGATATTTTGGCAATTAGCAAATTATCCTTATCTTTGTGTCCTAAAACCTTACTTTTAAAGCTATGGAAATTACACATATCAATCAGTTAGACCCTTTGGGCACTTACACCTATGCCGATTATCTGCTCTGGAAGCTCAAAGAGAAAATACAGCTCTTCAAGGGGAAAATATTTGCAATGAGCCCAGCACCAGCAAGGTTTCACCAAGAAATCTCTACCAACCTAAACGAGCTACTAATACCTTTTTTTAAGGGACAAAAATGTAAGATTTATTCCGCTCCCTTTGATGTGTTCTTCAAAAGTGCAGACGGTAAGGAGTCGGTTGTACAGCCTGATATTTGTGTGATATGCGACCGACAGAAACTCACCCAGCGAGGCTGCGAAGGAGCACCTAATCTCATCATTGAGATACTTTCGCGAGGCACTCAATACAACGATACCAAGCTGAAGTTTGACCTCTATCAGGAGCAGGGCGTACCTGAATATTGGGTAGTAGACCCTTACTATAAAACGGTACAAATCTACCTATATCGTGAGGGTAACTATATAGCTCTTTCCCCTATTTTAGAAACCGACGAAGTGCAATCGGTTACCTATCCCGATTTGCGCTTTCCAGCCCATAAAATTTTTGAAGAATAATGAATACCCTAAGAAAAGAACTACGCCCTGATTTTGCGACAGCAGAAAAGCGGTACCCGCTTGTACTAAAACGCTTGGAAGACTATGAAGCCTTTTGGGATGCCCAAAGTGAAGGCACTCCTGATGTTAGGATAGAATTGATAATCAATCTTTAATAGCTAAACAATATGAACACAAATTGTATCAAAGGAAAAATTGCTTTTATCTCAGGTGCCAGCAGTGGGATAGGCAGAGCAGTAGCCGAAAAACTGGCACAAATGGGTGCAAACCTTATTCTCTGTGCACGCCGTGTGGAGGTATTGGCACAGCTGAAAGACCAATTAGAGAAAGAATATGCTGTGGAGGTCTTCACCTTGGTATTTGATGTGAGACATTACCAAGAGGTAGCCAAAAACATTCAGTCTTTGCCTGAAAAATGGCGATATATTGAGATTCTCATCAACAATGCAGGCTTAGCCATAGGACTACAACCTCTGCACACCTACGCCATGGAAGATGCCGACCAGATGATTGATACCAACATCAAAGGATTTACTTATGTAGCCAATAGTGTGATTCCGCTCATGCTCGCCACAGACAAAGTGGGTACGATCGTGAACATTGGGTCGGTAGCGGGGGAAATAGCCTACCCCAATGGCAGTATCTATTGTGCGACCAAGTTTGCTGTAAAAGCTCTTAGCGATGCCATGCGTATAGAGCTAATGGATAAAAAAATAAAGATAACGACCGTAAAACCTGGTTTGGTAGAGACTAATTTCAGCAAGGTGCGTTTCAAAGGCGATACCGAGAAAGCCGATAATGTCTATAAAGGCATCACGCCCCTTTATGCTGAAGATATCGCCGATACTATTGCCTATATCGTCAATCTACCCGATAAAGTGCAGATTACCGATATTACTGTAACACCACTGCACCAAGCCGATGCTTTGCATGTGTATAAAGAGTAGTTAATTATTATAAGAGATAAAATCGTCTTTTTCTTGGAAAGCAAAAAGAAATGATGTATCTTTGCACCTTGAAATAAAACTATGGAAAGAAAGACGGCATTATGTTAGGTCCTAATCAATACTTTACGCTTCAGCAGGCCTCACAGTGGGCGACGCAATATATGGGCAAGAATGTTACTTCCTCCAATATTTCCTATTTAGTGCAGTATGGTAAGGTCAAAAGATATGAAAATGATGGGGTTACCCAAATAGATAAGGACGAACTCAAGGCTTATTATGATGCTTTGGGAGGCAGTCGTCAGAAACAGTGGAAGGAAATATTGGGAGAGGATCTGAATTGGGATTTATCATTTGAACAATACAAAGAGGCAGAAACTACCAAACATGTACACCGTTTGCATCCTTATAAGGGTAAGTTTATTCCACAATTAGTAGAATATTTTTTAGATACCCATACAGATTACTTTAAAAAGGAGGTCTTTTTTAAGGCAGGAGATATAGTACTTGATCCCTTTTCGGGTAGTGGTACCACTATGGTACAAGCCTCAGAGTTGGGTATACATGCCATTGGGGTAGATATATCGGCTTTCAATGCACTGATAGGCAATGCTAAAGTAGGTCATTATGATTTGATAGATGTGTATCAGCAATGCCAACGCATTACAGATGTACTGAGGGCTTTTCTAGCAGAGAAACAAATACTTGCTTTTGATGCGGAACTCACCGAAGCACTCAATAATTTTAATAAAGAGTACTTCCCTGTACCCGATTATAAATATCGCTTACAGCGCAAAGAGATAGATGGCAAAGTATATGGTGCTGAGAAAGAGCAACAATTTTTACCTATCTATCAAGCTCTTGTAGAGAAATATCATATTCAGCTAAAACAAGCTAAAGCCGATACGTTTTTAGACAAGTGGTATATACAACATGTGCGCGAAGAGATTGATTTTGTATTTGAAAAAATCAAAGCAATACAAAACCCAGCAACTAAGTGTATTATTACACTTATATTGAGTAGGACGATTCGCAGTTGTCGAGCTACCACTCACGCCGATTTAGCGACCCTAATAGAACCCATAACAACTACTTACTATTGTGCCAAGCATGGTAAGGTGTGTAAGCCGCTATTTTCAATCTTAAAATGGTGGGAGACTTATGTCAAAGATACGATCAAGCGGTTACAACAATTTAAAGAATTGCGTACTGATACCTACCAGAAATGTTTGCAAGGTGACAGTCGTACCATTGATATCTTTGAGGCATTGGAGCATAAGGATCCTGAGTTTGCTGCTTTGGCAAGAAAGCAGCAAATAAAAGGTATTTTCTCATCACCTCCTTATGTAGGGCTGATTGATTATCACGAACAACACGCATACGCTTACGACCTATTTGGTTTTGAGCGTAATGATGATAAAGAAATAGGCCCCCTTTACAAGGGACAAGGGCAGGAAGCCAAACGTATGTATGTGGCTGGTATTGCTGAAGTACTGACCAATAGCAAACGCTTCTTAGCTGATGATTATGACGTGTTTTTAGTAGCTAATGACAAATATGGCTTATACCCCGAAATAGCCGAGCGAGCAGGAATGCGAATTGTAAACCAATACAAACGCCCTGTGCTGAACCGTACTGAAAAAGACAAAGGTGCGTATGCTGAGATTATATTTCATTTGAAAGAAAAGTAAAATGACTTTATCAAATATTCAAAAAGAAAGAATAGCAACAGAGGTAATCAAAACACTTATAAACAGATTTGATAAGTTTCCAGAAGATACTTCTGTGAATAGAAATGCTCCTTTTCATGAGGCTTTTTTGAATGCTTTCGCAGAAGAGCTTAAAGGAAAGGTTCCTAGTATACCTTTCTTTATAACATTGAGTAGTTGGTTACATGGCTTGAATACTACCTTAGGCCAGCAGTTCTTTGAAAATATAGCTCATCATCTCTCCAATGGAGAAAAAAGAGAATATACAGGAAAGCGTTTAGGAAGTCAATATATCACACGAGGACAAAAGGATAGTATCTCTCAGATTATTACAGAATTGAGTAATAGTCAGCAACTACCTGACCTTGCAAGAGAAAATAGTATGCTTTTTCAAGAAGAGCATACGCCTCAGACAAAGGCTATAGACTTTTCAGCAGATGTGTTTATCCATGAGAGGGGCACTATTACTGCTATTGAACTCAAGTCTGTAAGGCCTAATGCAGGAGAGATGCGAGGAGAGAAACAAAAGATTCTGGAAGGGAAGGCGGTTTTACATAAGTTATTTCCTGATAAGCAGATAAGGTTTTATATAGGATTCCCTTTTGACCCAACAGAAGATCCAAACACACCTACATCCTATGACAAAGATAGGTTCTTTGATTCTATAGTCAATATGTCAAAGTACTTTGCAAAGGAAGAGGTGCTGCTCTCCAGTGAGTTATGGGATTTTCTTTCAGGAGAAAATCATACAATGGAGCAAATTTTGGAGATTATTAATGCTATTTCCACTCCAGAATTTCTAACCAAATTCTATTTTCTAGTAAATGAAAACAACAGAGGAAAAGAAGCATATAGAAAACAACTTAAGGATTGGTATTTGTTTTCAGAACTTTTGCTTATAGAGAATGATACTCTCATAAAAGGACGTATTCAAGAGAATAAAGTATGGACAAAATACTATAACCAAAGTATTTTTAATGCTCAGGGGATTTACAATTATGAAAGATATTATATACTAAAGAGTTTGATCCCTTAGAAAACCAATAACTAATGGAAATCACTAATATCAATCAGTTAGATCCTCTCTATGGGGTGTATTCGTATGCGGACTATCTGTTGTGGAAGTTCAAGGAACGGGTAGAGATCTTTAAATGTATTGGTCTATGTGCTTAAGGACGGTAAGTATTTGAATCCTATGAATATAGTAGAAGGAAATATCCCATCAGAAAAGTTCCCTATGCTTGAGATAAGCACAGACGATATTTTTTCAGAGAACTAAAAATCAGAAAATATAACAACCTATAAAATTATCAAGAATGTTAATAATAAAAGATCTCCACGCGGGTGTGGATGGTAAGGAAATCCTTAAAGGAATCAACTTAGAAGTGAAAGCAGGTGAAGTACATGCAATTATGGGGCCTAACGGAGCAGGCAAATCTACGCTCTCTTCCGTAATTGCAGGCAATGAGAACTTTGAGGTAACTCAAGGGGATGTGATCCTCAACGGGGAAAGCCTTTTGGAGGATGCCCCTGAAGAGCGTGCACATAAGGGTATCTTTATGTCGTTTCAGTATCCCGTGGAAATACCTGGTATATCAGTAACCAACTTTATCAAAACGGCAATCAACGAGAGCCGCAAGGCACAAGGACTGCCTGAGATGTCCGCTGGCGAACTCCTTAAGAAGATACGTGAAAAAGCTGCTCTCTTGGAAATCAACCCAGACTTTTTGGCACGCTCCCTTAACCAAGGTTTCTCTGGAGGGGAGAAGAAGCGCAACGAAATCTTCCAAATGGCTATGCTAGAGCCTAAAATTGCAATCCTTGACGAGACGGATTCAGGCTTGGATATAGATGCGCTGCGCATTGTGGCCAATGGTGTGAACAAACTCAAGAATAAGGACAACGCTGTGATCGTTATCACCCACTACCAACGCCTTTTGGACTACATTGTCCCTGACTATGTTCATGTGCTTTCCGATGGTAAAATCGTGAAAACAGGGGACAAACACCTCGCCTTGGAGTTGGAAGAAAAAGGATATGATTGGCTTAAATAGTGACTAATGACAAGTGACTAACGACTAATTACGAACAACTAATGACTAATTTAAAAGACAAATGGGAAGCAGCCTTTGCGCAGTTTCCTCACAAGGACGATATACTAAAGGACATCCGCCAAGAGGCTTTGCGCTTCTTTGCTTCTAATGGCTTTCCTCATAAGAAGATAGAGGCATGGAAGTATACTTCCCTTGAGGGAGTACAAGCCACTGACTACACGTTGTGGCAACCTACCCATGCTAAAAAGACACTAGCGGCAGAGGCCCTGCACCCTTATAGGATAGAGGGTAGCCATCTCTTGGTCTTTGTCAATGGCTTCTTTAGCTCTGAGATGTCCGATGCCGCTGTGGCCGACTTTACCGTAACGCCGCTGTTGGAGGCTTTGCACAAGGGAGGAGCTGACTTTGTGGGCAGATATTTTAATGCAGCTACCGAGAAAGGTGATGTCTTTACTGCCCTTAATACAGCTTATGCCGCCGAGGGGGTGTATATAGAAGTACCCAAGGGCAAGGTTGTGGAAAAGCCCATTCAGCTATTATACTTGAGCGATGTGGGTACACCTACTTGTTTCCAGCCTCGTAATATCATCTCGGTAGGGGAACGAGCAGAGCTGAAGGTGATTGAGATGCACCACAACCTCTCCCAAGCACAGGTATTGACCAATGCCGTAACAGAAGTATTTGTAGCCAAAGAGGCACATTTGGACTACTACAAATTGCAGAATGATGTGCTCCAAGCCTCCCTGATAGACAATACTTATATCTCTCAAGAGGGGCAGAGCCATGCCAGTGTACATACCTTCTCTTTTGGAGGAACACTCACCCGTAACAACTTGAATTTCTATCACCATGGGGAATACTTGGAATCTACACTCAAGGGATTGAGTATACTCGAAGGTCAGCAACATACCGATCATTATACCTTGGTGAACCATGCGCACCCTAATTGTGAGAGCCATCAGGACTATAAGAGTATTGTAGATGGGGAGGCAACCAATGTTTTCAATGGGAAAATCATGGTTGAGCAGATTGCTCAGAAAACGAATGCTTACCAGCAGAATGACAATATTTTACTTTCAGAAAAGGCAACTGTATATACCAAACCCCAATTGGAAATCTTTGCCGATGATGTGAAGTGCTCTCATGGCTGTACCGTGGGTTCACTTAGTCCTGATTCACTGTTTTACTTACAGACACGAGGGATTGGGAAGAAGGAAGCCGCTGCCCTGCTTACCTATGCCTTTGCCAATACAGTATTGGAGAGCGTCAAGATACCCGCACTCTCAGACTATATCAATAAGATCATCGCTGAGAAATTAGATGTCAAAGTTGATTTTTAGTCAAATGTCTTCACTAAAAATAGATTTTAGCTCCTGTGGAATAAATAGTATAATCCACAGGAGTTTTTTTTATTAAAAAATGAGGTTATTTGAAAGAAAAAACGTAATTTTGTAGGGCCTACAAAGATGATATGAAATCAGTTTTAAAGAAAATACTCTTTATTTCCCTTTTGTTTGTAGGGAAACTCTACGCACAGCAGGAACTCCTATGGAGGGAAGCGGTGAGAAACTCCTTTGTCTTTAGCCGAATAGAGGATTGCAAGGCGGTGTTTTTGGCTCCTGATTCGTGGGAGACATGCCAGCGGGTACATTATCAGCAAGGGACAGATAGTGCTATACTTATGAAAATGAGTAAGGGAAAGCGTCCTAAGCCGGCTTCCTATCTCTGTCCCAATTATATAGCAGTGCATTTAGGAAGTTTTGTACAGGGAGCCTCTTATATAGTGCCCAAGGATATTTTGGACAAATATGGGAGAGCGCTCATAGGCCGCCCAGATAACTGTCAGTTTGTGATTCCTAAGGAGCAGATGGATTGTTTATTAGAACAGGCCAATGGATCTGTAGAGAAGATAGAAGCAGCCTTAGGGATACCACATGGTAAGTGGGCAGGGAGAGAACTCTCTCGTATAGATGTGCTTTGTCCCACGGATTTTCACCTAAGAATGCCTACAGGTAATGAAGAGGGCGTCAATGAACTGTGGTTGCCGGGAGGATACTTATGGCAGGGCTATCGTGAGGCCATTATCAACCAAGTACCTGAAGGAGCTTATGTGGAAACAAAAATAATGACTAATGACTAACGACTAGTGACAAATCCTATCATGATATTAGTCGCCTGTCATTAGTCACTAGTCACTTGTCATTAGTCTCTAGTTATTGGCGTCTCGCGTTTTCGAACTTTTCCGCTACTTTGTCCCAGTTGATTACATTGAAGAAAGCATCAATGTATTTAGGACGTTGGTTTTGGTATTTTAGGTAATAAGCGTGTTCCCATACGTCTAGGGCTAGGATAGGAGTGCCTTGTATAGGCATATTAGGCATTAGTGGGTTGTCCTGATTAGGAGTATCACCTATGTGTAGCTTGCCGTCTTTTCCTACTACAAGCCATGCCCAACCTGAACCAAATTGCTTAGCAGCAGCATCGGCAAACTGGTTTTTGAAGTTCTCAAACGAACCGAAGTCAGCGTTGATTTGCTCTAAGAGCTTGCCTTGTGGGGCGGTTTTCTTGGGGGTCATCACTTCCCAAAATAGGGTGTGGTTGTAGTACCCTCCTGCGTTGTTGCGTACGGCTTTGTTGTTCAGGTCAAGGGAAGAGAGGATTTGCTCTATGCTTTGACTCTCAAGGGCAGTACCCGCAATGGCCTTGTTTAGGTTGTTGGTATAACCCAAATAGTGCTTAGAATAGTGGATAGACATGGTGCGCCCGTCTATATAAGGTTCTAAGTCGCTATAACCATAAGCAAGACCAGAGAGTTGGAATTTGCCTTGGGCTTTTACATCGGCGGGATTGCCCCAATTCTCTTGAGCAACTGATTGTTTTACAGTTTCTTGAGCAGCCGATTGTGCTGTCTTTGGGCAGTGGCAGGAAGCAACCGCAGCCAATACCCCTGGTAGAATAAATCTTTTCATGTTGTAATGGATTAAGTAAGGGGAAAATAATTTGGGTTGGGTTAGAAGTACGGGGCAAAGATACAACTTTTATGTAAAAAGTAAAAGGTAAAAAGTAAAAAAGTTTTGAGTTTTAGAATTTAAGGAATAAAGGTTATAGGATTTTAGCTAAATGGCTAATCACTAACCACTAACTATTAACCATTAACAATTGAAAACGATTGTCTATCAAGTACTGGTACGCCTCTTTGGCAATACCTGTACGCGTAATGTCCCCTATGGGACAAAGGAAGAAAATGGCGTAGGGAAGTTTTCCGACTTTACCGATGCAGCTTTAGAAGGTATTAAGCAGTTAGGTACTACCCATATTTGGCTGACAGGGGTGCTCCATCATGCTTTGGTCGGGGATTATACAGCCATAGGGGTGCCCAATGATATCCCTTATTTGGTCAAGGGACGTGCAGGATCTCCCTATGCAATCAAGGATTCTTATAATGTCAATCCCGACTTGGCCGACGACCCTACACGGCGTTTGGAGGAGTTTGTAGCTCTTGTAGAGCGTATTCACCAGCATGGAATGAAGGTGGTCATAGATATGGTGCCCAATCATGTGGCACGCTGCTACCACTCCATCAGTAACCCCAAGGGGGTCGAGGACTTTGGAGTACAGGACAATACGCAAGTGGAATATACGCAAGATAATAACTTCTATTACAATGTAGGAGAAAGCCTTACCTTGCCTACCACTACAGTGGGTTATTTGCCAGAGGAGCCCGCCCTAAGGGCGCTATTGCTGACCCCTTATAAGGAGTACCCTGCCAAATGGACAGGCAATAGCCGTAGCAGTAGCCCTGCTCTGACCGACTGGTACGAGACCATTAAGCTCAACTATGGAGTAGCCCCCGATGGGCATAAGGATTTCGACAGCTTACCGCTGGAGGTAGCTCACTGGGACGTAGGGGCGCACTATGCCTTTTGGCGTAGTAGGGTAGTGCCTAGTACATGGCGCAAGTTCAAGGAGATTGTTTCTTTTTGGCTCTCCTTAGGGGTAGATGGCTTTAGGTACGATATGGCTGAGATGGTGCCCGTGGAGTTCTGGAGCTACCTGAACTCCTATATCAAGAGCAGGCGTCCGGACGCTTTCCTTATGGCTGAGATCTACAACCCTGATAGCTACCGCGATTACCTGCATATAGGTAAGATGGATGCGCTCTATAATAAGGTAGGTCTGTATGATACGTTGCGGGATATCATCTGCTATGAACATTCCACCGATAGGATAGACCAAGTACAGGCACCCCTTACCGATATTTGGCCTCAGATGCTTCATTTCATGGAAAATCATGATGAGCAGCGTATTGCCAGCGATGGGTTTGCTCACAATCCACACTATGGCCTACCAGCTATGGCTGTGAGTGCCCACCTGAATGAGGCTTCTGTAATGGTCTACTTCGGACAAGAAGTAGGGGAGGCAGCACGAGAGCAAGCAGGCTTTGGCTCGCCTACCCGTACCTCTATCTTTGATTATATAGGAGTGCCAGCTTTCCAGCGTTGGGTCAACGGCAAGCGCTATGATGGGGGCGCACTCACCCCCGAAGAGGTAGCCCTAAGGGACTATTATTGCCGATTGCTCTCTCTCCCTGTGGAAGGTGCTTTCCGTTACATACATGGCTATAATAGGGAACATACACCTTATTATAATGATAAGGTATACAGCTTTGTCAGGGAAACTGCCCATACCAAGTGGCTTATCATAGCCAACTTCAGCAAGCATGATGGTTTTGGCTTTGAGCTACAAGTACCTCCTGAGCTGCTCTCCACATGGGATTTGCCCAATGGTAGCTATCCCCTTGTGGACAAACTCTATGGGGAGGTACAGACCCACTTTCATCGCGAAGGTAACTATGGGCATATGCGTGTGGATATAGCTCCCTTGCAGACGCTGTTTTTTAAACTAGAAGAGAAAAAATAGTGAATAGTGAAAAGTGAATAGTGAAAAGCGGAAAGTGAAGAGTGAAGAGTGAATAGCGAAGAGTGAAAAGTGAATAAAAAAATGACCAATGACAAATCCTATTAGGACATTGTCATTGGTCATTAATCACTAGTCACTAGTCACTAGTCATTAGTCATTAGTCATTAGTCACTAGTCACTATATTATTATCGTTCCTCTTTTAAAGACCAACCTGTTTTCAGCCCGATGATGAAATAGACAAGGAGTAATTCACCGAAGGCCAAAAGCAAGTCGCCTGAGACGCGTAACCAGCGAATAGTCTGCATAAGGTCGGTTTGCATAAACTCTACCGAACGGGCAGACCAGTAGCCATGGCGAATCGATTCCACCGCTTGCATGATACCAATAGGCAAGATACTCACGCAAATCATCACCAAAAGACCGATATTGATGAGCCAAAACGCCCAACCTATAAGGCGGTCATTCCAGTGGCGTTCTGGGTAGAGTCCTCTAAGAACAAAGAGAATTAAGCCAATACCCAATATACCATATACCCCGAAGAGGGCAGCATGGCCGTGAACCGCAGTGGTGTTTAGCCCTTGGATATAGTAGAGGGCAATCGGAGGATTGATCGCAAAGCCGAAGATACCAGCCCCCAAGAAGTTCCAGAAACACATGGCAATAAAGCAGTATATAGGCCACTTATACGCCTTGATCCATGGGGTAGTGCGTGATAGCTTGTAATTATGGTAGGCTTCAAAACCGATCAGTACCAAAGGAACAATCTCCATAGCGCTGAAGGTAGCTCCCAAGGCTAATACCCCTGTAGGAGTAGCACTGAAATACAAGTGGTGAAACGTACCTAAGATACCCCCTGCCAAAAAGACAATAGTAGAGAAAAGTACTGATACACTGGCTACCTTGATACGCAACAGACCTAAGCGAGAGAAGAGGAAAGCCGCTACTACAGTAGCGAATACCTCAAAGAACCCTTCTACCCAGAGGTGTACCACCCACCAGCGCCAGTATTCAGCTACAGCCATATGTGTTTGTCTGCCATACATAAGTCCTGCCCCATAGAAGGCAGCGATAGCTACGGAAGAAAGTACGAAAAGCAGTAAGAGATGTCGGCTCTCGTCTTTGCGTTTGAGGGCAGGAATAAGTGCTCTTACCATAAGGAAAAGCCAAAGGAAAAGCCCCACAAACAGTAAAATCTGCCAGAAGCGGCCTAACTCCAAGTACTCATAGCCTTGGTGTCCAAAGTAGAAGTTTTCCACTAAGCCCAACTTTTGCATCACACCAAACCATTGTCCAGCTAAGGAACCTAATACAACAATCAGCAAGGCGATAAAGAGGATATTTACCCCTAATTTCTGTCCTTTGGGTTCGTGTCCTGATACTGCTGGGGCAATATACAAGCCAGTAGCCAGCCAAGAGGTAGCAATCCAGAAGATGGCCAGCTGCACATGCCAGCTTCGCGAAATAGCCTGAGGTAGTATCAAATCAAGCGGAATACCGAAGAAGCCTTCGCCTTCCACTCCATAGTGAGCGGTGATAACTCCAGCGAGCATCTGTACGAGGATCAGTAGGGAAACAATCCAGATATACTTGAGGGTAGCTCGCATAGAAGGAGTTGGCTTCATCTCACGCATAGGATCTTGTGCAGGGAGGTGTTCACTCTCTTCGTCTTCCTTGTTGTAAGCATGGTAGAAGACCAAGATACCCACTCCGAAGAGGAGCATCAGCACGCTAAAGCCAGACCACATCTGTAAGGAGGTCGAGGCTACGTTACCCACTAGGGGATCGTACGGCCAGTTATTGGTATAACTCACCTGTTCCCCAGGGCGGTTGGTACTACATACCCAAGTGCTCCAGGTGAAGAAAGCATTCATCTGCTGCATGCGATGAGGGTCTTTGATAGCATTGCGAGGAATGGCATAGCTCTTACGAGTAGCATCCATAGAAGGATCGTCCATAAAGAGCTTCGTATAGTAAGCGGCCATTTGTCGGCTTGCTTCGGCTCTTTCAGCAGAGAAGGTAATCACACCAGTCTTCTCATCAAAGGTGTTGGTACGCAACTCTTTTTTGAGTTGTACTTGGTATTTGGCCTGTTCCTCGTCGGAAAGGTCTTGGTAGTGCTTGCCGTCCTTTTGGGCGAGCAAGTCAAGTAGGATTAGGGATTCGCGGTGTAGGTAATCGGCGTTCCAGTCAGGTGCGATATAGGCACCATGTCCCCAGATACTGCCCACGGTCTGTCCTCCCATGGACTGCCATACATTTTGGCCGTCCTTGATGTCCTGTCCCTCATAGAGAACTTGTCCATCAGTTGTTACAATCTTGGTTGGGAAGTCAGGTGCTGTACGGTAGATTTCTGTTCCGTAGAAGATCAGCACTAAGAACGAGGCAGCTACCGTTGCTCCCAGCCAAATCCACAATTTTTTAGCGGTCATATAATTTATTTTTAGCGGCCGCAAAGATAAAAAGATATTTTTATCTTTTGAAATACTTCTTGAGATTTTTTTTCAACAGTGGTTAGTGGTCAGTGGTTAGATACGCAATTTATTGTCTCTTAGAAAATTGGTGTAATCTATTGCGTCTTAGAAAATGGGTGTAATCCATTGCGTCTCTTAAAAGATTGGTATAAATTATTGTTTTTTAGAAGAATTGGAATGAATCGATAAATTTCTTTTCTTTTTTCTTGCTTTTTTCTGTAGGAAAACGTAAATTTGAGGGCGTTGATTAATGATTAATACTAGTAATCATTAGTCATTAATCATTAATCATTAGTCACTAACCACTGCTTTCTTCTTTTAGTTAAAATAAAAAATTTATCCCGATAAAAATAACAAATTCTTGTGACTTAGTATCGATTCTTTTTATTATTTTTACAACCTAAATCATAAAAGCTTTTGCCATGCTGTATGATAGTGATTCTCTTTTACTTCCTTATAAGGGGATTATAGAGGAAAGACATCGTTTGTGCCAAGAAAAAGCGCGTATGCTGCAAGGAAATGCACCTCGCTTGGCGGACAATTGTAACTCTCACCTCTATTACGGACTGCACCTCAGTCAGGAGCAGTGGCTCCTTAGGGAATGGGCGCCCAATGCTACCGCTATATACCTGCTCTTTGACGGGAATAGCTGGCAGAGAAATTCGCGTTATGCCTTTAAGAAAATTGACGGGGAAAATTGGGAGCTATCTCTACCCGAAGAGGAACTTTCCCATGGCACTTTGTACAAGCTTTTGGTAGAATGGCCAGGAGGGAGTGGAGAGCGCTTACCCTCACATACCACAAGGGCGGTACAGGATCCTTATACCAAGGTCTTCACCGCACAAGTATGGCAGCCTGCGCCCTATCAGTGGCAACACCCACGTCCTGAAGCAGGAGCAGCGCCGCTAATATACGAGGCACATATAGGTATGGCTACCGAACAGCAGAAGGTAAGTACCTTTGTGGAGTTTCGACTTTTTGTACTGCCACGCATCGCTCAGCTGGGTTACAATGTCTTACAGCTGATGGCCATACAGGAGCACCCTTATTATGGGTCATTCGGTTATCAAGTGTCCAATTTCTTTGCTGTAAGTTCACGCTTTGGTACCCCAGAGGAGCTTAAAGAGTTGATAGATACAGCGCATGGCTTGGGTATACGAGTGATTTTGGATATAGTACATTCGCACTCGGTGAGCAATGAGGCCGAAGGGCTTAGTCATTTTGATGGTACAGATTACCTTTATTTTCATAGTGGCGAGCGGGGACAACACCCAGCATGGAACTCTCGTTGTTTTGACTATGGCAAAGGACAGGTGTTGAACTTTTTGCTCTCCAATTGTAAGTATTGGTTAGAGGAATACCAGTTTGATGGTTTCCGTTTCGATGGGGTAACCAGTATGATTTATTACGACCATGGATTGGGTAAGGCCTTTACTGAATATAGTTTTTATTATGATGGCAATGAGGATACCGATGCACTCACCTATTTGACCTTGGCCAATCAGGTAGTACATGAGGTCTATCCTGGGGCGCTCACTATAGCCGAGGAGATGAGTGGTATGCCGGGGCTGGCTTCTCCTATAAGGGAAGGGGGCTTAGGTTTTGATTATAAGATGAGTATGGGGATTCCCGACTACTGGATTAAGCTCTTGGAGGACGTCCCTGATGAGCAGTGGCATGTAGGGGATATCTATTACGAGCTAACGAACAAACGCGCAGAAGAACATACCATAAGCTATGCCGAGAGCCACGACCAGGCCTTGGTGGGGGATAAGACGATTTTCTTCCGCTTGACGGACAAGGAAATCTATACAGGAATGAGTGTCTTTGACCATAGTCTTGTGATAGACCGCGCTATGGCTTTGCACAAGATGATACGTCTTTTGACCATAGCCACTGCTGGTGGGGGCTACCTGAACTTTATGGGCAACGAATGGGGGCACCCCGAATGGATTGATTTTCCCCGCGAGGGTAATGGCTGGAGCTATGCCCATGCCCGCCGTATGTGGAGTCTCTTGGACGATAGTTCTTTGAAATTCAAATATCTCAATGCCTTTGACCGAGCGATGATTCATTTTGTAAAGCAGTCTCGCCTTTTGGACTATGAGCCTCATGTATTGGTACGTGATATAGAACGACAGCTCTTGGCTTTTGAGCGCGGTGGCTATCTGTTTGTCTTTAGCTTTAACCCTGATAAGGCCTTTGTGAATTATCATTTTGAGGTAGCCGCAGGCAAATATACCTATGTGCTTTGCACCGACAACACTAACTTTGGCGGACAAGGCTTGATTAATGAGCAAACGGAACACTTTACCCAATATATAGCGCAGAAAAACCTGATTTCTCTCTATATACCGCCTCGTATAGGAATCGTACTGAAAAGTGAAAAATGAATAGTGAAAAACAATGAAACCTCCTATTGTTGTCCTTTTAGTGTGTTTGTTTGCTTGCGAGCGTGTTTCTCCGAAGCAAAAAGATGTCTATCCCTCTATAGTAGAGGGCGAGCTTACCTATAAGGGCGAGTCCTATTTCTATAGGGTGAATGCAGGTAGCTGGTGGGAGCTTACCCAAGGGGAAAGATACCTGATGATGGGCTATTACGGAGATGATGCCATAAAGAGAGGCTTTATCAATGGGGTCTATAACTGGAGTTCTGTTCAGTAGTCAGAGGTCAGAAGTCAGTAATTAATAATTAACCATTAACCATTAACAATTAATCTAATGTCTCTAAGTTTCAAGCAGCGTGATTTGGTGAATTTAGAATTTGCCTTACAGAGGGAGTTTCTCGGTACCAACCGAGAAGGGGGATACCTCTCCACTACCCTCAATTTTTGTAATACGAGTCGTTATCACGGACTTCTCGTAGTTCCTATAGATAATTTCAAGGGACGTAACCACTTATTGCTCTCCTCCTTGGACGAGACAGTCATTGTCAATGACAAGGAGTTCAACTTTAGTATCCATGAATATCCCGATACCTTTTCCCCTAAGGGTCATAAGTATATTGTAGAATCCGAGTTGAATAAGTATTATTCCATTACCTATCAGGTAGCAGGGGTGAGTCTGAGGAAAGACATTATGATGCTCCATAAGCAGCCACAGGTACTCATTCGCTATACGTTGCTCTCAGGGCCTGCATCGGTACGCCTAAGACTAAAACCCTTCTTAGCTTTCCGAGATATTCATGAGCTATGCAAGGAAAATCCAGTGGCCGATACCCACTATAAGCGTGTGCCTCAAGGGATGGCTATGAAACTCTACGAGGGTTTCCCTACCTTATATATGCAGCTGAGCGAGGAACAGAGCTACAGGCATGACCCTCATTGGTACAAGAATATACAGTATAGTAAGGACAGAGCTCGTGGAGGGGACTATCAGGAGGATTTGCTCGTCCCAGGCGAATTCGAACTGAACCTTGCCCTGAACAAGCCTTTGGTTTTTTCTGCCTCCACTACCGAGGAGAAATACAGTGAGCTGCTAGAGGATTTTGATAAGGCAGCCCAGAAGCGTGCCCCACGTGATAGCTTTGAACACTGCCTGCAATATGCAGCCCATCAGTTTGTTATTGAAAAGCTCAATGAGACCCGTATCAAGGCAGGATACCCTTGGCATCTCTCCTATGGGCGTAATACCTTCCTCTCTTTGCCAGGAATTGCTATTGCTACGGACAAAGTGGAGCTCTTTGATAAGGTGATTACCTCCATGTTAGGTTACCAAAAGGGCGGACTTTTCCCTCGCCTTATCAGTAGCCATGCTGCCCCAGAGTTCAATTCCGATGGCTCCTTGTGGTTCTTTTGGACACTTCAGCAGTACGAACGCTGGGCTAAAGTACCTAAAAAACTTTTGTGGGAGAAGTATGCAACTGCGCTCACCCAGGTCTTGGAGGCCTATCGTGATGGTCGCACCTTCCCGCAGGTAAGCATGCAGGAGAATAAGCTCATCTATAACCAGCACTACTACCGCCCCCTCACTTGGATGAATGGCACCATAGCAGGTAAGCCTGTGCTAGAGCGCAATGGCTATGTGGTGGAAGTCAATGCCTTGTGGTACAATGCTGTATGCTATGCACTAGCCTTGGCTGAGGCGGCTAAAGACAATGATTTCATAGCGTCATGGAAGGACTATCCAGTCGAGATTGCTAAGAACTTCCTTTCCACTTTCTGGAACGAACGCTTGGGTTACTTGGCCGACAATGTGGATCAGAATAGGCAAGACCTTTCGGTACGTCCTAACCAACTCATCACTTGTGCATTGGATTACAGCCCACTGAAGGAGGCACAAAAGAAACAGATTGTGGATTTGGTAGAGGATAAGCTCTTGACAGAACGCGGCTTGCGCACCTTAGCTCCCGATGACAAGCACTATCGCGGACGTTGCGAAGGCTCTATGGGTGAGCAGGAAGAGGCTATCTATCAGGGAGGAACGCACACATGGCTTTTGAGTTTCTATATAGAAAGTTGCCTGAAGCTCTACGGAGCTGACTTTGTACCCAAGGCAGAGGAACTCCTCTCCAAAGACAGCGAAGATATGAAAAACTACGGCATAGGCCTGCTCTCCGAGTTCTATGACGGTAACCCGCCCTATTCAGGGCATGGCTGTATCTCTCAGGCACGCAATGTGGCTGAGATTGTGCGGGCAGCCTATCTGATGAATAGTTATAAAAAGGAAAATTCACCCAAAAAATAATACCCTTATGAAAAAGTTGAAAGTACTTATGTTCGGCTGGGAGTTCCCCCCTCATATAAGTGGAGGCTTGGGAACCGCCTGCCTTGGACTTACCAAGGGCTTAGCGAAGAATGACGTGGAAGTACTCTTTGTAATGCCTAAAGCCTCAGGAGATGAAGACCCCGAAGCGGCAAAAATAATCAATGCTAGCCAGGAGGAAATGCTCCAACCCTATACCCTTTCCGATGATTATTTAGAGCATATCCAGTTCATGGAAATTGGTTCTTCCTTGCGCCCTTACCTCTCTCCAGAGGTCTTCGCCTCCTACTGGCAAGAGGAACAGAACCGACATAAATATACGACCCATAACAGCCACAATACCTTTAATTTCTCAGGGAAGTATGGGGATAACCTCTTGGAGGAAGTCTATCGTTATGCCTTGGTAGCAGGAACCGTGGCTAGCAAGTATGATTTTGATATCATACATGCACATGACTGGCTCACCTATCAGGCAGGGCTTATTGCCAAGCATATCAGTGGCAAGCCATTGGTGGTGCATGTACATGCAACTGAGTACGACCGTGGGGGCGAATACAACCGCAATACCATCGTCTATGATATAGAAAAGAAAGGTATGGAAGGGGCAGATCATGTGATTACCGTAAGTGATTGGACACGCAATATTGTTATAGAAAAATATGGTATCCCTGCCGATAAGGTCAGTACCGTGCACAATGCGGTAGACTTCTCTGACGATGATCTAGACCTCCCTCCTCGTGCCCTTAATCAAAAGATTGTTACTTTCTTAGGTCGTATCACCCTACAGAAAGGCCCTGAATACTTTATAGAAGCTGCCGCTAAGGTGCATAAGAGATGTCCTGATGTACACTTTGTGATGGCAGGTAATGGGGACAAGATGACCCCTTCGGTAAGGCGTGTGGCGCAACTGAAACTCGGTGGGCATTTTCACTTTACAGGCTTCTTGCGTGGGGACGATGTACAGCGTATGTTCCGCTACAGTGATGTGTATGTGATGCCTTCGGTGTCCGAGCCTTTCGGTATCTCTCCCTTGGAGGCGATGCGCTGTGGCGTGCCTACCATAATCTCCAAGCAGTCAGGCGTATCGGAGGTATTGGAGCATGCTATCAAGGTAGATTATTGGGACGTGAACGCTTTGGCCGATGCTATCTATGGCCTTATTGCCTATCCAAAACTCTCCGATTCACTCAAAAGAGAAGGCTTAGCCGAAGTCAATACCCTAAAGTGGGAGTTTGCTGCCAGTAAGCTCAAAAATATTTACCAACAAGTGTTATATTAATAGCTCATTTATTTGGTAAAACAAAGAAAAAGTCGTATATTTGGAGGTGTCTTTTCACTTATAGGCTTTGCCTCCTTAAAAATAAATAATAAACCATGAAAGCAATATGTTTCTATTTTGAAGTTCATCACCCCGAACAGCTTCGCCAATATCATTTCTTTGATATAGGGAAGCAACATGATTATTTTGACTATTATCGCAATCGTACCGAGATAGAACAGTTGGCACGGGATTGCTACTTGCCTGCCAATGAGCTTCTCTTGGAGCTAATTGATCGCTACAAAGGCAGGTTCAAGGTGGCTTTCTCCATCTCAGGTAGTGCTATAGAACTCTTGGAGCTACATGCCCCAGAGGTAATCCATAGTTTCCAGGCCTTGGCCAAAACAGGAAAAGTGGAGTTCCTCTGTGAGCCTTATGCACACTCCCTCTCTTCCCTTTCAAGTGATACTACTGAGTTCGAGCGGGATGTCAAGCGCCATATTCAGCGTATAGAAGAACTCTTCGGACAGACACCTGTAACTTTCCGCAACACCTCCCTGATCTATTCCGATAGCATAGGGGAGCGTATCGCTCGCTTGGGCTTCCGCAATATACTCACCGAGGGAGCTAAGCATATTTTGGGCTGGCGTAACCCTAATTTTGTACATCATCACCCCAGTGATACCAAAATAAAAATCTTGCTCAAGAATGCCAAGCTCAGCGATGATATTTCCTTGCGCTTCTCTTCAAAGGATTGGAATGAGTATCCGCTTACTGCCGAGAAGTATGCCCATTGGCTTAAGGATAGCCTCCGCGATAGCGATGTGGTGAATCTCTTTATGCACTATCAGGCTTTTGGTAAGTACAATACGCCTGATTCTGGAATCTTTGATTTCTTGCGTTATCTGCCTCAATATGTATTGGACGATCCTCAATATGCCTTCCTAACACCTAAGGAAGTAGTGGCCACTTTCGTTCCGAAGGAAGCTATTTATGTGCCTAATCCTATTTCTTGGACAGACGAAGAGCGAGATATTACCTCATGGCTTGGTAATGAATTGCAGGAGGATGCTTTTGAAGAACTTTTTGGACTAAGTACCAAGGTTGAGGCTACAGGCGATGAGGCCTTATTGCGTACCTATAGCCGCTTGCAGTGTAGTAACCACTTTAACTATATGAGTACCAAGTTTATCCCTATAGAACAACGCCTCAAGAAAGTATCACCTTACTCTTCTCCTTATGATGCTTATATCAATTATATGAATGTGCTAAGTGATTTTACGCTGGAGGTGGATAAAGCACTAAAAAAGTGATTTGATAACACACATGTAGGGGCGAATGGCAATTCGCCCATCAAGGAAGGTAATTCGCCCATCAAGGAAGTCATCTACTCTCTTTCATGGGCGAATTGCTATTTGCTCTCTTTCATGGGCGAATTGCCATTTGCCCCTACGACTAACTACTAAAATTGGAAGTAAATAAACGCTGGTGATTCGTTCGAGAAAGTCTGATAGCAGATAACAGCTGCCACTACTGCGATAAGGACTTTTACCCAGATAGGACTTTGGTAGTAGGCATTCTCTATTTTATCCTTGAGTGATTGGGGAAGCCAGTGTACTACATAGCCTAGTACCATAACCGCGAAGGCATCACGAAAGTACCATAATACCTGTCCGCTGCTGCCCCAGTCCATGTTGTTCCATAACTGACTGTAGAATTGGTTGATACGCTCTATGTCCTCTCCACGGAAATAAAGACGTACAAAGACGATAAACATAAAAGTGGAAAAGACTTTCCAGAAATGTGCCAACCAATGGGTAGAATACTCATACGGGCTTATCTTACGCCAGAGTTTGTAGAAGACAATACCTAAACCATTAATTCCTCCCCATAGGATAAACTTCCACGAGGCGCCATGCCATAACCCTCCCAGTACCATAGTGAGCATCAGGTTGATATTGGTCGAGATATAGTGCTGAAAACGCTCATTCTTCATGGCCAAAAGCGTGCCTCCTAAGAGCAATACCCCTACAATGAGTGAGAAATAGGGATTACCAACCCCAATGAGGGCTACTGAGATTAGCAACAAGGAGATCGCCACCGACGCCCAAGAGCCTGTGCGATTTCCTCCCAAAGGAATGTACAGATAGTCCTTTAGCCAAGTGGAGAGAGAGATATGCCAGCGCTTCCAGAAATCTCCTGTATTGATGGCCTTATATG
Source organism: Capnocytophaga granulosa ATCC 51502 (assembly GCF_000411115.1). Classification (GTDB taxonomy): domain Bacteria; phylum Bacteroidota; class Bacteroidia; order Flavobacteriales; family Flavobacteriaceae; genus Capnocytophaga; species Capnocytophaga granulosa. The sequence continues at coordinate 221,014 of NZ_KE150255.1, read as the reverse complement.
GCGAATTGAAGTTACGTGGTAGCTCAAAGCCCATAAGTAGCGCCAGCCCTATGGCTATATCGGTATAGCCAGCAAAATCCCCATAGACTTGCAGAGAATAGCCCACTAGCGCCATAAGGTTGGTGAAACCCGAATACATAGTTGGCATCTCAAAGACCCTATCTAAGAACTCCGTCGCGATAAAGTTGGCAAAGAGCATCTTTTTAATCAGTCCCTTGAATATAAAGTAAGTGGCCTTGTTGAAATCGGCTTGGGTGATTTGAGTAGGGCGCAGAATCTGGGGGACAAACTCCTCCGCACGTACAATAGGCCCTGCCACGAGTTGGGGGAAAAAGGTTACATACAGCCCAAAATCCAAGATAGAATCCAGTGACTTGAGTTTGCGCCTATAGATATCTACTGTATAACTAATAGTCTGGAAAGTATAGAAGGAAATCCCCACTGGGAGCACAATCTCATCTACCGAGAAATAGCCCTTGTTATGAAAGCCATTGCCCCAATAAGCTAAGTAGTTAAACACCTTATGGTCAGTATGGAAAATAGTGTTGTAGGAATCAGTGAAGAAGTACGCATACTTGAAGTAGCTCAGCACCAGTAGGTTTAGCGTAACACTCAGCGTAACAAAGAGTTTTCGCCTCCCCTCATGTTCACTTCTGTCTATCTGGCGACCGAAGTAAAAATCGGTTACAGTGCTGAATAACAAGAGCATGACGAACAGTCCACTAGTCTTGTAATAGAAAAAACAACTGACTAAGAACAGAAAGAGATTGCGGACAAAAAGGCGCTTATAGACAAAAGCAAAACCTGTATATACGATGAAGAAAAATACCCAAAAACCCATTTGGGTAAAATCCATTGGGTATTTTTTGGAAAATTCAAAAAGATCGTATATCCATTCCATTCTCTGCTTGCTAAGTTAAGTATTATAACCCTATGACGATCCCTACCTCAGGAGACAGGCCAGAGGAGAAAATACTTTTATCTTTGTCATACAACACATTGTAAGAGAAACCTAAGCGCAGGTAGGAACGTCCCCCTAAGTATTGCATATAGCCAGCCCCTAAGTATAGCGCGGATTCTTCCCTCTTGTAATGCTCGCTAATCCCTCTTGTCTTCTGATCTATGAAATAGTGTTGGTATGAAGTTTTTACATAGAAATTGCGCGCTATATAGTAGTTCAGCGAGGGGCCTAAGCTCAGAGAGTTGTATTGAACATTTGGACTTTTTTGGTAGTAATAATTCACTGAAAAAGCCACTTCAAAATCTTCGGTAACCTTATAGCCTATACGGGGAGCCAAGGACACACCCCAAAGGTTGTTTCCAAAAGAGGCTCCTATGTTGCCGCCTATGGTAAAGTTGTCAAAGAAGTTACTTTGCTTTTGGTTTTGGGGCAAAAGGATATTCTTATCGTCCTGTGCATGGCAGGCGAGGCTTAGTATAGTGATGATTAAAAAAAGTAGTTTTTTCATATAATACTTACAGAGGAATAAGAGAGTTTCCTTTTACCTCAAAGAGCTTGTCCGAGATTGGAATATTGCTCTCTACATAGGCTTGGGCGACTCTGTGGCGTATCCAGTTCATATCATTAGGGTTGGCACTACCGGTGATGAGCAGTACATTGTTGGCAGGAACTCCTACGGTGATGGTACCCTCTACAGGGATGTTGTCCTTAGACCAAAGGTCGGAAACCACTAAGAAGCTAGCCTCGAACTTGCCATCGGCCACAATAGTATAGCGGTTGCCTTCTTCCTCAACCCCTACTTCTATCTGGTTGATAAGGTTCTGTACCGCCAATGATTTCAGTGCAAGCATATCCAAGTGTAGGTTTCTGAGATCGCCCATAGTAAGGCTGATCTTCTCATCACGAACCAAGTAGATCACACCCAATTCACTATTGATATTCTCATAGAGCAAGTCGGGTATCTCTGCTTTGAGTTCTTCTATGAAGCCAGTGGTTCTCACCAGTGGGAAAATTTCCTCTTTCTTAATAACAATGCCTCCTATGACCATTTCGTCGATTTCTTCAGGTGCTTCTACATGAGTTCCTAGGATAGGGGCTGTAACAGGTTTGGCCACTTCAACCGATTTAGCCACTTGGGGGGCAGGGGTCTCAACCGCAGGTTTTTCTCCACGGGTAAAGGCCTCCACATCGGGGAAGTGAGGTGCTTTTTCTTGTTTTTCTGCTGCCTTAGGAGTCTCAACCACAGGGGGTTCGATGGGTTTTTCCACTGGCTTAGGGGTCTTGTCAGCAGGAGTTTCCACGGGTTTTTCCACAGGCTGTACGGGCTGCTGGGCAGCAGGAGCCTTAGGCGTCTCTTCCTTAGGTTTAGGCGCTTCTTCCTTAGGCTTAGGCGGCTGGGCAGGAGGAGGCGTGGTGATGATCACAGGCTCTTCCTTCTTGGCCGTTTCTTTTGGTTTTTCAGGCTGCGGTTTAGGTTTTTGCTTGGGAATAGTCTCAAGTATGGAACTGGCATATTTTTCAATGATTTCACTTAGATAGAAATCACTGCGGTGCATATATTCGGCATAGGCATTGTCAAGGAAACTGGTGATGAGCTGTCCAGGCTCACTTTTGAGCATCCATTCTATTTCAAGGCCTTTGGTTTTTCTCACCTGTACATTGGGGTTCTTAGTTACCAAACGCTGAGCGAAAAGGCGGGTGAAGTCGGGTACATACTGTATGCTCATACCTATCTTATCCACTAGTTCGCGCATCTCAAGGCTATAGGAATCCTTGTGGCGAAGGATAATCTCGGTAATAATAGCCTTGTCGTCAATCTTTTTGGCACAAGTGAAATGGTACTCTACCTCGTCGTAGGTGCGGAAAGTTTTACTGATATAGCGCTCGTTAGCAGTGGTCTCATCCAGTGCGGTGAAACCATCTCTCTCATATTCCTTGAAGAAATCGCCTTTGAGACGTTCGAAGAACGCTTTGTTAATTTCTCCCTTGATGGGTTCTTCGGAACTCATTACCGTAAGGATCGCTCTATCATCGGCAGATTTAGCTAAAAAACGGTCAGTATTAGTTACTTCCCAATCGGTAGGAATGAGAATAGTAGAAATAGAATCTAACCAATATCTTTTGTAAGTTATTGATTTTAAGTCTGTTTCATCGAATTTTTTCTTTTTAAATAAATCTAATAATCCCATTTTTCTTTCTGTTTTTTCCAAAGGCAAATATATAAACTTCTTTTGTAATGATGAAATATTCGCAAAGAAAAATTATTTTTTGGAAATTTTTAACCTGAAAATTTTGTAATAGCAAGATTATCAGAGGGTTGTGTTTTTTTTCATTGTTAGCGCGAGCTGAAAGCTCGCGCTAGTGTAGTCAGCTCTCTTCTTCTTACCTTGATTAATGTGAAATAGGTGTTATAAAAAATTTTCAAAGCCAGTGAGTAGGTACTCATTGGCTTTTAGAAACTCGTGTAAGTAGCTTCTTTATTACTTCTTAGATATCAAATTTATCAAGAATAAAATAACAATGGCTCCAATGGCTCCAGTCAAGATAGAACCAATCAATCCTTCTCCAAGTGAGATGTGAAACACACTTGCTAAAAGCCAATACCCAACGCCACTTCCAAGAATACCAACAATGATATTCCCAAGAAGGCCTAGTCCACTACCCTTGTAGATAACTCCTCCTAACCATCCAGCGATGGCTCCAATAATAAGTGTTGCAATAATACTCATAAATCTTAATATTAAATTAGAGTACAAAGGTAATAATTATTTTTTAGATATTTACTTGCTTATCTTTTTTTATCGCGGCATCTATATAGGGTTAGTCTCTGCAAGTTCGCGGCAGCGTAACAAGCCCTTTGACTAGCTTTGTAGTAGCTTACGAATTGGAGAGGTTCCTGATTGGCTAATTGATAATTTTTTCGTACTTTTGCCCTTTATTAAATTCCTAAAAACCTAACCGAATGAGAAAAGTTATTTTTTCCTTTGTAACCTCTCTGTTATTACTTCTGCCCTCTATGGTCAGAGCCGATGAGGGGATGTGGTTCCTGATGTTCCTCAAGCGCCTGAACGAGCGCGATATGCAGAAAGAGGGCTTGCAGCTTACCGCTGAAGAGATCTATAGTATCAACAATAACAGCCTTAAGAATGCCATAGTGCAGTTTGGCGGGGGGTGTACGGCCAGTATTATCTCCCCCGATGGGCTAGTTATTACCAACCATCACTGTGGCTATGGGGCGATTGCAGGCCTTTCTACCCCTGAGCATAACTACTTACGCGACGGCTATTGGGCAAAAACCAAGGCCGATGAGCTCTCTCCTAAGCGTCTTTCTGTACGCTTCTTTGTGCGTATGGACAATGTTACCGATCGTATGCTCGCGGTGGTAAATCCTTCTATGAGTGAGAAAGAACGCGAGGCCGCCCTCAATACAGAAATAAACAAGATTCAAAAAGAGAACGATGAGGGAGGCAAGTATGTGGTTTCCGTGCGTTCGTTCTTCCAAGGCAATGAGTTCTACTACTTTGTATATCAGGACTTCAAGGATGTGCGCTTGGTGGGTACTCCTCCTGAGAATGTAGGCAAATTCGGGGGGGATACCGACAACTGGGAATGGCCACGCCATACAGGCGACTTCTCCGTGTTCCGTGTATACACCGATAAGAATGGCAATCCTGCTGAGTATTCGCCTGAGAATATTCCGATGAAGGCACAAAAATACCTCAATGTAAGTCTCAAAGGAGTGGAAGAGAAGGATTTTGCGATGATCTTGGGTTATCCTGGTCGTACCAACCGCTGGGTGCCTTCCTATTGGGTGGATCAGCAGGTGAAATATGGCTACCCCGCTTGGGTAGAGGCTTCCAAAACAGCTATGGATGCCATGAAAAAACATATGGATGCCGATAATGCTGTACGCCTCAAATATGCTTCTGCTTATGCAGGCTTGGCCAACTATTGGAAGAATCGCCAAGGAATGATTGATGCCCTTACTGCTCACAAGACCGTAGCGCTTAAGCGCAAGGCAGAAAAGAAATTTGCCAAATGGGCAGCTAAGCAGGAGAACAAAGCAGAATATGGTGCTGTGCTAACCGACTTAGCGTCTTTCTTTGCCAAGACGAATGAACAGGCAGCCAACCAAAACTACTTGGCTATTTTCTTTAGAGCTAGCCAACTCGCCTCTCAGGCAAATCCCTTGGCCAAGGAACTCTCTTTGTACCTCAACTCTTCTTCCGATAAGGAAAAACAGCAGCTCAAAGAGCGTGTAACCCAGGCGCTTTACAACTATTATGACCGTACCTATCTCCCTGCCGAGATAGACCTTTTCGCTGATAACCTTAAGCTCTATGCGGACAAGTCTACCGATATTCCTCAAGAATTGGCTGAGATTAAGCAGCAGTATAAGGGGGATTTTAAGAAATATGCCGCAGAGGTATTTGCCCGTAGTATCTTTACAACTAAGGAGAATATAGACAAGTTCTTCCAAAATCCAAGCCAAGAAGCACTTGACAAAGACCCACTAGCACATATAGCTAAGGCCTTGGTGGATAAGTATTATAGCTCTGAAGATGAAGCGCTGAAGGATACTTACCAAAAGGCTTTCCGCAAATATGTAAAGGGTATGCGCGATTCCAAGGTGAGCCTAATTCTCTATCCTGATGCGAACTCTACCTTACGCCTTACCTATGGCAGCGTGAAGTCCTTGCCAAAGGATAAGCGCAATTATGATGTGAAGCGTAACTACTACACCACTTTCAAAACCATGTTGGATAAATATAAGCCAGGGGATCCAGAGTTTGACATGCCAGAGAAGTTTGTCCAGATGTACCAAAAAGGTGATTTTGGTCGTTACTTAGATAAGGATGGCACCATGCATGTGAATTTCCTAACCAACAATGATATTACAGGGGGTAATTCTGGTTCGCCTGTGCTCAATGGCAAGGGGGAGCTTATCGGCTTGGCCTTTGACGGTAATATAGAGGCTATGGCCGGTGATGTGATCTTTGACAAAAAGCTCCAACGTACCATAGTGGTGGATATTCGTTACGTGCTTTGGTGTATAGATACCTATGCAGGTGCCAAACATGTGGTAGATGAAATGACCCTAATGCAATAACTTATGCACTTTCTTTCAGAAGATTTAGAGCGCTATGCCGAACAGCATAGCCAGCAGGAGCCGCCCTTATTGGCGGCTCTTGTGCGTGAAACACACCTGAGGGTCTTGCAGCCTCGTATGCTCAGTGGCCACTTGCAGGGGCGCCTGCTTAGTGTACTCTCCAAGCTGCTCGCCCCTAGCTATATAGTGGAAATAGGTACCTTCACAGGTTATGCAACGCTCTGCTTGGCCGAGGGGCTTGCTCCTTTGGGGCGGCTACATACCATAGAAGCTAATGAGGAATATGAGGATATTCAGAACAAATACTTCGGGCAGAGTCCTTACAGAGAGCAGATTGTACAGCACTTTGCTCCTGCTCTTGAGGTCTTGCCTACCTTGCCCGATGCCATAGACTTAGTGTTTATAGATGCCGATAAGAAGAACTACCTCAATTACTTAGAGGCGGTCTTGCCTAAGATGCGCGTAGGAGGGGTGATCCTCTCGGACAATGTGCTTTGGAGTGGTAAGGTGGTGGAGCCAGTCAAGGACAATGACAAACATACCCAAGTCCTTATGGCCTATAATGAGCGCTTAGCTACCGATCCACGTTTGGAAACGGTATTGCTGCCTATACGCGATGGACTAACACTCTCAAGAGTAAAAAGCAATTAAGTGAATAGTGAAGAATGAAGAGTGAAGAGTGAAAAGAGAAGCACACGCTGGCTCTTTTCACTTTTCACTTACCACTGTTACTGTATTTTTCTCCTTTAGAAAAGTCAGTAGCAGCTTACCTGCTTCCACGGTGACATCCGCTTGGGAGAGGGCGTAGATAGGGAAATTTGGATAAATCTCTCCTTGTGCATTGAGCAGGTAGAGCTGGTGGTTCTGCTGGTCAAGTACTGAGATAAGCAGCCCCTTGGGTGTCTGTATCAGGCGAGGTCGCGCATAGTCGGCATAGGGGAGGTCTATTTTTTTCTTGTTAATAATCAGTTTGTTGCCGCTTAGTACCACGCAAGTATCGTCCAATACATCAAAGTAATGTCCTGCGGCTACCCCTAAGGATTCTTGGCGTAGGCCTCCGTTGCTGTCTATATAGTACTGCTTGCCGTCCTCGGTAGTAAAGCAGATGCAATCCTTATAAGCGCGTATAGGGTTGTCAGAAAAGGCAAAGGTTTGGCTAAGGGGAATACGTACACTACCATTGCGGTGGAGGATACTAAGGTGATTGTCTGCTTTTGGGAAGACGATAAAGTCCTTACCTGCTAAACGCATGTGCTGAGGAGTAGCCTTAATCCCTACTGGGACATGGCTGCCCTCGAAGCCCTTGACCTCCTCCCCGCGCCTGTCCTCAAGGCGGATGCGATAGTTGTCACAGATCACAAAGCGGTAATCTTTATTGCGGTCATAGTCAAAGATTTGCAAGGGTAGCAGAGGGTTCTTGTATGAATGACAGAAAGGCATAACCTCCTTGCCATTGCGGTCTATCACATAGCTGGAGTATTGGGTATTGAAAGCCAATTGCAAGAAACCATTGCGGAAGAGATCTACTTGGTATATCTCCCCTACGATAGGACTATCCAAGCGTTTTTTCCAAAGGATTTTCCCATCATGGCCTATGAGGTAGAGTTGGTTGTCAGTATCCTGAATGACCACTTCGCGTTGCCCTGTACGGTGGTTGGTAACAAAGTGGGGGAGGGTATGGGCATCTTTGTCAAGGATTAGCTGGAAGCGTTCAGCAAGGGCAGCCCCTTCACTTGTGGGTGTATTGCCTTGGGTGGGGTTAGCAAAGGTATCGGTGGTTTCTAAGGCGCTTTCCCCTACCTTAGCCGCAGTAGCCGAGAGCGTGAGTTGGTAGAAATGCTCTTCGGGACTTAGCTGTAGGGCAGCATAGCCATAGCGAGCGGCCAGGGCAGGGTATTTCTTGGCGAAAGCTGATGATTCGCTAAGGTTGGCTACCGCAACAAAAGCGGTTTGGCTACTACTCTGTTCCTTGAGGGCGGCAAAGCGGGATTGCTCGGCTAGGCTCTGCTTGAGCTGGAGCGCATTGATAAGTTGCTCAAGAGCGCCTCGCTGTTGGGCAAAGATAAGATCGTCCTCCTGCTTATAGATATACTTAGGGGCTAGCTCATGGCCAAATATACTAAAGAACGACTGTGCGTCTGAGAGTTCCTCTATCTGATAGAGAGAAGCACCTTGGAAGGTCTCTGTCTTGAGTATGGTAAAGTAGCGCAGTGTCTCGGTAGGGTTCTCGCTGTGTAGTACGGCCAAGGAATCTCCTGCAAAATCGAAGAACGCTACAGAAGATATATCTGTTTGGAAATCAAAGTAAAACTCATCGGGGATCAGTGCCTCGTCAAAGGCATAAGCCTCTATATCCTTAGCCGATTGGGGAATGACAAAAGCACTCTCAAGGCTGTTTTTTTGGGGTTTGGACAGCGGTAACTGTGGTAGGCTATCGGCAGGACGCAGCGAGGAGCCACTCAGGCGAAAGGTATGCCTATCAAGGAAGATATCCCAAGCCGTCCAATCACCGATTTGTGCTACCAGGTGAGGGGGAAAGATCCCTCCGACAAACTCTTGGTTTTTCTTAGGCGAGAGAAACAAATTGGCTACCACATCCTCACTGGTGGTCTTGTTGAGTTTGTAGAAATCCTCATAAGGGTGCTCCTCTTCGGTTTCTCTCTCCCACTGTGGAAGGTCTTTGAGCGAGCCTACTAGCAGGTTGCGCTCATGATAGCGATAGTACCACTTTTTGTTTTCTATGGTTAGGGAATCCAACTGTTCAGAGGTAAGGGACTTCCAAGAGCTAAGCGTATCTTTTTCAGGTAATCTGCAGCTCAGATACACCCCCTCATGGGTATAGCCCAACCAGATGTCCTTATCCACAGGCAAGGAACGCAATAGGTTCTGTACATTCCCATTGGGATAGTACTTAAAGTATTCCTTCCAAAAATCATGGTTAATGGCTTGACTAACAAACTGGTCTTTTTGGTGGATATGTAGCAGCATAGAGGGGTTTTTACGCAAAAGTACTTCCACAGAGCTGCGATCCCCTCCCCCCTTGGAACAACCTATTGCCAAGAGAGCTAATAAGATATATAATAGACGCATTTTAATGATTAATGATTAATACCAGATAGATTACTGACTGCTGGTGTTTGTCCCTTAAAATTGCGCAAAAATAGTAAATATTGGACATCTTTCCAAATAAAATAGTGAGCTAGTAAGAGCGTAAACAAGGAGGGCTGATGAGTGAATGACAAAAATTAACAAAAGTTTATAACTTTGGTTCGCAAGCAATAGAGCTAAATGACTATCTTTGCACTCAGATTAAGTGAAGAACGAAGATATGAAAGAACGGCTTGTCTTGCTTGAGATGATGGCGGAACTCTTCCGCCGCCTGCATTATCTGTCTCCTATGGCCGCCAAGATCCTCTCGGTGTTGGCTATAGAAGGCCGCACACATGGGCTTACTTTTGAGGATCTGATAGAGCGATTGAAAGTCAGCAAGAGTGCACTCTCTACCAATATCCACTTGCTATTGGACAAGGAGCTAATCTACTACGAAACCAAAGAGGGAAAACGTCGCAAATACTTCAAGTCCTTTCCTTTTGACAAGCGTTTTGAAGGGTTTTTGGGGCTGATTCGTTATGAAAAAGATTTTACTGTACGCTTTCAGCAGTATATGAAGGCACAGAATGAGAGCGAACACTCCTTTACCGAGGAAAGAATACATAAGTTAGGACTATTCTTGGATTATTTAGAACAAATAGAGGCGCTTACTGAAGATTTTTTGAAAAAACTAAAACAAGAAGAAATAAGTGAAAAACCATAATACCGATATCCTATTTATCCTTATCTTGGGGTTGCTCTCCATGCTTACCCCTTTGGCGATAGATATGTACTTGCCGTCCTTTGGGGCGATAGCCTCGGACTTACATGTCTCCAAAGAGCGGATTCAGACGACCTTGGCGCTCTTTACCATGGGCTTTGCCGTGGGACAATTGCTCTGGGGGCCACTTTCGGATAGCTATGGACGCAAGCCTACGATTATTGTAGGGGTGATCGTAGCGGCAGTGATTGCCTTGTGGCTCACTCAGGTGGGGGAGTTATACTACTTTTATATATTGCGCTTTCTGCAAGGCTTTTTTGGTTCTGCTCCTGCGGTGGTTGCAGGCGCCTTGCTTAGAGATCTTTTCAACAAGGAGGCTTTCTCCAAGATGATGTCCATGGTGATGCTCGTAACGATGGTGGCGCCCTTGGTAGCCCCTATCTTAGGAGGGTATATAGCCGATTGGTTTCATTGGCAGGCTATTTTTTACCTATTGACAGTATTGGGACTGCTCGCTGCCCTTTTGGTGTGGCTACGCATCCCAGAGTCTTTGCCTAAGGAGCGACGTATTCCCTTGGATATCATAGGCGTATTACGCAATTACCGCCAAGTAGCTACCAATAAAAAGGTTATTGGCTATATCTTTACCAATGCCTTTTCCTATTCGGGAATGTTTTGTTTCTTGACCTCTGGTTCGCTGGTCTATACAGGGGTATATGGGGTAGCACCCCAGCATTTTGGGTACTTTTTTATCCTTAATATAGGGGTGATGATGGTAGCTACTTTCCTTTCGGGACGTTTTGTAGGTCGCTTAGGGACGGAGCATGTTTTGCGTATAGGGCTTGGCATACAGCTTACAGCAGGCTTGTGGTTGGGACTTTGTGCTATTTTCCACTGGGGCTTGTGGCCTGTAGCTATAGGGGTTGCCTTCTATGTAGGAATGGTTTCGGTGGTATCGAGCAATGCCAATGCGGCTGTCTTGGAGCTATTCCCTCGCACAGCAGGTACGGCCAACTCGCTTATAGGTATGTTTCGCTTTGCCACGGGGGCAGTGATTGGGGCTATCTTAGCCTTGTTCTCCGCCGCTACCGACCAGCCTATGCTCTTTGCTATAACACTATGTATTTTGATTTCAGTAGGAACGTATAAGTTATTAGTGACAAGTGACGAGTGACGAGTGATGAGTGACAAATGACGAGTGACAAGTGACAAGTTCTCGCCAGCATTAATCATTAATCATTATTGGCATTAATCATTAAACATTTAAAAAGATGAATAAAGTTTTAATTTTTTCAAGTATTGCCCTCTTTGCAGTAGGGTGTAAGAATGGAAACCAGCAAGCCTCTGGTGCTATGATGGGGGCAGGTGGGCCTAAGGAGCTACCAGTGATTACCGTAGAAGAGCAGCGTACAACCTCAGACCTCTCTTTCCCTGTCAATATAGAAGGAGTCGTTAATAGTCCCGTACAGGCCAAAATCTCTGGCTATATCACTAAGGTATTGGTAGATGAAGGTCAAGCGGTTTCTCAAGGACAGCCTATGTTCCAGCTCGAGACACAGACCCTTAACCAGTCAGCCGCCTCAGCTAAGGCTCAGGTGGAAGTGGCTCAGGTAGAGGTCAATAAGATTCGTCCCTTGGTGGAGAAGAACATTGTCAGCAAGGTACAACTCGAAACAGCTCAGGCCAACTTGCAACGCGCTCAAGCTGCCTATAACGAAATCGCAAGTAATATAGGCTTTGCGGTAGTGAAAGCACCTGTAAGTGGCGTGGTAGGGGCTATCTCTTACCGTGAGGGAGCCTTGGTAACAGCCAACAACACGGTACTTACTACCGTTTCCGATGTGAAAGATGTATATGCCTATTTTTCTATGAACGAAAAGGATTATCTTTCTTTCCTTGCACAAACTAAAGGGGCTACTACTAAGGAGAAGTTGGCCAATTTTGCCGAAGTATCTCTTGTTTTGGCCAACGGACAGCTGTATAACCACAAGGGGAAGATACAGACCGTTACAGGACAGATAGACCCTACCACAGGATCTATCCAAATCCGTGCGACCTTCCCTAACCCTGATCGCTTGCTTACCAACGGAAATAGTGGTACCATCCTCATTCCACAGACTTTTGATAAGTCCTTGGTAATCCCTGAAGTAGCAGTGTTCGAACAGCAAGGAAAGATATTTGTTTATAAGGTAGAAGATAATACAATCAAGCAAACAGTGGTAACCCTCAAGAACCGTGCTAATAACTTGGCCGTGGTGGAGACAGGTCTCAAGGCGGGTGATGTGATTATCGTACAAGGACTCAATGGCATACGCACTGGTGATAAGGTAAAGCCTCAATCCGTTTCTATGGATAGTATTGTGAAGGCTATTCAACCCATTTTCTAAGACGACATTAGTCATTAGTCATTAATCATTATTGGCATTAATCATTATTTATGGATTCTTATAAAACCATTTTTGAAAATAACCGTCAGTGGGTCGAGAAAAAAACAGGCGAAGACAAGGACTTTTTCAAAAAGCTCGTCAAGGAACAAAACCCTGATTTCCTCTATATAGGTTGCTCGGATAGCCGTGTAACTGCCGAGGAGCTCATGGGATTAGGCCCTGGTGATGTCTTCGTTCACCGCAATATTGCCAATGTGGTCAATACCCTCGATATGAGTTCTACGGCGGTGATACAATATGCCGTGGAACACCTACAAGTGAAACATATTATTGTGTGTGGGCACTATGACTGCGGAGGGGTAAAAGCCGCCATGCAAGCCAAAGACTTGGGGCTACTCAACCCTTGGCTGAGAACCATACGCGATGTGTATCGCCTACATCAGGATGAACTTGATAGCATCACCTCCCCTAAGGAGCGTTACGACCGTTTGGTAGAGCTTAATGTAGAAGAACAGTGTATCAACGTGGCGAAAATGGCCTGCGTACAGGAAGGCTACCTCTATCACCAATATCCTATTGTCCATGGCTGGGTGTTTGACATTCGTTCAGGACGCCTGATAGACTTGGAAATAGACTTCGTAGAGCTGATGAAGCGTATCCAAAGGGTATATGACCTCACCGGAGAAGACTGGAATTATAAGTAGGAGGTTTAAGTTTTCAGTTTTGAATTTTGAGTTGTTATGAGGGCATTTTTGATATTTATCCTTTTTCCTATATCCGCTATGGCGCAAATTACTATAACAGGCAGGGTAACGGACTATCAAAAAAGACCCTATGTTGATTTTCCGGTTACCAATGGAAGAGATACGGTGCGAACCGATAGTGAGGGCAGGTATAAAATAGAAGCCAAACTATGGGATGTTATTTATTTTTATAGATTGGATCGAAAGTTTCGCTCTTATGAAATCGAAACACCTCATTATGTACTGACGGAAACACCTCATCAAAGTTATGATGCATTTGTACATTCTATTAGTTTTGATAAGTGTGATAGAGGTAGGAAAAAACCAGATATGCTTTTTGTACTCGATGGAGTGCCTATTGAGAAAAAAGATAAGGAATCCTTTAAAGAAAGACTCAGAAACGGAGAGTTTTTTCAGTATTCACTAAAGAAAAATGCTTTCTTTTCGAGCAGAATTAGCGACTATTACGATTATATTCTATATGTTTATACCAAAGATTACTATAATGAGCATATCAAAGATAAAGAGAAAAAGGAATAAATACATTTTGTTATAAATCGTTGAACTTTGATTTCTGTGCTGTTTTGTATTTTCTACGGTATGTAGATTTCTGAAAAAAGATACTTTTCGTTAAATAAACGTATCGTTGAATATTGAAAAAAATAAAAATTTCCATAAGCTATGATCCGAATTACTATACTTTTATTCTTTTTTACGCTTTCCACTATGGCACAAATCACCGTATCAGGAAGGGTTTTTGATGGGAAAAATAAACCTTTCCCTAAGGCAATAGTCTCCAATGGTAGAGAAAAGGTATATACCGATTCCCAAGGAAACTATACTATACAAGCAAAACTATTTGATATTCTCTATTTCGAAGGAGAAGCCAAGGAGGAAGGGCGTAAGATTGGCTATGAAGAATACTGTGTGGTAGAGAATACACCTTATCAAGAGTGTAATAAAACACTCTATTCGATTCCCTTGCATAAGTGTGAGATGGAAATAATTTGTACGTATGGGATTTCCTTTTATCTTAATGATAAAAAAATCACAACAGACAATGAAGTATTCAAGGAGCGTGTGCGCAACGGAGAGTTTTATACCTATCAGATACGCACTTGCAATGAACTTCCCGAAACTATAGAAAAGCTCTCTCGGTATACTGTCCTTGTCTATACCAAAGATTACTATAATGAGCATATAAAGAATAAGAGTAAAAAGAAATAAAATATTTTTGATATGACCCGACTTACTATATTTCTATTCTTTTTTACGCTTTTCACTATGTCACAAATCACCGTATCAGGAAGGGTTTTTGATGAGGAAAATAAACCTTTCCCTAGGGTAATAGTCTCCAATGGTAGAGAAAAGGTATATACCGATGCCCAAGGAAACTATACTATACAAGCAAAACTATTTGATATATTAGAATTCTCTGCTGAAAGCGAATATAAAGGGTATAAAATGAATAAACAATATTACTATGTAATCAAGAATATACCGCATCAAAAGTATAAAGTACAATTAGATTCTGTTGTAATTTATAAAGATTTTGTGGATCCTTATACATTATCTTTTAGTTTTTACCTAGATGATTCAAAAGTTGAAAAATCGAATGAAGAAGCATTCAAGGAGCGTGTGCGCAATGGAGAGTTTTATACCTATGAGATACGCACTTGGGATGAGATGCCTAAGGAAATAGAACAGATTTCTATGTATAATGTGTTTGTTTACACCCAAGATTACTATAACCAACATATCAAAAACAAACAAAAATAATTAATATTATAAAACCTTATCGCTTATTATCTATTACTTATTACCTAAATTAAGATTATGAACAGAATCATTTATAAAGGTTTCGCGGCGGCTTTTATAGCCCTTACCCTTACCGCTTGTGCAGGTCGCAAAGCTTACGAGCGTCCCAATGTTATAGACGAAAAGCTCTTTCGTGCTGACCAAGTGCCTGCCGATAGTCTTAGCAGTGCCAATGTCTCTTGGCGCAATATCTTCACCGATGCTACTCTCCAAGGGCATATCAATAAGGCACTTTCTAACAACCTTGACGTACGTGTAGCCATGCAGAACGTAGCTTCCGCTCAGGTGTATCTCAAGCAAAGCAAAGCCGCTTTTATTCCTACCTTATCGGTAGGGGCAAATTATACCCGTAGCACCAACTCTATCAATGCGATGGGGGGCGTAGGCGAACGTACTTACGGCAACCTATGGGATCTCACAGGCGCTGCCTCATGGGAGGCCGACATCTGGGGCAAGCTCTCTGCCCAACGCCGTGCTTCTTATGCTTCTTACCTTGCTACCGTAGAGGCTCAAAAAGCTGTACAATCCGAGGTAGTGGCTACCTTGGCAACGGCTTATTACCAACTGCTGATGCTTGACGAGCAGAAAAAGGTACTGGAGCAAACCATTGATTTCCGCCAAAAGAGCTTAGAGACTACCAAGAGCCTCAAGGAGGCAGGTTCCACTACCGAAGTAGCTACCAAGCAGATAGAGGCTTTGGTGTACAATGCTCAAGCACAATTGGTTACCATAGGCAATAATATATGGGCTTTGGAGAATACCATTTGTGTGCTCCTTGGGGAAGAACCCCATACGATAGAGCGCACTACGCTTGCCCAGCAGCAATTCCCTACCGAATTTAAGCAGGGATATGCCGCTAAGCTCCTCCAGAACCGTCCCGATGTAGCTCGCGCAGAACTCAGCTTACGCAACGCCTTTGAGATGACCAATGTAGCCCGTGCTGCTTTCTATCCTACGTTAACGCTTTCGGCTCGTGGGGGTATTTCCTCTACCGAACTCGATACATGGATTTCGGCTAAGTCCATATTTGCTAACTTTGTAGCAGGATTAGCCCAACCGATCTTGAACCGCCGACAGATTCGCACCCAATACGAGGTACAACAAATCGCTCAAGAAACTGCCTTGCTCAATTTCAAGAAGGCGGTACTCTCTGCTGGTAAGGAAGTATCCGATGCTATGCAGAACTTCTCTACCCAAACCGAGTTTATTGAGCTAAAAACGAAGGAGATGAAAGCCTATCAAGAAGCTACGGACTACTCCAAACAGTTATTTGATAGTGGTATGGTGAATTATTTGGAGGTGATCACCGCCGAAGTAAACCGCCTCAATGCGGAACTTAGTGTTGCCAATGCCCAATTTACCCGTATGCAATATGGTATTACCTTATACAAAGCCCTTGGTGGTGGTTGGAGGTAGTGCGAGCCGCACAGGCAATAACCATTTTATTAATAAAAACAATTTAAGATTTTAAAGACTACCTTATTTCCATTCTTTGGGAGGGGCAGAAATTTAAAACTATGACAGCAAGAGAAGAAATCCAAGAACTGAACGACCATTTGCAGGCGTTCCCCAAGGTGGAGGACATTTTTGTAAAAGAGCAACCGTGGCTTAAAAACCATTTTCTGCCCTTGATGCGTATTGATTTAGCAGAAATCAATCCCGATTGGGCAGGACAAAAGGTGTATATGCTCTGTCCTTTTGAACCTTACGAAGGTTATATAGGCGATAATACCACTGAATATCACAACGAATATACCGCACCTAACTGGCTGGCTTTCCGATTGACTGATGATAATAAGTTTGAGTTCCTTGGCAAGGAAGGTTATTTTGAGCGAACTACTATTCACCATTGGGATTTTGACTCCAAAGAGGAGGAACTCTTTCGGGAAATGGCTGATAACTATGAAAAGAGTAAGGAAAATGTAGCCAAATATGGTACATTGGTGAATTTGCGTTATCCTGAATATAATGGGAAACTGAATAAGGAAAACTATTTGGAGATATTAGGGGGAGAGCCTCAGTATGGCAACTGGTGCTCCACTATTGAAGACGAGGAATATCCGAAGGCTTTTAAGATGCATATAGAAGATGGAGAGGCCGACGATGAAGTACTGTTTGACATTTCATACCAAGGAAACCCTTTTTATCTCGTAGCCGAAACAGGGGCTTACGACTGGGTAGGTTCTGGAGGCTATATCATTATGCTGTACGAGCCTATAAGTCGTATCGTACTATTCACTTTTGATTATTCGTAACATCGTTTTGTGGTATGTGTAGGGGCAAAGTCTGTGAAGCAGAGTATGTGAGGCAATTCGCCCTAAATTTAGAAATCTTAAATAATTGTCACAAATGAAAAGATTATTTTTAACCTCATCATTCAGTTCAGTAGCAAAATTATTTGAAGATTTTGCAGGGGAACCCCTAAAAGGGAAAAAATTGGCTTTTATTCCAACAGCAAGTTTGGTAGAAAAAGTGCGTTTTTATGTAGATGATGATAGAAAAGCCTTTGAAAAATTAGGGCTTATCATAGAAGAATTAGAAATTTCTACCGCTACAACCGAAGAAATAGCTACAGCATTAGAGCGAAATGATTATATTTTCATTTCTGGAGGGAATACATTCTACCTAATGCAAG
Organism: Capnocytophaga granulosa ATCC 51502; assembly: GCF_000411115.1. Lineage (GTDB taxonomy): Bacteria > Bacteroidota > Bacteroidia > Flavobacteriales > Flavobacteriaceae > Capnocytophaga > Capnocytophaga granulosa. The sequence goes on along the minus strand of NZ_KE150255.1, from coordinate 203,549 downwards.
AACTAAAAAAGAAAGGGGCTGACAAGCTACTTATAGAACAAATTAATAATGGAAAGTTGTACATAGGCACTTCAGCGGGTTCTATCATTGCCTCTCCTACTATTGAATTTGTTAGCGATATGGATGAGACCAAAAAAGTTCCAGAACTCACTGATTATTCAGGCTTACATTTGGTAGATTTTTACTTTTTGCCTCATTATCTGAACTTTCCATATAAGGAAGCTACTCAAAAAATAGTAAATGACTATTCACCAAAAATAGATCTGCGACCCATTTCCAATAATCAAGTAATTACCGTTTTAGGTAATGAAATAAAAACACTTGAAAAACCCAAACGAGCAACTAAAAAATAGTTTTAATGATGCCCAATATTTTATTACAACAATTAGAAAATGCCCTCCCTAAGGGAATGCAAATCCCAGAGGAACTCCGCCAACTCTATCAGTGGATAGAGGATAACGGCTATTATGAGGACTCAGATGATGGGGTACGTTATGGGTATCTCTATCCTAAAAGTGCTTTTAGGGAGACCTATCTTAGTGATGACCCCAATGTAGATATTGATATTGCTTTCTTTGTGGAAGAAGAAAACTTTCGCAAAGAACTCCTAACCATTTCTTTTGGCAAGAATGTCGACGATGCTGCTGAGCGTTTTTTGATAATTGCCGAAAATCTATACAGCGGTTCTATGGTAGCCTTGTGGATAGACTACAGGGGAACCACTCAAATAGTGCGTATGATTAGGGGTGAGGAGGCAGACAAATGGCAAGTGGTAAAGAAACAATTGAACTTCTACAGAGCGCCTATACGTACTAGTGGAATAGATATTTTTGTACCTATGGGCATAGAGGATAATGGCCTAAATGAGGATTTTGAAGGTTGGTATGATGCGATGATGTATGAATCGTAAAGAAAAATGAAAAATATTTTATTACAACAATTAGGAAATGCCCTCCCTGAGGGAATGCAAATCCCTGAGGAACTCCGCCAACTCTATCAGTGGATAGAGGACAATGGTTATTATGAGGACAGAGATGGCGTGCGCTATGGCTATCTCTATCCACAAGATAAGCTAAGAGAGAGCTGGAAAGAAGATGAACGTGAAGGCGGTACTGATATTTCGTTTTATGTAGCAAAACCCTCAGAACGTGAGGAGCTGTTAGAGATTTCTTTCGGGAAACATAAGGAGGAAACAGCACAGCGTTTGCTTTCCTTCGCGCAGAGCGGAGGAGATGGTTCGGAATGTGCCCTATGGCTCGACGATGAAGGGCGTACCCAAATCGTACATATCGGTTCGGGTTCAGGTTCTATGATGACCTGTATATTGGTGAAAAACGCTTTGGATTTCTTGCGTCTTTTGGCTATTGGTTATGATGAAATTTGTTGGGACGAGTATTATTCACTCCCCCCTAACAGTGATAAGAACGAAATGTTCGTACACCCCAATACACAATACCAAGAGTGGGTGCAAAATACATTTCATACCACTATCCCCAAGATAGGATTAGAAGTGGTAAACCCTCATAGTATGGACGACGAAGTGACCGATGACCCTTTTTTAAATTGGTTTTATGAGATGACAGATGAGTAATAAGAAACAACTCTATATCATAGCAGGTTGTAATGGTGCAGGAAAAACTACCGCTTCCTTTACCATTTTGCCCGAAGTACTCAACTGCAAAGAGTTTATCAATGCCGACGAGATCGCCAAGGGGTTATCGCCTTTCCAGCCTGAAAGCGTAGCTATGCAAGCCGGTAGAATAATGCTCGCTCGTATGGACGAACTATTGCAAAAAGGAAAAACTTTTGCCTTCGAAACTACTTTGGCTACTAAAAGCTATAAGCAAAAAATAGAATGGGCACAAGCCAATGGCTATGAGGTTACCCTGTTGTTCTTTTGGCTGAACACCTCTAAGCTAGCAAAAAAGCGTGTCGCTCAGCGTGTTGCCGAAGGAGGGCATAATATACCCGATGAAATTATTGAAAGAAGGTATCATAGTGGTATTACCCAGCTGATTACCACTTATATGGATATGATAGAAAGATATTATATATTTGACAATTCGGAAGGAGAAAGTGTTCTTATTGCAGAAAAATATGAGGGAGAAGAGTTTGTATTTGATATAGAAATATTTAACCAAATAAAAGAACAGATGTGAAAGATACAAATACAGAAAGAAAATTATTTAGGGAAAAACTTTTAAAAGGTTTATCTCTTTCTTATAAGCGAATGATTGCCGAAAAGCGCAAGAATAATCAAAAAATAGTTATCAAGAAAGGGGGGATAATCGCTATTATAACTCCATGATAATTAGTGTATTATCACGCGAACACATAAATAAATTAACCTACATAAATAATGCATTATGATTGAAAAATTTACCTTACAAGAAGACGCTCATGGCAATAAAAACCCTATATTGCCCGAAGGAGTGAAGAACTACCTCATTGATATTGATGGTACTATATGCGAGGATATCCCCAACGAACAGCCCGAACGAATGATTACGGCAGAGGTATTCCCCGATGCACTGGAACAGGTGAACAAATGGTATGACCAAGGGCATGTGATCCATTTTTTCACCTCACGCACCGAAGCACTCCGCGAGATTACCGAACAGTGGCTTGATAAGCATGGCTTTAAGTACCATGGCATCATCTTTGGCAAACCTCGTGGAGGTAATTATCATTGGATAGATAACCATATCGTAAAGGCTACCCGCTACAAAGGCAAATTCACCGATTTTGTCCTCAAAGAAGAAACCATAGAAGTCTTTAGCGATTAGCAGTAAACCTTGTCCAATGGGATAACTGACAGATTAATAGATTAGATTCATGACCGAAGACATCAAAAACAGAAAAGGGGCTCAAAAGGCGGTAGATATCCCTTTGGAAGTACTTTCGCTAGCTAAAACCCTTGGTAGCCGATAGTCATTTTGGCGTTCGTGAGATTATTTGGATGGCCTTACGCCCCGAAATGAGTGAACATCTGGACTTTTCAATTGCTTTTCTTTCTCATTGGGCAGAAAGCGAAGATGAGAATATCCGCAGGTTTAGTACAGAAGCCTTGCGCCCGCGGGGTGTCTGGTGTGCTCATATAGAAGCCTTGAAAGAAAAGCCAGAGGTGTATTTGCCTATATTAGACAAATTGAAGTCCGATAAGGCAAAGTATGTACAAGATAGCGTAGGGAACTGGCTGAATGATGCCAGCAAAACCAGCCCCGATTTCGTAACAGCCCTTTGTGAGCGTTGGGAAAGTGAAAGTCCTACCAAAGAAACCAAATATATTGTAAAAAAGGCGCTGAGAACCCTTGCCGCTAAATAGTAAGGCGTATCAACTAATTATGATTAACAGAATGACCACAAACGAATATCATCAACCCATAGGGGAGGCTTTACCTGATTTTTCAGCAGGAGAAACCCCGCATATAACCCTCTTAGAAGGGAATTATTGTCGGTTGGAACGCCTCTCTGTAGCCAAACATTTGGACGATTTGAGTGATTTCTATCTGGAAGCCAAAGCTGTAATGCCCGATTGGACATACCTTTCTATAGCTCCTTCGAAGAACAAAGAGGAGTTGTACGCTTTACTCACTAAGCAGGAAGCCTCTGCCGACCCTTATTTTCTGGCGATTGTAGATAAGCAAACGCAAAAAGCAGTGGGTACGCTCGCCCTAATGCGTATAGACCCTAAAAGCAGAGTGATAGAAGTGGGCTGGGTGAACTATTCGCCTGCTTTGCAGCGTACACGTATGGCTACAGAGGCGCAGTATCTCTTGGCAAAATATGTGTTTGAAGTCCTTCAATACAGGCGCTACGAATGGAAATGTGACAGCCTTAATGCGCCTTCGCGCCGTGCCTCAGAGCGTTTGGGGTTTGTCTATGAGGGGACGTTTAGGCAAGCAGTCGTCTACAAAGGGCGTTCGCGTGACACCGCTTGGTTTGCTATGATTGATAAGGAATGGCCTCAAAACAAACGTGCTCTTGAGCAATGGCTTTCTCCTGATAATTTTGATTCACAAGGCAAGCAACGACAGTCTTTGCGCGCCATAAGACAAACTAACATATAGTAATTATGACCGAAAATATCAAAAATAAAGTAGTGATTATCACCGGTGCCAGCAGTGGCCTGGGTGAAGCAACCGCCCTGCTCTTGGCAAAATATGGAGCTAAGGTCGTTTTGGCCGCACGTCGCAAGGAGCGTTTGGAGAAATTGGCCGCGGAAATTACCGCTCAAGGAGGCGAAGCCCTTGTGGTAGTTGCCGATGTGGCTGTACAGAGCGATGTGGAGCATATCACTAAGGAGACACTTAAGACTTATGGCCGTATTGATGTACTGATTAACAACGCTGGTATCATGCCACAAGCTACTTTGGACAAACTCAAGGTGGAGGAGTGGGACAAGATGATTGACATCAATATAAAAGGGGTACTCTATGGCATCGCAGCAGTACTCCCCACTATGCAACAGCAACACAGTGGGCATATCATCAACCTATCCTCGGTAGCAGGATTGCGAGTGGCAGCAGGGCGTGGTACGGTGTATAGTGGCACCAAGTTTGCCGTCAAAGCCATTAGCGAAGGCTTACGTGCTGAGGTGGCCAAGGATAATATCCGTGTCACCACTCTCTACCCTGGGGCGGTGGAGAGCGAACTCAAGTATGGTAGCTCCGACCCTGAGGCCAGTGCCAACATACAGGCGTTCTATAAAGAATATGAGATTCCTGCCAGCTCCGTAGCCAGAGCCATAGCCTATGCCATAGGTGAACCCGAAGAGGTGGCGATTAACGAAATTACGCTACGCCCTACCAAACAAGAATTTTAGAACAAAGAATAATTAGTGTTATATGATTAAAAGTTTTATTAACAGACCAGTGCTATCAACGGTAGTCTCTATCATGATAGTCATTTTAGGGATATTGGGGATTATATCCTTACCTATTTCTCAATATCCAGATATTGCTCCTGTAACAGTGTCAATTAGTGCTAACTATGGGGGTGCTAACGCCGAAACAGTACTCAAGTCGGTGGTCATTCCTATTGAAGAACAAGTCAATGGGGTAGAGAATATGGATTATATCTCCTCTTCAGCCTCTAATAGTGGTTCTGCTAATATCACTGTGTATTTCAAACAAGGGACAAATGGGGATATTGCTGCGGTGAATGTACAGAATGCGGTCTCACGTGCCAATGCCTCTCTTCCTTCAGAGGTAGTGCAATCCGGGGTGACGGTACGCAAACAGAACTCTGGGAACCTGATGTTCCTTACTTTCTTTTCAGAAAATAAGGAGTTGGACGATGTGTTCTTACAGAACTACCTAAATATCAATGTTATTCCTGCGCTCAAGCGTATTAGTGGGGTAGGGGACGCCTCTGTTTTTGGAGGAAAGAACTATTCTATGCGTGTATGGCTTGATCCTCAAAAGCTCCAAGCTTATAAGCTAAACCCAACGGAGGTAACGGCGGCTATTTCCGCTCAAAGCCGTGAGGCAGCTGCTGGCACATTGGGACAAAATAGCGGAAGTAGCTATGAGTATGTCATCAAATACAAAGGAAAATACAAGGAAGTTTCAGAATATGAAAATATAGTACTCAAAGCCCTTGATGGGGGGCGTATGCTCCGCCTGAAAGATGTGGCTAAAATAGAACTTGATGCCTTAAGTTATACAGGTTTTTCCGAAAGTAAAGGTCGCCCAGCGGTGGCTATGGGTATCTCGCAAACGCCAGGGTCTAATGCTCATGAAATTATTCAGAACATTGAAAAATATCTTAAATCGGTAGAGCCTACTTTTCCCGAAGGAATTACTTATACTATTAACTTTAATGCTAATACCTTCTTGGATGCAGCCATTTCCAAAGTGGTTTCTACCCTTTTGGAGGCATTCCTATTGGTGTTCCTTGTGGTGTATATCTTCTTGCAAGATTTCCGTTCTACACTGATTCCTGCCATAGCCGTACCAGTCTCTATTGTGGGTACGTTCTTCTTCCTAAACCTCTTCGGCTACTCTATCAATATGCTTACCTTGTTTGCTTTGGTATTGGCCATTGGTATAGTGGTGGATGATGCCATTGTCGTGGTGGAGGCTGTCCATGCCAAGATGGAACAGACGCACGAGAAAGCCAAGCCAGCCACTATCTCCGCCATGAATGAGATTACAGGGGCGATTATCTCCATTACCCTTGTGATGGTGGCAGTATTCGTGCCAGTAACCTTTATGGGAGGTACTACAGGGGTATTCTATAAGCAATTTGGGGTAACCCTTATCGTAGCGATTGCTATTTCGGCTATTAATGCACTTACCCTCAGTCCTGTGTTGTGTTCTCTTTTCCTAAAACCTCATGGAGATAAGGAGTATGAGGAAAAATCTTGGATAGGTAAGTTCTTCCATAAGTTCAATATTGCTTTCAATGCGGCAACTCTTAAGTATGGGAAGACTTTTACTTTTTTCCTTCGTCACAAATGGGTAACCTTAGTGCTTTTTGTTTTGGCAGGAGGAGGTATTTATTACGCCAATAGCCAGATGAAGTCGGGCTTTGTGCCTAACGAAGACCAGGGCTTTGTGATGATGAATGCAGAGATGATACCAGGCGCCTCAATGGAACGTGTAGCTAATGTAATGCGTGAGGTGAACGAAAAACTATCCAATATTCCTGGTGTTGAGAATGCTACCTTTGTTACTGGACGTGGTATGCTCTCAGGAGAAGGTAGTAATAACGGTATGGGCTTTTTAAAACTCAAACCTTTCAAAGAACGTTCTAAAATACCAGGACAAGATATAAATACCATTATTCAGCGTGCTTTTGGGGCTGCTTCCTCTATCAAAGATGCTAAAGTTATCTTCTTCCAACCTTCATCAGTGCCAGGTTTTGGTGTTGGAGGTGGTGTGTCATTTGTGCTATTGGATAAGGCAGGAAGTGAACTAAGTCAGGTGAATACCGATGTACAGAAATTCCTAGCTGCCTTAATGCAACGCCCCGAAATACAGTTTGCTCAAACCTCCTTCAATGTGGATTATCCTCAATATCAGATGGATATCAATGTCGAGCGCGCTATGCAATCGGGTATAGCAGTAAGTACGATCCTCTCTACTTTGCAGAACTACATAGGGGGCTTCTATGCTACCGACTTTACCCTTTACGGTAAGCAGTATCGTGTAATGGTACAGGCATTGCCTGAAGCTCGTAAGGATCTCAATAGCCTTAATAGTCTATATGTAAAAACAGGCAATGGGGAGATGGCTCCTATATCGGAATTTGTAACCTTAAACCGTACCTTTGGGGCTCAATCACTCAGCCGTTATAACCTTTTTACCTCCGTAGCTGTTTCAGCACAGAACAATCCTGCTTATAGTTCAGGAGATGCCATAAAAGCAGTGGAAGAGGTAGCGGCTCAAACCCTTAATGCAAACTATAGTATTGACTATACAGGTCTTTCCCGTGAGGAACAAAATTCAGGCTCACAAACTATTCTAATTTTTATGTTGAGCTTGGTATTTACCTACTTTATCCTATCGGCACAGTATGAAAGTTATATTTTGCCATTATCAGTACTTTTCTCTTTGCCTTTTGGTATCTTTGGAGCCTATTTAGGTCAGTGGCTCTTTGGTTTGGAGAACAATATCTATTTCCAGATCTCACTGATTATGCTCATGGGGCTGTTGGCCAAGAATGCGATTTTGATTGTAGAGTTTGCCGTACAAAGGCGTCGACATGGAGAAAGTCTTTCTAAGGCAGCGATCAATGCGGCTATGGCACGTTTGCGACCTATCTTGATGACCTCCTTTGCCTTTATCGTGGGGTTATTACCATTGGTGTTTGCCACAGGGGTAGGAGCTGCGGGTAACCGTTCGGTAGCCACAGGTGCTGCTGTAGGTCAGCTTATTGGTACCTTCTTTGGACTGATTGTGATACCAGTGCTTTTTGTGATATTCCAACACTTACAAGAGCTTATCAGTGGTGTAAAACACAAAGAAGAGGTATTTGTCGCTCCTACGGATAACTACTAATAGTGACTAGTGACTAATGATGAATGACAAGTGACTAACGATTAATAATCAGAATGATATGAATCGTTAGTCACTTGTCATTTGTTACTATCAAGGTCACTTGTCACTATAAAACGTGTTTATACGCCTTATAAGAAGACCTTACCAAAGCGCTACTTTCAAAGTGGCGGAAGCCTAAGGAGTCACCTATTTCCTTGTATTTTTGGAATTGGTCAGGAGTGATGAATTGTTTCACGGGCAGGTGTTTCTTAGAGGGTTGTAGGTATTGACCTATGGTCACCACATCTACTTTGGCTTCTTTTAGGTCATAGAGGGTTTGGATTACCTCTTCTTCGGTTTCACCAAGGCCGAGCATAATACCCGATTTGGTACGATGAGCACCGTTTTCCTTCAGGTAGCGAAGCACTCCAAGGCTGCGGTCATATTGGGCTTGGATACGTACCTCACGGGTTAGGCGACGTACGGTCTCCATATTGTGAGAGATTACCTCAGGCGCTACGGCTAAGATGCGGTTGAGGTTGCGTTCTACACCTTGGAAATCGGGAATAAGAGTCTCAAGGGTTGTTTTAGGGTTCATACGGCGAATAGCCTTGACTGTTTCTGCCCAGATGATACTGCCCATGTCCTTGAGATCATCACGGTCAACGGAAGTAATCACGGCATGGGTGATATTCATGAGCTTGATAGAGCGGGCAACTTTCTCAGGTTCTTCCCAATCTATAGTATCAGGTCGCCCTGTTTTCACCCCGCAGAAACCGCAGGAGCGCGTACAGATGTTACCCAAAATCATAAAAGTAGCTGTACCATGTCCCCAGCACTCGCCCATATTAGGGCAGCTTCCAGAGGTACAAATAGTGTTGAGCTGGTACTTATCTACCAAGCTACGCAATTCAGTATATTTTTTTCCTGTAGGCAGCTTTACCCTTAGCCATTGGGGTTTAGCGGTTTTTTCTACAGGAGCGGTTGTTGTAGTATCCATTTTTTAATTTTTAGTTGTAGGAGCGAATGACAATTCGCCCTATATATTTTCACTCTTCACTTTTCACTCTTCACTTTTCACTCTTCACTCTTCACTTATAAGTACGCCCCCTACAGTGGCATTGCTGGTCTCATCAATAAGGATAGCGCTGCCCATTTGTGGGTTTTCTTGGAAAGGGTCATAGACAAGGGGCACTGCGGCTCGGAGCTGTACTCTTGCGATTTCGTTGAGTTTAAGGCTTTCTACCTCGGTGGTTTGCTCCAGAGTATTGACATCTATCTTGTAGATAATTTCCTTAACAATAACCTTTGTCAGGCGGCTGCGCTGTTGTAAGAGGTATTTGCCCCCTGGGCGTAGCTCTCTTCGATCCATCCAGCAGAGCGTTGCCTCTACGGTTTGTTCCATGTGAGGGGTATGGTTTGGGTGTACAAAGTAATCCCCACGGGAGATGTCTATATCATCGGCAATGTGTAGCACCACAGGCATACCAGCAGAGGCTTCGGCCACTTCCTTGCCGTCTATCTCTATTTTGGTAAGGGTAGTGGTGATACCTTCGGGGAGTATCTCAATGGTGTCTCCTTGGCGATAGCCTCCTGAGAGGATTTGTCCGGCATAACCACGGTAGTCGTGTAGGGCTTCTGTCTGAGGACGAATCACATACTGTACTTGGAAACGTGCATGAGGGTAGCTACTGGTGTTTATTTCTACTTTTTCCAGAAAGTGTAAGAGCGATTCTCCCTTGTACCAAGGCATGGCATCGGTAGTATTTACGATATTGTCGCCTACAAAAGCCGAGATAGGGAAGTAATACACCTCTTTCAGGTGCAAGCGCTTGGCTATAGCCTCGTAATCCTTCTTAATTCCCTCAAAAACCTCCTGAGAGTAATCCACTAAGTCCATTTTGTTGACCGCTACCACTACCTTAGGAATATTTAGCAAGGAGGCGATGATGGAGTGTCGGCGGGTCTGTTCGGTAACGCCGTTGCGGGCATCTATAAGGATAATGATTAGGTCTGAGTTGGAGGCGCCTGTGATCATATTGCGTGTATACTGGGTATGTCCAGGAGCATCGGCAATGATAAACTTACGTTTGTCGGTAGCAAAGTAGCGGTAAGCCACATCTATAGTGATTCCTTGCTCACGCTCGGCACGAAGGCCATCGGTGAGAATGGCCAAATCCACTCCGTCTTCATTTTTATTCTTGGACTGCTGTTCGAGTACTTCAAGCTGATCGGCCAAAATACTCTTGCTATCATAAAGCAAGCGACCAATAAGGGTACTCTTTCCGTCATCTACACTACCAGCAGTGATAAATCTTAATATGTTCATTGTCTTGAGTTTAGGTAAAAATTTACTGAGCCTTGAGTGTATCGGGAACAACTTCTGCTTGCTCAGTGGTCTGTATATTCGTATAAGGCACCGCGTCCAACTGTTTTTTTAAGGGAGCGATGGCTTCCATATAGCGAGGTCTTAGTTTTTCATCAATGGGGGTAGCATCGGGGAGTTTCTCTTTAAGAGGGTCTACCTGTACCCCATTTTTCCAAAAGCGGTAACACACATGGGGGCCTGTGGCAAGTCCTGTGCTGCCTACCAGTCCAATGACTTCTCCTTGGGCTACATGCTGTCCCTTGCGGGCAATGATTTTGGACATGTGTAGGTATTGGGTTTCGTAGGTCTTGTCATGGCGAATCTTCACATAGTTTCCGTTGCCTGACCCATAGCCTGCTTGGGTTACAGTACCACTGGCGGTAGCACGGATAGGCGTCCCTGAGGGAGCGGCATAGTCAGTACCAAAGTGCCCTTTCATCTGGTGGAGGATAGGGTGGTAACGCATACCATAGTGCGAGGTGATACGGAAGATATCCAAAGGAGATTTTAGGAACATACGCTTCATCATATTTCCATTTTCATCGTAGTAGCCCCCCGACTTGGTGGTATCAGCTTGGAAGTGAAAAGCATAGTAGGGCTTTCCCTTGTGCTCGAAGAAAGCGGCTTTTACTTGTACCAAACCCGCATTGATAGTATCATCTACATAGCGTTCGTCATAGATGATCTTGAACTTATCGTCTTCCTGTAGGTTAAAGAAGTCGATGGTATAGTCAAAGATTTGGGAAAGCTTATAGGCAGCGGCGAAGGATAAGCCTGATTTGGTCATATCATCAAGCAAGTTGTTCTTGATATAGCCTCCGCCCTCACGCTCCACTAGGGTTACCTTGCGATCAATCTGGCGAATAGCAAGAGAATCTCTGGTTTTTATTTCTATAAAGTGTAGCAAGTCAGGCTGATAGAGAAAGTAGGCTAAGGAGTCAGGCTGTTTTTTGTCAAAGATAAGCGCATAGGCCTGTCCTGCCTTGAAGTTGCGTGGGCGTATCAACTCCTTGGAGAGGTCAGCAATCTTGGCTACCCTTTCAAGGGGTACGCCATGGTTGCTTAGCAGTGCACCGAAGGTATCGCCAGGCTTGAGGGTGTCCTTTATGATGTTGTATTCTAATAAGTTAAAACCATATTCATAGACAGGTTTGGGTGGTTCAGCCACTTGTTGCACAACGGGTGCAGGGGCTTTATCACGCTTACAAGCAGGGGCTATAGCCAAAAGACCTGCCAGTAAAATACTTCCGAATAGTCTCTTCATTAGGGTACATGTATTGGGAGAGCAAAGTTCGTGCTTTTTTTCCAATGTAGAAAGTTTTTATTGTTAATTGTCAATTATCAATTGTTAATTGTTAAAAGTTAGACTCTAGCGGCTGCTTCTACTCTCTGTCTTCTGTCCACTGCCCAATGTCTACTGTCTACTGCCCACTGATAACTTATTTACCATTAATCATTTGTCATTAATCATTAAAGTTGTATCTTTGCAGAAATTATAAATCGTATAGATAATGGACGCACTCATTGCAGAACTCAAACAAAAAGTCGTAGAAGCACTTAACTTGGAAGAACTCTCCGCGGAGGAGATCAACGAAAATACCCCTCTCTTTGGAGCTGACGGATTGGGGCTGGATTCTATTGATGCTCTTGAGCTAATCGTACTCTTAGACAAAGAATATGGCATACGCCTCTCTGATCCTAAGCAAGGGAAGGAGATTTTCTATTCCATAGCCACTATGGCCGAATATATCCAAAAGCACAGAACCAAATAGCATGGCAGAAAGGATTGTTATCACAGCAATGGGGATTTGTTCCGCGCTGGGGGATAACCTTGAAGAGCATCTTGCGGGCTTGCTTTCAGGACAATCGGGACTGTCTGTTGTAGAAAATGTATCTACCCTACACCGTGATCACATCAGGGTAGGGGAGATCAAGCATACCAATGACTTTCTTGCCCAGCAATTGGGGCTACCTGTGGTCAATCACTATTCCCGTACAGGGCTTTTGGGTATTTGGGCACTTAAGAAAGCTATCGCCCAAGCAGGACTTACCCCCACTGAGGTGGCACAGCTGAGTATGGTAATGGCCTCCAGTGTGGGGGGTATGGATATGACCGAGCGTTATTTCTACGCATATACTACCCAAGAGGAGCTGCGCCGCTATATTCCCTATCACAACATAGGAGAGGTAACAGGGCAGATAGCAGACTACTTCGGTATCAAGGGTTATGTAACCAGTGTCAGTACCGCTTGTTCGTCTTCGGCCAATGCCATACTTACAGCGGCCAATTTGCTTCGCACAGGTCGCGCCCAGCGTATAGCCGTAGGTGGTGCCGATGCGCTTTCAGTATTCACTATCAATGGCTTCAATAGCCTGATGATCCTCTCCGATGCTGATTGTACGCCCTTCGATGCACATCGCAAGGGGCTGAATCTGGGGGAGGCGGGTGCTTTCCTTATCATGGAGCGGGAGGCTACCGCCTTAGCCGAAGGTAGAACCATTATAGGGGTACTCTCAGGTTGGGGCAATGCCAATGATGCTTATCACCAAACAGCTTCTTCCGAAGAAGGGGAAGGGGCTTTCTTGGCTATGCAACAGGCTTTGGCTATAAGCGGACTTACCCCCACTGATATAGACTATGTCAATGCCCATGGTACCGCCACGGTGAACAATGACCTTTCCGAGAGCCGCGCCCTGATGCGTATCTTTGGCGAGGAGGTGCCAGACTTTAGCTCCACTAAACCCTTTACAGGGCATACCCTCGCGGTTGCCTCGGCTGTGGAGGCAATCTTTAGCCTGTTGGCAATTCAAGAAGGAGCAGTATGGCCTAACCTAAATTGGCAAACCCCTATGCCAGAGGTACCCCTCCGCCCACAGACAACTCTTAAGCACAAGCCTATTAAGCATGTACTGTCCAACTCCTTTGGCTTTGGAGGGAACTGCTCAACGCTTATTTTTAGTAGAGCCAACCAGTGACCACAACGGGGTATGTGAGTGAAAAGCGAAAAACGAACCTTATGGCAATATCAAATTATATGACTGCCACTGAGCAGATAAAAGAAGCCATTCTCAGCAGTCAGTACAAGGCTGCTAAGCAAGTAAATGCCGTACAACTCTCCTTGTATTACGGTGTAGGGCGCTATGTCTCCCAAAATACCCGCAAAGGAGTATGGGGTACAGGAGCTATTGAAATAATAGCAGCGGAACTTCACAAAGAATTGCCAGGACTTCGTGGGTTTGGAGCACGACATTTGCGTAATATGAGAGCCTTTTATGAGGCGTGGCAGGAGCTGGATACTAATTTGGAAACCACGGTTTCCAAATTACAAATATCTGATAACGAAGATTTTATTGATTCGGCAGCTACGGCTGCCGAATTAGAAACTATGAATACACCCATATTGTTACCGCGTTTTGATATGCTTTATGACAATACTTTTCTTGAGGTACCATTTACTCATCATAGTATTATCATAGCAAAAGTGAAGGATATAGAAGAGCGTTTGTTTTATATCCGTAAATGTGCTAAAGAACATCTGAGTAAATATACTTTGATGAAGATTATAGATGAAGGTGTCTTCCAAAAGGAACCTATCCCTAATAATTTCTCCCAAACGCTCCCTTCTAAGAAATTAGCACGTAAAGCAGTTGAAATGTTCAAAGATGAATACCTACTTGATTTTATCAATGTGGAAGAGATAGGGGAACGTGATCTCGCTGATATAGATGAGCGGGTAGTAGAACAACAGATTATCCACAATGTAAAGAACTTTATCATGACTTTTGGCAAAGATTTTACTTTTGTAGGCAATCAATACCATTTGGAAGTGTTTGAGGAGGAACAATATCCTGATTTGCTCTTTTTTAACCGCGAACTTAATTGTTTGGTATGTGTGGAACTCAAAAAAGGCAATTTCAAACCCTCTTATTTAGGACAACTCACTACCTATTTGCGAATCTTAGATGACACTGTAAAGAAACCTCACGAAAATCCTACTATTGGTATCATTCTTTGCAAAGACTTTAATAGAGATTTTGTAGAATACATTATTCAAGACTATAACAAACCAATGGGAGTAGCTCGCTATACCACTACTGCCGAAATGCCTGAACAGCTCCAGCGTGTATTACCCGATATAGACGAACTGCGCAAAGTATTGTCAATTCAGCCTACTGATAAATAGTAAATTAACCCTATGGACTCACAGTTTCTCATATGTCAAAAGTAAGAAGAAAATATTCAGTAGAATATTATAATTGAGATTTATTTGGTAAAAAGGTACATCATGGAAAACATGCTTCAGAATATAAGGCCTAAAGATTTGTCCTTTGTAGTACAAGCTATTGGTGCAGATATAGAACGTACTCAAGTACGGCTTATCACTTCAGCTAATGCTGATATGCTATTAGTGCAACAACTTGTTGCACTAATTCAGAATTCTGAAAAACAGAAAGATACATTTACACAACAAGCTGTTGCACAAATGGTGGCATCAGTACTGCCAACTATAGAAGAAGTGGAAGAAGAACTTTCTAAAATTAGCAAACAAGCAAACTAACCTTATGGCAATATCCATAAGACACTCTGCAATTTCGTCTGTAAGGCTGCAGAAGTTACGGGGTGTAGGGTAAAGTAACAATAAGGAACAGCCTTAAACAATTGGAAACAGCCCTAAAACAACTGACAAATTAAAAATACATAATTAGCTAATTGACAAATTGGCTAATGTGCTAATTATAAACCATGACAAAAGCATTTAACTTACACAAGGCCATACGTGCCCGTCTGTTACGCTTCTTAGACGAAGCTACCCCAGAACAATTAGCGCTCATCCCAGAGGGCTTTCACAACAATATCCTATGGAATATAGCCCACTGCGTGGTTACCCAACAGCTGCTGTGCTATAAGCTCGCAGGAGTGCAACCCCATGTCTCAGAAGAGCTGATCAACACTTACAAAAAGGGTACCTACCCCGATGGGCATATCCCAAGCCAAGAGGAAATTGCTACCCTCCGCCAGCTACTGACCTCCACTCACGACCAAATCATTGAGGACTATCAAAAAGGGGTATTTGCAGGGAAAGACTATCCTGTATATGAAACCTCTTTTGGCTATACGCTCCACAATGTAGAGGAGGCCATTCTCTTTAACAATACCCATGAGGGAATGCATATAGGAACGATTTTGGCTTTGCGCTATTTTCTTTAGGCCTTCTTTGGCTTATAAGTATCATCAAAATAACAATCATGGCAACACCCGTACAGAAAGTAACTATCAAAGCTAAATTTCCTCTCTATAAAAAAGAGGAATTAGCCGAGCGTGTAGAGCTTATCACCTTAGAAGAAACAGGATTTGAGTTGGTTGCTCAAAAAGACCTCTATGCAGTAGGCGACACCGCTATCTATATCCAGCCTGATTATTGCTTGCCTGATACACCTCTCTTTCAGGATTTTATTGCTCCAGGCGGTGATCCTAAGAAGTCTTATCTGGGTAAGATAGAAGACCAACCACGGCGTATCCGAGCCATTAAGTTCCCACTCTCTAAAGAGCCTAATGGCGACAAAGTCTATTCCAATGGGATTCTCTTGCCTCTTTCCGTAGTAACTTCTCATATAGGGGAACAACCTATCAGTGCCGAGAGCTTAGGAATTACCAAATATGAAGCCCCTATCAAGCTCATGGGTGACACCCAACTAAGTCCTTTCCCCTCTGGTTGGTATCAGACAGATGAAGAGAATATCAACAATGTGTGGAATGAGGTAGTGTTTCCTATCTATCTGATTGGTACCCAGAAGATAGATGGTACTTCCATTAGTATCTCCACTGAGTATATCGCCACACGCAAGAATGTGATGGAGCGTTTTGTAAAGAAAGGTGATACAGAAGTAGAGAGTACCGAAACCTATATCAAATATGGTAGCCAGTACCAAGATATCTTGAGAGCAGCCCAAGAGACAGAGATTGTATTGCGTGGCGAGCTTAACGGACAAGGAGTAGGCAGTTCGGGTAACAAACTCAATCCTGCACTAAAAGAAGCAGCCAATATTCGTTTCTTTGGTATAGATCGCCTCAGAGGAGGAATTACCTACAAGCTCCCTCATGCCGAGTTTGTAGCCAAAGCACAAGCGCTTGGTATCCAGACGGTTCCTATTATCTTTGAAAAAGAATTTAGCAGCAGAGGGGAATTGCTCGCTACCTGTGAGGCTTATTTTGCCCAGCATGTGATAGAGGGGATTGTGGTTAGGACTCCTGATAGCAAGTTTTCTGCAAAAATAATGAATAACTACTACGATAGTAAGAAATAACGAGTTGGTAAGCCTATTGGCAAATCTGCTAATTGTAAAAACTCCCCATGACGCAAACTGCCTATGTGGCTCGCATCATGGGGAGTTTTTGTTAATTGTCAATTATTTTATACCTTTGCTGCTTTATCATATTACTTTTACAAAAATATGCACCCTTTACGACAACACTTTGAAGAACTCATCTCTCTTACTGATGAGGAGTTTGCTTATATCGCCTCGCATTTCACCCATTATTCATTTAAAAAAGATGATTTCTTACTACCCGAGAACAAAGTCGTTACCCACGAATATTGGGTGCTAAGAGGGCTCTTAAAAACTTATCTCTTAGATGCTAATGGCAAAGAACATATTGTGCAATTTGCTATGGAAAACTGGTGGGTTACCGATTATCAAGCCTTTTTCGGTAAGAGGAAGGCTACCCTTAACATTTGCTGCTTAGAAGATACTGAGATACTTGCCATTACTTATGCCGATAAAGAAAAACTGTGTGCCGAACTACCTCAATTTAATACCTTCCACCGCCAAAAATGTAATATGGGGTATGCTGCTCAACAAAGGCGTATCCTTTCCCTGCTCAGCGATGATGCTCGCACTCGTTATGAACAGTTCGCAGCACTCTATCCCTCGCTGTTACAACGCCTACCTAAGAGCTTGATAGCCTCCTATTTAGGTGTGTCACGCGAGACCCTCAGCCGTCTGTATTTTACTTCACACAAAAAAAGTGACATACCTCACAGTAATACAGACATATTAGCCGTACCTTTGTCTCTCAATTTAAAAAGAAAAAACAATGAAAAAATTAATAGTATTGCTCGCCCTTATCTACAGTGTAGCAGGGGTAGCACAGAACAAAAGAATACTTTTTGTAGTAACAAACCATACCCAGCTAGGGAATACAGGAGAAACTACGGGCTATTTCCTATCAGAAGTAACGCACCCCTTAGAAGTGCTTACGGCGGCAGGCTATAAAGTCGATTTTGTGAGCCCCAAAGGGGGTACAGCTACTGCCTACGGAGTAAAGTTAGACGATCCTATCAATAAAAAATATTGGGAAAGTGCCGACTACCAAAAACAGTTAGCTCACACCCTCGCTCCCTCACAAGTAAAAGCTGAGGACTATGCCGCTATCTTTTATGCGGGCGGACACGGCACCATGTGGGATTTTGCCAACAGTGAAGCCCTTGCCAAATAGCCCAACAAATTTACGAAAAAGGAGGTGTAGTAGCTGCAGTATGTCACGGACCATCGGGCTTAGTGAATATTAAACTCTCTGACGGTAAATATTTAGTGAGTGGCAAAACTTTGAGTCCTTTTACGAATGAGGAAGAAGAGGCTGTAAAACTCACCAAAGTAGTGCCTTATTCATTAGAAGACAAACTTAAAGAGCACGGGGCTATCATTGATAAAGCAGGCTTGTGGCAAGACAAGGTGAGCGTAGATAACCGTGTAATTACCGGTCAGAACCCGCAATCGGCTAAAAGCGTAGGAGAAGCTATCTTAAAAGAATTGCAAAAATATCCCCTTCGTTTTGATGCTACCAAATACACTACCCAACAAGTAACACAAGGTACTCAAACCCTTACAGTACGCGCCTATGAGGGGATTGTATATGTAGCTAATCCTGTGGAAGAACAATACCAACAGCTGAATATCTACATTCCAGAAGCCTACTTCAATGGCGAAACAATCAACGGTTTTAACGCTCAAACTGCTCCTATTTTCTTACCCAATGGCATAGGAGGCTATATGCCCGCCAAGCCCCTTTCACTCACTGGAGGTAATAAAGATACAAATAACTCGCTTATTATGGCACTTAGCAAAGGCTTTGTCGTAGCCTCACCAGGTGCACGCGGACGTACCTCGGCTACAGGCAAAGCCCCTGCTGTGATTGTAGACCTAAAAGCAGCGGTGCGCTACCTGAAATATAACGACAAAGAAATACCTGGTGATGCCAATAAGATTATCTCCAATGGTACGAGTGCGGGAGGTGCCTCGTCTGCCCTCTTAGGAGCTTCTGGAGACCAAGCCGCTTACGAGCCTTACTTAAAGGAATTAGGTGCTGCCCCTGCTACTGATGCTATTTTCGCCGTATCAGCTTATTGTCCTATCACCAACTTAGAGAACGCTGACAAAGCCTACGAATGGCAGTTCGGTAACCTTAGTCAGTACAAAACGATGGAGATTTCTATGCTTGATTACAATGTACAACGCACTTATAAGACAGGGACTTTTACCCCTGAACAGACAAAAGTTTCTGCTGACCTCAAAAAGGACTTCCCCGCTTACCTCAATAGCCTAAAGCTAAAAGACAGCAAAGGCGAACAGCTTACCCTAAACTCCAAAGGTGAAGGTAGTTTTAAAGAATTGCTAAAGCAAACTATTATAGCGGCTGCTGAAAAGGCTCAAAGGGAAGGAACAGACCTTAGCAAATATTCTTTCCTTACACTTAAAAATGGTAAAGTTACGACCATAGACTGGGATGGCTATATCACTTATATGGAGCGACACAAAAGTCCCCCAGCTTTTGATGGGCTTGACCTCAGCATAGGTGAGAACCAACTCTTTGGCGATGCCACCACCGACAAAAAGCATTTCACTCCTTATGCCTTAAAAAACAGTGTTGTAGAAAGCCAAATGGCAGATGCCAATATAGTAAAACTGATGAACCCAATGAGTTTCATAGGCAATAAAAATGCTCATCTAGCCAAATATTGGCGTATACGTCATGGTGCTAAGGATAGTGATACCTCTGCTGCTATATCCTTAATACTTGCTACAGCGCTCCAAAATAACCACTATCCTGTAGATTATGCTCTCCCTTGGGACAAACCTCACAGTGGTGATTACGATCTGGGAGAACTTTTCACTTGGGCTGAAAAAATAAGCCGATAAGGTCGTAGCACGACAAGCAATAAATAAAAATTCCCATGTGGTACTACCACACGGGAATTTTTAATAAGACATCTAACTTGTATCTATTTGCTAAATTCTACTTCAGCATTTAGTTTAGTTATCTTTTCTTGCAATTTAGTGATGTCTTTTTGCAACTTCTCAATACGGCGATTACTTTTGGCTAATTGCTTATTAGCTTTACTAGCTTTGCGCAAAGCCTTTTCAGCTTTGTTCGCTTTTTTAGCACTTGCCGAAGCCGAACTCGCATCACTAAAAGCATCCGTACGATTGGTAGCTTCTTCATTAGCTTGCGTAGCCTCAGTTTGCAACGACTGATTATTGGTTTGCTCTTGAGTGAGTTTCATTTGCAATTCGTTGAGCTCAGTATTGAGTTTCAAGGCTTGTTCTTGTTTTTCCAAGCGTTTCATCTCTGGTGATTTAGCTGTACCACAACCCGCTAACATAAAGGAAGCTAACACTCCCATTAAAAGTACTTTTTTCATCTTTTTTTATATTTAAATTAATTCCGCAAAAGTAATACTTAATTGCCTAATATGCAAATTCGCTAATTTACTAATTTGCTAATTTGCTAATTATCAATACTTTTGCATTTAGAATAACTTAAAAACAATACAATATTATGAGAAAAACTTTTATTATTTTATGCATTTGGAGCATCATTGTAGGCTCCTCTCAAGAACAAAAAGAAGAGGACACCCCTTCCAAAGAAAAAGAGGAATGGGAATTAGTTTGGGAAGACGATTTCAACCGCGACGATATTTTTGCTACTGGTATATGGTCAAAAATATGGGGATGCCCTACTTCCAAAGCCGACTGGTGCAAACTACAAACTGATTATATCGATTTGCTGCGCAAACGCTCTTCTCCTCTCACCGAGATCCTGCTTTTGTGGAGATGATATGCCAATTAACAGTTTAGGACGTAGCACAATAGAGAAATACTAAAAATCCCCGTGAGCTATCATAACTCATGGGGATTTTTAATTAACTTAGACAAATCTGCTAATCAATAAATTATTTTAGAATTATTCCAAATAAATTAGTATCTTTGCCCCCGTTTAGAAATAGGATGTAAGCTATATGATGTATTTCTCTTTCAGAAGTTTTTGGTTTTGTGTGTTTTACCTCTGTGTAGGGGTACTTTCTGCCCAGCAAATAGCTACCGTAAAGGGGCGTATCACCGCAGGCAAAGAGCCTGTAATGGGGGCAGTAGTGCAGCTTAAGGAACTTAAAAAGTATGCAGTGGCCGATGGCCAAGGGAATTTTTCTCTGTCAGTACCTTATAGAAAAGTGCCTTATACATTCTCTATAGAGTCCATGGGCTATAAGGCACAAGAGCAAACTCTTACCGTGACACAACCTGTGGTGGTGCTCAATGTGGCAATGGAGGAAGAAATCACCGCTCTTACAGGCATTACGGTGGAGGCAATCACCCCCATCAAGCAGGTGGAGAAGAGTGCCTATAATGTAGCTGCTATAGATGCCTCCAAGCTCACACACCTCAATAGCAATGCCGCCGATATGCTTGCCAAAGCCTCTGGGGTAAAGGTACGCGAAACGGGTGGTGTGGGAGCTGAGAGCCAAATCAATCTCAATGGTTTTACAGGTCAGCATGTACGTACTTTTGTGGATGGGGTGCCTATCAGTAGGGCTTCTTCTTTTCAAATAGGCAATATCCCTACTGAACTAATTGACCGTATTGAAATTTATAAAGGAGTGGTGCCTGTTACCTTTGGTTCTGATGCCTTGGGAGGGGCGGTGAATATCGTTACCAAGCGCAGCAATGCTCAGTATGCTAACCTAAGTTATACTTTTGGCTCTTTCAATACCCATAAGAGTACGCTCAATGTAGGGGCACCACTGACCGATAATATAGGGATAGAGTTCAACGCCTATCAGAACTATTCCGATAATAGCTATAAGGTGCTTACCCATTATTTAGATTTGGCCAAGGGGATTTATTCCAAGGATAGACAATGGTTCAAGCGTTTCCATGATCGTTATCACAATGAGGTGATCATTGGGAAAGTGAATATTTTCAAGGAGCCTTGGGCAGATAAGCTCTCTTTCTCCCTGAACTATAACCAAGAGTACAAACAGATACAGAATGCCAATCTCATGCAGATTGTCTTTGGGGGTAAGTACCAAACCTCCTATACCTATAGTACAGGGATAGAGTACGAAAAGAAAAACTTGTTGGAGGGGCTGAGCCTCTCCGTTACAGGCCGTTACGACCTGACAACTACCAATGTCGTAGATGAGGAGAATCGTATGTATAGTTGGGACGGCTCCTACAGAACTAAGCCTACGATGGGAGAGGCTATGTATCAGAATACAGTCTTTGAAGGCAAGACAGCCTATGTGGCGGCACATTTGGATTATTGGCTAAGCGAAAAGCACTTCTTGCAGCTTACGCATACCTTTAGCCACTATTATAGATTGACCAAGAGCCAGCTTTTTACGCCTTTTTCTTCTGATGCTGATTTTATGGATCGCATCAACCAGAAGAATATCACAGGCCTCTCGTACAAATATGTGCCGAATGACCAGTGGACGGTCTTAGCCTTCGGCAAATATTATGCAGCTAAAGTAACAGGCCCTGCAGTGGTGAGTGGCCACGGCTATTTGTCCGTTTATGAAGATCATACCGAGCGTACCGATGCTTTGGGGGCGGGGATAGGTTCTTCTTATGAGTTTTCTAAGGAACTATTGGCCAAGCTCTCTTATGAAAAGAGCTACCGCTTGCCCAATGACCGAGAGCTTTTCGGAGATGGTGACTTAGAGATAGGAGCCAACCAATTGCGCCCTGAGCAGAGCAATAATCTCAACGTGAATCTCTCTTGGCAGCCCGAAGCTAATGGCCATGCTCTTTTAGCGGAAGGAGGCTTTGCCCTGCGCTATATTCAGGACTATATCATTCGCAATGTAGCCAGCACAGGAGCAGCTACCAGCAAGAACCATGGCAAGGTACTTACGTTGGGCGGTGATTTCACCCTGCGCTATTTCTATCAGAAAACCTTTTCTGTAGGGGGAAATCTCTCTTATATGGATATGCGCAACCACGAACGCAAAAATACCAACGGAGCCAATTCGCTCACCTACAAGGATCGGGTGCCTAACATGCCTTATCTCTTTGGTAATGCCGATGCCTCTTATACCTTTGCCGACCTTATCACTCAGGACGATGGGCTTACCTTGGGCTATAACTTGGCTTATACGCATGAGTTTTTCCTCTCTTGGCAGAGCGAGGGGGCGAAAATCACCGTACCCACGCAGCTCTCCCACGATCTAAGCCTTACCTATACAGCGCCAAGGAATAAATATACCCTCTCGGCCGAGGTCAAGAACTTTACCGATGCGCTGCTATATGATAACTATAGTCTGCAAAAAGCAGGTAGAACCTTTTATGTGAAATTAGGGTATAGGTTTTAGTACTAACCACTAACCACTAACCACTGACCACTAACGACTCAAAACTGAAAATTCAAAACTATTTATATTTATGTATATTAATTTTCAAACTATTAGAAAAATGTTGTTCCTTGGACTTGTAGGAGCAACTACTTTGGTGTCATGCTCTAAGAGTGATGATAATAATGGAGGAAAACCAACTCCAACCCCTGATGCAACAGAAGTAAATAGCTTCTTTATTGATGCAGGAGGAGCCGAAAACAAAGCCCGCTATGTACTCCTTGCTGAAGATGTAACCAAAGGAGAAGTACCTTTAGGGTCTAACAAATTACAGTTAAAACCTGCTAATGGCTATTTTTGGTTGTTTAATAAAAACATCGCAGCAGGTCTCTCTTATGAGTTTAAGGGAGCTGGTATAGGTGTTTCCTATGCACGCGATGCAAAGGGAGAAGTAAATCCTATCAGTGAGTTTGAGGTAAATGAGCGTGCTACTACCTTCGGCTTCTTTAATAATTACTATGTAACAGCGGTAAGTGGACAGGCTTTTGAAGGGAAAAATGATGGAGCTACTTTTATCTTCCGTAATACTTCTGACTTCGGAGAGGCTTCTCGTAAAACCATTCATACCAATAAGTTCTTAGGGGACAATATGAATGATACCGAGATCGTATCTTTTGCAGGTATTTTGGACAATGGCAATGGAGAGTTCCTCACAGGTATGCTTGTTTCTGAATACAAAGATGTACAACCAGGACAGGGATCCAGTACAGGCTATATGGAAAATACCGATGTGGTATATGTAGGAGTACTTGATAAGGATTTGAACCTTAAGCGTTACTACAAGAGCGATAAGCTCAGCTACTCAGCAGGACGCTTTAAGAGCCAATACCTCTTGGAAATGGGCAAGGTAGCCAACGGAGATGTATATGTTTTCTCAGGAGCTATCGCTAAGAATCCTGCACCAGCCAAAGCACCAGCTAAAGCAGATAAGGCTACCACTAAGCCTGCGGGAGCTTTGCGTATCAAGGCAGGGGCAACTACCTTTGATGATAGCTATTTCTTTGATATCTCTGCCGTATCTAACAACGGTCTTTTCCGTCGCGTATGGCATATCACAGAGAATAAATTCCTTGTAGAGTTCTTCAATGATGCTGCTAAGGCCAACCTCCGCTCTTTGGATGTATATCACTACGCCATAGTGGATGTAGAAGCTAAAACACTCAACTGGGTAGCTGGACTTCCTGACCCTGCCAAATGTACTAATATCGTGACCAATCCTATTACCCCTGCAATCTACGGAGGTAAGGTATATCTACCAGTAAACGAACAAGGTACCGACCCTGCTATCTATGTCATAGATCCTGCAACCAATGCCGCTACTAAGGGCTTAGTAGTAAAAGGTGCCACTGTAATCAATGCTATAGGACGTTTTGAATAATATGAAACATATCATCTGTCTATTTTTCCTATCCGTGTGTAGCACTTGGGCACAGACAGCTATTTGTATAGGGGAGCGTTTTACGCTCCCTTCTACCATTATGGGCGGGGAGCGCACCATAGACCTCTACCTGCCTCCTTCCTATAATGATAGCTCCCTTACCCCCATGGATTACCCTGTGGTCTATCTGCTTGATGCGCAAACCAACTTCAATTATTTCACTACTCTTATGGAGAAGCTCACCCAAGGGATTCCCAATATACCTGAAATGATAGTCGTAGGAATAGAAAGCACTGAGCGAGATAATGATTTCACCACAGAGAATGATCGCTTTTGGAAGTTTGTCCGCGAAGAGCTTAAGCCCTTGGTGGAGGGCAAATATCGCTGTAAGGACTTTCGTATAGTGGTAGGGCACTCCCTCGGAGGCCTCTCGGTGGTGGATGCTCTGATAAAGTATACTGACTTGTTCAATGCCTATATCGCTCATGATCCCAGCCTATGGTGGGGCGAGGGTTACGGGATCAAGCTCTTTGAGCAAAGCAAGGGGAAGGATTTCCAAAACCGCTTGCTCTATATCACCCATACGGGCTATAAGATACGCCATAATGGTCGTAGCGGGCATGTGGCTACCTTTGACAAGCTCAAGACAATGCTTACAGCTAATGCTTTCCCCAATCTACAATGGAAGATTTCTGAGTACTCCAAGGAAAACCATGGTACCATACAGCTTATCGGTAATATAGACATGTTCCGTGCGCTCTTTGCCGAGATGTTCATTGACCGCAATGATATAGAGGAAAATCCACAAGTAATAACCGAGCGATATAAAGCACTTTCCCAAAGGCTACACTATACTTTTACCCCTTCAGAATCTTATCTGGAGCATACCATGAAGTGGTTACAGCGCAACGGAAAACAAACCCAAGCCCAAGAAGTGGAGGCGTTGTTAATAAATTTCAAAGAAAAAAATAAATAATAAGTAGAATTTGTAATCGTCTGATTATCAATTAAATAAAATCGATTTTAGCGAAAGATATATAATTTAAGGTATAAATAAAAAATCGGTTGATAAGTTTTTATGAAAAAAAGATAAAAAAAGAACATTTTTTATTTGTTTCTAAAAATATTTTTATATCTTTGCGCCGAATAAACAGTTAGACTTATGAGTACACCAGTAAATAAGGAAGTAGCTTGGGATAAGACCAAGACCATTATGAGTAAAACCGATGCAAAGGGAGTGATAGAGTATGTAAATCAGGTATTTATGGACGTTTGCGGATATAATGAAGCTGAACTAATAGGTAAGCCTCACAACGTGATTCGTCACCCTGATATGCCTAAGACTATATTCAAAATCCTTTGGGATAACATCCAAAAAGGGATTAACTTCCATGCAATTGTTAAAAATTTAGCTAAGTCAGGCGAATATTATTGGGTAATTACCGATTTTGATATTATCCGTGACCCAAGCGGACAGATCATCAACTACATGGGTAGAAGAACCTCTGTTCCTGAGCAGACTATAGAAAAGCACATCGCTCCCTTGTACCAAAAAATATTGCAAGTAGAACAAGCTGGCGGTATCGAAGCAGGAGAGCAATACTTCCAACAATTCCTCAAAGACCAAGGTAAGGATTACCTTACTTATATTGAGGATGTGATTTTGGAATTTAAATAAAAAATACGCTGTAAAACCAATCGTGAAGAATTAAACAAAAAAGGGGAGTTCTAATGTAATGATTTTTTCAAAAGAACCCTTGCTGTTAAAAGGATTTGTTCATCTTCAAGAGAGAGGCTAAAGATATTTTATGATTTACATAGGAGTTGTTAATAACTTTTTTTGTAAGGCAATAAGGTCTTTAGCGGGTGTAATCTATTGTTAATCAGCAAATAACATTTTTCTTTTTGAGAAGTTGAACGAAAAATCTTTAAAAATAGTGAGGTCTTGAGAGAAAAAGTAGTGTAAGACAAATAAAAAATGACTACATTTGCCTCCCTGAAATAATATTGTAGATTATGATATTGAAACTAAAAAAAGTAGCACTTGTTGTAATAGGTTATCTGATGGTTTCCTGTGGCGCTGGTAATGACCAGGGGGAACTTACAGGTGTAAAGGGTGGACTATGGAAACAGCCCAAGCCCTATGGAATGACGCTTGTTCCAGGTGGTGCTTTCGTTATGGGTAGCTCCGACTATGATAAAGCGCATACCGAGGATGCTACTACCAAAACGGTAACCGTAAGCCCTTTTTATATGGATGATACCGAGATTACCAATGGTGAGTATCGCCAGTTCGTCAATTGGGTGCGTGACTCTATCGTACGTCGCAAGTTGGCTATCATGGCCGAAGAAAGTGGGCAATCCGCTGGCGGTGAAGGTATTGGAAAGTACGCTTTCTTGGATACCGATCAGGAGAAGCTAAGCGCCTACGATAAGTATATGTATGAGAACTATGGCGAGAAGGATAATCCTGAAAAGCGTAAAATCAACAGAAAAGTGAAACTCATATGGGACAAACAAAAATGGCCTGATGAGCACTATGTTGAGGTGATGGACTCCATGTATGTACCTATTGAGGAGACTTATAACGGACGTCGTCCTTTGGCGGTGGAGAAACTTGTCTTCAAGTACCAATGGATGGATATAGAAGCTGCAGCTCGTTCTCACAAAAAAGGACGTAAGGACTTTATCAAAGAGGAAATCGTAAAGATATATCCTGATACCACTGTGTGGATTAAGGACTTTAACTACTCTTACAATGAGCCTATGCACAATGACTACTTTTGGCACTATGCCTATAGTGAGTATCCTGTGGTAGGTGTTACTTGGAGACAAGCAAAGGCTTTCTGTGAGTGGCGTACCCTCTATAAGAACTCTTTCCAAAAAGCAAAGAAGAGAAAAGACGTGAATGCATTCCGCCTTCCTACCGAAGCTGAATGGGAGTTTGCCGCTCGCGGAGGTCTCGAAGCAGCTACCTATCCTTGGGGTGGACCTTATACCGTGGATAGCAAAGCTTGTTTCATGGCCAACTTCAAGCCTTCACGTGGGGACTATGCTGCCGATAATGCTCTTTATACAGTAGAAGCAAAATCATATCACCCTAATGGGTACAACCTCTACAATATGGCAGGGAACGTATCAGAATGGACAAATACTTCTTATGATTCTAACTCATACGAATACATGTCCTCTATGAACCCTAACGTAAATGACCAACAAAACAAACGTAAAGTAATCCGCGGTGGTTCTTGGAAAGATGTGGCTTTCTATACCCAAGTGGCTACCCGTGATTATGAATACCAAGACTCTGCACGTAGCTATATAGGTTTCCGTACAGTACAGAGTTTCATGGGGGTACAGAGAGTTAATTCTAAGAAAGGTAACCTCTCTAACCTAAGATAAACCATAGTAAAAAATTAAAAATTAATAAATAAAAGAAGTATAATCAAAAAAAGAAAAAAATGGCACAGTCAAAATCATCAAAGAAAATCATGAATATGGTTTATGGATTAGGAGCCTCTGTGGTAATTCTCGGAGCCCTTTTCAAACTCCTTCACTGGGAAATCTCTCTAGGTTCCATTAAGCTAGGTGGTGGAGTACTCCTCGCTACAGGTCTTATTACCGAAGCGATCATCTTCGCTATCGCGGCCTTTGAACCTGTAGAAGAAGGACTTCACTGGGAACGTGTATTTCCAGAACTTGCAGGCGGTGAGCCAAGACAACTTAACTTCGCTGGCGGTGCTGCTCCACAACAACTTGGATACCAAAACGAACAAGAAACACAACTTCTTAGAGAGTCTTTGTCTGAAAAGTTGGATAATATCCTAAGAGAAGCTCATATAGATGCAGAGCTAATGAACTCATTGGCTAAGAGTATCCGTAACTTCGAAGGGGCTGCTCGTAACATAGGCCCAGCTGCTGACGCTGTAGCTTCTACTCAAAAATACGGAGAAGAACTCACCACAGCGGCCGTACACCTCGAAGCCTTGAACTCTCTTTACCGTATCCAACTTGAAAGAACAGAACTTCAAGTAAATGCTCAAGAAGGTATGGTAGATAACCTTAACTCATTGAACGCACAAGTTAATTCATTCAAAGAACACTTGAAATCTCTTAACACTGTATATGGTGGCATGCTCTCTGCAATGGGCGGAGCTCGTTAATCTAAAGAAGTATAATTATTTAATCATTTAACCAATTAGAAATGGCAGGAGCAGCAAATTCACCACGACAGAGGATGATTAACCTGATGTATCTGGTTTTCATCGCGATGATGGCGCTCAATATGGGTAAAGAAGTACTAAGTGCGTTCGGGCTTATGAACGAAAAATTACAAGCCGCTAACGAACGTTACGTTTCTACCAATGAGGCCGTCTTTGCAGAATTAGAGAAAAAAGAACAAGAAAAACCTGAAGAATATGCAGAGGCTTTGAAAAAAGCTCGACAAGTAAGAGATATGTCTAACGAATATTACTCTTACTTAGGTACACTCAAAGAAGAGGTAATGAAACAGGCTGGTAGTACCGAAGCAGAAAGAAAGGATTACCAAATAATGGACAAATCCGATATGTTGGATGAAAAATTCTTCAAAACTGATGGACTTAAACCAGCAGGTCAGGAATTCTTGGACAAAATCAAAAACTATCGCAACCAATTAGTAAGTCTTCTTGATGCTAAAGACGAAGCCCTTAAAACAGTTATTGAAGAACGTTTCAGTACTGGTGTAAACGACAAAGTAAAAGATCGTGAAGGAAATAGCGTAGGTTGGGTTCAGTATAACTACGAAGGGTTTCCTTATATAGCAGCTGTTACTAAGTTCTCCCAATTACAATCCGACATTCGCCAAACAGAACAAGACTTCTACAAGGCTATGCTCGGTGAGAAGATGAAAGAAGAGCTTTCTATGAAGCACTATACTACCCTACTTGAACAATCCAGAGGGGCTTACTATGCTAACCAAGAGTTTGACGGAGCTATCGTTCTCGGACGTAAAGATAACTCTACCAAACCTAAAAAAGTACAACTTACCCTTGATGGTCGTCCTATCCCTGAATCACAAGTAGAAGTGGTAGAAGGAAAGGTAAAACTTAAAGTAAATACAGGTAATGTAGGTGACCACAAGATCGAAGGTAAGCTTATCTATGAACAAAATGGAGAAGAAACTCCTGTAGATGTATCTCAATCATTCACCACTATTCCTCGTCCAAACGAAGCAGTAATCTCTGCTGATAAGATGAACGTAGTATATCGTGGTGTAGTGAACCCTATGACTATCTCTATGCCAGGGGTACCTGATAACCAAGTAAATGCTTCTGCACCAGGACTTTCTCGTAAGAGTGGACCTAACTATATTATGAAGCCTAACGCTGGTTCTGCTGAAGTAACCATCGTAGTTACAGGTACTTTTGATGGTCAGAAATTCTCTTCTTCTAAGAAGTTCCGTGTAAAAGATATTCCAAAACCAGAAGGAGCTATCTTACGTACTACTGGAGCTGTGAAGTTGGCTAAGGCTAATATCTTGGCCGGAGAACTTTCTGTAGCATTTAACGACTTTGATTTTGACCTTACTACCAAGGTAAATTCCTTCCGTATCTTGGTACCAGGACAGCCTAGTGTGGTAGTACAGGGTAGCCGTGTAAGTGCTAGCGGTGCAGCAGCAGCAGCTGTAAACCGTGCTAAGAAGGGAGATATAATTCAAATATCAGAGATACGTTACTCAGTATCAGGATATAGTGGTACTCCTAAGCCAGCTACTCCTATATCTATCGAAGTATTATAACAAATTATAAGATTATGAAACAAGCACTAAAGAATATCCTGACGCTATCTTTTTTGTGGATAGTATCCTCAAATGCTTTTGCTCAAGTGAATATCTTGAATGCAAAAGTACCAAGTGAGATAGGTGAGAAGACAACAGCTCAACAGGAATCTGACAATGATGTACCACTTCCTTATGGTTATGTAGATGACCGTGATATCATGTGGTCAACTACCACTTGGGAACTTGTGGACTTGGAAGAAAGAGCTAACTTCCCGCTACTATTCCCTATTGATACTATGGAGATTGGTGCAGACCGTCGCTCCTTGTACGATGTTCTCCTAAGAGCGATGAAGGAGAAAAAACTCACTGAAACGTATGCTGATTCCTATTTCACTGAGAAAAAGAGCTATGATGACCTCAAGTATAGTTTGTCCAAGGCTGATACGCTTGATGCAGGGTATGAAATCCTAAACCAAGGGCAACCATTACCACCAGAATACATCGTACGTACTGACCTTACCTCTAGGGATATCGTACAGTATCGTATCAAAGGCTTGTGGTATTTTGACAAGCGACAAGGCGAACTTAAGTATCGCTTACTTGGACTGGCTCCAGTGGCTCCTGACGTAAGTGTTTTAGGGACCGATGATGCACAATCGAACTTGGTAGAGCTTTTCTGGGTATGGTATCCTGCAGCAAGAAATATCTTACACAAGGCTAGGGTATTTAACCAATTGAACTCAGCTAATCGTGTCTCCTTTGACCACTTGCTGAACGCCCGTCGTTTTGTAGGGGTGATTTATAAGGAAGACAACGTGTATGGGGATAGGGAAATCAAGAAATACCTTCCTGACAATGCCCTATACCAGCTCCTAGAAGCCGAACGTATCAAACAACGTATCCGCGACCGCGAACAAGATATGTGGGTTTATTAAAACAATATACAAAAGACTACCTCTTTGGGGTAGTCTTTTGTTTTTTTATGAATGTCTTACGTTTTAATCTTTTAAGCCTTGAATCTTGATTTTCTCAGCCAATATTTTACCGAAGTACGGTTCGCCAAGGGAGAGATCCTCACTCGCGTAGGTGAGGTAGAGAACCATTTGTATTACCTTAGCGAAGGTATTGTACGCTTTTTCTATTATAATCCTACTACGGATAAGGAAACTACAGTAGATATTCTGTTTCCTGAATCGTTCTGCCTTTCTTATACTTCTTTTGTTAAGCAAGAGCCCTCACTGCTTTCTATTGAAGCCCTTAAGGATGTTACGGCTTATAAGATAGGACGCGAACACCTTGAGCACCTGATACAGCAACAAGAGTATCTCCAAATAAAAGCCGATATATTAGAACACTTGCTTATTGAGAAAATGCAACGAGAAGCGCAATTTCTGCTACAATCCCCTGAAGAGATCTACCGCACCCTATTGGAGAAAGATCCTAAGCTTATTCAGAACATTCCGCTAAAATATATCGCTTCCTATATAGGCATTACCCCCCAAGCCCTCAGCAGAATACGCAAAAGGATTTTTTGAGTATTCTCATTTATGAACCCAAGTTCATTTTTTCTACATTTTTTTGCCGTTACTTTGCCTTGAAAAACAAAGACAAATAAAATGAACTTCAAAATGTTTCCCGTTACTTTTATGATGGCACTTGCCACATCCAAAGGCTATGCCCAAAACACAGATTTCTTGACTCTTATCAAGGCTGCTACTCAAGCACCTTCGGGTCATAACTCTCAGCCCTGGTGGTTTGAGACTTCTGATCATAGCATTGTGATCTCGCCCAATTTGGATAGGGCACTTCCTGCGGTGGATAGCCAGCACCGCGAACTCTTTATCAGTTTGGGTTGTGCGCTGGAAAATCTCTGTACGAAGGCTACTGAATTGCACTACCAGACCCAGGTGAGTTTCAGTGACGAAGGAGTTATTACGGTAGACTTACAAAAATCCAATACAGTAATTGCTGACCCCTTGGCGACAGTGATTGAAAAGAGACAAACAAACCGCTCTGAGTATGAGGACAAAGCTATTGACCCTGTACTATTGCAAAGCCTTATGAATAGGCTGTATAAAGAGGTGCCAGAGGCTCAGGAACAAGCTGAAATACATACTTTTGCCAAGGATACTCCACCTTTTGAGATCCTCACCCAAGCGGTACTACAAGGCAATACGGTGCAGATGGGAGACCCTGCTTTCAAAAGCGAACTCCTCTCATGGATTCGCTTTAATAAGAAACATAGTGAGAGCACCCACGATGGGCTGAGCTATGTTGTATTGGGAGCACCCAACTTGCCTCGCTGGGTCACCGAACCTATTGTAAAGGCGAGCCTGAAGGCCAAGACGCAGAACAAGACTGACCTGAAGAAAATACAATCCTCCTCACACATGGTGCTGCTGACCACCGAGAAGAACGATATTGCCACTTGGATACAGACAGGCCGCACTCTTGAGCGCTTTTTACTCTTGCTCACTCAGGAGGGAATAGCTCATGCTTACCTTAACCAGCCTTGTGAAGTACCTGAAATCAGTGCTACACTGCGAGAAAATCTCCCTATAGCTCATGCTTACCCCCAGATACTCCTACGCCTTGGCTATGCCCAACCTATGGCCTACTCCAAGAGGAAAGATATTAGGGAAGTAATCAGATAATAAGACAATGAGCTAATGAGTAAAATAATTGGCAAATGTCAAATTAGCAAATTAGCTAAATCTTTTGTCAAACAGAGAAAAAGTTGTATATTTGTCCCATATAACCATAATGATTGACAAATATGAAAAAAAGAGTTGTTTTTACAGTTTTGGGCAGTTTGCTATGGCTTAGCTGTGGCAATAACCATGATATGATGTATAGACCGGAATATCAGTATCCTTCCTATACAAAGGATATGCAAGTGCCCACGCGAGAGAGAGGAGAGACCTTTAAGGAGATCAAGGAAAACCCCTTTGTGGAGGTCTCTTCCCAGCCTGTCTCTACCTTTTCGGTAGATGTGGATAGGGCAGCTTACAGTAATATTCGCCGTATGATACAGCAGGGTACCCTTCCTCCTAAGGATGCAGTGCGTATAGAGGAGATGATTAACTACTTTGATTATGATTATCCTACCCCCGATGCACAAACACCCTCTCCCTTACGAGTGAGCTACGAGCAGGCTCCAGCTCCTTGGAACACCACACATTATCTTTTGCGTATTGGTCTCAAGACTAAGCCTTTAGATCTTTCCAATACGCCTGCTTCTCATTTGGTGTTTTTGATAGATGTTTCTGGTTCTATGATGGATTACAACAAACTCCCCTTACTTAAGTCCTCCTTGAAGCTCCTGCTTCAAAATCTCAAACCACAAGACAAGGTCAGTATCGTAACCTATGCCAGTGGTACACAAGTGGCACTTGAACCTACTTCAGTTAGGGAACGCGAGAAGATAGAAAAGGTATTGGACGGACTTGAGGCAGGTGGAGCAACCTCTGGAGAACAAGGAATACAGCTGGCTTATGAGCAAGCTCATAAGGCCTTTATCAAGGGAGGAAACAACCGTATCATTCTAGCTACCGATGGTGATTTTAATGTAGGTATCAACAATCCTAATGACCTTAAAGCCTTTATTGAAAAGCAACGCGAGGGAGGTGTGTATCTCTCCGTATTGGGCTTTGGTATGGGCAATTACCGAGACGATATGTCCGAGACCTTAGCCGATAGTGGCAATGGTAACTATGCTTATATAGATAACCTTACTGAAGCTAAGAAGGTGTTGGTCAATGAGTTTGGTGGAACTCTCTTTACTGTAGCCAAGGATGTTAAACTACAGGTAGAGTTCAATCCTAAGTATGTAAAGCAATATAAGCTCTTAGGCTACGAAAATCGTATGCTTGCCAATGAGGATTTCACCAACGACAAGAAAGATGCAGGGGAAGTAGGGGCAGGGCATACCGTTACTGCTATCTATGAGATTGTCCCTTCCGATGGAAAAGTAACCTCTTCTCTTCGTTATCAAGATAGTCAGCTCAATGAAATAGGAAAGGGCAATGAGGTGGCTTTCCTAAAAATCCGCTACAAAGACCCTAAAGAAGCCAACGCTGCCAGCCGAGAAGTGGTAGAACCGCTGACCTACAACCTAAAAGAACTGACACAGGCTTCCGATGATTTTCGTTTTGCTGCCGCAGTGGCTGAGTTTGGTCTGCTGCTGAGAGACTCCGAGTACAAAGCCCAAGCTTCCTATGACCAAGTAATAGAACTGGCCAAGAATGCTTTCGGCCGAGATGAAGAAGGCTACCGAAAGGAGTTTGTCCGCTTAGTGGAAGGAGCGAAGTTAATGGCTAAAAATAAGTAATCAATGACTAATAATTATGTTGTTAATTATTTGTTATTTTTCACTTGTCGTTCGTCATTAGTCACTACCTTTGCCCCCGATTTCAAACAACTATTGTTTAACCTTAAATAAAACTTACAAAGAAATGACCTATATCAAGTTACATATTACCGTAGAATTACCTTGCTGGCAAGGTAACGCTTCGTGGCGTATCCACTTGATGTAGCATTATCATATCATACAACAAAAGCCCGAAGCGACTGCTTCGGGCTTTTTGTTTGTCCTTCTCTCAAAAATCCCAAGCAAATTAATCATTAAACATTAATCAT
Source organism: Capnocytophaga granulosa ATCC 51502 (assembly GCF_000411115.1). GTDB lineage: Bacteria > Bacteroidota > Bacteroidia > Flavobacteriales > Flavobacteriaceae > Capnocytophaga > Capnocytophaga granulosa. The sequence continues at coordinate 168,730 of NZ_KE150255.1, read as the reverse complement.
TAATTCAATGGGAAATCTATATATTATCCCCGAAGGCGTTTCTCGCCTGCGCAATTTGCGTTCTCGCAAGCGCATTGCTCGAGAAGACCACGAGAAGTTTTTGCGCGAATGCTGTGATCGCCATGCTGAAATAGAAAAGCAGAGGCGAAACCTGCCACTTGTACCACTTGAAAAACCTTACCAAAAGGGCTATGTGCGTTTCTTTGTACTCAGGGAAGATGTAAGGCAAGGTAAGCAAGCCGACTTTTTCGCGACACTTTTAGAGAAAATCAACACCTATCAATACGCCGATACACGCAAGTTCCAAAAAAAGAGAAAGCGCCGAGGCAAACGCGTTTACATAGCTCGTAAGCAGGAATTATACGCTTTTAATCAATGGGAATGGCAAAGAGCCCTTGAAAGAGGGAAGTTCACTGAAAAGGAACGTGCCTATTTTGCGAGGATAGAGTGTTTCAATCGCCAAAAAGACCGTTTTGAAACGTATTACGAGTTTACCGAAGCGTGGCGTTTTGAACTGCGTGTAAAGCCTAATATGATCACCCACTACCGTCCGGTAGATGTTACCATAGAGCGAGAACTCGCCGAACTTGATAAAATCATAAATGACCATAAGAACTGGGGGATTATCCATAGCAAAATCTATGGAGGGAGTTATTCGTGGAATCAATACCAAAAGCGTTATGACCCTAAGGAAAAGTACAAACACACCCCACTGAAAGAAATCGCAGCTCTTAAGTATCACACCTCAGCAATGGAAATAGGAGAGATGCTTTTAGAGTGCAAGCCGTATGTGCAATTATAAACAAAAAGAAAAATGGAAGAAAAAATCATACAAATCACCGCAGGACGCGGTCCTTTAGAATGCCAATGGGTAGTAGCCAAAGTGCTGAAAACATTTTTACAAGAAGCTACTCAAGCGGGCATCAGCTATACCATTCTTAGCCGAGAGGAAGGCGATGCCAATCTCACTGTAAAATCGGTTACCCTGCAACTCAAAGGCAAGGAGTTAGCATCGTTTTTGAAAAGTTGGCTCGGCACAGTCTGCTGGGTAGGCAAGAGCACTTTTCGCAAGTTTCACGAGCGCAGTAACTGGTATATAGGCGTTTTTGAGCTTGACCAACTGCAACGACAGCCTTTCTCAGAGCGCGATGTACAGTTCCAAACCACTCGCTCACAAGGCAATGGCGGACAGAATGTGAACAAGGTAAATTCGGCAGTGCGCGCCACCCACCTGCCTACGGGTATCAGTGTATTTGCACAGGATTCACGTTCGCAATTAGACAATAAGAAACTCGCCCTTGCCCGACTTAAAGAAAAACTCGCTGAAATGGAGCTTCAGCAACTCGCCGAGCAAGCGCAGAGTCATTGGAGCAATCACACCCAAGTGCAGCGCGGCAACCCTGTACGCACTTTTAAAGGCACCGATTTCAAAAGTACTTATGTAGAAAAGAGCTATAAGAAGGAGCGCGCCGCTGCCAAGCGTCTCTGTAGGGGCGAATGGCAATTCGCCTATTAATGAATGGCAATTCGCTTAGCGAATACCTAAACCCTAACACCTAAAAAATGGCAAATTTAAAACTCAAAGGGAAAGACCTTCTTAAGTTAGGTTTCCCAAATAATCAATCTATTAATGTAGCGTTAGAAGTGATGAAGCGCAATTACGCTACCAAGAATACCGCTTATGTAAAGTCGGTACTTGAGGATATTTTAAAAAATCCTGTGCAATACGAGGGGCATCTTACTTTTGGTCAGATAGCCGAAGCGCTGCTTTCCTCTACTAAAACCGAAAAGCGACAGCTTAACGCCTTGCGAGCGCCTTATCATATCTTTGGCGACGACATCACCGAAGAGGCAAAAACGCAACTCTATACGGCTCTCAAACTCCCTATTTCGGTAGGCGGGGCACTCATGCCCGATGCCCATAGTGGATATGGTTTGCCCATAGGGGGCGTACTGGCGGTAGAAAATGCCGTGATTCCTTATGGAGTAGGCTTGGATATCGGCTGCCGTATGTGCCTTAGTATATTGGATATCCCTGTGTCCTACCTATCAGGAGCGCGAGATAAGTACGAGAAAGCCCTTATGGAGCACACCAAGTTTGGTATGTACGAACACCATAAGTCGCATGTAGAGCACGAGATTTTCGACCGTGATACTTTTTCGCTGATTCCTATCCTCAAGCGATTGAAGGATAAGGCCATCAAGCAGATGGGTACTTCGGGTAGTGGTAACCACTTTGTGGAGTTTGGCGAGGTAGAACTCTTAGCCGACGATCCGCAGATAGGTTTACCCAAAGGGAAATATCTCGGTATACTTTCTCACAGTGGGTCACGTGGTTTTGGTGCGGAAATTGCTCAGTATTACGTACGCGTAGCAGCCGAACAGTGTCCGCTCCCGAAGGAAGCCCAACAGTTTGCTTGGCTCGATCTCTCAACTCACTTAGGATTAGAGTATTGGACAGCTATGAACCTTGCGGGTGATTACGCTTCGGCTTGTCATGAGGACATTCACCGCCGACTTATTCGTGCGGTAGGCGGTCGCCTAAGAGCGCGCATCGAGAACCACCACAATTTTGCTTGGAAGGAAATTCACGATGGCAAGGAGGTGATTGTACACCGCAAAGGAGCGACCCCAGCAGGGGAGGGCGTACTGGGTATTATTCCCGCCTCAATGACCGAGGCAGGCTATATCGTGCGCGGTAAGGGCAATGCCGAGAGTTTTGATTCGGCTTCGCATGGCGCAGGACGTGCTTTTTCACGCAATGAGAGCCGTAGCCGCTTTACCAGTTCCGATATCAAAAAAGCTCTCAAAGCCAAAGATATTACCCTCATTGGAGGCAATGCCGAAGAAGCCCCTATGGCGTATAAAAACATAGAGACCGTAATGGCTTCCCAAACCGATTTGGTAGATATCATTGGCACTTTCCAGCCAAGGATTGTACGAATGGACAAATAGTTAGTGACAAATGACAAGAGACTAATTCTACTGTGCTATTTGTCACTTGTCATTTGTCACTATTTTTTACTATCTTTGTCCTCATAATTTTTCACTTGTAGGGCTAAAAGCTACCTTTGACTATTCGGTATGGAATGCCATTGGGGCGTGCCTTGCTATTAGCTGTTTGAAAGAAAAACATTGGGAGATAGGCAGTGTTATAAAGTAAGTAATACGAGAGAAAGTGAGCTACAAACTTTATTTATAGTAGGTATGAGCTACAAGCTCGTGCCAGTAAGGATTACCCTAATTTGAATACTTAGTAATCATATAATATCAAATGATAATGTAGTTTTAAACGAATATATATCTATAACTGAAATAAAATGAGTAATTATAAATTATTAAGAAAAGATTTTACAACGGAAATTGAACGATGTCATTTTTGTAGAAGAAGACTAATATCTCAAAAGGTGTATGTAGTCAAGAATATCGATACAGGAGAAGTATTTTCTTCAGGGCGTTATTGTACTGAAAGGAATGTAAATGCAGATTTAAGATCAATACCTGATTTTACAAAATATATTATAGAAACATTAGAAGATGAAGAAGGTGAAAATCAAAATCAAGAAAATCAAGAGAGAAATATTCATAACCAGAATATTCATAGAAATGATGATAAGAAAAAAGCAGTAGAATACATTGAGCTAAGAGAGAATAAACTTATAGAAGAATTTGAAGGAGTTTCGTATAGATATCTAAAAGACTATTATCTAACTTTTATTGAAAAAGGAGACTTAACGGATGAACAAGTTAGACATATTTTAAATATAGAGAATGCTGCTCCAGATATTTTAAAATTAGATAATTTGCATAGATGCTATTCATATTCTTTTTGGATTAAAAAAGCTATTAGAGAAGGTTATTCGGTAGATTTTTTAGGCTCTATACTAAGATATCTATATAAAAATTTTAAAATTACCCTTAAACAAAAGGAATCTGTCAATAATATTTTTACAAAAATTGGAAATTTTCGCTATTTAGATTAATAGTTATATTATAAAAATGACAGAAATGGATAATATGTCCTCCTGTACCACCAAAAAAGTATTGTAATTTTTGAGTAGTACAAGATTTTTTATAGGTAAGATCATTTACTTTTCTTGTATAAATAATGAAAATCATCTCTAAATTCAAAGATTACTACGACTATAAAGTCGCTGACTACGGCACAGATGAAAACCTCATCTATGACCGACGTAATGGAACGATTGTAGATAGACAGCGTATTTCTCCAGAAGAATCTAACCTTGCCTTGTATTCAACACTATATGTAGGGAGTGAAGTGGTACATCTTTTTATTACCCAAAATAAAATCTATACCCATTTTGATTTAGTAGATATAGAAACAAAAAAAGGAAGTATTATTTTTTTGACGGACACTATCTAAAATTCCGAGATGGGAAACAATATGAGTATAAAAGTAATCTTTGCTTAGGTTATTTTTCAGATACAGCTGATTTCATTCGTGAGAATAATGGTTTTCATATCAGGGAAGAAACTCATTTGTCTTGGGAAGAACTCTCAAAAATACCGTTACTACTCATTACGAGTGATTATAGAACGAAAAATCAAAAAGTATATATAAACCCTAGTTTGCAGGAACTCGGCGTCTATATCGACCCTGATTTTGTATGGCAGCACATCGTGCAGTACCTTTCCGACCTCAAAACCCAAGCCGAGCAATCACCGGAACTGCCCAACGAGCTGAAAATAGACAGCAAAGGCTTTGACAAAAAACGCTCTTTTCGTCCCAAAATGAAGTAATTTGTTAATTGAATGAACTATCTCAAAGAAATACAAACCCTCAAAACTGAGCTCGCCCTTCCCTTGCAGAAAGCCAAAACCCTATTAGAGCAAACTGCAGGTGACCTCCCTGCAGCCATAGCCCTCTATCACCAAGAGAATATAGCCACTATTATGGCAACAACCCACTGCGAGCGCTGGGAAGCGGAAAGTGCGTACAAGCGCTTTGATTACAATGTCGAAAAGACTGTAAAACACATTTTTAGTACTTCACTAACTATAAGTGTGGATAATAGGAGAGACACCAGCGAAAGAGGTATGGGCTATATCATCACTGCCTTGGATACTGATCTGAACGTTGTTTCCAAGCGCTCTATCTTTATCCCAATAAAAGATTTTGATGAATACCTCTCGGAAGATTTCCAATCCGTATTTCCCCTATACCAACCCCAATGGAATAAGATAGAACCCGATTTCAAGGATACCACTAGCAACCTTTTTGATCTCACCACATGCCAAAAAATCATCACACAACTGCGCCAGCGTACATTTACCGAAGAAAAAGTAAAGACCTTTGTGGAGAAAGTGCTCACTTATATAGAAGAAAAACTCCTCATCTGCGCCTATATAGAGGTTTATGGGAATATATAAAATAGTGAAAAACAAACACAAATGAAAGAACAACTCCACCGCATTCAGCAAAAGCTCTCCCAAGCCAAAGAAGCCGATAAAGACTTAGAAGTATTTGGTGCCAGCTCACACAAGTACCACCTCAATCCACCTGTAAGCGAGGCGGAAGTCCTTGCCTTTGAACAAAAGTACGGACTGACTTTGCCTGAGGGCTATCGCGATTTCCTACTTACCATAGGTGACAAAAATGCTGAAAGATTAGAGAGGATAGCAGGTCCTTACTATGGGCTTTTTGATTTTGATAGAGCACAAGAACAATTTCTTCTTGGCGACGGCACTCTTTACTTAAAAGCTCCTTGTGCCCTCTCTCCTGATATGACAGATGAAGAATGGGAGGCTTTTAGCAGAGAACTTTTGGAAGCCGAAATAGCCGAACAAGAAGCCAAGGAAAACCACACAGAATTTCTGTTAGACGATGCTACTTATGAAGCACTTCACGGAAAGGTATATAGCGGTCTTTTACCACTAGGCTCTCAGGGCTGCTCTATGTACCACGCTTTGGTACTCAACGGCAAATATGCAGGGCGAGTAGTGAATATAGATGTTGATTTGAGAAAACCTAAGTTTGCCTTTGAAACTACTTTCTTGGATTGGTACGAACGCTATTTGGACGAGGTGATCTCTGGCGATTTGATAGGAAACACCTTAGCCCATTTTGGTTATAATCGTCGTGGCACTATTGAAGTTCTTCTAAATGACTATCAGCAAACTACCGATTTGCAAGAGCAAAGGAATTGTAGGGATGCTCTTTGGCATAAGAAATTTCCTTTTCCTGCGGAAACGTTCCCCACTATTGAAAGAATTATCAGCTGGAATAAGGAAGATAAGCACTTCTTCATCAACCTTCTTTTGCGCTCTTCTTACGAGCATGCCAAGCCTTATTTAACCACTTTGATAAAGGAGGATTTTAAAAAAGCAGTGGAGATGATATGTTTCTATGCAAAAAAACATTATGCCGACTGGATAGAAGTAGTAAAAGCACAAATGCCTACTATTGAGGACTTAGATGTATTTAAGCGCGCAAGCGCCATAATCTCTGACTGTCCTAACAGCAATTTTGAGACTGTTATCATACCATTTACGCATCATCCTATTGCCCAAATGCGTGAGTATGCTTATTATACCCTCTCCAAAAGTCCTAATAAGGAAGCCTTTTTGGAGGTTTTTATTAGCGGACTACAAGATAGTGATAATAATGTACTCAGAGCAGCTATCCAAGCTCTTTCAGGTATAACCGACGAACGTTTGTTGCCCTATTACAAACAAATAGCCAAGCGTTTCCCCAAAGAGAAAGACTATATTCTTAGTAACTTAGAACGCCGTTTAGCTTCTTTTGGGCTGACTATAGAAGAAGCGAGAAAGTAAAAAAACAATTATTTCTTGACTTTTGGATTGAAAAGTTGTATTTTTGTTCTTTAGAACAAGGCATTGACAAAATGAGTAATATTACCATACGAAACTTTGGAGCTATCAAAGAACATAGTGCTCCTATAGAGATTAAAAAAGTAACCTTCTTCATAGGAAATCAGGGCAGCGGGAAGAGTACCGTGGCTAAACTTATCGCTACCTTTATGTGGATAGAAAAGGCTTTGTTTAAAGAAAGTTATAATCCTCAATGGTTTGAAAAAAATAATACTTTTAGGGACTTGTTTCTAAGCTATCATCGCCTTGAGAACTATTTGAAAGAAAATACTTATATCCAATATACAGGAAGTGCTTTTTCAATTACCTATACAGAAGGACAATTATCTTTTGAAAAGAAGCAGATGGCGTATGCCCTTCCACAGCTAATGTATGTGCCTTCTGAGCGGAACTTTATTTCATATATGAAGAGTATGAGGGAACTAAAAGTAGCTTCAGCTGCCTTGAATGATTTCTTGGCAGCCTATACTTATGCTAAAGAAAAGGTAACCGAAATGCCGCTCCCCATCAATGAATCTTATTTGTTATACGATAAAAATAGAGATATACTCTATGTAAAAGGTGATGACTATAGGGTACAACTCTCAGAGGCCTCAAGTGGGTTCCAATCATTAGTGCCTTTGTTCTTAGTGTCTGACTATTTAGTAAATAGTGTAAAGAATAAGACAGAACCAATGAGTATAGAGGAACGTAAACGATTTGAAAAGCAAATCAAGGAAATCTATGCCAATCTTCATTTTACAGAAGAGCAACGACGTAGCGCAGCCAACGCTTTATCTGAAAAATTTAACAAAACCTCTTTTGTTAATATCGTTGAAGAGCCTGAGCAAAACCTCTTTCCAACCTCGCAACGCAATATGCTCTATAGTTTGCTGAAAATCAATAATGAAATACCTGCTAACAAATTGATAATTACCACCCATAGCCCTTATTTGGTCAATTACATATCAGTAGCTGTGGAAGCAGGAAACATACGAAACGAGGTAAACAAAGAACAGATAGGAAAGATTATACCAATTTCAGCACTTGTAAAAAGTGAGGATTTAGCTATTTATGAACTTGATGAAAAAGAAGGTACTGTGAAGTTGTTAGGTGATTATAATGGAATACCTTCTGATGAGAATATGCTAAATCTCCAAATAGATGAAACCAATAACCTTTTTGCAGACCTTTTAGATTTAAAATAACAATGGCAATAGATTTTTTTAATAACCAATGTCAGCAAGTTTCTTCTGAAAAGATTTTTGGTTTATGTGATGAAGAGGGAACACAAAAACCTGCTTATATTGATGTAAGTAATCAGGACAGTTGGATTGCAGAAATAAAAAATGAAGAACAAAAAGAGGTTTACTTTATCGCTATTGATAACTGTATTGAAATCTGGCGAGATGATGACCCTACAAAAATGGAAAAACGTTGTGATGGTATGCTTGAGTATGATGGAAATAACCTTATTTTTGTAGAATTAAAAGATAGAAAGCTAAAAAATGCAAGTGATTTTCTAAAAGAAGCGGCTTTGCAACTTATAGCAACAATAAATCACTTTAAAAAGATCTGTGATATTACTGATTATAATATTAAAGCAGCTTATATAGCAAATAAAAAGAAAATACATCGTAGTTATGTAGCAAGGATGGAAGAATTTCAACAAGAAACAGGCTATACCCTCCGAATAGAAAACAGAATCAAAATCCCTTATATGACCCCCTAAAACCTAACCCTTATGTATCAAGAACAACTCCACCGCATTCAGCAAAAGCTCTCCCAAGCCAAAGCTGCCGATAAAGACTTGGAAGTATTTGGCGCCGAGACACATGAGTACCATCTTAACCCTCCCGTAAGTGAGGCGGAAGTCCTTGCCTTTGAAAAAAAATATGGTGTATCCCTACCTGAGGATTACCGTGCTTTTGTACAGACCATAGGCGACGCTAAAGCCCAGAAGTTGGACACGATGGCAGGGCCTTATTACGGCTTGTATGCTTTCGGTACTCAAGTGAATGACCTTGTTTATGACCAAACGGAAACCTACCTCAAAGCCCCTTGTGCCCTCTCACCCGATATGACCAAAGAAGAATGGGAAGCCCTCTCCAGTCCGCTATTAATGAATGACGAAGAAGATGAGGATTTTGAAGATGAGGAAGAAGATGAAGATTTTGAAGATGATGAGCAAGAGGAGGACGAAACGCAAACAGAGGAGGACTACACCCAACAGTGTGGGAAAGTCTTTGGCGGACTGCTCCCCTTGGGAAGTCAGGGCTGTGCCTATTACCACGCTTTGGTGCTTACAGGGCCTTATGCAGGACGCGTAGTCAATGTCAATTGGGATTTAATACAACCTACATTTGCTTTTGAAACCAATTTCTTGGATTGGTACGAACGCTATCTTGATGAGGTCATCTCTGGCCAACTCTTGGACGACCGACCTACTTGGTTTGGCTACCACCGAGGTGAACCCGCTGAGGTACTTCTTGCCGAATATGAGCAAACCAACGACCGCAAAACCCAAACCGATTGTCTTGACGGAGTGTATCACAAAAGACCGCCTTTGTCTGATACCGTATTAGACAAAGTAGAAGCGCTCATCGCCTTAAACAATGAGGATAGGGATTTTCTCATTGAAATACTCACCTTGTCCTCCTACAAGCGCGCCAAACCTTATTTGGATACCTTAGTAACCGAGAAGCCCAAGGAAGTATTTCAGTATATATGGTGGTATGCTCAAGACCACTGTGCCGACTGGGTGCCTATCGTAAAAGAACTCTTGCCCTCTATTACCGATGAGGAAACCTTTGATTTTGCTACCTACCTCCTTACCGAAGGCGATGACAATTTCGAGGAAGTAATCCTTCCTTTTACTGATGATGCAAATCCTCGAATCCGTATAACAGCCTATTATACACTGGGCAAAAGCAAGAAAAGAGAGCAATATCTTGACACCTTCATCAAAGGGCTACAAGAGAGCGATAACAAGGTGTTACACACAGTTATACAAGCACTATCTGAGGTAAAAGACAAGCGTTTACTGCCCTATTACAAAGAGATAGCCAAGCGTTTTTCTAAAGATGAGGATTATATCCTTTCCAATCTCAAATGGGCATTAGAGCCTTTTGGCCTCACCATAGAGGAAGCAAGGAAATAAAAAACGAAAAACATGGAAAATGTGAGCATACTAACTAAAGAAAACCTTCCTTTTGTTCCCCTTCGGGGGATCGGGGGAATCCTCCTCAAGCATATAGAAACCCCTATAGGCACTATGGTAGCTTGTGCTACAGGCAAGGGGATCTGTATGTTGGAGTTTTCTGATAGCAAAGTGTTGGAAGCAGAGCTAAAAGAAATTTCTAAACTGGAAAAAGCCCCTATTATACAAGGTGAAAGTCCCTACTTTGCCCTTTTGGAACAAGAACTTAGCGAATATTTTGCAGGCAAGCGTCAGGTGTTTTCCGTGCCTCTATCTCCCTTTGGAACTGATTTTCAACAAAGGGTTTGGCAGGTCTTACGAACCATTCCCTATGGGCAAACGTGGAGTTACAAACAGCAAGCCATCGCCTTGGGATCGCCCCAAAGTGTACGCGCGGTAGCCAATGCCAATGGCCAAAATCATATCTCTATCCTTATCCCCTGTCATCGGGTTATTGGCTCCAATGGTACCCTCACAGGCTATGGAGGAGGCTTGTGGCGGAAAAAGTTTTTGCTGGAATTGGAGGGAGTGAAAAGTGAAGAATGAAACCCATGAACCTCAAGAAGAAAATAGAAAAACTATGGATAGTTAATAAGACCATAGAACTATTGGATAGAGACTTTGCTTATAACCAGTACTTAGGCTGTTTGTTGACGGGGGTGATCTTTCTCGTTTTATGGCCTATACTATTGTTGTTAGTACCCGTTTTTGAGGTAGCAAATTTGTTTAAGAAATGAAAAAATCATTAGAAAACCTTTTAGCCCAGCAAGGTATTGCCTTACTCAATACCCTCTCTAAAGAAGAGCGACGCACTCGTACGGAAACTATCAAAGCGCGTTATCGCGAGGCAGGTTATGACGATTTGCCGCATGAGCTTGTTACTTTCCTTACCATATTCGACGACAAGGATATCAAGCGCCGCGACGGCTATATGGTTTTTATATATTCGCAAAATCTCGCCAAGAGATGCTATACTATGAATCGGATGCAGGTATTACCGAGCTTATTCCCTTTGGCGATGTCAATGCCGATGAAGTTCTCTGTATAGATAGTGTAGGGAGTGTATGGGGCGTACTTGACCTTACCTCTTGGATACCAAGAAAGACCTATTACCATCTCTATGGGGGCGACCTCTATACTGCTATTGAGAATATGATCAAAGGCAAAGTAGAAGAAACAATTATACGACCTTAAAACACTATGAAAAACACCCTTTGGCTTTATAAAGATTCTTATCAGATAGAGATAAGAGAAAAGGAAGCTCACCCACCACAAGTAACAGTTTATCTCTATCAGGCAGAAGAGGAGATTAAAAACGTAGTCCTCACAGCAGGAGGGAGCGTGAGCAGTCTGTGGGAGAAAAGTGCGCTGTTAGACGGCGATAGATTGCTCATAGCTTGTGGTAATGAGGTATTTTGTATCTTCTTACCCTCCTTAGAGCTCCTTTGGCATACGCAGGTGGATATGGCTACTTGCTTTGAGATTGTTCCTTACCAAGATGATTACATTACCCATGGAGAGGTAGAGATATCACGCCTTAATAGGCAGGGCGAAATCCTTTGGCAGTTCAGTGGTAAGGATATCTTTGTCTCGCCCACAGAGCGTATACCCTCTTTTACCCTTACACCCAAAGGAATAGAGCTAATAGATTTTAATTACGAAAGTTACTTGATTGATTATCAAGGTAAAATAATTTAATATTTGTCAAACAATTTTTCTTACGCTATGAAATCGTTCTTTCTTCTATGTTGTTTTGTTCCTTTCTGCTGTTGGGGACAATTTAAGGTCGAGGGAGTGCTAAGGGATAAGAGCAATGCCCCTATCGCTTATTGTACTGTGAAGTTATTACAGGAGGAAAAAGTGGTCGAGGCAACTTTGTCCAAGCAGGACGGTAGTTTTAGCCTACAAGCAGCGGCAGGTACTTATACCCTTACGGTCAGTTCTGTCTTCTACGAAGGGTTTTCTAAAGTACTTTCCTTACAATCAGATACTTCCTTGGGGGAGATCTCCCTTGCTGAAAAAGTGCAAGAACTCTCAGGTGTCTCTATCGCTCGTACCAAAAGCCCTATCACCTATACCGATACAGGAGTGGTGATAGCAGTGGCTGAGTCTCGCCTGAAAAACAGAGATAATATACTTGAGATACTCGACTATGCTCCTAGTATCTCCACTGTTAATGGACTAAATATTCTCGGTAGTGATGATATTCAGCTTGTTCTGGACGGTAAGGAGCTTCATTTGCCCAAGGATAAGATCCTCAAGTTTCTAAGTACTATTCCTACCAATACCATTGAGAGTATAGAGGTAGTCGATAGAATGGACGCCTCTACCGAAGCCTCTAAGTTTGGAATAATCAAGATAAATACAATCCAAAAACAAGGTTGGGTAGGGGAGTTGCGCCAGAGAATATACTTCAAACCTCAATTTGGCTATGATAGTGGTGTGGATCTCTTTTATGCTACCGAGAAATATCGTATCTATGGCAATCTCTATCACTTTCGCTCCAAAACCGTCTTAGAGGAGGCAAATGAGCTAACACTTAAGAATGTGCAACGTTCCTATAATAGCACCACTGAAGCCAAGCTAAGGAGAATAGGTAATAATGTTCTCTTTGGAACAGACTATACACCACATGAGAATACAAGTCTGAGTTTCCTTTATATGCTCAATTACGACGAGGATAAGGATCATGACCGAAATACACGTACAGAGGTCTATGATCATAATACCTATGACCATTGGATTGCCAATCATAAGCTTTTTAGCCAGCATTCTACCGATCATACTTTTTCTTTAGCACTTAAGCAAACCTTAGATACACTCAACTCCAACCTACAGGTGAATCTTGATTTCATGAATAGGAAATATGAGAATCCCTCTTGGGAAGAGGAAACACTGCACAAAGCACTTGTAACAACTAAGGTTTTTGAAGAAGCAAATGATGATAAGGTCTTTGTCTATGCTCTTAAGGCGGCTTGGAATAAGAAATGGGCAGATAAGCAGGCATTTTCCCTAGGTACTCGTCTTTCTCTGGTAGATAACCGCCTTTACCAGAATCGTTTTTATCTTGTCAATCAGCAGTATATCAAAGATACCGATTATTCAAAGGATTTTTTTCTAAAGGAATATATACTTGCTCTTTATGCCTCTTATAACTTCCCTGTGGGGGAAAGTGCTTCAGTATCCTTGGGGGCTCGCTCTGAGTATAATTACAATGATTTCAACAATAGATCAGCGTATTATTATAACAATGATTGGCAATGGTTATTCAATGCCCAATACAAGGGTCAGTTATGGGGGTATAGCTTTTATATCTCTGCGGCTGAGCGACTCAGTAGGCCGTATTTTAATGCTTTTAATCCTACTTATATAAGATATAGCCCTACTACGGCAGGCGTGGGGAATAAGGAGTTGAAACCAGCCAACACTTACCAAGTTCAATGGGGACATACAGGTAGGCTTAATCTGAGTCTAACTTATCGCTATACCCAAAATAATATTGTATATATGCCTAGTGATGTGGCAGGTATACGGGTTACCCGTCCTGAGAATGCGGGCTATAAGAATGATTTCTTTTTGCATATATCTTCTTTCCAAAAACTAACCGATTGGTGCGAGATGAATGCCAAATTTGTAGGGGGAAGTCTCCATTTCAGACTCCCCAATGAGCAGTACCATTCCCTATATGCAGAAGTGTTTTTGTCTCAGCGTTTTTATCTCCCTTGGGATATGGAGTTGGGTGTGAACTACACTTATACATCCGATCACAAGAATATGTATTTCAAGAACTACCAGAGCAATACCTTTGGTGTGGATTTGTTCTATCCAATTTCAGACGCCTTCAAGCTCAATGCTTTTGTAAGTGATCTATTCAATACCTCCAGATCCAAGAGTGAATATGACTTCAACCAAGTGTATAGTTATAGCTACAACAAGGCCAACACACGATTCTTTGGTCTCTCCCTCATTTACCAGTTTGCCAAAGGCAAAGAGGTAGAGGAGGATGTCAGGGGCAGCGGTATAGAGAGCGAACGTAGTAGGTTATAAAATAAACCGATGGGTCAATGAACCTTAAATCAGTTCATTGACCCATCAGCTCATTGACTCATTGACTCATCAACTCATTAATTCTGTACCATATTCGGATTGGCTTCTATTTCGCTAATAGGAATCTGATACACCCAACGCCTGTCTCCTGCGGGAACATCTATGGCATAAACATGGTTGCTGCCTGCTTGAGTTCTGTTGGCGCCTAATCCCCAACGCTTGAAATCAAAGAAAGAGGTGCCCTCTCCCCAGAGTTCTATACGGCGTTGCCAACGTACTTCCTCACGCATAGAGGCTTGGTCTGTAGCCGTAGGAGTATAGTAAGGATCACGGAAGTTCTGCATGAAATAGGTCAAGGTGTTTTGAGCACGGGGGAGTTCGTTTCTCTCCACTAAGGCCTCTATATAGAGCAGTAGTGGGTCTTCCAAACGTAGGAAACAATAATCTCCTAAGAAGCGGGTGTCTGTAACATACTTTAGATTGGCATAATCGGGTAGCTGTGGGTATCTATAGGCGATCGCAGGGGCTTCAGTGCGGTTTATGTAGAGGTTGCGACGCACATCGGTAGGGGCTATATGGGCATAGAGCAGGCTATAGATGCTCTTGAAGGCACCCCCTCCTGCATAGCTTATAGGGTTGGTGTTGTCTATATTGGAATAGAAGGAATTCCAGTGAGTGGTAGTCTCCTGAGTAATGTCATACCCCCAAAGCCAAGAGGCGGAGGAGATATCCCACTTGGCTGCTTGTACCTCACCCATAGAGGTAAAGGTAAAATAAGGACTATTGAGCACCATACGGGTATAGGCAATCACCTTGTCCCACTGCTCAAGATGGGCATATACTTTGGCCAAGTAGGCCGCGGCGACAGCCTTATCTACATCGGTTTTAGTTTCAGTAACTACATAGCGGGCATCATCTACTACTGAAAAATCGGCCAAAAGCTGCTCATATACAGCCGCTACTGTAGCACGAGGCAGTTTGGCATCGGTAGGGCGTAGCACTAAGGGGACGCCTAAGTCATTCTCATGCCCCTTATAGGAGTGTTGGTAGAGATTGATTAGGTAGTAATAGTAGATACCTCGTAAGGATTTCAGTTCCGCATATTTCTGATACAATACCGCTTGGGAAGGTACTTCTGGGAAATATTCCGTAAGTACAGCATTGATAGAGCTGATTTGCTTGTAGAGAAAATTCCATAAAAAGGCCGTACGGGCATATTCGGCACGCCACATATCAAAGTTGTAGTCAAAACCAAACCAGCTATAGGATTGTTGTACCATATCTAGCCCCGAAAGGTCTGTGGCCAGGTGAATGGCCTTCAGCCCAAAGGTCTCTCCACTATTGGATTGAGAGCGTATATTGTTGTTATAGATACCATTGAGTTCTACTTGCAAGAGGTTGGCCTTGGTCTCTACATTTTCCATAAGCTCCTTTTTGCGCTCATCGGTGAGGAAGCCATCTACTTTAGGGTCAAATTCGCTTTTAGAACAGGCACTGATAAGCAGCCCTAAAAGGAATAATGGGAGGTATATATTATTTTTCTTCATGATACATCGGATTAAAAGTTAAGGGTAAGTCCCATAGAAACAGTACGTATAGGACTATATACAGCGGAGCTATTCACCCCTGCGAGGCTCGAACGAGGGTCTAACCCCTTGCGTTTGCTCCAGAGATATACGTTCTCAGCGGTGATATAGTAGCGGAGCTTGTTTAGGTGTAGCTTTTGGCAAACCTCTTCAGGCAGACTATACCCTACACTGATGTTTCTTAGCGACAGATAGGAAGCATCTATCAAGAAACGGTCGGAGGAGCTCAGTAGCTTTTGGTTGGCAAACTCCAAGCGGGGCACATCGGTATGTGGGTTTTCAGGGCTCCAGCGTGCACGCATATCGGTATGCCATCCTCTACCCAACTGTCCTGAGTGCATAAGCCCTGCGTACTGATAGTCGTAGAACTTGCCGCCAAGCTGGTAGGCAAACTGTAGGGAGAGGTCAAAGTTGTATAGTCTAAAATTGCTACCGAAGCCTCCTTGTAGGTCAGGAATGGAAGAACCGACGAAGGTGCGACTGTTTTCCATTTCGTAGGCGGCACTACCTTTCACCTCATAGGCGCCTGTGGCTGGGTTCTTGATATAGAATTGGGCATCTCCATTGTCAGGGTTGACTCCCGCCCAGCGTACCATATAGAAGTCATAGATGCTGCCGCCTTCTTTTAGGATTTGTGAACCTCCTCTGGAGACGCCTTTTTCTCTGAGTTCCTCAGGCAGTTTGGTGATGGTGTTTTTATAGTATAGTCCGTTGAAAGACACAGACCAAGAGAAGTGCTCGCGCTTTATTGGATTTAGGTTGATAACAAAGTCAATCCCTTTGTTTTCCATGTCGGCTACATTTCTCGGTTCGGAGCTAAAGCCTGTGGAGGAGGGTAGGGGCATGTTGAAGAGCAAGTTCTTGGTTTTCTTGACAAAGTAATCCGCCTCTATAGTAAGAAGGTGATCCCATAGGGTAGCCTCAATTCCTGTATTGAAGTTGCCACTCTCTTCCCAAGTGATGTTGCGATTGCCTTTGTAGCGCGCTTGTAGCCCTGCGTTACTACCATCGGAGGTAACCTCATATAGGGTCATATAGGGTACCAAGGAGCGACCTCCATCGGGCAGATAGAGTTCATCATTCCCTTGGATTCCATAGCTGGCTTTTAGCTTTAGGCTATTGACAAAAGTGGCTTTTTTCATAAAATCTTCTTGACTGATTAGCCAAGAGCCTCCCACTGACCAGAACGTACCCCAACGATGTTCAGGCGCAAATACCGAAGAAGCATCACGACGCAAGCTGCTGGAGAAGAAGTATTTTTGTTTGTAGTTGGCATTTATCTGCCCAAAGTATCCTTCTATGAAATAATGGCTCGTATAGGAGTCCAAAGCGGCCAAAACCGCAGCGTTGGAGAACTCACTGTTGCGAGGATCTACAAAATTGCGCTTGGCACCTGTCATAGCCCCTGTGTGCCTTGTGGGATTCATGCCCCAAAAGGGCTTCAAGATGGTAGTCCTTCCAAGTGTTTTGGTATCGGAGCAACTGGTTGAAGGTCATCACCACAACATCGGAACGGGATTTAGTGGCATTCCCCCCATATACTTTCCCTTCACCAGCCAAGGGAGTGGTGAAGTTATTGGATTCGTAGAAATTGCCATATACATTCCCTGTGCTGGAGAATTGTAAGTTTTTCAAGAGGGTAGCGTCTAGGGATATGGATTGATTAAGGTAATAATCCCTCGTCAAGTCTATGTTTTCTTTCTGAGTGCCAAGGGGATTGGCATTGTCATTATACTTACGAGTAGCACCATAGTCATAACTGCTAAGCACCTGACCCGAATCATCATGTTCGTAGATAGGGTAGATAGGAGCTATATTACGCGTCCAAGAAAAAGGATTGGAATAGCTAATGGAAGTGGCTCCCTGCTTCTCGGTATAGGTAAGCATGGAGTTGGTATGTATCTTTAGCCATGGGGTGATTTCTCCTCTGTAGGAAAAACGAGATGAATATCGGTTGAAATAGGAGTTGAGGTTATACCCCTCATCGCTTAGGTAACCCAAAGAGAAATAGAAGTTGTTGATTTCAGAACCTTTGGTCAGGCTAAGGTTGTGTTCCTTGCGTACACCTGGTTTGAAAAGTGCCTTTTCCCATTGGTTAAAAGTGGCCGCATCGGAGTACTTTATCTGAGCATTGGGGTTGAGCTTTCCGTTGGCTAAAACAACCTCTTGGTCGGGTACATTGTATATATTGTACCCGCTTCCTACATTGGGGATTAGCTGCTGGCTTGCCCAAGAGCGTGCCACAGCTTCGGGTTGGTTTTGTCCAAATCGGCTTTGGTTATAGAGGGAATGCCATAGGGTTTCGTAGTATTCGGAAGGGGAACTCATAAGGTCGTACTCAGGCACCCCGCGATAGTTGAACCCTATACGGCTGTCGTACTGAACGGAGAGTTGGCCTCGTGCGCCACTCTTGGTAGTGATGATAATCACCCCATTGGCACCTCGTGCCCCATAGAGCGCTGCTGCCGATGCGTCCTTGAGGATATTGATACTCTCCACATCACTGTTGTTGATAGCATTGAGACTCCCCTCGTAAGGCACACCATCCAAGATGACTAAGGGGTTGCTGGAGGCATTGATAGAGCCTATACCTCGTATGCGCACAGAGGCACCCGAACCTGGTTGCCCTGAACCAGAGGAGATCTGCACCCCCGCAACGGAACCTTCCAAGGCTTTTACAACATTGTTGGTCTGTGCTCCTTTGATGGTTTCCTCTTTGACTGTTGTCATCGAACCTGTAAATGATTTCTTGTCGGTAGCTCCATAGGCAACAGCGACCACTTCGGTACCTGTGAGTGCTACCACTTCAGCCTCCAAGGTGATGTCAATAACACCACTCTTTTCTACTGTTTTCTCTTGGGAGAGATACCCCACGCTGGAGAAAACAAGAACGTCATGAGGTTGTACTTTGATTTGATAACGACCATTGCCATCGGTAGCGACCCCTTTTTGGGTGCCTTTGACAATAATAGAGACACCGAGCATTTCCATTCCATCAGTGTCTTTCACCACTCCTTTTACACTGAGTTGTTGGGCTACAAGCCATAAGGGGCAAAGGGTAAAGAGGAAATACAATAACCTCCAATGTTTGTTTTGCTTCATATCAGAATGTTTTTTAATAGAAAGCTGCAAATATACGTCATTTTTTGAAAATAAAACAAATAAATTAAATATTTTTTCAATAAACAATAATGTATTACATAGGAAAATGAAAAGTTTTTAATTTTAATAAGAGTCTTATTTTCATTAAGTTGCTTAAAAACAGACCTTTGGAGGTTATCTATAAAGAAACTAAAATATAAATATTGAATAAAATTTAAAAAGTAGCGCTTTTGTTGAATAAAATGCAATATTTTATTTGTTTTTTGTATGCTTAATTTATATTGTAGCAGGGCTTACTTATATTGTACTTACAATAGTGTCCCGTTAAATTTTATAGTTCTTGTATTGTAGTTATCTGCTGGCATCTGCTGGCGCGAGCTTGCAGCTCGTGCCTTATACAGAGAGAGCTTGTAGCTCTTTTGTTTAAAGATAACGTGAGTTCGACGTAAGCAAAATTATATTTTTTCTCCCACAGATTCCACGGATTTTCACAGAGAGAATAACACAACAACTAAAAAAGTATAACTCTTTAATTTCCACGGATAAATAAGGCCTTTGGCCTTATAAAAATCTGTGTAAATCGCAACAGCACAATTACACAAACATAGAAAATCTGTGAGATCCGTGAAAATTCGAGGGAGCTTTCGTTATATCGAACTCACGTTAATTTATATTGTAGCAGGGCTTACTTATATAGTGCTTACAATAGTGTCCCGTTAAATTTTATAGTTCTTGTATTGTAGTTATGTACTGGCGCGAGTCACATACTCGCTTCCAAGTATTCAGCGACTTTAGCTCGTGCCTTACACAGATAGAGCTTGTAGCTCTTTTGTTTAAAGATAGAGGTTCTTTCTAATAGAAGAGAAAAATCAGGCAAAAAACTTTTTGTCAAACTTCTTTTTTGTTTTTATAGCCAAACAGAAATGGTTTGCGAAAAATTAGCATGAGCAGGTGTAGGGGCGAATGGCAATTCGCCCTTGAAAGAGAGCAAATTAAGAATAAATCCCTTACCTTATTTATTCGTATTTTTTTCGCATTCTAAATAACGTGAGTTCGACGTAAGCAAAATTATATTTTTCTCCCACAGATTCCACGGATTTTCACGGAGAGAATGATACAACAACTAAGTATAACTCCTTAATTTCCACGGATAAATAAGGCCAAAGGCCTTATAAAAATCTGTGTAAATCGCAACAGCACAATTACACAAACATAGAAAATCTGTGAAATCCGTGAAAATCTGTGGGAGCTTTCGTTATATCGAACTCACGTTAAATATGCTTGACTATAGGTCTTCATCAACCGCCAAGATAAAATCAGCCTGACCATAATTCTCCTTGGCAAGCCTCTTGAGTTCCGCTTGCGAGGTAGTGGCGATGGTCAAGATCCGTAGATCGGGGCGTTCTCGCCTGAGATACCACCCAATGCCTTGGTAATAGTCAGAGTGGTAGCTCCCATTGAAATGGACAAAAAGGCTGTTGGGTTTTAAGTGTGCTAATATGGATTCGGCCATGGTAGCGTCCTTAATCGCCTGTGCCATAGGGAGGTTCTCCGTGTTGTGTCCCGACATCTTTTTCATCTTTTCATATTGGGAGAGGCTGCCGTCATAGGCGAAAGGTAGGCGTACGATCCATTGCTTCTCAGTGGAAGCAAGTGTATCAAGGGCTTGGATTCCCTTCTTATATACAAGGTTGGCATATTGGCGAGGAATATTGGTCGCTACAAAAGGCAGTTGGTGCTTCTTGGCAAAATCCACCAAGGGCTTATAATCTGTCTTGTAGTTTTTCCATAAGCGGGCTAAGGTGTCTAATCCCTTTTGGTCAATAGTCCCTTGCAAGTAGCGATCAAGGGCTTCTTGGTTATCCCGCTCCAGCATCTCCGCCCCTAAGACAAGCGGACGCTTGGGTTGTAGGTTTTTGAGAAGTTCAAGTTCTAACCAATGGGCAATAGGGTTGTTGTGATACTCGCCAAAGAGTACTATATCGGCTTTTTCACTCTTTCTAAGGAGTTTCTTGTAGGAAGTGCGCCTACCGTTTTTATCAAAGAAAACATAGGCTCTCTTATCCTGAGCCCAACCACCCACAGTTAGCAACAGCCCTAAATAAAACAAAACTATTCTCATAGGCTAGTTATTAGTTGTTAGTTATTAGTTGTTAGTTATTAGTTATTAGTCACTAGTCACTAGTCACTAGTCACTTAATCTGTCCCCACTGTTGTGCATGAGTAGGCGCCAATTTTAGCAGTACTTTCTGTACTTCTTGTCGTTTCTCTAAGGGCTTGCCTTCTGATAGGATCTGGACGAGTTCATCTGCTTTGGCATCAAAGAAGAGCTGAGCGAGGAAGCGGTTGATACGGCTATTGTCCATCTTGTCAAGTTCTATAAGCGCCTCGGCTATACCATTTTTAGCTTTCTGGGTGTCTTGGCTCATCAGGTCTAAGCCCTTGCGGTGATAAGCATAGAGCACCTTGTGTAGAGCAGCGAAGTCATCGGAAAGCAGGTCGGTAATCATCTGCCAGCGGTTGTTAGAGCCATTCTGTAGCCAAGCATTGTCTCCACTTCCTTGGGCATTGAGTACCACAGCCAGGGCTTTCTCAAAATAGGGTTTGCCCCCATCTGGAGCAAAAGTATCGGCATCTATCCCTATGATAATCAGCGCATAGTAGGCGATAAAGGAAGATAGGTTAGAGGTAAAGTTGCTGGGGTTGAAGTAGATAGGTTCGTTCTCCAAGTAGGAAAAAGTAACCCCTTTCTCTTGGTAGTTCATCAGCGGTGTTTGGTAGCCACTCCCATACACAGGGCGGAAGGCCTGTATCTGTACATCGGTAGTGAGCATATTGTTCTCATAGGAAGAGACGGTAAAGACGAAAGAACAGTCTATACGTTCGTTCTCCCTTGTCTTGAGGTCTGTCCAAGCCTTGCGGTTGATAAACTCTTGTAGAGAGCGCTGTAGGGTAGCAAATACCCGTTGGTTGGTCTGGTTGACCCGTTGGGTGTTGATCGTAACCTTGCAAGAGAGTTCCTGGGCGAAAATCCCCCAACTCAGCAGCGAAAGAATAATAAGAAGTTGTTTTTTCATAATGTTATTGTTGTGTATGTAGGGGCAAATGGCAATTTGCCCTAGTTATAATGGCAATTTGCCCTTCGATTTATAACAATTCGTCGTGAATAAGGGTAAGGATATCAGTTGCAATTTCTGTTTTAGTTTTCAGCGGTATAGGCACGACCTTATCCTCACGGGTGATAAAAGTAACTTGGTTGGTATCCACCGAGAAGCCGGCACCCTTGTCATTGAGCGAGTTGAGCACTATGGCATCTAAGTGCTTACGGGTGAGTTTCCCCTTGGCATTTTCCAATTCGTTTTCTGTTTCTAAGGCAAAACCAATAAGCAGCTGTTTGTCCTTTTGAGCACCCAAGGACGCTAAAATATCTTGAGTCTTGGTCAGCTCTAGCGTCAGCTGATCGGTTTTCTTTTTAATCTTTTGGGGAGCTTGCACCATAGGCTTATAATCCGCAACAGCAGCAGCCAATATCGCTATATCGGTATGGGCAAAGGCCTCTTGAGCAGCTTCATACATCTGTTGGGCGCTTACCACACGGCATACCTTCACCGTATTTTCTATAAAGTGGGGAGCGGTAGGGCCAAGGATAAGGGTTACTTCAGCTCCCATAAGTGCGGCTGTATTAGCAAGTGCTACCCCCATCTTACCAGAAGAGAAATTGCCTACAAACCGTACAGGGTCTATCATCTCGTAAGTAGGGCCTGCGGTGATGAGGAGCTTTTTGCCCTTGAGCAGCGCTTTCTTAGGAAAGAAAAACTGAGCTAATTGGGCTACAATCCTCTCAGGCTCCGCCATACGTCCTTCTCCTATAAGACCGCTGGCCAGCTCGCCAAACTCGCAGGGAATAAGATGGTTGCCAAAAGATTGTAATAGGGCGATATTGTTCTTAGTTGTCGAGTGAACATACATATCCAAGTCCATAGCAGGAGCAAAGAACACAGGGCACTTAGCCGAAAGATAGGTAGCCAATAGCAGGTTATCGCATATTCCATGGGACATCTTGGCCAAGGTGTTGGCCGTAGCGGGAGCTATGACAAAGGCATCTGCCCACTGGGCAAGTGCCACATGGCTGTGCCACTCATGTTCCTGAGATTGGAATGCGGTATATACCTTCTCCTTGCAGAGTACCGAAAGGGTAAGCGGTGTTACGAAAGCCTCGGCATCTTCAGTCATAATAACCTTAACGCTTGCTTGTTCTTTGACAAGCAAGCGTACAAGGTGTGGTATCTTATAAGCGGCTATTCCAGCCGTTACTCCGATTAGTATATGTTTCCCCTTAAGCGAAGGAATACTCATGGTTTTGTTTTTCATCAATATAACGATACTCTATATCCCCATCCAGCCATTCCTTTACAGCAATAGCTTGTGGTTTAGGAAGTTTTTCATAGAATTTAGAAACTTCTATCTGCTCTTTGTTCTCAAAAACTTCTTCCAAACTATCATTATTGATAGCAAACTCTTCTAGTTTTTCTTCCAATTCGCGCTTAATTTCTGCATTGATCTGCGAAGCCCGTTTGGCTATGATAGAAATTGCTTCATAGATGTTGCCTGTCTGGGCATCTATTTTGTTCTTGTCATAGGTAACGGTAGTTTGCGGCGCATCTATGCGTTTCAAATTTATCATAATTCACTTATTTTCTTTAGAATATCTTGGTACATCTTATCTGCCTTCCCCTTGAAAGAGGTCTCTGGGTAGGAGCGAACAAGGGATTCATAATAGCCCTTGGCCTCTTCAAAGCGTTGTTTTTCTTTGCTTTTGATACTGTTTTTTGCCAACTCATAAGCCGAGTGTAGGCGGTAGTACATCGCCTCTTCGCGGAAGGTAGAGCCAGGGTTGTCTATCAAAAAGTTCTCAAAGGACTTGATAGCAGCCTGATAGTCGCGAATCTTGTCATAGCCCTTGGCTATTTCAAAACTCTTCTGCTGGAGCTTGTTCAGTAGCTCCAAGACCATATTGTTAGCCTCCCTTAGGTGTGCGCCATTGGGGTAGCGATCTATATACTCCTGTAGTTCATCCAAGGCCTTAGCCGTCTCGCTCTGGTCTAGGCTATACTTAGGCGACTCCCAAAAGTGGCATTCCCCCTTGAGAAAGAGCGCCTCTTCGGCCTTCTCACTACGAGGGTAATTGCGCAAAAATCGCTCATACTGATAGGCCGCCAGCACGTATTTCTTCCGCTTATAGAAGCTATCAGCATACATATACAAGGCCTCTTCCCCCTGTGGGCGGCCTATATAATAGCCTACTACCTTCTCCCATAGGCGTAACCCACGAGTGTAGTCACCCTTCTCATAGAGGGCTTTAGCTACTTGGTATTTGTATTCGTAATTGTCTGATTTCATGGCTTTTTGGTACTCCCCGCAGGAGGAAAAACCCCATGAGATAGCACAGACAACAGCCAGTACTTTTCCTTTTAGATTCATTGGGCAAAGATACGCATTTTTTTGATACTTCCAACCAAATATTAGTTGTTAATTATCAATTGTAAATTGTTAATAATACAACATGAGTTCGGCGTAAGCAAAATGATATTTTTGAGGTGTCTATTTAGCTACATACTAATTGACTTTGGGAAACGGGAGAATACTCTACAACTCTTTTCATTAATTTGTTAAAGATAGTATCTTTATTTTGTGAGCGATTAATTCTAAAACTGTATTCCGCTAAATATCGGTCTATGTTAAATTCTGATACCCAAGAATATATATCTCATAGCTTCAACCTTGTTTCCCTTCCTCTTTTCCTCCTATGGTAAATTCATCAACTTAAACGCTATCATTCATTTTGTGCGATTCACTGGATTTCATAGCTTCACGGACTTCTTGCATAAAATAGTGTTCCTGCAGTAGGACTTTCTGTATCAAATCCATAAAAATCTTTTCTGACCACATTTACGGCAACAATATCCATCTTCCCACTTTAAAGAAGCTAGATATTCTTCGCAATCTAAGTCTGTTTTAAAGCGTTCAGTAAACTCTAAGAGGCTTTGTCCCTTAAATAATTCCATAACATATTCATTTTCAGAATGCAAATATATGAAATTATTTTTACACCTCAATTAAATAATTAACAAATTAATAAATTCCCCAGTTTTTACTTTGCAAAAGACTTTTTACAGCATCTGTTTGTTGGGCTGGGCTTAGTTTAATACTAGCCACAGCACTAACTTTTTGTGTGGGTAAGGCTTTAATAAAGTCGAGAAGGGCAGTCCCCATAAGCCCTTTACCATCTTTTGTAAGCTCAAGTAATACCCAATGTAACTCAGTATTTTCTTGTATGTTTACGCTTGTAAGGGGAGCTCCTGAAGCGTGTAATATTGCAAGATTAGGTTGCTTAGAAAGGTCTAAAGTAGTGATATTGGTGTTGTTAATTTCTAAACGGACAAGTTGCGGGTTTTGGCTAAGGTCTAAGCTATGGATACTTTTACATCCGTTTATAAGTAATACTGTAAGATTTTTGAATGCTTTAACATCAAAAGCAGGAATAGCAGTGGTTTCGGTTATACCCAAAAAAGAAAGATTAGTAGGGAGAGTGCTATTGAGCATAGTATGACTATCCAAAGATAACACTGTTATATGCTCTAAGTTTTTAATAGATGAAAGTTTATTATTTTCAACCAATAACGTACTCAAAAAAGGGTTATGACTAATATTCAAGTCTGTAAGCTCTAGGTATTCGCAAAATAACTCAATAACTTTACCATATATTCTAAAAGTTTGAGATTTTAGGGTATAATCAAGATAACCTTCGAACTTTGGTAGAACATCTATCCCTTCGTCCCATTTACCATTGTTGTTGAAGTCAATCCAAAACCCTTTTTTGTCTATGTCATTACCATTAATAATAAAGCTTATTATTTCTCCTACTTTTTTCTCGGTAGTAAGCTGTATATAGTTTGTTGTATCAAGTCCAGTAGGATTGATAGGCTTAGCAGGGGTAGTGAACTCCTGTACGAGATACTCAGTAGTGTTACCTGCTTTGTCCCATACCTTTACCCATACGCGGTAAGTAGTTTTCTCGGTAAGCCCTGTAAGCTTATAAGTGCTGAAAAGAGCTTTTGGGGTACCGCTATTTTTCACCTCACTACTACCCCTCATCTGCCATAACAGCTGATAAGTGAGCTCTTTAGCATCAGTTTGCCCATCAGTAGTTAGATCCCACGTAATAGTAGCGGTATCAAAAGCAGTAGTTTCAATTTTGGTAATAGTAGCCAGTCTAGGAGATTCAGTATCAATTGAGTCGTTATCATTTTTTGAGCAACTGATAACAACTAAGGCTACTATCATCAATAACAGATAAGTACCTTTTTGAAGATCTTTTATTAGTTTCATATTATTTCATTTATTATAGCAAATACGATAGGTATCGTATTCATTTTTAGGCGACAAAGATAATAAATAATTACGAATTACGAGTTACGAATTACGAAATTATTATGAATTATGAAGAGAGGTATTAGCCCAAAGACGTTTGTTCTACTTAGAGAGGAGGATTTGTAAAAACGGTTGCTCAACGTTTGCTAAACAACCTTTGTAACTCATAACTCATTATTTGTAACTTATTATTATTTTTTCTTTTTATTCTTCACTTAAGGATTGATAACCCGGACCACAACTGCCTTCATATTCACATTCTGACAAATAATATTCGGCATAAGCGGCTTTATCCCACCATTCTTTAAACTTTGGCAGACCGAAATACTGTTTTTCCTTTAACCAACGGTCATTTCCATTCAAAAAATAACGCAATCGCCCCATCGGAAAATAAATGAATTGAGGTGTCAAGTTAAGGGCATACCAACTGAGATTGGAAAATAGGTTTTCTTTCAATCAATCTTTTTATTAGATTGTTAAAGATAGTCTCTTTGCTCTGTGAGCGATTGATTCTAAATCTGTATTCCGCTAAATATCGGTCTATGTTAAATTCTGATACCCAAGAATATATACCTCATAGCTTCAACCTTGTTTTCCTTCCTCTTTTCCTCCTATGGTAAATTCATCAACCTAAACGCTATCATTCATTTTGTGCGATTCACTGGATTTCATAGCTTCACGGACTTTTTGCATAAAATAATGTGCAGTCTGACGACTAATTTCATAACGACGAGCAACTTGTGAGGCTGATAACCCTTTAGTTGTTGTTGTCATTTCAAAACATATAAAAAATGCTTTACGCAACCCAAATTTTAGTCTATGAAAAAGTGTTCCAGCTGTAGGACTTTCTGTATCTCCACAGATATTACAAGTGCGTGAAAAATCTTTGCGAACTTGGTATTTTTTATGACCACATTTGCGACAGCAATATCCATCTTCCCACTTTAAAGAAGCTAGATATTCTTCGCAATCTAAGTCTGTTTTAAAGCGTTCAGTAAACTCTAAGAGGCTTTGACCTTTAAATAATTCCATAATACATTAATTTTCAGAGCGCAAATATATGAAATTATTTTGACGCCTCAATATATTAATTTAGGCTTTCACTAATTATAATCAATTACTTCTAAATATTTTTGGTATAATTTCATCATTATCTCATCTATTAAAATCAGTATTGAAAAATAAATGAAATAGTTTTCATATACATATTCTTCTTTCCTTAAGGTGTCTAAAGTAGGTAGATTTTGTTGATAAGACAATGTATTATGAGCACAACGGTTTCTATGATGATAAAGTTGTTCATATCTTTCTTGTAAGCATTCAGCTATATCTTCATTCTCTTTTTTAGAAAACTTAGTAAACAAATTATTATCATCTCCGAAATGTTTTACTGTTACTGATTTTTCGAAAAATGAATAAATTTGGTCATAGCCTTTTCTTCCCCAAATAGCAAAGTTAGTGTTTTCAAATATTTTTCTTAAGTAATATCTTATATCCTTTCTTATCTTCTTCTTATCAAGAATTTCTTCTATATTAATTCTAGGATTGTTCTTCTCTATTTGTTTAATCAACTCTATATAAACTTTTTGTTTATCATCATAACGAGACATTCCTTTTACACTTAGCTTATCATTCCCTATTAAAAAATCCTTTCTAAATTCATAATCATTAGTTGCCAATTCCCAGCAAATACATTTCATCTTTTGCTCTTGCGCTCCTGTCATTTTTAAGAATACAGATTGCATAACATAATCATAAAGAGCATAAGTTTCTATACCATCTCCTATACCTGTCGTGGCTGAAATAGCTTCCTCTAATATTTTAGTTATAGAAGTAAGAATAAAACTATTGTGATTATTGTGCTTCATATTTATCATATATTTCTATAGAATCGTTAATACGTTCCCTCAAATATTTTAGACTTGCAGGAGATTTTAAATGATTTTTTACCCCTTTAAAATTCTCTATTCTTGAGTTTAATTCATTTATTAAAATAGTTTTTTTATCTATATCTATACTTTTATTCTGAAATACTATTTTATAGACCAATCCAAATAAATACATATCTAAATTAATAACAGAAGGAAATTCTTTATTATCAATTAAAATGGAAATACATTTTTCTAAATTTCTAAATCGGTCTAAAAAATTATCAGGAAAGACAACCCTAAAATCTTCAAATAAATTAGATTCTCTCTCTCCTACAATTGAATAGATGAATTCTTCATAATAAGTTTCTATTGTTTTATTAGTTCCCTTTTTTCCAGAAAAACCTTGAGCAAGTTTTCTTGTATTATTATCTTTTTTGTATTGAAATAAGAAAGAAAGATATTTAATAAAATCTACATTTTTAATTTGCCCCGATTGTTTTACCTTTAAATCTTTTGCTGGGTTAGTCTCAAAAAAGGGAATAAAGTAGTCATTTAAAAAATATAATGATTTTCTACTTTCTTGAATTGATAGAGACTCTCCTTGTATATTGATATTTCTAAAAACGGAAGAATAAAACCTTTGTTGTCCTTGTTTATCATTAGTCTGAGGGACAATATAAGTGAAGCCTAAAAAATGATTGTCAAAAAAATCTTCTTTTATAGATGTTTCAATATTCAATTTCACATATTCATCAGAGTTCTTAATATTGTTTAGTATTTTTTCTTTTGTATTACCTAACTCTAATAATTTTTCAAAAGTCCATTCTATCCTATTATTCTGGTCTTCATCTTCATCATCATCATTGTCATTTAAATAGATAGTTGTGTTCTTTTCTATAAATTTTTCTTTATTAGGGAAAATATCTAAATATGATAATAATAGACTAGTCAGTCTTTGCTGTCCATCTAATATCAAGTTAGATCTATTTTTTTCCATATTAAATGCTCCTATAGTAACAGGAGGAATAAACAATTTATTTTCTAATGTTTTGATTAAAGTCTTTACTTTGTTTTCATTCCAAACAAAACTTCTCTGATAGATAGGTAAAGATATATTCTCCTTCAAAATTAATTTAATCCAATGGCTAAGTGAGTATTCACCATAATAAACACAATTTTCCATAAATATAAAATATTAATTATGATTTATTTATTTTAGTATTAGACATGTTTTAGTTTAACGCCCCAAAAATACTAACTATTTTACTCCTTACCAAATATAAAATATTAAATTTTGGGGCGTTAAAGTGTTTTTTTCACCCTTATTATATCAAAGCCATAACCACAAATAGTATTTTTGTGTGATAATAAAGGACAAATGATAGCTATGGGAAGCCCTAAAGCTGTAAATCACAGGTCTGTTTCTCAATGCTGATGTAGGATTTGATAACAAATATCAAACCTAACCCCCAAAATGGAGAGCAACCAGATGTTTATTTTGATGAAGAATTGTACAAAATAGATTTAAGATTGAACAAGCAAATGGTTGATTTTACGGGTATAAAGTTTTGATAATGAGACATAAGTATCTTGATGTAACTTGGATTGGAATGCTCCTATTAGGATTTATATCCAAGTTCCTCAAAAAAGTTTAAACACGTTTTTAAAGAAAGGTTTTATATAGTATCTATCTTTACCATTTTTATCTTTAGTAGAGTTATTACCATTCTTTTCAAGTAAAATAGAATAATTGAGGTGTCTATTTAGCTACATACTAATTGACTTTGGGAAATGGGAGAACGCTCTACAATTCTTTTCATTAATTTGTTAAAGATAGTCTCTTTGCTCTGTGAGCGATTGATTCTAAAACTGTATTCCGCTAAATATTGGTCTATGTTAAATTCATCAACCTAAACGCTATCATTCAATTTGTGCGATTCACTGGATTTCATAGCTTCACTGACTTTTTGCATAAAATAGTGTTCCAGCAGTAGGACTTTCCGTATCTCCACAGATATTACAAGTGCGTGAAAAATCTTTTCTGACTTGGTATTTTTTATGACCACATTTGCGACAGCAATATCCATCTTCCCACTTTAAAGAAGCTATATATTCTTCGCAATCTAAGTCTGTTTTAAAGCGTTCAGTAAACTCTAAGAGGCTTTGTCCCTTAAATAATTCCATAATACATTCATTTTCAGAGTGTAAATATATGAAATTATTTTGACACCTTAATTATATTTTTTCTCCCATAAAGCCAGCGAGTGCTCACAGCTGGGTATGTGAAACACGGATTTTCACCGAGAGAACGATGCAACAACTAAGCGTAACTCTGTAATTTCCACGAACAAAACGCAATAAACTCACGTCTCTACACATGCGCTAGCTAAGATAACTCCTTGATTAGCGTAGTCTTCTATAGAGATGTGAGTTTATTGTATCTTAATCGGTTAGTCATTAGTCACTAGTCATTGGTCACTAGTCATTGGTCACTAGCCATTAGTCACTAGCCATTGGTCACTAGTCATTGGTCACTATTCTGGGGTATTCTTCAGAATTTCCAAAAGATATTTCCAGAATTTCTGTACAGACTTGATACTTACTCTTTCGTTAGGAGAGTGCGCACCAAGTATGGTAGGGCCGAAGCTAATCATGTCAATATGAGGGAAGTGTTCGCCCAAAAGACCACATTCCAATCCTGCATGGATAGCCGCTACATTGGGCTCTTCTTGGAACAAACGTACATAAACATCCTTCAATACCTGCAAAATAGGGGAGTGTGGGTTAGGCTCCCAACCTGGGTAAGCTCCAGTAAACTCAACCTTGTAGCCCGCCAATTCAAAGGCCGCACCAAGACTATGTGCCAAGTCCTGCTTGCTGCTCTCCACAGAAGAACGGGTCATACAGAGTACAGCTATTTTACCTGCTTCCACCTTGATATTAGCGATGTTGTTGCTGGCCTCTACCAAGCCTTCCACATTGCGGCTCATAGCATACACCCCACAAGGAGCAGCGGCTACCGCTCTAAGGAAAGCCACTTGTGCGCTGGCTTCCATCACTTTTTCAGGAGTTTTGGTTTCTTTGAAGGAGATAGAGAGCTGTGTCTCTACAGGTTGTAGTTCTTTGAAGATATGTTCGGCGTTTTCTTTGAATTCTTTTTCAAAAGCCGCTTGGTTTTTCTTAGGCACCACTACGATGGCTTCACTCTCTCGAGGAATAGCATTGCGCAAACCGCCACCATGCAACTGTGCCAAGCGTAGCCCATGTTTTTCATATTGATGGAAGAGGACACGATTCATAATCTTATTGGCATTGCCACGACCTATGTGGATTTCCATACCACTGTGTCCGCCCAAAAGTCCTGTTACCACTATGTGATAAGCCACAACATCACTAGGGGTAGCTTCCTCTTTGTAGTCAGCATAAGCGGAAACATCTATCCCACCTGCACAACCGATTTCTATCTCGGTGTCTAGCTCAGTATCAAGGTTTAGGAGGATTTCTCCTTTGAGGGCATCATTGCTAAGCTTCTGAGCACCTGTCATACCTGTTTCCTCATCAGTGGTGAAGAGCGCCTCAAGAGCAGGGTGCGCGATGGTTTTGCTCTCCAAGATAGCCATAATGGCAGCCACGCCCATACCATTGTCTGCCCCTAGGGTAGTACCTTTGGCACGTACCCAGTCGCCGTCTATATAAGTTTCTATGCCTTGATTGTCAAAGTCAAAGACCGTGTCATTGTTCTTTTGGCATACCATATCCAAGTGAGATTGGAGGATGATAGGCTTTTTGTGTTCTAATCCAGCCGTAGCAGGTTTTCGGATAATCACATTTCCATAGGCATCGGAAGTGGTCTCAAGACCCAATTTCTTACCGAAATCCACCATGAAGGCAGTGATCTTTTGTTCTTTTTTGGAGGGACGAGGCACTGCGTTGATGTCCGCAAAGCGATTCCACACCTCTTTTGGTTCTAATTCTCTAATGGTTGTACTCATTATAAAACAGATTAAAAATTAATACTTAACAAGTCTCTTGAGGCTTGTTTTGAATAAAAAGGCACGCAAAGTTACGAATTTTTATTCAATTATCATAGAGTTGTAGCGCGTTTTTTATCTCACTTTTGACCCGCTCGGCCAAGTGCTCAGGGGCAACCACCTTCACATGCGCCCCATAGGAGAGAATCTCCTTGACAAAGTCAGGGGTGATTTTTATTTGTAGAGAGAGAACGATCTCTTCGGGGGTATCTTTGAGAAAGACTTGGGAGCGGTGCAGCGGCATGGCTCTAAGGTATTCAGCAGGATTCGGTATAAAAAACGAATCCTTTTCATTTCTCCTGAAGGAGAGGACGACCTTCTCGGCTTTAGTGCGGTCGTTATCCACCCATACCCCAAAACTATCATCAAAAAAACGTTCAATTCCTTGAGGCGAGCGTTGCATGCGCTTAATTCCCCTATCCTCAATAGCCATAATACGATCAAGACCAAATATTCTAAGGGCTTTCTTATCCACATCCAAGGCCAATACATACCATCTGTGTTGTGATTCCTTGAGCAAATAAGGTTCAATAGTGCGTACTTGTACCTCTTTGCTTCCCCAAAACTTGTAGTAGTGCAATTGTAGCTGCTTCTTTTGCTTGATAGCTTGTAGCAAAGTAGAGAGATGTTGGGTGCCTGCTGGGTGAGAAGTACCCTTGGGGTAGCGATGGTCAAAAGCAATAAGTTTGGAGAGATTTCCATGATTTTGCAGCGCTCTAAAGACATCGAATGCCTCAAAAAGATTTTGAGCATAGAGGTCATTATCCTCCACAATCTCATATTTCTTAATGGATTTATTATATTGAATATCAATGTGATAGATTTCTCTAATGTCTTTTATATCACGCTGTAAGGTACGTTTGCTAAAAGGCTTTACTTCTGCATATTCCCCGCTGTGGGCTAAATCATCTTCAAAATCCCCAAGCGAACAAGCCGCCATGCGTAGCCGTTCTATAAGGAAGCGATGCCTAAGAAAGTTATTGACTAAGCTCATTTGTTTTTTTGGCAAAGATAAAACTTTTTTCTTAGAGCGACAAGTTTTGGCGCGATAAGCAAAGACCTTTGCACCATAAAAAATAAATGATATGAATATAGCCATTGTTGGGGGGCGCGATTTTAGCGACTATACCCTATTGAAAGAAAGCCTTTTAGCGTATATAGACACGCATGAGACACCTGAAAACATCGTATCGGGGGGTGCTAAAGGAGCCGATACCCTTGCCGCTCAATTTGCCACTGAGATGGACATTCCTCTCTTGGTTTTCAAGCCTGATTACCAAAAATACGGGCGTGGAGCAACCCTGGTACGTAACACTCAAATCATTGAAAACGCCGATGTGGTCTTTGCCTTTTGGGACGGACAATCAAAAGGTACCAAAGATAGTATTACTAAGGCGAAAAAACTACAAAAAGAATTACATATCATATCCTACGGAGAAAAAACAGAAGAGAATTAAAAAAAGTAATGCAAAAGGATGTTAGTATAAAGATAATTTTGTATCTTTGTCAGTCGTCCCCCTCTTGCCTTTGGTCGAGCCTCCGCTGGTGCGAGCTTGTAGCTCGTACCTATGATTATGGAGCTTGTAGCTCCCATAAAGAGCCAAAAGCGCTACTTAATAGTAGGCACTAGCTACAAGCTCGCCCCACTGCCTTATGATCTAAAGAAACAAATAGGGAAAGCCGAAAACCTTTCAGAGTAGGCAAATATTAAAAATAATATCAAATGTTTTATAAACTATTAAAAATCATTCGTTCAGATGAGTTTAGAGTACAATTAGCAGAACTCAATGACAATTTTTTTAACCTAAAACAAGAGATCCAAATTCGAAATCTATTAGTTGAGCTATTTAATCAAAAATACAAACAAGAAAATGAAAGAGCTATTGCAGAGTATCGAGTTCGTAATAAAAAAGTTTCTAATAAAAATATCCGTATAGATCTAGCACTTGTAAATAAATCTTCAAAGGAGAAAATACTTATAGAGTTCAAGTATCATTTTCCTGAAGATTCTCAAATAAAAGAAGAATCTCTTAGAAACTATTTTGAGAAAAGGATAGAATGTGACTATTTAATCTCAATTATATGTAATGGTAATGAGGAGATAAGGAAAGCCTACGAGGAAGATTGGGGAATTAAAACTATGTTTGCAGAAAGATATTCTGAAGAAACTCAATGGAAAGAACTTCTTGAAAAACAGTTTAGTTCTTTGGAATCTGAAAAAAAATCTCTTAAGCCTATAGAAGTTACAATCAAGGTAGATAAACCCTTTGAGACTACTTACCACTTTTTTATCTTAGAAAGAAAAAAAGAAGAAAAGTAATCTTTCCTTCCCTCTAAAAATTCCCCTAACTCCCCCGCTGGTGCGAGCTTGCAGCTCGTACCAATGATTATGGAGCTTGTAGCTCCTATAAAGAGCCAAAGACGCTACTTAATAGTAGGCGCGAGCTTGTAGTTCGCGCCAGCAGAGGGAAGTGGTTTGAGAAAAATTAGCATGAGCAACTGTAGGGGTAAAGTCCGCGAAAGCGGAGTATGTGAGGCAATTCGCCCTCCTATATGCGGGACAATTCGCCCTCTTGTATGAGAGGCAATTCGCCGCTGGTGCGAGCTTGTAGCTCGTACCTATAATTATGGAGCTTGTAGCTCCTATAAAGAGCCAAAAGCGCTACTTAATAGTAGGCACGAGCTACAAGCTCGCGCCAGCAGAGGGAAGTGGTTTGCGAAAAATTAGCATGAGCAGTTGTAGGGGCGAATGGCAATTCGCCCTCCTATATACGATATAATTCGCCCCTTGCAAATAAGACTTTACAGGGAAAAGCCCTAAATAAAAAGCTATACAAGGTCACGAATTTTTATTCAATTATCATAGAGTTGTAGCGCGTTTTTTATCTCACTTTTGACCCGCTCGGCCAAGTGCTCAGGGGCAACCACCTTCACATGCGCCCCATAGGAGAGAATCTCCTTGACAAAGTCGGGGGTGATTTTTATTTGTAGAGAGAGAACAATCTCCTCAGGGGTATCTTTGATAAATACCTGAGAGCGATGCAAAGGCATGGCTCTAAGATATTCGGCAGGATTCGGTGTAAAAAACGAATCCTTTTCGTTTCTCCTAAAGGAAAGGATAACTTTTTCGGCTTTTAGTTGTCCGTCTCCTACCCATGAACTGAAACTATCATCAAAGAATGTTTGTGCTTGCTTTGCCTTTTCCCTATCATGCGCTCCACGTCCTTTTTCTTCGAGATCTTCCATACAGTCAAGAGCAAAAATCCGCCATTGTTCCTTTTGTACATCCATTCCTAACAGATACCACCTGCGCTGGGACTCTTTAAGCAGATAGGGGTCTATAGTACGAGTTAATACCTCCTTAGGGGGATAACGCTTTTGGTAACGGAACTCAATTCGTTTCTGTTGTATAATGGCTTTGATAAGGAAACTAAGATGTTGAGTGCCTGATGATTGACGAGGGTCAAACACTACATACCGATAACTGTCTTCATCTTCTTGAAAGGCCTGAAATACATCAAAGGCTTCCAGCAAATCCTCTACAGAAGCATCTCCTTCTTCTACAATTCTATAGACACTATCGGATTTGAAGCGTTTGAAACATTTGATTTTTATCTTATAGATACACTCAATATCCTTGATATCTCGCTGCAATGTACGTAGTTCAAAGGTATCACCAAATCTATCTTCATAATTATTTTTTATTTTAGTATAAGACAAAGCACCATAAATCCGTAATTGTTGGATAATAAACTGGTGTCTAAGGAAAATAGCTACAGTAGTCATTTTTTTTTTTTACACAAAGATACGATTTTTTTTCAAAACGACAAGTAATGTTCATTTGGGTGATTACCTTTGCCCCGAAATCTAAAGGAACAAGGGAAGCCGAAAACTTTTCAGAGTAGGCACTCACTAAAAAACATACAACGATGAAATTAAAAGACGAAGGATTAAGATTCACTACAGCCTCAATACCTTACATACCTGTAATGAAATCTAACACCTCTTTTGCAGGTAAAAAAGTAGCAACCTCTTACAAGGAATATGACATTGCAACAGATGAGAATGGTAATGTTTGTTTAGGTAAATTTAATGTTGTTCCCCTCTTGCCTTTGGTCGGGCTTCGAGCTAAGCAAAATGGGATGCCCGCATATTTATTTTAAAAATATTATCAAATGGAAGGAAGTTATTTAGCAATAAAAAAATTATCTAATAGATTAGACTTTAAGAGAGACGAGGTCAATGTGATTTCTACAGGTTTTAGAGAACTTGACGCTCTAATTTTAGGATGGGAAAGAGGAAAATTTGTGGTTATTGGAGCACGTCCTGCTATGGGAAAGACTGCTTTTGCATTGTCTATGTTACATCATATAGCTGTAGAAAGGAATATACCCGTAGCTTTATTTTCTTTAGAAATGAGTTCTTTACAATTACTAACACGCTTTGTTTCTCAGCAAACATCTTTAACAACAGATAAACTGCGTACAGACATATTAGATGATCAAGAAAGAAAAATATTCAATACTTATATAGACAAACTTGAGAATGCTCCCATATATGTAGATGACACTCAACATCTCTCTGTAG
Organism: Capnocytophaga granulosa ATCC 51502; assembly: GCF_000411115.1. Classification (GTDB taxonomy): domain Bacteria; phylum Bacteroidota; class Bacteroidia; order Flavobacteriales; family Flavobacteriaceae; genus Capnocytophaga; species Capnocytophaga granulosa. Next base: position 132,045 of record NZ_KE150255.1, on the reverse strand, counting down.
ATAATATCTGTAAAAAAGCAGAAAAACTCTTTATTGAGCACGATATTAGATTAATTGTTATTGATTACTTGCAATTAATAGAAAACAAAAAACAAACAGAGGTTGTTATTTCTCAGCAATTAAAAGAACTCGCTCGAAAATTAAATATTCCTATTGTTGCTTTAGCTCAGGTTTCGCGCAGATTGGAATATCCTACAAAACATAAACGTCCTCAGCTTTGCGATTTTAAAGATATTAGCATTGAAGAAAATGCCGATGTTATTTTGTTTCTCTACCGACCTGAATACTATAATATCTCTGAATGGGATGAGCAGGGGCATCTACCTACTGCAGCAATGGCAGAATTTGTTTTATCAAAGCACTATAACCAGAACACTTTGGGGAGTATTTATTTACGATGGGAAGCAGGAAAATTCTCAGATTTGGAAAAGAATTATAGTCAAACAAAAATGGTTTGCGAAAAATTAGTGTGAGCAGCTGTAGGGTCAAAGTCTACGAAAGCGGGAGTATGTGAGGCAATTCTCCCTTGAAAAAGAGTAGGTGAAGAATAATCTCTCATTCTATTCATTCGTATTCTAAATGCAATTGACTATAAAAATAAAAAATACAGCAAAAGGACGTTAGTATAAAAATAATTTCGTATCTTTGTCAGCAAATTAATAAAATTTATACGAAAAACTGACAGTACAGAAATAGATAATATATAATAACGTTTCGCTTTTATTTTCTAGCTCGAAATACGACCAATATTAAAAAGTGTAGGAAAGTAAAGTGGAAGCGCTTGCGTATTGCGGGCGTTCCTTTTGCTTTACACTTGCCTTTGGTCGGGCTTCGAGCTAAGCAAAACGGGATGCCCGCAACCTTTTATCTAAAGCAACAAATAGGGGAAGCCGAAAACCTTTTAGAGTAGGCGATATTTTAAACACAATGCAAAATGATTTTAAAAATTGTAAAAGGAAAGTTAGACCTCCTCAATGATAATGGAGGAAAATTGAGAACTATTGCAGAAAAAAATGTGGTAGATGCAGCTCTTAGCAATGATGAAAAGCAAATACTAATTACCTATAGTAATGGTAAAACAGATCTTTGTAATGATTATGGAGGTCGCAAATCTACAATTGCTGAAAGTAATGTAGTAAAAGCTATTTTCCATGGTACAGATGTTCTTATAACGCTTAAAAATGGTGATATGGAACTGAGAAACCAATATGGAGGGAAAATAAGAAGTATTTAATTGAATGCCTAAAAGATTTAAGTTACCTAAAAAAACGGAAACATTTCTTGGGTAAAGTATAACTAAAAACAAAAATTATATGTTAACTAAAAAAGATGCTTCTCTTTATATAGAAAAGATACCGGCCAACAAATTCTTTGCAGGTAAAACCGTTGAGATAAGTTACAAGGAATACCAAGCCATAAAGACAGAAGATAATACGGTTGAGGTAGGAAAATTCTTGGGTGTAGATGAGATTCATTTGCCCCACTATCTCTGGGAAACGATGGAATATATGATAGATGTGATTCGTCATACCTCTCATACCATATCTCTTCCAAAGGAAATATCTAGAATGTCTCTTCAAAGGCTTACAATGCCCTCTGTTTTAAAACAAGTAGAAAATTACAATGAAAAAGGTCTTATAACATCGATTGTTTTAGATACCTATTCTTTGAAAAAGGTTCTTTTTACCTTTGAATATGATACGGAAGAAATATTGGCACAGTGGAACTGTTCTATGTTTGATAAGATAGTGCATAGCCGAAGGTTTGTTTATTATGAGAATGGTTCTCTTCGTAGTAGGGTAAGGGATCTCTGTGGTTATACTGAAGAATGGGAATATGATGAAAATGGGAAGTTTTTACAATATATCCGAAATTGGGGAGGAAAAACCAAAATAGTAAATGGCAACTCTGATGATATAATAGAAGAGGAATCAGATCTAGAAGGACTTGTTGAGTATGATCAGACAGGGGCAAAAATAGTGTATTCTCATAATGGGGATAAAAAAATTATTCGTTATGACGAAGAGGGGAGAATAATTGAGGCAAAGTTCTATGAGATCTTCTACAAAGACCTAGAACTCAGAGAAACAGTCTCTTATAAGTTTTTTGAAGGAAAGGTAGAACGCACAACCCTCAGTGCAGGAGGCATGAAAAGTGTAGTTCTTTACAAGGATATTGATTACCAAGAAGAACCTAAAGGTTTTTCAATGTTTGATGGATGTGAAGGGAATATCTTTTCTTGTATTCGATATGATGCGGAAGGTAATGAAATAGAGAAATATATCCACACTTATTTTGAAAATGACTTGTGGGAGACCGTTTATTATCTAAACGGAATACCCGAACGCATCCTTAGAAAAGAATATAACATTTTAAAAGATTTAAATTATATGTACACAGAAAAATTCAAGCAAGTAGTACAATACTGCAAAGAAAACAACCTATTTGTAGGGTATGGAAACCCTAATGGGAAAGTATTGGTAATAGGTAAAGAAGCGGCACACATTAGCAAAGAAGAGACTACCGAAAATTTAGAAAAGAAGAAAGAAGAGCTCTTCCAAAGTAATGTATCTCAATGGGAGCACATACTCTCCACCAATGAGGTGCCTAACTATGATGGAGAGCGAACTATCTCTCACAATCCCTTATATGCTTACGGCAATCAATATAATAGTTGGGATAAAAGCAAAAAAGGAGGAACTAGTCGTACCTATTTAAACTACGAAAAACTCTACGAACAGCTATTTTTACAAGGAGAAAAACTTCAGAAAATCAATTTCCAAAAGGAGTTCTTCATCACTGAGCTTAGCGATTATCCTACCAAAGAAAGTTACAAGGATAACGAGATAGAAGCCCTTAGAAAACAGTCTATAGAAGAACGTAAGCCCCTCTTTGCGTTGCCTTTTTTCAAAGAGTTTCCTATTGTGATTGTAGCGGCTGGGCATTACCCCAAAAGATATAAATTCGATATGCAGCAGATCTTTGATGTACAATGGGAAGGAGAACCAATAAAAGTAGGCGAAAAATATTGGTACAATTTGCATTTTAGCAAAGATAACAAACGTATTCTTATTCATACCCGCCAACTAAGCAATAGAGTTAGTAACGAGCTTATTGCCGCTATTGCCAACGAAGCTAAGAAGTTTTTATAAGAAAGTAATCTTTCCTCTCCTCTAAAAATTCCCCTAACTCCCTTATAAGGTTAGGGGAATTTTCATTATCTTTGCCCCATACTCGAATAAGTGAGACACTGTCTCACCTATTCAAAAACATACGAAAACTATAACAATAATAAAAGTTTATTAACTTAATTATAAGAGCAATGATAAGATATATAATATGGACTTTCTTCTTCAGCTGTACGGCTTTGGCACAAGAGTTGATGGTTACAGGTGAGTTCAAGCACGAGTATCGCACCATTGACCTCTATGACAATATCCGAAGGGCACTCTTTATATTAGAGAAAGGTAATGTATATCTCCCTGAGGATAGAGCCTATTTCCTTAAGCTTCGTCCAGCAGACGCTAAGAGGTTGGGGACTTCTCATATCTTGTTGATTCCTCTCTTTGGTGACAAAATTACCTACAAGTACGATATCCCTATTTCTTTTGAGATACTCCCGATTCCTAATGCGCCTGATGTCTATTATACTAAGAAAGCCTTCTATACCGATGAGCAAGGCAAGAAAATAACCCTCTCTTATCCTGAAGAACTGCCCTTATCCCCTATGGAGAAAATCAAAAAAGGAATCCCTATCTACTATCAAGAGATTAATAATAGTGATGACTTTCGGGATATCCCCCAATGGATAGAAGCTTTGTCTAACAAACAAGAAGTAACTACTATAGGAATAATGCATTGGGACGGAGTGGATAAGGACGGGAAAATGGTCGGAGGTTCCGAGGAATATAAGGAACAAGAGCTAATGAGTGAGTTAGCCCAAGAAAAGTTAAGTTCACTAAGCTATCTTCTAAAAAGTATTGTTCCCTTACCCAAGAAGCCTACCCAAGAAGATTGGCGGAAATGGTGGCAACGGTTCCAAAACTACTCCTTTCCCTTGGTCAAACACCTACCTGTTCATATAGAAACTTTTCAGGAATTTATTGACAGCTATAGGCTCTATGCTTTGGACAAAGAGACTCAGAAAGTATATAACCTTGCCCAAGGAACTGAGTATTATCCAGTCCCAGAACTCTTGGTGTTTGATGTTCAAAATGACAAAGTAGAACGAGGACGTATCTATTCGGAAAAGCAGCCTGATGCTACTGCTTTTGTGACTTTTTATGCTCAAAATGATACACTATATACGCTTAATAGTCATTTTGTTTGGGCAAAATATGTTCCTAAAAGGGTAAATGATTCCCTCTTCTACCAGCAGATAGCCTCTGCTGATGTCGCCCCTGAGCCTAACAGGTCTTATCGTGAGGTTTATTATCAAGATATTGAATATGAAATAGTACAGACCTACACCACTGCTAAGTGTATGTATTTCCTTGTCCAAAAAAAAGATACAAATGAGTTTCAAGTGATGACACTCGATACTAAAACAGGTAAGATAGAGGGGAAGATACCGCTCAACCCTTTACTGGACAATCCTAAGAAGTTAGAGCACCACACACAAGATATTGCCACAGGAGCGACAGATAACTTTGTATTTCAGTTGAAAACAGAAAAGGGGGTCTATTTCCTAAAGTGCAATGCTACCAAGCTACTTGAAAAGATTCTTTTAGGAAAGAAATTTGAGTGGGGAACTACTTATCTAAGCTGGGGAAAAAAGCAGTATTATGGAGATATGGATGCTAATGATACTTTTAACTTCTACACCATAGCCAGGCCTTCCAAAGAACATAGGGTGTCTTCGCCGGATGATATCTATGACACCCGAATTATGGAGCAGGACGAAGAGTCTGTTGTGGCTTTTTATGAGTATTATGATGGCTTTTTCAGCGGGCTAAAGATGCAACGCCTTGACAAAGATACACACGCCCTGAAGGGGAAAAGCTCTTTGTTATACCAGTATTTTCCTGTGGAAGAGCTTTCAAGCGTAAATACGCCAAGTTGCCTAAAAGCCTTTAAGATCAACGGACAATGGCATGTCTTTTTTGCTAAAGAAAAGAGATATTACTGGGTGAAGGTCAAATAATGTAAGTCGTTTCTAAATTTCATGAGTATAAAGAATTTTTTAGGGTCAATAATAAAAAAACAAATAACTATAGACATCAGCAACTCAGGGCTGCTCATCAATAACGAACTCCTGTTAGAGTTTTCCCTGTCTCGCCTTACAGAAGCCTTAGGCAAACCTCAGATAACCGCTATAAAGGATGAAGATTCTCCTTACAGCGCTATGTACTTATGGGACAATTTGGGTATCTATGCCTTTGAGAAAAAGGACGGAACCTTAGCCACGCTTGCCTGTAGGGTACTGGAGGATAAGGATTGGCAACGTACAGTAACCTTTGATTATTTTGCCCTGCGTCCTAAGGGACTCTTTACGGGGGATTTTACCATAGCAGGAAAATCTCCTTTGTCCTATATCTCCAAGGAGCAAAGTATGGATTCGTTCGGGCTTGATATAGTGTTAGATAGTTGGAATGTGAGCTGTCTCTATACAGAAAAGTTAAGTGAAGACCTTGAAGACCTTTCTAAGAAAGCGATAGCGGGGCGCATAGCACAAGAGGCGATGCCTTTTCGTGATTACGAGGTGAGCTATATCCCTAACGAAGTTCCTTCAAGTAAGGAAAAAGATCCCAACAAGTGGGCTTTCCCTCAGGCAGAAGGAAAATGTGCACAGTTCAAGAGCTTTAATTTTAAATTGGCTGTTGTACAAGAACTGATGTATGTCCAAGAGGTGCTAAAACCCAAGTTTGACGTATATGATTTCTGTGAAAACTATACCAAACGCGACATAGACCCAGAGGAGTATTACTTTGAGGTCATTCCTGAGGTAAAGAAATGGTTTATGGATTTGCCCATTCCCGCTTCCTTGGCGGCTTTGGTTACAGAACTCTATTTTGATGGGGGCAATGAAATATATGCACAGTTGATACCTTTTTGGGACGGAGAGGACGATGTGTTTGACATCAAATCACTTACCGAGGAGGATATCTCTCAGGTGCCTAATCTAAAAACCATTGACGGCACGGCTATTCTTATGTCCGAGCAGGTAAAAAACTTCTGTAAAGAAAAAGGCATATCATTCATCGATGAGTCAATGAGCTAATTAGTTCGTTATTAGCTATTCACTATTCGTTATTCACTGTTCACTTTTCACTATCCTTATGAGGACACTTGTTATAGGCGATATACATGGTGCTTATGCAGCGCTACTTGAGGTCTTGAAACGAGCACGAGTTACTCCCGATGACCTACTGATTTTCTTAGGGGACTATGCCGATAGGGGCAAGCATACCCCTGAAGTCTTGGACGAGCTTATTGCCCTGCAACAGACCCATCAAGTGATTTGTCTAAGAGGAAATCATGATGCCTTGTGCTGTGATTTTCTCTTGGGCAAACCCATGTCTGACCTTTGGCGCTCCCATGGGGGCAAGGCTACCGAAGAGGCTTATAAGCACTACTCTAAGGAGGATAAGCAATTACATATTGACTTCCTTCAATCACTTAGGAATTATCTCTTAGACGGGCAAAATCGCCTGTTCTTACATGCTGGCTTTACCGACCGAGGGGGTGTGGCACATGAGTTTTTCACAGAAAACTTCTATTGGGATAGAACGCTTTGGGAGTTAGCCCTCGCCACTCCTGAAGACATGCCTCCCACTGATCCATATTACCCCAAAAGATTGTCGTTATACAAAGAAATCTATATAGGGCATACACCTACCCTTAACTATGGTACAGACCAACCTATGTGCCGTCACCATGTATGGAATCTTGATACAGGTGCAGGCTTCAATAGCCGCCTTACGATCATGGACATAGAGACTAAGGAGTATTGGCAAGCAGCCGTTAATGAAAAGTGATAAGTGACGAATAATTAACAATTAACCATTGATAATTAACAATTAAAAATTGTATTTTTGCCTTTCAAAAAACATCTATCCAAAGCGCTTATGATCAGTAGCATACATATAGAAGGGTTCAAGTCTATTAGAGAGATGACCCTCCCGCTGCGTCCTATCAATATACTCATAGGGGCAAATGGTGCAGGAAAATCTAACTTTATTTCTTTCTTTAAGCTCTTAAATAATCTTTACGAAAAGCGTTTGGAAAACTATTCCCTTAGAAAAGAGATAGAAAATCTACTATACTTTGGAAGCAAGACAACACAGCATATCTATTTCAAGATAACTTTTGGGACTGATGCCTATGAGTGTCAGTTGTCCCCCTCTGCTAAGGGCACACTCTTTGTTGATTATGAAAATGTCTTTAATGGTAAGCAGACACATTTGAGTATCAATAGTAGAGAAAGTGTCTTAAAGGATCATCAGGAAGGAGTTGCTCAGCGTATAAGTGCTTATATGCGAACTTTTAAGAACTATCATTTCCATGATACCAGCGAAAATGCACCTTTGCGTAAGCCTTCCCTACTTTCAGATAACCTTTCTTTGAGAGAAGACGGCGGGAATTTGCCTTCTTTTCTATACTATTTACAAGAAAAATATCCTTCCTGTTTTAGTCAAATAGAGGCTGTTATAAGAATGGTAGCTCCTTATTTTGAAAGGTTTAATTTGCATCCTGATAGGTTCAATGATAATATTATTAAGTTGGAATGGCTTGCTAAGCAGCACCCTGATATTCCGTTTAATAGCACCCATCTCTCTGATGGTACTTTGCGATTTATGGCTCTATCTACACTACTTATGCAGCCTTTTCTCCCTGAGGTGATTATCATTGATGAGCCAGAATTAGGACTACACCCCTTTGCAATCAATGTATTAGCAGGGCTTATCCGAAAGGCCTCAGCCAAAAGTCAGGTGATTATCTCCACTCAGTCGGTACCTCTTGTTTCCAACTTTGAAGTAGCCGATATCATTACTGTAGATAGGAAGGATAATCAGTCTGTATTCAACAACTTAGATGCAGCCGAACTCTCCCACTGGATAGAGGATTTCTCTTTAGGAGAGCTTTGGGAAAAGAGTATTATTAACGGACAACCTTACTGATGATGAAAAGAATCCATTGTATCGTAGAGGGACAAACGGAACTTGCTGTCTTTACAAATATTTTAGCTCCTTATATCCTTTCTAAAACAGGTAGTTATATTTCTTTCAGTACCCTAAAATACACAGGTGGTGGCATTGTGAATTATTCCAAGCTATTTGTAGAGCTGAGGAATCACCTAAGAGATAAAGAAAAGATACTTACCACATTCTTTGACTATTATGGTATTTTGGAAAGTCATCATTTCCCTAACTACCAAGAAGCTAAGCAAAAACAATCAGACCCTACCAAAGGGGTGCAGCTCTTAGAGCAAGGGATAGCAGATGACCTAAAGAGCAAAGGAATTGAGGTTAAGAACTTTATTCCCTACATACAACTACATGAATTTGAAGCATTGCTTTTTTCATCTGTGGAAGGCTTTTCTTTGTTTAACAACCCTTCCATAGTGGCGGATGTACGTAGTGTTGTTACTCGTTATGAAAATCCAGAGGATATCAATGATAGTCCTCTGACTGCCCCTTCCAAACGAATTATTGCTATCTTTGAAAAGCAAGGGCTGAGATATGAAAAGATTATTGATGGTAATAATATTGCTACTAAAATAGGTATAGAAACCCTTATGGAACGTTGTCCTCGTTTTAGAAACTGGGTACAACTTCTAATTACTAAAACCTTATAACTCAAAACTCAAAACTCAAAACTTAAAACTCAAAACTCAAATGGATACTATCATACAAAATCTCAAGCATGTACAACAGCGCATTGATGAGGCTTGTAAGGCAGCAGGCAGAGACCCCAAGGAAGTCAAGTTGCTTTTGGCTACCAAAACGGTAAGTCCTGAACGCATACAGCAAGCGTTAGCGGCTGGCTATACCCTCATTGCGGAGAACAAAGTACAAGAACTCAAGGAAAAATACGAGGCACTCAAAACAACCCCGCATACCAACCACTTTATTGGCCACTTACAGACCAATAAAATCAAGGAAATCCTCCGTTATGAGGTCAGCTGTGTGGAATCCCTTGACCGCTACGACTTGGCCGAGAAGCTGCACCAGAAACTTTCTCAAGCAGGACGTGAAATGGATGTATTTATCCAAGTAAATACCTCTGGCGAAGAAAGTAAGTTCGGTGTAGCACCCGAAGCGGCTTTAGAACTCACCCGTCAGGTAGCTCAGTTGCCTACCCTACATATTAGGGGGCTGATGACTATTGGACTTTTCAGTGCCGAGGAGGACAAGGTACGCAAGTGTTTCCAGTTGCTTAAGCGTATTCAGCAAGAGATCATCGCTCTAAATCTACCTGATGTGCAGCCCCAGGAACTCTCTATGGGTATGAGTGGCGACTTGGAGATTGCCATAGCCGAAGGCGCTACGATCGTTCGGGTGGGGACGGCTATCTTCGGCCAACGCATCTATCCTGATAGCTACTATTGGAACGAGCAGAAAGCATAGCCCATGCACTATATAGATGTAGTCCTTCCCCTGCCGCTGCGCCCTGCCTTTACCTATGAGGTCAATGAGGAGCAAGCCGCTTTCCTACAAGCTGGAATGCGGGTGGTGGTGCCTTTTGGGAAATCTAAAATCTATACGGCTATTACTATCAAAGTTCATGAGCATACTCCCTCGTATCCTACCAAGCCTATTGAGTTTATCTTGGACGAGGCGCCTGTACTTTCTCCACGGCAACTACAGCTATTTGCTTGGGCAAGTGGTTACTATCTTGGCAGCTTTGGTGAGTTGCTCAAGATAGGTATGCCTTCCTCACTGCTTTTGGAGAGTGAGACCATGGTGGAGCGTACCGAACAGACGGTGGCTACTGACACCCTTTCCGATGATGAGTTCTTGGTCTATGAGGCTTTGGGACAGGCCTCCTCACTTTCTACTAAGGAAGTGGGTAAAATACTCCAAAAGAAAAATCCTATAGGAGTACTTAAGACACTCATAGAAAAGGGAGTAGTACAACTCAGTGAGAAAATCTTTGAGAAATACCAACCCAAACTCCAGAAATACCTCCGCCTTACTCCTACTTATCAGGAAAAAGAAGCACTCAATGCGCTTTTGGACGGAGATATACTCAAAACCAAAGCCCAGCAAAAGCTCCTATGGGCTTTTCTGGCCTTACGTGCCCAAAAACAATCCCTTATCACAGCTGAGATGCTTTTGGAGAAGGCAGAGGTGGGCACAGCGGTACTCAAAAAGGTTATAGACTATGGCGTATTGGAAGTCTATACCGAGGCAGTGGATAGGGTATCCTTTGCCTCTGATAGTGATACCTTAGCTCTTAGTCCTGCCCAAGAAAAAGCTCTACAGGAGATAGAGGCATCATTTGCTGAGAAAAACACGGTCTTGCTACATGGAGTAGCTTCGTCGGGGAAAACTCAGATTTATAGCAAACTCATAGAACAAACCCTCGCTCAAGGGAAGCAGGTGCTTTACCTGCTGCCTGAAATAGGTATTAGCGTACAGCTAACAAACCGTTTGGAGCACTTCTTCGGAGACCAAATGAGCGTCTACCACAACAAATATTCTACCCATGAGCGGGTGGAGGTGTGGAATAATGTATTGGCTCAAAAAGAGAAAGCCCAATTTGTCCTTGGGGTACGCACAGCAGTCTTCTTGCCTTTCCACAACTTAGGTTTGGTGATTGTAGATGAGGAACATGACCTTTCCTACAAGCAGGCCGAAGGACAAGGCGGTTACCAAGTACGCGATGTAGCGCTGATGTTGGCACACTTACATGGGGCGAAAACCCTCTTGGGTTCGGCTACGCCTTCGGCAGAGAGCTATTACAATGCCCAAATAGGAAAGTATGGTATGGTAAGGCTTACCGAACGCTTTGCCAGTACCCAACCGCCTCAAATAGAGCTGATAGACCTGAAGGAGAAGACCAAGAAAAAAGAGACTCAAGGCCACTTCTCCGATATACTTCTTGAGGCAATGACACAAACCCTTGCCCAAGGCAAACAGGTCATTCTCTTGCAAAACCGACGTGGGTATGCGCCTTATTTGCAGTGCGAACACTGCGATACTATTCCCCAATGCCCCCATTGTGATGTCTCCCTGACTTATCACCAACTACAAAACCAACTCCGCTGTCACTATTGTGGTTATACCATGGTCAAACCGGTGAGTTGTCCTGCTTGTCAGAGTTACAACACTTTGCAGACCAAAGGCTTGGGTACTGAAAAGGTAGAGGAGGAACTCATGCAATTCTTTCCCAAGGCACGTATAGACCGTATGGATATGGATACGACCAGGGGTAAATATAGTTTTGAGAAAATCATCCATCGCTTGGAAAAAGGGGAGACGGACATATTAGTCGGTACCCAGATGGTCAGCAAAGGTTTAGACTTTCCTCGTGTGGGATTGGTAGGAATTATGAATGCTGATATTTTCCTTTATCAGCAGGATTTCCGCGCCCTTGAGCGGGGCTACCAGCTACTGACACATATCGCAGGTCGTGCAGGTCGCAAAGATAGCGTTGGCCAAGTATTGATACAGACCTACAATCCGTTTCAAGAGGTCTTACAACAAGTCAAGGACGGTGCCTACGAGCAGATGATTGCTCGACAGTTACAGGAGCGTCAGGACTTTCACTATCCGCCCTTTTACCGATTGATTAGGATTATCTTCAAGCATAAGGAACAACAACGAATAGATGAGAGTAGCCATTGGTTTGCCGAATCCCTACGCTTAGGGCTTACCACTTATGGAGTGGAGGTTTTAGGGGCGGAGTATCCCCCTATTTCTCGTATTCGCAACGAATATATCAAGCATATACTGCTTAAAATTCCTCCCAAACTCTCTCCCGCTTGGGTTAAGGAATATATCCTACGAGTGGAACAGAGTTTTTTCTCTGTAGCAGTCTTCCGTTCTGTGCAGGTTTCTTATAATGTGGACATTTGAATAATTGTTAATTGTCAATGAGAATCAATCGTTGAAATAGCCTAATTTGTTTGTCATATTGAAAAGATTTTTCTTCTATAACTTATTGAACCTCTACTACTTACTTTCATATACTCGCTTACGCAATCCACATACTCTGCTCCAAGTATTCGCAGACTATCCTTGAGGAGGGGTAGGGAGTGAGAATCAGTAAGTTATAGGGATTGCGAAACTTAAATTATTTTATATCATTAACAATTAACAATTAACAATTAACAATTAACAATTGATTTCGTATTCTATCACATCCATTTGGGAGATATGACCCTCATGAATCTCAAAGCGGAGCATGGTACGGCTTTTCTGTTGGCCATACTTGCCAATAGCTCCTGGGTTGAGGTGTAGGAGCTGGTACTTCTTATCATAGATAACCTTTAGAATATGGGAGTGGCCACAGACAAAGAGTTGGGGCTTTACCTCACGGAGTAGTTCTGGGATTCCCTTGGCATAGTGGGAAGGATATCCCCCTATGTGGATCATCAGCACTCGCATACCCTCGCAGTCAAAGACTTGTTTTTCAGGAAAAAGGGTGCGTATCTCGGTGCCGTCTATATTGCCATAGACCCCACGTAAGGGCTTGACAGCTTGGAGCGCCTCCGCTACCGAGAGAGCGCCAAAGTCGCCTGCATGCCATACCTCATCTGCCTCTTTGGCGTGCTTTAGAATCGCCTCGTCCATATAGCTATGGGTGTCAGATAAGAGTAAAATCTTCACGAGTAGTATTTTAGATTTCTATTTTTTCCATGGTCATAGAGCGAGAGCCCTTGATAAGGAAAAAGGTATCAGAGAAAGGGTGTAGCTTGAGGTAGTGGTTCATCTCGGTTAGTGTCCTGAACTTCATAAAGTCAGTTTGCGTCTGGTAGAAATTATCTCCCAATAGCAGAACCGCATCCCATACAGAAGCCGCAATATCATCTACCAGTTGCTGGTGTTCTTTTTGGCTATAAGCACCCAATTCTTTCATATCGCCCAAGATAAGCACCTTGTGTGGTGCCTTGATCTCACCAAAAGCCTCAATGGCTGCGTGCATACTGGTTGGATTGGCATTGTAGGCATCCATAAGTACTTGGTTGCCACGGTCTTTTTTGACCCACTGAGAGCGGTTATTGCTCGGTACATACCCCTCTATCCCACGAGAGATAGCCTCCTTGGAGAGCTTGAAATAGTGGCCGATACAGATGGCCGCAGCGGCATTCATTGCGTTGTATTTGCCAATTAAGTGGGTAGGGAGTATGGTCTCTCCCCAAGCGAGTTGGACAAAGGGTACGCTCTCCTTAACAGAGAGTTGGAGAGAGGCTTTCTCATTGCCTTCTAAGGAAAAGGAATAGGTCTGACTATACCCTTCGAGCAAATTCGCTTGTAAGTCATTGTCCTGACAGAAGAAAATTCGCTTATCAGCCTTTTTCAGGTAGTTGTAGAGTTCACTTTTGGCCTTAATTACGCCCTCAAAGGAGCCAAAGCCCTCTAAGTGGGCGCGTCCGAAGTTGGTGATATAGCCAAAGTCAGGGTCAGCTATCTGGCAAAGCGCTGCAATTTCCCCTGGGTGATTGGCACCCATCTCTATAATAGCGATATCGGTATCAGGGGTAAGACGCAAGAGCGTCAGTGGTACCCCTATGTGGTTGTTGAGGTTGCCTTCTGTCTTGAGCGCACGGAAGGACTGGTTTAGTACGCTGTATATCAGTTCCTTGGTAGTGGTTTTTCCATTGCTTCCCGTAAGGGCAATCACAGGGGTAGCCAATTGTTTTCTATGCTGATGTGCCAAGTCCTGCAAGGCCTTAAGGGTGTCTTCTACTAAGATCGCCTCTGGGAGTGAGGCAAATTTTTCGTTATCAACCACTACATATTTAGCCCCTTTCTCTATGGCCAAAGGAGCAAACTCATTGCCATCAAAGGTTTCTCCCTTGAGGCAGAAGAAAAGCGTATCACGCAAGTCCTTACGGGTATCAGTGGCGACTCCCGCACATTCTTTGAATTTTTCGTATAATATGGACACTTTGATAATGATTAATGACTAATGATTAATGACTAATGGTACCTAATATTCTATCCAAACAACTCTGAATGAGCGTCTAATCTATTTTTTAGGGATTTCATCTACCCCTCCCTTTTTGAGAAGGTTTAGCATATCTTCTACTTTTGTAAGTTTTTTAGGTTGATTGTATAACCTTTTTAAAAGCATTAGAGGGGGTCATTGATATGAAAATCGGTAGCTTTGTTAAATTCTATAGTAACTGTCTTCATAGATTTTTGGTTTTAAGTTGTTAGTGAATAGTGAAAAATAAATAGCGACTGCCTGCTGATTAAGAAAGCGATAGATTTACAGCAGGAGCGAGATCATTATTTTCTTCTATACGAAGCATACGTACATCCTTTACACAGGTAGTAAACCAAGGGTATAACTTGGCGAGCTTCTGTACAATTACCACACAATTTACTGCATTGATAGTCTCCCTACCGAAATATACACTTCCTTGTTTCCATTCAAAACCATTGGCAAGCATATAGTCCTTGATGAGCTTATAAGCATTGTGATAGGTAGTGCCTTCGTAGTTGTCATTCAGATAGTTAGTATCTAAATCAAATAATACAGCGTACATAATTTTTTAGTTCCTAATTTTTATTCTGTTACTAGTTCAGACTGCAAATTTACGACTTTAAAAAGCGAAAGTCAAGAAAAGTTTTGTGTTTTTGATTTACAATAGACGAATCTCTTTTCACTCACATACTCAGCTCCAAGTATTCGCTGGCTTTACTTTTCACTTTTCACTTTTCACTTTTCACTTTTCACTTTTCACTTTTCACTTTTCACTTTTCACTTTTCACTTTTCACTTTTCACTTTTCACTTTTCACTTTTCATTTTTCACTCTTCACTAATCATTCACTTTCTTGTAGATAGAAATACGATTAGGAGCCTTACAGAGGTATTCGGGCGAGAATACTGAAACAAAATCACCATGTACCTCTTGGGTGCGTCGCTTCATCATTTCTATCTCATAGAGGGTTTCCTTGGTACAGAGTCTGTCTATCTGCTGCCAATGTAGGGCGCAGGTATGCACAACGATGGGAATCTGCACCTCCAAACGCAGGTCATAGAAAGCATAAGGAGTGCAAGTGCCAGAGCGGAAGCCCATGTGAGTAGGGTAGCACATGGTGTAATCCTCCTTGAACTCCGAGTCGGCTAGGTTGCGGTAAAGCTCTGGCAAGGGCAGTAGGTTGTTATTGGCACGAAAGCGCCTAACAGGTCGGTTGATGATATTGATCATGCGTTCTCGTTCCTTCATCATGGTCTCCTGTTGTGAGATGGCATCGTAAGAGCCTAAGATGGAGACAATGGCATAATCCGCTACATGCTTTATCAGGTATTTGTATTTCACATTGTTATACGAAAGCCCTTGGTCGTAATAGTTGTAATCCCCCACAGGGAAGAAGAATGTAGGATAGAGCTTATGTGTCTGGAAATAGTCAATTAGCGTTTGGTAGAAATCATAAGGGTCCTTCTCCATTCCTATCACCACACGACAAAGCTGCGAGAGCTGTGACCACTGCAAGGTAAAGAGGTAAGTAAGCCCCCTGAGCAGTGTACGCATAAAGCCCTTATGCTTGTATTTGAAAGCCTTAGGTACCTCAATCACTGATATGGTTGCTCCCTCACGAGGAGCAAATTCCAAGGTAGGGTATTTCTCCTGTAAGGCGGTTTTCAGACGAGCTACCCATAGGTCAACAATAGGTAGCGCTAAGAACCCATGTTGGTATGCCACGCTGTCGGTAGCCCTAAAGGGGGAGGAGGGATAGGCATCTCGGTGGAGGTATTCCTCATAACGGCTTAACATATAGAAGGCTGCCGAGAGGATATCAAAAGGCAGGTGTCCTTTTTTGGTAGCAAAGAAATAAGGTAACCCTTCCCACTGTTCCATAAAGAGTTCAATAGGCTGTATGCCCTTCTGGTAGAGTAGGCCAAAGTTTTTGATAAACAGCTCATTGCCGATAGGAGATTTTGCATAGGAGAGCTTGCTCTCGTCGGAGCGGACGAAAGTCTCCAAATCGGTAGTAATTTCAATGGTAAGCCCCAGCATATGAACAAAGATATGCTGACAAATGTACATAAAGCGAGGGCTTTTCTTTTCCGTGTAAATCAGTAACATAACGGCTGCTTTTTCAGGGACAAATGTACGAAAAATAATTACTAATGACAAATGACAAGTGACTAATTCTCCTTGGGGAGGAGATAAAAAAATATTTGAAAAAACATTAGGTGGTTTGAGAAAAAAGTTGTATTTTTGCCGCTGAAATAATGGGGGATTGGCGCAGCTGGCTAGCGCGTTTGCATGGCATGCAAAAGGTCACGGGTTCGAATCCCGTATTCTCCACTTCAGGCTTGATGACCAATAACTAATCCCCTTTGGTATTAGTTATTGGTCATTAATCATTATTCATTAATCATTATTCGCTATGTTAGGAGCTATTATAGGTGATATTGTAGGCTCTCGTTATGAGTTTGCTAATATACATACTACTGATTTTGAGTTGTTTACTCCATACAACGACTTTACTGATGATACTATATGTACTATCGCCATAGCCGATGCGCTGCTTGAGGGAAAACCTTTTAAGGACAGTCTGCTCTATTGGTGTAGGAAATATCCCTCACCTATGGGGGCTTACGGAGGGCGCTTTGCTCAGTGGATACGTAGTGCTGATCCACAGCCGTATAACAGCTTTGGTAATGGCTCGGCCATGCGGGTCTCTCCTTGTGGTTGGCTCGGCAGTTTGGACAAGGTGCTAGAGGCTGCTCGGGAGAGTGCCGAATGTACTCATAATCACCCTGAAGGTATCAAGGGTGCCCAGTGTGTCGCCCATGCGATTGCCTTGGCACTCAGCGGTAGCGGAAAGGGTGAAATCAGGCAAATAGCCACACATACCTATGGCTATGACCTCTCTACCAATTGTGATATCCTACGTGAGAGTTATTGCTTCAACGAAACCTGCCAAGGCACCGTTCCTCAGGCCTTTATCTGTTTTTTAGAAAGCCATGATTTTGAGAGTGCTCTACGCTTGGCTGTCTCCATAGGGGGCGACAGTGATACCCTTGCCGCTATTACAGGTAGTATAGCCGAGGCTTATTATGGTATACCTGAAGAGATAGAACAGAAAGCCCTCAGCTACCTAACGGAAGAGTTTAAGGCAGTAGTGAGGAAATTTCAGCAAACATTTTCTATAAATCAACTGCCTTAATGGCTGTGCTCGCCTGCATTGACTAAGGTGGCGTTGATAAAGAAAGCGCCACGGGTAGCGATGAGCTGCTTGGGGTCAAGGGGCTTGACGGGAGCGATGGCTGTATAGCCACTTTCGGAAGCGCCCTTGACAATTTCTACTTTTTCAAAAGAAGTTTCCTTGTCCGAGGTATGGGTTACTAAGAAAATATAAGACTTGCCTGCGTCCTCCACTATAGCCTCATTGGGTACAGCAGGAGCCGTCTGCTTGTCAAGGCTGATAACGCCTGTTACGTTCATGCCATTGATCAGTCCTTGCTTGTCGCCCTCCACATGGCAATGCACGATGATGCTCTTGCTTTCGTTCTCAAAGGAAGCGGCGATGTTGTACACCTGAGCATCGTACTCATGGGAGGTGTCGTTGGTAGGGTTAAAGTGCACTTGTTGTCCTACCTTGATATACGGCAGGTCACGCTCATAGACTTGCAGGTGTAGATGCAGGGAGCTGTTATCAATCATCTCCACTATGGGGGTGGAAGCATCTACATAGGCACCATTGACAGCATAGACAGCGCTGATATTCCCACTAATGGGCGCTACTACCGAAAGGGTGGATTGCATACCCTTATCGGAAAGCGTTTTCGGATTCAGCCCCATTAGGCGTATTTGTTGCTCTAGAGCCGCCTTTTCCGTCTGTAGGGTACGCAGCTGGGTGGTGGCAGCTTGTAGATTTTTGCCTGTACCTGCATTGCCTTCGTAGAGCATCTTTTGTCTGTCCAATTCCTGCTGTGCTAGCTCTATTTGGCTATTGACAGTAAGCAAGCGCTGTTGCTGGAGCAAGAAATCAGGATTGGAGACGGTAGCAATTACCTGCCCCTTATGCACATAAGCGCCTATTTCCACTTTTACACTCTGGATAATACCTGCATATACAGTAGAAACCTTGGCCTGATGGTCGGCAGGGACACTGAGCACGCCATTGGCCTTGAGGGTGGCGGTGAGGGCTTTTTCTTCTATATGTCCTAGACGAATATCCACGGTTTTGATTTGAGTCTGTGTTAGGGTGGTGAGGTTTCCCCCTTCGTGGTGGTGTTCTTCGGCTTCTTCCTCGTGGGAGTGGTTATGAGCTGTTGTATTATTTTGGCAACTCCATAGGGAAAGGCCTATGAGGGTCAAGACAATTTTTATACTATATTTTTTCATTTGTTTTACTGGTTTAGAAGGGATTGTATTTCTATTACTTTTTGGTTGAGCGCCTCGATACTTTCTAGGTAAGACAGGCGTGTATCTACAGCAGTCTGTAGAGTGTAAAGAAACTCCACATAGCTGATTTCTCCAGCGCTATAGCCCAGTTGGTTCGCCTTGACAATACGCTCGGCTTCGGGGAGGGCTTCGTTTTTGTAGAACTGGTACTTTTGCACATACAGCTGGTATTCCTCCTGAAGATTTACCCAGCGGGTTTTAAGCTCTTTTTCTGCTTGGTGGGCTTCTTCTAAAGCTGCCTGCTTCTGGTGTTCATAGGTTTTTGCTTTGCTGCGAGTAGCGGTAAAGATCGGCAGAGACAGTCCAATGGAGACAAAGTGGAAGCGCTTATGAATATCCGCATAGGTCTCTACCCCGCCTATGGTCTGCATACCGATGAGGGACTGGTTGGTATAGCCCAGTGTAAGGTCAGGCCAAGCCTGCGCACGCTCTAAGTACTGAGCACGCATGGCGATGATGGCTTGCAAATAGCTCAGATGTACTAAGGGGTGCAAAGAGGGTTCAGGATTCGCTACTTCAGTTATTAATAAAGGTTCGTATTCGGTCAGTTGTGCTACTTGAAAGTCTTCTTCGGCTTGAACAAGGGTATATAGGTTGCGATAGGCTGCTTGCTGTGCCAATTGGTTTTGCCTAAGCAATAGGGTGATTTCCCCTTTTTTCACCTGAGCGGTATTGATATCAATCTTCTTGGTATCGCCTGCCTTGAAGCGTACTTCGGCGATGCGGATAAAATCGCTAAAGAGGCTATCGAGCTGCAAGAGCTGCTGTTGCTTAAAGGCTAAGTACTGCAATTGCTGGTACTGGGTACGCACCTGCCTGAGAAGCTCATTCTGCTCAAGGGCTAATTGTCCTTTTTGCAATTGTGTCTCCGCCTGATAGAGGCTTTTGCGAGCGGCAAATACGGTAGGGAAAGGAATAGACTGCGAGATGGCCACAGATAGGTCTTTTTCGGGACTGCTATACTGGCCATACTGTGCGGTCAGGTCGGTTTTTGGCAGCTCCCATGCGGTATGTTCTTTGGCTGTTGCCTCTTGAAGTTTGGCTTGCGCTGCCTTAATCACTCCATTGTTCTTGAGGGCTATTTGTTCTATTTCAGCCATGGTATATTGCCTTTGAGCTTGCAGGGCAATCGGGCTAAGGAGCAGTACCCCTAAGGCAAGCCCTTTGGTCGCCTTACGCCAAGGTAAGAGGAGGGTACTATTAAAGGACAAATATAGCAAAGGCAAGACAAAGAGTGTCAAGAAGGTAGCCGATACCAAGCCACCGATAACCACTGTAGCTAAGGGGCGTTGTACTTCTGCCCCTGCGCCTTGGCTTAGCGCCATAGGTAGGAAGCCAAGGCTGGCTACCATGGCAGTCATTAGCACTGGACGCAGACGCATTTCGGTACCTATAATCACCCTATGTAGCAGGTTGGACATACCCTCTTTTTTAAGGGAATTAAAAGTGCCAATAAGCACAATCCCGTTGAGCACTGCCACACCGAAGAGTGCAATAAAGCCAATGCCCGCACTGATACTAAAGGGCATTCCCCGAAGGAGCAAGGCCAATACACCTCCTATGGCACTCATAGGAATAGCACTGAAGATAAGCAAGGCTTGTCCCACCGAGTGGAAAGCCAAGTAAAGCAGGGAGAAAATGAGCAGCAAGGCCACAGGAACGGCCACCAAGAGCCTATTGGTAGCCTGTTGGAGGTTCTCAAACTGACCCCCATAGGTAAAGTAATAGCCCGTGGGAAGTTTGACCTCCTTGAGTTTCTGCTGTATATCGCCCACCACACTCTGAACGTCTCGGCCTTGTACATTGAACCCTATGACGATACGACGCTTACCTGCCTCACGGCTGATTTGAGCAGGACCCAACTCATACTTAATAGAAGCGATTTGGCTCATGGGAATCTGTCCGTTCTGTGTGGCCACCATCATATTCTGCACATCGTCAATTCCTGTACGGTAGAGGCTATCGAGGCGTACCACTAGGTCAAAACGGCGTTCGTTCTCGAAGATCACTCCCGCACTCTTACCTGCAAAGGCTGTGCTAAGCACCTCATTGACCTGCTGGACGGAAAGTCCATAGTTGGCCAAGCGTAGGCGATCGTAAGTAACGCTAATCTGGGGAAGGCCTGTTACCTTTTCCACTTGTGGGGAGGTAGCCCCCTCTACTTTCTGAATCAGTTGGCTTACCTTCTGGGCATAGAGGGCGAGGGTATCCATATTCTCCCCGAAGATCTTGACGGCCACATCTTGTCTGATACCTGTCATTAGTTCGTTAAAACGCATCTGAATAGGTTGGTTTTTCTCAAAGAAGACCCCAGGTATATCCTTAAGGCGCTCAATAATAGCGTCGCCCAGCTGGTCAAAAGAGCGACCGCTTTTCCATTCGTTCTGTGGCTTGAGTACAATTATTAAGTCGGACGTTTCTAAGGGCATAGGGTCGGTAGGCACTTCGGCAGAGCCCGTTTTCCCGATAACCATTTTGACTTCCTGAAACTCACGAATCAGGCGAGAGGCCTGCATAGAAGTCTCCAAGCTCTGGCTGAGCGATGTTCCTTGTGGCAGGATACAGTGGAAGGCAAAATCACCTTCCTGCAACTGAGGAATAAACTCGCCTCCCATACGGCTAAAAATACCAGCTGAAAGCAAAAATAGTCCTACTGTACTGCCTATTACCCAACCTCTTAGGCGGATAGAGCGAGAGAAAAGCGGTTGGTAATGGCTGTTAAGCCAGGCGATCATTCTGTCAGAGAAAGTGCGCTTGTGGTGCTGCTGTTTGGGCAAGAGCCAAGCACTCATGGCAGGAATATAAGTCAGGGAGAGCAGCAAAGCTCCTAAGATAGCAAAAACCACCGTCTCGGCCATAGGGCGGAACATCTTGCCCTCTACTCCGACCAAGGTAAGGATAGGGATATACACCATAAGGATAATAATCTCGCCAAAGGCAGCACCGCTGCGTATCTTAGAAGCAGAGTGATAGACCTCCTGGTCCATTTGAGCCTGAGTGAGCCTTGTGGTGGTTTTACGTAAAGATAGGTGATGCATGACGGCCTCTACCACGATGACCGAACCATCTACAATGATACCGAAGTCTATGGCGCCCAAGCTCATCAGGTTGGCACTTACTCCAAAGAGCTGCATCATGCCCAAGGCAAAGAGTAGGGAGAGCGGAATGGCAGTGGCCACAATCAGCCCTGCACGCAGGTTGCCCAAGAAAAGCACCAAGACAAAGATGACAATCAGGGCACCTTCTAAGAGGTTTTTCTCTACCGTATGGATTGCCCGCTGTACCAAGTCGGTGCGGTCTAAGAAAGGTTCAATGACGATATCTTCAGGGAGAGACTGCTGTATGGTTGGGAGTTTTTCCTTGATACGGCTAACTACCTGGTGGCTGTTTTCGCCCTTGAGCATCATGACCACTCCGCCGACGGCATCCACCTCGCCATTGTAGGTTAGCGCTCCATAGCGAATAGCACTGCCTAAGCGTAGTTCGGCAACATCCTTAATAAAAAGTGGAGGGTTGTGCTTGCCAATGGCAATATTGCCCACATCCATGAGGGAGGTAGCCACACCTATTCCACGGATAAAGTAGGCATTGGGGCGCTTGTCAATATAAGCACCACCCGTGTTTTGGTTATTCTGCTCCAAGGCAGTGAAGATATCACTGACACTCACACCCATGGCACGGAGACGGTTGGGGTCGATAACCACCTCGTACTGCTTGAGTTCGCCTCCGAAGCTATTGATTTCGGCTATGCCCTTGGTACCATATAGCTGGCGTGCGACAATCCAGTCCTGCATGGTGCGGAGGTCTTTGGCCGAATATTTGTTCTTGCTCTCCTTGGTGGGACGAATAATATACTGATATACCTCGCCCAGTCCTGTACTCACAGGGGAGAGTTCGGGAGTGCCTATGCCAGCGGGAATTTGCTCTTGGGCTTCCTTGAGCTTCTCACTGACCAACTGGCGAGCAAAATAGATGTCCATATCCTCCGTAAAAACGGCCGTAATGACCGAGAGACCAAAGCGGGAAATACTACGAGTCTCCTCCAGTCCAGGGATATTGGCAATGGCCTGCTCAATAGGGAAAGTAACGAGTTGTTCTACCTCCTGTGAGGCCAAGGTAGGGGTGGAGGTGATAATCTGAACCTGATTGTTGGTAATATCGGGTACGGCATCTATAGGGAGTTTTGTAGCGCTCCATACGCCCCATAGGATAAGGGCGAGGGTCATCAGGGCTACAAAAATCTTGTTTTTGATACTAAAAAGAATGATTTTATCTAACACCTTTAATAACGATTAATGGTTAATGATTTAAGTTTCATAAGTCATTTTTGGATTATAATTAGTTTTGTAATTAATTGTAAATCAATATTTAACAAAACAAACCTCCCCTCACAGCTGGGTGTGTGAGGTTTTGAATATCAATAGGTTACAGAACCTGCGAAACTTAATGAATAGTAATAAATGTCCCTCCAAAGTATGGTTATCTACACAAATACTAAAAAACTTCTCCTGTGCGATTTACATGGATTGTTTTTATCAGGAGGGATATGGGTTATACCTTAGGAGGTGTCCAAATAGCGCCATAATAGGCCATTACCTTTTTGTAGGTGTAGTGAGTATTATAGTCCATATCTACGTTTGTGATAGGGACTTGTAGGGTAAAAGTAGGTGAAAAAGGAAAAACAATAAGCACTTGGCAGCAGGCACATACACAGAAAGGCGAACATATATCCGAATGAGAGTGTTCGTGCTCTGAAGAGGTATCTGCTTGGCTTATAGTGGAATAGCGTACATTATCTTGCTCTATATTAGGCATATCGGAGCAGGGCACTGCCGTGAGCGCCCATAGGTATATGCTTAATAAAAGAGAGAGGTACTTCATGGGGGCAAAAATACGAAAAAATAATGACAAATGACCAGTGAAAAGTGAAGAGTTATTAGTGAAGAGTGAGCGCCTAAATAGCGTTTTTCACTATTCACTTTTCACTATTCGCTTAAATCCTTCCAAACATCTCCGCCACGCTGACCCTCTTGGGGGGCTGGCGACACTCTATGGAGCCAGTGAGCGCATCGGGGGCATCGTCATGGGCGTTGGTACCCACGCGAAGGTAACCCATCAGGTCGCGAGCAAACTTAGGGAAACGCTTTTTCCAATCCAGAGGCATCTTAATCAGTTTTTGTACTGAGGCAGAAGCAGCAAAAATCCTTGCTGTCTTGTTCTGATTCTGATGAAACGGATTAAAGCGCGTCAGTCGGTTGCCTGTGTCCCACGAACGTTGTTGCAGGTTGCTGACAAAGAGGTTGCCGCCGTTGTTACTCTCGATATGGCAGCGCTCTACCTGGTGTTGCTGGAGCATATAAGTCAGGGTTGTTTCGGTAACTTCCATAGGGTCTTTGGTGTAGAGTACATCGGTAATGTAATTGCCGTCCTCCGCCTCCTTATAAAATAGAGCGCATAGGTAATCCGCCCCACTATCGGCCGCATCTATATACGCTACTGAGTAGGAACGAGAAGGCAAGTCGGTGTAACAAGTAAATTCCTCATACATCAACCCTTGGGAAGGCTGTGGATTCTGTTGGTACAAACTTTCAAAAACGGTTGGGGAGCGACCTTTGATTTCGAGTAACTTACTTAGGCTATGCCGTTCAGGCCACAAAGGTTCGCCTTCTGCTCTGGGGTCTTGTTCGCTTGGCGGCCTGTTCTGTATAGCGGGGAAGCTCACCAATAACCAACCTTGCGGGTTTTCAATAGGGTCATATACACCCTCTTGTTCGAGCAAGCGTCCTGCTAAATCTTCCATGTGCCAACGGGTAAAGACCAACAACTGCTGGCTATCGTTGTGCAAACGGGTAGAGGCTACCGTATCGTACCAGTCGGCCACATTCTGCCTGATAACTGGCGACCAAGCCGACGAAGCATCTTTGTATAAGTCGTCCATGATGAGCATATCCACAGGTTCGCCAGTTAGGGAACCTCCTACACCTATCGTTTTAAAGCTGCCTTGGTAGCCTACAATTTCGCACTCATCGGAGTTGCGGGCGTAGTTGCGACTACGTCGGCCTTGTTCTTGGTAGCTTGCCTGACCCGCGAGGAGCGTTTGTGGAAACAGCTCATAGTAGCGGTCATCGTCCATGATACGTTGCAATTCCCTATTAAATTTACGCGCTTTGATAGCATTGTAAGAGACAATAGCAATGCGCTTGTCAGGGTCTTGTCCTAAAACGAAAGCAGGTAAGCGGCGGGTCGCTCCTTCGCTCTTGCCGTGTTGGGGCGGCATGGTAATCATTAGCTTTTTGATTTCTCCCATAGCAAAGCGGGTTAGTACCTCGTAATAAGCGATGTGGAAAGGGGCGGGGGCAAAAGCAGGGAGTGTATGACGGGTGAAGGATAGGAGGTTCCTCTCCCCCAACCCCCTCTCCGAAGGCGAGGGGGCTACTAAGCAGGCGTAGGCTTCGGAGGGGTAATTGTTGTAAGCCGTATTGGGTTGGGGATATTGGTGTTGAGTGGATTGGGGTTGGGTAAATTGGTGTTGAGCGAATTGGTGTTGAGCAGGTGTAGGGGCGAATGGCAATTCGCCCTCGTTGAGCAATTCGCCCTCTGTATATTCGTCTTCATATTGGTCGTAATCATCGTTGTTGTCTATGTTACATTGGGTGAATTGGGAATTGTTATTATCCGTGTTGTGTTGAACATATTGGGATTGGACGAATTGCGATTGGGCATTTTGTGATTGGGCGAATTGCCATTCGCCCCTACGATGGGACGCTGGCTTATTATGCGTTGCCCGCTTTTCACTATTCATTTTTCGCTTTTCACTTCCCCATCCTTCCAAGCGCATAATGATACGGATAGCGGCAATACTATTGTTGATGGTAGGGACAACCGTCTCTCCATTGCTATCCAAAGGCTCACGACGAGCGTATGTCCAAAGAATTTCTAAAGCCTCTTTCATAATGATTAATGCCAATAATGATTAATGATTAATGCCAATAATGATTAATGCCAACAATGATTAATGATTAATGACTGAAGTCTAACTACTGACTACTGATTGTGCCGCAAAGTTACGATATCATAAAGGGCAAAGTCAAGGAAAAGAGAGAGGAGAAGTAAGAATTTATACAATAAAAAATGGTGTTAAGTATTTAACAGTGGTTAGTCGCAATAGACTGACCACTAACCACAAACCACTGACCACAAACCACTGACCACAAACCACTGACCACTAATAACTGATTTTTTTGCAAAAATTTCTGTTTTTATAAAATGATAACAAATTGATAACCAATTAACTATGGTATTTTTAGGTATTGAAATTTGCGACGATAAAAAAAATTTTCTTGAAAAAAGTTCGTTTAAATTTTTTTTTTCGGAAAAAAGATGTACCTTTGCAAAGAATTTTTTACTATTCTTTTTATACAAGAATATTATTTTTTAAAACCTAATCTATAAGTCAGTAACCGCTATGGAGAAGACCCTTACGGAATTGATATTGGAACAGAGAAGCTATCTGAAAAACACCTTCCCTAAGAAAAAGGCAGAGGATTTCGTAGATGCACTTTACCGCTTGTTATTCAATCTGGACGACACCAATTGTGAGAGTAATTACGAAATAGAGCAGCGCCTCAGGGGTAAGCGCTTGGAACTCTCGGCCATAGTGTATGATTACCTCAATGATCATGAGACTACCGAGAGGCAGACAGAACAGTTTTTTGCAGCTATTACCCAGATATACCCACTCTTGCTCTGTGATGCAAGGGCTATACTTGAGAATGACCCTGCGGCTCAGAACTTGGAGGAGGTATATATGTCCTATCCTGGTTTCTATGCCATTGCTATTCACCGACTTGCCCACCAGTTGTGGTTACAAGGACTGAAGCTCCTTGCGCGTGTATGGTCAGAATATGCGCACAGCCGAACAGGGATTGACATACACCCCGCTGCACGGATAGGAAGGAACTTCTGTATAGACCATGGTACAGGAATCGTTATCGGGGAGACCTGCGTCATTGGCGACAATGTAAAGATATACCAAGGGGTAACCCTCGGAGCGCTCTCGGTTACCAAGGATAAGATGAACACCGACCGCCACCCTAAGATAGGCGACAATGTGGTGATCTATTCAGGAGCTACCATATTGGGTAATAGCCAGATAGGTCACGACAGTACCATAGGGGGAAATGTATGGCTTACCGAAAGTATAGAACCCTATACGGTCATCTACTACAAGAGCGAGATGATCACCAAGCAAAAGAGCCTATCACCTGAACCTATCTTTTTTCATATATAAACGAACTTTTTAATTAACATAATTTACAAATCTTATGAAGTATAACAACATCTTAGGAGCTATTGGAAATACTCCAGTTATCCGTCTTGCCAAACTTTTCCCTAATAACCAAGTTTGGATCAAATTAGAAAAAAGCAACCCAGGAGGAAGCATCAAAGACCGTATTGCCTTGGCCATGATTGAGAAGGCAGAGAAGGATGGTCTTATCAACAAAGATACCGTAATTATAGAGCCTACCTCAGGGAATACAGGGGTTGGACTTGCCTTGGTAGCAGCGGTGAAGGGCTACAAGCTCGTACTTGTAATGCCTGAGTCCATGAGTGTGGAGCGCCGTAAGCTTGTTTCTGCTTATGGGGCATCTTTCGTGCTTACCCCTAAGGAAAAAGGAACAGGAGGCGCCGTAGAGAAAGCCAAAGAATTGGCTGCTTCTATTCCGAACTCTTGGATTCCTCAACAGTTTGAAAACCCTGCCAACCCTGAAATACACCGCCTTACCACTGCTCAAGAGATTGTGGCCGACTTTCCACAAGGAGTGGATTACTTTATCTCTGGTATCGGAACAGGCGGGCACCTCTCTGGTATAGGGGAAGTACTCAAGGCGAAGTTCCCTCATACGAAGGTCTTTGGTATAGAGCCTGCTACCTCTGCCGTGCTTAGCGGTAACAAGCCAGGACCACACCCACTACAAGGTATTGGTACAGGTTTCATTCCTAAAACGCTTAATACTTCTATCTATGATGGGATCATCACTATAGACAAGGACGAGGCTTATGACTATACCCGTCGCTTGGCCAGAGTTGAAGGTATTTTAGGAGGTATCTCCACAGGAACTTCCTTGGCAGCTATTGCGAAGAAACTCCCTGAAATCAAAGAAAACGAAGTAGTACTTACTGTGAATTACGACTCAGGTGACCGCTACTGGTCTGTAGCAGACTTGTTTGAGGAAAATCCGTATTCATAATGACCAATGACTAATGACTAATGACCAATGATTAATGATTAATGTTCAATATTCAATGTATTGGCATTAATCATTAATCATTATTGGCATTAATCATTATTGGCATTAATCATTATTGGCATTAATCATTATTGGCATTAATCATTATTGGCATTAATCATTATTGGCATTAACAATTAACAATTGATAATTAACAATTAATTATGCGTATTCTCCTACAGCGTGTAAGTCACGCCCAAGTAGCTATAGCAGGGGCAGTACATTCGGAAATAGGGGCGGGTTTTCTCCTGCTCTTAGGTATAGAAGAGGCCGATGGAGCGGATGATATAGCCTATTTGTGCAAGAAAATCGCCCAGATTCGCCTTTTCAACGATCAAGAAGGGGTGATGAACCTTTCCTTGCAGGAAGTAGAAGGCTCGCTTATGGTAGTGAGTCAATTTACTCTCTATGCCAATACTAAGAAGGGCAATCGTCCTTCCTATATCCGTGCAGCAAGGCCTGAGAAAGCGATTCCCCTATATGAGGCCTTTGTCCAGCAGCTACAAGCGCTCACCCAAAAGCCTGTAGCCACAGGGGTATTTGGTGCCGATATGCAGGTGAGTCTCTGTAACGATGGGCCTGTTACTATATTTATAGACAGCAAAATGCGTGATTTCTGATGAGATCACGCATTTTTCATAAATGTAAATATATGAATTAATTAGGCTTGGTACTTAGTCTTTTAAGCCCTTACGGGTAAGTTCATCACAAGGTCTATATAGAGATTCACCTTGTCCTTAAGCTCTTTACGATTGACGATAAAGTCCAAGAAACCATGTTCTTGTACAAACTCAGCTGTTTGGAAGCCTTCGGGAAGTTCTTTTCCTGTGGTATCCTTAACCACACGAGGGCCAGCAAAGCCAATGAGCGCTCCTGGTTCGGCTATATTGATATCTCCGAGCATAGCAAAAGAAGCGGTTACGCCCCCTGTAGTTGGGTCGGTACATAGGGAGATATAAGGCAGACCAGCATCGTCCAACTGCGCAAGTTTTGCGGAGGTTTTGGCCATCTGCATCAGAGAGAAAGCCGCTTCCATCATACGTGCCCCGCCAGACTTGGATATCATCATAAAGGGCAAGCGGTTATTAATGGCGTAATCAATCCCACGGGCGATCTTTTCTCCTACAACGCTTCCCATAGAGCCGCCGATAAAGTCAAAATCCATACAAGCCACTACCAGCTCTCGCCCTTTGGACTTGCCCACTGCACAGCGTACAGCATCGTATAGGTCGGTTTTCTTTTGGGCTTCCTTGAGCCTATCCTTGTACTTTTTGGTGTCCTCAAAGTCCAGTGGATCTTTCGAGCGCATGGTCTTGTCCAGTTCACTGAACTTACCATCGAATAAGATTTCAAAATATTCCTTGCTGCCAATACGCACATGGTAGCCATCCTCTGGGCTAATGTAGAAGTTCTGAGCAAGTTCCTCTGTTTCAATTATTTTCCCTGTAGGAGACTTATACCACAATCCTTGTGGTATGTCCTTTTTCTCCTCAGTGCTTGTCTGTATTCCTTTTGTTTTTCTCTTGAACCAAGACATATATGTTTCTCATTAACAATAAGATAGTCACTCCTTTACACTAAGGCCTACCCCGAAAGACTATCCTATAAATTAGCAGGGCAAAGGTACGTTTTTTTTTCTATATAAGCAGAGGAAGGTGTGTTAATGTTGATAAGTTTTTAGATAATGACGAGTGACAAGTGACGAGTGACAAGTGACGAGTGACAAATGACTAATGACGAGTGACAAGTGACGAGTGACAAGTGACAAGTGACAAGTGACGAGTGATAAGTGACGAGTGATAAGTGACAAGTCGCAATAGACTGACCACTAACGACTAACTACTTTTAAATAAAATATAACAGTCGAAGATGATTTTTTTAAGACAAAAAAGTCTATCTTTGCGGTGTATATAAATAATAAATAAATTGAATTATGTCTAAAATAGGAAGCACATTAGCCGCCTTGGTAGTGGGAGCTGCCATAGGTGCAAGCGTGGGAATTCTTTTTGCTCCTGATGAAGGGAAAAAGACCCGCAAACGTATTCGCAAATCATTGGAAGGGGTGTCTGATAACCTTAAGGACAAGCTCACCCATCTGAATGAAAACCTAAGAGAAAAGAAACTCAAACTCAAAGGCACTTTGGAGGACAACGTAGAGCGTCTACTTTCCAAGTCTAGCTACAAGGCAGAGGAAATCATCAATGCTCTTGAGCGCAAATTGGAAGACCTAAAGGCCGCCAATGCTAAATTTCAAAAATAACCCCTAAGCACTCTTACCTATGGCACTTAACGAACTCAAGGAAACGGCAAGAACCCTACCCACAGAAGTGGAATCAACGGTCAATTCACATTTGGAGTACTACAAGCTATATATATTCCGTATTATAGCCAAGACCACTATGGGCTTTGTAAGCCTTTTTGTGACAGCTCTCTTTTTGCTGATTATTGCCTTTTTCTTGGCTTGTGCCTCGGCTTTTGCTATAGGAGAATGGCTTGATAGTACTGCTTTAGGCTTTGCCATAATGGGCGGGGTCTTTGTAGTGGCATTGCTTATCCTCTACAGGAATCGTAAGAGCTTCATCCACAAGCCTATATTGAGCAAATTGTCTGAAATATATTTTAAAGAATAGCGTTATGGAAAGGAAATATACCTCACTCACCGAAATAGAAAATGACTTGCGTGCACTCAAGCTCAAAAAGGATATAGACCTTATGTGCCTTAGGAGTGATTACCAGAGCCTGCTTCGCCATCTTTCCATAGGCGGACTCTTTGCCGATGCTATCTCACAGCTCAGAGCCTCTATAGTGGAGAAGCAGCGTAGCCTTATATCACTGGTAGCAGGCTTCTTGCTTAGGAAATTTTTCTAACAGTAACCCTTTTCTAATCAAGAGATTAGTAGATTTATCCTAAAAAAATGAGGATAAAATTTTGATATATGGGAAAAAGGTTGTACTTTTGCACCCTGAAAAAAGCGAGGTCTTGTAGCTCAGCTGGTTAGAGCACCTGACTCATAATCAGGGGGTCCTTGGTTCGAGCCCAAGCTGGACCACCTTCGCTAAAGCACTTACAGAGATGTAGGTGCTTTTTTATTGTCTATAATTTGCTTTATCGAAAAAAATAACTACCTTTGCCGAGATTTTTAAAAACGTAATTAGATGAAAAAATTTCTATTCTTAGCAGGGCTTTTCATGACTGCAGCCACCGCCTCTGCACAAGCAGACTTAGGGAAAGGTAATCTACAGCTCAATGCTGGTACAGGTATTTCTGGCTGGGGAATCCCAGTGTATGTAGGGCTTGATTATGGCGTTACAGATGAGATTACTGTAGGAGGCGAACTATCTTATCGCTATGATACTAGCTCTTATGCAATTCGTGCTAATTTTGGTCGTTTCGGGGAATACCGAAGTGATAAAATCACTTACAGACACCATACTTTTGGTGTTTTTACTAATGGGAACTACCACTTTAACCGTTTACTAAGACTTCCTCGTCAGTTAGATCTCTATGCAGGTGCTAGCTTAGGGTTCTTCTTTGGTTCTGTTACTAGCTCTGAAGGAAACATAAAATACACTGGAGATGATTACTCAGGATTTAGCGCTGCATTACAGACCGGTGCCCGCTACTTCTTTACGGATAACTTTGGGGTGAATTTGGAACTCTCTGGAGGAGTACTCACCAGCGGACTTAAAGCAGGAATTACATACAAGTTTTAATTTAGCTAAAAGGTAAAAGCAAGAGGTAAAAAGTATATAGATACTTTTTACCTCTTATTTTTATTTTCAACTTCTTTTAGTTTCTTCTTGAAAGAAGGATTCTCAATATATACCAGAAGAGCAACATCACTGAGGAGAAGAGTTGTAGGGCAGCGCCTACATATTGGTCAGTGGTGTATTCATTCTTCACATTGTACGTTTGGTAAAGAATACCTCCAGCAGCAAGAACTACCATACCCACAGAGAACCATAGGCCTAACTCAAATCCGAAAAGAGCTCCTGCCACAATCAGTCCTAGGGAGAGAAAACCACCTATAACCAATACACTTCTTAGAAAAGAAAAATCCAATCGTGTCATAAAAACCACTGCTGTAAGCCCTCCAAACAAGGATAGGGTAACAATAGCTGCTTGTGAGAGTACCTCAGTACCTGTATAAGCTAGAGCAATGTAAATCAAAGGCAAGAAAATCACTGCCTCCAAAAGCACATAAAGCCCTAGCCCTACGTATTGGGTAGTGCGGCTAAGAGAGTGCGCCCATTTGTTGGCCAACATAGAGCCTAACCAAAAGCCGCCTATGATAAAGAGCCATATAAACTTGCCGCCAAACATAGCCAAAATAAGCTCTTCAGGCACCCAGCGGAGCAAAGCTGTCTCTACCAAGATAAAAGCCAAAAGCGCTAAGGCTACATGGGTGTAAGTTTTCCTATAAAAAATAGCTCGTTCTGAGTCTGTAGAATAAGCTACCAACTCAGGGGCTGAGTTGTAGGAGTTGTTGTAGCTACCTTTGTTGTAGCTGGAATTGTAGGAATTCATTTTTAATAAGGTTTTATAATGGGCAAAAATACAAAAAAGTTTTGAATTTTGAGTTCTTAGTTTTGAGTTACTAATGTAAATCAATTGACTTTTATCAGTAACTCAAAACTTAAAATTCAGAACTCAAAACTCAAAACTTATTAAGACTACTCTGTTTTGTTTCTAAAGACAAGGCCATTGTCAAAGGAGTCTATCAAGATAAGACTACCTGCCTTGATGTTTCCTTTGAGGATCTCCTTGGAGAGGGCGTTCATAACCTCTTTCTGGAGGACACGCTTTACAGGACGGGCACCGAATTGTGGATCGTAACCACGCTCTGCTAAGTAATCTATAGCCTCTGGAGTGGCTTCCAAAACAATGTTCTCACGAGCTACCAACTTGATGATACCGCCCAACTGCAAGCGGACGATTTGCTTGATGTCGGCCTTGGTAAGAGGGGCAAACATGACAATGTCGTCAATACGGTTGATAAACTCAGGACGTACGGTCTGCTTGAGCAGCTGTAGTACCTCTTCTTTGGCCTTTTCAGTGGCTTCTTCTACATTCTTGATTTTCTCAAAACTTTCCTGAATAAGGTGACTACCTATGTTGGAGGTCATGATGATAATCGTATTCTTGAAATCGGCTGTACGACCTTTGTTATCAGTCAATCGGCCTTCGTCCAAGACCTGTAAAAGAATGTTGAAAGTATCGGGGTGTGCCTTTTCAATCTCATCGAGCAAGACCACAGAGTAAGGGCGGCGACGTACGGCCTCGGTAAGCTGACCTCCTTCGTCATAGCCCACATATCCTGGAGGCGCTCCCACGAGTCGGCTTACGGCATGTTTCTCTTGATATTCACTCATATCAATACGGGTCATGGCATTCTCATCGTCAAAGAGGTATTCGGCCAAGGCCTTGGCCAATTCTGTCTTTCCGACCCCAGTGGTTCCCAAGAAAAGGAAGGAACCAATCGGTTTTTTAGGATCCTGCAAGCCCGCACGGCTACGGCGAATCGCATCGGATACGGCTGCGATGGCCTCCTCTTGTCCTACCACACGTTTGTGTAGTTCTTCTTCCAAGTGAAGGAGTTTTTCGCGTTCGCCCTGCATCATTTTAGTAACAGGCACTCCTGTCCACTTGGCGATTACCTCGGCTATATCCTCACGGGTTACCTCTTCCTTGATCATGGACATCTCGTGGGTATCTACTTCCTTCTGAAGGTCGGCCAATTTAGCTTCTTCTTGCTTGATCTTACCATAACGAAGTTCGGCTACCTTACCATAGTTACCTTCACGCTCAGCACGTTCGGCATCGAGTTTATATTGTTCTATATTGTTCTTAACCGCCTGAATTTCATCTACTAAGGTCTTTTCACCTTGCCACTTGGTAAAGAGCGCATTGCGTTCCTCCTTGAGGTTGGCCAAATCGGCATTGAGTAAGCGGAGTTTTTCATCGTCATTTTCACGCTTAATGGCCTCAATCTCAATCTCCAACTGCATGATCTTACGATCCAGTACGTCCAATTCCTCTGGCTTAGAGTTGATTTCCATACGTAGTTTGGCAGCGGCCTCGTCCATAAGGTCAATAGCCTTATCAGGCAAGTAACGATTAGGTATATAGCGCTGGGAGAGTTCCACAGCAGCGATAATGGCTTCGTCCTTGATACGTACCTTGTGGTGTGCCTCATATTTTTCCTTGATACCACGGAGGATGGAGATAGCACTCTCGGTATCAGGTTCTTCTACCATTACTTTTTGGAAACGACGCTCAAGCGCCTTGTCCTTTTCAAAATACTTTTGGTACTCGTCCAAGGTAGTGGCACCAATGGCACGGAGTTCGCCACGTGCCAAGGCAGGTTTGAGGATGTTGGCAGCGTCCATAGCCCCTTCGCCTCCCCCGGCTCCTACGAGGGTATGGATCTCATCAATAAACAAGATAATATTCCCGTCGGAGGAAGTAACTTCTTTCACTACCGATTTGAGTCGTTCCTCGAACTCCCCTTTGTACTTTGCCCCAGCGATAAGGGCACCCATATCAAGGGAGTAAATTGTCTTATCTTTCAGGTTTTCAGGCACGTCCCCATTGACGATACGGTGCGCCAAACCTTCGGCAATAGCAGTCTTACCAACCCCAGGTTCCCCTACCAGCATAGGGTTATTTTTGGTACGGCGGGAAAGAATCTGGAGCACACGGCGGATTTCGTCGTCACGGCCGATGACTGGATCCAATTTGCCACTATGGGCGAGTTGGGTCAAGTTTTTCGCATACTTATTGAGCGAGTTATAAGTATCCTCAGCCGAAGCAGAGGTTACACGTTCGCCCTTACGGAGTTCAGCGATGACCTTTTCAAATTCTTTTTCGGTAACGCCCTGTTCCTTAAGGGCTTGGCCTACTTGGTTTTTGATTTTGAAGATCGCCAAGAGCAAATGTTCTACAGAGACATACTCATCATTCATCTTCTTAGCGATATTGCTTGCTTCGGTGAGTACCTCGCCAGCGGTGCGGGAGAGGGACATCTGTCCGCCCTGTACTTTAGGGTAAGAAGCTAAAGTCTTTTCTACCGCCTGATTGAGGGTAGTGGTATTGACTTGCAACTTTTTAAGGATAAAAGGCAGCACATTGTTATCTACCTCTTGTATTCCCTTGAAGATATGTTCCACTTGGATATCTTGCTGCCCGAGACCCTGAGCGAGTTGCTGCGCTCTCTGAATGGCCTCTTGGGATTTAATGGTATAATTGTTGAAATTCATTTTCTTTAATGGTTAATGATTAATGATTAATGATTAATGACAAATGACTAGTGACTAATCACTTTTCATTCTTCATTTAGTCAATAACTGTTCCAAAGGTAAAAATATGACAAATTGTCAGGTTTTGAATTGGGTTTTAAGTTGTTTTCAGAAATAAGTATTGATTTTTAGTGTGTTATGTTTTGTAAAAATGGCAGGAAAATATAATATTTTCACTGTTCAAGTAAAAAATGCTTTTAAAGGCTTGTTTGTTTAGTAAAATGGTACTATCTTTGTGGAGCTAAAATTGGGACAAACATCTTATCTTAGGTAAGTAAAATGAATATTATGTTTGAAAAAGTAAAAGCACTACGCCTGCAATACAGAGAAGCCCAAAGTGAGGCAGAAGAACAAGCTATACAACAGGCCTTGGATAGGCTAAGGGCAGAAGACCCTGAAGCATGGGCACGGGCAATGGTAGAGAATGCTAAAGAAACTGCTGAAGAAGCCAAGGCTCTTAAAGAAGAAATAAAGGCCAAAGAAACCTTAGAGGCTGTTTTAGTGTAGATTTTCCTCTTAAAAAAGTAGTCTTAATTACCCCGAATTCAGGGTAATTGGTAGGGATACTTAATCCTAATCAGAAAAAAATAGTGTCTTATCCTAACAAAAAGAGATCATCTAAAAATATAGATAATCTCTTTTTCTATTTACTGTAATCTTACAAGACCAATGTTTTTTTAACACACTAGATAACATTTTACTTCTTCTCATCTAATGCCTTGACAATCACTGAAATTACAGCAGGAATTGCAACAGATAAAGCTGTAAGGACTATCTTGGTAATATTAGTGCCATTAGCTGAATTTTCTGTCCCATTGTTTTGAGTCTCACTCATAATTAATACGTTTTAATTAAACAATAAATTAACTTTAAATTTCTTTTGCAAAAATACAAAGAAAAATCCAAAAATAAGATACAAAATACTTCTAATTTAGAAATAATTCGTATATTTGCAGAAAAATTTCGTCTATGAATTACCACGAGAAAATCAAGAAATTTAGGGAGCTTAGAAATTATACTCAAGAGTATATGGCTGAAAACCTGAATATTACACAACGTTCTTATAGCAGTATAGAAAACGGAAAAACGCAACTAACAGTAGACAGATTATTTGAAATAGCTAAAATACTGAATGTTACAGTTATAGAAATCTTAGAACTTGAGATTACTACCTCCTATAATAACAACTTCAATAATGGAGCTACTCACAACAAAGGAGGTGATTTTATCTTTAAGAAAGATGATTTTGAGGAACAACGCAAACTCTATGAGCGTATTATTCAAACAAAAGAAGAAGAAATAAACTTTCTCAGAGGAAAACTAAGCTAATTATTCTTCTAGAACTATATTATACTAAAAAACATAGCTTATCATTTGCTTTCTTCAAAAATATGAGTTATTTTTGCATTCATAATTTGGTAGGTGACTATATACCTTTAAAAAAACAATTGTAAGCTGTCCCAACTGTAGCACAAATGAGAGTGCTTGAAGGCAAGCATATCAGGTTTGTCTGTTCAAAAGACAAGGAACAATTAGAATTTAACTCTTAACTACTATGATCCAAGATATAATCACTTATGCCCTAGTGGCTTTGGCTGTTTTTTTCTTAGTAAAAAAATTCTTTTTCACCAAGAAGAAAAAATGTGGGGGCGGTCCCGATTGTAAATGTGGCGGATAATTTGTAACTTTGCCCTCTGTTAAAAAACTTTTTGAAATGACAAAGCTAAGTGTAAATATCAACAAAATCGCCACTTTGCGCAATTCCCGTGGGGGCAATGTGCCTGATTTGTTACAAGTGGCTACTGATATACAAGAGTTTGGCGCCGAGGGTATCACCATTCACCCGCGTCCCGATGAGCGACATATCCGCTACCAAGATGCGCGAGATCTGAAAAAAATAGTCCATACAGAATACAATATTGAGGGCAACCCTATCCCTAAGTTTATTGATTTGGTGCTTGAGGTGAAGCCTACCCAAGTAACCCTAGTCCCCGATGCAGAAGATGCTATTACCTCCAATGCAGGTTGGGACACCCTCACCCATGCCGCTTACCTAACGGAGATCGTAGCCGAGTTCAAGCGACATGGTATCCGTACTTCTCTTTTTGTAGATCCTGTAGAGAAAATGGTAGAAGCAGCAGCCAAGACAGGCACCGATCGCGTGGAACTCTATACTGAGGGGTATGCACGCGAGTATGCCCGTGGTAACAAAGACGGTATTCTGCCTTATGTGACAGCGGCTAAAGTTGCCCAAAGTGTCGGCTTAGGACTCAATGCAGGTCATGACTTGAGTTTGGACAATCTCAAATATTTCAAAGAACAGATACCTGGCCTCTTGGAAGTCTCCATAGGGCATGCACTTATCAGTGAGGCGCTCTACTTGGGACTGCAAAATGTAGTAAGCATGTATCTCTATCGCCTTAAATAACGTATTATGGAACTTATCAACTCTCAGATAGTAGGGGAGGGCAAGCCACTGATTATCCTACACGGCTTCTTAGGTATGGCCGATAACTGGCGTACCCACTCCCTTCATTTTGCCCAAGAGGGCTACCAAGTGCATGTGATTGATGCACGCAACCACGGACATAGTTTCCACTCGCCTGAGTTCTCTTATGCCCTTATGGTGGAAGACCTCATTCGCTATATGGATTATCACCAGATAGCCTCCGCACCGCTTATTGGTCACTCCATGGGCGGCAAGACCACTATGCTATTGGCGGTCACACACCCTGAGCGTGCCGAGCGTATTTTGGTGGTGGATATGGCTCCTAAGTATTACCCTGTGCATCACAAAGTAATCCTTGATGCACTCTCTACCTTGGACTTCTCCCAGATAAAAACCCGTGAGGAGGCCGACCAGCAATTGGGCAAATTCATCATAGATGTTCCCATACGCCAGTTCCTGCTCAAGAATGTCTATAGGGTCACCCCTGACCAACTGGGCTTGCGTATCAACTTGCCTGTACTACGCGACCGTGTGGCCGAGATAGGTACAGCCTTGCCCACAGGTACCATCTATTATGGAGAAGCACTCTTTATGGTAGGAGCCAAGTCCAATTATGTCCTTGCGGAGGACATGGCACTGATCAAGCAACATTTTCCCAAAGCTACTGAAGTTATTGTAGAGGGGGCAGGCCACTGGGTACAGGTGGAAAAACCTAAGGAATTTTTTGAGATTGCCTCCCAGTTCCTACAAAAATAAACCAAAATGAAATATATTCTAAACCTTATTATTACCAGCTTACTCATCTTGGGACTCAGTAAGGTATTGCCACATATCAATGTAAGAGATTTCACCGATGCCTTATGGTTTTCCTTGGTGGTGAGCCTGCTCAATATATTCCTAAGACCTATATTGATTGTGCTTTCCTTGCCTATTACGGTGGTTACCTTTGGGCTGTTTTTGATTGTAATCAACACAATTATTATCATCTTAGCCGATCGCCTTATTGATGGCATCGAGATACAGGGTTTTTGGTACGCTGTACTCTTTAGCCTCTGCCTCTCCGCTGTGCAATCACTCTTAAATAATGAAAATCAATAATCAATTGTTAATTGTTAATTGTCAATTATCAATGATTTAAGTTTTGCAAGTCGTTTTTAAGCTATTATTGAAATTATAAACAGCTAATAATCAATTGTTTGTAAAAACCTCCCCCTCACCCCCCTCCAAAGGGAAAGTCCGCGAGAGCGGAGTATGTGTCTTTAAGGGCGTTGAAATAGCCTAATTTGTTTGTCTAATTGGAAAATATTCTTTCTATAACTTATTGAACCTCTACTACTTACTAACTCCCCCCTTGAGGGGGGGGTAGGGGGGATGTTTTGATAATCAGCAAGTTATAGAACTTGCGAAACTTAAATCAATGATAAGTAACCTGATGACTTATTAAGTAGCTTTAAGCGGTTGAAGTTCAGGTAACCAAAGAATTAACCATTAACAATTAACCATTAACAATTATAATAGATGGATAGATATTTTCTCTGGCTGCTCATAGGTTTCTTTACGCTAACGAAGGCCACAGCCCAATATAATGAGATAGGCTTCTATTTCGGGGGTGCCAATCCTATTTCGGATATTGGCGCCACTTACTATGTATATCCGACAAAGCCTGCTTTTGGGCTGATCTATAAGCGTAACCTGCGTAAACAGCTCTCTTTGCGCGCTGATATTAAGTGGTTTGAGCTATGGGATAAGGACGCCCGCGCCACTACCGAAGCACGTAAGCAGCGCGATTTCTCTTTCCTAAACCGTATGGTGGAGATGGGGGCAGGAGTGGAGTATGATTTTCTCCATTTTGATACCCATGACCCTTTCAAATTGCTCTTTACCCCTTATGTGCATACAGGTTTTTACTTTTTTAAGATGGATAGGCTCTATTTTGACAATTTGGCCAATGGAGCGTCGGCCAAGTACCAGACCTATCCTGAGCGCGATGAGTCTTGGGCAATTCCTTTTACCTTTGGGGTCAAGACCCGCCTATGGGGATCGCGTTTCCTTATCGGGGCGGAGGTGAGTATGCGTTATACCTTTACCAATAATATTGATGGCAGTAAGTCGGGCAAAGGAAAATGGTTCGGAAATCTCAATACCCCCGACTGGTATATGATCTCAGGAGCTTACCTGACTTATACTTTTGGTGCTAAGAAGTGCAACTGTTTTGAATTTGCCAAATAAGATATAAAAATTTTTTGGGAATGCTGAAAAAATCATATCTTTGCCACTTGATAGTAATTTTGCAGATAAGCCAATGAATATAGAAAAAGAAATGCTCCCCAAGCATTTGGCCATCATCATGGATGGCAATGGTCGCTGGGCGAAACAACAAGGAAAACAGCGTATCTTCGGCCATGAAAAAGGAGCGAAAACAGTCAGGGAGATTATACAAGAAGTCTCCCAGTTGGGTATTCCTTACCTGACACTTTATGCTTTTTCAACAGAGAATTGGAAGCGTCCTAAGTTAGAAGTGGAGGCACTGATGCACTTATTATCACGCTATTTGAACAAGGAGGTGGCTATTATGCAGCAAAATAATATCCGCCTGAATGCCATAGGAGACCTTGAGAGCCTACCCTCTAAAGTGAGAAAAGAACTCCACAAGGCTATGGAACAGACCAAAGGCAATACCAGCACTACCGTAAGCCTTGCCTTGGCCTATGGGGGACAGCAGGAACTCCTGCAGATGACCCAACAGCTTGCCCGTAAGGTGCAACAAGGGCTGCTTACCCCCGAACAGATTACCTACCAAGAGATACAGAAAACACTCTACACCCAAGAAATCCCCCCTGTGGACTTGCTTATTCGTACCAGCGGAGAGTGCCGTATCAGCAACTTCCTGCTTTGGCAAATAGCCTATGCCGAACTGTACTTTACCGATGTACTTTGGCCTGACTTCACCCCTGAGCAGCTACACAAAGCCCTTTTAAACTATCAAAATAGAGAACGCAGATTTGGAAAAACCAGTGAACAACTTTAGTATGAGAAATTTTCTATATATTTTCGGGATACTCTTTCTCAATACCTCTTATGGCCAAGAGGAACAAACCCTGCCTGAGGCAATTGCCAAGGATACACTACAGAGCGTAGCTGTAAAGGACAGCCTTCCACAGGAGACTACCCTCACAGCCTTGGAAAGAGGGCGTGAGTTTGTCATAGGTGGTATAGAAGTCAAGGGGGCAAAGCACTACAACGCACAGACGATCATTGTGGCTTCTGGCCTTAAGGTAGGGGATAAGATTACGATCCCTAGCGAACGCTTTACCCGTATCATTCACAAGTTGTGGAACTATCAGGTGTTCAACGATATTGATATCTATATAGCCAAAACAGAGGGCAACAAAGTGTTTTTGGAGTTTGTCATTCAGGAAATGCCTGAACTGACCGAGGTGAAGATTGAAGGGATTCGCAAGAGAAAAGGCGAAGAACTGCTCAAGAAAATAGAATTGGACAAGGATAAACTCAAAACGACCAAGAAGATCAACGAGAGCCTTATCGCTAAAACCAAGTCTTATATCACCGATAAGTATCGCAAGGAAGGTTTCCTCAATACTAAAGTACATATCACCACACAGCCCGTGGATTCCTTGGGCACCAAGGAACGTATGCTCATTCGTATAGATAGAGGTTATAAGGTGAAGATTAACCATATTACCTTCGAAGGGAATGAGAAATTCGCAGATAGCAAGCTGCGTAGGCAGATGAAAAAAACCAAACAGCGTTTCTTCGGTCGTTTTTGGAAGCGCTCTAAGTATGTACAAGATAAGTACAACGAGGATTTGGCTTCGCTTATTGACTTCTATAAGGAAAACGGATACCGCGATGCTCGTGTAACCCGCGATACACTCTATGACGGTAAGGAAAATATTGACCTTAAAATCTCCTTGGAAGAAGGACGCAAATACTACTTTGGGGATATCAAGTTCTTAGGAAATACCATCTATAGCAACCAGATGCTTAGCCACATCTTAGGGCTTAAGAAAGGGGAAGTCTATAACGGGGTACAATTGCGCAACCGTATCAATGACCCTAAAGACCCCGATGCCAATAGCATCTCCAACCTCTACCAGAATACAGGTTACCTCTTCTCTCAGATCAACCCTGTAGAGACTTCGGTGGTCAATGACACTATCAACTTTGAGGTACGTATCCATGAGGGTAAGCAAGCACATTTTAATAATATAACAGTAACAGGTAACAGTATCACCAACGATAGGGTGATCTACCGTGAACTACGTACCCGCCCTGGCTATCTTTATTCCAAGGAAGATGTAATCCGTACCGTACGTGAGCTTTCCCAAATGGGAATCTTTGATGCACAGAGTATCAACCCTCAGATCAAGAACCCTGATCCTAACTCTGGTACAGTGGATTTGGAATATGGATTGACCGACAACGGCTCTTCTAGCCAGATACAGCTACAAGGGGGCTATGGAGGTGGAGGCTTCATGGGTACCTTGGGGTTGAACTTTAACAACTTCTCCATACAGAATATATTTGACAAGAAGTCTTACCGTCCGCTGCCTATGGGAGATGCCCAGAAGCTTGCCTTGAACATCAGTGTAGGGCGTGCCTACAGAGTGGGTAGCTTCTCCTTTATGGAACCTTGGTGGGGAGGGGAGCGACCTGTACAGTTCTCCGTTGGGTTTAACTATTCGGTGAGCTATGATTATAACTACTATACCTATGATGTAGATAAGAGTAAGCGCTTCTATATCACAGGGGTATACTTGGGATTGGCCAAGCGCCTACAGGTGCCCGATGACTATTTCCAACTCTCTCAGAACATCAGTTATAACTATTATGACCTGAGAAACTATAACACTACGCTCTTTACCTTCGGGAACGGACATTCCAATGCCTTGGCTTATACCGTCTCCCTAAGCCGACGCTCCAGTGGGCCTAACCCTATTTTCCCGCTGGGAGGTAGTGATTTTACCATTACGGCCAAGCTCACGCCTCCTTACTCGTTGCTTAATGGGGTAGATTACAAGTCGCTTATGGAGCAGCGCGCAGTGGCAGAGGCCAATAGCAATACCAACCGTATCTCCGAGATTGACCAAGAGCGTTTCAATTGGCTCGAATACTATAAGCTACGCCTACAAGGAAACTGGTACTTGAACTTAGTAGATAAGCTCGTCTTGCGTCCCTCAGTGGATTTCGGTTACTTAGGTTATTATAATAGGGACAGAGGTACCGTACCATTTGAGCGCTTTATGGTAGGGGGCGATGGGATGTCTTACAATTCTTTGGAAGGACGCGAATACATACAGATGCGAGGCTACCCTAACCAGTCTCTCTCATCACGTGATGGTGATGTGATTTATAACAAGTTCTCTTTGGAGCTACGCTATCCGATCACCCTCAAGCCTATGGCTTCTATCTATGGATTGGTGTTTGCCGAGGGAGCCAACTCTTTTGGTAGTTTCTCTCAGTACAATCCCTTTGATATCAAGCGTTCGGCAGGTTTCGGGATACGTATCTTTATGCCTATGCTCGGTATCCTTGGCTTTGACTTCGGTTATGGGTATGATGGTATCAATGGCCGCACTACCCCACATGGCTGGGAAACCCACTTTATCTTAGGACAACAATTTTAATATAATGACAAGTGACAAGTGACAAGTGACAAATACTCACAGGAGAATTAGTCACTTGTCACTTGTCATTAGTCACTAACAACTAAATTCTTATGGAAGATTTCCCTCAAGCAGAAGGCCAAGAGACCATATTGCGCCTCAGTGGCATGTATCAGAATTGGTTCTTGGACTACGCCTCTTATGTTATCTTAGAACGAGCTGTTCCCGCTTTGGAGGACGGTTTTAAGCCTGTGCAGCGCCGTATCATGCACTCCATGGACGAGTTGGAGGACGGCCGCTATAACAAGGTTGCCAATATCGTGGGTAATACCATGAAATATCACCCCCATGGAGACGCTTCTATTGGCGATG
The DNA here is from genome assembly GCF_000411115.1 of Capnocytophaga granulosa ATCC 51502. Lineage (GTDB taxonomy): Bacteria > Bacteroidota > Bacteroidia > Flavobacteriales > Flavobacteriaceae > Capnocytophaga > Capnocytophaga granulosa. The sequence goes on along the minus strand of NZ_KE150255.1, from coordinate 88,469 downwards.
CTATTATCCAGTTGGGACAAAAACAGCTGCTCATTGACACCCAAGGAAGCTGGGGGAATATCCTCACAGGCGATGATGCTGCGGCTCCCCGATATATAGAGGCACGTCTATCTAAGTTTGCCCTTGATGTGCTATTTAGTCCCAAGGTAACCGAGTGGCAAAAGAGCTACGACGGCCGCAACGATGAGCCTGTACACCTGCCGGTAAAGTTTCCTCTACTCTTAGCCCAAGGAGCGGAAGGAATTGCCGTGGGGCTTTCTACCAAAATATTGCCCCATAACTTTAACGAACTCATTGATGCCTCTGTGCTGTATTTAGAAGGCAAGCCCTTTGAGCTATACCCCGATTTTCCTACAGCAGGTATCATGGATGCCGCTACCTATAACGATGGTATGCGAGGAGGCCGTATTAGAGTGCGTGCCCGTATTGCCCAGAGGGACAAATCGACCTTAGTCATCACCGAAATACCCTTTGGAACAACCACTTCTTCGCTGATTGATTCTATCCTTAAAGCCAATGAAAAAGGAAAGATAAAAATCCTAAAGGTAGATGACAATACAGCCAAGGATGTGGAGATATTGGTACACCTACCCAAAGGAATTTCCCCCGATAAGACCATAGATGCCCTCTATGCCTTTACCGATTGTGAACTCTCTATCTCCCCGCTCTGCTGTGTGATTGAGGATAACAAGCCTCACTTTATAGGGGTGAGCGATATACTGCGCAAGAGCACCGACCGCACTGTGGAGATTCTCAAAAAGGAATTGGAGGTAAAGCTTGATGATCTAGAACAAAAATGGCACAACGCCTCCTTGGAGAAAATATTTATCCGTGAGGAGATGTATATTGACTTCAAGAAATATAATGACAAGGAAAGCCTTTTTGCCTACCTATACGAGTGCTTTGAACCCTTCAAGGAACAACTCTTACGCCCTATCACCGATGAGGATATAGACCGCCTTACCCAAATCCCCATGATTCGTATCACTCGCTATGATACCTACAAGGCCGAGGAAAATCTCCTAAAGATAGAAGCCGATATAGAAGTGGTCAAAAATCACTTAGCCAATTTAATTGCTTTCACCATTGACTATTTTAGGAATCTGCAAAAGAAATATGGCAAAGGTAAGGAGCGCAAAACGGAAATACGACCTTTCGATACCATTGAGGCTACTAAGGTAGTGGTACGTAACCTTAAACTCTATGTCAATAGGGAAGAGGGATTCGTAGGTACTTCTCTCAAGAAAGATGAATATGTGGCCGATTGTAGTGATATAGATGATTTGATCGTCTTTACCGCCGATGGGAAAATGATTATCACCAAGGTAACCGAAAAGAGCTATATAGGCAAGAATATTGTTCATGTAGGGGTGTTTAAAAAGAATGACACCCGTACGGTGTACAACCTAGTGTATCGCAACGGGAATGACAAAATCTCTTATATCAAGCGCTTTACCGTGACGGGAATTATTCGTGATAAGGAATATGATGTGATAGAACCACATAAGGATTCTCAAATCCTATACTTTTCAGCCAATCCCAACGGAGAGGCGGAGGTGATAACCATCATACTCCGTCAGGCAGGTAGCGTAAAGAAACTCAAATGGGATATCAATTTTGCTGATATTCTTATCAAAGGAAGAGCCTCTCGCGGAAATATCGTGACAAAGTACGCCATTAAGCGTATAGAACTCAAGGAAAAAGGTATTTCCACCCTCAAGCCACGCAAGATATGGTACGACCCTATTGTACACCGTCTCAATACCGAAGGCCGTGGCGAGCTACTTGGCTCCTTCAAGGGGGAAGATAGGTTGCTGCTCATTGGCAAGGATGCCGTAGTGAAGACAGTAATCCCTGATCTCTCCCTACACTTTGACCCGAACCTACTGATTATAGAAAAGTGGAACCCTGAAAAGCCGATTTCAGTCATTCACTACGAAGGAGAGAAGGAACGCTATTTTGTCAAACGCTTCTTAGTGGAAAACCCTAACCGTGAGGAACTTGTCATCTCCGATCACCCTAAGTCTCAGTTGCTCTTTGTCTCTACCCAGTGGCGTCCTATGGCCGAGGTCGTATTTACCAAGACAGGCAGAGAGCGTGCTGAAAATCAAATGGTCAATATAGAAGAGTTTATCGCTATCAAGGGTATCAAGGCCATTGGTAACCAACTCTCTACCGAACGTATCAAGGAGATTATTCCTTTGGAGCCACTTCCATACGAAGAACCTCAAACAGTAGAAGAAGCCAACGAAGAAGAGGAAACCGCAGCACCAGAGGCGACACAACCAGACCTTTTTAGCGGTTTGGATCAGTAGTCAGTGGTCAGAAGTCAGTGGCTATTATATAATTTAAGTTTCACAAGTTGTTTTTAGGTTGCTATTGAAATTGCAAGTAACTGATAAACAATTATTTGTAAAAAACTCCCCCCAACCCCCCTCCAAAGGGAAAGTCCGCGAGAGCGGAGTATGTGTCTTTAAGGGCGTTGAAATAGTCTAATTTGTTTATTAAATTAGAAAATTTTCCTTCTATAACTTATTGAACCTCTACTACTTACTAACTCCCCCCTTGAGGGGGGGTAGGGGGGATGTTTTGAGAATCAGTTGATTACAGAGCTTGCGAAACTTAAGTTATATAATTCAACTTATTCAGAGACAAACAAAAGAAATAACAAATGGCAAAGAAAAAACGAACCTGGACAAGTCTTAGAACAGAAATAGCACAATTAGTGGTTCAATTGCAGATTTCTTCAGAGGATTTTCGCCCATTAGGGATAGATGAATGGAAAACTGTAGAGACTCAGATTTATAAGATATTCTGTAAGCATCAAAGAGGTAGGTACTATTGGCTTTGGGAGGATTTCTCTCAAGAAGCGGTTGCTTTTGTTCCGCCTCATAATCCTGAAAATTATCTTACTGAACTTATTGATGCACAAGAAGAGATATTCTTTATTTTTGCGGAATCTCAGAATGATAAGTTTTGGTTTTATGAAGGGAGGATACCCCCTGTACTTCCACTTATAGGAGAACTTCACCATTATGATGAGTTTTATTTTGTTTCTAAGAAATACGAATGGCTTATAGCTATTAATCATCATGATGCTCTTATTGCTACAGGCAGTAAAACAGAGGCCTTGAAAAGTATTATCTCATAAAGAAATAAACCAGCCCCAATTAGGAACCTCAATTCATCACCACGCTGGTGATGAATTGTAAAATGCTGATAGCTAACAACTAACGTGAGTTCGACGTAAGCAAAATTATATTTTTTCTCCCACGGATTCCACGGATTTTCACGGATAAATAAGACCAAAGGTCTTATACAAATCTGTGTAAATCGCAACAGCACAATTACACAAACATAGAAAATCTGTGAAATCCGCGAAAATCAGTGGGAGCTTTTGTTATATCGAACTCATGTTAAATTACAAAGCTTGCGAAACTTAAATCAATAATTCCTAATAAATCTCTGTTATAAAAAGTAGTTATGGATGAAGAAGTTAAAGTTTGTTTACAGATTGAAATCCCTCGTTTGAGTGAGGATGTGGATATAGACTCTGTGCGAGAGGAATTAAATGAGTATGTAAAATCTGTTATTTCAGAGATTAATGTTGCAGATTTAGAGGATTGGAGGCTTTTAATAAGGGTAACTTTACGCGCCACTAATGGAATAGGCGTCTTTAAACGGGCAATGCGTTACCCTTCGGATAAAGAATTTGAGTTTTCTATTTCTGTTGCCATACCTAATGAGAAGGAGGCTTCGTATGGGATTTCTAAAAAAGTAGAAGAGGCTTTTTATGTGCCACTGAATGATAAGAACTTTTATGTATTAGAACCTAATTTTGAAAATTATAGCAATCTGTACGAATATATATTGGAGAGTAGTAAGTTTGCTATTTATTTGGCTTTTACAAAAGGTATTAGGTGTAATGGGAAAAAGATTATATTTTTGAATGATGTTACATATAAGAGATAAAATAGGTAAAGAATATAGCCTATTATATGATAAAGGGTATAGAAATGAACTTGTCGAAGATGGAGGTTTGTTGTTTTCCTCTTTGACCTGTATCCATTCAGAAATAGGGCTTATCTTTAATTTTACAATAGAGAAAGGCGTTTTATCAATAGCAGTTACAACAAAAAAACTATTAGAGAAAAAGATTTTCTTTGACTTTTTCTATATTTTAAAAGTTCTATATCCAGAGAAAAAATTTGAAGAAATAAAAGAACTTTCTTACCAAGAGGAGGTAGCAGCAAATTTGCTAAAAGTAGAGGAACTATTTAGTGAAAAACAAATTTGTAGTACCATAGAGGAGCTCACTATTGCAATAAAAGCATATTCAAAAGAGTGATTCACATAAAAGACCTATTACAAGTTGGTAAGGAATCAAGGGTGTGGTAGGGCTTTAATACATTCCCCAAAAATATCGGAATACTCTGATCAAGAAGTAGGTGAAGTAATTCGCCTATTTAGGTATTAATTTTGTATATTTGCAGAGAAATAAAAGTCCTCGCTGGTGTGAGCATTTGGCTTGTACCTAATTATAAAAAATAGCGTTTGGCTTTTTAATGACAAAGAAGAATAAACCATATTTGTTAAAAACCAGAATTATGAAAGAACCCATTAGTTTAGATACCGCCTTACAGATTGTAGGCTCCTTAAAAGTAAGGGCTATTAAGGAAAAATCAGCCCTGACTGATTTTATGGAGAAAGAGGCTCTTGAGCAAAAAATTCAGATGTACCTAAAAGAAGAAAAAATGCTATATGGTACTGATGATATGGCACGCCTTTCTGTAATGGATAAAATAGTACATTATTATAGCCCTTTAATAAAGAAAATGAATGAAGTTGAAGGAAATTGAAGCTATTTATCTTCTTAAAAGAGATATAGTCAAACAAATTTAGATTGCGAATAAATAAAAGATTTGTTATTTTTGTACCATCTATGGAACTAACATTATCACCAACAGAAATAGAGGAACTTAGAAAGCTCCAACGCAACTTGCAAGGTCGCTCGGATTATGCCCGAGTTACCTGTATTTTGATGCTTTCTATGGGCAATACTCCTATTTTTGTTGCTGATTGCTTGGGTATAGATATTTCTACTGTTTATCGTTATCGTTCCTTATATCTTGAAGGAGGACTAGATAAACTCCTTGAGAATCGTTATAGAGGTTATCAAGGTCTGCTTAATATTTTTCAAATAGAATCCTTAAAACAAGAGTTACGAACACATCTTTATACAGATGCAAAACAAGTATCTCAATGGGTTAAAGACACTTTTGAAGTTACCTATACTCCACAAGGAATGGCTGATTTACTTAACAGAATTGGTTTTTCCTACAAGAAAACAACCGAAGTACCTTGTGAGGCGGATCCTTTAAAACAAAAACTATTTGCTGAAGCACTCTCTAAAATTCTTCAAGAAAAGGAAGAAGGGGATGTGGTGTATTTTGCCGATGGTGTTCATCCTACGCACAACAGCCGTTCCACTTATGCTTGGATAGAGAAAGGTAAAGAGTTTCAACAACCAACAGTTAGTGGGCGTGATAGAGTGAATATCAATGGTTTACTTAATGCTTATGATGTTACAGATGTAATAGCTCTTGATTGTGAATGCGTTAATGCAGAATCAACAAAAGAACTTTACGAATTAGCTCTTAAAAAGCATCCAAACGCTAAAAATATTTATATTATATCCGATAATGCTCTCTATTATCACAATAAAGAGCTTCAAAACAGGGTAGAAGATAATAGAATCAAGCAAATCTTCTTGCCTCCATACTCTCCGAACCTCAATTTAATAGAGCGCTTGTGGAAATTCTTACGAAAAAAAGTAATCAATACGGGTTTCTATCGGAACAAGACAGAATTCCGAGATGCTATAAGGAATTTCTTTGATAATATATATACTTATAAAAAGGAGTTAGAGTCACTTCTAACTCTCAATTTCCGTTTGATAAATTCGCAAACCATTTCTTTTTGACTATAAAACCCAACCTTATTACATTTTTTAGATTTTGGTAAATTATTTTGTTGTTACAATATAAAATTGTAATTTTGCTCGTCTAAAAATATATTTTATATTATATAAATAATATACTTATGTTACTTACTTTAGCTTCTCTAAAAACAGGACAAGTCGCTATTATTGAAGGATTTACCCCTGAATGTCGACAAGAGGTACGACAACGCTTGTTGGACTTAGGCTTTGTACGTGGTTCCAAAATATTTGTGGAGAATATAAGCCCTTTGGCTGACCCCGTAGCATATAATATTCATAATACCCAAATTGCCCTCCGCAAAGAGGATGCCCTTTGTATATTAATTAGCTTATCCCTATGAAAAATACTTGTGATACTTGTGCCCTAAACCCTTCAGCTTCCCTAAAACCCTTAGGAGAGGAGACAGGAACTTTTGATTATACTATTGCTTTGGCTGGTAATCCTAATACTGGGAAGAGTACTGTGTTCAATGCTCTTACCGGTCTGCGCCAACACACGGGCAATTGGCCGGGAAAAACAGTTACCCGTGCTGAGGGAAGTTTTCTATTCCATGACTTACGTTACAAAATAATTGATCTCCCTGGCACATATTCGCTACTTTCTACCTCTGAAGATGAGGAAGTAGCACGGGATTTTATTCTCTTTGGTAAGCCTGATGTAACCGTGATAGTGGTAGATGCAAGTCGCTTAGAGCGAAACCTAAGTCTTACCCTTCAAATATTAGAAATTACAGATAAAGCAGTGCTTTGCCTAAACCTAATGGATGAGGCTTCCCGACATCATATTAGCATAGATACACGTACTCTTTCACGGGATCTGGGTATTCCTGTAGTAGCTACCAGCGCCCGTACCAGAGAAGGTATTGATGATTTACTTCTTGCCATTGAGGAGGTAGTAAGTGGTAAGTTCCAAACTAAGAAAAAAACATTTATAGAACTCCCTAAACAGCACATTGAAGCTATTGCACAATTAGAGCAAATACTTAACAAACTGAACCCTACACTCCCTAATACACATTGGTTAGCTATGCGCCTTATTGAAGGTGACCAAAGTATAAAAAAAGGAATAGCCGAAGGTTCTTTTTCGGAAAAAAACAATCCTGAAGAACAAAAGCATCTACTACACATCGCTCAGAAGTACCATCAACTATTAGGCGACAACTACCGTAATGATTTAGTAGAAGCTATTTATGCACAAGCCTCTGCCCTGACAAATGCTTCAGTGAGTACAGACCTCTCTGCTCGCTCTTTCCGCATAGATCGTGCCATTGATAGGATAGTAACTCATAAGTTTTGGGGATTTCCTATTATGTTCCTTCTATTGGCTATAGTATTATGGATTACTATTACAGGTGCTAACTACCCATCAGAACTACTTTCCGATTTTTTTGTAGGTTGGTTATATCCTCTGCTGAAGAGTGGCGCTGAGACTTTGCATTTTCCATGGTGGCTTAGCGGTTTCCTTATTGATGGCATCTATCTGGCTACTACTTGGGTTATTTCAGTGATGTTACCTCCTATGGCTATTTTCTTCCCTTTATTTACCCTTTTGGAGGATTTTGGCTACCTACCACGTGTAGCTTTCAACTTAGATAAGCTCTTTCGCCGGGCAGGAGCACATGGCAAGCAAGCCCTTACGATGAGTATGGGATTTGGCTGTAATGCTGCAGGAGTCGTGGCAACACGTATTATTAATAGTCCACGAGAGAAACTTATTGCTATTATTACTAATAATTTTTCTCTCTGTAATGGCAGATGGCCTACCCAAATACTCATTGCTACCCTGTTCATTGGAGCATTGGTACCCAAACAATGGTCCGGTACTGTATCCATGCTCGCTGTAATAGGAATTGCAATATTAGGAATTATCTTTTCATTTTTCACATCGTGGTTACTGAGCAGAACTTTGCTCAAAGGAGAGTCCTCTTTCTTTGTATTAGAACTCCCTCCTTATCGTCCTCCACGTTTCTTTCAAACTCTTTATACCTCTCTTATTGACCGTACCCTCATTGTACTGTGGCGTGCTATCGTATTTGCAGCTCCTGCAGGAGCCATAATATGGCTCATTTGTAATATACAAATAGGCAGTCAACCCATAGCCTTATGGCTTATACATGGCTTAGATCCTATAGGTATATTCATAGGACTTAACGGAGTGATTCTCTTGGCATACATAGTAGCCATTCCTGCCAATGAGATCGTTATCCCCACTATACTAATGCTTACCACAATGCTATTAGGTCAAGCTACCGCAGGCGAAGCAGGTGTACTGGTGGAGGCTAGCACCTCCGAAATAGACACCTTACTACATGCGGGGGGCTGGAGCCTATTAACTGCTATTAATCTGATGCTATTCAGCTTATTACACAACCCTTGTAGTACTACTATCTATACGATTTATAAGGAGACTAATAGTAAAAAATGGACGCTCATTGCTACCTTTTTACCTGTACTATATGGGGTATTGGTGTGTTTTTTACTAAGCAGAGTGTGGAAAATAGCCTTTTAAGAACTCGTTTTCCTTTTTTGATAAAAAAGTGGATATTTTTAGTGCTCTCATTAATAATATACTATTTTTTGGCTTAATGGACAAAAATGTTGCTCGAAAGTTCTTCAATCCCTTATTTTATCTACCTTTGCAGCTATTTGAAAAGATGAATAAAAAATTTGCTTTTACTGTGGCAGCAAAATAACTAAGAAAAATGGCACTAAAGAGGGTGTTCAACGATACAAGTGTTATGCCTGTGGAAAGACTTTTTTAGCCAAGAGGCAATTGAATATAGATGAAGATTTACTTTGGGAAGAGTATGTCAAAGGTAAACAGACTTATGCTCAATTAGCTGAAAAATATAGGTGTTCTATAAGAACAATCCAAAGAAAGTTAGATAATTATTCTGTCAAGAAACAGCTTAAAACAGCCCGAAAGGTGATCGTTCTGATGGATACAACTTATTGGGGAAGAGAGTTTGGCGTTATGCTTTTTAAAGATGCAATAACTAAAGAGAACCTTCTAAAGTACTATGTGAAAAATGAAACGAATGCTTTGTATATAAAAGGAATTCAAGAACTTATAAGCAAAGGTTTTGAAGTTATAGCAATTGTTTGCGATGGAAGAAAAGGACTATTACAGTCTTTTAATGATATTCCTGTTCAAATGTGTCAATTCCATCAAAAGGCAATTATTGTCAGATATTTAACCAAGAATCCTAAACTCCCTGCTGCGCAAGAACTAATAAAAGTAGTGAATTTATTGACTAATACAGACAAAGAATCATTTGAAGGAATTTTGGGATTATGGCATGAAAAATGGGGAGATTTTCTCAAAGAGAGAAGTATTAATCCATTGACAGGCAGAACACATTATACACATAAAAAGCTAAGAAGCGCCTATAGAAGTTTGAAAAACAACTTATCATGGCTCTTTACTTGGTATAATAAAATAGAACTAAATATTCCCAATACAACGAATGCAATAGATGGTCATTTTGCGGACTTAAAGAATAAACTAAGGAATCATAATGGTTTGTCTTTGGAAAGGAAAAAGAAATTTATTGATGGGTTTTTAAAGGCATAGGGCTGCCAAAATATTAAAAAAATAGGGAGCCTTATTACAAGCTCCCTCATATTAACATTTTGTATAGCATCTGTATTATCCCTGATAGGTTGCTCCCCAGCAGAGCCTATTTCCGTTTATACAGATAGGGCAAAGGTAAGGTAGTTTTTTGTATTATCCAAATACCTGTCTAAAAAAGAGCAACACTTTTGTCCATTAGAAGCTATATACCCAAAAAAAGCAACATTTTTGTCCATTATACCTTAAAATAGGTATTAGAAATTAGTAAATAGCATTATAACTCATCTATGAAATACTTTATCTCTTTTATTTTAACACTATTGCTTGCTGGCTGTAACCTTTTCCAAAAACAACAGTCGGCAGGGGAAAGTGTGGCGAGTTTCTGGAAAGATGAAGTGTTTGTGCCTGTGGAGAAGGAGTTGTATGTGATTAAAGATGTAACAACGAGATATGCTAGTTTGACAGACTCTATACCATCCCTTTTTTTCATAATGGGGGATAAGTTGGAGATTATAGCCGAAGGAAAGGAACTTTATAAAACGGAAAGAGGCTATGTGGAAAAAGAAGACATGGGAGATTGGGAAGCCCTGAAGTCCAAAATGACAGGGGAGGTACTTGTAGAGAGTATCTATGGAGATATTTCTGATACTATCTCTAAGTATCTGAATATAAATCAAGTCTCTTCTGAAGAATATCAAAAAGCCTTGAAAAATAAAGTAGATTTCCTTCAAAGAGATACACTTGCGATTGTAAAAAAGAAAGGCAAACTTACTTTTGTGTGCAAACAGAGGACGGTTTATCTAAAAGATGATATATCTGAACTTGCGGACAAGCATTTTGATATGATCTATACCTATTTAGGCAATATACCTGCTATTGATCAGTATGTGGTATTGGAAGATACTGAAAGATCATTGGCTTATATCTTGATAGATAAGACCACGGGGGAGAAAAGAAGATTTGAGAAGTTTCCCTTTCTCTCTGCTGATAAGAGGTATATCATCAATATAGGTAGGGACTACTATGATAGGGATAGGCTTATTTCTTTGTATCGTATAGAACATATAAAACCGCTGAAAATAGACACCTTAGTAGAAGGATATACAAAGAGTTGGGATGTCTATGATCTTGATAAAGAACCTATTTTCTTTAGTAAAAATGACTATTTGTATGCGCCTATGAACGTGGTGAGTAATTTCTTTGACGAGCATAATAACCCCAATAAACAACGAATGTATATCAAGATAGGAATTAAGAATTAGAAATCCGTAAACAGTATTATAACTAATCTATGAAATATTTTATCTCTCTTATTTTAATACTAAGTATTACCAGCTGTAACCTCTTTCAAAGGCAACAAAAGGTAGAAGAGGATATACTTGTAAAAGAACCAGAATGGCCACTTGTAGAAGATTTACTTGATATTACAGAAAAGAAGCTTTTGGAGGCTATCAACGATGGAAGAGGTGAAATATCAGATACTACTACTTTTGGTAAATTTTTTACGATAGAAAGGATACCTCGGCAGGTGTATCAGCAAGCACTCAAGCATCGTTATAATTTTCTCAAGAAAGATAGCTTGGCCATTAAGCAAGAATCAGGAGTAATGACCCTTCCTTGTAAAAAGCAAATAGTAACATTGGTAGATGAAGGGCCTACAGAAGATACACAAGTTACATTTTATCTCTATTTAGGTGAAATACCTGACTTAGAGCAATATGTAGTGTCGCGTGTTGTCTACAGAAGCAGGGAAGCTCTTTTTATAGATAAGCAAACAGGAGCAGAGGCGGAAATGGGGCGCAATCCTCTCCCCACACCTGATGGCAAGTATGTAGTGGATGTATATAGCGATTATTTTTCAATAATCCTAACGCTCTATAAAGTAGAAAAGAAGCGTTCTTTTACTTTTAAAAAACTGATTACTCTGGAGCCTCGTTATTGGCTACTTGATTATGATGAAAAAGAACCTGAGTTTTTTAGTAATGATGGGTATCTGTATATGCCTACTATATGCAGATACTTCTCGGAAGATATTGATAAGCGCACCTATGTTAGGATAGGAATCAAAAATCAGTCGTCAGTAGATAACCAATAACCAACAAATGAAACACAAATCAACCACTATTCGCCTTTCCTTTTGTATATATGGAGATTATTTTGAAGTGGATAAGGTTACAGATATAATAGGGCTTTCGCCTACTGAGACCGCTTATAAGGGAGACCAACTGAAATATCGTGTCAGTGAAGAGACTTTCTGGGAATATAACTTTGCTCCTCTTGAAACACTTCTTATAGAAGATAATTTGCAAGTGTTTGCTGCTCAGATAATACCTTGTTTGCCGGCGTTATCCTCTTTTATCAAAGCGTTTGCTCTTACCTCAAAATTACTTTTTTGTGTAGAAATGAGTCCTGAGGAGAGCTGCCCTGCTATAGTTTTTGATAACAAAATACTTGATATACTCCATAGGCTTAATGCTTGGATAGATATTGATATGTATAAATAGTGACTAATTACAAATGACAAGTGACTAATATCACGCTGAATATTAGTCACTTGTCATTAGTCACTTGTCACTATTTTCGTTTTTTCTTCCACTGGGAAATGGAGTCTTGATTCATTTTTACATAGTCCTCGTTGCCTTCTTTTTTGGCTTTTTGTAGGGAGGTTTCAGCGGCTTTGATAGCTTCTTTGGTTTTCCCTAATCGGGAGAGAATCACAGCTTGCGCGCGATACATATAGTAAGGAGCATCGGTTTGCATGCTCAGAGACTTGGTGATGAACTCATTGGCCTTGTTGAGGTCTCCGTTGGAGGTAAGCAGGTAGTTGGCTGCTTCGTAGTAATCACGAGCAGAGGAGTTAGGTGTGATTTTGTCGGCTATATTCTCCATGGACTGCTCTTGGGTTTGGGTGTGGAAAGGCAGTTCTACTAAAGTTTTATCCCAACGTACCGCTATTTTCCCATCGTTATAGTTGATAGGATTCAGCTCAATGGTAAGGTATTCTGTTTCCATGGAATAGGGGATAGGTTTAGCCTCGGCTTGTAGGGCGATTTGGTTTTCGTCCCATTGTTGAGGAACACCCCAGTTGTCATTTTTCTTATAGAAGTAGAAAGTCCATTTGTCGGCTTCAGGTTTGGTATAGAGGGCATATTTCCCCTTAGGGAGTACTTTGCCTGCGATAGATACGTCTTCACTGAAAGAGATAGTGGTGTTTTCATTGGCGCCTGTACGCCATACACGGCTGTATGGTACCAGTTCTCCGAAGATTTTTCTACCACGCTTAGCTGGGCGTGTGTAGCTTACTTCCACTTCGGTAAGTCCGACCATTTGTTCTATGCTACCCTTTACGCTGGGTTGGGGTAGCTTAATCTGTGCCATGGCTTCCGAAAAGAAGCATAGCATACTGGCGATAATAAATATCTTTCTCATTGGGATTGTTTTTTCAGGGAGGGTTTGCAGCAAAAAGTATGCCAAAGTCAGTGGTTAGTTGTCAGTGGTCAGAAGACAGAGGGCAGTAGTCAGAAGGCAGAGGACAGCGGTCAGAAACTGATTTCTGACAACTAACAACTGACTACTGACTAAAGGCTTTGAGTCCTACTACCGAGCCTATGAGGGTAGTGAGGAAGAAGAGGCGCCAGAAGGAAGCGGGTTCCTTGAAGACTAAAATTCCAACTAAGGCGGTACCCACGGCGCCTATACCTGTCCATACGGCATAGGCCGTGCCTAAGGGAAGGTGTTGGGAAACCTTCATCAGTAGGGACATACTGATAAAAGTGCAGAGCAAAAAGCCTCCGTACCATAGGTACATAGTGGTACCTTGTGTTTCTTTTCCTTTGCCAAGACAGAAAGTAAAAGCGACCTCGAAAAGGCCTGCTATGATAAGTAAAAGCCAATACATAATTTTGAGTTTTGAGTTTTTAATTTTGAGCTATGGGGGGCTATTTCATTCTTATGAGACATTCTTTTAATCTTTGTAGGAGATTTGGAGCTGCGATACAGTCGGCAATGCTTAGATTGTCTAAAGCAGGTACAGGCTTTGTGATGACAGAGGGGCTGCATAAAGACTTACAAACTGATTCCAAGCCGAATCGCCTGAATAATAGTTATCTAAATGATGGTTCATCTTTAAAAATTAAGAGTTGAGAAACAAACTATTCAATGATTACCTTTTGTCCTTTGCTCCAAAAATGTTCTATAATAGCCTGTAATATAGTCTCTTGTTCCACATAGGAAAGTGTATTATCTATGGAATTACGATAGATAATGTAACTATAGGTATTATCTTTTGTTAGTAAAAGACCCTCTCCTAAGATATTGTAATACTGACCTTTGTAAGATATGGTGATCTGTCCTCTTGTGATTTTTTCTATTTTGACCATTACATATTTTGATGAATTGTTTCCTAAACTAACGTGAGTTCAATATAACAAAATCTCCCACGGATTATAATAAGGCCTTTGGTCTTATCCCAGACTTATAACTCTCAATAAAGAGCCATAGGGACTGCTTATAATGGGCACGAGCTGCAAGAAACGGATTGTCCTATGTTATTTTAAACTATTTTTAGCTTCTTCTAATAGTTCGATAAAGGTATTGTATTCTACCTTATGGGTTATTATTTCCTCATTGCTTCGATTTATAGTAGGCGTTTCTACGAAAAAATTATGCTCCTCATCGTAGCTAACAAGCGCGATATATTTGCCATCAATGTAGATTTCAGCGACTAAATTGTCATAATTACCATCACTACTTATGAGTATTTCTTTCTTCATTGGTTTTATTTTAGGCTATTGATCAGCTCTTTTTCTTTTTGGCTAAGATGTTCTACTTCAGGGATATAGCTGGGGTTAGGCTGGTACCAATCTTGTTTGTTATAGAAGGCTTGTAGTGTCTTGTCCTTGAAGATATAGCCGCGGCGGGCAAAGGGGAGGTTGCGTAGGCGGCGCTTCTCTTCTTCTGTTTTGGGGTCTGTTTCGTATTTGAAATTGGGTAGGTCAATGGTGAAGGGGTAGTCAATAGGGAAGCCCGCATCCTGATGTACCCATAGTGCCCAATCACAGATATGCAGTTCGCCCTTGGGGGTAAAGTTTTTCTTTTGGAAAAGGAGTAATCCCTGCTGTACATAGAAGTTGGTAGTATTCAGATCAGTACCGTCTCCTGGTCCTTTGTGGGCTGTTTCGGTGATTTTGCCTACACCGCTGAGAAGCCATTCTCTGCCGCTTTTGAAAAAGGTGCGTTCTATGGAGGCGGTTTGGAAAGCACCCATGTCTATGATAAGGGTAAAGTCGTCTATGCGCTTGTTTGCCCAGCGGTTGGCAGCGGTGAGGATATAGTCAAAGTGGTAGTTGTAGGCGATGCCGCCAGAGATGTTGTATTTGTAGGTATGCTTGAGGATATTCACACCCTTTTTGAACTTGGCTTTGAAGTGATAGACATACCTGAAATCAATATAATTGCCGTCCTTATTACCGTTGAAAGTGTTGAGGTCTATGCTCTGTATCTTCCCGCCTTTGGCATAGAGGGAATCGGTTACGTAGGCGATTTGGTAGGAGAGGAAGGCATTGTTGAGATTTACTGTAAAATCAAACATATAAGGGTGATGTCCGTTCTTAGGGGCACCATCTACATCGCCGCTGGGGCTTTCGGCTTCGAAGCCTACGGTGATTTCCTTGTCCTCCTTGGGGTTGAAGAACTCGTAATAGACGGATACTTCTATGTATTTGTTCTGTATCTTTTTGAGATATAGAATTTCTTTCTGTACGGAAATATCCGTTTCCATGATAGGGACTAAGTGATTGCCCGAACCGAAGAAAGCCCCGTCATTGGCGTAAAGAGCTGTGCTTAATAAGAGTAAAAACCACTTCATAAGTTTTGAGTTTTGAGTTTTAAGTTTTGAGTTGGATAGGGACAAAGGTAAGGATAATTTGGTAAATAGTCAATTAATTTAAGTTTCGCAAGTCATTTTTAGATTATAATTAGACTTATAATTGATTAATAATCAATATATTACAAAGATAACCTCCCCCTTGCCCCCTCCGAGAGGGGGAATAAATTCGTTGAAAAAGATAAAAATTGTCTATAAATCTGGAAAATGCCCTTTCTATAACTCCTTGAGAATCATGAACTATCTCATTCCCCCTTTGGAGGGGGGTAGGGGGAGGTTTTGAATATCAATAAGTTACAGAACTTACGAAACTTAAATCAATTAACAATTGGCAATTGATTTGTATTAATAGCAGAGAACAAAAGACAAACAGCAGAGGTTTCAGGAGTTAGTATAATATTTAACTTAAAACAAATATAAATAATTATTTGGATTAAATATAAATGACTACTTTTGCGCCGTTTTTAGTTATATAAAAGTGTTCTTTATGAAAAAGAAAACACAAATGATGGGTAAGTGGCTACTGACAGCGATGATAGCACTTACAGTTCCTCAGGTGAATGCTGCTGACTTTGCAGCTTCCAATAGTACTATGGAACAGGAGAGAGAAATCCAAGTAGAAGGGCACGTAGTAGATGCCCATGGCGTACCACTACTTGGGGTGAATGTTCTTGTAAAAGGCTCCCAACGCGGGGTTGCCACTGATAAGGACGGCTACTACACTATCCGTGTAGATGAGAATGATGTCCTTATATTCAGATCCTTAGGCTATCACACTCAAGAGGTAGGGGTACAAGGGCGTACTTTGCTCAATGTACAAATGAAGGTCTCCCAAGAGGAACTCTCTGAAGTGACAGTAACCTCCACTGGAATTAAGCGACAAATCAAGGATTTTGCTGGTACGGTAAATGTGGTTTCGGCTGCACAGATCAAAGAATTGGCAATTCCTGCTGTAGGAGATGCCGTACGCTTTATGCCAGGGGTCAATTATATAGATGAAGATGGACGAGGCTTGCGTCCAGGAATAGGACTCAGAGGGATAGACCCTGCTCGTAATAGCAATACTTTGGTTGTCATTGATGGGAAAATTCCTATCGGCCAGAGCTATTCCGATATGGGAGGGTATTATATGATGCCTGTAGGAGCCATTGAAAGTGTAGAAGTGATTAAAGGCGCCTCTCCTGCGCTCTATGGAAGTGGTAGTATAGGCGGTGTGGTGAATATCATCACCAAGAAAGGTGCTGCTCAGCCTCATACAAATCTTAACTTACAATATGGTAACCATAATGCACTAAATATAGGGGTAGAAACCGTAGGTAATACCAATGAAGGTGCTATGAATTACTATGCTGGTTTTCATCGTCGTCAGGGAGATGGCTTTAGGAAATCACGTAGCTACTACGCTGTGAATGACTTTACAGGCAATGTTACCACTAAGATAGGGGAGAAGAACGAATGGCGCTTCTTCGTCAATGGCTTTACCGAATACTCAGATACCCCAGGAGGGCTTAGCCAAGCACAATGGGATGCTGACCCAGAACAATCGGTGAATCCGCATGATTTCTTTGAGGCGAGACGCTTTAGCACAGCTATCTCTTACAAACGCCTATTTGATGAGCAGAATTCGCTTACTACTTCTATTTATGGAAGTTATCTCAAGCGTGATTGGTGGCTTGACAACCGCAATGCAGACCCTGCTAAGCGCAAATTTACCTCTGCTTTGCGAGATATTCCTTCTTTGGGACTCTTCTCCGACTATGAACGTACCAATACACTCTTTGGTAAGGAGAACAAGCTCTTGGCAGGGATACGCCTACATACCGATATTACCCATGATATATCTGTGGCAGGTGATAAAATGGGCGTAAAAGAAGGGAAAACCACTGCCAATTCAGCCAATACCGTTGCTGTAGTGGAAGGTTATGTGTTTGATGAGTTCCATATCACTGATAAGTTCAATATCAATCCAGCAGTACGCTATACCTTTGTCAATTACGACAAAGAGGATTACTTCCGTAATCAGTGGGATAACACCAATGAAGATGCCTTTATCTACTCTTTAGGATTATTCTATAAATTCTCTGATGACTATCGTGCTTATTTGACCTATTCCAAGGGGTATAAGATGCCACAAATCCGTATTGCCTTTGAAACCAATGGTGATTTGGATGCAGAAACCTCTAACAACTATGAATTGGGCTTGCGTACTACTCCTACCGATTGGTTGGAAGTGGAATTGGCTGCTTATATCTTGGATTTCGATCACAAGATATTCCGTGAGGGAGGCTTGCTTAACAACGGAGGTAAAGCACTACACCAAGGAATAGAAATGAGTGGTGCCATCTATCCTATAGAAGGGTTGAAACTCTATGGAAGTGGTGCTATCCAGAAAGCAACTATAGAATATGGTATGTACAAGGGTAACCGTATACCTTATGCCCCTCGCTATACAGCTACTGCAGGAGCAAAATACCAAATGGATTGTGCAGGAGGTATCCTTACCCTCAACGGATATGGAAACTTTGTAAGTTCTCAGTTCTCGGATCAGAAAAACACCTTCGAAGGTTCTGCCAATGGTAATGTAGGGCTTATTCCTAAGTTCTTCTTGCTTAATGCTACAGCCAACTATAGTATCAAGCAATGGAATGTGAACCTCAATGCACTAAACCTACTCAACCGCAAGTACTTCACTACCCGCCACAGTGCTTGGGGAGGAATTATGCCTGCGGCTACTATCAGTATATTAGCTGGAGTGGGTTACCAGTTTTAATAGGCTAATTAGCTGATTTTTAATTTGCCAATGTGCTGATTTGTCAATTAGCATATTGGCAAATTTGTTTGTTATAAAAAAATTCTTTTTTATTTTGGTAGTATCAAAAATATTTTCTAACTTTGCGCTTTAATTACGAATAAAAAAATACAACCGTATTTAGAAACAGAATTTAATCATTGTAATAGAACAAAATATAAAAGTATGACGACTTTCAAACAATCAACCAATGCGCTACATGCGGGCTATGATGCGCAAGCCAACCAAGGCGCTCAGGCGGTGCCTATCTATCAGACAACATCTTATGTATTTAAGAATGCGGATGATGCAGCAGGGAGATTTAACCTTTCAGTTCCTGGATACATCTATACAAGACTAAACAACCCTACCAATGATGTATTGGAACAACGCTTAGCGGCTATAGAGGGAGGGGTAGGAGCTGTGGTAACCTCCTCAGGAGCGGCTGCACTTACGACAACTTTCCTTACGCTCTTGCGCACGGGGGATCATATCGTATCGTCCAACAGTCTCTATGGAGGTACTTATAACTTGCTCAATGTAACCTTGCCACGCCTTGGGATTACCACAACCTTTGTAGATCCTAAGGAGGTAGCCAACTTTGACAAGGCGGTGAAAGAAAACACCCGTGCTATTTTTATAGAGACATTGGGTAATCCTAAGTTGGATGTGCTGGATATAGAGGCGATTGCCAAAGTGGCTCATAAGCACAAAATTCCTTTGATTGTAGATAATACAGTGGCTACCCCTGTGCTGCTGAATCCTATCAAACATGGGGCTAATATAGTGGTACATTCCCTTACCAAATATATAGGAGGCAATGGTACCAGCCTTGGAGGAGCGATTATAGACGGAGGAAACTTTGACTGGAGTAGTGGTAAGTTCCCTGAATTTACCGAGCCTTCTGCGGGGTATCATGGGCTGGTGCTACACGAGGCTTTGGGTAACCTAGCTTTTGTGGCAAAGCTACGTATAGAGGGCTTGCGCGATTTGGGAACTGCTCTGAGTCCATTCAATGCCTTCCAGATTTTGCAAAGCCTTGAAACTCTTCCTATTCGTGTGAAGAAACATAGCGAAAATGCATTGGCTCTTGCCAAGTGGCTTAAAGCACAGCCTGAGGTGGCTTGGGTGAATTACCCAGGGTTGGAAGATAGCCCCTATAAGGCCTTGGCAGACAAATATCTACAAGGAGGACAGAGTGGTTTGGTTACCTTTGGTCTCAAAGGAGGCTTTGAGGCAGCCAAAAAGACGGTTAATAATGTAAAGATCTTCTCTCTGTTGGCTAACTTGGGTGATACTAAATCGCTTATCATACACCCTGCTAGTACAACCCATCAACAGCTTAGCGAAGAGGCACAAGTACTCACCGGGGTAACCCCAGACCTTATCCGACTTTCAGTAGGATTGGAGGATATAGAGGACTTGCAACATGATCTTAAACAAGCATTTAAGTGAAAAGTGAAGAGTGAAAAGTGAAAAATGAAGAGTGAAAAGTGAAAAACGCTGTTCACTCTTCACTTTTCATTAAATAAGGGGTGCTCCTATGGAGTCACCCCTTATTCGTATTAAATTATGAAGAAAATTGATTTTCAAAGTTTTGTGATGTAAGAGCTACAAGCTCTATGAATGTGGGCACGAGCTGCAAGCTCGCGCCAGCATGAGGCGATGTATGAGCTATAAACTCTATGGGTAGGCATGAGCTGCAAGCTCGCGCCAGCATGAGTATTGTAAGATGCAATAAAGAGCATCTCTAATAAGTGCTACAGACTTGCACCAGCTGTAGTGTCAGCATTTTCTTGAGTGGGTTGAGGCTCTGTATTCTCAGGTTGCTCTACATTGTTTTTGAGAATGAAATCTACGATGATTTTGGTCAAGTGGATAGATTCATTGCCGAGGACGTTATGTTCCTGATTAGGGTATAAGAAGGAGTGAATCACTTTGCCTTCGTTAATAGCCGCTTGTGAAATGGTGAGCATGTGCTGAGGTACCACAATTGGGTCTATATAACCATGGATATAGAGGATATTGCCTTGTAGGTTCTTAATATAGTTGGTTACAAGGTTGTCCTTGTAGCCTTCAGGGTTTTCCTCAGGGGTATCCATATAGCGTTCGCCATACATAACCTCATAGAATTTCCAGTCAATCACTGCGCCTCCTGCTATTGCGGTAGTGAAGGTGCCAGGCTGGCGGTACATAAGGGAAGAGGCGAGGAAGCCTCCGAAGCTCCAGCCATAGACTACCATACGCTTGCTATCTACATAAGGGAGAGACTTGAGGTATTCTACACCCTTCATTTGGTCTTTCATGGCATATTTGGCTAAGTCGCGGTGTATCACACTTTCGAAGGCGAAGCCGCGATTCTCGGAGCCACGGTTGTCTAGCGTAAAGATAAGGTACTGCTCATTCTGAGCCATGGCGAGCATCCAAGGGTAGGTAGCACCATTCCATTGGTTAATTACCAATTGGTCATGTGGGCCTCCATACACATACACCAATACAGGGTATTTCTTTTTGGGGTCAAAGTCGCGTGGTTTTACGATTTTTCCATAGAGCGGAGTGCCGTTGTCGGCCTTGAGAGTTACAAACTCTACAGTACCTACATCATAATTTTCCAAGGGGTTAGGTGCTTGGTAGAAAGTTTTGGAAGCTCCTGAGGCTACCTCTACCATGGAGACATTGTAAGGGGTCTTTAGAGCACTGTGGATGTCTAAGAGGTAACGGCCATTGCTGCTAAGGAGCGCAGAGTGCGAGCCAGCCTTAGGGGTAAGGCTTCTTACGGTACCTTTTTGGATATTGACACTATAGATATGTCGGTCACGAGGGTCTTCGCCTGTTCCTTGGATAAAGACATTTTCTCCATTTTCGTCAAAGCCTAAAACCTCCTGTACGACCCACTTGAAGGCAGTGAGTTGGCGGAACTTAGTGGAGCTAGTATTGCCTAGGTAAAGGTTCATAAAGCCATCTTTTTCGCTTAGCCAAACAAACTCATTGTTGCGGTTAGGGATAAAAAGGGCAGGGGTTTCTGGTTCTACCCACTTGGGGTTGCTTTCCTTCCAAAGGGTTTGTATCTTTTCTCCTGTTTCTCGGCTATAAGTATTGAGGTTGTAGTGGTCTTGGCTACGCTTTACTTCGGCTAAGAGGATTTGTTTTTCGTCGGGCGTCCAAGCCAAATTGGTCAGGTAGTGGGCGTCTTGGTTATCTACCTTGAGGTAAAAGGTGGTTTTGAGTCTTAGGTTAAAAACCCCGATTTTAGCGATTTCGTTTTTGGATCCCGCCATAGGGTATTTGATATTCTTCAGTGTAGCGGGAGTAGTGTTGATATCTACCAAGGGATAGTCCTGCACTTGGCTCACGTCCTTGACATAGAAAGCGATGTAATTGCCCTTGGGAGACCAGAAGATCCCCCCCTGAATACCGAACTCATTACGGTGGATAAATTGGCCAGAGATGATATTTTCGTCTTTAGAAACAGCGATAGGGAAGCGAGGGTCGCTCTCGGTAGCCAAGAACAAGTTATTGTCCATGGTATAGGCGATGGCTTTCTGCTGGTGGTTATAGACCCTATTTTCTGCTTTTTCAGGAATAGTGATAGAGAAGATAGGTCGCTCGATCAGATAATCATAGATGTAGAAGTGATCGGAGGTTTCCACTACTACCTGATTGCCGTCAATATAAGTGATGTTGGGGAAGCCCTCAATCTTATACGTATCGGATAGTTTTTGTAGGTTAATCGCCCCCACTTGGGCGCCTTTGGTGTCAAAGATCGCTAGGTTGCCGTCCTTGAAATAAGTGTAAGTGTCGGTGCCTTGTATCCATTGTAGGTAGTACAGGCGCTTAGTCCATAAGGCTCCGTCGTAGGTAGCCTTATCAGTTGCGATGGTTTGCTTTTGGGCGAGCGCAACAAAAGACAAGCACAAGGCGAGTAAAAGTGTTATTCGTCTCATCTTTTTTGATTTGGAGCACAAATATACGTTTTTTTAAGCGAAAAAAAAAGCAATAAGGTTTAAACTTATTGCTTTTTTTAGATTAATAAAAAGAAGTTATTCTTTTCTGCTCCTTATGCTTCTGCGAGTGGTTCAATAGAAACAAAGGATTTGTTGTTCTTTTTCTTTTGGAATCTAACGATTCCGCTTACAGCAGCATGGAGTGTATGGTCTTTTCCCATATATACATTTTCTCCAGCGGCATGTACTGTACCTCTTTGGCGAACGATGATGTTACCAGCTACAGCGAGCTGACCTCCATATATCTTTACGCCAAGTCGTTTAGAGTGAGATTCTCTACCGTTCTTAGAACTACCGACACCTTTCTTGTGAGCCATGTTATCTGAATTATTAATGCTTGATCGTCAAGCGGTTATACAATTATTTTACGATACCTCCGTTGAGTTCGTCTTGCCATTTTTTGAGTTCGTCCCATTTTCCTTCAGCAGCGAGCTTAGCTTGTTGCGCCCAAGTCTGTGGGTCAAGGTGAGCTAAGGTTTTGCTAGCTTCTACTAGGATGGTGCGAATCTCTTCTACGGATTTCTTAGACAATTTCTCAAAAGTATTTACTCCTGCTTTAGAGAGTGCTTCAGCAGCTTTAGGGCCAATACCTTCTACTTTAGTGAGGTCGTCTTTAGATTTTTTAGGTTTACTTTCTTTAGCAGGCGCTTTCTTTCCGCCAGTGGCAAGGATTTCGCTAATCTGGATTTCAGTAAAGAATTGACGGTGTCCATTTTTTACTTTGTACCCTTTGCGTCTTTTCTTTTTGAAAACGATTACTTTGTCACCCTTTACGTGGCGTAGTACTTTGGCTTGCACAGAAGCTCCGTCTATGGTTGGGGCGCCGATGGTAATTGCACCGTTTTGGTCTAAAAGAAGAACTTTGTCGAAGATTACTTCGCTTCCTTCAGCGTCGTCTAAGCGGTGAACAAATACTTTCTGGTCTTTGCTAACTTTGAATTGTTGCCCTGCCATCTCTACAATTGCATACATATTCGTTTGCTTTTTAATTAAACAATAATTGGGTGCAAAAGTAATACTTTTTTTGGAAAGGGCAAAATTTTTTCGAAGAAAAAATTAAGTGAAAAATGAAAAGTGAAGAGTGAAAAGTGTTGGTTAGGGGGAGTTTTTCACTATTCACTTTTCGTTATTCATTTTTCCAAAGAAAACGGCGCTCGGCGGTGGTTTCGCCTACCTTTACCTTATTAATATGAGTGAAAGTTACAAAAGGGTCAGCTTCGACAAACTGGAGTGCTTTCTTGATACAATAGTCTATCTTGTAGGCAACGGCTATACATACACGATGGTTGCCGACTAAGCCCATAGCCATATAGATGTATTCGCCAAGGGTGAAATAATCGGTGTCAATGAGCTGAATTTCTTGGGTGATTTCTTTACTGTAATTCATATATTAAGTGATTAGAGAATAGTGAAAAATGAAAAGTGATTATTCACTCTTCATTTTTCACTATTCGCTTTTTATTTTTTAGAATAGGTCGTTAGCGGTGATGCTCTTGTCGTGCTTGGTGTAAGCGGTGGGTCGCTTGGCGAAGAAGTCATCGAGTTCGTTGACGAATACTTCTTCCTCAAACCACAACATAGGGGCGGCCTCCTGAGCGGTGATACCGAAAGGCTTGCCGAGATCCAATTGGGTCAAGGCATCATCAAGGCGGTAACGCATATAGTTGGCCAAATCTTTCTTGGTGAAGAAAGAGAGTTCGCCTTCTTCAAAAATCCAGTCCAACATCTTGTCTTCCAATAGGATATAGTCGCGAATAAACTGGGTAGCTTCTTCCTTGGCTTTGGCACGGAAGTCAGGATTTTCCTCGAATATGGTTTTGAGGATGTAGATACCCGCATTGGCATGTACCTGCTCGTCAATAGACGTCCAAGCGATGATATTGGCCACATTCTTCATGTACCCTTTGAAACGAGTGAAGGAGAGAATGGTAGCAAACTGGCTAAATAGAGAAGCGTTCTCTATAATTAAGGTAAAGAAAAGGATACGCTCCATGGCGTTTTCCCTGTTTTTGGCTAGATATTCCTTGAGAATTGCATTTCTTTCCTTGAAGATAGGCACTTCCAAGAGTGTTTCGAACTCATTGTTGTAGCCCAAAACCTCCAAAAGACGTGAATAGGCCTCGGAGTGGCGGAACTCACATTCGGCAAAGGTAGCGCCTAAGCCGTTGAACTCAGGTTTGGGGAAGATGTCATAGAGGTCTCCCCAAAAAGTTTTTACTGCAACTTCCACTTGGGCAATCCCCAAGAGGGCGCGCTTAACGGCTTCTTTTTCTACCAAACTGAGGTTGGACTTAAAGTCCTGTATGTCAGCGGTAAATTCTACTTCGGAGTGCACCCAGAATGTTTGGTGCATCATATCCACGAATTTCATGACTTCTGGATACTCAAAGGGTTTGTAATTTTCCCTTTTGTCAAATATTCCCATGTTTTTTAATGATTAATGACCAATGACCAATGACTAGTGACTAATGACTAGTGACCAATGATCAATGATTAGTGATTGATAAATAAATATATCATATAGACTATAGCAGCAGCGATAAAGAGATAGAAATACCATTTGAGAAAGTCAAAGGGACTTTTTTTGATAAACAGCGTATCTCTTTTGTCGCTGGAGGCTTGTTCTTTTCTGTTGGTGGTTTGTGCGTTTTTCTTAGGGGTGTAACCTGCTTTGGCTTCCATCTCCAAAACGGCCTTACGGAAAGCCTCACGTACCTTTTTGACCTCTTCGGGTGCATTTTCCCAAACGCAGGTATATTGGTTTCTGACGCGCTCCCACATAGGGTGACCTGGGGTAACCTCTTCCCTGTGATTGCCTTTTTGGTAAAAGAAATGTACATTGGAGCCGTCGGGGTCAGAGGAGGCACTGATGCTCTCATAAGTGTCGCTATAGCGGGTTTTGGCCTGAGCGACAGCAGCTTCAAGGTCGGTTAGCTTGCCTAAGAAAAAGTCATCAATGATGTCCTTGGCTTCTTTGAGACCTATATGAGTGGTGTCCTTCAGGAGCTTTACTGCGGCGAGCTTGTTGCCCTCATGGACGAGGGAGTGGATTTGGTCAATATCGGTTTGTGTCATAGTGAAAAATTATGTGCAAAGTTAGGGTATTTGATAAGGTTTTCCAAGAGAAAAAAGAGACAAGGTGCTAAAGGCTTATAAACAAAAGAGTTATTTTTTCAACAGAGAATTGTTGATAAGTAGTCAGTAGTTGTAGGGGCACGAGCTGCAAGCTCTCGCCAACGGAGGAATAGTGAAGAATGCTTTTCACTCTTCACTATTCGTTATTCGCTCTTTAGAATTGTAGTCCTAATTCTTGGACGAAGGTCTCGAGGAAAGGGTTTTGCTCCTTGAGGGCGTTGTACTTCTCTTCGAGGGTGTAGGGAGTGGCAGCGACAGCGGCGGCTCGGTTGAGGGTGATCTCCATGGTGATATGGTGGTTCTTGAGCTGCTTGTGAATATAGGTGAGCAGGCGCTGCTGGTGAGAGCGGATGTCTATATCGGCTATGTTGCTGCTGACTTCTATGTGAATGATGTCCTTATCAATAGCAGGAGTGGTCTTGCCTAAATAGCTAATGAGTAGGTGTTCGCCCCGCTTGTCCAAGATGGTGAGCATGTTCTGCCATACACGATCGAAATCCTCCTTGGTATAGTTCTCGGCAGGGAGGTCTTGGGAGGATAGGTTGTGGTCATCGCGCACCTTGGCAGCTTCGCGCTTGAGCTGGATACTCTTAAGGGAAGTGGCCGAAACACTATGGGCAGGCGGAGTGGTTACAGGGGTGGGTGTGACTGTGGTAGTGGTAACTTGTTGAGGTTGAGTAGCTTCTGTCTTGTTTTCCTTAGGGGTGTCCTTGTGGAAAACACAGACAGGGATTATATATCCATCATTTTTTTTTTATCCCCTTCAAAGGTCAATGAGGCTAATTGCATAAGGGCGAGCTCAACCAAGAGGCGCGGGGTGCGACTTGTCTTATACTTAAGGTCGCAGTCGGAGGCAATCTCCAAGGCGCGTACCAAGAAAGGAAAATCGCACTTGGCCGTTTGTTCGGCGTACTTCTTTTGGGTTTCCTCACCCACTTCCATAAGGGCGATGGTCTTGTTGTTCTTACAAACCATCAGGTCGCGGAAGTGTCCTGCTAGGCCAGATATAAAGTGTTGTCCGTCAAAGCCATGTGCAAGAATGCTGTTGAACTCTACCAAGAGTTGTGGGATATTGTTGGCGACAATCAGGTCGGTAATTTTGAAATAAGTATCG
Organism: Capnocytophaga granulosa ATCC 51502; assembly: GCF_000411115.1. GTDB lineage: Bacteria > Bacteroidota > Bacteroidia > Flavobacteriales > Flavobacteriaceae > Capnocytophaga > Capnocytophaga granulosa. The sequence goes on along the minus strand of NZ_KE150255.1, from coordinate 61,969 downwards.
TAGTCCAAGACGTTGAGAATCTCGGATACGGCTTGTCGGGTAATGGTATCTCCGCAGAAGCTCACCACGCGGTCAAAGATAGAGAGGGCGTCGCGCATGGCGCCGTCGGCTTTTTGGGCGATGATCTGTAGGGCTTCGTCCTCGGCCTTGAGGCCTTGTTCGCCAGCGATATACTTGAGGTACTCGCGGGCATCACTAATGGTGATGCGCTTGAAGTCAAAGATCTGACAGCGAGAAAGAATGGTAGGAATCACCTTATGTTTCTCGGTGGTGGCCAAGATAAAAATGGCATGAGCGGGTGGTTCCTCCAGCGTCTTGAGGAAGGCGTTGAAGGCCGCATTGGAGAGCATGTGCACCTCGTCAATGATATATACCTTATACTTACCTACTTGGGGAGGGATACGCACTTGCTCGATGAGGGAGCGGATGCCCTCCACACTGTTGTTAGAAGCCGCGTCCAGCTCAAAGATATTGAAAGCAAAGTCATTATCCCCTTCGGTAGGGGTGGTTTTCTCATTGATTTTCTTGGCTAGAATACGGGCGCAAGTGGTCTTACCTACCCCACGAGGGCCAGTAAAGAGTAAGGCCTGTGCGAGGTGGTCATTGGCAATGGCATTCTCCAGGGTATCGGTGATAGCCTTTTGTCCCACAACATCACGGAAGGTCTGTGGGCGGTATTTGCGGGCGGAAACGATGAAATTCAATTGTTAATGATTAATGAAATTTTCTCCCATTCCTCCATAAGGGCATCTAGCTGGTTTTTTTTCTGGCCGTACTGCTCCATAAGAGCGGGGGAGGGGTTGGCTTGTATTTGTTTGTCCATTTGGGCGATCTCGGTTTCAAGGTCAGCAATTTGTCGCTCTACTTTGCTGAGCTGGTTAGTGAGCTTCTTACGCTCTTTTTGTTCTTCATAGGAAAGGGTCTTTTCCTTTTCTACTACTACCTCTTTTTTGACCTCTTCACCCTTTTCTATCTCTCGGAAGGAGGAGACGGCTCTTTGTTCCAAATAGAAATCAATATCGCCGAGATACTCCTTGATTGTATGGTTCTTGAACTCATAGACCTTGTCGGTAAGGCCAGTGAGGAAGTCACGGTCGTGGGATACGATGATGAGTGTTCCTTCGAAGCGCTGGAGTGCCTGCTTGAGAACGTTCTTGGAGGCGATGTCCAGGTGGTTGGTAGGCTCGTCCATCACCAGTACGTTAAAGGAGGAGAGGAGCATTTTGGCCAAAGCCAAGCGATTGCGTTCGCCCCCTGAGAGTACTTTTACTTTCTTTTCTACCTCATCGCCACGGAAGAGGAAAGCACCGAGTATATCACGTACTTTGATACGGTTGGAGTCATTGGCTGCATTGAGCATGGTATCCAAGAGGGTGAGTTCGCCGTCCAAGTAATGGGCTTGGTTTTGAGCGAAGTAGCCTATTTCTACATTGTGCCCCAAGCGGATAGAACCCTCATAGGGAATCTCTCCTATAATCATCTTGGCCAAGGTTGTTTTCCCCTGTCCGTTTTGTCCGACGAAAGCTATCTTGGAGCCACGTTCTACCAGTAGACTTACGTCCTTGAGTATCAGCTTGTCATCATAACTCTTGCTGACATGGTCAATCTCCAAAACCACTTTGCCAGGTTGTTGAGAGAGGGGGAAGCGAACGGACATAACCGCTGTTTCCTGCTCATCGACCTCAATGCGCTCAATACGGTCTAATTTCTTTATCAAAGACTGTGCCATAGAGGCTTTGGAAGCCTTGGCACGAAACTTATCGATGAGTTTCTCCGTTTGCTGGATCATCTTCTCCTGATTCTTCTGAGCGGCGAGCTGCTGGGTAATCATTTCCTTACGTAGCTCCAAGAAAGCCGAATACGGCTTGGGATAGTCGTAGATACGACCAGCGACAATCTCAATGGTACGGTTGGTGACATTGTCCAAGAACATTTTGTCATGCGAGATAATCACCACGGCGCCAGGGAAGGACTTGAGGAAGCCCTCGAACCAGATGATAGATTCAATATCGAGGTGGTTGGTCGGCTCGTCCAAAAGGAGAATGTCATTCTTTTCCAAGAGGAGCTTGGCCAACTCTATACGCATACGCCAGCCCCCTGAGAAGCTATCGGTCAGGCGAGAGAAGTCCTCCTGCGAGAAGCCCAGTCCAGAGAGGATGCGCTCGGTGTCACCTTTATAAGTATAGCCTCCATGAATTTCGTACTCATGGGTCACATCGTGCAAGCGGATAAGTAGGTCGTTATAGCTCTCACTTTCGTAATCGGTGCGAGTTGCTATCTCATGGTGGATGCTATCCAATTCCTCTTCAAGGCGCATAAGCGTAGTGAAGGCCTGATAAGCCTCCTCAAGCACTGTACGGCCTGCAACAAAGTCGATATCTTGTTTTAGGTAACCAATCTTTGCGTTTCGCTCCAGGGCAATAGTACCCGTATCGGGAGGTAATTCCCCTGAGAGCATCTTGAGCAAAGTGGATTTTCCAGCGCCATTTTTGCCAATAATCCCCACGCGATCGCCGCCGACGAGCATAAAAGCCACATCGGAGAAGAGGGTTTCCCCTTGGAAAGAAATGGATAAGCCACTAACATTCAGCATAGTTGTATGATGTATAAGAGAGGGGGCAAAAATACAAAAAATAAGTGAATAGTGAAAAGTGAATAGAGAAAAACTCTATTCACTCTTCACTTTTCATTCTTCACTTTTCACTACATCTGTTTTTCTCTTTTTAGCAGTATGGTCGGGTTGGTTGGCGTCATCGGGGTCACGGTAGCCAATAGCCACAGCAAAGAGGGTGCGATAGCCGTCCTTGGGTAGGTGCTTGTCGTACTCGGCAGGAAGGATGCCCTCCATAGGAGTAGAGTCGATTCCCATAGAGGCACAAGCGGAGAGGAAGTAGCCCAAGGCCACATATACTTGGTGTCCCATCCAAGCCTCCACATGAGCATCGCCTTGGCTTTTGATATACTGCTTATAGAAAGCAAAGCCGCCTTCTGAGATATAAGAGGGTGCTTCTTGTTCGAAACGGGCAACACTGTCTAACACTCTAAAGATGACAATATGGCTGGCGAGTTTCACACGCTCCTGATTTATCAAGGAAAGAGGCGCAAAAACCTCATTCTTACGCTCATTACCCACGAAAACAAACTGCCAAGGTTGGCTGTTAATGGAGGAAGGTGATAGGCGGAGGATTTCCTTGAGTTGGTTAAGGGTATCTTCAGGGATACGCTTCCCGTTATACATTTTAGTGGTATAGCGATTTTGTGCAATGGATAAAAAATTCATAGGATATGATTTTTAGGTATGCACAAAGATACGAATTTTAATTGTTAATTATCAATTGTTAATTGTTAATTGTTTGGATTAACCACATATATACTGATGTCTGACTGCTGGCTTTTGGAAATTGTTAAAAGTTAAATAATGACTAATTATAGATAATTAAATATTATTTTTGTACTTTTGTCCCTTGAAAAAAATGGATAAATTGTTATGAAAAAAATTCTTCTATCTTTGTTGGGCTTGATAGCCTATGAGGGTATGGCGCAACAGTCCTTTGCAGGGCTTAGAACGAGTACCTACGGGGGAGCACTCTCCACTATTTCTAACCCAGCACATGCACTATGGGCGCGCCCTTGGGACGTGAACCTCTTGGCTCTAGATGTCAATTTAGGCAACAATGAGATGGGCTTTTCCTTTGACTTGGAAAACTCTTTCAAGAAATTTACGGATAACCTTGCTAACTCAAAAGCAATTGATGCAGGGTTGAAAGTGGATGTGTTAGGACCTTCTTTCATTGTGCGTGTCAATAAAAGGAATGCGGTAGGGCTTGTTTCCCGCTTGCGCCTCATGGCAAACACTACCGGTATTGATGCCAATGTACTACAAGCACTTGTAGATAGCAAGGATATGAATCTCTCTAGCAATCTAAGTAGCTACAAGCACCTAAATGGTATCTCCGATATGAATGTGTTGGCCAATGCCTTTAGGGAAATAGGGGCAGTATGGAGCTATACTCTCATGAACGATGGTTACAATATTATCCGCTTGGGTGCAGGTGTGAAATTTGTACAGGGTACTGGTAGCTTCTATATGGGCTTCAAGGGGGCGAATGCTAATAGCTTTTCATTGGGTAAAGATGCCAATGGAGATCCTATACTCCACGTAAATGATGCTAAGGCTGAAGTGAGAAGTGGCGGCTTGGATGTGCTTGGCTCACCTGACATCTTTGCTACTTCTGCCTCTACCGTAGCAGCTGACTTAGGAGTAATCTACGAATATAGCGAAGATGGCTGTCCTAACTGTGACGGACATATTCCTTACCGCTTTAAAGTAGGAGTTGCTTTGCTTGATTTAGGAAAGCTTAACTATACAACAAATAACAAGTCCTACCGTTATAACTTGGTAAATAAAGATATTAACCTCAACGATATTCAAAAGTCATTGGATCTAATTCCACGACCTGAAGAACTTGGAGGTACTTCTTTCGATTCTTCCTTGCCTACTACCTTGAATATCAATTTAGATTACCGTTTCGTAGATGGCTTCTATGTTAATCTTTCCAGCCAACTCAATATGGTGTCAAAGAACGAGTATAATGCACGTTATGCTAATGACTTTGTACTTACTCCACGCTATGAAACACACTGGGGTGGTGGTGTATTCGGAGCATTCTTGCCTATTAGCTATAACGAAGTATCAGGCTTCAATACAGGGGTAGCACTTCATGTAGGCCCACTAATCTTTGGTTCTCGTAGTGTCTTTGGTAACCTCATAGGCTCCTCTAAAGAACTCAATGCTTTTGTAGGTCTCCGATTTGGAAATATCTATCAATAGTGACTAATGACGAGTGACTAGTGACTAACGGCTAGTGACAAGTGACTAATGATAAGTGACGAATCATTTTTGAATGATATTTGTCACTAGTCATTAGTCACTTGTCATTATTTATTTGTATCTTTGCACCTCAAATAGAACGCATGCAAGCAGAGATAGTAACCCCTGATAAGCATTCAGATAAGGGGAAGAAAGAACAAGTACAAGAGATGTTTGACACCATCTCTCCCTCCTACGATGGGCTGAATCGTGTGATGACCCTACGAATGGACATCACTTGGCGCAGGCGTGTCAGAGAAAAAGTGGCAGAGGTGAAGGCTGGCACAATTCTTGATGTGGCTACAGGAACAGGTGATTTGGCTATAGAACTCTCTAAGATCGCAAACGCACATATCACAGCAGTGGATATATCCCAAGGTATGCTCTCGGTAGGGGAACAGAAGGTCAAGACATTGGGACTATCGGAGCGTATCACCATGCAATTGGCCGATAGCGAGCATCTACCCTTTGCCGATGGCAGTTTTGACGCAGTAACAGTATCCTTTGGAGTACGTAATTTTGAGAACCTCCAGAAGGGACTTTCCGAACTTAGACGTGTGTTGCGCCCAGGAGGCAGATTGGTCATTCTGGAAACCTCGGTACCTACCCGCTTTCCCTATAAGCAGGGGTATAAGTTCTATACCAAGTTTGTCGTACCCCTAATGGGCAAGCTGCTGGCCAAGAACCAGAATGCTTATGCCTACTTGTCGGAATCAGCGGCAAAGTTTCCTTTTGGGAAGCAGTTGGCCAATATATTAGAGAGCGAAATAGGCTTCTCTCGAGTTAAGTTCTATCCACAATTCTTAGGAGTAGCTACCATATATGTAGCTGATAAGTAAGAGATTATGAAGAGAATACTACTATTTATATTATTATTACCTTCTCTGATGGCAGCCCAGCCGATTATAAACTTGGAAGATTTTGATTATCAGAAATTCCAATGGGGCTACTATTTTGGGCTAAACACCATGGATTTCCGTATGGACTATGAGAAGTTTGACTACAATGACGCGAGTAAAACAGACATACAGACCCAAAAATCTTACGGGTTCAATGTAGGGCTGACGGGAGATTTGCGATTGGTAGATCACCTTAGTGCACGTTTTGAACCAGGGCTGATTTATAACAAACGTCAGCTGGACTTTCCAGGGTTTGTACAAGAGCGTTCGCGCTATAGGGAAGTAGTCTCCACTTATATCTATATCCCTGTGCTGCTCAAGTATGGATCTAAGCGCTGGGATAACTTCAAGCCTTATGTAACAGCAGGGGCTTCTATGACACTGAACCTGAGTGCCAATAACAAATCCAGAGAGGACAATGTAGAAGGGAAGTTCAGGGTAAACCCCACTATATTCTTTTACGAACTCGGTTTTGGGATAGACCTCTATACGCCCCATTTTCGCTTTACTCCCTCCATACGCGGGCTGTTTTCTATCAATAACGAGCTCATACATGATAATGATCCCAATAGCCCTTGGACAGGTAACCTAAGAAGTATCTACACCAGAGCAGTGATGATCAACTTAACGTTTGAATAAACTCAAGATATGAACAAAAAAATACTTACATTCTTTATAGCACTATGGGCAGTGGCTTTTGCTGGTGCGCAAATCAACTTTCAGCCGTCCTTCGGTGGAGGGCAGCAGGATGAGAATCCAGTGGTATGGACATTCTCTCAAGAGAGGCTCTCCGAGGGGGAATACCTACTGACCTTCAAGGGGAAAATAGCCCCTAAGTGGCATGTATATTCGCAGAATAACCCTAAGGGAGGTGCCCTGCCGATGGTTATCACCTATACAACTGAAGGGATAGAGCTGGTAGGCGCTTCTGAGGAAGAAGGCCTACACAAGGCCTTCAATGATGTCTTTGGGGTAGATGAACTCTTTTTTGAGAAAGAGATAAAGATTACCCAAAAGGTAAAACTTACTGATCCCAATGTAAAACATATCAAAGGGAATATCTTCTGCCAAGCATGTATAGATGTGTGTATCAACCTCAAGGAAGATTTCGTTTTCTCCCTTGACGGTTCTGTAGCCCAAGTGGAACAAAAGCAGGTAGATGCCCGCAGTGAGGATATGGCCAAGCAATTGGAGATTCCCCTTAAGAACAAAGAACTCATAGGCAAGCCAGAACAAGAATCCAGCTGGATGGTCTTTGTTTTAGGCTTTTTGGGAGGCTTCATCGCGCTGCTTACCCCTTGTGTATTCCCGATGATTCCGCTTACGGTGTCTTTCTTTACCAAGCAAAGCAAAACGCGTAAGAAAGGTGTCTTTAATGCGATCTTGTACGGCTTCTTTATATTGCTCATCTATGTTCTTTTGAGCATACCTTTCCACTTCTTAGACAATATAGACCCAGAGATACTCAATACCATTTCTACCAATGTATGGCTTAATGTGGTTTTCTTTGTGATTTTCGTTATTTTTGCCTTTTCATTCTTTGGTTTTTACGAAATCACCTTACCTGCCTCATGGGGAAATAAGATGGACAATGCCTCCAGTGTGGGGGGAATCATAGGCATCTTCTTTATGGCGTTGACCTTGGCCATCGTATCGTTCTCTTGTACAGGGCCTATCTTGGGGTCGCTCTTAGCAGGTTCACTCTCTTCGGGAGGAGCTATGCAACTTACCTTAGGTATGGCAGGTTTTGGACTCTCATTGGCCTTGCCTTTTGTACTCTTTGCCCTTTTCCCTTCTTGGCTCAACTCTTTGCCAAAATCAGGAGGTTGGATGACCACAGCCAAGGTATTTTTGGGCTTCTTGGAGCTGGCCTTTGCGCTTAAGTTCCTTTCCAATGCCGATCTGGTACAACACTGGGGACTGCTCAAGCGTGAGGTATTCGTAGGGCTATGGCTCTTGCTTTTTGCCTTCCTTACCCTATATCTGTTCGGATTTATCCGTTTTCCACACGATGAGCCACGCAAGCCACTCAAGCAATATTCCAAAGGGCGTTTGCTTATAGGGGTACTTTCAGCTGCTTTTTCTGTATATCTGCTCTTAGGACTTTTCGGAAAGAATAATCTAAGACTACTTAGCGGATTCCCGCCCCCAGAGTCCTATGCATTTTTCCATAAAGAGCAAAAGAGTGAGCAGGTGGTTTTCAAAGACTATTATGAGGGTATGGCCTATGCCAAGGCACATAATATGCCTGTGATGCTGGACTTTACAGGTTGGGCATGTGTGAATTGCCGCAAAATGGAAGAGCATGTATGGACAGATCCTGAGGTGAAAAAGCTCATGCAGCGTTATGTGCTCATCTCCCTCTATGTAGATGACAAAGAGGAGCTACCCAAGGATAAACAATTTGATTTCAAACACCGCAATGGCCGTGTAGAATACATTAAGACCATAGGTGATAAGTGGGCGACCTTCCAAGAGGTGAATTTCTCTTCGGCCTCCCAGCCTTATTATGTGCTACTCTCCCCTGATACCGAACTGCTCTCTACCCCTGTACAATATGTGGATGTGGAAACTTATAAAGAGTGGCTTAAAAAAGGAGTGAAAAAATAATCCCCCTTTCCCCCGAAGGAGGAAAAATTGATTGCTATAGTTGTCAAAGAAATTAAGTATTTCTCCCCCTTCGGGGGATGGGGGGAACTCAAAACTAAAAACTGATATCGTGAATACACAAAATTTATTGGAAAAACTGCGCCAGATAGTGGGTGCAAAATATGTAATGACTGACCCAGGACAGACCGAACGCTATCGTACAGGTTACCGCTTTGGGACAGGGAATGCCTTGGCCGTAGTACGCCCTGCTACCCTTTGGGAGCAATGGCAGGTCTTGGAGGCTTGTGTGGAGGCCGATGTGATAGTGATCTCCCAAGCCGCTAACACAGGAATCACAGGTGGTTCCAACCCCTTTGGAAATGACTACGACCGCGATGTGGTGATTATCAACACTATGCGCAATGACAATATCCAGCTGATCCTCGATGGAGCTCAGGCGGTTTGCCTACCAGGTTCTACCCTGAACCACTTGGAAGAAGAACTCAAGCCTTACGGACGTGAACCACACTCAGTGATTGGTTCCTCTTGTATCGGTGCCTCAGTGATTGGAGGGGTGTGTAACAACTCAGGCGGTTCGCTCGTACAGCGTGGCCCTGCCTATACCGAGATGGCACTCTATGCACAGCGCAATGCCGAGGGTAAGTTGGAACTAGTCAATCACTTAGGGATAGATCTAGGTACTACCCCACAGGAGATACTCACCAACCTACAGGAAGGCAAGTATCAGAAGAAAGATATACAACAGACAGACAAGAAGGGGCATGACCATGACTACTGCAACCATGTACGCCAGATAGATGCCGATACCCCTGCCCGCTTCAATGCTGACCCTGCCCGCTTATATGAGGCTTCAGGAAGTGCAGGACGCCTCGCCGTCTTTGCCGTACGTGTGGATACCTTCCCAGCAGAGAAACAGACAGCTGTATTCTACATAGGTACCAATGACACGAAAGTACTCACTGAACTACGCCGACACATGCTCGGCTCCTTCGAGCAGATTCCTATCTCAGGCGAATATATCCATCGTACTGCTTTTGATATTGCCGCAAAGTATGGTAAGGATACTTTCTGGTATATCAAGCATGTAGGTACAGAATACCTGCCAAAGCTCTTTGCTTTGAAGGCATGGGCTGATCGTGTGGCTAAGAAGATTCCTTTTATGCCTCACCACTTTAGCGAAAAGTTCCTTCAAGGTACCTCCAAACTCATGCCTCAACACCTACCCCAAATCATGTGGGATTACCGCAACCAATATGAGCATCACCTCATTCTCAAGATGGGCGGCAAGGGAGTAGAAGAAGCCCGCGAATACCTCAAAGAATATTTTGCTGACAAGAGCAAAGGGGCTTATTTCGAATGTGATCCAAAACTTGCCCAAGCGGCTATGCTCTTGCGCTTTGCAGTGGCTTCAGCAGCGATTCGTTACCGCTCGGTGCATGAGAAGGAAGTAGAGGACATCGTAGCCTTGGACATTGCCCTTAAGCGTAATGAAGAAGACTGGTTCGAACAGCTTCCCCCAGAGATAGACAACAAAATCCTCCATAAACTCTATTACGGACACTTTATGTGCCATGTATTTCACCAAGATTATGTGATTAAGAAGGGCTATAACTGTGAGGAAATAGAGGAAGAGATGCTCAAGATACTTGACAAGCGTGGCGCAGAATACCCAGCTGAACACAATGTCGGTCACTTATACCACGCCAAGGATTCTCTAAAGAACTTCTATAAAGAGCTTGACCCAACCAATAGTTTTAACTCAGGTATTGGGAAGACCTCAAAGAAGAAAGACTGGAAATAGTGACAAGTGACTAGTGACGAGTGACTAATGAGGAACTCAAAACTCAAAATTCTAAACTTAAAACTCCTATTGTGTCTGTTGTTGGTGAGTTGTACTTCCATGCCGCTTTGTTATCGGCTATTAGAGTATGGTAATTTTAGTGCTTTGAGTATGCCTCAGGAGCAGGAGGGCTATCAGATAAAGGAGGAAGAACTGCAGATACAGCCTTTTGATAAGCAAGAGGAGGACTATCCTTATAACCAATATGCAGAGCTTTCGGCTCGCTATAAAGTGCAGGCGGAGCAGGCTGGACGTGCGGTATTCTTCTTTATGGCTTCCGATAGTGCGCAACAGAAGGTACAGATAAGAGTCAATGGGGCGCTAATAACTCCTACGCCCTTAGATCCAGCCAAGGACTATTCTTTCCTTTTGCGAGAGGGGAGTAGTATAGACTCTTCCTATGTGTATTATAGAGTCAAGTTTGCCGAGCACTATACCGTCCCTATCAGAGAGCTGAACGATGTGGTGTATTTTCAGGCAGACCTTAAAAAGGGAGAGAATAGTATAGAAACCCAGTATGAGGCAGCAATGGACAGAAGTGGTAGAGGGTTTTTGAATGATTTTTCCTTACACTATCATATACCTGAACCTAAAGAGGCTAACAATTATCCCCGTATAACAGTAACCATGAAGCGTGCCAATGGGCTACAGCTTATTCATACCTCTATGAAGAAATGCTTAGACAAGGGAGAAGATACCTATCTTTGGCAGGCTACTCGTAAGGATAAGGAGCAAGGGTTTTATTGGTATTTTAATAAGCGACTTACTCCCACTGAGCAATTTCTGTTAGATATAGGGCCTATAGGGTTAGGACTTGTTCTTATCTGTATAGTGATCGTTGTACATCTGTATTACCTACGCCAGCGTAACTATACCTTCTGGGATATAGTGGGAATACCTTTCCTATTCTGTGTATTGTGTAATTGGATGGAGCGCTTTATAAGAGACTTTATAGGCGATCACCCTCCTTGTGCAGGGCAGGATAATATATGGTTGTTCCTTTTTCTGCCACTGATGTGCGTGGTGTATTGGCCTATATTGGAGATAGTAAAGAAAATAAGCCGTCGTATGAAGTAACAAACACTTTGTTATATAAATATGAAAAACATAGCCTATAGAGTAGTGAGATACTTTCTTTATAGTATCTTGTTTGTCGTCATTAGCAAGTTTATTTTCTCTATTCCTATTTTCTATCTTTTGACCATAGAGAATTTTCGAGAAAAGATACCATGCGAAAGCACCGATGTGATTTCATGTGTTGTATTCTTTGTCTTGCTGTTATTATTAGAGCAAAAAAAGAGGGATAGTTATGGGTTTTACACCTTATTCTATGTTTGTTTTCACCTTCTGTCGGCTATGATTTTTGTCATCTATCAGTATATGAAATTATCTTTGGTAATGGCAGAGGAGGAAGAGATCCATATTTGGAACAATTTTCTCTCGTATAAAGAAGATATGATACAGTTATTTCTCAGAAGAAGTCTTAATGCAGGTATTCTTTCTGTTTATATAGTCTCGTCCTTCTTTATACTAAAGAGGTATGTAAGTGGCAAGCTATAATTTAGAATAAACATTATGAGCAACAATAGATTTTATCTAAAAAAGTACCTCACCTATAGCCTCCAATTTTTGTTGGCTTTTGAGCTGATGATGTTTTGTTCCTCTTTGGCGATGACCCAAAGGCAGGAAGCTATGGTACGATTTGTAGAATACCAATTTATTTTTGTGTCTTTAGGGGTTATATTTTTCCTGCTGCTACTGCTTTTTAGGACGATAAAGAAAGATACTTATGCTTTTTACTTTCTATTCTATGGCTGTTTTATCTTTTTAGCCACTGTAAGCGATATGGGGTGTCATTATTATCAGAAGGAGCAGCCCCATTATGAGCTAAAGACCATGCTGTCTGTCGGGCTTACGCGCTCCAGTTACTTTTGTATGATCATTGTAGCGTCCTATGCGATGCTGAAAAAATATATAAACAACAAATGAAGTGAAGAGTGAAAAGAGACTTATTATTTGCTATTCATTATTCACTATTCACTTTTAATTATTCACTAAATTATGGAAGATTATCGTTTTACGCCAGAGCACTTATGGGTGCGAAAAGAAGGAGAGGTGTTTTATGCAGGTATTACTGATTTTGCACAGCAGCAACTCAGTGATATTGTATATGTAGAGGTAGAAACTGAGGGGCAGACCCTCGAAAAAGAGCAAATCTTTGGCACTATAGAGGCTGTCAAAACCCTATCAGACCTCTATATGCCTATTTCTGGGGAGATTGTAGCCTTTAACAAGGAACTTATCCGTAAGCCCGAACAAATCAATAAGGCACCTTATGAGGCTTGGATTCTTCAGATAAAACCTACTCACCCTGAGCAGTGGGACGAACTGATGAGCGAGGAAGCCTATAAATTAATGACTAATGACTAATGACTAATGACAAGTGGCTAGTGACTAATGACCTATGGATTAGTTATTTGTCACTTGTCATTAGTCACTTGTCATTAGTCACTTGTCATTAATCATTATCTAAGTACATCTTCCTTACTTTTTTAAACAACTCGGAGGAGTATACGAAGTCGGTAACGGCTTTATTATCTGTCTTGAAGATAGTATCTTTGCTACCTTCCCACTCTTTGTAGCCATTTTTGAGGAAGATAATCTGTTCGCCTATCTCCATTACGGAGTTCATATCATGGGTGTTGATAATAGTGGTGATGTTGAACTCCTCAGTTACGGTGTGAATTAGGTTGTCAATGACTATAGCTGTTTTAGGGTCAAGACCAGAGTTGGGTTCGTCACAAAAGAGGTATTTAGGTTCGTTGACCACCGCGCGGGCAATAGCTACACGTTTCTGCATACCCCCAGAGATCTCTGAGGGTTTCTTGTGATGGGCATCGACCAGATTGACTTTCTCTAGTACAAAATCCACCCGATCTTTCATTTCCGCAGGCGAGAGCTTGGAGAACATCTCAAGGGGGAACATCACGTTCTCCTCCACCGTCATGGAGTCAAAGAGGGCACTGCCCTGAAAGACCATACCCATTTCTTGGCGGAGCTTACGGCGTTGCTCCTTGTTCATGTCGTTATACCTGACCCCATCGTAGATGATGTGTCCGCTATCGGGTACAAATAAGCCCAAAAGGGTCTTGAGGAAGACCGTCTTTCCTGAACCACTTTGTCCGATAATCAGGTTGGTTTTTCCCTTGTGAAAAGTAGCGGAAATACCTTTGAGTACCTCTACTCCGTCAAAGGATTTTTTAATATCTTGAACTTCAATCATATTACGTAAGCAGAATTTGGGTAATGATAAAATCAATGACAATGATGGCCACACTCGTCCATACAAAAGAGATGGTGCTGGCCTTTCCTACGTCTAAGGCGCCCCCCTTCATATAATACCCATGATAGGCAGGGATAGTGGCTAAGACAAAGGCGAAGATCACACTCTTGATCAGCGCATAGGTGATGTCAAAGGGGCGGAACTGAAGCCTGATACCCTCTAAGAACTCGGCCGAGGTAGCATAGTGCCCTACAGTGGCGGCGATATATCCCCCATATATCCCTAAGGCCATGGACATACAGATCGCAAAAGGATAGAGCATAAGGGCGACTATCTTCGGGAATATCAGGTAGTTAAGCGAATTAACTCCCATGATATCCAGCGCGTCAATCTGTTCGGTTACCCGCATGGTACCTATACTGGAGGTGATAAATGACCCCACTTTACCCGCTACGATGATAGAGGTAAAGGTAGGAGCAAACTCCAGAATAAACGTCTGTCGGGTAGCGAAACCAATAAGGCTTTTAGGAATCAGTGGGTTGTCAATATTCAGTGCCATTTGTATAGCAATTACCGCCCCCACGAAGAGGGAGATAAAGGCAATGATTCCCAGCGAGCCGTACATAAGGTCGTCTATCTCTTTGAGAATGAGTTTTTTAGTAATAGACCACTTGGTACGTTTGCGGAATATCTCGTATAACATCAGGAAATACCTCCCGATTGCTTCTATATGTTTCATTGTAATAGTTTGAGAGGGCAAAGATACAAAAATAATGATTAATGCAATAATTATTAGTGATTAATACAATGATGATTAATGATTAATGCCAATAATGATTAATGCCAATAATGATGAATTGTTATAAAAACTTAATTTGTTAAAACGGTTAAATTATCAATTAAGAGACAGTGATATATTCTATTTATAAGATAATAATCTATGGAGGAAAAATAGCTATAATGTTCATTATAAGGCTGTTAATATATTTTTGTTGAGAATTAAAAATAAGTATTGTTTTTAGTGTTTTGATTTTGTGTTTTTAATAAAAACGGTTAATTGCGTAATATTAATTAGTTTTGTTAATAATTAACACTATGTTTTGTATAGTTTTCTGTGTAAATTGGGGATGTTTTACTTAATAAAATGTTGGCTGCGGAAATAGTCACGTAAAAATTTGTTTTTCTCAGATTTTTTTCTGAATATTTGCAAAACTAATTGCTTAAACGTATCAAGAACATGAAAAGAAAATGGTTGTATGTGCTACTGGGGTTTTTATGGCTCACATTCTCGGGGTTATATGCTCAGGAGCAGACCGTAACAGGTGTGGTCAAGGACCAAGATGGGCGGCCTTTGTTAGGTGTCTCTGTAGTGGAGAAGGGAACCACTCATGGAGTGGATACCGATTTGGAAGGGAAGTTCTCCATCAAGGTGGCGGGTGATAAATCCGTACTTGTTTTCTCTATGGTAGGTAGTACTCCAGTGGAGCGAATGGTGGGGAATAACAAAGTGTTGAATGTGGTTCTTAAAGAAGAAGTAACAGAGCTTACAGGCCTTGTCTTCACAGGTTACCAAGAGATAGATAAAAAACTCTTTACGGGTAATTCGCAAACACTTAAGATAGACAACATCAAGCAAGATGGAGTTGTAGATGTGGGTCGTATGCTTGAGGGGCGTTCAGCAGGGGTCAATGTACAGAACCTCTCAGGTACTTTTGGTACTTCTCCTAAGATTACCATACGTGGAGGTTCTTCTATCTTTGGAGATACCAAACCCCTCTGGGTAGTGGATGGAGCTGTACAAGAGGAGGTGGTGAACCTTTCCTTCGAACAGTTAGCCTCTGGAGATGCCTCAACCCTAATTAGCTCAGCAATCTCAGGGCTAAATGCCAATGATATTGAGAGTATAGAAATCCTTAAGGATGCCTCTGCACTTTCCCTATATGGAGCACGTGCGCTTAATGGAGCCGTAATCATTACTACCAAAAGCGGAAAACGCAATGTGAAGACACAACTGAGCTACCAGTTGGAGGAGTCTGTACGTATGATTCCTAATTATGCACAATTCGACCTGATGAACTCCCAAGAGACCATGAGTGTCTATCGTGAGTTGGAGCAAAAGGGCTATTTAGACCGAGCTACTTATATGGCTGCTCAGCAAGGTGGGGCTTACTACATCATGTACCGAAATACCGATACCTATAACCCTGCCACTGGTCGTTTTCTATTACAGAACAGCCCTGAAGCACGTAATGCCTTCTTGCGCAAATATGAGTATGCCAATACGGACTGGTTCAAAACTCTCTTCCGACCTTCCTTAACTCAAAATCATACCTTGAGCCTTAGTGGAGGAGGAGAGAATACGACTATCTATAGTTCCTTGGGCTTCTTTGTAGACCCAGGATGGACTATAGCCGATAGGGTACACCGTATTACCGGAAATATCAAGACCACTTATGACCTCTCTTCTAAGGTGAAGATAGGTATCCTAGCACAAGGAGCCATCCGTAACCAAAAAGCACCGGGTACCTTCTCCCGTTCGAGCAATCAGGTGACAGGGGAGTACGAACGTGATTTCGATATCAACCCCTTCAGCTATGCACTTAATACCACTCGTGCACTACGCCCCTATGATGATGAAGGCAACTACGATTATTATCGTATGAACTATGCCCCTATGAATATTCTTAAGGAGCTAAAGAATAACTATATAGATCTGAAGATGATGGAGTACAAGCTCCAAAGCGACTTAGAGATCAAGTTTACTCCTGAACTCAAATATAAGTTCTTAGGTTCGGTACGTTATGCCCAAAGTACCCAAGAGCACACTATCACCGAAGGTTCCAATGTGGTAGGAGCTTACCGAGCCAACGATAATATGATTATAGGGGAGCGTAACCCATTCTTATACCGCAACCCTGATGATCCTTCAGCCCTCCCACAGGTGGTTCTTCCCAACGGAGGTATCTATAAGCTGGAACAAAATAACCTCCAAAGCTACTACTTACGCAATGCCTTGGAGTACAATAAGGCTTTCAAAGACCAAGATGAGCAGGATAAGCATACTCTTAAGCTCTTCTTAGGACAAGAATTTCGTTATACCGATAGGGATAACCAATCCTTCGATGGTTATGGCTATCAGTTCAATCGTGGTGGAGTAGTCTTCACCGATCCTCGAATCATAGAGAAGGTGATTGCCGATAACGCCCAATACTTTGATCGCTCTACCGGTCGTGAACGAGGGGTAGCTTTCTTCTCTCAAGCATCCTATGGCTTCCGCAACCGCTATATCCTCTCTGGTACACTGAACTATGAGGGTTCTAACCAGCTAGGTAGAAGCCGTAAGGCTCGTTGGCTCCCTACTTGGAATATTAGTGGTCGCTGGAATGTAACCAACGAACATTTCTTGCCGACGACCCATGCCCTTTCTAACCTCTCTTTCCGTCTTAGCTATGGACTGATTGCAGGACTGAACAATATAGGAAATGCCTTACCTATCATGGTCAGTACCATCACCCCCCGCTTCCGCAACCAGGATAATGAACGCCTAATCCGTATCCTTTCTCTCCAGAACTCAGACCTTACTTGGGAGAAGGTATATGAGACTAACTTTGGTACCGACATAGGCTTCCTTTCCAATGCGATCTCCCTCTCGGTAGACCTCTACCAGAAGAACTCCAAGGACTTATTAGACATCGTGCGTACTTCCGGTATGGGAGGGGAAATGAATAAGTATGCTAATGATGCCTCCATGACCACTCGTGGGGTTGAGCTAGTACTAGATACTCGTAACTTCAAGACTGAGGATTTCACTTGGAGTACTAGTGTGAACTTTGCTTATTTTAACCAAGAGATTACCTCCTTAGCCAATGCCTCCAACAGTGTTTTCAACTTAGTACGTGAGACAGGGGGCAATGTATTGGGTAATCCACGTAACACCCTTTATTCCTATGATTTTGCTGGTCTTAATAGCCAAGGAATGCCGCTATTGAACCTCAAGAACGGAAGTACTGATTATAAAGATATTGATTTCCAAGACCGTGATAATATCCTCTCCTATCTCAAGAAAGAAGGAGCGGTCGATCCCAACATCACAGGAGGACTTAGCAATACTTTCCGTTACAAAAATTGGGAGCTAAACTTCCTCATTACCATGCAAGCAGGCAATAAGATTCGCAAGGCACCCCTATACAAAGGAGCTGGCTATGATGACTTAAGTGTCTTCCCAAGAGAGTTCAAGAATCGCTGGGTAGCCCCTGGAGATGAGGCCTTAACTCAAATCCCAGGCATTGTCTCTCAGCGAACACTCAATGAGGAAAACAAGGCCTATATCTCAAGAGCTTATAGCGCTTATAACCACTCTACCGCTCGTGTAGTCGATGGCTCTTTTGTACGAATGAAGAGCATCTCTCTCTCCTATACCTTTGATAAGGAAGTTTTGGAAAATCTGAACATAGGGAACCTGACCCTACGCTTACAAGCCTCCAACCCCTTCCTAATCTATGCTCATAAGGACTTGAACGGACAGGATCCAGAATTCTTCCGCTCTGGAGGAGTAGCCTACCCAATCACACCTCAATATACCTTTACTATTAATCTTGGAATCTAACAAAACAGCAACTCATGAAAAGAAACAAATACTTGTCCCTCTTGGCCTTAGCCCTTACCTTGGTGCTGAGCGCCTGTAACAAAATATTAGACGACCTACCTGATAGCCGTACAGAAATAGATAGTACTGAAAAAATAGAGGAACTCTTGGTCGGTGCGTATCCTAATCGCTTTCCTACCTACATCGCAGAGATGATGAGTGATAATGTAAGCGAGAAAACCTCCTTCTTAGGCATCTCAACCCTTAATACAGATATGTATTTCTGGAGAGATAACAATGAGATAGATGGAGAGGACAATACCCCAACCGACTATTGGATAGCCTGCTATGCAGCCATTGGGGCAGCTAATCAGGCCTTGGAATCCTATGCTGAATTAGGCGAGACAGCCCAATATAACTATATTAAAGGAGAAGCCTTGGTAGCACGAGCCTATGCCCATTTTATGTTGGCTTACCTTTGGTGTAAGCCTTATAATGAGGCTACCGCTACCACAGATTTGGGATTGGCCTATGTTACTGAGCCTGAAAAGCATGTCTTTGGGCGATACACTCGTATCCCACTTAAGGAATATTATGATGCCATAGAGCGAGACCTCACTCAAGGGCTTCCCTTGCTCGATGATAGCAAATATAAGCAACCTCGTTTTCACTTTACCACAGCGGCAGCTCATGCCTTTGCTACGCGCTTTTACCTAATGAAAGCCCAGTGGGATAAGGTAATTGAACATGCCGATGCCGTTTTGGGAGCCAATGCAGAAACTAAGCTCAGGAACATAAAAACCCTCAATGCGGTAGCTCTTGAGTCCAGAAGTGCTTACTATACAGAATCCACTAATCCATCGAATATACTTGTGGGGACGGCTCGCTCTGCCTTGGCCTATCGTTTCCAGACTCATAAGTATAGCCTAACTTTGCAAAAGATGGCGGAGATCTGTTCTCCTCGTAATACCCATCCTTTGAACTTTTCCAATATCAGTTGGGAAGCAGTTAATTCGGCTTTGGGAGATGGTGCAGGTAATATCGTTTTTCCTAAGTCTAACTACTACTATAAGTATGTAAATCGTTCGGCAGGTACTAGGGTTTATTATAGTGCAGCGGTTTTGTTCTCTTATGACGAGGTTTACCTCAACCGCTTGGAAGCCTACCTAATGTCTGGCAACTTAGATCAGTTCCGTCGAGATCTCTTTACCTATCTCATTCCTAAGACCCATAATAGCTCCCGACCCAATGAGGCTTATCCCTTCCCTCGTATGACTTTCGAGCGCTATATGACTCAGGCGGCACTTGATAGGCGTTATCAGGGTAGAGGAGTTGATTTCGATCCTTCCTATCCCCTCACAACCCGACAGAGAGAATGGCTTCAAGCTGTGGTGGATATCCGACGAGTGGAGTTTGTACAAGAGGGTTTGCGCTGGTTTGATAACAAGCGCTTAGGGATGAAGGTCGTGCATAAGGTGGGTGATGGCCAAATAGAACTCACCAAGGACGACCCTCGTCGAGAGCTTCAAATTCCTAATAGCGCCCTTGAATTTGGTATGGCACCCAACCCTCGTTAATCTTTTTAATTCTTTGAAGTATGAAAAAAATAACCTATATATGTATTGCCCTTTCTGTTGTCTTTTCCAGCTGCAATAAGAAAGAGACACTCGATCCCCAAAGTGTGATCCATGACGATACGGATCCCCGCACAGCTCTGGATACCTATATCCAAAACGAATATATCAATCCCTATAATATAGAGGTCAATTACAAATATGTGGATATCAACTACGAGCTGGGGCGCTACCTATATCCGCCGACTGAAAGTAAGGTACAGCCTTTCTTGGAGATGATCAAGTACGTTTGGTTAGGAGCCTATCAGCAGGTAGCTGGTACGACCTTTGTTAGCCAAGTAGCCCCTCGACAGATAAGCCTTATCGGAGGGCGTAACTTAGATCCTCAGCGCAATCCTGAGACTTACCTCTTCGAGGAAACTCTCGGTCAGGCTGACAATGGGGCTAAGATCACCATCGCTCGCGTTGACTATTATGATCCGGCCCATCCAGATGAGGACAATATCAGACACATTATCCATACCATTCAGCATGAGTACTGCCATATCGTCAATCAGCATAAGCCTTTTGCACCTGAATTTGGGAAAATAACCCCCGATGATTACAGCTCTTCTTGGCATGGTAAGACAACGGCTCAGGCCAATGCCTTAGGCTTTATTACTAACTATGCAGCAGCAAATCCCTTTGAGGACTTTGCCGAAATGACCTCTCATATGCTCATGAAGTCCAAGGCACAATGGGATGCCGCCCTTAATGCGATGCCTGAGAAAGGAAAGGTAGCTCTTAAGAAGAAGGAAGCCTTTATCGTGGAGTACTTCAGAGCCGAATGGGGTATCGACTTCTATCAGCTTCAAAGGGTTGCTTACCAAAGAATGCAGAACTATTTGTAAACCAAAACGGATACTAAAATGAGAAAAATATTATACCTACTCGCTATCATAGCTGTAACCGGATGTCAAAAGAACGAACCCGATTTGCTGCTGGGTAAAAACGCCTCCGAACGTATACAGCAGAACAAGGAAAATCTCAAAAAAACGCTCTCGGAGGCGCCTTATGGATGGAAATTGAGCTATTTTCCTAAAAAGAATACCTTCGGAGGCTATACCTTTCTAATGAAGTTCACCCTCGCAGGACGTGTAACAATGGTAGCCGATTTCGGTAGTGGGACAACTCCTCAGGAGAGTGGTTACCAAATTCAGGAAGGACAAGGTCCCCTTTTGGTCTTTACTACCCGAAACTACATTCATACCCTGCTTGAACCCCTTACCTATAGCTCAGACCCTCGTGAGCATATTGGTAAAGGTCTTGAAGGAGAATTTCAGTTTGTCTATATAGGGCAGGAGGGTGATAAACTTAAGTTCAAAACCCAACGAAAGGCGACCGAACAATTCCTTTATTTCGAGAAGGCCACAGAAGAGGATTGGACAACTATAGGTACTCAAGGTGAACAGCTTGATGGTATTGATCATACCTATTACTTGAAGGTGACTTCTGCTCAAGGAGTGGAGAACTACTTTGTAAGAAGTGCCTTCCGTATGTTCCTTTTTACCTCCATGCAGGATAGTCACAAAGCAAGCCGAGCAGGTATTGCAGTGAATTCTAATGGACTGACTTTCACACCTTCTCTGGAGATAGCAGGAGAAAAATTCACTCATATGACAGCAGAGCCAGGAACTCCTCCGCTGAACTATAGAGCACAAAGCAATGGAGTGACTATTGAGCTAAGACACTTCAATAATCCTATGGATGAGTTCGAATCCCAAGGGGATGTTGTTAGTGACTTTATAGTACTCTTAGGCGATCAAGCACATCTTAACTTGCCTTATATGAGTGCGGACTTCAAAAGAGACTTCTATACAGAGGTAGGTGAAGGGAAATTCTTCTCCTATGAGTTACTCTTCCAATCTGATGCAGATACTCCTCTCTTGCGGGTAGGCTATACCCCTACAGGAGACCAAAATGATAGAGTGTATTACGCATACAAATGTAACTATGAAATCCGTGATAAGAAGATATACATCACCTTCATAGGCGAGCATGAGGATATGGATGAGTTCTGGATAGATCCTGATAATGAAGAAATTCTACAGATGGCACAGGAGCGATTGACTCATTTTATTCAAATCAGTTCCCAAGGTATCTATCTTTGGAAGTCCAGCTTATCGGCAACCTTGGGGCCAGTATACTATATGAGAAGTATCTCAGAACCTAACTATTACTTCCCAGGTACAGTAAACCAAGCCGTGGAAGAATAAGAGATATTTATTAATGAGTAATGGTTAATGATTCATCCCATACGAGGATGAATCATTAACCATTATTGAATTATTATATATTTCTCATTGGTCATTTCTTATTTTATTCGTATCTTTGCCCTTAGAAATAATCTAATTATAAATGGACAATATCTCACAGATTCTCTTCTTAGTATCTGATAGCTTACTGATACCAGATATTATCGTACTATTGGTACTCTTCGTTAGGGCTTTGTTCTTGGTGGGGAGCTTCTACAACCAGTATATCACTAAGTATAAGAACGAGCGCCAATTGCGCCCTATCCTTAATCAGCTAACCCCTGAGCGAATGCAAGAGTTGCAGGCGGCACTTCCTGAAAAAGATAATTCGCTGTATATAAAATATTTGCGTGCTATACTTGCCCGCCCTGCCGATGATACCTATGCCGATTATATGATTACCAACTTTGAGAATGAGGCGGAAAAAGATGTGGTAACCTCAAAGCTCTTGGCTAAGGTAGGTCCTGTGTTGGGGCTTATAGGTACACTGATTGCAATGAGTCCTGCACTTACAGGGCTTTCCCAAGGCGATATTTCCAAAATGGCTTCCAATATGCAGGTGGTTTTTGCCACTACCGTAGTGGGACTGGTAGTGAGTTTGGTGGGATTGGTAACCCTACAGTTCAAGCAACGCTGGTATGCCAAGGAGGTGAACCAATTGGATTATATTACTCGTATCCGTAACCAACAAAATACCCAAAAATGAGAAACAACCGTAGAACAACGCCTTTTAAGGACGATGATGCCGACCCGCTAAGCGTGGTAGTCAATCTCTTTGATGTGGCTATGGTCTTCTCCGTCGCTCTGATGGTGTCCATGGTCATGAACCTGAACCTCTCGGCTTTCTTCACTGGGGGAGACTTTACCATTGTCAATAAAAATGGGGATGATATGGAGATTATCCAGAAAAAAGGAGAGAAAATCACCAAATATAAAACAGCCAAAGGCGCCTCTTCTTCGAATACTTCTTCTAAGGAAAAAGGCAAACGCCTGGGTACCCTCTACGAAAATCAAGATGGGGAGAATATTTTCGTACCAGACTAATAAGTGAAAAATGAAGAGTGAAAAGTGAAGAGTCGCTTTTCACTCTTTACTTTTCACTTTTCACTAATTTTAGTTGTTCCCAAAATAGTTGCGTGGGGAAGCCTACAACATTGTTATAAGAGCCTTGTATAGAGCGAATACCTACGGCTCCGATCCATTCTTGGATGCCATAGCTGCCTGCCTTGTCATAAGGTTGGTAATGGGTGAGGTAGTAGTCAATCATCTCTGGGGTGAGGGTTGCGAAAGTAACTAAAGTGGTGTCGTAAAAGGCTACTTGCTTTTCAGTGGTAGCCAGGCACACAGCCGTGATTACCTCATGGCTATGACCTGAGAAGCGACTGAGTGTTTGGAAAGCATCTGTATAATCTTTGGGCTTTCCTATCGCCTCGCCTTCAAACCAAATAAGCGTATCGGCTGTGATAAGTACTTCCTCTTTCTTGAGAGTAGGGAGCAGTGGTATAGCCTTTTGCTGAGCTATATACATGGGAATTTCTGCTCCTTGTAGTTCAGGAGGGTAGGATTCATTGGTGGGGGAGAGGCGCAACTCAAAGTCAATTCCTAAATCCTTGAGGAATTGTTGGCGACGCGCCGAAGCAGAAGCGAGAATGTATTTCATCTAAAAGTTTTGAGTTTTTAATTTTGAGTTTTGAGTTAATGATTTATACAACTCAGGTTATAGTAAAAAGTGAATAGTGAAAAACAGGGTAGTTGCTTTTCACTATTCACTTTTAATTATTCACTTAACTGTTAGCTTAAAAAGTATACGAAGCCTGAGAGGATAAAGGCATTGACGAAATCCACAAAGAAGGCACCGACCATAGGAACAATAAGGAAGGCCTTGTGTGAGGGGCCAAACTTATCGGTAATAGACTGCATATTGGCCACAGCCGTAGGGGTAGCTCCTAAGCCGAAACCACAGTGTCCGCCTGCCAGTACGGCAGCATCGTAGTCCTTGCCCATTAGGCGGTAGGTGACAAAATAGGCATAGGTGCTCATTACAAAGGTCTGTGCAGCCAAAATTACGAGCATTGGAAGTGCTAAGTCCAAAAGCTGCCATAACTTGAGGTTTAGTAGCGCAATACCTAAGAAGAGACTTAGGGAAGCATTGCCGAAGACATCGATAGCACGATCGAACATTTTGATTTTGAAGACGTAGGTGAGTATATTGCGTAAGAATACGCCAAAGAACAATGCCCAAACGAATTGAGGTAAGGTGAACTTTTCAGGGAAGAAAGCCTTTACCGTATCGGAGTCCATCAGGGCAGAGAAGGACAGGCAGGCAGCAAAGAGCGCCATGGTCTCAATAGCGGACTTGGAGGTAATAAGGCGTTGTTTTTCAGGTTGTTCGAATACGCTTACTTCTGTATCGTTATCGTTATCATTGTTGTTCTTCTGAGCCTCCTCGGAGAGTGGTTTTCTGCCCATTTTATTGACCAAGCGGCGTGCAACAGGTCCTCCGATGAGTCCTCCTAATACCAAGCCAAAGGTAGCGGATGCCATCCCTAAGGCAGTAGCGCCTTGTATATGATAATCTTGTTCGAGTGTCTTACCCCAAGCCCCAGCGGTACCATGTCCGCCAGTGAGGGTAATGGAACCTGTGACAAGTCCTATAATAGGTTTCAGTCCAAAGGCAGAGGCCAAGCCTACCCCTACGATGTTTTGTACCACAATAAAGAGGGCAACAACCCCTAAGAAGATAAATAGTCCTATACCGCCTGACTTCAAGCGAGAGAAATCAGCACTCAGCCCGATAGAGGTGAAGAAAAATAACATGAAGGAGTCCTGAAGCCCCTTGTCAAAATTCAAGGAGATCCCTTCCCCAAACGTAAGTCCGTTTTCGAAGGAAAGCCCCGTTACAATATATAAAAGGTAGACAAGGAAGGACATAAGTAGCCCTCCAGCTACAGGTTCTGGGATGTTGAAGTTTTGAAGGAGTTTGATCTTGGAGACCAACAGTCGCCCAATGAGCAGTACTAAAGTAGCAGCAATAAGGGTGTAGTAGGGGTTTACAATGATTGTATTCATAACAAAATGAAAGTTTGATTTGAAGTTAATAAAAAATCCTCTTATCATTTTCTAAGATGTAAGAGGATTATAGTACCTGAGGAGGGAATCGAACCCTCACTCCGAAGAACACGAGTTTGAGTCGTGCGCGTCTACCAATTCCGCCACTCAGGCAATTATTGTTATGAATTCGGGGGCAAAATTACAACTAATTTTTTAATTGTGCAAAAAAATCATTCTTTTTTTTTCAGAATCATTTTTAATTTATATCTTTGCACTCGGAAACAAGAGAGTCCTTGGGGGCTTTACAAAAAACGCAAATTACTTATAATTAGTTGATTTTATGGAATATTCTATGCCAGCTGTAAAGATTTTTGCTTGTACACAAAGCACTGAATTGGCAGGCAAAATTGCTCGAGCCTATGGGATTGAGCTTGGAAATGTGATTTTCTCTCGTTTTAGTGATGGAGAATTTCAGCCTTCCTTTGAAGAATCAGTACGAGGTGCTCGTGTTTTTATCATTGGTTCTACGCATCCTACTTCGGAAAACCTTATGGAGATGCTGCTGATGATTGATGCGGCTAAGCGTGCCTCTGCTAAGCATATCACGGCGGTTATGCCTTACTTTGGGTGGGCGCGCCAAGATAGAAAAGATAAGCCTCGTGTGCCAATAGCAGCCAAATTGGTGGCCAACTTATTGGAAACAGCCGGAGCTACTCGAGTGATTACTATGGACTTACATGCTGACCAGATTCAGGGCTTCTTTGAAATTCCTGTAGATCACCTCTATGCCTCTACCATATTTGTCCCTTATATCAAGTCCTTGAACTTGGACAACCTTTGCGTAGCCTCTCCTGATATGGGAGGATCTAAAAGGGCACACTCCTATGCTAAGTTCCTCAATAGTGATGTGGTAATCTGCTATAAGCAGCGCAAAAAGGCCAATGTGATTGAGAAAATGGAGCTTATTGGCGATGTAGAGGGTAAGAATGTAGTCCTTGTAGATGATATGGTGGATACAGCAGGTACACTGGTGAAAGCCTCCGAAATTATGAAAGAGAAAGGAGCTGTGAGCGTAAGAGCCATTTGTACTCATGCTATACTAAGTGGCAATGCGGTGGAGAAGATAGAAAACTCACCTATGGAGGAGCTGATTGTAACCGACTCCATTCCGCATAACTCTTTGCCAAAGAAAATACACGTACTGAGTTGTGATAAGCTCTTTGCCGATGTGATGCGTTCGGTACATGAGCATGCCTCTATCAGCGACAAATTTATAATGTAAATTTTTAATTAATATATATTTTATGCAATCAATTACAATCGTAGGATCTCAAAGAGAAAGCGTGGGCAAAGCAGCGAGCAAGGCCTTACGTAATGCTGGAAAGGTTCCTTGCGTATTATACGGAGGGGAGAATACCATTCACTTTTCAGCGGACAGCTTAGCGTTCAAAAAATTGGTATATACTCCTAATGTATATACAGCAACGATTGAATTAGGAGGAAAGACTTATACAGCTATCCTTCAGGACATTCAGTTTGACCCTGTAACCGACAAAATCCTTCACGTGGATTTCTACCAGTTACACAAGGATAAGGAAATCACCCTTGAGGTGCCTATCCAAATCGTGGGAACAGCCCCTGGGGTAATGGCCGGTGGTACACTCCGTATCGTAAACCGTAAGCTAAAGGTAAAAGCCTTGCCTGATAACTTGCCTGACTTCGTTCCTGTAGATATTTCTTGGATGGAAATGGGTAATCGTTTCTATGTTACCAAAATCGCTCAGGATAACTACAAGATCATGCACCCAGATAACACCGTAGTATGTCAAGTACGTGTATCTCGTGCTGCACTTAAGGCTGCTCAAGATGCGGCTAAAGCAGATACTAAGAAGAAGAAATAATTTTTGTCTGTAACTCATGATAAGAGAGCCTGCTCACCGCAAGGGGAGCAGGCTCTTATGTTATCTGTTATACAGTTCGTTCTATGACATAATCCACAATCTGGAGTAGGGATTTCTTATAAGGAGAATCGGGAAAATCCGATAGTATAGCTAAGGCTTTTGCTTGGTATTCCCTCATTTTGGCTTCGGTACGCTCTATACCGCCGTGAGCCTTGACATAAGCGATGACTTCCTTGACGCGCTTTTTGTCTGTATTGTGGTTTTTGACACTGTTAATCAGCCATTTGCGGTCTTCTTCGCTGGCCTGGTTGAGGGCATAGATCAGCGGCAGGGTCATCTTTTGTTCCTTGATGTCGATGCCTGTAGGCTTCCCTATAGCCTCTTCGGTATAGTCAAAAAGGTCGTCCTTGATCTGGAAGGCCATACCTACATATTCGCCAAAGCAGCGCATCTTCTCTATCAGCGGGGCATTGTCGGGGCAAACCGAGCAAGCGCCCATGGCACAGCAGGCAGCGATAAGGGTGGCGGTCTTCTGGCGGATAATCTCGTAATAGACCTCCTCGGTGATGTCCAAGCGGCGTGCTTTCTCCATTTGTAGGAGTTCGCCCTCGCTCATCTCACGGACGGCTACCGAGATGATGCGCAACAAGTCAAAATCCCCATGGTCTATAGAGAGTAGTAGCCCTTTGGAAAGGAGGTAGTCCCCAACCAAGACCGCGATTTTGTTCTTCCACAAGGCATTGATAGAAAAGAACCCACGTCGCTTATTGCTATCATCTACCACATCGTCATGCACAAGGGTAGCCGTATGAATCAGTTCAATAACGGAAGCCCCCCTGTAAGTGCGTTCGCTGATGGTGCCTCCGCTGGCGAGCTTAGCCACTAAAAAGACGAACATAGGGCGCATCTGCTTGCCCTTGCGGTTTACGATATAGTGGGTGATGCGGTTAAGCAGTGCTACCCGTGAGGACATGGAGTCTCTGAACTTGTCCTCAAAGGCAGCCATCTCCGCTGCTATAGGCTCTTTTATTTGTTCGGTAATCTTAGCCAAGGTAATTCGTTGTTTAGGGTTATTCCCATTCGAGCAAGCGTCTTTCTCCTTCTATGGTCTTGATGTCGGTGATGTCCTGTGACATTTCGATCACGCCCTTATAGTTTTTCTGGGCATCACGTACGGCAAAGTAGCGCACATAGATCAGGCGTCCGCGGAAGTTCAGCCAGAAGTTGGCTTCGTTCTGAGTGCCATTGCGGAAAGCCTCCACGATTTTTAGCACTGTACCCACGCTCTTGGGCGGGTGGCAGAACTTCACTTCACGGCCGATAATTCCTGCACTACGTGGGAAAACACGTTCCTCACCGCGATTGTAGAAAATCACCTTGTCATGCTCATCTACAAAAGTAATATCGATAGGGAGGGTCTTGAGCAGCAGGTTCACTTGTTCTACAGTCATATAACCTTCGTCAAAGTGTTGTGCTTTCTCATCAAAAACCACATCGGTACGTAGGGTGGTATCTTGTGAAGGGTGTATGTAGCCCTCTTCGGAGGGGTAAGCAGGGGGAGGCGTGGGGAGCATCCAGCCGATTTCCTCTTCTCCTTGGCGCATCTTGATCCAATCCTCATCGGAGAGAATCTCCAAGGAACGCGCAAAAAGAATGTTATACTCTACAGAGAGCAGGCGTAGGAGGTTTTCCTCTATATAGGTCATGTTCTCCGCTGCTTTGGCCAGCTGCTTATCCTCTAAGTTCTTTCTGACCAAGCGGAACATATCGCGTATGGTATCGTGGAAAGACCACATGTTCTGAGAGGGGTTAGTCCAGCCTTTTTGTTCCAAGAAAGGAAAGAGCTGATTCTCTTTTCTCTGGAAGCGTTTCTCCACGGTGGAGAGATGGTTGAAGAGGTTATAGAACTTCTGGTAGTCCACTTGGGGATCTGTCTGCATAATCTCCTCTAATAGGTTCTGAATAAGTTCAGCCTCTTGCAGATAGGTGCGTATAGGGTGCCCTTCGGGTAATTCTGAATACATAATTTGTAAGGGTATTAAATCAGTGGCAAAAGTACAACTTTTTTTTGAAGAAAGAAAGATAAATATTTGCTTTGATGATTGGGAAAAAAACGTTATCTTTGCTCTCTAATTTTCAAAAATAGTAAAAATGGCAAAAGAAACAACTTTTGATGTACTCATTGAGATTCCAAGAGGAAGCAGAAATAAGTACGAATATGATTTTGACTTAGGTAAAATGCGCTTTGATCGCATGCTACATACCTCCATGGTATATCCAACTGACTATGGGTTCATTCCTGAAACCTTGGCCGATGATGGAGATCCCTTGGATGTGCTTGTAATCTCTACCATTCCTTTCTTTCCTGGTTGTGTAGTGAAAGTAAAGCCTGTAGGTATCCTCTATATGTCCGATGAAAAAGGTGGTGATGAGAAAGTCCTTTGTGTGCCTGAGGCCGATCCTATGGTTAAATCCCTTAGTCAGCTCAATGAGGTAAATCCACACCTTACCAAGGAGATAGAACATTTCTTCAAAGTGTATAAAGATTTGGAAAACAAAAAAGTAGATGTACGTGGTTGGGGAGATGTCCAAGAAGCCCTCAAGGTATATGAGGAATGTATCGCACGCTACAAGGGACAAAGTGCAAAGAAATTTGTTCTTTAATGATTAATGCCAACAATGATTAATGATTAATACCAATGCCTATTAATCATTAATCATTGACCATTAATCATTGATCATTAACCATTAATCATTAAAAAAAGATGGCAAAGAAAGAAAAAGAAAAAGTAGAAGAGATTAAGGACAAGGAAGCCAAAGCACAAGCCCTGAAATTGGCTTTGCAGCGCTTGGAAAAGTCCTTTGGGAAAGGAACGGTGATGCGTCTTGGAGACAAGGTAGCCGAGAAGGTAGAGGTGATTCCTTCGGGTTCTTTGGGCTTGGATATTGCCTTAGGTGTAGGGGGGTACCCACGCGGTAGGGTGATTGAGATCTTTGGTCAGGAGTCTTCAGGTAAGACTACCCTTACACTGCATGCCATTGCCGAGGCACAGAAGCTGGGAGGCTCTGCCGCTTTTATAGATGCGGAACATGCCTTTGACCCCAGTTATGCCAAGAAAATAGGGATAGATGTGGACAACCTGATTATCTCCCAACCTGATAACGGGGAGCAAGCCCTTGAAATCGTAGATGGGCTGGTACGCTCTGGAGCCGTGGATATTATTGTAGTGGATTCCGTGGCTGCCCTTACTCCTAAAACTGAGATAGATGGCGAGATGGGTGACTCCAAAATGGGCGTACATGCCCGCTTGATGTCCCAAGCCTTGCGCAAAATCACAGGGAGCATCAGTAAGGCCAACTGTGTGGTGATGTTTATCAACCAGTTGCGTGACAAAATAGGGGTGTCTTTCGGAAATCCTGAGACTACCACAGGGGGTAATGCACTGAAGTTTTATTCTTCTGTACGTGTAGATGTGCGCCGACAAGCAGCTCCTCTGAAAAACAAAGAAGGAGAGGCCTATGGTAGCCTTACGAAGGTGAAGGTAGTGAAAAACAAAGTAGCACCACCTTTCCAAAGAACAGAGTTTGAAATCATCTATGGGGAAGGTATCTCCAAGGTGTCCGAAATAGTAGATTGGGGAACCGACTTTGACATACTCTCCAAGAGTGGGGCTTGGTACAGCTACGGCGGTACCCGCTTGGCCAATGGTCGTGATGCGATGAAGGCCTTACTCCATGACAATCCTGAAATGGCTGAAGAGATAGAAGGTAAAATCAAAGAAGCCGTCAAAGAAGGAAAGGTAGTGGTGAAGAAAAAAGGTAAGAAAACAGCCTCCAAAGACAAAGCCGCTGAACCTGATGAAGATGAGGAATACGACGAACCTGAAGAGGACGACGATTTTCCAGAGGAGGAAGAAGACGATTAGTAGTGAAGAGTGAAAAGTGAAGAGTGAAAAATTATTCACTTTTCACTTTTCATTTTTCACTTTATTGTCTTCCCTTAACAGAGAAAGGAATCCCCAATCCCAAGGGGGTTTTCTCTAAAATATTATCAATAGTGGTACGAGACCAGCCACCATTGGCACGGCAGCGGATTCTAAGTTCGCTGTCCTTACTTCCCTTTAGCTCAACAGCCTGCAAGGCTACCCAAACAACTCCCTTGGGGGCAAACACGGATAACTCCTTAGAGAAAATCTGTCGTTTACGGCTGGCGGGCACCTGTATATAAATAGGCCTTTCTATCAAGGGCTTAAAGAGGGTATGCTCCTTATTACTCTCATAGACTACCACACGCAGCACACAACGATCAAGGGTGTTGGCTACAATATTCATCTCAAACTTTGTAAGGAAAGTATCCTTGTTTAGAGAGATAAAGTCGCCCAATTCCTCCTCACCTTTTTTCTCATTTTCAGCTATTTCCTCCTCAGCAGGGGCGGGAATGCTCATAGTAACAATAGTAGGTAAGCCCTTTCCCTTGAGTGTGCGCTCCTTAGGCTGCTTAGCGGTAAAGGTAGCTTCAGGAAGTACAATCTCGGCGGCCTCCAAGGACACTTTGTCGGTAATATCCTTCTTTATGAGTACCTTATGTTTATAGCTCAGATGCCCAAAATAGATGCTATCGGTATCCTTGGCATGGAGGGCATCCAAGGAAAAGCCTCCCTGCTCATCGCTGATAAGACCATTGGAAGTACCTTTGACGCCTATATTCACATATTCAATAGGACGACCTTGGCTGTCTTGTACTACCACTTTTTGTGCAAACCCACTCAGGGAGCAACAACATAAAAAGAGAAAAAACTTCATGATAGTTTTGAGTTTAAGTATGCCAACTGACCATTAGCAATTGTTTTATAGTACAACGATGCTCGGCAAGTCTCCTTTGGCAAAGAGCTTTCGGTAATAGATATAGGATAGGTATAGGGAAAGTTGCATGAGTAGTTTACAAGCCTTTTCCTTTATAATAGCCTTCTAAAAAAGCATCTACTAAGCGCTGTAAGTCTTGACGTAAGAGGACACTCAGTAGCGCAGCAGTTATAATTATTAGGAAGTTTCGTTTAGTGCTTGTTTTCATAGATTATTTATTTGGGGTTATCAAGTTTTGTAAGTTGTTTTTAGATTACTATACAGGCCGCTACCTTGTCTTAGTGTGTTAGAGAATAAATAGCTTCTCCTGTAATTTTTCCAAATAGGTAGATAATCAGGGTGGAAAGGATCACAGCTATAGTGCCCCACCACTTGTTGGTAAGCATAAGGTCGTAGAATTTCTCTATATTTATAGTAGGTTTTTTCATGTTATGAAGTGTTTTATAATTCTGTGCAAAGATAAGAAAAAAAATCAAAATAAAACAAATGATTACTTAATTTTATCAACAAAAAAAATATCATAACAATTGTTTGTTTTTTTAAATTTTTTATTATACCTTTGCCCAAAATATAACGATTATGAGTAACACGATTCCGTTAAAAGAGAAGTTAGATTTTCAACAATATCAGTTGGTTATCAATGCTTTGGCAAAAATAGGAATAGAGATAGATATTCCTACGAATGTGGATGCTTATGCGGCTTCCTTGAAAGAAAAAGAACTCAAGGAAATGCCACTGAAAGAAAACGAACAGCTTTTTAAAATAGAGCTACCTTTGGCAGAGCCGCTCTTTCTTGCTGATAAGAAGGGGGGAGAGATGATCGTCATTACCAAAGATACCTATAACAAGCTGCTTATCAGGATTGAGGAGCTGGAGACACTCAATCGCACGCTAAAGGAAAAACTAGTTGAGCGACCTGTGGCTTCTGCAACCTCTACACCTACACAGGCGCCTACTATGGCCTTTACTTCTACGCCTGTGGCACATATCCCTGAACCTCAAGTAACGCCTGTGACTCAAAGCCCTATGGCTTTTACCTCTACACCTGTGACTACACCTCCGCCTGTAGCAGCGCCTGCCGTGGCTTCCCCTCAGGAGAGTACCCATACTTTCTCCACTACGGAACCTTTGACAACCAGCCCCTTAGTGCCTCATACTATTACTAAAACAGCTGAAGAGCCAACCTACCAAAAGGAACCAACTCCTACTTATCAGACTCCTATCAGTACTTCCCTTCACCAAGATGCTGCCAATATCTCTAACGAAGAGGCCTTGGAAAGAGCTAGAAAGATTATCGAGAAGTACAAGAAATAGTGAAGAGTGAAAAGTGAAGAATGAAGAGTGAAAAGTGAAGAGTGAAAAGTGAAAAATGAACTTACTATAAGTAACCAAATAAAAAAGAGGCTACCTTTTGGGGTAGTCTCTTTCTTCTTTATAGAGGGCGAATTGCTTCACATACTTGCTTACGCAACTTTGCCCCTACAAAATGTATTATTCACTTTTCGTTTTTCACTTTTCACTTAAAACAGGTTGAAGGTGGCGCGGAGGAATACATAGCGACCATTCAATCCAAATTGTGAGGTGGCACGTGAATAGACAAATTGGTCATTGTTGCTATTGGCCTTGACGTTTTTCTCAGGGTAGAGATCAAGGAGGTTATTTACACCCAAGGTCAAAGAGGTCTTAGGGGTAAAGTTGTACGCTACAGAGAGGTCGGTGATGACCTTGCCACGAATAACTTGGTGTCCGCGCTCATCAAACTCAAAATCGCCTATACGCTTGTCAGCAGCCACGATGTCAGGGCTAGTGGCTTTGCCATAATAGGTGTTACGCAAGTAAGCATTCCACTTGCCTATGGTGAGGTTGTGGGAAAGGGTAGCCTTGAAGCGAGGGATTACCTCTTCCAAGAGTACGCGAGAGCGTTCGGAGAAGAATTTGTCTTCTAAGCCAGCCGCTTTAATAGCTCTTGGGGTGTGTATCTCACCTACCTTGCGGGTTTGGGTAAGGTTGAAAGCAAAGTCATTGTTAAGGGTGAACTTATCCGCCTGTAGAGAGTGACTCACAACCACATCTATTCCTTTGGTCTCTACATCTACTGCATTGGCAAAGAATTGTACGGTATTTACATTGGCTTGGTCAAAAATCTGTTTGAGTTCATTCTGTGCAGGGCTGTTTCCAGCGGGGCGGGTAAAGGCCTCGGTGAGGATAATACGGTCATCTACACGGATAAAGTAGGCATCGGCACTAAGGGAAAGGCCAGCCTTGGGAATCTTAACAGCAAAACCAGCACTGAGTGATTTGGATTTTTCTTCTTGTAACTTCTCTATACCAAAGAGTTCTGCAGCACGGGAGATATTGTTGAAAGTACCAGTTTCTTGTAATACCCCATTGATCTGCAAGGTGTTGATATTGGTATAATACAACTGGTGGATAGAGGGCGCGCGGAAGCCAGTGGAGGCAGCTGCTCGGAGATTCACATTGGGCAAGAGTTTCACGCGTGAGGCGAGCTTATAGTTAAAGGTATTACCAAAGTCAGAATAATGTTCGTAACGTACTGCCGCATTGGCCAATAGCCACTTGGTAATATCGGTTTCAAATTCTCCATAGCCAGCCAAGACATTACGGGTTTTGGTAAGGGCACTTTCTTCTCTAAAGCCAGGGAGTACCTGAGCACCTCCAGGGAGGGCATTGCCAAAGAAGTCGGTAACCTTCTGTGAGGCAGGAGCACTCAAGGGGAGTACGCCTCCTGTGATATCATAGGTAGCATAAGAGTTTTCAGCGCCTGCTACAGTGCTATAGGACTCATGGCGTTGCTCTACCCCAAAAGAGATGTTGGACTTGTAGAATAGCTCAATGGGGCGAGAGAGATCCAAATTGATTGTGTTCTGTGCAAAACGCAATTTACCAGCATCAAAATAATCAGGAGTAGCAAAGCGCAAGCTGGTATTGCCAGTGTTCTTGATTGTATAGGCAAACTCATTGCGGCCGAAGGTATTACTTAGGTCAAGGTGCCACTTGCCAGCCTCGCCACGGATTCCAGCCGAGATAGAAGAGTCCTGTATGTCGGTGGTAATCTGAGGCAAGTAGCCGTTGGGGTGTAGGCCAGTGAAGGTACGGGCTTGGTTAGGGCGGCGGAAGAACCCTCCAGCCTCTCCATAGCGGTAGCTCTGTCCGCCAAAGACATAGAGTTCCCAGTTGTCAGAGACAGGAAAGGCTGCATTGACAAAGAATTGAGTACCCAAGAGGCTGGATTGGCCTACATGCATGTTGTAGTCCTTGCGGTCAAGACCACGATAGGCGAGTTCCTGCTCGGTAAAGTCCTTTTTGAGCAAGGGTTGTAACTCTCCGATGGAGTTGGCTCCTTGTATTTGGGCGAGGTAACTGCTATCAAAATAGCCTACTTCCCCTGCATAGCCTTTGATAAGGCCTAATAGGCGAGGGTCGGCATCTACATTGATATTGGAAAAGTAGCCAGATAGGTTGTCCCCATGGTTAAGGGCACGGCGTTCTATGGCGTTGTAGGCGTTGAATATCTCTCCGTCAAAAGTACCTGCACGGTGGGTTTTGTCGCGGAACTGAGCGGAGAAGGTAAAGTTTAGGAAACCACCTTTTTTACCCAATTCGGTACCGTAGTTGATGTCCAACTGACCTTGTGCTCCGTCAAAGCCACCGCGGTGGTCATTAGCCGTAGGGGTAAGGTGTCCGCCATAACTTACTTGGGCAGAGAGGCCTTTGTCTTTCTTAAGCTCAAGGTTCATCACCCCAGCAATAGCATCGGAACCATATTGGGCGGAAGCCCCATCGCGCAACACCTCTATTTTGGAAAGGGCGAAGGAGGGAATAGTATTAAGGTCAGTCCCAACGGTACCACGCCCAGGCGTACCATTGACATTGATAAAGGCGGAGGTGTGTCGGCGTTTTCCGTTCAGTAGTACGAGGGTCTGGTCAGGGCCTAAGCCGCGCAATTGGGCAGGGTCAAGGTGGTCAGAACCATCGGAAACTACTTGGGTGGTGGAGGTGAAAGAGGGAGCAATGCTGTTGAGTATCTGGTTGAGGTTCACCTGAGGTTGGGTTTTGCTGGTTTTGGCCACATCAAAGACATCTACAGGGACGGGGCTATCAATCTTGGTGCGACCTCCTGCACGGGAGCCTACAACCAATAATTCAGGGAGTTCTTCGGCTTCGCTTACAAGGGTTACCACGAGGTTTTTCTGCTTACCAACCTTGATTTCTTGGTTTTTGAAGCCGATATAGGAAAAGACAAGCGTTTGGTGAGGTTCTACATGAATGCTGAACTCACCGCGTTCGTTGGTAGTGACGCCTTTGTTAGGCACCTCTTTGACCAAGATGGTAACGCCCAAGAGGGGTTCATTCTGGTCGTCAAAGACTTTACCTTTGAGGGTTTGTGCGCTTGTAATACTTGCCACAAGAAAGGCAAGGAGGCTAAGGAAGGGTTTTAGTTTCATTTTTTTAATTTTTAATTGTTAATGGTTAATTGTTGTTGCTATTATGACTGATTGCTGTCTGTTTATTTGACCATAGAAAACAAAAAAGCAATGATATAACATCATTGCTTTCTTAAACTATGGGCAAAAGAAATTATGATGTCTTACGTTGGGTAAGGCATGAGACAACACATCATCATATTTCTTTGCGTAAAAAACATCTTTTTTAATTGTTAATTATTAATTATTAATTGTTAATCACTTTTCACTCTTCTCTTTTCACTCTTCACCCACATACCCAGCTCCATGTATTCGCTGGCTATACTTTTCACTCTTCACTAATTCAGGGGCAAAGTTAGAAAAAATTTTTTAATTACCAAACAAAAAACATATTTTTTTTTACATTTCTTCCTTTTTGCAGTTTAGTAACCTTCAGCCACATCGTCGCCACGGGGGTCAGCACCCCCTTCTAAGGTGCCGTCTTTCTCTACCAAAATGGCATCTACACGGCCGATGATAACAAAGTTTTCTTCCTTGGGGACATAGCCTTTGGCCTTGAGCTTGGCAATGACGGCAGGGTCAAAGCCTTTGGGTTCGAACATCACATCATCGGGGAGCCACTGGTGGTGGAAACGCGGCTGGCTTACGGACTCCTGCATGGTCATACCATATTCGAAGACATTGAGCATACATTGGAGTACAGAGGTGATAATAGTAGAGCCCCCAGGGGTGCCGATGACCATACGGAGCTTGCCGTTTTCCTCTACTATGGTAGGTGACATGGAGCTAAGCATACGTTTGTTCGGTGCAATGGCATTCTTTTCAGAGCCTACCAGTCCGTAAGTGTTGGGTTCGCCTGGCTTGATACTGAAGTCGTCCATTTGGTTATTGAGGAAGAAGCCCCCGCCCTTAACATATACTTTAGAACCATAATTGGTATTGAGGGTAGTGGTCACGGCCACCGCATTGCCTTCGCTATCCACGATAGAGTAGTGGGTGGTCTCATCGCTCTCGTAGCCCACCACCTTGCCATGGGCAATCTCGCTGGACTTGCTTGCTCTATCCCAAGAGAAAGAACGCATACGCTCCTTTAGATAGTCAGGGGAGAGGAGGGTTTCAGTAGGAACTTTTACAAAATCAGGATCGCCTAAGAAATAAGCCCTATCGGCATAAGCACGGCGCTCAGCCTCCACCAGTAGCTGCACATATTGCTCGCCATTGTGAGCGTATTGCCCTATCTTATAGGGTTCTACCGATTTGAGTATCTGACCGATACAGATTCCACCACTGGAAGGGAGTGGCATGGAGGAAATAGTATAGTTCTTATAATTGAAGGTAATAGGGGTGCGCCACTGTGAGTGGTAGTTTTTTAGGTCCTCAAGAGAGAGGATACCGCCCAATTCCTGTACATAATTCACGATACGCTTGGCTGTTTCACCTTCGTAAAACTCTTTACGGCCATTGTCGCGGATACGTTCGAGTGTCTGTGCCAACTCCTCATACTTAAAGCGTTCGCCAGCTTTCCAGCCGTTTTCGAAGATGGTAGTATAGTTGTTAGCCTTTTTAATTTCGGCAAGATTTTTCCCCATATAGAAGTCGGCTTGTAGGGGAGTGATGACCACCCCATTGCGAGCTAGGTCAATAGCAGGCTGGAAGAGGTCAGTTATAGGGAGTTTGCCGAATTTCTTATGTACCTCAAAGAGTGCATCGATGGTGCCAGGTACCCCTATAGCCAAGGCGCCGAGGGTGCTTTTATCGGGAATCACTTTGCCGTTGGCGTCCAAGTACATATCGCGGTGCGCCTTGCTGGGGGCTTTTTCGCGGTAGTCCAAGGCACCTTTTTCGCCATTGGCCAAGCGATAGACCATGAAGCCGCCTCCGCCTATGTTACCCGCATTGGGATAAGCTACGGCCAAGGCCAATTCGGTAGCCACCATAGCGTCAAAGGCATTACCACCTTTTTTAAGGATAGAGAGGCCTATCTTAGAGGCTTCTTCCTTGGCGCTCACCACCATACCATGCTTAGCAAGTACGCCTTTGGTATGGCCGTAAGCGGTTTTCTTGGGTGCTGAACAAGCACTTACTAGTAGGAGGACAAATACTCCTAATAGTGAAAGGGTCTTTCTTACGATCATGTTTTTGTATATTTATTTAGTAGTGGCAAATATAAGAATTTTTTTGCAAAGTTTGTTCGTTTAAGTAATATTTTATACATTTGTCCAAACGAAAAACGACTTGCAGAAATAAACTAAGCACTTATGAAACGTTTGGAATTTATCAAGAAAACAGGATTGGTAGCAGTGGGACTGCCGTTGCTTTCCTCTTTTGAAGTTTTTTCTTTTACAAGAGGATATCAACAAGTCATATATCCCCCTGTAGATGATCGCTTTGAGACCTTTGACTTTGAACTCTTTGAGAAGTTAAAGAAATTAGATAAGGATTATCAAAAAAACTTAGCAGAAGGGAATGATTATGTATCAGTAGTTCTTCCTGATGGCACTTATTTTTATATAGATGATTCCTCAAAAACAAAGGATTATTATTATATAAAGGAATTTCCCCCTTATTCCTATTTTGCAGTAGCAAAGTCCTATGATAGACGAGGATATATTACAGAAAAAGGACTTTTAGGAGAGCCTCGTTTCTGGGAAAAAGGGCGATGGTATTATTTTAATAAAGAGGGGAAATTAGAAAAGACTATCAATTATGACGAGGTTTCTAAGTTTACTTTCGAGCAGGTAGAGGATTTTTGTCTGTCAAAAGGAATGAAATTACGTAGAGGTTATAATGATGGTAGAGTCTATACAGGTGCACGTATTGAAAGAGTATATCGACCTGGAGCTAGCTATAATTGCTGGGAAATAGTTTATAAAAGAGAAACACACCTTGATTGGTACCGTTTAGACTTACAAACAGGAGAAGTGCTTTCTTATAATAAATATGATGGTTTTAGATGTTAATTATTTAAGTTTCGCAAGTTGTTTTTAGGTTGCTATTGAAATTGCAAGTAACTGATAAACAATTATTTGTAAAAACCTCCCCCCAACCCCCCTCCAAAGGGGGAGCTTTAAGGGCGTTGAAATGGTCTAATTTGTTTATCTAATTGGAAAATTTTCTTTCTATAACTTATTGAACCTCTACTACTTACTAACTCCCCCCTTGAGGGGGGTAGGGGGGATGTTTTGAGAATCAGTAAGTTATAAAGTTTGCGAAACTTAAATTAATTATAAATCATTTGGAATTCATATAAAAGCATTACACTATGGATATCATCACCAATACCGCAGAACTCAGTTGCAATCAAGGTACTACCAAAAGCAAACTTACTGTGACAAGTCAGGATTTTGTAACTATTGAGGACAAGCCTATCGCTACTGAAGGAAACAAACAAATGTATGAAAGAATTTTTTACTTTTAGCTCAAAACAAGTATTTCGTTTTCTCCCTCTACCTTGGGAAAGCGGTCTATATGGAATTGGTCGGAGAAGAATTGGATAAAATTTTGGTTTCTTTGTGCCTCGGCTTTCGTTTTTACAATGGTATTGAAGAGAATCACTCCTTTTTGGCTGAGAATTTTCTTTAACTGAGAGAAAAAGGCAGGTGCAAAAAGGAAAGCGGGCATCTGATCATCTTGAAAGATGTCTACAATGACCAAATCATACTTTACATGGGTGTTTTTTATGTAGTCTTGGGCATCGCAGAGAAAGATCTGTAGGTTTTTGATCTTGTCCAAATGGAAATACTGGCGGCCTATAGCGATGACTTCTGGATCAATATCTACCCCATGTATCTGCCCGCGGAACTGAACTTCCTCCACGAGGGTCTCTACCACACTGCCTGCGGCTAAACCCAATACGAGTACGTTTTTCTGTTTTTGAATCCGCTCAAAGCCGATTTTCTGTAAGCCAAAACGCAAGATACGTTGTAGGCTCCCAAAGGAATAGTCGGTATTAGGGGTGTTCAGCAATCGCTTGCCACTGAGTAGGGTTACGGTGAGCTGTCCACTGATAGGGGAGGATTGCCTTGAGAGGGTGATAGGGAAGATATAGCTGAGAATACGCTTTAGCATGGCTTAGGGGATATCCAAGTATTTGTGCATCTGTAAGGAGATTTTCCACTGGGGGTATTCCATGACATAATCTACCATAAGGGGAATCATCTTCTCGCGGCGACTCCATTCGGGTTGGAGGTAGCGGATACAGTCGGCATGGGTCAGGGCGGACATCTCCTCGGCAAAAAGAAAGTCATGATGGTTGTAGATGACCATCTTTAGCTCATTGGCTACTTGGTGGATAGGTGAGAGCGGACGCTTGTTTTTCTTAGGGGAGAGACAGATCCAGTCCCACTCACCAGAGAGTGGGTGTGCCCCAGAGGTCTCTATATGGGTACGTGCCCCATGGCTCCTGAGCAGCTGGGTGAGGGGAAGTAGGTTGTACATAAGGGGTTCTCCCCCTGTGATGATGATTGTTTTGGAATGGGTGAGAGCCTGCTCGGCAATTTGCTCAATAGGTACTAAGGGGTGCGCCGTAGCGTCCCAACTCTCCTTGACATCGCACCAGTGGCAGCCCACATCGCAGCCTGCTAGGCGAATAAAATAAGCAGCGGTACCCTTGTAATAGCCCTCTCCTTGTATGGTATAGAAGGCCTCCATAAGGGGAAGCAGTTCTCCAGACAT
Organism: Capnocytophaga granulosa ATCC 51502; assembly: GCF_000411115.1. Classification (GTDB taxonomy): domain Bacteria; phylum Bacteroidota; class Bacteroidia; order Flavobacteriales; family Flavobacteriaceae; genus Capnocytophaga; species Capnocytophaga granulosa. The sequence continues at coordinate 21,080 of NZ_KE150255.1, read as the reverse complement.
AATAGTGAATAGTGAAAAGTGAATAGTGAAAAGTGAAGAATGCTCTCACTCTTCACTTTTCACTCTTTGTTATTCATTTGTTAGTTTGCGGCTATAATCCATAGAAACGGCAGAGCGCTCAAACTTGAGTTTGCCAGAGAGGGTCTCTATCACGATAGTAGTATCAGTGATTTCAGAGATACGCCCATGTAAGCCACTTTTCATGATGACTTTGTCGCCTTTCTTAAGAGCATTATAGAATTTCTTTTCTTGTTTTTGTCTTCTCATGGAAGGGAAGATCATAAAAACAAACATAATCACGAACATGATTATGATAAAGAGGAAGTTACCTCCGCCCCCCTGTGGGGCTGCTTGTAATAGTATATTCATAAGACGGTATTATTCTTTTACAAAGGCTTTGATAGTAAGCAGTTCTGTACCTTGTTCTGTGTTGGTCGTTAGGGTTACGGTCTTGGAGATGGCATCTTTGCCTGAGCCGTTATATACCACTTTGATAGCACCACTTTCCCCTGGGGCGATTGCCTCTTTAGGATATTCAGGGACGGTACAGCCGCAGCTACTGGTGGCGTTGGTAATCACCAAGGGCACCTTGCCTGTATTTTTGAAGTTGAAAGAGGTCTGTACCTCCACGTTTTGCTTAATTTCTCCAAAGTCATGAGTGGTTTCCTCAAATTTTATTTGAGGGAATTGTGTAGCTTGTTCAGCTAATTTCTCAGCAGCTTCTAAGTTACTTTGTTTGATTTTGTTAGCCGCATCAGTGCCATTGTTGTTGCAAGCGGCAAGGAGTGCTACTCCTACAAGTAAAAATATTCTTTTCATGATTTTTAGTTTTTAGTCGTCAGTGGTTAGTTGTTAGTTGTCAGTGGTTAGTGGTTAGTTGTTAGTGATTAGTTGTCAGTGGTTAGTCACTAGTCACTTGTCATTAGTCACTATAAAAGTCCTCTTCCAATCTTCTTAAGAGTGCCGTCTTGGGTGAAGTCCTTAGAGAGGGTATCAAGGATACCATTGATAAACACACTACTCTTGGGGGTGGAGTACTCTTTGGCAATCTCCACATATTCGTTCAGAGTAACCTTTACTGGGATACTGGGGCACTTGAGTAGCTCGGTGATACCCATTTTGATAAGGATGGCATCAATCTCTGCTATGCGTTCAGTGTCCCACTGGGGGGTCTTCTCTACCAAATATTGTTGGAACTTCTCATCGTTAAGCACCGCTTTTTTTAAGAGCTCTATACCGAACTCTCTGTCGGCTATATCCTTGAATAAGGGAGGGACAAGCTCGTTCTCTTTGTCTTTGCGTAGTCCTTTGAGGAGCTTGACAATCAGGGTATTGACCAGAGGGAAGTCATCAGTCCAAGTGATTTCTGTATCGGCTAAGAAGTCAAAAAGTTCCTCATCGGGGGCGATAACCTCCATATATAGGTCGGCTAAGAACTGTCTGTCGCCTTCAAAGCTTCTGGGGCGCCCCTTAGCCAGCTGATAGACTTCGCTTTCTAAAATTTTGTTATACAATATGTTGATATACTCATCATGGGTTCGCCACAAGAGGGTTTCCTTTTCTATAGCCTCGCAGAGTGCCTCATCGCGGGTGATCAGCTGTAAGGCTTCATTCTCCAAGAACAATGTATGAGAGATATTCTCATCACGAATAAACTTGTTTTTATAGACGGCCTCCATCTGCTGGGAGCGTTTTTCCAAGGCTGCCCACAAGCCCATAAGGACTATGTACAAGCTGTGGGTATTGTCCATACTTGCCACAAGGAAGTTTTCCCCTCTTTGCAGATTATAATTTTCCTCCTGATGTAGTGCATAAATGGTCTGCATTACCTTTACACGAATGTGCCTACGAGTGAGCATAAAGAACTTTTAGTTAGTTGCAAAAATTTATCGGCAAAAGTACATATTTATTTTTATATAGCCTCTATATTTTTGAAAAATTATTTTTTGACTCTCACAAGCACATAACGACACTTGGGCAACATGCGGGCATGTGTCCATTTTAGGAAGAGAAAAAAGGGACAAAGTTGCCCTTGTCCCTTGGTTTGTTAGCCTATAGCCTTGATAATGGTGATAAAGTCGTCAGCCACTAGAGCGGCTCCTCCTATAAGCCCCCCATCTACATCGGGGTTGGCAAAGAGGGCGGCAGCGTTCTTAGCGTTGCAGCTACCTCCGTAGAGGATAGTGAGGTCATCGGCTACGGTTTTTCCGTATTTGTCGGCCACAGTCTTACGAATAAAGGCGTGTATCTCCTGTGCTTGCTCAGGGGTAGCAGTCTCGCCTGTACCAATAGCCCATACAGGTTCGTAAGCCAGAACGATGTGTTTCCAAGCCTCTTGAGGCAAGTGGAATAGGGCGTTTTGTATTTGTGATTTTACTACCTCAAAGTGCTTAGCCGCCTTGCGCTCAGCGAGTTTCTCTCCTATACAGAAGATAATACGAAAGCCATGGGCGAGGGCAGTATCCACTTTTTTGGCGAGACTCTCATCGGTTTCGTTGAAGTACTCACGGCGTTCGGAGTGTCCTAAGATAGTGGTTTTCACTCCGATAGCCTCAAGCATGGAGGCGGACACCTCACCAGTGAAGGCGCCTTTTTCAGCAAAGTGCATGTTCTGAGCCGCTACGATCATAGGGCTACCTTTGGTTTTCTCTACAGCCAAGGCAAGATTTACAAAAGAGGGGGCAATCACTACCTCCGCCTGTGTTTGTGGAAGTTTTTCGAGCAGGGCGGCAATAAGTTGAGCGGACTGGGTCGCATCATTATTCATTTTCCAGTTACCTGCAATTACTTTTTTTCTCATAAGTATATGATTTGAGTTATTAGTTGTCAGTGGTTAGTGGTTAGATTCGGCAAGCAAAAATACGAAATTTAATCTGAAAACAAAAGGATTTTTGCTTTATTTTGTTGGTTACTTTACTTCGTGCATGAGCTTTTTGAGCACAGGGTTGTATAGCATCACCAAGATACCCGCACCAGCGGCAATACCCGCAAAGATAAGGAAGAAAGTACTTAGCCCATATTCCTTAGTGATGGACACTACCTGTCCGCCTAAGGTAGCGGCTACTTTCTGGGCGATGGCAATCCCTAAGTACCAAGTACCAAACATGAAAGCCAGCATTCGGTGAGGGACGAGCTTGGAGACATAGGAAAGCCCCACAGGAGAGATAAAGAGTTCGCCTATGGTATGGAAAAAATAGATGAGTATGATATAGGCCATGGAAATCTTCATATCCTCACTTAATCCTTTGGCACCAAACCACACTACCAAATAACCAAGGGCGACGAAGAACAATCCAAAGCCATACTTGAAGGCTACTGAAGGGTTGTATTTGGACGACCATATCTTGGATACGGAAGAGGCTAAAGTGATGACAAAGAAAGCATTGAGTACCGAGAACCATGATACTGCAATCTCGGAAGTCTTCTTAAGGAACTCACTCCTAATGGCATAGATGGCTACCCCCCAGATGAGCAGGAAGCAGACAAAAAGCACTATATTGGTCAGCGGAATAAGTTTCCAAGTGACCATCGCCAAACGAATCAATACAAATGAGATAATCAGCAAGGGAATGAGCATCAGCAGGGCATTGATGATATTGAACACCAACAGTCCCTCACCGCTAAGGCTTCTATCCACATAATCACGTGCTACGATGATCAGTGACGAAGGGGCTTGCTCGAAGGTAATAAAGAAGAAAATAATAAAGAAAGCCAAACTCATCACAGCAAACATACGGTTGCGGACAATCCTGTCATAACGCAGAATACGCGATACTAATAAATAAACAAATAACAATAGGGCTACAAGCGCCACAAGGTTCTGCCCACGCATAAGGGAGGTATCTACCCAAGCAAATAGGTCGTAGATGTGGTTCTTGGACAAAGGATCATTGAAGGCATAGAGCAGTCCCAGTACGGATACCACGACAATAAGTACATTATCCACTAAGGTGAAAGGGTTGCGCTTGTCCGTATCGGTTGATTGCTCGTGGTGCACCTCCTTCTTGAGCATACCCAAATCCCCCATAAGCGGTTTGGCAAAGACAAACTGTAGGGTGCCTAAGCCCATAAAGATACCCGCTAGCCCAAAGCCCCAGCTCCAGCCCTTGGTAGCAGCCAAGTAACCACAGAGCATCATACCTAAGAACGCTCCTGCATTGACCCCCATATAGAAGATCGTATAGGCGCTATCTTTCTTGTCGGGATGATCTTTGAACATCTCCCCAAGGATAGAAGGCACATTGGGCTTGAACAATCCGACCCCAACCACTAAGCAGGTAAGCCCCACAAAGAACATAGTGGTGGAGTGCAAGAATAAGCACAACTGTCCTATAGTCATGATGATAGAGCCTATGATGACCGCACGTCGTGTACCTAAGTATTTGTCGGCTATGATTCCTCCCAAGACAGGGGTGAGGTACAAGAGCATCGCATAAGTACCATAGAGGGCGGTGGCTTGCTCGGAAGTCCAGCCCCAGCCCCCCTTAGGGTCGCCTAAGAGAATTTCAGCGGTGAGGAATTGTACCAGGAGCACCCGCATCCCATAGAAGGAAAAACGCTCCCACATCTCGGTAAAAAAGAGAAAGAAAAGCCCCGAAGGCTGTCCCAATACTTTGGTGTCAAAATAATGTGTCTTTTTGTCGTTCATAAGGTTAATGAGTTAATTCGGCTCAAAGATAGTTTTTTTTTCTGAATAGACCTAATTTCTTTACAAAACTTTTTATATTGGCTTTAAAATCGTATTTTTGCGCCTATGTTTAACACATTGTGATGAAAAACTATTTCATACTTCTGGGGCTACTGCTAAGCCTTGCCACACAAGGACAAGAGCGCTTGGATAGGCAGCAAACACAGGATACCCTATCTCTACTTTTCGTAGGGGACATCATGGGACATACCCCCCAAATTCATTCGGCTTATGATAAGCAAACAGGCCACTATAACTATAAGCCTGTCTTTGCCAAAGTAGCTCCCATCTTTAAACAACACGACTACGTGGTGGCTAACCTAGAGGTTACCCTTGGGGGCAAGCCCTTTACAGGCTATCCAACGTTCTCTTCGCCTAAGGAGCTGGTAGCAGACTGCCTGCACAGTGGTATCAATGTCATGGTAACGGCCAATAATCATTCCTGCGACCGAGGGAAAATAGGGATTACCAATACTCTCTATCAATTGGATTCCTTAGGAATCAAGCATACAGGTACTTTCCATGACCTGATAGATAGGGCAATGCGCAATCTGCTTATCTTGGAAAAGAACGGGCTACGTGTGGGGGTACTCAACTATACCTATGGCACCAATGGGCTACCAGTGCCCAACCCAACCCAAGTGAATCGCTTAGATACCCTACAGATCCAAAAAGATATCCTTAGTGCCCGAAGCCGCAAACTTGACAAACTTATAGCGGTGGTACACTGGGGGATAGAGTATGCCACAACCCCCAATGAGGCGCAGAAGAAAATGGCAGACTTCCTCTTTCGCCATGGGGTGGATTACATCATTGGCGGACACCCACATGTGTTGCAACCCATGGAGCTTAGAGGCAACCGACCCTCCCAACAGCAGTTTGTGCTCTACTCCTTGGGCAACTTTATCTCCAACCAACGCAAGCGCCATACCGATGGTGGACTGATGCTCAACCTTACCCTTGTCAAAGGAACAGATAAGCAAACCCGCTTGCTCACCCCTGCCTATTACCTCACTTGGGTACATTTGTATGATAAAGATGGGAAAAAACACTATGAGATTCTCCCTTGTGCGCAGACAGCTGCCCAAGACTACCCCAATATGAGTCCAGAGGCGGTCAAACAGATGAAAATATTTGTGGAAGATACACAAAAACTCTTTAAAAAACACAATAAAGGAACTATTATAGAGAAAAAATGACACAAATCAACTGTAAAGGGGAGCTTATCTGTTTTGATACCCCCAAAGTCATGGGCATACTCAATATCACCCCTGATTCTTTCTATGCGCAGAGCCGTACCACACCTGCTGAAGTGCTCCGCAAGGCAGAACAGATGCTTGAGGAGGGAGCCACGTTTGTAGATATAGGAGGCTATAGTTCCCGCCCCAATGCCCAAGAGGTATCCCCGCAGGAGGAACTACAGCGCGTAGTGCCGGTAGTGGAAGCCTTGGTAAAGCACTTTCCCGATATCCGCATCTCGGTAGACACCTTCCGTGCAGAAGTTGCCCGAGAGAGCCTTGAGGCAGGAGCCTGTATCATCAATGATATTTCCGCAGGGCAGATAGACCCCGCCATTTGGGAAGTGGTTGCCCACTACCAAGTCCCTTATATAGCGATGCACATGCGTGGCACCCCACAGACCAAGCAGACCTACACCGAGTATGATAAGCTCACCAAGGATATACTGTACTATTTCTCCCAGATAAAGGACAAGGCAAGACAATTGAGAATCAATGACCTTATCGTAGACCCAGGTTTTGGTTTCTCCAAGACCCTCGCCCAGAACTATGAGCTGATGCAGCAGCTTGCCCTTTTCAAGGCCTTGGAGTGTCCTATCTTGGTAGGGATCTCCCGTAAATCCATGATATATAAGCTCTTGGACACCACTCCAGAGGCAGCTCTCAATGGAACGACGGTGCTTAATACCTTTGCGCTACTTCATGGGGCGGATATCCTCCGTGTCCATGATGTAAAAGAAGCGGTAGAGTGTGTAAAGATAGTGGGGGAATTGTGTAGGAAATAAAAAAATAGGCGGCACCGCGGGTGCCGCCTATATTGTTGTTCAGACATTTTACCATGAATCTCCCTTAGTATTCTTGTAACTCTTAAGCTGAGTTACAAGAGATAAATCGGGAATAACTAACATAATTTAATAAAGATGAGATAATGACACTTTATTTGTCAATAGCACCAAGTACTCTTTGCATAAAGGTGTTCAGCGCTTCTTTCTGTGGGGTACCTGCTTTGATGAGCTTTTGTACCTCCAAGGCACCATACATATTGGAGAGGAGTTCTCCTATAATATCCAATTCTTCGTCCTTGAGGGAGGAAAGCTCGGTTAGGTTTTCCAGTACCTCTATCGTCTCTATCACATAATCCTCGTCATTGGCTTCAATGAATTGGGTAATGTGCTTAATTATTGGTAATTTCATCGATCAATTCATTTAGTACCTCCTGCTTATTGGTCTGTACGTCCTTTAGGAGTTCTCCGTTTACAAAAGCAGCGAAGGTAGGTAAGTTAGTTACATTGGCGAGCTTACGAGATTCAGGGAATTGCTCTGCATCGGCGATGACAAAGGTAAGATCCGCTCTCTCTTCAGCAAGTTTTTTGAATTTAGGTTTCATGATACGGCAATTTCCGCACCAAGAAGCAGAGAACTGTACAACCACTTTAGGGTTGGCTTGTATAAGTTCTGCTAAGTTATCACTGGTAAGTTCTACTAACATAAGTCAAGATTAATAATTAAAGTTTGCGTTTTATGAAGACAGTAAGAGAATATGATTAATTAGTGCTTAGCTAAGTAATCAGCAGTACTTTTTCTATCGGCATGCATAGCCTCTTTACCTTCTTCCCAGTTGGCAGGGCATACTTCTCCGTATTTTTGTACGTGTGTATAGGCATCAATTAGGCGAAGGTATTCCTTTACATTACGTCCAAGAGGCATATCATTGACACTTTCGTGGAATACTTTTCCGTTTTCATCGATAAGGAAAGTGGCACGGAAAGCAACATTGGAACCCTCGATAAGGTAGTTTTCCAGCTCTTCGTTATATATATGATCTGCTTCCAAGATGCCTAAGGCGTTGGAAAGATTACGGGTTGTGTCGGCCAAGATAGGGTAGCTTACCCCTTCTATACCTCCTTGATCTTTAGGTGTATTAAGCCAAGCAAAGTGTACTTCGCAGGTATCTACTGAAGCACCTATAATAATGGTATTGCGTTTTTCGAATTCTCCTTTGAGTTCTTCGAAAGCGTGTAGTTCGGTAGGACATACGAAAGTAAAGTCCTTTGGATACCAGAAAAGAACTACTTTTTTGTTTTTCTTGGTAGCCTCTTCAAAGATGTTGATACGAAGGTTATCGCCCATTTTTGAAATGGCGTCAACGGTGATGTTTGGGAATTTTTTTCCTACTAAAGACATGATTATGATTATTTAAATGTTATAGAATATCTTTGTTTTACGGTGCAAAAGTATAAATAAAATCTATCAAAAGAGGCGGAGTTCTATTGTTTTTTTCTATAGTGTTATAGTGGGAAGTGGTCAGTAGTCAGTAGTCAGAAGTTAGGCATAAGAAGTAAGATACAACAAACTCACGTATCTTGCGAAAGACCAAACTAAGCAAGGAATTGTCTTAGCCGATGTTTGTGTAGAGATGTGAGTTTGTTGAGCTAGGATGTTCTATAGTTCCTGATATAAGGTAATGCCTTTTATCAGTTTAAAATGTTTCACATTGTGAGTATATACAGGGACATCATAATATGCTCCTGTAGCTCCTATAAGAATATCAGCAGGTTCAAGACTGTTGTCTTTTTTAGAGATTTCAATAGAAAGTTCGGAAATACTCTTGTTAAGATGTAACATCTTTATGGTATCAAATTTTTTCTTGTATTTTTGCCTTGTAGGTTTGTCAATTCCTTTAAACACACTTAACCACTTGTTTAGCTCAATGAGAATTACAGGTGTTATGGCTATATTATCAGTTCCTATAGCATTAATGTTTTTCACAACCAAAGGAACTCCTTCAAGATATTTGCTGATTATATTTGTATCACAAATCACCATATATGTATTTCTTATCAAAAGGCTTTAATTTTCCTTCTTCTATTAATTTTTTAGTGATATTTTGCAACTCTTCCCAAGAAACTTCCTCTGTTTCTTCCTTTTTAGAGGAGACAATAGTTTTCTTTGCAGTAGCTGTTTTCTCCTTAGCAGCTACTTCACTAAGCCCTGTGGTAGTGCTATCTGTGGCTCTTTTTGGTTTGGTTAATACAGCTGTAGACATAAGGTATTCTTTTAAAGTGCAAATGTACAAAAAATATACCAAATACCCCTCACTTTTCACTATTTGCTTTTCACCAAAAAAACGTATCTTTGCGCTTTCTTTTTAAAACAATCAAAATTATGACAAAGAAAGTTGTATTTGCTTTAGTGGCATTTTTGGCCTTTGCTACGGCTCAGGCGCAGGACAAATTTAAGTGTATGGTACAGATGGCCAACTATACTGGCGAGGGTGCCTATATGGTAGTATCGCTCATAGACCCAGAGGACAAATACGTCAAGACGCTCTATGTCTTTGGTGATAATGGCAAGTACTATGACTCGCTTAAGAAGTGGTTCGGCTTCTATAGTGAGAAAAAGGAAAAGATAGACGCCATCACAGGCGCTTCAATCACTCAGGGCGATCGTAAGAATATCGTCTTGGACTTGGACAAAAACCTCTTGGACAAGGGGTATAAGATTCGCTTTGAGTCGGCTGTGGAAGACCAATACTACTACACTACCGATGCTCAAGTGCCTTTCACAACCGAATCCCTCAAGGGGAAAACCGAAGGTACTGGTTATGTGCGCTACGTACGCCTGAGCGAACCTAAATAATATGTTTTTTCCGCTCGCAACTAACTGATAATGATTAAAGTAATATTTTATTAACAGTTAAAAGCATTTTTTTTGAAAAAAATCGTCGGAAAAACTTGTTTAAATAATAAAAATTCTTAACTTTGCAACTTGAAAATGTCCCGTATGGATTTAGCTTTTAATAAGAACGAAGATCATAACAAGCTCGCACGAGACGAGGTGCGCCAGCGCTGGGAACAGATTAAGCGAGGAGGGGGAGACAAAGCCCTTGAGAAGCTGCACCAACAGGGAAAGCTCTCGGCTCGCGAACGTATAGATTACTTATTGGATAAGGACAAACCTCGCTTGGAGATTGGGGCTTTTGCTGCCGATGGTATGTATCAGGAGTATGGAGGTTGTCCCTCGGCAGGGGTCGTAGTGGAAATAGGCTATGTACGTGGCCGCCAGGTAATAGTAGTGGCCAATGATGCTACAGTGAAGGCAGGGGCTTGGTTTCCCATGACTTGTAAGAAGAACCTTCGTGCTCAGGAAATTGCTATGGAAAACCGCTTACCGATCATCTACCTTGTGGATAGTGCGGGCGTATTCCTGCCTTTGCAGGACGAGGTATTCCCTGACAAGGAGCACTTCGGGCGTATCTTCCGCAACAATGCCCAGATGAGTAGCCAAGGCATCGTTCAGATAGCCGCCGTGATGGGTAGCTGTGTAGCAGGAGGTGCTTATCTGCCGATTATGAGCGATGAGGCGCTTATCGTTAATAAAACGGGAAGTATCTTCTTAGCAGGGAGTTACTTAGTGAAAGCAGCCATAGGGGAGGACATAGACAATGAGACTTTAGGCGGTGCTACTACCCATTGCCAGATTAGTGGGGTAACAGATTACCAATGTGAGAATGACCAAGATGCCTTGGATGTGATTAAAAACCTTGTGGATAAGCTGGCCGAGGCACCCAAAGCGGGCTTCAGTAGGATAGCCAGCGCGGCTCCTAAGCTGGATCCTAATGATATATATGGTATACTGCCCATTAGCCGTACCCAACCGTATGATATGAAGGAGCTAATCCTTCGCCTAGTGGATAACTCCGAGTGGGAGGAATACAAGGAAGGTTATGGACAGACGATCCTCACAGGCTATGCACGTATAGATGGCTGGGCAGTAGGAATTGTGGCCAATCAGCGCAAGGTAGTCAAGACCCGAAAAGGGGAGATGCAGATAGGCGGGGTGATCTATTCCGATAGCGCAGATAAAGCGACCCGCTTTATAGCCAACTGTAACCAAAAGCGTATTCCGCTAGTCTTCTTGCAGGACGTTACAGGCTTTATGGTTGGTAGCAAGTCCGAACATGGAGGGATTATCAAGGACGGAGCCAAACTGGTCAATGCGGTAGCCAACTCGGTAGTGCCCAAGTTTACCATTATAGTAGGTAATTCCTATGGAGCAGGTAACTATGCCATGTGTGGCAAGGCTTACGACCCGCGCCTGATTGTAGCTTACCCTTCGGCCAACCTGGCCGTGATGGGGGGCGCCCAAGCAGCCAAGGTGCTCTTACAGATAGAAACGGCTACCCTTAAGCGTAAGGGCGAGACACTATCCGAGGAAAGAGAGCGCGAACTATTAGAAAATATTCAAGAGAAATATAACCAACAAACAACCCCTTATTATGCCGCAGCACGCCTATGGACAGATGCGATCATAGACCCACTGGATACCCGCCTATGGATCTCACAAGGGATAGAAGCGGCCAATGGGGCGCCTATAGAGAAGCCTTTTAACTTAGGAGTCATTCAGGTATAGGGGGCAAGACTGTTGGTAAATAATTGAAAAACACTATTCTAAATATTTACTAATAGAAATGAGTACGTATATCAGAAAAAACGCTTTGGAGTTTCACGTAGATTTGAGAAATGTCCAAAACGAACGAGCCTTCCTCAGTACGATGAAGGAGACTTTCTCCTTGCCTGATTACTTTGGATACACCCTTGATGGCTTAGATGACTGTATGCAATCCTTGGATTGGATAGAGCACCAGCATGTATTGGCTAAGTTCTACCACTTGGACGACCTTCGCCAGCATAACGAAGCGCTCTATGGGGAGATACGCAAGAGCTTAGATCTCTATAGGGCTTATTGGGCAGGTAACCCAGACCCAAATAAGAAAGTACAGTTTGAATACTAATTTTCAAGGTGAAAAGTAAAAAGTAAAAAAATAAATCTTTTTTACTTTTTACTTTTAAATTTTTATTGTATCTTTGCCCTCAGTTTGGTTAAGTGTTTTTATAGAAGTTATTTTGACTTTCGTAGAGCATATAAGTACTTGTCTTTCACCCTCTTAGGGTAAGGGCAAAGGTAGAGAAGGTAACATAACCACAAGGGGTTATGTCGCCTCCTCTTTTCGTGTATTTGTCCAAATAGGAACAAATTTTGTTATTAAAAAATGCTATGGCAAGAGTAAAAGAGAAAAATGCAACTGTGAGATTTGACAAAATCTCTATTGGATTGGCTTCTCCTGAGAGTATCTTAGCAGTCTCTCGTGGTGAGGTAGCTAAGCCTGAGACCATCAACTATCGCACCCATAAGCCTGAGCGCGATGGACTATTCTGTGAGCGTATCTTTGGCCCTGTGAAGGACTATGAGTGTGCTTGTGGAAAGTATAAGCGCATCCGCTATAAGGGGATCGTGTGCGACCGTTGTGGGGTGGAAGTAACCGAAAAGAAAGTACGTCGCGAGCGTGTAGGGCACATCAACTTGGTGGTGCCTATAGCCCATATTTGGTATTTTCGTTCCTTGCCTAATAAGATAGGTTATTTGCTCGGACTTCCTTCCAAGAAGTTGGACATGATTATCTATTACGAACGCTATATCGTTATTCAGCCAGGGATTGCCAAATCTCTCTCTGGAGAGCCATTGGAGAAAATGGAACTATTGACCGAGGAGGAATACCTCGATATCATGGAAACTCTACCAGTGGAAAACCAATACTTGGAGGATACCGATCCCAACAAGTTTGTCGCCAAGATGGGGGCTGAGGCACTTTATGACCTCTTGCATGAGATAGACCTTGATGCACTTTCTTACGACTTGCGCCATAGAGCTAATACTGAAACCTCTAAGCAGCGCAAGACCGAGGCGCTCAAGCGCTTACAGGTAGTGGAGGCTTTCCGTGATTCTCAGAAGAACAGGGAGAACCTCCCCGAATGGATGATCATGAAGGTCATTCCTGTGATCCCTCCGGAATTGCGTCCGCTTGTGCCTTTGGACGGAGGGCGTTTTGCTACCTCCGACCTCAATGACCTCTATCGCCGTGTGATCATTCGCAACAATCGTCTCAAGCGCTTGATAGAAATCAAAGCGCCTGATGTGATTTTGCGCAACGAAAAACGTATGTTGCAGGAATCCGTAGATTCCCTCTTTGATAATACCCGCAAATCCTCTGCTGTAAAGACCGACGCCAATCGTCCGCTCAAGTCCCTTTCTGACTCTCTCAAAGGTAAACAAGGACGCTTCCGTCAGAACCTCCTTGGTAAGCGTGTGGATTACTCCGCTCGTTCGGTGATTGTCGTAGGGCCAGAGCTTAAACTCTTCGAATGTGGTTTGCCTAAGAATATGGCCGCTGAGCTTTACAAGCCTTTTGTCATTCGCAAGCTCATAGAGCGCGGGATTGTCAAGACAGTCAAATCGGCCAAGCGTATCATAGATAAGAAGGAGCCTGTAGTATGGGATATCTTGGAGAACGTGATCAAGGGACACCCTGTGCTACTGAACCGTGCCCCTACCTTGCACCGTTTGGGTATTCAGGCCTTCCAGCCTAAGCTGATAGAAGGAAAGGCAATCCGCCTACACCCGCTGGTATGTACTGCGTTTAACGCCGACTTTGACGGTGACCAGATGGCTGTACACTTGCCCCTTGGGCCTGAGGCGATCCTTGAGGCACAGATGCTCATGTTGGCTTCCAATAATATCTTGAACCCTGCCAATGGGGCACCTATTACCGTACCTTCGCAGGACATGGTCTTGGGGCTTTACTACATCACCAAGATGCGCAAAAGCACTCCAGAGGAACCCATTGCAGGCGAAGGCTCCGTGTTCTACTCCCCAGAGGAGGTGAATATTGCCTACAACGAACATAAGGTACACCTCAATGCCTCTATCAAGGTACGTACTCACGACCTCGATGAGCATGGCAACATAGTGACCAAACTGATAGATACCACCGTAGGGCGCGTCCTCTTCAATGAGGTAGTACCCCCTGAGGCTGGGTATATCAACACCATATTGACCAAGAAATCCCTTCGCGATATCATCGGACATGTATTGAAAAAAACAAGTATCCCACGTACCGCTGAGTTCTTGGACGACATCAAGGCCATGGGATATAAGTTTGCTTTCCAGGGAGGACTTTCCTTCTCCTTGGGCGACATTATCATTCCTAAGGAAAAACAAGAGATGATTGCCGATGCCAATGAGCAAGTACAAGGCATCATCGGTAACTATAATATGGGGCTTATCACCAACAACGAGCGTTATAATCAGGTGATTGATGTGTGGACTTCCACCAATGCCCGCCTAACGGACTTGGCTATGAAGCGCATCAGTGAGGACAGACAAGGGTTCAACTCCGTATATATGATGCTTGACTCAGGAGCACGTGGTTCTAAGGAACAGATTCGCCAGCTTACCGGTATGCGAGGCCTTATGGCTAAGCCTAAGAAATCCACCGCAGGCGGGGGTGAAATTATTGAAAACCCGATTCTTTCCAACTTCAAAGAGGGGCTTTCTATCTTGGAGTACTTCATCTCTACCCACGGTGCTCGTAAAGGATTGGCCGATACGGCGCTTAAGACAGCCGACGCAGGTTACCTTACCCGTCGTTTGGTGGATGTATCTCAGGATGTGATCATCAATACCGAAGACTGTGGTACCCTTCGTGGCATTGAGATACATGCCCTTAAGAAGAATGAGGAAGTTATTGAAACCCTTGGTGAACGTGTATTGGGTCGTGTAGCGCTCAATGATGTGATCAATCCGCTCAATGAAGAGGTTATTGTATCCTCAGGAGAGGAAATCCGTGAGGATGCCGTAGAGAAAATCAACCAGTTACCTATAGAATCTATTGAGGTACGCTCTGCCCTTACCTGCGAGGCCAAGCATGGTATCTGTGCTAAGTGCTATGGACGCAACCTCTCCACAGGTAAGATGGTACAGATAGGCGAGGCCGTAGGAGTTGTAGCAGCCCAATCCATTGGAGAACCTGGTACACAGCTTACCTTGCGTACCTTCCACATGGGGGGTACTGCGGGGAACATCTCCGAAGAGAACAAGATCATCGCGCACTTTGATGGTATTCTCGAAATCGATGACCTCAAAACCGTTAAGGGCGAGGACTACGATGGCAATCCTGTAGAGGTGGTGATCTCTCGTACTTCCGAGGTGAAGATCCTAGAACCTCATACCCGTATGGTACTAAGCACCTCCAACATTCCTTACGGTTCGTTCATCTTCAAGAAAAATGGCGATAGCGTAAAGAAAGGGGATGTAATCAACCAATGGGATCCATATAACGCGGTGATTATCTCCGAGTTCTCAGGACAGATTGTTTATGAAAATATAGAACAAGGGGTAACCTTCCAAGTAGAGATAGACGAGCAAACAGGCTTCCAAGAGAAAGTAATCTCCGAGTCTCGTAACAAGCGACTCATTCCTACTATGCATATTCAGGATAAGGAAGGCAATATCTTGCGTTCGTACACCCTACCACTGGGTGCCCACATCATGGTGGATGACAAGGAAAAGATCAAGGAAGGCCGAATTCTCGTGAAGATACCACGTAAGTCCGCTAAGTCTGGGGATATCACAGGGGGTCTACCACGTGTAACAGAGCTTTTTGAAGCACGTAATCCTTCTAACCCTGCCATAGTGGCCGAAATAGACGGGGTAGTGTCCTTCGGAAAAGTAAAACGCGGTAACCGTGAGATCTATATAGAATCCAAGACAGGAGAAAAGCGTACTTACCTTGTGAAACTCTCCTCTCAAGTGCTTGTACAGGAGAACGACTACGTACGTGCAGGTATGCCACTCTCCGATGGTTCCGTAACACCAGAGGATATCCTACGTATCAAAGGCCCATCGGCCGTACAACAATATTTGGTAAATGAAGTGCAAGAGGTATACCGCTTACAAGGGGTGAAGATCAATGACAAACACTTTGAGGTAGTGGTACGCCAGATGATGCGTAAGGTAGAAATCCAAGATCCAGGTGATACCCTCTTCCTTGAAGAACAAATGGTACATAAGGACGACTTTATTGAGGAAAATGATAAGCTCTTCGGAAAGAAAGTAGTAGAGGATGCTGGTGATTCTCAGAATCTTAAGCCAGGACAGATCGTAACTATGCGACAGCTACGCGACGAGAACTCCCTACTCAAGCGCCAAGACAAGCGTTTGGTTATAGCCCGAGACATTATTCCTGCTACAGCCGTACCTGTGTTACAAGGTATTACACGAGCCTCCTTGCAGACCAAGTCCTTTATCTCGGCTGCCTCCTTCCAAGAGACAACCAAGGTACTCAACGAAGCCGCCGTACAAGGTAAGGTGGATAACTTAGACGGCCTCAAGGAAAATGTGATCGTAGGACACCGTATCCCAGCAGGTACAGGTATGAAGCGCTACGAGAACATTATAGTAGATTCACGTAAGGAATTAGCAAAACAGAACATCAACCTATAGCCTTATGGAAAAGGTAACCAAAAGGGAAATTAACATAGAGATAGATGATAAAGTAGCCGCGGGGATCTACTCCAATATGGTGGTAGTGAACCATTCCGATACCGAGTTCGTGTTGGACTTTATCTCTATCATGCCAGGGATGCCCAAGGCGCGCGTACAGAGTAGGGTCATTATGACCCCCTCTCAAGCCAAGCAACTGATGCAGAATCTCAGCACCAATCTTTATCAGTACGAACACGATAAAGAACTCCCTACCGACGAAGAGGTCTTCGGCAAGCAAGCCCACTTCTCAGGATCAGGCGAAGCGTAGAATAATGACAAGTGACAAATGACAAGTGACTAATGACTAATGACAAGTACTATATTTGTTATTAGTCATTAGTCACTTGTCATTAGTCATTGGTTATGGGGCCTTGTTAAAAACTTCTCCTTTCTCTATATAAATCATAATTGATTAATTATCAATCACTTATAGAATAAAATATCTTTCAAAAACGTTAAATTTTCGTTTTTGCAAAAAAAACTTTGAAAAAATACTTGGTATATTGATAATAATTAATAAATTTGCGCATAAAATATCTCGTGAAGAGCTGTAAAATTATAAGATGATGAAAATCAATAAATTCGATTTGAATATGAAGAAGTACTGGCTGTATGTAGTAGCGCTACTGCTGCCTATCTTTACATTGGCACAGAGTCTTCCTGCCTATACCCTTACGGGGGAGAACACAGTATGTGGAGGAAATATAAAGGTAGACTGGTCGGCTGCGGTAGCGGCAAGTGTTCCTGTAACCCAGTGGAAAGCTGAGCTGTATGATAGTAATGGAGCAAGACAGGCACAGCAGGATTTTGATAGCGCAGGGAAAGCGGAATTTACCAATTATCCCTCTGATACCTATAAAATAAAGGTTGTTAGGAAAGATGGTAATCAAACCCACCCTTTGCAGCTTACACAGACAGTAACCTCTACTTACCAGCGTTTTAGTGTGGATATGTCCAAGACCACTCAGGTCAAGGCCACAGGCCCTTGTAGCTCAGACGGCTCCATTTCTTTTAAGATAAAGAATGGGGCAGGCCCCTTTGTCGTAAAGCTCTATGGCACACTCACTGAGACAACACCTAGATTCTCTTCTGTACCAACAAATAAGAGTGGGAGTGAAACTACCGTTACTATATCAGGAGTTCCTCCTTCTGTACAATATTATGTAGAAGTAACAGATCAGGTAGGAGGAGGAAGCTGTTCCCTTACCGAACCTAGGAATGTGCGTAGAGTGGTAACGGATGGTGCTGCAGGGCATTTTATTAAGAATTATGATTATACTACTTGGCGTCCTAAGAAAAGTACAGATCTTGCACGAGTGGCAACAGGCTTTTTTACCATAGAAATAGATAATGCAGCCGCTGGGCCAGGTCCTTTTAATGTAACAGTGAAGGACTTTGATACAGCGGAAGTATTGGTATCAGGTACTCCAATTACCAAAGGAGCAGGTGCTACCACTACTGCCTATATAGTACCAGATGCTTCAAAGAAATTCTTACCTGGAAAGCGTTATTTGTTAACAGTTACCGATGGAGCTTGCTCATGGGGAAAACAAGTAGCGAATGCCTTTGGTTATTCTACTAAGGGACTCAGAATGTTCTTGGTACCTTCCTCATCGTGTACCAATTGTAATCTCTTTGACCTTGCAGTAGCGGCCGACTATACACACTTAGGACGAAGGCCTACTTACT
Source organism: Capnocytophaga granulosa ATCC 51502 (assembly GCF_000411115.1). Classification (GTDB taxonomy): domain Bacteria; phylum Bacteroidota; class Bacteroidia; order Flavobacteriales; family Flavobacteriaceae; genus Capnocytophaga; species Capnocytophaga granulosa. The sequence continues at coordinate 3,083 of NZ_KE150255.1, read as the reverse complement.
ATCCTTTCCTACTTACCGTAAGGATACAGCGTATAGGAAATCCAGATGCAGTGTATGAATTTACCAATGAAGAAGCCTTGCCTATGAGAGAAGATGGTAAATATCATGTGTATGGAGATGCAGGCGACGAGTTTGGTTATTGGAACTGGTGGGATCCTATGATCTATAAGATACGTAATTATCAGCTTAAACCAGGAGATAAGATAACAGTAACCTATACAGATAGTAATAATGTAAATCAACAAATACAGCATACAGTAGCCCCTCCTAATGATAAGCCAACAACTGATTTGGCCATAGGCGCTAAGAGTTCAGGTGGGCCTTGTGACAAAACAGTACTACTCAAAACTTATTTGCAAAGCTATAGTAATGGTGCTTATTATAATACTTTTTGTAATACCGCAGGCTTACAGACACGTGTAAAGGTTAATGGGAGTTGGGTTGCAGCTCCTTCTGCGGGAGTAACCCTAAAAGGAAAATTGTTTAGGTATTTTAATGAAGTAAATAACAATGAGCATATAGCAATCATACAAAATAGTGCAGCCAATACCTACCAGATAGAATATGCAGGAGCCACAGGAATACTCAATGGCTCTTCCACCAAGGATTGTAAGCACTACTTATCAAATACATTTACCCAATCGCAAGTGGCAGCAATAAACCCTTTGAATAATATACAGGTTAATGTAGGGGGTACTCCTGCACAAACTTTGGAAGAGGCTGTCAAAGGGAACAAAGTATACCTTGGAAACTCAGACCCAGATAGTGGTCAGTTAGATTTCTTTAAGGGTAATAATAAACTTACCATAAAGTTAGAACGTATAGATGGTAAAAAATCAGTAAAATTTAACGCCACAGGTCCTTGGAATTTAAAAGGGGAATATGAGGTAAAATTCCCTTATACCATACAACTACCAGAGGATGGTAATCCACAATACATATACCAATTTATAGATATTCCTGTAGGGCAATATAAAGTAACCCTATCCGACCAATGTCCAGGAAGACCTGCTGTAACCCAAACCATTACAGTGGATCAGGTTTCCTCTCCTTCTTATACCTTAAATACAATAGAGACAACCGATTGTGCATCAGGAGGAGGGGATAGTAAGGGATCTATAGTATTTAACGGATCTACAACAAAGAATGTTACTGCAGGTATAGGGAGTACAATGATTGTCTATAAAGATTTAGACAATGGTCAGGATGGTCGTAAGTTTCATCTTCGAGAAGGGGCTCCTGTGGCATCAACTACAATTGTTCGAACAGATAATCTTTTAGATACTAACAAGTATGATTATCAAGGAAGAATAACAAATCTTCCACCAGGTCACTATCTCTTGGCACTTACTACAGGTGCTGGTTTGTATTCTATAGTAGAGAAAACCAAAGCAAGGGCTAATGGTTATATGTATCCAGATCTGCCAACTCCATCAGGAACAAAAATATATAAGGCTTTTACAATAAAGAAAATTACAGATATAACACCTATTACAGCTATAGGTATGTGTGATCCTGCCAATCCTTCGTCAGGAGTGGTACGTGTAGAGATGCCTGCAGGATCAGAACCAGAGTATCCAATCACCTATACCCTCTATAAGGTGTCAGGAGGTAATAAAACCGTAGTAGAACAAGGTGGAAATCCTGTGAAAAAGACAGTAGCAGCCCCCCCAGTGGCACCAGCATCTTTTTCAGATGCGTTTGCAACCTTTAACAATATTCCTAAGCTTACAGGAGGAGATACCTATGAGGTGAAGTTTGAATCAGGCTGTTTGGATCGTTGGGTACCTGTACCTGATTTTGGTAGCTTGTCATCACCTAATGTACATGTTAATGTTGCACAGGCTTGTTTTGGTGCTCCGCTAACCCTTAGTGTAGATCTCCCAGATACAATGTATGATATACAGTGGAAATCTGATCCTGCCAATGCTTTGGATGGGGTCTCTGCGGCGGATCTAAAGAAGTCTTCAATTACTTTTAACCCAACAATGGAGGCTGAGTATTGGGCTACTTATAAGATGAAAACGGGCTTTGGCTGTACGCCAAGTGAGAAAAACACACCTCGTAAAGAAGTAAAGCTTAAGGTTATCAACTTCACCGACGCAGCGATAGGCACGCTACCAGATCTTACGACAACCTTACCGTTAAACAAGTGTACAGGCACAGTGACATGGACAGCGCCTGCGATTACGGATACGGAGGGCTGTGGTTACAGGCTAACGTGGAGAGTAGTTAAGGCGGATGGCACGGAGTTGTATGTACCTACCCCAGATGCAGATGGCAACACGCCAGCGCTTACATGGGATGGTTTTCCAGTAGGGGAGAGCTATGTAGAGTATACAGTCAAGGGCAAGGCTGATGGAGGAACAGAAGGCAAGAAGCGTTTTAAGGTAACGGTAACGGCTTCGAATATAGATGTGGCGGTAACGGGCAAGTTTGTAGGTGCCATAGGCAGTGATACTCAGATTACCACCATAGCCAAGGGACATACCATATATTATAAGGCCACGATAGAGAACAAGACGACACAAGCCTTGGGCGGAGGCGTCTTGAAGGTAACCTTGCCGGATAACACCAATGGCAACTATGAGTTGCCAGCGGCTACCGATAGCGGTATCATCAAGAGCGAGTTAGGTTCAGGTATAACGGTTTCTTATGAAAGTCCGAGAGTCTTACAATTTGAAGGCATAGATGGCATGTTATTTTCACAAGGCACTAAGGTATCGGTATACATACCTATTAAGATAAAGAACAATGCGGATTGTACCGCTTATGAGAATGCCTGTGCAGCGATACTTACGGGCAAGCCAGCCTTTGTCTTCACCTTAAAGAACTGTAGTGCAGCGGGAGAGATGACCAAGGAAGGAGAGGGAGCCTATGCACAGATAAAGAATGATGGAGATTGTACACGAGTGGAACTCTTCTGTGGAAGCAACTTGAACCTTACAGCCAGAGGCACAGGTTATACCTCATATAAGTGGTATAGCAGCTCAGATGATGGAGCCTCTTATTCTGAGATTTCAGCAGCTACGACAGCCACACAAGCAGTTACGGCGGCGGGCTACTATAAGGTAGATAAGATT
>NZ_KE150254.1 GCF_000411115.1 Capnocytophaga granulosa ATCC 51502 | reverse complement strand
AATGACCTATAAGAGACTCATTTACATATCAGTACTCATCTTTACAGCCGCCTGCTCAGGAGGCAAGTATATCCGTGAGGTGCCCTATCACTATTCCACGGATAGCTTTCGCAAAGCCGCGCAAGCTCATAAGGATAGTATAGACGCCAAATACACGGAGAGCAACTACAAGGATGAGCAGCTTTCAGATGAGGAAATACGACTTAAAGAAAAATATTCCATCATCTTAAAGACGATGCCACAGGATATACGTAACTATCCCTTATACGCTTATATTGATGCTTGGATAGGTACGCCTTACAAACCACAGAGCTTGGATAAGAAAGCGGGCGTTGATGCTTCTTACTTTGTACAGGCTCTATTCAGTGATATTTACAAAGAGACTTTCCCTAAAACTGCTGATGGTATATTCCGCTCTAAATCCTTGCAACTCTTTACAGGAAGGGATTTTTTAAAAGAAGGTGATATATTGTTTTTCAGATATTCCAAAGAACAACCTATCTCAGATGTGGGGATATACCTGCACAACGACCGCATCTTAGCCTGCACAGAGGAAGGATTAAATATCTATGATTTTAACGACTCTTATTTTCAGTTGCGCTATGTAGCTGCAGGCAGACTAAAACAAGAGAAAAAAAAGTAATGGCAACAGACTTAGAACATATCGCCCAAGAAATCACTGCTTTGAAATACGACATCAAGGCAGAAGTCCTTGTCAGCGACCTGATACAGCACAAGCATATCAAAGAAAACCAGTGTATTGTAGAGAAAGAAGGGCAGTTTGCACGCAGTTATCGCTTTGATGTGTTAGACGCTTCTGTTAAGGACTATCTCTATGATGCTACTCAGATGCTTTATATAAGTCTCTCCCGTGATAGTCTCTATGATACTTTGCCTGAAGGAATGGTGCACAGCAAAAATGCGGATACTTCAAAGAAGGGCATAGAGACAATGGTCAAGGAGTATCGCCAGCAAAAGGAAGAGGAAAAAGCAGCGAGATTGTTCTTTGCTCCTTTGGAGAATGAGCTGTTTCAGTTTAACGTACAAGCAGAAATCTTTGAGAGTTCCTTTTTAAAAGAAATCAATAGCTCCCTTGCCCCTGATGTTCTGTACACCCTATGGAATGTCCCTATGAGCTTTGAGCCAGTATTAGCCTCAAAGTTTATCAGCATATTACCCTATGCACATAAGATTATAGGCGACCTTGATAAGACTTGCGAGGTACTATCACTGCTTATTGGTGAAGAGGTCAAGGTAAATATCAGAGAATATGGCAACTATGCAGATACCGCCCAAGATACCCTACTTGGGAATTGTTATTTAGGCTTGGATACGATTGCAGGTACTGATTATACAGATTACACCAAGCATTTGGACTTGCAAATAGGTCCTTTGCAGCAAACTGAGTTACCTCAGTACCTACATCAAGGAGCTATTAAGGAGCTTTTGGCATTTTTTTATAGACACTTTTTCCCTATGGAAGTAGAGGTAACCACAGAGGTCGTGCTACCTAAAGAAAAGCAATCATCAATCTTAAATGTGACAGAAAGCCCTTCCTATTTGGGATACAATACTTACCTAACAG
>NZ_KE150253.1 GCF_000411115.1 Capnocytophaga granulosa ATCC 51502 | reverse complement strand
GAACTTTACTCCCTTTTTGAAAGCGGGTGCAAAATTACAACCTTTTTTCGAAACTACCAAATCTTTTTTCAAAAATATTTTTTGGCCTATTTTAATGAACTCACTCCCTTTTCGAAAGCGGGTGCAAAAGTACAACTTCTTTTTAAACTGACAAAATATTTCAATGAATTTTTTTGAATTATTTTTTAAGTGGTTGATTGTCAGTATCTCCATAACCTCCGAAGGGAGAACTAAATGGGAGAAAATTGGTAGAAAGACAGTACTTTGGCTCTTTGTCTTATTATTTTTTATTTCCATAATCGGCGGGGATTTCGCCCCAAAGTTGGGTTTCCCACTTAAGAATAGGATTGGTATAGGTATGCGTATGGAGCCACTTCTCGGCACGTTCTATCAGTTCAAAGACTTTTTGGTTGGCCGCTTCCATAGGAAGTTTGGTCTTGCACCTCTTTTGTTTTACCCATGAGATAGCAATTTTGCTATCTGAATAAATGGTACGGCTATCCCCCGATAAGGCCAGCTGTGCTAGGGCATGTACAATAGCCAAGAACTCCCCTATATTATTGGTTGCCTTGGCAAAGGGGCCTTGGGAGAAATAAATTGTTCCAGTAGAGAGGTCTATAGCACGATAGTACATAGTTCCTGGATTCCCGCTACAAGCGGCATCTACCGCAATACTGTGGGGATTGTAGGGGGGCTTTTCCCCGAAAGTAGGGGCTACGGGTGTATTTTTTTTCCCTACATGTGCCCAATAGTTCTCATGGAATGCCTTTTGTGCTGCTTCTTTAGTAGGAAAGGACTTATATTTGGCTGTAGGATAGCCCGATATATTCTTCTTACACTCCTCCCAAGAAGAAAAAACGCCTACATTATAGCCCTCCCATACGGTATAGTATTTCTTTGCCATAGTTATTTGAGCGAATAGTAACGAGATAGTACATCGGTAAGGCTACGAATGGAATTTTTCGTCCATTGTAGGCGCAAAAGCAGCTGCTCTTCTTCTGAAAGTTGCCAATTAAGCGCTGAACTACGCAGTTTGGTTGTGAGGTATTGGAGTATTATGGCCACACTAACCGAGATATTAAGGCTTTCGGTAAAGCCGACCATAGGTATAGTTAAGAAGACATCGGCCTGGGAGATCACCTGTTGGGAAAGGCCATCTCTTTCTGTACCAAAGAAAAAGGCGCTCTTGGGGGTTATATCAAACTCTTGCAGAGGTACCGCTGTAGGGGCAGGCAGAGTGGCCACAATCTGATAACCCTGTGTCTTGAGAGTATCTATACAGGGCTGTACCTGTGCATACCGATGGGTGGTCACCCATTTCTCGGCACCCATAGCGATTTTGGCATCCAAGCGTTTGCCATATTTTTCCTCTATCATATGCGCTGTCTGTACGCCAAAGACCTCACAGGTGCGAATCACTGCGCTGGCGTTGTGCATCTGGAAAATATCTTCTATGGCTACGGTAAAGTGTTGGGTTCTATTGGAGAGAATCTCAGTGAACCGCTCCTTGCGCTCCTGGGTAATAAAATCCTCTAAATAAGTGAGTAATCGCTGTTCTTCGGTCATTGTTTTAGTATTTCTGTTTGACAAAAATTGCCCCTATTCTTCTGAGAAATTGGTAGATTTTTGCTTTTATAAAGTCTATCTTTTCATCTATTAGAGCCTCTTTGCGCATGTATAAGAAAGTAATAAGTATGGTTACTATCACAAAGAGAATCGCTCCTATGATTGCCTGCCATGGGGTGAGTTGATCGTGAAAATAGCGATATAGCCCCATTCCTGTAAAGCTTCCATATAGGATTATATAATGAATCACATAGATAGAAAGGGTATTTTGTCCTATTTTCTGCAATGTTGGGGAGGTGATCACATGTCGAAGAATCATAAAGAGAGCAAAAAAGAGTAGCACATTGCCTATACGCTTTATCAGATAGTCTCCATGGGCAATCAGTTGTAAGGAATGTATCTGTAGGGTATCGGCTATTTTACCCATCCAATAGGGAAAAGTAATCAGTATCACTCCCAAAAGGATATACCATATTATCATATTGCGATACAAGTGGGGATTTTCTCGATTTTTATAGAAGAGAAAGCCCATAAAGCCTCCTAAGGAAGCATAACCAAACCAAGGAAATATGGTAAATACCGAGTCATTTTCCTTGGTAAAATAGTTAGCCAAGGCCATTGGCAAATATTCGTAGGTTAGGTGACTATAGATTGGTTCAAAGAAAAAGGCCACAAAGGTTGTCCCCAGCAGCATGATCGACATACGCAATCGGTTTTTCCTTCGGTAGGTGAGCAGATAAAAGGCAATAAGAAAGAGCAGGGAAAGGCCTATGCAGTGGAGCACATCTACTCGCCTGACATTCATATCGGTATAACCAGGGGTGAAGAGGTTAAATATATTGGCACGCAGCAGGTAGGCAATGATGATTAGGTTGATGCCTCGCCTTACCCCTTTTTGTACACGCACATGATTCCAACCCATTTTGGCTGGATTCTGTTCCTTGATCAGCAAGTAGGTAAAAATAAAGCCCGAAACAGTAAAGAACACAGGAGCCGTCATACCTCTGATATAGTGCCAAGTGGCATAGAACAAGTTATTCTCATCACGATACTCAGGTGCGAGCAAGCCGTCTATAAAATGCCCTTCGAGCATCATACAGATAGCAAAAGCCCTGATAATATCTATAAAAATCAGTCGCGAGGTGGTTTGTTTCATTTTATTGGATTTGCAAAAAAGGATTCAGGCGCTTCTCTTCTCCTATAGTAGTGGGCGCGCCATGTCCACTATGTACCTCCGTTGCATCGGGTAGGGAGAGCAGTTGGGTGCGAATACTATGTAGGAGTTGGTCATAATCCCCCTTGTAGAGGTCGGTACGGCCTATGCTTCGGCGAAAAAGCGCATCGCCTGAGATAATCTTGTGTTGGCTTTCTATATAAAAGGCTACACTCCCTGGCGAATGTCCTGGTACGAAGCGTAGCGTAATGGGCGTATCCTCCAAATGAAGGATGGTATGCTCATCTACAAACACATAATCTCCGTCAAACTCAGGAAAATCAAAACCAAAAAGGCGTGCATCCAAGGGGTTACGCTCCAAGACTTCTTGTTCGTTAGGATGCAGATGCACAGGCAAAGCAAAAGTATCACAGGCCCATTGTAGACCAAAGACATGGTCTATATGTGCATGGGTTAGTAGGATTTTCTCCACGGTAAGCCCTTTTTCCTTGATAAAATCTCGGAGCTTTACCTGCTCTGAGTGAATAGCACAACCAGGGTCTATTAGGAAAGCCTTGCCTTGTGCTCCATATAATATATAGGTGTTTTCCGAAAACGGATTGAACGTAAATGACTGTAATGTAAGCATTTTTGCAAAAGTAAAAGATACATTTTTCGAAACTGCAAAGATACTATATTTTGCAATTACAAGCAAAATCTTTGTCCTTAAAAAATTTTGCTAAAAAACCGCCTTTGCTTTTTCTCTTATCCAAGATTTTTTTTGTACTTTTGCCTTTCTTATCATCTGTATATGTCAATTGTATTCCAACATAACCAATCCGCGCATTGTGAGAACGGTACAGCTTCTAACCTATTGAATTACTATGGGTTGAAGCTCAGTGAGCCTATGATCTTCGGGATTGGCTCTGGACTATTGTTCTTTTATTTTCCTTGGCTGAAAGTCAATCAGGCGCCTGCTATCAGTTATCGCACCATGCCTGGACATATTTTTTCCAAGGTTGCCCGTAGGCTGGGGTTTCGTGTAAGGCGTGAGCGGTTCTCCTCTCCACAGAAGGCACAGCAGGCCTTAGATGAGAAACTACAGGCGGGCATGCCTGTAGGCTTACAAGTGGGAGTGTATCATCTGACCTATTTCCCTGATGCGTACCGCTTTCACTTCAATGCGCATAACTTGGTCGTATATGGTAAGGAAGCAGATACCTACCTTATCAGTGATCCTGTAATGGAAGAACCTACAAGGCTTAGCTCTCAGGAACTTGAGAAGGTACGCTTTGCCCAAGGCACCCTAGCGCCTAAAGGACATATGTATTTCCCTACACACCTGCCCAAGCAGATAGACTTAAAGGAGGCCATTGGCAAGGGTATCAAGGATACTTGCAGCCAGATGCTCGCCCCTGTACCTATTGTTGGGGTCAGGGCGATCAGGTGGGTAAGCAAAGATATATTGCGCTGGTATGACAAGCGAGGGGTCAAAATCACCAATCACTACCTTGCCCAAATGATCCGTATGCAAGAGGAAATAGGTACCGGTGGGGGTGGTTTTCGCTTTATCTATGGGGCTTTCCTTGAGGAAGCCGCCGAAGTGCTCAAGTGCGATGCCCTAAAGGAATGTTCCCAAGAGATTACGGCCATCGGTGACCTATGGCGTGATTTTGCAGTGGAGGTAGCACGCTTATATAAGAACCGCAACCAGGCGCATCGCGCCGCTTATGAGGGGCTTTCACAGAGGCTCTCTCAGATCGCTCAGCGCGAAGAGGCTTTTTATAAAAAACTTAGAAAAGTGGTGAGTCGTTAGTGATTAGTAACTCAAAATTCAAAACTTAAAACTTAAATAAGATGACAAAGAAACAATATAGTGTAAAAGAAGTATTTGACAGTCACATCAAGGATGGAGTGGTAGCCAAGCATACAGGCTTTCTCCTGCTGTATGACTTGGTGCGCTACTTCCGTCCTAAGCGTGTGAGCCATAACATTTCTCTTTTGGAACTTATCGGCTATCTGCAGGAGAACCCAGAGCAGTGCAAGATCTTAGGAGCGTATATCAAGGACTTACTCTCTGGACGACAGTTCGGCCGAATGATCTCTGAGGTGGGAATTCTACAGGATTCGAGTTTCTTTTATGAACTCAACAGGCGCTTTTCGGCCAAGATACTCCCCTTTCAGCCTGAAAAAGATACCTTACAATATATCCTCAACCAAGTGTTCTACCTACAGACAGACTATCTGTGGATCGAGCGCATAGACCGCAAGGAGTTTCGTCTGCTCTTTGAGCTTTTAGGCTTCCATGATCTTTTTGCTCAGGAAGAACATCAGCATAACAGCCTTACCCAACTCTGTGAAGCCATTGGGCTAATCACTCAGCGTATGAGTGGACGCACCTTGGAGTCGGATATTATCCATATGGTGCCTGAATACAGCTATTTGGAAAGTCCTTTTCTGAGCTTTGAACGAGAGTTTGACAGCATGCGTGAGCCTATTCTCCAAGGCGAACCCCTCAATGAGGAAAACCTTAACTACAAACAGCTGATGGTGCTCTTCCATCAGTGTCAGGATTTTGTTCAACAGGCCTACAAAAATGCTTCCAAATATGGGATCACCATGCGTGTCAATCAGGGACTCTTACGCCTCAACCAACAACTCTCACGAGTAAAAACCCTAATAGAACTACTGGTTGTCAGCAGCAAAAAGGATAAGATAGACAACACTATTTGCATGGCACTCAAGCTGATAGAATACAACTGCTATAAAAACAATATACGCACCTTTATCAAGGAAAGTACCCAAACGGTTACCTACGAGATCACCCAGTTCAACGCCTCCACAGGGGAAAAGTATATCACCGATACCCCCAAGGAGTACCTCAAGATGCTCCGAGCCAGCCTCGGTGCAGGGTTTATCGTTGGGTTTTTATGTATCTTCAAGGCGCTATTACACGAAGTACATGCCAGTGCTTTTGGTCATGCTTTCCTCTATAGCATGAACTATGCCTTTGGTTTTATCCTGATCTACCTGACAGGCTCTGCACTGGCCACCAAGCAGCCTTCTATGACCGCCACTACGGTAGCTCGTGTAGTAGAAGAGGGTATGAGAAAACAATGTAAGGAAGAGGAAAAACACAGCGAGTTTGCCATGTTCTTCGCCCGCTTGTGGCGTTCGCAATTCATTGCCTTTGTAGGGAATGTCATTATGGCCTTTGCCGTTGCCCTGCTCTTGGTATGGGGCGCGGAACGACTTTTGGGAATGAATATAGTGGCACATAGTTGGGACAAACTCCTAACAGACGCTTCCCCTATACACTCCAAACTCATCTTACATGCCGCTATTGCTGGAGTATTCCTCTTTATCTCAGGTATTATTGCAGGAAATGTCTCCAACAAGCAAAAGCACAACCAATTTGCTTACCGTATAGAGGAACATCCTATCCTAAAACGCGCCTTAGGGGTCAAGAGAACCAAAAAATTAGCTGCTTGGCTTGACCACAAGCGCCCAGGGATTCTATCCAACTTCTGGTTTGGGGTATTCATGGGGAGTACTGCCTCTATAGGAACTTTCTTTGACCTTGATTTGGATATACGCCACATCACTTTTGTAAGTGGAAACATTGCTATGGGGCTTTATGGCGCTGCTTTCCACCTAGTCTGGAGCATGTGGATATGGATTTTCGTTGGCTTAGTTATCGTAGGGTTTATCAACTTTATTGTAAGCTTTGGCCTCTCTCTTTGGGTGGCTTTCCGCTCTAGAAATATCCCTGATTCGGAGATCTTCGCCCTTATCAAGGCTGTATGGAGACACTTCAAAAAGGCGCCTATGAGCTTTGTACTCCCTAAACGGTCGTCAGTGGTTAGTGGTTAGTAGTTAGAGATTAGTGGTTAGTGGTTAGTAACTTAAAACTTAAAACTCAAAACTCCCCATGCGTTTCCTTCTTTTTCCTTTTGCTATTCTTTATGGAATAGCGGTGCGTTTACGGCACTTCTTATATGATAGGGGGTGGCTTTACTCGAAACAGTACCCCTTCCCTACCCTATGTGTGGGCAACTTGGCTGTAGGGGGTACGGGAAAGACCCCTATGGTGGAGTACTTAGTACGCCTTTGGGGAGAGGAGCAAGTGGCTATTCTTAGCCGTGGATATAGGCGTAAAACAAAAGGCTTTGTTCTTGCCGACGCTTTGTCTACAGCCCTTACCCTAGGCGATGAGCCTTTCCAGTACCACCGCAAATTCCCCAAGGCAACCGTGGCAGTATGCGAAAGTCGCCAAGAGGGTATCGAGCGACTGCTCCAAAACCCTCACTTTCGGGTGATCCTCTTGGACGATGCTTTCCAACACCGCAAGGTACAGGCTGGGCTAAACTTGCTACTGACTTCCTACGACAAGCTCTATACCAAGGACTTTCTACTGCCCGTAGGCTCGCTTAGGGACATCCGCTCCCGTGCACGCAAAGCACAGATTATTTTGGTTACCAAGTGCCCAGAACTATCTGAAGAAGCACAACAAAAAATCATACAACAGCTCCACCCCCTACCCCATCAGCAGGTATTCTTTACCCGCATTGCCTATGCTACAAAGGTATGTCGGGACGGAGACAGCCTACCTTTGGAAGATTTCCTTTCTGCACCCTTTACTCTTGTAACAGGTATTGCCAAACCTACTCCCTTGGTTACTTTCTTGCAAAGCAAAGGAGCTCACTTCACACACTTATCCTATGGTGATCACCATCATTTTTCAACAAAAGAAATCGCTTTCTTAAGCCAACAAGGACGCCTGCTCACCACAGAGAAAGATTATGTACGCTTGGGCTTTGCGCTCCCCCAACTCTACTACCTCCCCATAGAAACCCAATTCCTCAACGAGAAAGACAAGGAAATGTTTGACAAAATAGTTTTGAGCTTTGAGCTTTGAGCTTTGAGTATTCCTTGGGGCCTTATAAAAACATAATTTAAGTTTCGCAAGTCGTTTTTAGGCTATTATTGCAATTATAAATAACTAATAATCAATTATTTGTAAAAACCTCCCCCTTGCCCCCTCCGAGAGGGGGAATAAATTTGTTGAAAAAGATAAAAATTGTCTATCAATCTGGAAAATGTCCTCTCTCTAACTTCTTGAGAATCATAAACTATCTCATTCCCCCTTTGGAGGGGAAAGCCAGCGAGTGTTCACAGCTGGGTATGTGAGGGAGTGAATATCAATAAGTTACAGAACTTGCGAAACTTAAAAACATAATTATCAAAGGAGTAGAGACAATTGTATCTCCCTATTCTTCAAGAAACAACAAATTGAGTATTAGAAAGTTAGTGAATAACATTTAACTATTGATTCGTATTACTTATGCTCCATTTCAAAAAATACAAATAACTCTTTTAAAAATTAAAAAAAAATCTTATTTTTGCCATGTAATAAACCCAGATTCAATAATCACTTTATTATGGCAATAATAGACTTAGTCAGTTGGTCTCCACAAGGGAATAAAACTATATATGCTTGGCGATTTCCTCAAACCAACTTATCTACTTATACACAGCTAATTGTACAAGAATCACAAGAAGCTGTTCTATTCTCCAAGGGGCAAATTGTAGGCAAGTTTGGCCCTGGTAGGCATACCCTCAACACAGAAAACCTTCCTATTCTCAGGAGTTTATACGGAATCCCTTTTGGAGGAAAGAATCCTTTTACTGCTGAAGTTTGGTTTGTAAACAAGGTTCAAACCTTCAGTATTGATTGGGCTGTAAGCCAAATGCCGATTCATGATCCTGACTATAACACCCAACTTCCTTTGGTAGCTGGGGGGCGTTATGGGTTAAAGGTCAATGATGCTGAAAAATTCTTGATACGCGCCGTTGGGGCTAAATCAGAATATACACAAGATGACCTTACTGAACAGTTTTTCGGTGAGTTCTCCACTAAAACCAAATCCCAAATTGCTCAGTACGTCATCAAACATCGTGTGGGTTTCAAGTACTTATCCGCTTTTTTAGATGAGATTTCCGACTATCTGAAAAATGTACTCAATCCTTTTTGGGATAACTTGGGCTTAGAACTCTTACAGTTCAATATCACCTCTATCGATATAGACAAAACCACTGAAGAGGGGCGCAAAGTAGCCGAAGCTATTGCAACTCAGGCCTCTATGTCTATCACAGGACATACTTGGCAACAAGAACAGATGTTCAATACGGCTAACAATGCCATTGATGGTTTCGGTAGTGGCAATGGAGGACTCCTAGGAGGACTTATGGCCATGAGTATGATGGGGGGAATGGGCGGCAATGGAGCCGTGGGAGGCAGCATGATGCAACCCCAATACAACCAACCCAATTTCCAAGGAGGAACAGGAAATATCCAAGGACAGGAACAGGAACAAGGACAAGTCAAGATGGTTTATTGTTCCAACTGTGCCAAGAAGTTCCCAAGCACTTCACGCTTTTGTCCACATTGTGGCGATCCCTATAATCCCTGCCCCAAGTGTGGAACTGACAATGACCTCTCAGCCAAACGCTGTGTGAGTTGTGGCACCCTACTGCAACAGGGCAATAGTACTTGCCCTCATTGTAATGCCCCCTTAGCCGAAGGGGCTACTTTCTGTGGAAACTGTGGCAAGCAAGTACAATCCAGTGATACTTGTAGCCGTTGTGGTACACCCCTTCCGCCTCATGTGAAGTTCTGCCCTAAGTGTGGTAACAAACGATAATAATCACTATAATTATGGATACAAAAAAAACACTTACCCTTTTGGTGCTGCTCATCGGTGAGGCTATCATCATAGCGGGATTTGTGCTATTCGCTGGGCACTGGGAGAATAGTATTCTAGTACTAAACATCTTAGTAGCCTCCCTTATCTACGGGCTTTGCTTTGCAGAGGTGTTATCACCTTGGGGCAATTTTTCCAATCCCTCTCAGCAGAAGGTAGGCTCCTTAGGACTGCGTTGGTTCTCTATTGGCCTCTATGCTATCTGTGCTATAGGGGTCATGGTCGCGGCTAATCTCTTTTTCTTATGGACTTTCTTCCTACAATTGTTAGTACAAGGAGGGCTTATCTCACTGCTACTGTTGAGTGTTGTAAGTTTCCTGTTGGCCTCTGACAAGGTAGCCGAGGTACATACTCAACAAGCCCTACAACGCAATGGTATTTCGAATATGAAAAAGGCGATCCAAGCGCTAAAAAATAGCACTGAAAAGGTAGCAAACCTGCCTGAATCTCTTAGCAAGCGTATCCTTTCCCTTGAGGAAAACCTGCGTTTCCTCTCCCCTGCCCATACAGCCGAGGCTCAAGAGACAGAACAACTTTTTATGCAAACCGCCGAAGATATGCTACTTGCTATGCCCAACTATGCTCTCAATAAGGATACTATAGAAGGCCAACTCCTAAAGCTCGAACGCTTATTCCAAGATAGAAAAAAACTTTATTCAAATTAACATATATGACTGGCAAAATTTTTCCCGAATCCAACAATATCTACCAAGATCAAGCTAAGATATTATTCAATTATTACAGCCAAGTGGCTGAAAAAATCGTTGCAGAAGAGGAACGAATAGAAAAACAAATCGCTATCCTAGAAGAAGAAAAAGCAGCCCTACAACAGAAAATAGCTGGCCTATGGGTATGGTTTCTCTCCATCATCCTATTCTTTGTCTATTTTATTAAGAAAAATGCCTTTGAAAAGGAAATTGCGGAAAAGGATAGCCGTATCGCTGAGTTCCAAAAGCAGCATAAGGAGATCTTCCGTGACTATAAGGTAAGCAAGTTGGGTGTGGCTTATGTACCCGTGGCTGACCAGATTAAGTATGAGGACAAGAGTTTTATCGTAGATTATACCGGCCGTGTAGCCGAATCGGAAGTAACCCTACAGATACCTCGCCAAAATGACCTCTTGATAGAGACCATCGGTACGCTAAATAACCTCTCCTCCGAGGCTCCTATTGTGGAAACTTCCGCTGATACTGAGACTATAGAAACCGATGCTTATTCTACTTCCCTACAACAGCTCAACCAGTATGATTATTTCGGAAAGTTAGAGCGCTCCCTTAGAACCATCTCTTATTGTATGGATGAGCTGGACACCTCTTCTGTATCCCTACCTTTGGTAGCCGACAAAAGCGAATACCTACAACAGCTCAACGAATTTACTACCGATAATATCCCGCCGAGCTCCCCTGTCATCGAGGTATTCAATAAGGAAAAATACACTCAGAGCGTAAACAAATTCCAGGAAATCAACAAATTAAAAGATTCTCTTTCTACCAAAACACAACAATTCGAGGAAGTCCTCAAGAACCTAATGATGACCATGGCCAATTCTGTACAGGCTATCTCCGCCCTTAAGGTAGCCTCAACCGATAAGGTGATCAATGAATCCAATAGAATACTATACCAAATTCTTAAGTCTCCCTACAACCACTATTCGCCTATTTTAGAACATGAGGAGATTGAGCGTATCCGTCAGGAAAAATTCGACTATAGCGATTCTATGCAGGGTTATCAGCCTTTCCAGCTCAAGCCTAGTTCACGTGTACACTACAACCTGCTTACAGGTATGTGGACAGCCGAGGATGGTAGTACCACTCATATGCCCTTCGGAGTTCACCAAATCTACGAGGAGATTGTCGCTCCCATAGTACAAAATCTTATGCAAGAGAACCGCATAGAGCGCCTTAAGATATACAACCATATCAAAGACCAAAAAATGAGCTACCTCAATAAGTGGCATCAGGATGTAGAGGCCTTCTATAGGGCAAGCCGTGCCGAAAGCTCCGATATTATCAACCTTATGCAGGAAAGTCTCCGTGAATATGTAGCCGCCTACAATGCCTTGACTAGCCTACAACGTACTGAAGATAGTATGGTTCAGTCCAATGATAACAATCTGGACACTACCATTGTCAATGTAGCTGATAATTCCGCCGAGACTGTTGCTGCCTTTACACTACAATCCGAAGAGTTTGCCAAAGTACAAACCGATTTTGAAGACTATATGGAACGTCTCAATGAGGATATTAAGCGAAGAGCCGAACGATTTAACCATATAGAATACTATGATGCCAAGTTGCGCGACGGCCATTCCAACGAAATTGCAGTAGCTACTGATGAAGTACGCCTCTTAGACAAACGACGCAAACCGCTCGCCCTTGTCAATCCGCTTTTTGCCAAGACTTCCGAGCTGCCACCAGTTCCCAAAGTGGAGGAAATCACCTACGAGCATATCTCATTGAACCTTCCTGTCATTGCTAAGAATGCTTTGGAAACCCTTGAGAAAAAACAAGAAAATAAAACAACTAACTCCTAAACAGCTAAATATATGGCACATATAGATTTTGTATTAGATACCAAGCCTATGGCTCAGGAGATAAGCTCTATCTCCAATCATATCAAAGGTACCACGGCTGCCGTTGCAGCCATGCAGACTGCCGTTGTTTTAGCTGAGCAAAAGGCCGCAGATCAGGTATGTAGCAACGTCAACAAAGGATTCTATACCATGATGCGTTCCCAAATTTCTCAGAAAATAGCTACGCTACAGAGTCAAGTGGATTCTTTCCTTATGCAGCTCAATGCACAACGTAAACAGCTCTTGGCTATCAAAAAACAAATGGAACGCGATTATAACATGCTCTGTAGCCGATACCTGAAACTCTTCAATGGACTCAATCAAAACCTCCATCAGCGTGTCTTTGAATTGGACAAGCCTACCATCAACTTTGCTGTACGCGAAGTGGAGCGTATCTCCAACAGAACCAAATACCTCACCGCTACCGTTCCGCTCTCTCAGGTGGAATCCTTGTCTGATAGCCAAAAAATATTGGCCTCCAATGTAAAATACCGTGGTGCTAAGGTGATAGAGTCCATGAAGAATTTTCTATCAAGCTCCATCGAACAGAAAAAAATAACGGATAAAGTACTGCTCGAAGGCAATACCCAATCCGAGAACCTTGTAACACCCGTACTCATAAGCGAATACTGTTTTGATAAGTATGGCACTAAGAATCTCACTATATGGATAAGTAACACCTTATTAAGTCCTCAAGCACAGACTGCTGTAAAAAACACATTAGGCCAGCAGTTAGAAACCCTCTCGTGGGTAAATCATACCGAGACTGATAAGGAAATAAAGAGCGAATTTAGCAAACTCGTATCAAAGAGTACTTCTTCCCAACGAGTGAAAGATATGACCCTCAAGCTGTTTGCTGATACCTCTTTCCAAACCATTAAAAAACAATAGCTATGAGTTATACAAGAAATTTTACAAAGAAGATAGATGTCCATTATTCATGTGATGTAGATTATCCAGCTTCAGAACATGGAGGTACAACTACCTATCATGGTATCGCCACCGAGATTGTATCTATAGAGGTAACGGTAGATACCAACCCTTTCGATCAGAGTGTTATCAGCTGTAACAATATGGTCAATACCCTCACCTCCTCGGTGGCTGCTACCGAAGCTGCTCAGATTGTGTCCATCAACAAGAATGCCGAAAAAGTGGGGAACACTATCATCAACGGCTTTTTCAATACCATTCGCTTAGAGATAGACCAGCAAATCGTACAACTCAATAACCATATTAAGTCAACTCTCTTACACCTACGCGAATTTAAAAAACGCTGTATCGAGAAACAAAAGCAGATGGAACGAGATTATCACAATATAACCAGCCGCTATTTGAAAATCTTTGAAGATCTCAACCATGAGCTTTCTAACCGTATCCACCAAATTGACAAACCTGTTTTTTCCTTTGCTGAACAATGTCAACAACAGCAAAATCGTACCATAGGGAACGACATGGTCAGTACAGTGGCTGTCTTTGGTAATGAAACAGGAGAATTACAAGCACGTATCAGTGCCTCTGTAACTAAGAAGCGCACCCTCGATGCTATCGGAAAAGCAAATACTTTCTTACTCAAACAAAAACAGTTGGAGCATACAGTCAATAAAAATATCCTCAAAGAAAATATTGATGCCATACAATATGCCCCTATCTGTCTCGTAGAAACACATGACGCTCAAAACCAAATAGATAAAAAAATATACACCTCTGACCTGCTTGCCAATATCCCCCCACAAGAACTCACAAATGGCTTTCAGCACAAAGCTTGGGGAACCTTATCTGATAAAGAAAGTAGCCAGATAAGCAGATACTTCAATGCAGAACTCAACCAACAATACTCCGATACAGATACACATACCTCACGTATAAGAGAGAATATTCTCAAATTGCTAAACTTCAATCATATAAAAAGTCTATAATTATGGAATTAAAAGAAATTCGTTTCAATGAAAGTAATATACAACTAAAAGATAACTTAGTCAAAGGAAGTATCTTACCTGAAAAGGTGGCTGAACTCACTCGTACCATTACCATACAAGGCAATACCCTCATAGAAGGCCCTGTATATGCACATAAGTTAGAGATACAAAATGGCGACTTAGAGATACAAGGAGCCGTCTTTACCCAATTGGAACTCTACATCAATAGTGAGGCCAAGGGGAATATCTCTTTTGCTAAAAGTGTTGGCTCCGCCAATTCCATTGTATCACGAGCCTCTAATGTCAAATTGATTTTTCATTCGGATATCAATGCCAAGAGCGTCACCCTCTACAATGCTTTTGTGGCAGGAAGTATCTATGCCGATGAGGTTATCTTGGAAAACTCTGTTGTATGTGGCGGGGTATTCTCTACCCAAGAGATAGACTTAAAGAACTGTATTGTAGGCACTTTCAATGCTCCTTCGGTACGAGTAGAAGGGCTGTTATACCTGTTGCTTCCTAGTGCTTTTTCTATAGAAAAGATGCTTACCACTGCTGATACGAGACTTTATAACCTAAGCCTAGCCGACCTCGGCGCCCTATACAGAGGACTCGAACAAGCGCCTAATTCAGGAAAAATAGCCATGGATACCGAAACAGATGAAATAAAATCTCATCTAGCTGATGAGCATGTACAGAAAACACTACGTAGCTATACCGTAATTGGTAAGGTATTGGCGGCTGACCTACTTGATACCGATAAGTTCCAAAACCATTTCCTCCTTACGGCTGCCAGCCTCGGAAGTCAATTGCTCAAAACCTATGACTTAGGCCCTAACAAAGAGGGAGAACCCTCCCTGCTGACTATAGAAAACATTCGAGATTTCTTCTTTGATATCCTCAATGGAAAAATTGATATCCAAGAGATCAATAGCAAGTTCAATATCTCTGATATAACAGGCAAATTCTAACTTGAATAATGCAAAAAATCCGACCCATTGCTGAGTCGGATTTTTTTATTATGAAAAAAATAGTTTTAACCTCCAAAGTCATCAAAACGAATGTTTTCGTCAGGCATACCGAAGTCTTGCCCCATTTTCTGAACGGCCTTGTTCATCATCGGAGGACCACAGAAGTACAATTCTATATCTTCTGGTGCTTCGTGTTTGCTCAAGTATTGTTCTATTACAGCGTTGTGAACAAATCCTAAGAAACCATCGCCTTCTTTGTCATTGATGTCTTTCTTCACTTTCCAGTTGTCTTCTGGTAGTGGTTCAGAAAGCACGATAAAGAACCTGAAGTTAGGGAACTCACGCTCTAGTTCACGGAAGTGCTCTACATAGAAGAGTTCTCGCTTAGAACGACCTCCGTACCAGTAAGTTACGGTACGTTTTGTCTTCAAGGTTTTGAACAAGTGGTATAGGTGCGAACGCATAGGCGCCATACCTGCTCCCCCACCTACGTACAACATCTCAGCATCGGAGTCATTGATAAAGAACTCTCCATAAGGCCCTGAAATGGTTACCTTGTCTCCTGGTTTGCGAGAGAAGATGTAAGAAGAGGCTACCCCTGGATTTACATCCATCCAGCCGCCTTTAGCTCTATCAAAAGGAGGAGTGGCGATACGTACGTTAAGCATGATTTCTCGTCCTTCGGCAGGGTAAGAGGCCATAGAGTAAGCACGCTCTGCTGGTTCTGGGTTTTTCATCACCAGTGGCCATAGCTTGAACTTATCCCATTCCATCTTGAACTTCTCAGGCTCACCTGGGTGTTCTACTGGGTGTGCAGTAATGTCAATATCGGAGTATTTTACCTCGCAAGGAGGGATTTCTATCTGGATATATCCCCCTGGTTTGTAGTCCATATCTTCTGGGATTTCCACTACAAACTCTTTGATAAAGGAGGCCACATTGTAGTTTCTCACTACAGTTGCTTCCCACTTCTTGATACCAAACACTTGTTCAGGTACCCCGATTTTCATATCTTGTTTTACTTTCACTTGGCAGGCGAGGCGTACCCCCTCTTTGAGTTCTTTTTTCGTAAAGTGAGGAGTTTCGGTAGGGAGTGCTTCTCCCCCACCCTCATACACGTGGCATTCGCACTGCAAGCAAGATCCCTTACCCCCACAAGCAGATGGAAGGAAGATCTTCTCATTACCCAAGGTAGAAAGCAAGGAACCACCTATGGGAACTTCTATTACCTTATCATTGTTGATGGTAATCTTCACTGGCCCCGATGGGGTTAGTTTTTGTTTTACATAAAGCAAAATCGCCACTAACAAGAGGATTATCACTAATAATCCTACCACCGTTACCGTAATAGTTGTTAATATTTCACTTACTAAAATCATTACTTAAGTCTTTTGTGTTATTGGCTAATTTATCAGTTTTTACTTCTTGTTGAACGGTTGTAGTCTCTTTCTTAGGTTCTTCCTTCTTGCTGCTACCACCGGTGAGCATACCACCAAAGCTCATAAAGCCAATGGCCATAAGCCCTGTGGTAATGAAGGTAATCCCTAAGCCTCGCAAAGGTGCTGGTACATGAGAATAACGTATTTTCTCACGAATGGCAGCCAAAGCCAAGATCGCAATAGCCCAACCCAATCCTGAGCTGAATCCGTAGGCTACAGATAGTCCAAAGGAGTGGATAGTTTCCTCACGAGATTGCATAAAGAGTGATCCCCCTAAGATCGCACAGTTTACCGCAATAAGTGGCAAGAAAATACCCAAGGAGTTATACAAGGAAGGAGAGAACTTCTCTACGATGATCTCAACCAACTGTACCATGGTAGCTACCGTTGCGATAAAGAGGATGTAAGTGAGGAAGCTCAAGTCATAAGAGGCATATTCCGCTCCGAGCCATGATAAGGCACCTTCTTTGAGAATATACTGGTTAAGCAAGTAGTTCATAGGCACGGTAAGAGTTTGTACGAAAACTACAGCCGCTCCCAAGCCTATAGCGGTAGATACCTTTTTGGATACCGCCAAGAACGAACACATACCCAAGAAGGTAGCGAAAACCATATTCTCTGAGAATATAGATTTAAATATCAGTGTTAAATATTCTAACATTTTCTTTTCGTTTTAAGTGATTAATGACCTTCTTCTATAAGGGCTTTGTTACGTGAACGCTGTACCCATACTACAATACCATAGGTTACCAAGGCCATAGGGGCCAAAAGCATAAAGCCGTTGTTTTCATAACCCAAGGCATACACTCCTGTCTTCTTGATAGGGTCGCCTAATACTTGGAAACCAAGTATAGTACCAGAACCTAAGAGTTCTCTGAAGAATGCTACGATAAGCAAGGCGATAGAGTATCCTCCTGCGTTTCCAAGAGCGTCAAGGAAAGACTTCCCTGGAGGATTCCCCAAGGCAAAAGCCTCAAAACGTCCCATCAAAATACAGTTGGTGATGATAAGCCCCACATATACCGATAGCTGTTTGCTTAGGTCATATACATAGGCTTTGAGCACGAAATCCACCACAATTACCAAGGCAGCCGCTACGATGAGCTGGGCGATGATACGAATCTTAGGTGGTATCACATTTCTAAGCAAAGAAATGGCTACGTTCCCCATGGCCAATACGAAGGTAAAAGAAAGGCTCATCACGATTGCCGCTTTGAGCTGTGCGGTAATGGCCAGCGCGGAGCAGATCCCCAATACCTGTACCGTTACGGGGTTATTATCCCATAGGGGATCAGTTACTAATTTAATATCTTTTTTTGTTAGTCCCATAGTCTTATTGGTTTAAACTTTTAATATAGGCTACATAAGGGGAAAGTCCGTGTGCGATCATCTCTGCTACCCCGTTTCCGGTAAGGGTGGCTCCAGCGATAGCATCTACCTTTCCGTCCTCTTTACGTTTGTTTTCTGGGTCTGCGTTGCTCTTTGAGATCTGAACACTCTGGAAGGCGCCATTGGCATCCAAGACATGCTCTCCTATGAAGTCATCCATGAAGAAGCGTTCCTTGATATTGGCTCCCAAACCGGCAGTCTCTCCTTTGTGGTCAAAGAACACCCCTTGTATCACAAAGTCCTTATCTACGGCTATATAGCCCCAGATAGCATCCCACAATCCACGCCCATTTACAGGAATGATATAGAGGGTCTTTCCGTCTTTTTCTCCTACATAGAGGGGAAGTCCTGAGCGGTGTCCGTTGAAGTTGATAAGGTCTTCAGCTCCTTTTACTTCCTTAGCAGTATTGCTCTGAGGATCTATAAGGTACTGTGCCTTTACATATTTGTCAAACTCAGTATTGGCCTCTGCGGTAGTGAGGAAAACTACTTTACCTTCCCCAAGGGCGCCTTCGTTATGATTCACACCCATGGCATAAAGGATATTTTGCTTTTTCTCCAATTTCTTGTTTTCACTGATCTGGCCGCTAAGTGCGGAAGAAATTCCCGCTAGCAAAGCCCCTACGATTACCACCATGACAATGGCGAAAATCACTGTATATGAATTACTTTCTGTCTTGACTGCCATAATTATGCGGTTTTAGTAGTTAGTTTTAAGCGTTTTTTACGGCGAGACACATTGGCCTGTACCACAAAGTGGTCTATAGTTGGAGCCAATACGTTCATCAGCAAGATAGCGAGCATCACCCCTTCTGGATAAGCTGGGTTGAAGCAACGTATCATAATGGCAAAGAAGCCTGCGAAGAAGCCGTAAATGTATTTCCCTGTATTGGTCTGTGCAGCAGTTACTGGGTCTGTAGCCATAAATACTGCTCCGAAAGCCAAACCTCCGATAAGCAAGTGCTCATAAGCTGGTAAGCTCCACAAAGCGTAGAACTGGGTGCCTTCCATGCTTGGTGCCAAGCAGTTAAAGATACTTCCCATTACAAAAGCCCCTACAAAGGTACTGAGGATAATACGCCAAGAAGCAATCTTGGTATAGATAAGGAACAAAGCACCTAAGAGGATAAGCAGTGTAGAGGTCTCCCCTACCGAACCTGGGATAAACCCATAGAAGAGGTCAGATAGCTGGTAAGTACCTGTCTGCCCTTGGGCTAAGTTTCCTAAGATAGTCTCTCCTGATACGGCATCAAGTTGTGCGCCACCTGCAATTTCCTTGGCTCTACCTAAAGCTCCTTCTACCCATACCTTGTCTCCTGTCATATAAGTAGGATAAGCGAAGAAAAGGAAGGCACGGATCGTAAGGGCAGGGTTTAGGATATTCATACCTGTACCACCGAATACTTCCTTACCAATAATTACTCCGAAAGCTACTGCTACAGCAAGCATCCAAAGAGGAATGTCTATAGGTACGATAAGGGGTACGAGCATCCCTGTTACTAGATAACCTTCCTCTACTTCGTGCTTGCGAATGGTTGCAAAAATAAACTCAATTCCCAAACCTACAAGGTAGGAAACAATTACCAAGGGAAGTACTTTCATCGCCCCTATACAGAAGTTTGCCCCACTCCAGAAGTCTCCACTGAAAAAGGACATACCTGCCTGAGGTTCTAGCGTACCAAAAGCCACTTGGTGTTGGTATCCTGCATTGAAAATACCAAAAATCAAGCAGGGAATCAGCGCCATAATCACGGTGTTCATAGTCCGCTTTAGGTCATCTGCTGCCTTAATGTGGGTACCCCCGTGGGTTACCTCATTAGGCGTATAAAGGAAAGTGTGGAGCGCATTGAAGGTCGTTTCCCACTTGGTTCCCTTATACTTTTCTTTTAGTGTATGTAATTTACTTTTTAAACTCATTTTATTATGAATAAGTTAATTATTTCTTTTTTATGGATTTGCGAATTAGTTTTAAAGCCCAATCATAATGACTTGATGTTGCCGAAACTAAGTAAGAGCCTAAGGAAGTACTCCCCGTCCAGTGATACTTTTTCTTAGTGAAAAGCTCCTCATCTGTGTGTTTCTGTATAAGTTGAAACACTTTGTTATGAGTGGCTTCAAAAAGTGAGCGTATCTCAGTAAGTGACACTCCTTGACACTGCTCCCATATCTCTCGGTTGAGCTTAGGGGTGTCAGAAAAAGTATAGCCTTCTTTGGGTATTTTGGGTTTCTCACCTCTCATCCCTACCTCATACCAGTTTAAGAATAATAAATGCCAATGATACAAGTGACCTATGACATCACGAATATTCCTATTCATAGTACCTTCGGGAAATTCTTTTTCTCGCTCTTTGTCAGATAGTGCTTCTATCAAAGAAACTAACTTTTGGTAGTTTTCTTTGGCTAAAGCCTCTAAATCTTGCTTCGTTGTAGGTCTTGCCATATATAGTAACTTTTATCCCAATTCGTCCATCATCAAATCCAAACCGTTTCTAATGATTTGCTGGTGTGGCTGTTTGGACACACATACAAACTCGGTCAAGGCAAAATCCTCAGGGGCTACTTCATAAGCTCCTAAGTTTTCCAATTCGTCCAAATCCTTATACAAACAGGCTTTGAGCAGCTGCATAGGGTAAATATCTAGTGGGAATACCTCCTCATACATACCTGTTACTACAAAGGCACGTTGCTCCCCGTTGGTATTGGTGTTGAGGTTGTATTCCTTATCTGGGTGTAGCCAAGAGAAGGTCAAAGCACGAGTGAGGGAAATCTTGTTAGAGATTGGTTTTGCCCAACCCAATAGGTCGTAGTCATTACCTTCTGGAATAGCTGTAATCTGGTCATCATAGAAGCCTAAGTAAGTGTTTTCACACACCTTTCGACCGGTAAGCACATCTCCGCTGATGATACGGGTAGCGGCAGGATCTTTTACCCCTGCTCCTACTACACTCTTGATTTGTGCCCCTGCAATAGCCGTTACATAGTGAGGACTTTCCATAGAAGCCCCTGTAAGCGCTACTGTACGGGTAAGGTTTAGGTGTCCTGTAAGGAAAAGCTCGCCTATAACTACCAAGTCCTGAGGAGCAATCACCCATACTACTTCTCCCTTGTTGATAGGGCTAATTTTTGCAATTTGGGTGCTGACATTACCTGCTGGGTGTGGCCCTGAGACGTTGTGCAATACGATATCCTTAAGACTGCGGAAAGGAGAAAGAGAACTGTCCTTGAAGACAGATACATGCACCTTACCAGTGGTAAGTTTGGAAAGGGCAGTAAGAGCCGCCTGCAATTCCTTTTCCTTGCCCTTGAGCACATAGTCATAATCAGGGGCTAGCGGATTGGTCTTGCAAGCCGAGATGAAAATCTCCTTAGGTTGGCTGTCAGGGCTAGCAATCACGTCGTACGGACGTTGCTTAATCAGCGGCCAAGCACCTGACTCGAGCAAGTGTTCCTTGATTTGCTCTGGTGAGAGTGAGTTTACCTCCTTCTTTCCAAAATCCTGGAAAGACTGAGTAGCATCGGGAGTAATTCTGATTTCCAGAATTTTACGGCGTTCTCCACGGATAATCTCCGTGATAGTACCACTAACGGGAGAAGGGAAGAGTACCCTTTCATCTCTTTTGTCGTAGAAAACGGCGTCTCCGGCTTTGAGTGTTGCCCCTTCGCGTGCGATGAGCTTAGGGATGACGCGGTGGAATTCAGCAGGCTTAATACCATACACAGCCGCCAGTGGAGCAGGTTTCGTAATGGCATCAGCTTTTCCTTTCAGCTGAATATCCAATCCTTTTCGAATACGGATGTCGCTTGACATAGGATATAAATTAGTTAGTTTCTTAAAAAGTCGTGCAAAAGTATTATTTTTTTTTGAATTAATTAGTATGGAAACCAACTTTTAACAGCCATGTTTTGTTATTTATACTCTTTATAAATTAGTAAAGAATGAAGCGTGAAGAGCGAATAGTTTTTTCTCTCTTTACTTTTCATTCTTCACTAATCTCTGTTATTGTTTTCTTAAATTCAATCCCTCACAACCCATTGAAAACAAATGTGTTACATATAAAACCCAAAAAAAGATGTAATCCATACCTTCTTGTTTGAAAAAAAAACCTATCTTTGCCCCGAAATTTAAAATACATTTTAAGATGAAAAAAATTATTTTATCAGCTTTAGCTGTATTTGCATTTGGCGTTGCCAATGCTCAAGAACTTACTTCTTCTAAAGGAGAAAACTACTTACCAAAACAAGGTGATTGGTCTATCGGATTTAATGCCAATAGTGCTTTGGAATTTGTAGGAAATGCTTTCAATGGTAGTACTGGTAACAAAGTAGCTTTCAACAGCAATGATGCTACTCAACTTCCAGGATTCGATAAAAGTGTTAGCTTCGTAGGAAGAAATTTCACGTCTGATACTACTGCAGATCGTTACACTGCTAACCTTCTTTTCTCTTTTGAAAAACAAAAAGATGTAGATGCAACTAATGCATTTGGTCTTTTGGTAGGTTATGGTAAAGAATGGAGAAAAGGCTCTACTCGCCTACAAGGTTTCTATGGAGTTGATGGTCTTGTTGGTTTTGGTTCTCCTGCTAAAAAGAACACTAGCTTCCTTATTGGTGCACAAGGTTTTGCTGGTGCTGAATACTTTGTATTCCCTAAAGTAGCTTTAGGAGCACAATACTCATACGGAGTATTCTTCAAATACAAATCAGTAAACGATGCTTCTACTATTAACTTCAACATCGGTACTCCTGATAGTGGTTTCGGAACAGCTTCTGTACTCCTAAACCTTTATTTCTAAGAATTAGTTTTTTCTTTATAGAAATTAGGAAAACCGCTTCCCAAAAGGAAGCGGTTTTTTTATTCGTCTTGTGAATCAAGGATTAAAATCCCTATATAATCTCATTGATCCATTGTGTCTTAGAAAGTCTGTGAGTAAATTTCAACTATTGATTAGTGGCATTAATCATTAATCATTGCCCCATTTTCCTAAGTCGTATTGCTGTGAGTACTTTCTTGGTATAGAGAGGAAAATCGGCATTGAGCATCCAGCCAAAATAGCCTGGTTCTTCCTCCAGGATTTCCTCTACCTTGCGCCCTTTGTGTTTGCCAAAAGTAAATATCTCTTCTCCTTTTTCATTATAGGCAATAAAGCCCGCAAAATCAGCTATTTGCTTTCGGGTAGTGAAGTCACTGAGCTGTTTGATGTCATTGGGCAGGGTATCGGCATAGGTATCAAGTTGTGCCTTGAGAATCTCATAGGTCGCTGTAGTGTCGGCCTCGGCAGAGTGGGCATTGTCCAAGGATTTCTTGCAATAGAACTTATAAGCGGCAGAAAGGGTGCGCTGTTCCATTTTGTGGAAGATCGTTTGTACATCTACCGTTACACGGTTCTTGAGGTCAAAATCTACCCCTGCACGCAATAGCTCCTCGGCCAGTAGGGGTATATCAAAGCGATCGGAGTTATAGCCCGCTAAATCGGAGTCTTTGATCATTGTATGTATCTGCTTGGCCAGCTCCTTGAAGGTCGGGGCTTGGGCGACCATAGCATCGCTGATCCCATGAATATCGGTAGAGGCAGGCGGAATGGGTACGGTAGGATTCACCAGCCATGTCTTACTCTCTCTATTACCATTAGGATATACCTTAAGTACAGAGATTTCTACGATACGATCGCGGGATACATCGGTGCCTGTAGTCTCTAAATCAAAGAAACAAATCGGGCGGGTAAGGTTCAGTTCCATTAGAATGTTTTTACAAGATAAGAGAGTACAAAAGTAAGGAAAAAAAATCACATATACACCCTTAAGTTTTTTATTTTTCACTTTAAAATGTGCTATAAAATTCGTAACTTTGTGTCCATAATTGCAAAACTGTATAAGTGATGAATTACCAACGCATGCTCTCCCTTGTGGCGCTTTCTTTTGTAGGCACCCTCCAAGGGCAAAACGCTCCCTATTGGCAACAACATGTAGACTACAAAATGGAGGTCAATATGGACGTAAAAAACTACCAATACACGGGAAAACAAGAACTCACCTACACGAACAATTCCCCTGATACGCTCAAGGTGGTTTTCTATCATCTTTTCCTAAATGCTTTCCAACCCGATAGCGAGATGGACGCCCGCCTCAGGACTATCCGCGACCCTGATAGTCGTATGGCTATTAACAAAGGCACTAAGGAAAACCCTCAATATGAAAGCCGTATTGCCTCCCTTAAGCCCGATGAGATTGGTTATCTAAAGGTAAGTAACCTCACTCAAGATGGCTCCCCTGTCAAGTATCACACTGAGGGGACTATTCTAAAGGTAGAACTCAACAAACCTATTGCTCCACACAAAAGCACTACCTTCAAGATGGACTTCGCAGGACAAGCCCCTGTGATGATTCGCCGTACTGGTAGAAACAGCCCCGACGGAGTAGCACTCTCCATGAGCCAATGGTATCCTAAAATAGCCGAATACGACTACCGCGGCTGGGATACTACCGAATATATCGCTCGTGAGTTCTATGGCGTATGGGGTAACTTTGATGTGAAAATTACCCTTGATAAGGACTATATCGTAGGTGGCTCTGGCTACTTGCAGAACAACAATGAGATTGGTTTTGGCTACGAAGATACTGGAGTGAAGGTTCCCAAAGTAAAGGGCAAAACCCGTACTTGGCACTTCTATGCGCCTCAGGTACATGACTTTACTTGGGCAGCTGACCCTCAGTTTATCCATGACAAGCACGATGCTGGCAATGGCATCACCCTACACTTCCTATACAAGAAATACCCCGAAGTGTGGAAGCGTATCCAGCCCGATATGCTCAAGACCTTTGACTTCTATAATAAGTTTGTCGGCAAATATCCTTGGCGCCAGTACTCCTTTATCCAAGGAGGTGATGGAGGTATGGAATACGCCATGTGCACCCTTATAGAAGGAGAAGAGGCATACGAAAGTCTTCTTAGCACTGCCGTACATGAGTTAGGTCACGCTTGGTTCCAGCACATTTTGGCCTCTGACGAGACACACTACCCATGGTTGGACGAAGGCTTCACCTCTTATATTCAGGACTTAGCCTTGAGCCGTATCACTGGAGTGGCACCTTTCACTAGCTTTTATAGGTCTTATGATAGGTATGTCAAGTCTAAGTTTGAAGAAACTCCTACCCATCACTCCGACCGCTTCGATACCAATTATGCTTATTCGATTACCGCTTATGTGAAGGGAGCACTTTTCCTCCGCCAATTGGAGTATATCATAGGAGAAAAGAATGTAGAGAAAACCCTTCAGCTTTATTACAAGAGATTTGCCTTCAAGCACCCACAACCTCATGACTTTATCCGTTGTGCAGAAGAGGTTTCAGGCATGCAATTGGATTGGTACCTCAATGAGTTCATGCAAACCCCTGATCATGTGGATTATGCAGTAGAGAAAGTGGAAGCTAAGGGACAACAAACCCAAATCACTCTACGCCGCGTGGATCGTATGCCCCTCCCTGCCGATGTATTTGTAGTAGATAAGAGCGGTAATACACATTACTATTACATTCCGCTACGTATGCAATTTGGTGAAAAGGAAAATCCTTATAGTTATGAACGCAAAGTGCTTCCTGCTTGGGGTTGGGCTTATCCTACCTATAGCTTTGAGGTAGCTATTCCTTTTGAAAATATACAAAAAGTAGTGATTGACCCCTATAATATCACCACTGATATCAATAGAGACAACAATACTTTCCAACCATAGTAAGGGTATTAGTTTTTATATTACAAAAGAGAAGCCGTTCCTGATTTTTGGAACGGCTTCTTGTATTTCTGCCCCCCTTCGGGGGTCAGGGGGATATTAGAACTTATACCCTACCCCTACTTGGATTACACGGTTGTTAGCATAGTTTTTGGAATCTCCATTTTTTTCCAAATTCGCCAACCCCCAGTTATAAGAGGCTTCAAAGAACAAACCATTGTTTGGCAAGTTGTATTCTACGCCTAAACCAATACCATAATCAAAATGTTTATAATCATCTTTATCTACAGTGGTTATCTCATTTCCTGTTTTTAATTGTTGGCTAAGGATATAACCTGCATAGAGTCCTGCTTTAGGGCGAAAACCAGCAAAGTCGTACTTAAACCATACAGGGAGGTTGAGAGCATGTTGTCTAAGTGCACCATCTCCTTCTTTGGCTTTAGCTCCTTGGTTAGAGTAAGTAAGTCCTGCATCCATAAGGACTACATCGTTAAAGGCAAATTCTGCCAAACCTCCTACATAGAAAGCAGGGCGAATTTTAGATTCTTGCTTTACATCCCCTGATTTAAGAGCTACATCAGCAAGGTTAAGCCCTGCACGAACGCCAAATTTTGTTTGTGCGTTAGCTCCTGCTATGGCAAGGGCTGCAAACGCTACAGTCATTAAAATTTTTTTCATTATTTTAAGTATTATAGGATTTTAGAAATATAGAGTTATTAGCTATATTTCAATCCTTGATTAACTGACACTAATGTCTCAAAAACCATGCCAAAGTCACTTTTCTCTCTTCCCAATAAGGAATTAGAACTTATACCCTACCCCTACTTGAATCACACGATTGTTCTCATAGTTCTTAGCATCTCCATTTTTTTTAAGATTCGCCAAGCCCCAGTTATAAGAGGCTTCAAAGAACAAACCATTGTTAGGGAGGTTATACTCAGCACCTAGACCTATACCATAGTCAAAGTGGTTGTAATCCTCATCTTTTATGGAATAAGAAGAGCTTGTATTACCTTTTAATTCATGATTAAGAATATAACCTGCATAGAGTCCTGCTTTAGGACGGAAACCAGCAAAGTCGTACTTGAACCATACAGGGAGGTTAAGGGTATGGTCTATAACTTTTCCGTCTCCTATTTTTGTCTTATATCCTTGATTAGAGTAGGTAAGACCTGCATCCATAAGGACAACATCATTAAAGGCATACTCTGCCAAGCCACCTACATAAAAAGAAATACGAGGTACTGTTTCCTGCTTGATATCATATTCTTTAACAGCCTGATCCGTGTGGTTAAGCCCTGCACGAACGCCAAATTTTACTTGTGCATTAGCTCCTGCTATGGCAAGGGCTGCAAACACTACAGTTATTAAAATTTTTTTCATCTTTTTAAAGGTTATGGGATTTTAGAAATATAGAGTTATTAGCTATATTTCAATCCTTGATTAACTGACACTAATGTTTCAAAAAACATGCCAAAGTCACTTTTCTCTCTTCCCAATAAGGAATTAGAACTTATACCCTACCCCTACTTGAATTACACGATTGTTAATGTAATTTTTAGCGTCTCCATTCTTTCGGAGATTCGCCAAGCCCCAGTTATAAGAGGCTTCAAAGAACAAACCATTGTTAGGCAAGTTGTATTCTGCTCCTAAGCTGATACCATAGTCAAAGTAGTTGTAAGCACCTCTATCTCTTATTACTGTCCTACCTCCCCATTCTGCTTTACGCTCAACAATATAACCTGCATAGAGTCCTGCTTTAGGACGGAAGCCTGCAAAATCATACTTAACCCATATAGGAAGGTTAAGGGTGTATTGCATATCCTTATCGTTACCTTCTTTAGCCTTATACCCTTGGTTAGAATAAGTAAGACCTGCCTCCATAAGAACGACATCGTTAAAGGCAAATTCTGCCAAACCTCCCACATAGAAAGAAGGACGAATTTTTGTCTCATCTTTTACACCATCTGTTTTAGAAGCTACATCAGCAAGGTTAAGCCCTGCACGAACGCCAAATTTTACTTGTGCGTTAGCGCCTGCTATGGTAAGAGCAGCAAACGCTATAGTCATTAATATTTTTTTCATTTTTTTAAGTATTATAGTATTTTAAAAATATAAGGTTAATACCATTAATGCAAATCAATAGTTAAAATACTATTCACTAACTATCTAAGACGCAATAAATTGCGTCTTAACGAATTAGATTATACAAATATTTTTCAACTATTGATTTGCATTTATCATTAGTCACTTGTCATTTGTCACTCGTCACTTGTCACTAATTAAACGTATATCTCACTGTAATTCCCGTACGTATGGTCGTCATTGGGAAAGAGGTAGAGATGGCGTATTTAGAGAAGGAATAATCAAAATAGAAGATTCCTGACAGGTTCTTAGAGAACGAGTAATCTGCCGTGAAACGACCTAGCCAAGAGGTTTGCCCGTTGGTTACTTGGTTATCATTGAGTTCCATATTGCGGATCACGGTAAAGTCACGACGTAGGGCAATATCGGCCTTGAGGTTCAGGTCACTCTTGATAATCACATCGTGCCCATTGAAGCGGGAGGCAAAGCTGATATCCTTGATACGATAACCCAAGCCCAATCGGTATTCTCGGCGCATAAGCTCGGTGAGATAGTTGTTATCCAAGCTGATAGAGATGGTACGGTCGCGACGTATTTCTCCCATTACACTCAGAGAGTTCTGCAATTCGGCATCTATACGAATCAGCGGAGAGAACTGCTCTACGAGGTTCACATTGGTAAAGAGCTTTTCGTTGCGGAAATTACCTCCTTGGTCTAACTGGTCTGGATTCTTGACATATTCCAGATTGGTACGGAAATCACTCAAGGCATAGCTGGCACGATAGCCATGGGTGAGGGAGAAGCGGCGGAAAGTATTCTTGAAGCTCTCAAGGCGCATCAGTCCTGAATAACGCACTGTCCAAGCAGGAATTGGGAAGCTGCGGAAAGCACCCAAGGTTACCCCTTCGGCATCTCGCCCGGTATAAGCGGCATAGAAAGCAGGCATCAGCACTGCTTGGTTGTTCTTGCCATAGCCCTTAGGAAAGCCATCGGCATCAAGGTTGTTAGGGTCAGAAAGGTTGATACCTCGCTGTGCGGCTAAGCGCCTTGCAATGACGATTCTATTATCCTTGAACTTCTCAAAGGCCTTAGAGCTATACTCATCCGATGCCATGAAAGAGGTCAATATCATATTATCGGAGATCATAAAGTTCCCCGTAGTATTGCCTATTAGCGGATTATAATACCCTGGTACGGCATTGAAGGTCTCTTCAAAGTTGTCTATATACTCACGATCGGCCTTCAGGTCTATTTGCAAATCATTGGCGGGCTGCAAACTGGCCGTTAGGTTAAGGGTCTTGTTGGTAGAGCGGATAAACTGTTCGTTGAAATCATCAAAACGAGTGAGCCAACCGCGACGACCTGCTTCGTAGCGAATGTCATCTTGCCAACCGAAAACAAACGGCAACGAAGGTTGGGAGGTACCAAAGAAGCCTACCTGTGGCAAATACCCTGGGAGCATAGAGCCGTTAGTCTCGGTATAGCTTACCCCAATACGCTTGATCATGGTAGCCAAGCGCAAGAGGTGATCCTTACCGGTAGATTTCTGGCCAAGTCCCTTGTTCTTCACTCCTAAAGAGGAATAGAAGCGGTCAAAAGTCATATTGGCCGTTAGGTTGTGGGTATTGGCATTCTGTACTTTATTGATCTGATGTCCCGCCACTTGGGTCAAGGCCTCAGAGCCTCGTTGCCAATCAAAGTCTCCTGTATAAGAATAGGAGGCCTTAACAAAAGATAAGTAAGGTAGCTTATCCAACGGCAATTCGTAATTGACCTTGAAAGCCGACATGAAGTGGTTCGGTGTTCCCTGATTCCAGAAGTCATGCCATAGGGTGAGTTCCTTGTTCAGCTCTCGCTCACCTATATTATTATAGCGGTAATAATTACGTACTATATTGCTATTGGTAGCATCATAGCTTACCTTGAGTGACTTGGTCAGTGAATAGTTGATACCATATTGCCAATCAAATAGGTAGTTGCGCTGTTGCAACTCAGGAAGCGGCACCTGATTATCAGGATTCACGCCTAGTGGATACACCTCACGGAAACGCTGACGTGCAAAGGCACGAGTAATGGTAGGCCCTATATAGATATTATTCGGCAAGAAATTGAAATTCACCTCCGATAGCCACTTGAGGTACTTGCTGGCGCTTACCTGCTGGTTGCCTTTGAAGGGTTCCCATTTCTTCTGTTCGAAGGCATGGGCATAGAGCGCCCCTGTACGTACATTTTGTTCTCTTTGGCTTTCTATCTCAAAATCATGGTGATCCATTTGGTTATAGGCATAGTTAAGCGTAAAGTTCTCTATGGAATACACTTTGGCCTTTTCGCCTTCACCGAGGTTCTTCTTCACCCCGATAAGGCTGATACCACGCCTTAGGGTATAGTCCTCGGCTTGTTCTTTGATAAGATCTTTTTGAGCTTGGGTCTGTGCGGCAGCTATGCGGTCTTTGAGCTTGATATCCTCATACTGAGGATCATACTCAGGAGTAGCCACAGAGGAAGAACGGTTAAGCCCTACAGGCATCTGTACATTCCACTTCTTAGGGAAGAGCTTACCTGCATTGATATTCATCATAGCATCAAGCTGTTTTACTTCCTCACGGCTGCGCTCATTAGGCTTCTGCTCTACAGTACCAAAGCCTACAGTACTGATTTTCCCCGTAACAGACATATCCATAAAGTCGGCTGCATTGAGATCCACAGCGGCAATACCTGCCCAACCGCCTTTGTTCTCGAGCTCGGCCATACGTAATTCATTGAACCATACTTCTCCACAGACGTGGTTGCTCGTTGCGTTCTTAATCCCTACCATGATGATTTGCACATCGGCCAAGGAGGGATTCCCCTTGATCGCATAGCGGTTTTGCCCCATTACATGAGGAGTGGTCGTAGGTGAGGCGATATGGTTCAGTGCCGCATCATAATAAGTAAGGTTGGCCAAGTTACCGCTATTGATACCTTTAGCCTTCATCTGGGTGAGGGCATCCATAGGAATATCAAAGCTATTGGCAGCAGGCCATATACCTTCGGCCAAGTAGGCTCCTGCGGGGGTTACCTGCAATGGTAATTCCACCTGATAGAAGTTTTCCGATAGGTCTGAACCCAAGCGAACGAAAGCCACCAACTCGCCATCGGCAAGGGGTTGGTTCTTATAGCGCTCGGCATGGACAAACATTTTGATACGCTTGTACTGGCGCAAGTCGGCATGGAGGTTCTTATACACTCCACGAGCATCGCGTGGCGATAAGTCACATACGGTATAGGAAAGTGATTGCTCGTTTTGGCTGACAATCGTATTGTTCTGGTTGATTTGCTCGCGATATACCCCAGGAGGCATACGGTAAGGTATCGGCTGACGAGTACCATTCTCTATGAGATTCACCGAACCTATTTCAGTGCTGGCACCAGCATCAGGAGCCGAAAGGTCGTCCTTGAGCGATTTGGTATAGTGTCGCCAGTCGCCTCTCACCAAGTCCAAAGTACCAAAGCGGAGTACTACATCGGAGGCAAAGCCTGTGAGGTACATACGGATATGGGTTACTGAGCGTAAGTCTCCCCCGCCACCATACTCACGGCGATTGGCGTCCTTGATAGGAATCTTATATTGTATCCATCGGGCAAAAACAGGCTGACCATCAGGGGTTTCTGCATATACTTCCTTGATATCACTCACATAGCGGTCTGTACGCTGTACATTGCCATGGATAGGCACGCGGTACTCATAATAGCTATTGACAGTACTCATGGTGTTATCCTTGTTCACGTCCTCCGTATCTGGGTTGAGGGAGGCAGCTTGGCTATTGCCAGCCACTGGGGAGTTGCCTTGTGTACCATTATAATTATAGTATCGGTTAAGCACCCCACCTGAGCGGGAAAGATAATACTCATAGTTATCCAAGGCTGGGTCAGTAGGCGAATCCACCAAGTTATTGGCATAGATGGCGCGTTCCTGCTCATCGGTAAGTCCGTCCAAACCTATATCCTGCAAGGCGCGGTTTTCTTGGTTGCTATCAAAAGCATAAAGCAATGACTGGGATACAGGTGTTTTCCCCCAAGCGGTAGTATAGGTAGGTGACTGTATAGAGAGCCCTGGCAAACCATTCTCATACTGCTTGCGGCCGTCCTTGAGGATATCCTCGGAGATATTTCCTAAGTCAAACACCAATTCTCCTGAAGCAGAAGGGGTAAACTCGCCTGAGGTATAAGGGTCTAGCACCCAGAATTGTATATATTCTATATTATTCTCTTCAAAGTTGGTAGCCGAGATACCACGCATGATACCTCCCCACTTGTCAGAGGCCGCTAGGCTGCTCATCGCTTGTGGGTTGTTGTTGTAAGAGCCTTTGGCATTGGGGTAGTAGGCCAAGTCCAAAGTGTTCTGTACCAGCAAGTCTCCCTGAGCCAATTCTCGCTCTGGGAAGATTTCCTTAACATAGACACGGCGGGTGCTGTTCTTAGAAATCTCCGAAGCATTCACATCGCCTGGCTTGTTGTTGCCGTAGAAAACAGGGTCTATACTATACCAAGCCAACTTAGCGCGTCCGTAGCCGTTCTTAAGGTTGTCCACATCTTCAGGGGCATTCCCATAGAGGGTCTGGTTCGGGTAGCTGCCTTGACCAAACCTCAGTGGCGTGCTGGCCAATGACCACGAACGCATACCGCGAATATCCACTGTAGTCTGAGCGGCCTCAAAGTCGTCTAAGTAAGCCGTTGCCTCTCCATCAAAGTCGGAACTGCGAGGGCTGCTAGGGTGCAAGAAGGCCATCTCTCCACGAACGGAGAGGTTGGAAGCCACATCGCTCTGCAAGGAGGGTACCTTATTGAGCAAGCGAGTAAGGAAAGGCAGTTCCGTAGAATAGCTTCCTCCAAAACCAAAAATGGTGTTATTCACTGGCTCCTGTCCATAATTGGCCTTGCGGGTGTAGGGGCGCTCGTGCATGTTGATCAGCGAGGTTCCCACTACAAACTTATCACTGAACTTATGCTCCACATTCACTCCCATAAAGCGGCGACTCTGTCCGCCGAAGATAAGATTATTCTCCACTGATACCTGTATCGGTAAGTTAGAGTTTTCTATCGTTGGGTCTATGATCTGTACAGTACCTTGTTGGTAATTAACGGTATAGTCTATACCCTCCTGTAGGATACGCCCACCCACGGTTACACGTACCGAACCACGAGGGACATTGTAGGCACCCAAGGAAATACCACGGCCTCCCTTGGACTTATAGCGTCCCTTAAGAGTAAATTTGTTGCGCTCGGCATCCTCCAAGGCCTTAGCCTTTATATCGGTATAGAGGGAACGGAACACATATTTCTTTTGGTTGGCATTCCATGCGGTAGAAGTAGACTGATAGGCAGTAGGGTCATTATAGCGACTGCCCCCGCCCAATTTGTCATAGAGATATTTCCCGAAAGGCTCTACCTTGGTGAAGATGATTTTCCCATATTCGGGGTCTATGGTGATACCATCGACAAAGTCAAAGAAACCATCTCCCCCATTTTCAGGGTCATTGTAAGCATTGAGCCTATCAAAGTTAAAGAGTTGAAGTAGTATCTTGCGGGTGAGCTCTCTGTTCCAAGTAGCTTCATCTACAGGGGCTATGTAGTTCACTGGCGAAGGGTCATTGTAGAAGATGTTCATGCGGAAGTTATCAGGGTTGATCTGCACCGCATTGAGCGAATATACGTTTTTCATCATCAGGTTCCAGATAGGATCACCTGTAACCAAACGATTACTCTTGAGCATCTTCAGCACCAAACAGTTATTGGTGATCTTGTTCTGCCCCGCTATATAAGCATTGGTTGTAGCCGAGATCCCATCGTTGGCAAACTCCCCTACCTGATATACATTTCCTTCGTAGGTGTATTGGTAGGCAACAGCCAATATTTCATCGTTATTAAGTCGCTGACTCAGAGAGATATACCCCAATTGCTTATTAACCTTGAAGTCGCGACCTTCTTCCAATTTCTGAGCATTTTCCAAAACCGCATAGTCAAAGCCCTCATTGACCAAGGACGACATAGTGCCAAATCCCGAACGAATAGTCGCTACATCGCGAATCTCCTTGGTAAGTACTGATTGAGGAGAGTCTATACGAGTAGGGTCGTACTTATTGGCCTCATTGGTAGGCCTATCCCCTATGGAACCACGGAAGAAACCTACAGGCGCATTGCCCGCTATACGGGTATTCTCTGCCTTGGCTTCCCCTAAGTCCTGCAAAGCTACTATGTTACGAATGTTAGAGGTACGATTGGAGCGGTTGGTTGCCCATACCTCCACACGTACGATTTGCACCTTGCTACGTATATAAGGATAGTTCTCCAAAGCACGGTCATACTGGTCTCTGAAGAACTGGGAAAGGAAGTAGTTGCGATTCTCATCATAGTCAAGCGCACGGATTTCAAAATCCTGCATAGTACCGCCCCCTTGAGCTGTAACTGTCTGGGACTGAGAGCGCTGTTCGGAAAACACCCCTGTTATGGTAGTACGGCCAAACTGGAGTTCGGTCTTCACCCCAAAGAGGCTCTGCGCTCCTGTGATAAGGGAGCTATTCAGTGGCAAACTCACATTCCCCAGTTCCACCTTGCGTACTATATCGTCCTCATTGGGCGTATATTCCAGCTTGAAGACATTCTGAAAGTCAAATGTCGCTTGGGTGTCATACATCGCATTGATAGAGAGGCGGGTACCTACCTTCCCTTGTATGCCCAAGCTGATACGCTGGTCAAAATCAATCCCATAGGAACTGCGATATTCAGGACTTATAGAAGGGTTATCGTTCTTGGTATAGCGCAAACCCAAATCAAAGGCAACATTCCCCTGCGGGATAATATCTATATTATTCCCCCCGAAGATAGATTCGAAAAGCTCCGACTTCACATAGAACTCAGGGAGCAAATCCCGCTGGGCATTATTGGGTGTTTGTCCTTGAGCGGTAGGCTGCATAGCCCTACTTTTCTCCCTGAAATACAAGCCCATACGCTCACGCATCACAAGGCTCTCGTACTCTTGGGGTGTTAGGAAAATAGGGGTAGAGATGTCATACTCCCCTACCTTCTCGCTATACACATATTTGTCCAAAGCCGCATTGTACTTATACTTGCGAGAGATTCTGTCGGAATCCTTCAATAACAAACGGCGCAGGGAGCGACTGGTTTTGATCGTATCCTTTTTCTTTTCTGTGGTATCTTTCTCTTGAGCAAAAGCCTCAAAAGCATGAAGCATGAAGAAAAAGAAAAATAACTTTATAAATAATTTCCCGTTCATCTTGTTACAATTGTTTTAAGGCTTGTTTGATAAGCTGTTCTACAGAAAGTTCTTCGCTGGATTGTGAGAGGATTTTTCCTACTACCCCTTCGGCTGTTTTTCTTGGATAGCCCAATACTTCCAAGGCTGCCAAAGCCTCTTCCTTATGGGGTTGTCCCTGTGGTAATGTAGGTAAGGAGGGATCTTCAGAAAGCTTGAGTACCTTCTCCCTGAGATCCAATATAATACGTTGTGCCGTCTTAGCCCCTATCCCCTTAGCCGACTGTATAGTGCGCACCTCATTGTTGATAATGGCACTGCGCAACTGTGTAGGCGAAAGCGAAGAGAGCATCACCCGTGCCGTAGCAGCTCCCACCCCCGATACGGAGATAAGCAGGGTAAAAAGTTCCCTCTCACTCTTGTCAAAGAAGCCAAAAAGAGTATGAGCATCTTCCTTCACCTGTAGGTAGGTATACACCTTAACCCGCTCCGAATCAGGAAGTTGCGAGAAAGTATTCAAAGAAATGTTCACCCAGTAGCCCACGCCATTACAGTCTATGACTATATAAGTAGGCGTTTTCTCCACCAAGCGACCTTCAAGGTGTGTTATCATAGTTTTTTTGCGTTGTTTATTTCTCTGCGTTTAGCAAGCAATATTCGTCATTTTTCTTGAGACTAAGAATAGTTT
The DNA here is from genome assembly GCF_000411115.1 of Capnocytophaga granulosa ATCC 51502. Classification (GTDB taxonomy): domain Bacteria; phylum Bacteroidota; class Bacteroidia; order Flavobacteriales; family Flavobacteriaceae; genus Capnocytophaga; species Capnocytophaga granulosa. The sequence goes on along the minus strand of NZ_KE150253.1, from coordinate 528,633 downwards.
TAGGAAAAAAATAACAAGATAATGATTAATGCCAGCAATGATTAATGATTAATTTAAGTTTCGCAAGCTCTGTAACTCACTGATTTTCAAAACCTCCCCCCTACCCCCCTCCAAAGGGGGATTTACTAAACAGTGGATTTTCAGAGAGTTAGACAATAGAAAACTCTTCATTTTGACTAACAAATTTATCCTTTTCCAACGTGCTTACTCCCCCTTTGGAGGGGGCGGGGGGAGGTTTGTTCTGTTGAATATTGATTTACAATTAATTACAAAACTAATTATAATTCAAAAATAACTTGCGAAACTTAAGTCATTAACCATTATTGGCATTAATCATTAACCATTATTCATTATGTAAAAACGCTTTTTTCTGCAAGAGTTCTTCCTCGGTTTCTTTATAGTTTTCGTCGGGAATACAGCAATCCACAGGGCATACGGCGGCACACTGTGGTTCCTCGTGGAAGCCCAAGCATTCGGTACATTTGTCGGGGACTATATAGTAATAGTCATCGCTAATGGGTTTTTGCACCTCATCGGCATTGACATGTTTTCCATTAGGCAGGACGATATTCCCTCTAAGGGTCGTCCCATCGCTATAGCGCCAGTCATCAGCGCCCTCGTATATAGCATTGTTAGGGCATTCAGGTTCGCAAGCCCCACAATTGATACAGTTATCAGTAATAATAATAGCCATTTTTTTATTTTTTAGTAATAAATTAATGTTCAATCATTCTCCCCCTCTTTTTCTATATCTATGATGGAAACCTCCCCAAGGGGGCAGAGGGAAGTTCCCTATCCAAAAAAATCACAAGAGCAAGACGCCCTTACCTTTTTCAGGGGCAAAGATACGATTTTTCTATGAGTTTTGAATTTTGAGTTTTGAATTTTAAGTGAATCTCCATTAGTCACTTGTCACTCGTCATTAGTCACTCGTCATTAGTCACTCGTCATTAGTCACTTGTCATTGGTCATTGGTCATTAAAAAAGTGGGTTACAGGATTCAGTTAAAACCCTATAACCCTTTTTTTATCTATAACCCTTTATCCTTTATTTCTCTAAATCAATCATTTGGATAGCTGTAATAGCGGCTTCTATGCCTTTATTGCCATGCTTGCCGCCACTTCTGTCTATGGATTGTTGCAGCGTATTATCGGTCAGCAAGCAAAAAATCACAGGAACAGGTTGGGTAGCATTCAGGTAAGCGATCCCTTGAGTCACCCCTTGGCAGACGAAGTCAAAGTGCTTGGTCTCCCCTTGTATCACACAGCCTATAACAATGACAGCATCTACACTTTTGCTAAGGAGCATACGCTTAGCACCATTGACCAGTTCAAAGGCGCCTGGCACCTGCCACTGAAGGATATCCTCTGGCAATATACCACAATCCAAGAGGGTCTCTACGGCTCCCTTGCGCATGTTTTCGGTAATCTCTCCATTCCATCGAGAGGTGATAACCCCGATAGATTTGCCCTTCACCTGTGGAAGAGCAGCCTTATCATAGGTAGATAAGTTCTTGTTCTCTGTCGCCATATTATAGGTTCGTAAGTGCCTCTACTTGGCTGATTTGCACATCTACAGAAGCTGCCTCTTCAGAGTTAGGATAATCAGTCTTGATGCGTTCCAAATAGGTTAAGGCCTCTTTGTAGTTCTTTTGATCTTGCGCCACTTGTGCTGCCTTACTTAGATAGATAGGTGCCGTAAGGGCATTATCGCTCTTATCTATTGCCTTTTTATAATAATCCATAGCATCTTTAGGTTGGTTAAGAGCTACAAAAGCATCTCCTATATTACCCAAAGCCAAAGCACTAAGGATCGGATCGGAAGAGGAGAACTTGTCCAAATGGGTTACCGCTTCCTTATATTTGTTCAGTTGCAGATAAGCCATACCTGCTGCATAGTTAGCCACATTGCCCGCTTTGCTAGAGCCATGATCCTTGATAATCTTCAAAAAGCCTGCATGGGTCTTATCTCCATTGAGCGAAAGGGTAAAGAGAGAATCACGGGTAGCAGTGGTATTGGCATCAAGCGCCTGGTTGAATACACTCTGAGCAAAAGAGAGTTGTTCGGAGATTTCTCGCTCGCGAGGTTCGCTTACAAACTGTTTGTAAAACATATAACCTAACCCCACTACCACTACAGCAACGATTGTAAAGAGAATGGTACGCTGATGCTGGATCACCCATGCCTCAGTCTTGCCTGCCTTTTCGTCTAAGGTATCGAAGACCTCCGCAGTGGTACTTTCATGTGATAATTGTTCGCTACTAACCTCATTAGCAGCCTCTTCCTGTTGTCTTTCTTTCTTTGTTTGTCGGCCTGGACGATAGTTATTCTTCTTGTAAACTGACATAAAATTTTTGCATTAAAAAGATTTTGCAAAAATAAAATTTTTATTTGTAATAGAGGGTGTTTTTCTCAAGAATTTTTAATAATTTGCGCATGTTTTTGTAAGCCCCTTTTTTGATGTACCTAAAACGACTTTACATACTGAATTTCAAAAACATAGAAAGCAAAGAGTTCTCTTTTTCTCCTCAGCTAAATTGCTTTGTGGGCGACAATGGAATCGGAAAAACCAATTCTTTGGACGCAATTTACCACTTAGGAATGACCAAAAGCTACTTTTCTTCGAGCACTTTACACAACATTCGCTTAGGAGAAGATTTTTATCTGATAGAGGGTACTTTCCTTAGAGAGGGACGAGAGGAACAAGTGGTCTGTAGCGTCAAGAAAGGACAGAAAAAAGTGGTCAAGCGCAACGGCAAGCTCTATGACAGACTCTCCGAGCATATCGGCACGTTCCCTATCGTGATGGTCTCCCCTTCTGACCGTGACCTCATTCACGAGGGCAGCGAAGCCAGGCGCAAGTTCCTCGATGGCATGCTCTCTCAGGTACGACCCCTCTATCTGCAAACCCTACTGAGATACAACCAAGCCCTCACCCAGCGCAATAGCCTGCTTAAGCTCATGCACGAACGGGCATATTTTGACCCCGATACCGTAGCCATCTACGATGACCAACTCTCTCTATATGGCCAAGAACTCTTCAAGGAACGCAAGGCTTTTTTAGAGGAATTCCTCCCTATTTTCCAAAAGCAATACCAGAGCATCTCCCAAGGGAAAGAACAAGTAAGCGTTAGCTATCTTAGCCCGCTGGAGGGGCAGGATTTCAAGCAGTTACTCTCTCAGAGTATCTCCCAAGACAGGGCTGCCCAATACACTACTATTGGGGTACATAAGGACGATTTGGTCTTTACCATAGAGGAACAGCCCGTTAAGAAATTCGCCAGCCAAGGCCAACAGAAATCTTTCCTTATCGCCCTGAAGTTTGCCCAATTCCTTAGTATCTATGAGCATACCAAGGTCGCTCCTATACTGCTATTGGACGATATTTTTGACAAACTTGATAGCAAGCGTGTAGGACAGCTCCTTCGAATGGTTACCCTCCCTCCCTTCTCTCAGGTGTTTCTCAGCGATACCGACAAGGAGCGCACCGAACAGATGGTCAAGGAGATTACCACAGAATATCAGATTTTTACACTCTAAAAATTTATCCACAATTATTTTTGGATAATTAAAAAAATTCCTATCTTTGCACCCTCAAACTGCATATAAGAATGAAAGATAAAAAACGCGACTTAAAAGCGTATGATATTCACTTTGCAGGACTAAAAGATGGAGAACATCTCTTTGAATATCAGATAGATAACCACTTTTTTGAGTTGTTTGACTATCATGAGTTCAACCAGGTGAACCAGAGAGTAAGTGTACACTTAAAGAAGAAAAGTACCCTCTTGGAACTACACTTCTTAAGCCAAGGCACTGTTAATGTCAATTGTGACATCACTGATGAGCCTTTTGACCTCCCTACTGAGGGTGCTTTAGACTTAGTGGTGAAGTTTGGGGATAGCTACAATGATGATAATGATGAGTTGCTTATCCTTCCCCAAGGCGAACACACCCTTTCGGTAGCCCAGTACATCTATGAAATGATTGTGCTCTCGGTACCTGCCAAGCGTATCAATTCGCAGGCTGAGAACCTCGCCGAAGTGTTAGACACCATAGATGCTTTTAGCCCCAAAGAGCTTGAAGAAGCAGCAGATGATTCCCAGACAGACCCACGCTGGGACGAATTAAAAAAATTGTTGAACAAATAAAAAAATAAGAAAATGGCACATCCCAAACGAAGACAATCCTCTACCCGAAGAGACAAAAGAAGAACTCATGACACAGCTGTAGTTCCTCAAATAGCTAAGGACCCAACAACTGGCGAACTACACCTTTACCACAGAGCACACTGGTTTGAAGGCAAGCTCTACTATCGTGGCCAAGTCCTTATAGACGCTACCGCTGGCAACGAAGCTGCTGCAAGCTAAAAATATAAGTAAAAGATAAAAGGTAAAAAGTAAAACAATACTTTTTACCTTTTTTTATTCTTCAAAAGAATCAAATCCTACCAATACGCAATACATCTCCACATTAAGAAAATAACACATCTCCACATTAAGAAAATAACACATCTCCACATTAAGAAAATAACACATCTCCACATTAAGAGACAATACACCTCCCCACATTAAGAGTCTGTACATTTCTATATTAATACGCAATAAATTGCGTCTCTACACAAGCGCCAGCCAAGACAATTCCTTCTTTAGCATAGTCTTCCGTAGAGACGCAATTTATTGCGTCTTATCGTTTATCACTAATCACTAGTCATTTGTCACTAGTCACTAGTCGTTTGTCACTATTTATAAAGTACCTTCTTCACTGCTTTGATTACGTCCTGAGCGTTAGGCAACCATTCTTGTAGAAGGGCTGGTGAATAAGGAGCAGGGGTATCAGCAGTAGTGATACGTTGGATAGGTGCATCTAAGTAGTCAAAGATATGTTCTTGTACTTGGTAAGTAATTTCAGAAGATACACAGCCAAAAGGCCATGCTTCTTCAAGGATTACCAAGCGGTTGGTTTTCTTCACTGAAGCAAAGATAGTCTCCCAGTCCATAGGACGAATGGTACGAATATCTATAATCTCACACTCTATACCTTCCTTAGCAAGCGCATCGGCAGCAGCGAAAGCCTCTTTGATAATCTTTCCGAAAGAAACAATAGTTACATCTTTCCCAGCACGCTTAACATCGGCTACGCCTAGTGGAATGGTATATTCCTCTTCTGGCACTTCACCTTTGTCCCCGTACATCTGTTCGGATTCCATGAAGATTACAGGGTCATTATCACGAATGGCTGATTTGAGCAAGCCTTTGGCATCATAAGGCGTAGAAGGTACTACCACTTTAAGACCTGGACAGTTAGCAAACCAATTCTCAAAAGCCTGTGAGTGCGTAGCTCCCAATTGTCCAGCAGAGGCAGTAGGCCCACGGAATACAATAGGAATATTGATCTGTCCGCCTGACATTTGGCGCATCTTAGCTGCATTGGAGATGATTTGGTCCATGGCAACCAAGGAGAAGTTAAAGGTCATGTACTCAATGATAGGACGGCAACCATTCATAGCCGAACCTACTCCGATCCCAGAGAAACCACTCTCTGCAATAGGTGTATCTATGATTCGCTTAGGGCCGAACTCGTCCAACATTCCCTTGGAGGCTTTGTAGGCACCATTGTACTCGGCTACCTCTTCTCCCATCAAATAAATAGAAGGATCACGACGCATTTCTTCACTCATCGCTTCGCAAACAGCTTCTCTGAATTGTATTGTTCTCATTACTTTTATTTTTAGTTCTTAGCAATTAGTGGTTAGTGGTTAGCCACTATTCACTTTTCACTATTCTTTCTTCTGTTAACTAGCTGCAAAATTACGTATTTTTTTACTTTATACAAAATCAATAATCAACTTTGTGATAAAATTTATTTGTTCTTCGTCCAATTCCGTGTGCATAGGCAAGGAAAGTACTTCCTGTACTAGGAGATTGGTCACGGGAAAGTCTGCCTCCTTATAGCGAGGATCTGTATAGGCTTTTTGCTGATGCAGTGGTATAGGATAGTAAATTCCAAAAGGTACACCATGGGCAGATAAGTGCTCAGCTAAGGCATCACGCTTACCATTGGTAATACGTATGGTGTATTGGTGAAACACATGGGCAGTATCCCCTTCGGGAATCTCTGGAGTGATGATATTGGGGTTGGCTGCCAACCTTTCAGAATACATACGGGCAAAGCTACGGCGCTTCTTATTATAGGTATCTAGGTGAGGCAGTTTGGCTCGCAATACACATGCTTGCAAGGAGTCCAAACGAGAATTGACCCCTACCACATCGTGGTGATAACGCACGTACATACCATGATTTACAATACCTCGCAGGGTATGCGCCAGCGCATCATCATTGGTAAAGATAGCCCCGCCATCGCCATAGCAACCCAAGTTCTTGGAGGGGAAGAAACTTGTAGCCCCTACCTGCCCTATAGTACCGAGCTTCTGTTTGTGGCCATCACTCCAAGTGTAGTCCGCCCCTATACCTTGTGCATTGTCCTCTATCACAAAGAGGTTATGCTCTTTAGCTATCTGCATAATCACCTCCATATTGGCAGGGCGACCATATAGGTGCACAGGAACGATGGCTTTGGTTTTAGGAGTAATCGCTTTCTTAATAGCCTCTATATCTATATTGAACGTATTGGGTTCCACATCTACCAGTACAGGCGTAAGCCCTAGAAGAGCTATCACCTCCACAGTAGCGGCAAAAGTAAAGTCGGCTGTGATGACTTCATCACCAGGTTTAAGGCCTAAGCCCATCATAGCTATCTGGAGAGCATCAGTACCATTGGCGCAAGGAATCACATGTTTTACCTGTAAGTATTGTTCCAATTCCTTCTGTAGCGCTTGCACCTGAGGGCCATTGATAAAGGCCGCACTGGAGAGCACCTCATCAAAGGATTGCTGTATTTGTGCTTTCAAGGGTTCATATTGCCCTTGCAAATCTACCATTTGAATTTTCTTCATGGTCTTGGTTGTTTATCGCCCGCAAAGATACGAAATAATGATTAATGTATGAAATTAATGATTAATTTTTTTGTGTTAAGGATTATAGGGATTTGGTATAATTTTTGTGGTCTAGTATGGGGAATAATTTGTACCTTTGTACTCAAAAACAAATAACTTATGGCTTACATAATCACCATAGACAGTAACAGCAACATCGCAAAAAATCTTATACAGTATATAAAAACATTTGATTTTGTTACTGTTACAGACGAATCTACTAAGAAAGCCCCTACCAAAACAAAAGCTAAAACAGGACTTAAAAAAACTGCTTTTTCCCAAGAGGTTTTGGAAGCTGCTGAAAAACTCAAAATGACCCCAGCTGAAATTGTAGAAGCTGCTAAAAAATACCGTATGACTCCTGATGATTATGCACTTAGTATGGTACTTTCTGATGAAATTAATGGTAATATATCACAGCATTTGAGAGAAAAATTTAATCTTTAATTCTTTGTTTCAGAAGAAGAAATGATTGCCAATACCTACAAGAAAAAACCTAAGAAATAACCTACTCCCTCGTAAGGTTATTTTTTTATTCCTCGATCTCTTACGAAAACCTCTATCTGATTATCCATACAAAGAGCCCCTCCCGAACACAATAAAACAACTACAACAAAGACAGCACTTTCTTCTAAAAAAAGAAAACAATAGAAGAATTGGCTGAAAGAGCCCAATCTATCATAAGCAAGTATGATATACCTTACACTAAGAACAATCAATAATACGAATCCTTAGTTAAATATTATCCGCTAACTATCTAAGGCGCAATAAAATGCGTCTCTACACATGCGCTGGCTAAGACAATTACATAATAGATATAGTTTTCCGTAGAGACGCAATAAATTGCGTCTTAATGAATTGGACTATACGATTGCCTTTCTACTGATTCGTATTAATAACTAAGGAATAAAGAATTATAGGGTTTTAGCTGAAATCCCTCACCTTTATAACCTTTTATTTATCAATTTATACAGCGATTTACAAAAGAATATAATTTAACTACACAAATTCCTCTTCTGCTAATTATAAAATACTGAATATTTAATAAAAAGTTAAAAAATGATTTAGACCGATTTAAAATAATATCTTTGCTCCCGAAATTTTTACTTCATGAAGTATCTGATTTGGAGCTTTTTAGCATTATTTTCCGTTACATTATACGGCCAACAGCAGTTGCTCTCTGGCATCGTACAAGACGAGCGGAAGGAACCTCTTCTAGGGGTGAGTGTTGTGGATAAAAACACCAAAAAATGGGCTATCACGGATGAAAACGGTAAGTTTTCCCTCCCTTTCCTTAAGGAATACGACTTGGACATACAATTCTTAGGTATGGAAAGACGTACAATCAAAGGGAGTGATATCTCTATTACTATTACCCTAAGAGAAGAATCTCTCTCCTTAAAAGAAGTAGTGGTTACTGCCGACAAGGTCAAGGACAAAACCAGCTCAGCTATCACTCTTGACAAATATGCCATTAGTCAGTTCCAATCGCTCTCCCTATCCGATGTGCTGCAACAACTCCCTGGGCAACCTATCAAGAATATTGCGCTGGAGAGTCCCAAAGATATCCAACTGCGTACTGCCCTCAAAAACCAGAATAACGCTTTTGGAATAGGCTTCATTATGGATGATATGTATATCTCCAACGATGAGAATATGCAGACCTATGCTTATACTCAAAAAGGAGGAAGCAATAACGCTGCTTTTTCTCATGCCAATAGCTCCATTGACCTACGTACCATCCCTTCTTCCAATATAGAAAAGGTAGAAGTGATCAGTGGTATTGCCGATGCTAAATATGGTAATGCGACTTCGGGCTTGATTATCGTAGAGCGCAAGGCGGGGGTATCTCCCCTACAGCTCTCTGCTTCTATGGTAGGGGGAGGTAATACCCTGAGTGCACTAAAGGGCTTCAAATTGCCTAGAAACTGGGGTAACCTGAGTCTATCCTTAGACTATCTCAACTCTAACAGCGATCCTCGTAATGATCTGATGTCCTTCAACCGCCTCACCACCACAGCAATATGGAGTACTTATAACTCCTCTCAACGCTTAAAAAATACACTAACCCTCTCGGCAAGAAGTAACTTGGACGGCAGCAAGCAGTACAAAGAATTGGACGAGATGTTCCGAAATGGCTCCTCTAAAAAAGAATACGGCTATACACTAAGTAACCGCACTACCTTGCAGCTAGAAAGCTCTTGGATAGACCAACTAACAAGCTCTGTAAGCTTCTCTTATACAAAAACAGATTCTACCAAGGAATACTATGTCAATGGAATAGGTAATGTAGTTCCCTTGGCTGACCATACCTCTTTCCACCAAGGAGCCTATACGCCTGTCTCCTATATGTCCAAGGAGCGCACCATAGGCGAACCTATTAATGGTGCTCTAAGCCTGAATGCTTCCAAAGATTTCTTCTATCATAATTTCCGTCATCTCGTATCGGCAGGAACGGGCTTCACCTATAGTGATAATATAGGCGAAGGAAAGATCTTTGATACCAATTCTGCTTCTATGCTCTCTTCTCTAAACCCTAACAAAGGAGGCACAGATAGCGGACAAGGTGTACGCCCGCTGAACTTTAATCGTTATGTGATAGCCAATAAGCTCTTCCACTTCTATGTGCAAGACAATATCACCTATACCTTCAACAACCGCCAATGCTTAGCAACTAATATAGGACTAAGATATGAGAACCAAAATGGGTTTTCTTCACTTAGCCCCCGCTTGAACATGGCATTCACCCTCTCCCCCTCCGTAAAATTAAGAGCAGGAGCAGGACTAGCCACCAAGGCTCCTTCCTTACAAAACCGCTTCCCTGGCAATGTATTTTTTGACATCTTAGTCAAAGACTTGCGTACTGGTGACTATGCCGTCAATTATATACAAACCCATGTCATAGAACGTCCTGAAGTGTCCCTCAAGCCTGCCAAAGCTTGGAAATATGAAGTAGGTACTGACCTTACCTTGCCTTTTGCGCGCCTTAACCTTACAGGATTCCTTAACTATAACTACGATAGCTTTGAGAACAACCCTCACTTAGGCCTTTATCCCATTCCTGAGCTGAGGTTCACCCCCAATACGAACCCTAAATTACCGCCTTCCTATACCATTATAGGTTACAAAGATATGCTCTTGGAGTACCAAAGCACCTCAAATACTGCCAAAAATACAGATATAGGAGTAGAGATAATGGTACATTTTAATAAGATTGAAGCTATCAATACCCAATTTACCCTTTCTGGAAGCTATATATATTCCGAATCTGACAGCAATTTGCCCAACCAAGTGGCTAATACCAATTTTGCTGACACCGAACACCGATATATCCTATACCCTAAGGACATCACAAGTGCCGATAAGCTAAGCTTGCGCCTAACGGCTACCTATCACCTGCCTTTCTTAGGACTATTGACCTCCTTGACAATAGAGCAATTCACCTTTAGTCATCAGTTTGCTTCTATTAAGGATATCTATCCTTTGGGGTATCTAAATAGTCAGCTACAACATATTGCAATCCCAGAGGCAGAGCGAAGCAGCAGTCGCTACCAGTCCCTCCACCGAGTGGCAGGTACCACAAGCCAAGACAGACGTACCCCTATGTATCATAACTTCCACTTGCGCCTTACAAAAGAATTACAAAACGGACTCTCTCTGTCCTTTTATATCAATAATGTAGCTAATTACCGCCCCACAGTGGTGATTGCTGGTTCTGAAACACGTATGAACGAAGCCATTTCTTTCGGAGCTACTGCTACTTTCAACTTTGGAAAAATATAATCCTCGTGGTTAGTGATTAGTAATGAGTGATCAGACACTAAAAACTAATCACTAACAACTAAAAACTTAATATATTTTTATGAAGAAAATTGTTTTACTTCTATCTTGCATAGCGCTACTGAGTGCTTGCCGCAAGGACGATGAGGGCTTTGATAATAATGGTCAAAGCCAAGAGGTGTCTCGTATCTCCTACACAGTAGAGGCTACTTATGGGGACAAATTCAATAATATCAAAGCCGCTGGTGCTGTGGTAAAACTTACCGACACTTCTACTGGCCAGCAGTATGAAGCTACCACCTCTGACGAAGGAAAGGCTATCCTACAACTACTCCCTGGCACTTACAATATAGAGGTGTCTAAATCCCTTACCAAGGAACAGAACAATACCCTCCTTGGCTTTGACAATGAGGCTCATTTCTCTGCCTCCAAACAGGGAGTAACTATTTCCAAAGAAGCAAACGCTCTTTCGTTCAAGATGAGCACTGCTCGTATGGGCGATTTGGTGATCAAACAGTTATACTATACAGGTTCCAATATCCAGACAGCGGCCAAATACTATGATAACTTCTTTGAGGTACATAACAACTCCTCCGATACGCTCTATTTGGATGGTATCTACTTTGCTAAATTGACTGTATCAGCCAATGCCAAATCCAACAAAGGTAAAAAAGGATTTGATGCCGAAGGGAAATATGACTGGAGTCAAGCACAAGGCCTAGAAGGTTTAAATGAGAAAGCCAATACCGACTATGTATATGCCAAAACAGTTATTGCCTTTCCAGGTAGCGGAAAAGAACATCCTTTAGCTCCAGGCAAATCCAAGATTGTAGCGGCTTCTGCTCGTAACCACAAAGAACCTATCGCCGGACAACCTGTAAGAAATCCTGAACTAACTCTTGATTTAAGCCGTGCTCACTTTGAAGTATATTTAGATCCTTCTTTTGTCAAAGACGGAAAAACTTTGGACACCGATAATCCTGCGGTCACCAATATGGTCATACTCCACAAAAGTGGGGGAAAGGACTTCCTTTTGGATACACATGGTAGGGAAGCCTATATTCTTTTTAGAGATACTAAAGAACACTTTGATGCTTATAAGCGTGTTGCACTGCCTACAATAACTACTCCTAAGCCTGACACTGCTAAGTACGTACAGATCCCTATAGATAAAATCATTGATGGAGTCAATGCCCAACATGATGATGCTAACAAATCCTTCCCTCATAGTCTGCCCAATAGCATAGATGCAGGAGAACTCAAGGCCGAAAGTTTCTACTCCTCCGAGGTGTTTATCCGCAAAGTGAAAGATACTAAAAATGGTATTACACGCTATCAGGATACCAACAACTCTACCAATGACTTTGATAGAAAAGTAAAAGTATTTGACCTTAGTGCTTTAGATTAATTACTATATTAGTTATATGAATGAGTGTCTTAAGGCACTCATTCTTTCCATTTTTACTATGAAAAGACTCTTTTTACCCTTATTTGGACTCCTTGTAATCACTTCCTATGGGCAAATCACCCCAGATACCGATATGTTTGGAAAGATGTATGCCATATATGAACAATCTCCTATCTTCTTTACAGAAATACCTATAGAGAACTTTACTTCTAGCAGCTTATACTTAAACCATAGGGAGGGTAACCTACACCTTGCCCAAGAAGCCAAAGAACAAACAGATTTTGGTCTGCGCTCCTATGGCTTCTATAGGCATAAACGTATCAACTTCTTTGGAAAGCTCAACTTGCAACGTATCTATCAGAAAGACAAGGCGTGGACGCTTTCCGATGGGGAGGTACAGCCCAATGGTCTCATGCCTGATCCTCATTACTTTGCCGTAAGCCGACCTGCTCCATGGGTGAACCAACAGTACAATATCTTCGGAGGGGCTGGTATTCCTATCTATAAGCAGATATGGGATATGACTCTTTCTGCCCGTATCAACTACGAAGAAAAATTTCGAGAAATCTACGATCCTCGTCCTAAAACAAGCCACAATGAACTATTTTTCGCAGGACAAACGGCCTTTCATATTTCTAATAAACACAAAATAGCCCTCTCTGCCGAATATGGATACAATAAAGTAACTAATAAAATGAAATTCACCGACGAAGAGGGGCAAACACCTAACAATTTTACCAAGTATAATCGTTGGCAACTTGGTTATGGTACCTTTCAGCTTACCTCTAACGCTAATAACAAACGTAATAACGACTATTATGGCTTTTCCTTTGGCTACCATTATACAGGAGAACTACATAAACTCTTAGTGGAGGGAAGTTACAAAAACACGCTCACTCATACCTATCGCAATGGCAACGATAGTGAATTTGATGAAGATATCTTAGCGCGCCTCTATGAGGATACTTTCTTAGCTAAAGCACATTATATCAACCAATTAAAAGAAGACCAAACCCTAAGTCTGTCCCTTATAGCCTCTGACAGGCAAACCACCAATCGCCTTATGAATCGTCAAGGACGCAATTATCGTGCTTACCAAGAGGACATCTCTTTCTCTGCCAATCTGTTAAAGCGACTTGGAAAAAACCATCGTGAGTTAGCCTTAGAGGCTATCTATGAGGGGGCTTATCAGAAAGATATCATGGCAAAAACTCTTACTGATCATTCCTCCCTTGCCCTATCTCTGTTTTGGACAAAAGGATATGAGTTAGATCGCTTTGTGGTACAGCCCTCTCTAAAGACTACTCTTATCAGTCCCTTGTACAACAAGCTGATAAACCAAAACGAAGACTATCACAAGCCCTATCGTCCTACAGACTATGCCGCCCGTACATTACGCCTTTTCTATCAAGAGGTAGTCTATCCTGACTATGCTTATTTTGACAAGACTCACTATCTGCTTGACTTAGGCGTAGATTTCAAAAAACGCCTCTCAAGTGGTACGCTGCTTATCACAAGCATCCATTCCACCTACCTAACCACCTTCAAGGGAACTGATCGCTATGGTGCTGCTATCTCAATTTCTTTACTCAAATAAAATTTGTACCTTTGTCTCCCAGAGTCTAAAAGACTATACCCCTTAATTTCATAATCTTAAAACTAACTAACAACTGAAAAATGAAAAAAATATTTATTTTACCCCTTTGTATGGGCGTTTTCTTCTCCTTTACACGACTGAAGGAATCTTTGTACGAACCTGAATATATAGCACAGCTTAGAGAAGCTTATAGCAGCGGAGATTCTAAAAATTGGGAAGCTCCCCTGTTGGACGAAAGCGTAAAAGCTCGTTATGTGGAAATCGGCTCCTTACCTAAACTCTCTTTCCCTGAGAACAACCCTTATACGGATGCGAAAAAAGAATTAGGCAAGCTCCTTTTCTTTGACCCTCGCCTCTCAAAATCCAAACAAATCTCCTGTGCCAATTGTCATGATCCTGAATTGGGCTGGGCGGACGGACGTAGCCTTTCCTTTGGACATAATCGCAAAAATGGGGTAAGAAACTCTCCTTCAGTATTTAACATGGCTTACCATACCACCTTTTTTGGGGACGGCAGGGCGAGCACCCTCGAATCCCAAGCCATGTTCCCTCTTACCGACCCAGTAGAAATGGCCTCTCATGAAGTAGTTGCCCTAAAGAATATTAAGCGTATCAAAGGCTATCGTTCATACTTCAAAGAAGCCTTTGGCGATGAGACCATTACCCTTTCTCGTATCTTTGATGCCATTGCTACTTACGAACGTACCATTGTCAGTGGCAAAAGCAAGTTTGATCGCTTTATCGCAGGCGAAAAAGACCTTTTCACCGATGAAGAGGTCTTGGGCTTGCATCTGTTCCGTACCAAGGCTCGTTGCGTGAACTGCCATTTCTCTCCTATTTTTTCTGACCAGCAGTTTCACAACTTAGGTATGTCCTACTATGGACGCAAATATGAGGATTTGGGCAGATACAAAATCAGCAAAGACAAAGATGATGTAGGCCGATTCAAAACAGCTTCCCTACGTGAAGTGAGCCGTACAGCTCCCTATATGCACAATGGCCTAATATCTACTTTAGACGAAGTAATACAAATGTACGATGCAGGTATGGCGCACCCTAAGCCTCGCAAAGATCAGGAAAACGACCCTCTTTTCCCCACTACTGATCCTCTGCTACAAAAGCTCTCCCTCACCAAGGAGGAAAGAGCAGCCCTCAAGGCCTTTCTCCTTACCCTCAGCTCCCCTTTCAAGCGAGAAAGAATTCCTGAATTACCATGACTGAGGAATAAAGAGTTATAGTTTTTTAGTCAAGGAGTAAAGAAATTTAGGGTTATAGGGTTTTAGCAGGAATCCTATAACCCTTTACTCCTATATTCCTAAACTATTGTTAATCATTGATTATTAAGGATTTATATTTCATACTTTTGCATCCTATATAACCCTTAATTCTTAATTATCATGAAAAAACTTATCTTTTCAACACTCATTGCCACAGCATTATTCATTTCCTCCTGCTCCAAAGAAGGAGGCGGGAACGGCAATGCAGCTTCGCTCCCTGGTACGCTCTATGTGGATTTCGCTTCCGACGGTATTCAGTCCTATAACTTCTCCAATGGAAAGCTCAGCAAGGTAGTAAAAACAATGAACGGCCCTGGTATTACGGGCTGTGATATTACCTATGGTAGCAAGGAAATAGCACTGGCTATCAGTACTGACCGTTCGTTTGGCACTCAAGATACCCAAACTTTCTTGTTGCGCCCTTGGGACGGTAGTCATGTATGGTTCGCCTACGATGATCTTCCCAAAACGGGCAATACTTTTTCATTTAGCTTTACCTATGACCCCCAAGAGTTTTACAAGAGATGTATCATTCGACTCTCACCCAACAAGAGATTCATTGCGGTTGATTCCTATGATTGGGACGAGCGTGGGGTGCTCTTACTCAATACCGAGACAGGTAAGCTCATAGCCGACTTTACTGAGGGGCTTACCCGCGACGATTTGAGCTACCAAAGCACCCCCGTATGGACAGAAAACAACGAAATGTACAGCGCTATCAGAGGGGTACTCTATCGCTGGAAGGAGGCATACGGAGACCGTGTAGAAGAAGTACTTACGCTCAACGAAGGCAAAGGCGCCAGCTATGTAACCGTAAACCCACAAGCTACTCGTGTGGCTTTCCGCTATAACAAACACCTTTGGGTACAGAATATAGACGGCAGCAACTTGCACCAAGTAACCACTTCCCAGCTCACAGGGTCTGATAAGGCCGATGGTGAATATCATCCTGTATTCTCTCCCGATGGCAAGTATATTGCTTTTGTAGGGGCTCCAACTGTTGGTCGTGGTTGGACAGACTATGACCCCTTACAACCCAGCTACGGAGGGGTGCATGTTGTAGGTAGCGGCTATGGCTATGTGTTTGTCATTCGCGACGACGACAAGCTCTATGACCTTGAAAACGACAAAAGTGGCTTCATTGTACTCCGCCAAGAAGGCGGCATACATGGGGTTCCCTCTTACTTCAGCGGTATGATGTGGCGGTAATCAATAAGGTGGAAGATAAAAGGTAAAAGGCAAAGACTATAGGTGTTTTTACTTTTTACCTTTTATTTTTTACTTTACATAAAGAAATCCTTTCTTTAGCTGTTTTTCCCCATGGAGGGTATAGTTCATTATATAGAAATAAGTCCCTGAGGGAAGACGTTGGCCTCTTCCCACTACGCCACTTACATTGGCATAGCCTTGGAATACGTCTCCATTGTCCTGATAATGAGCACTCTCATAGACTACTAAGCCCATTTCGTTAAAGATAAGCAGCTCTATAGGCGTATTAGTATCCGTATTTTCTACTTTAAAATAGTTCTCTCCTCCCCCCTCTACAGAAACTCCATTATATACCTCTACCTCTTGTGATACAACATCAGGGGTCGGTATAGGATCAGGAGTTGGCGTTGGCTCTGGGGTCGGCGCTGGCTTAGGCGTAGGCTCTGGAGTCGGTGCTGGCTTGGGCGTAGGCTCTGGAGTCGGTGCTGGCTTAGGCGTTGGCTCTGGAGTCGGTGCTGGCTTAGGCGTTGGCTCTGGAGTCGGCACTGGCTTGGGCGTAGGCTCTGGAGTCGGTACCGGCTTAGGCGTTGGCTCTGGTGTCGGCGTTGGCTCTGGTGTCGGTGCTGGCTTGGGCGTAGGCTCTGGAGTCGGTGCTGGTTTGGGCGTAGGCTCTGGAGTCGGTGCTGGCTTAGGCGTTGGCTCTGGTGTCGGTGCTGGCTTGGGCGTTGGCTCTGGAGTCGGTGCTGGTTTGGGCATAGGCTCTGGAGTCGGTGCTGGCTTAGGAGTTGGCTCTGGTGTCGGCGCTGGCTTAGGAGTTGGCTTAGGAGTTGGCTCAGGGGTTGGTGCTGGCTTGGGCGTTGGCTCTGGTGTCGGCGCTGGCTTAGGCGTTGGCTCGGGAGTCGGTACTGGGGTCGGCGTTGGCTCTGGGGTCGGTGCTGGCTTGGGCGTTGGCTCGGGAGTCGGTGCTGGCTTAGGCGTTGGCTCGGGAGTCGGTGCTGGCTTGGGCGTTGGCTCGGGAGTCGGTGCTGGCTTAGGCGTAGGCTCTGGAGTCGGCGCTGGCTTGGGCGTAGGCTCTGGTGTCGGTGCTGGCTTAGGAGTCTCGTCCGCTTTGGGGTCAATGGTAATAATTTGTTCGTAACGGTTTTCATTATGGGCTGCATCTTCAGCAAACCATACATTGCGCTCTCCTATCTTTTTACCCTGCTTGTCATAGATAGGTTCAGAGCTTGAGGAAACATCTACTTGAGAATCACAATTGTCGGTAGCTGTAAGGGTAGGTTTGAAAGGTATTTCACTCTCATCCTTCACGGTTAGGTTCTTAGGATAAGCTGAAAATTCTGGTCGTTGGGTGTCCTTTAAGAAAATTTGTTGAACATGTCGGATAGCAGGTGCATCAGAGGCATAGGCCGTCCATACACGAGTGAGCTTGTAGGCTTTCTTATCGCCTTCGGTCATTTCTTCCTCGTATTCTATCTCTACCGAATCGCTTCCTTCTGCCTGCAATGTGGCTTTAGGAGGAATCTCTCCTGGGCATTGTACATGTATATCTTGGGGAAGATCTCCTACAAAATGTAGGGTCTTGGTAGGTATTTCCTTTTCAAAATAGATATATTGGACAAAAGTAGCTTTGTTTTTACATTTATCCGTGGCTACCCAACGGCGCAGTATATAGTCAGCATGCGATTCCTCTGAAAAGGAAACCTCTGCTCTTTTGTCAGTACAATAAACGGATTTAGCAGTAACGTTTGCTCTTTCAGGAATTTCTGTCCTTTTTACGGTAACGACAGGCTTGGGCAAATTATTGAAGATAATATCCGATTTTACCATGTCCTTCATATAGAGTTTGTCCAAATCGACAGCATAAGCTATATGATCCAGCACTTCTATCTTAAAGATACCTTCCACATAGCCAGCATAGCCTTTCCAGCCTTTTGCTTGAGGAAAAGTCACTGTTGCTTCTCCGTTATTAGGTATCCCTTCTGCTAACACATAGTCATAGGTCTTTCCATAGTTATCCGAGAAAAGAATACGTACCTTACTATCGGAAGCAAATATCTTCTTATCTACATTCCAATGTAGGGTAACATCCTCTCCTCTCTTGTAAGCTCCTGACTTACTACTTCTTACAATATTTGTAATTCTAAAAGGCATTCCATCTTTTATTTGTACTTTGGTCTGATAAACATCATAGAGAGGGGTATGGGGTTTGCCTGCTTTATAAGCCCCTACAGAGCCGTCACATACACCTAACCAAAAAGTAAAATCTCCTGTTTCGTATTCACCTGTGAATTTGTAAGGAACTTCCTTCCATTCATTTGTGCTTTTATCCTCAGTATATGGCCGATAGAAAGCAATTTTATTATCCGTAGTAGGGCGGTTGGAAGGAAAACGCGCCTTTCCAAACACCTTAAAATCAGCCTGATGCGCCATATAAAGCAAAGGATCTCCATCAGGATCACTCGCTTCTATGGTAAATTGGAAATAGGTATTAGGGGGTAAGGTATAACTTTTCTTGAGTTTGCTACGGTCAATCATCGGTGCCTTGTTATCGGAAGGCTCCCCATAAGGAATATTGGGCTGAGCAAGCCCCACGAGCTGAATGCGTGCCTTATCGGCATAATAGGCATCATGCAGATTGGTACGGTTATGAATGGTATAGATAGAAGGCAAGGAAAAATAAGTGCCATAAGGGTCATTGATATAACTCATAATAGAGTTGCCCCTATCAGGTTCGGTAAAGGAAGAGGCGGTAGCCCCTCCTATGGTAAAAGTATGCGCGGAACCCAATAGGTGTCCAAGTTCATGCAGAATGATATAGAACTCCTCATTGGCCACACAGCCTCCCTTGAGCTTACCTGTAATCTCTCCCAGATGTGCCAATCCACGATTGTCCTTATATACAGCAAAGACGATACCTGCATCGTAATTCTCCTCCCCTATGAGTTTATTAAACGCATCTGTAGCCGTATTTACAACGGTACGTACCAATGGCTTATCTGGATAGATTTCTTCTTTCTCTACAACTCGAATCAGGCGTGGATCATCTACTAATTCAAATTGATAGCCCAATTCTCGTCCGCATACCTCATTGAGCTTGGTTTGTACATCCGTCATAAAGGCCTTGGCCAGTTCCATACGTCCCTGACAGTGCCCTTTGTAAAAGCTATAATCTATCAGCATGGCCAAACGGAAAGTCCTCAGTACATGCACATTATACAACACCCGCTTGTCTTCAGAAGGAAGCGATTCTTCGGCCAAGATAGTACCAGGAGCCAGACGAGTAGGCAGCATTGCCCGCTGAGGGGTCGCTCCATCGGCACAAGCCTCACAAGAGGTGTGCAATTCTTG
This sequence comes from Capnocytophaga granulosa ATCC 51502, assembly GCF_000411115.1. Lineage (GTDB taxonomy): Bacteria > Bacteroidota > Bacteroidia > Flavobacteriales > Flavobacteriaceae > Capnocytophaga > Capnocytophaga granulosa. The sequence goes on along the minus strand of NZ_KE150253.1, from coordinate 509,020 downwards.
AGGGCTTACCCTAAGCTGTCCCTTGTCATCTGAGAGGGAATAAGTATGTCCGTTGTGCCATACCTCTCCCGATAAAGTAGTGTCATTCATAGAGATACTACCCGAAAACACCCCTTGATGATAGGCTACAAAACTACGAAAACCCTCAGAGGAAAGCGTATTATGTCGTTCCTCCCACTCCAGAGGAAGACTCCCCTGAGGAGTGGGTACAGCCCACTGCAAATGAGTGGCTTTGGAGAAATGTGCTATTACAGCACTCGTTTTCTCTTGGCCATAGAGTGCTGAAAAACAACACCCTATAAGCAACCAAAAGATAAAATAATGAATTGTTTTCACAACAAATATTTTTGTTAATAATGGATTATCAATAATGAATGTTCAGAAATATAAATCCGCCAATTCCACTCTCAAGCTCCAAGTATTCTCTTGGCTTTACTTTTTACCTTTTACTCACATACCCAAGCTCCATGTATTCGCTTGGCTTTACTTTAAATAAAGGTATCCCTTTTTTGTTTCTTGTTTTCCGTTATGGGTATAAGAAAGTATATAGAAATAAGTACCTGAGGGGAGGCTTTGACCGCTGGTGATCACACCTTTTACATTGGCATACCCTCGGAATACATCTCCATTTTGTTGATAATGCACATTTTCATAGACTATCAAGCCCATTTCGTTAAAAATAAGCACCTTTATAGGCGTATTGGGATCTGTATTTTCTACTCTAAAATAATTTTCACCTCCGTTTTCTGCAAAAACTCCATTATATACTATAATTTCCTGCGCCTCTGGAGTCGGTACTGGCTTGGGCATTGGCGCTGGAGTTGGTGCTGGCTTGGGTATTGGCGCTGGAGTCGGTGCTGGCTCTGGAGTTGGTGCTGGCTTGGGCGCTGGCTCTGGAGCTGGTGCTGGCTTGGGCGTTGGCTCTGGAGTCGGTGCTGGCTTGGGCGTTGGCGTTGGCTCTGGAGTCGGTGCTGGCTCTGGAGTCGGTGCTGGCTTGGGCGGCGCTGGCTCTGGAGTCGGCGCTGGCTTAGGCATTGGCTCTGGAGTTGGCGTTGGCTCTGGAGTCGGTGCTGGCTTGGGTGTTGGTGCTGGCTCTGGAGTTGGCTTAGGCGTTGGCTCTGGAGCTGGTGCGGGCTCAGGGGTTGGTGTCGGCTTAGGCGTTGGCTCTGGAGTCGGTGCTGGCTCTGGAGTTGGTGCTGGCTTGGGCGTTGGCTCTGGAGTCGGTGCTGGCTTGGGCGTTGGCTCTGGAGTTGGCTCAGGGGTTGGAGCTGGCTTAGGATCAGAGGGCGGTACGGATTCTTGTTTTTTAGGATTGATAGTAATCACTTGGGTATGAGTAACCTGATTGCCACAAGAGTCTGTAGCAAGCCATTGATAAGTAATTTTTGTGAGTTTGCCCTCTTTCCTTTCCTCTGTTACTGAAGGGGTTACTGTAGGAATATCACAAGGGCCTACCGCCCTAAGTGTAGCTTGAGCAGGAAGAGGCTCTCCCTCCTCTATGTTTTTATCTTGGGGTAAGGGAAGCACAAAGGCAAGTGGCAAGTCGTCATCTTTTTCGAGGATAAATCCGCCCCCCGCTTTAGGATTCTCATCGCTAACGGCAAAGGCTATATGGTCTATCACCTCTATCTTAATCACGCCTGCTCCTACCTCAAGCCCTGAAGAGCCATAGGGCTGTTTTCTTATCGCAATATTGGGTAGCGTAACTTCATAACTGCCAGTGTTCTCTACCCCATCAGCTAAAAGATAAGGATAGGTCTGTCCATGGTCATCTGAGAGCCAGATACGCACCTTAGTTCCTTCAAAAATAGGTTTGTCCACAGACCAAGTAAGGGTCAGTTTGCTCCCTCCTCTATAAGTCTTATTAGCGGTAGAGGTCGTAATTTTAAAGGGCGTTCCCTCTGTTACAACCACTTGTGTTTCAGCCAAATCATATTGGGTAATATAATCCTTATCACTATGCGGCTGGGCATCACTTACGGCCAACCAAAAGGTAAAAGTACCCGTTTGCAGCTCACGAATCCAGCTATTGGCTACCTCACTACCTGTGTGCTTATGGTACTGTCGCTTAAAGGCTACCAAAGGAATGGTCGTAGGCTGAGGAATGGTATATTGTGCTACGGAAGTCTCTTCGCCCAAGCGTACATCATGTTGCTCTGCCATATAATAGAGCTGCTGGCTATCTGGGTCTGTAGCAGGTATAGCAAAAGAGAAATAGGTATCCTTCGGGAGGGTATAGCGTGGTTTTATCTGGCTCTTATCTATACGAGGGGGAGCGGAGGCAAAGGAAACATCTTTAGAGCGATGTCCCGCCTGCTCACTGAGGTATCTTCGAATCAACTCAATACTGGATAGCGAAAAGAAATCCCTTGGGTTACCCGAACTCATAACTGATTGTCCCTTATCATATTCCGTTTTTTCGCTCGCATAGTCAAAATTCACACCACTGAAAGTATGACGTGCTCCAAATAGGTGCCCTATTTCATGAGCTATCACCTCTTTAGTAGGTACTGCTACAGCGGCTCCCTTATGTTCGTTGTGATATACGCCCCCAATATGGGAAAGTCCTCGCAGTACCATGCTTTTCCTATTATTCGTAAAATAGGTTACACAGATACCTACATCATAGTTCTCGCTACCTATAAGGTCATTGATTGCCTCCGTAGCAAGTCCTATAATATAGCTAGCATTGTGCTGGCGCTTAAAGACTTCTTTTTTAGGGTCTGTTATAATCAGTCGTTCGTCCTTTACCAGCTCAAAACGTACTCCAATATCACGCATATACATTTGGTTAAGAAAGTGTTCTGTTTCTTGCCAAAACTGTTTCACCTTATCGGTATCTTTTTCAAAAAGCCAACTGCTATACGTATTATAGGGTATATTGATCGCCAAGCGATAGACTCTTAGGGTTGGTGTATTGGCAATCGTGGGTTGCGCACTTAGTTGGGCTATCCCTAATAATAAAACACAGATAAAAAACCTCATTTTTTAGTCGTTAGTTCTTAACTACTTAGGCTTGTTCATACTTATCATTCCAAAGCCTAACATAGGAATGTCCTTTAAGATAAAGAAATCGGTAACAGGAACTCCTTCTATGTAGTAGTAGGTTTTAGCAGAGGTAAAAAGAAAGCTCAAAGTAATAAGAAAAGTAATCGTACAACCTACAAAAGCTAATTTACGTACTATCGGTGAGAATATCCCTACTATTAGTGCCAGTGCTATGGCTATCTCTATTACACCTATGAGGTTGGAAACTCCTTGCAAGCTCAGTATTTTATAAAGCCATGAGAGCAGAAAGCTATGTTCTACCAAAGGTTTAATTCCCTCTGCTTCAGTGTGTGTAAACTTGAATGCTCCTATCCAAAGTAGAATAGTGGCCACTCCAAAAAGGCTGATGTAATACCCTATTTTGTAACATAGGACGGTACTGCTATTTTTCATTTTTATAATTTATTACAGTTGCAAAATTACGATTTTTTAAGTAAAAAACAAATAGTAAATAATAAAATTTCTCATTCACTCAAAACTCAAGACTTAGAACTCAAAACCTTCCTGCCATTTTGTCAGTCTTGTAAGTGCGGCATTATCTTTGCTAAAAAGGAAAGAAAAAAAGCACGTATGAAAGGACAAATAAATGTTTCTGTGGAAAACATTTTTCCACTTATTAAGAAATTTCTATATAGCGACCACGAGATTTTCCTTCGTGAGCTGATCTCCAATGCTACCGATGCTACTCTTAAGCTCAAGCACCTTTGCCAAATTGGCGAAGCTAAAGTACCTTATGGCAACCCTATTATTGAGGTAAAGGTGGATAAAGAAGGAAAAAAAATACATATCACCGACCAAGGTATTGGAATGACCGAGGAAGAGGTGGAAAAATATATCAACCAAATCGCTTTCTCTGGAGCTGAAGAGTTCCTTAACAAATACAAGGACTCAGCCAAAGATGCAGGTATCATTGGACATTTCGGTTTGGGCTTCTATTCGGCTTTTATGGTGGCCGATAAGGTTGAAATCCTAACCCGTTCTTACCAAGAAGGAGCACAAGCCGTACGCTGGGAGTGTGATGGTTCTCCAGCCTACAGTATAGAACCTATCGAGAAAGAAGGACATGGTACCGAAATTATCCTCCATATAGCTGAAGACTCCACAGAGTTCTTGGAAGAGAACAAGATACGCCAACTTCTTGTAAAATATAACAAGTTCATGCCTATCCCTATCAAGCTAGGCATGCGCAAGGAAGCCCTTCCTCGACCTGAAAATGCCCCTGAGGACTATAAAACAGCGTATAAGGAGGTAGATAATATCATCAATAACCCTAACCCTGCTTGGACTAAACAGCCTTCAGAGCTTACCGATGAGGATTACAAGGCGTTCTATCATGAACTCTATCCTACTCAATATGAGGATCCTATGTTCAGCATTCACCTGAATGTGGATTATCCTTTCCATCTTACAGGGATTCTCTATTTCCCTAAGCTAAGCAATGACTTGCAATTGCAAAAGGACAGAATCCAGCTCTATCAGAACCAGGTCTTTGTAACTGACAATGTGGAAGGTATTGTTCCTGAGTTCTTGACCCTCTTGCGTGGGGTGATAGACTCTCCCGATATTCCGCTAAATGTCTCTCGTTCCTACCTCCAAGCCGATGGAAATGTAAAGAAGATCTCCAGCTACGTAACTCGTAAGGTAGCCGATAAACTTCAATCTCTTTTCAAAGAAAACCGTGAGGATTTTGAAAAGAAATGGAATGATATCAAAATCGTGATAGAATACGGTATGCTCTCCGAAGAAAAATTCTTTGAGAAAGCACAGAAATTTGCGCTATACCCTACCGTAAATGACAAATACTATACCTTTGAAGAGCTTTTAGAAAAGATTAAACCGCTGCAAACCAACAAGGACGAGCAGACAATCATTCTTTATGCTCAAAACAAAGAAGCCCAACACAGCTATATCGCTGAAGCAGAAGCCAAAGGCTATGAGGTACTCCTTTTGGACTCCCCACTGGTCTCTCACCTGATCCAAAAATTGGAAAGCACCCAAGAGAAAATATCCTTTGCCCGTGTAGATGCCGATTCTATAGAGAACCTTATCAAGAAAGAAGATACTCAGATCTCCAAACTTTCTGAGGAGGAAACCGAAAAGCTCAAGGACTTTGTAACCACTGCTATAGAGAATACCGCCTATACAGTACAACCAGAAGCCTTGGAGAGCGAAGCGACTCCTTTCCGTATCACCCAACCCGAATTCATTCGTCGTATGAAAGAGATGCAAGCGGTAGGCGGAGGCATGGGCTTCGGAGGCTTCCCAGAGATGTACAATTTGGTAGTAAATACCAATAGTGCCTTAGCTGGTCAAATCCTCTCCACTACTGATGAGGCTGCACGTAAGGCGCTTATCAGTCAGTCCTTTGACTTGGCACGCCTATCTCAAGGTCTGCTCAAGGGGGAAGCGCTGACAGCCTTTGTTAAGCGTAGCTTCAACTTAATGACAAGTGACAAATAATAAACATTCTCCTTTACCTTAAATAGAGGAATCCTTTCTTTGTTTCCTGTTTCCCGCTATGGGTATAGGAAAGTACATAGAAATAAGTACCTGATGGGAGGCGTTGTCCACTGGCGACAACGCCTTTTACATTAGCATACCCTGTAAATAAGTCTCCTTGAGCCTGGTAATGGTCACTTTCGTATACAATAAGTCCCATTTCATTGAAGATTATCACCTCAATAGGCGTATTAGGGTCTGTATTTTCCACTTTAAAATAGTTTTCTGAACCACTTTCAGCAGAAACACCATTATACACTTGTATCTGCTTAGACTCTTCTACTCTATCTGGAATAGGTAGCGGCTCAGGTGTTGGTGTTGGTGTTGGTTTTGATTCAGGCTTAGGTGCTGGCGCTGGCTCAGGTTTCGGTGTTGGCGCTGGCTCAGGTGTTGGCACTGGTGCTGGTTTCGGTTCAGGTACTGGTGCTGGCGCTGGTTTCGGTGCTGGCGCTGGCTCGGGTTTCGACTCAGGTTTAGGTGTTGGTTTGGGCTCAGGCTTAGGTGCTGGCTCAGGTTTCGGCGCTGGTTTAGGTTTAGGAACCAGAGTGATAGTCTGGGTATGGGTAGCCTTGTTACCACAGGCATCAGTGGCTATCCATTGGTATAATACTTTGGCAGGAGTACCTTTTACTTCTGTTTTTTGGAATGTAATGGTTACCTCTCCACAATCATCGGTTGCGGCAAGGGTTTGTTGGGCTGGTAGAGGGGTGCCTTCCTCTATACTTCTATCTTGTGGAAGCGTACCTACAAAAGCAGGAGGGGTATTATCCACTACCTTTATCAGTTGGGTATAGTGTATAGCAGCACCACAGCGATCTGTGGCAGTATACATACGCATAATCGTATAGGAATGAGGACAATAACCTTGCTGTTTTATATCCTCATGAGTGAGCGTAATAGGAGGACATCCCCCCTTTGTCTGTAGTGTCACTGCCTGAGGGAGTGCCACAGCACAGGGTTGCTCTATATCCTTGGGAAAGTCTGTTGTCAGAAACCTAAGTGGTTCTCTGGGGGTAATGGTAATCGCCTGTATATGAGTGGTTCGATTCCCACAATTGTCAGTAGCTACCCATTGGTAAATCACCTTAGCAAGCTTTCCTTCCTTAAGTTGTTGCTGCTGATAGGTAGTTACCTTTACCCCTTGACAATTATCGGTAGCCGTAAGGGTAGCCTGAGCAGGTATAGGAGTCCCCTCCTCTATGGTTAAGTCCTTAGGCAAAGATTCCACAAAGACAGGAGGTTGCTCGTCCTTAACCCTAATTATCTGTTCAAAAGTCAGTTGGTTTTGGCACTCATCTGTAAAGGTATAGGTTCGCTTAAGGGCATAACAAGCCTCGGTTGTTGAGACTGACTGCTGTTGCACCCTTTCGGTAATGACCCCACACCCCCCTTGTAAGGCTATAGTGGCGGGGGTAGCAATAGCCTCCCTGCAAGCAACCGTAAGCTGTTGCGGAGGGAGAGAGCCACTTACAAAAGCCAAAGGTGCTGGTTTAGGTTTAGGCTTAGGTTGTGGCTGGGGCGCAGGGGTTTCTCCCCCTTCAGGCTTAGAGGTAGGAAAACTTATCTTGTTCTCCCCTATGAGTATCAGTTGGGTATGAGTGATATAGTTACCACAACTATCCTCCGCCCTGAAAGTACGTTCTATGGCTGTATTGGGTGCATAGTCAGTAGTATTGCGGTGATCTTGGTAGCTTACCACAGGTGTTGTACACCCCCCTGTAGCAGTAGGCAACTGCACGGCAGGAACGTTCGCTTCTGTCCTAACTGAAATATCCTTAGGTAAGGTAGCGGCAACAAATTGTAGTGGTGCTGACGCTTTATTATCTTTCTCTAGGATAAAGCCTCCGTCCTTATAAGGTGATTTTGTAGAAAGAGCATAAGCTAAGCCGTCAATCACTTCTACCTTGATGATTCCCTGCCCTTTGGGATTGCCAAAGTAGCCATGCGTGGTACCAATGGCTACATTGGGAAGGGTAATCTCACAAGTACCATTATTGGGTGCTTCCCCCACAAGGACATACTTATAGGTCTTACCTGAATCATCAGAGAGGAGGATACGCACTTTGCTCTGTGGTGAGAAAATATCTGTATCCACTTGCCAGCGAAGTGTAAGACGATCACCTGCATGATACACCTTATTGGGCTTGTACTTGGCGCCATTGTCAAAGCCCTGTATCTCAAAGGGTTTGCCTTTTACGATTTTCACTTTAGTCTCCACTACATCATACTGGGGAACATGGTGAGGATCACTCTTGTTATGATCGGCTACCCCCAACCAAAAGGTAAAAGTACCAGGGTGATAGGAGACCGTACCCTTGGCCACTGCAAAGGTATTGCGTTCTACCTCAAACCATTCCTCTTGGAAGCGGATATGATTGCTTGCTGTACCCTTATAAGTGAGGAACTGCGCATTAGACCTAGAAGAATGGAAGCGCCTATCGGCAGGATGCGCCATATAAGTAAGCGCGTCCCCTTCGGGATCAGTGGCTGTGAGGTAGAACTGGAAATAGGTATTTTGAGGTATTACATATTCCTGTTTGAGGCGTGCGCGCTCCAAGGAAGGAGGCCTATTCTGTGTCTTAACCCCATATACTAAATTACTTCCTGTTCCCTCTACCCTCTTTCCCCTTTCCTGAGTATAGGCTCTATCGGCATAGTAGGCCATGGAATTGCCTAAGAAAGCGCGAATAATCTGAACACTGATCAGGGAGAAGAAATCACGGGGATACTCATGACCATAGCTCATGATAGACTGTCCACTATCGGTTTCTGTCTTTTCAGAATATTGTCCTCCGTTAGAGAACGTGTGGTCAGCACCGAACATGTGCCCTATCTCATGCGCTATGGTAGAGGGGCCAACGGGACGAGCGGCAGCGCAAGCCTTCTGATGCTCCTGATAGGCTGCATATACAGCGGCTAAACCATTGTAACGCTCCTTAAAATCGGTTAGAATGACTGCCAAATCGTATTTCTTTGGGTCGTACTTTTTGTTAAAGACAATAGTACCATTATTAACTACTTCATTTCCCCCTTGTATATTAGGGAAAAGAGCATCTTTGGGGGAAGTGAAGATCAATTGGTCATCGTCTATTAGTTTAAAATGAACCCCTATATCATTGCCATAGAGTTCGTTAAGGAAAGTCTCTGTGGCATACCAAAAAGCCCTTATCTTAGCCTTATCCCCATTGAAAGGTTTCTTCATAGCGTAGTAGCTATAATCCACGGGCAGGGCAAGGCGATACTCACGCCATACCCCATCGGTATGAATTAAGCTATTAGGGTAGAGCAAGTTATACGGCTTGGGTTGGGTGATAGGAGGATCGTTTTTGTCCTCATCACTTTCAGGAAACATATTGCGGAAACCCACGCCACGGCTGGCCTTAGGGGTATTTTTCTTTTGAATAGCTACTGCCCCACAACGTGTTTTTCGCTCTTGGGTGAGCTGTAGCACTCCCTTATCAGAAACCGTCAGTACATAGGCCTTCCCTCCGTAAAGGATTTCTCCAAAGAGTGTTTGCTCACTCAGCGTAAGGGTACCTACAAAGGCATCTGCATGGTAGCCTACAAAGGAGCGATACCCCTTGCTGTTGAAAGCCCCTTGGCGTTCTTGCCAATGGATAGGGAGCGGCTCCCTCATATGAGGAAGTGTAATAGACCACTCTACGGAAGAGGAGGCAAAGTGTGCATATATCGCTTGCAGATTGTCCTGTGCCTGAACTACTTGTATGCCTATAAGAAGACATAAGCAGCGTAAGATTGCTTTCATCTCAAAGAAGATTATTGAGCTGCTAATTTACGATTTTTTACTAAACAAACCTAATAAATTTTAATTTTTTATTCTTAATTTACATAAAGAACAAAAAATCAAGGCTTTTTATTAATGTATGTTTGAGATAACAAAAAAACGTCCTCAGATTTTCATAGATTTTTATAAGACATAGGCACGAGCTACAAGACAAACGACAGCGAATAGAAATTAGTCGTTTGTCACTTGTCATTAGTCACTAAATCAGGGTTTATACACCAAAGGAATGGTCAGCACACTTTCGTTGCCCACTTTGTCGGCAACGGTAAGTTCAAAAGTATAGTCTTCATCGGGGGTGAAATAGCGGTCGGCAAGGGTAAATGTGAGTGTCTTATCCTTATGCTCATACTCCATAAGCACCCATTTGCCATTGATTGTAGCGGAGAATTTGCCTATACCACTGAAATCATCGGTAACGTTCACCTTGAGCTTGTCTAGCTTGGCGATATTATTCTTTACCTTAGAAAAGTTGAGTGGCTTTATCACAGGCGCTTTTGTATCGGTTGTCAATACAAAACGCCCTAAAGTCTTCACCTTAGCCGAAACAATATTGTCCTTACGATAGGTGTATTGGTAATATTTCTTAGAATTTTTACCCTTTACGGAGGCTACACATACATAAGGAAGTTGTGCTTGGGTATATTTGGAAGCATCAAATACGACATTGTATTGATTTTTGAGAGGTTGAGTCGGCGCCAAGACAGAAAGTGTATCCCCATTTTGTCTTACCTCAATAAAAGTATCTTGGAAAAAGGTATCTTCGGGGATATATACGGACATGTTTTCCGTTTTATACATATTATCGCGCTTGGCAACAAGAGGTGTCCCCTTGCTTTCTGGACGAAGGCCTGTGATAGGCTCTTTTTTACCCTCTATAGTAAGGTTGAGAGTGGTCGTGTTTCTATTAAAATCCTCTATTTTGACCTCTACAAGGTAGGTCATACCATCCTCCACTTGGATAATTCCATCACTTTCCTGTGGAGTGGTGTAGATAGAGAGCTTATTCTGAGGTTCCCTGTATAAGTGCTGCACCCTTGCACCTGTTTTTACATAAAGAGGGTAGTCAATAAGGGTATTCAGGTAAGGGTCTTCACCCTTTATAAGTTCATCAAAGGTATAAGAGAGTTTCTCGCTGCCATTGACCCATAGGGAAATCTTGTACACCCCATAGGAGTTGCGAGTGCCTGTCATCTTATCCAAGGTATATACGCCCAAGCCTATACGCCCTTGAGCAGTAATCTTGGAAGTGAGGTATTCGTCCGTATTCTTATCCTTGCCCAAGAGTACATTGCGCTCCTCTTGTATACCCTCAATAGCGGACTCCTCTCCTATGGGATAGGCCACGAACTTATATACCAAGGGAGCTATATCATCTTCATTAGGATAGCCAAAGAGTAAAGGATTGTAGGCATTGGTAGTTTGTGTATCCCGTATCTCGTAGTGCAGGTGAGGGCCAGCGCTGCCGCCTGTATTCCCACTAAGAGCTACCCAATCGCCTTTTTTGACAGGAAAGTCGGTGGGTTTGAACTCTATTTCTACATCGTATTTCTCCAACAGATACTGGCGTTCCTTGACAAATTTCTCTATTTCAGGAGCAAACTTCTGCAAGTGCGCATACACAGTAGTATAGCCATTGGGGTGGTCTATATACATCACCTTGCCATAGCCATAGGTGCTCACTTTGATACAAGAGACAAAGCCCTCCGCAGCGGCATATATCTTAAGCCCCTCCTTGCCATCGGTTTTGATATCTAAGCCTCCATGAAAGTGGTTGGGGCGCAATTCGCAGAAATTTCCTGCATAAGAAAGCGGAATATCCAAAGGCGACCCGAAATAATCCTTAGGGAACTCCCTTTGTGAGGCTGCCTGCTGTTGGGCATACAAAAGAGAAAAAGAAAAAAATGCAATAAGAAACCTTAGCATAGTTGTTAGTTATTAATTATTAGTCATGGCTCATTGCCTCACAGTTCAAATTTGGTGCAAAGTTACTAAAATATCTCTTAGAAAAAGAAAAATAACTATCAAAAAAATCTATAGAATTATGAGCTACAATTCCTTTTTTTGTAGTAAATTTGCTCACAAAAAAGATACCTATGAAATTTACTTGGGGCACAGGCATTCTTTTGGCTATTTTGGCCTTTGCTGGATTTATTATGTACTTTTTTATCATCACTTTAGTGGATAAAAAGTATGATCATGAGCTGGTTACTGAGAACTATTACGCTCAAGAGCTGGATTTCCAAAAGAATATAGATGCCGAAAAACAAACCTTAGAGGCTCATATGCAAGTGGATATTGCTTATACTACGGGCGCCAAAGAAGGCATTCGCCTTGATTTCCCTACTGCTGTAACAGGCAAAGAAGTCATCGGGGTGATTTTTTGCTATCGCCCATCGGATAGCAAACTGGACTTTACCCTACCGATCACGACTCTTGATGGTTGTTCGCTGCTGATTCCCGACAAGTTGCTCACAAAGGGGCGCTGGAATATTCGCGTGGAATACGGCTTTGAGGGAAAGAATTACTTGAGCTTATTTGACAAAGTCAATTATTAGATGTACCTACTGGCTTTCACCTTAGGCCTTGTGGGCAGCCTACACTGCGTGGGTATGTGTGGCCCTATTGCCTTGTTGATTCCTTTGCAAAGACAGCACAAGGGCTTTCGCTACCTACAGTTAGGAGCCTATTTCATAGGCAAGACCCTCGCCTATAGCCTTATAGGGCTTCTCTTTGGCTTGGTAGGGGAAGGGCTTTTTATAGCCGAATACCAGCAAGAGTTCTCCATCTTGGCTGGGCTTGTTATGGTGAGTATGGGGCTTTTTTCGCTCTTTCATATCTCACTAAAGGGCGTTCAGAACCCCTTGCTCAAGGGCTTTGCCCTACTCAAGAATGCTTTAGGGCGACAGCTGACAAAAAAGACACTTTCAAGTTCCTTCACTATAGGTTTTCTCAATGGATTTCTGCCTTGTGGTTTGGTCTATACTGCCCTCTTTGGTGCCTTGACTATGGGAAACCTATGGGGTAGTATGGGCTATATGACGGCTTTCGGGCTGGGTACCATTCCACTGATGCTCCTGCTTGTGCTTTTGGGAAATTTCCTACCAGTGGCCTTGCGCCGCCAGCTGAACCAGTGGCTACCTATAGTGGTTATTATCGTTGGGATTCTCTTTATCCTACGTGGTCTGGGGCTGGGGATTCCTTACCTCTCCCCTGCTGATACGCACTTATTACTGCACCCTAAGGCTGATTGCTAACTCTTTATACCCATGAAAAATGTCTGCTATGCGCTCCTTCTTTTGCTTTGCTCTTGTGGGGTCTTCCACAGAAAAATAAGTCCGCCCAATGTCTCTTCATACTCCGCACAAACACCTGTGGTAGCGCATATTAAGGATTCCTTATACTACTTTGAGGATAACTATCTTATTCGAAACCAACAAGGGATATGGGAGCTATACCTTTCAGGCAATCCTCTGCAATTGGGGCTCAACTCTGGCGCACTTACCCAAAGACTTTATCATAGACAAGACAGCTTATTATTCAGCAAATTAAAAGACTTTGTTCCCTCCGAGCGCAAACAGCACTTTCTCTACCGTTTCCTTAAGTGGTTCAACCGAGATATTGACCACTATATCCTCCCTATTTATAGGGCAGAACTCTATGGGCAATCCCGCTATGCCGATAGCCTTTTCAACTACATTGCCCCCAAGTACGAACGGAGTCTATACCTACACTCAGCTCATGACATAGGCCACGCCCTACAAGATTTGATGCTGGTAGGCTGTTCCTCCTTAGCTGCTTGGGGAACTCATACCCAAGGCGGCAAGCTGCTTATCGGACGCAATTTTGACTTTTACCTCTCGGACGATTTCGCTACTGAGAAGCTCGTCCGTTTTGTTCGTCCGACGGAGGGTTATCCCTTTATGTCCTATGCGTGGGGCGGTATGATCGGAGTCATGTCGGGCATGAATACCGAAGGGCTTACGGTAACCATCAATGCAGGTAAGTCCAATATACCCCTGAAGGCACGCACCCCTATTTCGCTCCTATGTAGGGAAATATTGCAATTTGCTTCCACTACTGAGGAAGCTATTGCTATTGCCAAAAAACGAAAAGTATTTGTCTCCGAGGCGATTATGGTAGGTAGTGCCAAAGAAAAGAAGGCTGTCATCATAGAAGTATCCCCAAAGAAATTCGGTGTATATGAGGTCGATAATGGGCTACTACTCTGTACCAATCACTTCCAAAGTACCCCCTATGCCAAGGACAAAAAGAACCGCAAGCAAATCCAACAAACCCATACCGCCTACCGCTATAAGAAGCTACAGGAACTCACCCAAGGCGATACCCTTACCCCTACCCATATGGCCGCTATCCTGCGCAATACCGAAGGGCTAAAGGGCAAAGCTATAGGCTATGGCAATGAGAAGGCACTGAACCAACTCTTGGCCTATCATAGTGTGATCTTCTCACCCGAAGAGCGCATCGCTTGGGTATCCACTGCCCCCTATCAGCTGGGGGAATACATAGCCTATGACCTCAAGGAGATTTTCAAAGGAGAGACATTCGCTCCCCATACGGCATATCCACAGACCCAGCGGAATATCCCTGCCGATCCTTTTGTGCAAACACAAGCCTATAAGAATTATGAGCTATACCGACAGTTGGAAGAGAGGCTTACGAAGCAATTACGAGAGAAAGCACTTATAGAACCCTCTGATTATCGGGATCTTACGAGCCTAAATCCCGATTATTGGAAAGCTTATTACCTATTGGGGGAAGCCTATTGGGCAAATGGGCAGTACGAAGAGGCTCAGGAGCAGTATAAAATAGCCCTCACCAAGGAGATTCCTTATACTGTAGAGCGGGAACAAATAGAAAAGCGCATTCTTCTCTACCAGCCTTCGTCTCATTCTTCGTCTCCTTCGTCTTCTTCTCCATAGCCAAAGTAGTACTCTTCAAAAGAAAAATGTTCAAAAGGAATCTCACCAAAGTCTTTTGTAGAGAATTGTTGTTCTTTCTTTCCATCTTTATAGGAGATAATTCCCAAACGATGTAGTAACGCCTTGTCTTTTTCTACTTGGAAGGTGATATAATAATCTTGGTTATCATCACCATCCTCTTCTATGTTCTTAATCTGGTGTTCTATAGTGAAATATTTCCCCTTGGTTACCAAATTGAAGTGATTACTATAATTCTGCTTGGAAGGGTAATAGCAGAGATCATAAAGCAGTCGGTAGTTGTCCTCTCCTTCACTTAGCAGCAATGCATACAAGGAGGCTTCTACCCCTTCTCCTTGGGGTGTAAAGACAAAGATATGATCTTTGTAGCCATCACCATTGAGGTCTGCCGCTTTTTCTTGGTCTTTTCTATAGTCACCTGACGACTCTATACGCCTAACAAATGCGGGGATATCGGTTATATGCACCCTATCCAGATCAGGTTTCATCAGCAGTTTCCATTGCTCATCTATGGATACTATATAGTTATAAATCTTCCATAACTTATCGGATATCTCAATCAAGGGAGCTTTTGTCCATTTGCCATCCTTAAGACTATAGATGGCATACTTAGCTGGAATTTTGGCTTCATAGCCCGATGGGTCAGAAGAGGGCTGTAAATATTTTTTATCCATGACGACAAGCATCACATTGAAATGCTGAGCGATTTGCTCAGCAGACATGTCTTTTATTGGATCAAAGACTGTATCCACCCACTTTTGTTCATCACCTCTGTACATAGCCGCCTGTACTACTTTCAGATCAAACTGCTCATCTTTAGGAAAAAGATAGACATCTACCCAGCCGAAAGGATTCCCTTCTATAGGGCAAGCATTATAAACATAGTAATAACCAGATTCCTCAAATTCTGCTCGCTTATCTAAGTCAAAACGCGCACAACTGATGAGGTTATAGAGCTTTTGCTCTATCTCATCGGTCAGAGGCAATTCCGTAATGGTAGGTGTATGTTTGGGGCATCCCCACAAAAGAAGTGCTAAAAAGACTAAGAGGATTCTATACATATTATAGTTTTCTCTTTATAAGGTACAATAACAGATGCCATAAATATCTACAAATATAGACGCTATAAACTCACGTCTCTACCTTGTTTATGCTATTTTGCCTCTACGCCTACTCATATCATTTTTTACAATCCTCTTCCGATTGTCTATAACTCTTCACCCACATACCCAACTCCAAGTATTCGCTGGCTTTACTTTTCATTCTTCATTTTTCACTTTTCACTTAAAAGTATTCTATCTGTCGTTCAATAATCGTTGTGGGTTTGCCATCTTGGTATTCAAAGCGTCCTATCCAATTGCCTTTTTTATCATATTTGTACTCAAAACTCTTCTTCTGAGCAAAATTTCTATTGAGCAGTGAGAGGATTCGATCACAATCCCCATGGCTATTGTAGCGATATTTGGCCTTATTGAGAATATTCTCCCCCTTATCCACTATATGTTGTTCCTGTTCTAAGAGGCGCCCCTTATGGTCATAGGTAGAATTGAACTTGGCCGAGAAATCATCGCGTAGAAAGTTACTTTCGGTTTCTCTTCCTGCCTGATCATAGACGAAAAAAGCAGAATACTGTAACGTCCCCTCTTGGTCATAAGTCTCCTCTTTGGTTACATTGCCCCTTCCATCACAATTGAACACGGTAATACCTACTTTCTCCCTTTGAGGATCCAAGTGTAGTTTGTATTTCTTTACCTTCTGCTTGCTATAGGTATATTCGTAGCGCAAGGTCTCTGCATTGCGCTCGTCAAAGAATATTTCCTTGACAAGGTTACCCTGTGCATCAAAGGTTTTTTCTATGTTCATCTCGGCCAGAAGCGACCCTTTTTGAGCTACTGCACCATTTTCCTTGACATGGTAGCCCCTGATACGAAGTGTTTTTACCCCCTTGTGTAGAAATTCATGCTCCCAATCTGTCCTCTCTTGTGCATAAGAGTAACAGACTAAAGCAAATAGGCTAAGTACATGTAACCAATGGCTTGTATTCATTTCATTTACAAATCGTTTTGTGTATTTAACTTGCGCTGATGTGCGGCTCTTATACGCTTAAGGCGAATCATCACCTCGTCTCGGTGCAAGGCATCTTTGGCTACTTTACCCACGGTAAGTCCCTGTACCAAAATAGAGAAGAGCACCACTATATAAGTAACCTGCAAGAGGGTTTCCTTCATCACCCCCTGATCCTGAGGGATAGAAAGCACCAAAGCAATAGAAACGCCGCCACGTACCCCCCCCCATACCATGGTAATAAGGGAACCTCGCGAATAGGAGCTAACCTTGCGCAAGATTGTCTGAGCTGGGATATAAATCGCCAAGGCACGACCCAAAAGACATACCACAATGGCAATCCCGCCCAAGAGGAATTGTTTGTCTAAATTATCTATCAAAAGCATCTCAAACCCGATAAAGAGGAAGAGAATAGCGTTCATGATCTCATCCACAATCGCCCAAAACTTACTCAGGTAATCCCTATTCTCCTCACTGCTGGCCTTCTTGCCTACATTACCTACAAAAAGCCCTGCAATAACCATCGCCAAAGGCGAAGACACATGGGAAGCCTTGGCTATCAAGAAACCACCCATCACTACCGCAAGGGTTACCAAAACACTCACATGGTAGTCATCGGCCTTCTTCATCATCTCGGAGGCAATCCAACCCAAGATAGCCCCTAAAAATATCCCTCCCCCTGCTTCCAAAAGGAAGAGCTTGGTTATAGCATTAAACGAAGGTTCAAAAGTAGCGTCGGTAGCCAGCTTAAGCACTACGGCAAACATCACTACGGCTACCCCATCGTTGAAGAGAGATTCACCTGTGATCTTTGTCTCAATACGCTTAGGTACATCGGCCTGCTTGAGTACTCCCAAAACCACAATAGGGTCGGTAGGTGAGATGAGCGTACCAAAAAGTAAGCAATAGACATAAGGGATATCTATCCCTATCCAAGAGGCAATATAGTAGAGTAAGCCCGAGATAAAGAAAGCCGAAAGTACCACACTTATCGTCGCATAAGTGAGGATCGGGAGCTTATATTCTTTTAGGTCAGAGACATTGATATGCAAGGCCGCTGCAAAAAGTAGGAAGTTAAGCATGGCACTCATTAGAATTTCTGTAAAATTAAACCCCTCTAAGAATGCTTCCAACCTATGCGCTAAACCCGAAAAGATAGCCCCTCCGAAAAGGCGAATCCCTACCGATACCATCATGGCAATCACCATGATCCCAATGGTCATCGGGAGCTTTACATACCTGACATTCAGATAAGAGAACACAGCAGCTAAAACAATAATTACTGAAAAGGCGTAGTATAATTCCATAGAGTCTTTTATTTTGTTGCAAAAATACAAAAATAATAATAAATAACAAACGACTAAAGAGAATTTTATTCCTTAGTAATACGCTATTTCGTACCTGGATAATTCTACGGGAGAATCACTTATAACAAGTCTTTCTATAGGATTATGATATGTATCTTCTTGATAATAGTACTGCCTCCTATAAGTTTCTCCTTCTTGACTAACATAAACCTCTTCTACAAGGTGCTGACACTCATCATAACATTCTCGCCAACGAAGTTTCCTATACAGAAGAGTCTGGCAGTGTACTTTTAGACTTTGTCTTTTTACTTAATTTGGTTTGTGTTTTTTTAGCTTTCTCTTCAAGTAACAGCTTTTCAAGCAATTCATTTTGAGCAAACCACTCCTGATAAGTACGTCTGTAACCGGTTGTAGGTTTTGTTGCCTGTCGAGGTGTATTGGTTGCCTGTTGAGGTGTATTAGTTGTCTGCTGAGCTATATTCTCTGTTTTTGGAGGTGTTCTCACTACTTCAGAATCAGATGGTTGTACGGCAGGGGTATCTTTAGCAGTGCAAGGTAAGGCTTGGGGGACAGGCTTTTCGTCCTCTATAGAAGCTACAGAAGGCAGCTCCTGCCAATCGTCTAAGGACATAAGTATCTTAATCGCACTGAGTTGTTCTCGTATGGAGGGATAGACTGTTTTCTCTCCTTGCTGTTAGGGTTGCCCATTGGTAATAGCCCAAAGGGCTTGAATGAGTTGTTTTTTCATGACTGTAGTGTTTTAGGGTTACAGCTGACTGAACCCCTTTATTTCTTAAATTTCAGAATACAAAATTACAACATTTTAGAAGCAAAAACAACATCTTATAATAATAAAATGAAGTTGATTAACAGTAATTAGTTGTTGGCAATGTGTGGTCAGTGTCGTAACTCAAAATTCAGAACTCAAAACTCAAAACTTGTTTGCCTTTTATCATTATATTTCGTATTTTTGCCCCTTAGGAAAACACTCAAAAAATGCTTAAAAAACTCACGCAATTCCTTATTTCTACTCGCCTGATGGCAGTGCTTTTCTTGGCCTATGGGGCTGCCCTTGCTATGGGTACTTTTGTGGAAACTTGGTATAATACCGACACAGCCAAAATCTGGATCTATAACGCTTGGTGGTTTGAACTCATCATGGCGCTTTTTGTCATCAACTTTATCGGGAATATTGGCCGCTATCGCCTGCTCAAGCGCGAAAATTGGGCGGTTTTCGTCCTGCATGCCTCTTGGATCTTCATCATCGTGGGGGCTGCCGTTACCCGCTACATCAGCGACGAAGGCAAGCTCGCCCTACGCGAGGGAGAGGAGGCTGACTTTTATACCTCGGAGCTGACCTATATCACTGCTCAGGTAGATGGCTCTTACGAGGGACAACCCTTACGCAAGGCCAAACAAACCGAGGTGCTCTTCTCCGAATTTACCTCCAACTCCTATAGCTGGTCTTCTGACTTCAAGGGAAAGGATTTCCGTATAGACCTCAAGCGATTTATCGCCCATGCCGAGGCTACCTTTGTAGCGGATCCCCAAGGTGAATCCTATCTGAAGATTGTAGAGGCCGCTGGCGGAGAAGGACATGAGCACTATCTCAAGAGTGGCGCTACTGAAAACTTCCATGGCCTGCCCATCTCGCTGAACAACCCTACCGAAGGAGCTATCAACCTACAAATAACCCCTGAAGGAAGCTATATTCATACCCCTTATATGGGTAGTTATATGACCATGGGAGACCAAAAGGTATTTGAGGTAGCCAAAGATAGTATGCAGCCTCTCCAATATCGCTGCTTGTACAACATAGGCGGCATGCGCTTTGTTCTGCCTGAGCCAATGCAAAAAGGGAAAATGGTCATGGCCTCTATCCCTGAGAAAAAACAAAATGCAGGTGATCTCAGTGCCCTTATGATGACTATCACCTGCGAAGGTGAAACCAAGAAAGTGGAGGTCATCGGTAGGCGTGATGAGATCAACCCTCCCTCCTCAACAGAGGTAGGCGGACTTACCTTCCACCTAAGCTATGGTTCGGTGCGTACGCCCCTGCCTTTCAAAGTGAGGCTGGACGACTTCATCGCTGACAAATACCCTGGCACCGAGCGTAGTTACTCCTCTTTCAAGAGTAAAGTAACTGTAACCTCACCAGAGGAGACTTTCAAATATGATATCTACATGAATAATATCCTTAACTATAAGGGCTATCGCTTCTTCCAAGCCAATTTCTTCCCCGATGAGAAAGGGACTATTCTTTCTGTCAATCACGATTTCTGGGGAACCTTGCTCACTTACATAGGCTATACCCTACTCTATATAGGTCTTATCGCCAGTATGTTCTTCGGAAAGACACGTTTTGTCCAACTGAGTCAAAAACTCAAAAAGCTCTATGACAAACGCCGAGGTGCTCTTACTCTTTTGGCTTTGCTCTTTTCCGTAGGTGCCTATGCCCAACATGATTCTTTTGAACTGACCCCCAAGCAGATAGACTCGCTTATCAAGGCCACTACTGTCAAGAAGGAACATGCCGACCGCTTTGCTCACTTGGTAATCCAAGACGAAGACGGCCGTATGAAGCCAATCAATACCTTTGCTTCTGAATTGCTTAGAAAAGTCAGCAAGGCCGATACTTTCCGCGGACTGGATGCCAATCAAGTTTTCCTCTCCATGCTGCTGAATCGTCAGCTATGGTACAATGTGGATTTCTTCTATATCAAAAAAGATAACGACAGCTTACACAAGATTTTAGGTGTAGAAAAAGGCCTTAAGCGCGTAAGAGCTTTGGATTTCTTGGATAAGGAATATAACAACAAACTCAATCCTTACTTAGTGGAGGCCTATTCCACCTCCAACCCTAACCAATTCCAAAAGGAGTTCAAGGAAGTAGATACCAAGATGCACCTTTTGGAGCGCGCTCTTTCGGGGAGTATGTTGCGTATTTTCCCACTGAAAGACAGCCCTAACAACAAGTGGATTTCTCCATTGGACATCTACGAAAATCCTACCTATACGCAGGACACCCTCGAAGCAGGCTTTATCAAGCACGCTTTCCGCTGGTACCTCTCCTCTGTGAAAGATGCCGTGGAGACAGGTGATTACAGTGAGGCCGATAAGATCCTTGGCGTACTCCAGCAGAACCAACGCGCCGTAGGTAAGGCGGTAATTCCTTCCGAAAAACAGATAGAAGCCGAGATACTTTACAACAAGTATGATGTCTTCAAAAGCCTCTTTAGCTGGTACTTATATGTAGGAACAATCATGTTTGTCGTGCTTATCGCGCGTATCTTTAAGGAGCGCAAAGCGCTGCGTATCACCACCCAAGTATGTACAGGATTGCTCTTTTTCCTCTTTGCCCTACATACCGCTGGGCTTGCTTTCCGCTGGTATATCTCAGGCCATGCCCCATGGAGTGATGCTTATGAGAGTATGATCTATGTGGCATGGGCAACTATGGGTATTGGATTGTGTTTCGCCCGTCGCTCACCACTGAGCCTCGCTTCCACCGCCTTTGTAACCTCCATGATCCTGATGATTGCCCACTGGAACTGGCTTGACCCTTCCATAGGCAACCTACAGCCTGTACTCAACAGCTACTGGCTGATGCTCCACGTAGCGGTAATTGTAGGTAGCTATGGCCCTTTCACCTTGGGTATGATCTTAGGGGCTATCAACCTCTTACTCATGATTGTCACCACGGCGAAGAACCGAGAAAAAATCAAGGGTGTAGTAGATGAGCTAACTATCGTCAATGAACTAGCCCTTACCGTGGGACTTATCATGCTCACCATTGGGAACTTCTTGGGTGCCCAGTGGGCTAATGAGAGCTGGGGACGCTACTGGGGATGGGATCCGAAGGAGACTTGGGCGCTGGTGAGTATCATGGTCTATGCCTTTGTCATTCACATGCGTATTGTCCCCTCCTTACGTGGCATATGGGGCTTTAACTTTGCCAGTGTGGTAGCCTTTGCCAGTATCCTGATGACCTATTTTGGGGTTAATTTCTACCTTTCAGGACTACATAGCTACGCCAGCGGAGAGAAAGTGATTACTCCAAACTTTGTCTATTATGCGGCTGTGTTTGTCATGATTTTAGGCATTGTGTCTTTTATCAGAAGGAAGAATCTAAAAGAATAGCTTTTCCATGAAACCTATTCTTCTATTACCATTCTGCTTACTGCTCTTTGCCAATTGTGAGAAAACCAATTCTGAAGCAGCACCTTCTGTCCCTACAGATTATGATCAAATGCAAATAAAACAGTATATCGAAAGTCAGGCAAATATCCTTAATCCTGAACGAGGATTCTATACGCATCGTGGTTTCTCTGCAAGCAAGAACGAAATGCTCTCGGCAAGTGATATCCAGAAATATCGTGAGGAAGGCATCTCCCTTGTGTTCACTATATACTATCTAAAGGAATTCCGTGACAAACCTATATCTGAGGCTTTTCTTGAGCTAATCCGCCACAATATGCGGGTGCTGCGTGAAGAAGGGAATAAGGCTATTGTGCGCTTTGCTTATACTTCTTCTAGAGAAGAAAGACCTTGGGATGCCCCTTGGGAGATTACCCAAAGACATATAGCTCAACTCAAACCCATCCTCCAAGAATATTCAGACGTAATTTGTCTGATGGAGGCTGGTTTTGTAGGTGTGTGGGGAGAATGGTACTATACAGATAATTATGTATACAAACCTAAAGAGGAGGCGTATGCTCCCAGAGCACGTGTTCTTGCAGCTCTTTTGGATGCGCTCCCCTCTGATAGAATGATTGCTGTGCGTACACCTCAGGCCAAGCTCCTAACCCAAGGTATCACCCCAAAGGATACACTCAGCCTTTCGACAGCCTTCAAGGGAACACCTCTGGCTCGTATTGCCGCCCATAATGACTGTTTTTTGGCAGACGAAGATGATAGAGGCACCTTTGCTAATAACCTCACATATAGAAATTATTGGGAGGCCGAAAGCAAATATACTGCTATGGGAGGAGAGACTTGTGCACTTTCTTCCCTAGCGACATGTAGCCATGCTTTAGCCCAATTCTCTCAATATCATTGGTCTTACCTCAATCGAGACTATCATCAAGATGTTTTCAAACAATGGAAGGGAGGAAAATGCCTCAATGAAATTCAAAAGCGATTGGGTTATCGCTTTTCTCTAATGAAAGGTTACTTCACCAAAAATCCCAAAATAGGAAGCCCCTATCAGATAGAATTACTACTGAAAAATACGGGATGGGCATCTCCTTTCAACCCTCGCAGAGTGGAGTTATTGTTCATATCTGAAGAAAAACCTAATGAGAAATATAGAATTCCCTTAGCCGATGATCCTCGTTACTGGTTTGCAGGAAAAACAAATACACTAAAGACTACTTTCTTGCTACCGCGTGGCATGAGCAAAGGAAAATATACTATCTTCCTAAACCTACCCGATCCGCGAGAGCCTCTTTCCAAAAGAAAGGAATATAGTATCCAATTAGCAAATAAAGATATATGGAACTCTCAAAAGGGATATAACAAGATACAAGAGGTCACACTCTCTGAAATAGGAGAAAATAACCTAAGAGGTATCCCCTCTTTAGAAAAATTCACAGAGTAAAAACAATGCTATTTTATTTGGAATAAGGCGTTACTTACTGAAAAACATAGCCTTACAAGTCCTAGCCAATTTAGGAAATCTCTTCCCCTTAAAAGCAAGATTGGCTATCAAAATTTAATTAAAAAACCAAGTATAGTCAGAAAAATGACGTATATTTGCAGCACAGAATCATGGTGATTATCCAATGAAATATACACAAAAAAAACCAGCAATTGTCCTCTTGGAGGACGGCACTGTTTTCTATGGAAAAGCCGTAGGAAAAGAAGGTAGTGCTTTTGGTGAAATCTGCTTTAATACAGGGATGACTGGCTATCAGGAAATCTTTACCGACCCCTCCTACTTCGGGCAAATCATGGTAGCAGCTACCGTTCATATAGGCAATTACGGAGCTTTCTCCGAGGAAAACGAATCCGACGGGGTGAAGATTGCAGGACTGGTATGCCGCAACTTTAGTGAGTATGGCTCCCGCCCTATTAGTGAAGAGTCCTTAGGCGCTTTCCTTGAAAGACAAAATCTCTTTGTAGTAAGCGATGTGGATACTCGTGCCTTGGTGTCCTACATACGTGATCATGGGAGTATGAATGCGGTACTCTCCACCGAAGTGGACAACATAGAAGGACTCAAAGCCCAGCTCAAGGCGCAACCTTCCATGAAGGGCTTGGCCTTAGCCCCTGAAGTATCCACCAAGGAGGCTTATTTCGTAGGAGATGAAAATGCCCCCTATCGTGTGGCTGCCTTGGATCTGGGTATCAAGCGCAATATATTGCGCAACTTGGCGGCTCGTGGTGCCTATATCAAGGTGTTCCCACATACAGCTACCTTTGAAGAACTTAGTGCTTTTGCCCCTGATGGCTTCTTCCTTTCCAATGGCCCTGGCGACCCTGAACCACTAACCGAGGCCATTACACTTACTCAGCAAGTTATTGACAGTGGTAAGCCTGTATTTGGCATTTGCTTAGGTCACCAGCTCATTGCCCTCTCCCAAGGAGTACCTACCTATAAGATGCGCAATGGCCACAGAGGAATCAACCACCCTGTAAAAAACCTCCTTACAGGCAAGAGTGAGATTACCTCCCAGAATCATGGTTTTGCTGTTGATAAGGAATTAGCGGAAAAGAACCCCAATATAGAGATCACCCACCTACACCTCAATGATGGTACTGTAGCGGGTATTCGCCTAAAGAACCGCCCCGTATTCAGCGTACAATACCACCCTGAAGCAGCTCCAGGCCCTCATGATGCAAGCTATCTTTTTGATGAATTTATTACAAATATAGAAGCATATAAAAGAAAATAAATAACGTGAGTTCGATATACAAAAGCTCCCCCTGATTTTCACGGATTTCACAGATTCTCTATGTTTGTGTAATCATGCTGTTAAGATTTGCACTTAGTTGTTGTATCATTCTCTCTGTGGAGTCTGTAGGAGAAAAAATATAATTTTATTTATGTCGAACTCATGTTAGCTTTAGCAGATGTAGCAGGTTGTTTTTTAAAAAACACATATATGAAAATTTTTTTTATATTTCTGATTATTCTATGTTTGGCTTTAGAGGCTTTTATCTCATGTCTTCTTCTGCTAGAAAAGATAAATTTATCAAATTTCATATTGACTTCTGTAACAAATTCTCTTATTACCATTTGTTCAGTTTTGAATGTGAAGAAAATTATTGAAAAAGGTTCAAAATAGAAACCCATAAAATAATAGAAGGCTGTCCAGATATTTAGGACAGCCTCTTTTCTTACATTATGGAAACTTGAGGTTATTTTGTATAGTTCTGAGCTATATCTTTAGCTACTTTTTCCAATACAGAAGTAATCTCATTATTGATTTTTCCTGCTTTGAGTTCTGCAAGGGTATCTTGGTGAGCTGTGCGAAGGTTATCTAAGTATTCTTTTTCAAACTCACGTACGCGCTCTACTGGAACTTGGCGCAATAGGTTCTTAGAACCTACATAGATAATCGCTACTTGGTCTTCTACCTTGTATGGAGTATTAGAAGATTGTTTAAGGATTTCCACATTGCGCTTTCCTTTCTCAATCACGTTGCTGGTAGCTGCATCAAGGTCAGAACCGAACTTAGCAAAAGCCGCCAATTCGCGGAACTGTGCTTGGTCAAGCTTAAGGGTACCTGCTACCTTCTTCATAGACTTGATCTGAGCGGAACCTCCCACACGGGATACAGAGATACCCACGTTGATTGCTGGACGCACCCCAGAGTTGAATAGGTCTGATTCGAGGAATATCTGTCCGTCGGTGATAGAAATCACGTTGGTTGGGATATAAGCGGAAACGTCACCAGCTTGAGTTTCTATCACAGGAAGTGCGGTAAGAGAACCACCACCCTTTACAAGGTGTTTGATAGAATCAGGGAGGTCATTCATATTGCGAGCTACATTATCGTCCTTAATCACCTTAGCAGCGCGTTCCAAGAGGCGAGAGTGCAAGTAGAACACGTCCCCAGGATACGCTTCACGTCCAGGCGGGCGACGAAGCAAGAGGGATACCTCACGGTAAGCCATCGCTTGCTTGGAAAGGTCATCATAGATAATAAGTGCTGGGCGACCTGTATCACGGAAGTATTCCCCAATAGCTACCCCTGCAAAAGGCGCATATACCTGCATAGGTGCTGGGTCAGAAGCATTGGCCGCTACGATAGTAGTATAGGCGAGTGCTCCTGCATCTTCCAAGGTTTTAGCGATCCCTGCTACAGTAGAGGCTTTTTGACCAATGGCTACATAGATACAATACACTGGATTACCTGCATCGTAGAACTCTTTTTGGTTGAGGATCGTATCGATACATACGGTAGTTTTACCTGTCTGTCTGTCCCCGATTACAAGCTCACGCTGACCGCGCCCAATAGGAATCATAGCATCAATAGCCTTAATCCCTGTTTGCAAAGGTTCATTTACGGGTTGGCGATAGATTACCCCTGGCGCCTTACGCTCGAAAGGCATTTCGTAAAGTTCGCCTAAGATAGGGCCTTTACCGTCAATAGGTTCACCTAAGGTATTGATTACACGTCCTACGATCCCCTCCCCTACTTTGATAGAGGCGATGGTTTTGGTACGTTTTACAGTGTCCCCTTCTTTTATTTGGGTAGAAGAACCAAGGAGTACCACCCCTACGTGATCTTCTTCAAGGTTAAGCACCATTCCTTCTTGTCCTGATTCGAAATGGACAAGCTCTCCGTTTTCCACTTTGGAGAGACCGAAAATGCGAGCAATCCCATCTCCTACTTCTAATACCGTCCCTACCTCTTCTAAAGATACCGACGCATCGAAGTTTGCTAATTGTTTCTTAAGAATCGCTGAAACTTCAGCCGCCTTTATTTGTGCCATTATTTTTATGTATGAATGTATTCTTTATTTTGCCTTTATTTATAAAAGTTACCTATTGACACTTCTATAAATTTCCGTGCAAAGATACAAAAAAAAATCAAACCCACCAGCAGTTAAATCACTTTTTTTAGTGACAAGTTACTAGTGACAAATCCTATTATGGTATTAGTCACTTGTCATTGGTCACTTGTCATTATTACGTATTTTCTTATCATACTTCACATAGAGGAAGGAAGCGATCATAAGCAATACACCAAGTATGACCAATACCACCACTCTAGAAATAGTACTTAGGTGCGCTATATCATAGAAAAATAGCTTGACTAAAGTAAAGAGAATTACAGATATACTGGCTATTCGCATATAGCTTTTGCTCTGATGTATTCCCTTTACAAGCATGAACACACCATAAGACACCCATAAGATGCTCAGACCCAATTTGTAATTAGCCGTAGCTCCCAAAAGTTCTGTCCAGTGTAGCCATTCGCTACTTACCACCCATAGAACAACCCCATAAAGCACCAAATCACGTACCTTATTGTTTTTGAAGTTGATAGCCTCTGCATCGAGCAACTTGTACGTCTGCCATAACAACAGAGCAAAAGCCAATAGAGCTATATAACGGATGATTACATACATCATACCAGGGGTATAACTTAGGTATAGCCCTCTGAGTTCGCTGAGCAAATACAAGCCTTGTGTGAGCATGATCATTCCTATAACAAGATTGAAAACCAAGTTGTTAAACAAGATTTTTTCTTTGCAAATATAGCGCGTATCTATCCATGTAAAGAGTGCAAAGTAAGCCACTGTATAGACAATAAGCCACATTTGCTTAAAGTACTGCAAACTATCATAGGCTTTCATTCCTGTATCTGCTTCTACTACATATTGGTTTATCCTTATCGCCCAATAATTATATATCTCTATATAAAAAGTGGCATATAGCACTATAAATAGGAGTATATTGATCCCATAATCAAACGTTTCTGAGGCCTTTTCCCTATAACGGCTATTGATATAGGAGATCCCCGCCACTATACCCACATAAAGCAATGAGTTAAGGAAGGTAGTATTGAGAAAAGCTGTTACCTTCTCTGGAATTGAGGCGACATGTTCCTGCATTTCTATCCAATTAGTCCAAAGGCTAAAAGTCGCTAAAGGGAGTACTATATAGGAGAGCATCTCATACATACGGATTTTTTTGGTACGTCCTACCCAGAAGAGACCTCCTGCTTCCATTGCCCAGAAGAGAGTAATCCAAACCCCTTCAAAATAGATAGGTATGGTAAGTGTCCCAAAAGAAATGGCCAAGATAAGACTTAGGTACTTCAGCTCCTTGGAAGCGCCCCGACTACGGGTATAGTAATACACCAAGAAGTGGAAGAGCGCATTGGCCAAAGTGAATACCGTTAGATAATCATGTGTCTGCTCAAATACACTTTCAAAGGTAAAGGATAGCCCTAACGAATAGAATAACAAGGTGTTAGAGAGCAAAATAAGAATATCCCCTATGGTAAAAGTATCCTTTGCCCAGAGCTTGCGTACAATGAAGGCAAAATGGAAAATCAGGTAATACACCAATAGGAATGAGAAATAAAGTCCCTGGTTATCGTTGTATTTGAACACATGAAGGGTCAGGTAAAGTGCCCAAGTAAAGACAAAGGCCGAATGATAGAGCCAGCGCCATTGCTTATAGAAGGATATAATCAATATCCCTACATTGATAAAGGCCACATAGGAGAAGAGCACCCATACATGTCCGCCCCCATTGCTAAGCAAGAAAGGCACCGCATAGCCCCCTACCATACCAATAAGCGCAATAATCTGCTGGTTGTAGCTCAGAGCAAACCAAATAGTGGCAACTGTCACAAAAAACATCAGTGCGAAAGCTACCCCTGTGGGGAACATCTGGTAAAAGTCATACGCTACATAGGTCAGGAAATAGAAAATCGCCATCGCCCCACTGACGAGCACTGCACTGAATTTCTCATACTTAGGCTTTAGGTAATAGCCCACTGCAAAGAGGGCACCCCCTGTGAGGTAACCCAAGATAATACGCATGGTAGGACTGATAAGATCATGGTCTATGGAGTACTTCACCCCAATAAACACCCCAATAAGGATAATGGCAATCCCAATCTTATTAAAGAGATTACCCCCAATGAAGCGTTCCCAATCCTCTTTTTTTATCAGTTTAGACCACTCTATCACAGGTTTGTTCGTATCTTTAGAAGCAGAAGCAGCAGCCTTAGGAGGGGTAATAGGTGCCTCAATAGCTACCTTTTGGATAGGTTTTTCTATGACCTCTTCTGCCTTTGGTGTTACAACCTCTTGCGCCTTCGCTGCCGGTGTCTCTTGCTCTTTGGGCGCTGGTGCCTCTTGCACCTTTGGCGCTGGTGCTTTTTCTATAGATGGGATTATCTCTTTGTCTGTTACTGGTTGAAATACCTCTTTAGGTTTGGGTACGTCTCCCTTAGCTGGGGCAGCTGTAGAAAGCTGCTCCAACTGGCTCTGCATTAGTAAGACTTTTTGGATAATATAAGACTGGTTGCGGAGGATTCCGTCCAATTTTTTGTCCAAGGAAGCCCATTTGTCCTCTAAGCTCATAATTATATGATTTTATTAGGGACAAATGTACGAAAAATTTTCCAATTTGCTAAGTATATTGTTTGTATGCTGCCTTAAGGCGTGCTTTAACCTGCTGGGCTAAGGAGACGGGAGCGAGTACCTTTACCGAATCGCTAAAAGAGCAAAGTCGCATGACCAAGTCGTAGGGAGCTTCCCCATGGGGAAAAGCAAGGGTTAGCTGTACGCGCACCTCTTTATCATCTTCAAAAACAACTACTTGCGATGGGTGTAGCTTGAGTGTTTTAGCATATTGTCCTTGCTCATAGTTGAAAGAAAGGAGTATCTGTTGGCATGGTTCGCCTTCAGCCATGGAGATCCCATAGAAATGGTCAAAGAACGTTTCCATATCCAATTTTTGGCGTTTTACCTTTGTCTCTGTTACTCTTAGGCCGCTTATGCGGTCAAAGGCAAATGCCTTGAGCTTGAAAGGTGGTTTGTCGTCCGTAGCGATAAGGTACCAGCGTCCTTGGTATTCCCTTACAGCATAAGCCAACACCTGTCTTTCGGTGGACTCTTCCGAGTAAAAAGCCTTGTAGAGGAAAGTAATCAAGAGGTTTTTGTCAATAGCCGTAAGGATAGGGTCAAGCATCTCCAACCCTCTTTCGGGTTGGGGTTCCACAAGGAGGATATGCTGATCTTTTGCCCTTCGGTAGGCCTCCATAAGCAGGAGGTGGTCTAAGAGCAGTTGTTGGTCTGAGAGGGTTTCAGGATCTATTGTCCATACCTTTTCCTTAGCATTAAAGACAATCTCTATACCAAAGGCACTTTCTATATCATCAAAGTCTCTCCTTATGGTTCTATCACTGAAGTTTATTCCCTCTTCCTTCAATTTTTCACTAATTTTTTGTGCTGACAGACCCTTTTTATTAGCTGTAAGCAAACTTACTATACGTACTAAACGTTCTATTTGGATTGTTTTTGCCATGATTTTTAAGGGTTAGTGGTTAGTGATTCTAATAGGTGTTTCCATATGCGTATGTCAATCTCAGCGAAGCCTTCGCCTACGCCATAGTTACCAACTTCTTCCTTTAAGCGGATAGGCTGGGGGCTATTCTTTTGTACATAGTCTAAGAAATTAGCCCCTTCACCGCCTATACCTAAAATAAGCGTCCCTGTGGGGAACTGTCGATTAAGAATGTTTGTTTTTACCGTATTCATGTTTTTTAATTTTTGATTACGGTGCAAAGGTAATGCTCATGTTGGACAAGCTACGACCGACTAAGAAAAAATTTAGAGAGAAGAGGAGAAAATTTTCTGCAAGGCTTCTTCTGTGCAATCCTGTCCATTTTTGGTGATTTTGGTTTTATCCGTATTATAATAATACCAATATTCTTCATTATTATAGATAAAACTAACATTCCAACCCCAGAAGAAAGGAATTTTCTTTCCATTGACTTCTAACTGCTGTTCAGTAGTAATGATACCTTCCTCTATGGCTTTTGCCAATTTACTATTTCGTTCATGAGTAACAATATACTTAAACTGTTCTTTACGACCATTGTATGGATATAGAATATAATTCTCTGATTCCCATCGTAGATAACATTTTTCACAAATAGCAACTAATAACTCTGTTTGATATAGGTTCTTAAGTGTTTTCTTATATAATTCAATGTTTTCATTGTTTTTCTCTAAAGAAGGTTCTTCTGTGATAAATACTTCTAGCTTATTTTCATTGTCTAATAAAGTTAAAAAGTGTTTGGTTATACGATTTTCCTTTTCTTTATAAATCGTCTTTAGAATATATGCTTTCCAATTATCTTTACTTGAATCAAAGTTTAAGTTCCAAACTAAGCTCCAATGATCAAGTCTACTAATCAGAGCTCGCAAAAGAAGTGCATTTTCTCGATATTTCCCTTTTACACCATTCTCATCAAACATTTCTTTGGCTACCTCATAGCGTTTTTTGAAGAGGTCTAAGTTATTTTCTGTTTCAAGAAGTAAGAAACCTATATCCCCCTTGAACATAGAGTGGTCTTCCGCTTCCCAAATAGCCCCTTTCCATTGACTGTCAGCAACAATACGTTTTGCTTTATCTATTTCCTGGGCTACTTGATAGGAAGCAAAGTTTGATTGGATAGCAGTTTTACTAAGGTAACTATAAATATCTTGCATTCCTTCTAAGAACTCATTCATTAGTCTGATAGCTCCTATAAAAGTTTGAGCACTATCGATAGTAACATTCTCAACAATGTTACGTACTACCCTGATAAAATTTTCTCTACTTGCTTGGTCCTTAACCTTTATAAAGAGCTCACTAAGGGCATAAAAGAAAATGCGTTGAGGGTAGGTAGCTCCCTTATAAACTTCTCCTGTTCCTTTATTTTCATCTTTAATAAATTCTTCAAAAAAACCTCTTTTGTTATCAGTATTGTAATATTTCCATAGGTTTGTTTCTATTGAAATATTTTCTACGGTGCTATAGAAGTTTAAGTAAGACATAAATAGATTGAAATCACTTTCTTCAAAATCTTCAACTCTTACGCTGAGAGGATTGTTGAATAGTTCTTGGACTCTTCTTTGTTGGGCTTCACTATTTTTTTCTTTGAGTGCATAACCTATCATAGCCATACCTGCAAAGAAATTGGTTACCTCATAGTCGATAACATTCACATTTCCTCTATATTTCCAAAAAAGATCAGTATAGGCAGTGTCCATTTTTAAGGAAAATGCTTTTCCTTTTTCCCATTGTTCATCGGCTATACGTTTTGTTAGGCTTGCTTTAAAGTTTTCAAACTTAGAGAGTTGTTTGCCACGAGCATTCATCTTAAGGTAAAGCTCATCGGTAAGTTGGTGCTTTTCTAAGTCAAGCCAATAGAAAGTAATGATACCTTGCTCAAGTAAAGACCAATAATGATCTATTGTTTTGTCTTTTAATTGCTTATGAATTTCATCAAGCGTATTGAGCATACCACTTACAGTAGGGTCATGTTGCCAATCGTCATAGAACCAATTTTTGTCCTTTAGTTCAGTAGATAAAATAGCTTGGGTAAAATCTATTTTAAAATCTTCCCCTGTAGTAAGTTTAGCGGTAAAGTCCTTGGCATAATCACGAGTGGCATAGCTAAACTTAATATTCTTAAAAGCATCTATTTTTCCGATTCGTTGTGAAATATACCAATGTAACAGAAACAAAGTTGTCAGGCGTTGTTGCCCATCTATTAGTGTAATGCTATTATCTACCTCTCGACCATAGATGAAATCTAACTCAATAGGAATATTTTTATCTAATGCTTCAATTAAGCTACTAACAAAATCCTTACGAATTTTATCAGTTGTCTCGTCATTTCGTCCTTGGGCATAATCTCTTTGAAAGATTGGAATTTCTATTTTTTTGTTTTGTGCAAAGCTCAAAAATGTTGTTTTATTACTCATAGTTTTTGAAATTTTTAAGGGTTTCTTCTATTTTGTCAAGGTAATTTTTTCTATCGGTAGCACTCCAAGAGAGCAAGCTATCCGTATGAGGCGAATAATACTTTAGGAAAACATTTCGGGTACATAGTGGGATAAAGGTTCCTTCCTCATCTTTTTTTATAATAGTTGTTCTTTTTTGAGGGAAAGGAGCTTTTCCATAACCTCTGTTAGTACTGCTATCTAAAAGAGCAAGATTTGAGAGATTATCAATATCAAATGCTTCTCCCTCTTCTTTAGTGTTAGAGAAATTGTCATATATGTCTTCAATAAGTGTTCCCATTTTATCTTCCTCTTCTTTAAGATCTTCCTCTCTATTATTATTCTTTTCAACAGCTAATACCTCTTCTATTCGAGCACTATATTTCTTAATAAGTTCTTCATTCCCGCTTTGTAGCAGCCAATTTTTAAACTCCTCTAACCATTCTTTTTGCTCTTTAGTGTTATCTGCCTTAGCATGAATATGTTCTATATCCCAACTTATGTTTTGATATTGGTAAAAAGGGAAACGATTGATCTCATCTTTTGAATTTAAAATAGAAATAATATTAAATATAAGTAAGGTTTTTTTAGCCTTATCTCTATCTTTGCTATAACTAACTTTTCTTATATCTCCTATTTTTTCTATTTCTTTGCAAATTTTTTCTTTGATATGGTTTTTGAAATCCTTTTTAGAAGTACTTTTTTCTTTTACAGATAAAATATCATCTATATCTTCTCCTAAATGAATTAGTAATCCTATAAGGTGATAGAGTTCGAAATCATGATACCATTCCTTGAATCTTTGAAAAATATGCTTTATCTCTCCCCAGCGGTTAGTTACCCATTGGGAAGCCTCTTTTTGGGAGTCTTTGAAATCTTTTTCAAAAGCAAAAAATAAGGCATGTTCTCCAATTTTGTCAGGATCTTTGAAAATAGTAGAGAGCGATAGTAGTTTGTCTATGCGAGTTGCTCCAGGAGCTGTATGGGAGATAAAATACCAAAAGTTTTTGTTTTGTAATTCATTTTCTATTCTATCCCATTGCTGTGCTATCTCATTTTGTTGGAGCTGTAATACCTCAGACTGTTTTGTTCCTTTCTTTAAGTTGATTAAGAAAAGAGCCTTGATTAGTTCAGCTTCTGTCAGTGGTATTTTATGGCTGTTGATACGTGTAAAGAGTTCTATACTATCTATATTTCCCTCCACTTCATACCAAATGACTTGAGTTTTATTCAGTAGTTTATCTAAAAAACGCTTTTTATCTCTACTTTCCTCACTTTCCTCAGCAAACCAGTCTTGTATGGTTTGGTAAGCCTCAAAGAAGTGATAGTTATCTACATTATCTTTATCAGGATGGGCATCTACCCAGTCTTTCCATTCTCCAGCAATAGCTAAAGAATCAATCTCTTTTATAAACTCAGCACTTTTCTCGCGTGTTTGGTAATTCAACTCAAACGTATCTTTCCCTAAATATTTTAGGATAAGATAGATGGTAGTACAACGCTGTTGCCCATCTATGAGTTCTTTCTCCTTACTTACTTTTTCTTCCTTGATGACAATAGGTTGTAGGCAATAAAATTCATTTTCTTTTTGAGGCTCAAACTCGTAGATATCATCCAATAACTGTTTAACCTCTTCCCCTGTCCACTTATAGCCTCGTTGGTAATCCTTTACCAGGAAGTGGAAGTTCTGAAAGTCTTTAATAGCCTTTAATTCTAAGTCTGCCATAAATAATTTATTTTTAATGGGTTATTTATCTGTATATAATTATTCACTATTCGTTATTTATGGGCGAATTGTCTTTCGCCCCTACTTCTATATATCGTCCCCACTCGAAGCCTTCATTTTCCTCACGCATGACGTAACCGAGTTGGTTGGTAGTCAGAACCGTATTGCCAATTCTGAAATCGGGTTGGTTGAAGTGGTGATGGCCATAAATCCAATAATCAATGGCACTCTTTTCAATAAAATCGGTAAGGTCAAGGACAAAGGCATCGTTCAGTACGCTGCCCAAGTACATTTGCGGGTAGTACTTAAGGGTGGGAACATAGTGGGTAGCCACTACAATATGGTCTATCTCTCCTGCTTTCTTGGCTTGGGTGGCCTTTTTGACGGCTGTTTTGAGAAACTTAACCGCTGTTTTGTTGAAAGCGTTGAAGTCAGCTACTTGTAGGGAGTCTATTTCCTCTCCTTTTTCGGGGTTCTGCACAGTGATATAGTGGAAGTCGCTCATACCATACTTAATCTTGGCAGCATTCTTCCTTCCGATATGGCTCCACATTGTACAGAGAATCAGTTGGGTACGGTCGATACGCTCGGTATAGTTGTCTACCAAAAATAGATTGGGGATTTCCTTCATCGGCTGCTCATAGCGGGTAGCGGTGTAGTTGTGTGTAAAGATATAGTACTCATGGTTGCCAGGAATCCAGAACACTTTTTTGTAGCTCTTGCATAGGTCGGCTATCTCGCTCTTAAAGAGTACACGAGAGAGCTGTACAAAGGGACACAAATCGCCTGCGATGATTAGGATATCACCCACGCGCTCTATAGCGTTGTTGTCAATCCAATTGAGATTGTCCTCAAACTCAAGGTGTAAGTCGGAAAAGTATTGTATTTTCATCAAATAATGGTTAATGTTCAATGATTAATGGTTAATGAGCACAAATATACTATTTTTTATCAAAAAATTAAACCTCAAAACTTCTAAAGTTCTCCAACAAGCGTTCTATATTTTCCTTGCCTACAGGGTTTTGGCTATGTACTTGATAGTTGGGCAGAGGGAGTTGATGCACTAAGCAGTACTCTACTAAATACTTTGCACAGTCATAACCTGATAAGTCTTCCCCTAAGTCATGGTCAAAGGAAATAAAATCAGGCAAACCTTTTCTCTCAAGATAGGCCACAAACTCCTCGTAGCTATATACACGGTCAAAACCCTCTGGGGTAGGGCGAAGGTCATCTAAATACAACTGCATAATTATTAATTGTTAATTGTCAATTCTTTCTTCCACGCTGCAAAGATACACATGTAAATGGACAAACTATGACCATGTGTAATATTTTTTTGGAAAAATATCCCCACTTTTCTTAGGAGTGGGGAAGTTTTGTTATAAAGACCGATATTAAGCTATTTTGATATCTATAAAGTTAATATAATTATCCTCAAAGTCTTTAAATTTCTGTGCTAAAGTTTCTCCCTTAAGAAAAAATCTATAACGAGTATCAGGTCTTATTTCATAATTAGTAGGGATTAAATGTTTGATATCTTTATTGTCTCTATGAAGGCAATCTAAAAACATCTCTTCGTTTTCTATATAGAGATCACAAGCCAATCTATTATTAAAATCAACAACAAAACAACGATTATCATAAATCCATTTTTTAGTAACATTCTTATAATTGCTGATATTGAATGTATTTTCAAAAAGATAGTAAATCTCAAGGATATTGATATTTTTTAGTTTTTTTACTGGATTATTTAAGAAGTTGGTAAGGTCTAATTGTTCACCATTGAGAAAGTTTAAATAGTCCTCAGCATATTTTTCAAAATACTGAATAAAACTCTCGTATAAGTGCTCAGTTAGTTCCTGCATTTTAGTCTCATTAGTAAGCAACTCAATGAAGTTATCTTCGTCAGTTTTTAATTCAATACCTTCAAAAATAGGACAAAATTCATAATTTAACCATCCTTCTTTCTTGTTTTCTGGATAGGACATAGGAAAAGGAATCTGGAGGTTAGGATTTTTGTTGAATAACCCATAAAACACTCTATGTCCAAAGTGTTGAGCTGTTGTTAACGGGTTAAATTCTTCTATGGCAATACTGCCATTATCATTGAAAAATTTAGGCTTTATGAATATTCTGCCTCTATCGCTTAGGCTGTTAAGAGTACCTGTATGGAAAATATGCC
The DNA here is from genome assembly GCF_000411115.1 of Capnocytophaga granulosa ATCC 51502. Lineage (GTDB taxonomy): Bacteria > Bacteroidota > Bacteroidia > Flavobacteriales > Flavobacteriaceae > Capnocytophaga > Capnocytophaga granulosa. The sequence goes on along the minus strand of NZ_KE150253.1, from coordinate 472,464 downwards.
ACTTAGAGTTTTGATTTTGTAAGTAGCTTGATATTTTACGACTTAAATTTTCGATAATGACGTTAATAGGATTGTAAATAGCTTTTTCAAAACTTTTATAGATAAGGCTACTTTCACTATAGTTTTTTAGAATGAGGTCTTGAATGTCTTTTTCCATTTCTTTGTTAATAGTTTGATAGGTGAGCTTTTTGATAAGATTGATGTATTGATTAATAGTTTCTCTAATAATAGCATTATCAGCAACTTCTTTTTTACAAAGCTCAAGCCATTCTACAATGTGTTTTTTGTAAGATATGTTATAGATAATACAATCTTCGCTATGAATACTACTTGGCTTATCCCCAAAAAGTGTTAAGAAGAAAATATGATGTTGTTTAGCTGCTTTTTTAGCATAGTTGTAGTATCTTTCCATCTGATTTTCCTGCTCCCCTGCATATATTTTGTTCTCAATACAGATAAAGTTTTCTTTACCTTCAGAGATAGCAATATCTAACCGTCCCCCTTCTTCTTTGGTTTTAGGAGCTATATATTTTTCTACTTCAACAACTGACTTTTTAGGATTTAACTCTATGGGTGAATTTAAAAAATTATTATTATCTTCTATTCTCCTTAGATCATTGAAGTATTTTATAAATAATTCTAAAAATTTCTCTTCTTGAAAATGACTTCCCTTAGGATTAAGTAGTTCTGCAATAAAGCGAGAATGAGTGTTCACTTCATCTGTTTCCATTCGTAAAATAGAGAAAATATTAAAATCTTCATTAGTACTTTTTTTAACTATTTCATAAGCCCTATTAATGTTGGATAGATGTTTGAAGAGTGATACTATATTTTTCATTTTGTTTACTCTTTAGGATCTACATTTATTGTCTTGAAAAGCTCAACTACTTTAGGATTGTTTGTATATTTGGTAATTACTTCTTTTATTCGTTTTACCAATTGAGTATTATTATAAAATTGCCAAGGTAAATCAACTTCATCAAATTCAAAACAATCATCTTTCAGACACATAACATAATTGCTATTAGAATCCTCTATCCATTGAAAATCTTCACCAAAAATTTCCTCAAATTGGGTTTTATATTTATCTTTTACTTTATAGAGCTTTTGTCCCCAAATTGAAATTCCATATTCGGAAGGGTAGAACAAGATACACATATCTGTCCAGTCACTTCCTTTAATTCCCCAACGGAAATCATAGGGAGATAATGTTTTTCTTTGTCCCCAAAAGTTATCTGAATTTTCAACTTTCATTTCTTTCTCAAAGTCTGTTATCCATTGAGATTTTAAATTTTGAAATTGATTTACAATCTCATTGAGATTTTTCCATTCTTCAATGGTTTCTAAGTGTTTCTTTAAAATTTCCATATATTGTTTGTCTTTTATTTTTGTTTTACTCCAATAAGTTATATAGTTGTTGATAAAGTATTTAATAATATTACTTTCACTTATGCTATTAGCACATTCTGTCAGCCACTCTTTTATCTCTTTTACATATGTCCAAGTCGTAATAATATTTTCATTAAGTTTTTCAGGATATTCCTCTGCCGATAGATAATTAGGACGTTCTTTGGTCTGTTCTGTAGGGTTACGATCATACCACCAACCATCAGGTAAATATACAATACGAGAGTAGTTTTTGTCTTCAGCTCTCTCCATATCTTTATGATGAAATTGGAATATAGCACTATCCCAATAGCGGTATAATTGATTATTTTGGTTTACAGCTCCATTAGATTTGTTCTCAATTACAATACTAATTGAGTTAGATTGTAAAAGAATATCAATATTATTCCTTTCAACAAACACTTTCCATTCTTTCTCATTAAAGTTAGTTATATCAAATTCTAATTTATCAAGAAAGAGTTTTAGGAAAGCTCCTCCTTGTCCATGTGTTTCCTTTGGATCCAAGAGAAAAGCTAAAATACGACTATGCTTAGTTTCAGTAATTTTCCAAAACTTATCTTCAATAAATTGGAAAAAATTAAAACTATTACCTCCTTTTTGGTTCTGTCTTTGAATCTTGTCGAATTCTTCTAATAATTCTTGTATTTTCATTTTTAATATTTATTTTTTCCTCTTAAAAACACACTAAGCGCAGGCTTCCTTCTACTTCGTCCGGAGCCCGACCAAAGGCTAACACAAAAGCAAAAAGGAATACCTGCGCTTATAAGGCAGGCATTTCGTCCTTTGCTTTCCTTGTGCTATTGAAATGTTTGGTCGTATTCCGGAGCGGGAAAATCAAAGCGAAACGCTATATCATGATATTTCTATGGTATGTTTATCTCAAATATTTAAGTGTTTTAAAATTTGCGACAAATATACAAAATTTTTATGACATGTATTTCCTTTTTGCCTATAAAAATCTATGGATTTATAAACTTCTTTCTTCCACGATGCAAAGATAGCCGCCTAACTGGACAAACCGTGTCAGGGTAATTGTTAATTATCAGCTGTCAATTGTTAATTATTAGTGGTTAGCCCTCATAACAATTAACGATTGACCGTTAACCATTAATCGTTGATAATCAAGTTGTTGAAAAAAAGAGATTAAAAATCAGTTGTTTTACTTTTTTTCCTTGTAAATATTATTTATATTTGCAGAGTGTTAGAACCATAATCAATGAAAGAAGAAATAACAATGGATCCGAATTATTTATTTGAAATTAGCTGGGAAGTATGCAACAAGATTGGGGGCATACATACCGTATTGGCAACACGTGCTGCACTGCTCAGAGACAAGTTTGCAGACAAGTATATTACCATAGGCCCTGACCTATGGCAACACAAGGAAAACCCTGAGTTCGTACAAGATGACGCGCTTTTCCCTTCATGGCTCGCTCGTACAAAGGAGGAAGGCCTACGCGTAAGAACAGGGTATTGGAATATAAAAGGAAAACCCATTGCTATTTTGGTGGATTTTTCCCATTATATTAGCGAGAAAAATGAAATTCTTACCTATTATTGGAATACCCAACAGCTGGATTCGCTCAATGCCTCTTGGGACTTTACCGAGTCTGCCCTCTTTGGCTATGCCGTAGGAAAGGTCTTGGAGAGCTTTATCCGTTTCCAAGTAGGGGTACGCGAACGTGCCATTGCCCATTTCCATGAGTGGATGAGTGGTACTGCCTTACTCTATCTCAAGCAGGAAGTTCCACAGGTGGGTACCGTATTCACTACTCATGCGACCGTCTTGGGTCGTAGCATAGCTGGCAATGGCTGGGCACTGTACAACTATTTGGAGGAGTACAAGCCTACCGAATTGGCCTACCGCTTCTCCGTACAGCATAAGCACTTCCTAGAAGCTAAGGCTGCTTGTCAGGCCGATGTATTTACTACTGTAAGCGATATTACTGCTCGCGAGGCCGCACACTTCTTAGGCCGTATCCCAGAGGTGGTTACTCCTAATGGCTTTGACGAAGGTCATATAAGCGATCGTACTAGCTTCCTTGAAAAACACAAAAGAGCTGCCGCTAAGCTCCAAGAAGTAGCCCAAAAGGTTACAGGAACTACCTTTGAAAAGAAACCTTTCTTTGTGGCTATTAGCGGACGCAATGAGTTCAGAAACAAGGGAATAGATGTCTTTATCGATGCTCTTCAAGAAATCAATAAGGATGCTACCTTTGACCGAGAAGTGGTTGCTTTCATTCTTATTCCTTCGGCTTATGAAGGAACTAACACCGTTGGGCAGACTTATACGACACATTTGGTAACTGATGAATATCACAATACTATCATATCCAAACTAAAAGAAGCACAATTCTTTAACCAACTGCAAGATAAGGTAAAAGTGGTGTATTGTCCGAGCTATCTTTTGGGCAATGATGGGGTGTTTGACCTCTCCTACTACGACCTTTTGACAGGGATAGACCTTACTGTATTCCCGTCCTACTATGAGCCATGGGGCTATACACCTTTTGAGAGTTTATGCTTTGGGGTGCCTACCATTACCACTACCTTAGCAGGCTTTGGCTCTTGGGCTTTGGCGCATTTCCCCAACGAAAACTTGGCCTTGAAGGTGCTCCGTCGCGATGACAGCAACTACCAAGAAGTGGTGGTAGGAGTGGTAAGCCAAATAGAAAAAATTGCCCGCCTCTCCCCTACTGCTTACGAAGCACTATGGGAAGATGCCCAACAGATAGGAAAGGCAGCCCTTTGGGATAAGTTTTTTGTTTATTACCAAAAAGCCTACGAACTCACCCTCAATAAGTTACAACCACGCTTGGCCAACCTACCTATAGCTGATACCGATGTGGAAGTATGGGAACAATCCAAGGTAGTCAATACGCCTTTCTGGCGCAGTGTGATCGTACACCGTGCTACTCCTGAGAAATTCAAAGCCCTTGAGGAATTGGCTAAAAACCTTTGGTGGTGCTGGAACGAAGAAGCTGAACAACTTTTCAAGAGCATAGATCCTGAAGAGTGGCGTCGTGCACATAAGAACCCTATTTTGCTACTTGACTCCATTTCACTCAGTAAGTTCAAGGCCTTGGAGAACGATGCTACCTTCATGGCACGTTTGGATAAGGTATACAAAGACTTCTTGACTTACATGGAAAAGAAGAAAGAGATGACCAATCCTTCCATCGCTTACTTCAGCATGGAATTTGGTTTGCACTCTTCGCTAAAGATCTACTCTGGAGGTTTGGGTATCTTGGCCGGCGACTACCTCAAGGAAGCCAGCGACAAGGCTACCAAGATCACAGGGGTGGGCTTGCTTTACCGCTATGGTTATTTCACTCAGAAGATTTCTGCCTTTGGTAATCAAGAGTCCGAATATGAAGCACAGGATTTCACCAAGATTCCTGTTTCCCCAGTGCTTGACAAGGATGGCAAATGGCTAAAAATCTCCTTGGCCTTGCCAGGTCGTACCCTCTATGCACGTGTATGGCGTGTGGATGTAGGGCGTATTGAGCTTTACCTCTTGGATACTGACTATGAGGACAATAACGAAGAAGACCGCACCATCACTCACCACTTATATGGAGGTAACTGGGAGAACCGACTCAAGCAAGAAATGCTTTTGGGCTTGGGTGGTATCAAGGTACTCCGCAGCTTAGGTGTTTCCTATGATATATACCACTGCAACGAAGGACACGCCGCCTTAATTGGTTTGGAACGTTTGAACAAATTTATCAACGAACATCACCTTTCTTTCTCCGAAGCGGTAGAAGTGGTTCGTGCCTCTTCCCTCTTTACAACGCACACCCCAGTACCTGCGGGGCATGATGCCTTTGAGGAAACTATGCTACGGGCTTTCATAGGCGACTATGCCGAAAAACTCCATGTGGATTGGCAACAGATTCTTTCCCTTGGTAAGATCAATGTGAATGATCCTCATGAGAAATTCTCCATGAGCTTCTTGGCTGCAAACCTCTCTCAGGAAGTCAATGGGGTGAGTATGCTCCATGGCGAGGTAAGCCGTGATATCTTCAAAGATATGTGGAAAGGCTACCTACCAGAGGAACTCCATATCAGCTATGTAACCAATGGAGTACACCGTCCTACCTGGACTTCGCCCCTATGGAAAGAAGTGGAAGAAAAGTACTTCAAGAAGGAGATTGGCGCCTATACAGAAGCATCGTTCGAAGGTATTTACGATGTCCCTGATGAGAAAGTAGCCCAAATCAAGCAAGAACTCCGCTCTAAGCTCATACGCCGTATCAAGCACAACCTAACCGATAGTCAAAATATCACCTATTTCACTCCTCGTGAGATTGTGGAAGTATTTGATTCTCTACGTGATGATGTACTTACCATAGGTTTTGCCCGTCGTTTCGCTACTTATAAGCGTGCTCACCTGCTCTTTACCAATCTAGACAGGCTTGATGCGATTATCAATAACCCAGAACGTCCTGTACAGTTTATCTTTGCTGGAAAGGCTCACCCTGCCGACAAGGCTGGGCAAGACCTCATCAAGCATATAGTGGAAATATCCAAGCAGCCACGCTTCTTAGGAAAGATCATCTTCCTCTCTAACTATGACATGGACTTGGCCCGTACCCTGATCCAAGGGGTGGATGTATGGATGAACACGCCTACACGTCCGCTCGAAGCCTCTGGTACTAGTGGAGAAAAGGCCGCTATGAACGGGGTGATGCACTTTAGCGTACTCGATGGCTGGTGGGTAGAAGGTTACCGCGAAGATGCCGGCTGGATGCTTCCTCAAAAACGTACCTATGAAAACCAAAAGTACCAAGACGAACTCGATGCTGAGCTGATCTACAACATCATAGAAGACCAAATCGCTCCTGCTTTCTATAACAAGGACAAAGAGGGCAAAGGTATTTCCATAGAATGGTGTAACTTTATCAAGAATACCATAGGTAAGGTAGCTCCTAAATTTACAACCTATCGTATGCTTACTGATTATGAAAACCAATACTACTATCCACAGCAAAAACGCTCTAAACTACTTAGATCCAACAACTTCGAGAAGGCTATTGCTCTTTCTCAGTGGAAGAAGAAGGTTAGCCAAGAGTGGGCACATATACGAGTGGAGAAAGTGGTTGCCCCTAAGCGAGACACCGAACTGATCTCCTTGGGTAAGAAGTATGAGGCCACTGTAGACCTCTACCTAAGCGAACTTACTCCTGAAGATATAGGCTTAGAACTAGTGGTTACTCGTAAGGAAGAAGGTACGCTAAAGGTAGACCAACTCATTCAGGCAGAACTTATTTCCTTCTCTGGCCGTGTAGCTACCTATAAGCTCTCCGCTGCCACTGAGGGTGCAGGCCTCTTTATGATTGCTTTGCGACTCTATCCTAAGCATGAACTCTTGCCTCACCGCCAGGATTTCCCATTGGTGAAATGGCTCTAAAAAAGTTTTGAGTTTTGAGTTTTTTTAATTACTCAGATTAAAAATTCAAAACTAAAAACTAAGCACTAAAAAGGCTGTCCTTCGGGGCAGCCTTTTAAAGTTATCAACAAAATAAAAAGTTATAACCAACTTTGTCGGAGATAGGATAAAAAGTTGTATTTTAGCTCCCTGAAAAAATGCACTTTATACAGCGGGCAACTTCTTGATTATAAGAGTGTTCGCTGTAGCCAATTACTTAAAATAACAATGTACTCAAATAAAGATGAACGCGGGGAGGTGATTTCTCGTTATGAGACCCTGCTTAGCGAACATAAGGTAGGTTTTTTTGAAAGCTATCAGTATGAGGATATTATCCTTTACTATTTTGAAAATGCCAAATATGCCAAGGCCAAACAGGCCATAGACACAGCCCTTAGCCAATTCCCCTTTGTAGCTGCTCTTAGGCTCTTACAGGCCGAGATGCTGATCTATGAGGATAACCTTCAGCAGGCAGGTGATATCTTGGACGAAATCCTCCACGAGGAGCCTTACAATGCCGAGATATATGTGCAGCGCGCCCACTTATATTCTAAAAAAAATAACCATACCAAGGCCATAGAACTACTCCAGTATGCCCTTTCCTTCAGTGATGACCCTTCGGATATTGATTCTCAGATTGCCATGGAGTATATGTATATGGAGTCGTATGCCTTGGCCAAGAAATATTTCAAACGCTGCCTAACTCGCGATCCTGAGGATTATTTTTCCCTACAACAACTCCTACACTGTTTTGATTTCTTAGGCGAAAACGAGCAGGCTATACAGTTCCTTACTGCCTTCCTTGACAACAATCCTTATTGCGAAGTGGCCTGGCATAGCTTAGGCAGGCAATATATGGTACAGAACAATTTTCAAGAGGCACTCAGGGCGTTTGATTTTGCCATTATCAGCGATGACACCTTCACAGGCGCCTATTTTGAAAAAGGAAAAGTATTGGAACGCCTCAAGGAATACAAGTTGGCCATAGAGAACTATAAAATTACCCTTTCTCTGGACGACCCCTCGTCTTTTGCCTATTTGCGCATTGGCAATTGCTATGAGAAGTTGGGCGATAGAGTGATGGCCGAGCAGTATTATTTCAAGGCTGTACACGAAGACCCACAGTCAAGTAAGGCTTGGCTAGCCTTGGTGGATTATTATGCTAGGGAGAATGATTATGAAAAAGCCGAAAAATACGTCAATCAAGTACTGCTCAACGAAGGAGACAATCCTACCTTTTTGCGTCGTTGTGCTGAGATATACGCCCATGTAGGCCGCTTGGAAGAAGCCAAACAGATATTCAACCAAGCCATGGATCTGGGGCGTTATTCTTACGACCGTCATACAGACGAGTGATTAAACACAAAACACTAAATAAGAACATATATGGAACATTTCCAAAGCTGGAGCGACCTTGTAAATCCAGAGTTTTACATTAAGTTAGGTGGATATTGGTTGGTATTATTCATCATCTTTGCCGAGACAGGGCTTTTCATAGGCTTTTTCCTCCCTGGGGATAGTCTCCTATTTATTTCTGGTATCTATGCTGTACCTATGGTAAGGGATACCTTTGGTATTACAGGTAGTGATTTCTTGGATACGACCATCATAGCCTCCTCTATTGCTCTGGCGGCTATCATAGGTAATATGGTCAGTTATTGGTTTGGTAGGCGTAGCGGACATGCGCTTTACGAACGTAAAGATTCGTTCTTCTTCAAGCGCAAATACCTACTCAAGGCCGATGTTTTCTATAAACAGCATGGTGCCGTTGCGGTCATCGCTGCTCGTTTTCTCCCTATTGTACGTACTTTTGCCCCTATCGTAGCGGGGATTGTAGGGATGCGCCGAGGCCAGTTCATGGTATACAATATTATAGGTGCCATAGCATGGTCTTTTACCCTTGTTTTTATGGGACACTACCTAGATAAGCTCTTTATAGACCAATTTGGCATAGATCTCAAAAAGCACTTAGAGCTAATCGTCCTCTTCATTGTACTGATTACCACTGCACCTGTACTCATTAAACTAATTAAAAGGTAAAAAGTAAAAGGTAAAGTAAAAATCCGAATCAATAGTAGAAGAACAATTGTATAGTCTAATTCATTAAGGGGCTGTCCGAAAATCCAAAACACTGCTTTTTGAAGTGTAAATAACACTCAATTTAAATCTTATTTTATTGATAATCAGTTGTTTTTGGGTATTGCTGTAGGGGCAAAGTCCGCGAAAGCGGAGTATGTGAGGCAATTCGCCCTCTAAAAACAAGGCTTTTCGGACAGCCTCTTAGATAGTTTGCTAATAGTGTTTTATAGTCAATCATATTTAGAATACGAATAAATAAGGCAAGGAATTCATTCCTAATTTGCGCTCTTTCAAGGGCGAATTGCCATTCGCCCCTACACCTGCTCATGCTAATTTTTCGCAAACCATTTTTGTTTGACTATAACTATTGATTCGCATTAATAAAAAATGACCAATGACGCCCCTAATAATTAGGTTATCATTGGTCATTTTTCACTTTTTACCTTTTACTTTTTACTTTTTACTTGTAGAAAGGTGGTAGTGTCTGAGCTTGTGTTCCTTCTGCCTTGCGGTGCTAAAGCAAGATACACGCTTGAGGTAGCCAATCACACGAGTGGCATGATCCACATTCTCGCTGTGGCACTCTGGGCACTCAAAGAGTGTACGCTTATCTATATGGTTGCATTCATTACAGATTGTAATACGAATATTGAAACAGAAATAGTTACAACCCGCTAAAGCCGTTGCATTGAGCAGCTTGAGGAAGCCCTCTTTGTTGGGTGTCTCTTCCAAATTGAGGTGCAGAGCAGACCCCCCGTCTAAGTACTCGATAAACTCCTTGCCGTGGAGGATAATCTTGTCCAAGACATTTATATGGTCGTCTTCCACTGCATAGAAATAGGAATTATAACACTCACGTGGAGAGAACAAGCCTGATTTCTTGTCCCAAAGGGCGTTCTTCACTCCTAAGTTTTCCGCAGGGACAAACTCGGTATTGAACATATAACCATATATCTGGCGTGCCTTGCGGTTTTCATCATAGATAATCTTGAGGTGGTGGCGTACAAACTCCTTATACTGCTCATTGTTGGTAGGGGCAATATCCAAGTATTCGGCGGCCTCTACCATACCATTAATACCAATTGTCAAGAACTGCTTGTCAAGGGAGATAAAGCCCGCATCATAGACCGGTAGCAGTCCTGCATTTTTGTACTCCTCTATAAGTTTGCGAAACGCCACTTGGTACTTATGTATTTTGCGTACCTCTTCGGCAAGGTTGCGTTTTTGCTGAATGAGGCGGTTCATATTTAGCGTAATCACATTGATAGACCCCGTAGCCACGCCCCCTGCCCCTAAGGAATAACTAAAGGTATGGTCGGAAATCTCGTTGCGCAAGCGGCAGCAGGAAGCGAGGCTATCGGCACTCTCGGACTGATAGACAAAGAAGGAGTTCCCCTCGCTGAGTTCCCCAGCACACATATTGGCAAAATCTTGATCCACAGGCTTGCCCTTAGCCGTAAGCATAGCCGCTGTTACCACAGGGAAAGTGAGGATCGCTTTAAGGCGTTCGGCATTGAACCACTTGAGGAAAAAGTGTTGCAACTTGAAGAGCCTATCATAGCTAGGGCGGCTCATATCAGGGAAAACAAACTCACCAAACATGCTGTCAAAGTAAGGCTCATCATAGAGGGAGATATTCCAAAAAACAGACTGGTAGCCACGGGCTGCCGCAGGTTGGTTAATGGCATAGACTACATGCTGGAGGTGATTCTCTATCAGCTTGGGGTGTGTTTCCAAATAATCCTCTCCATAGTCCTTGGTAGCAAAGTGGTCAAAATAGAGCAAAAACTCCACTGTAGCCAAAGCCCCTGCGAACTGAGAGCTAATGGCAAAGACCAGATTGACAAACTCCCCACAGAAGCTCTCCAAGTGCTTAGGGGCACGACTCTCCCCTCCGAGCTTTATCAGCCCGTCCAAGAGGAAAGGATACATACTGATAGACACGCAATAAGGCTTTAGAGAAGTCTCATCATGCACATAGATCTCGTGCGCCTCTATCTGGCGAATGTATTCCCCAGCGAGTTCTTCCCCGAAAAGCTCCGCTATCTTGCGGCGTACCAGTTCGCGGTTGATTTGGATATTGATATCCTTGTTGATTTCCGCCTCCATGGTAGCGATGTTCTTGCTTGTTACATTGGCATTAGCATCTACCTGAGAAGCGGTAGCGGCATTTTCCGCATGCAGATATTGATTTATAAATTCAATTTTCTGCTGGATTTGATTTTGTGTAAGTCGAATCATAGGAATTTGATTTATAAGTTATTAGTGGTTAGTAGTTAGTTGTCAGACTGACTACTGTCTTCTGTCCTCTGACTTCTGACTACTAATGATGAAACATTTCATTGAGTATTCTCCCAGTGCTTACCTCTATAAAGCGCTGGTTGGTAGTAGCTTCTGATAGGCCGCCTAAGGCCTCTATCCAGGGGCCTGCCTTAAGCCAAGTAAGTTCCTTTTTGATAGCTGTAGATACCTTCTCTTCTGTAAGTCCTGTATAGAGGCAGGTATGCAGCCCATAGGCACGGGCAATTTGTAGTTTGTGGATAAGTGCTGCCTCTTCCCATTCGCCCCCCATAAAGAGCACACAGGAGATCATATCCTTATAGCGCTCAAGGGTAGTGATAAACACCTCATCGGTCAGCGGAGTTCCTGTACCCTTTTTCCACAGAAAGGGCGAATGACACCCCTTGCAGCCCAGCGGACAACCAGTTACACTCACACATAAGCTGATTTGTCCAGGCACCTCTTGCAGAACTATTTGTAGGTCAGCGTAATAAATCATATACATGTCTTTTTTTGTGGTATGACAAAGTTAAGGAGAAAAAAGAGGGCTTTTCCCCCCAATAGGATAAGTTATTAACCGAGTTTTCAACAAGGGTTAATTATTTGTCAATAGGCATTGGTTATCTGTAATTAACGTGAGTTCGATATAACGAAAGCTCCCACAGATTTTCACGGATTTCACAGATTTTCTATGTTTGTGTAATTGTGCTGTTGCGATTTACACAGATTTTTATAAGGCCAAAGGCCTTATTTATCCGTGGAAATTAAGGAGTTATACTTAGTTGTTCTATCATTCTCTCCGTGAAAATCCGTGCAATCTGTGGGAGAAAAATATAATTTTGCTTACGTCGAACTCGCGTTAATTAATATTGTAACTTTGGGTGCTAAAACAACTATATTATGGATACATTAGTAGCCCCTCCCAACACCCAAGCCTCCTCTATTGAAAATTGGTATGATGAAAAACAAATATTCCCTAAGCAGGAAGAGACTTGTTTTACAGAAGCCCAAGCTGAGTCTATAAAAAAGGGTATAGAACAAGCTGACAAAAGATTATTAACACCTCATACTGAAGTCAGGAAAAAAGCTCGTGAGATACTATAAAAATTTATTTATTTAAGTTTCGCAAGTTCTGTAACTTATTGACTCTCAAAACATCCCCCCCTCCCCCCCTCAAGGGGGGGGGGGAGTTAGTAAGTAATAGAGGCTCAATAAGTTATAGAAGGAAAATTTTCCTAATAAACAAATTAGGCTATTTCAACGCCCTTAAAGCTCCCCCTTTGGAGGGGGGTGGGGGGGAGGTTTTTACAAATAATTGATTATTAATTGTTTATAATTTCAATAATAGCCTAAAAACGACTTGCGAAACTCAATTTATTTAGAAAACACTATTGCTGATTTTTTAAAACGCAATAAATTGCGCCTCTACACAGATGATAGCTAAGACAATTCTTGGTGAGCATAGTCTTCTGTAGAGGCGCAATTTATTGCGCCTTAACGAATTGGACTATACAATATTTTCTACTATCGATATTATTTCTACCTCTATCAAAAACAAGATAAAAACCTCCTTATTTCCACTAAAAAGCAAAAAGACTTGATTTTACGCATCCTAGGAGCAAAAAGGCGAATTTAACGCAAAACAAGCGGAAAAACACATCGTTTTTCCTTGCTGATCCAGAAAAAAGACGTACCTTTGGGGCGCTAATTAAAATTCATAAAGAGATATGAACTTAAAAAAATTATTCTTATTGTGTTCCCTTGTCTTTACGACAATGGCTTTTGCACAACAAACCGTAAAGGGTAGTGTAAAAGACAGTAAAGGGAAACCTGTGGCGGGTGCTACTGTGATCGTGGTGGGTACCAGTCGCGCAACCACTACCTCCTCCGAAGGAGGGTATTCTATTGAGGCTCAGGCCGAGGAAACCCTACAATTCAACGCTCAGGGGTATCAAAACATTCAAAGGAAAGTGGGATTAGAAACTACTATTGATGTAGTACTTCCCCTTACTTCCGAAGATGCTAAAACAGTAGGAGCTCTTGGTATAGAGCGTGATGCCAATGCTACAGGGTACTCCGAAACTACCCTTGAGGGAGGCGACAACCTCAAAGGAAAAACCGCAGGACTTGCCGCCGCAGGAAGTGGTATGGGACAGACTAAGATGACCCTCCGTGGTACAGGTTCTGTAACAGGAAGTAGCCAGCCGCTGATCGTTATCGATGGGGTGCCTATGGCTGAAATGGGAGATGGTTATGGAAACTCTGCATCCGAAATTAACAAAGATGACATAGAGTCCGTAACAGTACTTACCGGTGGTGCTGCTACCGCTCTCTATGGTAGCCGTGGTGGTAATGGGGTTATCCTCTATACTACCAAATCAGGTAAGGGAGGAAAGACCAATATTGATGTCAACTCTTCTGTAACATTTGAAAATGCTTATATAGCACCTAAATTACAAAATGAGTATGGTGGTGGATCTTCTCAAAGTTTCACTAAGCAAACAATAGAAGGACGTGAATACAATATAGCAGATTATGGTCCTGATGAAAGCTGGGGTCCTAAATATGATGGTACTCCTTACCTACCTTGGTATGCTTTTGATAAAAGATTCCTTGCTGACCACTATCTAAAACCTGTTCCTTGGCAAGCTCCTAAGAATGACGTAGACAAATTCTTCCGTACAGGGGTTACTACTAACAACTCTATTTCTATCACACGTTCTCTTTCAGGTACCAACCTACGCTTCTCTGTAGGAAATAGTGAAACAACAGGAATTGTACCTACTACCAAAATGGAGAAATCAAACGTGGCTTTTAGCTTTACTTCCGACCTATCAAGCAAGCTCAAAGCAGAAGGAGGTTTTAACTATTCTATCACTACCCGCCATAACCCTGGTTATACTTATGCAGACGCTTATTCCAATGGCGGGCTTCCTATCCTCTTATATGGATATACACAACGTCAGTTAGATTATAGAAATCTTGAAAGATTCTACAAATCAGAAGATATTAATAATCCTCAACGTACTTGGAACAGAAATGCTTGGAATGATCCATCTGCTCGTTTTAGCAATAACGTCTATTGGCTTCTTAATGAGGTTACCTCTGATGATAAAAACCATCGTATATTTGGTAACATTGGTTTCACCTACAACTTCACAGATAATTTCTTTTGGGTAGGTAAGATTTATGGGGATATCTATGCTCTTAAAACAGAAGGAAGAACAGCTAAAGGTACTTATCAGAACACACCTGACTATAACAAATATACTTATATCAATTCAGGATTTAACTACGAAACTCGTTTGCACTATACACCTAACTTAGGAGAGAATTTTTCCTTGACAGGATTCATTGGAGCTGCTCGTTCAGAAAATAGATATGATAAAACAGGTGCTGCTACCCAAGGAGGCTTGATCGTACCTAATTACTATTCTATCGAAAACAGTTTACAGAAACCAACAGCTACTACTTATGCTTCATGGACTCGTACTAATAGTGTTTTCGGGATGGCTTCTTTAGGTTATAAGAGCACTTTATTCGTAGAGGTTACAGGACGTCAAGACTGGTTCTCTACTGTATCTAAACCTATTTTCTACCCTTCTGTAACGGCTTCTTATGTGTTTTCTAATTCCTTCAAGAATCTTCCTTCATGGTTCTCTTATGGTAAAATCCGTGCAGGTTTAGCTCAAGTAGGTAATGATGCTTCTGCTTATGTGCTTAAGACTTACCCTGTGATAAATAATCTCTTCCATGGAACACCAAACTATGGAGTGCCTGACACACAAAACAATCCTGACTTACTTCCTGAAATCAAGGAAACTAAAGAAGCTGGTATCGACCTTCAGTTCTTTAACAGCCGTCTCTCTTTAGGATTCTCTGTATATGACATTCTCTCCAAAGACCTTATCCTTTCTCTTCCTGTAGATGCAGCAAATGGATATACTTACAAAAACATTAATAGTGGAGAAATGTCTAACAAAGGTTTTGAAATCACTCTTTCTGCCACTCCTGTACAAACAGATAAGTTCGGTTGGTATATTGATTGGAACTTTTCAAAAAATATCAATAAGCTAACCAAGTTATACCCAGGTCTAGGACGTTATAGAGTAACAGGAGACTACTATGGTACTGTAAACCTTTATGCAATAGAAGGACGTCCTTTTGGAGAAATCTATGGGGCTGGATACGAATATGATGACCAAGGAAATCGTTTGGTAGATGAAAGAGGACACTATGTTCGCTCTAACCAAAAATCATTAGGAAACATCAACCCTGACTTTACTACTGGACTTACCAACACCCTTACTTATGGCAACTTTAGCCTTTCCTTCACTTTTGACTACCAACATGGAGGTAGCTATTTTGCAGGTGCTTATATGTTGGGTATGATCGCAGGTACCGCTCGTGAAACAGTTGCTAATGGTATGCGTGAGAAAGATCTCAATGGTCCTGAAGGTCAAAAAGGGATCGTCCTACCAGGGGTATTCAAATCAGGTCCTAAAGCAGGAAAACCTAATGACATAGCTATCAGTCCAAAAGAATATGGTACTACATTCATGTTTGATTTGGATGAACAAAGTGTATTTGATGCTACCTATCTAAAATTACGTAGTGTATCCCTTTCTTATGATGTGCCACTACCTGAAACCAAGCATATCAAAGGCTTGAACTTTACCCTTTCAGGATATAACCTATGGACTGGAGCTTTGGCTTGGGATGGTATGGATCCAGAAACAGCTGCTTACAACTATGGTATGGGTAACTCTTCCTTGCCAACTACTAGAAGCTTTAGTCTCGCAGTAGGCTTAAAATTATAAAATTAACAATTAATAAACAGATTACAGAGAATATGAAACGAATCATAATATCCTTATTGTCTGTCGGACTGCTTTTTAGTAGTTGCGAAAAAGATTTTGAAGAGATTAATAAGAACCCTAACCAACCTGAGGAATACCTTACCTCTGCTCTATTTGGCAATGCTTCCTTTGGATTCTTATACAATCTACGCAAAAATGAGAACTCCGCTTCTTTGATGCGTACTTGGATGCAATATACTTCAGAGACTACCTATACCAAAGAAAGTCGTTACCAGTATAAAGAAGGAGCTGGAAATAATCTTTGGAAACAAATCTACAAGCGTGCTGAAGTTCTCAATAAGATTATAAAACTCAATACTGACCCTGAAACTAAAGGGGAAGCAGCTATCTTTGGAAGTAATTTAGGTCAAATATGTGCTGCACGTACTATGATGGCCTACTACTTTAGTATATTGACAGAGACCTTTGGAGATGTTCCTTACTATTCCTATGGAAGTAGAGAAAATCAAAAATTCCAAGCCCTACAATTGGATAAATATATTACTCCTGAATATGCTGATGAAAAAGACATCTACTTAGATATCCTTAAAGAATTAGGTGAAGTAAGTAATGATCTTAGCACCCTAAACGAAGATGACGAAGTCTTCTCTCAAGGTGATTTCATCTTCGGTTCTATAGGTAAGCTAAAACGTTTTACTAACTCTTTGCGCTTACGTATTGCTAACCATGTTAAAAACGTTAGTGATGCAGAACTTAAGGCAGCTGCAGAGGCGGTAATTAATCATTACGCAAGTAGTAATGAAAATGAACTTCTCAGAGAAGGAGAGAATGTGACCCTCCTTTTCGAAGATAACTATGATTATTGTGCACCTATCTATAATGATTATTTTATAGACCAACGTATGGACTATGTGCCTTCTAATACGTTTGTAAAATTCCTTATAGGAACCAATAAGCATGCCCAAGATAGAGGATTATCTTTTGGAGTAGACCCTCGTGTACAGAAATATTTTGCCCCTGTGGGAACTGGAAAACAAGATGCTCTTAAAGGAGCGTATGATGAATCAACCACTATAGATACAACCCAATATAAGGGAATGCCTTATGGTATGGCTGAAGGTACCACTGAAAGCCAATTCGGTGGAGGAACTAAAATTTCTATTTTCAGTTCAACCATACTCAAGGCTGATTATAAAGAAGTCATTATGGATTATTCTGAAGTGTGCTTCATCCTTTCTGAGATTAGAGGTTGGGACAATAACTGGTACAAAGCTGGTGTAAAGGCGTCTATGGACAAATGGAATGTAGACACAGCAAAAGCTACAGCCTTCATCAATAGTCTCCCTGCCGCTACTGCAGAAACTGTAATGACTCAAAAGTATGTAGCTCTGTATATGAATCCTAACGAAGGATGGACAGAGTATCGCCGTACAGGTTATCCTAAATTCTTAATCAAAGTAGGAGAAAGAGTAAAAACAAATTACCTCCTTGATGAAGATGGATCTGCTACAGATATCAGTAACAATAGTTACAAATTTGAATCTATGTATGAAGGCAATACAGGAGTCCCTGAAAGAGTGAACTATCCTTTGGAGTACAAAGGACTTAATCAAGCTAATTATGACAAAGCTAGAGCGAAAACCAATGGAGACTCTATGATGCACCGACTCATTTTTGCAGAGAACAGGCCCTAATAGGTAGAAATACATTTTAATCCTTTTTGGAGAGCAGTCTTTGGGACTGCTCTCTTTTTTTGTTTAAATCAGCTATAAAAGATATAAAAAGCTTTTTTAATCATGTTTTAAGTATATTAGTTTATAAAAACAAACTTATATATGATTTTTTTATTTTTTAAATGAGACATATTGTTGTTTAAAGAAAAAATTGTATCTTTGGGTTATTAATCTAACTATTTATTAGAGATATGAGACTTAGGAATCTATTCTTATGGGTATTCCTCCTCACCTCTACGCTTACTTTCGCACAACAGACCATTATAGGGAGCGTAAAGGATAGTGCAGGAAAACCAGTGGCTGGTGCTACCGTACTTGTGGTAGGTACTAGCCGCAATGCAACAACAAACACTGAGGGTATGTATGCCATTGAGGCACAAGGGGAAGAAACCTTACAATTCACCGCTCAGGGTTACCAAAATGTAGAGAGGAAAGTAGGCCTCGAAACAACTATTGATGTAGTGCTCGCACTCCTTACCGAAGATGCTAAAAAGGTAGGTGCCCTTGGGGTAGAGCGTGATGCCAATGCCACAGGTTATACCGACACTACGCTGGAAGGAGGAGAAGACCTCAAAGGAAAAACCGCAGGACTTACCGCTGCTTCCGCAGGAGGTATGCAAGGCTCCAAAATGGAACTCCGTGGTAAGGGTAGTGTTACAGGAAGTAGCCAACCGCTCATTGTTATTGATGGGGTGCCTATGGTGGATTTAGGAAGTAAATATGGAGATGTTTCTTCCGAAATCAACAAGGACGATATAGAGTCTGTAACCGTCCTTACTGGTGGAGCTGCTACGGCTCTCTACGGAAGCCGTGGAGGTAATGGGGTGATTCTCTATACTACCAAATCGGGCAAAGGAGGAAAAACCAATATAGATATCAACTCTTCTGTGAGTTTTGACAATGCCTACATTGCTCCAAAATTGCAGAACGAATATGGTGGAGGTTCCAGCCTGGACTTTGTCAAACAAACTATCAACGGAACTACCTATAACCTTCCCCAATACGATGTTGACGAAAGCTGGGGGCCTAAGTATGATGGTACTCCTTACCTACCTTGGTATGCTTTTGATCAAAAATATCTCTCCGAACACTATCTAAAACCTGTACCTTGGCAAGCTCCTAAGCATGACGTAGATCAGTTCTTCCGTACAGGGGTTACTACTAATAACTCTTTCTCTGTTACACGCTCTGTATCGGGAACCAACTTGCGTTTCTCCTTGGGGAACACCTCTACCTCAGGAATCGTACCTACCACTAAGCTTGAACGTAGCAACTTGGCCTTTAGCTTTACTTCTGATTTATCAAGCAAACTCAAAGCAGAAGGTGGTCTAAACTATTCTATCACTACACGTGACAATCCAAACTATACCTATGCCGATGCCAATGATAATAGTGGATTCTCTACCGTAATCTATGGATATACACACCGCCAATTGGATATGAGAAATCTAGAGCGCTTCTATAAGGCTCCTGATGGCTCCCAACGCACTTGGAATAGAATTAGTTGGGAAGATCCTAAGCCTAACTTCGCTGATAACCTCTATTGGATGCTCAACGAAATTACTCAAAATGACAAGCGTCATCGCTTTTTCGGTAATATTGGGCTTACCTACAACTTCACCGATAACCTTTTCTTGGTAGGAAAGATGTATGGTGATATCTACTCCCTTATGACTGAATCAAGAACAGCTGTAGGCTCTCACGACACTTCTCAATACCAAAGATATATGTATGAGAATGCTGCTTTCAACTACGAAACACGCCTACACTATAATCCAAATCTTGGAGAAAACTTTTCCTTAACAGGATTTATAGGTCTTTCACGCGCCCAAAACAAATATGCTTATGCTGGAGCTGCTACTCAAGGAGGACTTATCGTGCCTGACTTCTATTCTGTAGACAATAGTAAGGAAAGACCAAGAGGATATACTTACTCCTCATGGACACGTACCAATAGTGTATATGGTATGGCTTCTTTCGGCTACAAAGGCACTGCTTTCGTAGAAGTTACAGGGCGCAATGACTGGTTCTCTACCGTATCAGTACCTATCTTCTACCCTTCAGTAACTTTCTCTTATGTATTTACCAATTCTTTCAAGAACTTACCTTCTTGGTTTAGCTATGGTAAGCTCAGAGCAGGCTGGGCACAAGTAGGAAACGATGCTTCTGCCTATGTTCTTAAGACCTATCCAGATGTTTATCAGTCTTTTAGAGGATCTCAATACTATTTAGTTCCTACCGAAAAGAAAAATCCAGATCTCCGTCCTGAAATTAAGGAAACCAAAGAGGCGGGTATTGACCTTCAGTTCTTTAACAGTCGCCTTTCTTTAGGCTTCTCTTACTATGACATTCTCTCCAAAGACCTTATCCTCTCCATGCCTGTGGATGCCTCCAACGGATATACTTACAAGAAGGTAAACAGCGGGGAAATGTCCAATAAGGGATTTGAAGTAACCCTTTCTGCAACTCCTATACAAACCGACAAATTTGCTTGGTATCTAGATTGGAATATTTCAAGAAACAGAAACAAACTCATCAAGTTAGCCCCAGGTTTGAGCCGTTACAAAGTTACTTGGGACTACTATGCAAACGTAGAGTTATACGCCATAGAAGGCCGTCCTTTCGGTGAAATGTATGGTGGTAATTATGTATATGATGATGCAGGAAACCGCTTGGTAGATGAAAATGGGTTCTATCTTC
Source organism: Capnocytophaga granulosa ATCC 51502 (assembly GCF_000411115.1). GTDB lineage: Bacteria > Bacteroidota > Bacteroidia > Flavobacteriales > Flavobacteriaceae > Capnocytophaga > Capnocytophaga granulosa. The sequence continues at coordinate 452,014 of NZ_KE150253.1, read as the reverse complement.
GTTCAAAAGACAAAGAAGTTTTGGGCAACATTAACCCAGAATTTACCACAGGTCTTACCAACACCTTTACCTATGGAAATTTCAGTCTCTCCTTTACCTTTGACTACCAACATGGAGGAAGCTACTATGCAGGAGCTTACGCCTTGGGTATGTATGCAGGTAGTATACGAGAAACTGTGGCCAATGGTATGAGAGAGCGTGATGCCAATGGGCCTAATGGACAAAAAGGTATAGTGCTCGATGGAGTTGTTGCACGTGTAGAAAGTGACGGCACTATCGTATCTACAGGAGTAAAGAATACCAAAGCGATTAGCCCTAAGGAATATGGTAGTACTTTCTACAAAGGAATAGACGCGCAAGCTATATTCGATGCTACTTTCCTAAAACTTCGTAGTGTATCTCTCTCTTATGAAGTACCACTTCCTGAAACCAAACATATCAAAGGCTTGAACTTTACCCTTTCAGGTTACAACCTCTGGACAGGCGCCTTGGCATGGGATGGTATGGATCCTGAAAGTGCTATCTATAACCAAGGTATGGGGAACTCTTCCTTGCCTACTACCAGAAGTTTTGCCCTTAGTGTAGGATTAAAATTATAAACAAATTAAATTAGCCTAACAATGAAAAAAAATATAATAACTGCCATATTAGGTACGACTCTCCTACTAGGAAGTTGTACCAAGGATTTTGGAGAGATTAACAAGAATCCGAATGTGCCAGAAGATTATCTTACCTATGCCTTGTTCAATGGTAATAATCAAGCACTTATGTATAATCTCAGAGGATATGACAATATGGGGAAACAATCCCTTACCTGGATGCAATATGCCTCCCAACCTATCTATACCAAGGAAAGCCGCTATCTACTTGACCCTGACGGAGGAAGTACCATTTATTACCAGATGTATGGACGTGGTATAGGATACAAAGAGATTATCAACCTAAACACCAATCCTGAAACAAAAGATTTGGTTTCCGTCTATGGAAAGAACAACAACCAAATAGCAGCAGCCCGTATTATGCTCGCTTATGTCTTTAGCCTTGGAGTACAAGCTTTTGGGGATATACCTTATTATTCCTACGGAGATCAGGACAATCCTAAGTTCCAAGCCTTACAGACAGATAAGTATGTAACCCCTGTATTTGCCCCACAAAAGGATGTCTATTTAGACATTCTCAAGGAATTAGAAGCGGCTACTGCACAAATAGAAAACGACACCTATGTATTCTCTTCAGGAGATGTGATTTTTGGCACCCCTACCAACTTGAAAAAGTTTGCTAACTCCTTACGTTTGCGTATTGCCAATCACCTCAAAGGAGCTACCGATGCCGTCTTGGGCGCTCCTTTGGCTGAAAAAGTAAGAGCTATTATCACTTACTATAAACAAGGGCATGACGATGAACTCTTAGATGCTAACTTCAAGAGTGCAGAACTGATCTCTGAGAATAATTACACCTATCCTGCCCCTATGTATTACGATTATTTTGTAGGAAACCGTGTAGACTACCTGCCATCATCCAACTTTATAAAACTCCTTTCAGGAACAAATAAGAAGGCTAATACTAGAGGGCTCAATTTTGGAGTGGATCCTCGTATGGAAAAATACTTTGCCCCCAAAGGAATCGACAAATGGACTATAAATAGTGGATATACGATTGATGAATCTGCTGATATTGATACCCTTGCCTATGTAGGTATGCCTTATGGTATGCAAGAAGGTAGCGAAGCTGCCAACCAATACAAAGCTGGAGAAGAAGTTTCTCTTTTCTCCCAAGAGGTACTAAAAGCTACTGCTCCTATTGTCCTAATGGATTACTCAGAAGTATACTTTATCCTCTCTGAAATCAGGGATTGGGATAATGATATGTATAAGAAAGCGGTAGAGGCCTCTTTCGACAGATGGGGTGTAAGCTCAACAAGAAAAGCAGGTTACACTATTGCTGACATAAGCAGCCTTACAGAAGAAGCTAAAAAGGAACGTGTACTCACCCAAAAGTATATTTCCCTATATATGAACCCCGATGAGGCATGGGCTGAATATCGTCGCACAGGCTATCCTAAGACTTTGATAAATGTAGGGGAACGTGTAAGAGCCAATCTCCCTGCTTCCAATCCTTCTTACTATGTCTTTTTAAAGGACCCTTCAGCAACCGATGTAACAGGTATTCCCGAAAGGATTAACTATCCTAATACCTATAAGGGGCTTAACCTAAATTATATAGAAGCCCTTAAGAACATGGAGGCTTCAGGAGATAGCCGAGGAAAACGACTCATATTTGCTACTCGCCCTTAATACATAAAATTCTTACCCAACACAAGAGGCCGTCCTTTTAGATGGCCTCTTGTCTATATAATCAAATTGACAAATTTTACTTCATGAAACTCATCACTAAAATATCTATTCCTTCGGTGGCTGAAGCTAATCAACTCTCCTATACAACCCCTGTGGTGAGTATGGGTTCGTGTTTTGCAGCGCATCTACAAGAAAAGTTTGACTACTACAAATTACCATCTTTTGCACATCCCTTCGGTACGCTCTTTCACCCCTTGGCAATTGAGCGCAGCCTAGAGCGAACATGCCTTGGGCAACCCTTTACTAAGGCTGATTTCTTTCTACAGGACGATCTATGGCTGTCCTTGGACTTGCATTCCCAATGGGCTAACACCTCACTCCCCTCCCTCTTAGACCAACTCAATCAGCAGATTGCCTCTCTACAAAAGGCGCTTGCTAAGACTTCTTTTTTGGTAGTTACCTTAGGTACGGCTTGGGTGTATGAACACTTACCCTCAGGGAATATAGTGGCCAATTGTCACAAACAGCCCCAAACGCTTTTTAAGAAACAGTTACTCTCTTTGCCTGTGATAAAGACTTCTTTAGAGCACATTGTACAGTTGGTTCGGGAGCAACAGCCAAATATCAAGGTTATTTTTACCGTCTCCCCTGTACGACATCTCAAAGACGGAGCACAGGAGAATCTGCTTAGTAAGTCCTTACTTATCTGTGCAATCCATGAGCTTTTGGGGACAGGCTCCCCCAAGAAGGCGGAAGATCTCTTTTACTTCCCCTCTTATGAGATCCTGATGGATGAGCTTCGGGATTATCGCTTCTACAAAGAGGATATGCTACACCCCTCCGAGCAAGCTGTACAGTATGTATGGGAACGCTTCACTGAGGCTTTCCTTACCCCCTCCGCTCAGTCTCTTATGCAGGAAGTGGCAGCTATCCAGCGGGCTTTGGCGCATCGCCCTTTTAACCCCGAGGGGGAAAAACACCTGAAATTTCTCGCGAGTCTTCAAGAAAAAATAAAAATGGTAGAGGCAAAGATTCGTAACCAATGACATATGACAGGTGACAAATTATGCTAACTGATATATTGGCACATTTTTTGTGGTCATATCAATTTAAGGAATATATTATCATATCAAAATCATGGAAACTCTTACTATCAAACCTCCTAAAGGAATTAGCTTAGAAGATGCTAGAATTGCCCTTGAAAGACTCAATTTTCAAATTGTTGAAGAACAAATCTCTTTTTTTATCCCTGAAGACTACAAAAAAGAACTACACAGACGTAATGAGGAGCTAGAAACTCATCCCGAAACAGGTATTTCTTTGGAAGAAGCACGAAAAATAGTTTATAAAAAATATGGAAGAGTATAATGTTATTCTATCTTCTTTAGCTAATCAAGAGTGGGTAAATGTAATTGATTGGTATAATAGCAAAAAAGAAGGATTAGGCTTTGAAGTTTTTGATGAGATTGATGAATATTTAGTAAAACTAAAATCTACTCCTCTTATACACCGTAGGATTGATGGAGAAATAAGAATATCTTTGACTCCAAGATTTCATTTTGCAATATTCTATATTATTGTTGGAAATACTATACGTGTAATAGGAATTCGAAATCAAAGAGAAAATTATTCTGACGTTTTTAACCGATTATAACCCATGAAAAAACTATTATTAGGCTTAGTGATAGGCATTATTGCTGTGTTTGTACTACAATATTTCTTTAAAAAGGAAAAAGACGAAAGTGTACTTACCGAAAATAGTGCTCTCATTGCTCAAGAAATCAAAAATGTAGGCAAATTGGTAGTTACCGAAGGCTATTTCTCGGAGGTCATGACCTACCAAGATGCTAAAAAATACTTCAACAACTGGGTATCTTTTGACAAAAAAGCACTCGTTGTGGTCAATGCTGAGGCTACAATCGCCTATGACCTACACCAGCTCCGTTATGAGATAGATGAGGCCAACAAGGTAGTACGTCTTTTGTATATTCCCGAGGCAGAACTCAAGATATATCCTAAGGTACAATACTACAACTTAGAGGAAAGTTCCTTTAACCCCTTTACTGCCGAAGACCATAACAAGATTCAAAAGCGTGTTACCGACCTTATTACCAAAAAGATAGACCAATCTTCCTTTCGAAGCAATGCTCAAAATCGCCTCCTTACAGAACTCTCCAAACTGCTAATTCTCACCCACTCCATGGGATGGAGACTCGAATATACAGATACTCCTATAGAAACGGAAAGCGATTTATTACTACCACTTAAAAAATAATTCGCAAATTTGCGTTATGTTCTAATTATTTTTTCTACCTTTGCACTTTATTCTATAAAATCTTTTTACGATGTCTTTAGAACCAAAAAAAGCAAATGGTATCGCCCTTCTGCCCCTGATCATCTTTGTTGCGATCTTCTTATGGAGCGGTGTGCAGTATAGTAGTTTCTATGAGTTTCCTGCACCTATTGCAGTGTTGATAGGGATTGTGGCAGCTTTCTTTATCTTTCATCGCAATGGTATCAATGAGAATGTCAATGGCTTTATCCGAGGTTGTGGCAATCCAAGTATCTTGATGATGTGCCTAATTGCCTTGTTCTCAGGAGCCTTCAGTGTGGTTACCAAGAGCATAGGTGCTACCGATACCTTTGTGGAAATCACCAAGAACTACCTTTCATTGCAATACTTATATGCAGGCGTTTTTGTCATAGCCTCATTCCTCTCCTTTGCCTCTGGTACTTCGGTGGGGGCTGTGGTGAGTTTGGCTCCTATTGCGGCGGGTTTTGTGAGCTTGCCCAATGTAAATGTGGAGCTTATCGCTGGTTCGCTCTTAGGGGGGGCTATGTTTGGCGACAATCTCTCTTTTATCTCCGATACGACCATTGCCGCTACCCAATCACAGGGTTGTGAGATGAAGGATAAGTTTCGTATGAATGGGAAAATAGCCTTGCCTGCTTCTGTACTTACGGTATTGACGCTCATTATTATAGGTGTTTCTATTCACCCCAGCGGACATTCGCTCAGTCAGGGAGATGCTCCTATCCAATGGGTGAACTTACTCCCTTATATCACTGTAATCGTCTTGGCCATCGCAGGGCTTAATGTATATGTTACTTTCCTTATTGGCACCCTTATTTCGGGACTTTTAGGCTTTTGGTATGGTAGTTTTGACGTCTTAGGCTATTGTAAAACGGTCTTTGATGGTTTTGCCTCTATGAACGATATCTTCTTAGTATTCCTTTTTACAGGTGGTTTGGCTTATCTGATAGAAAGAGAGGGAGGTATTTCGTTTCTAACCCAAAAGATAGGAAAGTTTATCAACACCAAAGGGCGTGCTTTCTTCGGTATTGGTTTCTTAGTTGCCCTAATTGACGCAGCTGTAGCCAACAACACCGTAGCGATTGTCATCAGCGCCCCTGTAGCAAAGAAAATCAGCGAGGAATATAAGATTTCTCCTATACAAACGGCTTCTATCTTGGATATTTCTTCTTGTGTTGTACAAGGAATCATCCCCTATGGGGCTCAGGTACTCTTACTTATCAAGCTCTTAGGCACCGATGTCAACTATAGTAGCATGATTGCTCAGAGCTTTTATATCTGGCTACTGCTCCTCTGTATGATCGTCTTCTTTCTTAAGGGCGCGAAGAGTAAAGAATAATCTAAAAATACATATATCATGAAATGGTTTATCTTATTATTTTTCATCTCTTTAGAGGCTTTCTCTCAAGAGAAAAATTATGATAGCCTGCAAGTGAGTATAGACCCAGAAGTGCAGGGTACTTTACTCTCTCCTAAAGGAGAGAATCAGCCTCCTTTGGCGATATTGATAGCAGGTTCTGGACCCACTGACCGCGATGGGAATCAAGCTCTATTCAAGAATAATTCTCTAAAATATCTTGCTGAAGGATTGGCTCAAAAGGGTATTGCAACTTTTCGTTATGACAAACGTGTTATTGCTCAAATAAATAAAGCAACTGTACAGGAAGAGAAAATGACCTTTGAAGATGAGGTGAATGATGCGCTTTTGGTTGTAAATCATTTTAAGGATAAGTATAAGAAAATTATCCTTATAGGACACTATGAGGGATCACTGATAGGACTTCTTGTTGCTCAAAAGGTAGTAGTCTCTAAGTTTGTTTCTATCTCAGGAGCAGGCAATAGCAGCGCTACACTGATAGAAGAACAGATAGGTAAAAATGCTCCACAACTCAAGGAGGAAAGTCAGAAAATCATTAGCCAGTTAAGAAAAGGGGAACTCGTGGAGAATATTTCTCCCTATCTGGCGCCTGTCTTTAGAAAAAGTGTCCAACCTTATTTAATTTCTTGGTTCAAATATGAACCTGCCAAAGAAATCACTAAACTACAAATACCTATCCTCATCGTTCAGGGGACCAATGATTTGCAAGTGGAGGATAAGGAGGTACAACTACTTAAAGAAGCTCAGCCTAAGGCACAACTTCTTCTTATAGAAGGTATGAACCATGTACTAAAAAAAGTAAAGACATTGGAAGAAAACCAGCAATCTTATCTAAATCCTGATCTACCTATTCCTGAAGAATTGGTAGAGGGTATAGCAAGTTTTATAAAGTGAAAAACTCAAAACTGATACTGTTTCTCTATTTTTCGCTCTGGGGACAGACAAAAAGTATATAAGCAAAGCAAAAAGATCCACTCTAAAGGCTTCATCAGCAGATAAGTAATATTGGATGCTGTGGGAGTCTTTATTTTTTGGGAGAGGTTATACCCATACTTATCATAATTGGTACGTAGGAAATGGTGCAGCTTAGGAGAGAAATCTGCGATAAGCTCTTCAAAAGCATTGGCAATCTGTAGCTGGCGATTCACAATAATAGGCCTGCCCCCTCGCTTGCCCCAGCGCAACGGTTTCACTAAGCGTGGACTGCCACAAGCTGCTACTGTACAAAGATAGTGCCCTCTATGATCTAAGTAAGGAGGGTGATCATGTTGGGAAAACTTCCATTCGGTTGTCTCAGTAAAGCCTTTGACTACCGCATCATAGTCTTGGCCAAAAATCATCAGCAAGAGGGTCAAAAGTACAAAGATAGGAAAGACCAAGAGAACCGACCATGTAAGCACCGTAAATCGGGAAGAAAGGAGCAGATTGAGCTTATTGAGCCAGCGGTTTTTAAAGGTTTTAACAGAGAGTTCTTCCCTGACGGCCATAAGGGTACGACCTATAACCAATATGGCTATCAGGCTACTGAATATAGGAAACGAAGCTAATTCCTCTTCACGGTGATTCTCCCCTAAGAGCTGGCTGGCAATCGCTACATTGATAGCAATCCCTATATAGAGAAAGCATAAGCAAAGTACCAAGGGCAGTGGGGGCAACTTGGCCTTACGAACCCAAAGTGTCCAAAGCGCTATATGATACAAAAGAAAAAAGATTAGAAAAGTAAGCCTATACTGCCCCGAAATAAAGGTATAGTTATCATCTATAGGGTCTATAGCTTCCGTATATTCAGCACTGAACAACGAACCAAAAAACAAGAAAAATAAAAACCATAACACATATAATAGTGCTATAGGATATTGCCAAAAAGGAACATTTCGCTTATACAAATAAACACCTGTATAGAAAATTATAGCTAATGATGCTATAAGAATGACGAAAATGAATATAAAGCCCAACATAAGTCTTCAGAATTTAAGAAAAATCGCCTTGAAAACTTCTATTTACTATTAAATAAAGATTTTTCAAGGCGAAAAAATAACAATTAAATAAACAAATATAATGAAAAAACTCTACTTTACGAGTTTCATTTCATCTACTAAATAACCTGCACCAGCATACTTGTCTATCACAAAAAGTACATAGCGCATATCTACCATGATGTTACGACAAATCTTAGGATCATAGTGAATATCACTCATAGTACCTTCCCATACACGGTCGAAGTTTAACCCAATAAGATTTCCATGAGCATCAATAGCGGGACTACCTGAATTACCTCCTGTCGTGTGGCAAGTGGAAAGAAAACAAAGCGGCATCTTTCCGTCCTTTGTTCCATAACGTCCGTAATCTTTTTTAGCATACAGTTCGCGAAGTCGTGCAGGTACATCAAACTCATAATCCCCTGGTACATACTTCTCCATTACCCCGTCCAAGGTGGTAGTAGCACTATAGGTAACCCCATCGGCAGGGGCATAGCCTGCTACTTTTCCATAGGTAACTCTTAGGGTACTATTAGCATCAGGGAAGATTCTATCGGAAGGTTTAGAAAATTCCAAAATAGCTTTCATATAAGTGCGTTGGAGTGCCTGAATCTGAGTATCCAAACGCTGATATACGGGATATACTTGGCTGTCATTCATCTGAGCAAGCTCCATGACAAACTGTACTGCCACATCATTCTTTAAGGCCTGCTTATATGCATCGGCAGGAAGGGCGAGTACCTTGGCAATACCCTCATAAGAGGTTACAAAGGAGTCGGTATAGAGTCTCTCTGTAAGCTGTTTTGCATCAAAGTTTTGCAAGCTACTAACAAGTAATTGTTTAGGCATATTCTGTGCATAGAAAGCAATCACTTTTTCAAATACAGCTTTATCTACCTGCTTGTCATTGTCCTTGAAAACAGACTGGAAGGTCTTGAGCAAGTTTTCTTTTCTACTCTCAAAGGACTGTTCGCCTTTGCTTTCCAGCACTTGCTGGAGTTGTAACAAGCGAAAAGCATTGGTAAGCAGATCCACATTGCGGAACATCAACTCACTATAGAGGTTATAGGCCAAGTTGTAGGGTTCTATCTCCTTGTAAAGGGTGGCAAACTGAGGGAGCAGCTGTCCATACTGAGCTTGTTTGTTTGCCTTTTGCAACATTTGGGTAAATTTCTCCTCTTGTTGTTTTTTGAGAGCTACGGCATCAGACTTCTTTAGTCCCTTAGTCTCCCCTATCCATTTTTTCCAATAGTTGGCCACGCGGGCGAACTTGGCTGCGTATTTAATCTTAATTGCCTGATCCTTACGCATATATTCATCTTGTACCTTTAGAGCTACATCACGAATGCCTATTCTGGCTGGGTTGATCACATTTTGGATCTGCTCCACAGCTACCGCTGGCAAATACTCTTGAGTAGTACCAGGATAGCCGAAGACCATCACGAAATCACCCTCCTTCACACCCTTAAGTGAAACAGGGAAAAAGTGCTTAGGTCTATAGGGTACATTGTCTAAAGAGTACTCCGCAGGGTGGTTGTTCTTGTCTGCATAGACACGGAAGAGGGAAAAATCCCCTGTATGGCGTGGCCACACCCAGTTATCGGTATCTGAACCAAACTTACCAATAGAAGAAGGGGGTGCCCCTACTAGGCGAACATCCTTGAAGGTCTCTGTGATAAAGAGAATATATTGATTCCCATAATAGAAAGCCTTTACACTCCCCTCTTGCCAAGCCTCTTTGGGGGCATCCTTAATTACCTGAGCGATATTCTGTTCTATACGTTGGGCTTTCTCTGCTTCATTGAGTTGCTCTGTTCCCTTGAGTACTTGCTGGGTAACATCTTCTATACGAACGATAAAGGTTACTTTAAGGTCCTTGTTAGGCAGCTCCTCAGAGAGGTTCTTTGCCCAAAAACCATGTTCCAAATAGTCGTTTTGGAGGGTAGAATGTGCCTGAATCTGCCCATACCCACAGTGGTGATTGGTCAGCAATAGGCCACGATCGGAGATGATCTCCGAAGAACACCCTCCATTGAAGTGAGGAGCCGCATCCTTAAGACTTGACTTATTCACGCTATAGATGTCTGTAACAGACATCTTCATGCCCAAGGTCTTCATCTCCTTGGCATTCATTCCTTCCAAAAGCGAAGGAATCCACATACCCCCCTGCTGTGCGTGAAGTACAATCACACTGAAAAACAGGGCTACTTTTAAAAATCTCTTCATATAAAAAATGATTAATGTTCTATGTGGGTGGCGCTTCTCTATATGGGCGATACCTCCATGTAAGGGCGAATTGCCATTCGCCCCTACTATGCTTTTACAATCTTATACAACTTATCCGAAGGACGAGTACGGAAATCGGTAAAGAAGGTGCAGGAATCACCTTTTTTAGCATTATCGGCTAGCACATCATTCACATACATATCCTCCAAGACCAGCTCTTGTACCCCCGTGGTAGGGCCAGTGATAAGGAGCTTGTCTCCTCGCTTGATATCGAAGGCCTCTATCTTAAACTCGGAAATACTTGTCTTCGGGAAAAAGTGCATAGCCTTACCTATATATACCTTTTTCTGAGTGGCTTGGGATCCTGGTGCTCCGCTCCATTCGCCTAATTTCTGGCCAAGGTAATAGCCCCCCCAGAAGCCTCGGTTATAGACAGTAGCCAAAGCCTCCATCCATACCGCTACTTTCTCTTTAGTATAAGTACCTGCATAATAGGCATCTATCGCTTCTCTATAGGTGCGAATCACAGTAGCTACATATTCAGGGGCACGTCCGCGGCCTTCTATTTTGAGCACCTTAGCCCCTGTATCTATCACTTGGTCTAGGAAGTCCAAGGTGCAGAGATCTTTGGGGGACATCATATATTCGTTGTCCAACTCTATCTCAAAGCCACTTTCTTGGTCTATAACAGTGTATTTTTTACGACAGTTCTGCTTGCAAGCCCCTCTATTAGCCGAGGAATTATGCGAGTGCAGGCTTAGGTAGCACTTACCTGAGACCGCCATACAGAGTGCCCCGTGGCCAAAGATCTCTATCTCTACCAAGTTGCCCGATGGGCCTTTGACTTGGTCTCGCTCTACCTGTTCGCAGATTTTCTTAATCTGACGGAGAGAGAGTTCTCGGCTCATGACCATAGTATCAGCAAAAAGTGCGTAAAACTTGACCGTTTCTATATTCGTTATATTAATCTGGGTAGAGATATGCACCTCCATCCCTATTTGTCGGGCATAGGCGATCACGGCCTGATCCATAGCAATCACCGCAGTAATGTCGGCCTGCTTTGCCTTATCTAACAAGGTTTTGATAATAGAAAGGTCATGATCATAGATGATCGTATTGAGCGTCAGATAAGTGCGTACATTCTTTTGCTTACAACGATGGGAGATTTCCTGTAAGTCGTCCAAAGTAAAGTTGATACTGGAGCGTGCTCTCATATTGAGCTGCTCCACTCCAAAATATACTGAATCAGCCCCATTGTCCAAGGCTGCTTGTAAAGATTCAAAGCTCCCCGCAGGAGCCATCAGTTCTATCTTTCCTGATGAAGTCATTAATAATGGTTAATGGTTAATGATTAATAGTTAATGATTGATGGTTAATCATTATTGTAAAAGTTCATAATAGTATTTCTATGTAAGAGGCTATCCCTGGAACTTTCTATTTGTTGTTCTAACTCCTCTGGAGTGGCTTTAGGATTTTTGTAACCTAAGTAGCGCTTCATCAGCTCTCGGTAGAGGAGTTGGGCAACCTTTTTGGTTCCTCGTGCATTAAAGTGTGTATAGTCCTTTCCTGCCAAAGGAGGGTTGGCTTTTACCCATTTGAGCATGGAGCCTTCCCCTCCCATTAGCTCATAGAGATTGATAAAACCTGCTTGGGTATCTGCCGCATAGGCCTGTTGTGCTAAGGAAAGCGGCACCACTGCTGCATCTGTTTTCATCTCGGTGCCATACTTAGAGGACTTATCGGCTGTGGAGATAATCAGAAAAGAGGCCTTGGGAAAGCAGGTACGCAACTGTTCCACTACCTTGGCCATTCCCTTCTGATACCAACTGTAATCTAAAGAACCATAGTTGAGCACATTAGCCCCAAAGTGTAGTACAATAAGGTCATAAGTACCTAAGGCTGTATCAAAGTCCCGCATCAGTGCCGTGTTAAACAACGAAAGAGGCAAACCCGAATTCCCTCTACTGGAGAAGTTATCCACATGTACCCCACTGAAATCCGCAGAGTTGACCCCATAGATGGGAATAGAATCCGCCTTAAAGAAATTGATACGTACCCCCTTTACATTACCCTGGGCTAGAGTAATCGTATTGAGCAACTTATCTGTTGTCAGAGGCTTTACCACACGTGTTGTGTCCCCTGGGTAACGTATTTCTATATAAGCATCATGATTGGCAGACTTTCCATAAAACAAGGTAGGGGTATATAGTTGAGAGATATGCGCTTGCTGGGAAGCATAGTATTCTACCCAGGCGGGAGATCCCTTGACAAAGAAGACTTGCCCTGCTACCCCAAAAGGACGGGTAGGGCGCTTTACATTCACATAAGATTCTCGTTTCCAGTTACCTGAATAGGTATGTCGCACACTCCCTCTGGAGGCAGCCGACTCTGAAGTAATAGGCAAGAAGCCGATACCATTTCCTCCGAAATTCATTTGGAAAAGAGCTCGTAAGTCCTGTACAATAAAGTCTCCATCGGTCATGGAGTCCCCAAAATAGCCAATACGTATATGTCCCTCTCCAGTACGTTCTAAGTGTTGTAGTTTCTCAAAGAAAGGGGTGAGTTGATCCGCTACTTGTGGGGAAAGTGTATCTACCTTCTTGGCAATAAGGCTATCCTGAGGTTTATTGTCCAAAACCTCGTCTATATCCTTACCCGCAAGTGCCTCCAGCATCAGGCTATCCACAACTATATGAGTAGAGGAAGTACCTTCTGGGAAAATACGTGTAGGCAAATACGGCTTTAACCCTACAAATATAAGGGTCGCCAAGGCTAAGATATAAAAAGATTGCTTGAAATAAGACGAATTCACAGGGAATAAAGACTATAAAAAACCAAGGAGCAAAAATACGAAATTAATGATTAATGATTAATGATTAATGTGTTAATTTTTTTCTTGATAATTTCGCATCACTCCAGAGGCAAAAGGTGTCCATACACAAGCGCGTATTCCGCTGTTTTTGAGCATCTTATTTGTCCAAGTATTACAAGTGAAAAACAGCTGATAGTGTCCCTTGGCCTCATAAAAGGCATCGGTGTCACCATAGACCGCATCGGTAGGCACCAGCACGCCCCTACCCTCTTGTAACACAAAGGTTTGCGCAATATGGGTCACCAACTGCCTATACTGGGCGGCACTAAGCGAGAACGATACTGATTGCTCATCGGTAGGAATTTCATTATAAAAAGTAGCATGCATCAGGGTACCTCCCTGCCCTGTAACCGCCTGAAAGGCAGTAGTGAATTTTAGGTCTGCCCAAGTGGGTGTTTCCAAGTAGAATTTCCTGCAACCCCAGCCTAAAGCGATATAGCGACTTTGGCCTTTGCCTCGTGTATCTTGCTCACTGACAATTGTTTGCCAATCAAAGAAAGCATTCTTTACAGGCATCACAATATCGGTATGTGCTCCATTGGACAACAGCCAAATCGTCTCTTCCCCCTGCAAGACTTCTTCCGTATTGACGGCAATGCGAGAGAGTACCGCTGCCGAAAGCAAATAAAGCAACAGAAAGGCAACAAAACCTGCTATGCTATAACCGAGGTATTTTAAAACTTTTATCATCTTTTTCATCATCCCTTACAAATTTCCATTTCTTCTTCAAGCCACTGAGAGAAAGGCATAAGATCCGTATCCTCTTCCCATTCCTCAGGAGGAACATCAGAATAAAAAATACCAAACTGATCTTCTTCGCCCAATACAAATCCTGCCTGATGACCTACATTGGGATAGCAGACTAAAAGGATATGAGGGAATAAATAGACACCTGTCCCTTCAAAGACCTCTTTAGCATAGCTCTCCCATTGTTCTGGTGCATAGAACTGATGGGAAAAACCCCTTTCATCCTCAAAAAGGGTACAAGCTCCCAAGGTAAGGAGGAAAGTTTTGAAGTCCTCAGGTAGGCGAACGTTATATTGCTGTTCAAAGTTGGCAAGTTCTTCCTCGGTAACCTTTGCTTGTTGGGTAAAGCGGTAGGTTTCATTGCCATAATGAACAGGCTTTCCTGCACTTTGTCGCAATAGGTTTTGTAGTATTGTAAGGTTTTCTTGAAAGGTGCTCATGGTCTTCTATCTTTGTAATATACTATGTTCTTTTGTGTTCGTTGAGTAAGCGCACTAACTGATATACTAAGGTTACTGGTTTTTGTTGGTGATATGGCAGATGCTTTTGCTTAAGGTACAACTTTTCAGCACGCATAATAGCTTGTAATTCAGAGGAATTACTATCCTCATGTAATAATGTATAGAGTCTCTTACAGAAGTCAATCTTTTTGCCATTCCTTACATAGTTCATCTTAAAACATTTTCCTAATTGCTCATAGTAATATTCTCTATTTTGAGTGCTTTGTATATCCTTATAATGTAGCAATAGCCATAGTTCAAAACAATCATTGGAATAAGCTACATTGTAGTCTAAAGATTTGGCCTTATCTATAGAATTATCAAAGAGGGTAAAGTCCTTATCCGTATTTTGCACATCCATATCAAACACACACCATATCTCATCGAAGGTAAAATCCTCATTTTTTACAATCTCTTGAGTGGCTTCTACCAAACTCATCTTAGATTGTCCTTGTAGGTTTATACATCTGACAGATAGGGAAATCACAGGAAATCGGTTAAAATACCATTCCTCTGTCTGTCCTTCACAAACTATTAGTATGGTTTTATTAGCCTCCCTATCAGACTCATACTGATAGCTATTTTTTCGTTTTTCCCAAGGTTTTCCTTGGTCTATAACTTTTACCGCTTTTGTCTTCTTACCCATACTACTTAGGAATTGGCTGCTAATTCTGAAAAATCTTCTACCAAGGGTATAGCCCCATACTTACCATGTCTGTAATCTTTCTCAAATGAGGCTTGGGCTCGTATTCCATTTATTTGTGCTAAGCTGTATAAGTGGCTCGCTCCTGCTTCGTCCTTTTCAACAAATTCAATTTGGTCACGCCTTAGAAAGCTACTTGATAACAAAGATGTGTCATGGGTGACAAAGATAAACTGTGTTTGTTTGTTCTCTTCTGAGTTAAATAACTGCACTATTCGCTTGGTCAGAAGAGAATGAAAACGTGCATCAAACTCATCAATTACTAATGGGCGACCTTCTTTCACCGCTTCATAGATGTAGGGACTCAGTTCAAAAAGCTTACGAGTACCCTCTGATTCGTATCTTTCAAAAGAAAACCTCCCATGAGCTAACCCTCCCATATATTCCTTTTTAGAAACGAGTAGTTGTGGTTTTTTCTTTTCTTCAAAGTTATCAGATTTTTCAGCTTCTATGACTTCTAAGTCTTGGATAGAGGTATCTCCTTTTTTTAATATATTGAGAATAAACTCTTTCTTAGACGCTTCTTTCAGGGCTTCTGTTGCATAACTCATCATGGTAGGGTTGCTTAATCCACTAATGATATTAATGCTGTTTAGATTACTTGTAATCTGCTTGGATATCTTTCCAAAACCAAAGGAAGCCAATACAGTAAGAAACAAATTAGTAGGCAAAAGCATTTCACCAGAGTCTTCTCCTTGTTGGGTAAGGTTCATATAAACGACCCCTTCTGCAAAATTTGTCTTATCTATCTCATTGATAGCATTGTCCTCACGAATAAAATAGCAAAGTTCTCGCCTTCCTTTCTTCCCATAGAGCCATTCGGAGGTAATCTTGCCTGTTTTGGCTTCAAATCCATAACGATATCTTACCTCTTCTATATAGAAAATCATCTGAAAGAAAGTCGGTTGGTCTATGGTTTCAGCACTCACAAAAGAATCTATAAGAGAAAGCACCTTGCTATCTCTCACTGAATCGGATACGATTTTTAGAAAAGCCTCCAGCGCTTTCACTACATTGCTTTTTCCACTGGCATTCGCCCCATAGATAGCTTTCGTCTTTAGGAAAGCCCCCTCTTTGTACTTGAAAGTATGTGTAGGCTCCAAAGCAATATCCTGAACGGAAGTCAGATTTGCTTTAGAAAGGCTTATTGTCTGTATCTCTTTGAAAGAACGGAAGTTACCAAAACTAAAATCTTGCAGAATTACCATAATATCGCTTTTTGCATATTTATTGCAAAAATACAAATAAGAAATGATTTGACAAAATTTTTCTTAGGATAAGATCTATTCATAACGTCCTTTATAGAGTTCTTTGGCTATCTGTGTGTATTTTGTTATGAAATCAGTCTTATGAGCTGTATAAGCATCCCTATCATGTTCATAAGGTTTCCACAAGGAAATCTTAAGCGCCTCATATTGCCTTGCCACTAACAAATGTTCCTGCAAATAGTCCCGAAAATACAACTCATCATTATCTCCCCAATAACGCAAATGCAAGTGAAATACCTTATTAGCAAAGCCCTGTAGGGTATATCCTTTGTTAAAAGAGAGTCTTGTAGGAGACTCATTCATACAAAGATAACCTACCTGAAGAAGTATCTCTTTTATCTGTAAAAGTGGAGTGGTCAAATCCAACTCCACTAATATATCTATAATCGGTTTTGCCCATATTTCACCAATGGCAGTACTGCCTACATGACTAATCCTAAGCACTTTATCAGAAGGTAATCTTTGCAAAAGAAATGTTTTTTCTTCCTCAAACCATGCTTTCCAATGTGGGTTATAAGGTGAAAGAATGATGGGAAATAGTTGCCATAGTTCTGCAAGCGACATTCTTAACAACGGATTGGTCTGTTCATCATTAATCATTAGTCATTAGTCGTTAGTCATTATTTAGTGTGCTTCTAACCAATTATTTCCTGTTCCTATCTCCACGATAAGAGGAACGGAAAGCTTGTAAGCCTGCTGCATTTCTTCACGGATAAGCGGGGTTACCACTTCTAATTCGGGTTTAGGTACATCAAAAAGCAATTCGTCATGTACTTGTAGGAGCATGCGGGTAGACAAGTGTTCCCTCTCAAGGCGCTGAGCTATACGCACCATGGCTATTTTGATAATATCGGCAGCACTTCCTTGTATAGGAGCATTTACCGCATTGCGTTCGGCAGCACCTCTGACTACCTGATTGCGCGAATACACGTCAGGCAAGTAGCGACGACGCCCTAAGATAGTCTCTACATAACCATGCTCACGAGCAAAAGCTATCTGTTTTTCTATATATCCCTTGAGCTTGGGGTAGGTTTGGTAATAGGTATCAATAAGCTCCTTGCTTTGGCTACGAGTAAGAGAGGTTTGTTGGCTCAGTCCAATGGCCGATACCCCATAGATAATCCCAAAGTTGACCGTTTTGGCATGGCTACGCTGCTCCTTGGTGACCTCTTCTATGGGCACTGCGAAAACCTTCGCCGCCGTGGAGCGATGGATATCCTGTCCCTGAAGGAACGCCTCTATCATGTGGTCTTCCTCACTCAGGGCAGCGATGATACGCAATTCTATCTGAGAATAGTCGGCTGAGAGCAGGGTATAGTCCTCATTGCGAGGAACGAAAGCCTTGCGAATCTGGCTGCCTCGCGGGGTACGAATAGGGATATTCTGCAAATTGGGTTGGTTACTGCTAAGCCTACCTGTGGCTGTTACCGCCTGCATAAAGGTCGTATGTACCCGCCCTGTACGCGGATTCACCTCACGAGGAAGGGCTTCTATATAAGTGCTTTGGAGCTTCTGCAAGGCTCTAAATTCCAATACATTGGCTACAATAGGGTGCTCAGAGGCCAACTGAGAGAGTACCTCCTCGGAGGTCGCATATTGTCCTGTCTTGGTCTTCTTGGGCTTGGAGAGCAATTTCAGTTTTTCAAAGAGTATATCCCCCAACTGCTTAGGTGAAGAGAGGTTAAAGGACTCGCCTGCTTGGTCAAAGATGGTTGTCTGTAGTGCTATCAGATCGGTATTGATTTCTTTGGAGAGTTCCCCCAAGAAATGGGTATCCAAGCGAATCCCCTCATATTCCATTTGTGCCAACACTTTCACCAAGGGTGCTTCTACCTCGGTAAAGAGCTTGACCATCTGGTCTTTTTCCAATAGCGGAAGGAAAGTATGTTTGAGCTGGAGGGTAACATCGGTATCCTCTACCGCGTACTCTTTTTGCAATTCAGCGGGTACAGCACGCATGGTCAGCTGTCCCTTCCCTTTTTTGCCAATGAGGGTATCTATGGCAATAGGAGTATATCCCAGATAAGCCTCCGAGAGCAAATCCATGTTATGACGCATATCTGGATTGAGCAGATAGTGGGCAATCATGGTATCAAAGAGCTGGCCACGAACTTCAATTCCGTAATTGGTCAATACTTTCAGGTCATACTTAAGGTTTTGCCCTATCTTGAGAATCGTTGTGGATTCGAAAAAGGGTTTCAGCACCGAAAGCCATTGCCCTGCCAAGTCAAAATCTTCTGGAAAGAGGATATAATAGCCCTTATGCACCTCCCATGAAAGCGCCAAACCGACAATCTGCGCTTCCAACTCGTTAAGAGAGGTCGTTTCAGTATCAAAACACACCTCTTTTTGTACCAAAAGCTCAGGCAGCAAAGCCTCTACCTCCGCCTGAGTGGTGAGTAGTTGGTATTGGTGCGGTACTTCCTTAATCGTTTTGAGCTTTTGGGT
The DNA here is from genome assembly GCF_000411115.1 of Capnocytophaga granulosa ATCC 51502. Lineage (GTDB taxonomy): Bacteria > Bacteroidota > Bacteroidia > Flavobacteriales > Flavobacteriaceae > Capnocytophaga > Capnocytophaga granulosa. Next base: position 433,285 of record NZ_KE150253.1, on the reverse strand, counting down.
TGGTACTGCTTCGGCAAACATGGGCTGGGTAGCCACAGGCGAGGAAAGTCCCGCCAAGGAAAACAAATCAGGTTGGGCAGCAGGTGCCACTCCGAAGGCCTTTTGTAAGGTAGCAAGCATAGTACGGAACTCCAATTCCTCAAAGATAGGCTTGATCTTATCCATCTGAGGTGCAGAAAGTTCGAAATCCTTTTCGTCAAAGGTAACAGGCACATCCAAGAGAATACGTGCAAGGGTTTTGGAAAGCAACCCTTTTTCCTTATTCGCCTCTATATTCTCTCGGAGCTTACCCTTGAGCTTATCGGTATTGGCTAAGAGGTTTTCTAAAGAGCCATATTCCTTAAGGAGCTTTTGGGCTGTCTTCTCTCCTACCCCTGGTAGGCCAGGGATATTATCCACCGCATCGCCCATCATCCCCAAGAGGTCTATCACCTGCTCAGGGTATTCTACTTGAAAATTCTCCTTGACCTCTTCCACCCCCCATATCTCTACCTCATTGCCTCCACGGGCAGGCTTATACATAAAAATATGAGGAGAGACCAGCTGGCTATAGTCCTTATCTGGAGTTACCATATACACGGTATAGCCCTGTTTTTCAGCCTGTTTGGAAAGGGTCCCTATAATATCATCCGCCTCATAACCTTCCTTTTCTATGATAGGAATCCGCATAGCTTCCAGAATCTGATGTATATAGGGAATGGCCAAGCGAATCGCCTCAGGCGTCTCATCTCGGTTGGCCTTGTATTCGGGATAAATAGCTGTGCGCTGCTGACTCCCTCCCTTATCAAAGCATACCGCCAAGAGGTGAGGTTGCTCCTTGCGAATAACCTCCAATAGTGAGTTCATAAACCCCACTATGGCCGAGGTATTCATCCCCTTGGAGTTGATACGAGGGTTCTTGATAAAAGCATAATAGCCCCTGAATATCAAGGCATAAGCATCTAATAGAAATAATTTTTTCATCTCAGTATATTCTTTTTATAAAAAAACCTTTGGCAAAAAGGCTTCACCAAAGGTCTCTCTAACAAAAACACAAAATTCACAAACACAGATTAGAAGGTAGGCATCACAAAGGTATGAATCGTGAAATTGTCCTCAATGGCCTTATCTCCTAAGTTGGAGAAAAAGCTACCTGAACCATACTTGATGTCATACTGCGTACGGTTGATTACCACCGTGGAGGCAAAGCCCTCAACAGCTGTTCTAAGTAGTTCCACGGTTACAGGCTTGGTGATTCCCTTGATGGTAAGATCCCCTTCTGCCTTATAGCCTGCTTGGGTCTTGGTAACTGTCTTTAGCTTCAAGGTAGCAGTAGGAAATTTCTTAACCGCAAAAAAATCGTCGGACTTAAGGTGTCCTTCCAATTTTGCTTTTCCCTTAGCGTCCATATCCTCATCAGTAACAGTTAAGGTGTTCATATCCACCACAAAAGAGCCACCAACGAGTTCGTTGTTCTTATAGGTAAATTCCCCTGAACTAAAGGTAAGAGTACCCTTATGACCTGCTCCTACTACTTTTTTAGCCTCCCACTGGAGATTGCTAGCTTGCAGATGGAGCTTTTTGACTTGCCCCATAGCCACCGCAGCTACAAATAAGGCAATAATGCTTAGTATTTTCCTCATAAAAATTAGTATTTATCACTGGGCAAAGATAATAATAAAAATGGAATAAACAAGGTAAAAGTCAAAAAATTAATATACAGATGCCTACTCTTCAAACTCTACCTTAAAGTTCTCTGTTACATACTTTTGTATCTGTCCCTTATGCGCCTCATCGGAGTAGAGCAATACCGCCCTAAGCTCCTTATGAGCTTTAAGAAATGCCTTAGCTGGCTCAACCCCGCCCAAGGCCATAAGAGTGGTCGCATAGCCATCGGCCAGCATAGCCGAAGGAGCTACAACTGTGGCACTCAATAGGTTACTGGGTTGTGGACGACCTGTCTTAGGATTGATAGTATGTACATATTTCTGCCCTGTTAGGGAATCCGTCCAGAGCTTGCGATAATTACCCGAAGTAGCCAACCCACAATCGGTCAGCTCCACCGTGGCAACAATCTCCCTATCTTCATCAGGCTTTTGTAAGGGATTGTCTATGCCTATCGTCCAAGACTTGCCCTTGAGGGTGTTTCGCCCATGAATAACTAGCTCGCCCCCTACCTCTACAATAAAGTTGGTGATCTGCTTGGAAAGGAAATAATCGGCAATCACATCGGAGGTATACCCCTGTGCTATCGCATTGAAGTTCAACTGTATATTAGGATTATCCTTTCTTATAAAAATACCTTTGGGGGTGTCATTGATATGTACCTTGTCCATACCCGTTAGGGCAAGCAAACTATCTATTTGCTTTTGGGTAGGAGGGGTATGGTTTTCCTTTTTGCCAAAGCCCCAAGCGTTGATCAGCTGTCCGATAGAGGGGTCAAAGGCTCCTTTACTCTGCCAATATATGTCAAAAGAAGCTGAAATAACTTTCTCAAAATGAGGATCTATAGGCAGGCGTTCGCCTTTGTTTATCTTACTAATCAAGGAGTTATCTATATAGGTAGACATAGATAGGTCTATCACCCGCAGTATAGAATCCACAGCCGTTTTCTCCACTGGTTGGTGAGCAATATAGGTAATCCCATAGGTAGTGCCTTGTGCCTCTCCCCTTATATAATAGACGTTTTCCTTGGATACTTGCTGACAAGCAACGGCGAGAACCGCTGCAAATAAGATGTATAGGTATTTCATTTATTCAATCTTTAATAATCCTCTAAAATCAACTTGGTAGGACTTACCCTGTTCCAATGGAGCCAAAGGGTTCTCTACATCATAGAGTCCTACCCCAGCCCAATAGGTGTCTGCCTTATGCTCCGCTGCCTTGCGGCGTACTTTTTCCATAAAGGCTGGGTCATACACATCGGGATCGTCCCCTTGCAGAATAGGGCGTACTATAATAAAACTCTTCTTCCCCATGGGGTCTATACAGACAAATTGTGGGTTCTTCTTTCGGTCACTATTGACCAACAGAAACTCCCAACCTAGCTCCTGCAGGGCCTCCCCTACGATATTCATCGCTAAATTATGTAATTCTTGTTCCGTTAGTGGCATTTCTTTATTGTTAATGACTGTGGGCTGACTACTGGCTACTGATCAAAGGGCAAATGTACGAAATTAATAGAGAATTACGACGAAAAACTGTTATTTTTTTGTACCTTTGTCTTCTCTAACAAACCGTCCTTTCATGCCACAAGACAGCTGCTTTACCTCCTTGCTATTTGCCTTGCAAGATGTCCCCTATGGCGATTTTACCCATAAGCTCATCCCTACCCTCTCCCGTGAGCGTATCATCGGGGTACGCCTGCCTGCACTACGCAAAGAGGCCAAGAACCTCGCTAAGCAACAGCCCGAAGCCGTAGCGCTGTTCCTCAACTCACTTCCCCACTACTACCATGAGGAAAACCTATTACATGGCTTTCTTATAGAACAAGTCAAAGCCTTCGACCAGGCCATCGCCTATACCGAAGCCTTTCTACCCTATATAGACAATTGGGCGGTGTGTGATACCTTTTCTCCTAAGCTCTTTCTAAAGCATCCCAAAGAGACCTATACCCATATCCTCCAGTGGCTCAAAAGCTCACAGCCCTACACCATTCGCTATGGCATAGGGCTGCTGTTGTCCAATTATTTAGATGACTACTTTGAGAGCGAAATGCTCTCCCTTGTCGCCAGTATCCAGTCAGACGAATATTATGTCAATATGATGATTGCTTGGTATTTGGCCACTGCCTTGGCCAAGCAGTACGAAGCGACCCTGCCCCTTATCCAAAGCCAAACCCTCTCCCCCTTTGTCCAGAACAAAACCATCCAAAAAGCCCGCGAAAGCAGGAGGATAAGCGAGGAGGTGAAGGATTTTTTACTTCAATATAAACTCCCCACCTTATGAATCTCTGGCATATGCAACTACACCCCACGAGGGCTACTACTTGGACAGCCGAAGACACCCGCCATATCGTCGCCACAGGCTATATAGGTTGCTCGGGGAAGGCAGTACAAACCTTTGGCAAACTCCTTGTAGGTGATTTGGTATTGGTACGCTATGGGGCGCAAGTAGTAGCCTTGGCAGCAGTGGAGGATACACCTCGCTTGTTGCGGGATTATGAAAAGCACCCCTTACACTGGTTCACCCATGGCTGTCGGGTAAAGCCGCTTGCCTACTATGACAACCTAAAAATAGGCGGTCGTGGCTGGTATCTGCCCACTACACTCCAACAGATAAAACCTGAGAATGAAGTAGCTTACGCCTTTGTAAAGAACTTATGGGAAAAGACAGACAGTCGTCTGCTCTTTTCTGTAGATTTCAACGAACTAATGGCGCATGATTTAGTACTGTTTTCTCAAAAAGATGAGCGAGAAAATGTATGTGGAGAGCCTATACCCTTGTATGAGGGGCTGAGGGTAAATATCTATATGGACGACGGAGACGACAAGGGTAACCGTGATGACCTCATTGCCAGTGGCTATGTAACAGCAAACAAAACAGGACACTATCCCTATGTGAAATGGTGTTGCCAAATAGATGAAAAAGGTATTCGCAGTGAATCTGAAATGAAATAAGAATCATTTGCTATTATATTTCCTGAAAAAGTTGTATATTTGCCCCACAAATACTTACAAATATGCAGTATACTATTGACATAGATCCTATTATTTTCCAGAAAGCACAGCTCTATGCGCAGGAAAAAGGCATAGACTTCAACAAATACGTGGAAAAACAGCTTACCCCTTCTCGTGCTCAAGGCACGAAGAAAACCCTTGTAGCGCTCTTAGGGGTTATCGTAGGGATATTAGCTTTATTTGTTTTTGTAGCCTCTCTATTGCCTTTCTTAGGAGAAATAGCTTTTGTAGGAGGGGCTGTAGTCATTTTATTATCGGGAGTAGGGCTATATTTTGCTTTTATCTATGGCTTAGCTAAGGGAATACTTATTCTTTCTCTATTGGCTTCTGTAGCTGCCACAGGGATTTCTATCAAAAAATTTATTGACTATAACCAGAACAATACTTCTGAGAATCATCATAGTGAATCTAGTCATGGACACTGGTGGGGTGATGATGATTAAAATCGTATATTTGCACCCATATTACTAACCACTAAAAACTGACAATCATGCAATACACTATAGACATAGATCCTGTTATAGTTGAAAAGGCACAAAACTATACTAACGAAAAAAGAGAAAAAGGTGACTTTGACAAAGCTTTAGATGCTCTTATAGGAGTTCTTTCTGAAGAGGTTTTTGAAAAAAAAGATACTGATAAAGAAGATTTTACAGATGTTATTTTAGAAAAATACTATTCATTAGGATGAAAAAAATATTTGTAGATACTAATATTCTATTAGATTTACTCTTCCAGCGAAGAGGTTTTTTCTTAGATGCAAAAAGATTATTCAACTATAGTAAAAGTAGAAATATAGATATTTTTATTTCTGCTATATCTATTAACACCATCTATTATCTGCTCCAAAAGAAATTTACTAAAGAACATTCTAAACATTTATTAGAATATATTTATGACATTACAGATATTCTTCCTTTTGACGAGAATATCATCTTCTTAGCTCATCAATCCTCTTTCAAGGATTTAGAAGACGCTTTTCAATATTTTACCGCCAAAGAACACCATATCCCCTTGCTCATCACTCGCAATCTCAAAGACTTTGCTGTAGAAGACCTCTCTGTACTCTCTCCCCAACAGTTCTTAGAAATCATGGCAAAATAAATCAAGTCCCCTATAAGCTGTGCTACGATAAGATTTTACTCTTTAGAAACTCTACTTCTTTCTGTAACTGAAGAATAAGTTCATCTTTAGCCCTAATGAGTTGTTCTGTTATTTCCTTATTTTCCTGATAAAAATGCTCTATTTTTTGTTGATAGACTGTATCATTATGATAATTATTCTGCACCATACGTTCGTCATCAATATCCAACAATTCACTCAGAGGCATTTCCAAAATGACTGATATTTGAAAAAGTCGCTCTACAGATAATTTTGTCTCCCCTATCTCCAATTTTCGATATGCAGGTACGGAAAGATGTAGTTCTTCCGCCATATTCTCATAGGAATATCCTTTCCTTAATCTCCCTTGCACAATTTTGTTAATTACTTTTTCTATTTCCATAATACCTAAGGTTAATTTTCCGACCGCAAAAGTATAAAAAAATAACGAAAAAGTAAAAATTATATCAGAAAAGTTTACTCAACAAACTGTTAAATGTTTTAACTTTGTACTTTAAAAATCAAATAAAATTTTTATGGCTATTAATTTACAAAAAGGTCAGAAAATCGATATAGGTTTACAAAGTATGACCATTGGTTTAGGTTGGGATCCTAATGAAGGAACAGGATATGATTTTGACTTGGATGCCTCTGCTTTTATGATTGATAACAGAAGGCTGATGCCTGCAGAAGCTTTCTTTGTCTTTTATAACAACACAGATTCTCCTGATGGCGCTTTACATCATACCGGAGATGATCCTACAGGAGGAAATAGTGAAGAAGGGGATGATGAAAGTATTGAAATTGATCTATCTAAGGTAGACAATCGTATTCAAGAAATTCTCTTTGTTGTCACTATTCATGAAGCACAAGCTCGTAAACAAAATTATGGACAAGTACGCAATTCTTATATACGTATTGTAGATAACACTACTGGGCAAGAAGTCGCTAAGTATGAATTAGGAGAGGATTTTTCCATAGAAACCGCTGTAGAATTCGGCCGTTTATACAAACACAATGGCAAATGGAAATTCGAAGCTTCAGGTATTGGTTATAAAGAAGATTTAGCTTTCTTCTTGTCTAAATATTATAAAGGACAGATTATTAAATAATCCAAAACTATGGCTATAAACTTACAAAAAGGACAAAGAGAGAGTATCAAAGCTCCCAAATTTACTATAGGATTAGGCTGGGATACCAACAGCAACTCTACAGGAAGTGAGTTTGACTTAGATGCCTCTGCTTTTATCTTAGGTGAAAATAAAAAAATTCTTTCAGATAAGCATTTTATTTTCTATAATAATTTAAAATCTCCTAATGAAGCTGTTATACATACAGGGGATAATCGTACTGGAGATGGTGAAGGTGATGATGAACAAATTATCGTTGACCTATCAAAGATTGAAAGTCAAGCCTGCGAAATATGTATTGTTGTTACAATCCATGAAGCTGATACACGCGGACAAAATTTTGGACAAGTGCGTAACTCTTTTATACGAATCTTTAGTACTGATAGTGGTGAAGAGTTATTAAAATACGAACTTGAAGAAGATTTTTCTATAGAAACTGCTGTAGAATTTGGCCGTATTTACAAACACAATGGAGAATGGAAATTTGAAGCCGTAGGTATGGGTATGAAAGGAGGATTACAAGATTATTTAAATAAATATAACTAAAAACAAATTAGATATGGCTATTAATTTACAAAAAGGTCAAAAAATAGACCTAAGAAAAGATACAGGAGAAAGATTACAGAGTTTTTGTGTCGGAGCCAATTGGGGAGCTATTGAAAATAAATCCCTGTTTGGTTTGATAAAAAATACTAAAAATGTAGATTTAGATCTCAGCTGTATAGTTATTGATGAAAATAATAATTTTTGTGACCATCTATACTCCCCCTTATATAGTGAGAGTGTTCTTCGCAATCTTGGATTTCCTAAGGGTAAACTAACTACTCTTGATGGTGCTCTCCATCATACAGGTGATGATTTAGAGGGAGATAAAGGAGGAGATGATGAACTTGATAATGAAATTATCACTGTAGATCTTAATAAAGTAGCTAAGAAAGTTTCTAAAATCTTTTTCTTTCTTAATAATGTAGGAAGTGAAGATTTTTCACAAATCCCTTATGCTAAGATACGTATGTTTGAAGGAACTCCTGATCGAGTAAGATCTGTATTTGCTTCATATAATGTGTCTGCTGAACCCTCTTTTGCTGGGAAAAGAGCTCTTATTCTAGGAAAACTTTATAAAAGAAATGATGAATGGAAATTTGATGCAATTGGTGATCCTACCGATGATAAATTTTTTACACAAACTATCCAACGTATATTAAGAAACTATTTATAAATTTATAAAAATGAGACGATTACCTGTTTATTTATTGTTAGATACATCAGGCTCCATGTCTGGTGAACCTATTGAAGCTGTAAAAAATGGAGTACATATGATGATCCATTCATTACGCCAAAATCCACAAGCTATTGAGACAGCTTTTGTAAGTATTATTACTTTTGATTCTGATGCTCAACAGATTATACCACTTACTGATTTAGCATCCTTTCAAATGGTTGATATAAAGGCTAGTGGTATGACGTCCTTAGGGGCAGCACTTAATCTATTAGCAGACAAGCTTGAAAATGAAGTAACTAGGACTACTCTTGAACAAAAAGGAGATTGGAAACCCATTGTCTTTATCATGACTGATGGAGTCCCTACCGATGATTGGCAATCTGGTTTAAATAAACTAAAATCAGTAAACAAAGGACTAGTGGTAGGTTGTGCCGCAGGAAATGGAGCTGATGATCAAGTCTTAAAACAAATATCTGACTCCGTTGTACGTCTTAATAATACAGATGCTGAGAGTATTGCCAAATTCTTCCAATGGGTATCTGCTTCTATTGCTACCTCTTCCACTAAAGTAGAAGAAACTGGCATAGACCTTACTAAAAAAGACCAATTACCACCTCCACCAAGTGAACTAGTCATTATTGCTTAACCAATGAATAGACGATTATTAGCATACTTCTTACTAGACACATCTGGTTCAATGAGTGGTGAGCCTATACAAGCCTTAAATAACGGCTTTTATGGGCTCATCAACATGCTTAGAACTGACCCTCAGGCCATGGATTCCCTATACATAAGTGTCATTACTTTTGATAGAGAAGTACATAACCTAATCCCTTTAGTTGATTTAGCCTCTTTTCAACCTATAGAGATCATATGTCCTGAAAGTGGCCCCACTCATACAGGAGAAGCTTTGAAAATGCTTTGTGAATTAGTTAACAAAGAACTTGTCAAAGGTTCTACTAATCAAAAAGGAGACTGGAAACCATTACTATTTATATTTACCGACGGGAAACCTTCTGATATTCAAAAATATAGAGAATATATCCCTAAGGTAAAGGCTTTAGATTTTGGCGTCATAGTAGGTTGTGCTGCCGGCCCTAAAGCAGAGATATCTTATTTACAAGAACTTACTAATGATGTAGTAAAATTGGATACTACTGATGCCAATATGCTTACCTCTTTTTTTAAATGGGTTAGCTCTTCTATTGAAATGGGAGGAAAATCTCAAGGAACAGGACAAGCTATGCCGCTGCCTCCACCTCCCCCCGAATTAAATCTAATTGTTTAAAAATCCAAAAACATGAGACGATTACCTGTTTATTTCTTAATAGACGTTTCTGAGTCAATGATTGGGGAACCTATTGAACAGATAGAAGTAGGTATAGGAACTATTATCAAAGAACTCAAAACAGACCCTTTTGCTTTAGAGACTGTTTGGATTTCAATTATTGGTTTTGCTGGTAAAAGTAAAGTAATTACTCCCTTACAAGATATCATCTCGTTCTATCCTCCTAAAATACCTATCGGAAGTGGTACTTCTTTATCAAAAGGATTAGATACACTTATGAATACTATTGATAAAGAGGTTACTAAAACAACTCTAGAGCGTAAAGGGGATTGGAAACCTCTTATATTCCTTCTTACAGATGGAGTTCCTACAGATGATACTTCTAATGCTTTCAAGCGTTGGAATGATCATTATCGAAAGAATAATAATTTGATTATCATCTCCATAGGTAATAATACAAATTATAATCTCATGGGACAACTTTCCGAAAATGTACTTCAATTTAATAATTCGGACTCCAATTCATATAAAGAATTTTTTAAATGGATATCAACATCTATAAAAACAACTAGTGAACAAATAAACCATACAAACAGAGAGGGAATTAATATTATTAAAACAGTTGATGATACTATAGAAACTATAGATTTAAATAAAAAACATGAGATACCCGATGAAAATTTTGTCGTTGTATGTGGAAAATGCACTAATACAGACAAACTATATCTTATCAAGTTCAAAAAAAATTTAAAAAATTCTGTTTTTCATGGTATGAAAACGATTATATATACCATAGAAGGCACTTATAAGATAGATGAAAAAACTTATAAAGAATTCTCAGAGAGAACTAATTATAATTTAAAAATATCAGCTGAAGCACTTATAGGAAATCCATCTTGTCCTTGTTGTGGAAATAATTACGCATTAGCTACTTGTTCTTGTGGAGGAGTACATTGTATATCTGGAGAAGGTGAAAATACTTGTCCTTGGTGTAATACTACAGCTTATTATGGAGCAACAGACGAAGATTTTAATATTAATCGAACTTTAGGATAATGGAAGAAATCATAAAAATAATGTTAAAAAAAGAAAATGAGAAACATGGTAAGATCTTTGATAAAGTACTTTCCATACTCACAAATTCAGAAAAGATCAAGGATAGTTTTGACCTTTTTAGTGAACAAGTAAAAGAAAAATATAATATAAACTATGAAATAGAATCTTTTCAGGAAAAGCATTTTCCTATAACAAATGCTAATGCTAAAAAAGATTATTCTTTTACCTTTGATTTACAAGAATTTCCCAATATAAAAATCACAAAAATAGATAATATTGAGGTCTTTAATTTATCTTTTGATGACCAAAGCAATACTATTACTGGAAAACCTTTAGTTGCTGCAACTACTCAATTAAATATCTATTTTTATTGTACAACTGATGATACTAAAACAATATACAGAAAGACTATCCCTTTTATAATCAATGCTGATCCTAAGGATTTATGGCAAAATATGCCTTTCCCTAAAGATTCTCTTTTCTATAAAGAAGATGAAGTTTCCTATTCAGGAACTTTCCTAGATAAGAAAATTGTCATCGCTTCTAAAAGAGGACGTTCTCATGCTCACCAAGGAAGCTCTCGAGATGATGATTTCTACACTATAAAACTCCCTAATGAATGGGAGACTATAGCCGTTGCAGATGGTGCAGGCTCTGCTAAGTTTGCTAGGAAAGGTTCTGAAGAGGCTACTAAGTATATTTGTAATAGCTTCAATGATGAAATTTTTATATCCTCTATTGATAAACTTGTTATAAAATACTTCTCCGAAGAACTTACACAAGAAGAATTATTGAAATGTAAAAATGATCTTATAAACACTATCTATCCTAAAGTTAAAGACCTATTGTACAAACACCTAAAAGAAATCTCTGAGAACGAAAATATTACAATTAAAGATCTAAATACCACCCTCATATTTGCTTTGTCCAAAAAATTCCCCTTCGGATATGTTCTCCTGACTTTCGGAGTCGGAGATTGTCCTATCTGTATTCTTGATAAAGATGAAAATAAAGTAGAACTATTAAATATACTAGATATTGGAGAATTTGGGGGAGGAACTCGCTTTGTTACTATGCCTGAGATATATTCTAATGAGACTAGTATACCCATAGGAAAAAGATTTGGCTTATTTAAGTTTGAAGACTTTTCAAAACTATTTTTAATGACTGATGGTATCTATGATCCTAAATTCATTGTTGAAAATAATCTCACACGAATGGATAAATGGAAAGATTTTTTAAGTGATCTGAATGGGCAAAATGAAGATTGTACAAAAGTTGATTTCCTAAATGATGAGAATATAGCCGAACAATTGCTCCATTGGTTAGATTTTTGGAGCAAAGGAAATTCAGATGATAGAACTTTAGCTATAATTTATTAAGTATGAAGACCATAAAAGTATATTCTACTATAGATAATTCAAAAAGTTACGAATACATAGATGATGGTAATCCCAAGCAGGGCGGTGTCAAAGATGTATATTTTTCTCCTGATCGTAAGTATGTTGTTGCTTTCTTTAGAGACCCTTTAGATTTTAATCAGAAGGAACGTATCAAACGTATTGTGTTCCTATATCTAGAAAATATAAAAAAAGGGAACGCTCCGGACTATTTTCTTAATGATATTTTTCGTTGGCCTTACGATGCCGTCGAAAAGGATGGTAAAATAGGGGTCATAGTTCCCATTTATGATAAAAAATTTTTCTTTACAAAAGGACGCGCTTCCGATGATGGACTGAAAGGTGAGGAAAAAAAAGGAAAATGGTACACTACTCCTTCCTTTCGCAATACTAAATACCCTCTTTGCTTAGACAAATCTGAGCTAGGAGACTGGCTAAGTTATTTCCAAATAGCTATCAATATATGTAGAGGTGTAAAAAAAATGCACCAGATGGGTCTCGCTCATTCTGATCTATCTTACAACAATATATTAATAGACCCTGTCACTAAATCTGCTAATATTATTGATTTAGATGGTCTAGTAGTCCCCGGACTTTTCCCTCCAGAAGTGTATGGAACCCCTGATTTCATCGCTCCTGAAGTACTCAAAACAATGCACTTGGATTTCAAGGATAAGAATAAAAATCTCCCTAATCAAAGGACTGATTTACACGCCTTAGCCGTACTAATATACATGTATTTATTTAGGAGACATCCTCTCAAAGGTAGTAAAGTTTGGGATTTAGATCCTCTCAAAGATGACCGCTTATCTATGGGTGAAAAAGCAGTCTTTATTGAGGATCCTAACAATCCTATTAATAGAGTAAAACCTGAGCAACTCCGTAAGTGGGATATTTTTTGGGGTGATCCAGCTAAGCTCCCCTACACTATAGCAGGTCCCTACCTAGCAGATCTTTTCAAAAGAGCTTTCGTTGATGGACTACATAATCCTATGCTCCGCCCTATTGCTAACGAATGGGAAACAGCCCTTTTGAAAACCGTTGATTTAATACAACCTTGCAATAATCCTAATTGTAGTGAAAAATGGTATGTATTTGATAACACAACGCGCCCTAAATGCCCTTTTTGTGGAACACCTCATAAGGGAAGCCTGCCTATTGCAGATCTATATTATAATTCAGGTAAAAATATTTGGAAACCTGAAAACCATAGAATTATGATATATCATAATCAGTATCTCTTCAAATGGCATGTGTCTCGAAAAGTATTAAGAAATGAAAACCTTACTGCTGAAGATAAGAAGCCTGTAGGATATTTTACCATTCATCAGAATAAATGGGTCCTTGTCAATCTATCACTAAAGAATATGAAAGATGTCTCTCTTAACAAAGAAATTCCCATAAACACTATGGTTGAGCTAACCCACGAAAAGAAAATTATGCTTAATGACGAAGAAGGTAGCCGATTATTATATATCACACTTTTGAATTAATTTTTTTTATCACTAAAAAGATATAACTTTGCACTCTCAAAATGAATACTATGTCTGAAAAACATCACTACAAAGGGCTTACTGATGCCCAAGTTGTTGAAAGTCGCCAAAAATATGGCGAAAACACCTTCACTGCTGTGGAGGGCGAACCACTCTGGAAACAGTTCTTAGAAAAATTTACCGACCCTATCATCATCATCTTATTGGTAGCTTTGGTCTTTTCTTTTGGCGTTTCTTTCTACGAATATACGGTACATGATACTGGTATCCACGCTTTCTTGGAACCTGTGGGTATCCTCTTTGCAATCCTCTTGGCCACTGGTGTCGCCTTCTACTTTGAGCAAAAAGCTAACAAACAATTTGAAATTCTCAATCAGGTCAATGACGATATTTACTACAAGGTCATTCGCAATGAGCGTATTACCCAAGTGCTAAAGAAGGATATTGTCGTAGGGGATATTGTGATTATTGAGACAGGTGAGGAAGTGCCTGCCGACGGGGAGTTGCTTGAGGCGGTATCCCTACACCTGAACGAATCCACCCTTACAGGAGAACCCCTCGTCCACAAGAGTACCAACCCTGAGGACTTCGAGGCGGAAGCTACCTACCCTACCAACTATGTATGCCGAGGCACTTCCGTGGCCGACGGACATGGTATCTTTGAGGTAAAGAAAGTGGGGGATGCTACCGAATACGGCAAAGTGTTTGAGGGCGTACAGATTGATGATTCTGTAAAGACCCCTCTCAATGAGCAGTTAGACAATCTGGCCGACCTGATTACCAAAGTAAGCTATGGGATTGCTGCCCTTGTGATTGTTGGGCGATTGATTGTTTATTTTGCCGATCCGACCCAAAACTTAGACAATCTTGACTGGGTATCTTTCGGGGGTTATCTGCTTAATACAGTAATGATTGCCATTACAGTGGTAGTGGTAGCCGTTCCTGAAGGGCTGCCTATGAGTGTCACCCTAAGCTTGGCCTATAGTATGCGTAGTATGATGGCTACCAACAACCTCGTACGCAAGATGCATGCTTGTGAGACCATGGGGGCTACCACGGTGATTTGTACTGACAAAACAGGTACGCTTACCCAAAACCAAATGACTATCTACGAGACGTACTTTAACCAGTTGGCAGATAGTTCCTTAGCCGACCGACTCATTGCTGAATCTATGTCGGTCAACTCCACTGCTTACCTTGACTTCTCCGATAAGGACAAACCGAGTGTGTTGGGCAACCCTACCGAAGGGGCGCTCCTGCTCTGGCTCTATAGCAAGGGTACCAATTACCTGCCTATACGTGAGCAAAGTGAAGTATTACAACAACTTACCTTCTCCACCGAACGCAAATATATGGCGACCCTTATCTATTCGCCTAACTTGAAAAAGAATATCCTATACGTAAAAGGAGCACCTGAGATTGTAATGACTTTCTGTCAGTCTAGTGGAAAACTAAATTCCGCTATCTCCCAAGCCGATTTTGAGGCGAAGCTACTCCAATACCAAAACCAAGCCATGCGTACCATTGGCTTTGCTTACAAGGAAATAGACGATCCTAAAGCTATTATCTCTGAAAATGGTAAATTGGTAGTCAAAGACCTACAGTTCATCGGTATTACTGCCATTTCTGACCCTGTTCGCCCTGATGTGCCTGCGGCTATTGAGGAATGTATGCAGGCGGGTATTCAGGTGAAGATTGTAACAGGTGACACCCCTGGTACTGCCAAGGAGATTGCCCGACAGATACGTCTGTGGGACGAGAGCTGTACCGACCGTAACCATATCACTGGGGTTGAGTTTGCCGCTATGAGCGATGCCGACCTCTTGGAGCGTGTAGGTGACCTTAGGGTAATTTCTCGTGCACGTCCGCTGGACAAGGCTCGTTTGGTGAATCTGCTCCAGCAGAAGGGCGAAGTAGTAGCTGTAACAGGCGATGGTACCAACGATGCCCCTGCGCTTAAGGCTGCTCAGGTAGGCCTTTCCATGGGTGATGGTACCTCCGTAGCCAAAGAAGCCAGCGATATTACCATCTTGGACAACTCCTTCAGTAGTATCGGAAAGGCGGTTATGTGGGGGCGTTCGCTCTACCTGAACATTCAGCGCTTTATCCTCTTCCAGATGACGATCAACGTAGCCGCTTGTATCATTGTGCTTATTGGGGCTTTCTTAGGGGTAGAATCACCCTTGACCGTCACTCAAATGCTATGGGTGAATCTTATCATGGATACTTTTGCTGCCTTGGCCTTGGCTTCCTTGCCACCGAGCCATAGCGTAATGCATGACAAGCCACGTCCACGCAAGGCAAATATAATTAGCCGCCCTATGGCCAAAGGAATTTTTGGGGTAGGAGGGTTCTTTGTACTCTTGCTCTTTGGATTTATCCAATACTTTAAGAATGAAGATATTACCACCCTTGCACAATTCTCTTTAGGGGATTACTTCAGTCATTTCTTCCATTTTGGAGCACCCAAGGGAAGCCTATCCCCTTATGAACTTTCGTTGTTCTTCTCCATTTTCGTACTGTTACAGTTCTGGAATATGTTCAATGCCAAGGCTTACCGTACTGGCAAGAGTGCTTTCCATAACATAGGCAAGTGCCAAGGCTTCTTGATGATAGCCGTGGCCATTATCTTAGGTCAGATTTTCATCACCTCTTTTGGGGGAGAGATGTTTAGCGTTACTCCTCTCAAATTAGTAGATTGGGCAATCATCATTGCAGCAACTAGTGTGGTACTATGGATAGGAGAAATCCGCAGAGCCGTAGGCAAGAGGCAGTAGTCTGTAGTCAGTCTAACCACTAATAACTACCCTCTAAACAATTAACAATCAATCATTAACAATTAACAATTGACAATTAACAATTAACAATTGTTTTTCGTATCTTTGCAACCTCATAATTGAGGGGTCTCATAGTTCAACGGATAGAATAGAAGTTTCCTAAACTTTTGATCCAAGTTCGATTCTTGGTGAGACCACTTTTAAAAAAACTATCTTGACTTAACCTCAAGATAGTTTTATTTTTTCTCCAAACTAATCTTACACAAAATAAAATTAATAGATATTGCCAATAAAACACCTATAGGAAGCGATAACAATGCTATAGAAAGAGCTGCACTGATATAAAAAGATGACATATATCTTTGTACAAGGTAAAATAACTCTTGATAAGCATAGCAAATACCCCATACTATAGGAAAACGCATAGGAGCACGAGTAAGTTCCTCTTCGCCATAAAGAAAAAATCCTATGAAAAAGACAATCAATACGGACAATAGCACGCCCATAAGGTAAAATAGCCTAAAATCCTTAAGTAACTTACAGCTCATCTGTGTGTGATAAATGATTATTATATCCTAATAGATTTACTTAAGAGACTCTGGTACTTCCAAGATCTCTATACTCCCTACTCTTATAGCATTTTCAACCAAGTGCTTTGTATATTCAGGATAAGGTTGTCCTGCTGCAGGTGCCCCCATATGGCATTCCCCATCAGAGCCGCCGCCTCCATTGATCCACAGATAGGCATCGGCATGAGCGCCTGTAGTTCGGGTAGTACTGCGTGGCCCCAAAGCGGCATTGAAGTTGTTACAAGAGTTATAGGGTGCATTTGCATTCTGGTGCTTAGGTCGGTTAATGCCACTGCGCCCTGTATCTATCACATAATGCATGTCCTTAAATCCTTTGCCTGCCAAGTAAGCGACAAACTTCTCCGCTCCTTCCTGTTCCTCAAGCGTTCCTCCCAACCCTGATACATTTAGAGCAAAACCACGCATATATTGTAAGCCTCCGTCTATAATCGCTTGGGCGATCGCTTCGGGGTGATTTGTCGTCAGTACTGCATTGCCTGCATGGATATAGGTAACTACATTGGGATTGTTTTTCTGTAAGGTTTGCCCCACATAGGAGAGCATTTCAGCTCGTTCGTTATAGGCCTGAGTACCCTTTTTATGTCCGCAATAATTAATAGCATCAGGCTCTACAATCACCACTGCACGGCGTTGCCCAATGATTGCGCTCACCCTATCTATCCATACCTTATAGGAGGCCGCGGTAGGGTGTCCTCCCTTAGAGAAAGAGCCACAATCACGATTAGGAATCCCATAAAGCACTACAATAGGCGTCTTTTGTGCCTTTTCCGCCCCCTCTACAAAGTTTTTCAGCCAGCCTTCATTCTTCTCTTTGGTAGGGCTAACTCCATCATACCAACCTCCACAAGGCGTACCATATACTTGGTAATAGAGCTTTTTAAGTTCCGCATTGCGTTCGTTCTTTACCACACTAAGGCGAGAGGGTTCCAAGTAGAAATCCCAATCGTAAGCCGCTGGCTTTTGAGTGGGAGCAGGCGGAGGAACCACGGGCGGAGAGGGGGGCACAACTGGAGGAGTAGGTGTCTGTGTAGTGGAGCCTTTGTTATCTCCTGATTTTTCGCAGGCTACCACAAGCCCTAGAAAAGCTACAAAAAATAGTGATTTATACATAGTTTTTAAATTTATAGGCTTCTATACTTTCTTCATGGGCACTTCCCCTATTACAAAGGTATGTTTGCCCTTGTCGGCTATCTTGGTGATCGTCTCTAAATATTGGAAAAACTTGATATTCTCATCGCCTTTCATCAGTTCCGAAGCATTCTTGAGTGCTCTGGCGGTAGCCACGGCGGTACGTGCATTTTCAAGTTCGGAAGTAGCACGTATTTTGCTTTCCAAAACACGTGAGAAAAGATCTTGCACACTCTTAGGGAAAGTAATATCTATCAGCTGTGCTTTTATGATCTTGAGTCCCAAAGCGCCTACTTCATGGCAAAAATCGGCTTCTTTGAAGTCAGTAATATCATTTCGGCATTCGTTTAGCTTTTCACTGGTAAAGGCTGATATCTTCTGGCGTAGCAGCACTTGTGCGGCCGCTGCTATTTGTTGTTCAGCTACCGAAAAATTACTCTCTTCTACACCAAAATTATCGGTGAATAGCTTGGCATTGTCCAATTTGTAAAGCAAGTAAAACGAAAAGCGCAAAGCAATATTATCAGCCGTGAGTACCTCCTGATTGACGACCCTTACACTTCTGAGCTTCTGTGATAGAGATATGATATATACTTTCTCCCACGGACTAAACTTATAGATGCCCGCAGGTAGTTCCCTCTGAAAAATATTCTTCTTAAATAGTAGCCCTACACAACCTGGCGCTACCTCTAATTCTTTATAAAACATATAGATACAATTGATGATTCGTAAAATAAGAAAGAGAAGACCTCTAATGAGCGGGAAAGCTTGATTGAGCCTTTCAAAGAGCGAAAGGCGGTATCCTCAGCCTTGCAAACGCTCCTTAGAGTGAGCCGTAGCTCTGTCTTATCTTTCTTCCCAAATAAATAAATGATTTTTTTGGAGTCATCTTCCCCTTTTGTTGTCCGCAATACCTTATTTTGATAGGAAGACGATGTATATAATAAGTGGCGGTTTGTTTTCCTCTGCAAATATACAATTAAAAACCAAAAAGACAATCCCCTATAAGTGGTTTTTCCCTATACCCCCAGCAGCCCGTAAGCCATAAGGCTAAGAGTATAAGTGTGATGAATAGAATGGGTTTTATCATAAGAATAGGTTTTTATTGTTTTAAATAGCGAATAAGGTTTTGGGTAAGGCTCCCTTTGCTCATTCCTGCAAAAATAAGCTCATCACCCTTATACATTGTTAGTTGCTTGGTCTCTCTTTCCTCGGAAAAGCATCTTATCCTCTCCCCCTTTCAGCGCAATATATTCCCTTAGGCTACGGTTATACAGCCTATTGAGCAACTCAAAAAACGATATAAAATTACTCTTCCCACTCCCATTAGCCCCAATAAGGATATTGATAGGAGAGAGATCTAACTGTATGTTTTTAAAGGTTTTATAACCTGTTAGGTGAAGGTAGTTCATAGTAGGTAATTAGTTTAATCCAGATTCCAATATAGATCATTCATCACTTCAGGATCATCAGTTCCTGCGGCTTTAGAAAGTCCAAAATATAATATTCTTAGTGAAGAACTCTCTTTAAAGCAGGTTTGTGGCAATTTTTAAGTAATTTATTGATATTTTTCCA
This sequence comes from Capnocytophaga granulosa ATCC 51502, assembly GCF_000411115.1. GTDB lineage: Bacteria > Bacteroidota > Bacteroidia > Flavobacteriales > Flavobacteriaceae > Capnocytophaga > Capnocytophaga granulosa. The sequence goes on along the minus strand of NZ_KE150253.1, from coordinate 413,867 downwards.
GTGCTTTTTTATTTGATTACTAATCTTATTATTAGTCATCCTACTTATAGCCTTCTTTGCATAAGTTATATAGTTCCCATAATTATATGTATCATATTTATACAGTCTTTTTTCTACCTCATTCCATACTACTTTCCTATTTCTTTTAGCCCCTTTATAAGAGAATTTTTTTAAAATCCGCCTTTTAAAAATCGGTTCTTCATACTTATAAGAATAAGATTTTGCCCTACTTATGTGTCTTTTCATTTTTCTATAATATCCTGAAAGACTTGATTTTTTTAATCTTATATTTTCTCCATCAAATTCAAAACCTAAATAAGTTAGATTCTTATTCCTATTAATAGTATTCTCAAAAACTTGTGCGGATGTCAATTTATCTTTCTCTCTCTTAAATTCAAATACTTGAGTTTTTGCTCTCTGTATCTCTAATTTATACTTTGTAATCTCTTCCATTACAAAATGACAAACCTCTTCTCTGTATTCATTAGGACAAACAACAATAATATCATCTGAATATCTTTTATAATGTCCTCCTATTTTTTGTATGTAACTATTAATATCCTTATCAAAATCTACTAAATAGATATTTGCTAAAGTAGCACTAATGGGAGAACCTTGTGGAATCCCAAATGTTCTTGGTATAATCTGATCCCCTTTTTTAATAGTTTTAAAAGGATGAACTAATTTATGCTTAACCTCAAGAAACTCTTTTTTTTCACAGAAAGCTATTGCATTTTGATTCCTTAAGAATTTTATCCTACTAATCTTCTTTCTTTTAACTGGCTGCTGTATCCCGTTAGCTGCTATTTTTTGAGTGAGAATTTTATCTTGAAAAAAACTAAAAATATCCACTAAATCTACATAACTGAAACGCGTAATATTTTTATATACATTAAAATGATCCATAGGTAATCTTTCCACAGAAAGAATCTTTTCCCATTTCTCTCTTAATATTTTATGATCCAAGTTATCAAAAAAACTAGTAATATCAAAAGCTATCACATAGAAAAAATCCTTAGGATATTTCTTTATTAAATCAAAAACATCATTTGCTATCTCGATATTAGATTTATTAGAGCTATTAGGGTTCTTTTCATCAATTGGGATACTCCTATAAGCACAAACAACATCATTTAATTTATATTTCTTTATAAGTTGCTCATATTTATCAGACAATTGATGCGAATAATAGCTAAAAATAAGAGAATCTAAATGGCTTGCATAGAAAAGTTCTCTTTTTTTCTGACCTTTTACTCTTTGTATTTTATTAGTCCCTTCCCCCTTTATAGGATTTCCTTCCTTATCATATTCCTTTCGAAACTTACGAACTAATGATGTTTTATGAATAAAAGGCAAGAATGAATGTTTAGCTATATTCTTAGGACTAAGTATATAAGACATTACCCTTTTTTTATCTTTAATAGAAATAGGTCTTCCTATATGAGGATATTTTTTTAACTTAAACCAATCTTTCTTCGCTTTTTTCATACTTTCTTTATAAAAAGAGTAGTGAAATCCAAATGCGGAGCCGTGCTTTTTAAGAAGATAACACTATCTTCATAGAACCATGTATGCTAATACGATATACTAACCAATTAAAATCGATCAATATATCACTCCGTCTTCTATTTGGGTAGAAAAATATTAATGCTATATTTGCACATTCGTACTAAACCTAACATTATGAAAGTTATCCTTCTTATGCTTAAGATATTAATCTTAGCTGGACTTGCTCAAAGTAGAATTATTTCTCTCGAGATTTGTCCCTATGAAATGACATTTCCCTTATAGTTTTTCATATAAGGCTATAGGATTTCTCCTAACCAAGAAACACATAGTTCGGCTATTTCACTACTCTTATTTTTACATCTTCAAATCATATTCTAAATCCCTCCGCAAATATACAAAAAATACTTTGCCAAAGTCAAGATTTTAGCAAAGTATTTTTATCAATATGTAAGCCTTGCGACTATTTACTCAAGTACATCTTCCTCCTTGTATAAATATCATAGAAAGCATCATCTTTAAGGCTATCTATAAACAAAATGCTTTCACCAGTGGATTTCATCTCTGGGCCGAGCTTCTTATCTACATTCGGGAATTTGTTGAACGAGAACACAGGTTGCTTGATAGCAAAGCCCTCCAAGTGTGGGTGAAAATGGAAGTCAGAGAGCTTCTTCTCGCCCAACATGATCTTAGTGGCATAATTCACATACGGCTCCTTATAGGCCTTGGAGATAAACGGTACCGTACGCGAAGCACGTGGATTGGCCTCTATGATATACACTACATCGTCTTTTACGGCAAACTGTACATTGATAAGCCCTACAGTGTTGAGTGCCAAGGCTATCTTCTGGGTGTGGTCTTTGATCTGTTGGATCACAAACTCACCCAAGTTGAACGGCGGTAAGGTCGCGTTACTATCGCCTGAGTGGATACCACAAGGCTCTATATGCTCCATGATACCAATGATATACACATTCTCGCCATCACATATCGCATCGGCTTCGGCTTCTATGGCGCCGTCCAAATAGTGATCAAGTAGGAGCTTGTTATTAGGTATCTTACGCAAAAGATCTACCACATGGGCTTCCAGCTCTTCCTTGTTGATAACAATCTTCATACCCTGCCCGCCCAATACATAGGAAGGACGCACCAATAGCGGAAAGTCTAATTCGTCTGAGAGCTTCAGTGCCTCATCAGCCGTTTCAGCTACACCAAAGCGTGGGTAAGGAATGTTGTTCTCTTTCAACAAGGTAGAGAAACTTCCTCTGTCCTCTGCCAAATCCAAGGATTGGAAGCTGGTACCTATGATTTTGATACCATATTTGTCCAATTTCTCGGCCAATTTCAATGCGGTTTGTCCACCGAGCTGTACGATGACCCCTTCAGGCTTCTCATGCTGGATAATATCGTAGATATACTCCCAGAACACAGGCTCAAAATAGAGCTTGTCAGCGGTATCAAAGTCTGTAGATACCGTCTCTGGGTTACAGTTGATCATAATGGTCTCATAACCACATTCTTCCGCTGCCAATACCCCATGTACGCAGCAGTAGTCAAACTCAATCCCTTGCCCTATACGGTTAGGCCCTGAACCAAGTACGACCACCTTCTTGCGGTCAGTAACCACACTATCATTGGCTACGTATTCCTTGCCGTCAGCAGTGCGGATAGGCGCCTCGAAGGTAGAATAATAGTAAGGAGTTTGCGCCTTGAACTCGGCTGCACAAGTATCAACCAATTTGAATACGCGGCGTATATTCAGCTCCTCACGTTTCTTATGTACCTCACTCTCCCAGCAACCAAGCATATAGGCGATTTGTCGGTCGGCAAAGCCTTTTTGCTTGGCTTCAAAAAGGAGTTCTTTAGGTAGGGTATCTATTTTGTAGCGCGATATTTCTTTCTCAAGGGCACAGAGCTCCTCGTATTGTTTGAGGAACCACATATCTATCTTGGTGATTTCATGAATACGGCTCAGCGGAATACCCATCTGTACTGCATCGTATATCACAAATACCCTATCCCAGCTAGGGTAAGTAAGTTTTTCAATGATTTGTTCGTAGTTCTTCTCTCCTTTGCCATCGGCTCCCAAACCATTACGCTTGATTTCGAGCGATTGGGTAGCTTTCTGTAAGGCCTCTTGGAACGAACGTCCTATACCCATGACCTCCCCTACTGACTTCATTTGTAGGCCAATAGTACGGTCAGAGCCTTCAAACTTATCAAAGTTCCATCGTGGTATCTTCACAATCACATAGTCCAACGTAGGCTCAAAGAAAGCAGAAGTGGATTTGGTGATTTGGTTTTGCAATTCGTCCAAATGATAGCCAATAGCCAATTTGGTCGCTATCTTAGCAATAGGATAACCTGTAGCCTTAGACGCCAAGGCGGACGAACGCGATACACGTGGATTGATTTCAATAGCGATGATATCTTCTTTCTCATCGGGAGATACGGCAAACTGTACGTTGCAACCACCTGCAAAATCACCTATGCTGCGCATCATCTTGATAGCCATATCACGCATACGCTGGAAAGTGCGATCGGAAAGGGTCATCGCAGGAGCTACCGTGATAGAGTCACCCGTATGGATACCCATCGGATCCATGTTTTCTATGGTACAGATAATAGCTACATTGTCATTCCTATCGCGCAGCAGTTCCAGTTCGTATTCCTTCCAGCCCAAAAGTGCCTTATCAATAAGCACCTCATGGATAGGGGACGCTTCCAAACCGCGATTAAGGAGCATGTCAAAGTCCTCTTTCTTATAGACGATAGAGGCACCCGTACCGCCCAAGGTAAAGGACGGACGTATTACGAGCGGAAAACCAAAGCGTTGGGCAATTTCTTTCCCCTTGAGGAAGGACATTGCCGTTTCTGAAGGCGCCATTGGGATTCCTATCTCGTCAAGTAACACGCGGAATTTCTCACGGTCTTCGGTGATTTGGATCGCATCAATATCCACCCCAATGATTTCCACTCCGAAGTCCTTCCAGATTCCTTTTTCGTCTGCCTCTATACAGAGGTTAAGGGCAGTCTGTCCGCCCATAGTAGGCAGAACGGCATCTATTTCGGGGTGAGCCTTGAGGATTTCCACCAATGATTTAGTGGTAAGGGGTTTGAGATAGACCACATCCGCCATGGAAGGGTCGGTCATAATCGTAGCAGGGTTGGAGTTGATCAGTACGGTTTTGATACCGTCTTCGCGCAAGGAGCGCAACGATTGCGAGCCTGAGTAGTCAAACTCACAGGCTTGCCCGATGATAATAGGTCCTGACCCTATAAGCAGAACACAATGTAGGTCGTTTCTTTTTGGCATTTGTTAAGTGCTTTTTATGAAAAAACAGCTATATCTTTCAGACGAAAAATATAGCTATTGTATTATTAAAAAAGAATATCCCCTCGTATCTCTTATGAGTACTGCTTAAAGGATAAGGGTGTGTCTTAGGGGTGATATTCTTTAGAGCATCCATTTGATAATTAACAATTTACAATTGATAATTGACAATTAAAAAAGAGCGAAAAACGGGTCTCGAACCCGCGACCTCAACCTTGGGAAGGTTGCGCTCTACCAACTGAGCTATTTTCGCTTACCTTTTACGCTGCAAAGGTACTAATTATTTTTTGAATAGAAGCCTCTTTTGTTTAAAATCTTATTTCTCTCGACTTACTACTTTGCTTGAGTAGCTGTATCCGAAGCAGAAGTGGCGGCTTGTGGTACTTCCTCCTTGGGCTGCTCTGAGGCTTCCTCTTCATCGGTAGCAAAACCATAAGACCTGCCCAATTCCTTCAAGCGGTTGATATACTTCTTATAGGTAGCCGATTCCTTCTTATAGAAAGCCTCATCCTCCATAATAGGAATGAGCAGTGCCTGATAGCGCCTTAGATCATAAGCTATCTCATCAGAAAGCCTGATAAAGTTGATTTCTGAGAAAGTAAGATAATACTCAATCTTCTCTTGGTATTTCTTGGCTACTTCAAGGAATAGCTTGCGGGCTTTCTCTGGCTCCTTCACCGCATAATAGCCTGATATAAATGGCTCTAAGGTAAAGTAATACCCTAAGTTACCCACAGGAATACGCGTGGTAGCTATATCTATAACATCCTTAGCCTTGTCTTGTTTGTCTTCTGCCAAAAGGGTCTCTGTAAGGCGAGCAAGATTGCCACGGAAGACGATACTGTTGCGGCGAGTTTCTGGATCATGGTATATATTCGGATCGTCCATATTACCCCAGTCAAAGCTCTTTACGATCTTATACATCAGGTCGGCATCTATACGTCCCATATCATAAGGGTTGTCCTTATCAATAGGGGTTTTGATAGGTACCAATTTGTAGGCCATACCATCGAGCTGTAAGTAATCACGCATCCATATATATTCCTCATCACTATAGCTACCCCCTGTAAAGTAGATCGGACGCTTCCAATCGTTGTTGGCCAAAATATCAAGCATCAGCAGGCGGTTCTTACCCATACCTACCGAAGGGAGCTTGATGTCTATATAATCCACAATCTTATCGGCATCTTCAGGTTTTACAATACCACTCTTAAGGACATTTTCTTTATTGACAGGAATACGGATTCTATTGGTCGGATAGCTGGCATAGACAAGGTCAGGCGCCTCACCATTGCGATCAACAACCTTCTTTGTCTTAGGATCATCACTTCCCACCCATGCCATAAAGTCTGCTATAGGCCATATCTTATCGGTTCTCTGATCAAAATAGATTACATCCCGCACTCCGTAAGCATATTGTCTATGTACCAGCTGGGACGGAATCGGCTCACTGGTATATGCCTTGTGCTTCATCTGGTCTATATACCAATCGGTTCCCAAAAGGGAAGTGTTAATCACCCTCACATCGGTGCGATAATGCTCCACCTCCTGCATATACCACATTCCAAAGGTATCATTGTCCCCTATGGAGAAGATCATTGCTCCGTTGTCCTTGGAAACGGAATCCAAATAACTCTTACCCAAGGCACGTGCTGTATAGCGGTTGGAGCGGTCATGGTCGTCCCAGTTCTCTGCCAGCATACGGGCAGGAACCACAAGCAAGCAGAGCGATACTACCGCAGGTGCCATGCCCTTGAAGGATATTTTCTCTTCCAAAAGGGAATAAAGGGCATATACCCCCATTCCTATCCAAATGGCAAAGGTAAAGAACGAACCTACCAAGGCATAATCTCTCTCTCGTGGCTCAAAAGGTCGCTCATTAAGATACACCTTTAGTGCCAAACCTGTAAAGAGGAAAAGCACAAAGACCACCCACCACTGGCGTTTGCTAGAAGTAAACTGAAAGAACAAGCCTACCAAGCCCAGTAACAGCGGCAAAAAGAAATAGGTATTACGCCCACGGTTATTTAGGGCATCGGAAGGGAGGTGATCCTGCGGATAGCCTGTATGCCACTCATCTATAAAGGAAATCCCTGAAATCCAGTTGCCATGATTATTGCTAATTTTCCCTTGTATATCGTCCTGACGACCCACAAAGTTCCATAACAGATAGCGCAAATACATATAATTAAACTGATAGGAGAACATAAAGCTCAGATTGTCCCAAAAAGATGGTTTCTCTACAATAAATACCCCTTGATAGCGACGAAGCAGCTGCGCATATTGCTCATAATCTCCTGCATATAGGACTGCCTGAAGTTGTCGGCTGAGTTGTTCTACCTTTTCATTTCCTATATATTCAGGGCTGATTCTATACTTTAGCGGACTGGTCAGGCTCATATAGTTGGCCGCATGCTCACCACTCCACATACGGGGCAATAGTCCTATATGGTCAGGGTGTGGCGCATCCAAAGCATCTTTGTAGTTATTTACTATAATATATTTGTGTGTCTTGTAATCGCGCTCATACTTAGGCTTTTCATCTATATAACCCTCAGGAATGGCAAAGCTGTCTGAGTACATAGGCCCTTTGAAGAGGTATGTTTTCTGGTATTGCTCCAAGTTGTAGTAAGCCAAGAGCAAGCGTGCATCGGTAGGGCTGTTCTCATTGATGACCGTACCTGCATTGGCTCGTATGGGGATCATCAGCCAAGAGGAAAAGCCTACGAAAACAAAGAGCAGACAGAGGGTTGCGGTTTGTAACAAGCGTTTTTGGTGTTTTTGTGCTTTCCATAAGGTAAAAGCAAAAGCTCCTATAATCCATACTCCTGTAAAGATAGTACCCGAATTGAATGGCAAGCCCAACTGATTGACAAAATACACCTCTGTATGACCAAACAAAGCCAAGGTATAAGGTAGTATCAGCTTGAAAATCAAGAGCAATATGGAAATAGAAATCACATTGGCCAAGATAAAGTTCCTGACATTCTTCTTAAAATGGGATTGGAAGAAATAGAGCATCCCTATGGCTGGAATGGTAAGCAGCGCCATAAAGTGTACCCCAAAGGAGAGTCCCACTACAAGGGCAATGAGCAACAACCACTTATCTCCTCGTGGAGAATCAAGGTTATCTGTCCATTTAAGCCCCAGCCAGAACATGGCCGACATGAAAAGCATCGCCATAGCGTACACCTCCGCTTCGGTAGCATTGAACCAAAAGCTATCGGAGAAGGTATAAGCCAAAGCGCCCACTACCCCACTGCCATACAAAGCAATTACCTGTCCATTGGAAAGGGTCTCCTTCTGTGCAAGAGCAATCTTTTTGGCGAAATTGACAATGATAAAATATAGGAATAGTATGGTAAAGGCGCTGGAGAACACCGAGATGAAATTCACAAAAAGGGCAGTCTTCTCAGGCGAAGGTGAGAAAGAGGCAAAGAAAGCCCCCACCATCTGGAAAAAAGGTGCTCCAGGGGGGTGTCCCACTTCCAACTTAGCCGAGGTTGCTATGTATTCTCCACAGTCCCAGAAACTTACGGTAGGCTCTACCGAAAGCCCATAGGTAAGTAAGGCTATGAAGAATACCCCCCAGCCTATGATCAGATTATACTTATGAAAGTCCTTTTGTAAGTTCATTTTTATCTTTTTAGAAAAACGGAGCGAAGTTACACATTTTTATCTGATCTACCTAATAAAATAGAGAGAAAAATTTTTTTTATTTTTTTCACTCAACCTATTGCAGGTTTCAAAAAAAGTTGTACCTTTGCACCGCAATTGAGAGATGGTCTATGGTGTAATGGTAACACAGCAGATTTTGGTTCTGTTATTCAAGGTTCGAGTCCTTGTAGACCAACTTTTTATAAATAATTCTTCTGAATTGGGTTAATCATATTATTATAGTTTAAAGTTATTTAGAAAGAGGCTACCTGAATAAGGTAGCTTTTTTTATTGTATCATATCGATAAAGTTTGTATATTTGCAGAGTTTTTAAGAAATGAGGCTATGTCTAACTTCAACGAAAATACCCGCGTACAAGTACCCGCAGCACTCCATTTGTGCAAGTTGGGTTATACTTACATTGATACCTCTCTATATAAGTACGATCCACATACCAATATACTCTCCGATATATTCATAGCTTCTCTTGTGAGGATCAACCCTGATTTGGGAAAGGAAAAAGCACGACAGCTTCTAAACAAAATCATCTCTATAACCAATAATGATGATTTAGGAAGGGAATTCTACCAAATGCTTTCTGCCAATAGTGGTATTAAGCTCATTGATTTTGACAATCCCTCTAACAATGTATGGCACCTCACCACAGAATTCTCCTGTGGAGACAAAAGTGCTGATGAGTCTTTCCGTCCCGATATTACTTGTTTTGTCAATGGGCTCCCCTTGGCCTTTATTGAGGTAAAGAAACCTAACAATTCCCAGGGAATCATTGCCGAAAAAGAGAGAACTAACTCCCGAATAAGTAAGCCTTATTTTCGTAGGTTCTTCAATATCACCCAACTGATGATCTTCTCCAACAATCAGGAGTATGACAATGAAAGCAGAGAACCTATATGGGGGGCTTTCTATTGCTGTACGGCTAAGGAAAAAGCTTTTTTCAATGTCTTCAGAGAAGAAGATAAGGACTATGTAGCCAATTATCCTTATCTCCCTATTGATGAACAGACAGAACGCTATATACTCAAGCACCGCAATGCCGTAACTATCCGAAGTTTCCCGGAATATAGTACCAATAAGGAGGTAACGACCCCTACCAATCGCATCCTTACTTCCATGCTTTCAAAGGAACGTTTCCTATACCTGCTAAGATATGGTTTTGCTTATGTCAATCAGACCATTACCCTACCCGATGGCTCCAAGGGAACACGATTGGAGAAACATGTAATGCGTTATCAGCAGCTTTTTGCCTCCTTAGCTATCCAAAGAAGATTGGAGGAAGGGGTAAAAAGTGGTATTATATGGCATACTCAGGGCAGTGGCAAGACGGCTTTGGCTTATTATACTGTAAAAGTACTTAACGATTTCTATGCTCGAAAGAATATAGCTACCAAATTCTATTTCATCGTAGATCGCATTGACCTCATGGAACAAGCTACCGATGAGTTCGCTGCTCGCGGACTTGTAGCGCGAAATGCTAAAAGTCGAGAGGAACTCATGAAGGATATCAGCAATACTGCACTAGTGGTCAATAGCGAAGGTAAGCTCGAAATCATGGTAGTCAATATCCAAAAATTCAAGGAAGATAAAGCTAAAGTACAGATAGCTGACCCTTATAATACACGCCTACAACGTATCTTTTTTATTGACGAAGCACACCGTGGGTATAACCCTAGAGGGAGTTTCTTAGCGAACCTCTTAGAGGCGGATACCAATGCCATAAAAATAGCTCTAACAGGCACCCCTTTATTAAAAGAAGAAAGAGCCTCTTGGAAAGTCTTCGGTGACTATATCAACACCTATTATTATGATAAGTCCATAGCCGATGGCTACACCCTCAAGCTCTTGCGCGAACCTATAGAAACTGAAGTTAAACAGCAAATAGAAGAACTTATTGAGGAAATAGCAGGAGAGGTAAAGGTAAAGAAGAAGGATTTTGATAAGGACAAAATCATTGAGCATGAGCGCTATCTTGAAGCCTTGTTAAATTATATAGTAGAGGATTTCAGAAAATTTAGAACCGAAATGGCAGACCCTACTGTGGCTGCTATGATTGTATGTAAGACCAACGCCCAAGCGCGAGCTCTTTATAGCCTTTGGCTGAGAAAATTCCCCAAAACTGACCAAACTATTCATTCGGAAGTACAGGACTATTGGTTAGCCGCTGAGCCTATCCCTACTTATAATACAAAAAACAAACCGCTTACAGCCTCTCTTATCCTACATGATGAGGGAGATAAGCAAGAGCGTAAGGATTATATCGATACATTCAAGAAGGAAAACAACATAGATGTCCTTATTGTCAATCAGATGCTCCTTACAGGCTTCGATGCGCCTCGTCTTAAGAGACTTTACTTAGGACGTTCGCTCGATGGACATGATCTCCTACAAGCACTTACTCGTGTGAACCGCCCTTATAAGAGTTTCCGCTATGGCTATGTAGTAGATTTTGTGGATATCAAAGAGAACTTTGAGGCTACCAACGATCGTTATCTTAGAGAACTCAACCGCACCACCTCAGATACAGGACTTTCCGTAGTTGCCCCTATAGGAAATGTGATTATAGAAGACCCTAAGGTCATCCAAGCAAAAATATTGGAAATCAAGCGGGATCTTTTCTCCTTCTCTACCCATAATGCAGAAGAATTCCGAAGGGAAATAGACGAAATAGAAGACAAGGAACAGCTCTACCACCTTCGCAAACTCCTGGAGGAAGCCAGAGCTATTACCAACCAAGTAAGAGCCTTTGGAGGTGATGACCTAAAGGAAAAGATTAATATCATCACAAAAGCGGATAATTTCCCTACCCTTATAGGGGAAGTTACCCGCCGTATAGACCTGCTCAACCTTAAAGAAAATAGAGATCATAAGGCTGATGTGGCTGGAATTATCAACATAGTACTTTCTGAATTAGAATTTGAGTTCAGAAAAGGAGTACCCGAAGAATTACAAATCCTTGTAAATGATGTCAAAGAACGACACGAAAGCGTAAAAGCTGAATTTATGGCCAACTTTGACCAATACGATGACGAAGAATATCTCTCTCTTTCCGCTATCTTTAAAGAATATTTTGATAAAAAAGGATTCGTCTTAAAAGATACGCAGGATTTCAGAGAAAGTATCGCCTTCATGGAAGAGATTATGAAGAAAATAAAAGAAATCAACCGCAGAAACAATATACTTAAAAAGAAATATAACCAGGACGAGCGATTCACTCGCATACACAAGCGTATCAAGGAAGAAAATAAAGAAAGAGAAAAGCAAAAACAAGCCCCTATCATTGGCTTTGAGGATCCAGATATACTCAATAACTTAATCAAAATGAAAGAGGTCATTGATGACGAACTCTTCAGAAACATAAATCTACTTGAGAATAAGCCTATGTTCGAAAAAGATGTCTTATACAAAGTAGCTAATGTGCTAAGGGACAACAATATACAGCTTTCAAGTAATGATAGAAATTATATTAGCGATTTAATATTTAAAGAATATTTAGGACAACGATAACTACCAATAGAAATTATGGCACACGAGGAAATAACAAGACAGACCATTGCCCTGATAGATGCTCTAAAAGGCACTACAAGTGCTTTCGGCTTAGCAGGTACAGGAAGCGAATATAAGATTGTTGTAGAGATTTTCCTTTACAAATTTTTTAACGACAAGTTCGGCTATGAAGCCAAAAAAGACAAAACTTATGGCGAGCGACTAAGAAACGCCCAAAGTTGGGACAAGGAATATGATTCCTTTTCTGAGGAGGATATAGAAGAACTTTTTGTTTTCCTTCCTGCCTCTGTCCCTCGTATGAGACCAGAGCATACACTCTCTCACCTATACAACGCCTCAGGCAGAGGAGATTTATCTACCCTATTGGATAGCACCCTCTTGGATATTGCCCTTTTAAATGCTGATACTTTTTCAGTGGCTACCTCTGGAAGAAGCAAGGTAAATATCTTTAGCTCTGTAACAACCTATATTTATTACAGATATACAGAAGCGCGACGCTTTCGCTAAATCCCTGCTCAGTAATATCGCCTCTTTTAACTTTGAACACGTATTTACTGAAAAATATGATTTCTTTTCAGGTATATTTGAGCACTTACTCAAAGGCTTTAACAATGCCGGAGGGGGCAAATATGCCGAATATTACACCCCTCGTGGAATTGCACAAGTCATGGCCAAGCTATTGGTAGGCCGTCAAGAAGACCTCAGAAGTATAACCTGCTATGACCCCTCTGCAGGAACAGGTACCCTCCTGATGGCCTTAGCCCATGAGATTGGAGAAAGGAATTGTTCTATATATAGCCAAGATATATCCGAAAAATCAAGCGAGATGCTACGGCTAAATCTTATCTTAAACGATTTAGCCCCTTCTCTTCAAAATGTTATCCAAGGAAATACCCTGACCGAACCTTACCACAAAGACCCACATACGGAAGCGCTTCGTCAGTTTGACTTTGTCGTCTCCAATCCTCCCTTTAAGCTGGATTTTCCTGAGTATCGCGACCACTTAGCCGCCGATAGTATTCGCTTTTGGGCAGGTGTCCCCAATGCCGTGAAAAAAGCAGACCCTAACAAACCTAAAATGGCGATCTATACCTGCTTTATCCAACATGTGATCAACTCTTTAAATCCTAAGGGAAAGGGTGCCATTGTCATTCCTACAGGTTTTATTACCGCCAAAAGCGGAGTGGAACGAAAGATTCTACAACGCATCGTAGACGAACATTGGGTATATGGTTGTGTGTCCATGCCCAGCAATGTATTTGCTACCACAGGTACCAACGTATCAGTTCTCTTTTTTGACAAATCCGCTACCACGGACAAGGTTATCCTCATCGATGCCAGTAAGTTAGGCGAAGAATATCAAGAGGGTAACAACAAGAAAAAACGCCTACGCCCCTTTGAAGTAGATAAAATCGTAAATACCTTCCTTGATAAAAAAGCCGAAGACGACTTCTCCGTAGCAGTAACCTATGAAGAAATTAAGGAAAAGGGCTATAGCCTCTCTGCAGGACAGTATTTTGATATCAAAATAGCTTATGAAGATATTACCGAAGAAGAATTCAATACCCGAATGACTCAATACCAAACCGATTTAGAAGCACAATTCAAAGAAAGCCATCGCTTAGAAGAGGAAATACTAAAACAACTAAAGAGTTTAAGGTATAACACCGATAAATAAGCCTCTAAATAGAAATATTTTCCTTTGGAAAAAACACAAAAGTTTACAAAACAAACATAATAGATCTGTACAAAAAGAAATAGAATGAAAAAATATAAATTAGGAGATATAGCTGATATCATTGGGGGTGTTACGTATGACAAAAAAGATATTGTATCTGAAGGAATTCGTATTTTAAGAGGAGGGAATATTCAGAATAATACTATCATCTTAAAAAATGACGATGTTTTTCTTCCTGACAGCTACTATAATATATCAAATGCTTTGAAAGAATTTGATACTGTTATAGTTGCTTCCACAGGAAGTGTTGATGTATTAGGAAAGAGTGCTACAGTATTTTCTCCTTTAAATAATATCCAAATAGGGGCTTTTCTACGTATCATTCGCCCTAAAAAGAAGGAGTATGCTTCTCTGATTGCCTATTATTTAAGAAGCCGTTATTTTAGAAATTATATACAAAAACAAGCAAAAGGGACAAGCATAAATAATATTCGCAATGAATATTTAGAGAACTTTTATCTACATCTTCCTGATGATTCTATGATAGAAAATTTTTCTACTTTATATGAAAATATAGAAAAAAAATTAAACCTTAATAGAGCTATAAATCATAATTTAGCGGTGAGCCACTACTGGCATTTTACCCTACCGTCACCTGACCATTCATTAAAAGAGGGAGTAACTCGTCTCGTTGCTTAGTGAGGATTTTATTTTCACTGTTAGTTATAGATATTTGCAGGAATAAGTTAGTTACAATCTTTTGAAAAGATAATATTTTCTCTAAGTTATATAATATTGGTATTTTCCGCATAGCATCAAGAGACATAAATTTCTGAATGCTTCCTGAGATAACATTGCTTTCATATCTAATATAATCAATACTTGACAAATATAGCCATATATAATATACTATTTCGGTATATTGAGATGTTTTCAGCAAAGCCATATTTTTGATAGCATAATTAATTGTCCTTTCAGTAACTAAATATTTCTGTCCTATTGTTCCTATCATTGAAAATAGGATGTCTCTACTTTCCACTAGACTCCTCCTATTTATTTCCGTATAATCTTCAATACTAATTCTATAAGCAGAATTAAAATCTATACCATTTTCTGAAATGTGTTTAGATGTTATAAGGTAATACCCTTCATTTTGAGGCTTTGGAGATGTATGTGTTCCATCTTTTACTTTAATAATTTCGTTCAATTCTTTCACCTCCCATCCCTCAGGGATCTCTCTTTTTAGTTTCTCATTCCACACCATTTTACCGCCACTGCTTTTATAGGGTTTGCCGTCCCGGTTAGGGAAGTCAAACTGTACAAACCAATAGTCATAAAGTTGCTTGGCCATAGCCACTAAATTATGATTTATAGCTCTGTTAAAAGCTATTTTATGATCATAAGAGGAAAGAGTGGCTACTATTTGATTCTGTACCTCAAGAGAGATTTCCTCTATAGCTATAGCTTCAAGAGCACTATCAAGTTGTAAGTTCTTGATTCCTGAGGTTTTACTCTCAAAATTAAAGAATACACCCAAGTTGTAGATATACTGCCAATAGTAATACACATATAGCGGATTCCAACGAGATTTCACACGAATACCTATGCTAAAATTAGAGCAAACTAACTCTTTCTTAGCTTGTATCAAATCCTCTGAAATATAGGAGATACGCCCTGTAGATTGTATGGGACTACCCCCCGATTTTTCAATAACCAAATCACCTACTTTAAGTAGTTTGGTTTCTTTTGCTCTTTTTGAGATATAGCGCTTAGGAATATCTGTATATTTATGATCTCTTATAGACATAATATCAGCTCCCCTAATACAGAATACTGCATTAGGGGTATCGTTGGATAGACTCTCATTTCCCCAATCCCCTGCTATAAAAACATCTACAATATCAGCTAATTTCATCTTAACAACTTTGAAAATGCAAATGTACGAAATAAGCTGAAAAACGAAAATACTATGCTATGAATTTTCTATGAGCTATTTTGACATTCGTCTGATTGACCATTGCATAGTGGAGCGTAGTATCTATCTTGACATGCCCTAAGAGTTTCTGTACCTGTTCTATAGGCATTCCCTTATCTATAGCCATAGTCGCCAAGGTACGACGAAACTTATGTGGGTGCACCTTGTCTATACCTATCCTCTTGCCTAACTGCTGCAATCGCTTCTCTACACCACTGATAGTAAGCGGAGTATGAGGTGCTGTAAGTGAGACAAACAAGGCTGAAGAATTATCCTTCCGTTGCTCAAGGTATTTCATTAAGTGTATTTTGGTACGTGCATTGAAATAGACCTCCCTCTCTTTATTGCCTTTCCCAAAGACAATACATTGTCGCTCGTGGAAATCTATATGAGATCGGTTTATTTTTACTAATTCCCCTACACGTATTCCTGTGGAAGCCAATAGGTCTATCATGGCCAAGTCGCGCAATTCCGTACAATGATCACGCAGTGCTTCTATATGTTCATCAGTAAGTACTTCCTTGACTAAAGTATCTGTACGTACCTTATGGATACGTCTGACAGGACTTTTGGCTATATAATCTTCGTCCTCTAACCAAGAAAAAAAACTGGAGAAAATACGACGTAAGTTATCTATGGTTACCTTGCTAAGTGTATTTTCAGATTGTTTGCCTGATAAGTAACAGCGAATATCATTTGTAGTGATTTCTATAATATGTTTTTGCACATAAGCCAAGAGTTTCTCTATAGAAGTCTGGTAATAATGTAGTGTCTTATCTGAACAGCCCTCTATCTTCTTAGCTGACAAAAAATTAGAGAGGAGCTGTGCATTCTTCTGGGCACGTTTTTCCTCATCGGTACTTCTTTTGACCAACTCACACTTAGAGAGTTCTACAGTTAGCGAGGTTACTAATAGGTCTATCTGTTCCACCGATAGCATTCCTTGAATAGATACTAATACATTTTGGATAAATTCTTCTTTCATTTTAATCGTTTTAAAATACAAAGAAAACAAAAATACCCAAACCCTACGTCTATAAATCATAATTTAGAGGTGAGCGACTACTGGCATTTTACCCTATCGTCACCTGACCATTCATTAAAAGAGGTAGTAACTCGTCTCGTTGCTTAGTGAGAGAATATATTTCTCTCTGTTTGTTACAGATTAAAGAGAATAATAAGGATATATTATTATTAAAACTTTCTAATGTTTTAGTTGTAGGTATAACTACCACTAACTGTTTTAGAATATCCTGACTTATATTACTCAATATTGAACCATTACTTTGATTTTTAGTAGTAGATTCTAACATTTTGATATCAAAAAACAGTTTGTTTTTATAATAGATATTATTGACAGAGAAACAAATAATAAAACCACTATAGATGATGTTCTTTTCATAATCACGTAAAATCCTTGTTGCGCCAGGTATTCCGCTTCTTGCTATCAGAATATCATTATCTGAAATGATATAATTATCTGCTGCTTCTCCTAATAAAATCTCATCTAATTCATTATTGTCTATAAAAATAGATGAAGAGGATATATTTCTAACATTTACAATCTTGTATTTATTATTACCTATATCTTCTTTTGAATAATTAATACCATTCTTAAAATTTCCAATATTATCAAGATTAGAAATCTCCCATCCCTCAGGGATCTCTCTTTTTAGTTTTTCATTCCACACCATTTTACCGCCACTGCTTTTATAGGGTTTGCCTTCCTCGTTAGGAAAGTCAAACTGTACAAACCAATAGTCATAGAGTTGCTTTGCCATAGCCACTAAATTATGATTTATCGGAGAAATAAGGCCAAAGATCTTATAGTCAAACAGAAATGGTTTGCGAAAAATTAGCATGAGCAGGTGTAGGGGCTAATGGCAATTAGCCCTTGAAAAAGAGCGAATTAGGAATGAACCCCTTGCCTTATTTATTCTCATTTTATTCGCATTCTAAATATGATTGACTATAATACCTATCAATTGTAGATTTAAGTTTCGAAAGTTCTGTAATTTATTGATATTCAACACCTAACCCCCTACCCCCTCCAAAGGCAAAGCTGTTATAAAGTCTCATTATAAGTTGTTCTTCTGAGATTTATCTCTTTCAAAAGAGAAAAGACGCCCACGGATTTTCACGGATTTCATAGATTTTCTATGTTTGTGTAATCGGCTCCTACGATTCTCACGGATGATTATAAGGCCGAAGGCCTTATTTATCAGTGCAAATCTCAACGCAATACTCAAGAATAATAATCTCTTATCTGTGAAAATCCGTGGAATCTGTGGGAGAAAAATGTATTTTTGCTTACGTCGAACTCTCGTTAGTATAAGTCTAATTATCTGCCTTTTATAACATATATTCCAATTTTCACTCTCTTAGCCCCCCCTCTTTCGGAGGGGGGGGGGAGGAATTGAGGTTAGGAGCGAGGAATTGAAGTTAGTTGGGAGATTGCTACAAATAATTGATTATTAGTTATTTATAATTACAATAATAGCCTAAAAACGGCTTGTGAAACTTAAGTTATATAAATCCCCCTTATTTTTCGACACTTTTTTACTTTTGGTTATTTTTATATTATGTTTTAAATATTTTTAATCATATTTATCCGTTTTTTTCGTATCTTTGTCCTCCAAAAAACAAAAACTGGTATATATGCAAATGAGAACCGCTATTTGCTTACTATTTATGCTCTTGGGGTGCCTTCGGGGCTTTGCTCAAGAACGTACTATTCATGGAACTGTCAAAGATACACAAGGACGACCTTTACCCAATGTGGTTGTCTTTGTCAAAGATGTATCCCAGACGACCACACAGACCAATGCTGAGGGGTACTATTCCCTCAAGGTTAAGGAAGGAGCTACTTTGGTTTTCTCCTCTTTAGGATTCCGAGAGGTAGCCTACCCATTAGGGGCTTCCGACACCTTAAATGTAATTATGGAGAGCACACAAGCAAGTGCGCAGTCCTCCTCCCCCACTCAAGAGCGTACCGTGGCTCGTACCAATGTACGCGGGCCTTCGTCCATCTACGGGGAGAGCAAGCCTCTTTGGGTAGTGGATGGTGTAATCCTCGATGACGGAGTAGAACTCTCTCCCGACGCGCTCTCCTCCTCCGATGCCAAGCTACTCATTGCCTCGGCACTCGGCGGCCTCTCCTCCGATGATATCGCCTCCTTCAAGGTGCTCAAGGACGCTTCCGTTACCTCTATCTACGGCCCGCGTGCCGTGGCAGGAGTGGTTGTCGTTACCACTCGCAAGGGAACTAAAGGCACTAACAATATTACCTATACCAACGAATCTACCTTTAGAATGATCCCCTCCTATGACAACTTCAACATCATGAACTCACAGGAGCAAATGGATTTCTATATGGAAATGCTACGCCGTGGCAACTTCTCCTATGAGACTCTCACCAACCGTCGCTACAAAGGGGAAATCGCCCGTATGTACGAATTGCTCAATACCGCTGGCCCCGATGGAAACTTCGGCCTTGACAACACTGAAGCGGCCAAGACCGCTTACCTAAGAGCCGCCGAGTATCGCAATACCAACTGGTTTGCCAAGCTCTTCCAAACAGGGGTGATGCAGAACCATGCGGTGAGCCTCTCCACAGGAAGCGATAAGGCGTCTTACTATGCCTCCATCAGCGTACTCTCCGACCCAGGTTGGATGAAGTATAGCCACAGCGACCGCTATACAGCGAATCTCAACGCCAACTACAAGCTCAGCCAAAAGGTGAGTTTCAATGTGATTGTCAATGGTGCCTACCGCCAAGGACGTACCCCTGGCAGTGTGGATCCTCTCACTGGAAAAGTGTCTTCCGAACTGGAGCTTAACCCTTATTCCTATGCCCTAAACACCTCCCGTACCCTTGACCCTACCGTGGCTTACCGCTATAGGTATGCCCCTATGAACATCTTTGAGGAGCTGGAAAACAATTATACTGATAGCCATATAGGCGATATCAAGATACAGGGACGCCTCTCTTGGCTTATTACCCCAAAGATAGAGGCTACAGCTCTGGGGGCTATCAAGTATCAGAGTATCTCTCACGAGCTAAACCAAACCGAGCAATCCAATATTGCAAGGGCTTATCGTGCAGCTGATAACCTGAACATGATCAAAAACAACGAATACCTATACGAAGATCCTTATGATGACTTTGATGTAAGGCGTACCGTCCTACCCGAAGGGGGTATCCGCGAGAAGAGCGAAAGCCTCCTCTCTGGCAAAGACTTCCGTTCAACTCTTAGCTATAAGGACGCCTTTGACGGAGGCAAACATAAGCTCCAGTTCTTGACAGGTATGGAAACCAATGATACCTACCGCAGCAAGGACTGGGGTAAGAACTTCGGACTGATGTATGAGTTGGGCGAAATCTCTTATTTCTCTTATGAGGCTTTCAAGCAAATACAAGAGAGCAAATCCCCTAACTACTATACAGTAGCTCGTACCACTACGCGCAATGCGGCTTTCTTCTCCAATGCAGCCTATACTTTCCTTGATCGCTATACCTTGGAGGGGATCTTCCGCTACGATGGTACCAACAAGTTTGGCGCTTCCCGCCATATTCGCTGGATGCCTACTTGGAACCTTGCCTTCTCTTGGAATGTAACCAAAGAAACCTTCTTCCCTAAAAATGCTGTCCTCTCCCTGCTATCGTTCAAGACTTCTTTTGGGGTAATTCCTGAAAGTCCTTCCGCGCCTACTTCCTTGGTGAAGATCATGGGGGATATTCCTTGGCGTAGCAATGAGCGTACCCGCGAGACAGCTCTCAAAGTGGCCGATCCTGCCAGCTATGACCTTACCTATGAGAAAAAACAAGAGTTTAACATAGGAGTACAGATAGGCTTTTTTAAGAATCGCATCAGCTTAGCTGTTGATGGCTATACCCGCGAAAACTATGACCTTATAGGTCGTGTACCTACCCAAGGCCTTAGCGGCAGCATCCTCAGAGTGGGCAATGTGGCACAAATGCACTCCTATGGGGTAGATCTGAGCCTACAAACCCAAAATATCAAGCTCAAGGATTTTTCTTGGACAACAACTTTTATCTATGCCAAGAATGAGAACAAAATCACCAAGCTCTATGTGGATGCTTCTATATCCGACATGGTGCGTGGCAGTGGCTTCTCTAAGGAGGGATACCCCGTAAGCTCTATTTTCTCCATTCCTTTCCGTGGCCTTAACAGCGATGGGCTTCCTACCTTTGCCGACCCCAATGGCAATACAACTATTGACGGTATTCGTTTTGACCAGCGAGACAACCTTGATTTCCTCTCCTATTCAGGTACTACCAGACCTACCGATGTGGGGAGCTTGGGCAACCTATTTACTTACAAAGGATTATCGCTCAATGTGTTGCTTACTTATTCCTTTGGTAATGTATTGCGCCTGCCTACCGCCTTCAAGGCCAATTATGACAATGATGCCTTGGCCTTACCTAAGGAATTTACCAATCGCTGGATGCAACCTGGCGATGAACAACGCACCCAAGTACCTGCCATTGCTTCCTCTTATCAGAGAGACAACATGCCTAATTTGGAATATGCCTACACCGCTTACAATTACTCTGATGTCCGCATAGCCAAAGGGGACTTCATTCGCCTCAAAGAAATTTCCTTAGGGTATGAGTTTGACAAAGACCTACTCAAGGACATGAGAATCAAGCGATTGAGCATGAAACTACAAGCCACTAACCTCTTCTTGCTCTATGCTGACAAGAAGCTCAATGGGGCTGACCCTGAGTTCTCCACAGGGGACTCTTTTATTCCAAATCCTAAACAGCTGACTTTCAGCCTACGTGTAGGCCTATAACCCTTTAATACCGAATCCTATGAAAAGAAATCATATACCGCTACTTGCCCTACTGTTATGTTGCCTAGTAGGGTGCAACAAGTTCTTAGACAAGAATCCCGACAGCCGTGTGGAGCTGGATAGTGCTGATAAGATACAGAAATTCTTAGTCAGTGCCTATCCCAACCGTACTACAGCCGTAGTAACCGAGTTTTCCTCTGATAATATAGATGATATAGGTGCCAATAACCGCCGCACAATTCCTTTTATTAGCGAATTGGCCTATTGGGAACGCGATTTCCACGAATATAGCGCCCGCGATGGCTTGCGCAACCTCTGGAGTGATAACTATTCCATGATTTACCATGCCAATGTGGCTTTGGAGGCTATTGACCGCTTAGGCAATACCCCTGACCTACAAGCCGCACGCGCAGAAGCGCTCTTGGTTCGTGCATATGCGCACTTTGTCTTGGTCAATCTCTTTGGCAAACAATACAATAGTGTAACCAGTACCACTGATCTTGGTGTACCTTATATAAGCGAACCTATCAATGAGTTCCAAGCTGAGCGCCCACGCAATACCGTCGCTGAGGTGTATGAGCGTATAGAACAAGACCTTACTCAAGGACTGCCGCTGATCAACGATAGTTACTACAAAGTGCCCAAACTACACTTCAACAAAAAAGCAGCTCAGGCCTTTGCCGCTCGCTTCTTCCTCTATTACCAAAAGTGGGACAAAGCAGAGCAAATGGCCACCGCTGTACTGGGAGAGAGGCCTACCACCCTACGCAACTGGGAGGCTTTCCAAGCGCTCTCCAGCGAAGATGCACACGCTAAGGAATACACCCGTGACGATGTAGAAGCCAACCTCATGCTTGCGGCTGTTCACACCAGTGCCACTGCTTATATTGACGGAACTTCAGTGGCGCGCTTTACCCATGGTGCCGCCCTTTCAGTAAGGGAGACCTTCCGCGACGAACATAATTTGTGGCAAAACAACTATAAGGACAAGGCTTTTGAGCGTTATCGTACCGAAATTAGCAAATATATTTATACCAAATATCCCACTTACGTAAATAACCGTTCGCAAATCGTCCTTTTCTCCACCGATGAGACCCTTTTGGTTCGTGCTGAAGCACGTATCCTCCAAGGAAAATATGCCGAGGCTGTAGCTGACTTAGGCTATTTTACCAAGAACTACCTCACCTCTGGAGCACAATTTACCCAAGAGGAGATCATCTCTGCCTATGAGCGTATGGCCTACGATGCTTATGATACCACTACGCTGCTTAGCCATGCCACTCAAAAGAAAAGGCTCCACCCTGATTTTGCGATAGATAGCACCCAAGAGAACCTACTTCATTTCCTCTTGCAGTGTCGCCGTTTGCTCACCTTGGGCGAAGGCTTGCGCTGGTATGATATCCGTCGCTATGGTATAGAAATCCACCGCCACCAGCTCGACAACGAAGGTACCGCCTACATCAAGAGCGTACTCTCCAAAGATGATAAGCGCCGCACCCTCCCTCTCCCTGTAGATGTGGTAGCGGCTGGTATGCAACAAAATGACCGATAATTCAACTCCTATGAACCGATTAAGATTACTCCCCCTCCTACTTGCCCTCACCTATATAGGTTGTAGCAAGGACACCCCCGATACCTCTCAAAGCGTGGTGCAACTATCCTCCCCTGAGGAGGTTAAGAACCGCACAGAACTCGACCGATATATCATTGAGAAATTCACCCAGCCATACAATGTAAATATCGTATACCGATTCTCTGAAAACAATATCAGCCGTAATATGTTCCGCTATGTGGCACCGCCTTCTGCGGAGAAGGCCTTGCAAATGGCTAATTTCCTAAAGTATATGTACTATGAGCCTTATACAATGCTTACTCCTAAGGGCTTCCTACAAAACTATTCCCCTAAGGAACTGGTTTTCATAGGCTCTCGTGCTTTCTCCGATGTGGGTACCGCTTATAACGGCCTAGCTACCAATGCAGTAAAGATAGAGATGCTAGGGGTGAATGATATAAATCCCAATACCACTGACCCAACCGAGATAAAGAACATTGACAACCGTGTGCTACGCCTTATCTATCACGAGTCCTCTCACCTTTTGGAACAAGTCAAGATCGTTCCTAAGGAATTTGAGAAGCTCTCTATAGCTGATTATAAGGGGGGCGCTTGGACGCGCTCTTGGACAGGCGAGACCTACCTCAAGTCTGGCTTTATTAGCGCCTATGCCAGCGACAACATCCATGAGGATTTCGTGGAGACCATCGCTCGTTATATCATCTACTACCAGAAGAACCAATGTGGCTGCCCTGCCGCCGACACTGCCCATGATACCGATGGTGATGGCTTGGACGATACCGCTTACAATACTTGGAAGCGAAGTATCCTCCGTAAAGGATACATCTGGGAAGAGGAACTCGCCAAAGCTGATGGCAAAAACAACACCTCCGCTACCTATACAGGCAAGGAGATTTTGCTCAAGAAAATCACCATGGTTAAGAACTACCTCCGTGGAGAATGGAACATTGACCTTGATGCCCTCCGCACCGAGATCCATAGGCGACATGCCCTCTTACAAACTAAAGATTTCACCCAATACGAATGGTAACTTATGAAAAAACAATCCTATATACTCCTTTCATCCCTGCTTCTCTTGGCCGCTTGTAGCCAAAAAGAAGAAGCTGTCTACGGAGAAGGTGCCAGCTATGTACAGCGCACCAACCAGACCCTTTCCGACTATGCCGCCACTCTTGAGGGAACACCCCAATGGCTGCTCACCCTCTATGCTGGCGAGGAACAAGCCTATGGGGGGCACAATGTCTTAGTCTCCTTCGCCCATGGCAAGGTAACAGCAGCCTCAGAAGAACTCCCTACTGAAGAGACTTCCGACTACTCGCTCCTCTTCGGGGAGAAGGCGATCCTTTCCTTTGATACTTACAATAAGGTATTGCACTACTTTGTAGAACCCTCTTTCCTCTTTCCTCATGGTAAGGAGGGAGATAACCAGTTTGAAATCCAGTCCTATAAGGACGGGGTGTTTTCCCTACGTGGCAAGCGCTCCAACAACCTTATCACACTCTCTCCTTTCAAGGGAGATAAAACCACCTATCTGGAGAAAATACGCGAGAAAGCCGCCTTGTTAAAGAGCGTAGGTATCGCCCCTATAACCATCAACCAAAAGCAGGTAAGCCTTACCCTACACCCTACCCTACATCAGCTGACTTTCTCTTGGGAGGGTGACTCCCAGCGTGTAGCCTATGCCTATACCGAGAGCGGACTAAAGCTCTATGAGCCTACCTCCATAGAGGGATATACCTTTTCAGAGCTAAACCTTTCAGAGGACAACCAAGAGCTTTCCACTCCCGATGGCAATTATAAGGCGGCTCTAAGCTATACACTCCCCTACGACTTTGCAGCACGCTCGCTTTGGCTGAACCTCTCCGAAGAGGATTGTGCTGCTAATGCTGTCTTTACTCGACTCTATCAGCAGTATAAGAACTTTTCCTATAGTAGTACTCCTTATAGCACCACCCCTCTGGTACGCTTGGGCTTCAATACTGAGGAATCAGGCATTACCTTTAGTTTCTACCAGAATGCCACTACCCGCTATGTGTTAGACTTTCTTCCTGTTGTGGGCAAGCCTAACCAAGTCAATATAGTGGAGGGTGTCCGTAGCCTCAACTGGAACGTCTTTGCCCAACTTTACCCCTTGGTAGAAGCCCTTGTAAAGTACGCCCCCTATGAACTCACCGATGTGAATCAAGATGGTAAGCAATACCTATGGGTAAGTACCAAGAACAGCCAAGTGCGCTTTCTCTCCACCCCTCGCCTACCTCGCTTGCCGTACAACTTTGCCACCAAACGCACTACGATCAACTTTGCTACCAACTACGTTTGTGATGCTATGCTAACGGCCTATAACAGCGTAAAGCGTCGTACTCGTACAGTGAACAATGTTCGGGTAAGGGAAGTACTCAATCCTATGATTTACTTTGGCAAACAAGGCAGTGCCGCTGGTTTCCACTTCTATCTTACCCGCACTCCTACCGCGGGAGGTAGTAGCACCAATGTGAATGCCGTACTCAACATGGATTACCTCGGTGTAGCCTGTGATGCCAACCAATTCAATCTGGTAGAGAAAACAGACCTTAACGAAAACACGAATTGGAAATACTATTCCTACTTAGAACCCTTAGTGAAAATCTTTACCGACAATGCCCCCTACACCATGACCGACTACGGCCGTGGTACCTTAGGCTGGACTAGCGTCAAGAATCCTGATATTTGGTTCTATACACAAGAACAATAATAGTGATGAGTGACAAGTGACGAGTGACAAATACCCTCAATAGGGATAGTCACTCGTCACTTGTCATTTGTCACTCGTCATTTGTCACTCGTCATTTGTCATTTGTCACTCGTCATTTGTCATTTGTCACTAGTCACTCGTCATTAGTCACTCGTCACTATTACCATATTTTTACGCGGTCTTCTACTTTGCGATAGAGCTTATCACCTTCTTTTACATCAAAGGCTTTATACCAAGCATCTATGTTGGTTAGTGGAGCGAAGGCACGGAGATAATCTGGGGAGTGAGGGTCTACCTTTACTTGATTAATCAAGTATGGCTCAGAAGCAAGTGTACGCCATACGGTTGCCCAAGAGAGGAAAAAACGTTGGTTTTGGTTATACCCACTGATATCGGCTACTCTGCCATGATCTTTGAGATACATTTCAAGCGCATCAAAGGCGATATTTACCCCTCCGAGATCAGCAATATTCTCTACATTGGTCATGGTACCATTCACAAAAATACCCTTTACAGGCTCATATTTGTCATATTGTTTAGCCAAAGCGTCTGTTACTTTTTGGAAGCGCTCTTTATCGGCAGGTGCCCACCAATTCTGTAGATTCCCATCAGCATCAAACTCAGCTCCACTAATATCAAATCCATGGGTCATTTCATGGCCAATCACCCCGCCGATGCCTCCAAAGTTCACTGCTGGATCGGCCTCAAAACTAAAGAAAGGCGGTTGAAGAATACCCGCTGGGAAAACAATCTCATTATTAGTAGGGTCATAATAAGCATTCACTGTCTGAGGAGGAAGCACCCATTCGGTTTTATCTACCTCTTTTCCTACTTTTGCTATAGCCTTCTGAAAAGCCCACAGACTGACCTGTGTAATATTCTCAAAAAGAGAGACTTGAGCACTTATAGTAAGCTGAGAATAATCCTTCCACTTGTCAGGATACCCCACCTTTACAGAGAACTTATTGAGTTTTTCCATAGCTTTCTCCTTAGTAGCATCGCTCATCCAAGTTACTTCCTTGATGTGCTTGGCGAAACTTTTCTTTAGATAATCTATTAGGGTAAGCATTTCTTCCTTGGCTTTTTCAGGAAAGTATTTCTCTACATAGAGCTTACCGAAGGCCTCTCCTAAGATTCCATTGATCAGTTCCATAGCACGCTTGTCCATAGAGCGTTGCTCCTGCTGTCCCATAAGGTATTTGTTATAGAAATCAAAAGTAAGGTCATTAAGCTCTTGGGTGAGGTAGTTACTATTGATAGCCACCAGTTTATATCTAAGATAATCCTTAATCAGAGGTAGATTTTTCTCATTAATGAAAGTATCATATTGCCTATAGAGGCCTATTTCAGTGAGAATTACCTTATCGGTATGAACTCCCACTTTTTCAAGTAATTCAGGCAAACGAAGGTTTTTTACCATGTCCCCCAATTCTTCTATTGTTACAGGGTTATAGCTAAGATTTGGATTGTTCTCTTGTTCGTTTGTAAGCATATAGTGGGCTATATTTTTCTCAAAAGCCACAATTTGCTTTGCTTTCTGCTGTGGATTACTATCGTTAAGCATTCTAAAAATGGCCGCAACATAGTCTTGGTACTTTGCTAAGGCTTCCGTATTGCTAGGGTGTTCCTTTTGGTAGTAATCCTTGCCCAACCCCAGGTTAAAATTCCCCAAATATACAGCATTCATCTTAGAGTCCTTCATATCGGTATATACACCTACAGGACAGATATAATTGGCGCGCTTAGGGGTTATCTCTTCCAAATAGTTTTGTAAATCTGCTAAAGACGCTATGGCATCAATTTTTTGGAGATATGCCTCTAAGGGCTTCAACCCATCAGCATTACGCTTATCCCAAGAAATATATTCCCTATAGAGTGTTTGTATCTTCTCCCCTTCACTTCCCTTAGGATATTCTTTTTTAAGAAGGTCATCAAGGATAGAAAGGCACTGCTCATCGGTTTTGTCCATAAGCATATAGAAAGAACCCCAAGCAGGCTTATCGGCAGGGATTTTGGCTGTTTTCATCCAGTTCCCATTGACGTAGTTATAGAAATCATCTCCCGGACGCAGCTGTGTATCCATAGCGGAGAGTTCAAGTCCTTTTTCAGCAAACACTTTAGGGGCTTCTTCTTTGTTGGAATTACCACAAGCCATCACCATGGTGAGACAAGTGAGCCAACCCATTTTGAAGTTGATTTTTTTCATGGTAGAAAAATGATTTTTAATTACCCCGCAAAGTTACGAATTTAAAAGGTACTATGCAAAACAAAGTAGTATTATTTTTTCACTACTTGATAAATCCATTTAGGGATAAGATACACACCTATAAGACAAGTTACCATTACAGGAGAATAAGAATGAGTAAAATAGCTTATCAGAATATGCCATATCAGAAAGAAGCTAAGTTCTATAAGATATACTCCGAGAGCAATTCTCGTGGCTTTTTCGCTCCTTCGGCACAAAAAAGCAACAAGAGCGACTAACGCAAGTTGTCCTATGGAGGCTCCTATGAAATATTCAGGGTGAGCATTCGCCAAATGTGCATTCTCCGAGATTCTCGGAAGTTGTAGCCAAGAAGGTATTTTATCTACAAAGTCAATATACCATTGCCAAAAGGATATACTCTCTTCTACTTGATGCAAGGCATGTAGCCCCATCGTTGGAAACCATAGATGTAAGTGCTTATTTGTTTGCATATACTTTTACTTTTAACGCTGTAATATAGTTCTGTTGTATACGTTTCAAATTCCAAAAAAGAGGAGCCATAAGCCTCAAAAAGAAATTCTTGATATGTATCTTCTCTTGAAAACAGATTTTAGTACCTCCCTTATAAGATTCAAACTTCCCTTCCCATTCTCCAATGAATAGCTTATGCTGCATTGTAAAGGCATAATACTCGTTTTCTATCTTTCGAATATTACTAAAGAGTGTATACCCTCCTGCCTTGTAATATTCAATAAAACCTTCTTCCAACAGCTCTATATCTTTAACTTCCTCTCGCCACTGAAAATTACTATTATCTGTAACAATGTCATATACCAATGCAATAGGCGCATCAATAAAATCAGTTATCGTTGAAATAAGATAGGATTTCATTTCTTTTAAATTATTTGTTAGGTATTAATCCTTTTATAAATAAAAAAGTAAAAGGTTATAGTGTTTTACCTTTTACTTTTTATCTTTTGTTTTAAAAAGAGCCTACCATATTTTTACGCGGTCTTCTGGCTTGCGATAGAGCTTATCACCTTCTTTCACATCAAAGGCTTTGTACCAAGCATCTACATTAGTCAGAGGAGCAAAAGCACGGAAATAGCCTGGGGTATGAGGGTCTGTCTTTACCTGATTGGTCATAAACTGATCCGTAGAGAGCGTACGCCATACAGTTGCCCAAGAGAGGAAGAAACGTTGATTTTGGTTATACCCACTGATGTCTGCCACAGCACCATGATCTTTGAGATACATTTGGAGCGCATCAAAGGCTATATTCACCCCTCCAAGGTCAGCAATGTTCTCCCCATTGGTAAAAGTACCATTGACAAAGACACCCTTTACAGGTTCATATTTGTCAAACTGAGCCGCCAAGGCTTTGGTTACCTTTTCAAAATTTTCTTTATCGGCAGGGGTCCACCAGTTTTGTAAATTTCCATCTGCGTCAAATTGGGCTCCACTATCATCAAAACCATGAGTAATCTCGTGACCAATTACAGCTCCTATTCCCCCGAAGTTCACAGCAGGATCTGCTTCAAAACTAAAGAAAGGTGCTTGCAAAATAGCGGCAGGGAACACGATTTCGTTATAGAGAGGATTGTAGTACGCATTGACTGTCTGTGGAGTCATTTCCCACTTGGTTTTATCCACAGGCTTACCTACCTTATCCAACTCTTTTTGGTAAGCCCACTGGGTCACCTTAATCAAGTTTTCAAAAAGAGAAGCATCTGCAGAGAGAGACATCTTAGAATAGTCCTCCCACTTGTCAGGGTAACCTACTTTTACTTTGAAAGTGCTGAGTTTATGGAGTGCTTTTTCCTTGGTAGCATCGCTCATCCAAGTCACATTCTTGATATGCTCTGCGAAACTTTTCTTAAGATAATCCACCAAAGTAACCATTTCTTCTTTGGCCTTGGCTGGGAAATATTTCTCTACATAGAGTTTTCCGAAAGCCTCTCCTACTACCCCATTGATAAGAGAAAGTGCACGCTTGTTCATAGGGCGTTGCTCCTGCTGTCCGTTGAGGTATTTGCTATAGAAGTTAAAAGAAAGTTCGTCCAAAGCTCCATTTAGATTTCCCGCGTTGCTCGCCACTAAGTTGTAACGGAGATAATCCTTAAGTAGAGGGAGGTTCTTCTCATTGACAAACTTGTCATATTCTTTGTACAAACGTATTTCCCCTACAATCACCTTATCCGTATTCACCCCTACTTTTTTAAGAAAGGCAGGGATATTGAGGTTCTTTACCAACTTAGAAAGCTCACTCATCGTCTGAGGATTGTAACTAAGATTAGGATCACGGTCTTCCTCATTGGTAAGCATAAGCTTGGCAAGGTCTTTCTCAAAAGCCACCTGTTTTTGTGCCTTTTCATCGGCATTAGCATCACCAAGAAGCTTAAAGATGTCCGCTACAAATACCTGATATTTGTTAATAGCCTCCGTATTGCTTTCACTTTGTTTTTGGTAGTAGTCACGCCCCAATCCCAAACCAAAATTACTCAAATACACCGCATTCTGGTTAGAATCTTTCATATCGGCATACACACCCCAGCCACATACAGGATTTTCTCCCAGTGGAGTAGCCTCTTCCAAATAGGCTTGTAGATCAGCGAGGTTTTTGATAGCCTCTATTTTCTTCAAATAAGGCTCAAGAGGTTCCAACCCGGCCTTGTTACGGGCATCCATATCCATATAGGTCTTGTAGATAGCTTGGATCTTTTGTCCTTCAGAGCCGTCGGGGTAGGAGGTTTTCAGTAGGTTATCCAAGAGGGAAAGGCACTGCTCATCGGTTTCCTCTCTCAGCATATAGAAAGTACCCCAAGAGGGTTTGTCAGCAGGAATTTTGGCGGTTTTCATCCACCCCCCATTGACGTAGTTATAGAAATCATCTTGCGGGCGCACGGAAGTATCCATAGCCGAGAGATCAAGACCTTTGTCGGTTGTTTCTTCTTTCATGTTGTCTTTTTTAGTAGGGTTGCCACAGCCCACCATAAGGGCAAGGCAGGAATACAAGTAAAATTTGTTCATATTTTATTAAGTTTTGAGTTGTTAGTTTTGAATTTTAGAAAGATCAAGGAACATTTGTCTAATATTTTCATTTTTATCTTTTTCTGTGAAAGAAATAAAACCCAATTTCTCATAAAAAGAAACCGACTGCTTATAAGCATCAATAGTGATTAACCTACATGCCTGTCTTTCATTATGTTCTAAACAATCATTGATTATATTGTGAATTATAAGACTACCCAAGCCCTTCCCTTTGTATGTTTTATCAATAGCAAGTCTACCTATTTTGATAGCAGGGATTGCTCTTAAGTAACGTTTGGGATAAGGAATAAGCTCTCGTAAGAACTTTCTATATTGATTCTTAGAGACAAAGAAAGTCTCTTCCACCCGAAAGCTATCATTTAAGAGACTATAATAGCCCAATGTTCTTTCATTATTTTCTATGATAAAAGTGGTAGCAAGCAATTCTTTTTTGTAAGGAAGTGCTTCCTGAAGGAGAAACTCATTTAGCTGTTCATTTCCACAATCAAAAGGTTTTATTTTATGCTTTTCTGTGAGTAAACTAACAGAAATATTATCATCTATCTCTGTTTTTTCTTTTTTAAATAATGATTTGAAGAAAGCTGCATCTTTCTCTATCTTTTTCCGACTAAGGGAAATTCCTTTCTCTTTAAGGTAAGTTTCGTAATTTTCTATTTTTTTCCAAAACTCTTTAGCCTCTTTCCCTACCAAGGCAGGAGTCGGTTGAATGATTGTCGCCATAATTTCTTGTTTTAAAGAGCAAAAGTACAAATAAATAATTAAATGAAAAAGTTAAAATGCGATTATTTTTTCAATCTTTCTATCCAATCGTTGAAATGTTTCTTTTTTTGGTATATACTCGCCATTCATTAAAATTCGCCATCAATCATATGGTCAAATTCTTCTATATAAAAATCTTGAAAAAAGACCTCTCCAAAGTCTTTCGTGGTAAGTTGTACTTCCTTTTTAGCTCCTTGTTCTCCTCCGCTTAGGTCAATATACCCATAGCGATGGAGTAGGAAATCGTCTGCATGCTTGTTATACTTGAAGGTGATATAAGCCTCCGCCGGAAAATTGTTTCCTTTGAACTCCAAAGTGAAATATTCCCCTTTGCAGACAATTCGGTGAAGTGGCCAATCCATATAACAAAAATCAGGTGCTATCAGGAGCTTATACTTGTGTTCTTCTTGCTGGCTAAGAAGCAGTACCAACTTTCGGTGTGCATTAGGGCCTGCTTGTTGTTCGGCAAAGGAAAAAAGGATGTCCGCCTTTCCATCTCCATTGAGGTCGCAACTGTGGAGCTGCTGCTCTAAGTCATATGCTCCTATACGAACTACCCTTTCTGATAGCTCGTTGGGGGCCTTTACCTGACATTTTTTTTGGTAAGGAGTGATGATACTGCGCCAATAATCTCTTTGTTCATCTGTTACTCTCAAGTTCTCTTCTTCATTCTCTACAGTAAAGATTGCTCCCTTGCTCCATTGTCCATCCTTGAGCAAATAGCTAACAATCTTGTATGGATACATGTGGTAACTTTGTTTTTCCTTAGACTTTTCCAAGTATTTGTTATCAATAACAAATATAAGTACATCAAAATAACGACTAATTTCCTCTGGGGAAAGGCTATGAATGGTCTCTGTGAACTTATCGGATTCTAAAACAGAGGAACTACCAAAATAATCTAAGATATAGGGGTTAAACTCTACTGTCTTGGGTAGAAGGGAAACCTCCACTTCTCCAAAAGCATTATCCATACTTTCGGGTGTCATTATCTCACTTGCATAGAAATAATTATATTGAGGCTCACTATTGGTAACATAGGGTACTCTCTTGAGCAGCTCATAGAGCTTTGTCTCTATCTCAGGGCTTATGGGCTGTTCAGTGATAGGGGTTGTTTGCTTGCAGGCAAAAAGCCATAAGGATAAGAGGATAAGGGATAATCTTTTCATAGTAGTCAGGAATTAGGAAGTACCTTTTACTTTTTAGCTTTTATTTTTTATTTTCTTTATACGGGTTGGGGCGATAGCCGTCCATCAGGGAGTCGTTCTCCATGATAAAGGGAACCGCATTGGGCTGCTCCCATTCCACATCGTAACGGTTCATCAGGTAATCGCTTAGCTCGGTACGGTTGGCAAAGATAATGGCTTGGTAGGGTTCTTGGAAGGCAAGTTTCTCTATGAAAAGGAGTTTGCCCTCATAAGGTACCAACACTCCCACATGCCCCACAAAGAGCATATTCTCCTCTGGGGTGATTTGAGAATGGAAAACAGCCGAGATAAGCGATGCCTTGGTAGGGTCTCCCTTATAGCGGAAAGTGATACCCCGCTCTTTCCAAGCACGTTGCATGGTTTGCAAATGGGTATTGATATCCTTGGTATTGGTGGTAGGCACTTCGGTAAAAAGCGCAAAAAAGTCGTTTTCCTCTGCTGAGGTAAAGAGCTTTTTAGGGGCATTGCGCAAGGACTCACGATCTATAAAGAGTACTTCGTCCTCTCCCTTGCTGGCAAACTTCTTATCAGGAAAAGCAATCAAATCACGCAAAAGGGTAAAGGAAGTCAAGCGGCAGTTATACCCCTGAAAGGCAGGGTATTTGGCCATCCAGTCGGTTTGTATGGCTACCTCATCATACTTGGGCAGTAGGCTATCAATAGTTACAAAGCCCTCTGGGACAAGGTTTGCTTTCGCTCCAGCGGTTTGGTTAAAGAGAGCTACACTCTCTAAGAAAGCAGCGACATGCTGCGCTGATATCCCAGCTGCAGTAAGGGCTTGCTGTACTTTTTCTTGAGTAGGCGTATCTACTAAGTTAGAATAGGTCAGCGTTGGTGCGGCTTTTTCTTGAGCCTCTTGTGGCGTTCCCGCCGCTGCTGTAGTGGGGGCTTTCTTCTCTTGGCAGGCTATAGCCGCCAAAGAAAGTAGGGTCAATACAATTTTTCTCATTTTTATCATCTATTTTTTATACTTTTGGAGGCAATTTGCCTCACTTACCTAATATGCTACGACTCAACTAACTCTAAAAACTTTGGTGGTACCTTATCCGTAAGCCATACTCCATTGGCGGAGAGGTAGAAAGTAAAACCTTCCTTGTACATTGCCATTGTATTTACTTTAAAAATTATAGGGCTGCCATGTCGGCTTCCTACCTTAGTGGCTGTTTCTATATCAGTGCTAAGGTGTACATACTGGCGTGTTTGCTTTTGGAGTCCGCTTTTGAGAATGCTCTCTACAAATCTGCTGGCAGTACCGTGGTACAAACATTCGGGGGGTATTTGGGGCAATAATTCTAACTCTACAGTAATCGAATGTCCCTGATTGGCGCGTATTTTTGTGTTATCCTCGCTAAAAGCATACCGCTGTTTGCTATCGGTAGCGACGATTTCTTCCAACATTTTAAGGCTGAACACTGGGAATTTACGCTTCATATGCTTAATGAGCACATTTACCTCAGCCCAACCATGTGCATCGAGGGTAATACCAATTGCCTCAGGGTGGTGTCGCAATACCAAACTGAGGAATTTGCTCTCTTTTTTATACTTTTCTTCTTTAGACATTATTCTATGTTTTGCGCGCTTTGCGGGCTTTTTGCACGCTTTTTGCGCGCTTTTCAGGCTTTTTTGCACGCTTTTTTAGTTATATTTTAACATGTAAGATGTATTTACACTAACCCCTAATATCTTTTAAACAAGCACCAATCCTGTTTGCTGTAAGTAATAGTTCTTCCCTACTTGCTCCTTTGCCTTATCGGAAATCCAAAAATCGGGTTTAAGCAATTGTTCTGCTTGACTGTTACAAACTCATAATCATCTCTACTGAAAACCATTTTCAAACTCCTAAGGAGTGATTACAAAATTAAAACTTTTGTGCCAAGTGTTTGCAAAATACATAATGTTCAATGATTAATAACTCTAATATTTGTTGTATACGTCTCACTTTGTAGGGTAAATCACCACTGTTTGCTCTTTGCCATAGCTGTCAAACTCTTTTGAAATATAAAAAGCCTTTATCTTAGATACTGTTAATTGGTCATTCTTAGCTACCAAATAAACATCATAGCGATGAAATCCCCCTGCTGATGTCCATAAAAAATTCTCAAAGGTAAGCTTCATTAGGGTTTCTTTTTTCTTTTTCTGATATTTTACCTTGTAGGGAATCATCTTCTCTGTGCCCAGCTCTATAAAGGTAGTATCAATAATGATAGATTTCCCATTGAACTGAATTTCAATATTCTCTAAGGGCTTCAACTTCTTTTCTAAAGCCTTTGTAAAACTGCATTTGGGATCATTGTCAAAGATTATTTCGCAATCAGAATAACTGAAGATTTTCAGCTCATCATTCAAGAGCTTTTTCTCTGTCATTATAAACGCTTTATGATGTGCTTTATAGTCCTCAATACAATAATCTTTGTAGTTTTCATCAGGGATAAAAATAGCACAATAGTCTAATTTACTTTGTATAGTTTGAGATTTACCACACAAAGTTATAGCTGAAAAAATTAATAAAAGAACTGTTTTCATTATATCACCTTTAATCTAAAACTGGATTACTGCATATCTTTTTGAAGTGTATATACCAAGACCGTATGTCGCTCCCCTATTAGTGGGAACAAGAAATCTTCAAGGGTATGATGATAGCGAAAACCGCATTTTTCAATAACCCGCTGTGAGGCTATATTTTCCTTGTATATACCCGCCCACAACTGAGTAAGAGACAACTCCTCAAAGGCATAGCGTATAATTTGTAATGCAGCTTCTGTCATATACCCTTTGCCCCAAAAGTCTTCTCCTAACCAATAACCTATT
Source organism: Capnocytophaga granulosa ATCC 51502 (assembly GCF_000411115.1). Classification (GTDB taxonomy): domain Bacteria; phylum Bacteroidota; class Bacteroidia; order Flavobacteriales; family Flavobacteriaceae; genus Capnocytophaga; species Capnocytophaga granulosa. Next base: position 378,039 of record NZ_KE150253.1, on the reverse strand, counting down.
TCGGCTTCATTTTCACCTACAGAGAGCCTACTTTCTCCTTGAAAAAGTAGGCTTTCTCCTTGAAAAAGCAAGCTGATACTCCCTATAAGGGTGTTATCAGATAGGCAAATAGCGAAAGAGTGAGGTTTGCGAAGTACTTTTTCAATGATCTCTCGGCTCTCTTCTACACTTTTGTGGGGCATCCAACCACACCTTTTGCCTATAATAGGGTTATGTGCTTGTATATATAGCGCCTGGGCATCGGAAACTTCCCAAGGACGAAGCAAAAGACGTGTAGTGTGAAGTGTTTTCATTTGTTTTATTATATTTGTTGACGGCTATTTTCCCCTTTTATTACTTGTTATTATATGCTTGATATCCTGATCCAATTGCTTAATGCTCTGAAAATGTTCTATCTCTCGTTGATGTTCCTTATAGCGTGTATATTCTTGAGTTGCTTTCTCTACGGCTAATTCGTGAGAGATAGTACCTGCATGTTCAAGAATATTCTTCTCGTTCATAGTAAGTACCAAGCGGAGTTTCTGTATCCAGTCTCGCATATACATGGGCTTCTCAGCCAGTGCCTGTGCCTCTGCATAGGCAAGGAACTGTTCTACAATGAGTTTCAGCATAGTAATTTCCTCTTCATTTAAGTAGTTTTTTCCGATAAGAGCATCAGATTTAGTTACTTTTCCTTCTTTTTCTGTAGAGGTTAGTCCCATCATAGGAAGTTGCGCATTGGCACGATAGAAAAGCAATTCAGCAGCTGTCTTACCACTTACTGCCCAAAGCAACTTGTTTTGTATCTCCTTATAAAATGCTATTGTCATTTTATCCGAAGGGTTATAATCAATACTGGTAGCATAAATGTCCTTTATTTGTTGATAAAAGAGCTTTTCTGACAGACGTATTTCACGGATACGCCCTAAGAGTTCTTTAAAGTAGTTATAAGACGATCCTGTCTTAAACCGCTCATCATTTAGGACAAATCCCTTGATAATATATTCTTTTAGTCGCTGGGTTGCCCAAATACGGAACTGGGTACCTTGCTGAGATTTTACTCGATAACCTACAGAAATAATGACATCAAGATTATAATAATCTACTTGGTAAACTTTCCCATCGGTGGCAGTTGTTGCATATTCTGCAACAACTGATGAGATATCCAACTCTCCCTCTTCGAATACGTTCTTTATATGTCTGGAAATTGTGGACTTATCTCGTCCAAAGAGCATACACATCTGAGCTTGGGTTAGCCAGACAGTGTCTTGTTCAAAACGAACATCTATTTTGATACTCCCATCTTCAGATTGATAGATGAGCATTTGGTCATTATTGGCTTTCATCATTACTTTATCTTACTCTTAAGCTCCTCCAGCATTTTGATTTGCTCCTTTATAGTAGCGGTATCAGGGAGTTTTTTCTTTTGAGCAATACCTTCGTCTATGACTTTCCAAAGGGCTTGTTTGGCCTTATCTCCGTTCTCTTCTTGGGTAAAATCCTTGTAGGCTTTTTGCATTTGTTCTACTAGATTCTTGTTATCCAAGCTCATTGCCCATAGGTAGGCTTTTTTGAAATCGGCAGCTATTTCAGGATTGTCCTCTTCAAGGAATGGGTAATTAACCAAATAAGGCATCAGGGTAGGGAGATACTGTGTCATCTTATTATCGGCAATCACTCCTGTAAGGCCTGCGAGTTGGTCTATCTCAAGTTCCTTTGGATCGGCCTTTTCCAAGAAATCCTTAGCGCGCTTAGGGTTGGTATGGGCTATGGCATTGAGCGCTGCATTCTTCACGGCTCCCGAAGGGGTGGTCAGTGCTTTCTCATAGAGTGCGGTATAGCGTTTGTTCTCTTTGGAGCTTGACAGAACCCATATAGCTGCTGATTTGACTATGTTGCTGGGATCGGAAGTAGCTATTTTTTCGACCTGTGCCAATTCTTTTTTGTTCAAAGAAAAGTCAGAGAGGCGCTCCAAGGCGATGTTACGCACCTTAAAGTAAGGATCACGGAGGGCTGCTAAAAGCACTTCCTTGCCTTCGTTCTCCCCAAGTGAGGTAATGGCCTGCATACGGCTCTTTAGCTCAGGGGCATGTTGCACTTGGTAGAGGAGTTCCTTGACACTCTTGAGATACTCTTCTTCCATGACAATTACCCCCTCTGGATTGATGTTGACCAACTCTGGGTCTTTATTCGCTGGGAAAGTAAAGGTATTTTCCCCTCTTGCACTCACCCATACGGTATGGCGAGTAGCTTTGCCACTAAGGTAAATATCTATATCCAAAGGAAATTGGAAATATAGTTTTTCCTCTTGTGTTTGGCGTATCTTAACTGTCAGTTGCTTTTGGGAGGCATCATATTGTTTTTCTACCTCTACTTTAGGATTTCCATTTCCAAAATACCACTGATTGAAAAACCAACTAAGGTCTTTTCCGCTTATCTTCTCAAAGGATAGGCGCAATTGGTGAGCTTCGCCAGTGCCATATTCATTGCTTTTGAGATAGTCGGTAATTCCTTGGAAAAATGCCTCATCACCAAGGTAGCGGCGGAGCATGTGTAGGATAGCGCCCCCCTTGTTATAGGAGACAAGGTCAAAGACATCATCACGGACATCGTAGCCAAAGCGCACTAAGTTCTTTAGAAAATCATCTTCGCGATGTAGGTACTGTAAGGTATTGTTGCTTAGGTGATAGTCTGCCTCATCCCTTCCATACTTATGGTCGAGCCAAAGGTATTCGCTATAGTTGGCAAAGGACTCATTGACCGTAATATTAGCCCAGCTTTCAGTGGTTACCAAATCACCAAACCAGTGGTGTGCTAGCTCATGGGCGATGATTGGTTCCCAATAATTTTGGTCATTGAGGGCATCAGCGCTTTGGTAAGCACTCTCGGCATGGCTTACGGCAGTGGTATTCTCCATAGCACCAGTGACAAAGTCACGGACAATCATCTGTGCGTATTTTGCCCATGGATAGTCATAGCCGAAACGCTCAGAGAAGAAAGTCAACATCTGGGAGGTATTACCGAAAATTCGCTTGGCAAGGGGTTCGTATTTCTTCTCTACATAGTATTCCACAGGCACTCTTCCACGCCAAGGTGTATCCTTCACAACGGCAAATTCGCCCGCTCCCATAAAGAAAAGATATGGGGCATGCGGCTTATCCATTACCCAATGGTCGGTACGTAGGTCGCCCTTTTTCTGGGAGCTTTTCAGTAGCCCGTTGGAGAGGGTCACGAAGCTATCGGGTACGGTCATCTCGATCTCTTGGGTAGTCTTTTGGTTGGGCTTATCTATTGTTGGGAACCAGCAGGAGGAGCTTTCGGACTCGCCTTGTGTCCATACTTGGCGCATAGGCCCTTGAGGATCGTTTTCGGGATTGACAAAGTAAAGCCCCTTGGTATCGGTAATAGCAAGGCTTCCCTTATCGGTTACCTTCTCAGGCTGAGCGGTATATTTTATATACACTGTATAGGTTTCTCCTTTTTTATATATTTTGGGGAGTTTGATACGCAGCACATCATTCTTATAGCTATAGGTAAGGGGTTGCTGCTTGCCTTGGTCGTCAAGGGCAACCTTGTGGATAAGCATAGCCTTGGCATCAAGGATAAGGCTATCAGAGGGATAGAAGAAAGGAGCGGCTGTGAGCCATTCTTCCCCGCCAAGGGTTTGATTAGAGAAATTGAAATCCACCTTGAGCTTGGTATGCTTTAGGGCGGTTTTCTTTTCAGGGGTAGCACGATAGAGGGTTCTACCAGAGGTATCGGTTTGCGCATGTGTATAGCCTGTAGCCATGAGGCCCAGTGCTAATAGAAGTATTTTCTTCATATAAGAATATTAAATGCGCAAATATACGACTTTTTTAATTGTTAATTGTCAATTGTCAATTACTCAGTTTATTAAAAAGTCGGAGGGGTTAAGTAAGCTGGCGCAAACTGTAAGTCCTTAATTTAAGTTTCGCAAGTTGTTTTTAGGTTGCTATTGAAATTACAAGTAACTGATAAACAATTATTTGTAAAAACCTCCCCCCAACCCCCCTCCAAAGGGGGAGCTTTAAGGGCGTTGAAATGGTCTAATTTGTTTATTAAATTAGAAAATTTCCCTTCTATAACTTATTGAACCTCTACTACTTACTAACTCCCCCCTTGAGGGGGGGGTAGGGGGGATGTTTTGAGAATCAGTTGATTACAGAGCTTGCGAAACTTAAGTCCTTAATATATTGGTACGAGCTGCAAGCTCGCACCAGCATAGGAATAGTGAATAACGAATAGTGAAAAGTGTCACTCACTATTCGTTATTCACTTTTCATTTTTCATTTCTTTACTTAATTGAGAAATTTAGTCCTTTGTGTTCACCTATGCCATAATAGTGTTTGAAGTTATAGATAAGCGGTTCCCAGTTGAGTGGGTTGATCTTATTGCCGTCCAAGACTAAGTTATCCTCGGCATGTACTTGTACAATTTCCAGTTCTATGAGGGCATAGCCGTTGCGATCATTGACATTGACCACTTTGGCTTCGGCCTGGATAGGACACTGGGCAACACGAGGAGGGCGTACCTTCACGGAAGCAAGAGGGGTGAAGCCTCCGAGGGCAAACTTGTCATCAGTATGAGTATATTTGGCAGCCTTCTGTGAAGGTACGGGGTCTTTGGCGGTATAAGGAGCAATGGCCTCTACCTTTTCCCACATGGAGGCTGTAGGTAGGTTGAAAACCACTTCGGGCACTGCCATGACATTATCATAGGCTTGGTTGAGCTTCACTAAGGCAATCACAGCATTGGTACCTATGTTAAAGGTACAAGTAATAGGAGTGACGTCGGCCTTTCCGTTGGCATCCACAGTACTGAGTAATACTACAGGAAACCCATAGTAAAACATGTTGGGTAAAAATGATTGCATATGATTAAAATTTTAAATTAGGACACAAAGGTACGAAATTAAAAACAAGTGACAAGTGACAAGTGACAAGTGATAATTTTTTTTTCCACAATTTGTTATTGGTCACTGGTCACTTGTCCTTGGTCACTATTACCATATTTTCACTCTTTCTTCGGGTTTCTTATAGAGTTTGTCTCCTTCTTTCACGTCAAAGGCTTTATACCAAGCGTCTATATTGAGCAGTGGTGCATAAGCACGGATATACTGAGGTGTGTGTGGGTCAGTTTTTACCTGATTGATAAGGTGTTTTTCTTTGGCTACAGAACGCCATACAGTTGCCCAAGAGAGGAAAAAGCGTTGGTTTTGGGTATATCCGCTGATTTTTCCTACTTTCCCATGCTCCTTAAGGTATAACTGCAAGGCATCATAGGCGATATTGACACCTCCAAGGTCAGCAATATTCTCTCCACTGGTGAAAGTACCATTGACAAAGTGTCCTTTTACAGGCTCATACTTATCAAACTGAGCAGCCAAGGCCTTGGTTACCTTCTTGAAGTTCTCCTTATCCTTGTCACTCCACCAGTTTTTCAGGTTGCCATCGCCATCGTATTCTGCTCCGCTATCGTCAAAGCCGTGGCTCATCTCATGGCCAATTACTGCCCCTATACCCCCGAAGTTCACCGCAGGATCGGCATCAAAACTAAAGAAAGGAGGCTGGAGAATGGCCGCAGGGAATACGATCTCATTATTCATCGGATTGTAATACGCATTGACTGTCTGAGGGGTCATTCTCCAGCGAGATTTATCCACTTTTTGGCCGACCTCTTCCAATTGTTTTTGGTAACGCCAAGCACGTATTTGGCTGATATTCTCATAATAAGACGCCTGGGAAGCTGGTTTTATCACAAGGCGTGAGTAGTCCTGCCACTTATCGGGATAGCCTACCTTTACACCAAACTTACTGAGCTTTACCAAGGCCTTTTCTTTAGTCTCTTGAGACATCCAAGAGAGGTCTTTGATATGCTGGGCAAAACTACGCTTGAGGTAGTCGATGAGTACCAACATCTCCTCTTTTGCCTTAGCTGGGAAATATTTTTCTACATATAGCTTACCGAAAGCCTCTCCCAAGAGTCCGTTGATCACCCCTAAGGCACGCTTGTCCATAGGACGCTGCTGTTGCTGACCGCGAAGATATTTGCTAAAGAAATCAAAAGCAAGCTCATCCAAATTCTGGTCTAACACATGGGTATTCTGTGAGAGCAGTTGTATCTTGAGGTAATCCTTGAGCAAAGGAAGGTTCTCAGTACTTACCAAGCGATCATACTGCTCATAGAGGCGCATCTCCCCTATGATTACCTTGTCGGTATGCACTCCTACGCGTTGCAAATAGGCAGGCAAGTCAAGGTTCTTGACCAAAGTCTTAAGCTCTGCCAAAGTCTTGGGGTTGTAGCTGCTATTGGGGTTGCGTTTCTCCTCATTGGTAAGCATGAGCTTGGCCACACGACGCTCAAAATCCACTAACTGCTTGGCTTTCTCTTGGGGTTGCTCGTCTTTCAAGAGGGAAAAGAGTGTAGCTATATATTCTTGGTACTTAGCGAGGGCTTCGTTGTTACTTTGGCTTTCTTTCTGATAGTAATCACGTCCCATCCCTAAAGTGAATGCTCCTAAATAGACGGCATTCATCTGAGAATTCTTCTTATCGGCATAGATGCCCCAATCACAGATTGGGTTTCCCCCCAGTGGAGTGGTCTTCTCCAAGTATTGCTGTAGGTCGGCAAGGCTTGCTATTTTGTCTATAGACTGTAATTCCGCTTGTAGGGGAGAGAGTCCCTCACGGTTACGCCTATCCCAATCAAGGAAGGACTCATATAGGTCTTTTATCTTTTGTCCTTCTGAGCCTTGGGGGTAGGTTTCTTTTAACAGTTGTGCTAAGAGTACCAAGCAATCCTCATCAGTTTTTTCGCGGAGCATATTGAAAGACCCCCAAGAGGATTTGTCTGCTGGAATCTGGGCGGTTTTCATCCAGCCCCCATTGGCAAAGGTATAGAAATCGTCCTGTGGGCGTACGGAGGTATCCATAGCCGAGAGATCAAGTCCCCGCTCTATGGGGTCATTCTTCTTCTGCGTGTGTGAACCACAAGCAGCCGCCAAGGCTACCGAGGCTAACAAATAGATTTTTTTCATTTTCTGATATTTTAGGTGCAAAAATACGAAATTTAATAATTAATGCCAACAATGATTAATGGTTAATGCCAATAGTGATAGATTGTTTATTCCAATTCATTAAGACGCAATAAATTGCGTCTCTACGGGAGACTACGCTCATCAGGAGTTGTCTTAGCCTGCGCATGTGTAGAGACGCAATTTATTGCGTCTTAGAAAGTTAGCAAAGAACACCTAATTAGTGACAAGTACAATAGGATTAGTCACTTGTCGTTAGTCATTAATCATTAATCATTAAACATTAATCATTACCTTACTCCAAACATCTCCGCCACACTGACTCTCTTGGGAGGTTGGCGGCATTCTATGGAGCCAGTGAGCGCATCAGGCGCATCGTCATGGGCGTTAGTACCTACGCGGAGGTAACCCGTCAGGTCGCGAGCAAACTTAGGGAAACGCTTTTTCCAGTCCAAAGGCATTTTAATCAGCTTTTGTACCGAGGCGGAAGCGGCAAAAATCCTTGCGGTCTTATTCTGATTCTGGTGAAACGGATTAAAGCGCGTCAGTCGGTTGCCTGTGTCCCACGAACGTTGTTGTAGGTTGCTGACAAACAAATTTCCGCCGTTGTTGCTCTCAATATGACAGCGCTCCACTTGGTGTTGCTGGAGCATATAGGTCAAAGTGGTTTCCGTAACCTCCATAGGGTCTTTGGTGTAGAGTACATCGGTGATATAGTTGCCGTCCTCTGCCTCTTTATAAAATAAAGCACATAGGTAATCCGCCCCACTATCGGCTGCATCTATATATGCTACCGAGTAGGAACGAGAAGGCAAGTCGGTATAACAGCTGAACTCTTCGTACATCAACCCTTGCGAAGGTTGCGGATTTTGTTGGTATAGACTCTCAAAGACAGTTGGGGAGCGACCTTTGATTTCGAGTAACTTACTTAGGCTATGTCGTTCAGGCCATAAAGGTTCACCTTCTGCTCTGGGGTCTTGCTCGCTTGGCGGCCTGTTCTGTATAGCAGGAAAACTAACGAGTAGCCAACCTTGCGGGTTTTCAATAGGGTCATATACGCCCTCTTGTTCGAGCAAGCGCCCAGCCAAGTCCTCCATGTGCCAACGAGTAAAGACCAACAGCTGCTGGCTATCGTTATGTAAGCGGGTAGAGGCTACTGTATCGTACCAGTCGGCCACATTCTGTCTGATGACAGGTGACCAAGCAGATGAAGCATCTTTGTATAAGTCGTCCATAATCAGCATATCCACAGGTTCGCCAGTTAAGGAACCTCCTACACCAATCGTCTTAAAGCTACCTTGGTAGCCTACAATTTCGCACTCATCGGAGTTGCGGGCGTAGTTGCGACTGCGTCGGCCTTGTTCTTGGTAGCTTGCCTGACCAGCAAGGAGCGTTTGTGGAAACAGTTCGTAATAGCGGTCATCGTCCATGATACGTTGCAATTCCCTATTAAATTTGCGTGCTTTGATAGCATTGTAAGAGACAATAGCAATGCGCTTGTCAGGGTCTTGTCCTAAGACAAAAGCAGGTAGGCGGCGAGTGGCGCCTTCGCTCTTGCCATGTTGGGGCGGCATGGTAATCATCAGTTTTTTGATTTCTCCCATGGCAAAGCGTGTCAGCACCTCGTAATAAGCGATATGGAAAGGGGCGGGAGCAAAAGCAGGGAGTGTATGGCGGGTGAAGGAGAGGAGGTTTTCCTGTGGCACGAGCTGCAAGCTCGCGCCAGCAGTGGAGTTCCTCTCCCCCAACCCCCTCTCCGAAGGCGAGGGGGCTACTAAGCAGGCGAAGGCTTCGGAGGGGTAATTGTTGTAAGCTGTATTGGGTAGGGGATATTGGTGTTGGGCAGGTGTAGGGGCAAAGTCCGCGAGAGCGGAGTATGTGAGCAATTCGCCCATGTTGGGATTATGATTGTTCGTGTTATTATCCGTGTTGTATTGGGCGAATTTTGATTGGGTATTTTGTGATTGGGCATTTTGTGATTGGGCGAATTGCCATTCGCCCCTACAACCGCGTGCTGGCTTATTATGCGTTGCCCGCTTTTCACTATTAACTTTTCTCTTTTCACTTCCCATCGCCCATCCTTCCAAACGCATAATGATACGGATAGCGGCAATACTATTATTAACGGTAGGGACTATGGTCTCTCCATTGTTATCTAAAGGCTCACGACGAGCGTATGTCCAAAGAATTTCTAAGGCCTCTTCCATAAGTTAAGTGAATAGTGAAAAACGAAAAGTGAATAGTGAAAAGTAAAGTCGCATAAGCGAGTATGTAATTCGTACAATTTTACAAGATGCCATGAATTGCGTCTTACAAAGTGTCTCATCCATTAACATGAGTTCTATATAACGAAAACTCGCACAAAGTCAGCTGTAGCGTCTGACAACTGACTTCTGATCGCTGAATACTGATAACCGAACAGAGTGCAAAATTACAAAAATGCAAGGGGCAAAGTCAAGGAAAAGAGGAATGAGAAGTAAGAATTTATACAATAAAAAATGGTGTTAAGTATTTAAGAAAAACATCAAGGGTTATAAAAATCAAGGGCTTAAGCCGACTTAAGCCCTTGATTCCTATAACTCTTTTTTCAATCTTCATCCACATACCCAGCTCCAAGTATTCGCTGGCTTTACCTTTCATTTCTAAAACTTGCTGATGATTCTCAGTGCCTTATCTATGGTGGTGATTTGGTCAAAGGTGATGATGAGTCTCAGTCCGTTGCGGGTCTCCTTTTCCGTAAGGCGACACTTGTCCGAGTTACGCTGGACAAAATCTAGTACGCGCTGGAAAGTACCACTTTGGTAAAATTTGCTTTGCTGGTCTGCAATGAAGTAACCAAGCATTTTACCCTGCTTCATCACTAAGCGTTCTATACCCATCTGGGTAGCTAACCACTTGATACGAACCGAGTTGAGTAGGTCTTTGGCCTGAGGGGGTAAGGGGCCAAAACGGTCAGTTAAGCGGTACTCATACTGGGCAAGTTCTGTCTCATTCTTCAGTTGGCTCAGCTCATTGTATAGGTTCAGGCGTTCGGTGATATTGTTGATATAGTTATCAGGGAAGAGTAGCTCAAAATCACTATCTATCTGCGTATCGGTCAGATAGACAGGCTCATGGCTTGTATCGGTATAGAGGTCAGCAAACTCGTTTTCTTTCAGCTCCGTAACGGCCTCTTGGAGTATCTTCTGGTAAGCATCAAAGCCAATATCATTGATAAAGCCACTCTGTTCGCCGCCGAGCAAGTCCCCTGCCCCGCGTATCTCCAAGTCCTTCATAGCGATATGGATACCGCTGCCGAGGTCTGTAAACTGGGCGATGGCCTGCATACGTTTGCGGGAATCCTCCGGTAGCTCCGAGAGGTTAGGCGTGATGAAGTAGCAAAAAGCCTTCTTGTTACTACGCCCTACCCTACCGCGCATCTGGTGGAGGTCGGAAAGACCAAAGTGCTGGGCATTGTGGATAAAAATCGTATTGGCATTAGGCACATCCAATCCGCTCTCTATGATCGTGGTGGAGACCAAGATGTCGTAATCCCCATTGATAAAGGCAAGCATCACCTCCTCCAAGTCCTTACCATCCATCTGCCCATGGCCAATACCAATACGGGCATCGGGTACTAGGCGCTGGATCATACCTGCGACTTCCTTGATATTCTCCACTCGGTTATGAATGAAAAACACCTGTCCGCCACGCTGAAGCTCATAGGCGATACCATCGCGTATCACCTCCTCGTTGAAGGTGATAATCTGGCTCTCAATAGGATAGCGGTTAGGCGGCGGGGTAGTAATCACCGAAAGATCACGTGCAGCCATTAGGCTAAACTGCAAGGTACGCGGGATAGGGGTTGCTGTAAGGGTCAGCACATCTATATTCTCACGCAGGGTCTTGAGCTTGTCCTTCACTGCCACACCGAATTTCTGTTCCTCGTCTATGATGAGCAGGCCTAAGTTCTTGTATTTCACCTTCTCATTGACAATTTGGTGGGTACCGATAAGAATATCTACCTTGCCCTGCTCAAGGTCGGCCAATACTTGGTTTTTCTCCTTGGCAGTACGAAAGCGGTTAAGGTACTCCACTCGCACAGGCAAGCCCTTAAGGCGCTCGGAGAAAGTCTGATAATGCTGAAAAGCCAAGATTGTGGTAGGCACCAGTACAGCTACCTGCTTGCTGTTGTCCACTGCTTTGAAGGCGGCACGGATAGCCACTTCCGTCTTTCCGAAGCCCACATCGCCACAGACAAGCCTATCCATAGGGCGCGCACTCTCCATATCCTGCTTTACCTCAAGAGTGGCCTTGCTCTGATCTGGAGTATCTTCATAAATGAATGAGGCTTCCAGCTCCTTTTGCAAGAAGGAATCAGGGGCAAAGGCATAGCCCACTGCCTCTCGGCGCTTGGCATAGAGCTGAATGAGGTTGAAGGCGATTTGCTTGACCCGCGCCTTGGTCTTCTGTTTGAGGGCTTTCCATGCTGCACTGCCCAGCTTATAGAGCTTAGGGGGCGCCCCATCCTTGCCATTGTATTTGCTAATCTTATGCAGGGAGTGGATGCTTACATAAAGCACATCTCTGTCCCCATAGATGAGCTTAATGGCCTCCTGCTGTTTGCCATCTATATCTATTTTCTGTAGACCAGCAAACTTGCCTATACCATGGTCAATATGAGTGACATAGTCCCCTATGGTAAGCTGCTGTAACTCCTTGAGGGTGATGGCTTGTTTCTTGGCATAACCATTGCGGATATTGAACTTATGATAACGCTCCAATATCTGGTGATCGGTATAGCAGTTAATTTTGCTCGATGTATCTGAAAAACCTTCGGAGAGGGAGTACTCAATCAGGCTACAAGGCACCTCTTGGTGCAGCTCCTCAAAGATATCCAAGAAGCGCTGTGCTTGCTGAGCACTCACACAGCAAATATAGTTGGTATACCCCTCTTGGTATTTCTCCTTGAAGTGTTCGATGAGTAGCTCAAAACGCTTATTGAACGAGGGTTGAGGACGCAGTGAAAAATCTACCCCTTCGCCCGCTTCTTCTTGGGGGGCATAGGGATTGATTTTTACTAAATAACGGCTACCAAGCTCCTCTATAGTCTCCTGTGCGGTAGCAAAAAGGGCTGCTGGGGGCAGGTGAGCCACCTCTCCCTTAAGAGACTCGAAGGCCTCCTGTGCTTTCTGGTACATACGCTCCCACTTAGAGGCAAAGAGTTCAAAGTCTTGAGCAAAAATAACTGTATCTTCAGGCAAGAGTGAAAGAAAGGAAGTACGCTGTTCCCCTGCCAATTTGTTTTCTATATTAGGAATAATCACCACTGAAGGCACCTGAAGCAGAGAGAGTTGGCTTTCCACATCAAAGGTACGGATGCTCTCAATAGTATCGGAGAAAAACTCAATACGGTAGGGTGTGTCATTAGAGAAAGAAAAGACATCCACTATCCCCCCACGTACGGAGAACTCCCCTGGCTCACTTACAAAATCCACCCTTTGGAATTGGTACTCAAAGAGGGTTTCGTTGAGCGTATCCAAAGAAAGATGTTCGCCCCGCTTGAGCGAGAGGGTATTCTTGTCCAACTGCTGGCGGGTGAGCACCTTTTCAAAAAGCGCTTCGCTATAGGAGACCACCACCTTTACTCCCTGCTCAAGGCGAGAGAGCACCTCCGCTCTGAGCAGCACATTGGCATTGTCCGTCTCCTCTGTTTGGTAAGGACGGCGGTAGCTACTGGGGAAGAAAAGCACCTGCTCCTGCCCCAAGAGCAATTCCAAGTCATTGAGCAAATAAGCCGCCTGCTCCTTGTCATCACCCACGAAAAGCAGCGTACGCCCTATCTGCTTAAAAATATCAGAGAGGACAAAGCCCTTAGCCGAGCCTACAAGCTCCCTTACATAGCAGGGTGTTTTTGCCTTAATATATTGTAACAATTGTTGATAAGGTTTTCCTCCTAAGAAGGAGGAAAGCAGTTGTTCTTTACTCATTTTTTGTGTCTTTTACCCTAAAGGTTTAGCGCAAATATCTACACAAATTTGGTTCCCAAAACCTCCCCTCACATACCCAGCTGTGAGCACTCGCTGGCTTTCCCCTCCAAAGGGGGAATAAATACATTAAAATCTCTTAAATCCCTTGTATAAGCCTGAATATCTGTCTTTTATAACATATATTCTAATTTTTAACGCCCTTATTCCCCCTCTCTGAGGGGGTAGGGGGAGGTCTCCAACATTTGCGTAAATAGCTACTATGTTTAGCGCAGGGGCAAAAGTACGACTTTTTGAGCGAATAGTGAAGTGTGAAAAGTGAAAAGTTGCTCACCACATGTTTTTCACTATTCACTTTTCATTATTCACTATTCACTTTTACCTAATTTAAACTAACTATAAATTACAATATTTTTCTACTTTTAGTTGTGAAAAAAATCAAATTATTGTATCTTTGTGGCACTAAAGTATTTCAGCTAATACTATCATTTTTAGGAACTTATTTTTTAAGGATATGCAAATATTTAAAACTTCCGTAGCGAGAAAAGTGGCGATGGCTCTCTCGGCATTTTTTCTCATCATTTTCTTAGTAATACACTTGGCAGTAAACTTCATGTCAGTGTTAAGTCCGAGCACTTTCAACATGCTCTCCCACTTCATGGGTACTAATCCCTTGATCCAGTTTGCCATGCAACCTGTACTATTGGCAGGGGTTGTGTTTCACTTTGTGATGGGCTTCGTTTTGGAGCTACAGAACAAGAGAGCACGAGGCAACGAACCTTATTACAGTTATAATGGTGCGGCCAACTCCTCTTGGATGTCCCGCAACATGCCCATTACAGGGATCGTGATTCTGCTCTTTTTAGGGCTTCACTTGTATGACTTTTGGGTAGGAGAGATGAATTACAAGTACATAGAAGGGCTTCCTGAGGATCCTAATCGTTATTACCCCGAATTAGTAGAGAAGTTCCATGATTTTTGGCGAGTGGCTCTTTATGTATTGGCCTTCGTATTCTTGTGCTTGCACCTACTTCACGGATTCCAATCCGCTTTCCAATCCATGGGCTGGAAAGATGACAAACGCAAGAAATTTATCAGCTGCTTAGGCAATTGGTACTCCTACGTTATCTGTGGAGGCTTTATCTTCGTAGCTCTTTTCCATTTTGTAAAACATTTAACAGCTTAATACCATGAGTACATTAGATTCTAAAATACCAGATGGACCAATTGCGGACAAATGGACAAAATATAAAGACCATATCAACCTTGTAAACCCTGCCAACAAACGTAATATTGACATTATTGTGGTAGGAACAGGACTGGCAGGAGGCTCTGCCGCTGCTACCCTTGCCGAGCTTGGGTACAATGTAAAGGCTTTTGCTTACCAAGACTCTCCTCGTCGTGCGCACTCTATCGCTGCTCAAGGGGGGATCAATGCCGCCAAAAACTATATGGGAGATGGTGACTCTACCTATCGCCTCTTCTACGACACTGTAAAAGGAGGGGACTACCGCGCCCGTGAAGCCAACGTATACCGCTTGGCTGAAGTCTCTGGAAATATCATAGACCAGTGTGTAGCACAAGGAGTACCTTTCGCACGTGATTATGGTGGACTCTTGGACAACCGTTCTTTCGGTGGGGTGCTCGTATCTCGTACTTTCTATGCCAAAGGACAAACAGGACAACAGCTCCTCTTGGGTGCTTATGCCGCCATGAACCGACAAATCGCTCGTGGTAAGATAGATATGTACAACCGTCATGAGATGATGGACGTGGTAATCGTAGATGGCAAGGCTCGTGGAATCATCGCTCGTAACCTTGTAACTGGAGAAATCGAACGCCACTCGGCTCACGCTGTGGTTATCGCCTCTGGAGGTTATGGTAACGTATATTTCCTTTCTACCAATGCCATGGGCTGTAATGCCTCTGCTGCTTGGAAAGTGCATAAAAAAGGTGCTTTCTTCGCTAACCCTTGCTTTACTCAGATTCACCCTACTTGTATTCCTCGTTCTGGAGACTATCAATCCAAACTAACCTTGATGTCCGAGTCCTTGCGTAACGACGGACGTATCTGGGTACCTAAGAAAATGGAGGATGCAATAGCTATCCGCGAAAAACGCAAAAAACCTACCGAAATACCTGAAGAAGACCGCGATTACTACTTGGAACGCCGCTACCCTGCCTTCGGTAACTTGGTGCCTCGTGATGTGGCCTCTCGTGCTGCTAAAGAACGTTGCGATGCGGGTTACGGAGTAAATGAAACAGGTGAGGCTGTATACCTCGACTTTGCCTCTGCTATTGAGCGTTATGGTAAAGAACAATGTAAGATCCACGGGGTAGAACCTACCAAAGAAGAAGTAACCAAACGCGGAGAACAGATCGTTGCCGCTAAGTATGGTAACCTCTTCCAAATGTATGAAAAGATTGTAGCGGAAAACCCCTACAAGACCCCAATGATGATCTACCCTGCTACTCACTACACCATGGGAGGTATTTGGGTGGATTATAACCTAATGACTACTGTACCTGGCCTTTATGCCATCGGGGAAGCCAACTTCTCCGACCACGGAGCTAACCGCTTGGGAGCTTCTGCCCTTATGCAAGGCTTGGCCGACGGATACTTCGTATTGCCTTACACCATAGGTGATTACCTCTCTGCTGATATTCGTACAGGTAAAATCCCTACCAATACCCCTGAGTTTGACGAAGCTGAGAGAGTAGTGAAAGAACGCTTAGCTCACTTTATCAACAACAAAGGAACCCACTCTGTAGATTACTTCCACAAGAAGCTCGGTAAGGTGATGTGGGACAAAGTAGGTATGGCACGTAATGCAGAAGGTCTTAAACAAGCGATCAAGGAAATACGCGAAATCCGTGAAGAGTTCTGGCGCGATGTAAAAGTACCTGGAGAACTCACTGGTATGAACGTAGAGCTTGAAAAAGCCAACCGTGTGGCTGACTTCTTAGAGCTTGGAGAACTATTCGCCAAAGACGCTCTCGAACGCAATGAGTCTTGTGGTGGCCACTTCCGCGAAGAGTACCAAACTCCTGAAGGAGAAGCCCTCCGTGACGACGTGAATTACGCTTATGTAGCGGCTTGGCAATACACAGGTGATCCTAAAGAGGTTGTCAATACTTATAACCCAAGCGAGGAAATCCTTCACAAGGAAAAACTCGAATTCAAAGATATTGAACTTAAACAACGTAGCTATAAATAGTAGTCATATGTCAACAATGAATCTTACCCTCAAAATATGGCGACAAAAAGACGCCAAATCAAAAGGCCAAATGGTAGAATATAAAGTCAATAATATTTCTGACCATATGTCCTTCTTGGAAATGTTAGATATTCTCAATGAACAACTCATAGAAAAAGGAGAAGAACCTGTAGCCTTTGACCACGATTGCCGCGAAGGTATCTGTGGTATGTGTTCGCTCTTTATCAACGGAGAAGCACACGGTCCTGACCGAGGTATTACCACTTGCCAATTGCATATGCGTATGTTCAAGGACGGTGATACCATTACCATTGAGCCTTGGCGTGCCACTGCTTTCCCTGTAATCAAAGACCTTATGGTGGATAGAAGCGCTTTTGAGCGTATCCAACAGGCAGGAGGTTATATCTCTGTCAATACCTCTGGTAATACCCAAGATGCCAACGCTATTCCTATTCCTAAGCGCGATGCTGACCGCTCTATGGACGCTGCCGCTTGTATAGGCTGTGGCGCTTGTGTGGCCACTTGTAAGAACTCTTCTGCTATGCTCTTCGTAGCGGCTAAAGTATCCCAATTTGCCCTCCTACCACAAGGTAGAGTAGAAGCCACAGAACGTGTGCTTAACATGGTCAATCAAATGGAACACGAAGGCTTTGGTAACTGTACCAATACAGGAGCTTGCGAAGTAGAATGTCCTAAGGGTATTTCCTTGGAAAACATCGCTCGCCTAAACCGCGAATACCTCAAAGCAAGTATCCAATAATTGCCAACAAGTCAATTTGCTAATTTGTTAATCAAACTGTCTCAAGTCCTATGGCTTGAGGCAGTTTTTTTAAGGCCATAAACCGCCAAAAAGGAGGCTAACTCTTGGGAGTTAGCCCCTTTGTTCTTTTATTAAATATAATGGATAAAAAACACCTTTTCTTAGTGAATTAGTATCTGAGCCAAACCAATACCTACCAAGCACGATACTGATACAGCAATAAGCCCTGGTACCATAAAGCTGTGGTTGAAGTAATATTTCCCTATCTTGGTAGTTCCTGTAGGGTCAAAATTTACCGTTGCAATATCAGAAGGATAGTTAGGGATAAAGAAGTAAGCATACGTAGCTGGCATAATTCCTATTAGTAGAGGCACAGGAAGTCCCATCGTAATGGCTACAGGAAGCATCATCTTAGCGGTCGCCGCCTGGCTATTGATCACTACAGATACAGCAAAGAGCGCAAAAACGAATGTCCAAGGATAGGCTTGTACCATGGAGGTAATTCCTTCTTTGAAATAAGGCATGGCATAACTGAAGTATGTATCACTCATCCAAGCAATCCCAAAAATGGCCACACAAGCTACCATTCCTGACTTGAAGACTACGCCTTCAGGCACCAATTTCACAGGGGTTTTACAAGTAGTTAGAATTATCCCCCCGAAACAGAGCATAACCATTTGGATGATCACTCCCATAGGCACAGCTGTAGCTTTGGCTACACCATCTTTGACTACATCAAAAGTACGAATCTCAGGATAAAGCGCCAATATAACAATCACTACGATAGAAGAAAGGAAGATGTATACCGCATTCTTAGAATGTTGAGGAATCACATCGTTGAGTGTTGTTTTGGTACTATTGAGGATTTGATCGCGGTAAGTAGGATCTTGCAAACGACGTTGGTACTCAGGGTCGTCTTCAAGGTTTTTCCCTCGGCGAAGACTGTAGAGTGACATGGCCAGCATCCCCAAGAAAGTAGCGGGGAAGGTCACTGAAAGAATGTTCACCAGGGTAAGATTGGCACCGCCCTGCATATGGAAGAGATCCAAGAGCTCTTTGCCCAAATAGACCGTTACCACAGCGGAGATAGGACTGGCCGTCAAGGCCAATTGAGAGGCAACGGAAGCTGCCGCCATAGGCCGTTCGGGGCGAATCTTGTTCTTCAGAGCTATATCCCCGATAATTGGCATGATAGAATACACCGCATGCCCTGTACCCAACATAAAGGTAAGCATATAAGTGGCAATAGGGCCAAGGAAAGTGATTTGTTTAGGATTTTTCCTTAAAATCCGCTCTGCCACTTGCAGCATAAACTTAAGCCCTCCTGCCGCCTCCAAGATAGAGGCGCAAGTAACCACGGCCAAGATGATGAGCATCACCTCAATAGGAGCAGAGGCTGGAGGCATTCTAAAAACGAAAACCTCTATCACAAGCCCTATCCCTGAGACTACACCCAGTCCTATCCCTCCGTAGCGGCTCCCTGCATAGAGCATTCCTAAAAGGAAAAGGAATTCTAAAACTAATACATAAGTGTTCATAGTAATATAAATTATATATTTTCTAAGATTTTTTTAAGCCACTTTCCCTTATTTAGGCTCAAAAAGAGTCTATTTTCCTATCAAACGACTTATGTGGCTGTCTTTTTATTCGTGCAAAGATATTCTATTTTGAGAAAACCACAAAAAAAAACAGCACTTTTTTTATAGTTACATAATTTTTTTTATTAACAAAGAAAATGACATGATTCTCTCTTTTTCAACAATTATAGTAGGAGATATTTTAACTTATTCTTACTATATACAACTCTTTAGAAAATAAGTTTGGAATAGCAAATTGCTATTCAGTAGCGAGTATCTAGTACATTTTGTGCATAAAAAAAGAGTGATTGGCTAGTGCAATCACTCTTTTCCATGTATTAATTCTCGTAGCGGGAACTGGACTCGAACCAGTGACCTTCGGGTTATGAGCCCGACGAGCTACCTACTGCTCTATCCCGCGATTTACAGGTGCAAAGGTACAACCTTTTTTTTAATTACCAAAACAAAAATGATTTTTTTATTTTATTTCTTACAACTTACTGAAAAACAAAACATTGCCAAGAGATTTCCCCTTGGCAATGCTGCTGTATATCATCAAAAGTATTATTCCACGGTTACTGATTTAGCCAAATTTCGCGGCTGATCTACGTTACAACCACGCATAGTGGCGATATAGTAGGAGAGTAATTGTAACGGAATCACACTCAGGATTGGAGAGAATAACTCTTCTACTTCTGGGATTTCTAAAACATGGTCGGCCAAAGCACTCATCTGGGTATCATGCTCGGTTACTACCGCTATGATTTTCCCTTTGCGAGCCTTTATCTCCTGTGCATTGGAAACCACTTTTTCATAATGCCCTCTAGAAGGAGCCAAGAAAACCACTGGCATATTCTCATCTATCAGGGCGATAGGGCCATGCTTCATCTCAGCTGCTGGATAGCCTTCGGCATGTATATAGGAGATTTCTTTGAGCTTTAAAGCACCTTCTAAGGCTACAGGATAGTTATATCCACGACCTAAGTAAATACAATTAGAAACATCCTTATAAGCACGTGCTATCTCTATAACCTTATCTTTGTTCATCTCTAAGGTCTTGGCTACCAAATCAGGAATATGAGCCAGTTCTTTACAAAGTCTCTTATAAGTATCGTGATCTATAGTCCCTTTCTTATGACCTAGGTGCAAAGCCAAGAGTGTCAGTACGGTAAGCTGGGTAGTGAAAGCCTTGGTAGAAGCCACCCCTATCTCTGGTCCCGCATGGGTATAAGTACCAGAGTCTGTAAGGCGTGCTATGGAAGAGCCTACCACGTTGCATATCCCATAGATGAAAGCACCACGCTCCTTGGCCAATTTTAGGGCAGCTAACGTATCGGCTGTTTCTCCTGATTGGGAAATGGCCATCACTATATCCGAGGAGTTGATTACAGGATTGCGATAGCGGAACTCAGAGGCATATTCCACCTCTACTGGAATACGGGTAAGTTCCTCAAAAAGGTACTCCCCTACCAAGCCCGCATGCCAAGAGGTACCACAAGCGGCAATGATAATACGATCAGCACTAAGGAATTGCTTGAGGTTGTTGTTGATTCCTGATATTTTGGTAGTCCCATCCTCTAACAGACGACCACGCATGGTATCCTGAATAGAGTCAGGTTGCTCGAAGATTTCTTTAAGCATAAAATGCTCATAACCACCCTTTTCTATTGCATCTATACTGAGTTTCAACTCTTGTATGGTAGGATCCACCTCTTCGTTGTTGTATATCTTACGTACCTGTAAGTCCTTATTAAGCTCAATGGTTGCCATTTCCCCATCTTCAAGATAGAGGGCGTTCTTGGTATATTCTATAAAAGGAGATGCATCGGAAGCAATATAGAACTCATTCTCTCCTATACCTATCACCAAAGGACTTCCCAAGCGTGCTACTACCATTTTGGATGGATTGGCTTCCTCCATCACCGCAATAGCATAGGCACCCACTACTTCATTAAGGGCATAGCGTACAGCCTCTTCTAAGGGGAGTTGCTTCTTGTTCTTGATGTATTCTATGAAATTAATAAGTACCTCTGTATCAGTATCAGAATGAAATACATAGCCTTCTTGTAAAAGGCGTTGCTTAATCGATTGATAGTTCTCAATGATTCCATTATGCACTATGGCCAAATTGCCTGAATTGGACAAATGTGGGTGTGAGTTCCTATCACTGGGCACCCCATGAGTTGCCCAACGGGTATGCCCCATACCGAAAGTAGCAGTAGGAATGGTATCTTTAGCGGCTTTTGCTTCTAGGTCAGAGACCTTTCCTTTGGTCTTTTCACTGACAAATTTTTCAGCATTGACAATAAAGCCTGCACTGTCATAGCCTCTGTATTCCAAGCGTTTCAGCCCATTGATGATAATGGGATACGCTTCTTTATTTCCTATATATCCTACAATTCCACACATGTTCTATATGTTATAATTGGTTACAAAATTTGGTGCAAAAATACAGCTTTTTCCTCAAAAAACAAACCTATATAGTGACTAACGACTAATGACTAATCCTATTTTTGTCACTAATCATTGGTCATTCGCTGTGCGTATACCGCATAATATCTGGGGACAAAGTACCGAAGCAAAGGGCGAAAGCCTAACTTGCCTACGGGGTGTGTCCATTTTTCACGATATTGGATTTGCCAGCCTGCTTTCTTTAAGAGCATATCCAATTGCCAGTCTTCAAACTCATGGTAATGACAATCTCGCGGGTCTTTGTCATTGCGGTAGGCCTTGGCAAACCATAGGCGCAGAGGTACTGTAATGAGGAGCTTTTTTGCAGGAAGCTGTTGTAGTACCCCAAATGGATTGACCAAGTGCTCTAGTATCTCCAAAGCGGTTACCATTTCCCCTTGGTAGTCCTTTAGTGTCTCTGGATGGAGGTCTAAATCCTCTCCTTCTGTGTTGCTCACCACATAGCCTTCTTTTTCCATGACCTCAGAGAAGGGATTGCGTACTCCTAAGTCCAGTATGGAGGTTCCCTTAGGGGTAAAGCGCTGTAAGATAGCCAAGGTTTTCCTATAACGTTTTTCTGGGTAGATACGGTACATCGAGTTCATATTATACGACTTTTAGCAGGGCATAACTATAAGAGAAACGACCACTCTCTGGTACCGAAAGCAGTAGGGTATCTCCCTTTTGGAGCTTTTGCGAGTTGAACAGTTCCTCCAGCATCAAATAAGGGGAAGCGCTCCCTACATTACCTACTTGGGGAAGGTTCAAAAACCAGCGTTCCAAGGGAATATCTATCCCGACCTTCTTAAGCTCTTCATATAAGCGGTCTTTGAAATAAAGGGAAGAGATATGAGGGAGGAAATAGGTAATCTCATCGGGAGAAAGGGCATGTTTGTTGAGTGCGGTCTGCATACTCTCCGCCCCTTTTACCAATATATTCTCATTGAGAAGCTTTACATCTTGCTTAATGGAAAAGATAGATTGCTCCAACCACTGCGCTGGGCTATAATCACTCCAAGCCTTAAGAGAACCATCGGATTGTTTCTCACACCCTGCATACATACAAGCCTCCAGCTGGTGAGCATACGAATGTGCTTCCATCCAAAGTATTTGTAAGGAGCGATCTGTGGGATGTGGTTTGGACTCCAAGCGCAAGGCTCCTGCCCCATCGGAGAGCATAAATCGCAAGAAATCTTTCTTGAAAGCCAAAATAGGCTGCTCCTGCAAAAGGGTGAGCGATTGTATTTCATTTTCGTACTTATTGGCTCTAAGCCAAGAGGAAACTCGCTCGGAGCCTGTACAAACAGCATTGGTACTATTGCCTGACTTTACGGAAAGATAGGCAAACTTTAGGGCATTCATACCTGAGTTGCAGACTCCTGCGGAGGAGTTTAGCTCTACAGCTCCACTGCCTTTCAGCAGGCCATGCACCATAGCTGCATGCGAGGGCAATAGGCAATCGGGTGTAGAGGTACCACAAGAGAGTACTTGTATATCCGCTGCCTTGAAGTGTGTATCCAGTAGCCCCTTTATCGCCAAGCAAGTAAGGTCGGCATTGGTATGAGTAGGATTGCCTTGTGTATCAAGTGCATAGTAACGCGTGGTTATTCCATTGTTTCTCAATACAATACGCTTTGCCTTAGAGGCCGTTTCATTAATCTCCCCTAAAAACGCCTCCATCTGATCATTATCAATAGGGGTATTAGGAAGATATTTGCTTGCTTTGGTGATATATACGGGATTCATTGATTTTTAAGTGATTTGACAAAAATATATTTAGCATCTGCAAAGATACAATTTTTCTTTTAATTAGCTATACAGTTTTTCAAAGTTGTCATCATAGTAAGTGCTTGCTGGTAGCCATATTCGAAGGCCGCATCTATCTGTTTGGTATCCAAGACACCTATATTACTCAATTCTTGTAGGAAGACAAAATCACATTTCTTAAACTTCTTCTCATAGGAACCGTCCATAATCACATTGTAGATGCGCTGGAAGAACTTAATCGGATTGCTCAGGTCTTTTTCTTCTACCGATTCCAGTGGATTTATAAAACTACCTATGAGTACATCGCACTTTCCTCTGAGAGGTTCTATAGGAAAATTGTTCAGCAAGCCACCATCACAATAGACCCCCTCCCCTATTTTTATAGGGGAAAAATAAGGCGGTAGTGCCGAAGAAGCTACCATAGGAGCGATTAAGTCTCCTTTAGAAAAATACGTTATCTTCCCACTGAGCAGATCGGTAGCAGCCACATATAGGGGAATGGAGAGTTCTTCAAAAGTTGTACAAGAGAGATTTTTCTCGAACAAAGCCGGGTACTTGTTGCTATTTATAAGCCCCATTTTCCCAAGGGAAAGCATGGAAAACTTAAACAGCGGGGTTTGCTTGAAGAAGTCTAAGAGCTGTTCTGGGGTCTTCCCAGAAGCATAGAGTGCTCCCACCAAAGCCCCTCCACTGGTGCCTGAGATCGCTGCAGGGCGAAGATGGTGTTCGTCCAAGGCCTTGAGCATACCTGCATGTGCTAAGGCACGTACACCCCCCCTGAGAGGACAAGTCCGAAAGTCTTCATAGGCAATAGCTTATAACAAGTTGATATGATGTTGTTCGCATAAGGCGAGTATTTCCTCCGTCCAGATAGAGGCTTGTACCTCCCCTATATGTGCTTTCTGGAGGAAAAACATACAGATACGAGACTGACCAATCCCTCCACCTATGGTAAGAGGCAGGTCGCCCTGTAGGAGCATCTGATGGTAGTCCAAGTGCTTGCGCTCTTCTAAGTTGGCCTTCTTGAGCTGCTGCATAAGAGAGACTTCATCTACACGGATGCCCATGGAGGAGAGTTCCAAAGCGCTGTCCAAGACTGGATTCCAAAGAATAAGGTCTCCATTGAGCTGCCAATCATCATAATCAGGGGCACGACCATCGTGTTTTTCACCAGAGAGAAGTGCATCACCTATCTGCATAATGAAAATAGCCCCTTTCTCCTTAGCAAA
Source organism: Capnocytophaga granulosa ATCC 51502 (assembly GCF_000411115.1). Taxonomy (GTDB): domain Bacteria; phylum Bacteroidota; class Bacteroidia; order Flavobacteriales; family Flavobacteriaceae; genus Capnocytophaga; species Capnocytophaga granulosa. The sequence goes on along the minus strand of NZ_KE150253.1, from coordinate 354,038 downwards.
ATGTTGTTCGCGCTGGCTCGCAGATAAGTTCGGATATTTATGTTCCAGCTCTTGGGAGGTGATAAAAGTGATTTCCTTAGGCAAAAAAGGCGTCAGTAGCGGATATTCTAGGGTGATGACCGCCTCTGTGGCCAAAAACACCTTGTATATCTTCCTTACAGTTTCCTCCAAATAGGCTAACGTACGTTGTTCCTTCGTAATGATTTTTTCCCAATCCCACTGATCCACATAGATAGAATGGGTGTTGTCCAAGGTCTCATCTCGGCGGATTGCATTCATATCGGTATAGATGCCTTCCCCTACACCGATTGCATAGCGCTTGAGTGCCAAGCGTTTCCACTTAGCCAAAGAATGTACTATCTCTATAGTATCCTCTGGTGCCTCTTTCATTTGGAAAGAAACAGGGCGTTCTACCCCATTGAGGTTATCGTTAAGTCCTGTGGTATTCTTGACAAACAAAGGGGCAGAGATACGGGAGAGGTTCAGTGCCTTGGATAGCTCCGTTTCAAAGAAGTCTTTGATACGCTTAATAGCTCTTTCGGTATCCATGATACCATATTTGGGATCATACCCTCGGGGAATTTTGCATGCTGACATAAATGGGTTATATTAAGTTTTCAATAAAGTCAATATTCATCTTGGCTGAGAGGGAGGCAGCTTGAGTGACAAATGTATCATAAGAAATCGTATCTCCCTCGCCTGCATTGTCCGAAACGGCGCGAAGAATCAGAAAAGGGGTACCTAACAGATAGCAGGTTTGGGCTATGGCTGCCGCTTCCATTTCCACGGCTACTGCCTTGGGGAAATTAGCCTCTATCCATTGGCGTGTTTCGGGCTTGCTTATAAAAGTATCCCCACTGACAATGGGAGCGCAATGGAGTTGGTTGGTGTAACGTGCTACCGACGCTTTGGCTTTGTCAAACCATTGTTCCGATGGCAGATAGCTTTCGGGCATCTGTGCTTGCTGGCCTAAGGCATAGCCAAAGGCGGTTACATCTACATCGTAATAGGCAACCTCTGTGGCCAATACCATATCTAATACCTTGCTGTGTTGCAGTCCGCCTGCGGTACCTGTGTTAATCACCAGGTCAGGGGCAAAGTGATCTATAAGCAAAGCTGTACCCACGGCAGCACTCACCTTGCCAATACCAGAGAGGAGTACTACCACTTGGTGAGAGCCTATCTGCCCCTGATAGAAAGCATAACGTTGCAAATGAGTGGGGGCTGGATTGCCCAAATATTCTCTAAGGAGCTGTATCTCACTCTCCATAGCTCCAATGATTCCAATTTTCATAGTTTTGAGTTTTTAATTTCGAGTTCTAAATTAGGATTCTTCACTTTTTACCACTCTCTTTTCACTTCTTACCCCTACGGTTCCTCCACTTACGGCAAACTCCATGGCTTGCTTGGCAGAGAATCCTTCGGCGGGTTTTATCTGATCCTTATGAACCACTATCACCCAGCCCGATATAGCGTAAGAGTGTGGCAGATAGACACTGACCATATCCGTAAAGGTCGCAAAGGACATATCTTCTTGGGTCAAGAAACCTATACGCCATAGCTCAGGCGCCTCTTGTACCCGTACCCATACAGGGTGGGAAAACTTCTGTTTGTCCCCTACGAAGGAACCTATTACATCGCGTATGGTCTTGTAAATAAACTTGATTCCAGGGGTGTGTTCCAAGATATAGTTCAGTCCCTCCACGACAAATTTGCCTACTAAAAAGCGACTTCCCAAATAGCCGATCAGGGTCGTGCCTACCAAGATGATGACAAAGACCAAGCCTGGAAAACGCTCCGAAAGATGCGGAATTAGGTTATCTACACTATAGAAAATAGACCAAAGAATCCAAATGGTGGTACTCAAGGGGCCTATGATAACGACCCCTTGTAGGAAATATTTTAATAATGGACGTATGTAGTTATTCATTTTTACTTTCATTTTTCACTTCTTCCTCTTGGTCTTCGTCTTCACCTAGCACATCTATATGAGGTTCTATAAGTGTTTTCTTATTGGCGATACTCTTCTCTAAGGCAATGAGCAAGGAAGGCAGCAGAATCAGGTTGCTGCACATAGCAAAGAACAGGGTGGTAGAGATCAGTCCTCCCAAGGCCTTAGTCCCTCCAAAGCTGGATAAGGTAAAGATAGAGAAGCCAAAGAGCAGCACTACCGAGGTATAGAACATACTAATGCCCGTCTCCCGCAAAGCTGCATAGACCGAACGCTTCACCTTCCACTGGTTGACCATCAGCTCCTGACGATATTTGGCTAAGAAGTGAATAGTATCATCTATAGAAATACCAAAGGCTATCCCAAAGACCAATATAGTGGAAGGCTTGAGCGGTATACCGGCGTATCCCATCACTGCTGCGGTAATAGCCAAAGGCAACAAGTTGGGTATCAGAGAGATAATTACCATTTTGAACGAACGGAACATATAGAACATCATCACTGCAATGATCGCTATAGTCAGTAGCAATGATTGTATGAGATTGCCTACCAAATAGTCTGTTCCTTTGGTGAACATATAGGCCTTGCCTGTGAGACGCACCTTGTATTGGTCAGTAGGGAAAAGTTTATCGGTTTGTTTGGCGATAGCCTCCTCTATATGGTGCATTTTTTCGGTACCTATATCTTTCATAAAGACCGTAATACGAGCAATTTGCCCTGTACTATCCACTATACTGCGCAGCATATCGGCTTTTCCATCGGAATTTTTTACATAAGAAAGCACAAAAGCACGCTCTTGGGCTGTAGGTAAGTCAAAATACTCCGCTTTGCCATTATAAAAAGCTTGTCGGGCATACTTCACGAGCCTTACCACCGAGATAGGCTGGGATATTTCAGGTATATCGGCCAAGTATTCCTCTAGCTTTGCCATACTCTGCAAAGTAGCAGGGCGCATCACTCCGTTTTTCTTACCTGTATTGATGGTAATTTCCAAAGGCATAATCCCGCCAAACTTCTTTTCAAAGTAGAGGATATCGTCATAGAACTTCTCCCCCTTAGGCATATCCTCTATGACACTTCCTGAGATATGGATTCGGTAAATTCCTATAATACTGGCTACCAAAAGGGCTACTGCTATCGAGAAGGTAGCAAAGCGATGTTTCTTAACAATACGCTCAATCCCCTCCAAGAGTCCTCCTATCCACTGCTTGCTCAAGTGCTTGAGGTGGCGCGGCTTAGGAGAAGACATAAAGCTATATATGATAGGAATCAAACAGAGAGAAATCACATATAAGCACATAATACTGATTGAGGAGACAATCCCAAACTCCTTGAGAATACTACTCTCGGTGATGATAAAGGTGGCAAAGCCCGCCGCAGTAGTCAAGTTGGTCAGTAGAGTAACATTGCCCACCTTGGTAATGACCCGCTGGAGTGCCATGGCCTTGTAACCATGTTTTTGTATTTCCTGTTGGTAACGGTTGATAAGGAACACACAGTTGGGTACCCCTATGACAATGACCAGTGGCGGAATCACCGCCGTGAGTATGGTAATCTCATAACGGAAAAGCCCTAAGAAACCAAAAGCCCACATCACCCCAATAAGTACGGTACAGATGGAAATAAGCATAGCCCTGAACGAACGGAAGAAAAAGAGCAACACCAAGCAGGTAGCCAGGAGCGCTCCGACAATAAAAAAGCCTATTTCCCCAGTGATAATCTCGGTGCTAAGTGTACGTATATAAGGCATGCCCGATACATGTATAGGCACTCCTAAGTCGGTCTGGCATTGCTCTATCAGCGGTTTTAGATCCTTGAGGATAAAATCCTTACGTATAGCAGTGTTGACAATATCCTTGCGCAAGGAAACAGCCATACGCAGGGTCGTATGATCCTTGTTATACAGCAGTCCCTCATATACAGGCGTTTGGTTAAACAATTTAGGGAAAAGGCTGTCCAATTCCCCTTGAGTAGCCACCTCCTCAGGAAAGAAGTTACGCGTTGCGAAGCGCTCATGAATTGTATCCTTGCACAACTCTTTAATGGTATTGAGAGAGAGTACCCCCTCCACCTGTGGGAACTTTTGCAAATCTCTGGCCAGCATATTCCAGCGGTTAAAACCACCTGCCTTGGTAATCTTATCAGCTTCTACTCCTATGACGATCAGGTTGCCCTCCTCGCCGAATATGCTTAAGAACTTATCATACTCCTTGCTAATAGGGCTATCCTTAGGGAGCATATTGGCCTCGGAATAAGTCATGCGGATATACTTCCATTGCATGGCCAAAAGCACTGTGATTCCTAAGAATACCCCTAAGAATACATAACGATTGCGCAGCACCATACGTGCCACAAATACCCAGAAATTATTTAATAACTTTCTCACTTTTTCCTCTTTCAGTTATAGGCTTAACTGGCTGCAAAGATACACATTTTTCAGTGTAGCGGACAAAATTAATACTACTTTATTTAAGTTTTGCAAATTGTTCTAAGCCACTTTAGATAAGGGATTCAAATTAATCCATTTCATAAGTTGCTTATTTTCAGATATTATTTTCATTATTAACTAGTATATTGTAAACAGGAAAAAAAGCCTTTTCATTTGTAGTAAAAAAGTTTTTTAGTTCTGATAAATTTTTCGTACCTTTGTTCGGTAGTATATTAGTATGGATTTTGTTTTTTAGTACCAAAAAGTTACTGATTATCAGTGACTTTACCAAATAATATACTACTTTTTTCTACCTTTTTTCACTAAATCAAGCTCCGAAAGAGCTTGCGAAACTTGAACATTTAATTTTAGAAGCCTATGAAAAAGAAAATATTCACATCTGCCAAGCTATTGCTGATGGGAGTTATCCTATCATGCTACCTTGTTCTTAGCGCCTGTTCAGCTCTCGCCCTTGAGTTTGAAGAGAAGGACTTGAGCATTACAAATCTTGACGGCAAGACGATTCCCATAAGGGTTGAGCTTGCTCGCTCCATACGAGAGCTGTCAAAAGGCTATATGGGGCGTGAGCATATCCCCGAAGGGACGGGTATGCTTTTTATCTTTAAAAGAGACGAAAAGTTAAGTTTTTGGATGAAAAATACACCTACCCCTCTTTCAATTGCGTTCATTAACTCGAATGGCGAAATTCGTGAAATACGCAATATGACACCCTTCAGTCGCGAAAGTGTGAACTCATCGGAATCTGTACGTTATGCTCTTGAAGTACCTCAAGGATGGTTCGAAAGGAACAACATAGGAACGGGCTGTATTATCAAACTGCCATAACCGATGAAGCTGAACGATCTCCTATACGCAAAAAACAACTTGTGAAACTTAAATTAACATGAGTTCGACATAAGCAAAATTATATTTTTCTCCCACGGATTCCACGGATTTTCACAGAGAAAATAACACAACAACTATGATAACTCTTTAATTTCCACGGATAAATAAGGCCTTTGGCCTTATAAAAATCTGTGTAAATCGCAACTGCACAATTACACAAACATAGAAAATCTGTGAAATCCGTGAAAATCTGTGGGAGCTTTCGTTATATCGAACTCACGTTAAATTAATGATTAATGCACGAGTTATAGGAAATACGCCAGTGGAGTCTCTCATCACTCTATAACAACTAAAGACTAAATAAATGATTATGAAACATATCGCAATATTCTTGTTACTATGCGTGCCTTCTATGTATGCTCAAAATCCCTTAGAAGGCGAATGGATAACCAACTCTCTGTTGATTAACTTCAAAGTGGAAGATCACAACTTATTTGTGCTTACACAAAGGAAATATGAAAGTTTTGGGTATAATACTGTTTTTGGAAAGAACAACAAAAATCAGTATACCTCATATTACTTTGCCCCTTGTGGCAACGACTGTTTCCCCTCTATAACAGGTACGTTTGAGCCTATTGCCCCTTCGTATGTGCGCTTAAACGCCTTAAAATTTGAACAAAGTGGTGATTGTAAACACAGAAACGAAAAGTTACACAATGATACAGCCGACTATTACATATATAAAGTCTCAGATAAGAAAATATTCTTGGTAAAAAGCACTTCAAAAAATGAAAAAGAAGATCAAGAAAAAGCTAAAAACTATCTACTGGTAACCTGTATAAAGGATAATGTAGTGTATAACCGAAAAACAAAAATGGAAATAGAGGTTAAGGGCATGGAACCATTACCTGCACAAATAGAGAAATACGCTACTGATATACTTCAGCTGAAAAACTTCAAGATACTTGTTTACAACGGATTAGAAGATAGAGCAGCTTGGATATTCGCTGTAAAAGACCTCACTACAGGAGTTATAACCTATGTAATACAAGAAAATTATATAGATGAAAAAGGCAAAGAAGCTGTTGGCTTTTTTGACTGTACTGAAGACGAAGTAGAGAAGTTCAGGCAATAACTTCTGATGAGAAATCAGATATATTTTTAAAGAACGTATGACCTGCCTTATTATATAGAACCACTGCTTGAAGGTGCTACCCTTATAGACTTGCTCAAAGCTTATCTAAATGATGCTATTACCCATAAAAATGCCAGCCGTATAGAGTGTGCTATCATTCTTGCGGGAGGATTGGGTGAGGATAAAAAGCTGTTGTCTCAGTACGAAAGTTTGCTTTTGGAAACTTGGCAGCTTATAAATATGATGCTACCTTATAAGAACTGTGTTAAGACTATAACCTGTGATAATGGAACAGAGTTCTCAGATTTTAAGAGAGTTGAAAAGAAATTAGATTTACAATTTTTCTTTGCTCATCCTTATTGTTCTTGTGAGCGTGGACTTAGTGAGCATACCAATGGTCTTGTAAGGCAATATATACCTAAAGAAACTGATTTTAAAGATGTTACAGATCAAGATATAAAGACATATCAATATAAAATTAATGATAGACCAAGAAAAGTATTAAACTTTAAAAAACCTAAAGATTTGTTCTACCAAAAGGCAAGCTAAAAAATTTCACTTGGGGGTGGAATTGGCGTTACACTTTTTTTTGTTTTATATTTTGTACTATTATAAAAAATAGTAATTTTGCACCCCGATTTTATAAATTTTACACATGAAAAAAGTATTGCTTTTTGTAGCCCTTTTCTGTGGGATAGCCTCTTATGCTCAGGACTATACCCAACATAACAAAGGGAAAATCTTCGTCTTCTGGGGAGGAAACCGCGGGTATTATACTAACTCCGATATTACCTTCCGAGGCAATGATTACAACTTCACCCTCTCCGATGTAGAGGCGGTGGATAAGCCCAAAGGTTGGCATATTGACTATATCAACCCGCTTAGAATGACTATCCCTCAGACCAACTTCCGCTTGGGGTACTATTTAGCAGACAAATGGACGCTCTCGGCTGGAGTAGATCATATGAAATATGTGATGGTACAAGACCAAACTGTTCCCATAGAGGGTTATGTAAGTGCAGGCACCTCCCATGACAAGGTCTATCATAATGAGAGTAAGAAACTTACCGAAGACTTCCTTACCTTTGAGCATACTGATGGACTCAACTATGTACTGGTAGAAGGTGCCCGTGTAGATGATATTTCTTCCCTATTTGGAATCCGCAACACTGATATATTCCAAGTGAACCTTACCGAAGGAGCTGGGTTCGGGGTGGTATATCCCAGAACAAACACTAAGATTCTCAATCGCGAACGTTATGATGAGTTCCATGTAGCGGGTGTGGGTATGCATGCTAAGGCAGGCTTACATATGTTCCTCCTTAAGCACTTTATGATCGTGGGCGAACTCCGTGGAGGTTACCTCAATATGTACGATGTGCGTACCACTATGAGCAAAAGCGATAGAGCCCATCATGATTTCTTCTTTTTTGAGACTATGATTTCAGTAGGTTGTATTTTCCGCTTATAATTTTGCTTATTAATTAAAAAATTAGTACTTTTGCCCCCATAATATAAAAAAGATTACGATATGAAAAAAATGATCTTAAGTATAGCAATAGCCTTAGTATCTTTTGGCGCTTTTGCACAGACTTACAAAAATGAGGTTAAACTCAACATTCTCAATGTAATAGTACGTCCTTCCATAGAGTTAGGATACGAGTATTACTTAGATGACAACCAATCCGTAGAAGGGGAGCTTATGTTCTTAGACAAATTCTCTTATTGGCCTAAAGGGGATGGTAAATTCTCTGCTACCAGTATCAAGGTAGGGTACAATTACTACTTTGACTCTTCTGATGCAGTAGGTTTCTACATTAATCCTTTCTTAAAAACTCGTTTTGGGAAATACACTGAAGAAAAAACAAAAGAGGAAAACAATGTAAAGTCAACATATAAAGAAGAGACTGATATGGCTGCCTTCATCATTGGGGTAGGTGTAGGATACACTTGGGTGTTCAACAGCAAGTTCGTAGTGGCTCCTTATGCAAATCTTGGACGTAACTTCAGTTCTGAGGTTAATAAAAGATTCTGGGCTGTAGAACCTAACGCTGGTGTTCGCTTAGGTTTCCGTTTCTAAGCATTCATAGTTTTATTTTTTCATAATTGAATAAGCTATATCCCCAAGGGGACATAGCTTATTTGTTTATATTAACCTCTTAATACTTACATTCTTTCGGGCACTTCTATTCCCAATAGGTCAAAACCAGTGGCGATGACTTCCCCTACCTTGCGGGAGAGATGGATTCTTAGGGCACGCTTTATAGGGTCTTCTTCTCCAAGTATGGACACATTCTGGTAGAAAGAGTTGAATTCCTTAACCAATTCATATACATAATTGGCAATAAGGGCTGGGCTATAAGTATCTGCTGCTTGTTGTACTACACTGGCAAAAAGAGATAGTTGCTTGATAAGCTCTCTTTCCTTGGCGTGCAATTCTCCTGTGGTAGGTAGAGCTGGCAACTCGCCTGCCTTGCGCAATATAGACTGAATACGAGCATAGGTATATTGGATAAAAGGCCCTGTATTTCCCTGGAAGTCAATAGACTCTTGTGGGTTGAAAGCGATTTTCTTCTTAGGATCTACCTTGAGTATATAGTACTTAAGGGCACCTAAGCCTATCACTCTATAGAGCTGTTGTTTCTGCTGTTGGTCATACCCGTCGAGCTTGCCCAGCTCCTGGGAGAGTTCCTCGGCTACTTGTACCATTTCCTCCATAAGGTCATCAGCATCTACCACGGTACCCTCACGACTCTTCATTTTTCCATTGGGCAGCTCTACCATACCATAGCTTAGATGATAGAGGTTTTTAGCCCAAGCAAAGCCAAGTTTCTGTAAGATAAGGAAAAGCACCTTGAAGTGGTAATCCTGTTCGTTGCCCACGGTATAGATCATGCCCTCTACCTTAGGAAAGTCTTCTTCTATACGCTTGATTGCCGTACCAAAGTCTTGGGTGATATATACCGAAGTGCCATCGGAACGGAGTACGAGCTTTTCGTCCAAGCCGTCCGCTGTAAGGTCTATCCATACGGAGCCATCTTCCTTGCGATAGAATACACCCTGCTCCAGTCCACGTTGTACAATATCCTTGCCCAAGAGGTAGGTTTCACTTTCGTAATAGTTGCGATCAAAGCTCACCCCTAAGTTGCGGTAAGTGACCTCAAAGCCGTCATACACCCATTGGTTCATCTGTTTCCAAAGTGCCAAGGTATCCGCATCACCCTGTTCCCATAGGCGGAGCATCTGCTGTGCTTGATGCATAATAGGAGTGTTTTCACGTGCTATTTTATTGATTTCTAACAATATATTAGCTATTTTATCTTGAACAGTAACTAATGGCTTTATATATCTTTCTACTTCCTTAAATTTTTTTGATTTAAGAAACTCTTCTGTTTGTTTCTTTTTAAAATCTAATAAAGGCTTATTTATATAATGTTCATTCTCTACCTCTACTGCCTTCCTAAAGATATTCCCTAATTCTTTATCTATTTTATCTATTCCTTCTATATCTATATTTTGAGATACTAAATTATTCCTTTCTTCTTTTAATATTATTTCTAGCTCTCTAAGTTCTTCTATCATTTCTTTCAATCTAACCTCTTTTTTTGTTTTATCTAAAGAAAAATTAGATTTATAAAATTCATTACGGATAATTTCTGTCTGTTTTTTTAATTCTTTTTCAAAAAGTACATAATACTTACCCACGAGCTTATCTCCTTTCATGCCTGTACTCTCTGGGGTTTCTCCCTTGCCAAAGCGTTGCCAAGCTACCATAGACTTACAGATGTGAATACCTCGGTCGTTGATAATCTGGGTTTTATACACACGCTTACCGGTACCCTCCAAGATCTTAGCCATTGCAAAGCCTAAGAGGTTGTTACGGATATGTCCCAAGTGTAGAGGCTTGTTGGTATTCGGTGAAGAATATTCGACAATCATCGCAGGCGATTCGCTCGTAACAGGGGTAGTACCATAGCGCTCTTGGGCGGCTATTTCACCGAAGAAAGACAGGAAGTAGTTATCGGCAATACTCAGGTTTAGAAAGCCTTTGACCACATTGTAAGCGGTAACCTCCGCTACATGTTCAGTAAGATAGCTACCCAACACCTCCCCTATCTGTTCGGGTTTGGCCTTGATGAGCTTTAGCAAAGGAAAGAGCACAAGGGTATAATCCCCCTCAAACTCCTTACGAGTAAGCTGGATTTCTATATTTTCTATGTGTTGGCCATAGTGCTCGGCTATGGCTTTTTGGGTGTTTTCTAAGAGAATTTGTTGTAATGACATGAGGTACATTATTTTTTGCAAAGGTAAGAATAATTTGTCAAATTGCCAATGAGTCAATTTGTCAATTTACCTCCTGCCTATTCCAACCCTCTTTTAGAACTGGAATAGGACGTTCTTCTATTTGTAATTGGTGAGCATCGCCTGCTTTGTAAATAACGATAGCTTTCATATATTGTATATTAATTGACTAATTGCTTTACAAACTCATTGGCAGGGTGTTGTTTAATCATCTCTGGGGTATCATATTGCTGAATGGTACCTTTGTCTAAAACTAATACTTTGGTGCCGAGGGTAAGAGCTTCGGCTATATCGTGGGTAACGAATACGAGAGTGGCGCCTGAAAGCAGATGTAAGGCTTTGAGTTCGCGCTGTAGCTGCTTACGGGTAATACTGTCTAATGACCCAAAAGGCTCGTCCATCAATACGATATCAGGATTGGCCGCTAAGGCACGGGCAATACCTACCCGCTGTTGCTGTCCGCCTGAAAGCTGATGCGGAAATCGGTTAGCGAGTTCTGGGTTGAGATTTACCTGTTGTAGTTTTCCTGTTACAATGCGCTCTATATCGGCCTTGGAATAGCTTTTTAGGTGGAGTACATAAGCTATATTCTCGGCAACAGTGAGGTGAGGAAAAAGGATATTCCCCTGAATGACATAGCCTATATTGCGACGCAGCTCAATGAGGTCTTCCGCCAGAATATTCCTGCCGTCAATATGTATTTCACCCTTATCGGGCAAAATAAGTCCGTTAATCATCTTCAGCAGGGTGGTTTTTCCCGAACCTGAAGTACCTATGATGGTGAGAAAAGTGCCGCTTTCAATGGTTAAGTTGAAGTCGGAGATCAACTCTTTGCCATTATAGCTTTTGTATATATGGGAAAATGTAATCATGGTTGTGAGTGTAAAAGTCCTTTTTGTAATAGAAACTCCTTGGCAACTTCTTCTGGTCGTTTCCTTTGGGCTTCTACCAAGAAATTAAGGTGCGCCATGGTGGCATCGTCTATCAGATCGTTGAACTTTGCCAAGGTAATGCGCAGGGCAGGATAAGTTGTCAGCACCTCGCTACGTACCACAGTTCCTGCCTTGTAGGAGGGATACAGATTGTGGTCATCTTGGAGTACTACCACTTCGCTTACAGAAAGCTGCCCGTCGGTGGTGAATACTACCATTGCATCAATCTTTTTGTCGTGCATAGCTTGGTATTTGAGCCCGATGTCCATATCTATCACCTTTCTAAAGTGTATATTATAGGTCTTTTGCAGTTGTTTGTAGCCGTCTTCACGCTCAAAGAAGTCGTATTCAGCTCCAAAAATAAGCTGGTCACTCACCTTTGCCAAATCGGAAAAAGTTTTGAGCTGGTACCGCTGGGCTATCTCTTTGCTTACGGCCAAGCCATAAGTATTGTTAAACCCATATAAGTTTACCCACTGCAAGCCATATTGCTTTTTGTAGGCTTCTTCTAAGGCAGCAAACTTATCTTCGCGGTAAGGCTCTTTGCGCTTGAGCACCGCCTCCCACGCAGTAGCGGTGTATTCGGGATACATATCAAAGCCTCCACGGAGCATTGCAGGGTGAATGTTGGAGGTACCGCCTCCTACCCCATTGGTCAGGCGTACCGAAAGCCCTGTGTCTTGCTCGATAAGCAAGGCAAGCATTTGCCCCAATAGGTAGCTTTCGGTCATTGGCTTGGTCGCGATGTGTATATCCTTTGTCCTTTTAGGAGAAAGCACAAAGAAGAGAGTGATAAGCAGTGCCAATACCCCCATTCCTACCAGCTTTAGCGGGTTGCGCTTCGAGGCTACTTCCCTGTTGGTCAGGCGTTTTTCTATTTTTGCCAAGAGAAAATCAAAACCCAAAGCCAAGAAGGCAATCAGTACACTACCTAGCAAAGTCATTGTACTATTGTTGGTTGTGATACCGCGATAGATAGCCACGCCCAAGCCACCTGCCCCTACAAACGAAGCTATACCTGCCAGTGCAATGGTCATGGTAACCATATTACGAACTCCCGACATGAGTACAGGGAGAGCTAAGGGGAGTTTTATCCGCCAGAGCAACTGCCAGCGGGTGCTACCCATGGCCTCGGCAGCCTCGATAATAAGTGGGTTAATCTGGGTAATACCCGTATAAGTACTACGGATAATAGGCAGCAAGGCGTAGAGTATCAGGGCTATAAGAGCCGTGAGGTTACCCACCCCTGTAATGGTGATAAAGAAACCCAACAAGGCTATGGAGGGAATCGTATAGAGCACATTGACCGCTGCCAAGAGCCAAGCGGCATACTTGCGATACTCGCTTATAAAAACACCCAATACCACCCCTATAAGCGTCGCTATGACAATGGCCAAGAGCGAGAGCAAGAGGTGTTCAGTAGTGAGATGCAGGAAGAAGGGTGCTTCTTCCTTTAGAAAAGTGAAGATGTTTGTCAAGGTGTTGTGTGTTAATGAGCTATTTGTTTGATTATTCCAGTAGCCACGATTCGTCGGTATCCCCTTTGCGGTAGGCCTTGCCATGCATATCAATCACTGCGTGCCATTCCTGACAAGTCTCTAAGGGAATATCAGCTACTAAAGGCATACACTCTTCGCGTAAGGCTTTATAAGTCTGTGCTGAAGAGAGATTCAGGCGGTTCAAAAGTCGTATAGCATACTGGTCGGCTATAAATACATTGCGCTTAAAGATGTAGAGCAGCATAGCATCGGCAGTTTCTTCGCCTACGCCTTTGATAGAGAGCAGTTCTTGGCGAAGCTCCTCAGTAGGTATGGCTTTAAACTTTTCCAGAGAAGCCCCATGTGACCTATACCATGCGATCAGGGCTTTGATATAAGTACTCTTCTGCTTGTAGAAGCCTGCCGGACGTATATATTCTTGCAAAGTGGCCAGCTCCATAGTGTGCAAAGCCTCTACCGTGAGCTTACCCTCTAAGTTAGCAAGGGCTTTTTCGGTATTCTCTTGAGTGGTTTGCTGAATGAGGATCATGGACACCCAGTCGGTTATGCGATTGGGGTTATTCCACCAATATTGCCTACCATAATGAGCTAATAGCTTGTTGAATACGCTGATTTTTTGGGACATAAGAGGTAATACCTATGATATTTTATGGGTTACTATGATTACAGAAAGAGGTGCCTTTGTGTTCTGTCCTTGCTTTGGAGCTTTATTTATCTCGCCACACATCCGTATTGAAGTAATATACAATTCCTACTTGATACACTACATTTTTAGGATCATATCGGAAAGGATATTCATTGGTATTGGCCTTGGTAACACTCCAAAAACCTCCCTTGATACGTCCTTCCAAAGAAAGTTGCTCTGTAATTCGCAGTTCTAGCCCCATAAAGCCTGTTAGGTCTATCATCTGTTGATCAGGAATATGGCGGTCTTTGCTTAAAACAAAGTCAAGGGAACCTCCACAGTCTAAGCGTGTGGCAGAGAGGAAACGAAAACTCATCACATAACCCAATGATAGGTAAGGAATCGAATAGACCGCATCTATATTCTTTTCAGCATATTCGTATTTGCCCCCCTGTCCTGAATAGGTAAGTTCAAACTTGGCTGCAAGGAAATTATAAACATAATCTGTATATACGAAACCAGCATAAGGCCTTTGGGTAGGATTATATTCGCCATCTCCTCTAACGGATAAGTTGGCAAAGTTTATACCTCCCTTGAATCCTAAGCTACTACTGCGTACCCATTGTTCTTCTTGGGCGAAAACTGGGACAGCTACAAGAGATAAGATCAGATAAATAAGTTTTCTCATAAGTCAGAAGATTATCAAGTGCAAAAGTAGTAAATAATCAGCCAACTAACAAATGTGCTCATTCGCTCACTGTTTTTTGAAGATATAAGTCATTGCCTCGGGGTCGAGGGCATCCATTTCTATCAGCTTAAGCGATTTTACCATTTTAAGCGTACTGCTCTTATACTCCAAGAAATGAGGCGTCTGTAAGTGTGCTTGGTAGGCTGCTTCGTCTCGGTAAATCTCCACAATACGCACCTGCGAAAGGTCTTCTTGCATCACCATAGGGAAGACACACAAAATTCTCTCCATTTTTTAGGCCTTCGTGTGTATAGTATCATTATTTTACCATATAGAAATCATCTTTTATTTTCAGTAATTGGTAGTGTAGGTGCTTATTGGTATATAGACTAATTGAATCAAAAGATTCTATCGTTTCAGAGTTGCTTTTATAATAAGTTGTAGGAATTTTTGAAAGTTCTTCTTGATTTTTGATATAAGAGAATTTAGTTTTTAATCGAAAGATATAGAGGTGAGTTTTTACCTCAAAATACAAGATAGTTTCATATTTGTCTCCTTTAGCTTTATAGCTTTCTACATACATAGGTTTAATATCCTTGCGCTCAAGAGTTTCTTTTTTGAGAAGATATTGTGAATTTCTATCAAAAATATTAGGGATGCCTTGCTGTACTCCTATCGTGTCACTCTCTTGCATACACTCTCCCAAGGAATTGTATTTCTTCATATAGTTGATAACAGATGGTTCATTGCGATCAAAAGATATTGATTTATCATAGACAACCAGCTCGTTTTGAGGGTTGAGGTAGATGCCTTTTGCAAAGTGATGAATATCTTCGGGAAGTCTCACAAGGTGTTTGGCTCCTTCTATGTGTAATATTTTATAGTCTGAAGAGAAATAATAACTTTTATAGATCTTGGGGAGTGTCATTCTTTCATACACTCTAGAGAAAGTAACTCCCAAAATACCCATCATAAACTTAAAGAAAACGATGGTACAGATTATGGCAAGGACACCTATTATCTTTTGATTATAAGCAAAGGAACTAAATATCCATACTCCTAATAAAAAAGGAATAGGGAAAAGGAGCATAGCTATATCCCTATCATAACTACTGGTAAACTTTCTAACAAGGAAGAGGTATAGGGCAGCTAAGGTAATTCCTGCCAGCAGAGAGATAGGAATAAGAAAAATTATTTTTTTAATATTGTTATTCATAATTTTAAACTTCTATATGAGTATGAGGGTTGTACTTTCGGATTTGGCTTATAAAATGGGTGTATATATGCTCCGACATCTCGATAGTAATGGTATAGGCAGATTCGATATCTACCATTTTGGTTCCTCTCTTTGTATAATGCCAACGTATTTCTGTTATTTCTTTAGGGGCTATATCCTTGATCCTAAAAGCTGAAAATAAATAAAAGTGATCACAACAAAGTACAAATGCTGGGGTATATTTGTAAGAGGTAGAAGATTGAACTTGTAAGAAAAATTGAAAATCTTCTTCGCTCATCTGTCCTATAAGTGTCCGTAACTTTCGGTTCCTCCGTTTTTGATAGACAAAGACAAGATAAAACAGCAACAATATAAAAACAATCAGAGGAACAGAAGCATTATAGAGCTTTTGAGTAAGTCCTCTGTCGGTTGTAGTGTTGTAAATAACTATAAAAATGATGAGTATCACCATGGAGAAGACTATCGTTAGGATACCTCTGCTTTCCTCGTACTTCTGTAGATCATCTATGTATTTTTGTTTGTCAGTAGGATGCATATTGAAGGAAAAAATATTTTATTGAGGTGTCTATTTAGCTACATACTAATTGACTTTGGGAAACGGGAGAATGCTCTACAACTCTTTTCATTAATTTGTTAAAGATAGTATCTTTATTTTGTGAGCGATTAATTCTAAAACTGTATTCCGCTAAATATCGGTCTATGTTAAATTCTGATACCCAAGAATATATATCTCATAGCTTCTACCTTGTTTTCCTTCCTCTTTTCCTCCTATGGTAAATTCATCAACCTGCACTCTCCCCAAGCTGTTGTGGCTAATAGGAAGAGTTACTGATCAACAGAGGTCTCTAACATGGTCTTAGCAAGGTCGCGCTTCTCTATCAGTGCCTTGAAGTCTATGGGAGTTTTGTAGTAAGTGCCTTTCATTTATCTTATAACTTCTAATTCTTTTTTACCTTTTGGGCGATATAAATATATAGGGAAAATTCTTACTTTTTTTCTATTTTCCTCTTCATATCTTCCTACTAGTACAGGCTCTCCTTTACAACGAGGACATTTCATTGCTGTAAATAATAATGTGACTACTCTATCTTCACAATAATAAACCAACTCTTCATTATCAATTGAAGTCATATTAAAATTCTGTAGAGTTCCATCAAATGCAGCTGTATAAAATTTTGCAATATCCTTACTTTCTTTTTCTGTCATAAATAAAGCTTGAGCTACTTCTTTTTCTTTATATAAAATACTCTCTTCAAACTTATTTTCTTCTTTATTGATAATCATATTTCTAAGTTCATTAAACTTGTTTAGAACTTCTTTTTTTAGATTTAAGCTATCAGATAAATCAAATTTTTCTCCATCTTGCCATCCTTTTAATTGATATGGGACATTAGCCTGAAATGTTCCACAATATTCTACATAAGGTTTTCCCATATCTACAAATATATTTTTTCCTGTTTCTTTTTCTTTTTTTAGTGGAACTTCGAAATCTATCACAGGTGTAGAAATCTTTTCAATATCTCCATTATCTTTAAAACGAATAGCTTGTATTTTTAATTGGACTCTTGCCCCTCCTTCTATCATTTTTTGTGGAATTCCATTGATGTGTATAGGAAAAATTCTAATTTTCCAAGATTGTAAACCACTCTTTAAAATTTCTGTATTTATGGGGACACTTGCGCTTAAGGCACCATTTCCCAATCCATAATATCTCTCAATAGGGAAGCCATTAATTAGTATTTCAAAATTACAACCTTCTATAAAATACTCTGCTTGATAACTAATAGCTTGCTCATGATATTTAACTTCTTTATATAAATTTGCTATTTTTTCCATTTTTATTCTTTCTTTACAATTTAAAAATGTTAAAATAATTATAGCTAATAAATATACTTTTTTCATAAGTTAAATATTTTTACCTACGTATAATTACAAATTCATCACTACCTTGGGGTAAATATAATAAAATAGGGTAGGGAGCTGCTCCATAAGTTGTTCCTTTACTTATTAAAGGACTCCATCCTTTAATGTCTAATGGTGAATAATTATTAAACTCTCGGGTATGTGTTTTTCGTTCTAAGGTTACTAACTTCCCCTCTGCATAAAGTTTTAACTCATAATCCTCCAAGGGTATCATTGTTCCTTTACTATATTCTTCTACATCTTCCTTTATTTCCTCTAAATCTTTTTCTATTCGTTTTTCTGAAAGATAATCAAAAATACAAACTTCATCAAATCTTTTTTGAATCAGTTTCATCCACTCTTCTGAATTCCCGTCATTAAGTATCTTTCTGATCTTTTGATGAAATGCTACTACTTTTTTCTCCAATTCTTTTTTGTCCCATTTACGAAGGTCTTGACCTTTGCTCCAACCTTCTAACTCATAAGGCAATTCTGTAAGCTCTACATCCCACTCTTGCTCAAAATAAGGTACATCCTCCTTAGGGGCTACAATAGGAAGGGCTACATCTGCTTTGTAATTTAGTATCTCATCGGTCTCTTTATTTCTGATGTAGCTGCCAAAAAAAAGTCTTGCATTCTCTATATCTGATTTAGATACTGTAGTTTCATTCAAATGCCAATAAGGCAATAGCCTTAACTTTATCTTGTATTTCCCATTTTTTAATACATAAGGATTTATATCTATGGCGGCGTTTGAACCTCGTGAGCGACTCACTGCCAATATATCATTGATATAAAGCTCGTGGGGGGTCTTTAATGTTAAATCAATCATATAAGTGATCTGTTTTTCCAAGGGTATTTGTTGTATTTTCATTTCCCCTGTATTTTGTGCATTATGACAATTAAACAATAAAATTGTAAATATAAAAAGTATTTTTTTCATAAACTAATCTAATCTAAATTCATACGAAAATCCTTCGTGGATTAAATATTTTTTTCAGAGCGCAAATATATGAAATTATTTTGACACCTCAATTTCTTTAATTCTCTTATCTATGTAGTTCTTGGGAGCGAGGTTTGAATGAAAACACAAATGGACCCATAAGGCAATACCATCATAAAGGCGGCTTTGAGACTTGACTATAAGTTTTATTTGTGTTAGGATATACGGACTTATTCATTGAAAAAAATGTTAATAATTTTATCATCTATTTGTATTTCTATAGGATATAACTCTTTTGTCTTTCCGCCCTGTTTGTATAAAATCAATGTCCAAGGATTGTCTTTGGATAC
This sequence comes from Capnocytophaga granulosa ATCC 51502, assembly GCF_000411115.1. GTDB lineage: Bacteria > Bacteroidota > Bacteroidia > Flavobacteriales > Flavobacteriaceae > Capnocytophaga > Capnocytophaga granulosa. The sequence continues at coordinate 335,200 of NZ_KE150253.1, read as the reverse complement.
CTGAATTATTTTTTTCCCTATTTTTAGGATTTCGCCTATTTTTATGTTTATTGTATCTATTCTTTTTTCTAATGCAAGATCGCTTGCCATTGTCATATAAAAAGTAGCATCGTCTACCGTTGTATAGAAATCATCATCTTTTGATACATTCTTTAGGCTATCAAGGTAAAATAAGGTTGGTTCCACAAAGATAACATAATTCTTATCCTTTATTTCCCTTGTAATCCTCTTATCGGTTATTTCTTGTACATAATCTGCTTCCTCAATGGTATCTGTATCATTTTCAATATAGTTGTTTTCTTGGGTGTTGTTATTGTTACAAGCAAACAACAATAAATACACTGAAATAAAATAATAAATCTTTACCATCTGAATATTTTAAAATATAATGTCATCAATGATGTACCTGCCTTTCTTTTTAGCAACTTTTAATTGTATGCTATCATATCTGTTAAGATACACATTATATCTTTTTGAATTTATCTTCTTTACCTTAATAGAGTCCAACCATTCTATGAAAATATCTTGGGCATTTACAATAAGATCCATATCTATATCTTCAGAGGGCTCTATTTTTTTTATTAATTTATTTGATAAATATCTTTTCTTAATTCTTATCAATTCATCTTCACATTTTTTCTCTTCTTCATATAAATCAGAGCACGGTATTTTATCTTGCTGCCTGATGTACTTATCATAAAATTCCAAAATCATTTTTGTAGCTTCATCAGTTTCTTCTTTAGGCACTTGAATTGGTGCAATTGTATCTTTTTCTACTATGGTATCTCTTTTGATAGAGGCAATAGTATCTCTAATATCATCAGAAGATGACACTTGGGTGTTGTTATTGTTACAAGAAAATAACAATAAACACGCTGAAATAAAATAATAAATCTTTACCATCTGAATATTTTAAAATATAATATCATCAATAATATACTTATCCTTCTTCTTAGCTACTTTTAATTGTACGCTATCATATCTATTAAAATAAAAGTCAAAAAGATACACATTATATCTTTTTGAATTTATCTTCTTTACCTTAATAGAGTCCAACCATTCTATGAAGATATCTTGGGCTTTTACAATAGGATCTGCACTTAATTCATCTGAATTTACTTTCCGTATTAATTTACTTGATAGAAACTCCCTTTCTATTTCCCTTAATTCTTCTTCGCAGAACTCCCTGTTATCAAGACAAGGCATTTTATCTTGCTGTCTGATGTACTTATCATAAAATTCTAAAATCATTTTTGTAGCTTCATCAGTTTCTTCTTTAGGAGCTTGAATTGGTGTAATTGTATCCTTATCTACTATGGTATCTCTTTTGATAGAGGAAATAGTATCTGTAGTATCATTAGAAGATGACACTTGGGTATTGTTATTATTGCAAGAAAACAACAATAAACACGCTGAAATAAAATAATAAATCTTTACCATCTGAATATTTTAAAATTGAGGTGTCTTTTTAGCTACATACTAATTGACTTTGGGAAACGGGAGAACCCTCTACAATTCTTTTCATTAATTTGTTAAAGATAGTCTCTTTGCTCTGTGAGATTAATTCTAAAACTATACTCAGCTAAATAGTGGTCTATATTAAACTCTGAAACCCAAGAATATATACCTCGTAATTTGCGACAGCAATATCCATCTTCCCACTTTAAAGAAGCTAGATATTCTTCGCAATCTAAGTCTGTTTTAAAGCGTTCAGTAAACTCTAAGAGGCTTTGTCCCTTAAATAATTCCATAATACATTCATTTTCAGAATGCAAATATATGAAAATACTTTGACACCTTAATAATTATATTTTCTTCAAAGAAAGTTGCTCTGTAATTCGCAGTTCCAGCCCCATAAAGCCCGTTAGGTCTATCATTTGTTGATCAGGAATATGGCGGTCTTTGCTTAAAACAAAATCAACGGAACCTCCACAGTCTAAGCGTGTGGCAGGGAAGAAACGAAAACTCATCACATAGCCCAATGATAGGTAAGGAATCGAATAGACCGCATCTATATTCTTTTCAGCATATTCGTATTTGCCCCCCTGTCCTGAATAGGTAAGTTCAAACTTGGCTGCAAGGAAATTATAAACATAATCTGTATATACGAATCCAGCATAAGGCCTTTGGGTAGGATTATATTCGCCATCTCCTCTAATGGATAAGTTAGCAAAGTTTATACCTCCCTTGAATCCTAAGCTACTACTGCGTACCCATTGTTCTTCTTGGGCGAAAACTGGGACAGCTACAAGAGATAAAATCAGATAAATAAGTTCTCTCATAAGTCAGAAGATTATCAAGTGCAAAAGTAGTAAATAATCAGCCAACTAACAAATGTGCTGCTCATTCGCTCACTGTTTTTTGAAGATATAAGTCATTGCTTCGGGGGTGAGGGCATCCATTTCTATCAGCTTAAGCGATTTTACCATTTTAAGCGTACTGCTTTTATACTCCAAGAAATGAGGCGTCTGTAAGTGTGCTTGGTAGGCTGCTTCGTCTCGGTAAATCTCCACAATACGCACTTGCGAAAGATCTTCTTGCATCACCATCGGGAAGATACAAATCACTCCCTCTTCTTTCTCTACCGAGATAGCTCCTACTTTTTTTGCTTTTTTGAGGTATTCCTCACGGTACTGAGGTTCTATGGTAATTTCTGCTAATCGTATTTTCATCTTTTCTTGGTTTTGTGCCTGCATTGTGAGACAACTTATCATCACAATAAGGATTAGGAATATTCTTTTCATCTTGTTACTTTATTTGTAAGAGTTTTTCTATTTTTTCGTAATGTGAGTTCGATATGACGAAAGCTCCCACAAAGCCAGCGAGAGCCTATAGCTTATATCACCATCACTAAAGTTCCAATGGCAATAAGTGCGATACCTATTAGCGATTTGAGGGTAAAGGCTTCATGTAAGAAGCAAACAGCTAAAATAAAGGTAAGAACAATACTAATCTTATCTACCGCCACTACCTTAGAGGTGACTCCCATTTGTAAGGCTTTGTAATAGCATAACCACGAAAGCCCCGTGGCAAGTCCTGAGAGGATTAGAAAGAGCCAACTCTTCTTGCTGATCTCTGCCAAACCACAGCCCTGCTGAGTAATGAAAACCATTACCCACGCCAGAGCAACTACCACTAAGGTTCTAATAGCAGTAGCGAGATTAGAATTGACGCCCTCAATCCCTATTTTGGCAAGAATAGAAGTAAGGGCAGCAAATATAGCTGATAATAGTGCGTAAACAAGCCACATAATGTTGATTTATCAATTATTCAATTTACTAATTTGCCAATAACCTCATAAGCTCTGCCTATAGGAATCTCTGTTTCCCCTATATACACAAACTGGTGAGTGTAGGAAGTGATGTGCTGCAAGTTCACCACATAGCTCTTATTGACACGTACAAATACTGACGCGGGGAGTTGGCTATGTATGTTTTTGAGGTTAATCCACGTGATGTAGCGGTCGGTAAAAGTGTGGATAATCACATAGTCCTTTAGCGCTTCTATATAGAGGATATCGCTATGAGGGATACGGTAATTGCGCCTATTGGCACGGATACTGATGTACTGCGTATCGGTAGCTTCAAAGTCAGTTTTCTGCTGAGAAAGTAGTTGGTGATAACTCTCGGCTTTGGCGACAGCTTTCTTAAACCGTTCGGGAGTAATAGGCTTTACCAAATAGTCTAGGGCATCCACCTCATAGCTCTCTAAGGCATATTGGCTATAGGCAGTAGTAAATATCACCAAAGTATGTTCGGGTAAGGTTCTGGCCAGCTCCAAGCCGTTCACCCCAGGCATCTCTATATCCAAGAAAAGCAAATCTACCTCATTATCTTTCAGAAAGTCAGCAACACCTATCGCATTCCTGAAAGTGCCTACTACCTTCAAATGGCTGTATTGCCTGATGAGACGCTCCATACCTATACGCGCCAAAGGTTCATCGTCTATTATCAAGCAATTCATAAGGGCAAAGCTAAGGTTACTATATATTCTTGGGGCAAACGCTCTTGTGAGAGACTAAAACGCTCCCCATAGAGCAGTTCCAATCGGCGGCTTAGGTTGGGCAAGCCTATGCCACTACATTTGTGTTTTGGATTGGGTTGCAAAGGTACGGAATTTCGAACAGAAAAGTACAACCTCCCTTCTTTTTGTTCACATTTTATATAGATATAGGTAGAGGCAAGGGCGTCGGCACTGTGTTTTACGGCGTTTTCGGCTAAAATAAGCAGCATATTAGGGGGGATTTGTATGCCTTGTACATTCTTTTGGTCATAGATAAGTTCGTACGTAAAATCATCTCGCCGCATGGCCTCCAAAGAAAGGTAATCCGAGAGGAAACGCAATTCCGAAGAGAGAAATACCCGCTGCTCATGTGACTGGTAGAGCAGATGTCTTAAGAAATCGGATAGTTTTGAGAGAGTATAAGAGGCTTTCTCGGGATCTATATGCACCAATACATTGATACTATTGAGCATATTGAACAAAAAGTGCGGTTGTATCTGGCTACGGAGGGCTTGTAGTTCGCTTTCAGTGGCTTGTCGCTCCAGTTCTTGCATTTTTTCGCTATTCTTTACCCATACTTGGAATATCTTGATAAGGGTAGAGAGCATTATAAAAGGTATCAAACTCAATAATGAAAAAAGAAACAAGGTAGGAATGGGCAAATCCATTGCTTTTTTTAGGGCTTCACTGATCATATACGCTCTCCATATAACAGCATTCAGGTAGTAGGTAATCACTTGACAGACAAAGAGTATCCCTATAAGGCTAAAGGTGTAACTCATCAGTTTTCCTCTAAACAAAAAGTGAGGAATAAGCACGTAGAGATTTAGGTAAAAAGCTACTGTAATAATCAAATACCTCTCTATCCAATCCAGATGGTCAAAAACGCCCTCGTATGCCCCCCATTCTTTGGTAATTAGAAAGAATAGCAACAATGATACACAAGCGGTTATATGCCGATAAATACGGTATCTATCGGCAATGAGAAACTGTAAAAGGAGATTATTTTTTAGAAATATATAAGGATTTTCGTCCATACTAACTTCTTATTTAATCGTAATTCCTGTGGCAAAATACAAGGCAGGGAGGAATACACTGGAGCGTGCAGTACCGTCTTCATTCTTGGCTTCGGACTGGAACATAGCCGCAAGGGTACGCTCCCTATACCGTCCCGAACGAATAAAACTACCTCCTATAGTAAGGGGAATGCTCACATGTTTGCCTATTTTAAATTCAGGCTCTGCCCCTACAAAGAAGGTTTGTGAAGAGAACATTTCCTTTTGTTCATTACGCCTCAGGTAAGCAGCATACCCGCCTATATTGGCCACTAACTTTAAGCTGAGGTTTTCATGGTAGTTATACCCAAAAGCTACTTTTCCTCCGTCAAGCAGACTGACATCTATAGTGAATTTGTCAGAGAAACCGCCTTTGTATTTGAAATAAAGGGCTGGGAATAACATAGGATAACCAAAAGTATTATTCAGTGCGGCTCCTGCTCCTATCTCAAGGTTTGCGCTCCAATGCCATACAAAGAGTAATGCCCCATTGGCCACTACATTTTCACCTATATGGATAGAAGAGAGACGGTTTTCGGGGGTATAGCTCCCTGCACCCACTGCCATAAGCATAGACCAACGTTTCTTTAACGGACGTAAGTGGAGCGCGCTTACCCCAAGGTTCATCACCTGAGAAGGGAGTTCTTTCCCTATAGGGAAATTATGGTTGTCCATCTGTACAAAGGTGCCATTGAGCGATACACCCCATACAGTAGGCCGCTGATAGGGATCGTCTTCCTTAGGGGCTTGCATAGAGAGGGGTACCAAGGCCCCCACTGAATAGATCATCGCCGAGCCATCGCCCGTATTGGTATTGGCTACAGCATCGTAGAACTTGGAGTTGCTAATATACTCAGTCTTAACACTGATTTGTGCAAAGGTCTTCGCTGCAAAACACAGCATTATAAGAGTTATGACCTTTTTCATGAGAGATTGTTTTTGTATTACAGGACAAAAGTAGTCAAAAACGAATCACCAAATCCAAAAGTCAAACTTTTCTATACCAAAAACGGAATTTACTCGATAAAATAAGTCAATTTGCCACTATGTCAATTAATGAAATATCTCATCAAGAGTAAAAGTATGTACCTCTTTAGCGGCTGTAGCAACTTCTTTCCATATTTTTTGGGCAAGTACCACTGTAGGCATAGGGCGGTAACGCTTGAAGAGACCTAATTTGTTGAGGAAAACAATCATCTTCAGTCCAAATTGTTCTCCCTTTCTATCCGACCCTTTACGCACTAATACAGAGGGTTGGAAAATAAGCAATCGAGCGAAACCAAGTGCTTTGATAGCGTCTTCTAACTGTCCTTTCATACGATTATAGAATAGCTTGGACTGTGCCTTAGCTCCTGCAGCCGAGACGAGTACAAAGGTAGATACTCCATTGTTGCGACAGTGCTTAGCAAAGTTGTACTGATAGTCGTAATCCACACGCCATTGGGCTTCTTTGCTACCAGCAACGGCTAAGGTAGTACCCAAGCAAGAGAAAGCTACCTCACCCCGAAGCAAGTCAGCCCATGCCTCTGGAGTCTCAAAATCAACCACATGAGCGTGTAGCTTGGGGTGAGTGAAGGTTAAGGGTTTGCGTACGAAGCAATGCACCTCTCTGTAAGTATCGTCGGCTAAAAGCTGTGTTACTAAGTCTTTTCCTGTGGCACCTGTAGCGCCGATAATGAGTGCTTTCATAATGTTCAATAATTAGCTAAATATAGAAAGCCATTCTTTGATATCTTCAGGCTTGTTGAAAGACAAGGCTCTTTCTATATCGGTATCGTCGGAGGGCATTAGTTCTACGTTGATATACACTTGTTCTCGTGGTTGGTTCAGGGAAAAAATACCCGCAGCATCAAGTTTTTTCATCGCATATACCATAGCAGCAAAGCGGAAGTTGTATTCTTTCTCCCATTGTTCCTCATCGTTGTAATCCATCTCAGGGCGCTCGTAGAACAAGGTTTTTACCTGCTGAAAATATTCCTCATAACCAAAAGCATAATAAGGACTATCGGCAAATGAGTATTTGTAGTATGGTATTTCCTCTTGGGGGATAGAATTTTCATTTACGAATCGCTCTAAAGCTTCTTCTGACCACGCCGCAATACAAGGAGGAAGAGCCTCACCCGTAGTGAGTAACACACAATAGTAATAATGCTCTCCGTTTTCAAAGAGTTTTAAAAATGCTTTTTGAGTAGCCTTAAAAATAGCTTCGCCTAATAGTTGTAGTTCAGGGGGCATTTTGTCTAATTTTGTTTTTTATACATTATGAAATCTATTCTCTAAGATATGTATTCTCTCTAAGAGTTTATCAAAAGGCAAGGAATCTCTATATATCATTGACTCTCGCATCTCTTGATAGTCTTTTGCCCATATATCTACTATATTAGCGGGAGGTGTTAATTGTATTCTTTTTCGTATATCAGGCGTGTAATCTACTCCTAAAACACTTGTAAAGAGTTTTCTATGGTGTGCAATAGTCTCCCACAATTCATTGTTACTGATAGCTTCTATCGCAAAAGATTCGTCCATCATTTTTTCTAAATCATACAAGTGTCGTGATTTTCTCTCTGCCTTATCCCCTTTGTGAGTTGTGAATAATTCGTGTAATAGGAAGGCTTTTTCTAAAAAGGTCTTAGCAGGAGAGGCTGTTGTAATAATCACAGAAACCATATCTGTTTCAATTTGTTGGAAAGTAGAGGTTACTAAGCTCTTAACTTGTGTAGGCTCTGTTGGTTCAAAAAGCGAACGAGTACCCACTTCTAAAACAACCTTTGGTTGTAGATAGTCAATACTGCTAAATAATGACTGATAAAAGACTTCTATTTTTCTGGGTTCAGGATAGGTGTTGTCTCCTTCACCATTGGGTTGTGCGATGATAGTACAAAACTTTTGTAATCCAAAATTTTCTATAACTTGTTTGAGTGCTATAGTAAATTCTTTTTCAACAAACAAAGATGATTGCTTCCTAAGTTGTTTGATTTGTTTTTTTGTTAAATCTCCTTCATAACCAAAGTGATTTCTGTCAATAACTAAATCTATGTCTTCTGAAAAACGATGAATCAACCCATAAGATTTACTAAGAGAAGTACCTCCTTTGAAAAGGAGTTGGCTTGCAAAAGGCAATGTAAATAAAAGCTGTAAAAGAGTTGTGACCCATAAATCTTTTTCTACAGCTTGTATAGGGAGTCCTACACGTGCAGCAGTTTGGGTAATTACCGTTTTTTGTTGTTCTGGTGTGAGGTTAAAGTAATTCATACAGCTGTTTTATAAGGGTTCTTATCCAAGAGGGCATCAGTTTATAATCTACAGAGATTTTACTTTCTGGAATATTCAAGAGTATTTTTCTTAGTGCTTCATTATGTTCTTGTGTAATATGCGGTGCTCCTATCTCTTTCAAGGCAAAAACTATTAGTTGGGCTGTTTTATTCTGAAAAGAAAGGTTTTTAGGGGTGGTGTGTTTAAAGCAGAGTTGATGTCCGTCAAACAACTGAATTTTGCGAGCAGTACCATCGGTCATAAACACTATATTCATTGGTACTTGTGTGGTTAGCCCCAGTATATTCATCGCATAAGCACCTGCAGGAGCAATACGAATCTTATCACGCTTGGCAATACTTTGAGCGATTTGTTCGTAAGAAGGATAGAGTACCCCCAAACCTAAAGTTTTATCGTACTTAGGATAATAATAAATACCGCGAGCTATACGAATGAGTTTGCCTATATGGGTAAGCCGTTCTAATGATTTGAGTATGGTTTTTATTTCAGCTAAGGCTACAAAATCATTAGGGAAAAATACATTTCCCTTCCCGCATTTTGATAACCTTTTAAGTATTTTATCATCAGTACTTTCCATACGATATAAGCTATTATTTTGTCGCAAAAATACGCTTTTTTTGCGACAAAACAAGCGTGTTTTTATTATACTTTCTTCAAAAAAGAATCTTCTATATCGCTTACCACTACCACAAAATCATCGGTAGAAGGAATGCCAAGAGATACCCAGTCTTCTTTGAGGCGTTTGGCACAAGCGACTAATAGTTTTGTGGCAGCACTGCTCTTTTCTTGCATCTCGGTTTCTTGGTTGAAAAGGTCAAAGAGGGCAGTATCTTCATTGTCTGTTTCTATCTCTACGGTATGGGCATAGTCGGCAGTGTTCCAAAGTAAGCCATCGGCTCTTTTTCCATAGCTTTCCTTCCATTCGAGCCTTTCGCTTTCTGTGCCAAAACCTATTGTTGGGGGCATTATATATTGGTAATCAAAGGCTATATTCAGACAATACAAAGGCTCTGGGATAGGATAGGCTTTGATTGCAGGAATTAACAACGCATAGAAGCGCTCGGCTACACGCTCCGAGAGCTTTTTATAACTCACTTTCTTATCTTTCTTCTGATACCATACACCCCCATCTTTCCCTGTAATACTATTGAGTTCACCCAGCATATCATAAGTATAAACAAAACCACGTTCAAAGCCTTTTTCAGCCGAATTATCATCTTTCCCTATCCAATCACAGCTTATAAGTTTATCATTTTCATAGAACATTGTCTTCTGTGACCATTTATTGCCTTTAAAAGCTGCATAGATGGCCTGCAATAGCCCATTTTTATAGACAAATATCTTTGTGTTGATACATTTTTTTTCCTTAAAATACTCAAAATGATAACTGATAATTTGGCTGTCTTCTCGGAAGTAGAAAGTTTCATAACACTGTCCTTTAAACTCTGTATAACTGCGTTCCACGATAATCTCATCATTGGCATTCAAGCCATATTGATATTTATCCTCTGCATTTTCGGGAGCTTCTTTAAGGATTTTACTCTTGGGAAAGCGATTTTGCTCGAAATAAAAAGGCTCTAAGGAGAAGAGTCCTACGCCTCCTGCTGCCCAAAACCAACGCACTACCTGCGCCTCTATTTGGGCTTTCAACTTTGGATAATCCGCTTGGGCTTGTTCGTAAAGTTTTATTGCTTGTTCTCTCATAGGATTTATATTAGTAGAAAAAAGCTAAGGCAGGTTTATCTTCTTGAGTTCGCCAGCAGGGGTTAGCAATAGTGCCTCTTTGGCCTTATATTTATCAGGGTGATTGACACTCATTTTCATCTCATAGACCACTTGTATCATCGGCTCTACGATAATAGGATTGAGTACCACATCAAAATCTCGGTTAGCAATAGGTTGGTAATACTGGGTAACAGACTTGCTGGCTTGCATGACATTGCCTGCACGCTTGCTCGGTATAGGGGTACTGCTATAGGCCTCGTAGGTGTTATATAGCTCTGATGGTGAGGTCAAGGAAAAGCCATCGGTTATCTTCTTTTCAGCAGCGGCAAAGCTCTCACCTAGGGTCGCCTCATAGAGTTTTTGTTTTTCAGCAAAAGCGGCTTTGACCTTCTCTTTAAGTTCCTTCTTTATGGTCTCTAACTCAGTACTGTAGTAGTCCATACGCACAAGGTCATAGATCTCACTATTGGCCAAGAGGGTAATTAGCTCATTGAGACGAGTAGCCTCATGGAGCTTGATATGCAGGTTCTGCTTGAGTTCGAAGCCTGTAGGCACTTCATTGTAGGTACGTTTGCTAAATACTTTCTTCTCGGTCTCAAATTCGTACATAGGAACAAAGGAGATCATATCCACAAAAGCCTCCATGTTCTTAGCCTTTAGGGCAGAGAGCACAGGGGAAAGGCGCTGACTCATCAGGGAGGTAGCCTCTTCGGCGGTCTTTCCTGTCTGTGTTATGCTAAAGATAGCCACAAAGGCATCGGCCTTGATATTGGCCAGTCCCTTGGCTGAGACTACCATATCATAATTGGAGGGGAAATCAACCGAGAAGTCGCTGTTACTGATGCTATTTCGGCTTCTGTTTTGGTAATTGAGGTTTCCTGAGGCCTGCCCAAAACCGAGCATTGTGCTCACAAGGGCTACGGAGAAAAAGAAATTTTTCATATTATTTTCTGTTTTTATATTTTTAATGGTATTGAAACCCCTGCCGAGAAGCGGAATTTGCCTGTCTCAAAAGGATAGTTTTCGCTTATTTTACCCCACGGGAATGCATATCCTGCTTTTACATAGAAAATAAGAATTTGAATACCTGCTTCAGGGGCAAAGTAATAGGGGGAAAAATTCAACTGAGGGCGCAACATAAGCACAGGAATATCTATTAAACCTCCGTGAGACTCATCAGCTCTGATCCAAGCGGAAACTTGAGCTTCAGCAATAGCGATGAGTTTTTTGTCTTCCGAACGGAAGTTGCCCGCAAGCCCTGCCAATAGTACAAATCTTTCGCTATCATAACAGCTGAAATGTAGCCCCAACTGTCCATAGCTACTGCCTTGCTTGAGGTAACTTGCATCTATGACGGGGATTCTGCTGTCAGAGGTTTGGGCTACAGCAGGCAGGGCTATCCACATACATAGCAGTAAAAGGAGTTTTTTCATTAGATTCCGATTTTATTTTTTCAGCATAAGCATATTGACCTCTTGGATAAAGAAGTTGAGATTTTGATTGAGCGAATGTATCACTGATTGCATTTGGTCAAACATCTCGGCACGGGTATGCAAATCACCCGCATTATAGACGCCTCCATCGCTAAAAACAACTGCTTTTAGTGCCTTTTCTTTGTCATTGTCAAAAAGATGTTTGATCCATCTCTTTTGTGTGTTTCGCAAAACAGAGCTTTCTCCTGAATTGGTAAAACGAGGTTCATTAATCATATACCACACAAAGGGCGGAAATTCAATATCATTTTTCTCGGTCATAAAACAACGCAACAGATTGCGAGGGTGTTGTAGTATTATCTTTTTCCCTTTGGGATTAAGCGTAAGGAAGCTCAAGCCCGCACCGAGTATCCCGCTACCTACAGCAACTCCCTTATTCCAACCATCATCGGCTATATAAGCGCCCGCCACGGCGGAGGCCGCTCCCACAAGTATGGAGGCTACCGTAAGGCGGGTAACATTCTTGTCGTTGATGTCACTTAGCGTGGTAGCTATTTGGTCTATACGCTCTTCTTCACAATCCAGTTCCGCAGTTACCGAATTCATCTGTGAGAAAATAGCGTTAATCTTGCTATGGATTTCTATTTGTAAGGTATTGCGCTTTAGTTGTGCTTGCTCAGAAGAATCATCGGCCAAAGCGATTAATGATAATAAAGCCTCATCGGTATCGGAGGCATAAGCGATCAGGATATTTCTGGAGGATAGTTTCCCTTCAAAAAGTTTTTTGCCCAACGCAAGCTTTGCTTCATCAATTACTATAGGAGCTTCTTTCTCCTTTGTCACTGTATAGGGCGGAGGGACACAATAGTCATCAGGAGCTTTTATTTTCTTGGAAGATGCACAACCTATACAGAGTAAAAGGATAGGTAAAAAAAGGTGTTTATAACTTATATTCATAAAATTAATTTCTTATTTTTCGGTAAAATGGACAACCACAAGAGCAGCCGAAACAGCTATACACAAGCAGAAGTCGCCCACGATGGCTAAAGGGAATAGGAGGGCGGTTCTGAGGGTACTGCCAAACGTTTTTTGGCGTTTTTCCAAAAGGTGTGGGGTAATGAATATTTTTAGGTTCAAAAATGGGCTATTTAGTGCGGCAAATATACAAAAAATAATGATTAATTTTGTATATTTGTAGCTTTGTAGTATATACTAATCTTCGATTATGTATCAAATAAAAACAAGTGATTTTTTCAATCATACCCTAGATAAGGAATTAAGGGATATTGATTATTGTCAGGAATCTCTCAGATGATTCTTTTGCAACGGGAAGTAGTATTTTATACGCTATATATTCATCGAAATACAAGATAGAGTTCTGCTTTAAAGAAAATAGAAAGCTCCACTATATTATGATAGAGGAACTCTCTGAGCAGGGAGATAACAAGAATATAGCCCTTGAGTATATAGATGACCTGCACCTATTTGATATGAAGAGAGAAGAATTAGAAACTCTTCTAGGACAGCCTATTACGGATAATACACTTAGACAGAATCATATAGAACTCTATCTGTCAGAAGCGCAAGTAGATAGTTTGTATTATTTTGACATCAGTTCAGTATAAAAATTCTTTGCAAATTCGTCTGAGGTCATAATGTTATTGAATAAATTTATCAAAATCTGATTGAAAAAGTAAAGACGCCCTTACTATAAAAAATGAGTGATTACTCCACTGGATACTTTATTTCATAGGACAAAACACATACATTATTCTTCTTTTTAAAGCAGATTGAAACTATACCTAAGGGGACTTCCTTTTCAATTGTAATACTATTTTTCTGTACTATGTAATTTATATAGTAGTTGTTATCATAGAAACTTTTTAGAGGTATTTTTTGCAATAAGTTTTCAGATCCGTAAGGGAAATCAGTTAGGAAGGAATTATATGCCTGTTGGAGGTTGCTAAAGTTATATTCGCCTTGTACTTTCCAATAATTTCTATCATCGCCAGGTATTCCTACTATATGAAAGTTTTTACTTGCAGAATCATCTTTGTATTTCTTTTTAAAATAGAAAAAATAACCTCTGTCACGGAAGATAATAGTTGTATCGTTTAAATACAATCTATCAAAAATATTATCACACTCCCCTTCATCTTCAATTCCTTTGATAAAACTAATGCTATCCTGTTGAGGTTTTAAGAATATTGTGTAGCTACTTTCCTCATTAGGTTGTTTTAATTTTGTGGGGAATTTGTACTGAAAAACATATTTAGAACATACGTTAGGAGCTATCAAAGAATCTTTTTTTAGGTAAAATTGTGCAAAACGAGAAAATTGATTAGCATATTTTTCACTAAATGTTTCAATTCCATTATCTCTAATATATTTAAAACATTGCCATTCTCCGTGATATCTTTTATCTACAAGATTTTTCTTTATGTCAACATCGTTAGTGCTTTCCGTTTCTGATATACTTTTTATTTCACTACTTTCCTCTCTTCCCACACATATTTTTTCTATATTATCTACATCAAGTAATTTTTTATCAAAACTTAAAGCTGTAGGATTCTCTATATCGAGAGTTATATCGTACAATTTTTTTTCTTTCACACAAAGTAATAACCAAGCAATGGTATTTTCAACGACTTGTTTGGTATTGGGTTCATGCTCATCAGTGATATCCATATCAAAAAACACTTTGATAAATATACTATCTCGCTCAATGCGATCTATTCTTGTGAAAGCTTCAGGGTAATGTTGCCAATCTAAAGAGCTTGATTGTACGATTTTTGATATGATTTCTTCACAGTCCAATTCATCCTCTTGTTTATTTTGATTGTTACTACTTTGATTATTAATAAAATCACAAGAGACAAGTATTCCTATAAGGAAGAAAAGATAAATTATTTTTCTAATCATTTTGATTGTTTTTAATTATCATTTAAACGATTCCTTTTTCAATGTGTCACAAAGTTTGCCTTGTACTGCCTTGCGTATTTGGGCAAATTGCTCAGGGGCTAACTTTAAGATGGCGTAGAGTAGCTTGCGGTGAAAAGAATAATGATGGTTATACTCCATATAAGGCAGGTCATACGTTCGTATTTCCTCGCCTATAAGGCGATTAGTAAGGTTGTCAAGTTCGTTAAAGTTATACATGGTTATTAGTTTTTTAAATCAATTAGTAGATTAGTAAATTTGGAAATCAACAAATGGGCGTATTGTTCTTTCATTTCATTAGAAAGAAAACTACGCTCAATCCACTGTCGCCAAGTAGGTAACGCTTACTGCTTGTTTCATTCCTCAATAATACTTATGACCCCTACTTCGGCACCGAAGAGAGCCAATACTTGATTTACTTTATCTAAACGCAAGGTGCTTTTACCCTGCTCCAATTCGCGTACAAAGCGCAATCCAACGCCCGCTCGCATGGCCAATTCAGGCTGCGTAAGGCGTAACTGCTTGCGCCTTTGCTTTACAAAAGAAGCGATACTCATAATTAGCAAATTAGATTATACCTTTTCGGGTATAAATAATTTATCAATTAGCACATTGGCTAATCTGCTAATTCGTTTGGTTCTCCCATTTCTCTTCTTCTAAGTCTATCTGCCTTTCAAAGGAGCGCAGGAGCTGTTCGTTTAGGCGTGGGTTGCGATTGAGCTGCTGTAGGTACTCCCGCTGGCAGTGTAAGATAGCGATGTATTTCTCCCGCACTTCAGGGGTGATACTACACTGGGGAGTGTCGAGCTGAAACTGCCAGATGTCTTTTTGGTTTTGCAGCAGGAAGCTGTTGGTCTCATCCTTATAATGGGTGTCCATATATGCTAAGGCCACTCGTGCCAGTTCCTTGCGAACATAAGTCTCTGCTTCGGCCTCTGGGATATGGTCGTCATAGTTGGGAAAAGTAACCCGCTTGATGAGGAAAGGAAGGGTAAGTCCCTGCACAACCAAGGTGACCAAGATAACAATAAAAGTCATATAGAGAATCAGATGGCGATGGGGAAAAGGACTGCCGTCGTCCAAGGTCAGTGGTATGGACAGCGCCACCGCCAAGGAGAGCACCCCTCGCATACCCGCCCAGCCGAGAATCAGTGGAATACGTACATTGTTATACCTACGTCCATCGGCTACAGGGATAAAGCGCTTCATGATTTGAGTGATGAGTACAGCCCCATAAGCACAGAGGATACGTACTCCTATGATGACCCCTGCCATAAGTAGCCCATAATAGGTAGCGGTAGTCAGTTCCATGCCTCCCTGCTCAATGCTTGAGAGAATTTCAGGCAGACTTAGCCCAATGAGGGAGAACGCCAAACCGTTGAGAATAAACACGATATTATCCCATACCGCCATAGCCTTGTTGAGAGTAGCGGCAGGGAATATCTCATAGCGGAAATGGCTTAGGTAGGCACCCCCTGCTACTACGGCCAAAACCCCTGAAGCTTCCAAAGCATTGGCTATCATATAAATTATGTAAGGGGAAATGAATGTCAGAATAATATCCATATTAGCATCGGTAGGAAAGACCTTATGAACCAAGCGTATCAGATAAGCCACAGCCAAGCCTATCGCTACACCTCCTATGACTACCCATAGAAAACTGCCAGCCATTTGATACCAAACAAACTGTCCTGTGGTAACCACCAAAGCAGCAAAGCGAAAGACAATAAGCGAAGAAGCATCGTTGAGCAGACTCTCGTTCTCCAAGATAGTAGAAAGGCGGTGAGGTACCTTGACAAATTTCAGAATAGCCAAGACACTCACCACGTCGGTAGATCCTACCACTCCACCAAAGAGAAAACCCAAGGCCAAGGAAAACCCAGGCAGTACCATATTGGCCACCCAAGCCACTGTTGCAGAGGTGATAAAGACTACGATGAAAGCAAAGCTGAAGATAATACGTCTCCATTTCCATAGTTCCTTGAGCGACAATGCCCATGAGTCAGCATAGAGTAGTGGGGGCAAGAAAATCAGTAGTACCCAGTTGGGATCTATCGCTATATGCGGTAGCTTAGGCATAAGGCTCAAGCCTAAGCCTCCGAAGACCAATAAGATGGGGTAGGCTATTCTAAGCCGATTGGCCAGCATAGTAAGGCCGACAATAGTGATAAGGAGTAACAGAAGGAAGGGAAAATAAGCAACCATAAAAACGGATTTGTTTGTATTCTATAATTGGGCAAAGGTACAAAAAAATAAGGAAAAAAGTATGGTTGTATAAGAAAAAAAACGTAACTTAGCACCACTTTTTTAGATAGTATAAATACATTATATATGAAAGAGTTTAGAATAGAATCTGACCTTTTAGGGGAATTGCAAGTACCTAAAGAGGCTTACTATGGGGTACAAACACAACGTGCCTTAGAGAACTTCCACATTTCTAACAGCAAGATGAGTGACTATCCAGAGTTCATTCGTGCTTTTGCGTTTGTAAAATTAGCTGCTGCTCAAGCCAATGCTGCCCTTGGGGTAATCCCTAAAGAAATCGGTGCTGCTATAGAAAAGGCTGCCCATGAGGTGATTGACGGAAAGTTCCATGACCAATTTCCTGTGGATATGTTCCAAGGAGGAGCGGGTACTTCAGTGAATATGAATACCAATGAGGTAATCGCCAACCGTGCTTTGGAAATCTTGGGTTATGAAAAAGGGGATTATGTACACTGCTACCCCAATGACCATGTCAATGGCTCACAATCTACCAATGACTCTTATCCTACTGCCATTAAGCTCGCTGTATTCAATATGAATAAAAAGCTCGTAAAGCATGTACAAGCCTTAGCCGATGCTTTCCGTAAGAAAGGAAAAGAGTTCGCTGATGTAATTAAAATGGGACGTACCCAGCTCCAAGATGCGGTGCCTATGACCCTAGGTCAAGAGTTCGAAGCCTATGCAGTGAGCCTTGAGGCAGAAATCGCTACCTTGAACAAAACCGCCAATTCACTACTTGAAATCAATATGGGTGGTACCGCCATCGGTACAGGACTCAATGCCCCTCATGGTTACGCTAAGCTATGTACAGAGAACTTAGCTAAAGCCACTGGAGAGGCATTTGTTCTTTCTCACGACTTGGTAGAGGCAACACCCGATACGAGTGCTTATGTCTTCTACTCCTCAGGCTTGAAGAAATTCGCTGTGAAGCTCTCTAAGATCTGTAATGACTTACGCCTTTTGGCCTCTGGTCCTCGTGCAGGCTTGAGCGAAATCAATCTTCCTGCTATGCAGCCAGGTTCTTCTATCATGCCAGGAAAGGTGAATCCTGTAATCCCTGAAGTGGTTAATCAGGTTTGTTTCAAGGTAATTGGTAACGACCTTACTGTAACCTTTGCTGCTGAAGCTGGTCAGTTGGAACTCAACGTGATGGAACCTGTAATCTGCCAGGCTATCATGGAATCCATCACCCTCTTCCAAAATGCGGCTGATACGCTCAAAGATAAGTGCGTGGTGGGTATTACTGCTAACCGCGAAGTTTGCCTCAATATGGTAAAGAATAGCATCGGTATCGTAACAGCACTTAACCCACATATCGGTTACAAGAATAGTACTAAGATAGCCAAAGAAGCGCTACAAACAGGCAAAGCAGTATACGACTTAGTACTTGATCATGGCTTGCTTTCTAAAGAAAAATTGGACGAAATCCTAGATCCTAAGAATATGATCGTGGCCAAATAACGCTGGATATATATGTACTTTGTTTAATAATGACGAAAAGACTGCCCAAAGAGCAGTCTTTTTTTATTTTAATGTGAGTTCGATATAACAAAAGCTCCCACAGATTTTCACGGATTTTACAGATTTTCTATGTTTGTGTAATTGTGCTGTTGCGATTTACACAGATTTTTATAAGGCCTTTGGCCTTATTTATCCGTGGAAATTAAGGAGTTATACTTAGTTGTTGTATCATTCTCTCCGTGAAAATCCGTGGAATCTGTGGGAGAAAAATATAATTTTGCTTACGTCGAACTCACGTTATTTTATTAAATACATATAAACATTTTCAAAGTTAAATAGAAATAAGCGAATGTTAAATATATAATGCTGCCAAAAAAATATCAATTTAAAAAAATATTGCAATATCTTTATTTTAAAAGAAACTAATTTCCTGACTATCAGCATCTATAAAAAATGAAATTGAAATATAATTAATAAAAGACACTATATAATGATTTTTATTTAAAAATATATCTTTGTTTAATGAAATAAAAACAGCTTTTAACCCGCAAAAATAAATTTTTCGTTTTGCAGGTTATATTTTTTTTACTACTTTTGCCCTTGTATTTCTTAAAACAATATCTGATGAGATTAAACAGACTTTTGTATGCATTGTTGTTGGTGATAACAATGCAGAGCTTTTCGCTCGCACAGGAGCGGGAGGTATCGGGCAGCGTCAAGGACGCTAGTGGAGAGCCACTCTTTGGAGCGGCCGTAATGGTAGAAGGGGGCGGTAAGAGTACCGGAACCGATATAGATGGTAAATTTACCATTAAGGTAGCCCCAGGGAAGAACTTAGAGATTAGTTTCTTAGGGATGAAAACTAAGGTAGTCAAAGTAGGCTCTTCCAAGCGTATTGATGTAGTCTTGGAAATAGAGTCTCAGGACTTGGATGAGTTCGAAATGGTGGGCTATGCGACCGTGAAGAAAGACCAGTATGTAGGTTCTGCCTCCTCTGTGGATAAGGAGTCCCTCAAGCGTAAGAGTGTCTCCGATGTATCCCAGGCATTGGCTGGGGAAGCCGCTGGGGTGCGTGTGATCAACACCTCTGGCCAACCTGGTTCTTCGGCTACAGTGCGTGTACGTGGCTTTGGTTCGGTCAATGGAAACCGCAGTCCACTCTATGTGCTTGACGGAGTGCCTTTTGATGGTAACCTCTCTTCCATTAATCCAGATGATATTGAATCGATGACAGTGCTCAAGGATGCGACTTCTACCTCAGTATATGGTTCACGTGGCGCCAATGGGGTGGTACTGATCACTACCAAGAAAGGTCGTGCCAATCAGTCCAACATACAAGTAGAATCCAAGATAGGTTTTAACTCTCGCTTGTTACCTCGCTATCAGGTAATCAGCAGCCCAGAGGAATACGCCGAAATAGGCTGGAGTGCTATGCGCCAGCGCGGGGTCTTGGAACAACAAAGAAATCCATCAGGCTTCAATGCTACTTATTCCAGCGTGGAGGACTATGCCAATAAAAACCTTTTTGGCCGTCTTGGCTTTGCTACCAAATACAATATGTGGAATGGCGATGCTACAGAGCTGATAGACCCTTCCACAGGCAAAATGCGCCCTGGGGTTACTCGTAAGTACAGCCCTGAAAACTGGGCAGACTATGCTTATCAGGCATCTGTACGTACCGAATACAACCTTAATATAAGCGGTGGAAACGATAAGACTACTTACTACACCAGCTTGGGTTACTTGGACGATGTGGGGTATGCTATCAATACCAATTTCAAGCGTTATTCAGGCCGTGTAAATGTCTCTCACCAGGCCAAACCTTGGCTTAAAGGCGAATTTAACTTAGGTTATGCTCACTCCAAGAGTAGAGAAAACGGACAAACCGAAGACGTGGATAACCTCTTCTGGGTAACGGACAACATGCCGCCTATCTACCCCTTGTTCTTGCGCGATGCTCAAGGAAACAAGGTACCCGATAAGTACTTCCCTGGTAATTACCAATATGATTTTGGGAACGGACGTGGTTTCTCTGGAACAACCAACGCCATCGCTCAAGGGATGCTTGATAGAAAGGATAGAACACGTAATGAGCTTAATGCCAATGTGTTCTTCAAGGTGGATTTCCTCAAAGAACTTTCCTTCGAGACCCGCTTGGGAGGACAATACTATAATAAGAGTATAGACAATGTAATCAACCCTTACTATGGTGCAGAACAAGGCGAGAAAGGACGTATCACCAAGCACAAACAAGAACTCTTGAACTATACCTTCCTACAACTCTTGCGCTATAATCAATCCTTTGGCAATCACAATGTGCAGGCTTTCGTAGCTCATGAAAGCACTACCTATGACAAGACCTTTATGTATGGTAACAAGAGCGGATTGGTAGATCCTAAGAGCAATGAGCTTAATAGTGCTATCAAGCTCGCAGGTCTTAACTCCTATACCAATAGCTACCGCTTGGAGAGTTATTTCGGTCAGGTGATGTATGACTATGACAGCCGCTACTTGCTTTCTGCCTCTTTGCGTCGTGATGGTTCTTCTCGTTTCCTTAATGAGAAATGGGGTAACTTCGCCTCCGCAGGTATAGGCTGGGTAGTGAGCCGTGAGAAATTCTTGGAGAACAAGAAATACTTGCCTTACCTTAAGCTCAAGGCCAGCTATGGTACTGTGGGCGACCAAAATATAGGTTATTATTCAGGCTATGATGTGTATGATATAGACAACTTTATGAACCTGCCTGCTGCTACCTTCTATCGTATAGGTTACCCTGACCTTACTTGGGAAAAGTCCAAAATATTCCAAGTAGGTACCGAATTTACCTTACTTGAAAGCAGAGCGATAGATGTACAATTGGATTACTATCACAAGACTACCGACAACCTGATCTTTGCCAGCACCTTGGCGCCTTCTTCAGGAAACAACGTCTATACAGTCAATGATGGACTCTTGACCAACAGCGGATTGGAGTTCAGTGTGACAGGTCATGTGGTGAATCAGGAAGATTTCAAGTTGGATCTATCTCTTAACGGAGAGGTACTCTCCAACAAGCTTACCCGTATGCCTATAGACAATACCACTCAGAAACCCAAGGTGTTGGATAACATAGGAGGATATGCACGTGCCAAAGACCACTCTATCTATGATTTCTATATGCGTGAGTATAGAGGGGTAAATCCAAACACAGGGGCTGCTCAATATACTATGTACTATCAAGATCGCAATAATAACCAGCGGTATGACAACGGAGAAGAAATCACTTCTTTGTATGAGTTCGAGGCAGCGAACCCTGGTGCAGCGGTACAACAGACCCTCACCGAAACCTATACCAAGGCTACCCAGATGTTTGTAGGCAAATCAGCTATACCCGATGTACGTGGAGCCATCACCCTAAAGGCAGCTTACAAAGGCTTCTCTTTTACTACCCAGTGGCTCTACGGATTAGGAGGTTACTCTTATGACAATATCTATGCCAATATGATGACCAACCGAAAGATAGGGGGCAATATGTGGCATGCCGATGTGCGTAATCGTTGGCAACGCCCTGGCGACCAGACCGATGTACCTCGCCTCTCCTCTGGCTTTAATGCCAATGAGCAGAATGTCAATTCTACCTCTACTCGCTTCTTGACCAAATCCGACTATTTGGCCTTGAACAACATCACCTTAGGCTACGACTTGCCCAAGGAAGTATGTGAGAGTGTAGGTTTCACCTCATTGACTTTTACCCTTTCAGGAGATAATCTTTGGATACTTACTCACCGCAAAGGGTTTAACCCAACCGCTTCAGAAGTAGGAAGTTCCAATCGTTACCAATATGCGCCACTTTCTACCTTTACCTTAGGAGTAAGAGCTAATTTCTAAAAACAACAACCATGAAAAAGAAGATATATATAGGACTATTGGCAGTGAGTATGGCACTTACTGCCTGTCAAAAGGATTTTTTGGAGACCAAACCTTCCGAAACACTCTCAGGAGCTGAGCCACAGGAGAAGCTCA
Organism: Capnocytophaga granulosa ATCC 51502; assembly: GCF_000411115.1. Lineage (GTDB taxonomy): Bacteria > Bacteroidota > Bacteroidia > Flavobacteriales > Flavobacteriaceae > Capnocytophaga > Capnocytophaga granulosa. The sequence goes on along the minus strand of NZ_KE150253.1, from coordinate 313,044 downwards.
ATGGTCTCTATGTGATGCTGGCCAAACCACGTTCGGCTAACACACGCCCAGGACAAGACTATCCCCGTGCGGAGGACTTCGGACAGAAGAGTTATGATATCTATATGGATATGCTCTCTGGCGATATGGCGTTCTCTCAATCCTATTACGGCTGGTTTTCCAATGTAGCCAACCTGCAAGCCACTCAGGACTTTAGTGCCGCAGAGAACTATACCCCTTGGCGCTATTACTATAAGGTAGTATATACCGTCAATGACCTTTTGGCACAGGTAGGTACCCCCAAGAATGATGATGAGAAATATATCGTAGCCCAAGCACATGCCCTCAGGGGATACGCTTATTTCTATCTGCTACAGCTCTTTACCACCGAATATGACCCCAATGCGCTTTCTATCCCGCTCTATACCGAGGCCAACAAGGTAGGAAAAGGCAAGGCACGCCAGTCTGAGGTGTATAGCCTAATCGTAAGTGACCTTACCAAGGCGGTAGCTGACCTCAACGGCTTTACCCGCAGCAATAAGGGTATGATAGACAAGTATGTAGCCGAGGGACTCTTAGCCTATGTATATGGAGCTATGGGCAATAATGATGAGATGACCCGCTTAGCTTTAGATATAGTAGAGCATAGTGGTTACCCCCTTACCACTCGTAAGGAGACTTACTATGATGCAGCTACCAAGCAAGGAGGGGGCTTCAATGACCTGAATACACCCAGCTGGATGTGGGGACTTGACATCTTGGCCGAGAACAACATCACCGAAGTATCTTGGTGGTCACAAGTGGATATCTTCACCTATGGCTATGCCGATGCCGATGAGATCAAGGCGATAGATGACCGACTTTATGGACAGATAAGAGCAAATGACCTACGCAAAAAGCAGTTTGATGACAACGATGTAGATCCCGATCCATCGCTCAACAATCGTCATCGCCCTGTCAATAAATTCTTTGCCCCTGGACGTACCCGCAAAGGGCAGATGGTCGTTACTACCGACTACCTCTATATGCGTGTAGATGAGTTCTACCTCTTGGCTGCCGAAGGTTTGGCCAAGCAAGGCAATGAAGACAGAGCGAAGGAACTCTATAAGGAGCTCCTTACCCTACGCTATCCAGAGGCTACCGCTGCTGCTGATGTCGCCTATGTAGATAGTCTTACTGATACCGCGCTGCTAGATGATATCTACCTTAACACCCGTATAGAGCTATGGGGAGAGGGAAAGAGTTATCTCTCGCTTAAGCGCAACAAAAGGAGTGTAACCCGTGGTAATAACCATATACAATACAATGGGGAGACCTTCCAGTACAATGATCCTAAGATCACCCTACTGATCCCCGAAGACGAAGTTAATAACAACCCTAATATTAGATAACCCAAGAAGATGATGAGGCTGCCTTTTGGCAGCCTTGTTTTTTTGTACTTTTTTCTGTTAAAAAATTTGCTTTTTATTTTCTCAAAACGTAATTTTGTGGTGCTCTTTAGAGATGAGGAATTTTCCAATTTTTTATAATGAAAATTACAATTATCTTGTTATGAAAAAAATATATTTACTTTTGGTTGCTGTGGCAACTGTTATGACTTTTATGGCTTGCCATAAAGAAAAAGAGGTAGAAGAAAAAGATGATGGTTATTGTTGTCTTGTTCCTCCATTTGAGTATTTTTATTTCTATATAGATAAAGAAGATGTTTCTTTAGCGAACTTCAAAAGAGAACTATCTATATACAAGCTTACTGATCAAGGGAAAAAAAGGGTTGATAATATTCCAGAAGAAGAAGGCACTCTTGAATCTGTTGAAGGAGATAAAAATAGTGATTATATAAGCTTCGTTGCTGTAAGGACTGGGCTTAATAATTTTGGAAAAAGAGAAATAAATTATTCTTTGGAAGGTGCTGGTATAGCTATAAAGCTAACTATCAGGGCAGAACTTACCGATATGGGGCGTTGTGGTACAGCCATTCATATATATGAAGTTCTTCTCAATGATAAGAAATGGAAACCTACTATAGGTAAAAATAAAGCTCCTATTTATACCCTCAAAAGCAGTATGATTACTGTAAAATAACGTGTGTTCGAGGTAAGCAAAATTATATTTTTCTCCCACAATCTCATAAAAATCTATGGAATCTGTGTTTCACATACCCAGCTGTGAGCACTCGCTGGCTTTGTGGGAGCTTTCGTTATATTGAACTCATGTCTATTTAAAATGCCATTGATATTAAATAAATCTTGTTATGAAAAAAATATATTTACTTTTGGTTGCTGTAGCAACTGTTATGACTTTTATGGCTTGCCATAAAGAAAAAGAGGTAGAAGAAAAAGATGATGGTTATCGTTGTCTTATTCCTCCACTTGAGTATTTTTATTTCTATATAGATAAAGAAGATGTTTCTTTAGCAAACTTCAAAAAAGAACTATCTATATACAAGCTTACTGATCAAGGGAAAAAAAGGGTTGATAATATTCCAGAAGAAGAAGGCACTCTTGAATCTGTTGAAGGAGATAAAAATAGTGATTATATAAGCTTCGTTGCTGTAAGGACTGGGCTTAATAATTTTGGAAAAAGAGAAATAAATTATTCTTTGGAAGGTGCTGGTATAGCTATAAAGCTAACTATCAGGGCAGAACTTACCGATATGGGGCGTTGTGGTACAGCCATTCATATATATGAAGTTCTTCTCAATGATAAGAAATGGAAACCTACTATAGGTAAAAATAAAGCTCTTATTTATACTCTCAAAAGCAGTATGCTTACTGTAAAATAGCAGTGCAAAGTAAGCGGTGAATAGTGTTTTTTTACTATTCACCGCTTTTTTAATTTCTCCGCTTAGCTGTTGAAATATTTTGCAACTACAACAAAGACTCCTTGCAAAAATTATTCACTTTTAATTGTTCACTATTCATTTATTTTGTATTTTTGCCTGCAAGAAAAGATTCTATGGAAGTAGCTATTATAGCAGCAGGATGCTTCTGGTGTACGGAGGCTATTTTTAAACGACTCATTGGCGTAGAACAGGTAGAGGTAGGTTTTGCTGGAGGCCATCAGCCTAATCCCTCTTACCGAGAGGTGTGCAAGGGCACCACAGGCCATGCCGAGGCTATACGTATCACCTATGACTCCAAGCAGCTTTCTTATATGGATATATTGGAAGTCTTCTGGCAAGCACACGACCCTACCTCTCTAAACAAGCAGGGGGATGATGTGGGCGAGCAGTACCGCTCGGCAATCTTTTACCTCAATGAAAGCCAACACCAAGCGGCCTTACTTAGCCGAGAGCTGATAGCACAGGCTTTTGATACTCCTATAGTAACCGAAATCGTCCCCGCGGGCACCTTCTATCCCGCCCAAGAGGAATACCTGATGAACTATTACGAGAATAATACCGACAGGGGTTATTGTATCTTCACCATCGCACCGAAAATCAACAAGATACACGACCTCTTTCAAAAGAGAATAAAACCAACCTATCAAGCATTAGAACATGAAAACAGAACTCAAAAAACTCTTTGAAGGGGATATGCCTACGGTAACCCTTCTCAAGGCTGCGCTACAGGAAGTGGATATTACTCCTATTATCAAAGACCCAATGGCCTCAGCAACTATTGCGGGCTATGGAGCCTTGGGGGGCAACCAGCAAGTCTATGTATTCCAAGACCAATGGGAAAAAGCCACTGAAGTACTCAAAGAACTTAACCTTAGTCAAGGATGATCAAACTCATTATTTCCGATATGGATGGGACACTCCTGAACAGTCGTCACGAGTTGCCCAAGGATTTTATGTGCGTATTCAAGCAGCTTCGCCAGCGCGGCATCTACTTCTGTGCGGCCAGTGGACGGCAGTATCTGAGCCTGTTACAATTCTTTGACCCTATCAAAGATGATATGGCTTTTATCTCTGAAAATGGCGCCTTTGTCAATGTAAATGGCAAGGAGGTCTATCAGAATGCCATCGCACCCTACTATATCCAGCAGGTGCTAGAGCGCTATAGGCAATTTACAGGTATGGCCGTAGGACTCTGCGGGAAGAAGGCTACCTACCTATTTCCCACTACCCCCTATGCCGAGGAGCAGGTACGTATATATCACCATACCGTGGTGAAGGTCACAGACCTGTCTGAAATCGAGGATGATATCTTCCAAATCACGCTGCTTGACCCTAGGGGCGCTCGCGAACATTCCTTTCCTGCCTTCTCTTCTTTCTCACAAGAAGGACTAAAGGTAACCATCTCTGGTGCCTATTGGATAGATATCACCAATGCAGGGGTCAACAAAGGGGTAGCCGTGACAGCCCTACAAGAATCCTTAGGCGTCACCCCCAATGAGACTATGGCCTTCGGAGACTATCTCAATGATTTAGAGCTACTTGCAAGAGCTACCTATAGCTATGCCATGAAGAATGCCCAAGAAGAAGTAAAGCAGGTAGCTACCTATCAAACAGAGGAAGACAACGACCATGACGGAGTGTTAAAAACTATTGTGAGAGAGTTAAAAATCAACCTTAATTCTTAATAACACAAAAGGTTTTCCTTTTTGGAAATTCTTGTTTTTATTAATAAATTCCTTTTTCCAAACAAAATTAAGGAATTAACTAAACTTTAATCAGGTATATTGCTTTGTTGCTGAAAAAACGTACTTTTGCCCTGTGAAATTTTAAGCACCCTTTCCTAACAGTTTTTAGCAAAGGGGTCAGTCTTAAAGAAATAACAGAAAATGCTTAAGAACAAGAAAAAGTACCTTTCTATGACCAAGGATTTTCTCTTTCCTATGGGAATTTCTGCTGTAGTGGCTACTGTTTTGACGCCTTCTTTAGGCACTCAAAAAGACCTTCATGCCAGTCTAAGAGTACAAGCCCCACGTGAGGTGAGTGTAAGCCAAGTGACCGAGAACACTCCGCGCCTCTCTCTTATGAATCACCAAAATGATTTCATAGGGTTCAAAGAAAAAATGGGCTACCGTGAGTCCCGCAACAACTACTTTATTACCAATCCGTATGGACATGTAGGCAAATACCAGTTTGGCAAATCGGCCTTAAAGTTCTACGGTGTCTCCCAATCAGAATTTCTTAGTAGCCCCGCCCTACAAGAAAGCGTGTTTTACGCTAGCTTAGCTCACAATAAGTGGAAGCTCCAGCATGAGATTACCACTTTTGCAGGCAAGAACTTTGCGGGAGTACCTATTACTGAATCAGGCATCTTGGCTGCTGCTCACTTGCTAGGCGCTAGCAGCGTGAAGACCTTCTTTAAGTCCGAAGGAAAAGCCTCCCTTGCCGATGCCAATGGCACCTCTATCATCAATTATATGAAGAGCTTCCAGCACTTTGACCTCTCCAATATCAAAGCTAGCAAATACGACGGACGCAAACTCATATAGATAATGACTAGTGACTAGTGACGAATGACCAATGACTAGTGACTAACGACTAATGACTAATAACAAACGCCAGTAATGATGTATCATTATTGGCGTTTTTCTTTTATTACAATTTAAATAACGTGAGTTCGATATAACGAAAGCTCCCACAGATTTTCACGGATTTCACAGATTTTCTATGTTTGTATAATTGTACTGTTGCGATTTACACAGATTTTTATAAGGCCAAAGGCCTTATTTATCCGTGGAAATTAAAGAGTTATACTTAGTTGTTGTGTTATTCTCTCTGTGAAAATCCGTGGAATCTGTGGGAGAAGAAATATAATTTTGCTTATGTCGAACTCATGTTAAATAATTGATAATCAATTTGTTGTAAAAAATATCAATTGTCAACAAAAAATAATTTGAAAAATATTTGGTTTATAAAATAAACTTATTTATCTTTGCATCGTATTTAAAACCCTAAATTTATATCATCATGGAACTACAACCTGCCGATAGCTTGAAACTCATTCAGGATATCATTCGTCAAAGAAAGCAAAAGTATGAAGAAAATGGTTTCTTCTTGATCTTTTGGAGTGTATTGATTTGCCTTTCTGGAATCATACAATTTGTGATGCTTGCCACGGATTACTATCCCCGTTACTCATGGATAGGCTGGGGCGTACTGATGCCCTTGGGATTCTTTATCTCCTTCTTCTCAAAAATGAAAGAGGGCGCGAGAAACCGAAAAGAGAAAAAGCGTACCGACCCGCTTGACTGGCTTTGGCTCGTAGCAGGACTGGGGGCTATTTCTTGCTTTTGCTTGCCTTTTAGCAATTGGAAAAATTACGAGATTGCTATGCTGGTAATCTATCTGCCTTTCTCGTTTGTTTCCTTGGCGATCGCCCTACACCTAAGGGTTTCCTTGTGGGTAGTGACCTCTATCATGGGAATTGTACTCACCTATAGTGTGTTGTTCTTCCACTATGGAATCGCCTTGCCGCTACTCTGTGCCGTATTGGCCTGCTTATTGTTCCTTATTCCAGGAATACAGTTCTATACTAACTACAAAAAGCAAAGAGATGTTCAGTGATTTAGACCCCATCTTGCACTCCCAACTCAGATTGGCCATAGTTTCTTTGCTTATAGCAGAGGAAAAGGCTGATTTTGCTCGGATAAAGCAGGCTACCAAGGCCACTTCGGGGAATATTTCGGTACAAATACAAAAACTAGAAACCGCAGGATATATCTCGGTTACCAAGTCCTTCAAGGATAACTATCCCAATACCGAAATCACCCTTACCCATAAGGGACTATTGGCTTTTGAGAGCTATGTGGAGGCGCTAAAGAGTTATTTGGTTATTGATACGAATCATAGTTGAAAGGCTATTTGCCCATTTGCCAATGAGTTTCTTTTTGCTAAGGAACTCATTGGCAAATGGATGTTTTGAGAAATAACACAACCTCTTATATAGATAAAGGTTTTAATAGCAAAAATTCTCTTTTATAGCAGTTAATTTACATAAATATCCTTACTTTTTCCCCCTGAAAAAACCCGACTTTTATACAAAATCTACTATCTCTCAACAACTTACAAAAAACAAAGAAACCTTTAGGATATTTGCTAATTTTTCCTTAACTTTGTAGTACAAATACACTAAATCGTTATGATTATGAAGAGGGTTCTCTTTTTTATCAGTGCCCTAATAGGGCTTTGGATAGTTATCAGTTGTCAAAAGGAAACGGTTGTTGAACGTGTTGAAGTACAGAAAGGTAATATCATTCATTCGGGAATGGGAGCGCCTGATGCAGCTTTGGGGAATATTGGCGACTATTATATAGACCTTGCAAACGCTCAGCTCTATGGTAGCAAAACCGCTGATGGCTGGGGTAATCCCATTAGCCTAAAAGGTATCCCTGGCGACAAAGGGGATAAGGGCGAGAAAGGAGACAAAGGGGATAAGGGAGACAAGGGTGAGAGGGGCGACCAAGGTCTGAAGGGAGATAAAGGGGATAAAGGCCTCAAAGGAGAGCAGGGTGACAAGGGCGACCAAGGCGAACGTGGAGAGCAAGGTATCCCTGGTAACAAGGGCGAGAAAGGAGACAAGGGCGAACGAGGTCTTAAAGGTGAGCGGGGTCTCAAAGGCCTCAAAGGCGAACGGGGAGAGAAAGGAGAAGACGGCAGGGACGGGTTGCCTGGCCCTAAAGGTGCTGATGGGAAAAATGGCAAAGACGGCGCGCAAGGCCCTAAAGGAGCAGACGGCAGGGACGGAGCGCAAGGACCCAAGGGAGCCGATGGTAAAGATGGTGCCCCAGGTCCCAAGGGAGCCGATGGTAAAGATGGTGCCCCAGGTCCCAAGGGGGCTGATGGCAAAGACGGACTGCCAGGGCCGCAAGGACCACAAGGCCCTAAAGGGGCAGATGGTAAGGAGGGCGCGCAAGGCCCCAAGGGAGCTGACGGAGAGAAGGGCAAAGATGGACATTCCGCCCCTTCTGATACAAAGAAAAACAGCCTTTTCTCTGGCTCTGGCGCCCCAAACAATAGCTTAGGGAGTGAAGGTGATTTCTATATAGACCTACTCAACAAGAGGCTTTATGGGCCTAAAACTAATAGAGGTTGGTCTGATCAGTTTATTAGCTTAGGGGCTTCTCCTTCACAGAATTATGATTATGAGTTGGTTTATGAGAAAAACGAAGGAGATCGGTTTGAGGGAGAGGTACTTAAACAATGGCTCTCCATTCGCATCAGACATATTAATATGAATGAAGATGAAGACCTGAGAAAAGTAAAGAAAATCGCAACAGATGTCTTCAAGAATTGTAGCCGATTGGAATCCATTGTCATAGGAGAGAATGTAGAAATCATAGAAGCACGTGCTTTCCAGAATCTAAAAAGTTTAAAAAGGGTTATCCTAAGCCAAAAGATAAAAGGAATACACCCACACACCTTCAGCAATACAGGATTAGTAAGTATCACCCTACCTGAGAGCATCACGCAGATAGATCAAGGAGCCTTTGCCGATTGTGAGGACTTAGAGACTGTCATCATAGAGGCAAAAACCCCTCCTAAAATAACTTCTGTAAAGGGAGTTGATCGCGCTATTTTTGAAAATGATAGGAAGCTCAAGCATATCTATGTTCCTGCCAGTAGTATATGGGAATACAAAGGCACCAAAGGATGGGAGGCATACGAACACCTTATAGAAGGGAAATAATCTTTTGAGTTTATCTGCCATATAGGCAGTCTCAAGTATTTTGGCCTTACTTTTCAGCTAGAAAATTGGTAAGACCTGTAAAGGCACGTTGCAGAGCAACTGAGCCATGCTCTACAAAGACATCGGCTATAGCTACGATTCTGATCGGGAGGCTGTAGCCTTTTTCTTTGGCAAAGACCACAATACTCTCACCAAAACCGCCCGCCTTGCACCCCTCCTCTACCGTAATCACTGCCTGATATTTTTTTAGGACATGATGCAAAAGCTCCTCATCTAAGGGTTTAATCCATCGCATATCGTAATGGGCAAATGTCTCAGCCTCAGGGTGCTGGTCTATCTCTTGGGCAACCTCATCGGCTATGGTACCTACCGAAAGCACCGCATAGCGTGTGCCTTCGCGGAGTTGTACCCCTTTCTTCTCTATTTTCTCAAAAGGTAGCTGCCACACCGTTAGCTGTCCATAACCACGAGGGTAGCGTATGGCCAGCGCCTTATCTTGCTCAGGGAGTTGGGCGGTATAGAGGATATTACGTAATTCTACCTCATTGCGAGGGGCAAAGATTTCTATATGAGGAATACAGCGCAAGTAAGCTATATCAAATACGCCCTGATGGGTAGCACCGTCCTCCCCCACTAGGCCTGCCCTATCTATACAGAAAATCACTTTGAGCTGTTGCAAAGCTACATCGTGAATGAGTTGGTCATAGCCTCTTTGCAGAAAAGTAGAATAAATGACCAAGAAAGGCAGCAGCCCTTGGGTAGCCAATCCTGCGGCAAAGGTAACTGCGTGTTCTTCGGCTATGCCTACATCAAAGGTGCGAGCGGGGAATTGTTGCTGCATATAGTGGAGCGAACTACCTGTTACCATGGCTGGAGTAATGCCCACAATAGCCTTGTTCTCGGCGGCCAACTCACAGAGGGTATGGCCAAAAACGTCCTGAAACTTCGTTTGTTGCCTCTGCTGAGGTAGAAGCATACCCGTAGCGGGGTCAAACTTGCCTGGGGCATGAAAAAGTGTCTGTCGCTCTTCTGCCCTTTGGTAGCCCTTGCCTTTGGTAGTACGGATATGCACTAGCTGTACCCCAAAGAAATCTCTTGCCTGGCTTAGTACAGGAATTAGCTCTTCAAAGGAATGCCCATCATAGCTACCTAAATACTCTATTTGCAAATCAGCAAAGAAACTGCCCTTATCGGCTCCCTTGGCCAAGCGTTCCAAGTAATAGCGAAAAGCGCCTGTAGAGGGGTCTATGCCTATTTGGTTGTCATTGAGCACCACCAGCATATTGACCTTGCTATCCCCCATTTGGTTGAGTGCCTCCAAGGCCATGCCATTGACAAAAGAAGCGTCCCCGATGACAGCCACATGCTTGCGTGAAAAATTCTCCTGAAGCACTGCTGCGGTAGCCATGCCCAATACGGCCGAGAGGGAAGTACCCGCATGGCCTGTACCGAAGGGGTCGTATTCGCTCTCCTTGCGCCTTGGAAAACCTGAAAGGCCTCCCCATTGGCGATTGGTAGCAAAGCGTTCGCGCCTGCCTGTAAGGAGCTTATGTGGATAGGCCTGGTGTCCTACATCAAAGACCAATATATCCTCAGGGGTATTGAACACATAGTGCAGGGCAATAGTCAGTTCTACCACGCCCAGACCAGCCCCCAAATGACCTTCCTTGGTGGCTACTTCATTAATGATAAAATGGCGCAACTCCCCCGCCAGCTGCCTAAGCTCGGCGAGAGAGAAATGGCGGATATCCGCAGGGGTATATACTTGTTCGAGTAAAGTCATTTTCTTATGATAAAGAACTCAAATAATCTTGTAGGATAAGGGTCGCACTGATCCTATCCAAGAGTGCTTTGTCCTGTCTTTTTTTCTTCTTAGTACCACTCTCCACGAGGATATGTGAGGCTATTTTCGAAGTAAAGCGCTCGTCATAGCGAGAGACGGGAATCTCAGGGAGTTTTTCTTGGAGCTTTTCAATAAAAGTAGCTATGGCCATTTCACTCTCTGAGAGTTCGCCAGAGACCTGCTTGGGCAGGCCTACAATAATACGTTCTACCTGTTCCGCTTGGCAGTACTTCTGTAAGAAATCCAGTAGCTCAGTTGTTTCTACCGTCGCCAGTGCCGAGGCAATGAGTTTGAGTTCGTCGGTTACCGCGATACCACAACGCTTGGTACCATAGTCTATTGCAAGAATACGCATTTTTGAGTTTTGAGTTGTTAATTTTGAGTTGTTCTATTCACTTTTCATTCTTCACTTACCACCGTCCAAATATACTCCTCCCAAAAGAAACTCTGTACCTCGTAGGCCTTATCGCCTTCGGGATGGGTGATGAGGGCTTGTTGGCAAGGAACGAGGGCTTGGAAATGAGGTGTTTGCAAATCCTCATAGAAGCGAACCGAGGGAAAGTCGGCAATCTTATAGAGTGCTTCCTTGATCGTCCATAGTTGGGTATAGGCTTGTATTTGGGTAAACTCGTCCATATCGGGAGGGGCTTGCCACGGGGTAAAGCGGGGAGCAAGGCGAAGGATACGGGGGGTACAGCGCTCTATGTCTATCCCTATGGCGTGCGAGCCTAGGGCAATCATTACAAAATCTTGGCTGTGGGTGATAGAGATATTTCGCCCTTCAAGCTGTGGCTTGCCCTCAGGGGTATAGTAAAGAGCTGTGGTAGGTAGTTGTGCCTGTTGCAACAAATGACGAATGGCCAAGAACTCCCGCTGCTTCTTCTGGCTGTGGATGGTCGTCAGCCGCTCTTCCTCCCCCTGGGAGAGGGTGAGGCCAGCGCTAAGCTGCGCCACCGTCTCGGTGAGTTGCCATGTATAAACATGGGTATCGGCTATATGGAGTTGCTGAAAAAAAGGCATCTATTTTGTAATTAGGGCGGTGATAAACTGGTAATCGTCTTGGTTATTTACAAAATCCATATAGGAGACATCTATAAAAAGAGTATTTAGCGAGGGATTATGCTGCAAAAAAGACAGATAACTCTGCTCGATACGTTCCAAATAGGTTTTAGAGATAGGCGTCTCGAAACTTCGCCCTCTTTTTTGTATATTCTTTAGTAACGTATCAGTATGTTGATGGAGGTAAATATACAAATCTGGCTTTATCATCCGCTCAAAAAGCAAATAGAACAGCTCTTCATAGAGGGTATATTCCTTGTTAGGAAGCGTCTCTTGAGCAAAGATAAGGGATTTGGAAAAGGCATAGTCAGCTACCAAGAGGGGATGTTCGTTCAGGGTGAGGGTATGCTGGAGTTGCTTATAGCGGTCTTTGAGAAAGCTCAGTTCAGTGGCCAAGGCATAGCGCTGTGGCTGCTTGTAGAAGTCCTCCAAAAAAGGGTTAGTGGCAAATTCCTCCAAGAGTAACTGTCCTGAAAAGTCTTCCGCCAAGCGAGTGGCCAAGGAAGTTTTACCTGCGCCTATATTCCCTTCTATGGTGATATAGCGATAGGGAATGGTGCCTTTGTTCACAGGTAGGGCGAAGTCCTGTTTTACTAAGGTAAGAGCGGCTGTATCAGGGCAGACTTCAAGGAGCTGGCTTATCGTTTGCCCTTTGGCAGGGTCTATAAAGTTGAGAGCTATATCGGCTAAAGGCTGTAAGACAAAGCGCCTTAAGGCCAACTGTGGGTGAGGTATGCAAAGTGTATCGGTTTGTACGACCTTATCATCATAGTAGAGGATGTCAATATCCAAGGTACGTGCCTTGTAACCCTCCGAAGGCTGAGAGGTACGCACACGCCCCAAGCGAGCTTCTATAGCATGGAGTCTGGGCAGGAGCGCCTCCAAAGGTAGGTCGGTATGTAGCTCTGCGCAGATATTATAGAAAGGCTCCGAGCTAAACCCCCAAGCAGGGGATTCGTATAAGGGCGATACCTTCACAACTTTGCCTACCTCACGATGCAGGAGGAAGAGTGCATGCTGGAGGTACTGTGCCCTATTACCAAGATTACTACCTAATGAGAGAAAAAACATAGTTAGTTTTGAGTTTTGAATTTTGAGTTGCCAAGGATTGTTAGGATTGTTATTTGTCAATTGTTATGACAAACTCTTGTATTTCTTTAAAAAAAGGAAGAAACTCGGCTTCAAAGAGAGGTTCTTCGGTTTGCAGAGAGGTAATCGCATACTGCATGTGGGAGCGAAACTCGGTTCGTCTATCCATCTGATAGAGGATTCGTGCCAATCCCGTATAAGTCTGATAGGCTTTAAGCCAATTATCTCGCATCATATAGCCAGCAATAGACTGCATTTGGGGGTTTAGCACCTCCTTTTTCTCCTGCAAAAGTGCATAAAAGCGCTCAATATAGCCATCGAAATCCTCCGAAGAGAATGTATGCCAGTGCTTGGCCAAGAAATAATCATAGAAAATATCTGTAATCACTCCCGCATAATGGCCATAGAGAGGCACCAACCGCCTTTTGCTTTCTCGAAAAAGAGGATGGGCATCGGTAAAAGTATCTATTTGCCTATGCAGGAGAATACCACGCTGTACTTCTTCTGGATAGTCCAGATACTGCTTACCTCGTATGGTATCTCCCATAAAATTCCCCAACTTTAGCAGGTCATTCTCTTCTCCTGATAAAAAAATATGTGCTAAAAAATTCATTTTTAACGATTAATGATTAATGATTAACGAATTAAGAATAATCATTATCAGCGTTAATCATTAATCATTATTATTTGTCTTTAACAATCACAAAGCGGGCTTTGTAGCCAGTGAGCAGCGCCCATGTCTGGTTGATAAGCGTTTGGTTTTGGTCATCTATCACAAGGAACTCAGCCGTGTTGGGACCATAGAGTCCTTGGTTGAGTGCCTTGATTTCTATTTTGTTAAAACCTACTTTCAGGGGAATATGTAGGCGCTGGAAGTCACCACGTAAGTATACATTGCTTATCACCAACTCATCATTGAGGTATATATCCACTATATCCCCATCTACATCGGCATAGTCGCGGCAAAAGATACCTACCCCATCGGCAGTGCTATTGAACTCGCCATAGGACTTATCACCCCTAAGGGCAGAGAGGTCTTGCTCCTTTTCCAGTTTCAGATCAGTTTGGTACTTAGGCAGGGTAATCTCCTTTTGGGCATATTGCTTGCGGTACTGACCAGTGAAATCCACGCCCTTGTCTTCTGAGGAAAAGGAGGGCGTAGGGTTTTGCTTTTGGTAGTTCTTCATCCAAGAGGACACCTCGGAGCTCTTCTGCTCTGCTCCCTTGGGTTGTAGGGGTGCCTCTTTCTTAGGAGTGAGTAGGAGTGACCCCGAAGAAAACTTCTCTGGTTGAGCATAGAGACAAGCCGTAGCTAATAGAAATAGGGTAAGAAATAACGTTTTCATACCCTAAGAAAAGCAAAAATCATACCAAAATAGTGACTAATGACTAACGACTAGTGACTAATCATTTGTTACTTGTCACTAGTTTTTCTGACAAGTTTTACTTTAGAGACTATTTTTTGTCCTTGGATCTCAGCGGCATCGGTAATGATGAGTGTATCTCCTTTGATTTGGTAGAGGCTACGCTCTATACGCTTGAGTTCGTTGGTTACCTTGATACTGTCAGGTGTTGCCGTATAAGGAAGGCGGGAGATATTTTCCTTACAATTATCAAATGGGACAAAGGCGTGATAAGTAATCGAATCCTTGCCAAAGGAAAGATAGGTCTTCTTGGTACAATCGTCCAAGGGTTGTGTCCTATCATTTACAGCGATACTTGCGATTTGCCAATCTCCTTGAAGAGACGGCTTTTTAGAACAGGCACTAAGGAGTGCCAAAAGGGCGGCAAAGCCTACGAGTTTTCTCATGAATGTAATTTTAAGTGCAAAAGTACGGTTTTTCTCTGAGCTGACCTAAAAAAATAAGACAAATCTTTTGAGGTGTCATAAAAATATAGTACTTTTGGCATTTGTTTGCTATCTATGAAGAAAGTAGTCCTTTTGGGCGGGGGCAATGTGGCCTATCACTTAGCCCAACGACTTACGGAAAACCCTCAATACCAGCTCGTACAGCTATACAATCGCAGTCCACTAAGTACTGCCTTTGACGCAATTGCGGTAGAGAAAACCACACAGTTGGAGGCTTTGCTCCCTGCTGATATTTATATCCTTTCAGTCAAGGACGATACCATAGCCGCGCTCTCTGAGCAGCTCCCTTTCGAAGGGCGCTTGGTGGTACATACCTCAGGCAGTGTGCCTATGCAGGCGCTTAGTGCCCGCCAAAGGCGTGGGGTATTCTACCCCTTGCAGTCTTTTTCCATAGCGCAAGCGGTGGATTTCTCAAAGGTTCCTTTCTGTTTGGAGACGGAAGAAGTCGCTGATTATGCACTTTTGGAGGGCTTGGCCAAGGTATTTTCCCCTAAGTGCTATGCCATAGATAGTTTGCAGCGACAATACCTACATGTGGCGGCTGTTTTTCTAAACAATTTCACCAATCACCTATGGTATCTGAGCCAGCAACTCTGCGCTCGTGAGGGGATTCCTTTTGAGCTGTTGCAACCGCTACTGGAGGAAACCTACCTCAAGGGGCAACAATTGTCTTTCTTTGAAGGACAAACAGGCCCTGCCAAAAGGGGGGATCGTGCTGTGATAGAGAAACATTTAGCCCTGCTACAAGGCATAGAGAAAGAGATTTACCGAGATATATCAACTTCTATATTAACAACCTATGGAAAATAAAAATTACAAGGAATTATTAGGTGACATCACCACTTTTATCTTTGACATAGATGGGGTGCTTACCCAGTGCCAAGTTTTGGTGCAAAACGATGGCGACCTCTTACGTTCGTTCAATGTAAAAGATGGTTATGCCATTAAGCAGGCAATCAATCAGGGCTACCGCATTGCCATTATCACTGGAGGGAATAACATAGGCACTCGCCGAAGATTTGAGCAATTGGGTGTTACCGACATCTATATGGCCAATCACCTGAAGATAGAGCCTCTAAAAGAGTATATGGATAAGTATGGCCTGCGCCCTGAGGAGATTCTCTATATGGGGGATGACATTCCCGATGTAGCCCCGATGAAGCGTGTCGGCCTGCCTACCTGTCCACAAGATGCCGTACCAGAAGTGAAGGCCGTAGCCCGATATATCTCCCATCTGGGCGGTGGACAGGGTTGTGTGAGAGAGGTCATAGAACAGGTGATGAAGGTACAAGGCAAGTGGCTGACCGAGCTTACACAAAGACTATAGGAGAACCCGAAAATAATCCGTAACTTTGCCCCCCTTAATGTAACTGTAACGAATGATCAACTATAACGGAGAAATACAACAGACCTCCCCTGCCCTTTCGGCTAAGAATCGCGGTTTCCTCTACGGAGATGGCGTCTTTGACATTGTAAAATATGTAGAGGGTAGTCTCTTTTTTTGGGAAGAACACTACCTACGCCTGATGGCTACCATGCGTATTGCACGTATGGAAATCCCAGCCAACTTTACCATGGAGTTCTTAGAGGCTGAAATCAAAAAAACAATACAGGCCAATGCCCTTTCGGCCAAGCCCGTACTGGTGCGTACTACCATTACCCGCCGAGAAGGAGGTGGCTATACGCCCCAAAGTGCTGAGGTGAATTATTGCATGGATATAGAGGGAATCACCACACCCTTCTACCAAAACCTGCGCATTGGTTATGAAGTGGAGCTATTCAAGGATTATTACACCCAGGCCGACTTGCTTGCTACGCTGCTAACGACCAACCAATTGCTTAAGATCATCGGAAGCGTATTTGCCCAAGAGAATGATTACCAGAACTGTATCCTGATGAATACGCAGAAGAATGTGGTGAGCTTCTTGGACGGAAACCTGTTTTTAGTCTTTGGCAATCAGGTAGTTACCCCTCCTCTATCGGAAGGAGCGCCCAATGGAATTACCCGTAAAAAACTCATAGAAGCCATAGGAAAGGCCGATGGCTTCACCATAGAGGAACGCCCTGTCTCACCTTTCGAATTACAAAAGGCTGATGAGCTATTTCTGACCAACACCCGACAAGGCATACAGTCCGTGAGTAAATACCGCAAAAAGGAATATGCCAATGTGGTAGCTACCCAGCTATTGGGCAAACTCAATACCGCTGTACACTTGGGATAAATAGGACAAACTATTATGAAAAAAACATACCTTTATCTGCTCGGTGGTGCGCTGCTGCTGTGGGTAGCTTGTGCTCGCGTAGGCTCTCCTACGGGGGGCGCACAGGACAAGACCCCTCCGAAGGTAGTGAAAACCATCCCCCCTAACGAATCGGTGAACTTTACAGGCAACCGCATTCGCATCTATTTCGATGAGTTTGTTACCCTTAAGGACATACGCAAACAGCTCATCGTCTCCCCTCCCTTGGCCTATTTCCCTGAGATTACCCCTTCGGGAAATGCTTCCAAGTATATCAATATCAAGATATTGGACACCCTAAGAGCCAATACTACCTATACCCTTAACTTTGGTAAGAGCATACAGGACAACAACGAAGGCAATCCCTTGAGCTTCTATACTTATACCTTTTCCACTGGCAACACCATTGATTCACTGACCCTTAAGGGGCGTATCAAGGACGCACTGCTCCCCAAAGCGGACAATTTTGTCAATGTGATGCTCTACGAAATGGGAGAGAAGTATTCCGACTCGGTAGTGTATAAGGAGCGACCTCTCTATGTTGTCAATACCTTAGATAGCCTCACCTCATTTGAGCTTACGCACCTGAAAGCCGGCAAGTATAGGTTGGTGGCGATGAAGGACAAGGACAACAACTATCTTTTTGATCCTAAGAGTGATAAGATAGCTTTCTACCCAACCCCTATTACGATACCTACCGATAGTACTTACACCCTTTCCCTTTTCAAGGAGGTGCCCCAGACACAAACCTCTCGCCCCTTCCAGTCGGGTGAGCAACGTATCAGCATAGGGTATCAGGGAGAAAAGGACAGTATCCAAGTAAAGCCTCTCTCTCCCCTGCCTGCCGATTGGAAATGGGTTATGGAAAAAGAGCCTGCCAAAGACACCCTATGGCTGTGGTATCACCCGAAGGTGGAGGATTCGCTCAAGCTCTTGGTAAAGAGCAACCGAACTGATACCATCAAGGTCAATCTGCGTAAGATGAAACCCGAAAAATGGAAAATCACCCCTGAGTTTAAAGGTATCTCCCCCACTGAAGAAGAGATTGTGCTCTCTTCCAATACGCCTATCCACACCTTCAATAAGGAAGCCATAAAGATAATGGTTGCTAAGGATAGTATCGAAGTGGGATTTGAACCTATTTTCACCCCCAACACCTCCCAAATCACCCTCAAGGTAAAGGTAAAAGAAGGGGAAAAATACCAGTTCAAGGCTTTTAGTGCCTTTGAAAACTTCTTCGGTCAGAAGAGTGATACCTTACAGGACTCCTTCACTGCCAAGAAAGTAGAAGATTTTGGCTCCCTTAAGCTCACCTTTAAGGATGATGTACCTTTGCCTTTTATCATTGAACTTACTGATAAGGAGGCCAAGAAGGTACTCTATGAGCAATATGTGGAACAGACCAGCCCTTCCTATAGCTTTCCTTTTCTCAAAGCGGGCAACTACCGCCTGCGAGTGATAGAGGATCACAACCGAAACAAAAAATGGGATACAGGTAGCTACCTTAAGCACCTGCAAGCCGAACCTGTGCACTACTTTGCCAAAGAGATAGAACTGCGTGCCAACTGGGAGATAGAACAAGAAATCTCCCTTGCAGAACAAGCTGAAGAGAAACCTAAACCGACTAAAGAAAATACCACTACTGCTGAAGAAAAACCTACTAAGACAGAAGAAAAACGAGTGAAAAAATGAAACAATACATCAACGAATTTGGCTATAACCTCCGCTTAGCGCTTCCTATCATACTCTCCATGCTGGGGCATACCTTGGTTGGAGTGATTGATACAGCCATGGTAGGAAAGGTAGGTACTCTGGAGCTTGCTGCGGCCTCCTTGGGCAACAGTTATGTCTTCCTACTGATGTCCTTTGGTATCGGTTTCTCCACTGTGATTACTACCCTTACCGCCGAATCGGTCAAGAAGAATGATACAGCCCAGACCAAGTCCATACTCACCCATGGCCTACTCACTCATACGATCTTGGGAGTCCTTATCTTTGCAGGGCTTTTCCTTTCCGAACCCCTGATGCGCTACACCCAACAGAAGGAAGAGGTGATCGCCTTGGCGGTACCTTATGTACATCTGGTAGCTGTCTCTATCATTCCTATGATGTTCTTTCAAGCACTCAAGCAATTCGCCGATGGCTTTTCTATTACTCAATATTCACTCTATGTAACTATAGCGGCCAACCTGCTGAATATCTTTCTAAACTACCTCTTTATCTATGGTAGTTGGGGTTGTCCACGTATGGGCGTACTGGGGGCTGCTGTAGGTACTTTGGCCTCCCGTGTGGTGATGCCTATCCTGCTTTGGCTGATCCTCTACAAGGATACCCGCTTGACCCAATATATGACAAGGCTTATGCCCAAGATAGATGGTGCCATGATTCGCAAGTTCCTCCATATAGGCGTTCCCTCTGGTCTTCAAGTGGTCTTTGAAGCAGGTGTCTTTATTGCTGCCACTTGGCTCAGCGGCGTACTGGGAGAAATCTATCAGGCAGCCAACCAAATTGCCTTGAGTATAGCTACCCTGACCTTTATGATTGCCAATGGCATGAGCGTGGTGGCCATGATACGTGTGGGTAACTACAAGGGCTTGGAGGATTATGTCTCTTTGCGCCGTGTGGCTATCTCCATATTTCTTTTTATCCTTCTGTCACAAGTCGTCTTAGGTGGACTCATGGGGCTATTGCGCTACCAGTTGCCTGAACTATTCTTGGACACCGATAAGCTCAGCTCATCCACTAACATAGGTTTAGTGATAGAGGAATCGGCACATCTGCTACTGATCGCTGCCCTCTTCCAAATCGTAGACGGAATCCAAACAGTTGCTCTAGGGGCACTACGTGGCTTGCAAGATGCCAAAGTGCCTATGATACTCTCTTTTATATCCTATTGGATCATCGCCTTTCCTATTTGTTATTACTTAGGGCTACACACTCCACTGAAGACCACAGGTATCTGGATAGGGCTCCTTATAGGCCTGGCTTTTTCGGCATTGCTACAAACTGCCCGCTTTCTGCTCCTCTCTGGCAGACTTATAAAGAATCATCCAACTGAAAACTAAAAACTAAAAACTGATTATGGCATCATTTCCTAAATTTTTGCTCGGTGATAATACCGATTATCCCGACGCTATTTTCATCATTCATACGGAATTTCCTCGCTTTATCCTCAACCTTGCCGACGATGAGGTCGAATGGTTGGAGGAGTTTGACCAAGAGGACGAAGAAGAGTTAGCCGCCTCCGCCGAGGGGCTTATCCAAGAGGCTACCGCTTTCTATGACCGAGAAATAAGCCGTTATGAATAGTTTTATAGAAACCCTCAATAGCCTTGACCAAGAGATGATCCTCTTTCTCAATGGCTTAGGTACGCCCCTATGGGACGGATTTTGGCTGGTGATAACTAACAAATGGACAGCTATTCCCCTCTATGCATGGTTGTGTTGGTCTTGTTATAGGCAGTATTCGCTCAAGCAATTTCTCTGTATACTGCTGTGTGTAGGGGTAATGATTGCCTTGACTGACCAGCTCTCCAACCTCTTCAAGGTACAGTTTCACCGATTACGCCCCTGTCATAACCCATTGATCAACGGTCAGTTGCGATTCACCCATTGTGGAGGACAATTCGGTTATTTCTCTGCTCATGCGGCCAATACCTTTGCCTTAGCTATGTTCTTAGGCCAAGTACTGAAGCCTCGCTATCCAAAACTGCTGTTATGGCTATTGTTATGGGCGGCAGTAGTCTCTTATAGCCGCATCTACTTAGGTGTACATTATCCCTTTGATGTGCTTACTGGCCTATGTATAGGACTCCTCTTTGGCTACGGCATGTATCTTTTATTTAAGAAACTAATTATCAAACGAGTGAAATAAAAACTTCCTGCTTGTAACAAGCATGAAGTCTTCTTGTTAATTGCTAATTATTTATTACTTTTGCAGTCCATCAATAGCAAACAACGTGTTATCACTTCGCCCCTACTATCACCCTATGCAATCGGTTATTCCTGCGGAAGAAAAAGAGGTTACCTATACCGAGTTTCTTCCGTGTGAGGCTTTGTGTTCGTTTATATATTGCTATTGGGAACTGAAATCACCTCCACGTAACACACCTTTTTGCTACCGAGTAGTTGCCGATGGTTGTATAGACCTATTTTTTGACTGCAACGCCCCGCAGATGAGTTCCGTTATGGGCTATTGCAACACATATATTGAGTTTCCTATAATAGGGGCATTTCACTATGTGGGGGTGCGCTTTCTGCCCAGTGCCTTTCCGCTACTTTTTGGTCAGGATGCTTTTGAAATCAGCGCACAAGAAATCCCCTTGCGTGAGGTAGTGCCCGCACTGGCTACTTTTATCACTCAGCAGTTAGAAATTCCCCTTTCGTTAGCTATCATAACACAACGCTTGGACAACTATTTTCTCCGTCACCTATCACAACGCTCTTTGCAGATAGACAAGCGCTTTTTCTGGGCACTTTCACAGATATTGCAAAGCAAAGGTAGCATACACATCAGTGAGTTAGATACAGGTATCAGCCCCCGACAGTTGCGTCGTCTTTTCGACTACTACATAGGCGACAGTCCTAAGACTTTTAGCAATATTGTGCGCTTCCAACATATACTAAGTGCAAAAGCCTATCACAACCATTCTTTTTTAGACACTTATTACGACCAAGCTCATTTTATCAAATCGTTTAAAACATTTTATGGCGATACCCCAAGTAAGGTGTTCGGCTGAAGAATGTCCGTTTTTTACAATTGTATTCCCTGCGCTTGCAGTACTTTTGCCTCCGAATAACAAATACATTATCACAATGAAATTAAACGCAGGTATTATCACCGAGAAATTAGCCGAGAGCAAGGCTTTCTACACCCAAGTACTGGAATTTGACGTTACTTTTGAAAACGACTTTTATTTGCTGTTGCACACCCTGAATCACGAGGCTGAAATCAGCTTTTTGTTGCCTAATCACCCTTCGCAACAACCTCTCTTCCAAAAACCTTTTACTCAACAGGGCGTATACCTCACCATTGAAGTAGAGAATGTAGATGAGTATTACCAAAAGCTAAAAGAGCAGGGCGTACCCATTGCCATAGACTTACGCGAAGAGCCTTGGGGCGACCGCCATTTTGCCATTATAGACCCCAACGGTATCGGTATTGATATAGTAACCTATTCAGCACCAGAGTAAGATATTGAAAATAAAATACCCCCCCCTCCCCACTGGTAGGAAATACTACGAGTGGGGATTTTTTATATCCCTAACTCATAGTAATACCTATAGCTCAAAAAAATATTTATAAAATAATATATAGTAAGTTTGCTTATTATATAAAAACATATTATCTTTGCGCCCGAATAAAGAAGTAAATTTAAATTATATATGAAAGTTTTAATTATCAACGGGCATCCTACAATGGAGACGTCTACCGCCAATAAGGCTATTTTAGAAGAAGTAAAACGCTTGCTCCCTGAGGCTGAAGTAAGTAACTTGCAAGCTCTCTACCCTAACTATCAAATTGACGTAACTGCCGAACAAGCTAAACTTGTAAAAGCAGATGTAATTGTATGGCAATTCCCTGTGAATTGGTATTCGCTTCCTGCCTTGCTGAAAAAATGGTTAGACAACGTGTTTTCACACGGCTTTGCTTATGGCGACAACAAGCTGATGGGCAAGAAACTCATCCTTTCTTTCACTACCGGAGCACCTGAAGAGGCTTACCAACACGGTGGCGCACAGAACTATCCGTTTACCGATTTTCTCAATATTCACCGCCAAACTGCCAATCACTGCAAACTGCTATTCCAAGAGCCTGTAATCTCTTATGGAATGAAGTACATTCCAGAGGTAATGCCCAAAGAAGCACTTACAACTCTACAACAAAGAGCCAAAGATCACGCTGCTCGATTGGTTGCGAAAATCAAAGAATTAAACTAATTTTGCAATTGATAAAAATCGCCGTGTGGCAGTGTGTCACACGGTTTTTATTCCATTTATAAATGAAAAACAGACCTATCAAATATTGGATTATCGTGGCGAGCAGAGACCACGTACAAATGGGCGTTGCGGGAGGATTTGCCCAAGCCTGCCACGGCAAGGCACAGCCTTTGAAGCGTATGCAGGAGGGTGACGGTATTCTCTATTACTCTTCCAAACGCTATTTTGGAAAGGAAGACAAATGCCAAGCCTTCACGGCTATTGGCAAAGTGAAAGACGAGGAAGTCTATGCCTTTCAGATGAGTGAAAATTTCTGTCCGTTTAGGAGAAATATTACTTTTGTAGACTGCGAAGAAACGCCCATAGCCGACCTTATCGAGCTATTGGACTTTATCCCCAATAAAAAAGCGTGGGGATATCCTTTTCGCTTTGGTATTTTGGAAATATCCGAAAACGATTTTAAACTTATAGCCTCTAAAATGTTACACAATGACCTCTCAGCCCTCAATTTTTAATTTGAAAGCCGAAGAAAGCTCAGGACTTTTACTTTGGCAAGTAAGTATGTTATGGCAACGCGGAATCAAAAAAGTGTTGCAACCATTTGACCTCACACACCCCCAGTTTGTACTCTTGGCGAGTGCCCAGTGGTTCGCCCAACAAGGAAAAGAAATCACGCAGGTATCTTTGGCAAATTTCACCAAGATAGACCCAATGACTACCTCGCAAGTGGTGCGCACTTTGCAGAGCAAAGACCTTATCACAAGAGAAGAACACAAGACCGACACCCGCGCCAAAGTAGTTGCTATCACCGATAAAGGTGCCGAACTCATCGCGCAAGCTGTCGCTAAGGTCGAGGCTTTCGACGTTGAATTTTTCAGTATTTTGGCAACCGAACAGCCCTCGTTCAACGCTCAACTGCACAAACTTTTGACGAATTAGCAGAATCGTTTTGCTCCTTGCTATCCTTATATATGGTTTTTTTGGGGGGTATTAATGGAGTGAATATTTTGAAAAAAGGAGCGGAGAATAATTGAGCAATTAGCAAATTAGAAAATTTGGAAATTAATAATTGTGTTTTATTCTGTTAGGAAAGTTCCTTTTTCAAGCACAATTTTATTTCCCCATTGGGTAAGGGCATCGAGTATAGGCAAAAAAGATTTTCCTAAGTCGGTGAGTGAATAGATAGCCACCAAAGGAGGTTTCTTGCCATAGACAACTTTAGAAATAAGCTCATCGTTTTCCAATTGTTTTAGTTGGATACTCAGCGTAGTTTCGGTTACCGAATAGAGGTCTTTTTTCAGTTCGCTAAATCGCTTTTCACCTTCTTTAAGGTGATACAAAATCACGGCTTTCCATTTTCCTCCTATCAAATCCATCGCTACGGCAATGGTGCAAGGATAGGTTTTTTCTCCTAAGCGAACGCTGGGGGCAGTACACTCTATTTTTGTTTCCATAATAGTTGAAATTATAAAGTATCTATTTAGATAGTTATTGCCAGATTGAAAGTTGTACTATAATTTTGCGACAAAATTAAAAAATAATTTCGATATGGCATTAGTAATTTTAGCACACCCCCATTTTGACCAATCGATAGCCAATAAGGCTATCATAGAGGAGCTTTCTCGTAGTGATATAGATTTTGAAATCAGAAATTTATCAGCGCTATACCCTACCTTTCAAATAGATGTAAAAGCAGAGCAAGAAGCCTTACTCAAGCATCAAGAGGTTATCTTTCAATATCCTTTTTATTGGTATAATATGCCAGCGATACTCAAGCATTGGTTTGATGAGGTTTTCACGTATCAGTTTGCTTATGGTTCACAAGGAGATAAGCTCAAAGGAAAATATTTTATCCCAAGTTTTACCGTTGGGGCACCCGAAAGTGAATATCACACTTTGGGAGAACACCATTTCAAAGTATACGAGTTTTGCAAGAACTTAGCGCAAAC
Source organism: Capnocytophaga granulosa ATCC 51502 (assembly GCF_000411115.1). GTDB lineage: Bacteria > Bacteroidota > Bacteroidia > Flavobacteriales > Flavobacteriaceae > Capnocytophaga > Capnocytophaga granulosa. The sequence continues at coordinate 288,490 of NZ_KE150253.1, read as the reverse complement.
GGCTTATTATGCGCAGATGAAGTATGTAGAGCCTATATATTTTCACGGGACATCAGTAAATGCAGGTTATACCAAAGAGGATATAGAAGCAAAAGCCAAAGTGCAAGCCCAGCGATTGTTAGCATTTCTTTCTTCGCTGAAATAACACGCAAATTAGGATAAAAAAATACCCTCCCCAGTGGTAAAAAATACTATGAGCGGGGAGGGTTTTTATTAGTTACGCTTCAAGTGGTCATTTCCAAAACGGATAATCGCTTCTATGATAGGTAAGGCTTCTCTACCTAAATCGGTAAGGGAATACTCCACTCGTGGAGGCACTTCTGGATAACTTACTTTTGCCACTAATTGATGAGTGCAGAGCGTTTTTAGTTCCTCATTGAGTACTTTTTCACTCACTTGTGGAATGGCACGCTTTAGTTCCCCATAACGATGTGTACGCTGACTGAGATGAAACAGTATAAGCATTGCCCATTTGCTCCCCATTATTTGCATTGTTCGCCATACAGGACAGTCATTGTTGATATTTTTTTCGTTCATCACAATATTTTTTCTATTTGATACTAAGTAATTCTAACTTCTTTGTAAGGTGCTTACTTTCTCGTAAGTACTTGTGTGCTTGGATACAAAGGTATAATTTTGCGATGAAATAACAAAGAAAAATTCATACAAAAATGACAAAAACAGAAATTGTACATCAGTTTTATGTCTCCTTAGCTAAAGGAGATTTTGAGAAAGTAGGCAGTTTATTAGCCGATGACTTAGTATGGCATCAACCAGGGAGGGGAGCTCTTTCAGGTAGCTACAAAGGTAAAGAGGCTGTATTCTCTCATTTAGGAAGAATGTCTGAGCTCAGTGGAGGCACTTTTGCTATTGACCAAATTGATTATATCACCGAAAACAATCATTTGGTAGCTGCTGCTGTTGCTTTTGAGGTATTTGCTTTTGACAAAAGTATACGAATGAGAGGCATCGACCTCTATCGAGTAGAGAACGAAAAAATACAAGAGGTTTGGTTATTCTCTGAACACATAGACGAAGAAGACGCTTTCTGGACAGAAGCCCTTAGGTTATCTAACCAACAAAAATAATATTTCCCCGCTTGTAGAGAATACTATGAGCGGGGATTTTGTTAATTATTCTTATAAACAGTGATCCACAAATGAGTAAGATTTAGTTTATTATTAGTTCTATGTACCTTTGATTTCAGTAGATAGTAGTCATTATGTGGTTCAGTAATATGCAGTTTTTCATCTTTATACCAATTGTTATCAGTGTTTGATAGAGCTTCTATCCACTCATTAATTTGAGAATGCCAATGTTCAAAAGTTTCATCTTCTACAAAGCCTAACAAGCCACATTCATTCAATCCTTTACCGTGTTTTTCATTTTTAAAACGTTCTATACCTCCATTGTTATTATTGCCTACTACATATTCCTTTTTTCTCTCTTTTTTAGTATGAGTATTTAGCATTTTTGACTCCCAAACTATTATAGGTTCATTATAAAAACCTTCCTCTATCTTATGGAAATAAAAATCAGGCACTCCTTTTGTATTGTAAAATACATCTGAATATTGGTTTTTCACCCCTATATTTGGGTATTGTCTTAAAAATACGTCTACTTGCTCTACAAATATCTGAGTATATTTATTTTCGTTTAAAGGCTTCTTTAAATCATCTTGTTCTAATACTATTTTTCTAAAAGGCAATATAGCTTCATTCATTGCTTTGTATATAAGCTGAAGTGTTTTTCCTTTTTGTACAGATAAAGTAGGCGTTTGTGTAAGTGGTGAATATTCGTTCGCTATCATTAGTATCCTGCATTTATTAAATCAGAAAAACATTTATCAGCATCTCGATAGGCAGTGAGTGATAGCCAATATCTGTATTGATTAGGTTTTACAAAAACAATCATATCCTTTTCAGGGTATAATTTTATAATTCTGTTAGCGGATAGATGTGCTGAGAGTTTTTCATTACTGAGTTCTTCAATATTTATAGCGTTTTCGTTTACAAACTCAACAGGATTTGTTAAGTTGTCATATTTAAAAACAGTAGCAATGAATGAGTTTTTAAGCTGTACTACTTGTTCGAGTCTAAATTGTCGTTCTTCATTTCCATAAATAGCATTTAAAGCTCTTGAAAACTCCATACCATAATGCAATAGTACCGTTTTCAATTCTTTCTTCACAATAGGTTGTAAAGCTTTAGAGTTTTCGCCATTTCGAAGCATTAATTGAAAATAGTTATTAACATCTGAAATGACATTCTTATCAAAATCAGAAAAATAGTCTTGTACATTTTCATTAATATATCGTAACTGCATATAATCTTTTTTTAGTAGAAAAGTATTACGATGAATAAGCAAATAACCACTAACTACAAACATATAGAACCTATAAAAATCACTATAAAGATTTATATTTGTTACTATATCTTTCATCAACTTCTTATCAGCTGCTTTAATCCCTACTATTTGATCTCTAAAACTAAAGTCAGTTTCATTATAGAATATAGGCAATCTTTTTTTTCCTATATTTTTCCATAAAATAATATTAGGTGCTTTAAAAATCTTTTCTGTTGGTAATTTATTTACTTTTTTCCATTGAAATGTAGTGAGTTTATCATAGATTATACTATCTTCATTGATAGCATCAGCAGGCAGAAAAGGTATATTTTGTAAATGAGTAGCTGTTTTTTTATGAGAATTAGCTACAATGAGACCTTCTTCTGCATAACATTCTTTTTCTTTTAAAAAAATCTTCAAAAAGAGGTAATTCTTGTACTTTCTCAATAAGCAACTTTATACGCCCCCCTCCTAATAAATTATTTTTCCATATAAAAGGATTAGCAATAGCTGTTTGTCGGTTTATAAAATGTAAATCGTAATCATCTATTTCAAAAACAATACGTTCTATGGTAGCTTTTGTTCTTCTAAAAGTGAGATGTAAGATGTTCTTTCGTATATCAGGAGCTTCATTTTTAGCAAATATAGCTACAGCAGCGACATCAGCATTTTCCCAAAGTGAATTATTCCGAGCTAAAGATGTAAAATCAAATAACTGGACAACATTATAGTTTTCAAATAAAGTCTTTCTAAAATCATTTGAAGTGTTATTATATAAAAGACCAGATGAATTAGTAATTAAGCATAAAAGCCCCCCTTCCTTTAAGTAATTAAAGGATTGTGTAAGAAAACCAAGGGCTATTTGCCCTTGTGGAATTTTAATCTTTTTATCATTAATCTTCCATTTTTCCTGCTTTTTATCTAATTTCCCTCTTACAAAGGGGGGATTACCAATAATTAAGTCGAATTTTTTGTTTTCTATTTCTTTGCAAGCAAAAAAATTAGAATGTATGAGGTTACTTCCTATTAAGTTATCAAATCGCAATTCATTCAATATGGTAATAGGGTTAAGCTCATTGCACAAAGCTAAACTCAAACTAAATGATGTTAGATATATTGCTTGTTGTTCCTTATCTACTCCATAAATATTTTTTAATAACAGTTTTAAGTCTGTTATAGTAGGAGTCTCCATATTGTGTTGTAACTTCCAAATTTGTACAAGGCGTTTAAAAACTACTACCAAAAATATTCCTGAGCCACAAGCAGGATCGAGTATTTTATAATTAGCTATATCAAAATCTTCATAGTTTTTCAGTGGCAAACATTCATCTACTAATAATTTAGCTAAATGTGATGGTGTATAGAACAATCCTTTTTCTTTTTTCTGTTCTCCTAAAAACTCTTCATATAATCTACTTATAAGTTCTACAGGAATAAAACTAAATTCAAAGTATCGCCAATTAGTAAATCCAAATTCAAGCTGTTGTGAAGATAAATCTTTTTTATCAGTATTTAGAAGTTGAGCAACAATAGATAAATCTAATCTTCTAAGCTCTTCTTGCTCTTCGTCTTTCCATTTAAAAACATTTCCATTAAAATGCTTATCTAAATCAGAAAGCAAATCAGCAAATTTTCCCTTTTGACGTAAAACTTCGTTAAAAGAAGTCGATCCATAAGGTTGAAAATATTTATCAGATAACAACTTATTTCCGTTGTTATCCATACGTTCTTCCAAATATTTTATAAGAATAGCTTGTATAATGATTTTATTAGCCAATTGAGGAATTGTATCAACAAACTGTTCTTTCAGTTTGTTGATAACAAAGTGAATATTTTGTATCAAAGTATCATAGGCAGAATTTCCAAATTTAAATTTATTTTTTAATTCTTTTTCTTCCCAAAAGATACCACTCTTGATTTTGATAGCAAATTGATTATTATATAATTGATGTGCTTTAGCTGTTAATGCTAAATGTTCTATAAGATATTGAGGTTTGTAATCTTCGGTAAGATGACGAGAACAATCAACTATTTTTATTTCTGTTTTGTAGAAGAAACAAGCTAATGGAGCCTCACCACTACTCCAAATTTTAGTTTGTATTTCTGATATATTCAGTTCTTTTTCTTCTGTAAAGGGGATATGAGTAAAATCAAATAAATATACTTGAGGTTTATAGCTACCATTAAGTTGTTTTCGTAGATATACAGCAGAGGCTGCAAATTCTTTAGCTTTCTCAATATGAAATTGAATTTGTAGATCAGGTAGAATAGTATAATTTTCAGTGGTTAAATACAAACAATCATCATCTATGACAAAACCAAGTTTTGCCATACTCTTCTGAAAATCTGTGTTTTTATTAGTTATTCCCACTCCTAATAATTTAAATATTTTTGGCAAAGGTACAAAATAAAAACAATTAAAATAATAAAAACTTCTTATTTTTTACCTTCCCTATCGTTTTCGTATAAAACGTAGTAATATTAAGTCCGTATTGGGTATAATCACCTTTTTCTATAAACTTTTCGCCTGAGAAATAGATTTCTTGGGTATAAGTGGCGTTGTTTTTGGGAGTTTGTTCCTCTATTTCGAAAACGAGCTTATCAGCATCTATATATTTTCTTTTCTTGTCAAGTGAAAAAGGTAATTGGGGTTCGTTAGTATCTACTCTTCCTAACATCTGAAGACCTTTATCATCGTATGCTGCATATAAAGTACTATAAACAGTGGTATCAGCTTCGTTGATGACAGTGCCTCCATACATTTTCAGGTTCTTTTTGTATTTGTCCTTAGTGCTTATCATAAATACTTCTGTATCTATAAAATAATCCCCTAATTGGTCGTCTAAAAAATCTAATATAGTAGCGATATCCCTCTTTTTGAATATTTTTTTATTTAAGAAAAGAGCATATTTATCACTTAGTAAATACTTATCTTTATTTACATATATAATATTAGGTTTTTCAAAGTGAAATAAAAAAATATCCGTACGATTTTTATTACCTATAAGGAGTTGTAGCTTATCGGTAGCTATTTTTTTCGTAGTGAGGAAGTAGGAAAAGGCAGCTTTTTGCGCTATATCCTTTGGGGTATCTTTTTGATTGACAAATAAAGTATCTTTTCTACGGTTGAAGCGCAGAAAGGTATAGTATTCACGGCTTTCCTTTCCGTCGGGGAGTAGTGAATCGGTTTCGTTGTCTATGGCATAGCTTTCGTATTGTGCTCTAAGTAATATTGCTTTTTGCGCCCATAGTATATTTTGCCCCCAAAGGAGGACTAATAATAAAGGGAGTAGTCTTTTCATTTGCTAATTTGCTATTTCCTCTTTCTTTATTTTCTCAATACGTTTGTTGAGTTTTTTCAATTTCTTTTTGATTTGTTTTTCTTGGCGTTTGGCACCTCGTTCGAGAGTCTTAGCAAACTTTCTTTGCTTTTTGCTGATATGCCTATTAAAAGCAAACGCTACATCTGCGTATTTACCTGTTAAAGAATTTTTTGCATTTTCTTTGTCTTCGAGGACTTTAGCGAATTTGGCTTCCAATCTTTCTTTTTCGGCTTGTAGCTCGGCAAGGGTTGAGGGTTGCTCTTGAGATTGTGCTGTGGCAATACCTCCTAAAAATAGCATGAATAGGGCTGCTATCAAAAATCTTTTCTTCATCTTTTTGTATGATATTTTTTAAAGAGTGCAAAGATAGTGATAATTTCATAATTGATAATTACCGATATTCTACTCTTCAATTTCCTCAAAATACCTATCCAAATGGTATCCTATTTCCATATCTTTATCGGAAGTATTTCGCAAGACCATAAATCGACAATTTTTCTCGGCATTAACGAATTCAAAATTTTGTTCACCGAAGTAAATTTGGTATCCTTCTCTTACTAACGACCAAACTTCGCCCGCTTTAAAGTTGAAAACATCATTTTTTACCCGATAGCTTTTACCTACTTGCAATTCCATAATAATATGTTTTTTTAAGGCACAAAGATAATAATAATTAGTTAATTTGCTAATGAGCTAATTAGCAAATTATTTACTACCTTTGCCGAGTGAATAGATAGAAAAAAGAAAAGGATATGAGCGATTTTAAACTAACACTTTTGAGAAAATGGGAATTTGACAATGAATTCTCATTTGTTTATGCTTCAATTTTACTACCCAATGGAACGGCAGTAATCCTAACTTCCGATCATACCGATTGGCATAAATATTACGCCCTTGTCCTTTCAACCGAAGGCGTCAAAAAGATTCCTATTGAATACAACCCAACATCCAACAGAGATTATCCTATGCTTTTCAGATATAAAGAAGGGTTTGTCATCATCATCTCTGCAAAAGAAGTGCGGTATTACTCAGAGGTACATTCGTCACCAGCACTTATTCCGATAAAAAATAAATCATTACTAAGGTATAACATTGTACCTGAGAGGGCTGAACAGAGGTATTTTCAAAATATATCCGACAGTCAAACGATTCCTGTTTGCTTTGAAAATGAAGTTTATTACGCTAATGCAAGATGTTTTGCCCTTTTAGAATTTGATGAGGTAGCAAAAACTGCCAAATGGAAATCTTTTTCAAAAATAGATAAAAAAGCATTTACGCATTGTGACCATAGAACCACCGATACTCCAAAAATAGACAGTCTTAAAATATCAGATAAAAAAATCTACGCCTTCATTCCGGGTGAAAGCGCTTCATCGGTCAATAAATGGGGAATGGATTATTATGCGCTCGCACAAATCTCTGCCGACGGGAAGGTCATCGAGAAGATTATCGAATCGGACAATTTGCATACTGATCATAAAAAACGTGGGGTCAATGGGTGCTTTACGGAATCTGAATATGTGATACTAACACCTGTCTTTAAAACTGATGATTGGAAGGGTAACCAAAAAGTCTTTTCGCTCACCACTCGCGAATATAGCAATATCATCTTACCTAAAGGAATGACAAAACACAAACTCCAAAATATCACAGGTAACCTCTGCTTAACTTCTCTTTTCGACAAAGGTTTAAAAGAAATATCCCTGTGTAATTACAATAACGCTTAAAACCTTTGGTCATTACCTTTTATGTTCCAAAAAATTGGTTTTTATAACTTAAGAATCCAGTATAGCTAATTTGCTTATTAGCTAATTATTCTTACCTTTGTACTCGAAAAACACCTCTTTCAGCAATAGAGGCTTTAACACAATACACCATGACTTCTTTCGTAGCTATAGACTTTGAAACCGCTAACCAGCACCGCAGTAGTGTATGCAGTATAGGACTTGTCTTTGTTGAAAATTCTAAAATTACCGAAACCTTTTACGAATTGATAAAGCCTTGCCCTAATTATTATTCTCCCTTCTGTACCCAGATACATGGCCTTTCGCAAAGTGACACCGAAAATGCACGTCTTTTCCCTGAGATATGGGCAGAGCTATTGCCTAAGATAAAAGATCTACCCTTTGTAGCCCATAACAGTGCATTTGATGAGAGCTGTTTGCGGGCAGTATTGGCTCATTATGAATTGCCCCCACATACCAATCCCTTCTTTTGTACCTATCGGTTAGCTCGCAGACAGCTCCCTAAGCTCGTCAATCACAAGCTAGACACCGTTTCAGCTTATCTAGGCTTTGATCTAAAACAACATCATCATGCCTTAGCCGATGCCGAGGCATGCGCACACATCGCTCTAGAGCTAACTAATGAGTGAATACAGTACGGGCTGTCAATTGGAGAGAGGTAAGGCTGAAGTGATACGCTCACTCTAGCCAGGAGGGTATGGAAAATAATCTGTCAATTAGCAGATTAGCTCATTGACACATGGGTTAAAAGTGAAAATTAATCTGGAGATTACCTATTTTTGCAAATCGGCTTTCCCACCAATGCGTTTGAGCTTCAGGGTCAAAACTCTTATAATCCTTACGGAAATTGTATTTTATAAAGAATCCTGGTTCCGTGGAAATAGAAAAATTGGGGCTTAACTGGTATTGTATTCCCAAAAAAGGATTTAGGGCAATACTGGTAAAGTGTTGTTTTCTGTTTTCATAATATAGGTAACGCCCCCATAGGTCTACCCCATAATAGAATTTCCACCTCTTGTAATCCCTAAATAATTTATCACCCCCTACTTTCAGAGCAAACTCATAAGTACTATCCTTATTACTTTCTGCACGGTAATCTCCCCCTATACGATAGGCTAAGACAGCATCTTTTAGGTAACGATATTCCAGCAAAAAGGTATTCGTATCGGAGGGAAAAGCAGAATTGACAAATCGAGAAATCCCTATACCTATCTGATGACGATAAGCAGGAGGAGCGCTAAGGCTATCTGTATGATTAAAAGACACATTGCCCTCTTGAGCGAGAGCAATGTGTGTAAGAAGTAAGATAAAAATATATTTTCTCATTAATTATTTTTTCTTTCAAAGCGTTTGAATATCTTAGTTACTCTATCTTCAAAATCACTCACATACTTTTCTGCTTTCTCTCTTGAACCATCGGAAAAGATAAAATAGATCACCCCTTTATCATTTTCTTCTTCATATTTTACATCAGCAATTTTGGAATTTCCTTTGAAGAGTTCTGCTTTTGCATAAGTATTTATCTGTTCTACAGAAAGCTTTGTTTCTCCTTTTGTTTTTTCATTGATACTCTTTACATCTATATTACCTTTTATCTGTAGATCTCCTTGAGTTGCAGTAATAGCTATTTTATCAATAGCTTCATTAAGGTTGGTTATATTTCCATAATCAGAAGTTGTCAATTTGATATCAGCATGTAGGCCTGTGGTACAACCTTGTGGGGAAGAAAAGGCAAAATCAAAGACAAAGTTTTCTGGATTCTGTCTGTTCCACTGGATAGTTGTTGTAAAAGGATTCGTATATATACTTATGTGAGCCGATAGTGGCATAGTAAAGTTTGTTTTCTTCTCGAAAGTAACATTTTTAACTGTTACTTCAAACACCTTTGTATTATCTACTGAAGCATAAAGGTGAGCTGCTGTAGGAAGATACACTTTATCATCCCTATAAGTGGTTTCAGTATCCTCATATTGGTCTATTACGAGTCTACCATTGTTGGTAGTTGCTTCCTTGGTAGCAGGGAAAATAAAAGTAACATTGTCATTGTTAGCGGTCTTCTCCCAAAGTGCTGTATTTTTGTTCCAAGTATAGGTTCCTTTCATTCGGTGATAGTTAAAACGATCTCCTTCTGTAAGTCCCTCTGCAAAATTCTGTTTGTCAAACTTTTCTCCTAAGAAGTTCCCCCAAGATTGAGTTTCCCCATCCTGATCTCTGACTGCTTCTTTGAAGAGAAGTTCATGAAAGAAGTTAGCAAAACCGCCGTCATTGAGGTTTTGCAGACAATTATAAAAATTGTCCATAGTACTGCGAACCACGGCTTTGGATTCTTCCGCTGTGTATTCTTTCTCGTCATCCTTTTTGGAACATGTGGCAAAAAGGAGTGCCCCTAAAAAGGCAATGGCAATGTTCTTTAGTTTCATTTAATATGGTTTTTTAGTTGGGTGCAAAGATACATATTTTTTTTAATCAACCAATGAATTACTGTACTAATTAGCTAATTGGCTAAGGTGCTCATTGACTAACGAGTTTATTTCTCTGGCTACGCGTAGTGCTTCAGTTCCTTGTAGGAAGGTCACCACTGGAGTAGTGTTATGTTCTATAGCATCGGCGAAAGTCTCGAGTTCGTCCAAAATAGCATTGGATGGCTGTACTTCTGGGTATTCAAAGTAGATTTGCTTGTGTTCGCCCTCAGCATTTTGGAGAATCATATCGTATTCGTTGGGGTGCTCTGGAGCATCTTTCATGCGTACCACTTCTACCTTTTTCTCCAAAAAATCTACCGAGATATAAGCATCTCTCTGGAAGAAGCGGCTTTTGCGCATATTTTTCATGGAGATACGGCTGGCGGTAAGATTGGCCACGCAACCGTTTTCAAACTCTATACGGGCATTGGTAATATCGGGCGACTTGCTAATGACGGCTACGCCACTGGCTTCTATATGCTTTACAGGCGAATGCACCACACTGAGTAGGACATCTATATCGTGGATCATCAGGTCAAGCACTACGGAGACATCCGTACCACGTGGATTGAACTCGGCCAAGCGGTGTACTTCAATAAACATAGGATTCTCTATGGAGGCCTTTGCCGCTAAGAAAGCAGGATTAAAGCGCTCCACATGCCCTACTTGCCCCTTGAGGTGGTTAGCCTCCAAGAGGCGATAGATCTCCTCGGCTTCTTCTACAGTACTGGTGATTGGCTTTTCTATAAAGATATGTCGCTTAGCTGCAATAGCTTTCTTGGCACACTCATAGTGAGAGAGGGTTGGGGTTACGATATCCACCACCTCTACTGCCTCAATAAGCTTATCCATATTATCAAAATAGGTATAGCCAAATTCGGCCACTACCTTCTGTGCTTGTTCTTGGTTAGGATCATAAAAACCAACTAATTCGTATTTTTCGGACTGATTCAAAAGTCTTAGATGTATTTTTCCTAGGTGTCCTGCGCCTAATACGCCTACTTTTAGTTTATTTTTCATTTTGTACAGCTTATTTTTTAGTAATATTCATTTTTTCAGCGAAATATTCACAGAAATCACGCATGGTATCGGTCATTTTCTGATCTTGAGTAGCCTTATAAAACGTATCGGCCATGGTCTGGAATGTCTGATAGTAGAAAACATTCATCTCCTCCAGGGGCATATCCTTAGTCCATAGGTCTATACGAAGTGCCTCTTTGGTCTTGTGATCCCATACAGAGAGAAACATGGCCTTAGCCTCCTGGTGAGCGATACCTCCATCGGGAGCCTCCCATGTGATGCGTTCAGGAATACGATTTTCATCCAATTCTACTTGCAATTTTATTTCAGAAGTATGATTCATTTGTTATTTTTTAGGTTTATAATTTGCTTTTTTAAAGAGTTCATCGTTGGAGACAGTGAGCAAGTCCCGCAAAGGGGTATTTTCAGGGAGCTTTTCCATATACTGTTCTACAATATTAAGACCTATATAGCGCCCTATCCCCCCAGGTGACTCGCTATCCAGCTCCAAATAGAACTTAGAGAAAGGGGCTATGTCTATAAATCGGTTAAGTACTTTCTTATCAGTACTATAGAGCAGTTGGTTTTCTACAAAGTAGCGCCATATCTGCGCCTGATTGGCCTCTGCCCATTGGTATTTCTCTTGGCTATACTTGAGCAAATCCCTCTGAGGAGTAGTGGGAAGAAAGCGCTGGGCTAAGTAGAGCACCTTTCCCTCATAGAGCATGGTATCCAAGAAAGTAGCATTGCGCGGAGGAGGGATAATAGCCTGTGCAAAAGCAAGAGCTACATCCGTGGGGAGATACTTTAGGTCTAACTCCTGAGCAATATAGCCATCCAAATCCACATAGAAACGGTGCTTGGCTCCCAAATAGTTATCTACTCCTATAAGCAATAAGCTATCAGCATAGATCACTCGAGAGGGATAATCCACATCGGAGATCAAGGTAACGATCTTAGGAGGGGTAAACTGGGGAAAATAGTACTTGACATGATCACAAATATGCTCAATTTGTTCTTTCTGTTGGGAGAAATTGCCTATGGTTTTGGTCGTCTCGGTAAAGAGTTCTCGCTCTAGTGTATCATGCTGCTTTTCTATCCATTGCTTATCGGAGGTAGCCTCTGGAAAGAAAAGCGGATATTTAGCCTTCAAACTAGGAAAATTCTCTGATGGCGTATTGAAAAAAATAGAATCCATTCGCAATACTTCCACTTTTACTGAAGGAGGTACAACGGGATACTTAGTTCTATTACAGCCAAGTATCAGTAATATAAGTACTAAAGGTAAGTATTTCAATCTCATGTTATTGGATAGTGAACAATGATTAGTGAATAGTGTTTTTCACTTTTCACTATTCACTTTTCACTAATATAAGTGCAAAGGTAATAAAAAAATATCTTATCCTAGATAGATTATACAGACAAATTTGTATGGTAGAAAATATTCCTCTGAGCAAAGCCCTGTTTTTACAAGAAAATCACTACTTTTGTAGCTGATTATACAGCTATCATGAAAGCAACTTTTCAGAAATACACCTTACAGTTCAAGCGGCCTGCGGGTACCTCACGCGGGGTACTGACTGAGAAACCTACATGGCTTCTTACCATAGAGCACAACGGACGATATGGCGTAGGCGAATGTAGTCCGTTGCCTGGCCTAAGCATAGATGACTTGTCCGATTACGAGCGTAGCAAACTCCTATGGACTTGCACTCATATCTCCTTAGGCAAAGAAGCCCTTTGGGAGCAGCTCAAGGGCTACCCCTCTATCCAGTTCGGAGTGGAACAGGCTTTCCTTTCCTTAGAGGCCGCACAAGAAGGAGTACTTTTCCCCTCTGCCTTTACCGAAGGGAAAGAGGCAATCCCTATCAATGGCCTTATATGGATGGGCGATAAGGACTATATGCAACAGCAAATACGAGAAAAACTCGCCCAAGGGTTCCACTGTATCAAGATGAAAATTGGCGCCATAGACTTTGATACAGAATATCAGTTACTTAAAAACATTCTCCAAGAATACGCTCCGTCGGATATAGAACTTAGGGTGGATGCCAATGGTGCTTTCTCTCCTCTTGAGGCCTTGGAAAAGCTCAAGCGATTGGCTGACTTACAGATACATTCCATAGAACAACCCATTCGCGCAGGGCAATACGAGCAGATGGCACGCCTCTGTGAGGCCTCTCCCCTACCCATCGCCTTGGACGAGGAACTCATAGGTATCACCTGCGAAAAACGAAAAGAGGAGATGCTCAAGATTATAAAACCTGCCTATATCATTCTAAAACCCTCACTTATAGGAGGCTACAAGGGCAGTGAAGAATGGATTACCTTAGCTCAGGAGCAAGGTGTGGGCTGGTGGATTACCTCTGCCCTTGAGGGGAATATAGGCCTTTCAGCCATAGCCCAATGGACTTATACGCTGGGAAATCCTATGCCACAAGGTCTAGGCACTGGCAGTCTCTATACAAATAATTTTCCTAGCTCCTTGGAGGTAAAAAATGGAGGTTTATGGTGGATAAAATAAAAAAAATGTAATATATTTGCACCAAAATACAAAAGATGGAACAGGTTTATATTTTTACCCTCTCAGCGCTCTTTCTCTTAGCCACTTTTGACCTTGTGGTAGGAGTTAGTAACGATGCGGTAAACTTCCTCAACTCGGCCTTTAGCTCTAGAGCTGCACGCCTTCGTACCATTATGATCGTAGCGAGTATAGGTGTAGGAATAGGGGCTATCTTCTCCAATGGGATGATGGAAATTGCCAAAAAGGGGATCTTCAACCCTGAGATGTTTTACTTTGAGGAGCTGATGGTAATCTTTGCTGCGGTAATGCTGGCCGATATTGTCCTTCTGGACTTCTTCAACAATATAGGACTACCTACCTCCACTACTATATCTATCGTCTTTGAGCTTTTAGGAGCCTCCGTAGGGGTGGCTTTTGTCAAGGAACTCAAGGAAAAAGATCGTCTACTACATGTGATAGATGGGGTTACGGAGTATATCAATACGGGCAAGGTAGGACAGGTTATTTCGGCTATCTTCGTCTCAGTGTTTATTGCCTTTGTAGTGGGGTCTTTTGTACAATTTATCACCCGTATCATCTTTACTTTTAATTTTGAGCGCCGTATGCGCTACTTTAGCGGTATCGTAGGGGGAATTGCCCTTAGCGCTTTAAGTTACTTTTTGGTTATCAAGGGCTTGAGTGGCCTTTCCTTTATGCACAAGGAGCAGCTGGACTGGATAGACCAACATACAGGTGTGCTCTTAGGGATTTTCTTTGTCATCTTTTTCCTCTTAGGACAGCTTCTTTATTGGTGTAAGGTGAGTATATGGCGGGTGGTGATTCTATCAGGTACCTTTGCCTTGGCCATGGCCTTTGCAGGCAACGACTTGGTCAACTTTATTGGAGTACCGGTAGCCGCTTGGGATTCCTTCCAGCTATGGGAAGCGGCAGGAACTCCTGTACAGTCCATGACCATGGAAGGGCTTAGAGAGAATGTACAAACTCCACAGATCTTCCTTATTATTGCAGGGACACTGATGATATTGACCATTTGGTTCTCCAAGAAAGCGCTCAATGTGATGCAAACCGAAATGAAGCTCTCCCAGCAGGGGGGCGGCAAAGAACGGTTCGAGGCTACAGGACTCTCTAGAGGTATTGTGCGCTTTAGCGTATGGGTTACCTCAATGGTGGAAGCTCTTATCCCTAAGCGTACCTTGGCATATATTGATAGTCGTTTCAAGAAACCTGAAGAAGATCCTAACGCCATAGATAAGCCTGCTTACGATGTGGTTCGTGCCGCGATCAATCTGGTGGTCTCCAGTAGCCTTATTGCAGTGGGTACCTCCTTGAAACTACCACTCTCCACTACCTATGTGAGTTTCATGGTAGCCATGGGTACCTCTCTGGCCGATAGGGCTTGGGGAAGAGAATCGGCCGTATTCCGCGTGGCTGGGGTGTTCAATGTCATTGGCGGCTGGTTCGTGACCGCTGCGGCAGCCTTTGTTATGGGACTTATCACGGCAGTAATCCTCTTCTATGGGGAAATCTATGGGCTAATCACAATGATCTTCTTAGTGGGTTACTTAGTGGTGCGCAATGCTATGGCCTATCGCAAAAAACAACGCAAGGAGAGAGAAGCCCAAAAGAAACGTTTCAATAAGGAAGACCTTATCACCATCAGTGGTATTATGAAGCTCAGCTCTCAGAATATCGCAAAAGCAGTACAGACGATAGATGAGCTCTATCGTGAGGTTATAGACAACCTTGCCGTAGAGAACCACAAAGGACTCAAAGCCTGCAAGAAACGCGCCAAAGCTCTTACCTCCGACATAGAAGACCTTAAAAGTGATATTTACTACTTTATCCGCTCCATTGACGATAGTTCGGTAACCTCCAGTAAGTTCTATATCCTTATACTGGACTACCTACACAGCATGTCCAACTCTATCAGCTTTATTGCTGATACAAGTTATACTCATGTGGATAACAATCACAAGAAACTCAAATACAACCACATACGCAATCTCAAGACTATTTCCGAGAAGATGCAACAACAGTTCCAAAAGATTCTTGAGATCCTCAATGTATCGATGTATTCGAACTCTACCACTCAGCTGATCAAGGATGTGAGTGCTATCAAAGATGAGATTTCCGAGCTAATAGAGAAACAAATACGCGACATACGTACCTCCGAATCCAGTCCTAAGAACACCAAACTCTATTTTAGTTTGCTCTTGGAAACTCGCGTACTAATCCGCTCTATCATCAACCTAATGACTCTCTTTAAGAACTTTAAAGACCAGTACAAGGAAATCTGAGATAATGACTAGTGACAAGTGACTAATGACAAGTGACTAATGACAAGTGACTAGTGATTAATGACTAATGATTAATGATTAAAAAATATAGTCTAATTGTTAAGGCATAATTTATCATCTCTTAGAACGTTTGCAGATAGTATTTCAAGGGTACAATGCTCTATAGCTTCTGGAGAATAGAACACTCTCTTTATAAAAAGAAAGACTCACAGGCTAGATGCTATGAGTCTTTCTTTTCCTAATTATTATCAACGTTACCAATTAACCATTGACAATTATTAGAATCCTAATTCTTTCTTTACATCATTGAAAAGGTCCTTACCATCGGCTACGATAACACCTGCACCAGTGGCTGAATCCAATACATATTGGAAACCTTGTGCTTTGGCTACTTTTTCTACAGCCTTTTTAGCTTTCTCCATAATAGGCTCTATGAGGGCTTGGCTTTTCTTTTGGTACTCCTCAGCAGCTGTCTGTTGTGCTTGGCGGATGTTATTTTGCATGGTTTCCAAAGCACGTTGCTCTTTTTCAAGTTCTGCTTGTTTTTCTTTAAGTTGTGCTTCGGTAAGGGCATTTACCTTTTGCTGGAAAACCTCCAATTTCTTCTGGTATTCCTTAATAGAGGCCTGAATGTCATTGGTGTAGGATTGTTCTACTTTTTGCAACTCTGCTTGTGCCTTTTTCATCTCAGGCATTTCTTTGAGGAGCTTTTGAGAATCAATATGCGCTATCTTTGCTTGCGCCATAGCTACAGTAGTACCACCCAAGATAAAGGCTGCTGTAATTACCCAATTTCTAATTTTTCTTATCATTTTTATATATTTAAAATAGTTCTTAGTTCTTAGTTGTCAGTGGTCAGTGATTAGTGATTAGTTGTCAGTGGTTAGTGGTTAGTAAACATATAAGTAGTACTTTTGATTTTTCACTATTCTCTTTTCATTTTTCACTCTTCACTTTTCACTTAATTAATTATCTTGTTCTTTCATTTCTTACTTTTCGTGCTTCAGTCTTTTTCTCCGTCTTTGCTTTTTCTTCCTTTATTTTTTCCTGTTTTCGTTGTTTTTCGGTTTTGTAGTCTACACCAAGATTTTCCTTCAGTAGGGTGCTGATCTCCTTATTTCGGTCTTCGGCATTATCCTTACGCTTAAGTAGTCGGAGAACTACCTTAGTAATATCATTTTTCTCATCGGCATAGATAGCAGCAGCATCTTCGGAAGTGAGTATATAGTCGAACTTACGAGTCTTGGCAATCTCCTGAGTGATATTGAAGACCTGATCCTGTATAGGCTGCACCAAGCGCCAACGCTGGGTGATATAGTCGCCCGTTTCGGCACCGAAACGTTTTTGCTTATAGTCTTCAAGGTTTTGGGTGAGTACCTGTATTTCCTCTTCCTTATCCTTGATTGTTTCAGGAGTGAGCAGCGGTTTTTCTGCTTCGAGTTTCTCCCGACGGGTATTGATTTCAGCTTGCTTCTGTGCGATCTCTTGTTCCCATTGGGCTACTTTCTGTGCCAATTGCTCACTGGCCACCTTGTATTCGTCCATATTCGCCAAGATATAATTCATATCCACATAGGCAATTCGGGTCGCTTTCTGTGCCAAGAGTGGCTGCAAGAAAGAGAGGAAGAACAGAGAGATAGAGAAAACTTTTATATTCATGATTTGGATATATAAAATATCGTGCCAAAATTAGGAATTTTTTCCCGAATAAAGACGATTTAAGTATTATTTATGCTTTTTGTGATGTTTTTAAATCTTTTCACTACTCATTATTAAGGACATTCCCAAGGGAGATCCTCCACAGAAGAGGCCATCTCAGGTCGGTATTCGTAGTGCCACCACTCGGAATAAATGGATTTGAAATTGTATTTGTCCATCACCTCCTTCAGTAACTTACGATTGTCCAATACTTCTTTAGGTAGCTGGGTATAGGTATGGTGCGCGCGGGGTGAAAAAGTATCAAAAGGAGTACCCATATCCAGTTCCTTGCCAGTGGCCAGATCTACCAATGTCAGATCCACTGCTGCTCCCCTATTGTGTTTGGAGCCTTTGGCAGGGTTGGCCACATAGTGGGTACCTGGGAGGATCTTCCACATCTTTTTCTGTACCGAAAGCGGACGATAGCAGTCAAATAGCTTAAGGGAGTAACCGCGCTTTACAAACTCTTTTTGGGCGGCTACCAAGGCCTCGGCGGTCGCCTTTCTTAGGTAACACTGTGGACAATCATATACGACTTGTTTTAAGAAATTGTCAGCCGTGGCATATTTTATATCCAAGATAATATCGCTTGAGAGGGTTTGTATATTGACAAATTCTTTCCTAAAGGCACGGCGCTGGTTCCATGTATGTAGTTCCTTTTGGGTCATGTGAGCGGGAGGTTCTCCCTCGGTCATCTGTGCATTTACAGCTAAGCTTCCCCAGAGAAATATAAGCCCATAATATATCCGAAACATTCTTTTTCTTACTTTTCCCATAATTAGTTAGGCATTCTCAGCCATTTGATTAGTTCCTTGTACGAAGGTTTCTTCCCATAGGAGAGGATTCCTATGCGATAGATACGAGCAGAGACCCATATAGCTAAGAAGAAAAAGCCATAGAGTAGCGCCAAAGAAAGGATAATCTCTCCCCATGACACCCCGAAAGGAATGCGCATGAGCATCACCACTGAAGAGGTTAGTGGAATATAAGAGAAAATCACAGATACAACACCGTGAGGATCTTCAATTACAGTAAAAAACCCTATGTAAATGGCCAAGATCAGCGGAAGCAGTACAGGAAAGAGAAACTGTTGGGTATCGGTTTCACTATCCACAGCTGCTCCTATGGTTGCATAGAAAGCACTATAGGAGAGATATCCACCTATGAAAAATAGGAAAAAGGATATCAATAGTTTAGCCAAAGGCAGGCTGTTAATTTCGCTTATGATATGAGTCAAAAGATGAGGATCGGCTGTAGGAGCAACCTGAGTGGCCGTAGGCGAAGAGAGAAAGGAAAGGAGAAAGCCTGCAATCACCACCCAGATAACAAACTGGGTTAGTCCCACCAGTGAGGTGCCTATGATCTTACCCAAGAGTAGGATACTTGGCCTTACCGAGGAGACAATCACCTCTACAATACGATTGACTTTTTCTTCTATGACACTACGCATGACCATATTGCCATAGACTACAATAAACATCATCAGCAGATAACCCGCAGTACCTCCAAAGGCGAGCTTGAGCCAACCCATGGTCTGGGAACTTTCATCTCCAGAGAAGTTAGCCAACGCGATAGAGACCCGCTGCTGTGCCTCATCGATCTGAGAAGGGGTGATAGAGGCTGCCTCTAGGTTATGACGGAAGAGCCCTTTTTCGAGCTTTCCTTGTAGGCTCTCTACAAAGGTAACACTGGGGGTTTCTTCACTAAAAAACTGGAACTGAGCGGCCTGCTTATCTATATAGAGCAGTCCATAGGAATTTTCAGCGCGCGCGGTCTGCTTGAGCTGCTCCAAATCGCCCTGCTTGTGATAGCTTACCGAGAGGTTGGGACTCTTTTGGAAAATCTCTTGGAAATACCCACTTTCGTCTAAGACCTCTATATGTCGCTGAGTGCTATTGTTCAACTGGGTAAGGTAGCCTATCAGTAGGGACAAGGCTACCACTGCCAATGGACTGAGGAAGGTCATTAGCAGAAAAGACTTATTGCGTATCCTTGTGAGGTATTCGCGAATGATGATCAGGCGTAATTGTTTCATAACTCGTGCAAAGTTACAACTTTATCGGCAATTATACAAACGGTTTGCGACAAATAATCATGAGTTTATTTCCTATCCCTCCGAGGGTGAAGAACAAATAACGATTTCCCCCTTCAGCTATGGAAAAGTGCTCGCGTATCTCGGCTACTTTCATAGGGAAATTGCGCACAGTGATATTGGCCTGATCTATCTTGCCGCTCTTGAGGAGTTTTCGGTCATAGGGGAGAATTTCGTCAATGAGAAAGACCCTTCCTGGAAAGTCTGGAATATAGTCCTCTCCCAAAAGCAATTGGGAGTCCTTATTCAGATAAGCCAGCCCATAAGCGCGTGCTATAGGAAAAAGTCCCTTCCCCTTGAGCAAAGCAGCATTGGGTTCGTAAAGGTAGCGACAGAGATGGCCGCGAGTCATAGGGACACCCTCACTACCTATTTCAGAGGGAAAGAAACTGAAAATATCAGTACGGGTAAGCAACATATTAATCGTCTTGATCGGCACCTGACCTATAAGTGGTGTTTTCTTTAGCAGGAAAAGCAGTTCCTTGACCTCTCCCTCCATCGCTACGATATGTACCTCATGCGTTTGGGGTAGCTGGGTGAGCGCACGGCTAATATCCAACATAGGAGATGCCTTGAGCAAAATCGTATCCGTATATTGCCAAAGAAAGTCAAGACTATGGGGCACATCGGGGGTGCAGTCCTCCAAGAAATAGACCTTTTGCTTGTGGCTGTCGCGGCGGGCAGGGTCTAGGTAAATCGTATCATAGTGCTTTCCCTCGCGAGCTAAGTAGGCATAGGAGTCCTCTGCCACACAATGTATATCAGCTCCTAATACAGCAAAGTTATGTGCTACTATCTCCGAGAGTGATTCCTGTAATTCACAGTGAGTTACCTCTTGGCAACGCTGGGCAAAAAAATAATCATCAACCCCAAAACCACCAGTAGCATCCAATAGGGTACCCTCCCCTACTAGTGACGCCTTATAATGCGCGGTAGCCTCGGAAGAGGCTTGCTCCAAAGAAAGCTTTTCAGGAAAATAAATCCCCTCAGTCGCTTGCCATAAAGGCAATTTGTCCTTGGCCTTCTGCCTACCCAATAGCTGTTGGGCGAGTTCGCTGGAGGTTACTCCCTCAAAGGGTGATTTCTTCAGGGCAAATTGAGCGGGGTCATCTTGCTTATGTGCGTGCAAATAAGCCTGTATTTCAGGGTCTAACAATCGGTGATTTAGCATGTTATTTCTTTTCTAAAATTTCTCCCTCGGATTTCACGGATTTCACAGATTTTCTATGTTTGTGTAATTGTATTGCTGCGATTTTCACGGATTATTATAAGGCCTTCGGCCTTATAATAATCCGTGAAAATTACAGAGTTACGCTTAGTTCTTGTATCATTCTTTCCGTGAAAATCCGTGAAAATCCGTGGGAGCTAATAGAATTTCTTATATCTTGGCGGTGAGTAACTGAATGAGTTTGTTCTTAGGGAAAACAGCCTTGAGGATTACCTTAAGCACCGTATAGGCAGGAATGGCTATGACCATACCTACTATCCCGAAGAGGGTTCCGCTAATAAGAGTAACAATAAATATCTCCAACGGACTGGACTTCATAGAGTTAGAAAATATAATAGGCTGACTAAAGACATTATCTATGAATTGAGTAATGAAAAAGCCCAATAATACATAAATAGTCTTAGGCAGGATCACACTTTGCAGATCGGCATCCATAAAATTGGATATGGTCAACACTGAAATTACTACCGCCCCTATCATAGGCCCTACATAGGGAATTACATTGAGCAAGGCACAGAGAAAGGCTATGATCAAGGCATCCTTCACTCCAAAAATAAGCAATACAATAGTGAGCAGGATAAAGACAACACTCAGTTGTAGGAACAACCCTAAGAAATAACGAGAAAGCAGGCGCTTGATATCCTCTATGGTCTTTCTCACTTGTGGCAAGCGCTCACGCTTTACCAAACTCAGAAAGCTATTAATGATAGCTGTACCATCTTTCATAAAGAAAAAGGTAATAAAGAGCACTGAGAAAAGCCCCACCCCTATATTGCTAATAACGTCTATAAAACCATTGAGCATCGTCGAGACATCCTGCATATTGAGCAGTTCAGGGATATTGCCCACTTGAGACTCCATCCTACCCATACCCAAGGAATGGAGTAGGTCGTCCAAGAAACGATGAATGTTGTCGTTCAGTGCCTGAAAATCAATAGACGCCAAGTTCTTTCCTTGAGAGATGAGCATAGGTACAAAAAGGCTGATAAGGCCTGCAAATGCCCCCAAGATAACCACGATAACCGTAATAGTCGCCCAAGTATTCCTGAACTTAAGGCGTTTCTTTAGAAATTTTATCATAGGCCTACCTATAAGGGCTAATATGGCAGCTAAAACAATATATATGATAATGTTCTGTAGCTTATATAGGCCTAAAACCAGTAGGACAATACCTACTATAATCCCCACTGCCTTGAGGATTCCTTGTGCAATAGTGTTTGAATTCATTTTTTAAAAAATAAAAAGTAAAAAGTAATGACCAATAGGTTCATCTGTCTGCCAGTTGACTCATTATCATTCTGTCATTTCCGTTAAGATCCTTTCTTAGTTCTGTGTAAAATCCTTTCTGCTGGAGCATTTGGCACATCGGATCACCTAAATATTGGTTGATTTCAAAGAACAACCTCCCTTGTGGAGCAAGGTTGTGGGTAGCTATAGTTGCTATTTTGTCATAGAATAACAAGGGATTATCATCGGGTACAAAAAGCGCTAAAGCGGGTTCATGTTCCAGCACATTGGGGTGTATCTCTCGCTTCTCTTGCTCTCGCACATAAGGAGGGTTGGAGACGATGATATCAAAGTAAGCTGCTAAGTCCCCCACCTGTAGTATGTCCTGCTGTATAAGCTCTATGACGGCTTTGTTACGCTTGGCATTGGTACGGGCTACCTGTAGGGCTTCCCCGCTTATGTCCATAGCTGTTACCTTGGCACGGGGCAGATGCTTCTTCAGCGCAATAGCGATAGCCCCACTACCTGTACCTATATCCAAGATACGCAGATTTTCTTGTCTGGCATAAGTGGTAAGAATCCAATCCACCAGCTCCTCGGTCTCTTGGCGAGGAATCAACACGCGCTCATCTACATAGAGATCTAAACCGAAGAAAGAGGCTTTCTGATAGATATATTGTATAGGAATATTACACGCAAGCTGCTCACATACGGCCTTGAGTTCAAGGGTTTTCTCATGAGGAATCTCTTGATCATTGTGCATCATGGCCGTGATGGCACTCACCCCTAAGGTCTCTTCTAGTATGATACGTAATAACCCTTCCCGCTCGGGCAAATCATAGTTGGAAATCTCCCTGATGAAGGACGCCCTAAAGTTGCCTATAGTCATTTCTTGTTTTTTGCTTTAGCGAAAATATCACGGATAAGCTCTCTGAAGGTATCAAAATCCACCTTATAGGTCAGTCCAACCCCTTGGGAATAGTCTATTTTGTCCATAAGGTACTGCTGGAGTTCGTTCTCGCGGTTAAAGATCTTAGCACTCAATCGGCCGTCCTTGGTCAAGAGGAACTGGAGTTCGAAGTCTCCTGCCACAGCCGTTTGGGTAACCCCACCGACGGGAATCCCCAATTTACCATTGAAGAAGATCCTATCGGTTACTTGAGTGGATACGGTAATTCCCAGGCGGTCGGAGCTATTGTATGCCCTATTGGGGGTAGCTGTACCACTCTCATAGCTTACCCCTAAGTTCAGTTTGTCATCATCACTGGAGAGCAATTGGTTAAAGATTCCTGCGGCTGTCTCCAGTACGTTATAAGAAAGCATCTTTTCCCCTGCAGTAGCGTCGCTCAAAAAGCTACCCTGTGCCAGTAGGGAGAAGGCCTGGAGCTGTTTCTTATCATTATCCTCCAAGTGGTAGTTCAATTCGGAAACCAAGCTCGGACTACTATCGGGGAACTTGATATCAAAGACCGTCTGAGGGTGCGCCAAGTCTCCCTGTAGGTTGATAAGCACTTGGGTCTGTATCTTTCGGTTAAGGTTGGTCTCCAAGAGCGTAGAGGGATTCACATAGAGATTATAAGCTGCCCTAAGGTTCTGCAAGGTAGCCCCCATAGGATCACCATTCCAAGAGATAGAGCCGTTAGGCAACACCTTGAATCTCTTATCTATCAGTCCTTCATACTTAAAGTTGTATTCGCCAGAGGTAGTGATAAAGTCCCCCCACATATTGAATTTTCCTGTAGTGTTAATCTCCAACAATAAGGTACCTGCCCCACGTCCTATAAGGCTAGAGTTGTTCTTAGGATCCACAATGATCTCCACCTCGGCCGAAGGAAGCACATCCACCTCAAAGTTCATTTCAAGCCCCTGATAAGTCTTGGTTATCAACTGTTTTTTGCGTTGTTTTTCCTTAGAAATAAAGGTGATAAAGGAATCATCGCCCACGGTCTGGGTATCACTCAGCGGGATTTTAAACTTCGTTCCCTCTCCTGTTACAGCTTTGACCCCTATGGTAAGGTCATCTAATGATCCCTTGATACTAGCCTTTCCTATAATAAATCCCGTACCATAGAAGAGATCATTGTCCTTAGGCCCTGTATTGAGTGCTAAGAAGCGCTTGCCTTTGGTGTCAAAATGAAGATCTATGTACCAGTCCGACAGACTACGATAACCCGCTCCTCCACTGAGATAGACCTTTGTCTTATAGGCCGTATCGGTAAGAGGAGTTTCCTTGATGGTAAATCGGTTATCCTTCAATCCTATATGCAACACATCGTCGGCTTCCAGATCTATATTTAGGTAAGGTACACCCACACCTGCTTTGGACAGGACGAAATCACCTTCTATCTGGGGTTTGGTCAAAAGGCCTGTTACCTTGGCCTGTCCTGTCAGTGCCCCATGTAGGTTAGAGAGTATATCCTGAGTAAAAGGTGCAAAAGGTGCCAAGTTCAGTTCAGTGATATAGCTCTGTAAGTCTAAATATGTCTTGTTATCCTTGAGAAAGATTTTCCCATAGAGCTGAAGCCCCTCACCTAAGAGGTTGAAGAACTCCAAACTGGCCTTGAAGGAAGAAAGACTCTCATCACCTACGATACTGGCCTGTAAATCTCCTAAGTCGTATTTGTTCAATACCAATTGCTTAAGGCTCAAGTCGGCTGTAGGATAGTACTTTTCCTTCTGCTGCACTAGGGACAAATGGCCGTTGAGCTGTCCACCCACACTGAGGTTGTCCATAGTGGGAATAATCTTATCAATATCCACCTTGTCAAAGACCAAATGTAGGTCTTTGTAGTTGTTTTCCTTTGCTATTCTTCCATTGACAGAGATGGATTCCTCTCCATGACGGAGGGAAATAGGACGTATTTGCAACGAATCCATCTTGCGGTTAATCACCACTTTGTTCTCCCTATCCTTGTCTATCTTCCACTCATTACCCTTGAAGAGGATATATGAAGAAGGCTTAATACCCACTTCCGACTCACGCTTTGGGTTAATGGTATGGTAGAACCTAAGGTTATAATCGTCCTCGGAGTTACGCCCTCCCTTGAATTCTGTCTGGAAAAAGAGCGTATCATTCACGGAAGTATTGACCATATTGAACTCCTCTATCTTGTAATAAGGGTTCTGGAGGCTGGATATTTGCACCAGCGACCTATAA
Source organism: Capnocytophaga granulosa ATCC 51502 (assembly GCF_000411115.1). GTDB lineage: Bacteria > Bacteroidota > Bacteroidia > Flavobacteriales > Flavobacteriaceae > Capnocytophaga > Capnocytophaga granulosa. The sequence continues at coordinate 263,371 of NZ_KE150253.1, read as the reverse complement.
GTTGGGTTCTTCTTGTCATACTCCAGATTGACCCCACGCAGCGAATAGTCTGAGATATTGATATAGGGCGAACGGAAATTGAGCTTAAAATCATGTTCGTCCCCTACCAATTTCCCTCGAATAAAGGTATTTGGAGCAAAAGAGAGTTCTGGTAAGAATAGTTCGATAATCTTGTTGTAGATCTTAAAATCAAAAGTCAAGTACTGTCCTTGCATCACCTTGAAAGGCTTATAGTTTTCAAATCCATAAGCAAGGGTATTGACCAAGACCTGACCTATTTGGGCAAACTTGAACTCTCCTTGTATTTTACCCGAAATAATATCGGTAGACTCTAGAGTAATGGTACGCAGGCTGGTAGTGTCCTTCTGTATATTGATCGCAAAATCGGCAAAGTTGTAGGTCTGGTCATTCTTTTGGTAAGATGCATTCTTGAGCAGTACTCGCCCCACCATATTGTCTAAGCTATTGCCTGTGATATCTAGGTCTATATTCCCCTTCACCTTGGCAATAGAGTCTTTTTGTATAAATCCCAAAGCCTTGAGGTCTATATACTTCATCTCTCCTGAGAGCGTATAATTGGAGCGCTGAGAAGAAGTAATATCGGCCATGCCTTTGAAATCCATCTGGAGATTATCGTCGCCTATGGAAGCGGTTGCCCTAATTTTCTTTTGGAAATATTCTGCATCGAGCTTTATATCCTTGTATAGATAGTTGTTATAGAGTGCCGAATGTACCTGTCCATGCAAGGAGAGCTTATCCAACTTATTAAAATCCAACCCCTTACCCACAAATTGCAGACTTGCCGAAATATCCCCTAGGTCTGTAATTTTAAAGAGTTCTCCCACCTTCAGCTGGTAGGTATCCAGCTTGCCCTTGTAAGTTGCCTCCGCTAGGTCTTTCAGGTTATAGAATGAGCCACTGAGGATAAAGTCGCCCCGCTGGGTAAAGACATCGGCATCTATAAGCAAGTCGCGGGTAGTGTAGGTCAGTTCCGCCTGCCCTTCAAAGAGTCCAAAGTAGCGCAAATCCTCTGGGAGGCTCTCCCCTAATACCTTGGGCATGAGTGCAGCAATATCCCCATAGGAAGAAGAAAAGTGCGGGAAATTCCCCCAAAAGACAAAGTCTTTTTCAGGAGAAAAAGCATTCTTAAGTAATATTCCTTCTCCCTCTATAGCCGTACTCTCATGATACAGATGTATATCCTTGATAGAAAGATTATTAAGTGTTCCCGAAAGCTCTCCTTCGGCCTCTAGAGTTTTTTCCATGGCAAAACCATTATAGAATCCATTGAGGTCATTGGTACTAATAAGCGAGTTTCTCAGGGTCGCCTTGAGCGTTACTTTGTTCAAGAAATCGGCATAACTTCCCTCATAGGGAGCAAAACTTAGGTCGGCATCTATGGTAGAAAAAGGTGTCTTAAGCAGTGTTTTATCTATAGAGATCAGTGTATCGGCATAGTGGAAATTAGTAGAAAAATCATCTACTTTGAGATGCTTGCCATAGAGCAGTGAGCCGTGCTTCATCTGTAGCTTGACATCGGAATCCACAATCTCGAAATCGGAGATTTGCCCGGCAATCCCCTCTACCTCGACTAGTATAGGACTTTCGCCTGCGATAGTATTGAAATCACACACACGGAAGTAACCATTTTTGAGCCTTATAGTATTGGCTCTCATGATAAAAGGCTCTTTACTGGGCGGCTCTCCACTATCAAAACGAGAGACAAACACGTCCAAGTTGGACAAGGTATCCCCCTTATAGGTCTTCATATCCATCATAAGTCCATCGGCCTCTATATTGGAGAAGATAAGATTGCCGTTCATCACCGCCTTGAGATCCAGCAAAGGGGTACGTATCTCATGCGCTGCAATAAGGGTATCCTGGTGGTGATCACGGATAAGCACTCCGTCCAATCCCACCATACCCGTAAGGCTTATAGATACACGCTCCACCTGAATATCTACCTTGTAATCCTCATTGATACGCTGCATTACCCAAGTGGCCAACTTAGTCTGTACCGCAGGTAACATCAGTAGTAAAAGTGTGAATATCAGTATATAAATAAAAGTCTTGAGAACTATCTTGACTATACGAAAGATTTTGTATGCCACCTTTTGCTCTTTTTTTGTCTTCTTCCTCTCTGGCAAGAAGATAGTACGAAATTTGGCACAAAAGTACAACAAAAAATGATTCATTTGTCTTTCAAAAAGAAAAAAATAACAATTATTTTTATTATCTTTGCCCCCATCAAAAACATAAACAATTATTTTATGAAGAAAATTTTGTTCTCCACTTTGGCGTTATGCTTAGGCCATATTGGCTTTGCCCAAAGGGGCATCTACCATGAGGATCAGTTGTCTTTTGGGAGTAACTTTCTAAAAAATGAATGGGCTATGCGACAAATCAACTTAGACTTGGGCATAGGCTATCGCTTTTCTGAGAAATTCCGCTTAGGCTTTATTGTAGAGTTTGGTCATATTGCTTTCCATGATGAGCGCAACGAGAAAGCACGCTCCTTTAGCACAGGCTTTGGACTTAATGGTAATTTCAGGTTTTATACCAGCGAGAAAATAGCCTTACATTCCCAAACCCACCTACTTATAGGCGGCCCCGATAAGGACGCCCTTGCCGATTGGGGCTTCTTCAGAGCAGGCACAGAGGTACAGACTTATTTCCTTTCCTTAGCCAGCGAGCGTACCAAGCCTTATATTTCTTTAGGGGTTAATGCCATCTATGGAAACTATGAAAAAGACAGAGTAGAGATTGAACGTACCTCCTTCATGCCTCATATCGGGATCGGGATTGTGACACTGTTCTAATTCTTATTTTTTGTACCTTCGCCTTCTGAAAACAAGCCTCTTTTATGCAGACAGATATACCTTATATATTGGCTATAGAATCCTCTTGCGATGACACCTCGGCAGCGGTTATGCTGGGCGATAAAGTCCTCTCCAATGTCATTGCCAGCCAAAAGATACACGAGGAATATGGTGGAGTAGTGCCTGAGTTGGCCTCCCGTGCCCACCAGCAGAACATCATTCCCGTGGTGCATCAAGCCTTGCAGCGCGCAGGAGTGGCTAAGGAGCAACTCTCGGCCATTGGCTTTACCCGTGGGCCAGGGCTACAAGGCTCCCTACTGGTGGGCGTATCTTTCGCTAAGTCCTTGGCGCTCTCTTTGGGGATTCCTCTAGTGGAAGTCAATCACTTGCAGGGGCATATCCTCTCCCACTTTATTGACGAAGGCCAGAGCAAACCCTCCTTCCCCTTTTTGGCCATGACCATAAGCGGCGGACATACCCAAATCCTTCGTGTGAATGATTACTTTTCTATGGAAGTGCTAGGGGAAACCCAAGATGATGCCACAGGAGAGGCCTTTGACAAGACAGCCAAGCTATTAGGACTCCCCTACCCAGGAGGCCCACTCATTGACCAATATGCCCAGCAGGGTAATCCACATGCCTTCCCCTTCCCTATTCCAAAGGTAGAGGGGCTGAATTTCAGTTTCTCAGGACTGAAAACGGCGGTGCTCTATTTTATCCAAAAACAGGAAAAGGACGATCCCAATTTTGTCCCAACGCACATGGCCGACATCTGTGCCTCGGTACAATATACCATTATTGAAATCCTTATGCGCAAGCTCAAGAAGGCAGTAACTGAGACAGGTATCCGCCAAGTGGCCATAGGTGGTGGCGTCTGTGCCAACTCTGGTCTGAGGAAAACGCTCCAGCAATACGCTCAAAAATACCACTGGGAGGTCTTCCTCCCCCAGTTCCAATACTGTACCGACAATGCCGCTATGATCGGTATTGCCGCCTATTTCAAATATTTACAAAAAGACTTTGCCGATATGCACGTAACGGCACAAGCCAGATACAGCTTTAGTGACTAATGACAAGTGACTAATGACAAGTGACTAATGACTAATGACTAACAACTATAAAAATGAACATCGCTATTGTTTGTTATTCCACTTTTGGTGGAAGTGGGGTGGTTGCCACTGAGTTGGGGGTCGCCCTTGCCCAAAAAGGCTATCAGATACACTTTATTACCTACGGACAGCCTGTAAGGCTCTCTGCTTTCCATAAGAATATCCACTTACATCAGGTGTATGTGGAGGAATACCCTTTGTTCCGTTATCAGCCCTACGAACTGGCTCTCTCAAGCAAGATGGTGGAGGTAGTAAGGGAGTACAATATAGATATTATCCACGCCCACTACGCCATTCCTCATGCTTATACAGCCTACATGGCCAAGCAAATCCTAGAAAAAGAAGGCTTGGACGTGAAGATTATCACCACCCTGCACGGCACCGATATTACCCTGGTGGGTAACCACCCTTATTACAAGACGGCTGTCAATTTCAGTATCAATGCCTCCGATGCCGTAACTGCTGTCTCATATAGCCTAAGGGAGATGACCTACGAACTCTTTGATGTGCAGAAACATATCAATGTCATTCCCAATTTTATCAATATAGAAAAGAAAAAGCAGCACCCAAAGACCTGCCACCGAGCCATGCTGGCCAACCCCGACGAGGTAATCCTCACCCATGTGAGCAACTTCCGCAAGGTCAAAAGAGCCTGCGATGTGGTGCGCGTCTTCCACAAAGTACTCCAGCACAAGAAAGCACGACTGATCATGGTTGGCGATGGCCCTGATAGGGAAAACGCCCAAGCCCTCGCCCACGACTTGGAAATACAGAACTATGTCAATTTCCTAGGTAACTACTTAGATGTCAATGATATTCTCTGTTCTAGCGACCTATTCCTGCTCCCTTCGGAGTCCGAGAGCTTTGGCCTAGCTGCCCTTGAGGCCATGGCCGAGGGGGTACCCGTTATCTCCAGCAATGCAGGGGGTATTCCTGAGGTGAATAAGCAGGGCGTATCAGGCTTTCTCAGCCCTGTGGGCAATATAGAGGACATGGCTCGCAATGCCCTTGTGATTCTACACGATAAGGAAACCCTTGCCAAGTTTAAGGCACAAGCCTTTGCGGAGGCCTCCCTCTTTGATGAGGCGAAGATCATACCTATGTACGAGGCAGTCTATAAATTAGTAATGAGTGAATAATAAATAATAAAAGTTAAAACAATATTAAACAAAACCAATTCTACGTATTTTATTCTTATATTTGCATTTGAATAATATCAAAAAAACCAATTCTTATGACAGGTATCGAAATACAACAAGCTCTCAATGACCTTTGTGAAGATGTGAAAAACAAATTATCAGGTTTTCGTTTTTGTGGTATCCTCAAATCTTCTGATAGTACCATTATAGCAAGGAGTTATTCATTTGATTCACAGTTAGAAACAGCCAACAACGTAGCTCCTCTCTTTGGTACTATTGTAGATCAAGTAAAGCATGTGGTTGCCTTATGTGCTGCTGCTGGAGTTACCGAAACCCATAGTATTCTTATAGAGACGAACAAAGCTACTTTTGTTGTTGGAATTTCTAACAAGGGAAAGTTTTTTATTGTGATTGTCTTGGAAAGAGACAAAGCCAATATAGGTATTGCCAGATCGCTCATAGAAAGAAGCCGTCCACTTGCTACAATATTGGACGAACAACTTTGAAAATCTCACAGAAGCTTTAGAGCACAGATTCAGCATAGCCTAATCTGTGCTTTTTGTTCTTTTTACCTCGTTCACAACTACATTGTACTGAGTTTTGACTACCACTATAAAAAAAAGGATTTTATTATGTGGTTTTAAAAAAAAATTCGTATCTTTGTGCCATAAAATACTAAATATAAATTTTAATGAAATCGCTAAAACTAACACTCTCTGTATTGGCTGTTACAGCACTTGTAAGCTGTAATGGTGGCTCAGGAAATGGACAAAACAACGCTTCTGATAATGCCACAACTTCCAATACAACAACTGAAGCTCCTGCTGCACCTGCTGAAACACCCGCTGCCCCTGCAGGCGGTGCCAATGTAGATTTAAGCAATAAGGGTATAGGACCTGTAAAGACAGTAAACCCTCCTCTTGCAGCTACTCCTGATCAAGCACTTGCTGAAAAAGGTAAAGAACTCTTCAAGCTCAACTGTACTGCTTGCCACAAGCCTACTAAGAAATTCATAGGCCCTGCACCTAAAGGTATCTTGGAAAGACGTGCTCCTGAATGGGTATTGAACATGATTCTTAACCCAGAAGGTATGATTGCCAATGACCCTATCGCTAAGCAACTCTTAGCTGAGGCCAACGGAGCTCCTATGGCGAACCAACACCTCACTGAAGAACAAGCCAGAGCTATCCTAGAGTACTTCCGTACGATAGAATAAGACCTAAAGACTGCTTAAGCAAAGCCTTAGGCAGTCTTTGTAATCCCTCAAGGATATATATATATTTTTAAATAAATTGTTTTTATGAAGACAAGCAAATTGTTATCTTTGGCAGTTGCTGGTGCTTTTCTTGCCAGTTGTGGAAATGGCAACAATAGCAATAGCAATAAGTCTGGAGCTATGGGAGCTTCAGATGCTGCCTCAAGGGTGTATGTAGCACCAGGAGAGTACGATGAGTATTATGCTTTCCTTTCAGGTGGTTTCAGTGGTCAGCTTGCCACTTACGGACTTCCTTCAGGACGACTCCTTAAAGTAATCCCTGTGTTCTCACAAGACCCAGAAAAGGCGTATGGTTACAGTGAAGAAACCAAACCCCTTTTGCAAACTACCCACGGATTCATTCCTTGGGATGACACTCACCACCCCGACCTTTCTCAAACTAACGGAGAAGTGGACGGCCGCTGGATCTTTATCAATGCGAATAACACCCCTCGTGTAGCGCGTATCAGCCTTAAGACTTTCGAAACAGAAGAAATCTTAGAGCTTCCTAACGCAGCAGGTAACCACTCTTCTACCTTTGTTACCGAAAATACTGAGTATATCGTAGGGGGAACTCGTTTCTCTGTGCCTATTCCTCAAGAAGACGTTGCTATTAAGGATTACAAAGGCAAATTCAAAGGGGTAATCTCTTTCGTAAAAATCAATCCTGATTCAGGTGCTATGAACCTTGAGTTCCAAATCCTTATGCCAGGGTTCAACTACGACTTAGCACACTCTGGTAAAGGTAAATCTCACGGATGGGTATTCTTCACCACTTATAACACTGAGGAAGCTAACACCCTCTTGGAAGTAGAAGCTTCTCAGAACGATTATGACTACATCGCTGCCATCAACTGGAAAGTAGCTGAGGACTATATCAAACAAGGTAAATTTACCGAAATGAAAGCTCCTCACTACCACAATACCTACAGTGATGAAACACACACAGGTAAGAGTGAAGTAGTAGAAACTGTAAAAATCCTTGATGCTTCTCAGCTCCCAGGACTCGTTTACCTACTTCCTACTCCAAAATCTCCTCACGGAGTGGATGTTGACCCAACTGGGGAATACATCATCGGTAATGGAAAACTTTCTTCTGACCTTACTGTACACTCTTTCTCTAAGATGCTAAAAGCTATTGAAAATAAAGCTTTTGATGGTGAAAAATATGGTATCCCAACTATCAAAATGGATGATGTAGTAGCTGGTGTAGTAAAGAGTACAGGTCTTGGCCCATTGCACACCGAGTTTGACGACAAAGGTAATGCCTATACTACTTTCTTTATCTCTTCTGAAGTTATCAAATGGAAAGTGGGTACTTGGGAAGTATTGGACAGAAAGCCAACTTACTATGCTCCTGGACACCTTATGATTCCTGGTGGAGACTCTCGTAAGCCTTTCGGTAAATATCTCGTTGCGATGAACAAGATTACCAAAGACCGCTTCCTCCCTACCGGTCCTGAGCTTTGCCAATCTGCACAGTTGTTCGATATCTCTGGTGACAAGATGGAACTCCTTCTTGACTTCCCAACTATCGGAGAGCCTCACTATGCACAAGGTATTCCAGCTTCAAAAATCAAAGATCAACAAGTTAAGATCTACTCACTTAAGGATAACCACCACCCTTACGTAACTCGTACCGATGCTGACGCTAAGGTGGTAAGAGAAGGTAACAACGTACACGTATATATGACTTGTATCCGTAGCCACTTCTCTCCTGACAACATAGAAGGTATCAAAGTAGGTGACACCGTATACTTCCACGTAACCAACGTAGAGCAAGACTGGGATATTCCTCACGGATTTGCTGTATTGGGTGCTCAAAATTCAGAACTACTTATCATGCCTGGACAAACAAAAACCCTCGTTTGGAAACCTACCGAAGTAGGGGTATGGCCATTCTACTGTACTGACTTCTGTTCTGCCCTTCACCAAGAAATGCAAGGATACATTCGCGTATCTGCTGCTAACGCCAACACTCCGCTTAAGTGGAGCCTTGGTGGTGATGAAGAATAATCTACAACCAAAAAAAGGCTGGTACTCGTATCAGCCTTTTTTACAAAATTTTAATTGAAATGAAAGCACGAATCTTAATGGTAGTAGCTTCCCTTTTGCTACTTTTCCTATTCTTTTTCCCTATCTGGCACATCAAACTTGATGCGCCTCAATATCCAGAAGGTATCAATATGTATATCTGGATCAACGACATTAATGGAAAGAGCAGCTTCTCTGCCCCAGAGAACGAACTTTCTATACACACTATTGAGAATGTGAACCTTCTCAACCACTATATAGGAATGAAACATATCCATGCTGAAGATTTTTGGGAGTTCAAGTACTTCCCTTGGATCATCGGTGGTATGCTTGTTCTTGGCTTACTTTTTGCCTTTGCTGGCAAAAAAATCCTCTACTTCGTTTGGGCTGCCATTATGGGAGTAGCTGGCGTATTGGGTATGTATGACTTCTATAAGTGGGAATATGACTATGGACATAACCTAAGCGACACCGCTCAGATCAAAATCCCAGGCATGGCTTACCAACCTCCTTTCTTTGGAGGTAAGGAGCTTTTGAACTTCTATGCAGAGTCCTATCCTGCAGGAGGTACTTATGCTATGGTTTTGGCGGCTGTGCTTGCCTTGGTTGCTTTCTTTGTTGCTAAAAAATGTAACAAATGCAATAAGTGTGCAGCATAATCATTCTAAAGAAAAATCATCTTGGCTTCAGGGTTACTCCTCTAAGCTAAGATGATTTTTACTTTTATAATCCTTTGATTTACAATATATTAACCTTGATTAATTTATCAAACATGAAAAAAGTATTCCTTTTTTTGAGCCTTGCATTCCTTATGATTGCTTGTGCTCCCAAGGCCGAGCCTATTGATTATGGCAAGGAAGAGTGTTCTTTTTGCAAGATGACCATCGTAAGCCCTCAGTTCGCCTCAGAAGTGGTTACCCAAAAGTCCAAAGCCTTCAAGTACGATGCTATAGAGTGCATGCTCCAAGCCCCTCAAGAGGATAAGGTAGCCCTATACCTTGTATGTGACTACTTACATGAGAACACCTTGATTGATGCTACTAAGGCCACTTATCTCATCTCCAAAGAGATACAAAGCCCTATGGGTGCCCACTTGGCTGCCTTTGCCTCAAAGGAAGATGCCCAAAAAATCCAAGCTGAAAAAGGAGGCGACCTCTACGACTGGCAAGGCATACAAGCTAAGTTCCAAGCGCATCAGCACCCTGCACATGAGGATCATGGTAACATGCACGACCATTAATAGACTATCGCTATCAAACCTATGCTAAAAAAACTAATACCCCTTATTATTATGTGCTTTCCTCTCTTAGGGAAAGCACAATCCCTACAAGTATGCCCTCAGTGTCCTATAAGTACGATTGCCCAAGCTGTTGCTATTGCTAAGAAAGGTGATACTATTGAGGTACAAAAGGGTACATATCCGGAGAATAATATACTCCTTGACAAGCCCCTAACCCTTATTGGAAAAGGTATGCCCGTGATCAATGGCCAGTTCAAGGGAAGTATTCTCAAAATACAGGCCGATAGCGTTACCATTAAGGGCTTCCGCCTGGCCAACGTTCCTTTCAAAGCTACAGAAGAACAAGCTGCTATACTCCTAGACAAATCCAAGAAATTCCTTATAGAGGATAATATCATGGATCAGGTATGCTTCGGTGTGCTTCTGAGAAAAGGACGTGATGGCATCATAAGAAACAACAAGATTTCCTCCAACGCCAAGGAGCAATACAACTCAGGAAATGCCATACACCTATGGAGCTGCAAAAATATAGAAATCATTGGTAATGAAGCGGCCAACTGCCGTGATGGTATCTATATACAATTCTCGTCCAAATCCTATATCGAGGGTAATTACTGCCATGGAAACCTCCGCTATGGGCTACACTTCATGTTCTCCGACGACAACGAATACCACCGCAACAAATTTGCTAAAAATGGGGCTGGTGCTGCCGTCATGTTCTCCAAACGGGTGAAAATGGTAGAAAACACCTTCCAAGACAACTGGGGACCTTCCTCCTATGGGTTATTGCTCAAGGAACTCTATGATTCCGAACTGGTAGGTAATACCTTCTATCGCAATACTATAGGTATCAATGGGGAAAATTGTACTCGTATGAAGTATAACGAAAATAACTTCACCGAAAACGGATGGGGGATTCGCATCCGTGGAGGGTGTTACCAAAATGATTTTTGGGATAATAATTTTTTCAACAATACCTTTGATGTAGCTTATGATAACAATGTGAATGACAACAAGTTTCGCAGCAACTACTGGAGCGACTATACAGGTTATGACCTGAATAAGGATGGAGTAGGCGATGTCCCTTACCGCCCTGTAAAGCTCTTTTCCTATATCAGCAACCGAACCCCTGAGAGTATTGTGCTGCTACGTAGTTTGTTCATTGATATTATGAACTTCTCCGAGAAAGTAGCCCCTGTATTCACCCCCGAAAACCTTATCGATGAGACTCCTCGTATGGAGCCTTTCAAGAGAACAAAACAATAATATTTACCCCAACTAATACCTCTTCAATAATGATTGAATTTAAAGATGTCCATAAGAAATATGGCAAGTTAGAAGTGCTCAAAGGCGTGAGTTTCACCATCAAGGATGGAGGTATCTTCGCTATCTTAGGCCCTAATGGCTCTGGGAAAACTACCTCCATGAAGAGCTTCCTCGGTATGGTCATACCCACCAAAGGAGACATCTTCTTCAATGGCAAATCTATCAAAAACCAATGGGCTTATAGGGAACAAATCTCCTACTTGCCCCAAATAGCGAACTTCCCCAGCAACCTGAAAGTCAAGGAGCTTATCGCCATGATCAAGAACATCAAGAAGCTACCTTGCCATGAACAAGAGCTCATAGAACTCTTCGGGCTACAAAAGCACCTAAATAAGTCCTTGGGCAACCTCTCCGGAGGTACCAAACAGAAAGTGAATCTGGTACTAACCTTCATGGTAGATGTGCCTGTACTGGTCTTGGATGAGCCTACCTCTGGGCTTGACCCAATCGCCATCTTAGCCCTGAAGAAGCTCATCCTTCGCGAGAAGGAGAAAGGAAAAACCATCCTTATTACCTCCCATATTCTCAGCTTCATAGAGGAACTCTCCGACGAGATTCTCTTTATCTTAGAAGGAAATATCTACTTCAGGGGTACCCCTCAGCAACTGCTAGAGACCACCCAAAAGAACAATTTCCAAGAAGCTATTGCCGAACTATTAAAAAACGAAAAATATGATTAAGATTATACGATATACTTTCTTTGACCTTATCCGTAGTAGCTGGACGTATTTCTACTTGGGTTTTTACCTAATTCTAAGTAGTATACTGCTGTTTCTCAACCACGATATTTCCAAGTCAGTCATTACCCTGATGAATGTGATTATCATTCTTATCCCCTTGATTTCCACTATTTTTGGAGTGATGTATTACTACAATGCGCGGGAGTTCATAGAGCTACTATTGGCGCAACCTATCCCTAGAAAGCACATCTTCTTAGGGCAGTACTTAGGGATTTCCCTCTCCCTCTCTCTGAGCCTTATCATAGGGCTGGGGGTACCTTTCTTACTCTATGGGCTGTTCCTCTCCCCGGATATATTCAACTTTATCATGCTGATTGTAACTGGGGTATTCCTTAGTTTTATCTTTGTAGGCTTTTCCTATCTCATTGGGCTTTATCATGAGAACAAGATCAAGGGCTTTAGCTTGGCCATCTTTATTTGGCTCTTTATGGCAGTGATTTTTGATGGTATCTTCCTGATTTCCTTTATGGTATTTCGCCAATATCCGCTAGACACCTTCTCCCTTGTGATGATCTTGGCCAATCCGATAGACCTCTCTCGTATCCTTATCCTCTTGAAGTTGGACATCTCCGCACTTATGGGCTACACCAGTGCCTTCTTTAAGTCCTTTTTCGGCTCTACCACAGGTATCGCTGCCTCTTTAGGCTCGCTCTGCCTATGGGTTTGTGCCATTATCTTTATGATACAGAGAAAGATAAAAAGGAAAGACTTTTAGTAGTGACAAGTGACAAATGACAAGAGACTAAATATTTATTATTTGTCACTTGTCATTTGTCACTAAATATTGTATTTTTGCCCTCTAATTCCAAATCACTTATCTTATGACTATTGTTCAGTTCCAGTACATTTTGGCCGTTGCTCAATATAAGAATTTCAGTGTGGCTGCTGAGAAATGCTTTGTTACCCAACCTACTCTGAGTATGCAGGTACAGCGATTGGAGGAAGAGTTGGACGTACTGATCTTTGACCGTTCCAAAAAGCCTATACGTGTGACGGAGGTAGGAGAGAAAATCCTAAAACAAGCCGAGAGCATTGTCAACGAATCTGAGCGTATCAAGAGCATCATCGCCCAGCATAAGGGCTTTATCGGAGGGCGCTTCCGCTTAGGGATTATCCCTACAGTAGCCCCTACCTTGCTGCCTATGTTCTTGAACAATTTCACCAAGAAATACCCCAAGGTAGAACTACATGTGGAGGAGATGACCACTCGCGAGTGTGTCCGTGAACTTAGTGAAGGGAGCCTGGATGTAGCTATTGTGGCTACTCCCTTAGGGGAAAAGAACCTCGTAGAACGCCCGTTATACGATGAGCCTTTTGTGGCTTATATCCCCAATGACCGATACCAACTCAAGGAAAAACAGAAAATAAAAGTCTCCGACCTCAGCCCCAAGGATATGCTCATGCTACAGGATGGGCACTGTTTCCGCGATAGCGTGCTGAATATCTGCCAAGAACTCAACAATCATGACAGACACAAGCAATCTATCCCTGTAGAGATCAAGAGTGGTAGCTTCGAGACCCTAATCCGCCTTTCCAACGAGGGTATGGGTATGACACTACTCCCCTACCTACATACACTCAATCTAGCTGAGAGCGAACAGAAGAACCTACACTACTTTGAGGAACCATCTCCAGCACGCGAAATCAGCCTGCTGTATCACAGAAATGAGCTAAAAATCAACATTATAAACGCTCTCTATGACGTCATCGCAGGCGTAGTCCGCGGGGCTATCACCTTTGATGACCTTAAGATCATAGACCCTATACTTAAGAGGAAAAGCAAAAAATAGTGGTCAGTAGTCAGTGGTCAGAAACTGACTTCTGACTACTGACTACTTAAATAGAGTTGCCTTACGATCCCGTCGGCCAGTCCCACTTTAGGGACGAGGATATGGTTGATTTTTGCCCATTTCATTGCCTTGATATAGATAGGCAGCGCCAAAGGAAGGATATCGGCACGGTCGGGGTTGAGTTCCAGATCACGGATACGCTGCTCATAGCTCATTTGGCTGATTTGCTCTAAGTAATTCTCCAAGAAGTGTCGGGTAAGCGGTTCATTCTTGAGCTTGCCTATGGATTTGGATATCTTATTGATATTTCCTCCTGAGCCTATGGCCTCCATTCCTTTAAGGTCTTTGGTATAGAGTCGAATCCAATCCTTGACCTTGTCCCATAGCTGTTGGTCTGCCTTGCCCTTGAGCAAGCGGACTCCCCCTATAGGGAATGATTTGGCCGCACGTACTGCCCCTTGTGTATATACGGTAAATTCTGTACTTCCCCCCCCTACATCTATATAGAGGTAGTTCTTATCATGCTGCAAGAGGCTGTGAAGGTCGGTGTTAGCAATAATAGCCGCCTCCTCTGCCCCATCTATTATCTCTATAACTACCCCCGTTTTTCGGGCTACTTCTTGGACAATCTCCGCCCCGTTGGTAGCCTCACGCATAGCTGAAGTAGCACAAGCACGGTAAGCCTCCACTCCTTGTACCTTCATCAGTAAGCGATAGGCCTCCATGGCATCGGCAAGGCGTAAAGCATTCTCTGGGCTGATCTTCCCCTGCTCGAATACATCTGCCCCCAATCGAATAGGTACCCGCACTAAGCTACCCTTGGAAAAAATAGGCTCTTTGCCCTCTTCCTCTAATACATTGGCAATAAGTAAGCGTACCCCATTGGAGCCAATGTCTATACCTGCAAATTTACGTATATTCATATCTGTATCGGGTTAGTTTTACCCTGCAAAACTACAAAGATAATCTTACAAAAACAACTAAAAGCAGAAAAAAACCTTCTGTGGCTTTCACCACAGAAGGACATCTAAAAAAAATTAAGTAGAATGAAAAAGAAATTTATAGAAGTTTGACAACATCTTTAGCAAAATAAGAAGCAATCAAGTCCGCTCCCGCACGCTTAATAGCATAAATCTGCTCAAGCATAATGGCATCATGGTCTAACCAACCGCGCTGTGCAGCGGCCTTGATCATCGCATATTCGCCTGATACTTGATATACAGAAACGGGTACTTGTACCGCATTTTTCACCTCGCGTACTATGTCTAGATATACAATCCCTGGTTTTACCATCACCATATCAGCACCTTCAGCCACATCCATAACTGCTTCCTTGAGCGCTTCTATACGGTTGGCATAATCCATTTGGTAAGTCTTCTTGTCCTTAGGAATATCCTCCATATCCACAGGGGCACTGTCCAAGGCATCGCGGAAAGGCCCATAGAGAGCAGAGGCATACTTGGCTGAATAGGCCATAATACCTGCATGCTTGAAGTTGTATTTGTCAAGGAACAAGCGAATTTCCTCTATACGGCCGTCCATCATATCGCTAGGGGCTACCCAATCGGCTCCTGCTTTTACATGCGAAAGACTCATTTGGGCAAGTACCGATACAGTCGCATCGTTCTCTACCACACCATTTTTGATAATCCCGTCATGTCCATAGATAGAATAAGGGTCAAGGGCGACATCGGTCATTACTAGCATCTGGGGAGTTGCGTCCTTTACGGTCTTTATAGCACGCTGCATCAGTCCATCTGGATTGAGCGCCTCCGTTCCTTGGTTATCCTTGAGGTTATCAGGCACCTTTACAAAAAGTAGTACGGACTTGATTCCTAAGCTCCATAGTTCTTTCACCTCTTTGGCCAATATATCCAAGCTATAGCGGTAATAATCAGGCATGGAAGGTATTTCTTCCTTTACCCCCTTACCTTCCACCACGAATAGCGGCACGATAAAGTCGTTAGGGGTTACTGTTGTTTCTCTCACTAAGGCACGTATGGTCTCATTGACACGTAGCCTACGATTTCTTCTAAGTATATTCACCTTTTTAATTGTTAATTATTAATTGTCAATGGTTAATGGTTTTTGATTAGTGATTAGTGATTAGTGGTTAGTCTATTAATTAAAACACTTTTCACTCTTCTCTTTTCACTTTTCACTTTTCACTCCTCTCTCTTCACTTCTACAAGTGCAAAGATACGTTTTTTCTGTTAAAAAAGAAACCTTATCTATTAGAAATTTGTACTTTTGCCTATAAAAAATAGCACATGCGGTTTTATATGCTTTGGATTGGTTGCCTGCTCTCTGTGGCAACCTATGCGCAAACGGACTCTCTAGAGGTTGCCAATGAGGTAGATACTCACTACCTTGAAGACCAATTTTACTTAGGGATAACCTATAACTGGCTCATTTCCAAACCCGATGATATCAAGCAACATAGTTTCTCACGAGGTCTTTTTGGAGGCTACCAGCGAGATATTCCCTTAAATAAAGCGCGGAATATAGGTTTGGCTGCTGGAGTCGGCCTTTCCTATCAGCTTACTTATATCAACCTCAAAGCCCAAGAAGGGAGTAATGGCTTATTGTATGACATCGTATCCATTGAGGACGAACATATCCAAAAGAATTATTACGAACAGTATGCCGTGGATTTCCCTATAGAGTTTCGCTGGCGTACCTCCACCCCCTATACCCATAAGTTCTGGCGTATCTATGCGGGATTGAAGCCCTCCCTCATCTTCTCCTCTGGCTATAAGCTCAGCAGCGAATCCCAAAGCTATACACTCCACCCCGAAGTGCTCAAGGGCTTCCAGTGCAGCTTATATGCCGCCATAGGGCACAATACGTGGAATATATATGTACAGTACGGCCTACGCCCCCTCTTTAGGGATACCTATACCCAAAGTGGAACCTCTTTGCAGAGTTATCTACTCAATATTGGACTTATTTTCTATATTTTGTAAATTTTCTTTGTTATATCAAATAAATATTCTATTTTTGCCGCAGAATTTAAACAAATTGTTATTTATGGGATTTTTAAAAGAATTCAAAGAGTTTGCTGTAAAAGGCAATGTAGTTGATTTGGCTATAGGGGTAATCATTGGGGCTGCTTTTGGTGCCATTGTATCTTCCTTAGTAGCCGATGTGATCACGCCTCTACTACTTACCCCTGCGCTGAAAGCTGCTCAGGTGGATAAGCTCGACGCCCTTATCTGGAATGGCGTAGCCTATGGAAAATTTTTAGCGGCAGTAATTAACTTCTTATTTGTAGCCTTTGCACTATTTTTATTGGTTAAAGGCATCAATAGATTTAAGAAAAAAGAAGAGGAAGCGCCTGCTGCACCTGCTGGCCCTACTCAAGAGGAACTTCTCACTGAGATCAGAGATTTGTTAAAAAAATAGTTTTCCATTTTATTTATTGCTGAATATTGCCTCCTGTTCTCTAGGGGGCAATTTCTTTTTGCTTATCCCCTGGTAGGTTTTCTTTTCTAACTTAACATAGGAATTATTTACAAGGCCTAAGGTAATAATTTTCACTATAGAAAAAATAAATAGAAGAAATAGGAAAAAATATAAAAAAGTACGTATATTTGTGGCAAATTTCAAACGAATGTCAAAAGGTGTTCTTTTGGTCAATTTGGGCTCACCTAATTCCACGGCTGTCAAGGACGTACGTGCCTATTTGGATGAGTTCCTGATGGATCCACGGGTGATAGATTTGCCTTACTTAAGCCGTGCTTTGCTAGTCAAAGGCATTATCTTACGTACCCGTCCTAAAAAATCAGCTGCTGCTTACCAGAAAGTATGGACTAAAGAGGGTTCGCCCCTTATTATCCATACCCGCAACCTTACTCAAAAAGTACAAACACAACTTACAATCCCTGTTGAGATGGCCATGCGTTATGGAAAACCCTCGATTGCTGAAGCAATCAAGGCGCTTTCTCAAAAGGGCGTAACAGAAATCCTATTGGTGCCCCTTTACCCACAATACGCTATGTCCACTACCGAGACCATTTCTGTATTAGCGCATAAAATCATCAAGAAAAAATATCCTCACATCACCCTTTCAGAGCTACCTCCTTTCTATAATAAGCCTGAGTATATCGAGGTATTGGCTACCTCTATCAAGCAGTACTATAAGGAGGGCGAATACCTACTTTTTTCCTACCATGGGATTCCCGAAAGGCATATCTATAAGTCCGATGTAACCCGTGAGCATTGCCAGATCAACGATATTTGCTGCAATACACTCTCTCCTGCGCATCAGTACTGTTATAGGCATCAGTGCTATGCGCTAACTCAATCCATTGCCAATACCTTACAACTGCCCCAAGGTAGCTATGGTACTTCCTTTCAGTCCCGCTTAGGGCGTGATCCTTGGTTACAACCCTATACCGATGCTACCTTAGAACAACTCGCCCAAAAAGGGGTGAAGAAATTAGCCATTGTAACACCTGCCTTTGTGGCCGACTGCCTGGAAACCCTTGAGGAGATTGCCATGGAAGGCAAAGAGACCTTCTTAGAGCACGGAGGGGAAAGTTATAACTGCATCCCTTGCCTAAATGACCGTGATGATTGGTCAGCGACCCTTGCTGATTGGATTAAAAAATGGCAAAAATAATAGGGTTATTAACAAAGAATCACCAATTGTGCATAATTTCTCTTGAAAGGGGGCTTTACCCCCTATTTTCTTAATAAAAGTCCATATATGTACAGCATAATAAACACTTCTTGTTAAAGAAATCTTTATATATACTTTATAAGACAGTTAATAACTTAGTTGATAAACCCATTTTTTAAAAACTTTTATGCTGATAGAGAGAGACTATTTGGTAGGTTATAAAAAAATTCTTATATTTGCCCCATGTAAAAAAACTAATTAAGACAAAAAAATGATTATTGTAATGTTAAGCAAAACTAATTAATTATGAGAAAAAAATTACACACACTATTAGCATTATCGTTACTCTCGGCAGCAACCCTTTCCGTAAGTTGTAACAAGGACAAAGAGGATCCTAGTTCTAATGGAGGCTCAGGTACAGGAGCAACTACTAATATAATAAGCCCCAATGCGCCTAAGGATAATGACATTTTATATTATTATGATGAGAATGCAGGAACACTTTACAAGCGGGCAGGGAAAAGTAGTTGGACTGTTATAGGTTCCTTAGTAGGTTTTAAGAAAGGAAATACAGTCTATTCGGGTAAGCGAGCACCTGAACGAAGTGATAAAGGAGAAGAAAAAGATTATTTTATCAATTCTACCAATGATAAAGTCTATCAGAAGATAAATGGCAACTGGCAGGAGATAGACATAGAAGGTGAAATTGTCATCAAAGATCCTAACTTCAAGGCTGCTTTACTTACTACTGGTAACAATAGAGGAAGTGTAGATACCAACGGAAATGGAAAAATAAGCGCCTCAGAAGCCAAAGCTGTACAAGCCCTTAGAGTATCCAGCGCTGATATTTCTTCCTTGGACGGGATAGAACATTTTACCAATGTAACTGTATTGGAAGCTAAAGGAAACAAACTCAAAACTGTATATTTGGACAAACTAGTTGCTCTTAAGCAGTTAGACCTGACAGGTAACCAACTTGAGGGAACAGTGGATCTCTCCAAATTGCCCAATTTGCAGAATGGGAAAGTAAATATTGTAGGGGGCGGTAACAATCCTCAGGTGGAGAAAATCATAGTTTCCGATGTACACAAGGCTACCGCCCTGAACACCTCTGAGCACACTAACAAATATACTGCTACAGGAGAGGTAGATCAGTATATAGAGTTTGACCCAGTAGTAAAGACGGCCATTATAGGAATGGGAAATACAGGCCCTGATAAGAATAGTGATGGTGGAATCAGTATTTCTGAAGCATTGGCCTATACAGGACGTATTGATATAGAATTAGCAGGCGTACAGTCACTAAAAGGTTTAGAGAAATTTGAGAATATTTCTGCCTTGCGTATCTTCCCTGGAAAAGATAAAACGAATACACTTACTAATGGTAAACTCTCTTTGACAAACTTCCCTAATTTGGAAACATTGGATATAACCAATACCACTTTAGAAGAGTTAGAAGTAAAGAGTTCCCTTAAACTTACCCGTATAAGTATAGTCAATGGTAACTTAAAGAATATTACCATCACAGAAGCTACTGCTCTTAAGGAACTTTCCTTGGAAAGGAATAACCTTACAGCACTTCCAGCAACTTTCTTTGATGGACTTACCGAACTTACTGCTATTAACCTTATGGGGAATAATATCGTAGGAGAGCTAAATCTCACCTCTATTAAAGGACTTGAAACCAATGCAGGTAAAGTCCAGATTATGAGAGTATGTGGAACTTGTAACCCTAAAGATAGAACAAATAAGAGAGTAACTAAGATCTATGTGAAAGATGAAGCTGTAAATGCTCTTAACGATGCTGAAGGTACTTCTGTATATGTCTCTATTTCAGGAGGGAGACCCCAAGATAATACAGTGGTCAATGTGCCAAATGAAAATCTAAGAAGATTAATATTTAGAAAACTCAAAGCTATAGATGGTACTACCTATCTAAATCGCACCTATAAAGATCCCTTTACTCAGTCTGATGTAGATAAAATAACAGATCTCATAGGAGAAGATTATTCTATAAGTAATGATGTGACAGATCTTACAGGATTAGAACGCTTTACTAAGCTAAAGAAACTAGACCTTTTCCCTCAGGGGGCTACTACCCTGGATCTTACAGGTATGTCTGAGCTTGAGGAAATTACCTTAGGAGGTACTATGGCTACCATTACAGGAGAAGGAACAAGTCTTGAGAAGGTAACTATCAAGGAAAATTATAATGTAAAGAAATTAGACCTACGCGGCTTTGCCAACTTAAAGAGAATAATCATATCAG
The DNA here is from genome assembly GCF_000411115.1 of Capnocytophaga granulosa ATCC 51502. Classification (GTDB taxonomy): domain Bacteria; phylum Bacteroidota; class Bacteroidia; order Flavobacteriales; family Flavobacteriaceae; genus Capnocytophaga; species Capnocytophaga granulosa. The sequence goes on along the minus strand of NZ_KE150253.1, from coordinate 243,026 downwards.
AAAACTCTCAAGCACCTAACCATATAGAGTGTATTGCCGTACCAGAAGATAAGGTAAAAATAATCAAGGCTGGTATTACTTTTTCTGCAGGTGGCGGTAATGCTGACTCAGCAGCACAAAAACAAGCTCTCTATAGAGACAAAGTACAATCAACTCCATGTAATTAGGTTTTGGACATTACATATCTTTTTGAAAAGTGCTCCCCAAAAGGGAGCCTTTTCTCTTTGAGTGAAAAGTAAAGCCAGCGAGTGTTCACAGCTGGGTGTGGCTCAAAAGTGACAAATTGGGTGTGAGATGCTTTTGGCATACTTTTTGCGGCAAAGCAAACTAATCACTAACAACTAACAACTAACCACTAATCACTAATCACTAACGACTAATACTTAACAAAAATGACAAATCAAGAAGTAGAAGAATTTTACACCAAACTAAAATCAGAATTAGAAAAAACCACTGTATTCCCTGCCGAATACCTATATAAGTTTATTCTCCCTTCAGGAGAAGAAAAAAGAGCTGCTATAAGAGCCGTATTTGCTGGCACTACCGCCTCTATAGAAGAAAAACCTTCTTCTACAGGGAAATATACCGCCTACTCCATACGCCTTAAAGTTCAAGACCCCGATGAGGTCATCGCCTACTATAAGGAAGCTGGAAAAATAGAAGGCATCATCTCCCTATAATAAAGTAAAAAGTAAACGGTAAAAAGTAAAAACTTTACCTTTTTTATAAATTATGAAGTACCTATTATATTTTTTACCCTTTATCCTTTACCTTTTTCCCTATGAAGGTAAGGCGCAACTTAGCAATGAAGAGCTTTTCGCACAGGCAGGAAGTGCCTACAATCGTGGAGACTATCAGGTGGCTATTGATAACTATCAGCGAATACTCTCCAAGGGTAAGGCTTCTGCCAGTTTGTACTACAACTTGGCCAATGCCTACTACAAGCAGGAGGAGGTAGCCCATAGTATCTACTACTATGAAAAAGCCTTGCAACTTGCCCCTGAAGATAAGGCCATACAAACCAATCTAAAATATGCCCAGCAAATGGCCTTGGACGAGATTGTTCCCCTGCCTCAGATGTGGTCACAGAAAGTCGTGGCCACTCTTAGCCGCTGGAACTCTCCCAATGGTTGGGGGGTATGGGCTGTGGGTAGCATGTGCCTTTTTGTTGGCTTTTTCTTCTGTTATTATTTCCTTGGGAAGATTATTTACAAGCGCCTTTTCTTTACCCTGATGCTAGTGGCTTTAGCTGTTTCGGTAGGTAGTTTCTTTTTAGGTAGAACAGTAAACAAATATACGGGAGCCAATCATTATGCGATACTTTTTGATAAGGAAGTACGCCTCTATGAGCAACCCAATACCTATAGTAAAGAAGTCTTTGCCCTACACGAAGGTACCAAAGTAGAAGTCTTAGACCAAGTCCAAGAATGGTACAAACTCAAATCAGCCGATGGCCGTACAGGCTGGGCAAAAAAACATGGGGTGAAAAAACTTTAAATTAATGACTAATGACAAGTGACTAGTGACTAATCCTAATATGGTATAATCACTAGTCACTTGTCATTTATCATTAGTCATTTGTCACTAACTACATGTGTATCGGCCTCTTACCAGTAGCGTCCAAGCAGGCTTCTTTTACAGCTTCGCTATAGGTAGGGTGTGCATGGCAGATACGAGCAATATCTTCGGCACTGGCACGAAATTCCATAGCTACAACCGACTGAGCTATAAGATCGGAAGCACGCGCTCCGAGGATATGTACGCCGAGAATCTCATCGGTAGTGGCGTCGGCTAAGACTTTTACAAATCCATCAGTCTCCAAGCTGGCACGGGCACGACCCAAGGCACGCATAGGGAATTGCCCTACTTTGTAAGCGCGTCCTTCGGCTTGTAATTGTTGCTCAGTCTTTCCTACCGCAGCCACTTCAGGTGTGGTATATACCGCCCCTGGGATAAGATCATAATTCACATGTGGTTTTTCTCCTGCCAAGAGTTCTGCTACATATACGCCCTCCTCTTCTGCCTTATGGGCGAGCATTGCCCCACGGATCACGTCACCAATAGCATAGATATGTGCTGCTGAGGTTTGTAGGTGTTCATTGACCTCTATTTGTCCACGTTGGTTGAGTTGTACCCCTGCTTTATCAAGACCTAAGCCTTCAGTATAAGGACGTCGCCCGGTAGCCACCAAGCAGTAATCCCCTTCCAGAACAATCTCGCCCTTAGGGCCATCGGCCTTTACAGTAACGGTATTGCCCGTGCGGGTAACTTCTTTTACTTTGCTATCGGTATAGATTTCAAATCCTTGTTTTTTAAGCACTTTACTAAGCTCCTTACCTATGGCTGCATCCATAGTAGGAAGAATACTTGGAGCGTATTCCACTACAGATACCTGAGCTCCTAAACGGAGATATACTTGACCAAGTTCCAAACCTATCACCCCTCCTCCTATGACAATTAGGTGTTTGGGTATCTCACGAAGGCTTAAGGCTTCAGTGGAGGTAATTACACGTTCTTTGTCAATAGTGATAAAGGGCAAAGCAGAAGGTTTAGAGCCAGTTGCGATGATAAAGTTTTTTGCCGAAAGCGTTTCATTATCCGCTCCTTGTACTTGTAGTTCAACAGGAGAGACAAATGAAGCTTTTCCATGGAATACATCTATGTTGTTCTTTTTCATAAGGAAGTTGATCCCTTGTGTATTCTGGTCTACTACGGCCTGCTTACGCTCTACCATTTTTGGAAAATCCACATTGATATTTCCCGAAATTTCTATTCCATGTATAGGTGCATGCTTATGAGTATCATCAAGCAAGTGAGTGGAGTCCAATAGTGCTTTGGAAGGGATACAGCCCACATTAAGGCAAGTCCCTCCTAGTGTATTGTATTTTTCCACAATAGCGGTTTTCTTTCCTAACTGAGCACAACGGATAGCAGCTACATAACCTCCAGGTCCTGCTCCTATGACAATTACATCGTAATTCTTCATTATAGTAAATTTAAATATTGTATTTCTCGCAGTGAGCTACAAAGGTAGTTATTTTTTTTGAAAGGAGCAAATAGTTTTTAATGATTAATGCCGATAGGGCTTATAAAAGTTTTCCCATTTTCTGTTTTATTTTTTACTTTTTATTTGTACTTTTGCAAGAAATACCCATGACTCTATACAGCGTTTTTATTTGACGGTCATTTGATAGAATCGGGCTTTTAAAATTTAACCAATTGATAATCAACATGTTTTTATTTGACGGTCATTTGATAGAATCAGCTTTCTAAAAAATAAAACATTGATAATCAACATGTTTTTATTTGATGGTTATTTGATAGATTTTATTCATTTTTTTTACTATCTTTGTTCCATTGGAGCTAAAGCCTTAACAGAGAACAAACAGCAAGAATATGCTTATACGATTTCAAGTAAAAAACCTATATTCATTTGAAGAAGAAACGGAATTCAACCTCCTTACCAATGATTCAGAACACTTGCCACACCATAAAAAACATTGTAATGGGGTAGATTTTCTGCGCTTAAGTGCTATCTATGGAGCTAATGCTTCGGGTAAATCTAACTTCGTAAGAGCTATTGGTTTGTTACAGAATATAGTAAAAAAAGGAAAAATCATAGATGAGGTAAGTGATTATAAGTTCAAGCTAAGTAAGGAAGCCCTTACAAAACCTATCTCATTAGCTATAGAGCTGCTCTCAAATAGTAAAATGTATTACTATACACTTACCTTTGACCAAAAGAAAATACTTAATGAAACACTTGTAGAAACTTTTAAGGACAAGGAAGATCGTATCGTTTTTGAACGTAGTTTAACTAACGAAAGACAAGAAATTCCTTTTATAGAGAGTCAAGTAAAAAATGAAAAAGAACGTATGTTTTTGGAATTGCTCAGTGATAAATTATTGAGCAAAGACGAGTTACTACTTACTTTTCTCACTCAAAAATACCCGAATGAGTATGCTGATATTGACAATGTTTTCGAATGGTTTTCTGATGTGCTCATTGTACTTAATTCTAATTTTAAGATTAGAGGAATAGCCCATAAGTTTGATACTGATGATAGTACGACCATGTTTGCCAATGCTTTTATTCCAACACTTGGCACAGGTATCCAAAAGATAGACATTCAAAAAAGAGAGATCGTAGGTCAAGGCAATGAGATGAATTATCTAAAAGACAATATAAAGAATGACCAGGAACAGCTCTTTACCAATACGAATCCAGATACAGGAGAGGAAATTACTTTTGTAATGGAAGAGAATGATAAGATTTTTGCAAAAAGAATCTTTACGGAACACTTAGACAAAGAAGGACATAAAGTTTTCTTCCCCTTTGGTTGGGAATCAGATGGTACAAAGCGACTATTAGAATATACGCCCCTGATAAATGGTGTTATCAATGCAGAGGTAGTTTTTGTAGTAGATGAAATAGAACGCAGCATTCACCCTATGATGATCAAAGAACTTATTAGAAAAATATCATCAGATACCTCAGCCCAAGGACAACTCATTTTTACTACCCACGAATCATGCCTATTAGACCAAGAAATATTGCGTACCGACGAGATCTGGTTCACCCAAAAGGACAAGGGGGGAGCTACCCATATGTACTCATTAAGTGATTTCAATATCAGTAATACCGCTAATATTGAAGACGGCTACCTCAATGGGCGTTATGGGGGCATACCTTTTTTATCAAACCTAAAAGAACTTAACTGGCATACTGATGAAAGCATATCTGACTAGAAATAAACTATACCAACGAAAAGCCCCTAGTCGCGAAGCTAAAAAGGTGTATATCTTTTGTGAGGGTGATAGAGAAGTTAGCTATTTCAACTACTTCTCTGGTATTTCGTCTAATATTGATATTATCCCTATCGGAAATGAGGAAGGCAAATCCGACCCTGTGAAGCTTAGAAATCAAGCCATAGATTATTTTCAGGAAATTGTTTTAAGCCCTGACTATCATGATGAGGTATGGTTTGTTATTGATACTGACCGCTGGAATGAGAATGAAAAAATAAGCCAGTTAAAGACCTTCTGTATGCAAAGGAAAACAGACGAAAATATATGGGAAGTAAGCCAAAGTAATCCTTCTTTTGAAGTTTGGCTATATTACCATTTTATAGAAGATAAACCAAAAGATGAAGAGGTAAAAACTTATACAACCTTTAAGGAATTTTTAAATCACAAAATAAAAGGAGGTTTTGATGCACGCAAGGCTCCTATACATATCAAAACAGCTATAGATAATAGTCTGAAACATTTTGAGAGAGATGATAAGGGACAACCCATTCGCTATACTACGGAAGTACATTGTTTAGCACAAAGTATATATCCCTTTTTAAAAGAAATGATGGCTTTATGAAAAAGGTACTATTATACTCATTAGTGTTCCTTTCTTTGGCATGTCATAAGCAGCCTGCCCCTGCTCAGCTGAGTGCCTATTACTGGAAAACACGCTTTTCCTTAAGTGCTCCTCAGCAAGAATTTCTCTCGGAGTATGATGTCCAAAAGCTCTATATCCGCTATTGTGATATCATTTTGCTGGAGGGGGAGGCTGTCCCCGATGCTCCTGTAGAGTTGGACGCAGCAGCACTTAAGGGCAAGGAGGTTATTCCTGTCATCTATATTAAGAATGAGGTTTTCCTAAGCGATAAAGTAGCTGCGGAGCAACTGGCAGAAAAGCTCAGTGGGTATATAGAGCAAATCAATCACTCCTACAACCTGACGGTCAAGCAGGTACAATTGGATTGTGATTGGTCGCTCAAAAGCAAAACACATTATTTTGATTTTATCAAGTATTTCAGAGCACAAAATTCTTATCAGCTTTCGGCTACCATCCGTCTGCATCAGGTCAAGTACCACGACCGTACGGGGATTCCTCCTGTGGATTATGGGGTGCTGATGTACTATAACATGGGCAAGATTACCGCCACAGGGGCCAACTCTATCTATGACCGCGCCACCGCCCAGAAGTACCTGCCCGCTCTGCGCTCCTATCCCCTACCGCTGAAGGTAGCCTTGCCTATATTCAGTTGGGGTGTGCACTCCATAGCTGGGGAGGTAACCGACCTTGTCGGAGGACTTACCTTTGCGGAGGCTGATACACTGAGCCAACTCAGTCGTATGGGCAACAGCGATTGTTACTTGGTTACTGAACCTATTGCCTACAAGGGACAACGTTGGCAAAAAGGCGATATTATCAAGATAGAAGAGATCAGCCAGACTGACCTTTTGACCATGAAGGCCGACCTTACTAAGCACCTAAAGTCCGCCCCCGAAGAGATTATTTTATACGACCTAAACACAAATATTGACACCTATGAAAAAGACTTTTTTAAAAAACTGCGCTAAGCTATGTCTGCTCATCGCTGCTGCCTATGGCACCTACCTCTATGCCTGTATTGATGGGTTCATGGGCTATGATTACAATTCGGCATTCTCACCAGAGGTTACCGTGTCTCAAAAATCCTATACCCCACTTTTCTATGATAGCGACTACCTTTTCTATGGAAACAACTATATAGATGAGCAGTCAAGGGATTTCTCCCAGACCGATATCCAAAGCTGGTCAGAGTACTTGGGCAAAGCGCTCACTAAAGAAAAAATCAAGTACTACCTCTATGACAAAGAGGCACTAAAGGAGATACACCAATCTGCTCCGTCCGATAAGAAAGTGCAGCGCTTCTTCTCCCTACTTGCTATAGCCAGAGACAATGAGGCTATTACCAATGTATCTTATAACCGCTGGGACTATGATAGCCGCAAGGTTGCCTATACCCAACAGGCGGAAATCAGCAAGGCAGAGACCCTGTACCAAGATGCCCTCAAGGACAAAGATGAGTTCTTCGCCCATAGAATGTGGTATCAGCTCATGCGTCTGAAGTTCTATTCAGCAGAGCGTGCCTCGGTAATTGACTATTTCATGCAAACAGAGACCACCCAACCACGTACTGACCTCTACTATCGCGGTATGCACTATGTAGCAGGCGCCTATATCGCTCAGAAGAACTATGCCAAGAGTACCCCCTTGCTAGCTCAGATATTCAACAGAGTACCCTCTTTGCGGCAGACGGTTACTTACGAGTATCGCCCGCTCTCCGCTGAACAACTTCATAAGCTCTCCGCTGGCCTTTCCACCCAAGAGCAATGCGCTCTATGGGCAATGGACGGCTATTACAATAGCGAGAAAGACGCTATAGAAAAAATCCTTGCTTTGGATAGCCAATCTCCTTATGTGGATTTTCTGCTCTCTCGTTATGTCAATCGCTTAGAAGCCAAGGTAAATATCTATGGTTCTTATGGAGAGCCTATCAGCTCCTACAAGGCTTACCACCAGCATACCCAAGCGGTAGCCACCCAAGACTACCCTACCGATTGGATCCTGACCACCGCCAAAGACAAAAAAGTAGCCAACCCTTATCTATGGCAGGTAGCCGCGGGCTATGTTAGTAGCTTCCGAAACGAGTTCAACGAGGCTCGTACTTTTCTCTCCAAGGCAGAAAAAATGGCTGACAATCCTGCCAAAAAGGCACAAGTACGCCTTATTGGCCTGCTCAATGAGGTTGCTGCCCTAGAGCGTATCACTCCACAGGCCGAGCAAAAACTCCTCAAGGACTTGCCTTGGCTTTGGGACTACAAAGCCCCTGAAGGACAAGAGGCTTTGCGAAGTGGCTATGCCCTTGTATTTATAGGAAAATATATATCTATGCTCTATAAGGCAGAGAATAATCCTATTATGGCCGAACTAACTTATTCTGTTAAGGGATATTACAGAAAAGAGGCGCAAACAGCCGCTATGGAACAGTTTTTGCAAAAGAAAGACAAGACCCCTTGGGAGACTTTTTGGGCTAAGAAATATCAGTATACACTCAATGATATCTACGAAAGTAAGGCTATCTATGCCTTCTATGAGGATCAAATCACTGAGGCTATTGCTCTTATGAAGAAAACACCACAGGAAAAAGCAATCCTCCCTGCCAATCCTTTCAATGGCAAGATAAGAGATTGTGCCGACTGCGAACATGCTCTACCTAAAAAGGTGAAATACACCAAACTATCTTTCCTTGAAAAGGTAAAAGAGATGGAAGATAAAATAGCTAAAGGAGATGACCCCTATAGCAATGCTCTTTTGGTAGGAAATGCGTTCTACAATGCCTCTTATTTTGGCAGTGTGCGCTTCTTCTATCTCAATCCTATCATAGACGAGTATGGCTATCGTGTCAGTGCAGAGCATTGGGACGTCTTACTGAATATGAAACAAGCTAAAAAGTATTATCTCTTAGCCAAAAAACACGCCTCCAATGATGAGCAAAGGGCAAAAATCACCTATCTGCTAGCCAAAGTAGAACGCAATGAGTATTATAACAGGAACTTTTTCTGCAAAGAAGAATACACCAGAGAGTCCTTAGATACAGGATTGCACTACCGATGGGATGCTTTCGAAGAACTCCGCCGATATGCCCATACAAAGTATTACCAAGAGGTCATAGCCGAATGTGGCTATTTTAGAAAATTTGTACATTAGACCCCTTATAAATTATGAAGAAATTAGTTGTACTCACCGGTGCGGGTATCAGTGCCGAAAGTGGCATTAGCACCTTCCGTGATGCAGGAGGCCTCTGGGAAGGCTACGATGTCAATGAAGTAGCCACCCCTGAGGGCTTCGCTGCTAATCCTGAGTTGGTGTTGGATTTCTATAACCAGCGCCGCCGTCAGCTCAAGGAAGTGGAACCCAACGAGGCACATCGCCTCTTGGCTCACTTAGAAAAGCGCTTCCATGTAGTGGTTATCACTCAGAATGTAGATGACCTGCATGAGCGTGCAGGTAGCCAACACATCATACACCTACACGGCGAACTGCTCAAAAGCCGTGGGGTAGATGATCCTTACACAACCTATCCCTGTACAGGAGATATTCATATAGGCGACAAAAGCCCTACGGGTGCCCAACTGCGCCCTCATATCGTGTGGTTTGGTGAGGAAGTTCCCATGCTGGATAAGGCCATAGAAGAAGTCTATACCGCCGATGTGCTCATGGTCATAGGTACTTCCCTACAAGTGTATCCTGCCGCTGGACTGATGGATTACCGAAGGGAAGGTATCCCTGTCTTTTACATAGACCCCAACCCCTCCTTGCATAGCAAGGGCGACCTTACTGTAATTGCTCAAAAAGCCTCCACAGGGGTCGCCAAGGCTATAGAACTGATTACTCCTTAAAGGTCTTCACAGCCTCCACGAAGGCCTGTGCATGTGCCACTGGCACATGAGGGAGTATGCCATGGCCTAAGTTGGCTATATAGTGTTCTTTGCCAAAGGAGCGAATCATTTGCCAAGTTTTTTCCTTGATAAGTTCAGGAGAAGAAAGCAGCCATGCAGGGTCTAGGTTTCCTTGGAGTACCTTCTTGCCTCCGGTGAGCTGGCGTGCCACAGCAGGGCTACAACTCCAGTCTATACCTAAGGCAGCGGCCTTACTCTGGCTCATCTCTTGCAGTGCATACCAACAGCCTTTGGCAAAGACAATCACTGGCACCTGCTCAGAGAGTGCCTCTACAATCTGTTGGGTATAGCGCCAAGAGTATAGGCGATAGTCCTCAGGAGAAAGCACACCTCCCCAGCTGTCAAAAAGTTGCAAGGCATCTACCCCTGCCTTTACCTTTTCTTTGAGGTAGGCAATGGTAGTATCGGTGATTTTCTGTAGCAAACTATGTGCCCATTCGGGGTGAGAAAAGGCAAAGGACTTGGCTACATCAAAGTTTTTGGAGCCTTTGCCCTCCACTGCATAACAAAAGATAGTCCATGGTGCACCAGCAAAACCAATAAGAGGAACGCTACCTGCCAAGCGCTCTTTCGTTAGGCGTATCCCATCCATCACATAGCCCAGTGCATGAGAAACATCGGGGATTTCTACCCGCTCTATATCCGCTTCAGAGCGAATTGGGTGCGGCAGAAAAGGCCCTACCTGCTCTTTCATTTCTATTTCTATTCCCATAGCTTGGGGTACGACCAAGATATCGCTAAAGAGTATAGCCGCATCCACCCCTACTATATCCACAGGCTGGGTAGTAATATCGGCTACCAGCTCTGGGGTACGGCAGCGTGTGAAAAAGTCATATTTGTCTCTTAAGGCACGAAACTCAGGCAGGTAACGCCCCGCCTGACGCATCATCCATACCGCAGGTCGCTCGGTAGTCTCACCCTTTAGGATTCTTAGAAAAAGATCATTCTTTATCATGAGTTAGTAAGTTTATCTGTTTTTAAATAGTTCTTTGCAACACGCCAAAACGCTCTCCACCGTAGGGCGTTCAGCTACATAGCTCTCCACTGCTTCAGGCAAAGCCGCTTGAGTGGTCGTTCCTATACATATAGCCTTCTCCCCCGATAGGGTATTTTCCCTTAGATAACTCTCTATAGCAGAAGGACTAAAGAAAAGCAGCCCCTCATAGCGCTTGGTAAGCTTCATTGGAGTTGGTTGTGTATGGTAAGTAAGACACTCTTGGAGTTGTATATGATTTGCTTTCAAAGTAGTAGGTAAGGTGTCCATTCGTTTTTCTCCACAGAAAAACACAAACGAACTCTTAGCATAATGCTTGACCAAATAGGGTGCTAACTGCTTGGCATAGTCAAACGATGCCACTACTTCCCAACCCTCCGCTTCGAGTAACTTTCGGGTTTTCTCTCCTACACAGAAAGCCTTTCGGTGAGGGAGTTGCTCATAACAAGGCATGGAGCGCAAGGCATACAAGGCATTTTGGCTGGTTAGCAAAAAATAATCCGCTTGAGGAACCCAGGTCAAAGCAGTGGCAGGTACCACCTTGATAAAATCGCTCATCTCCAGCGCAAAGCCTGCACAAACAAAGGCCTGCAACTGAGCTGGGGAAAGAAGTTTAGTGGAGAAGAGCTGTACCATATTTTTGGCGCAAATATAGTGAATATTCACCAGTTACACCTTAGGTTTCGCGCTTGTTTAACATTTGATATAAACAAAATAATGTTTTTATCAACAAAAACGAAAAAAAACATACAACTAATCAATTAATTCCGTAACTTTGCGGAGCGCTATTAGATGATTTCCAAGTAGTTCATTTTCATCTACTGATGTGTGCTTATAGCTCATGCCAAAGAAAACAACACTCATTTCGTAAAAGATATTTATCAAAAATAGATCTATGAAAAAAATATTTCCTACTCTTACTTTTGCTTTTTTAGCAGGTCTTTCCCTACAAGCGCAGAATCGCCCTGCTCGAGAATTGGTAGATAACCCTTCCTATATGGAAGGAGCCAATGATATGCTCATCGCTGCCACCGACTTTGGAAATATCTCCCGCTATGAGAGAGAGGTTATTGACGAATCGGCCATGCCCATCAGCCGAAGAGCGGAATTGCTTATCAAGCCTGATATGGCTGCTTTAGGCGCTGAAGAACGTATCGTTACCCTAATTGACTCGGCCTATTCTTATATAGGTACACCCTACAAGTGGGCAGGTACCAGTCGTAGTGGTATGGATTGCTCAGGATTTGTAAGTACTGCTTTCAGCGCTATCAATGTCCCCTTGAGCCGTTCCTCTATTGAGATGTCTACCCAAGGAAAAGATATTCCATTAAGCCAAGCTGAAGTCGGCGACCTGCTCTTCTTCAAAACCAACCGAAAGCGCAACCGCATCAGCCATGTAGGTATCGTAGTAGGAGTAGGCGATGAAGTCAAATTCATACACGCCTCCGTCTCCCAAGGCATTACCGTATCAAGCCTTTCAGAAAACTATTGGCAAAAAGCCTATGCCAAAACCAGTAGAGTACTTAAATAATGACAAGTGACGAGTGACTAATGGATTCTCCTCTATTCACTTTTCACTGTTCTCTTTTCACTTTTTACTTAAAATCAATTACTATGTTACAAATCAGCTACATTCGCGAGAACAAAGATCTCGTAATCAACGGATTAAAGAAGAGAAACTTCAAAGAATTAGAACTCGTAGAGGAGGCTATCGCCTTAGACGAACAGCGTCGCCTTATACAAACCAAATTGGACAATGCCCTTGCTGAAAGCAACAAACTCTCCAAAGAGATTGGTACGCTAATGAAGGAAGGCAAGAGACAAGAGGCTGAAGTTGCCAAAGCACAAACCGCTGACCTCAAAGAGCAAATCAAGCAGTACAGCACTACACTTGAACAAACCGTACTTTCTCTCAACGACATCCTATATCGTATTCCTAATATCCCCAATGCAATTGTTCCTGAAGGGAAGACCGCGGAGGACAACCTCACTGTATTCCAAGCAGGCGAAGTGCCTCACCTCTTTGAAGGAGCGCTCCCCCACTGGGAATTGGCTAAGAAATACAATATCATTGACTTTGAGTTAGGGGTAAAACTCACAGGAGCAGGCTTCCCTGTCTATAAAGACAAAGGAGCTAAGTTGCAAAGAGCGCTCATCTCCTATTTCTTGGACAAGAATACCGAGGCGGGTTATCTGGAATACCAAGTGCCTCATATGGTCAATCAGGATTCTGGCTATGGTACAGGACAGCTCCCCGATAAGGAAGGACAGATGTACCATGTACAGATAGATAACCTTTACCTAATTCCTACCGCCGAAGTGCCCGTAACGAACATCTTCCGCGATGTAATCTTGGCCGAGAGTGACCTGCCTATCCGCTGTACCGCCTACACTCCTTGTTTCCGTCGTGAAGCAGGTAGCTATGGCGCTCATGTGAGAGGGCTGAACCGCCTGCACCAGTTTGACAAAGTGGAAATCGTCCGTATAGAGCACCCCGACCGCTCTTATGAGGCACTTGACCAAATGGTAGAACACGTAAAGGGTATCCTCAACGAGCTGAAACTCCCTTATCGTATCCTACGCCTCTGCGGAGGAGACTTAGGCTTTACCTCTGCCATTACTTATGACTTTGAGGTATATTCCACCGCTCAAGAAAAGTGGTTGGAAATCAGTTCCGTGTCCAACTTTGAGACATTCCAGGCCAACCGCCTTAAGCTTCGTTTCCGCAATGCTGAAGGCAAGCCACAACTCGCCCATACACTCAATGGTAGCTCACTGGCCTTACCACGTGTCTTGGCGGGTATCTTGGAAAACTATCAAACCCCTGAAGGTATCGTCATCCCTGAAGTATTACGCAAATACACAGGATTTGACATTATTAATTAACAGGTAAAAGGTAAAAAGTAAAAACTCCCTATTGCTCACATTTGCCTATATAGTTTTACTTTTTACCTTTTATTTTTTACCTTTATAAAAATGACCATCACTCATCTCAGTCAGTTAGACCCCAATGGTATTTATACCTATGCTGATTACCTATTGTGGCAACTCAAAGAACGTGTGGAGCTGCTCAGTGGGCGTATCTTCTCTATGTCTCCTGCTCCCTCTCGTAGGCATCAGGAAGTCATTGGTGATTTGCACTGGCGTTTGGTGAATTTCTTTAAGCAATGTACGGACAAGTGCGATTGCAAGGTCTATTTAGCACCCTTTGACGTTCGTCTGCCACAAAAAGAAAGTGCTGACAACCAAATATATACAGTAGTACAGCCCGACTTATGTATCATTTGTGATCCGAACAAACTTGATGATCGTGGAGCCATAGGCGCCCCAGACTTAGTGATAGAAGTACTTTCCGCTCACAACTCCAAGAAAGACCTCAAAGACAAATACAAGATATATGAGGAGGCAGGCATACCCGAATACTGGATTGTATATCCTCAAGAGCAATCTATCTCTGTATATACCTTAGAACAAGGACACTATATAGGTCTTCCCCCTGTTGCCCAAGGAGAACCCGTCCGGTCTGTTCGTTTCCCTAATATGAATTTCATAATGAATTTTGAGTTTTGAGTTTTTAATTTTGAGTTACTACAACTCAAAACTAAGCACTCAAAACTCAAAACTTTTATTTGCTTTTTCCTTGGTTTGCTACGCTGTTAATAGCAGCGGCAATAGCCTCTTGGTCGCCTAAGTAGTAGTGCTTGATTGGCTTAAGGTCAGCATCCAATTCGTATACCAAAGGCACTCCTGTAGGAATATTGAGCTTTAGGATTTCTTCCTCGGAAAGGCTATCCAAATACTGTACTAACGAACGTAAGCTGTTACCATGGGCGGCAATAATCACGCTTTTGCCCTCCTTTATTGCAGGAGCTATATCGCTGAACCATAGGGGGAGCATACGATCGTAGCAGTCCTTAAGGCTCTCTCCTGCGGTCTTTTCTTCCTTGGTGAGGGCATTGTAACGACGATCATGAGAGGGGTGACGCTCATCGCTCTCTTCCAATAGAGGAGGCTGTACATCGTACGAACGTCTCCAAAGGAGTACTTGGTCTTCTCCGTATTTGGCAGCTGTTTCAGCCTTGTTAAGACCTTGCAAAGCCCCATAACTCTTTTCATTGAGGCGCCAACTCTTATAGGTAGGCACCCATAGTTCGCCCATAACTTCCAAGGCGTTATTAAGCGTCTTGATCGCTCTTTTGAGCACTGAAGTATAAGCCACATCAAAAAGGAAGCCCTCTTCCTTGAGCACACGACCTGCCTCACGTGCCTCTTGTACTCCCTGCTCAGTAAGATCTACATCTTGCCAACCTGTGAATAGGTTAAGTTTGTTCCATTCACTCTGTCCATGACGTAATAGTACTACTTTATACATATTATAGCTGATTAATAGGTTATTAATAAGGTTATATAGAGAGACAAAGTTACGAATAAAAAAACAAATTTCCTATTCTTTCCACATTTTTTCTCTTTCCGAAGGATTATAACCCCATGGGGAAGAGGTATTCTCCATTTGGGTCATCATTTTATTAAGTGCGGCAGGGGCTGCGGACTGCTCCATGACGATATAGCGACGCATATCCACAATGATAGACATGGGACTGATCTCCATAGGACATGCCTCCACACAGGCAGCACAGGTAGTACAAGCCCACAATTCTTCTGGGGTAATGTAATCGCCTAAGAGTTGCTTGTTGTCAGGGGAAAAAACACCCTTATTTTTCTGTATATTCTCACCCACCTCTTGCACTCTTCGGCGGGTATCCATCATGATTTTACGAGGGGAAAGTAGTTTGCCCGTTTGGTTGGCTGGGCACTCATCGGTACAGCGGCCACATTCGGTACAGCTATAGGCTGAGAGTAGTTGCACTCGACTCAGGTGCATTACATCTCCAGCTCCGAAAGTGGGCGTTTCTTCCTCCTGTTCCCCACTATCCTCTATAGTGCCGAGCATCAGTTGGACTTCTTTGGTCACTGTGGGCAGGTTATCCAAAGCTCCTTTGGGCTTTACTGGCGCATAATAGGTATAGGGGAACGCCAAGAGGATATGTAAGTGCTTGGAGTAATAGAGGTAATTGAGAAAGGCAAATATTCCTATAATATGCCCCCACCAAGCAGTACGTTCTATAGCGATGAGTACAGGAGTTGAAAAAGAGGAAAAGAGTGGGGTGAGCCACTGGCTTATAGGAAAAGCACCTACTTTGGCATAAGGGGCTACTTCTCTGATCTGCAAGAGACTATCGCAAGCATTCATCACCAAAAAAAGGCTCATCATCACCATTTCGGCATAGAGAATGATATTGGCATCACGCTTGGCCTTGCCTTGTAATTCCTTTTTGCGAAAGCGTGGAATCTTAAGCACATTTCTACGTATATAGAAGGTAACCACACCCACTATAACCAAGAGCGCCAAGCACTCAAAGGTTCCAATGAGGATATTGTAGAAAGTCCCCATAAAGCCAAAGACACGGTGAGTGGAAAAAATCCCATCTATAAGGATTTCCAAGACCTCTATATTGATCACTATAAAGCCCACATATACAAACAGGTGTAACAGTCCTGCCACAGGACGTACGCCCATTTTCCCTTGCCCTAAGGCCAAGCGAAGCATGCGCAAAAGCCGCTCTCGCTTATGGTCAGAGGTATCTACCACTGTCCCTAAGCGTATATTACGGCGAAGCCTACGCATATTGCGTACAAAAAGGGCTATGCCCACTATGACTAATAGTATAAACAAGGAGTTAGTTTTTAGTTGTTAGTAATCAGTGGTTAGTGATTAGTGGTTAGTTGTTAGCTCCTAACCACTAACGACTAACCACTAATCACTAATTCCTTTCAGAGATAGGTGTTTCTACTTTTTTAGGGGTCTCATACTCTTGGTTTCTCTTACCAAAAACAGAGATATGTACATAACGCTTAGGATTCAGACGTATATCCTCCATAAGCAAACCGAGTTCGGAAGTGGCTGTCTGTAAGTTATTGTATAGCTTAGGATCGGTAAGGAGTTTGCTTACGGTACCATTGCCTTTTTCTATCTTTTGTAACAGGTCATTTACTTGATTGAGCGTACCCTCCACCTGAGTCATAAGTTTGCCTACTTGTAGCTTAGAGAGCGAATCGCTGAGTTGTACAAAGTTGCCTGAGAGAGTCTCCACATTGGCCAATGATTTATGCAAAGGTGCCTGAGAGGAAGCCAAAAGGTTATTGAGGCTCACCGATGCCTTGTTCATGTTCTGCAAGGTCACATTTAGATTGGCCAAGCTCTCTTTGATATCCTGTTGTGCTTTGGCATTGAGTGTATTAGAAAAAGCTAGCATCAGTGAATCCACCGAAGTCAGTACCTTATTGAGGTTCTTAGCCGTTGGTTCTAAGTTCTCCCCTATGGCATCCATAAGGCTGGCTTGGATATGTGAGGACAAGGTATCACCCGCTTGAGCAAGTGGTGCCCCATCCAAGGCTGGTAAGAGCTGTAACCCTGTATTTCCTATAAGGCTGGTGTAGATCTCCGCTTTGGTACTCTTAGAAAACGTAAAGTCCTTTTTCACCGAGAAGGTCACAATAACCTTAGCGGTTTGCGGGTCTATCTTTACCTGCTTTACGGTACCTATATTTACCCCATTGGCAGTAACATTGGTTCCTGACTGCAAGCCTGCCGAATGAGAAAAGACTGCATAATAATCCTTATCCGTATTGAACAGAGACGATGATTTGACAAAGCTCACTCCAAAAATAAAGCTTGCTATACCTATGAGAACGATAATGGCTGTTTTAGCCTCCTTTGATATTTTCACGATGTTACTTATAAAATTTCGGGGCAAATGTACAAAATTAATGATTAATGACAAATGATTAACGATAAATAGTTTTAGTAATAAGGGTGTGGATTAGTCACTAGTCGTTAGTCATTAGTCACTACGCTACACGTTAAATCTAAAGTGCATAATATCTCCATCTTTAACAATGTATTCTTTTCCTTCTACACGCATTTTTCCTGCTTCCTTGACTTTGCTTTCGCTGCCATAGGTGATAAAATCCTCATAGGCAATCACTTCGGCACGAATAAAACCACGTTCAAAATCGGAGTGTATCACCCCAGCAGCCTGAGGAGCAGTAGCACCCACTGGAATTGTCCAGGCACGTACTTCCTTGACTCCAGCGGTAAAATAGGTTTGTAGATTCAGTAGCTTATAAGCGGCACGAATCAGCACCGATGCCCCTGGCTCGCTTAGTCCCATATCCTGCAAGAACATCTGGCGTTCTTCGTAGGTTTCCAATTCGGCTATGTCCGCCTCGGTAGCCACGGCAAGCACGATGATTTGGGCGTTTTCATCTTTGACAGCCTCCCTTACCTGATCCACATATTTGTTCCCATTAGCGGCAGCGGCCTCATCTACATTGCATACATAGAGAATAGGTTTGGCTGTAAGTAGCTGATAGCTTTGGCTGAGTTCTACCTCTTCCTCGCTGAGCGCTACAGCACGTGCTGAAATCCCCTGTAGGAGCGCCTCCTTATAGCGACCCAAGAGCGCCAATTCCTTTTGGGCTACCTTGTCGCCAGCCTTGGCAGCACGGGTTACCTTTTCGAGGCGTTTCTCTACGGTCTCTAAATCCTTGAGCTGTAGTTCTATATCTATAGTTTCCTTATCACGAATCGGATTCACAGAGCCATCCACATGGACAATGTTGTCATTGTCAAAGCAACGCAACACATGGATAATGGCGTGGCACTCACGTATGTTTCCCAAGAATTGGTTACCGAGTCCTTCGCCCTTGCTGGCACCCTTTACCAGTCCTGCTATATCCACAATTTCTACTGTAGCGGGCTGTACGCGCTCAGGGTTAACGAGCGCTTCGAGCTTTTCAAGGCGTGCATCGGGAACATTGACCACCCCTAAGTTAGGCTCTATGGTACAAAAAGGAAAGTTAGCACTCTGTGCCTTAGCGTTTGACAAACAATTAAATAGCGTTGATTTTCCCACATTGGGGAGACCTACAATTCCTGCTTTCATTATCTTATGACGTTTTAAGGGGCAAAGATACAACAATAATGACAAATGACCAATTTTTAGTGATGAGTAGTTAGTGATTAACAGTTCGTTTTTTTATCACTGAAATACAATGACTTATAAAAAAGGATTTGAAAAATACATTTTTCCATCAAAAAAATTTTTCTAATTAGAAAAAAAGTATTACCTTTGCACCCGAAATAAATGGTGGTTTTAGCTCAGTTGGTTAGAGCGTCGGATTGTGGTTCCGAAGGTCGTGGGTTCGAGCCCCATACTCCACCCAGAACTCCTTATAAGTTGTCGCTTATAAGGAGTTTTTTTGTAAAGTGAATACTTCATTGATTCTCTTCTAGGGATTAATAAATTGTCAAATTAATTTTTTTATCTCAAAAAAACATTGTAACTTTGCACAAGAAAAAAACAACAACATGCAAGTAGATTTTACTTTTCAAGAATATTTAGGCTTTTTGGCCTTTTTAGGTATTGCTACTATGGGATTTTGGCTTATGATTTTCTTGCTTTCCTATGTAGTACCTTATTGGGTATTTGGGGCTGCTATTGAGCGCTTTAAGGAAAGTCGTGCAGCTAAAAAACAGCAAAAACAAGAACAAGCTGCCTAAAATATCCCTATTGCAAAAGCCTACTCTTACAGGGGTCACTCCTCTGTAAGGGCTTTCGTGTATCTATACTAAACCATTTATAATATGATGAACTCCACTACAAAGAAGCTCATTGACCGTGTTCCCTTACTGAACAAGCTAGTGGCTTTGCTAAAGCGTATCCCACTGGGCAAGGGACAACAATTTTCCTTATATGACCTTTTGGAACTCTATACCATAGGGATTGTAAGGGGGGCGCTTACCTATAGAGCAAGTGCTATTTCCTACAGCTTCTTTGTAGCGATTTTCCCCTTCCTCTTGGTGGTCTTGAACCTAATTCCTTATATTCCTATCAATGACTTCCAACAGGATTTTTGGGTATTCTTGGACAACCTACTCCCCCCTGGTACTCATCGCTTCTTTGAGGATATTTTCATGGACATCGCAGGCAAGAAGCGTGCAGGCTTGCTCTCTACCGTTTTTATACTTTCTATCTTTCTCACTACCAACGGAATCAATGCCGTTTTTGGAGGCTTTGAGTACTCCTATCACGTGGTGAATACCCGTGGAGTAGTAAGGCAATACTTTATCTCCATGGGGGTGGCTATGCTACTGGTGGTACTGATACTTTTTTCGGTAATCTTTTGGCTTGCCTTTGAGTACATCAAGGGAATGCGTATCTTTGAGTTCTTTGAGGGCAATCCATATTTCTTCCCTTTGGTCAAGAAAATATTCTTTATTTTCATCACTTATCTCTCGGTTTCTATTCTCTTCCATTTTGGTTCGCCCCAGAAAGGTATGCGCTTTTTCTCTGCAGGTTCTTTCCTTACCTTAGTGCTTTTTATTCTTACGACCTATGGTTTTGGAATCTATATAGAAAACTTTGCTCAATACAACCAACTCTATGGTTCCATAGGGGCGCTGCTGATCTTCCTATTATATATATGGCTCAACGCTACCATTCTCCTTTTGGGCTTTGAACTAAATGCCTCCCTGATGAAACTCCAACTTTCATCAAAAAGTGAAGAACAAAAAGTGATTGATACCAACCACTAACCACTAATCACCATAGCGTTAAAGTCCCTTAAATATCTTTTTATATTCCTTTTTTTTTCTATCTTTGCGAAAAATCCACAATTTTTAAGATAAAATGATTATACAAGACTTTAGCTTTGGTAACTTCCGTTCTTTCAAGGAAATACAAACACTAAGCCTGACGAAGGCCAAACTAACCTCTAAAAAAGATAAGGCTTTAGAGGGCACAAATACTTTTGCTCACCTGAAAGAATCGTTTCTAAAATCAAAAGTACTCTATGGTGGTAATGCCAGCGGAAAGAGCAACTTGATAAAAGCCTTGTCTGTCTTTCTGAAAATCATCTCCCAATCGGTCAAGGATGAAAAGGTACTGGAGCGCATCAATAGCTTTAGGCTCAGCGCCGACACCATGGAACAGCCTTCCTTCTTCCAAATGATTTTTTGGATAGATGAGAACAAATATCGCTATGGCTTCCAAGCAAGCGACAAGGCTATACTCTCCGAATGGCTCTATGAGAGGAAGGGCAAAAAAGAAACTTGCTACTTTATTCGCGAACAGAAGGGGATAAGCTATCTGAATGAAAACTTCTTCAAGGAAGGTGACATATACATGGGGTTAGCACAACAGGAGGACGGCAGTAAGGAGTTTCTATTCCCTACAAGCCTTTTCCTTAAGATGTTGGCCTCCTTTCCTTTTGCCAAAATCTCAAAGAGTATCATAGAGGGCTTCAATCAGATCAAGATCCTCAGCGGTTTGGGCGATGCTACTATGGCCGCTTATGCGAGAGAGGCCTTACGTATCCCTCAGAAGAAGTCTTTTATGCTGGAGGTACTCAAGCGTGGCGATACTTCAGTGGAGAAATTGGGCTTTTTGGAACTCAACAACGAACCTTCTGAAAATATGGAAGCCCCTAAGAAGCGCTCCGTATTACTTTCGGCTAAGAAATTGCGCGGCGGGGTAGATGAAGACAAAATTCCGCTTTCTCTCTTCGCCTTTGAGGAATTCGAATCCGAAGGTACCCAACGACTTTTTGAGTACGCTGCCTATCTATATGATGCTTTCTATGAAAAGAAAATCCTCATCATAGACCAATTTGACGCTCTGCTACACCCTCTACTGGCTAAAAAACTCGTAGCCTTATTCAACAGCTCAGCCAATGAGCAAAGCCAATTTGTCTTGACTACCAATAATACCCAACTACTTTTGGACAACCTGCTAAGGCGCGACCAGATTTCTTTTGTAGAGAAAGACAAAGAAGGTAGTAGCCACTTATATGCCTTGGCTGAAATAGCTGGGGTTAAAGGCGATACCTATGAGCGTGATTACTTGCATGGCAAGTATGGAGCTACTCCTATAGTAGGTGATTTTAATGAACTTTTTGAAAATTAAACCATGGCTAAAAGAAGAAAAACAACCTCCAAACAAACCAAGGCTATCAAAGCCTCCCGATATACCCGACAAACCGTCTCCCCTGCTATTACCCCCGCATGGGAATTGGTGAAGGATACTTATGAATATACGGAGAAAAGAACCCTGCATAAAACTATTTTAGTGGTATGCCAAGAGCAGGCAGAAACCTACTATTTTAAGCATTTCCCCCTTACCTCTCTGGTGGTGGTAGGCCTAAGCGGTGAGCAGCGCACTCCTTTGCAAACGGTGCTCTATGCTCAGGAGGTAGCCAAGGAAATGCACTATGACTTTGATGAAGTCTGGTGTGTGTGTGATGCTGCCCCCTCCGAGGCAAATAATCTAGAAGCTGCTGCCAAAAAAGCAAATGCTCTGGGGTATAAGCTTGTCTATAGCAATGATAGTTTTGACTTATGGGTATGGCTGCACTATGGAGATCCTCAAGAGGATTATGCCTCTGCCCTGAATGAGACACTACAGATAGATCCAGAGGAAGGAAAGAAAGCGGATTTCTATAAGCTGCTCTACAACCGATTGGAAGAGGACGAACGAGCTATACGGGCAAAAGCCATCGCGCGCGCTAAGAAACTATACTCCCTACAAGAAAAACGCACCTATGCAGACCAAGACCCCCTTACCAATATATACCTACTCGTGGAGAGACTCTCTTCTTAATGACTCAATTTCGCAAGTTGATGCAGATAACCGCTTTTCATTTGTTGAGGTGACTATTTAGTTATATATCCATTAACTTTGGAAAACGGGAGGGTATTCAATATTTTTTCTGAAAGAGGACAAAGATGATCTCTGTATATACAAAGACCTTGCTATAACACTAATAAAACCAATCCAATACCCCACAAACACTAACCCTATAATGCTTGCGTTTTTTGTCTATTAAAAAATAAATGTTTATCTAAAAAATAAATCCTATCTTTGTACTCTAATTTAATATTAAAAATTTATGGGTATTATTGCAACACTTATTATTGGAGCCATCGCTGGATGGCTAGGAGGAACTATCTACAAAGGTAGTGGATTAGGTCTTATTGGGAATATCATTGTGGGTATTCTTGGAAGCGGCGTCGGGTCTTGGCTTTTAGGGAGTGTGTTTAACATCTCACTTGGAGAAGGTTGGATTGGTGCTATCTTGACAGGAGCTATTGGAGCTATTGTTATTCTATTCTTGATAAATTTGATATTTAAAAAGAAATAATAAGCAATGAAGAGCAGATATTTTAGTATCTGCTCTTTTATTTTTTAAAATTCTCCCATCTGATAAGTGAAAAGCCCCGAAATAAAATATTTCAGGGCTTTTCCGTAGACGTTTTCTTAGAATTACCTTTTTGCGTTAGCAGTCCAAGTCTTTCCATCTGTAGTATACAGAATGTACAATGAAGATGCCGTTATTCTAATTATTTTTAGACCATCTTGAAAATCAACGTTTACTAAATTGTTATCTCCTTCTTTTTTGAAGCTAACTCCTTTTAGGTCTTCAATTCCATCTGAAAAACGGAAATAGTAATCATTTCCTGCTTTAACAACTGTTACAGAACCATTATCGGCAGATTTTTTATCTTTATCAGCTAAATAAGATATTTTACCTTTGTATGTTCCTACAAAAAGGTCATTGTCTGCTGGGTCATCTTTCTTGCTACAAGAAATGGATGAAAAAGCTACTATTGATAAACAAATCAAAGTAACTAAAGTAAAAATTTTTTTCATGATTAAAAAATTTAAAAATGATTAATGTTAAGTTATTTTTTAGCCTCTTTTTTAATAGAAGCCAATTTTTCTTCTAATAGACTAATTAGGTCTTCAGATTTATAGTTCGATTCTGATAAAAGATTGTCTATCTTTTCTTCCAAAGATCCTTTTATCTCCAATGATTTTTGACGCAAATTCTTGGTAAGACTTTCTAGTTGTTCTTTCAATTCATCAACTTTATCGCTTACAGAATCTTTAATTTTTTTACGTGTGTTTTTTCCTTTGTCTGGGGCAAAAAGAATACCCAAACCTACTCCTACAGCTGATCCAGCTGCTAGTCCTAATAATGTGTTTGCTATCTTTGACATATTTTAAAAAATTTAATTTATATCTCTTTTTAAATTCTAATACAATGCAAAGTTACGAATTAAAAACGATAAAAACAAATTTTAAATCATTTTTGTCGCAAAAAGATACAAAAAATAAAATTTTAGACTCAGATATCTATAAATATCACCTTTTACTTTCCACACAGATAGCCAAGAGATCATAGCGCTTGGGTATAGCTTATTAGTTCTTATCTTTTACTTTTTATTTTCTAAGGAACTTCCACTGTATTGATTATCTTATTAATAATTTCTACAGAGGTGATGTTTTCAGCTTCCGCCTCATAGGTAATTCCGATACGGTGACGTAGTACATCAAAGATTACCGAACGTACATCCTCTGGAATCACATACCCACGATGGTGTATGAAAGCATGACACTTGGCTGCTACCGCCAAACTGATACTACCACGAGGCGAAGCGCCAAACTGTATCAGCGGACTAAGTTCAGCCAACTGGTATTTTTCAGGATAACGGGTAGCGAAGATAATATCAAGGATATACTTCTCTATCTTCTCGTCCATATATACCTCATAGGCCACCTGCTGGGCGTGTAGGATCTGCTCCAAGGTCACCACCTGATTCACAGAAGGTTGTGTACCCTTGAGGTTGTTGTGCATGATCTGCTGTTCTTCTTGTAGCTTAGGATAGTCTATGACCACCTTGAGCATAAACCTATCCACTTGAGCCTCAGGAAGAGGGTAAGTACCTTCCTGCTCCACAGGATTCTGAGTGGCCATCACAAGGAAAGGCTTGTCTAGAGAAAAAGTCGTATCTCCTATAGTTACTTGCTTCTCCTGCATGGCTTCGAGCAAGGCTGATTGCACTTTAGCAGGTGCACGGTTGATTTCGTCGGCCAAGACAAAATTGGCAAAAACAGGCCCCTTCTTGATAGCAAATTCGTTCTGTTTAATATTGTAGGTCATCGTACCGATCACATCGGCAGGAAGCAAATCGGGGGTGAATTGTATACGGCTGAAAGAACCATGTACCGCCTTGGCAAGGGTATTGATAGAGAGGGTTTTAGCCAACCCTGGTACTCCTTCCAAAAGAATATGCCCCTGACCTAAGAGACCAATGAGCAAGGCATCCACCATATGGCGTTGGCCTATGATGACCTTGGACATCTCTGCCGTAAGGGTTTCTACAAATACACTTTCGCGCTTTATTTTTTCATTGATTTGACTGATATCAACACTCATAATTTTGTAATTTTCTTACATATCGTTTCAAGACGCTAAATTATTATTTTTTTCTTGATTAGCGCGTTAAAAGAAAGTGAATTTCTCTTTCTCACTTTTCACTCTTCACTTCTATACTTGATTGGCTCTCAAAGGGAATTACCTTTCCTTTTTGGTGAGAGAGATCACCCTCTACTTCGGTTTCTCCAGAGAGGGTTTGCTTGGCAGTGGCTTTTTTGATCCATTTGGTAGCAGGGTCAAGCCATATCTCTATGTCGGTTTGACCATTCATGGTAAAGAACACATACTGCCCTTGCTGGAGGATTACCTTCTCGTGATTGGTAGCCATCACTGCTTTCCCTCGGATATAGATATGCTCAGGGGTTACCTCCTGTAAGGTATATTGGGTTTTTACATTTACATTCATCTCCTTGGAAAGGAAAGAGGTAATCTCCCACTGCTCCCCTACCGCTACCCTTTGGCGAGGCAAGACAGAGAGCACATTGGAGAGGTTGGACTGTAGTGTAGTCTCGGCAAAAGCCGCTTCCAATTGTGCTTGTACCTGTTGGCGCTCGAAGGGAGTCAAGGGGTTTTCCTTGGCATGCTTTTTCTCCAACTGCTTCATAGCACGTTCCATAAGCGGTTTTACAGGGTCTAATTTTATAAATTTCCCCTTTACGCTTAGCTCCCCTTTGAAAGGCTGATTGCAAAGTTCCTTAGCGGCCTCGTTGGTATATTCAGGAATTTTCTCCAAAGGCATGTTCTTGCCTTGTACTTGGGTTTCCATTTGCAAAGTAGCCTCTTCATAGCGCAAGGTTACAGGATAGATCTGCTTGTCTTCCTTGCCAGGGGTAAAGCTCAGGCGTGTGGTACTGACCGCCTTAGCTGCTACGTCCAAGTTGTCCACCCGCTGCTTGGACGATACCTCCGCAACTACCGTAAGCCTATAGGCTTGTTTAGGCTTCAAGTCAAGACTCAAATCCACCGCTTGAGACCAGCCTAAAAAGGGCACAAATAATAATAAATATTTCATATTCAATAAGATAGCAAAGCAACGAATAAGATTATCCAATGCTTATGGTTATAGGGGCAAAGATAGTGAAATAATGACAAATGACAACTCACTTTTTCATCCACATATCCAGCCCCAAGTATTCGCTGGCTTTACTTTTCACGCTTCGCTATTATTGTCGCCATCACTACTGCAAGTACCACCCAAAAGAGTTTCCACCAAAGCTGTTGGGGAGTCTCTTGTTCCTGCTGCTGAAAATGGTGCTGGTGTAGCTTTTGGCGTTGCTGCTGATGCATCTGCTGGATTTGCTGTTGGTCTTGGGCTTGCTGTTGGGTTACTCGCTTGATTTTTACAGAGAGATGCGGGGCGCGCATGACCACCTTGTGTGCTTTACCCTGCTTAACCTCCGTAAAGGTAGCAAGAGCGGGAAAGGGCGAGAGCGTATCGGTAGGGGGTGCTATGCTGCCTGTGTCCATTTCCCATTCCACCTCTTGCCATTGGTCAAGGGAAAGCGTTTGGGTTCGCCTCTCTTGACTATATTGGACAAGGCTATCGTGCTGCTGAACTTGTGTAGTGCTTTGGGTATCTGGGTGTGTGGTCTTGCAAGCTGCAAAGAGCAGAAGCAAGGTAAAAAAACATATATATCTCATAAACAAGGGGTTAAGAGAGTTGGTCAATGATTATTTTGAGTTTGTAGGCATACTTGGGATCAGTGGCATAGCCTGCGGCGGCAATCTCCTCAGCCAAGCGATATGGGTCGTTCTTGTAGCGCATTGCCTTTTGGTAGCGAGGGTGCTGACTTAGCAGGCGAGCATGGTCGGTAAAGGACTCTTCTGGGCTGTTATACTTGCGGAACCAATCGCGTACTTGGCAGTAGTACTGGCCATTGGCAGCTTTTCTCACACTTATAATTTCAGGGAAATCCTCTATCTGAGGCACTGCCGACAGTACCTCTTGGGTTCTTAAGAGTTGCCGCTTCTCAGCAGGTGTGGTAGCAGAGGCCTTTATGCCAAAAAACATATTGCCAGGAGCATACTTCCCCCAACCTGTTTCCAAGGCTGCTTGAGCGAGTATAAAAATTGCTGAAATTCCCGTCTTTCGCTCACTCTCCATGGCATACGGGAGATATTTTTCTTTGAAAGTATTCATTTTTTACTTTTTACTTTTTACCTTATTACTTTTTACCTTTTTTAAATTCCCACTACAATTGTCGCTACATGTTGGTGTATTTCGGGTAGTGGCGTAAGGCTTTGCTTGAGGATCATCAGGTGCGGCTTGGCGCCTTGCCAAGAGGCACGAATGGCTGTGATGACCTCCGAGGCGATAAACCGCAGGCGATACCGAGCCGAGATATACTGGGTGCCCTGTACACCCTTATACACGTATACATCGGGCACATAGACAAGGATTTGCGCCACACCCGTAGTGGCTCGCTCCTGTACGGTCGGTTCCCTATCTTTGGAAAACTGACACTCAAGGCATTGCAGGACAATATCTTCCTTATAGGAATCCTGTGGACGATCATTGCCTAAGTAGATATCTCCAGTAAGTCCCAAACGGTTTTTGATATCATATTGGGTAAGTAGCTGATACAAATGGGTTTCTACATCAAAGGTTAGCATATTCAGTTATGTATTAAGTCTTTGTTTATTACACCCACAATCGGGAATGGAATTGTCCGATGTCGCACTTTTGGACACTGCCCATAAGTCGCACCTCTTTGCCTTCGGGGTCATCGCTCACAAGTATTTGTGCACCCACGGGCAGACGCGCTACCCCTTGGGGAAAGTAGATAACCGAGGCAAATCGGTGAAACGAAGCATTGCCCTTTTGGACATGGTGATAGAGGCTATTGGCCAAGGGTACTTCCTGCCCCTTGCTATTGACCTCCTCTCTACAGCGACAAAGAAGCACAGGCACCATGGTCGTCTCCGTCCAAGTACCATCAGCACGCCGCTGCGAGGCTGTTGTGGTCATCACAAAAAGATAATGGGGATACTTCATGTTACCATATTTCTGCTCTACTTCTTAGTTTGGGCGCGTGGGAAGGGAAGAGCACATTTTTCTCTCCCAGTTCGTAGCATAGGGCAGTGTAGTAAGCCTCTATGGCCTGCAAGTCCCAGCTCTGTGAGAAAGCACCTTCGGTACGCTTATAAGAGGTAGAGGCAAGTATAAGCGAAAAATAACGATAGATCGCCCTATCACAGCGCACTATCTCCAAGTCCCCCGCGGGGGAGAGTTGCCCCTTCTTCAGGAGCAACTCTATGGTCTGTGGCTCTATCCCCATAGGAGATAGGCTCTGGGTCAAGTATTCTAGATTAGTCATTAGTTTAGTTGTTAGTTGTTAGTGATTAGTCGTTAGTCACTTGTCATTAGTCACTTGTCATTATATTAGTTTTTATTCCAAGTCGTATTATTTACCTGCATAAGCAGAGAGCGTGCAGCCAAGTTCCACGCTGGAAAGAGGTTAGCAACCCCTTCGGTGATTTCCTTCACGGGTGATTCTTGGGAATACTTTTTAATGAGGGTATGCCCATGAAGTGCCCTGAGCGCATTGGAGGAAGGCATCTTCATATCTATAGGCGTTTTCCAATAGGTGTTGCCCAAGACCTTACTCTCGGAGAAGAGAATTACATCATCTTCAAAAGGATTCTGGGTCTTGTGTTCTCCAGAGGCCGCCTGCAAAGTGATTTCTTGGTCTATCACGATGATCTGTAGCCCACGATAGGTTTCGGCATGCTTAGCCAAATAAGCATTGACTGTACTAAGGTCAGGTGCATCGGCAGGGGACGCCCCTACGGCATAGGGCAGACAGCGCTTGCCTACTTCCTCTTGGGAGGCCAATTTGAGGAAGGTATCCACATTCATAAAAGCATACTTATAGCTCACCCCATGCTTTTGTTGTCCCAAGCGTATCGCCCTAGGTAAGTCCTTGGTTAGGGGTTTACCTGCTGTACCGTTGTAAGAGGCCTCTACCCCTATCTTCTGTTCCTTAGGAATTTGGTAGTCCATCTCATATTGGCTGACAACAGAAAAGTTGTTTTCTTGATCCAAGGAAAATTTCCCCAAGGAGATTTGTCGCAAGGCAATCCATTCGGCACGGGCGGCGATTCCATGCCAGCAATATTTGGTATCATCTGCCCAGAACTGCACCAAGGAGAGCATATCGGGGTTTTGAGCCGACATGGCTACCATCAAGTCATATTCGGTAAGCTCGTCCTCGTTTTTCTCCCGTGCTATGGAGAGCTTAGGAATATCCCCTTGGAGCTTGGCCAAGTTCTTACGTACCTTGGCAGGCACCGATGCCCCACGTGCCACTATATCGGCCGCCACCCTAAGACCCGATTGTGCCTCCAGCATACGCCAAGAGAGCGTTGAGGTTTCCCTAAGAGGAAACAAAGTAGGATAATAATACTGTTCGAGGTTGTAACTATTTACAACAGCTTGCAAGTCGGCCTGATTAAGACCCACCATAAGAGAAGAATTTATCATATAAGTTTTGAGTTTTGAGTTTTGAGTCTCTTGTCATTAGTCACTTGTCACTAGTCACTAAATAAAGCTTATCAGCTTGAGTTGTTCTCTGAGTGTTTTGGCTATGGGTTGGGAACGCTCTTCCTTGACTACCCCTATGAGCCAAGCGGCGCAGTACAGATCGCCTTCGCGAGGGACAAGTGTCGTATGAGCAATCAAGGCCACGGGTGCTACCTTAGGGATTTTGTTATGACCTTCGCTGGCAAAAAGGGGCGTATCCTTAGGAATATCCACTGCAAAGGCCTGTTCCAAGGTCAGGGTATCATACTCGGCATGTTCCTTATTAACAGCAGCAATCCGCTGTCCATCAGCTATATCTGCCGCTATATAGTCTCCTGCCAAAAAGTGGTGCCCCTTGGCCACCTTCAACTCCTTGGACGCCGTAGGGGTTACATAGAGCGTATAGGCGATTTTCTCCACCTCATAACAGCCGTCGCTTCCCTTGCCTATGGGTGTCCCTGCATATAGGTAAGCCCCACCCAAGAAATTAGAAGCTATAGTTACGCCGCCTGTGAGGTCAGCCAATGTGTGCATAAAGAGTCCCGATGTCGGAACTGCTGGTGTGATATGAATCATTTTTTTAATTGTTAATTGTTAATTTTTAATGATTTAAGTTTCGCAAGTTGTTTTTAGGTTGCTATTGAAATTGCAAGTAACTGATAAACAATTATTTGTAAAAACCTCCCCCCAACCCCCCTCCAAAGGGGGAGCTTTAAGGGCGTTGAAATGGTCTAATTTGTTTATTAAATTAGAAAATTTCCCTTTTATAACTTATTGAACCTCTATCACTTACTAACTCCCCCCTTGAGGGGGGGTAGGGGGGATGTTTTGAGAATCTGTTGATTACAGAGCTTGCGAAACTTAAGTTAATGATTTGTCACTTGTCATTAGTCACTTGTCACTTGTCATTAGTCATTAGTCACTTGTCACTTGTCACTATCTGTTAGACTTCTTTTCCCTTAAAGGCTATACTTTCTCCTTGTTGTAATTGGATAAAGGTAGCCACGGAGGAGGACACGCCTGTTTGTTGGGGATCCTTAGCATAATGAGGAGGGTGTTGTAAATAAAGATTGCGATTGGCCAACAGCTGGTTGGTTTGTTGTACATCTTGTTGTTTTTGTTGTAAATACTGAGCAAAATCATCTGCCGAGGCAAACTGCATTCGCTTAAAGTCCCTAAGGCTCTGCTGGCGGAACCCCTGGTCTTCGCAGCCACTGAGCACCTCCTGTAGCTGACTGTAACGCTGCTGTTGGCGCTGCGTAGTTTCGAACTTGCTTAGGCGCTGCTCAAGGGTCTCTACCTCTCGCGCTACGCGCTCCTGTATGAGCTGTTCCAAAGAGGGTGTCAGTGCCGCTGATGCTAGATGAGCAAAGGCTTCTGTGTTGAGTGCTTCCTGAGGGACAAAGTCCTTAATCTGCTCCAATGTTAGCTTGGCTACCAGTGCCTGCCCCTGATGACTATCGGGGTTCTGTGCCGCTAAGGAAGTGGCCAAGGGAGTGAGATGTGCAGGGTTTACTTGGGGAAATTTTTCAGTAAGCAATCCGAGAATTTCTTCTTGATTCATGATGTTTGACATTATTTCTTTTTGTTTGTTTGACGTTGCAAAAGTACAACATTTTTGAACCCAAAGTCAAGCATTTCTCCTACGAGAAGTAATAATTTATACAATAAAAAACTGTGTTAAGTATTTATATTTTATTTATGTTTAAAGGTGTTAATTGTTAAACAAAACACAATTGGCATATTTCATCTCTATCTTTTCTAATTTTTTTTGTACTTTTGAGCGAAATAATAATAAATTACGTGTTATGAAAAATTCATCTATCAGCTATATAATAGCCTTGTTTTTATGCAGCCTTGCCTGCTATGCAGCCGCTGTGTTGCCCAACAAAACAACGCAGCCGCTACTAAGCGTATCCCAGCAACAGACCTATAAGGTGTCAGGCACTGTGATTGATGCCAAGACACATACAATTATCCCAGAGGCGATTATCTTGCTAAAGAATCTCACCACAGGTCAGGAAAACACCTACTCTTGTGACCAATATGGCACTTATATGGTCGTCCTAGACGTGAAACAGAGCTACCTACTACAGGCAACTGCTAAGGGGTATGTCTCCTCTGAGCAAATCGCCTTCAAGGAGAACAACAATGATCCAGAGCAAGCACCGCTTAAAATGCTTGATTTTACGCTCTCTAAAAAGTGATTTGCAACTAGTGACTAACAACTGAGCCCTGAACACTAACAACTGTTAATAATAAATAAAACACATGAAAAAAGTCATCTTATCTGCCTTATTCTTGGCAGCACTTCCCTCTGTAGTACAAGCTCAAGAGGAAGAAACTCCAGAGAACACCTTTACGCTCTCTGCCCAGCTCCGCCCTCGTTTCGAATACCGAAACGGAGCTTATGTTCCTCTACAAGAGGGAGAAAAACCTGCCATCTTGGTCAATAACCGTACGCGAATCAACTTTGACTATCGTCATGGTGACCAATTGCAGCTTTTCCTCTCTTTCCAGAATGTCAACATCTGGGGACAAGCGCCTCAAGTACAACTCAATGATCGTACTGGAGGACTCTCTATCTTTGAGGCCTACGCTGCCTTACCTATCTACAAGGATATCAATGCCAAGATAGGCCGACAGATGATTGTTCTTGACGAAGACCGTATCTTCGGTTCTCTTGATTGGCACCCTGCTGGACGTGCACACGACGCTATCAACATCAACTGGAAAAACGACAAACTCTCCCTTCGTTCTTTCTTTGCCTTTAACCAAAACTATTTTGATGGAAATGCTAAAGACAAGCTCAATGGAAACGTCAATAATCCTAAAGGACAGTTCTTCGCCCCAGGAGGTCAGCCTTACCAACACTTAGAAGCAGTGCATGCCCATTACAACATCACCCCTACCCAAGGCGTGTCTGTCCTAGTAGCCAACCTCGGACAGCGCAACGACCTTGTTGATGATAATGATTACAACATGCAAACTATCGGTTTCCACTACCGCGGTAAGTCCGATGCGCTACGCTATGGTGCTGAAGGATACCTACAAACTGGTAAAAATGCAGCAGGTAAGGACAAAGAAGCATTCCTATTGGCCGCTCTAGTAGGTTACCAATTTACTCCTGCCTTCTCCGCTACCCTCGGTCTTGACTACCTTAGTGGGAATGATACCAATAGCAGCTCTAACAAAGACAAGGCTTTCAATCCTTTCTCTGGTACCAACCATAAGTTCTATGGCTTCATGGATCACTTCTACGTAAGCTATAGCCCAAGTGTAGGTCTTTTGAACCCTTACTTGAACCTTAACCTCAAGACCTCCGATAAGGGAAGCCTCTCCGCTACTGGACACTATTTCCGCTCTGCGGGTAAAATACTCGGTAGCGAAGACAACAAAACTCGCCACTTAGGTGTAGAAGGCGATTTAGTTTATACCCATAAGATACAGCAATATGTATCTCTACAAGCAGGCTACTCACTATTTATCCCTTCAGATAGTTACAAATCGTTACGTAGTCTTAGAAACGTACGCAAACAACAGGATTGGCTATGGTGCAGCCTTAACATCAATCCTAAACTATTCTCCGCGAAATTTTAATAAGTTTTGAGTTTTTAGTTCTAAGTTACTTCCTCGTAACTAAAAGACTATCTTGAGAAAATTTTCTCAAGATAGTCTTTTTTTCTGCCTACCAACTTCTAACCACTAATCACTGTTATAGTCAATCATATTTAACGCGAGTTCGACGTAAGCAAAATTATATTTATCTCCCACAGATTCCACGGATTTTCACGGAGAGAATGATACAACAACTAAGTATAACTCCTTAATTTCCACGGATAAATAAGGCCTTTGGCCTTATAAAAATCTGTGTAAATCGCAACAGCACAATTACACAAACATAGAAAATCTGTGAAATCCGTGAAAATCTGTGGGAGCTTTCGTTATATCGAACTCACGTTAAATCTCTTGACTTTTCTGTTTTATTGTTGTAATTTTGCAACTCAAAAATAGTTGTTTACAATTAACAATTGATAATTAACAATTAAACAGATGTTTCTCATTTCTCTACCTGAAGAAGTCCTCCTTACGGGCGACAAGCTATTATTAGAAAATCTCTATGCCTCTATGTTGGCCTTAGGGGGTAGGCTCACCTACAATGCCCCTTATACCAAGAAGAAGCGGCTCCCCGATGCTGCTGCACTGACGCGTATACTCACGCAGGTACACAAGGCCACGGGACTCTCCCTTGAGGAGATTGTCCTTCAAAAGCGTGCTGCCAAGTGGGTCTATACCCGACTGCTTTTGGCGGCTTTGGCTAGCCAAGAGGGCTTCTCCGTAGAGCAAATCGCCAATGTATTACAACGCTCCGCCCCCTCCGTATATAGGCTCTTACAACAATACCGCAACGAAGTCAAGTACAACCCCGAATTCAAAAAACTGATTTCAGTGGTCGGGGGCTAGTGGTCACTCGTCATTTGTCATTTGTCATTTGTCACTATTTAAAAAACTTGGAAACTTTTTTTGTTTATTAAGTTTTTTTGTTTTACCTTTGCCCCCGAATTAAGTAAAAAAAGAAAAGTAAATAGTGATAGTGCATTTGCAAGTACTTTTCACTGTTCATTTCTCACTATTCACTTAAAAAGATGAAGCATTCTATCACTCAAAAAGCACTCACCTATTTCATGCAGTATGGCTTTAAGAGCTTTACTATGGACGACTTGGCCAATAGCCTTGGTATCTCCAAGAAAACCCTTTATGAGCAGTTCTCCTCCAAAAACGAACTGGTAGAGGCTGCTTTGGACTATGCCTTGGAAATGAGCTGCCACCAAGTAGATAAATTCGTCTCTGGTAAAGGGTCTGTTATTGAAAATGTATTTCGCAATCAGAAAGAAGTACAAAATCTGTTTAACCTCAGTAGTACCAAACCTATCTGGGAACTCAAGAAATATTTCCCTAAGACCTATGAGCGTATGGAGATAGAATTTACCAAGTCCGATGCTTGCTTCATTGACAAATTGCTTGAAAAAGGCTGGGAAGAAGGCCTTTTCAGAAAAGACATCAATGTTTCTTTTTTCAAGCTCTTTTACAGTAGTGTACAGCGCCTGCGTACTTTCAGTGATACTTTTGATGACAAAGAATTCCCTTTTTGGGATACCATATATACCCTTATGGAATATTTCTTTAGAATCATTGTCAATGAAAAAGGCCTCCAAGAACTCGAAAAAACACTCAAAAAAATAAAGAGTCACTGATCAGTAATTAGTGGTTAGTAATCAGTCATTAGTGGTCAGATAGCAGCAACTATCAAACTTAAAACCTTATAATCCTTAAACGTTGTAAGAATTAATAATTAACAATTGACAATTAACAATTAAAAAAAATGGTTCGTATTTTTATCTCAATACTCGCTCTTTGCGCCACTACTGCTCTTTGGGCACAGCAGAGCAGCGAACTCACCCTCGCTCAGGCTATTGATTATGCCCTCAAGAGCAAGGCTGATGCCCAAAAAGCACGCTTAGAAATCAAAAAAAGTGAATACAAAATCCAAGAGGCTCGTGCCAATGCCTTACCTCGTCTCGCTGCCTCTGCTGGTATGAGCTACAATCCTAAATTGCAGGCTACTTATATAGATGCTAGCACCTTCGCTCCCCCTGGTATGCCTGTGTCCGACGAGCCTATAAAAATGGAAATGGGTCAAAAATGGGGTTCCTCTGCGGAGCTTAAGCTCACCCAAGTAGTCTTCAATCAGGCAGTATTCATAGGACTTAGGGCTGCACGTACTACCCGAGAGTTCTACCTCATCAACGAACAACTCACCCAAAACGAAATCATTGAGAAAGTAGCTCAGGCTTATTGGAAAGTCTACCAAGCACAACAGGCCTTGCAAAATATACAGGAAAACCTTGCCCTAACTGAAAAAACAGCCCAAGTAGTAGAAGGTTCTTTCAAAGCAGGATTGGCCAAGAAAATAGACCTTGACCGCATTACAGTAGCACTTAACAACCTCAGATCCGCAGAGCAACAAGCCTCCAGCGGACTCACACTAGCTAAGCATGCGCTCAAATATCTCATGGGATTGCCTATCACTGAGCCTATTTCTCTGCCCAAAGATGCTTTCAAAGCAGATTATCGCTTGGCTTTTGAGAAAGGAGATGCTTCCAACCGTACGGAGATAAAAGCACTCGAAAAACAAAAGGAACTCCTCACACTAAGTGCCAAGGCTACCCGAAGTGGATTATATCCTTCCCTTGCCCTACAAGCCACTTATGGCTACCTCGGTATGGGACCTAAAACCCCCTTGATCTATGGAAAGAAAGACAAGGTATATTGGTCTAATTACTCAGCCATTAGCCTCGGGCTTAATATACCCATTTTCTCTGGATTTGGCACCAAAGCCAAAGTGCAACAGGCCTTGATAGAGATAGAGGCTATTGATGCTACCCTCAAGGATACACGCTTGGCTATGGACTTGGCTCAAGAAAACGCACAAACCCAATTGGCTAACAACTTGCTAACGATACAAACCCAAGAAGAAAACGTGAAGCTCGCCCAAGAAGTACTCTCCAATACTCAAAATAATTACCAGCAAGGGCTAGCTTCCCTTACCGACCTATTGGAGTCCGAACGTGCCCTTTCCGATGCTAAAAACAGCTATACCAATGCGCTACTTTCTTACAAATTAGCAGAGATTAGTCTGCTCAAAGCTCAAGGAAATTTGGACGCCTTAAAGAATTAAAAAGAAACGACTACCCCCATCCCTACACCTTGTGTTTTAGCATCGTAGGTAGGGAAAGCCAGCACATGCAGAGAGGAAGCCTCACCCGCTATCCTCTCTTTTTTACTTTGTAAGAGCTTGGAGGTATAGGGAAAAAGCAAATAGGAGAGTTTCGTGGAGAGAATGCCAATACCCGCACCCGCCACCACATCCGATGCCCAGTGCCGATTGTTATAGATGCGCAATAGCCCTACCCCTGTGGCCACCACATAGCCCGTAATCCCGACCCAAGGCTGGCTGTGCTTATACTCTTGGTAGAGCATCTCCACTCCTGTAAAGACTGTAGCGGTATGCCCCGAAGGAAATGAATTACGAGTGCTATTATCAGGCCTGAGTTGCCTTATGGTATATTTCATAGAATTGACAAAAACAGCTGTCATTGCATAAGCCGTCGCCCCAATGAGCACACGCTCCTTGAGGTTGTGTGCGGGCTCCATACCCAAATTGGGCAAAGCAAATACCCCCGCTATAGGCAAATATTGCAAGTGGTCATCTATCCGTAACTTCCCTTTTACATTATTGGTTACATAGTGCTGCAATTTGTGGTCAAAACGCGAATCTATAGACAAGGCACCTCTGGCAATAAGTGCCGCAGGAATGAGCAGTGACCAAGGGCGTATATAGGGGCGACGGATAGGGATAGGGATATGCCCCTGTGGCAATGTATCTCGCATCATCTCGCCACGGACTATGGTATCTTGGACTATTTCACTATGTATTATGGTATCTTGCACCACCTCTTGTGCTTGTATTTCATTGCCCAAAAAGCACAATACGACAAATATCCATATATATCTCATATTTTCTTATTTTTGGTTTAAAAGAAAATTCCAAACTATTGAATGCTCAGTAGTTTGGAATTTCTGTAGGGGCAAATGGCTATCTGCCCTATCTTAGTCTTCTAATCTTATATCCAAGCCCAATCCTTTAAGCTCGTGCATGAGCACATTGAAGGACTCTGGCAAGCCTGGTTCTGGCATGGTATCACCATGAACGATGGCCTCATAGGTGCGTGCACGACCGATTACGTCATCGGACTTCACAGTCAAGATTTCACGCAAGGTGCTAGAAGCTCCATAAGCCTCCAATGCCCATACCTCCATCTCTCCAAAACGCTGACCACCAAACTGTGCTTTACCACCCAATGGCTGTTGTGTGATAAGTGAGTATGGTCCTATGGAACGTGCGTGCATCTTATCATCGATCATGTGGCCGAGCTTAATCATATAGATCACCCCAACGGTCGCTTTCTGGTCAAAACGCTCTCCTGTACCTCCATCATATAGGTAAGTATGTCCAAAGGCAGGTACTCCTGCTTTCTCTGTATATTCGGTGATTTGTTCCAAAGAGGCCCCGTCAAAGATAGGAGTGGCAAACTTCAAGCCGAGTTTCTGCCCTGCCCAACCAAGTACGGTTTCATATATCTGCCCAATGTTCATACGCGAAGGCACCCCAAGTGGGTTAAGTACGATATCTACCGGTGTTCCGTCTTCCAAGAAAGGCATATCTTCATCACGTACGATACGAGCTACGATACCCTTATTTCCGTGACGTCCTGCCATCTTATCCCCTACCTTGAGCTTACGCTTCTTGGCGATGTATATCTTGGCCAATTTCATGATACCTGCTGGAAGTTCGTCCCCTACCGATAGGGTAAATTTCTCACGTCGGAGCATTCCTTGTAGGTCATTGAGCTTAATCTTATAGTTGTGGATAAGGTCATTGATCAGTTCATTGGTATGATCATCCGTTGTCCAACCTCCTGATACAAGGTGTGTATAGTCTTCTATCTCTTTGAGTCCCTTTTGGGTATGTTTTCTTCCCTTTGGTATGATTTCTTCCCCTAGGTCATTGAATACCCCTTGGGAAGTTTTACCATTGACCAAGTAGAAGAGTTTCTCTAGTAAGCGGTCTTTAAGCTCTTCTGCCTTAGCCACGAAAGCAGCATCAAGGGCAGCGGCTTCGTCCTTCTCCTTGCTGCGTTTTTGTTTGGTTTTCACCGCACGAGCAAAAAGTTTCTTGCCGATAACTACCCCTTCTAGTGATGGAGAGGCTTTTAAAGAGGCATCTTTTACGTCTCCTGCCTTATCCCCGAAGATCGCACGAAGTAGCTTTTCTTCTGGTGTAGGATCACTCTCTCCCTTAGGGGTTACCTTACCGATGAGGATATCCCCTGGCTTGATATTAGCCCCAATACGTACTATACCATTTTCATCAAGGTCTTTGGTAGCATCTTCTGATACGTTAGGAATATCATTGGTAAGCTCCTCAACCCCAAGCTTAGTATCACGTACATCAAGGGTATATTCGTCTATATGGATAGAAGTGAAAATATCTTCACGAATCACACGTTCGGAAATTACAATTGCATCCTCAAAGTTATATCCCTTCCATGGCATAAAGGCTACTTTCATATTGCGACCCAAGGCCAATTCTCCATTTTGGGTAGCATACCCCTCACAGAGTACCTGTCCCTTTTTCACCCTATCTCCCTTGCGAACAATCGGTTTTAGGTTGATACAAGTACCTTGGTTAGTACGGCGGAACTTGATTAGGTCATAAGTGGTCAGCTCACTATCAAAAGAAACCAAGATTTCGTCTTCGGTTCTATCGTAGCGGATAACGATCTTATTGGCATCTACATACTCTACTGTACCTTCTCTTTCAGCATTCATAAGCACACGGGAGTCGGTAGCCACACGTTGTTCCAAACCTGTACCTACGATAGGTGCTTCAGGGCGCAAAAGTGGTACTGCCTGGCGCATCATGTTGGAACCCATCAGCGCACGGTTCGCGTCATCGTGTTCCAAGAAAGGAATTAGCGAAGCCGAAATAGAGGCAATCTGGTTTGGAGCCACGTCTATATAATCTACTTCTTCGCGAGAGACAACAGGGAAATCCCCGTCTTCTTTTACAACCAAGCGCTCATCAAGGATATTTCCTTGATCATCTACATGGATATTGGCCTGAGGAATCTTAAGTCCTTCCTCTTCTTCTGCACTCATATAGATAAGCTCATTGAGCTTTATCTTTCCGTTTTCTACCTTGCGGTAAGGAGTTTCTATGAATCCCATAGAATTGACTTTCGCATATACGGCCAATGAGGAGATAAGCCCGATGTTTGGCCCTTCTGGAGTCTCAATAGGACAAAGACGACCATAGTGGGTATAGTGTACGTCACGTACCTCAAAGCCTGCACGCTCTCTCGATAGACCTCCAGGCCCAAGGGCTGATAACCTACGCTTGTGCGTGATTTCGGCTAGCGGATTGGTCTGGTCCATGAATTGGGACAGCTGGCTGGTTCCAAAGAAGGAGTTAATCACTGAAGAAAGTGTCTTTGCATTGATCAAATCCAGCGGAGTAAATACCTCATTATCACGTACATTCATACGCTCACGTATGGTACGTGCCATACGAGAAAGTCCCACGCCAAACTGTGCTGAAAGCTGCTCCCCTACTGTACGTACCCTACGATTGGACAAGTGGTCTATATCATCTACCTCCGCTTTAGAGTTAATCAGCTCTATAAGGTATTTTACAATTGTAATGATATCTTCCTTGGTAAGTACCTGTTTTTCCATAGGTATATCCAAGGACAATTTCTTGTTCATACGGTAACGCCCTACATCGCCCAAGTTGTAACGCTGGTCGGAGAAGAAAAGCTTATCTATGATATCGCGAGCGGTCTCCTCATCGGGTGGTTCCGCATTACGCAATTGGCGATAGATGTGTTCCACTGCTTCCTTTTCGGAGTTGGTAGGGTCCTTCTGCAAAGTGTTGTGGATGATATTGTAATCAGCTGTATGCTCATCTTCCTTGTGTAGGAGGATGGTCTTTACATTCGCTTCTACAATCTCATCTATATGTTCTTTTTCCAAAACCGTATCACGGTCAAGGATTATTTCGTTACGTTCTATGGATACCACTTCTCCTGTGTCCTCATCTACGAAGTCCTCATGCCAAGTGTTGAGCACACGAGCTGCCAAGCGGCGACCCAAATATTTCTTAAGTCCTGTCTTAGAGACTTTTACCTCTTCTGCCAAATCAAATATCTCCAAGATATCCTTATCGCGCTCAAAACCAATTGCACGGAAAAGGGTGGTTACAGGAAGTTTTTTCTTACGGTCTATATAGGCGTAC
Source organism: Capnocytophaga granulosa ATCC 51502 (assembly GCF_000411115.1). GTDB lineage: Bacteria > Bacteroidota > Bacteroidia > Flavobacteriales > Flavobacteriaceae > Capnocytophaga > Capnocytophaga granulosa. Next base: position 202,967 of record NZ_KE150253.1, on the reverse strand, counting down.
ATCACATTGTTGATGTCCGTGGTGAACTCTATCCATGAACCTTTGAAGGGGATAATACGCGCTGAATAGAGCTTAGTCCCGTTCGCATGGTAGGATTGCCCAAAGAATACCCCTGGAGAGCGGTGTAGTTGAGAAACGATCACACGCTCTGCTCCATTGATCACAAAGGTACCACTGGTGGTCATATAAGGAATAGTTCCCAAATATACATCCTGCACTATGGTCTCAAAGTCCTCATGTTCAGGATCTGTACAGAAAAGCTTTAGGCGTGCCTTTAGCGGTACGCTATAGGTAAGACCACGCTGTATACACTCCTCTACCGAATAGCGAGGCGGATCTATGAAGTAGTCAAGGAACTCAAGGACAAACTGATTCCGTGTGTCGGTAATAGGAAAATTCTCCTTGAAGGTACTGTACAGCCCTTCATTGCTTCGTGCATCCGACTTGGTCTCCATCTGGAAAAAGTCCTGAAACGACTTTATTTGGATATCCAAAAAGTCAGGATAGTCAGGCACATGCTTAGTGGAAGCAAAATTAATTCTGGCAGGTTGGTTCGTAAGCATCTATTATAATATAAATGGTTAATGGTAATGGCTTGCATTGCAGCCATTTAGGTAAATACACACTACATAACAAAGCCCAGCCCTCTAAAAGTTTCCCTCCAAGAGCTGGTTTTCAATAAGTTATTTCGTTATACAGTGCATACTTCTTTCAAGGGGGCAAATTTAAAAATTTTATTTGTTATTTACCCTTTACACCACGTTAATAGTTTGTTAAATACAATGAGTGATTAGTGGTTAGTGATTAGTGATTAGTGATTAGTCACTAGTCATTAGTCACTCTTTAAATATAAGTTTCGTATCTATTTTCATTTCGGGGAATTTCCTTGAACTAAAGACATCTCCCTCGGAGACAGGAGGCAACCCTATATAGGTATCCCCTTCCAAGACATAGCGATAGATAGCCTTATCATCTGCATCTACAATCCAGTATTCGGGTACGCCTGCCTCTTGGTAGATTTCGTATTTATCCTTGAGGTCTTTGCGAGAGTTGGAGGGTGAGAGAATCTCCACTACCAAGTCTGGTGCCCCTACACAGCCCCTTCCGTCTATCTTTTCCAAATCACAAACCACACATAAGTCGGGTTGTACTATGGTATATATTTGGTTGTCTGTCATTCCTTTTGCCCCTTTGGCAGGTATACGTACATCAAAAGGCGCAGGATACACCCTACAAGTCTTGTTTCTGAAAAAAGACATCAACTCAAAGTTGATTTCGTTAAGTACCCGCTGATGTATCTCTCTCGGAGCGGGAGACATCTTAAAGAGCTTACCACGTAACAACTCTACCTGCTCTTTGAATCGCCAAAGTAGGTAATCCGCATAGGTATAAGTCCCATTTACATCTAACTGATTTATATCGGTAATCACCATATTATTAGTTTTGAGTTCTGAATTTTAAATTTTGAGTTATTCTACTCTTCACTTTTCATTCTTCACTCTTAACTTTTTCACTTATTAGAGACATATTCCATTAGTTGTCTCTTATAGCTGTCAAAGGTAAAGATATCATATATAGTGAAGAAATTCCCTTTATCTGCACATAGGTCATAGAGGTATTTGCCCATATCTACTTTGTTGTTTTCAAAGTCAAGAGCTCGTAACAACTGCTTGATCTGCGCACAAGTATAGGCTGTATTGCGCTGTTGGTTGATAAAGGCAATACGCTCTTTGTCAAAGTTGAGTTTTCTATACGAATTATAAAAATTAGCAAATACCTCCTCTGGCATCACAGGCACATGTGGGGCAACAGATAGGTGACTGCCCGCTTGATAGGGATTGTTCCATATATCATTCCATTCGCCCCCATACCATTGTTTGTCAATAGGATAGAGTGCTAATTCATAGAGACCATATTGTACAAAGTAATCCAATACGGTACGACTATTCTGCTGGGCTGTTATAGTAGTACGATAGATTAAGAAGCCATTGAGATAGATGGACATAGGCACTGCCCCCGAACGTACATCGAAGAAGCGAAACTTACCTGTTGGCCCGCTAATCTGCTGGTCACCAAGTGTTACTGTGAAAAAACCACTATCCGCAATACGCAAAAACACCTCCGAATAGCCATAAGGGGCGGGATTCCATTGGTACTGCCCTGGTGCTGTCCTATATTGCTGCAAGTCAGGTCGTTTATTTCTGTTTCCATCTATATCTACCTCAATGCGCACTGAATTGATATCAGAGGCACTGGCCTCATTGCGCAAAAACTTCCCTGCTGTTCCTGCCCGCTGTGCAAAAGTCATTTGGACTAATAACAGACCTAATAATAAGCTAAATTGTTTCATTTTTATCTTTGTTTTTAAAAAGGTTACTCCCTATAGATAGCAAGATGTATGCCAAAATGATAAGAGCAAACGCATTTATTTGAAAACAAAGCAATAACACTAAGCTAAGTAGTAAGAAAATATACTTAATAGCATTCTTCTTGAGCGAAAAATCCTTGAACTTGAGCGAGAAAAGGGGCAGATTGCTATTGAGCAGATAACAACTCACCAGCGTAATAAGTAGTGCTACCCATAGCGGTAGCGCACTGATATACTGCGCCTTCTGTACCATATACCCTACCGTAAGAATAAAAAGCGCATTGGCAGGAGTAGGAAGCCCGATAAAGGAATCATGCTGACGTGTGTCTATGTTAAATCGTGCCAAGCGATAGGCCGAAGCCAAGGTTACCAAATAACCTGCAAAGGGTAGAAAAAGATGTACTGCATCTCCGTAAGGAGCTGTCCCAAAACTGATGAGCGAATACATCACCTGCCCTGGTACCAAGCCTGAAGTAACCATATCGGCCAAGGAATCCAACTGCAAGCCTAAGGGCGAGGTAACCTTCAGCCAGCGGGCTGCAAAGCCATCAAAGAAATCAAAGACAATCCCTAAGAAAAACCATAACAAGGCCATATCAAAGGCCTGATCCATGGCAAACCTTAAGGCTACTATCCCACAAGAGAGATTCAGCAGCGTGATGAGATTAGGGATAAATTTTTTCATTTTTTATTAGTCATTAGTCACATTAGTCATTAGTCACTGACAAGGGTTTGCATCCAAGTAATCCACTCTTCCATTTCCATTACAGTCAGGGAAGGTAATGGTACCATCCTGATGATGTTGTATCTCATTAATGGACGGAATACCATCACCATCGTGGTCGTAACGCTCTGTCTTTAAGAGATTTATTTCAAATATCAAGGGAGTATAGGCTGGAATATTGGAAGTACCTGTATAGTAGGTAATACCCGAAGGCATAAAGAACACCCCTACTCCTCCATCGGTAGGAGCCACCAGCTTACCATTGCTCTGCTCTGTTATTGCAGAAGTCGAAGCCTTTAACATCGCTACAGCCTCACGAAAGCCCATAACTGTACCTCCTCTGTAAGCACTCGCTTCTCTTCCAAGCAAGTCCATCCAATTGTCATAGGTAAAGAGGGTTCCATCGTCATACACCTTTCCATCAAGCGATTCAGCCTTATAGAGCACAAAAGAGTGATCAGCTACTGTAGCCTGCTGTCCATTGCCCTCGCGCAATATCACATAATACATAGTGTTGGTAATATAGTTGTTGTGCTGGTCTAGCACCCTTAGTTCTTTGCGCTTAAGGTCTGCTCTATCCCAAATAGAAGTCTTGCCTGTGCTCCCCACAGCCCCTAGAACGATGTTCCCATCACTGTCTAGTTCGCAATAATGGCTCTTAAGGTAGGCCTGTATAGCCTGATCATTTTCTGGAATTACCTCGGTCATCTCACGAATCTTCTCTCCATTATCCTCACTTTTCTTACATGAATACAAGCCTAATAAGGCAAACGACATCAATAGAATACTCTTTTTTATCATTAGAAAAATAAATACTTTAATTTGGGTGCAAGTTACAAAAAAATCTCGTATTTTTGCATGAAATTTTTACTTTAATTTTCTCTGTTCTCTATTCACTATTCACTTAAGTTATGCGAATCGACAAATACCTTTGGTGCGTACGCTATTACAAAACGCGCAACATCGCCACTGAAGCCTGTAAGAAAGGTCATATACGTATCAACGGGGAGGTAGCCAAAGCCTCCAAGGAGGTCTTCCCTCAGGATAAGGTACAGATCAAAAAAGACCAAATCACCTATGAGATCCAGGTTAATGACCTTCCTGAATCCCGTGTAGGTGCTAAGCTCGTCGGTCTCTATTGTACTGATAACACCCCCGAAGAAGCCTTTGAGCAGGCCAAAGCCCAACAACAAGCCCAAGAATATTACCGACAAAAAGGCGAAGGCCGACCCACCAAAAAAGACCGCCGCGAACTTGAAGAATTTCTCATTGGGGGAATCTCTACACAAGTAGAATAGGTAAGGCTATTTGCCTCTATTAATAATTAACAATTAACCATTAATAATTAACAATTGACTACCATTCTTACCTCCGAGCAAATCGCTCACAAGATCCGTCGTATAGCCTACCAAATCTATGAGGCTAATATACACCAAGAAAAGATCATCCTTGCGGGCATAGAACGCAACGGATACATCTTTGCCGAAAAGCTACATGAGGAGCTAAGCCGTATCTGCCCTATCCCTGTGATATTGTGCAGCGTTAAGGTCAACAAAACCAATGTCTTAGCCCCTGTAACCACCTCCCTACCCGTGGAGGAATACACCAACCAGTCCGTCGTCTTGGTAGATGACGTCCTTAGCAGTGGAGCCACCCTTATCTATGGGGTTAAGCACTTCCTTGAGGTGCCCCTCAAGCAACTCAAAACCGCTGTGCTAGTGAACCGTAACCATAAGAAATTCCCTATCAAGGCCGATTTCAAAGGACTTTCCCTCTCCACCTCTCTACAAGAACATATTGAGGTGAGTTTTGAGGGCGAACCCCATGCCTATTTACAATAAGTTATGCTGATTTCTTTACTGATTATCTTCATCTTTTTTAGCACCCTCCTCAAGCTCAGCTTCTGGAGGTTGTGGCAGATAGCCCTATGGGCAGGCGTACTAGTGGCCTTCCTTTGGGGTAGTTACGACTTTGCCTCCGAACAATCCCAAACGACCCTCAGCCAGTGGCTCGCCTCCCCTAAGATACTAAGCGACATGGCTGTACTAATTACCATAGAATCAGCCATAGGACTGCTCTTTGCCTTTGTCGCTCTAAGGGATTACTACCAAAACCGCCGTAGCAAGGCACAACATATCCTTTTGGCTTTCCCAGGCCTACTACTCTTCCCCTGCCTTATCTATGTGCTGGCACAGGCCTTCTTCTTCTTCTCAGGAGCCGACTTCGCCAAGACAACTCTCTATGCTTGTCTTTCCCTATTCGCTTTTATGCTACTGGGTACCAAGGGCATCGCTGCGCTACTACCAGAGAAAGATCTGCGTTTGGAAGTACTCCTTATGGTCAACATTCTTATTATCCTCTTAGGCCTTACTGCCACTGCAAGTGCCCAAATCATCTATGCCCCTAAGAGTGAACCCATCGATTTTGTCCTCTTAGGTAAGGTATTCCTTTTCTTCCTCTCTCTCTTTGCCTTAGGCTTCGCCGCCAGCAAAGGTTATTGGTACCTCAAAGGAAAAAGAAATCATTAGTAGTTAGTGATTAGTGGTTAGTGATTAGTCTAAGTTCGTACTTTTCACTCTTCTCTATTCACTTTTCACTCTTCTCTATCTCCTTACTAGCACAATACAGAATACACCGACCACGATAATCACCTTGAGCAGGTTATGGAGGAAGGCATAATGTATCTCTGTTTTGCTCCGCCATAGGATAGGGGTAAAGACCGCCAGTAGTACGATGGCAGCCAAGATAAAATAGTACTTCATTGCCCCTGTATCAGGAAAAGAGGTCAAGAAATACACACACAGAAGCGTTAGCCCTACCAGCAAACTAATCAGTTGCTTAGAGCTTCGCTCCCCATAATCAGTAGCTATGGTGTGGTAACCCAAGGCAAAATCTCCCTTGATATTCTGTAAGTCCTTCACAAAGTCCTTAGCCAAGAGCAAGTAGTAAAGAAAAGCCGCATGGACAAATATAACTTTCTGAAAATTATGATAATACACAAATATAGCAAAGAAAGGAATAATGGAGAGTATCCCTGAGATGATATTGCCCACCAGCACCATTTTCTTCAAGCGATGCGAGTAGAACCACATCATAAAGATATAGATAGAGAAGAACAGCACCGCTGCAAAAGACACATAGCTGGCCACAATCACCGAAAGGAAATTTAGCACGAAGTAGAGGGTAAGTTTCGTATTTTGTCCCACCAAGCGTTCTATCATCGCCCGTGTAGGCTTATTGATCATATCCTTTTCCTTGTCATAGAACGCATTGATAATATAGCCTCCTGCCACTGCCAAAGCTCCAGAGAGCACTATAGCAAAGAGCCGTCCATCAAGCAACACCCTTTTTATAGGTGCCCTTGAGAGAATAAAGATAGCTGTTAGGTATTGAGCCACACACAGCATCAGGATATTATACCCCCGCACCACTGAGAAAAGCCCTAATATTTTTTTCTTTTCCACCTGCCACATAGCATAGGTCGTTTTATTTCCTGCAAAAGTAAGTAATTTTATTTATAAAAGCAAATACTCCAAACTAACTCATTGTTTCCAAAAGTTGCTTCCATCTCCGCCAATCTGGCATAAAGGATTCCAATAAACTATAAAATGCTCCACTATGATTATGATGTACCAAATGACAGAGTTCATGTAATATTACATAGGTAATACAAGATATAGGAGCTTTGATAAGCTCCACATTTAGAAGAATTTTCCCCCCAGTGGTACAACTTCCCCAACGCTTTTCCATAGGTTTTATAACTAAGGTAGGTTTTTCTAGCTGAAATCTATTGAATAAAACAAACTGTTGCGAGAAAAGTTGGCTCAAAACAATCTTTGCTCTTGTGCGATACCATGTTTGCAATAGCGCTTTTACTTGTTCTGAAGAGGGATTAAGAGTTTTTACTACCAATCGTCCTTGATAGAATATCACCACTTCTTCTTCGGATTCCTCTATTTTCAGCATATATTGCCTGCCTAAATACAAAAAAGTCTCCCCTCCTACATATTGGCGAGGAGGGAGCTTGGGCAGATAGGTCTCAAAGATCGCTTGCTGTTTTTTGATCCATCTGCTTTTAGCTTCCACATGAAGTGCTATCACCTCTAGAGGGGTATCTATAGGGGCAAATACTTTTACCGAGGTATCTGGATAGACCTTTATACCTAAGGTTTTTCTATCAGTATAAAAAAGTTCATAGTGGGTACTCATCATCCTATTTGTTTACTTACTTTTACGATTTCTTCTATAATAACATCTACTATATCAAAAGGAATTTCTACGCCTTGATATTTCAGCTGATAGAAAAAATCGTCTATAGTTTTTTCTATTTCTTTTACCAACAAACTATTTTGTTGCCAATCTACAATAGGAGTGCCCTCTTCATAGATAATGTGATTGATAAGCAAATCTAACTGCAAAGCCCATTCTACTTTTTGGGTAGTATTAGGCAAGGAGTCAAGGGTTTTGAGATGTTCGCCTAAGAGATTGTAGAAAGCAGTAGCTTTTTTATTTCCTATTAAAGCCTCTGGCAAATCGGATTGTGCTCCTTCAAAAAACTGGTTTTCATAATCTCTTACCCTATTGAAATACTCCAATTCATCTATACGTTTTTGCCTATATGCCTCAATGGTTTGCCTGATGAGAGTAGAGAGTTTTTGATAAAAAACAGGGTCTTCATCCATCTTTATACTGATAGCCTTCTCGGTGCGCGAAGCAATATGGTCGGCTTTGGAGGCATGCCCTTTAATTTCTTCTAAAGCTTTGTCTCTCGCTTCTTTGTCAAACAAATCTATCTTTTCAGTGATTTGTAAAAATTCCCCATCGGTAATGATGTGTTTATCAATCAGTTTTTTTATTTGCTTTTCGTATTCAGTGTAATCAATCGTGTCAAAATAACGACGTGCTACATCGGTACGCAAGGCGAGAAAGAACTTCAAATCTTCTTGATACCTTCCTATAGTAGGTGCATTCTCAGGCGTATCAAACCCCACTAACGAAAGGGCTAACTTCAGCATACGTGCAAAAAGGGAAAACCGTTCATAAAATGTTTCTCTTTTTTCTTTGTCTGATAATAGTTCAGCGTATGCTTCGGTGTCGTATTTATTTTTTACGGTTTTGAAAATATCCCACAATTGCGAATGTAACTGTGGCAGCTTTTCAATTTCTTTAGCAGCATTGGTAACAGTTCCCTTGAGATCGTCCGCCTCAAAGTCTTCCCAAGAACCGTACATTTCAATGGCTTTGTCAAGATTTTCCAAGTTACCGTAATAATCTACTATAAGTCCATAATCCTTACCCTCTTTCACACGGTTTACACGTGCAATCGCTTGCAAAAGGGTATGCTCTTTGAGACCACGGGTCAGATACATAACCTTTACGATAGGAGCATCAAAACCTGTGAGGAGTTTATCTACCACAATCAATAATTCAGGCTCTTCTCGATCTCTAAATCCATTGATAAGGCTATCTTCATATTTTTGCGGAGAGCCATAGATGTCCATCATAGCTTTGTAAAAAGAGCCTACTTTATAGTCATCTTCTTCTAAGAGATCGTCATTGTTTTCTCTCATATCAGGGGCAGAAATCAGCACCTCACAATTAAGTTTGCATTCTTTCTCCAGATAGTATTGGTATCTTATGGCTGCGGTTTTACTGAGGGTTACTAGCATTGCTTTAAAACCTTCATTTTGTACATTGTTTTTAAAGTGTTCTGCTATATCCCAAGCACGCGCCTGAATAATCTGGTCGGCATTATTGAGCTGGGCAATACTGTTTACCTTGCGTTTTAAGCGTGCTTTGCCATAATCATTAAGAGGATCTGAGACACGATTAAAATAGTTGTCTAAGGGTTTTTCATTCAGATCATATTGGTTGTGTCTACCTTCATAGAGGATCGGTACTATTGCTCCATCGGCTACCGCATCGGTAATCGTATAGGGGGTACCAATAATACCTCCGAACTTAGCCGCTGTGTTTTTCTCTTTTTTCATCAAGGGGGTACCTGTGAAAGCAATAAAGCAAGCCTTAGGGAATACTTGTTGCATTTTTACTCCTAACCTACCATATTGGGTACGATGAGCTTCGTCTATCAGTACAAATATCTCCGATGAGGTAAGCACTTTTTTTAATTGATTTACTACAGTTTCAAACTTGTGAATAGTCGTAGTAATCACTCTATCTGTACGTTCTCTTAGCAGTTCTGTAAGGTTAGTACCTGTAGAGGCTTTCACCACAGGTAGGTTACATTTTTTGAAGGTCTCACTTATTTGTTTATCAAGATCCGTGCGATCCGTTACCAATAACAACTTAGGGTGCTTAATGTTCTTATCCACAGCCAAAAGTTGTGCCAGCATAACCATAGTTAGTGATTTACCACTCCCCTGAGTATGCCAGATAACCCCTCCTGTACGCTTACCATTCTCTATATGCTTTACCCTTGCTAAGGTGTCCTCCACGGCAAAAAACTGTTGATAACGAGCTATCTTCTTGATATGATTATCAAAAATAGTATAGTACTGCATAAGGCGCAACAAACGGTCTTTGCGACAAAGGTAATAAAGCAAAAGGTCTTGCTCGACAAGTAGCACCTCCTCCTGTGCTCTTTGATGAAAAAAATCTTGAGTTTCCTTGTTGTGTTTTGCAAAAAGAGCCTCCTGTTCCTCTCTAGGCAGAGGCTTATTTTTAAGCTCCTTCAGTTGATCTATTACTTGTGCTTGCGCTTCTTGGCTACCAAAGAGTTCTCGCCATACTTGCCAGTATTTTAGTGGGGTTGCTGTAGTAGCATAACGGGCTTCATTCACTGACAAGGCCAACAGTAGCTGTGAATATTGGTATAGCTCACGTATGCCATCGTCTTTCTGGTTGCGCAAGTGCTGCGAAATAGCCTCTGTGATAGGATTTTTTATCACATTGCTTTTACACTCTATGACTACTATAGGAATACCATTGATAAAGAGCACAATATCAGGTCGGTAATAATCATTACGGGCAGTACGTGTTACCTGAAATTCTTCACTTACATGAAAGACATTGTTCTCTGGGACTTCCCAATCTATATACCGAAAAGAATAACTTTTCTTGCTACCTCCAATAGTTTGCTCAAAGGATTTACCAAGGGTAAGCAGATCATACACTTGTTGGCTTACCGCCATAAAGCCCTCCTGAGTGGGGAGTTCTTTAAGAGCTGCCACTGCCGCATGGATATTCTCCGCTGAAAAATCATAGTCTTTCCCTCGGTAGTGAATACGGTTTATCTTGGCGAGTTGCGCCTTGAGGATAGGTTCCAGCAGTACATTACTATACTTATTACCGCGCATAGCCAAAGCTTCTTCAGACGATAAGTATTGATACCCCATATTTATTAGGAGTTGCAAAGCAGGTATCTTTGATATGATTTCTTCTTTATAATTCATAGATGTTGGTTTTTAATTACTTAATTAAATCCGCTACTAATTCATACCAGAATTTGCCATTGCTCTTTCTTGTATCTCTGTCAATAGAAATAACAATAATGTTACCTCCATTGGTTCCAACTCTTAATTTTTTCTTGATTTCTTTTTGTGTTTTGCTTTCGTCTGCTGAAACGTCAATAACGATCAGTTTTTTATTATATACTTCTATGAGCTCTCTGAATAAGCCATTAATATGTCCATCATCTTGATTAAAACCAAAGCCTATAGAAATGATAGCATCAGAATTTTTAAATCTATCAAACAAATCTACATATCTCCGTGACATTTCAACAGATGTAAGAGGTTTTATTCCACTTTGTGTAAGTAGGAAAGGAACGAGAATCTGTTTTTCTTGAGATGTTGAATTAGTTCCAATTTTTTCGATACTATTTTTATATGGATTATACAAGTCTTTTACACTTCCATTTAAATGTATGATATTTTGCTCTTTAGCTATTTCGGGTGAAACAATTTCAATGATGTTATTATAATTTGAAGTACCTATACTAGTAATTTTTAAATTATTAATACTTAATAAGTCGTTGTAATAACCTTCCTGATTGGCTTTGATATTATCTAAATTTTGAGAAATATAGTCTTTAGCTATTTCTAAAAATACTACCATTTTAGTGAACTTAGCCCATTCTTTTTTGGGGCAATAGAGATAACGATAATGGTTATCAATAAGTTTTTGATAATCCAAGATATCAATAAAAATATTTTCTAAAACTTCCTGACTAATAGCAGATAAGAGTTCTGCTAATCTTGCGTCTTCATCTATGTTAAACACTCTTTTCTCTCTTAACAATAATTCAAGAGCTGTAGCTCCTGCCTTATGAAATTCTAAACTAAACATCCCAAAGATATCATCAAAGATAGGTAAGTCATCAGGAGTTTGAGTAAATAACTCTTCGTTAAGTTTTTTTACCAAGTTGTATCCATGTGCTCCAACAATTAATTGTAGAAACGAAATAGAATATCTTTGGAGGTCATCCTTGTTTTCCTGTGTTCTAATTGTTTCTAACATTGCAGAATAATAAGAAGAGCTAAAGAGTTTTACATCATTTGTAATCAATGGGTTTATTTTTATTTTTTGGCTGTAGATTACACTACCTATTTCTCCACCTGATATTTCTTCAAATTTTTTATTCAAAAAGTTTTTATCTATATTTAACTTTGCGATAGCTCTTTCACATAAAGAGTCAAAATCATTAAACTTTTCTATAATTTTATCTTGTCTATATTCAATAGATGATTGTATAATACTTATAAAATCTTTCTCTCCAAAAGCATAAATGGGCTTATTCAAATAAGAATCAGGCAACCAATATGTCGCATATCTAGAAGTATTATTTATTTCGCTTAAGACTACTCTGAATTTTTTCTTGTATTTTGTAGGGTCTTGCCTGAATAAATCTATAGCAAATTCACCTCCACTTGGCAATCCGTATCCCATCTCGGCTCCTGCCCCGAAAAATAATCCTATTTTTTTCATTATTAAACTATTTTTTAATGGTTAATATCTCTCCAGTAAGCAACTTTTGCATGAGTGTTTTCTTTTGAGTTTGCAAGAGTTGTAGTTTTTGTTCGTATAGTTTGAGCTCTTGATGGACAGTGTCAAGAATTTGAGCAATAGCATTTTGTTCTTTAAATGAAGGCACTTTTATAATGTGGTTTTTAATTTCACTTGTTATTTGAGGTTGTCCAGAGCCTGTTATTAGATAGTTTAGGTTATCATTTTTAAGGTATTCATAAACAAATAGTTTAGAATAATTAGGATTTCCATCTAAATTAATAACCATTGCATTTCCTGTTATCCAAGACTTAGCTTCTGTAAAATTAACAAGTCCACAAGTACTTCCTCTACAAACTACTGCTATCTGTTCTTTTTCATGATTATATCTTGAGTAATATCCTATCACTCCATTTGCACCATATACTTTAAAACCTTCTTCTGTTAAAAGATTTTGGCTTATAGTCTCAGGTTGATATACTTCTCCTATTTCTCCCAGTTTCACCTCTTTCCATACACTATTCTCAAAACCTTTTATTCTTTTCTCTCCCGTTAGCAACTGTTGGGCAAGCCCTTGGTTGCGCTGTTTTAACTGGGTGATAATTTGAGTGGTAAGGCGAATGGCTTTATCACAAGTAAGTAGTATCTTGGTTATTCTTTCTTGTTCTTTTAATGGGGGAATGGGAAGCTGTATTAACTTTAAACTTTCTTTTGAAAGACTATAAACTTTTGTTCCAGTTGCTGCTATATACAATTGTTTTTTTACATAATCACTCATTGTAATATACCCTTTATATCCTAAATAGAAGTATTCACCTTTATCTCTTAGTAAAAAAGTGTGTAAGCCTGCTATTGTATTATATCTTGATAAAGCTATTATCTCTGTAGACTTTCCTACTCCTTGATAATCTTCTGAAGCATCAACCATCACTAAATCTCCTAACTGTATCGTCTCATATTTTTCACCTTTACTTTTAGATATTTTAGGTAAGGTATCATCTGTTATTTCTAAGAGACTATCAAATTTTGTGTGTATATCTCCGTAATGAATATATTGCACTTCTCCTTCATCTGATAATTCAGATCGAGAGTAACTGGCAGTAGGGAATATTTCTAATACATCTCCTAACTTCTTTATTTTCCAATGTTTAGGCATCTTTGCTATCATACTCCTTTCACTTTTGCTAATAGTTTTTTGCCTAATTGTTGGGGTAAAACACTTATGCTCTCATCATCTGGAAAAGTGCTATAAGGATAGCTTTTTTTGAGGAGATAATTGTTCATTACCTCTATTGCTATAATATACGAGTCGTTTTTAAATAAAATGTCAATACTACAATTCACAACAGAGCTATCCCTTGCATAAGCACTACCATATAAATAGTACAGGTGAGTAATATTGTTAATTTCAGTAATATAAGGATCTATGTCATAAATTCTTTGTGCTTTTAACTTAGCTTCTTCGTTCATTTGCTGAATACTCTTCATAGGAGTTCTAAGTCTTTCTAATAAATCTTTTAACGTACTCTCTTCTTCTATCTCTTTATCATTCACTTTTCTAACCCTTTTCTTCTCCTGAAATAGCTTGTCAAACTTTTGCAATACAGCTTCACAAGGGGCAATGAGTTTCTGCTGTGCCCAATGAAAAACGTTTAGCACTTGTTGAGGGGTTTTGTAAGTCTCTTGGTGTTGTAGCTGTCGGGCAAGGAGTGCGATTTCTTTATCTAAATCATCAGGCTCTTCTATACTTTCGCCTTTGGCTGCTTTGATAGCCATTTCCAAACTACTTACTACTTGTTCTGCTATATAGCGTATAAAGGCTTCGTATTGCCCTATATCCGCTAAGTGGAGTGCGTGCAAATAGTTTTGTTTGTCGCTCGATTTAATAACCACTGGGGGCAACTTATGTGCTAAAAGTACGTAATTCATTAGCAAACGCGATACACGCCCGTTACCATCGTCAAAAGGGTGAATACATACGAATTTGTAATGAAACATAGCCGCAAGGGTTACAGGGTGCAAAGCGGTTTGCTCATCGCGATACCACTCCATAAGCGCTTGCATTTGTATGGGTACTTCCTGCGGAGCGGTGTATTCAAACAGCTCTCCATTGGGCAAGCGTACCGAATTGGGCTGGGTTTTGTAGTTCCCCACTGTTATTTGCCGGCGAGTGGGTTGCCCATCAGGGGTAATAGCATCTTTCCAAAAAGGTTGTACTAAGATAATTTGATTAAGCTCTCTAATATCCTTCTCCGTAAGAGGCATATCAGTATCAGCAGCCCATTCTTTTATTTTTTGGAAGGCTACATCGTGGGCTTTCATCTCTTCGTAGTCTCTCATTGGGCGACTGCCGTGAGTTTCATCAAAGAGTAATAACAATTCAGTTTCACCATAAGTGAGCGTATTTCCCTCTATATGGTTAGAATTATAATTGAACTCCAAACGTACTTTTTTATCCCATCGGCGTTGATTCTCAGGACTCATAGGGAGTAGGTTATGGTAGGTAGCCGAAAGTTGGTCTATATAATCAAAAATATCCATTATCACACAAGGTTTAGTTCTTTTAAGTATTGTTCTATTTGTTGTTCTACTTGGCTAAGTTCTTGTTTTAGTTGCCCCAGCTCATTATGTACGGTAGCAATATCTACCAAAGCCTCTGGCTCGAAAGTATCTACATAGCGCGGAATATTTAGGTTGTAGTCATTGGCTTGTATTTCTGCAAAAGTGGCTCGATAGGCAAAACGTTCTTCTATCACACTGCCTTTTTCACCACTAATGGCTTTAGCTTTTTTGTAGTTCTGATATACCGAAACAATATGGCTAATATCCTCATCGCGCAAATGGTTTTGGTTTTTGCCACTTTCATAAGCCTTGCTCGCATCTATAAAAAGCACATCAGTATTAGCTCCTTTAGCACGGCTGAAAATCAGGATAGCCGCAGGAATACTGGTACCATAGAAGAGGTTGGCAGGCAAACCTATTACCGCTTCTAACAGGTTCTCCTCAATGAGTTGTTGCCTAATGATTTTCTCCGAGCTACCGCGAAAGAGTACCCCGTGAGGCACAATCACCCCCACTCGTCCGTTAGTCTCGTGGGTGCTCTCAATCATATGGCTAATAAAGGCATAATCTCCTTTAGTTTTAGGAGGGATGCCTCGATGGAAACGTTGGTAAGGGTCAGCAGAAGCATTTTCAGCCCCCCATTTATCTAAAGAAAAAGGCGGATTGGCTACCACTACATCAAACTTCATCAGCGCATCATTTTCTATAAGTTGGGGATGGTTCAGAGTATCGCCCCAAGTAATGGTAGCAGCATCTTGCTCATGCAGAAACATATTCATCAGGCAGAGTGCCCAAGTACTACCGTTGTTTTCCTGCCCATAAAGCGAATAGTTTTTGCCTTTTACTTCTTTAGCAACTTTTATCAGGAGAGAGCCTGAACCACAAGCAGGGTCAGCAATGCGGTCGCCTGCTTTAGGAGCTACCAATTTAGCCAAAAGGGTACTCACTTCGGAAGGGGTGTAAAACTCGCCAGCCTTTTTACCTGCTTCACCCGCAAAGTGAGCAATAAGGTATTCGTAACTATCACCTATAACATCATTCCCCTCTAAGTGAGATGGTTTTAAGTCCAGATTAGAGAAATCAGTCAAAAGTTGTTTAAGAATCATATTGCGCTGTTTGGTAAGCCCAAAAACAGCTTCAGAATTAAAAGAAATACTGCGGAACACATTGGTTAGTTTGCTACGATTGGCTTCTTCTAAAGCTGTAAGTCCAATGTCTATAATTTCGCCTAAATTGGACTCATTGCGGTGATCATACAAATAATCAAAGGTACTTTTTTCAGGAATGACAAAACGGTCTTTTTGTAACTGTCGATTCACCATAGTCTCATTGTCATTGTAACTTTTACGATAACTTTCGATTTTCTCTTTTCTTACATCCGAAAGATATTTTACAAATAAGAGCGTGAGAATATAGTCTTTATATTGCCCACTACCCATTACAGGACGCAGGGTATCACAGGCTTTCCATACAATACCGTTAATAATATCCCTCGTTATCTTGTTATTTTCCATCGTATTATGATATTAATTTATGAATAATAGATTGATATAATTGCCGTTCTTTTTGTATCATCTGTTGTCTTAAAATATTTTTTTGCTGAAACAACAGATTTAAATCACTTATTTGTTGTTGTATTTTAAGAGGAGGTATGGGTATTTGTAAGTCCTCTAACTCCTTTTTCCTTAGTGAAAAAATATTACTACCTCCTCCCATTTGCCATAATTGTTGTTGGTACTGTGGTAAATTGAGAATAGTAGCCAAATAAGCAGGCAATACAATTGCACTGTCGACTCTCAATACATAAAAAATAGAGGAAGCCACAGCTTTACCCCATTGCGCTCGAAACAAAGTAGCAAAAATTCGGGTACCTTTAGATGGTAATAAAATATCGTTCTCCAAAAGAAGATTTTTGTTATACTTCTCATCTTCCTCTACAAAAGCATCCACATTTGCCAAAAATTGATTATTCTCGTCAAAATTTTTGAGTTGTAGGTACAAAATTTCTCCTTTGGAGAGCGCACTATCATAACAGCCAAAGTCTATTCTACTTAATTCTTTTAAAGGTTTCATGGTGTTTTTTGAAAATCTCTACAATCATATTTTTTTCAGAGCGCAAAGTAACAAAAAATTATTTGATTGCGCAAATTTTTTTTGTAGATTTATTCAAAAAAAGAAACCTCCACCTTCTTGTCCCTTCAACCCTGTGTTTCCACACTCTTAAAAAAAACTAACAACCGTTAAACTTTTGTATATCTCTCACAAACCAATTTCTATATAATAGATTTTTACTACTTTTACGCTCATTTTCTAACTTGCCTAAAAAGTGCATACCCGAACCGAACGATACAACCGTAGGAAGCTCATCTCTTCCTATTTTTCTGTTACACTGAGTATTACACTCGTGCTATTCCTTCTGGGGCTATTGGGGTTTCTGCTGATTAATGCCAAAAACTTCACCGATAGTTACAAGGAAAACCTCATTATGTCCGTTTTCCTCAAGGATACCGCCAAAGAGGCCGATATACAGCAGCTCCAAAAAACACTCTCCCTTGCCGACTATATCAAAAAAGTTCAGTTTATCTCCAAGGAGCAAGCTGCACAGTCCTTCATTGAGGAACTGGGAGAGGACTTTATATCCACCATCGGAGACAACCCTTTGAAAAACTCCTTTGACCTTACCCTCAAGGCCGACTATGTCGCCCCTGAAAAAATGGAGGAAATCAAAGAATCTATACTGCAAAATGCCTCTGTCAAGGAAGTTGTCTATGACCGTGCTTCGGTAGAGAAAGTGCATTCCAACCTCCAGCAAATCTCTATCGTTATCCTCTCTATTTCAGCTATTTTTACCTTCGTAGCCATGCTGCTAATCAACTCGTCCATACGTCTGTCCGTTTACTCCAAGCGATTTATTATCAAGACCATGCAGCTAGTAGGCGCTACCAAAGCCTTTATTCGCAGACCGTTTATCGTCACCAATATAGCCTTAGGTATCCTCAGCGCATTGCTGGCCTGTTTAGCACTGAGCCTTTGCTTGTTTTATTTGGATAAGTCTTGGCCTGAATGGGGGCTGCTTAGCAACTCCAGCGCCTTTATATCGGTTTTTGCCGCCCTATTTGCTATTGGAATTTTCATCAGCTGGATCAGCACCTATTTCGCCGCCCAGCGCTTTTTAAACCTCCATACCGACGAACTCTATTATTAGTGACTAGTGACCAATGACTAGTGACTAACCACTAACCACTGACAACTGACAATTAACAATTAACAATTAAAAAAGATGGTTTTCAAACGAAAAAACTTCCTCTTGATGCTCCTTGGTTTGGGGCTTATCTCTTTGGGCTTCCTCACCATGAGTGGAGGGGGCAGTGATGACCCTAAGGTCTTCAATCCCGCTATCTTCAACTTCCAGCGTATCAGTCTGGCGCCTGCCTTGGTGCTACTGGGATTCGCTACCGAGGTAGTGGCTATATTGTATAACGACAAACAAAAAGAAAACTAATGGACTTACTACAGGCTATCATCATTGCCATTGTGGAAGGACTTACCGAGTACCTACCCATCTCCTCCACCGCTCACATGATCTTTACCCGCGAACTGATGGGACTCCCCGAAGATGATTTCTTCAAGATCTTCGCCCTCTGCATACAGTTCGGGGCTATTTTAGCTGTGGTAACCCTCTATTGGCGCAAGTTCTTGGACTTCTCTCGCTGGCAGTTCTTTGTAAAACTTGGCTTTGCCGTACTCCCTGCCCTTGTCTTGGGTAAGCTCTTGGACGACTATATTGATTCTGTCATGGGCGCTCCCGTATATATTGCGATCATGCTCATCGTGGGCGGTTTTGTACTGCTCTTTATTGACCGATTTTTCCAGCACCCTGCAATATTTCACGAGAAAGATATCTCTATCGAAAAGGCCGTTATTATAGGCTTTTGGCAATGCTTGGCCATGATGCCTGGCACCAGCCGTTCCGCTGCTTCTATCATTGGAGGTATGCAACAGAAGCTCTCCCGCGAACTCGCCGCCGAGTTCTCTTTCTTCTTGGCAGTACCTACTATGCTTGCCGTAACTGTGTATTCCTTATTCCTAAAGCACTACACAGGAAGTGGTACCAACCTCAAGGGCTATGAACTCTTAGCCAGCAACTCCGACAAACTCTCCATGTTCCTCATCGGTAATCTCGTAGCTTATATAGTAGCCATCCTCGCTATCAAGGGCTTTGTTGGCCTGATCAAGAAATATGGTTTCTCCCTCTGGGGCTACTATCGTATCATTGTAGGATCTCTATTATTATGGTTCTTTATTAAGTGAAAAGCTTTTCATTTTTCACTCTTCACTTTTCACTATGAAAGATATTCGTGCTTTAAAAAAAGAAGAACTCCAAGATTTTTTCCTCTCCCACGGGGAAAAGGCTTTCCGTGCCAATCAAGTATATGAATGGCTCTGGACAAAGGGTGCCCATTCTTTTGACCAGATGACCAACCTCTCCAAGGAAACCCGCCAGCTACTGGCAGAGCATTTCGTCATCAACCATATCAAGGTAGATACCATGCAGCGTAGCGAGGACGGTACTATCAAGAATGCTGTGCGCCTGCACGATGGGCTTTATGTGGAATCTGTGCTTATACCTACCGATACCCGTATCACCGCCTGTGTATCTAGCCAAGTAGGGTGCAGTCTCAACTGCTCCTTCTGTGCCACCGCCCGCCTCAAGCGTATGCGCAACCTCTCCCCCGATGAGATCTTTGACCAAGTGCTTACCATTGATCAGCAGAGCAGACTCTACTATGGTCGTCCCTTGCGCAATATCGTCTTTATGGGTATGGGCGAACCCCTGATGAACTACCCCAATGTGATAAAAGCCATTGAGCGTATCACCTCTGAAAAGGAAGGCCTTGGCTTCTCCCCCAAGCGTATCACTGTATCTACTTCAGGGGTCTCCAAGCTCATCCGCAAAATGGCTGATGATAAGGTCAAGTTCAAGCTTGCCGTATCCCTACACTCCGCCATTGAGGAGACACGCAACAAGATTATGCCTTGGACAGTCAATTTCCCCCTTGCCGAACTACGCCAAGCCTTACAATATTGGTATCAACAGACCAAAAGTCGTATCACCTATGAGTATGTAGTGTGGAAAGGTATCAATGATGCACCCAAGGACGTCGATGCCTTAGTCGCTTTCTGTCGTTTTGCGCCCTGCAAGGTCAATCTCATTGAGTACAACCCCATTGACGATGGCCTCTTTGAGCAAGCTGACGAAAAAGCCCTCCTGCTCTACAAGCGAAAACTAGAAGAAGCAGGTATCACCACCACCATCCGCTACTCTCGCGGTAAGGATATTGATGCCGCCTGCGGACAATTAGCCAATAAGCAGTAAAATATACTAACTATCAATTGAGAAACCTCTCTGTGAGATACTACACAAAGAGGTTTTCAGTACTTATATCAATAGTTGATTTTATCCAAAAGATAAATTTTTACCCATTCAGGAACATTTTCTTGTAAAAAGTAGAGTTTGTTTTCCTTTTTTTCAATTAACAATGAACGGTCATCTTCAGAAGAGTTATCAAATATAAAGGCAGTATCCGCTATCACAAAAGCATTATAAAGCAGATCCATAGTCCTGTAGTATCTCTCTATTATCTTTTCTTCCGAAACATTATGTCCGCCTTTGCTAACTCTGAATCCTATACGTTTTATGTTAATAGTAGGGTCTTGTGTAGTGATAAAGTAGAAATAGGTTTTAAAACCATTATTTTTAGCCTTCTTTAAAAAATCTACTTTAGAGGGGTGAGACATTACTGTTTCAAAAGAAAAAGTACTTTGCTGTTTTAGCAGCATCTCTCTAAAGAAATTAGCCACCGAAGCCGCTATATAGCTATCTATAGTTCCTATACAGACCAAAATATTGTCAACAATATGTATTTGTTGTAGCTTATTCAGATCAATCCTCTTGTTTTCAGCATACTGCAAAAAATCATTCCAGTTATCTTGACTAATTTCAGTAGGCAAATAGTCATCACAATGGATAAACCCCTTAGTTTTTAGTGCTAATTCTATAACATCAGCATTTATAAAATACCCCACATTATAGTACTTCTTTACATCTTCTATAAGAGTAGACTTTCCCGATCCGTTAGGACCTGCAAACATGCGAAATCTTTTCATTTTTCATCTATCGTATAAACTCCTTTTTTCACTTTTATAAGATTTCCATATTGTGCTTTTTTACCCAGATAAACAATCGTTCCATCTGGTTTTTCTTCTACAAGCTCTCCTTCTTTTACACTGATATTACTAAGCCCTAAAGCTCTATTTTCACGACGAGCTCTCTCGGTAGCTTCTATAAAGATTCTATTTAACTCTTCAGTAGGAATTTCTTCTTCTATATTTTGTAAGGTTTTCATCATCTGACTATTTAATTTAAGTTTTACAGACTTTGTAAGAGTTTGATTTAATGTAGAAAAAACACAAACACAAAGCCCGCTCTTTAATATATTATGGGACAAAGGTACGAAAAATTTATCAGAACTAAAAAACTTTAATTAGTAATACTCCCTCATTGTCCTTATATCCAGATACCCCGCTCTACCGTTTTTGATGATCTTATAGAACGAATGTGTCTGGGGGGTAATTTTTTCATATACCGCCTTTTTCTGTTGGGGGTAGATCCCTATCTTATGATCTTTGTAAAAGTAGATAAGCCCGTCCTTCTGTTGCTCTATATTGTCATAGACAATAGGAAGTAGCTCTTCTCCTATCAGATATGCCTTGGGATATATACGCAACATGCGCTTATAAAAAGGACTTCCTTCTAGCTCTATCTCTGTATAGTCTTTGACATTATCTAATTTCTCTTGGTAGCTATAGCCAAAAAGCCCATACTTATTGCCTTGTTGTACTCGTATAAGCTCAGGGTGGGGATAGATAGTGCCTGTAAAAGAGTCATTCTCGTCCCATACAATACGATGTTTACCATTGACAAACGAAAGGGTCTCTTCCGCACTCCTGTCCGAGAGGTAATGCTCCTTCTCTGCCTCGTACTCCGAGGCAAAACCTCCATAACCGTAAAGCATATAGTAAGGGTATTCTTTTTTATGCTCATCTTTCTTTAGGGTATAACGCCTCTCATACACTGTCCCACAGAGGGAATAAACGATTTTAGGAAACACCTCTATTCGCTCTCCACTTATCTGGTAATAGTCTGCTCCCTCTTTGTTAAGCATCTCTATCCCATCTCGGTAGAAATAGACACTTCTCATCCCCTTGAAGTCTTTCTTTTGTAAATAACTGTCATAGAGAACAAACTTACGCCCTCTTTTGCCTATTATGCCAAATTCGTTATAATAGATCGTATCATATCTACCTGGAAGCACTTTTTGCTTATAGATATCAATAAGTTCATAGCGCTTGCCTTTAGGACGAAGTAACATATATTCTTTTGGCTTATAATCTATGAAATCATCTTTATAAGATGAAGGATATTGAGTTACCATAAGTTTTGTCGTCTCTCTGTCGTTCAAGAATAGGGTTTTATCCTTCAAAGGCACTATAAACCCTTCTATATAACTATTATCACTCAAGAGATATATATTCCTACCCTTTCCCAAGTTGATAGCACGTAGCGAATAATAGTCCCTTTCTTGATAAGGGTCTTTTTCTTCTATATCTATATCACATAGCAAGGCCAATTGTGGGTTAAGTATCTTGAGAATGGTTTGGGTATTCTTGTCATAGATAGGCGGAAGTGTCTTAAAGGTTTTCCCTACAATATCCTTGAGAGTAGTGCGCTGAATATCCTTGAGAGAGACGATTTTCCTATCCTCCTCTTTTATCTCCTTCAGCGTCTCCCAATTCTCATCATTATAATGAACTATCTTAAAGTCATAGAGATCTTGTCTATAATCTGCCTTTTCATCTTCCTTATAATCAAGCTCTAGCTCTAAGAACTTATCTTTCCCTTTTTGCCAATAAAAATAGAGCTCTCCCTCAGTATTATAGGCAAGTATATCTATATGGCGAAGGGTTGTTTCCGTCTGTGCTTGCCCCCATAAGGAAAGCAACAAAGCCACGATAAAGGTCAATTGCTTCAACATAATATTCCATTTTATCCCACAAAAATACAAATAATTAGCCAATAAGTCAATAGTTTCATTGACTCATTGGCTAATTATCTCATTGGCAAATCAACAAATTATCTAATTGTTACCACTTCTTCAAGCGGAAGTCTCTTTTTAGGGGTCTTACTTGGGTGATTGCCGTCGGCTTCACTGTGGTAGCCTATAGCTACCACGAGCACAGGTTTAAAGCCTTTTACCTGCAACTTTTGATCGTAGTAAGCTGGGTCAAAACCTTCCATAGGAGTCGCATCAATCCCTTCTGCACCACAAGCTGCTAACAGAAAGCCAGTTGCCAGATACACTTGTTTTTGAAACCAAACTTTAGCACGCTCTTCACCATCTGCTTTTAGACTTTGATAATAATCAACCACTGGTTGTGGCTGATTTGCCTTGAAATAGGTTTCAAAAGCAGCAATATCATCGTAGGCAAAGAGTACTACCAAGTGGCTGGCATCTTTTATCTTCTGCTCGTTAAAGAACGAATGGGCTGCCAAATCGGCCTTAAGTGCCTCATCGCCTACAATAACAAATTTCCAAGGTTGACTATTAACTGACGAAGGTGCCAGGCGGAGTATCTCTGCCAATTCCTTGATTTTAGCCTCACTTATCTTCTCATTGCGATACGCTTTAGTAGCATATCTCTTCTGTGCAATTTCTAAAAAACTCATATAAAACTAATTTGTTAATTATTACTTACTTCAAAGGTTACTTCTATATTCCCACGAGTAGAATTAGAGTATGGGCACACTTGGTCTGCTTTGGCTACAAGCGCCTTGGCTTCTTCTATCGATACATTAGGTATATTTACCTGTAAGGTTACAGCGAAAATAAAACCGCCATTATCTAGCTTTCCGATAGAAACATGAGATGTTACAGAGGTCACCCCTGTAGTTGCTTTCGTCTGCTTGATAACCAAGTTCAGTGCGGTGTCAAAGCAAGCCGCATAGCCCGCTGCAAAAATCTGCTCAGGGTTCGTATAATCGTCATTAGCGCCTCCTAAGGCTTTAGGAGAACGTAATTCAAGACTTAATACGCCATTGTCGGAAGTTACTTTTCTATTAGGGGCACCTGTAGCGGTAGCCACTGCTGTGTACAATGCTGTCATAATATTTCTTTTTTACTTTGTTATTTGTCCTTATTAAGAATTCTATACGTCAGAGCCTTAAGAGTCTCAAATTCTTGGGTGCTTAGTGGTATTGTTCCTTTCAATTGCAAAGGAATTTCCTTAGCTTTTTCTTCTAGCTGTTTGCCTTTTTCAGTAAGTGTTATCCACATGACGCGCTCGTCCTCCTTACAACGGATACGGGTAAGCAACTCTTTAGTTTCCATTCGCTTGAGTAGTGGGGTAAGAGTGCCACTATCCAGATACAGCCGCTCCCCTATCGCATTTACCATAAGAGTACCTTCTTCCCAGAGAACCAAAAGTACCAAATACTGTGGATAGGTAAGGTCTAAGGGCGTAAGATACTTAGCGTACTGCTGTGTAATCTTACGCGAGGCCGCATAAAGCGGAAAACATACCTGAGCACTTAACTGTAAGACTTCTTTTGCCATGACTTCTTGATTTCGGGAGCAAAGATATAACAAATATTTTAAACAATAAAATTTTTTACAAATAAATTTTGTGCAATATAATTTTATCATAGATAAAACTTCCCATATGGCACATGTAACATACGGGAAGTTTTATAATTAACAAATGAGCTAATTATTTCCTAAGAAAACGGAAACGTTCTATGATATCCAGAAGCATATCAGCTTCAAAAAACTCATCATTTAGCAAGTCGTCAAATTCTTCATCACTCTCTTCATAAATGTTATTAATATAAGATAGATGTTCCTCTGCCTGAGGAAAATCACCTTTCATTATATAGTATTCAGCAAATATAAGATGTGCTTTGATAAGGCTTATTTGATCATCTCCCCCTGTTTCAAGCACTTTATTCAGGCTTTCTATACTCTTTTCCTCCAATCCTTTAGCCAATTGTAGAACAGCTTTTTTTAAGTATAATTCTGCATTCATTTGTTTGTATTAGTACCATAAAATTCTGTAGCAAATATAAGGATAATTTGTTAATTTGCCAATCAGTATGATGTGTTTTTTTCTGCCTTTACAATTATGGCAAATTCGCCATATTTAAAAGTCAAGCAATACGTCCCACAAACCGACCATTTGCTCGAAGTGGTTACTGGCTGCACGACTCGCACCACTGGATTTTATAGCTTGTCGTACTATGAGTTAATTCCCTATAGTCGATTTTATCAGCTGTTGCATGGCAGCATCTATCCTTTCCGCTGTGCTGAAGTTTTGCTTGATATGGTATTTTTCAGCGATGGCGGCGACTTTCTCGTAACGTATGTTTACCGTTTTCCCCTCCTCGTAGATGAGGATTTTCAAAGGGAGTTCAATGGCCAAGAGGGGATTTTCCTGCATCAGGGCGGTTCCTACTTTGGGATTGCCTACTATAAGCACCGTAGCAGGCGACATACTTTCACCTACTGCCTCCGCTGCCTTATGGTGTTCGATAGTAGCAAAAACGGTAATACCTTTGCTGTTCAGTGTTTTTTGAAGTGCCACGACAGTCTCTTCAAAAGCTAATGGACTTTGGAAGTCTTCATAAGGTTTTATAACCTCCTTACAACTGATCTTCGGTTGTGCAGCTGCTAAGAATGGGAATAATAAAAAAGTAAAAAGAAGTTTCATATAATGTGCTAATAATTATTGCAAGTATTCTTCAAAGAATTTAAGGGTGAGGCTATTCAGCTTATCATGTGTTTCTTCAATAGGGGTGCTACCACTCAATCCTAATGGCTGAGCAAAAGGTACCCACAAGGGTACATCCGTAAAATCTACATGGAACATATCAGGAAGTTGTACGAATTCACTCTCTGCTGTATTCTCAAACAAAGCCCTCATTGTACTGAGATGCTGCTCTATATCACTTTCTGTCCATCCTCCCGATTTCTTGCGTTCAGTACGCATAGCTTCTGCTGGGCGGGTAATAACCATGATAGGAACAGGCAAACCTGTTTGTGCTATCTTCTTAGGAATAGGTGATTCCATAATCAAGCTTGCCTTAATACGTCTATCCTTGCACGAGGCTTCCGATACGATAATCCCTCCGAGAGAGACCCCAAAAGCTCCCAGTTTGTCCATATTGAGCCTATTGGTAAGAAGGTGGTGAGGGTCATCTGTATGGAGTGTGGTGAGGAAATCTATTACGCACGATACATCTTTGGCAAAGTAGGCTATCAGTCCCCCTTCAAAGGTCTTTCCGTTATAACTCAAAAGAGGGTTTTCTTCTGTTAAGCTATCATTAAGCATGGGATCAATTACACTTCGCGGCTGGCTCTGGAGTGTGCTGCCATCAGAGAACGTTGCCAAGGCTACCGCCATAGGACAATCAATACCTACCACTATATACCCTTGAGAGACTAACTCTTGTATCTGAAAAGTGCTTATACATCGGTGACCGTAAAGACCTGTAAGATACAAGAGAACAGGATATTGCGCTTTCTCATCGCTTATAGGAACTTTTTCTAAGGCATTAGAATGCTTGAATTGCAACGAATAAAGCAAAGCCTTCGGAATATGCAAAAGTTCCGAAATAGCCTCGCTCACCTTGGTAGCTTCAGGGATATAAGGAGCGTAATCACTCTGAGAGGTGTTTTCGGCAGGATACCACACTTGTATGGGTATTTGTCTGGCTTGGTGCTTATCTGTAATAAAGATCTCTTCCCTATTAGGATCAGTTACCCAGTAGCTCACCGTACCAATAGCATACTTGCCCGTAGGCTTTGCAAAAAGCGTTGGGTGAAATATATAATAAGCCCCTCTCACAAGCAAGAATAACACTAAGGCTATAAGGATATGCATTTTTTTCATTTGCTAATTATATTGAGGTAGTGGCAAAAATACACTACGAGTTTTCTCCAATACGCTCTCTAAGGGGCTGTAAGGCTTTCCACTGCTGATATAGATGAGCTATTTTATTCATAATATACTCTTTTTTACGTTTAAAGGTAGCTTGTGGCTACCTTTAAACGATATAACATGCAAAAGTACATATTATTTTTCACTTAACCCACTAATTTGTAGTTTTTGTATCAGCGCCCATTCCTCCATCAGCGGCTTTTAATTTTAACTGGTGACAATTTGATACCGTTTCATTTTCTTTTTTTTGAGTAATCCTAAATAGTGTGCATTTTGAGTTCTTCAAATTTTATTTCACTAATTGTTCTATCTGTTTCTGCAGTGTTGCACGCTCATTAGGCGATTTAGAAAGAGTAACCGCCTTTTGATAGTGAGCAATTGCTTTTTGGTTATCGATATCAGTATACAAATATCCTAACAACTCGTGATAGTAATGATTGTCTTCCAATCCCAATTTTTCAGCCTCTACAATGGCTTTTTCTTTTCCATATACCTTGCCATAAGCAAAAGTTCTATTTAAGGCTATTACGGAAGAATACTCAATGATAATCAATTGGTTATATAAGCGAAGAATATACTCCCACTTGTTTTCATCGGTAGGAGTAGTATGCCAATAGGCAATACCTGCTTCCAAGTGATATTTAGAGACTTGTGAACCTTCGCAGGCTTTTACTAAGTAATAGTTGCCTCTGTCTATAAGGTCTTTATCCCATTTGCTTTTATCTTGTTGCTCGTAAAGGGTATTCTCACCAGTGGCACTAGTACGAGCTTCTAGTCTCGAACTTTGGAAACACATTAGTGATAAAAGAGCATTCACTTGTGGCGTATCAGTTTGAGGGTGTTCCGCAAGTAAGAGCGTAAGACGCAAGGCTTCCTTACAAAACTCCTTCCGTATAAATTGACTGTTGGTTTCTGAAAAATAGCCTTCGTTAAAGAATAAGTACAAACAGCGCAATACCGTTTCTAATCGTGCTTGTATATCCGCTGAGCTTACAGTTTTAATTTGAAAATGATGCTCTCTGAGCTTGCTTTTAGCCCTAAAAAGTCGTTTTTTTATAGTTTCAACAGGCGTCAGCAGGGCATTGGCAATCTCTTCTACTGTAAAACCACAGAGTATTTGCAAAGCCAAACTTATTTGTGATACTACCGAAATAGAAGGATCACAGATATTGAAGAGCATTTCCAACTGACTGTCATTTATTTCAGAAGTTTCAAAGGTAAGTTCCTCACTTATTTCAGTAGGTGTAAGTGTCTTTTTTACTTTATTTTGGAATATAGCTACGTGTTTTTCATAGTCTTTAGCTTTGTTTTTGGCGACGGTGTAAAGCCACGCAGTAGGGTTAGTAGGCAAGGGCTGTGTTTCCCACAATTCATAGGCTTTTAAGAATGTATCACTTACAATATCTTCCGCAATCTCCAAATGAGAAAAGCCAAAATGGCGACATAGTACTGCCACCATTTTAGCATATTCTTTCCGAAACAAATCGGATAAAAGTTGTGAGTGAGGCATTTTAATCTCTTTTTAGCACTTCACGTACTTCAATACTACCACCTACTTGTTCAAAAATAGGATTGGCTTTTGCCATCTCTACTGCTTCGTCTATGTTTTCAGCTTTCACTACCACATAACCACTGATAAACTCTTTAATTTCGGTAAAAGGACCATCGGTTACAACCTTATCGGCTTTGATAGTTTTAGCACTGCCAACAATAGGCAAAAGGGTATTGCCTTTGTCAGCTAATTTGTTTTGTGAAGCGATACCCGCAAGCCAGTTCATACGTTCCTGCATTTGCTCAGCAGTAGGCTTGAAATCAGCGATGTTGTTCAAACGAAAAATCAATACAAAATCTTTCATGTGTTTCTAAAAATTTAATGTTATACCCCTATAACGATCGAATTCCCTTTATGGGGACAAATGTGAAATAAAAAATAATCTGCTACTTCGCTAATTGACAAATTGCCTAATTTCTAAACACTACCGACCTTCGAGCAAGAAACACACTTACCACCAAAGTAAGTACTTCCGAAAGCACAAGAGTAAGCCAGATACCTCGTTCACCCAAAAAAGTAGGTAAGATAAGCATTCCAATACCAATGAATACCACTCCTCGCAAAACAGCAATCACAATAGAGCCTAAGGCATTGCCGATAGAGGTAAAAAAGCTGGTAACTAAGATATTAAATCCGTTTATCAAAAAAGCATAGGAGAAAATATGTAGCCCCTACTGAAAAGTGGCATGATGATATTCACCCCTCCCAAAGCTTTTTCGCTTACGTAATTGCCTACCACATAACCATCTACCAAGTTCTGTAAGCCAAAGAAACACATGGTAATAATACTCGGCAAGGCATATTTTAAAAACACCGTAGCAATAGGGGCTTTTTCTAAAAGTTCATGTCTGTTCATCGGCTATTTACTTTCTTTTAAAAATCCTGACCATTCATCATCGGCATCATCATAACCTATAATTTTTTCCTTGTACTTACTACCAAAGATATATTCCCTTACAAAAGTATCAAAATCAACATCAATCTCTTCAATACCTTCATAGCTATCGGCAGGAAAAAGTACGTGTTGGGTATCTTTATCTAGGAAAAGAGGCGCATACAGCAGCTGCCCAATCTCACACCACGAAGGTTGGTCAGAAGGAACACGATATTGGTTATCCAACAGCTCCTCCACGCTCCAGAGAATGATATCTCCAAAAGACCCTCCATTACAAAGTCTTAGAAAAGCACTATAAGCAGGAACTCTCCAATTCGATACTTCTTGTGGAATACTTTCAGCTCCTTCGGGTATTTCTCCTATGAGTATGGCATCGGGTGATGAGTTCAAGCAATTTCTGTAATGGGTAATAAGGGCTTGTAAGTCCATAGGTAACTATTCTTTTTCTCGTGGCAAAGATAAGGATAATTGATGGATTTTCCCTAACTTTGTACCTATGAAGAAAATATACACCATAGGACATTCTACCCATACCTTGGAAGAGTTTACAGAAATGTTGCAATCCTTTAAGATACAGCATTTAGTAGACGTCAGGGGCCTGCCTGGTTCTAACAGATATCCACAATTCAACAAAGAAAATTTGGAGGTTGCCCTGCCTGAAGTTGGTATTGCTTATACCCATCTTCCCTTATTAGGAGGCAGGCGTAAGGTACATAAGGACTCCAAGAATACGCGTTGGCATAATGAATCTTTCCGTGCTTATGCCGATTATATGGAGACTGATGATTTTAAAGAAGGCATAACCCAACTCATTGCTATTGCAGAGAAAGAAAACACCGCTTATATGTGTGCCGAGGCACTCTGGTGGCGTTGTCATAGATCCATGATCTCGGATTATCTAAAAGCAAAAGGCTGGGAAGTGGAGCATATCATGGCTATAGACAAGGAAGAACCCCACAGCTACACCGCCCCTGCTCGTATTATAGGTGATAAAGTAGTGTATTATGATGAAGGAACACTTTTAGATCTCCAATGATTGATTTACCCCGCAACTAATCATCCTCTTCATAATCGTAGTATCTCGTACCATGAGGGTCTGCCTTTAGATGATGATAGTTTGTAAGTTCATAAGTAATTGTTCTTTTTTGTGGCAAAGATAAGGATTATTAATAAATTTTCCTTATCTTTGTACTTTCATACCCCCTCGAATTCGAGGGGTTAAAAAACAAATTTATCTGTCTTTTTGGCAAAGTAAAAAATCAACACAATGAGTACATTAACTCCTAATTTTGATTATGAAGAGATGCTTCTACAAGCCATTAATCATATCCGAGACGGACGTAATTATCTCGCCAAACAAATAAGTTCTACTATCAGTTCTGTATATTGGAATATAGGGAAGCTCCTTTTTGATCGGCATTTAGAAGAAGGATATGGTAGCGGAGTTGTAAAACAACTCTCTGTTGACCTAAAGAGAGAATTTCCTGATATGGGACTCTCACCTCGTAATCTCTGGTATATGAAACGGTTCTACGAACATTATTATCAAGCAGATACAAAACTGCAACGCAGCGTTGCAGTTTTACCATGGAGACATAATATCCTCCTATTAGACAAACAAGTCTCCGATGAAAAAGTTATTTTTTATAGTAACATGAGTTCGATATAACGAAAGCTCCCACTGATTTTCGTGGATTTCACAGATTTTCTATGTCTGTGTAATTGTGTTGTTGTGATTTACACAGATTTTTATAAGACCTTTGGTCTTATTTATCCGTGAAAATTAAAGAGTTACGCTTAGTTATATCATTTTCTCCGTGAAAATCCGTAGAATCTGTGGGAGAAAAAATATAATTTTGCTTACGTCGAACTCACGTTATATTATGATAAAGAAGTCTTCTGATTAACAGACAGAGGTTCAAAAGTAGGCAATAGCGGACTTTCATGAAATTTCAAGATAGATTTGTAAGTCTCTTCGCAAGTAAGGCGAGTGATAAACTCCCGAAAATGATAACCAACAAAATATATCCCTACAGGAAAATGTACAAGATAGATCGGATATTCCCCCGCTTTAGGGTATCTAACATCCCAAAAGACAACTTCCCCATTTTCGCTAAACATAAAAGGCTCCGCATTCATAAGTAACTCTAAGTTCTCTTTCTTTTTAAGCATGGACAACGGCACATGTATATATTGCAGGAAAACATCCTTCCAATAGGCATTTTGCCTCTCTAAGCTATCACAATAATTATTATCCTTACCCATGGGAATATAAGTCAAGAAAAGCTCTAAAAGACGACCAAAACCCAATTCTTGAACAAATTCAAGATAGGAGGTAGGCAATGCCCAGTTGTCACTGATACAAGTAATATCTTCTTTAGCGAGACAGTAAGAATTTCCTTTTATGGTTAAAAGTTCTTGATACATATATTTCTAGATTTTCTTCAACTAGTCACTAATCACTAACAACTAATTGGCAAACCTCCCCGTCAAACACCGCATAACTATAGTAGTGTATCCAGTCTCCTGTATTGATATAAGTGGCTCCCCCACCGAGGTCTATGGTCATAGGTAGGTGACGATGGCCAAAAAGAAAGTAGTCGTAATGTTCCCTTTCCAATTTGCGACGGCAGTACTGCACCAACCATTCCTTGTCTTCACCCAAGAAATGTACATCTTCCGCCCCCGAAATGAGTTTGTTTTTCACCGAAAGGTATTGCGCCAAGCGTACCCCAATATCAGGGTGTAGCCAACGGAAAAGCCACTTACAGAAAGGATTGGTAAAGACCTTTTTCATACGCTTATACCCCTTATCCCCTGGACCTAACCCATCGCCATGACCTATAAAAAAGCGCTTGCCATGGCAAAGAAATTCTTGCGGACGATGATATACAGGGATACCCAACTCCTGCTCGAAGTAATCCCCCATCCATAGGTCATGGTTGCCCACAAAAAAGAAGATAGGCAGGCCGCTGTCACGCAGCTCGGCCAACTTGCCCAATACACGTACAAAACCACGAGGTACCACCGTTTTGTACTCAAACCAGAAGTCAAAAAGATCACCCAAGAGAAAGAGCGCTCCCGCATCGGCCTTGATCGTATCCAGCCAATGCACAAAGCGCGCCTCACGCTCCCGACTTTTCTTATAAGTCGGTGCCCCTAAGTGATTATCTGAAGCAAAATATAGCTTCTTTCCTTTCTCTAATATTATTTCTTTCATCAACGATCAGTTATCAGCAGTCAGCTATCAGTAGTCAGTAGCCAGTTTCTTTTGGAGGGAATAAATCATTTTACCCACTTCATCTACCAAACACATTGCTTTTTGTACCTCTGACTCTTTTAAGTAATCTACTTTTACGCAGAGTAATAATTGTGTTTCTAATTCAGCCTTTGAACCTCTTGCTATAGACAAGAAATATGAAAATTCTTTTAAAGAACTCCTTCCTTGTCCTTCAGCTATATTACTGGGAATAGAAATCACGGCACGTCTTATTTGGTCACTTAGCGCAAAGAGTTCTTCTTTAGGTAACTTTTTTACTAATTGATATACCTCCACAACAAGTTCCATGGCTCGTTGCCAAACAATCAAATCTTTAAAATCCTTAGCACCATTCACTGACCACTGACCTCTGTCTTCGCGCTGACCGAGAGCACAATCCCCAACGCTATACAGGTCATCCATATAGAGGTACCCCCTGTGGTGAAGAACGGTAGGTTTTGTCCTGTTATGGGTAGCAGCCCCACGGAAACTCCCATATTGATAAATCCCTGAAAAACAATCGGTATACCTACACCCAGTACTAACAGCTTTCCAAAAATAGTGGTTGCCTTCAGTGAGATGATCACAAAGCGCACTAGCATGATGATAAAGAGCAGAATCAGGCAGCCCCCACCCCATAAGCCATATTCCTCCACTACTATGGCAAAAATAAAGTCGGACGAACCCTGTGGAAGCAGGTTTTTCATCACACTCTTACCTGCTCCTTTGCCCCAAAAACCTCCCGAAACAATAGCCATTTTCGCCCGCTCCGATTGGTAATTCTCTTCCTTATCTTTGCTAAAAAAGGTCTCTATACGGCTTTTCCATGTATCGGCACGGTGCGGAAAGGCATCGGGGAAAGCTTTGATAAAAAGAAAGAAAAGACCCGATAGCATGATTACAAAAAGGAAACTCAATAGCATATGCCTGATAGGATAGCGCCCTATGAAAAGTAGCATGAGCACCATTGTATACATAATCGCCCCTGTGGAGAAGTTGGGTAGCGTTACCAGTCCTACAGTGATGCCCACAGGCAGCCATAAGGGAAGTATGCTATCGACGAAACTCACCTTAGTACCATACACTTCGGCCAAGTAGGAGGCTACATACATCGGGAGAACCACCATCGCCATGGCCGACGGCTGAAAAGATACACCAAAAAAATCGATCCATCGACTTGCATTTGCCCCTTTTATTGTAGTGCCTTTCAGCAAAACAAAAAATAACAGTACCCATGCCAACAAAAGCCCTAACCGAGCCAAAGGACGAAAATAACGGTACGGAAAGATATGTATCAGATAGATCAGCAGCACCCCTACCGACACTAAGGCTGTGTGGCGCAACAAGTATCCAAAAGTACTTATCTTTGCCTTCTCCATATACACTAAGTTACTACTGGAGCTGTATACAGGCAAAAAAGAGAGAAAAACAAACAATAGTACCACCCCCCAAAGGGAAATGTCCCCCTTGAGATACTGCCTAAA
Organism: Capnocytophaga granulosa ATCC 51502; assembly: GCF_000411115.1. Taxonomy (GTDB): domain Bacteria; phylum Bacteroidota; class Bacteroidia; order Flavobacteriales; family Flavobacteriaceae; genus Capnocytophaga; species Capnocytophaga granulosa. The sequence continues at coordinate 169,105 of NZ_KE150253.1, read as the reverse complement.
TCGTTCCATAACTACCTCGTTTAGAGCATATTTACATAATGCTTGAACTGATTACCTCTGTCCTCATAGCTCTGGAAAAGGTCAAAGCTCGCACAGGCAGGTGAGAGCAATACGGTATCTCCCTCTTGAGCCAAACCGCGCCCTACTTGTACAGCGTCTTCCATGGAGTGGGTCTCTATGATAGTAGGTATGATGCTTTGGAATGTTTGTATTATTTTTTGATTGTCAAGCCCTAAGCATACTATAGCCTTTACTTTCTTACTTACATAAGGAATCAGTGGGTTGTAGTCATTCCCCTTGTCCTGTCCCCCTACAATCCACACGAGGTTATCCTCCATGGAGTCCAAGGCGTAATATACAGAGTTCACATTGGTTGCCTTAGAGTCATTGATATACTTCACGCCTTCTACCTCGCGAACAAACTCCAAGCGATGGGGTACTCCTTGGAAAGTCATCAAGCTGTTGCGGATACTCTCGTTGCGAATATTAAGCATTTTGGCAACCATAGTGGCGCCCATAGCGTTCTTTAGGTTATGCTTACCTTTGATTGTCAAATCTTTTGTGGACATTTCTAATAGGTTTTGGTTAAAGTTTATATGTATATTTTTTTCATCAAGGCAATAAGCCCCTTGTGTATTTGCTTTTTCTAAGGAGAAAGGCAACAATTGTGCTTTTATATCCCTTCTCTTGGCTAACTCTTCCTGCAACACAGGATCATCTGCATCATAGATAAGATAGTCGCTGGCTTCTTGGTAGGCTGTGATACGAAATTTCGCATCTATATAGTTCTGAAATTCATAGTTATACCTGTCCAAGTGGTCAGGAGTGACATTGAGCAACAGGGCTATATGTGGGCGGAAAGAGGTGATGTCGTCCAACTGAAAGCTACTGATTTCCAGCACATAATATTCCTTTGGCTCTTTGGCAACCATATAAGCAAAACTGTTGCCTATATTTCCTCCTACTCCTACCGAAAGACCTGCCTGCTCCAGAAGGTGATAAATGAGGCTTGTGGTAGTGGTCTTGCCATTGCTGCCCGTAATAGCAATAATTTTTGCATTGGTATAGCGTGAGGCAAACTCTATCTCTGAGATAATCTCTATCCCCTTTGCCTTCGCCTGCTGGATAATGGGTACCTTGTGGGGTATACCAGGGCTTTTGATAATACAGTCGGCCGAGAGAATCTGGCTTTCTGTATGTTGGCCTTCTTCCCAGCGTATTCCCGCTGCGGTAAGTTCTTTTTTGTAACTGTCTTTCAGAGGCGCCTTATCGGAGAGAAATACCTCCCAGCCTTTTTGTTGTCCGAGAATCGCGGCACCTGTACCGCTCTCCCCTCCTCCTAATATGACTAATTTCATCTCTTATTAGTTTTGAGTTTTTAATTTTGAGTTCTAAGGGTTATAGATTTATAGGAGTCTTGCCTAACAACTAACCACTATCTTATCTTCAGCGTGATAAACGACACTAAGGCCAAAATAATCCCTACAATCAAGAACCGCATCACAATCTTGCTCTCATGGTAGCCCTTTTTCTGATAGTGATGGTGCAGAGGCGACATAAGCAATATCCTGCGTCCTTCTCCATATTTCTTCTTCGTATATTTAAAATACCCTACTTGCAGGATTACCGATAAGTTTTCTATCAAAAACACCCCACAGAGCACTGGGATAAGCAATTCCTTTCTAACCATAATAGCCAATACCGCTATGATCCCTCCTATGGTAAGGCTACCTGTATCCCCCATAAAGACCTGTGCTGGATAGGTATTGTACCAGAGAAAACCGATGAGCGCTCCTACCAAGGCGGCAATGAATATGGTTACCTCGCCTACATGAGGTATGTACATGATATTCAAGTATTCCGAAAAGATTGTGTTCCCTGAAATCCACGCAAATATCCCCAAAGTAAAGACGATGATTGCCGAGGTTCCCGCCGCCAGCCCATCTATTCCATCGGTGAGGTTAGCCCCATTGGATACCGCCGTGATGATAAAGGTAACTATCGGAATAAAAATAAGCCATACCCAATGCTTGTAATCCTTTCCTACCCACTTAATCAGGGAGGCATAGTCAAACTCATTATTCTTCATAAAAGGAATCGTCGTCTTGGTTGATTTCACCTCGGCCATTTCCGAAAGTGTTCGCCTTTGCTCTACACGAACCTGCCGAGAGGCTTGGGCATTCTCATTTTTTACGGTAACCTCAGGGTGAAAATATAGGGTAGCCCCCACTATGATCCCTAAGGACAACTGTCCCATAACCTTAAATCGCCCTTTTAGTCCATCCTTATTCTTCCTAAAGACCTTGATATAATCATCTATAAAACCGATAAGTCCCATCCATACGGTAGTAATCAGTAGCAAGATGATGTATATATTGTCCAGTTTAGTCAAAAGAATAGCAGGCACCAACAAGGCCAAGATTATAATAATCCCCCCCATAGTAGGAGTCCCGGTCTTTTCCTTCTGCCCTGCTAGTCCCAAGTCTCGAACCGACTCTCCTACTTGTCGCCTGTAGAGCATATTGATAATACGTTTCCCTGTAATGGTAGCAATCAGCAGCGAGAGGATCGCTGCCACTCCCGCTCTAAAGGATATATACTGAAACATCCCCGCTCCAGGCAAATTATAAGCCCTATGTAAGTAATCAAATAAATAATATAACACAATAGCTAATTGTTAATTGTCAATGGTCAATGATTTTTTCCCTTTCGCTGGCGCGAGCTTGTAGCTCGTGTCTATTATCAGTAGAGCTTGTAGCTCCTTTCGCTGGCGCGAGCTTGCAGCTCGTGCCCAATATCTGTAGAGCTTGTAGCTCTCATTAATTTATATCTATTTCTAAAACAGCACTCATATCATCACAATAGTTCTTAGCACTACTATATTTCCATTCCCATGCATTTTCTACAAAACCACTTTTTACAGGATTCTGATGTATATAGTTTAGTTTTTCCTCAAATACTGACAAAGACCATATTTCTATAGGATGATTATCTTGTTGCCAAAATTGATAATCTTTTACATTTGACCTTTTTGCAGCTGCCCTTCTAAACATCCACAACAACCATTCTTTCCCACTCTCTTGAGGATTTTCCTCTATCAATCTCACTATTTTCTTAGAGGTAAAAGTCTTAAAATCACGAATAATATCTGACGGATTATTATTCTTTGCTCTAAAAATCAAATGAATATGACTAGGCATTATACAATAGCCATATATTTCCATCTCTTTATTCTTCCTACAATAATCTAAAGAACTTATTATTTCATTAAAATATAACTCTCTAGTAAAAACATCTATCCAATTTACAACTGAAAAGCTAATAAAATAAGCTCCTCGTTCAGTATAAAATTTATATTTTCTACTCATTGTAGTTTTTCTGTTGCTTTCCAATTATCCTAACTAATGGTAAGAGCTAAAAGCTCTCCTAATTATAGGCACGAGCTGCAAGCTCGCGCCAGCAGACGGAAACTTAAATCATTAATCATTGCTGGCATTAATCATTAATGGCATTGATCATTTCTTCTAGGTCGTCAAAATGGCTCTTCACTCCCTTTACCTCCTGATAGGTTTCATGGCCTTTGCCTGCCAAAAGAATAATATCGCCTGCTTTGGCTAAGTGGCACGCTACTCTGATGGCTTGTCGGCGGTCGGTAACGGTCATATACTTGCTTTGGTTAGCGGCCTTGATCCCCGCTTCCATATCTCGGAGAATTGCTTCGGGGTCTTCATCACGAGGGTTGTCCGAGGTCAGCACTACCTTGTCGCTCAGCATAGTGGCTATATGTGCCATTATAGGGCGCTTGCCCTTGTCTCGGTTACCCCCACAGCCTACAACGGTAATGAGCTGTTGGTTCCCCTGCTTGATACTGCGAATCGTTTCCAATACATTCTCCAAAGCATCGGGGGTGTGGGCATAATCCACAATAAGAGTACGCTTGTCAGGCGCTACAAAGTACTGGAACCGCCCCGCTACAGCTGTGAGCTTGCTTAGGGCAAGTAGCACCCCATCGGAATCCTCACCCAAGCATATCGCTGTGGCATAGATAGCCAAGAGGTTATACGCATTGAACCTGCCTATGAGTGATACCCATACTTCTTTATCATTGATACGCAACAGCATACCAGAAAAAGTATTCTCAAGAACAGTTGCTCTGAAATCAGCCATTGTCTTTAGCGAATAACTATAGGTACGTGCCGAGGTGTTCTGCAACATATAGCTGCCGTTCTTGTCGTCTATATTGGTCAGTGCAAAAGAGGTTTTGCTTAAGCTGTCAAAGAACTTTTTCTTGGTATCGCGATAGTCGGCCAGTGTCTTATGAAAATCCAAATGGTCTTGGGTAAGGTTGGTAAAGATTCCTCCTGCAAAGCGCAACCCTTCTATCCTATGCATAGCCACTCCATGCGAACTCACTTCCATAAAGCAGTGAGTTACCCCCTCCGTTACCATTCGCTGCATCAGCTCGTTAAGGGTAAGCACATCGGGAGTGGTATTTTGTGTTTCTATACGCTGCCCGTTTATATAATTGGCTATGGTTGAGATAAGCCCTACCTTATAACCCAAATTTGCAAAGAGCTGATACAAAAGGGTTGCTATTGTTGTCTTTCCATTGGTGCCTGTAACGCCTACCAATCGGAGCTTCTGCGAAGGTCGTCCATAGTAATTGGCCGCTATCTGCCCCATGGCTATCGTAGTATCAGCTACTTGCACAAAGGTTACCCCTTCAGGACAAGCTTCAGGAAGCTTTTCACAAACAATGACGCTCGCCTTTTCTTTTATTACCTGTTCTATAAAAGAATGTCCATCTATTTTTGCTCCTTTTACAGCAAAAAACAGCGTATTTTCAACAATTTTTCGTGAGTCCTGAGTGATATGCTCAACTTCTACTTGCTCATCTCCTATGATCTGTATCGTTTTTACGCCTTCTAATAGCTCTTTTAGTTCCATGGTCTAATTAAAATCCAATTTTATAGTCTTTCTACCTCCTATATACTCTCCTCCTGCTATAGATTGTGCTGATACTTTGGCTGCATTACCGGATACTTTCACCGTAAGTCCTAAATTTTCCATAATAGCAATAGCATCCATAGCGTCCATACCTACTACATTGGGTACGATGGTCTTGTATTTGTTCATAATCTCATCATATCGCCCATAGTCTTTATTTACCTCTGCTGTTGAGGTCTCTATATCTTCTATTGTGTCTATTAGCAGAGAGTTGGTATAAATCTTCTGAGCAATACTCTTAAATACAGGCCCTGACACATCCGCCCCATAGTACCCTATCTTCTTATCAGGGTTGTGTATTACCACTATACAAGAGTACTTAGGGTTATCTGCTGGAAAAAAGCCTGCAAAGGAGGAGATGTACCCCAGCTTAGACTTGTCCTTATAATCTTTTTGGGCAGTACCTGTCTTCCCTGCCATGGAAAAATGAGGCGAATAGAGGCTCTTCCCTGTCCCATATTTTACTGTGTTCTCTAGGATTTTCTTTACTTTCTTGGCCGTCTCTTGACTACATACAGTACTATTGAGTACTTCTATATCAAACTTCTGTATGGACTTATTCAGTCGCTTAACTTCCTTAAGCATACGTGGCTTGAGCATCACCCCATTGTTGGCTATGGCATTGTAGAAGGTCAGAACTTGCAAAGGGGTCATCTCCAGCCCATATCCGAAGGCCATCCACTCAAGGGCAATCCCACTCCAACCTCGCTGCCCTGGCTGGGGAACAAAAGGATCCTTCTCTCCTTGTATGGCCATACCCAACTTGCGATTTAGGTGCATTTTATTAATCTTATCTACAAATTTTTTTGGATTTTTCCCAAAAAGATCGTGTATCGCTTGTACTATGCCCGTGTTGGAGGAGACTTGCATCGCCTTTGATAGGTTGATTTTCCCATAACCCTTATGGTTGGAATCCCAGACCTGTCGCCCATAGAAGGAAATCATCCCCTTTTTGGTATCTACCATATAGGTAGTGTCTATCTTAGCCTCTTCTAGTGCTACCACCAGCGATACGGTCTTAAATACCGATCCTGGCTCATAAGTCTCCCCTATGGCATAGTTTAGCCGCTCCGCATAGCTACCATCCTTGTTACGGCCTAAGTTGGTAATCGCTTTTATCTCTCCTGTGGCTACTTCCATGACCACTGCACACCCATGATCAGCCTGATAGGTTTCTAATTGCTTGAGCAGTGCATGATGGGCTATGTCTTGTATATTTATATTGATCGATGAGACTACATCATCACCATCCTTGGGATCTATCTCATTGCTATCCTCTATGGGTTTCCACTGCCCTTGAGCTATCTTTTGTTTGAGGTGTCGCCCTTCTACTCCTGAGAGGTATTTGCTAAAGGCACCTTCCAACCCTACTTTGAACACATTTCCTTGTCCATCGGTACGCTCATACCCTACAATACGGTGTGCTATGTCTCCCAAAGGATACTCCCTTGAGGTCCTCCCCTCTACTACCAATCCGCCCTGAATAGAACCAAGCGAGAAAAGAGGAAATTTCCGTACCCGAGCACATTCATCATACCCCAAACCCTTGGCTATCAATAGGTATTTGTTCCTACGCTTCCGTGCATTGGTAAGTAATTCCCTATAATAGGACGAAGGCCGATTGAAAAACTTCCCTAACGAATCACTCAGTGCCGGCAGATAAGTATCAAAATCCGACTGCGGGGGGGTGAGTGCATCAAAGTGTATATCATATCGCGTAATCGAGGTAGCCAAAAGACTCCCATCATCCGCATACAAATCCCCTCTATTGGGTGCTATCACAAACTCCTTTATGGTATGTTCGGCTATCATCTGCTCATACTTATCTCCTTTGAAATAGAGCATCTGTAGCTTATAAAAAATCAATATAGCAAAGACAAATAACCCTACTGCTACCATGATGGTACGTAGGTTTAGGATCCTATCCTTGGGCATCTCATTACTCATCTTCTTTTACTATTACTTTTATTTTATTCGGAGGGGTCTGCGATTGCTTTAGTCCTGTATTTTGAAGTTCACTAAGTACTGATGACTCTAATTTCTCTCGCTGTAGCCGAGAACGTACCGAAACAAACTCGCTGCGTAACTCCTTCACCTCTGTTTCCAATTTCGCTATAGTATATATCTTTTGGTCTATCAAGTGTCCACTGTAGATCATCACAATCCCCAACAGCAGCACCAGTAGTATTGTTATCCAGTTCCTCTGCGAATCCTTCCCTACGAGAAACTCCGCTTTGAATACTTTTACAAATCTCTCCTTTAATCTCTTCATGACACACTATTTGTTCACTTCTCATTTTTCACTCTTCTCTCTTTCGTTCTGCTACTCTCAGTACCGCACTACGCGCCCTGTTATTCTGAGCTATCTCCTCTTGGGTTGCCACGATGGCCTTGCCCACTTTCTGAAAAGGGGTCAACAGGTTTCCATAGAAATCCTTCTGTGGCTCCCCTGAGAACTGCCCATCACGTATAAAACGTTTTACCAACCTATCCTCAAGCGAATGATAGCTAATCAGGGCAATACGCCCCCCTGGCCTTACTATCTCTGGCAATTGCAAAAGCAGTTCCTCCAGTGCGGCCAGCTCACCATTGACCTCTATGCGTATAGCTTGATAGAGTTGGGCTAAGACCTTGTTTTCCTTGCCTTTAGGCAAAAAGCGCTGTACCACTTGCTTAAGCTCCCCCGTAGTAGCTATAGGTCTTGTGCTGCGCTGCTGCACGATGGTGCGGGCTATCTGTCGGCTTTGAGAGAGTTCTCCATAACGGAAAAAAAGTGTACTAAGGGCTTCCTCTTCATAGGTATTCACTACCTCATAGGCCGAAAGCGGTGCCTCTGGGTTCATTCTCATATCCAATGCGCCCTCAAGCCGAGTGGAGAACCCACGCTCGGCAGTGTCAAACTGGTAGGAGGATACCCCAAAATCGGCCAAAACACCATCTACTTGCTTTACCCCGTAGAAACGCAAGAAGCGTTTTATGTGTCTGAAATTCTGTGGGATAAGGGTAAACCGCTCATCATCTATGGCGTTCTGTTGCGCCTGAGGGTCTTGGTCAAAAGCCAGCAAACGGCCTCGACTGCCTAGTGCTGCCAATATCGCCCGTGAGTGGCCACCCCCTCCGAAGGTCGTATCCACATACGTCCCCGTGGGGTTTATTGCCAACCCTTCCAAACTCTCCTTGAGCAAGACGGGTACATGATAACTATACTCTATCATTGCCCATTATTTTTTCACTTAGCTGCATAAAGGCTTCTTCATCTATGCTATTATTCTGTGCTTCAAAGAGTTCCCTATCCCATATCTCTATAAAATTGATCAGGGGCACCAGCACCACTTCCTTGTCTATCTGGGCATATTCCACTAAGGACTTTGGAATAAGAAATCGTGCTGCCGCATCTACCTCCACTTCCTTAACCCCTGCGGTAAATTTTCGCAAATAGTCCAAATGTTGCTTGGAAAAAAGGTTCAATTTCGCACGCATTTTCTCCATAATCTCCTGCCATTCCCCCTGCGGATAGAGCTCTATACAGCGGTTGAAGACCGAAGGCTTGAGTACAAAACCATTCTGTAACTCTTTGTCCAGCACGACCTTAAGCCCCGAAGGAACCGTGATTCGCCCCTTGGAGTCCGCCTTGCATTCGTATGTTACAGAAGAATGTATCATCACCTTTGATTATTCGGGCCAAAGATACAAACTTTTTCCCACTTTCTCCCACTTTCTCCCACTTTTTTATTAACAGACATCTGAGGGAGTAATAATAAAAAGTGAAGAGTGAAAAATGTCCTCAGACACTTTTCACTCTTCACTTTTCACTTTTCGTTTTTCACGCTTCGCTTAGTAGAACTTCGCTCTATCGTCTTTGATCTTAGCGGTACTTTCTAAGGCTGAGAAAAGATCTTGAGAAGCTCGGTTCAGCTTCTGTGCGCGTAGGCTATTGGCATAAGCAGAATAGCTGTTGATAGCTGGAGCGATGGCCTTTTGAGTTACCTCTATCACATATACGCCATTGTTTCCTGCTATAGGTTTGCTCAGTTTATTCTCTGGCAAGACAAAGGCTACACCCACTACATTGGGCTCACTGCCTTGTCCTGAGAGGTTAGGGTTGCTCTGCATAAGCCCCTCACCTACTTGTATATTGTTAGCCTGGCCTGTAGCCTGAGCGATTTGTTCAAGCGAAGAGCCTTTCATCTTCTCAGAGATTTGTTTTACTTTCTTTTCTTTGATAAGGATAGGTTCTACGATGGCTCTCACATCGACTGCCTTGGCTAGACCTTCGTCTATTTTCTTGGTGAGTTGCACTACTACATAGCCGTCTTTTAGGTCAAAACGACGCACATCACCTACTTTAGTATCATCTTCAAAAGCCCATTTTACTATCGGACGATTGTTACCCAAGCCTGGAATATCTTCCGCAAGTACTTCTAAGTTATTGGCTGGCAATACGCTATAACCTTCCTTAGCAGCAATAGCAGCAAAATCCTTAGGATTCTTTAGCACCGCTTCGTTGAAGGCTGTAATCTTGGTATATACTTCATTGTTGGTAGCTGCTGAAGGCGCTATATTACGCACGATAGTGGCCAACTGTACCCCTTCTTTCTGGTCAGTAACCTTTACAACATGGAAACCAAAGTTCGTTTCCACAAGGCCTACATCCCCTACTTTAGCCTTGAACACATAATCATTGAAGGCTGGCACCATAGTCCCTGGGGTAAAGAAGTTCAAATCACCTCCATTAGGCGCATTAGACTTATCATCGGAATTAGCTTGTGCCAAAGCGGCAAAATCACTACCTGCTTTCACTTGAGCTAAGATTTCTTCTGCTTTCGCTTTAGCTTCTTCCTTGCTACGAGTAACTGTATTATCTGATACAGAACCCTTGTAAGCTATAAGGATATGGCTGGCTCTCACCTCTGCATTAGGTTTCTTGGAGAGCATACGGCTGTATTTGTAAGCCTCTCCGTCCTTATAGGGTCCATAGAGCTCCCCTACTTGTAGGTTGTAAAGTGCATCGGCATATTCCGCTGGAAGTCTGTCGCGATTTACATAGAGACTATCAAAAGGCACATCAGAGTTTTCATTTACAAAATCAGGTACTTCACTCTTTGGCAAAGCTGCAAAACCTGGAAGGGTATCGTTGGACTGGGTAGTGGCATTATACACTACTTTAGGCTCATTAAGGGCTTTAAGAGATGCCTCTATGGCTTGAATATCTGCCTGAGAAGCTACATTGGAAGCTAAAACAAACTGTAGGTTACGCATTTGTTTTTGCTCAAATTGCTTCTTATGGCTCTTGATATAGTCCTCTATCTCACTATCTGATACCTTTACAAGGCTATCGGAAATAGAGCTATAAGGTACCGTAACATATTTTATATTTACTTGGTCGGACTGCTTGTGGTATTCTCTTTCTCCGTCCTTGAAGGTAACGCCTAAGCCTGCGCGGATAAGACCTAAATATACCTCACGCTTAGCGTTGTCTATATAAGATTTTTCTTCCTGTTGCCATTGCTTGTACACTGTAGGATTCATAGTCTTAAGCTCGGAGATGAATTGGGCAAACTTAGCCTCAGAGAAGTTTCCTTTATCATCCTGAAACTGGGGGTTTTGTCCATAGTCAGGTATTCTGGCTATCATACTCACAATTTGGTCTTTCCCTACACTAATGCCCAGTTTCTCAAACTGTTGGTCTATGATACGGCTCTGTACCGCTTGTTGCCACAAGGCATTTACGATATATCCTTGGCCTATACTACCGCCCATATTGCGCATAGTATTTTCCACCTGGGTAGAGAAATCCACATAGGAGATATCATCACCATTTACACTCCCAATGACCAACTGACTTGGGGTAGTGTTACGACTAAATATGCCTGAGATAACAAAGGCAAAAAGCGCTAATCCGATCACAAGGATTAGGAACACTGTTCTTTTTCTGATTTTTTCTAAAACAGCCATTTTATAGTTTTTAGTTTTTAGTAGTTAGTGATTAGTGGCAAGTATTCTCCTTTCACTAGTCACTTTTCACTATTTTGGGGTGCGAAATTACAACTTTTTTACCAATTTTAAAAATTTTATACTTCTTATTTATCCACATCTATATAATACAGTGATTATCAAACACTTACCATTAGTCGCTTGTCACTAGTCATTAGTCACTTGTCACTTGTCACTCGTCATTTGTCATTTGTCATTTGTCATTCACAAAGATTCTCACTGTAATCACTTTATTATCCGCCACTTCCTCCACTAAGAAGCGATAATTCTCTATGCTGACCTCTTCGTCCTTACAAGGAATCGCCTCATGGATAGCCACTACTAGCCCCCCTAAGGTCTCATAGTTTTCACTCTCTGGAAGTGAAAGCTTATATTTTTCATTGATATAATCCACCTCCAAGCGTGCGGAAAAGACATATTCTTTGTCTGAAATCTGCAATTCCTTCTTAAAATTCTGGTCATGCTCATCTTCTATCTCTCCAAAAAGCTCCTCTACGATGTCTTCCAAGGTGATAAGTCCCGAAGTACCCCCATATTCGTCAAAGACAACGGCCATACTCTGGTGCTTCTTGGTGAGTGTATCCAGGAGCTTGGAGATGTAAATGGTCTCTGGCACAAAGGTGATAGGTCGGAGAAACTCTCGTATGGTCTTTGGACTCTTGAAGAGGTCAAAGGCATGTACATAGCCTATGATTTCGTCTATATTTTCCTGATAGACAAGTACTTTTGAGTAGTTGGAACTAACAAAAAGATCTCGTAGTGCCTCTACCGACTCATCTATATTGATCGCCACTATTTCTGTTCGGGGTCGCATAATCTCCCGTGCCTTTACCTGCGAGAAGCCTAAGGCATTCTGGAAGATCTGTACCTCACTGTCCATCTCCCTGTCTTCAGGCATGTTCTCTATCTGCTCGGAGATATAGCTCTCCAACTCTTCCTTGGAAAAAGTCAATCTAGTCACATCGCCTTGGGTATTGAAGAATACGTGTAAAATATTGTCCGACAGCCAAATAACAAAAGTTGAAACAGGTGAAAAGATCAAATAAAACACATAGGTAATAGGACTGAGTGCTCTAAGGAGTGTATTGGAATAGATCTGAAAAAACACCTTGGGCAGAAACTCTCCTGTGATGACAATCACCAAGGTTGAGATAATCGTCTGCCACAATACATTATGGAAATAAGGAGGCAACTGCGCCACAACCAATTTCCCCATCTCTATCCCATAGATCACCAAGGTGATATTGTTACCCACCAGCATAGTGGCGATAAACTTGGATGGCTTACGAGTGAGTTTCCCCAATATATTGCCAATCACCCCACCTTCCTTCTTCTCTATTTCCAATTGCACCTTGTTCGAGGAGACATACGCAATCTCCATCCCTGAGAAAAACGCAGAGAGCAACAATAGTACGGTTATGAATATCAGTGATGTCAACATTTTTTATTAGGGTTTAGGTAACAGACATTAATCATTAATCATTAATCATTAATCATTAATCATTCGTCACTTGTCACTTGTCATTAGTCACTTGTCACTATTCTCTTATGGGTATAATCCCCGTGATTTTATGGGCTTTTAGGTGTGTAAATTGCTTATCAAAATCCATACCGATGCCCTTGGTGATAGTTCCTTGCAGTGAATCCACAAACTCAAATGGACGTTCGGTAAAGACCCAATCCGTGGAGGCCTGCCAGAATAGCTGTGAGGTCTTGAGCTGCTTACCCTCATAAGTGGAAAGCGACACACTATCGCGTAGCTCTACCATCTGGGTTGGCAAGTAATAGATCGCATACTTAGAGCGAATGATATTCTCATGCCCCATATCGTCATACAACCTCAGTACCATTCCTTCGGGAAACTCCGTATAGGGAAAACGCTGATTGGAAAAATCCTTGTTCAGGCTACTCTCCAGGATCGTCTTGACCTTTGCAGAATCTGTGTACAACAAGCGGAAATTATACGTCTCCCCATTGGGAATCTTATCTTGTTGCAAGTGGTTTTTCTTCGGCTCATCATCACACGAGAAAAACATTGTAAGGACAAAAAGCCCTACAATGTTTCTAACCAATAACAATCTTTTTATACAAGTTCTTATCATTACAATTGGGGTACCTTAACCGATTGGCCTACCCAGCACTTGAAGGTAATGGTCTTTCCTGCCAATCCTGAGTTAAATATATCTGCCCTAGAAGGTGCAAGTGCCTCATAGCGTGCGGCCAACTTGTCCAAACCGCCTTTTCTGGCAGTGGCGGCAGCAAGCCAATATACAGCGCGCTTCTCAAAGGAGGTCGAACCGCACTCATTAGCAGCTCCAGCATAGGCCTGTGCCATGATCTGGTAAGCTGTCGTATTGGATGGATTGTATGAAAGCGCCTTTTGAGCATAACTTACCGCTGTACTACCTGAGTATTTGCTGGCTATTTTTACCAAATACATGGATTTCTTTAGGTTGTCTTTCTCCAAATCTACCGCTTGGTTAAAGTATTTCACCGCCTCTGTGGTATTCTTTTGCTTCTCTTTCATGATTCCTAAGTATAGAGCGGAAGAAGCCGAAGGTGATAGCTGGTAAAGACGTTCTACGAGCTTGGCAAAAAGTGGGTCAGAGGTACAATCCTTATCGGACATCTTAGCTGCTGCCCTACGAAGCCACTCGGCATTGTCCTTGTTCGCCTCATAGGTCTTTTGATAAAGCGGAATAAGGTTTGCACAATCTGCCAATTGCCCCAAAGCTGCATCCACACTCTCGGTGATATTCTTTAGATTGCCCACACGAGTACGTGCCACCTGTAGTTGTGCCTTTTCCTTATCATCGAGGGTATTAGCCTCTTCCTTAGGCAATAGCTCATTGATACGTACCGAAAGTTTGTCATTCTCATTCTCTATGATTTCCGATACATTGTCATAGATATCAAAGACCTCTTGTACTTGCTTCTTCCCTCCCTTGTAAAGATCCAAGGCTGAAGCAAAATACTGATAGATAAGGGTATCATCGTTGAACGCATCTTTATTGAGCTTATAGGTATCATCCAAAAGCGCAAAAAGTTGTTCCTTAGTACCTATATTTTGTTCTACCATAAGGAATGCCTGGCGCATATTCTTATCCGCCTGTGAGAATTTTTGTGGGAAATACTGGAAATACTTCTCATAAAGCTCTTGTAAATCCTTTATATACTTCTGTTTGTCTGTTCCTTTAGCAATCTTATCTCTGAGAATACGTTCTCCATATTGGAAAGTAGACTGATAGAGTTCTGGACAATGATCATACACATACTTCCATGGCTCATAGGCATCATTATAGTTCTTAAGCTTTGCTGCTTCTACATATACAGAGGCCTTCAGCTGGCACTCTTCTTTTTGCGCAAAAGTACCTAACGTACCCGCTACAAAAAGTACTGAAAATAGGAATTTCTTTTTCATTTTTTTATTCTAAGGGTTAATTTCTTATTTTAGGTATTAGATATTTAAGTTACTATATGCTACTATGTGTTAGCAGGTAACAATTAATAATTAACAATTAACAATTTATTAATGGTATTTCGTTCTTTGGAACCATTTATCATTGAGTGTCAAGGCTACTTTCAGTGTCAAATAATTCTCCTTCAGCACGCTGCCATCTCCTCTCTTACCCCAAGCCGCTCCAATAGTTGCATTAGAGAGCCCTTGCACTGGTAGGCTTACTCCAAAAGTTATGCCAAAATCGTTGATAGGCTTCTCTTTTACAATAATTCCTGTATGCTCATAATACAATCCTGCTCTGTAAGTAACTCGTTTCCAGTATTTTGTGTAAACTGTATTATGTGGCAAATAAAATCCTCCTACTGAAAAGCGGTACGCATTCTCATACCCCACAAAAGAAGAGGTTACAAATGGGTTAGAGAACGCACTCATATTGGAATAGCCAAAGCTCGCTCCTGCAAACCAGCGCTCTTGATCTCCCACCCCTGCCGAAAAGTCCAAAGAGGAGGGAAGCGTAAGGTTGGTCTTTACCAGATTTGGGTCTGTGATATTGCGACTGTCCTTAACTAGGAAATTGCCACTAGCAGGCCTGAGCGAATAGAGTGTCAAGTTATTAGTCGAACGCAAGCGTGCCTCTGGTATATAGCTCAGCCCCACACTCAGAGATAAGTCTTTGGTCAATTCCCGCTCATATTGTACCCCTAAGGCATAGCTACCGCCACGGTAAAGAGACTCACTATCTTCTCTGGAGATGTATAAGAACGAAGGCGAACTATAGAGGTTTTGCCACTGGGTCTTCCCAAAGTTAAAACCGCCTGAAACACCTATTCTAAGGCCTTTCAAAACCTCATAGCCTGCGGCCAAATATGCCTGATTTACCCCGCCACTCCCTTCGTAAGAGTAATATTGTTCCCTACCACTGATGCTCTCATGGCTCATCAGCCTATAACCTACCGAAGTATAAGGGCGCAACCCTACCGATACCCCTAAGTTTTTATATATGGGAAAAGAGAGGTTCAAGTAATCCAACAGAAAAGTACGCTCCTGATAGCTGCTCGCTGAGGTCTGCATCTTCCTTATATCATAGGAAGTAGCCAGAGAAAAGGTCGTACGGGTGAGCTTGGCCAATGAGGCAGGATTACGTACATCCACCCGTGTAGAATCCACATAGGCATTCACCCCGCCCATAAGGGCATTCTCCGTATTCCCTTCAAAACGCTTCTCTCCCAATCCATAATAGGAAAATGGCGAATTAGTCCCCTTCTGACCATAAGCAAAAGTGACTAAAAACAAAGCTAAGACTATAGGTAACCTCATATGTTCATTACTGTTACAGCTTGCAAATATCTAACTTTTTTAGCTCTTAAACAAGAAAAAAATAAAATCCCCCCGTTAAAATTTTGTTTAGTAAAAATTTTTCAGTTTTAATTTATTGAAAAACAATAACATAAAAACAAAAGAAAAATTTTTTCCGAAAATTTCTCTCAATCCCTTGCAGATTAGAAAAAAAGTTGTACCTTTGCACCCGAATTAAACAACCAATGGTGCCTTAGCTCAGTTGGTAGAGCAAAGGACTGAAAATCCTTGTGTCCCTGGTTCGATTCCTGGAGGCACCACTATTAAAATTTTTTTCAAAACTACTTTTTCTCTCTTTTGAAAAAGTAGTTTTTTTATTTACATGTCATTGACAATTGATAATTGACAATTAACAATTAAATCTATGCGTATTCTCCTCTCTGGTGGTGGCACAGGTGGCCACATCTTCCCTGCCTTGGCTATTGCAGGTGAGATCAAAAAGCGATTCCCCTCTGCTGAGTTTCTCTTTGTCGGTGCCGAGGGCAAAATGGAAATGCAGCGTGTCCCCAAGGCGGGCTACCCTATAGTAGGACTCCCCATTCGCGGACTCCAGCGCAAGCTCAGCCTCTCTACACTTGCCTTTCCCTTTAGGGTCATCTATAGCCTCTATAAGGCCTATAAGCTCATCAAGCGCTTCCAGCCCGATGTGGTCATCGGCACCGGAGGCTATGCCTCCGCCCCTACCCTGAAGGCCGCACAGCTATTGGGAATTCCTTATTTTATTCAGGAACAAAACTCCTATGCTGGGGTAACTAACAAGTGGGTAGCCAAAGGCGCCAAAGGCATCTTCGTGGCTTATGACCATATGGAACGTTATTTCCCTTCTGCCCCTCTCTTTCTCACCGGCAACCCTATCCGTGAGGACTTAATGACAATAACAGACAAAGACCCTGAGGCTTATAAGCTCTTTTCTCTTGACCCTCAAGCCTTTACCTTGCTTGTCATCGGAGGCAGTTTAGGGGCAAGAAAGATTAACGAATTGGTCAAGGAGCACTTACCGCTCTTCCAGGAGAAGGAGGTACAAGTCCTCTGGCAGTGTGGGGCTTACTACTTCCCTGAGTACAAGCACTTAGAAAGCGAATCGGTACGTATCCTCCCCTTTGTGGAGAACATGAAAGCGGCCTTCTCCCTTGCCGATGTGATTATCTCCCGTGCAGGTGCTAGCTCCGTCAGCGAACTGTCCGTCGTAGGCAAGCCTGTCATCTTCGTCCCCTCCCCCAACGTCGCCGAAGACCACCAAACGAAAAATGCCCAAGCCATAGCCGACCAAAATGCAGCTCTCTTACTTAAGGAAACAGACATCACCACTCATTTTCCCTCTCTTTTCACCGCCCTCCTCTCCGATGAGAACAAGCGAAAAGAGCTTTCCGAAAACTTCCGAAAGCTCGCCCGTCCCCACGCTACCCAAGAGATAGTTGATAAGATAAGTGAAATACTAAAAGTGAAAAGTGAAGAGTAACTTTTCACTTTTCACTCTTCACTCTTCACTCTTCACTTAACTAAGTCCTGTAATCACGCCATCATCATCTATATCCATACCTTCGGCGGCAGGCACACTTGGCAAACCTGGCATACGCACCGTATCGCCTAAGATAGGAATGATAAAGCCCGCTCCTGAGGCAAACTCGAACTCGCGAACGGTTACCTCAAAATCGGTTGGGCGAGCCAACTTCTTCTCGTCATCGCTGAGTGACTTAGGGGTCTTAACCATACAGATAGGAAGTTTGTCGAAGCCCAATTTGCTGATTTGCTTAAGTTGGCTAAGCGCCTTAGTACTATAATTCACTCCTTTAGCCCCATAGATACGGGTAGCTACTGTTTTTATCTTTTCCTCTACCGAAGCAGCATGGTCGTATAGGGGAGTAAAGTGGCTTTCTCTGCTCTCGGCTATGGCTACCACCGCACGGGCAAGCTCTTGGGTACCTGCGCCACCTTCGCTAAAGCCACGGCTGACAATCGCCTCCACGCCTCGTTCCTTGCAGAAGGCTTGGATATAGGCAATCTCCTCCTCGCTGTCATGAGGAAAGTGGTTGATAGCCACCACAGGTTTCAGTCCGAAACATTGTACGTTTTCTATGTGTTTTTCTAAGTTGGCAATACCTTTCTTTACACGCTCTAAGGAAGGGGTGTTGTACTCCTCTTTGGTAGCACCGCCGTGGTGACGTAGGGCACGTACAGTAGCCACTACCACTACAGCATCAGGAGCAAGTCCTGCCGATACGCACTTGATATTAAGGAACTTCTCTGCCCCTAGGTCTGCTCCAAAGCCCGCTTCGGTAACTACATATTCGCCTAAGGAAAGTCCCATCTTGGTCGCCAATACGGTATTGGTACCTTGGGCGATACTTGCAAAAGGCCCTCCGTGAAGGATAGCAGGGTTATTCTCAAGGGTTTGTACAAGGTTGGGCTTGATAGCCTCTTTCAGCAGTAGTGCCATTGCCCCTACAGCCTTCAGGTCGCGTGCAAAAACGGGGGTGCCGTCATACTTCTTTCCTACATAGATATTGCCAATACGGCGCTTAAGGTCAGAGAAGTTCTCCGCCAGACAGAGGATCGCCATAATCTCCGAAGCAGGAGTGATATTGAACCCATCTTCGCGGGGAATACCATGGGTAGCGCCACCCAAGCCTACTATGATATGGCGTAAGGCGCGGTCGTTCATATCCATCACACGCTTCCATACCACCGTACGAGGATCTATGCCTATGGAGTGGGTTTTGCTCTGTATATTATTGTCTATTACGGCAGCCAAGAGGTTGTTGGCGCGCTCAATAGCGGCAAAGTCACCAGTGAAGTGCAGGTTGATGTCCTCCATGGGCACCACTTGGGAATAGCCTCCGCCTGCTGCCCCTCCTTTGATGCCGAAGACAGGGCCTAAGGACGGCTCGCGAAGAACAGCAATGGCCTTTTTACCTATCTTGTTCAGCCCCTCTGTAAGACCAATGCTCACAGTAGTCTTACCTTCCCCTGCTGGAGTAGGGGTAATGGCAGTAACCAAGATGAGCTTGTGCTGGGCAATCTTCTTAGGGTCTATCAGGGACAAAGGCAACTTGGCCTTGTATTTCCCATAAGGGTCTATATCATCTTCTGGGATATCTAATTTTTTGGCTATCTCTCTAATAGGTAGCATGTGAGCTTGTTGCGCTATGGCAAGATCAGTAGGAAAACTCATAATTAATCAAAAATATCATTTGTATGTATGCTCAAAGTAGGAAACTTTACCGAGGTGATTTCTTTCCCCTCCACCACAGGCGCAAGGCCTCGGTAAAGGCCTTGGTCTAAGACAAAGATATTCACTTCCTTATCTGTAGGACGTACGATCCAGTATTCACTTACCCCCGCTTGTTCGTATAGGTGAAACTTGTCGTCTAAATCGCGTTGGGAATTACCTTTGGAAAGAATCTCAATCACCAAGTCAGGCGCTCCTAAGCAGCGCTTGCCATCGGCCAATTTCTCAGGGTCGCACACCACACATAGGTCGGGCTGTACCACATTATCCTCCTTTCCGTCGGCACTGGGAAGAACGACATCAAAGGGAGCGGTGAAAACCTCACAAGACTTCCCTTTGAAGAAATTATAAAACTCTCCTGAGAGCCTCATAGAGATTCTTTGGTGAATAATAGCGGGAGCAGGGATCATCTTAAAGATACGCCCACGCAGTAGCTCCACCCGTTCCTTCAACTGCCATAACAGATAGTCGGCATAGGTGTACCCTCCGCGGCTTAGGTCTAACTGATTGAGGCTGGTAATGGTCATTTCATTGGGATTTAAAGGGCAAATGTACGAAATATAATTGTTAATTATCAATGCTTAATTGTTAATTTTAATCATTGGTAAACAGAAGACAATAGATATGACATAGTTTATAATCAAGTAGAAATGGTTTGTGATTTTTTTCATCTTGTTATAGAATACAATAATACATGAGGCAATTCTCTAAAAATGGATAGTACTTCATTAAAATTCTTGCAAAATTCGTCTATCACAAAGAATATTTTAGTAAATTTGTCACTTGATAACATAAGGGATATTTTTTAGGTAATTATTTGATTTTCAAACCATAAAGCTACCAAAAATATCCCTTTCTTGCAAGAAAAAAGTAACTTTCTTATGTCGAACTCACGGTAAATAATATGATTGGAAATATCGATATTTTGGTAAAAGAACTCTGCAAACTACCTAAAGAGGCAGGATGGGTTGAGTTCAAGCATAACAATTGTGAGCCAAATATGGTTGGTGAGGACATTAGTGCCCTTGCAAATAGTGCAACATTGAACGACCGAGACTATGCCTATATGATATGGGGCATAGATGATACTACACATGAAATTATTGGCACAAAGGTACGGTTGAAGATGGAGAAGAAAGGTAATCAAGAGTTAGAGAATTGGCTTCGTTATCTTCTTTCAAAAAATGCGGATTTTGAGTTCCTTGATACAGAGATTGATGGTAAACATGTAGAGCTGATTAGAGTTCACAAGGCTCTTAACGAACCTGTTGCATTCCAAAATATTGATTATGTACGAAGCGGAAGTTACACAAAGAAGTTGTATGAGTTTCCTATATTCCGTGCTCAACTATGGGATAAGTTGCGCCATGCCCAGTTTGAGGATGTATGTGTCAAGACTGAACAGAGATTTGAAGATATTATCAGGCTACTTCAGGTAGATGCCTATTTTACGTTATTGAAGATACCCCAACCAGCAGAGAAAGATGCAGTAATACATTATCTGAACGAGGATGGAATCATCCAGAAGCAGGATAATGGACTATATAGTATTACCAACCTTGGTGCCATTTTATTTGCCAAGGATTTGAATGAGTTTGCCCGTTTAGGACGAAAAGCCATGCGAGTGGTACAGTACAAAGACGTTAACCGTCTACTGATTCAGAAAGAAGAATCATTTATACAGGGTTATGCCATTTGCTTTGAGAATATCGTGCGTTATGTGAATGCTTTGCTGCCAAGCAATGAGGATATAAATACTGTCCAATTGTCAACAACAAGCAAGTTCCCTTTGCCTGCTGTAAGAGAAGCCATTGCAAATAGCCTTATCCACCAAGACTTATATATAACGGGAGCAGCTCCAGTAGTGGAGATATTTGACAATCGTATTGAGGTAACAAATCCAGGCACTCCGTTAGTCGATATACTCCGAATAATAGACAATCCGCCAAAGTCGAGAAATGAGAAACTTGCTTCTCTCATGCGTCGTTTGAAGATGTGTGAGGAACTTGGTCGTGGATGGGACAGAATGGTGTTGGCATGTGAAGCACAATTCCTGCCTGCCCCGCGTATCGAGGTTTTCCAAGATAGCACAAAAGTTACACTTTTCTCAGAAATGAGTTTTAGCAATATTCCTATGGAGGACAAATTGTGGTCTTGCTATCTTCATGCATGTCTGATGTATATACAGGGTGACGCCCTGTCGAACAAATCACTTCGTGATAGATTTGGTATTCCAGAAACTTCTTCTAGTAGTTCCTCCAGATTAATTAGAGAGGCAATTAACAAGAAACTGATTAAGGTACTTGATCCTAGAACAGCTCCTCGATATATGAAGTATATCCCCATCTGGGCATAGATTTAACTTGCTGGTAACTTGCTAAGACAGACGAAATACGGATTGAGTTTTCCGCTAATTACTTGATATTCATCAGGTTTTCCGAATTAATTTAACTTGCTGAACTTGTCGCCAATTTGTTGCCAATTAGTTAAAGTGGTGAATGGAGAAGAGGAATTAAGCAATAATACCATCAGTGTTACCAAGAACAAATGATTTACCTCCTAGCTATGAAACATTTTGGAAAAATAAGTGCCCTCTTGTGGGTGTTGTTATTGGTTGTAGCAACCCATATAGGCTATGCCCCTTCCTATTTCAGCAAAACCATGGGGCTGAATTGCAGTTGGGTTATAGGGGTTACCTTATTGTTCTTGCCTATGTACTATTTTTTATGTTATAAGAAATTTTTATGGGCATACCGATTGGCTCTTTGGGGGATTATGAGTAGTTTCTCAGGGAGTGTTTTTGCCTATTATGAGCAATCACTTATGGAAAAGGTACTAAAGGGAGACCTTTCCATGATCGATAGAAACGCTTCCTTGGCGTTGGCAGCACCTATTCTATGGGTAATGCTACTTGTTTTATTCCTGATTTATGGAACTATTTTTGATGCTATAACAAGAAAAAGATATAAAAATGAGACAATGAGTCAATGAACCAATTAACTAATTAAAAAATTTCCATTAACCATTTGGTTAATCCAAATATTTAATATACCTTTGTTCCCGAATTAGAGGTTAGGTTTTAGGAACTAACCAATTTTACCTTTTACTTTTTATCTTTTATCTCTTTAAGATGACCACCGAAGAACGAATCAAAGCTGCTGCCCGTAAGGTCTTTCATCAGAAAGGCTATGCTGGTACCCGCACCCGCGACATAGCCGAGGAAGCGGGCATCAACCATGCTATGGTCAATTATTATTTCCGCAGCAAGGAGAAGCTCTTCCAAATCGTGATGATAGAGACAATGACTTATTTCTTTCAAGGGATATCTGCCATTCTAAATGAGGAGACGACCTCCCTTGAGCAGAAAATAGAACAGGTCGTAGCCAAGTATATAGACCTACTCTTGGAGGAGCCAGAGTTACCAACCTTCGTGTTCAATGAGGTACGCACTAATCCTGAACCTTTCGTAGAAAATTCGCCTATTCACGAGGCACTACAAAACTCAGTCTTAGCCCGCCAATACGCCGAGGCAGTAGCCCGCGGAGAGATTAGCGAACCCAATCTGCTCCAGATGGTACTCAATGTAATTGGTTTGGTGATATTCCCTTTCATTGCCCAGCCTATTCTCATTGCTTTAAACAAAATAGATAATGCCCCATACAAAGCCCTTATGCTTGAGCGAAAAAAGTTGATCCCCCAGTGGATCAAGGCTATGTTGTTTGTAGAGGAAAAATCCGAAAATAAGCGAAGTATATGAGGCCTTTCGTCCTTTAAAAACAACCATATTTTTTTACCTATACATTAACCAATTGGTTAAACTCACTGATTAACAATTAAAAAGATGCGTTATTTACTCTTATTACTTCCTTTCATGGGGTTTGCTCAAGAGGCACTTACCTTGGAGGATTGTTACCGTCTTGCCCGCGATCATTACCCAACCGTACAGAAGTTGGACTTAATTGCCAAGAGCGAGGACTATACTTTGGCCAATGCCAATAAGGCTTATTTACCTCAAATCAGTATCACAGGACAGGCCTCTTACCAGTCCGAAACCATTGATTTTTCCCAGTCTATCGGACGCTTACCGCTGACTATAACCTTGCCCACGGTAAGCAAAGACCAATACAAAGTAGTAGGTGAGGTAAGCCAGCTCCTTTATAATGGCGGAGCTACTCGCACTCAAAAGCAGCTGATCAAAGCTCAAAGTGCCGTACAAACCCAAGCCGTGGAAACCCAACTCTATGCCCTTAAGCAGCGGGTGAGTAATCTCTATTTTGGAGTATTGCTCATTGATGCACAACTATCTCAAAACCAACTAAATGCAGAAACTGTCCAATCCCAATTGGAAAAGGGGGAAGTAGCCCTAAAAAATGGTACCACTCTACCGAGCAATGTGGCTGAGCTAAAGGCGGAATTGGTGCGCCTTGCGATGCAGCGTACAGAGTATGAAGCTACTAAGGCGATGTATCTTCAGATGCTTAGCACTTTCATAGGTAAGTCCTTACCTTCCGATACGACTTTGCCTCGCCCAAAACCCACGGCACTTGGCACCGCCAACCATCGCCCTGAGCTAAAGGGATTTGACCTCCAACAATCGGTATTGGATATCCAGAGGCGACAGCTTACCTCGGAATATTTGCCCAAAATAGGACTGTTTTTCCAAGGTGCCTATGGCCGCCCCACACTCAATATCATCAAGAATGAGTTTGATTTCTATTATATAGCAGGGGTACGCTTGCAGTGGAATCTTAGCCCGCTGTATAGCTTGTCCAATAGGAAACAACTCCTACAACTCCAAGGGGAATCCCTTTCGGCCGATCGCAAGGCTTTTCTGATGAGCACCGAACTGGATCTTACCCAGCAACAGACGCAGATCAGCAAGCTCCAGCGCCTTATGGAGCAAGACCAAGAGAGCGTTGCCCTACGCCACTCGGTAGCTCAAGCCGCCCAAGTACAATTGGACAATGGGGTTATCACCACTCACGAATACCTCCAAAAGGTCAATGCCGAAAACCTCGCTAAGCAGACGCTCCTCTTGCACGAGATACAGCTACTCCAAGCACAAGAAAACCAACACTTAGTGACCAATGATTAGTGATGTAGCTCGTGCTTAACTCAAAACTTAGAACTCAAAATTCAAAATTCAATGAAGAAAATATACCTCGCAAGCCTCCTTGTCCTAAGTGCTTGCTCTTCCAAGAATACTTTTGATGCCTCTGGCAATTTTACTGCCGATGAGGTGATCGTATCAGCCGAACAAAATGGCCGCCTCTTGTCCTACTCCGTCGAAGAAGGCAAGATGCTCCAAGAGGGGGAGAAGGTTGGACAAATCAACGTGGAAATCCTAAAGCTCCAAAAAGAGCAGGTAGAAGCCACTATCTCCTCCCTGAAGGAAAAAACACTAAATCCCTCAGACCAAGTGGCGCTCATACGTAGCCAATATGAGGTGCAGAAAGCGCAGCTTGCCCAGCAACAACGCGAACTCGCTCGTGTGCAACAGCTTGTGGCTGGCGGGGCAGCTACTCAAAAACAGTTGGACGACCTCACCGCCCTGACCGACCAATTACGCAAACAGCTTGCCGTAACTGAAAACCAACTCAAGGTGAGCCTTACCAATATCAATAGCCAGAACCGCAATGTGCTCAGCCAAGAAGCTCCCTTACAGAAAAACGCCGATGCTGTCCAAGCTCAAATCAACCAAGGGGAGATCATCAACCCTATTGCAGGAACAGTACTTGTCAATTATGCTCTCAAGGGAGAAATGCAGACCTTTGGCAAGCCCTTGTACAAGATTGCCAATATGGATACCCTTACTCTCAAAGCCTATATCACTGGTGACCAACTCCCCAAAATCAAATTGGGTCAGTCCGTAACCGTCCATACCGATGCAGGAGAGGGAAAGCAACGCTCCTATGAGGGTACCCTTACCTATATAGCCGACAAGGCCGAGTTTACCCCCAAGACCATACAAACCAAGTCCGAACGTGCTAACCTTGTTTATGCTATCAAAGTAAAGGTAAAAAACGATGGCTATCTCAAAATAGGCATGTACGGGGAAGCCCTATTTAGATAAAAAATAAAAGGTAAAAGGTAAAAAGTAAAGCCAGCAAATATTTGGAGCTGGGTATGTCGGTAAAAAGTAAAACCAGCGAATACGAGGAAATAACCAAACAAATTCATATATTTGCATTCTGTTAGTGTATCATTTTTAATATATTCTTATGGATAACTCAGTGTCATATGATAATGCGGTCAGAGCTATAAAGACCGCTATATTGCAAGGACAATATGAAGCAGCAAAGGATGTAAACAGGGTGCAACTTGTTTTGTATTTTGCCATTGGCAAATATTTATCACAGCATACTCGTAATGGGGTTTGGGGTGAAGGAGTATTAGCAACTATCAGTGAACAACTTCGCAGAGAACTTCCTGGACTTAGAGGCTTTTCTGAAACCCAAATGAAGGATATGAGGCGCTTTTATGAAGCATGGGAAATGCTTGATGCTAATTCAGCGGTCATGACCGCCAAATTAGACAAAGGTAATTCGGCGGTCATGACCGCCGAATTATTAACAGTTGATAATGAGATAGATATATTTCATACTATGCAAGTTGCCAATGTAGCAGAATTTCCTATAGAAGACTTTTTTAAAGTCCCTTTTTCCCATCACTCTATTATTATAATCGGAACAAAAGATATACAGGAACGTTACTATTATATACGTCGTGTAGCGGAGGAGCATCTTGCTGTAAGAAAACTAAGATTGTTAATAAAGGAAGAAGCCTACAAAAGTCAAGGGAATATGCCCAATAATTTTACAAGGACTATTAACGACCCTATAGAAGCCCGTCGGGCAGTAGAAATGTTCAAGGATGAGTATTTGCTTGATTTTATTAATGTGGAAGAAATAGGACAACGTGAAAATATTGATGTAGATGAACGTGTAGTAGAACAAAAAATTGTACAAAACATCAAAAACTTCATTATGACTTTTGGACGCGATTTTGCTTTCATTGGTAATCAGTACCACTTGGAAATCTATGGAGTAGAACAGTTCCCTGATTTATTATTTTTTAATAGAGAGCTAAATGCTATGGTAGTAGTAGAATTGAAGTTAGGAGAGTTTAAGACCTCTTATTTAGGACAGCTTTTTGGTTATCTACAAATACTTGATGATCACATAAGAAAACCCCATGAAAATCCGACTATAGGTATTGTTCTCTGTCAAACAGCAAATCATTCTTATGCCCAATATGCTGTACGTGATTATACCAAGCCTATGGGAGTGGCTACTTATAAGACCTTAGACGATATGCCCGAAAAATTGCGTAAGGCGCTACCTGATGTAAAGAAAATGATGGAAATTTTAGAGAAAAAAGAATAATTGTTTTATGCTAAAGAAATACGACAAAGCAATAGCCGCACTTTTTGCCCTACTTACTGTAGTTCTTATAACAGTCTTTTTCACTAATGACGCCTTTTTTCAGTGGGCTTTTGCGCGACATCATAATATAGGGAGCTGGTACGTGCGTCCGCTCTTTATCGTGCCTATGGTGTATTTCGCTTTGAGAAAGTCGTATGCAGGCGTAACATTGAGTATCTTTTGCCTATTTACCAGTATGTTTTGGTTCCTGACTCCAGAGCAAACCGACCCTAAAGTACTTAGTTTCTTAGCCTACGAAATGGACTACCTCAAAGGTGCGTGGGACGCAAAAAAGATACTTTTCTCGCTAACGGTACCCCTGTTTTTCTACCTGCTGATAGCCTCGGCATGGCAGCGAAAATGGCACCTATTGCTCTATACTATAGTACTGACAGCACTTTTAAAACTCTTGTGGAGTGTAGAGAGTAGTGGGGCAAGCGGTTGGTCTGTAGCCAAACCTGCGCTTGTAGGACTGGTAATATGCGTAGTATTTATTTTGATAACCAGAAGGAAAGAAAAGAAATAAGTGAGAAAATCAGTGCCCATTTGCCTTTGAAAAGAGGTTAATTACCACCACCCCAGCGATGATAAGCAGGGCACCCAGTACAAAAGGTAAGTCTATTTTGCTTTTGAAAACGAGTATACCCACCATGGCGGTCAGTACAATCCCTACCCCTGACCAGATAGCATAGGCTACCCCCAGCGGAATATTTTTGAGGGTTAAGGATAAAAAATAAAAACAAACACCGTATGACAACAGCGACCCCACGGCAAACAACCATTTAGTAAACCCTTCTGATTTACCTAAAAGAGTGGTAGCGAAGACCTCTAAAACAATGGCTAAAGCCAAATATAAGTTGTGCATCATATATTTTTTCAATCCGCAGCAAAAGTACAACAATTTTACTGAAGATGAAATTAAAACTTATAGCCCCCTGCTGGCTCGTACCCTTCAAGAATAGAGCTTGTAGCGCAACTCTTAGCACATTTTTTGTGGTTTAATGACTAACAAAACTCTTGTGCTACCACGATTACAATTAAAACATCAAGTAATATGAAACGTTATTATATCTGTATTATCTTCTTCTTTGTCTCTGTATGTGGAATGGCACAAACCGTACAGGATATTAGGAATATACAAGAAGTTGATGTGTTCGAAAAATATACCCATTTGGCAAAAGATAGTCTTGCCATCCAAAATATCGTAGCGCATCAGAAGTTCTGCCATTCTTCGCGACGCTTTACCATAGAAAAAGGAGAGAAGGGAGAAGCTGTGGCCACACATAGACTTTTGATGTGGTCTCTCTCGTCGGTTTTATCTCAGAATAAAATATTGATTCGCAACCCTCAAGCAGATTATTGCCTGACAAATCTTTATGTGTATACCAATACAGAACTCTTTTTCGATCACATTATCGACATGTACGTATTATCCCCGTTCTCATCTACCAATAAGTCGTTAATGAAGTTTGTACACTCCCTGAAGGATAAGGATTATATAGTATTCGACCCCATAATGAAAATGCCGCATGTTTGCTATATGTTTTGGTATGAAGAAAAACTCATAATGATAGTTGTTCCCTGTCGTATCCTCTCTTTTGCAAAAGATGTAGACGATAAGATTGTAGAAGTAGCAAAAGAAGCGTTGGAGCGTTATTACAAATAATCCAATAAGAGTTATAGTCAAACAGAAATGGTTTGCGAAAAATTAGCATGAGCAGGTGTAGGGGCTAATGGCAATTAGCCCTTGAAAGAGAGCGAATTAGGAACGAACCCCTTGCCTTATTTATTCGCATTTTATTCACATTCTAAATATGATTGATTATAAATAACACACAAAATCAGTAAGAAAAACGAATTATACCTACAAGATGAAATTAAAACTCATAGAACACATAAAGCTCACCAAAGACCTCGTAGACCGAGAACATTTCTTTACTTTAGGCTATTGCGAAGCACTCGAAACCCACTTGATGAAAGTACTTGTAAGTTGGGTAGCAGGCTACGAACGCTATTACCGCATAAGTACCGACGATTACGCTTTGTTCGAAGAAGATCGCCCTGCATTCTACGAATTGTACAAAAATGAGCTTGCTGAGGATAACGAATGCTTTACACAGAAGTTTATGGGAGCGCAAGCGCTACGCGATTACGATGGTCGTAAGAACTTTCAGACGTGTTATCCCTCAAAAGAAATGAACCCTTTTGGGCATTATGCTTATTACAACGGAGTACTATATGCTCAAATCCTTTGGGACAAAGGTACCGTATACGTACCCCCTTATCAAAAAGTAAAAACCGCCAATGGCACTTGGGACTATCCCTTGCGAAAAGATTGTTATATAGAAAAAGATCCTGAAGGCAAAGACCTTTGCTTTTGCCTTGATACAGAAAACGAAAAATGAACAACTTACTAGTAAAATATGTTTGATATAGAAGACTGTAAAGTAACCTTCCTTACAGAAGACACCTACGAGGTGAGCTTCCCAGTTGGACGTATGTTGCTAAAATATGAAACAGAGCCTCCACACGGAGATGAGGTTTGCTCTGTATATTTCCCTGAGTCAAACAATGAATTGCCCTATTGGTGTTATCTGAGAAATATCAAGCAAATAAGTATAGATAAATCGACCGAAAGTTTCTTTATATCAATAGAAGCCGTGAAACCTCATCAGTGGTCAGGTGTTGTAACTCTAATTATTGATCCTAAATATAGTAGATTTGCTTGTTTAGATGATTGGTATCCTTCTGTCAAAATAGAGGAGAACAAAATAAGTTATCGTAATGCTTATACAAAAAAAGAATGTATTTTAGATGATTTTCAACTGCTTAACTGGAAATCCCTTGCTGGCGCGAGCTTGTAGCTCGTGCCTATCAAAAAAAGAGCTTGTAGCTCATTGATAAATCAACTAATCAGAAAAATGACAAGTATAAATATCCAAAACCTCAGCAAGTCCTACGGCGACACTCAGGCCGTGCAACACCTCTCTTTAGAAGTCAAGAAAGGCGAGCTTTTCGGGCTGATTGGCTCCGATGGTGCAGGCAAAACCACCGTCTTCCGTATGCTCACCACGCTCCTGCTGCCCGACGAAGGAAGCGCCACGCTGGAGGGGCTTGATATTGTAAAGGATTACAAAGAAATCCGCAAGATCGTAGGCTATATGCCGGGGCGGTTCTCCCTCTACCAAGACCTTAGCGTGGAAGAAAACCTCAATTTCTTCGCGACTGTCTTTGGCACCACCATTGCCGAGAATTACGACCTTATCAAGGATATTTATGAGCAGATAAAGCCCTTTAGTGCGCGTCGTGCGGGCAAACTCTCTGGGGGAATGAAACAAAAATTAGCCCTCTGTTGCGCGCTCATTCACAAGCCTAAAGTCCTTTTACTGGACGAGCCTACCACAGGGGTAGATGTAGTCTCTCGTAAAGAGTTTTGGCAGATGCTCGCCAAGCTGAAAGCGCAGGGTATCAGCATACTGGTCTCCACCCCTTATATGGACGAGGCCAGCCTGTGCGACCGTATTGCCCTTATACAAAGCGGCAAAATCCTCTCCACCAGTACCCCCCTGCAGATTATCAGTAACTTTGGACAAACCCTCTATGCGGCAAGCACCCCTGATATTTACACATTGCTCCAGCATCTGCGTACTTGCCCCGAAATAGATAGTTGTTATCCCTTTGGCGAATACTTACATATCACCTTAAAGCAAGCGACAGATCCGCTCCAATTAGAGCAACAACTGAAAACCACCTTTCCACTCCTTGAGTGGAAAACGATTACCCCCACCATTGAGGATAGTTTTATCCGTCTAATGGAGAGTGCTGTAGGGGCGAATGGCAATTCGCCCTCTCCTAACATTGGCAAATTGACAAACCAACAAATGAACAAATGAACGCAATTCACTGTCATAACCTTACCAAGCAATTCGGCGATTTCAAAGCCGTGAACAACATTTCCCTAACCGTTGAAAAAGGCGAAATCTTTGGCTTTCTCGGTGCCAATGGAGCGGGGAAAACCACCGCTATACGTATCTTCTGTGGGCTTTCCTACCCCACTTCAGGAGAGGCACATGTAGCTGGCTTTGATGTGTATCGGCAGCAAGAGCAGATCAAAAAGCATATCGGCTATATGAGTCAGAAGTTTTCCCTCTATGATAGCCTTACCGTTTCGGAAAACATCACCTTCTATGGAGGGGTATATGGACTAAGCCGCAAGCAGATCAAGCCTCGACGAGAACAACTCATCGAGACCCTCGGTCTTGAGCAGGAAGCCAACAAACTCGTAGGGTCATTGCCTTTGGGCTGGAAGCAGAAATTGGCCTTCTCGGTAGCGATTTTTCACCGCCCCGAAATTGTCTTCTTGGACGAGCCTACCGGGGGAGTTGATCCCATAACCCGCCGTCAGTTTTGGGATATGATATACGAGGCATCTGCTCAGGGTATCACCGTATTTGTAACCACCCACTATATGGACGAAGCCGAGTACTGCCACCGCATCAGCATCATGGTAGATGGCAGGGTAGAGGCCATGGACAGCCCTACCCAACTCAAAAAACAATTCAACACCCATTCCATGGACGAGGTCTTCTATGTCCTTGCCCGCAATGCCAAACGTAATGAATAACCATGAAACAACTCATTGCCTTTATCCGCAAGGAATTCTATCACGTATTCCGTGACCGCCGTACGCTACTAATCCTCTTCGGGATTCCTATAGCGCAGATTGTCCTTTTCGGCCAAGCCCTCAGCAGCGAGGTGAAGAATATCGGTATTGCTGTGCTCGATGAGGCTCACAATACCTATACCGATGCACTTACGCAACGCTTACAGGCAAGTTCGTATTTCAAAGTAAAAGACCCACTACTGAGTTACAAAGAGGTAGAAGACGCATTCAGACGTGGAACTATAAAAGCAGCTCTTATATTCCCCCCTGATTTCGGTCATGATCTCTATACCCCCAAAGGTACCACCCTACAACTGATTACCGATGGTAGCGACCCCAATACCGCCAAAACGGTAGAGAACTACCTCTCTGCTATGGTGTCCAGCTACCAGCAAGAACTGAACCCTACCTTGCGGCTGCCTTACCAGATAACGATAGAAAACCGCATGTTGTACAACTTAGAGCAAAATGGCTCTATGAACTTTGTCCCTGGGGTCATTGCGCTCGTTTTTATGATTGTCAGCACCGCCTTGACCTCCGTAGCAGTCGTTCGCGAAAAGGAGTTAGGCACCATGGAGATCCTTCTGGTATCACCTTTCAATCCTTTGAAAATACTCGTAGCCAAAGCCGTCCCCTACCTTATTCTCTCGCTGATCAACTTCACTGTGATTCTGCTGCTCTCGGTCTATATGCTTGATGTACCAATACGTGGTAATCTGCTATTGCTTTACGGGGAAAGTACCTTGTTCATCATCATCTGTTTGTCCTTGGGGCTACTGATTTCCACCAGTACTTCCTCTCAACAAACCGCCATGCTTATTGCCATGATGGGAATGATGTTGCCTACGGCTTTCTTTACAGGCTTTATGTTCCCCATAGAGAACATGCCTCTTGTCTTTCAGGGTATATCCAAGATCTTCCCCTCAAGCTATTACTATAGCATTGTAAAGAAAGTCATGCTCAAGGGATTAGGTTTTAGTTATATCTGGAAAGAAACCTTAATCCTTATCACTATGGCTGTGATGTTCTTAAGCCTTGCCATGAAGAAGTTTAAAATCCGATTAGAATAGAAGAGTGGTTAGTGATTAGTGGTTAGTGGTTAGAATTAACCCATTAATCACTAACAACTGACAACTAACAACTAACAACTAACAACTGATGAAGACCTTATCATTCATACTCCAAAAAGAATTCAAACAGATATTCCGAGATAAAACCATCTTGGCTATGATGTTTGTTGCCCCTATGATGCAGCTGATTATACTGCCTTTAGTGGCCAATTTTGATGTAAAGAACATCAACCTCGTCTATGTGGATCACGACCAAAGTCCTTATTCCCACCAGCTAATACAGAAGATCACCTCCTCTGGATATTTTCGCCTTGTAGATGCTCCTTTCTCTTACAAAGAAGGTCTTTCCCTCATAGAAGACGGTAAGGCTGATGTCGTCTTGGAAGTACCTGAGGGCTTTGAGCGTAACTTGGTGCGTGAAGGCCGACAAGCGCTCGGTGTCTCTATCGATGCCATCAACGGCAGTAAGTCGTCCTTAGGGGGTGCCTATTTGCTCTCGGTAATACGTGAGTTCAACGCTGAGCTGGACGTAAATATAAAAGCTCCCCAACGCATAGGTGCTGTAGCCAAACTCAATGTGGCCTCCACCCACTGGTACAATCCGCATCTGCAATATACGCGCTATATCGTCCCAGGGATTCTGGCAATCTTACTGACTATTATCGGGGGATTTCTCTCTGCGCTCAATGTGGTGAGAGAAAAGGAGATCGGCACCATTGAGCAAATCAATGTAACCCCTATCAAGAAGTGGCAGTTTATACTCGGTAAGCTCATACCTTTTTTGGTAGTAGGTTTAATCCTCTTTACTTTAGGGCTTACAGTGATGTATGTAGTATATGGCATCTTCCCCGCAGGCAGTTTGCTTACCCTATATGCTTTTGCCGCTATGTATCTCATTGCGATTCTGGGCTTTGGCCTTTTGGTCTCCACCTATGCCGATTCGCAGTTACAAGCCATGTTCATTGCCTACTTCTTTATCATGATTTTTCTATTGATGAGTGGTTTCCTCACCAGTGTAGATAGCATGCCCGCATGGAGCAGAGAGGTAAGCAATGCCATTCCTATAACCCATTTTGTCAATGCTATCCGCTTAATTGTCCTCAAGGGCAGTAGTTTTTTGCAGCTCAGCACAGAGTTTCTGTACCTTGTAGGCTTTGCCGTGCTTCTAAATAGCTGGGCTGTTTGGAATTATAGAAAAACAAGCTAACAAGAGAGTGAAAAGTCATTCGTCACTTGTCATTAGTCACTAATTTTGATTCCTTTAATACCATATCTCACTCCCATGCTCAGTTCAAATTTCTTAAAAACCCCCTCTTTGAGTTCATAGCCACCACTGAGGTTACCCTCAAACCCAAAGTGCCCATCTCCTGAGCCTTCCACTGCACGAAGTCCTACCCAGATACGTCCTTTGGGAAGTACCACCTGTAGCTCTTGGACAATCTTTTGCTTTTGACTATTTTGTGGAATATTAAGGTAAATAGGCTTCTCCACAAGTGGTGTAAGCGTACCATCGTCCTCTATCTTAAGGATTTGCAAGCGCAGCACAAGGTTAGGCATAGTATTCTCCAAGATGGGCAACTCAAACTCCTTGGCCAAATAGGTGTGCTTTAGGGTTATGATATTACCAATCTCTTCTTTATTAAGTACATCTTCCCCTATATAATATACCCCTCCTACATAGATACCCATTCCCTTAATCGTCTGTAGTTTAGGCTTCTTTTGGCTTACCGTAAAGGACGGCAACTCAAAGACATGTTCTACAAGGACAACCTTTGGATCTCGCTGTAAGTCTTTGACAGCAAAAGCTCTTCGGTAATAATTCAGATGAGAAAAGTAGATACTATCTTTTTGGGCAACTCCTGTAAGGTCTATTTGGTACCGTCCTTTGCTATCACTGACAGTACCTTTCCCTTTGCCCACTACCCCTATATTTACATAGGGGACACTTAAGCCCAAGCTATCTGTTATACGCCCAGAGAGCACCTCCTGTGCCCCAGCAACTAAGGGAAAACATAAAAGAAAAATAAGTTTTTTCATATAAAAATCGGTTTTTGAAAATCAATAGGCAAAGATAGTAAAAAAATCGTTGTCTGTACTGTTTTTTACTTCATTTCTTAAAAAATTTGTTTGTGTATCAGAAATATTTTTATACCTTTGTAGTCAAAAACAGCTTATGAGAGTCATTGCCAAGAAAGCATTGGTCGATTTTTATACGCTCTATCCTGATGCGAAACTATCTTTGGAGGATTGGTATAGGAAAACAATAGATGCCCAATGGACATGTTTCGCTGATATAAAAAAGAGCTTTAACAGCGTAGATGCTGTAGGGAACAAACGTTTTGTTTTCAATATTAAAGGTAATCATTTCAGGATAGTGGCTCTTATACTATTTACACCTAAGATTCTGTATATTCGATTTGTAGGTACTCATAAGGAATATGATGATATAGAAAATATAGATAAAATATAAGATTATGATAAAAAATGAAACACAATACAACGCTATTATGAAGCGTATAGACCAACTTTTAGAAATGGTTGATGATAATACCCCTGAAGATAATCCAGAATATATAGAATTAATGCTCCTTACAGACCTTGTGGAAAGCTATGAAGATGAACATTATCCTATAGAGAGACCTCCTTTGGATAAAGTCGTTGAGCCTCATCTTGCATTAGCTTAGAAGTCAATATGAACTTAAAAACTCAAAACCTTATGAAACGATTCTTACTTGGCTTAGTCCTCATTCTCATCGCTTCTTGTTCTAAGAAGCCTGCCTCTTTGTCACTGATCCCCAGCGATGCCGCTTGGGTTGTTTCTATTGACTTTAAGTCGCTTTACCAAAAAGCGGATATCGGCTCCTCTGAAGAGGCTGCGGAGTTCAAGCAGTGGGTTGATAGCCTTTCCCTAACGGATAAGCAACGCGATTTCCTCCGTGAGCTGCTCCGTAATCCTAGAAATTCAGGGGTGCGTTTTCGCGAACCTATCTATTTCTTCCAGTATGGACAACAAGGGGGCAATGGAATGGAAAACTATATCGGGATGGCCTGCTCCCTCTCCGATAAGGAAAAATTTGAAAAGACCCTTAACCAACTTTTTGCCTTGGCTGACAAGAAAAATACTCCTACCGAGGAAAGTGGCTATAAGTTGCTGAACATGGCCGAAGGCAAATATACACTGAGCTGGGATAACGACAAAGCGCTTTTTCTGGGAGTAGGCGACGCAGATGAAGAACCCGCTTCAGAACTACAAATCCCCTTGAAAGCCAAGCAACTCCGCTCCTTAGAGGCTAAAAAACAGATTACCTCCCTTGACGGCTTTGCCGATTTCCTTTCGGATCAGAAGGATATCAGTGTATGGGTCAACATAACAGACGCTTATGAGACTTTGGATAAGCGAGTACCCTCCGCCTCAGCGCTTTCTCCTTCGTTGTTCAACCTACAACAGGGAAGCTATCTCTATGCTACCTTGGAATTCGAGAAAGAGCAGATTATCCTCTCGGCTCGTACCCTATATAACGAAAAGTACCAAAAGCTATTAGACAAACATCGTATAGGGGATGCTTCCTTTAACAAAAAGCTCCTCAAGCACTTCCCTGAGAAAATGCCTATGGCCTTCACAGGAGCGGTCAATGTCAAGCACTACTACGAGTTCCTCAAAGAAGCTGAACCCGAATTGGTCAAAGAAGCCGACATCAAACAGTGGCTCGCCAAGAAAGACCTCCAGCTGGACAACCTCTTGAACCTTTTCGGAGGGAGTTTCGTAGTGGCCTTGGAGGACTTTGAGACGGGTATGAGTATTCCTATACCTGTGGTAGGAGCTAGCTTTGATGTCAATGATAAAAAGATCTTGGACAAAATGGTTGCTGAAGAAGGTGCCTTTACCAAAGAGGGGGATCGTTATAGCCTGACCTTTTTCTTTGTAAGTATCCATTTCGCTTATAATGACAAAGCCTTTTTCATAAGCAACTCTTCCGACGAGGTAGATGCTTTTATCGCTGGAAAACACAAAGATAACGCCTATAGTAGCTCCTTGGCTTCTCAGGCAGGCAAGAATACCTTCTATGGCTTTTTCAATCTGAACTTGGACGACTATCCTAGTATAATCAGGATGGCGATGAAGTCCGACAAGAGTGTCCGTGACGAAGCTTCCTTCCAGTGGCTTATAGACCACTCCAAGGACTTAGAAGTCAAAGCCAATGCCAAGGAAAACACCGCCTCCCTTATCTATCACATGAAGAATGTAGAACGCAATAGTCTCTATAGCTTCCTTAAATTTGCCAAGCAGGTCAATGCAAGCAAGGCCGCCAAAGGAAATAATGCAAAAGAGGACGAAGCCTACGAGGATGACGAAAACTACGAAGAAGGAGAAGCCTATGGAGAAGAGGAGGTAATCGAAGAAGACGGAACAACCGAAAAAGGCGAAAAATAAAAACAATGGAAATCTCCTTACATCAGCTAAGACCAAGTTATATGGAACAGACGGAGCTAACTCCCTCGGATATTTATCTGAGGGAGCTGGTCGTCTTTGCCCCTGCTTGGTGCTATCTTATCCGTGCCCAGTCAGGTAGGGGAAAGACCTCCCTGCTAAGTTTCCTCTATGGGGAGCGCGATAGCTATGAGGGTACTATTACCTATGATGGGATCGCCCGACCCAAAGACCTCTTTGCCTATCGCCGCCATAGGCTGAGCTACCTCTTCCAAGATCTACGCCTTTTTCCTTCTTTGACAGCCAAGGAGAATATACTGCTCAAGAACCGACTGACAGGCTATTTCTCCTCCCAGCAGATCAGCGAACTACTTGCACGGGTAGGGCTTGCTCATAAGCAGGATACCCCTGTGGCTACCCTCTCCTTAGGACAACGCCAACGTGTCGCCTTCCTGCGTGCCTTAGCCCAACCCTTCGAGGTGCTCCTTCTGGACGAGCCTTTTAGTCATCTGGATGAGGCCAACACCCATGTGCTCTGTGAGATCCTAAACGAAGAACTCTCCCAAAGAGGGGCTACCCTACTGATGACTGCCCTAGAGACCAACGCGCTGCTAAATTATGACCAAGTCCTACAGCTCTAAAATTCTGATGTATGCTCTATAAGCTCCAACGAAAAACGCTCCCCAAAGCCCAACTCCTCGGCTATAGCTTCGCCTTGACGGTAGCCCTAACACTATTAGGGGGCATTTGGCAACTCTATAAGGACGTAAAACCCTTGTTAGAGGAGCAAACAGATATATTTTCAAGTAACTATGCAGTAGTGAGCAAGCCCATTTCAGCAGTAAGCTCACTTGAGAAGGAAAGTATCTACTTCACTCCCCAAGAACAAGAGGCCTTGCAAAAAGAGTCCTTTGTCAAGAGTATGGCGCCCTTTTCAGTGGCTACCTTTAAGATCATGGCCTATACACATGAGGGAGAGGGCGAATTGCCGCTATTTGCTACCGACCTTTTCTTTGAGAGTATTCCCGACAAGTATATTGATGTTCAGAGCGACCAATGGCAGTGGACTCCCTCTCGATCCTTTGTCCCTATCATCATTCCTGAGAACTATCTATCCCTTTATAACTTTGGCTTTGCCGAAAGCCAAGGACTGCCTGTGCTCTCCAAGGGACTTATTGACAAACTCACCTTCGGCCTTCGCCTCTCTGGCAATGGCAAGGAAGCAATATTCTCCAGCCGTATTGTGGGCTTCTCTGCTAAAATCAACTCTATTCTCGTCCCAGAAGACTTCCTCGCTTGGGCTAACCAGACTTATGGGACACCCTCCTCACGTGTCTCTCGCCTTTTAGTGGAGTTCCATGACCCCTCACAGCAGGAGATATTGACCTACTTCAAGGCTCATAACTACACCATAAGCAAGGACGAGTTGGAACTGAGCAAAATGCGCTTTTTCTTCTCCTCTGCCCTTTGGACAGTGGTAGGGATTGCCTTACTGATATTGTTATTATCCGTAGCAGTGGTTATCCTTAGCTTGCATCTGGTCTTGCAGCGCAACAGAGAGCAAATCCGCTCGCTGCTTTCCATTGGCTACACACCTAGGCAGATAGCCCGTTACTATCAGTGGGTTGTCTGTCTCTTTACACTGGGGGCTATCATCGCCGCCTTAGTGCTCTGCTACGTGCTGCGTAACCTCTATATGGCCAAGCTCTCCCAGCTCTTCCCCGTCTCCCCTACCAACTTTACCCTACCCTTAGCCGCTTTTGCTTTGGCCGTAGTGTTATGCGTCCTCTATAGCGTGATACTTGTTAGGGGGGTGAAAAATGAAAAGTAATCATTAGTTGTTGATTGTTGGTTAACGCTTTGTTAATAATATTAAAATCTTAAAAGAAATACCTTACTTTTGTAACTTCCTATAAGGCTGCATTATGAGAAGTAATTTTGAATTTCTAAAAGATATTGAACCCCTCCTACTCTATCGTATTGCTTATTTGGCAGAGACTTACCTATATACCGACCCCAATGGCTGCTTGATGAAGCTACGCCAATTTGCTGAAGTTATGGTCAATGAGGTCTTTCAAATAGAACATATTGCCCTGCCTTATGATAACAATCAGGCCAATAGAATCAGTGTCCTTAAGCGGGAAGGAATTATAGAACACCAGTTAGGTAGTATTCTTAACCAATTACGACAGCGAGGGAATGAAGCCGTTCATGCTGGCTTTGACTCGGTTTCCTCTGCTAAAACAAACTTGCAAATGGCCTACCATCTGGCTCAGTGGTATGCCTTGAGTTATGGGGAGGGAACCGGAGGGCATACCTTTGTCATGCCCAAAGAGGAGGATATACCCAATGTTGCCGACCTACAAGCCGAGAAGGAAGCCCAAGAGCAGCAGATCAAAGCCCTTACCGAGCAGCTCATTGAGCTACAAAAGCAACAGAGTTATTGGGAAGCTGCCCAGACCAAAGAGTTTATAAATGCTCAAAAAGAGCGCGCACGCCGCACCCTACAATACGCAAAGGATCTTCAGCTTTCAGAGGCCGAAACACGAAAACTCATTGATGCACAGCTGTGTGAAGCAGGTTGGCAGGCCGACACTGAACAGTTGCGTTATAGCAAAGGTACCCGCCCACAGAAGGGGAAAAACCTTGCTATTGCCGAATGGCCTACTGACAAAGGCTTTGCCGACTACGCCCTTTTTGCGGGGTTGCAGTTGGTAGGTATTGTAGAGGCCAAAGCAAAACACAAAGATATTTCAAGTATCCTCTCCAACCAATGCAAGGACTACGCCACTCATATCAAAAAAGAACATGCCTGCTATCTCATTGGAACATGGGGTAACTATCAGGTACCATTTCTTTTTTCCACTAACGGACGGCGATACCTCAAACAGATAGAAACCAAATCTGGTATTTGGTTTTTGGACGTGCGCCGTGAGGAAAATATTCCCAAAGCACTACAACACTGGAAAAGTCCTCAAGGCCTCTTGGAAGATTTGGCTTTAGATATAGCCAAAGCTACTCAAAGCCTCACTCAGACACCTTATGACCTACTGAGAGACCCCAACGGACTCAACCTACGTCCCTACCAAATCCGCGCTGTAGAAGCTACCGAAAAAGCCTTAGCTGAAGCTCGTCGCTCGGTGCTCCTCTCTATGGCCACAGGTACAGGAAAAACGCGTACTCTACTGGCGATGATCTACCGATTTTTGGCTGCCAAACGCTTTAAGCGTATCTTGTTCTTAGTGGATCGCAATGTCTTAGGAAAGCAGGCGCTTGATGTGTTCAAGGATGTAAAACTGGAAGACCTACAGACTCTCTATAACATCTATCCTATTAACTCA
This sequence comes from Capnocytophaga granulosa ATCC 51502, assembly GCF_000411115.1. Taxonomy (GTDB): domain Bacteria; phylum Bacteroidota; class Bacteroidia; order Flavobacteriales; family Flavobacteriaceae; genus Capnocytophaga; species Capnocytophaga granulosa. The sequence continues at coordinate 129,132 of NZ_KE150253.1, read as the reverse complement.
CTAAGTGAGAAAACAATAGAGAAAGAAACCAAAATACAACTCAGTACTGTACAGGCTATGGTCAGGCGTATTCTCTATAATGAAGGAGAGCAAATGCCTACTGTATCAGATTACGACTTGGTAATCGTAGATGAGGCACACCGTGGTTATATCCTTGATAAAGAGATGAGTGAAGATGAATTTGCTTTCCGCGATCAAGATGATTTCACCAGCAAATATACCATGGTTATAGACTATTTCGATGCTGTGAAAATAGCGGTTACTGCTACCCCTGCCCTACACACTACCCAACTCTTTGGCAAACCTGTCTTTGAGTATTCTTATCGCGAAGCTGTTTTGGACGGATTTTTAGTAGATTATAACCTTCCTCACCATATTTTTACCCAACAGCGTATAGAAGGGATTCACTTTGCTAAAGGAGAAACTGTACAGGTATATGACGCTGAGAAAAACGAAGTGATAGATTTGTCAGAAATACCTGACGAACTGAACTTTGAGGTAGAACAATTCAACCGAAATATCATCGTAGAAGGGTTTAACCGTGCTGTATTGGAGGAAATCTCTCAATTCTTAGACCCTACAGGCGAAGGAAAGACCCTTATTTTTGCAGTAGATGATGCCCATGCCGATCTTGTGGTGAAGATCCTCAAAGAAATCTATGCCGAACAAGGGGTAGATAACGATGCTATCCAAAAGATAACAGGTAGCATAGGAGATAAAAAGCGGGTAGAAGAGGCCGTTAATAAGTTTAAAAACGACACTTATCCCAATATAGTGGTAACTGTAGACCTACTTACCACAGGGGTAGATGTCCCTGAAATCACCACTTTGGTATTCCTGCGTTTGGTGAAATCGCGTATTCTTTTCGAGCAGATGATCGGGCGCGCTACCCGCCTTTGCCCTAAGATAAACAAGGAATATTTTGATGTATATGACCCCGTGGGTGTCTTTGATTTCTTTACAGAAGTCTCTGAAATGGCGCCTATTGTGGTCAATCCCAGCACTACCTTAGAAGATATCATCAATGGCTTTGAACATACCGAAGACCTTGAGCTAATTGCCAAATATACCCAACAGCTCTTAGGCCGATTGCAACGACGCGCGAAGAATATTAGCCAACAGGATTTCGACTATTTCTGTAGCCTAAGTCAAGGCGTGTCTCCCAAGGATTTTTTAACCACTCTTAAAAACACACCCTCCGAAGAAGTAAAGTCTTTTGTCAGAGAAAACATAAAAGCGATTGCATGCCTGTTCCATTCTCAAGCTAAGACAGTAAAGTACAAATATATCAGTGACAAGCCTGATGAGGTTCGCGAACACTATGTAGGCTATGGTAAGACCGAAAAACGCCCAGGGGACTATATAGAACAATTCTCAGCCTATATAGCCGAGAATCGCAATAAGCTCACCGCCCTGAACCTGCTCTGTACGCGCCCTTCGGAGCTTACTCGTAGTGATCTCAAGCATCTTTACCTAGAAATGGCGCAAGAGGGCTATACCCTGAAAGAGCTGAACCAAGCGTGGAACAATGCCAAGAATGTAGAGATCACCGCCGACCTCATTGGTATGATACGTACCTTAGCCTTGGGCAGTGCCCTAGTGGATTATAAAGTACGCTTGGACAATGCTTTTGAGAAGCTCAAACAAACACACAGTTTCAATGCTATGGAAACCAAATGGCTCGACCGTATCAAGACTTTCTTAGAGAAGGAGCAATATATTGAAAAAGCCGACTTTGATACCGGAGCTTTCCAAAATGCAGGCGGCTATGAGAAGATTAATAAAGTCTTTAAAAACCATCTGGGGGAAATTGTAGATGAATTAAAGGAATATTTATTTATGGGGTGATGATATAATTCGTTTATTCCTCTATCATCTTATTTCATCAGCAAATCCCTAAAAGAACAAAAATAAACATAAACTACTGATAATGAGCATAGTTTTTATTTCATCAGTAAATCCCTATATGGAAAATATAGATTCTATAAATTATTGATAATGAGTCGTTTGATTTTTTAGACTAAAAATAATTTTACCTAAAAAACCTCTATTGACTATCTTATTTCATCAGCAAATCCCTAAAGGAACTAAAACAAACATAACCTACTGATAATAAGCATGTTTTTATTTCATCAGTAAATCCCTAAAACAAACTATCACTATGAACAACCAAGAAATTGTAGCCAAACTATGGGCATTGTGTAATGTGCTCCGTGATGACGGTATCACCTACCATCAATACGTAACAGAACTGACCTATATCCTTTTCCTAAAAATGGCCAAGGAAACCAATTCCGAAGAGGAAATACCTGAGGCTTATCGCTGGGACACTCTTGTGAGCAAAGACGGTATAGAACTAAAGAAATTCTATAAGGAGCTGTTAGAACACCTAGGCGAACAGTGCCGAGGGAGGATTCAGGAAATCTATGCAGGGGCTAAGTCCAATATAGAAGAGCCTAAAAACCTCGAAAAAATCATCAAGACCATTGATGCTCTTGATTGGTATTCTGCCAAAGAAGAAGGCTTGGGTAACCTATATGAAGGCCTATTGGAGAAGAACGCCAATGAAAAGAAATCAGGAGCAGGGCAGTACTTTACCCCTCGTGTGCTTATTGATGTAATGACGGAACTCACGAACCCCCAAGCGGGCGAACGCTGTAATGACCCTGCTTGTGGTACTTTTGGCTTTATGATTGCCGCTGACCGATATATCAAAGACCAAACCGATGACCTTTTCTCCCTCTCCCAAGAACTACAGGAGTTCCAGATCAATGAGGCTTTCTCAGGGGGTGAATTGGTGCATGAAACCCACCGCTTGGCACTGATGAACGCCATGTTGCACGACATCAAAGGGCCTATACAACTCGGCGATACCCTTTCCTCCTTAGGCAAGCAGATGACAGGTTATGATGTAGTACTGACCAATCCACCCTTTGGCACCAAGAAAGGGGGCGAACGTGCTACTCGTGACGACCTTACCTTCCCTACTTCCAACAAACAGCTGAATTTTTTACAACATATCTACCGCAGTCTTAAAAAAGGCGGACGTGCTGCCGTAGTACTCCCCGACAATGTGCTCTTTGTAGATGGCGATGGCGAGCGTATCCGCAAAGACCTCATGGAAAAGTGCAACCTACATACTATCCTGCGCCTACCTACGGGGATTTTCTATGCCCAAGGGGTCAAGACCAATGTGCTCTTCTTCGAACGAGGACTTTCGGACAAAGGCAATACCAAAGAGATTTGGTTCTATGACCTACGTAGCAATATGCCTAACTTTGGAAAAACCAATCCCCTCAAGCGGGAACACTTTGACGAGTTTGTACAGTGTTATCAGCGTGACGACCGCCGTAAGCGCCAAGAAACCTATAGCGAGGAAAATCCACAGGGCAGATGGCGCCGATACACCTATGAGGAAATCTGTGCCCGTGACAAAACAAGCCTTGACCTAAGCTGGATACGTCAGGGAGAAGAAACCGAGGAAATACCTCTAAACGAACTTATAGCTACTATGGAGGAAAAAGCAGCTAAAATCACTGAAGCTATTGCACAACTAAAAGCAATCATGGGAAATGAGTAGTCCAAAGAAATCTAAAGACATGCTAAGGGCTTCCGTAGCGGAGTACCTAACCTTTGTTACCGCCACAGGAGAGAGCAATATCCAAAGCCTCTATGCCGACGAGAATGTATGGCTCTCTCAAAAAATGATGGGATTGCTCTATGGGGTAGAAATCCCTACTATCAATTATCATCTAAAGAAGATATTTGAAGACAATGAATTAGATGAGAATTCAGTTATTAGAAATTTTCTAATAACTGCCGATGATGGGAAAACCTATAATACCAAGCACTATAACCTATCGGCGATTATTGCCGTAGGCTACAAAGTCAATTCAGAAAGGGCGGTGCAGTTCCGCAAATGGGCAACGCAGATCATAGAAGAATTTACCATCAAGGGCTTTGCCATGGATGATGAGCGGCTGAAAAACGATGGAACCCTACTGGGAAAGAAGTATTTCGAGGAACAGCTACAGCGTATCCGAGAAATACGCCTCTCCGAACGCAAGTTCTATCAGAAAATCACCGACATTTACGCTACTTCCATTGATTACGACCCCAAAGCCTCCGCTACCCAACGTTTTTTCGCTACAGTCCAGAACAAACTACATTGGGCTATTCATGGTCATACCGCTGCCGAGGTAATTTACGAGCGTGCCAATGCCGAAAAACCTCATATGGGGCTGACCACTTGGAAGGATTCCCCAAAGGGGAAAATCTATCCCTTTGATGTGGTCGTAGCTAAGAACTACCTTACCGAAGATGAGATGGCACAGCTACAGCGCTTAGTCTCTGCCTACTTGGATATGGCAGAAGATATGGCCCTAAGACATATCCCGATGACCATGAGTGATTGGGAGGTACGCCTCAACCGCTTTTTAGAATTTGCCGACCGAGAGGTCTTACAAGACGCTGGTAAAATCACCGCCGAGATCGCCCATACGCATGCCTTAGCGGAGTTTGAAAAGTATCGTATCGTACAAGACCGCCTTTTCCAATCAGATTTTGATAAATTTCTTGAATCACGACGATAGCCCAACCCAAAAAAATAATGGCAGATGAGTAATAAAAAAACAGAGAAAACACCCCAAGATATTATTATCTATAAAACAGTGGATGACAAGGTAAAAATAGCCTTATACGCCAAAGATGGCTCAATATGGCTCAACCAAAATCAGTTAGCTAACCTTTTTGACACCTCTAAGCAGAGTATTAGTTATCATATAATTAATATACTGAATGATAACGAGTTAGATCAAAGATCAGTTGTCAAAAATTATTTGACAACTGCTTCTGACGGCAAAGATTATGAAGTTACTTTTTACAGTTTGGAAATGATTCTTGCCATTGGTTTTAGGGTACGAAGTAAACGAGGGGTACAGTTCAGACAATGGGCGAACCAACATCTAAGAGAATATATGGTTAAAGGATTTGTAATGGACGATGAACGCCTTAAAAATCCCGATGGACGCCCTGATTATTTTGATGAGTTATTAGAGCGTATTCGTGATATTAGAGCCTCTGAAAAACGTTTTTATCAGAAAGTGAGAGATCTCTTTATGCTTAGCAGTGATTATGATCCTTCTGATAAGGCAACACAAATGTTCTATGCACAAACTCAGAATAAAATACTCTATGCGATTACAGGACAAACAGCCGCTGAAATAGTAGTAAGCCGAGCCGATGCTTCCAAAAGCAATATGGCTCTTACCTCATGGGAAGGTTCAATAGTAAGAAAAGGGGATATTTATATTGCAAAAAACTATCTTACAGAGGATGAAATAGATACTCTGAATCGTTTTGTAATAGTGTTTTTAGAATCAGCAGAATTGAGGGCTAAAAACAGACAAGATATTACTATGAATTTTTGGCGAGAGAATATAGATAAAGTCATTGCTTTTAATGACAAAGAAGTTCTTAAAGGAAATGGTACGATTAGTAATGAACAAATGAAAAAGATCGTAGGTAAAGTATATGAAGCATTTGATGCCAAACGCAAACAATTTGAGGCACAACAAGCAGACTTGTACGATTTAAAAGAAATAGAAGCTTGGGAGAAAGATATAAAACTTATAAACCATGAACACTAAGCAAATACGACAAAAGATATTAGACCTAGCTATCCGTGGGGAGTTAGTCCCCCAAGATCCCACCGATGAACCTGCCTCCGTGCTCTTGGAGCGTATTCGTGCAGAGAAAGAGCAGCTTATCAAAGATAAAAAGCTCAAACGAGACAAAAAAGACAACGAACCAATTGATGAAATCCCCTTTGAACTTCCCGAAGGATGGGAGTGGTGTAGGTTGGGGGAAGTGTGCTTTTTTAAGGGAGGATATGCTTTTAAGAGTAATAAGTACATAGAAAAATCTAATAATCAAGTAATAAGAATAGGAAATGTAAAAAATAATAATCTCATACTCAGTAATCAACCTGTTTATATTCCTGACACCTTACAAAATGAAATTGAAGATTATCATATTAAAGAAAATGATTTACTTTTTACAATGACAGGAACAAAAGGTAAAAGAGATTATTTTTATACTTTAGTTGTTCCGAAGGTCAAACACAACTTATACCTTAATCAAAGAGTTGGATTATTAAGAGTTATTCTTTCAGAATTAAATATCTATTTTATCAACCTTGTTTTAAAACACCAATTTGTATTAGATTCTATTTTTCAAACAGAAACAGGAAATGTTAATCAAGGGAATATAGGTTCTGAGAACACTTTAAACTTACTTATTCCTATCCCTCCCCTTGCAGAGCAGCATCGTATTGTTGAAAAAGTAGAACAGCTTTTTGCTCTTGTGGATACTATAGAAACCCATAAAGAGCAGCTCAAATCCGATGTTAAGCAGGCTAAAAATCAGGTGCTCAACTATGCCATAGCGGGCAAACTTACCCACCAAGACCCTAATGATGAACCTGCGGAAGAACTTCTTAAGCGTATAGGCAAAACAACTACAACTGCTGCTGATACCCCTTATGAGAAGTTGCCAAAAGGGTGGGTGTGGTGTAAGCTGGGGGAAGTGTGCAGTTTTGAAAATGGTTATGCCTTTAATAGTGATGATTATCAAAAAAATGGAACTCCTTTGATAAGAATTTCTAATATAAAGAATGGAAAAATAGATATTTCGGAGGCTGTCTTTATAAAAATAGAATATGATAAAAGGTTTATGGTGGAATATGGGGATTTATTGATAGCGATGTCAGGAGCCACAACAGGAAAAATGGGAGTTTATAAGTTAGATAGAGAAGCTGTATTGAATCAGCGAGTAGGAAATATTAAGATAAGAAATAAAGATATCTTTTTTCATAAATTTAGAAATTATATTATGCAAACAAAAAGTGATGAAATTCTAAAAATGGCTTATGGTGGAGCTCAACCCAATATAAGTGGAAAAATGATAGAGAACTTAACAATCCCTCTTCCTCCTCTTGCGGAGCAGTACCGTATCGTCCAAAAAATAGAGACTTATTTTTCTTTTTTAGATACCATAGAAAATAGTTTGTAAAAAGTTCGTTTATTATCATTTCTAAATTTTAAAGAAATGATAGAACAATTCAAGTCTTTTCTCCAGAAAAGCAACTTAGCACCCAATACGATAGACTCGTATGTGTGGACAGTGAGGTATTTCTTAGAAAAATACCCTATTATCAACAAGCCAAACCTGATGGCTTACAAGAATTTCCTGCTGGACAAGTACAAAGCACAAACCGTCAATCTGCGTTTGCAGGCGATTAACAAGTACTTAGACTTCGTCAAGAAAGGCTCCTTGAAGATGTCCTTTGTAAAGGTACAGCAAAAGAACTTTTTAGAGCATGTGATTAGTCATGCGGATTACTTGTTCTTAAAGGCACAACTCAAAAAAGATGGGTATGAGGATTGGTATTTTCTCGTATGGTTTCTCACCGCTACAGGGGCGCGTGTGAGCGAACTGATTCAGATAAAAGCAGAACACCTCACTCAAGGCTATTTGGATCTTTATAGCAAAGGCGGAAAGGTACGCCGCCTATATATTCCTAAACTCTTGCGTGAGGAAAGTAGTTTGTGGCTTAAGGAAAAGGGAATCACTTCGGGTTATATCTTTCTTAATCGCTTTGGTAAGCGTATTACCCCACGAGGCATTGCACAGCAACTCAAAGTTTTTGCCCATAAGTACCAGCTTAATCCTAAGGTAGTATATCCTCATTCTTTCAGACATCGGTTTGCTAAGAACTTTTTAGAGCGCTTCAATGACCTTATGCTCCTTGCCGACCTTATGGGGCATGAAAGTATTGAGACCACTCGTATCTATCTCAGGCGTACTGCCAGCGAGCAGCAGGCTATTGTAGATACGGTTGTCAATTGGTAAGCCGTAGGGGCGATTGGCCAATCGCCCTTAACTGTATTCGCTCTCTATGCCAATTCTTTTTCTATTTGGTCAAAAGCTGTAAAGTAGTTTTTTATTTGCTGAACGATACGGTGTTGCTCTGCAAGAGGAGGAAGAGGAATAAGAATCTTACTAAAGGCACTTGCTGAAAGTTCTTGAAAAGTGGTACCTGAAGCAAGAAGTTTTATTCTTTCCTTCTCTGCTAAAAGGAAATAGTATACAAATTCTTCTGACATATTTATAGAAAGAGATAGACTTTTAAAACCTTGATTAGTAGATAAAGGTCTATCAGCTATTACTACATAGCCGATAGGTGCCCTTGTTGAAAATAAAATAGATCCTTTAGGAATTAATTTAGCAGAAGAATTATCTAAACCTAACTGTGTGATATTACGCTTTCCTTGAGCTATATACTTATCTGAATAATTGCTTAAATCAGCTGGAGTAATCCAAGAAACTTCACCATTCCAATATTCCTCAATAGAAGTGGAAGGAGTACCTCCTCCGATTATCTCACCTATATCCCCCAGCCTACACCACGCCCATCCTTTTGGCAACTTCTCATAAGGGGTAATATGTACTCATTGTCGCATTTGCTTCTCCTCTAATTTGTGGCACTATTTTTGTGGTCTCTACAAGCCCCCCCACGCTGGCGCGAGCTTGCAGCTCATGCTCTTTAATAACGTGAGTTCGACATAAGCAAAATTATATTTTTTCTCCCACAGATTCCTCTATGTAAATCGCAACAGCACAATTACACAAACATAGAAAATCTGTGAAATCCGTGTTTCACATACCCAGCTGTGGGTACTCGCTGGCTTTGAGGGAGCTTTCGTTATATTGAACTCTCGTTAAATAAAGAAGACAACAAGTCTTCTCTCTATGTTATAAGGAATGATATCCGATAGAATAGTCATCTATTATTAGCACAAATAAAAGCCTACAATATCAGTAGTCTGTAACCCAAAACTCAAAACTATGAAAAAATCTCTCTTGTGCCTTCTAATAATCCTCTCCGCTTGCCAGCCTAAAAAGGAAGAGCAAGCCACAACCTCCCCTACTCCTACTGCGCAGGAGCAAGCACCCATCAGGCAAGAGGCCGATAACCAAGAAAACACAACACAAGCACCCACTACCCGCCCCGATTTCCCCATCGGCTCGGTAGTATATGTATTAGGCAAAGAAGACGCCAGACCAGCCCCTAAAAAGGAAGACCAGCCCCAGACGGAGGATTTCGCCTTGGGAACCAAGTTGGAAATAGTAGGCGAAGAAGGCCCCTATTACAAGGTCAAAAAGGGAGCACATGAGAGTTATGTTCTCAAAAGCGAAGTAGGTTATAAAGATGAGATCTTCTCCCCTGAGGAGCTAGAGCAAGTCAGCTACCTCACCGAATACAAAGGTACTACGCGCACCCCTAAGGATTTGGATAATATCTCTGAGTTTTTCTCTATCTCCCTTATCTCCGAGGCCGACTACCAGCAGGCTTTGCAGCAGCGCCCCAAGCCTTTTGATAAGGGCGAGACAATTGAGAAAACAGGAAAAATCCTATCCCTGCCTTGCCAAAAGAAAAAAGTAAAATATGAGGACATCAGTCAGGACGGATTTAACGAGGTTATCTATAGCTATGTAGGCGAGCATAAGGACATAGAGCAATATATCGTACGTGTGACAGGCACGCAAGTGGTGCCTTATATACTCACCGATAAGGCCACAGGCAATGAGCTATATATGGACGGTTTTCCCCTGCTCTCAGCCGATAGAAAACATATTATCACCCTACATACCGACCCCGTCAACGACGAAACCGATATCGCCCTCTACCGCATAGAGGGTACCGCTCCCCTGCGCCTTAAGACCATGGTCAAAGCCTCCTTGGCTTGGTGGCGATGTGCCATGAACCAGCAAACACCTGTTTTCTTAGGTGCAGACCAATGCCTCTATGCCGCTATCTACCCCATTGGCCTACCAGAAAACACAAGCAAACTACGCTATATCAAAACAAAGATTAATGATTAATGATTTAAGTTTCGCAAGTTGTTTTTAGGTTGCTATTAAAATTGCAAGTAATTGATAAACAATTATTTGTAAAAACCTCCCCCCCCCTCCAAAGGATAGTCTGCGAATACTTGGAGCAGAGTATGTGAGTTGCGAGAGCGGAGTATGTGTCTTTAAGGGCGTTGAAATGGTCTAATTTGTTTATTAAATTAGAAATTTTCCCTTCTATAACTTATTGAACCTCTACTACTTACTAACTCCCCCCTTGAGGGGGGGTAGGGGGGGATGTTTTGAGAATCAGTTGATTACAGAGCTTGCGAAACTTAAATTAATGATTAATGGCATTAATCATTAATTATTAATCATTTTCCGTAATACTTTCAAACTGTTCCCAAAAGTCTGGGAAGGACTTGCTTACCACTTCCATATCATTGATAATCAGCGATATTTTCAGTGATAGCGGTGCAAAAGCCATCGCCATACGGTGATCTCCATAAGTGTTGATAGAGACATTGCGAGGAATCTTGCGTGTGACTGTACTGCCAATCCATATTTCCTCTTCGGAGATATGCACCTCGGCATTTAGCTTCGTCAGTTCGTTCTTGAGTGCTTCCAATCGGTTGGTTTCCTTGATGTTAAGCGTATGTAAGCCACTCAAAAAACACTCTATCCCAAGACCAAAACAAGTAACCGCAATCGTCTGGGCTATATCAGGACAGTCCCTCAGGTTATAGGAGAATATAGGTGAGAGCAAGTCGCGCTCCTTAATAAGCTGTATCTTATCTCCCCAAAAGATAGTACGCACCCCGAAGGCTTGGTAAATATCCGCTACGATACGGTCACCTTGCAGACTTCTCTCCTTATAGTGTTCCAAATAGAGCGAAGTCCCTATAGGGCTGAGTGCTACCATACTATAGAAATACGAAGCCGAACTCCAGTCGGGTTCCACCACTATCCTCTGAGGAGCAATGGCCATTGTATAGGGAATGGTAAAGGTGTTCTCCTCATATGTCCCCTCTATACCCAGCTCATTGAGCAGCGAAAGGGTCATTCTAAGATAGGGAAAGGAGGTAATCTCTCCTTCCAATTGTAAGATTAGCCCATCGGTAAAGGACGGAGCCACAAGCAGCAAAGCCGAGATATATTGGCTGCTTACATTAGCTTTGATAGAGAGCAGACCGCCGCGTAGCTGCTTACCGCGAATATGCAAGGGCGGAAATCCCTCCGCTTTAGAATAGTAGATATCTGCCCCCAATTGGCGCAAGGCATCCACCAAAATACCAATAGGGCGCTCCTGCATACGAGCCGAACCTGTCAAAAAGATATCTTTGTCTTGGCAAGCGGCAAAGTAGGCCGTCAGAAAGCGCATAGCTGTGCCCGCATCTCCTATGTCTATGGTACTCTCGCCACAGTATAGTCCCTTATACATCGCCTCAGAATCCTTCGAGGGGGAGGCATTTTCTATTTGTAGTGTAGGATAAAGAGACTGTAGTAGCAGAAGTCGGTTGGTTTCACTCTTAGAGCCTCCTATGGTTAAGGTAAGGTTGTTGTCGTTCTTTAAGCGTTTTTTCTTTAGACGAATATCCATGTTGTATTTTAGAAAGTGCAAAAATACAAAAACTTTCAAAAAATAAAGACATAACCCGCTTGTTTTTGGCTACAAATTAACTTTTTTAACGTATACGAGCATGGAAGAGAATAGAATAAAAGACAGATACTAAACCCCACATTGCTAAAAATCATAAAACATTTCATTTATCCAATAAAAATTCCTATCTTTACACCTTGAAACGATGATAATTGTTAGTTGTCAATACCCTCCCCTCCTCAAGGATAGTCTGCGAATACTTGCAGCAAAGTATGTGGATTGCGTAAACGAGTGTGTGAAAGTAAGTAATAGAGGTTCAACTTGCGAAACTTGAGTTGACAATTAACAATTAACAATTGATAATTAATAATGAATTGGCTATCAAAACTTTTCAAAGGAACATTCTCGGCTTCGCCAAGCCCTAACCCATATATGAAAGAACCACAGAAGGAACTCCCTATTGATGAGGCTTTTGTAAAAAACTTCAAAGATAAGGGGGGCATCTTTGTCTATGTAGAAAAGCGAGATGACCTCCCCAAGGTGTTCCAAACCGTGGTCAGCGAAGCTGGCGAAGATACCTTCGTCTTTACCCATAATGAGCACTTAGACCAGCAGCTCTCGGCGGACTTCCCCGATTGTTTTGTTACCAATGACCAGCTCGCTACTCATTTTTTGACCGATTGCGAATATTTGGTAGCCGAAGAGGGTTCCATCATGTTCTCCTCTCGACAACTGGGACAAAAACGCCTGGACGAACTCCCTTCTACCCTGATTGTAGTGGCTAAAATCAGCCAAATCGTCGCCACCCTGATGGACGCCATGGGCGGACTTAACCGACAAGTACACCAGGAACGACCCAATAATATACGCACCCTCAGAGCTTTTACGCCCCCTGAGGAAAAAGATTCTATCTTCTACGAAAACTGTTACCGAACCACATATCTACTCCTTTTGGAGGACTTAAATACAACCGAATGAACGAATTACTAAAACGCTGTATCACAGGCATTATATACGTGTTCCTACTCCTTACAGCCATTATGCTCTCCAATGCCGAAGCCTTCGGCTTCCTTTTCCTTGTCTTCGGACTAATATGTCTGTTCGAGTTCAAGCGATTGGTTCGCCTTACAGGAAGCACCATTTACCTGATTTTTCTATCCCTTTGGTGGTGCTTTAACTATCTGATTCCCATAAGCGAATTCGGAAGCAATCTCTTTGTCTATCTACTGCTTTTGGCAGTCATCTCCACCGATATTTATTTGGTGTTTTACCTTTACAAAAAGGAAACCGTCAAGTATGAGACCTGGCAGAAATTCCTCTTAAACCTATTCTATGTAGGGGGAGGCTGCCTATTCATCTCGCTACTTTACAAATTGGAGATTTATAAGAACGAACAGGAGTTGTCCAATTCCTTTGCTTTTTGGGAATTTTCTCAGTGGCGCTTCTCGGAGGCTTTCTCCGAGGCACAACATACCATGATTGCTATCTTAGCCATTATCTGGGCGAGCGATAGCTTTGCCTATGTCTCAGGTCGTTTCTTAGGCCGTACCAAGCTCTTTCCTTCGGTCTCTCCCAAAAAGACGGTGGAGGGCTTCATAGGAGGGCTTGTGGGCGCCTTGCTTATTGCGGCATGGCTCTCCCTATATAGCAACAAAGAGCTATGGAAGTGGCTGATAGTAGCTGCTGTATTGGTAGTAACGGGCACCTTGGGTGACTTGGTAGAGTCTAAGTTCAAGCGTGTGGCAGGCAAAAAGGATAGCGGCACCATACTCCCTGGGCATGGGGGCTTGCTCGATAGGCTCGATAGCCTTATTTTCGCTTCTCCCTTTGCCTTTATCACCCTCTTGGTGCTTTCATATTTTTAGACTTAATGGACAAAAATGTTGCCCCACGCTGGCGCGAGCTTGTAGCTTGTGCCTTCTAATAATAGTCCCCATGCTGGCGCGAGCTTGTAGCTCGTGTCCTTTAACCCCCTCGCTGACGCAAGCTTGCAGCTCGTGCCTTCTAATAATAGTCGATCAGAAATAGTTTACGAAAAATTAGCATGAGCAGGTGTAGGAGCAAAGTCCGCGAAAGCGGAGTATGTGAGCAATTCGCCCTTGAAAAAGAGTAAATGCTAGCGCGAGCTTGTAGCTCGTGCTCTTTAATGTAGGGGCAAGACAATTCGCCCTTAAAAAAGAGCAAAGAAAATAGTTGCCTTTTTGTTTGTTTATTCCTATAATATTCCTTACCTTTGTAGGGCGAAAATTGAAAGTAAAAAGTAACAGGTAATAGGTAAAAAGTAACAACAAATACAAGAATCATTACACTCGGTAATGAGTAAAGTTTTTACTTTTTACCTTTTATCTTTTACCTAAATTAAATAATAATGGACGTACAAAAAATTATGGCCTCTTTGGAGGCAAAACACCCAGGAGAAAAAGAGTACTTGCAAGCAGTACACGAAGTGTTGGAATCCGTACAGGAGGTCTATAACCAACATCCTGAATTTGCTAAGGCAAAAATCATTGAGCGTATTGTAGAGCCTGATCGTATCCATACCTTCCGTGTGGATTGGGTTGATGACAAGGGAGAGGTACAATCCAACCTCGGTTATCGTGTGCAGTTCAATGCCGCTATCGGGCCTTACAAAGGTGGTATCCGTTTCCACAAAGCGGTAAACCCTTCTATGCTAAAATTCTTAGGTTTCGAACAAACCTTCAAAAATGCACTTACTACCCTCCCTATGGGCGGTGCCAAAGGAGGATCAGACTTTGACCCAACAGGTAAGTCCGATGCCGAAATCATGCGTTTCTGCCAGGCTTTCATGCTTGAATTGTGGAAATACATAGGCCCTGATACCGACGTACCTGCTGGTGACGTAGGAGTAGGTGGCCGTGAAATCGGTTATATGTACGGCATGTACAAAAAATTGGCTCATGAATACAATACAGGGGTACTCACAGGTAAGGGTATCAACTGGGGTGGCTCCCTTATCCGTCCAGAAGCAACGGGTTATGGAGCGCTTTATTTTGTAGATCATATGCTTAAAAAGCTCGGCCGCGATATCAAGGGACAACGTGTAGTGGTTTCTGGTTTCGGTAACGTGGCTTGGGGCGCTTCTGAAAAAGCTACCCAATTGGGTGCTAAAGTAATCGGTCTCTCTGGACCTGACGGATGTGTGGAAGTACCTGGTGGTATGACTCAAGAAATGATTGACTACCTACTAGAACTCCGCGCTTCCAACCGCAATATTGTAGCACCTTTCGCTGAAAAATTCGCTAAAGAAAGCAAATTCACCGCAGGCAAAAAAGCATGGGTAATCCCTTGTGATATCGCCTTGCCTTGTGCTTTCCAAAACGAATTGAACGGAGACGATGCCAAAACCCTTATCGCCAATGGCGTAAAACTCGTAGCAGAAGTATCCAACATGGGTTGTACTCCTGAGGCTATCAAGGCTTTCCAAGATGCTAAATTGCCTTTCGCTCCAGGTAAGGCAGTCAATGCAGGAGGGGTAGCTACTTCAGGTCTCGAAATGACACAGAACGCAGCTCACCTTTCTTGGACTTCCGAAGAGGTAGATGCTAAGTTACACCAGATTATGGAGTCCATCCACAACGCTTGTCTCAAATACGGACAAGAAGATGGTTACATCAACTATGTAAAAGGAGCCAACATCGCTGGTTTCATGAAAGTAGCACATGCTATGCTTGACCAAGGAGTGATTTAATAATTGAATATAGTTGTCTTCAAAAAAGAGAGGCTGTCCCGCTTTCGCGGGACAGCCTTTTTCTTATAGCTTGAGCTTAATACCTCCGTTGAACACAAAACCGTCCAAGGGAGCATAGATATCTTTGAATACGGGAGCACGCTCACTACCTGTATAGATACTTCCAAAACGGGTCTGACGTACATCCAAGAAGTTTTCAAAATTGATATAAACAGAACAATGTTTCCATAATTTCTCTACTATAAAACCTGTCATCCAGTAAGGATGCCCACGCTCTCCATCACTCAGCAGCTGTGAACTGAAATAATAGGCTTCTAACCCGATTTTCCACTTATCTTCCACTTCGTAAAACAAAATAGAGTTGGTACGGTGCTTAGCAGTAAGCAGATTGTCCGTAAAGACATCTCCCTCATGTAATTGAGTGTTGGTTAGGGTGTAACCCAAGAAAAGTTTGAAGTCTTTGTAACCTATTTTTACATTGGTTTCCAATCCTTTGGTGTGGATATGCCCTTCTATATTGGTTAGGTGATACTTCTTAGGTGATAGGTTTTCCAGCAATAGCGGATGGTCTAAGTAGGTATAGAAAAAGAGTTGATTGATACTCAGAGTCCATTCCTCTCCTAAAAGGGTCTGGTAATTAATATCAAAGTTGGCGCCATAACTCTTCTCCAACCGATTCTTTTGGCTACTCACAGGCAAGATGTTTTGATAATGAAATCGTTCGCTTTCCTCTGTGAATAAGGTAGGTGTTTTATACCCCAATCCGCCTGATATGCGGGAAGTGAGTTTCTCTGATAGGTGAAAGAGGCTGGCTAGCCTAGGAAGTACTACCCATCCATAGTCTTTGACAAAATCGGTGCGCAAACCACTTTCTATCTCCAACCATGGGGCGGTTTTCCAAGTATTTTGGGCAAATCCTCCTACAATCATCTCCTGCTCATCTCTCAAAGGGAAGGTAGTAAGAGGCTGTTCCTTAAAACGATGATCTAAAAGGGTTACTCCTATAATCCAGTCTGTTTTTTCTCTTTCCAAACCATAGAACCCTTCTGTAAAGCTGCTTAGCTGTGTTCCTGAAAAACGATAATCAGGCAGGACAATTTCTCTTTGGAAGTAGTTAATACTACTCTTTAGCTGGAATCGGGAATCCTCACTTATATGGTGGTCAAATGTTAGCTGGCCACCATAGCGATGAGTATTGTTTTCCTCAAAATAGTGATAGGCAGGGTCGGTATTGCCCCTTAAGTACTCTATATGTCCTCCTAACCGCTGCTCCACCATGGCATTTATCCCTATGTTCAGCGAGGTGTCTTCGTCAAAATAGAGGAATAGCTTGGGATTCACTACCCAGCGTTCAAAGCGAGGAATGGCAGAAAAGGGAGTGTCACTTGGTGCATAGGCTTGGTTTCTGCTATGAGAAGCAAAAAGAGTGGTACCTACATGATTGAATTTTTGTCCATAGAATGCATTCAAGTTTAATCCCTTAGCCGATGTGCCGTCTATATGAAAAAGTAGCTCTCTCGCTGGGGTAGGGGTCTTAGAGATCAAATTGACCAATCCTGCTATGGCACCTCCTCCATAGAGGGTGGAGCTGGTACCCTTGATGACTTCCACCTGCTTGAGGTCCAAGGGGGGCGTTTGCAGCAAACCCAAGCCACTGGCAGCTCCAGAGTAAGCAGGGAATCCGTCCTTGAGTATCTGGGTATAGCGCCCATCCAATCCTTGGATACGAATACCTGCATTGGCACTGATTGGAGAGGTTGTCTGTACTTGTATACCAGTGCTTTCACTCAGTAGCATCCGCAAATCACTGGGGCGCATGTTGGCTTTTTCATCTAGCTCTTCAGCTGTAATAAGCTCAATACGAGTAGGCACTTTCTCTATGGTACGGCTACTACGTGTGGAGGTGATAGTCAGCCCCTCCAGCTCGGTCTCTTCTTCCTCTAATTCAAGGATAAGAGGAATATTAGTCTGGGTAATAGTGTATTCAAGGCTTCTAAATCCAATAAAGGAGAATACTAGTACCTCTCCAGAGGCTGCTTTGATAGAGAAATCTCCTTGTTCATTGGTAGTAGTGCCTCTTGGAGTGTCTTTGATGCGTATGGAAACGCCCAAAAGAGGTGTTTTATCCGTTGCGGAGGTAATATGTCCGCTTATTTTTTGCTCCTGCCCATAGAGGATACTACCGCCAAAGAGAACAAAGAGCAGTATAATGATATTTTTCATGGAATTTTATATGTAATAAATAGATAATGTTGGCACAAATTACAAAAACGCACCAGTCAAAGTAAAGTAGGGGCGAATGGCAATTCACCCTTATGTTGAAGAATTAAGCTATTTTAGGAGGAACCCAGATATTTCCCAAGTAGGAGGAATCTATAATAATATAGGGGTAGGAAATCAAGTGTTTAGTTTCTATAATAGGAGAAAGTGTTTCCAAGGGCGTCTCTTCAGAGACAGGAAGAGAAAGTACCATTTGGCAGCAATTGCAGATACATAGCGGGTTGCATAGGTCTATATCACCAGAAGAATGAGAGTGAGATGCACTCATCTCAGCCGTATCATTGCCCTCATATATAGGCATATCACTACATGGCAATACCAACAATGCCACAAGATAAAGACCTAATATGAATGCAATACTTTTCAAGTTCTGAGTTTTTATTTTGAGTTACTAATGACCCTTGCTGGTGCGAGCTTGCAGCTCGTACCTATGATTATAGAGCTTGTAGCTCCCATAGAGAGCCAAAAAATCTACCTAATGCAAGCTCGCGCCGGCAGAGGAGAATTGAATTTTAGTAGTCAGTTGCCAGTGACTAATCACTAACAACTGACCACTAACCACTATTTCTTCAGATAGTGGCTTACTATTCCCCAAGTGATAGCCGCCAATACAGCGGTTACTCCAGAGATAAAGAGCGCGCCCATAGCTGAGTAGCCATTGACAAACTTAAGGACTAAAAAGAGCAAAGCAAATAATCCCACACCAAAGATAACAGCCTGTGTTACAGCTTGTTTCTTCGCAGTTGCATTGGATAATGAATGTCCCATAATAGAAAGGATTTTATAGATGATTCTTTAGCTACAAATTTACGTGTTTATCTGTAGAAAAACAAGATATTTTTCGTATTTTTGCGCTTTATCACAACTAAGTGGTTAGTCTCTAATCATTAATCATTAATCATTAGTCATTAATCATTAATCATTAGTCATTAGTCATTAGTCACTCGTCATTAGTCATTAAAGCTATGGTTCTACAGAAGATTGAAGCGCTCCGCAAGGAACTTAATGAGCACAACTACAATTATTATGTGCTCGATACCCCCTCTATTTCCGATTTTGAGTTTGACCAAAAACTCAAAGAATTACAGGAATTGGAGGCACAATATCCCCAGTACAAAGACCCTAACTCTCCTACGGTGAGGGTAGGGGGCGAGATTACCAAAAACTTCCCTACGGTAACCCACGAGTTCCGTATGTACTCCTTGGACAACTCTTACTCCAAGGAGGAGATAGAGGAATGGGAAAAGCGTGTCCTCAAGGGACTGGGTACAGACAAGGTGTCTTTCGTCTGTGAGCTTAAGTACGACGGGGCTTCCATAGACCTAACGTATGACCATGGCCAACTAGTGCAGGCGACTACTCGTGGCGATGGAGTGCAGGGCGATGAAATCACGGCCAATGTACGTACCATTCGCAGCGTGCCACTAGTCCTCAAGGGGGACTATCCTGACCATTTCCATATCCGTGGGGAGATTATCATCCTCAAGGAGGGCTTTAAGAAGATGAATGAGCAGCGTATAGCTGAGGGGGAAGACCCTTATATGAACCCTCGTAACACCGCTAGTGGAAGCTTGAAACTACAAGATACAGCCGAGGTCGCCAAGCGTCCTCTTGACTGCCTGCTTTACTATGTAGTGGGAGACAACCTGCCCGTAAATAACCAGTTCGACAGCTTACAGAAAGCCCGCGATTGGGGCTTTAAGGTACCCTCTCAATCCAAGCTATGCCACTCCACCCAAGAGGTGATGGACTTTATCAACTACTGGGATCAGCGCCGACATGATCTCCCTTACGAAACCGATGGAGTGGTCATCAAGGTCAATGACTTCCATGCCCAACAGGAATTGGGCTATACCGCCAAATCCCCCCGCTGGGCAATTGCTTATAAGTTTAAGGCAGAGGAGGTTACCACCACCCTAGAGAGTATCTCCTACCAGGTAGGGCGTACAGGGGCAATTACTCCTGTGGCCAATCTCGCTCCTGTGCTCTTGGCAGGTACCATAGTAAAGCGCGCCTCCCTGCACAATGCTGACCAGATTGCCAAACTGGATCTTCGCCTTGGTGACCAAGTATTTGTTGAAAAAGGCGGTGAGATTATCCCTAAGATTACAGGGGTGAAGTTGGAAGTGCGTCCGCAAGAGGCTACTCCTGTGGCCTTTATCACCCATTGCCCCGAATGTGGTACTGAGTTGGTACGCAACGAAGGTGAGGCGCAACACTACTGCCCCAATGCTTATGGCTGTCCACCTCAGATTACAGGGCGTATTCAGCACTATATCTCCCGAAAGGCTATGGATATAGAGGGCTTAGGCTCCGAAACAGTCGAGCTGATGTTCCGCGCAGGACTCATACACAACTATGCTGACCTCTATGAGCTGAAAGCTGAGCAAATACAGAACCTCGAACGCATGGGTACACGCAGTGCTCAGAATATCATCACAGGGATAGAGAAGTCCAAGCAAGTACCTTTCGAGCGAGTACTCTTTGCCTTGGGAATTCGTATGGTAGGGGAGACGGTAGCTAAGAAGTTTGCCCGCACTTATAAGACCTTAGAGGCATTCCGTACAGCTACCTATGAGCAATTGATTCAGATAGATGAAATAGGCGACCGCATCGCCCAGAGTGTCATAGAGTTCTTTGCCGATGATAGGAATAAGGAGATTCTCCAGCGTTTGGAGGGCTATGGCTTACAATTTGCCTTAGCTGAAACCGCACAAACAACTCTCTCAGAAACGCTCAAGGGGAAAACCCTTGTTGTCTCTGGTGTTTTCGCTCGCCATTCCCGCGACGAGATCAAGGCCTTAATAGAAAGCCACGGAGGCAAAGTAGGTTCTTCCATCTCCTCCAAGACCAGCTATGTAGTAGCTGGCGACAATATGGGGCCTAGCAAATTGGAAAAAGCCACCCAACTGGGTATCCCCATCCTCACAGAAGAAGCATTTGAAGCAATGATCCTTCTTTAGTGACCAATGACCAATGACTAATACCACAATAGGATTAGTCATTGGTCACTTTTCACTTTTCACTTTTCACTTTTCACTCTCTCTATTTCTCTTCTGACCACATCCAAGTCTTCCTGATAGGTCATCCCAAACCATACCGCTTCGGTAGGTACTACCTCCACCACATAGCCCTGTGCCATGGCATGGCTCACAAGGGTAGGAATATAGAACTCCGCCTTGGGGTCTCCCTTATGTTCGGCTATAAAGGTTTCAAATAGGGGTACGCCTAGCTGGAATATAGCTGGAGTAAAGCCCCAGAAATTCATAGAAACAAAGCTCGTCAGTGGGAAACGCTCCCCTGTGCGCTCATCAGTCGCCTCATTCTCGCCTGTTTTGAGTAGTTTGGTGCGTTCCTCTATACTAATGAGGTGATGGTCTGCACTGACAGTACAAATACCACGCGACACCGTCCCATTCTCACTCAGCGTATTACCCAAGCGATACCCAGCCGAGAAAAAGGTCTTCTCTTTCCCTTTGCGCAAGGCCTCAGCCATCATCTCAAACGAGTGTGCCCCATAGAAGTCATCGGCATTGATAATTAGAAAAGGATTATGTATCTGATCCTTCAAGCACAATAGTGCATGCCCTGTCCCCCAAGGCTTTTTGCGCTCTATTTCTTTGGGTGTCATAGTATCCTGACACACAAAAGAGAGTTTATCCTCAGGAAACTTCTTTAGCAGATGCGCCTTCATCTGTTCCTCTATCTCCGAACGAACAATCAATACTACATTATCAAATCCTGCCGCAAAGGCATCTGCTATCGAATAATCCAAAAGAATAGAATCCCCATATATAGGAACGATCTGCTTATCAGCACCAAAGCGGGAACCCAAGCCCGCCGCCAATACGGCTAATGTTATTTTCATATTTCAAAAATATTTCTCAAATTCATTCGTCACTAGTCACTTGTCATTAGTCACTTGTCATTAGTCATTAGTCACTAATAAGGCTTTGTATCGCCAATTTATAGCTTTCCATCCCAAAGCCCACAATAATCCCCTTAGCCACAGGCGATATATAGGAGTGATGACGAAAATCTTCGCGTGCAAAGGTATTGGAGATATGCACCTCCACCACAGCAGTGGTAATCCCGCGAATAGCATCATGCAGTGCCACCGAGGTATGAGTATAGGCACCCGCGTTGAGGATAATCCCATCATAGGAGAACCCTACCTCATGGAGCTTATCTATCAGTGCTCCTTCGTGGTTGGACTGGAAATAGTGCAAATTCACCTCAGGGAAAGCCGCTTTGAGGGTCTCAAAATACGCCTCAAAACTCGCTTGCCCATATACTGAAGGCTCTCGCCTGCCCAAAAGGTTCAGGTTCGGCCCATTGATGATGATAATCTCCATACCTATCCTTCATTCATATGAGGAAGTACCTCTTTACCTATTTCTTCTATTACCTCTTTCATAGGGCGCGAACAGAACTTCGCAATGAATATCGTATGGCTAACTCCCATAAACTTGAGCGTTTGCAACAAGTCTATCAAGTAGTTACGACCCAAGCGGAAACCAAGTTCTATATTGATAGGTTCCGCATTGGGATCCTCCAATAGGTCTATGTACAAGGGCTGTATATATGGCTTATCTGGCTGATTGTATTTCTTAAGAGTCGCTTTCCAGTTCTGTATGATGTTCTTAGTGTAAGCAAACTCACGTGGGTAGTAGATCCAGCCGTCCCCATTTTGGGCAATCCAGTCTAGGTTAATTCCTCCAGCATGTCCTGTAACATACATCGGAATACGCTTGTTTATAGGCTTTGGAATCACATCCGCTTCTCCTTGCATCTTTCCAAAAGAGGTCTCATAGCGAGGAAAATCTTCACTCCAGAAAGTGCGAATGGTCTCCATCTGGCGCATAAAGTCTATACTGCGGTTCTCGTATGGCCTATTAAACGCAGGATATTCTATCGCACGGTCTCCTGAGGCTACCCCAAGGTGCAAGCGACCTGGAAAAAGTTGGTCTATACTTGCCGCTGCTTTGGCAAAGTGTATCGGGTGACGCAAAGGAAGCACCATACTGGCCGTACCGAGCTTAATTTTATTAGTGAGGGTTGCTATATGTGCCATATATACCCAAGGGTCATATATCTGTCCTACATCACGGAAATTAGGGTCAAAAAGAGGAACGTCCCTCACCCATAATGTGTCAAAACCCAAGTCTTCCGCTTGTTGGGCAAGAGTAATCTGTTCGTCTTTGTTCATACGAGGCACTGGCCCCTCAAACGCCTCTATAGGGAATAATACCCCCATAGTAAGCTGATCTGTTGTTATCATATATTTTTTAGTTTTTTATCCAGTTTCACTTTTCTCTTTTCATTCTTCACTCTTCATTCTTCACTCTTCACTTTTCACTCTCCGCTCTTCACTTTCTCGGCAAAGGTACAATTTTTTATTTATATCCCAAAGACTTCTGAGGCTATCTTAAAAGTATTTGTATGTGCCTCCAGTATGGTAGAAAGCCTTGGCGAATAGCCCCCTCCCATACTACATTGCACAGGAATCTGCCGCTGGGCACAAGCCTCAAAAACGAGCCGATCGCGCTGAGCACAGCCCTCCAAGGATAGCCGTAGCTTGCCAAATTTATCACTCTCAAGCACATCTACTCCCGATTGGTAAAATACAAAATCAGGCTGATGCTTCTCAAATAGCTCAGGCAAGACCTCCCGCAGCTGTGTTATATAGGCGTCATCTCCTGTGCCATCCGGTAGGGCTATATCCATATCTGACTGCTCTTTTACAAAGGGATAATTGCCCTGAGCGTGCATAGAAAAGGTAAATACAGCTGGCTTTTGAGCAAATATCTCCGCCGTACCATTCCCCTGATGTACATCCAAATCTATAATGAGCACCCGCTGTGCCTTTCCTTTATCCAATAGATAGGCAGCCGCTACAGCTTGGTCATTGAGCATACAAAACCCCTCTCCCCTATCGGAATATGCATGGTGTGTACCTCCTGCTATGTTAAAGGCTACCTGCCCCTCCAGTGCATAAAGCGCCCCTTCTATAGTGCCCTGCACTAGGGTCAGTTCGCGATCTATCAGCTGTTGGCTCTGAACAAACCCGATTCGAATACGTGTGCGCTCCTCTAGGGTCTGCCCTACAAAATCCTGCACATAGGCAGGCGTATGCGCCAAGTATAAGGACGAGAGTGCCACCTTCTCAGGAGCAAAGAAATCTGCCTCCGTAGCGATTCCCTCCCACAACAACTGCTCGTGCAAGAGAGCATATTTCTCCATCGGAAAACGATGATTCTCAGGCACTGGATGGGTATAGATGGGATGATAAGCAATCTTCATTCTTTACGCTTCTCCTCTGCTCTTTCCTAAGAGCAATATTATGTTATAGACAGGCACCAATAGCCACCAGCCGCTTTTGCCTACATCGTGCAACCTACGCACTGAAATCGCTATAAGGGGTAAGAGTACTATGGCAGCAGAAACACCTACTAAGAAGCCAAAAATCTCTCCTACTTCTGTATCAGACAGAAACACAAACTCTTCCAATAGTAATAGCGCTGTAAGTAGTGCAAAGAGGACGCCTACAAAGAGCCAATAAGGCTTTCGCCCCACACGCCCCTTGAACGTAGCATAATCTTTCAAACAGACTTCTACAAAATATTTATTCAAAAATTCCATAATCAAATAGTTACTAGTTAGCAATTAGTGGTTAGTGATTAGCAGTTAGTAGTCAATAAATTAACAATTGATTAGTAATCACTTTTCACTTTTCATTTTTCAGTAATTTCGCCATATAGAACCCATCATACCCCTCTGTTGCCCAGATCTGATGTTCTTCCACAAGAGTAAAGCGCTGCCCTGCGGGACTTTGCAGAAATCGTTGTACTTGTTGTTGGTTTTCACTGGGCAATACCGAACAAGTAGCGTAGACAAGTTGCCCGCCGTCCTTAACCAACTGACTGTATTGCTCAAGGATTTGGACTTGAGTAGAACGTATTTGGTCTAAGAACTCAGGGGTAAGTTTCCATTTTGTATCAGGGTTACGTCGCAACACACCTAAGCCTGAACAAGGCGCATCAATTAGCACTTTGTCAAAACTACCTCTTTGGCGTTTGAGATATTTGGCCTCTACCGGCCGTGTCTCTATATTAAAAGCTCCATTGCGTTTCGCCCTACGGGAGAGTTCATCGAGCTTCTGCTGGTAGATGTCCATAGCCACAATCTTACCTTTGCCCCCCATCAGCGAAGCCAAATGTAGGGTTTTCCCTCCTGCCCCAGCACAGCAGTCAGCTACCTTCAGGCTACCCTGCGCAGGTGTCCAATCTCCTAAGAGCAAAGGGGCTACTCTTTGCGAAGCGGCATCCTGTAACTCAAAAAGCCCCTGCTTGAAAGCCTCCGATAGAAAGACATTCGCCCGCTTCTCCAGTTGCAGCGCATCGGGCAGTTCCTCAAGAGGTGCTGTCTCATAACCCTCTTTGCTTAGCTGTGCCTGAAGAGCTGCCTTGTCTGTCTTGAGTGTATTGACCCTTAGCACCACCTGCGCCTGCTGATTCAGTGCATGCAGCTCACGCGTCCATACCTCCTCACCCAGCTCCTTTACACCAAGAGCATCAAGCCAATCAGGTACCGACTCTCGCACTGCACGCTCCTTGGAGAGTGCATCAAAACGTCCCTTGATACGGCGCTCTGGCGTCCCCTCAAAGTACCACTCAGGAAGTGTAATCCCCCTGAGCACCGCCCATACAGCAAACACCCGTCGGGTACTCTGCACCGTAAAAGGCGCCTTCTCTTGGGCTATCTCTGTATAAAGACGCTTATAGCGAATCAGTTCATAGAGTGTCTCTGCTATAAAAGCTCTATCCTTGCTTCCCCAGCGCTTATCACGCTTAAGCAAACGCTCTATCACCTTATCCGCATAGAGACCATCATTATTAATCTGTAGAAAACCATCTACTACGGCATCCACCAAATTCCTATGTAATCGCATCTATTTCTTATCTTCTAAAATATTGGCAAATGTACGTTTTTTTTCCTTTCCAACAGAATATTCTCAATTAAAATTCGTACATTTGCCGTAATATTAATTTTTATCAATACATCCCTGTAAAGACTATGCTAATAAGGGGTATCTTGGCCAGCCTCTGCTGGCGCGAGCTTGTAGCTCGTGCCTACTATTAAGTAGAGCCTTTGGCTCTTTATGAGAGCTACAAACTCCATAATCATTAGGTACGAGCTGCAAGCTCGCACCAGCGGGGGGGTACGAAAAATTAGCATGAGCAGGTGTAGGGGCTAATGGCAATTAGCCCTTGAAAAAGAGCAAATTAGGAACTAATCCTTTGCCTTATTTATTCCCTCTGCTGGCGCGAGCTTGTAGCTCGTGCCTACTATCAAGTAGAGCCTTTGGCTCTTTATAGGAGCTACAAGCTCCATAATCATAGGTACGAGCTGCAAGCTCGCACCAGCGGAGGGTGAAATCCGTGAAAATCCGCGGGAGCTTTTGTTATATCGAACTCACGTTAATCACCATAGAAATACCTCGGAAATTCAATAAAAAATGAAAAAAAATACCTTCTCAAAAACCGCCCTTTGGGCTTCTCTTTCCCTTTTGGCAGCTTGCGGCAACCCTCCTAAGGAAACCCCAGCCAAAACCGAAGAAAAAGGCCTTGACATCTCCGCTATGGACTCCTCTGTACGTCCGCAAGATGACTTCTACAACTATGTCAATGGTAGCTGGATGAAAACCGCTAAAATCCCAGCCGACAAAACCTCTTGGGGTACCTACTACATGTTGGACGACATTACCGAAACCAACTGCCTCTCTATCTTAGACGACCTCGTCAGCAAGCAGTATTCCGATGGTAGTGAAGGCCAAAAAAATCCAAACCCTCTACAAGCAGTACGTAGACTGGGATACCCGTAACAAACAAGGTCTTAGCCCCATCGAGGGACAATTAGCCCAGATTGACAACATCAAGTCCCTAGCCGACCTCCAGAAATACTTGGAAGAAGCCACTCGCCTAGGCAACAATCCTATCTGTGCATGGGGCGCCTATGCCGATATGAAAGATTCCAATACCAATGTGGCCTATCTGAGCAATTTCTCTATCGGTATGGGCAATGACTACTACCAAAAAGAGAGCCAAAGCAACACCGAAGCCCTACAGAAATACGAGGCCTTCGTCGCCCAAGTATTCAAGGCTATGGGAGCTCAAAACCCCGAAGAGAAAGCTCAAAAACAAGTGGCCTTTGAAAAAAGCCTTGCCAAACTCATGCTCACCGTTGAGGAAAGCCGAGACCCTAACCTAAGCTACCACCCTCTCAGTGTGGAAGAGTTGGGCACCATGGTCAAGAATATCAACCTACCACAACTGCTCAAGAATGTTGGTATGGGTGAAAACAAAGTCATTGTCTCTGAATTGCGCTTGTACAAGGACTATGATAAGTTTATCAACGCCAACAACTTACCTCTGCTCAAGGACTACCTAAAATATATGTTGGTACTAAGCAATATCTCTAACCTCAATGAGGAATTGGACAACCTTTCCTTTGAGTTTTATGACAAATACCTACGTGGCCAGCAGGAACAACGCTCTATCCAAAAGCGTGCCTTCTCTCTTATTGATGGGTCCTTGGGTGAGGCTTTTGGTAAACTCTATGTAGAAAAATTCTTCCCTAAAACCTCTAAGGATCAGATGCTTACTCTTATCAGCTATCTAAGAAAGAGTTTTGCCCAGCATATCCAAAACCTCTCTTGGATGAGCGAGGAAACCAAGCAAAAAGCCTTAGCCAAATTGGACAAACTCAATGTAAAAGTAGGCTATCCCGACAAGTGGGAGGACTATTCTAAACTCAACATCGACCCCAAGGCCACCCTTACCGAGAACCTACAACACCTCTCCCAATGGTACTACCAAAAGAGCCTAGACGAAGTGGGCAAGCCTGTGGATAAAACCAAATGGGGCATGACGCCACAAACTGTCAATGCCTACTACAGTCCTCTCTACAACGAGATTGTTTTCCCTGCCGCTATCCTGCAAGCCCCTATGTTCAACCCTGAAGCTGACCCAGCTGTGAATTTCGGTGCTATCGGGGGGATCATAGGACACGAGATGACCCATGGCTTTGATGACAGCGGTGCCCAATTTGATGCCGATGGAAACCTACAAGACTGGTGGAGCCCTGCCGACCGTGCCAATTTCGAAAAAGCAACCCAAGCATTGGCCAAACAATACGACCAATATGAACCCGTAAAAGGAATCTTTGTCAATGGTATCTTCACCAATGGAGAGAACATTGCCGACCTTGGCGGTGCCAATATCGCCTTTGACGCCTTACAAATGTATCTCAAAGATCATGGTGATGTAGCCAAAATTAGCGGATTTACCCAAAACGAACGCTTCTTTATCGCTTGGGCTACTGTATGGCGCTCCCTTACCACCGACCAGAACCTTACCAATCAGGTTAAAACCGACCCTCACGCCCCTGACTACCTCCGTGCCTTTGCCCCTCTAACCAATGTGGATGCTTGGTATCAGACTTTCAATGTCAAAGAAGGAGACAAACTCTATAGAAAACCTCAGGACAGAGTCAAAATTTGGTAACACAAATAAGTGAAGAGAAAAATAAGAGAAGAGAGAATAGTGAACAGTGAAAAACGTCCTTAGAGGAGTTTCCATTTTTCATCTTTCACTCTTCTCTTTTTATTTTTTACTTTCATTTCGTTCTATAAATATTAACAATTAACGATTAACAATTAACAATTAATCTTTGTATCTTTGCCGCTCATTATAAGGTATCCAAAAGCACCTTTATTAATTATTAATCATTAGTTGCTAGTCATTAGTTACTAGTCATTATCAAAGGATGTTAGTAGACAAATTTATTCCTAAGCCCTACACTCAGAAGGTAGAGGCAGCCAAAGTGCAACATCGTGCACCGAGCAATATTGCCTTGGTGAAGTATTGGGGAAAGAAGGGTGAACAAATCCCTATGAATCCCTCTATCAGTTTCACCCTCTCTGATTCTTACACTGAAACCATTATGGAGATGGCCCCTCGTACCGATTTTACTACGAGCTTCCAGATTGATTTCTATTTTGACAAAGAACCCAAGGAAAATTTTCTCCCTAAAATAGAAACTTTCTTTACCCGTATCCGCAACTATATCCCCTTTCTTAGAGACTATTACTTTATTGTACGTACCCGCAATTCCTTTCCTCATAGCTCAGGGATCGCCTCTTCTGCCAGCGGTATGGCCGCTTTAGCCGTCTGCCTGATGAAGATAGAAAAACTCTTCGCTCCGGAGATGAGTGAGCAATTTTTCTATGAAAAAGCCTCCTTTTTAGCACGCTTAGGTTCTGGAAGTGCCTGCCGTAGTACCTATGGCGGTATTGTTATGTGGGGCGCCCATCCGGCCGTACCTGATAGCTCCAACTTTTACGGTGTCCCCTTAAAAGACACCCATGAGATATTTGACACCTACCAAGACACCATTCTTCTTATTGACAAGGGACAAAAGCCCGTGAGCAGCTCCAAGGGACACAAGCTCATGATAGACCATCCCTACGCCGAAGCGCGTTTTGCTCAAGCAAGGCAGAACATCACCCTGCTGAGAGATGTGCTCTCCCAAGGTGATCTGAATGAGTTCAACAAAATCGTGGAAAGCGAAGCCCTCGCCCTACATGCCATGATGCTCACCTCCAACCCTTATTATATACTGATGCGCCCCAATACCCTATCGGCTATAGAAAGGATATGGTATTTCCGCGCCAGTACCAACACCCCCATCTGCTTTACCCTCGATGCTGGTGCCAATATACACCTGCTCTACCCCGAAGCCGAAAAATCAAAGGTACACCCCTTCATCGAAGAAAAACTCAGACCCCTATGCCAAGACGGAGATGTTCTCTTTGATCACGTAGGCAAATAAGAGTTAATTCTTTCATATTAAGACACTTATAACAAATAAAAACCTATCTATAAAAAAAATAGGCCAATTGTTGAAAAAAAATATAAAAAAACTCTTGCTTTTTTCGTCTAAAAAATGTAATTTTGTTGGACATAAATAGCAAGGGTTTTTTCCTTGTTTGCTAATTCCTATAGCCTATGAAAACTGAGTTTATTACTGCCAAGCGAGCCCTGATTCTATTAGTGGCCGTACTGCTCTCAGGGGCGCTTATGTTATGGCTCCCCTACGAAGCTAAGACCAACAAAGGTCTAGCGCTACTAGTCTTAGTAGCTATCCTATGGCTTACCGAGGTGATTCCTATCACCATTACAGCCATAGCGGTACCGATCCTTTCCGTCATCTTAGGATTGGTAGATACCAAGCCCGCACTGCAACATTTTGCCAACCCGACTATCTTCCTATTCTTTGGAGGATTTGCCTTAGCGGCCGCACTGAGCGTCAACAAGTTGGACAAATACATTGCTTACAAAGTGCTATCCCTTGCCCGTGGTAATTTCCTATGGGCTGTCCTATTGCTCTTTTTGGTAACCGCTGGTCTCTCTATGGGAATTAGTAACACAGCTACTGCAGCTATGATGATTCCTCTAGGCATCGGTTTGCTCAAGGGCTTACCTTATGAGCAGAACAAAGGCTCCTACTGGTTCGTAATCTTGGGGATTACCTATTCGGCCAGTATTGGGGGTATGGGTACCCTTGTAGGTAGCCCTCCAAACGCCATTGTTTCCTCTAACTTGGGCGTAACTTTCCAAGAGTGGCTATGGTATGGTATGCCTGTGGTAGCAGGATTATTGCCTCTTACCATACTCACCCTATACTTCATCTTCCGTCCCAATCTGAAAGTGCCCATGGACAAAGTCAAAGGTGATGATCACAAGGAAGAACCACTCAACAAAAAACAATGGGGTGCTATCATTATCTTTGCGCTTACTGCCTTATTTTGGATTTTCTCCACACAGGTCAACCCTATACTCTCTGGTCTTTTCGGATTGGAAAAAATAGGTGATTTTGACAGTATAATCGCCCTAACAGCCGCTATCCTCGTTTGTACCTTCAACATCGTAAGCTGGAAGGATATTGAGGAAAACACCGACTGGGGTGTACTCCTACTCTTCGGAGGGGGGCTTACCCTGAGTGCTGTCCTAGGCTCCTCTGGAGCAAGTAAGGCTTTGGTAGAGAGTATTGTAGAACTTATCCGTAACCAAAACCACTTTATCATAGGTCTTTTGGTAGCTACCTTTATCATATTCCTCACCGAATTTACCTCCAATACAGCCAGTGCTGCGCTCTTGGTACCTATCTTTATCTCCATTGCCAAGGAAATAGGCGTGCCTGAAATCGGTTTGGCGATGATTATTGGTATTGGTGCCTCTTGTGCCTTCATGCTCCCTGTAGCTACCCCGCCCAATGCCATTGCCTTTGGTACGGGACTCATCCCTCAGAAAGTGATGCTCAAAGCAGGATTTTGGCTCAATATCATCAGTATATTGTTTATCAGTATCATAGGATACTATTTCTGGGGAGGAAAATAATTAATGACTATTGACAAGTGACTAATGACCAATCCTCCCTGCTTCATTAGTCACTTGTCATTATAAAAATTTATCATTTGTCATTTGTTATTTGTCATTATTTTTTCGTATTTTTGCACTCGCAAAGAATCTGTTTAATATCCAGTTATGGCCAACCTTAAAGAGATACGCAATCGTATCAACTCGATAAGTTCTACCATGCAGATAACCAGCGCGATGAAAATGGTGTCTGCCGCTAAGTCCAAAAAAGCACAAGAGGCTATCCATGCCATGAAACCTTACGCTAGTACCTTAGGAAACCTCCTTAAATCCCTCAAGAGCGCCTTGGGTACTACAAACCCTTTCCTGCCTCGTGAAAAGGGAGAAAAGCGTATTCTTGTGGTGGCTATCACCTCCGACAGAGGGTTATGCGGGGCTTTCAACTCTACTGTAGTAAAGCACACCCTATCCCTTTTGGAGAAATACGAAGGAAAAGAGGTGGAAATACTCACCATTGGTAAAAAAGGAAATGATATTCTCAAGAAAACAGGCAAAGTAAGTCGCTATTGCGAAGGTTTCTTTGACCATATGGACTTCCAAAAGGTAGCTACCTTAGCCCAAGAGCTTATGAACGCCTACACCAAGGGCACTTATGACCGTATCATCTTAGTATACAACAGTTTTAAGAACGTTGCCACTCAGATTCTCACCGAAGAGGTATTCCTGCCTCTACAACTAACCACAGAAGAAGAGCAAGAAGAGAGCGACTTTATCTATGAGCCATCGGCTGAGGCCATCATAGAGGGACTTATTCCTAAGCATCTCAAGCTACAGCTATACAAGGGACTACGTGATTCCTTAGCGGCCGAACATGGAGCTCGTATGACGGCTATGCACAAGGCTACCGACAACGCCTCTACCCTCCGTGACGAACTCACTCTTACTTATAACAAAGCCCGACAAACGGCTATTACCAACGAAATCCTTGAAATTGTCTCCGGAGCAAACGCCCTAAACAGTTAATGAAGACTTGTAAGATATATAAAGGAGCCATTATCGTTAATGGTTCCTTTGTTTTTGAAATGTTAGGTGGAGATTTCTCCACTTTCGCCAAGGGCGCCTATAAGCATTTAGGAATTGATTATCCCAAATTCTTTAAAATGGACGCTCTTAGCAAACTGGCTTTCTTGGGGGTAGAATACCTCCTTGAAGGGTTCTCTTCGGAAGAGAAAGAAGGCTTAGCGCTTGTTTTTGCCAACCATTCGGCAAGTCTAGATACCGATCTTAGGCACCAAGAGACCATACAAGACCCTAATAACTACTACCCCTCCCCTGCTATATTTGTTTATACACTCCCCAATATTTGCTTGGGGGAAATAGCTATTCGTCATGGCCTTAGGACTGAGAGTAGTTTCTTCATATTTGACCAATATCCAAGCGAATTTTTCTCTCAATACAGCCAATACCTATTGCAGGTAGGCAAGGCTAAGAAAGTCCTCTGCGCATGGGTAGAACTCATGGCAGAAGACTATTGTTTAACTATCAATATAATGGAATAAGAGTCTTAGTACTGGTATGCTGTACAGCTACGTGTATTACCACTTGTTCTTTCATTTACCTCGGTGGGGTAGCCTTGATCATTTTTCTGATAGGTAAAGACAGAAGAACGATTTTCTTCAGTAACAGGAGAAGTGGTCGTCCTTTTGGTTAATACATTTTTACTAACCGTCTCAGGGGAATAGGTTGTACTTTGATAAAAGTAAGTCTTAACCAATCTAGTTTCTATAGATAAATTAGGATTCTTTATAGAGAGGTCGTACTCATATACTGTTTCCACAGTTCGTTTTACTTGTCCATTAGCTTCCTTGAGTTGCAAGACTTCTTTGACAAGGTTTCCTCCCTCCATCGTATAGGTAATAACATTTGATCCTTCTTGGCTGAGTGCTTCTATTCTTACGACTAACGCTGAGTGACTAATGATTGATAATGACAGTAAAAGGTAAAAAGTGGCGTACTTTTTACCTTTTACTTTTAACTTTTAATCTTTTATCTATTTTAGTAGTGGAAGTGTTCGCTTTCACCCATGAGTGGATGGCGCTTCTCTACTAATGGTGCCTTGGTAAGGGTGTAGAATGTTACATAGGTAAATAATCCGAAGAAGAATAACAAACTTCCTATTTCGGCAGCTCCTATACTCCATTCGCGTCCTACAGTGGCTGGCATAATCATATTGAAGAAATCCATATAGTGTCCTATAAGAATCACTACAGCCATAGTTCCTACTACCCAGGGTTTGCGCTTGATATCAGAATCAACCAAGATGAGCAATGGTAGAAGGAAGTTGATGGCCAACATTCCCAAAACAATAGGCTCAAAGTTCTCCAAACGTGTTACGAAATAGGTAACTTCTTCTGGGATATTGGAGTACCAATACAATAGATATTGAGAGAACCAAAGGTAAGTCCAGAAAATAGAGAACCCGAATAGGTATTTGGCCAAATCGTGGAGATGGCTGTCATTGACATGTTCTAAGTAGCCTTGTTTCTTAAGTGTTACAGTAACCAAGATGATGGCGGCGATAGCACAAGTGATGAAGCTACCAAATACATACCAACCAAAGAGGGTACTGAACCAGTGCGGATCTACACTCATCACCCAATCCCAAGACATCATGGACTCGGTAACGAGGAAGAATACCAAGAAGCCCGCAGACCACTTAAAAGCTTTGATGAACGGGCGGTTATCGGTTGCCTCATCTTGCTGGAGGGAGAGCTTACGAGTAATCTGTCTGTAAGCGATCCAACCCAAGAGATACACGGCAGCACGCACGAGGAACATAGGCACATTCAGATAACCTGTTTTGCCCTGTATCACGGTATCATGCGATACCACCTGAGGATCCATCCAGATGAAAAGATGATTCAGATGAAGGCCTGAACATACAAGCAATACAAAGAAAATCAAAGCACCCACAGGGAGGTAACCTGTAATTCCTTCCATTACTCTAAAGAGAATCGGTGCCCAACCAGCCTGAGCGGCACGGTTGATAGCATAGAAAGCTAAGACCCCTAAGCTGATGAGCAAAAAGAAGAGTGCCGCTACATAGAGGGCAGCCCAAGGCTTATTCTGTAGCATGTGAAGCATGTGTTCCAAATGCGCAGGATCGTGAACTGCTTCGCCCCCCTGATGGAGGTCGGCTACGGAACTGGGGGTCGCTATAAAGCTATATATGACTGCTACAAGCCCCACTATCATACTAATGAGAGCTGTTAGCTTTATTTTACTTGAAAACGAATACATAATTCCTTTTTCTTAGGGGTTATTTATTAATGAGTTTGTTTCGGAGTTGCTCCACATATAAGGCCACTTGCCAACGTTCTTTTTCAGTAATCTGAGAAGCGTAGGAGCCCATGGCATTACGTCCGTAATAGATTACATGGTAAATGCTTCCTTGGGTAATCTCTCTGTCCTTATAGTTAGGCACACCCAAATATTTGTCTCGTTGCACGAGGATACCCTGTCCGTCGCCTTCGGCGCCATGGCACACCATACAGTAGATATTGTAGAGGGCAGCCCCTTCTTTGATATGGCTATCTAGGGCAAGGCTATCGGCTACAAGCGGGTTTTTAAGATTGGCCTTAGCATCCTCATAGCCCTCATTGGTATTAGGATAGAGGTAAGGCATCCAGCCACGCTTGATGGTATGTTCTGGAGGGAGTTGCGCTTCCATACCGCCCTTGAGTGCTTTGTTCCCCTCAGGCGCCTCTTGGTAGGTTTCGTAGCCTACAGGGAAATACATATCGGTATCGGCCATATACTGGTAGTTCGGCTTATCCTTGTGGAAACAAGCGGTAAGCGAAAGGGCGACTACGGATAAGGCGAATATATATCTTTTTTTCATATCTGAATTGCTTTTTTATCTGCTATTTTTACCTCAACGGCACCGGTGTCTTGTAGGAGTTTGACAAGCTCAGAGGTATTATCATCGGCTTGTACTTCCATAAGGAAATGGTCATCGGTGGTACGTGGATCCGGATTCTCAGCCTTTTTGTAAGGATATAGCCTACTACGCATGTAGAAAGAGATTACCATAAGGTGAGCGGCAAAGAATACCGTAAGCTCGAACATGATAGGCACGAAAGCGGGTAGGTTGGTTATATAAGTAAAATTGGGCTTTCCTCCTATGTTACGAGGCCAGTCATCAATCATGATGTACTTCATCATAATGGTAGCAACCACTAATCCTATACATCCGTAGATGAATGAAGCTATGGCAATTCGTGTAGGCTTTAGTCCCATGGCCTTGTCTAGTCCGTGTACAGGGAAGGGTGTATATACTTCCTCTATCTTAAGGTTGGCCTGGCGAACCTTTTTGACAGCGGAGAGGAGCACATCATCGTCATTATAGAGTGCTTGTACTACTTTCTTACTCATAACTAATGTGAATTATTAGGGTTAGTGTCTCTTAATTTTTTATATTTTTCTCCTGAGGACTTCAAGATAGATTTTACTTCGGCTTGTGCAATCACAGGGAAGGTACGTGAATAGAGCAAGAAGAGCACGAAGAAGAATCCTATGGTTCCTGTATAGATACCTATATCAATCAGTGTAGGAGAGAACATGCTCCAAGAAGAAGGCAAGTAATCACGGTGCAAAGAGGTTACGATGATCACAAAACGCTCGAACCACATCCCTATATTTACTACAATAGAGATACAGAAAGAGAAGAGGATACTGCGGCGTAGCTTCTTGAACCACATGAACTGAGGAGAGAACACGTTGCAAGACATCATCATCCAATATGCCCACCAGTAAGGCCCTGTGGCACGGTTTAGGAAGGCGTATTGCTCATATTCCACTCCTGAATACCAAGCTACGAAAAGCTCCGTAATATAAGCACAACCTACGATAGAACCAGTGATCATTACCACTAAGTTCATCAGCTCAATGTGCTGTAGGGTAATATAGTTTTCCAAATTAGACACCTTACGCATGATGATAAGGAGCGTATTTACCATGGAGAACCCAGAGAAGATCGCCCCAGCCACGAAGTAAGGAGGGAAGATAGTGGTATGCCAACCAGGGATTACAGAGGTCGCAAAGTCGAAGGATACGATGGTATGCACGGAGAGTACCAAAGGGGTAGCTAGTCCTGCCAATACCAAGGATACTTCCTCAAAGCGTTGCCAATCCTTAGCACGACCACTCCAACCGAAGCTCACCAAGCTATAGATTTTCTTTTGGAAAGGTTTTACCGCTCTATCGCGTAGCATAGCGAAGTCAGGCAAAAGTCCTGTCCACCAGAACACCAAGGATACAGAAAGGTAAGTAGAGATCGCGAACACGTCCCAAAGCAAAGGAGAGTTAAAGTTCACCCAAAGCGAACCGAATTGGTTTGGTATAGGCACAGTCCAGTAGGCCAACCAAGGACGTCCCATGTGGATAATAGGGAAGAGACCCGCCTGTACTACTGAGAAGATGGTCATCGCTTCGGCAGAGCGGTTGATGGCCATTCTCCATTTCTGACGGAAGAGTAACAATACGGCGGAGATTAGGGTACCAGCGTGACCGATACCTACCCACCATACAAAATTGGTGATGTCCCAAGCCCAACCCACGGTCTTGTTCAATCCCCATACGCCTATCCCCGTAGATACGGTATAGACGATACAGCCCAATCCCCACAAGAAAGCAGCGAGGGCTACTGAGAATACTATCCACCAAAGGCGATTGGCTTTCCCTTCGACAGGGCGCGCTACATCCACAGTAACATCGTGGTAGGTCTTGTCGCCTACTATTAGTGGATTGCGTATAGGTGCTTCGTAATGCGATGCCATATTTTCTAATTATTAATTATCAATTGTTAATTATAATTTCATTAATCATTAATCATTAAAAATTAATCATTAATCGTTGTTTCTTACTTTTACTTGATAGAATACGTTAGGACGGGTACCGATGTGTTCCAAGAGGTGATACATACGGTCGTTCTTGCTGAGTTCTACGATAGGATCTTCTGGATTGTTCATGTCTCCAAAGGTCATTGCCCCTGTACCACAAGCAGAAGAACAAGCACAAGCGTCGTTGAACTCACCTACTTTCACCTGGCGATTTTCACGCTTAGCACGTAGGATAACGGCTTGGGTTTCTTGGATACAGAAAGAACATTTTTCCATCACCCCACGAGAACGTACTACTACATCGGGGTTGAGTACCATCTTACCATAGTCATCGTTCATGTGGTAGTCGAACTCGTTGTTGTTGCTATAGAGGAACCAGTTGAAGCGACGCACCTTGTAAGGACAGTTGTTAGCACAATAACGAGTACCTACGCAACGGTTGTAAGCCATGTGGTTTTGTCCTTGTACTCCGTGAGAGGTAGCCCCCACAGGACATACCGTTTCACAAGGAGCGTTGTTACACTGCTGGCACATTACAGGCTGGAATACCACTTGTGGATTATCAGAGGCCACTTCCATTTCCCCGAAAGTAGAGAGTGATGCGCTAAGGCCTTCGATACCTTCTACTTTTTCCAAATCGCCCTTGAAAGTCTCTTCAGAAGAGTAGTAGCGGTCTATACGCAACCAGTGCATATCGCGGGAGCGTCTTACCTCACTCTTACCTACCACAGGTACGTTGTTTTCAGCGTGGCAAGCAATCACACAAGCCCCACAACCTGTACAAGCATTTAGGTCAATAGAAAGGTTAAAGAAGTGTCCTGTAGAGTGGTCAAACTCCTTCCAAAGGGTTACAGAAGTTGCCTTTACTTCCTTGTGATCTAGGGATACTTCAGGCTTTTTGTTCCACTGGTGGGCATCCTTGGTCAAGAACTCCTCTAGAGAAGTTTCTTTAACGATGTCGCCACGACCCATAAGGGTATTGTGGAGCTGGATACAAGCATATTCGTGGGTACCATCTACTTTTTTGATAGAGGCAACTGGTTGTACATTGTTGAAATTGTTGTAAAGGACATAGGCATTGACCCCTATTTGCATTTCCTTTTTCATGGCCGCCTTTCTTCCGTAACCGAAAGCGAGACCTACAGAACCTTTGGCCTGACCAGGTTGGATAAGTACGGGCACTTTGAGAGAGACATCGCCCACTTGGATTTGGGCATAATCTCCGTCCAAGGCGCCATTGGCTACATGCCAATTCTTGATACCCAATTCTTTGGCATCGGCGGCAGACATGGTTAGGTAGTTATCCCAAGACACACGGGTGATAGGGTCAGGTAGTTCTTGTAGCCAAGGGTTGTTGGCTTGTTGTCCATCACCAAGACCTGTTTTGGTATATAAGGTTAGTTCAAAGCCTTCAGCTGGTGCTGCGGTAAGGGCAGCTACCATAGGAGTTGTATCCAAGGCCTCTGGTTTTTCACCAAGCAAGGCTGCTTCCTTGCGGTAGAAGCCATCATGTTGGGCTTTTTCCCAAGCATCGCCTTCGGCCAAAACATTGGCTTTCCAGAACGCTTTGATATATTCGTAGTAGTTAGCATCCTTCCCGCTCCATTTGAGCAATGCTTCTTGGAACTGGCGTGTATCAAACAGTGGACGGATAGTAGGCTGCATAAGTGAGTAATAGTCGATACGCATACGCACATCGCCCCAAGACTCCAAGTAGTGAGGAGCAGCAGCAAGGTAAGTAGCTTTCACAGCAGTTTCGTCGGCACGGAGGGAGAAATCCACAGAAGTTGCTACCTTGGCAAGGCCTGATTCGAAGGCCATCGCATCGGCAGCGGATAGGGTGTATAATGGGTTTACATTATTGATGATAAGCACCCCTACATTACCCGCATTCATATCGGTTAGCAATTGTTTGAAGGCAGCGGCATTACCTTGGCGGATATATACAGGGTGGGCAGGATCAAAGGCTGCACTGTGGAGTACCTCTTCGTTGATCTCAAGCACCAAGCTCTGTGCATTCACGTCCTGAATACCTGTTACGACAACGGCTTTGCTACCTGCTTTTTTAGCCTGTTCGGCTGCTTTCTTTACAGCTGCTTCGGCACGCTCAGGAAGAGAACCTCCTACGGTCTTTCCAGTGAGGTAGCCGTAGAACTTAGCCAAAGCTACCTTAAGCAAGGCAGGTTTCAGCGCTATACGCTCATCGGCATTAGCACCAGAGAGGGACATATTGCTCTCAAACTGGAAGTGCTTAGACATTCTACCCTCTTTGGTAGGGATACGTCCTTTGGCATATTCCTCTTCGTAGCCTCCTTGCCAATCGGCGATAAAGTCAGCCCCGAAGGAGATAATTACTTGAGCTTTGGAGAAATCATAATCGGCTAAGGCACGCACACCGTATTTCTTTTCAAAGGCCAATACGGCAGCTTCTTCAGAAACGGCATCGTAGGTTACATGCTTGGTTGTTGGATATTTTTCGGTAAATTCCTTGATTAGGTTCTCTGTAGAAGGGCTTGCGAGGGTACCGGTAAGCAATACGATCTGCTTTTGTTGAGCAGCGGCATCGGTAAGCGCTTTTACCACAGCACTATCAAGGGTATCCCAAGTGATATTTTCAGTACCTTTTTGAGGATTTTTGGCGCGTAAGCTATCGTACATAGAGAGTACGGAAGCCTGTACACGTGCATTTCCGCAGCCACGGTAAGCCGCTTCGCGGTTATTTTCCACACGGATAGGACGTCCTTCGCGGGTTTTGACAAGCACAGAAGCGAAGTCAAACCCATCGGCCATGGTAGTGGCATAGTAGTCAGGGATACCTGGGCGTATCTGTTCGGGTAGGATCACATAAGGGATTGCCTTATGTACAGGGCCTTCGCAGGCTGCCAAGGCAGCAGCAGCAGTAGTGAATCCCACATACTTGAGGAAGTCGCGGCGGGTGGTAGCACTCTCCTCCATCGCCTCTTGGTTACTTAGGAACTCGTGTTCGCCTGAATATAAGGTAGGGAGCTTATCGACAAACTCATTTTGATGAATTTGCTCTATCACAGGGTTGTTCGTATCCAACTCCTCTACACTTCTCCAATATTTTTTTTCTGATGACATGTTCTTAATTGTTAATTGTTAATTGTTAATTGTCAATGAACCATAAATCGTCATTGGTCACTCGTCATTAGTCATTAATCATTAAACATTATTAGTAGTGACACTTACCACATTCGAGACCGCCGAGTTCGGCGATGGTGAGCTTTTCTTTACCATATTTCTTAGCCAATTGCTCATGTATCTTTTCGTAATACGGATTGGCATCATTGACATTGGTAGTGCGGTGGCAGTTGATACACCAGCCCATGGTAAGAGGAGCGTGTTGCTCAACCACTTCCATAGTCTGTACATCACCGTGACACTGTTGGCAAGCTACTCCCGCTACGGTTACGTGCTGAGAGTGATTGAAATATACATGGTCAGGGAGGTTATGGATACGCGTCCATTTCACTGGTTTTTGAACTCCTGTATATTGTGCATTTTCAGCGTCCCAACCTACCGCATCGTATAGTTTTTGGATTTCTCCGTCATAGAACTCCTTAGTATATTGGTCAGTTACAGGGCCTGTATACTCTTCTATGTTCTTATGGCAGTTCATACATACATTGAGCGAAGGGATTCCTGCTGTTTTGGAAGTACGTGCCGCAGAGTGGCAGAACTTACAGTCTATCTGGTTATCGCCAGCGTGTATTTTGTGAGAATAGTGGATTTCTTGAATAGGTTGGTATCCTTGGTCTATACCCACTTGCATAAGGTATCCATAGGCAAAGTAGGTAGAGGAGAAGAATAAGATAGCGATAAGGCAAGCGGTGATGATTTTGTTTTTCACAAAAACATTCCACAAAGGATAATATTTGCTTTGCTTTAGATATTCTTCGTTGTTGTTCTCTTTGGCCAATTTCTTTACCTCGCGGTTGGCTTTTACTACAAAGAATACGAGCAAGGCAAGGAGTAAGACAGAGGCAGAGAAGAGCACTATGGCAAGGGACTTATTAGAAGTCTCTTTCACAGGTGCTGTTGTAGTGGCGGCAGCATCACCAGTGGCGGCAGGGGCAGCACCAGCAGTAGCATCACCAGCGGCAGGAGCAGCAGGGACAGCCGCTGCATCGGCCTTAGCAGGGTCAGCTACATAGGCCAATACATTGTTGATGTCCTCATCGGAGAGGATACTCTCGTAAGCGAGCATAGGCACCTTGTTGTACTCCTCAAAGATAGCGATTGCATCCTTGTCACCAGCGGCGATGAGGGCTTGGCTATTTTTGATCCACTTGTGTAGCCATTCGGCAGATTTTTTCTCGGTAACGCCCCCAAGAGGAGGACCTACCAGCTTTCCTTCCAACTTATGACAAGCGGCACAGTTGGCCTTGAACAAGTCTTTCCCCTTGGCGGGGTCGCCTGAAGCATCTTGTCCAAACAAGTATATAGGGAACAGCATAGCTACAAGCCATAACGCTCGCCATGATCCTCCCTTATAATTTCTACTCTTTTTCATAAAAAAGCTATTAAAAACAAAAAACTATCTATTCTTTTTTTTCTTTGTAGTTCTATTTTCTACACTCTTTTTCCTTGTAATCAAGGGCGCTGAGCATACCTACTACTACGCTGCAAAAGTACAACTTCTTAATGTAATTTAAAAGGGTTTTTAAGTGTTTTATTGTAATTTGTAAAAAGTCTAAATAATGATTAATGACTAATGATTAATGACTAATGATTAATGACTAATGATTAATGACTAATGATTAATGATTAATGACTAATGACTAATGATTAATGACCAATGATTAATGATTAATGATTAATGACTAATGATTAATGACTAATGACGAGTGACAAGTACTTTTCACTTTTCACTTTTCACTTTTCAGTTCTTCTGAGGTGAAATGAAATAATTTGCTTTCATTCTGAACATAGAGGCTCTTAGCTACATAGTAATAAATGCCTGTATCCAAGTCCCTGACTAAGCCTAAGTTTCCTATAGAGCTTCCTACAAAAAACTGCAAACATACTCTGTAATGTGCTAACTTGAGTACTTGTGCTGCATAAGTGGTTACTTCTTCTCTAAAAGAAGGATTATAAGAGGCAATTCCCTTATTATGTTTGTAAATATACTTTACAATAGGATAAAGGTCGTCAAACTGCTCTGCATCCTGAGCTAACTGCTTATCTTGCTTGAGATTTTCTGTACTTTTGATCAAGTAAAGTATTCCTTTTGCAGAGAGATGGACATAGTACTTACCCAAATCGGTATCTCTTTTTTCACGTTCAGATTTCTCACATCCTCCTCCATAAGCAGAAAAAGTATCTACATGAAAAGATAGGTAATGCTTACCTACCCTCTTATAAGTACCTTTAGTATTGACAAAACAATCCAGTCCACAAGGGGCAAAATAAGTACTATAAAAAGTCTTATCCTTAGCAAAATCTATGAGATAGCCTGCTGTTGCTTTGGTTGTTCTTTGCAGACGGTACATCTCCACGGGGTTTCTTTCTCCAAAGAGCTCAATGAGGTACCACTTGCCTATTATCTTTTTTTGTGCGAATGCTGAGGAATAAACACCTAAGAGGAGTAGAAGTATTATGCGTTTCATATTGGTTTTATTTTTTAAGTGCAAAGTTAGTAAAAATTATTGATTTAAGTTTCGCAAGCTCTGTAATCTGTTGATATTCAAATTCTTCCCCTACCTCCCCCTACAAGGTCAGTACTGTTACAAAGTTTTGTAAGTAACTATCTCCCCCAAAGCCAAAGTCTAGATAATGACGAGTGACTAATCCTATTGCACTGGTCACTGGTTCCCCCTTCGGGGGCTAGGGGGATTATTCACTTTTGAGTTCTTCTGAGGTGAAATGGAAGAATTCGCTTTCCTTTTGAGCAGAGGTGTCCTGAACTACATAGTAATAAGTGCTTGTATCCAAGTCCTTGACTAAGCCTATGTTTCCTATGATCCCTCTTACAGAAAGCTGCAAACATACTTTATAATGTGCCAGCTTGAGTACTTGTGCTGCATAAGTGGTTATTCCTTCTCTAAAAGAAGGATTATAAGGGGTATATCCTCCGTTATGCTTAAAAATATATCTTATAATAGGATAAAGGTCGCCAAACTGCTCTGCATCCTGAGCTAACTGCTTGTCTTGCTCAAGATCTCCTGTACTTTTGATCAGGTAAAGTATTCCACTTGGTGAAAAATAGACATAGTACTTGCCCAAATCAGTATCTTTTTTTTCACGCTCAGTCTGGTATCCTATTCCATAAAAAGATAAATTATCTACATGAAAGGATAGATAATGCTTGCCTATTTTTTTATAGCTCCCACTCATA
Source organism: Capnocytophaga granulosa ATCC 51502 (assembly GCF_000411115.1). Taxonomy (GTDB): domain Bacteria; phylum Bacteroidota; class Bacteroidia; order Flavobacteriales; family Flavobacteriaceae; genus Capnocytophaga; species Capnocytophaga granulosa. Next base: position 85,934 of record NZ_KE150253.1, on the reverse strand, counting down.
GAAACAAATCTAGTATTTCCGCAAGCGGCAAAAGAAGAACTCAAAAAAGTCTTATCCTTATCTAATTCTATGCGATAACCTGATCTTTCTTGGGTTTTTCTTTCTAAACGGAACATCTCCATGGAGGGTTTCTCTCCAAAGAGGTCAAAGAGATACCATAGACCTTCTATCTTATTTTGTGCGAATGCTGAGGAATAAACTCCTAAGAGGAGTATAAGTATTATGTGTTTCATATTGGTTTTATTTTAGGTACAAAGTTAGTGAAAATTTATGGTTGATTTATCACTTGTCATTATTAAAAAATTCCTTGAGTTTGCCTTCTTTTTCATAGTTATAGAGCGCCTTCATCACCCAAGCGGGGGGATACTTGCCATGGGTGAGGACAAAGATGTTCTTGACGGCCTTGCTCACTGGGTATAGCAGGGTCATCAGCTGGAGGGTGCTCTCAAAGAGTTCGCCAGTGTGGCTCTCGGCCAAAGGGACTTTTAGCATTGCCAAGAGTATATATACCGCAGCGATGACCCCAAGCATCTGGGCGCTTTTCTTTAACAGCTCCGACAAGGAAAAAGTACGCTGGCGCAGGTGGTAGGCGACCCCGACAAACATATTGACCACAAGGGCAACTCCCAAAGCTACCAGAAAAGCCTCATGGGTCTGTTGCCAAGAGTGAAAGTAGCGGTATAGGAGCATGAAGGGGGCGCTGCGAGAGAGCGTTTGCCATAGGTAATACAGCCTATCTCGCAAGGCTATGGACGTATCGGAATGATACAAGAGGACTAAGGGGACGAGAAAAAATAACATAGGATAATTTGTTGATTAGTTGATTAGTTGATTTGGCGATTTGCTCATTGTCTCATTGACCAATTGCCTCATTGCCTTATTAAATTAGTTCTTGAATATGTGCGGTGATCTCCACTTGGGCGGCGGCTTGCCTCAGGGGTGTATGTAACTGAGCGAGGTAGGCCTTGAGAATGGCCAAGCGTCGTGATAGGTAGGCGTCAAAGATTTCGCGCTTGTCCTGCACCTTGAGCGAGGCATCGAGGAAAAGGAGCTTGAGGGCGGCACCCGATGGGGGCGACATGGATTGGACACTTTGATAGGAGATGTCGGGGGTCTGGGTAAGGGTGTAGATCATACGCAGCAGGGTGTCCATCTCCAGCTTGACCGATTCGGGGGCATTGTGCCAGGAGATGTACTGCATGGAGGCGTCCTTGTCGCCCTCAATGATAGCCCCTGGTTCGCCCTTTTGGCTCCAGCCCTGTATGTTGCCCGTAACAAAGAGCTTAGGTGCGGCATGGTAGTCGTTGGTTTCGGCAAAATTGGACAAGAGATGTTCCAGTCGCTCAATGAGTGGATCTACCTCTTGGGTTTCCCTATGGGGTTGGTGGGCATATACTATAGGTATCTTACCGATAGGATTGGGCTTGGGATAGCCCTCTTCTAAGAGGTATTGACCTGATACCATACGCCATAGGTAATGTTCGGTGGCTGTGTAGGTCTCAAAGTAATCGGCAAGCTCCCCTACGCTTTCTCCCTGAGGGTTGAGGCTCTTATAGGCGCGGGAGAAAGCGGTCATATCACCAGTAGCGTCAAAATAAGGGTAGAGCGTATCGCCAAAAGCAGGCGAGAACAGACTGCAACGGAGCTTGAACTGGCAGGGGAACCCATAGTCATAGTGGATAGCAGTAGGGACGGGGTACCATAGCTCGGCACATTCGCCAAAGGAAAAGGTCGCACGGGCAATACGTCGGTTTAGGCTGTTGTCCTTGGCTTGGGCGAGGATTTTGAGGATAGCCTTGTAGGCCTCTTGGTGCTGCTTATCCTCACTGTCGCACTCATAGCGCACAGGAGTACCAAAGAGGAAGGCTACCGAGCGCTTGATGATAAGCTGCTGTAAGGGCAAAGCAATGCGGGCAACACGCTCAAGGCGTGTGCCTTCGGAGGTTTGTACCTGCTTATCCCGCCTCAGCACGGGGTCATTGACGGGGTGCAAGGCAGGGTTGAGGGCTTTCTGCGCCTCTACAGGATTAGGTAAGGGGGCGTTACGCCCTGATTTGAGTATAGAAACATCTAACATAATTAAGTGAATAACGAAAAGTGAAGAGTGAAGAGTTATTAGTGAAAAGTGAAGAGTGAGCGCCTGAATAGCGTTTTTCACTATTCACTTTTCACTATTCGCTTAAATCCTTCCGAACATCTCCGCGACGCTGACCCTCTTGGGGGGCTGGCGACACTCTATGGAGCCAGTGAGCGCATCGGGGGCATCGTCATGAACATTGGCACCTACACGGAGGTAACCCGTGAGGTCGCGGGCAAACTTAGGGAAGCGCTTTTTCCAGTCCAAAGGCATTTTAATCAGCTTTTGTACCGAAGCAGAAGCGGCAAAAATCCTTGCTGTTTTGTTCTGATTCTGATGAAAAGGATTAAAGCGCGTCAGTCGGTTGCCTGTGTCCCATGAGCGTTGTTGGAGGTTGCTGACAAACAAATTTCCGCCGTTGTTACTCTCAATATGGCAGCGCTCTACTTGGTGTTGTTGGAGCATATAGGTCAGCGTGGTTTCCGTGACCTCCATAGGGTCTTTGGTGTAGAGCACATCTGTAATATAGTTGCCGTCTTCGGCTTCCTTATAAAACAAAGCACATAGGTAATCCGCCCCACTATCGGCAGCGTCAATATACGCTACCGAGTAGGAACGAGAAGGCAAGTCGGTATAACAGTTAAACTCTTCGTACATCAACCCTTGGGAAGGCTGTGGATTCTGTTGGTACAAACTCTCAAAGACTGTAGGGGAACGACCTTTTATTTCCAAGAGTTTTTCCAAACTATGTCGTTCAGGCCATAGGGGTTCTCCTTCTACTCTAGGGTCTTGCTCGCTCGGTGGTCTGTTCTGTATGGCAGGGAAACTAACGAGTAGCCAACCTTGCGGGTTTTCTATAGGGTCATATACGCCCTCTTGTTCGAGCAAGCGTCCTGCTAAATCTTCCATGTGCCAACGAGTAAAGACCAATAGTTGCTGGCTATCGTTGTGCAAACGTGTGGAGGCTACCGTATCGTACCAGTCGGCCACGTTTTGGCGAATTACTGGCGACCAAGCAGACGATGCATCTTTGTATAAGTCGTCCATGATGAGCATATCCACAGGTTCGCCAGTTAAGGAACCTCCTACGCCAATCGTCTTGAAACTCCCTTGGTAGCCTACGATTTCACACTCATCGGAGTTGCGGGCGTAGTTACGGCTTCTTCTTCCTTGTTCCTGATAACTTGCCTGACCAGCAAGGAGTGTTTGTGGAAACAGTTCGTAATAGCGGTCATCGTCCATGATACGTTGGAGTTCGCGGTTGAACTTACGCGCTTTGATAGCATTGTAGGAAACAATAGCGATACGTTTGTCGGGATCTTGTCCTAAGACAAACGCAGGTAGGCGACGGGTAGCACCTTCGCTCTTGCCGTGTTGGGGTGGCATGGTGATCATCAGCTTTTTGATTTCTCCCATAGCGAAGCGTGTCAGTACCTCGTAATAGGCAATATGGAAAGGGGCGGGGGCAAAAGCAGGGAGTGTATGACGGGTGAAGGAGAGGAGGTTTTCTTGGGGCACGAGCTGCAAGCTCGCGCCAGCAGTGTGGTAACTGTTGTGAGATATATTGGGTTGGGGATATTGGGATTGAGCATATGTAGGGGGAAATGGCAATTCGCCCTCTATATATTCATCATCGTTGTCGTTATTGGTCGTGTCAGGTTCGGCGAATTTTGTTTGGGCAAAATGGTGTTGAGCAGGTGTAGGGGCGAATGGCAATTCGCCCATGTTGGGCAATTCGCCCTCATTATGATTGTTCGTGTTATTATTCGTATTGTGTTGGGTATTTTGTGATTGAGCATATTGCGATTGAGGATATTGCGATTGGGCGAATTGCGATTGGGCGAATTGCGATTGGGCGAATTGCCATTCGCCCCTACGTTTAGACGCTGGCAAATCATGTGTTGCCCGCTTTTCACTACTCCCTTTTCGCTTTTCACTTCCCATCGCCCATCCTTCCAAGCGCATAATGATACGAATGGCAGCAATACTATTGTTGATGGTAGGGACTATGGTCTCTCCATTGCTGTCCAAAGGCTCACGACGAGCATATGTCCAAAGAATTTCTAAAGCCTCTTCCATAATGACTGATGATTAATGATTAATGATTAATGCCAGCAATGATTAATGACTTAAGTTTCGCAAGCTCTGTAATCAACTGATTCTCAAAACATCCCCCCTACCCCCCCTCAAGGGGAAAGTCGCATAAGCGAGTATGTGAAAGTAAGTAGTAGAGGTTCAATAAGTTATAGAAGGAAAATTTTCTAATTTAATAAACAAATTAGACTATTTCAACGCCCTTAAAGACACATACTCCGCTCTCGCGGACTTTCCCTTTGGAGGGGGGTTGGGGGGAGGTTTTTACAAATAATTGTTTATCAATTACTTGCAATTTCAATAGCAACCTAAAAACAACTTGTGAAACTTAAATTAATGATTAATGACTGACATCTGACAACTAACTAGATGCAAAATTACAACATTTAGGACAGGGAAGTCAAGGAAAAGAGGGACGAGAAGTAAGAATTTATACAATAAAAAATGGTGTTAAGCATTTAACAGTGGTCAGAGGACAGAAGTCAGAGGACAGTAGCTGACTACTGACTACTGAACTCTGAAAAAAATCTTGACTTTTGATTGATAATTTCGTAAATTTGCACGCTGAAGTAAGTGAAAGAGAACTTAAAACTAAAAACTGATATTATTTTGTATCTCATTATCAAATCCATACACATCATCTTTGTGGTGAGTTATTTTGCAGGGCTATTCTATATAGTACGCCTGTTGATTTATCATACTGAGGCCTTACAAGGCAAGGAGGGACAAGAGCGCGATATTCTACACAAGCAATACTCGTTTATGGAAGAGCGTTTGTGGAACATCATCACCGTGCCTGCCTTGGTTATTGTACTGGTTTCGGGTATCTACCTATTATGGGCATTCCAGTGGATGTTCCTAACCCAAGGGTGGATGCATATCAAGCTCCTTGGCATTGTCCTGCTCTTGGCTTATCATTACTGGAGCTGGCGCACTCTCAAGGAGTTACAACGCGGAGAGACCCGCTACAGCTCGGTCAAGCTACGTATGGCCAATGAAGTGGCAACCCTATTGCTCTTTGCTATCGTCTTTGCCGTGGTGCTCAAGGACTTATTCCTACAATATTGGTGGGCTACCCTCTTGAGCTTCGTAGCTATGGGCGCACTGATTATGGCCGTAGTAAAAATTGTCAACAAAAAATAAGGGTTAGTGATCAGTAGTCAGTGATTAGTTGTTAGTCACTTGTCATTAGTCATTAATCATCTCCTGAATATGAAAAAATATACAGTACTTGGTGGTGGTAGCTGGGCGACGGCTATCGTAAAGATTCTCAGTGAGAACCTCCCTGAGATTACTTGGTATATGCGCAACGATCTGGCTATCTCGCATATCAAAAAATACAAACATAACCCTAACTACCTCTCCTCGGTGGAACTGCATACGAACAAAATCCATCTGACCAGCAACATCAACGAGGCTGTGGTGTGGGCGGATTATGTGATTTTTGTGATTCCTTCGGCTTTTTTGGTCTCGGAGCTTTCCAAACTCACGGTATCGCTCAAGGACAAGGTCATTTTCTCGGCTATCAAGGGGATCGTCCCCGAATCGGGCTTGGTGGTAGGCGAACACCTTATGGAGGCTTACGGCATCAACCCAATGAATATTGGGGTGATCACTGGCCCTTGCCATGCTGAGGAAGTAGCACTCGAACGCCTCTCTTACCTAACGGTAGCCTGCGAAGATCTTCTCAAGGCAGAGGAAATGGCCAAGGCACTACGCGGCCCCTTTATCCGTACCAAAATCAGTGAGGACATCATAGGAGTGGAGTATGGGGCTATGCTCAAGAACATCTATGCCATCGCCGCAGGGATTGCCCATGGTTTGGGCTATGGGGACAACTTCCAGAGTGTGCTGATGAGCAATGCTATCCGCGAGATGCAGCGCTATGTAGACGCTATTCACCCCATCGCCCGCGACATCAACCAATCGGCCTATTTGGGCGATTTGCTCGTTACGGGGTATTCTGCTTTTAGCCGTAATCGCCTCTTTGGTAGCATGATAGGTAAGGGCTATTCCGTTAGAAGCGCCTTTATGGAGATGAATATGGTGGCCGAGGGCTACTACGCTGTGGAAAATGCGTATAAGATCAACCAACGCCAATCCCCCCCTGCCTATACCCCTATACTCGATGCCGTCTATAAGGTGCTCTACCTGCATCACCCCGCCCGCGAGACCTTCCAAAAACTGACAGAGGAAATGGACTAAAATAATGACCAATGACTAATGACCAATGACCAATGACTAGTGATTAGTGATTAATGATTAATTCACTTTTATGGTAACCAACATCAACCAACTGGATCTAAACAAGTTATACACCTATGCCGATTATCTGCTTTGGCAGTTTTCTGAGCGTATAGAATTGCTACGCGGGAAAATTTTTAAAATGAGTCCCGCACCCAGTACCCTGCACCAAAGTATCTTTGGTAGGCTCTTTGTTACATTGTATCCTTTTTTTGCAGGGAAAAAATGTAGTGTCTTCTCTGCTCCCTTTGATGTACGTTTGCCTCAGAAGGGGAAGGCTGATGAGCTGATATACACAGTATTACAGCCCGATATCTGTGTAGTCTGTGATCCTGAGAAATTGGACAGTCGGGGGTGCTTAGGGGCGCCTGACTTGGTTATAGAGATTCTCTCTCCCAGTAATTCCCAGCGAGACCTAAAGGACAAATACGAACTCTACCAAGAAGCAGGCGTACCTGAATACTGGATCGTCCGCCCCGAAGAGCGAAGCATCACCATCTATGTCCTAAAAGATGGCCTCTATAGTGCTTCCCGCCCTGTAGTAGAAGGCGAATGGGTGCACTCAACCACTTTCCCTGCCTTGGAAATAGACACGAAAACTATATTCGATGATCCGATTACTAGTGACTAATGACTAGTGACTAGTGACCAATAAAATAAAAAAATATACTAAAATTCATTGCTGTATTATCATTTTTTTCTAATTTTGCTGCTAAATAAAATATCAAGTAATGAAGAAATTGATAAGTCTTTTAGCCTTAGGGCTTATAGGGTGTCAGAACACCCAACAGCAAGCAGGTACTGCTGCCAGTACTACCGAAACTGCCGCTTTGGCGGGCGACCACTATGTGATTGAAGGAACCACTCCTGTTTATCCTGAAGGGGCACGTATCTTTCTATACCGATACAAAGATAGAGCTTACACCCCTGTAGATTCAACTGCTATTGATGCACAAGGGCATTTCCGCTTTGAGGGAAAAACAGAGGAACCCTTGGTCTATGCACTACGCTTGAACGGCAGCGGTACACGTGCTCACTTATATTTGGACAACTCCCCCGTAGAGCTGATTCTCAATCCTAACTGGAATTTTGAGTTTCTCCGCTCCAGCGATGCTGCTCAGCTTTTCGAACGCTATAACCGCATGGCTATCAATAATGCCTTAGACCTAAACAAAGAAATCAAAGAAGCACCTACCTCCCCACACTTAGCTTATTTCTTGGCACGCAATGCCTACAAATACGATTATGATACCTTGGTAGCGCTTCGCAAGGGCTTAGATGCCTCCCTCAAAGACAACCCTTACTTGAAGGAATTAGATGCCGCCATAGCCCAGTTGGCCAAAATACAACCTGGAGCGGAAGCCCCTGAAATAGACTTAGTAGATGCACAAGGCAAAAAGGTGTCCCTCAAGGACTTCCGTGGCAAAAAACTCTTGATAGACTTTTGGGCATCTTGGTGTCCTGACTGCCGCAAGGCAAGTCCTGAGCTGGTTGCCTTATACAAAGAATACAAGGACAAAGGTTTGGAAATCCTCAGCGTATCCTTAGACGAAGATACCAATGCTTGGCAAGCGACCATCAGCAAAGACCAATACACCTGGCCACAGGCCTTAGCCAAAGGAGTATGGAAGTCCAACGCCGCCCAGACCTATGCCCTTCGCTGGATTCCTACCGCTATCCTTCTGGACAAGGACGGTAAAATCCTTAAACGCACTATACATGTAGGAGAACTCAAAACAATGATTAACAATTAATGATTAATGATTAATGATTTAAGTTTCGCAAGCTCTGTAATCAACTGATTCTCAAAACATCCCCCCTACCCCCCCTCAAGGGGGGAGTTAGTAAGTAGTAGAGGCTCAATAAGTTATAGAAGGGAAATTTTCTAATTTAATAAACAAATTAGACCATTTCAATGCCCTTAAAGCTCCCCCTTTGGAGGGGGGTTGGGGGGAGGTTTCTACAAATAATTGTTTATCAGTCACTTGCAATTTCAATAGCAACCTAAAAACGACTTGCGAAACTTAAATTAATGATTAATGTTCATCATTAGTGGCATTAATCATTAATCATTAGTGGCATTAATCATTGTTGGCATTAATCATTAATCATTATGAAAAAGACAATTATTTTCGCGCTAAGTGCGCTCTTAGTGGGTGCCTGCGCCAAAGAAGACCCAGAGGAACCTGAGCTACCTGAGATCCCCCCTCGTGGTTTTAGTTTGGACAAGGCTCCATTCTACCCTGCCACGACTACCTATGATGCAGGCGCTTTTTCAAGGAGTGACTTGCAACTCTACCTCACCAGCAAAGAGGGAAAAGAGTTGTATATACAAATGGATATGGCTCACTTGGGCAAAAAAATAGACCTAAGCCAACCCGAAAAAGGTATCGTGCCTCCTGGTCAACCGTGGGAGTTCAGAGCACCCTCTTGGCGTATCTATGGAGAGGAAGGCCATACCGCCGAGGCAGGTAGCTACCTACAAATCAAAGAAGGAGGTGCCGTAAGCCCAGGCAAGCGCTTTGTGATCGCCTACCGCATTACCTACAAAGGACATACTGCCGAGGGCAATGAGACGCTCACCTTCGTAGAGCGTATCCCCTCTGGCTTATACTATAAGGGAGCGAAGATTGAGCCAAGAGTAGGCTATACACTTGCAAACCAGCGCTTGGTAATATCGCTCTCGGATCCCAACAACATGGACAACGCCTTTACTTTTGAGCTTAGTGAAAAGCATATAGGCGAACTCCTCCCCTTGGACAAGGTAGATAGCGACGAAAATTATTGGTCTATACAGTACCCCGATGGCCGCTACGAGGGCAAAACAGGCAACCTCGCCCCCACCGGTAGCTGGATACGCGTAAACCAAATAGGCGGCCAATACAAACTACTGTTCTTTATCAACAATGAGTTTAAAGGAAACCTCTAAATAGTGAAGAGTGAATAATGAAAAGTGAAAAATGTTTTTCACTATTCACTTTTCACTCTTCACTCAAAGACTTGGCATAGTTTTTGCAACACTCTCAATGAATTAACAGCATCAATAGTATATTGACTGCAAAACACTTAAAAACATGAGAAAAATTGCACTTTTAATTACCCTGACCATTTTCGGTCTCACACAAGCAAATGCCCAAAACTTTGGTTTCAAAGGAGGGTATAACTACAGTAGTTTCAATGGTGATGTCGCCAAAGACAACACGCTCAAAGGGCTTAGTGGCTTCTATGTCGGTGCCCTTTTGGAACTACCCTTAGGCGATGTACTTTCCCTCCAACCAGAGGTGATTTACTCCCGACAAGGTGCCGCTTGGGAACAAAAAAATATCTTGGGTGAGTTCAAAAAAGATCTCAAATTAGACTACCTCAATATCCCTGTAATGGCTAAAGTAAATCTCGGCCCGCTCTTCCTACAAGGAGGCGTACAGTTTGGTTTCTTGGTAGGCAAGCCTGAGGTGAGTTATACAAGAGGTGCCCAACGTGTAACAGAAAAAGTGGACAAGGACGCCTATGCCGCCTTTGATTTTGGAGTAGGTGCAGGATTGGGCGTCAATCTCAGTCAGCACTTCTTTGTAGAAGCCCGCTACACCCACTCCCTTACCAATGCCCTTGACCCTAACAACAACTCTCTAAAGAATGCACATATCAGCGATGATAATAACTTCAAGAATGCTGTACTCTCTTTAGGACTTGGCGTGAAGTTCTAATGTAAGTGAATAATGAAAAGTGAAGAGATTTTTACTCTTCACTTTTCTTACAAAAACTGGTGTAATTCTTGTGCTTATACACATTTACATCAATAGAATATTGACCATAAAACACTAAAAAAATGAGAAAAATTGTGCTTTTAATCATCATGGCCGTATGCGGGCTTTCACAAGTTCGCGGCCAAGACTTTGGAGTCAAAGCAGGGTATAACTATAGCACATTCAGCGGGGAAACGTCCTCCCTTTCTACCATTGAGGGACTTAGTGGTTTCTATATAGGCGGCTTGGTAGAACTGCCTATAAGCAATGTGCTTTCCATACAACCAGAGCTTATTTTCTCCCGACAAGGAGTTGCTTGGAAACGAGAACTCAAAGGCTTTGGTATGAGTGTTAATATTAATAATGCCGATATTAGGCTCGATTACCTTAATATCCCTGTAATGGCCAAAGTAAACCTCGGTCCACTCTTCCTACAAGGAGGGGTGCAGTTTGGTTTCTTGGTAGGCAAGCCTGAGGTGAGTTATACAAGAGGTGCCCAACGTGTAACAGAAAAAGTGGACAAGGACGCCTATGCCGCCTTTGATTTTGGGGTAGGTGCAGGATTGGGCGTCAATCTCAGTCAGCACTTCTTTGTAGAAGCCCGCTACACCCACTCCCTCACCAATGCCCTTGACCCTAACAACAACTCTCTAAAGAATGCACATATCAGCGATGATAATAACTTCAAGAATGCTGTACTCTCTTTGGGACTTGGAGTAAAGTTCTAATGTAAGTGAAAAGTGAAAAGTGAAGAGTAAAAAGTTTTTCGCTTTTCATTTTTCTAACTATTGATATTTAAAAAATATATTGTACATTTGCTCCAAAATAAGTGAAGCGTATCAATCACCAAACAATTAAAGAATATCAAAAACCAAATAAAGATGAAAAAAGTAATCCTCGGCCTTGTAGCCATCACAGCACTTGTTAGCTGTAAAAAAGACGATGACGTTCCTGATACCTATATTAAGGAAGGAACTTATCCTAAGGAAGTTACCTACAAAGACAAAGATGGAAAAATCACCAGAAAATCTATTAACACAATAGAAGGTGGTAAAATAGTGAGCTGGAGCTATGCAAACTACGAAAACGGTACCCTCAAAAACACTAAAAGGAGTATCATTACCTACAACGGTACCCTTCCTGAAAAAGCAGAAGGTTCAGGCAGTACAGAAACCTATACTTACGATGAGAGTAGCAGGCTTATCAAAAGAGTAGGCGTAGAAGGTAATGAGACCGAAGAAACCACTTATGCTTATGAAGGAGGCAAACTCTCTAAAATCGTTAGAAAAGAGACTACTAAAACCTACAAAGATGGAAATAATGTACCTGCCATCCGATACGAAGAGTCTGATTTTATTTACAATGGAAATCGCATCACTGTAAATGAAAAATCCTATATAGAGGTAGTAGCCGACAAATCTAAAGTAAATGAAGATGTAGAAACTACAATCTACACTGTAGAAAACGGAAATGTAATCAAAGAAGAGAAAACATACAACCCTTCTTTTAAGCAAACCGTCGAGTTTACTTATGACAACAAGAACAACCCTTCTTTGAATAATCTTATTAAGATATTGAACCCTGATCATTTCATAGAATACTACAATAGTAAAAATAATGTGCTTACCATTGTAACCACCTATGAAAGAAATGGAAATCCTGAGGTTAGTAAAAGATTTTATGAATATGAATACAATGGTGACTATCCTACTATTGTAAGAAAGCTCAGAGAAGAAAATGGTGGTAATAGAGTACTTGAAGAAACTACTGAATACAAATACTAATTAAGTGAATAACAAAAAGTGAAGAGTGAAAAGCAAACACTCTTCACTTTTCACTCTCTATTAGTCACTATTCTTTATCTTGAGTAGTTTGGTGCTTCTTTAGTAATGGTTACATTGTGTGGGTGACTTTCGGCAATACCACTGGCAGTGATACGCACAAAGCGCCCTATTTCTTTTAGTGTGGCTATATCCTTAGCCCCGCAATAGCCCATACCTGCACGTAAGCCACCTATAAACTGGTGCATGCTCTCTTGTAGTTCGCCCTTATAAGGCACTCGCCCTACGATTCCTTCAGGAACAAGCTTTTTGATATCGTCCTCCACATCTTGGAAATAGCGGTCTTTACTACCATGTTGCATAGCCTCCACGGAACCCATACCACGGTAGGACTTGAACTTCCTACCTTCAAAGATAATGGTCTCCCCTGGGGATTCTTTGATACCCGCCAAGAGCGAACCAAGCATCACACAGTCAGCCCCAGCGGCAATAGCCTTGACGATATCCCCTGTATAGCGAATACCCCCGTCGGCAATTACAGGTATCTGTAAGTTGTTTTCTTTTAGTGCCGCAGCCACTTGCATCACTGCCGAGAGCTGTGGATAGCCTACCCCAGCCACCACACGAGTGGTACAAATAGAACCAGGGCCTATCCCCACTTTCACAGCATCGGCTCCTGCCTCAGCTAAGTAAATGGCAGCCTCTGCGGTAGCTATATTACCCACTACCACATCCAACTGTGGAAAACGTTCTTTGACTTTCTTAAGCACAGCCACCACCCCACGGGTATGACCATGAGCGGTATCAATCACCACGGCATCCACCCCAGCATGTACAAGGGCTTCGGCGCGTTCTACTGCATCGAGGGTAACCCCAAGGGCAGCCGCTACACGTAGGCGACCGATACTATCTTTGTTGGAAACGGATTTGCTTTGTAGGTTGGCTATATCGCGGAAGGTAATCAGCCCCACCAGTTTGTAGTCCTTATTCACTACAGGAAGTTTCTCTATCTTATGGCTTTCCAATATCTTTTCTGCATCTTTCATGGAGATACCCTCAGGTGCAGTAATGAGGTTTTCCCCTGTCATCACCTGGGTAATAGGGCGGTTTTTATCACGCTCAAAACGCAGATCTCGGTTCGTAACAATCCCCTTGAGGATACCTGCGTCATCCACGATAGGGATACCCCCTATGCTATGTTCTTTCATGCAGAGTTTTGCATCACCTACTGTAGAGGTGAGTGAAAGTATCACAGGGTCTATGATCATACCACTTTCGGCACGCTTGACCTTTCTCACTTGTAGGGCTTGCTCCTCGATGGTCATATTCTTGTGGAGCACCCCTATGCCCCCCTCGCGAGCAATTGCTATGGCCATAGCCGATTCGGTCACTGTATCCATCGCCGCAGAGACAATGGGCACATTCAGCGGAATATTCCTACTAAAATAGGACTGTGTAGAAACCTCCCGTGGGAGTACCTCTGAGTAATGCGGCACCAAGAGCACATCATCATAAGTAAGCCCTTCGCTAATAATTTTGGGGTTGTTGGTAGTCATAAAAGATACATTTTGGAATAAGGACACAAAGTTACATTTTTAATAGCAAAGTCGCTTATTTTTAACAATACTTTTATTTAATGATTAATGCCAGCAATGATTAATGATTAATGCCAGCAATGATTAATGATTAATGCCAGCAATGATTAATGATTAATGCCAGCAATGATTAATGCCAACAATGATTAATGATTAATGCCAGCAATGATTAATGATAAAAATTTCGTACATTTGTACCCCAAATCAGTGAAGAGTCATTAAACATTAATCATTAATCATTAAACATTAGAATCTTGCTTCGTTTTATCAAAGAATGGACGCTGCCTGTCTCTATGGGGATAGGAGCTGTTGTATATCTCATCTTTTATTATGTGGAAGCCTTGGAAGGGCTTTCCCAGCAGTTGGCACCTATTTTTGATGCCATACTACCGCTGTTCATGTTCCTGATTCTCTATGTTACTTTCTGTAAGGTAGATTTCAAAAAAATCGCAGTGGTCAGATGGCATATTTGGACAAGTGCCTTCCAAATACTTTTTGTAGGTTTACTCATGGGAATGATCCTGCTGCTGAGACTCACGGGGGATGCACTAATCCTCTCGGAGAGTGTATTGGTCTGTGCCATCAGCCCTTGTGCGGCAGCCGCTGCGGTAGTAACGCTCAAGCTAGGCGGCAATCTCGAACAGATGACTACCTACACCTTCCTCTCCAACCTGGTGTGTGTACTACTGATTCCTATCTGCTTTCCACTGATAGAGCCAGCTTCGGGCATCACCTTTTGGAGTGCTTTCCTTTTGATACTCAACAAGGTCTTCCTCGTCTTGGTCGTCCCCATGCTGCTCGCCTTACTCACCAAGAGCCTGCCACCGCTAAGGAGGTACCACCAATGGCTTATACACATACCCGATCTGTCCTTTTACCTATGGGGCTGTTCGCTGATGATTGTTACAGGTACCACCCTGAAGAACATCATGAATGCCCAGACGAGCCTTGGCTTCTTGGCTGTTATCGGATTATCGGGCTTGGTATTATGTCTGTTACAATACGCGGTAGGTTGGAAGATAGGTCGCCATCTTGGCTGTACCATTGAGGCCGGCCAGTCCTTAGGACAGAAGAACACCGCCTTTGCCATATGGATTGCCGCCACCTACCTCCACCCCCTTTCCACCGTAGGGCCAGGTTGCTATATCCTCTGGCAGAATATCATCAACTCTTGGGAACTCTCCAAGAAAGGGAAATACGCAAGCTAAATAAGTGAAAAACGAATAGTGAAGAGTGAAGAACACTTTTCACTATTCACTATTTACTCTTCACTTCCTTAACTTGTGTATGTAGAAAATAAATTGTACTTTTGCCTTTCAATACAGAAATATATGACAGCTATTAGGTATTTATTTCTTATAGGAATGGTCTTTGGGGCTTTCTCCTTATATGCCCAAGAAGAAGAGGATATTCCTTTTGTTCTGATAGAAAAACACTCTTATTACTTACAAACAGACACCCTTACAGGAGAAACAAAGGAAATACCTATCAAGAATTTTTTAGACCAATGGGTAATGAAGAATTTTAGGTACCCTCAGCAAGCTGTAGAAAAAAAGATACAAGGCAGAGTAATAGTAGCTCTTAGGATAGATAAAGAAGGGCATCTTTCTATAAAAAAGATATACGGACGTAATCCCCTCTTGGAAGAAGAAGCCTGTAGGATATTTGACGGATTCCCTCAGCTCTCCCCAGCCTTACTAAGAGGCAAGCCTGTAAATGTTGTCTATAACTATCCTATCGTATTCAGACTTGACAACTGACCACTGACTTGTATATGTAGAAAATAAATTGTAATTTACTTCTTAAAAGGCTTTATGAAAACAAGTAGGATTCTATATTTTATAGCTATTTTTTTTAGTTCTTTTCCCTTGCTAGCACAGGAAGAAGAAGATATCCCTTTTGCCCTGACAGAAAAACACCCTTATTACTTACAAACAGACACCCTTACAGGAGAAACAAAGGAAATACCTCTCAAGAATTTTTTATACCAATGGGTAATAGAGAATTATAGGTACCCTCAGGAGGCTTTAGAAAAAAAGATAGAAGGCAGAGTAATAGTAACCCTCAGGATAGATAAAGAAGGGCATCTATCTATAAAAGAAGTTAAAGGACGTAATCCCAATCCCCTCTTAGAAGAAGAAGCCTGTAGGATATTTGACGGATTCCCTCAGCTCTCGCCAGGCTTAGTAAGAGGCAAGCCTGTAAATGTTGTCTATAACTATCCTATCATATTTAGAATCACCCAATAGAGTGAAAAGTAAAGAATAATCACTTGTCATTAATCATTAATCATTGATCATTAACAATGAATCATCTCAAGCAATTAGAAGCAGAAAGTATTTATATCATGCGCGAAGTAGCCGCGCAGTTCGAGCGTCCTGCCCTGCTGTTCAGCGGCGGCAAGGACTCTATTACCTTAGTGCACTTGGCTATCAAGGCCTTTGCCCCTATGAAGATTCCTTTTCCTTTGGTACATATCGATACAGGACACAACTTCCCTGAAGCGATTGCCTACCGTGATGCCTTAGCTAAGCGCATCGGGGCGGAGCTTATTGTTCGCCAAGTGGAAGATACCATCAAGGCGAAGGGACTGACCGAACCTAAGGGCAAGTTTGCCTCTCGCAACTGGCTACAAACCCACACCCTTTTGGACACCATTGAGGAGTTCCAGTTTGACGCTTGTATAGGGGGTGCCCGCCGTGATGAGGAAAAAGCACGTGCCAAAGAACGCTTCTTCTCCGTTCGTGACGAGTTTGGCCAATGGGATCCCAAGCTCCAACGACCCGAACTGTGGAACATCTACAACGGACGTATCCACAAGGGAGAAAATGTACGTGTATTCCCTATCTCCAACTGGACAGAGTTAGACGTATGGAGCTATATCCAACAGGAAAACATCGCACTGCCTTCTATCTATTTTGCCCACAATAGGGACGTGATTGAGCACGAAGGTCGCCTGATTGCTGTCTCCCCCTTTATCCAGATAGACGAAAACGACCAAATCCTCAACAAGCGTGTCCGCTACCGCACCGTAGGTGATATGACTTGTACGGCTGCCGTGGAGAGCAACGCTGCTACCCTTGAGGAAGTGGTAAGAGAAATATCCGCCTCCCGTATCTCCGAACGTGGCGAAACCCGCATTGACGACCGCGTTACCGAAGCCGCCATGGAGGATAGGAAAAAAGGAGGCTATTTCTAATGATTAACAATTAAATATGATTTTATACTACGTAATTTTAGGCGCCATATTTTTGGCCAGTTGGTTGGTGAGTAACCGCCTACAAAGTAAGTTTGCACACTACTCTCAAGTGCAACTACGCAATGGAATGAGCGGTAAGGAAATCGCCGAGAAGATGCTCCATGACAATGGCATCTACGATGTGAGGGTAACCCATGTTCCTGGTCAGCTTACTGACCACTATAATCCCATAGACAAAACAGTAAACCTAAGCGAGGCAGTATATAACCAGCGTAATGCAGCTGCGGCTGCCGTTGCCGCTCATGAGTGTGGCCATGCGGTACAACATGCCCAGGCCTACGCTTGGCTGAACCTTCGTTCTAAGCTCGTTCCAGCGGTCAACATCTCCTCCAACCTCTCCAATATACTCATTATTGTAGGGTTTGTCTTAGGAGCAGCAGCCAAGATGGGCTTTGGCTATTGGATAGCCGTAGTAGGGGTAGCCCTTTTCGCTATTACCACGCTCTTTACCCTCATCACCCTCCCAGTGGAGTATGATGCAAGCAATCGCGCTTTGGCTTGGCTTAAGAGCAAGAACATGGTTACCCGTGAGGAATACGCCGGTGCAGAGGACTCCCTCAAGTGGGCTGCCCGTACCTATGTAGTAGCTGCCCTCGGCTCCCTCGCCCAACTCCTTTACTGGGTCTATAGACTCATGGGAAGCAGCAGAGACGAATAAAGAGTGGTTAGTGGTTAGTAAATAGTGATTAGTGGTTAGTGGTTAGTGATTAGAGACTAACAACTAAAAACTAATAACTGAAAACTAACAACTAATAACTAACAACTAATAACTAATAACTAACAACTAACAACTAACAACTAATAACTAACAACTATGAAGGATAACTTTCTCCTCATGGCTGGCCCTTGTGCCATAGAAGGTGAGGAAATGGCTATGCGTATAGCCGATAAAATTGTAAAAATCACTCAGAAACTAGAGATTCCCTATATTTTCAAGGGTAGTTTCAAAAAGGCCAATCGCAGCCGTATAGACTCTTTTACGGGTATAGGCGACGAGAAAGCGCTGAAGATACTCCAAAAGGTCTCCCAAACCTTTGGCGTGCCTACTGTAACCGATATTCATGAGGTAAGCGACGCGGCTATGGCGGCCGAGTATGTAGATGTCCTACAAATTCCTGCATTCTTAGTCAGACAAACCGACCTTGTAGTGGCAGCAGCCAAAACAGGCAAAACAGTCAATCTCAAAAAGGGACAGTTTATGAGTCCTGAGAGTATGAAGCATGCCGTACAGAAGGTCTTGGACAGCGGCAATGATAAGGTGTATATCACCGATAGGGGAACCATGTTCGGCTATCAGGATATGATCGTGGATTTCCGCGGTATCCCGACTATGAAACAATATGCCCCCGTCATTCTGGACGTTACCCACTCTCTGCAACAGCCCAACCAAAGTTCAGGAGTAACGGGTGGTCGCCCTGAAATGATTGAGACCATCGCCCGTGCTGGGGTGGTCAATGGAGTAGATGGCATCTTCATAGAGACCCATTTTGACCCTGCCAACGCCAAAAGTGATGGGGCTAATATGCTTCACCTTGACCTCCTCGAAGGCCTCTTGACCCGACTAGTGGCTATCCGACAGACAATCAACACTTTTAAGTAAAAACACACTATACCAACTAATTACTATCATCATGAACGAGCAAACGGCTTATGCCAAAACCATCACAGGTATCTATAACAAAGTGTATCAGGGGAAAAACATAGGGAAAATACCTACCTATATTCCCGAATTGCTCAATGTCAGCCCTGATAAGTTTGGCATTGCCATCCATACCCTCAGCGGGAAAACCTTTGGTATTGGGGATTATCAAGAAAAATTTTCTATACAGAGTATAGCCAAAGTGCTGTCACTCTCTATGGCGTACGATATTTTTGGAGATAGTATTTGGGAACGGGTATCGGTGGAGCCTTCAGGAACTTCGTTTAACTCGCTTTTGCAGCTGGAGGCCAACAATGGAATCCCCCGTAACCCACTGATCAACGCAGGAGCGATTGTCATTTGTGATATACTGCTCTCCCATTTCAAGAATGCCGAAGAAGAGTTTATCAAGTTCGTTCGCCAATTGGCCAATGATCCTACCATCAACTATTCTGAGGAGATTGCCGCCTCCGAGAAGGAAGTGGGTTACCGCAATTTTGCGTTGTGTTATTATATAAAATCGTTAGGGAATATAGAGAATGAGCCAGAGCGAGTGTTGGATTTCTACTTTAAGCTCTGTTCGATAGAGCTTACTTGTGAGTCCTTGGCCTATATATTTACTTTCTTGGCCAATGATGGTATCACCCTACATGGCCAGCAGCGTATCCTCCCCCATGTCTATACCAAGCGTATCAATGCCATCATGCAGACTTGTGGGTTCTATGACGAATCGGGCGAATTTGCCTTCCGTGTAGGTCTCCCTGGCAAGAGTGGTGTCGGTGGGGGTATCGTCGCTATCATGCCTGGGCACTACGCCATAG
This sequence comes from Capnocytophaga granulosa ATCC 51502, assembly GCF_000411115.1. Taxonomy (GTDB): domain Bacteria; phylum Bacteroidota; class Bacteroidia; order Flavobacteriales; family Flavobacteriaceae; genus Capnocytophaga; species Capnocytophaga granulosa. Next base: position 66,681 of record NZ_KE150253.1, on the reverse strand, counting down.
CTGTATGGAGTCCACGCCTGAACGAAAAAGGCAACTCCTACCGCGGAGTGAAGTTCTTAGAAGGTTTTACTATGCAAACACAGATATCTGTATTTTAAGAGAAAAATGAAAAGTGAAAAAGTGAATAGTTTTTCACTATTCACTTTTCACTTAATTTGTTGGTCTACAAGGACTCGAACCTTGAATTACAGAGCCAGAATCTGTCGTGTTACCATTACACCATAGACCATCGCTATTTGCGGGGGCAAAGATACAACTTTTTTTGAAACTGACAAAATATTTTCTGTAGTCAGTAGTCAGCAGGCGGTAGTCTGTGCTCAGAGTGGCAACTCAAAATTAAAAACTCAACACTATTAATGAAACTTTCTTTACCTATTATCTTTTCCTTTTTCCCTTTTATGGGACTATGCCAAGAAACGGCAACAGATACAATCCAAAAGACAACTATTATAGATACAATCCTACCGCTACCCTACTCCATCAGCACTGCCGCTACAGATGCTAATATAGAACGCGCTTTGTCCAAAAGCTGGGAGCTGGATCGTCAGGATCAGCGAGGTACATTCCATATCATGGAGTACCAACCCATGTATATCATGCCTGTACGCTTTACTGATTGTCCTACCAAACAGCCACAAAGCCTCAACCCTCAGCGCCCTATACCTGAGTCTCGTAAATACCAAAATGTAGAACTCAAATTCCAAGTGAGCCTCAAAACCAAGATCCTACAAGATGCTTTTGCCAAAGGCGATGTATGGGTAGCCTTTACCCAACAGGCCTACTGGCAGATGTACAACGGAGGCCTTTCACGCCCTTTTAGGGAACTAAACTACGAACCCGAACTGATTTTTACCTATCCGATCAACTTTTCCGCAGGTAATCTCAAGCTCAAAATGCTTGGTCTTTCTATCAATCACCAGTCCAATGGCAAGGAAGCGTCTCATTCGCGAAGTTGGAACCGCTTTATCCTAATAGCCTTGGGCAAGTGGGAGAGGGTAACTTTCAATTTCCAACTCTGGAGAAGATTTACTGAAACCACTGTAGAAGACGATAATCCCCAAATAGAGGACTACATTGGCCGTTGCCGACTTACCTCCATTATTCCTATTGGCAAAACAGCCCTTTCTATCTCTATGCGTAACAACCTCAATCTCAAGCATAATCGCGCACATATAGAGGCTTCTTGGGTCGTACCTCTTAACCGAGATCTACGCCTTTTCCTACAAGCGTCTCACGGCTATGGAGACTCTTTAATTGACTATAACTATAAGCAAACCGTTGTAGGAGTTGGCTTTACTCTTATTGATTTGTAGGTGAAAAGAATATTTAATTTTTAACACTTTAAAATAGTTTATTAAGAAAAAAAAGAGTAATTTTGTACAAGCAAATTTATATACTTTTAATGTTCTCATTTTTAATAAAAAACGTAATGAAATCATTGATTTTTTCTTTCTTTATGCTCACTTGTAGCCTTGCCTTCTCGCAGCATGTTCCTCTAAAAGGAAACGTTAGTGACGGAAAAACAGCTTTGCCAGAGGCTCGTATCGTGGTAGAAGGACAAGAACAGCATACCGTGAGTGATTTCAGGGGGGAGTTTGAACTGCTCCTTCCCAAGGGACTCTATACCTTGGAGGTGACAGCTAAGGGCTATCTAACAAAGAAGATGCCTGTGGAGCTGCTCTCGGCTATGGAGCTACCCACTATTGTATTGGAAAAGGAAAACCATACGCAAGCAGCCCAACAGATAGATAACACCATAAGTATCTCCGACGAGCAGTTGGACGATGAGGAAGGTAATCCTGAGATGATATCTGGCTTTCTACAATCCTCTCAAGACTTGTATTTTCGCCGTGCGGCCTATGACTTTAGTTCGGTGTTCTACCGCCCTCGTGGCTATCAGAGCAATGCCGCTACGGTCTTAGTCAATGGGGTTACCATGAACAAGGTAGAGACCGGCCGCCCTCAATGGAGTAACTGGGGCGGACTTAACGATGCCATGCGTGGCCAAGTGATTATCACAGGAGTAGGCGCCTCAGAGAGTGATTTCGGAGGGGTATTCGGTAATACTTCCTATACGATTGCACCTTCGGAGTTGCGCAATGGCCTACGTATCACAGGAACTGCTACCAACCGCAACTACTTTGGGCGTGGTATGGTTACCTACAATACAGGAACCCTCCCCAGTGGCTGGGGCTATATGGTTTCAGGCTCTTATCGTGGAGGCAATGGCAAAACATTCCTTGTCCCCAACACCGAAGGTATGGTCTATCAGGCCTATGGGGCTGCGGCAGCGGTAGAATATAAGGCCAGTCCTTACTTCAAGACCAACCTGATGGGAATCTTCTCCTATAACAACCGCGGCAAGTCTGCTCCTCTAACTCAAGAGGCCATCGCTTTGGGCGGTAGGAACTACAACCCCAATTGGGGCTATCAGGCAGGAGCGTTGCGCAATGCCAAGATGAAGCGCATCGCCGAACCACTCTTTGTCCTCTCCAATACCTACCAAAAGGGAAATACCAAACTCACCGCTCACTTGGGTTATCAGTTGGGGCAAGTAGGAGATACCCGTTTGCAATATGTGAAATCCCAAAACCCTGAGCCTACCTATTATACCAATATGCCTACTTATTTTTATAATATGTATGATGCCCAAATAGGCGAGGGCGACCCCTTGGCATGGAACAAAACTGCTCAGCAGATTGATTATTTCTATTCTCATAAACAATTGGAATGGGACAAACTCTATTTGGCCAATAGTCTTGCAGGCGGCGAAAGCATGTTTGCCCTCAGCGAAGATGTTATTGACACTCAAACTCTTACAGCCAACATATTGGGAAGCACTAGGCTCACCCCCAATATCACCCTTAACGGTGGTATTTCCTATCAGCATATTGGTACCGAGAACTATGCTCAAATCAACGACCTATTGGGGGGACAATATTTCCTCAATAAGAGTTATTTCTCAGGAGATAACTATGATACGGCAGAAAACCTACGCCTTGGGGTAGGCGACAAATACCAATACTACTACAAGACCCACACTCAGCGTGCTCATGTCTTTGGACAGTTGCGCTTCAAGTATGGCCGTGCCGACTTCTATGTAGCAGGCCGTGTTGCCCATACGGATTATGAGCGCGAAGGTATGTTTGCCGACAACTCTGTCTATACCGATTCCAAAGGAATGAGTGGACAACGCTATTTCAATACGATAAGTACTAAGGCAGGCCTTACGTACAGCATCACAGGTAGGCATATCCTCCAGTTCAACACGGGGTATTTTGAAGAAGCCCAACCGCTCAACAACGTTTTTGTAAATATTCGTAACTCTAACTCCATACTTCCGGCTCGTATACAACCTGAGAGCCAACTTACATGGGATGGTAGTTACATCATTCGCATTCCATCGTTCAAGGCACGACTTACAGGCTATGCCACACAGATAAAGCACAGCAGCGAAAAGAGCTATTTCTTTACCCAATCCCGCTTAGGTGATGAGTCAGCTGGTTTTCTTACCCAGACCATGCTGGATGCTGAAAAGCTCCATTTTGGTATGGAATTAGGTGCAGAATACGACCTTACCGCCTCTTGGAAAGCCTCTGCGGTGGTATCACTCAACCAATACACCTATACTAACAATCCGCTCTTGTTCCAGTCCTCCGACAAGCGCTTGGTGAGTGAGCCTATTGTGAGCTACCTCAAGGACTACCATGCAGGCCAAGCCCCTGAGCATGTGTATTCCTTAGGCATAGAGTACCAAAGCCCTCACTACTGGTGGGTAGCCCTTACGGCCAATTATTTTGATAAGAATTACATAGGTATCGCCCCTAGCTTGCGTACGGAGAACATCTACCTTGATCCCAATACAGGTAGCCGTTATACCAATATTGATGAGGATACCGTACGTAATCTTTTGCACCAAGAACGCCTACCAGGATTGTTTTTACTCAATGCTACCGCCGGCAAATCTTGGCGTATCAAGGGGAATTTCCTCAACGTCTTTGCCAGTGTCAATAACCTACTGAATACCCAATATAAGAGCAACGGCTTCGAGCAAGCACGCAAGGGTGATTACCAGGCTATGATCAAAGACCGCAAGAGTGGCTATCCTACCTTTGGCAATAAGTATTTCACAGGATATGGCACCTCTTTTTACCTAAATGTAACCTTAAGTTTGTAATGCTAAAACGTAAATGACATGAAAAAGATATTACTTGCTATCCTACCTATCGCACTAAGTGTTTCCTGTAGCAAGGTTTCAGGTTTTGATACTCCCGATACGGCAGCCCTTGCCGCTGAGCAAGTTGCCAAGGCCAAGGCTTTCAGTGGACGTACCATAAGCTATGAAGCCCTTAGAGCAAAGGCGACTACCTCCTTTGCTACCTATGAGGAAAACGATGCCTTCGAAGGCTATGTAATCTCCAGCGATGAAGGGGGGAATTTCTATAAGAAAATATATGTGCAAGCCGCTGATAAGTCGGGCACTATTGCCGTTTCCATTGATAAAAAAGGCCTTTACGGAGAGTACCCTGTAGGAGCGAAAGTACAAGTACGGCTCAAAGGCACCACTGTATGGTATGCCAGCCGTTACTCCCTTTTGGAGGTAGGCTATGGCTATGGCAAGACCGCAGGGGGTAACCTCAAGATAGGTCACCTGACCCCTGCTATGTATCCCGAAGTATTGCTCCTCACAGGAGAGAAGGCTTCCATAAGCCAATTGGCTACTACTTTTGCCAATTTGCGATTTGAAGCACGTACGCAAGCCAATAAGCTCCTAGTACTCGATGGGGTATATTTCAAAACCGAAGATGTAGGAAAGACCTTCCACACCTCCGATAATCAGTATAATACCACTTACACACTCACCGATAAGGCAGGAGGTACACTCCCCTTCCTTACCAGTAGCTACGCCGCTTATATCAAAGACCATGTACCAGCTGGTCGCTTGCGTATCACAGGGGTACTGACCATATACAACAACAACCCACAGTTCTATATCAATGATATAAAGGGAATAGAAAAAGAGTGAATAGTGAATAGTGAACAGTGAAGAATGAAAAATGAAAAGTGAATAGCAAAGCCAGTGAATGCTTGGAGCTGGGTATGTATGATTCACACTAACAATAAACAACAATTTAAATACTATAACGACATGAAAAAGTTACTTTTATTAGCCCTTTCTTTTGGGCTATTAGCATCCTGTAGTAAGGATGATAAGAATGGCATTCCTCCTGTGGATCCTAACAAACCACAGCCAGAAAATCCAAAGGACAAGCCAGCAACTGCCCTAGAGGCAAAAGACCTAAAAGTAGCCGACTATGAGAGCTACCGAGACAAAAAGGAGAAAGTAAAACTCCATGGAGAAATCGCCGAAGTAACCAATGGTAAATCTTACTTTAAGCTCAGTGATGGAACTTTGGTACAAATCTTTACTCCTACATTCAAAGATTTGAAAGAAGAGACTTCTCAAAAACTTAAAACCGTGGGACAAGAGCTTACTGTAGTAGGTACTTTCACTGATTACACCCTCAAAGATGGAACCGTTGTTAAGGAAATCCTTTACAAAAGCGAAGCTGACCTTACCTTTGGTAAAACTCCTGAGGTAAAACCTGAACCAAAACCAGAGCAACCTGTAGTGACTTTGGAAGCCTCCACAGCTACTGTAAATGACTATCAAGCAGGAAAAGTTGTAAAACTTCATGGTAATATTGTCATTGAAGGAAACAAGTCCTATTTCAAATTCTCTGACAATACACTCATCCAAATCTTTGCTCCTAAGGAAACCTATAATGCTCTTACTAATGAGGCAAAAGACAAACTCAAAATCACAGGTCAAGAACTCACTGTAGTAGGTACTTTCACTAATTACAATGATGTAAAAGAGATTGTTTATAAAAAAGAGGCAGACCTTACTTTTGGTAAAACTCCCGAAGCAAAACCTGAACCCAAACCAGAGCAACCTGTAGTCACTTTGGAAGCCTCCACAGCTACTGTGAATGACTTCCAAGAAGAAAAAGTAGTGAAAGTCCATGGTACGATTACTATACAAGTAGAAAATAAACATAAGAGATCTTATTTCAAATTCTCCGACGGTACCCTTATCCAATTCTATGTAAGGGATTACGAAAAAACCCTCTCTCAAGATATCAGAACCAAACTTGAGACAGAAGGACAAGAAGTTACCGTAAAAGGTACATTCAAAACCTATACAAAAACCGACAAGAAAACAGGTACAAAAACTGATATTAGACAAATCGTGTACGAAAGTGCTGCTGATCTTACTTTCTAATCAGTAAACCTCAGTGGTCAGAAGTCAGAAATCAGAGCTGACTACTGATAACAGACTACTGGCCACTGACTACTGATAACTAGCGGCTGAATCTATAACCCTAAATAAAACACATATGAAAAGATTATTTCTACTTTTAGCGCTTGCTCCCTCACTGATGTGGAGTCAAGAGAACCTCAGAAAAAACCTTAGCGAGGACGGAAAGACTTATATTAAGGCCAATGTATCGGCTACCCTTTGGGCAAGATACATAGATGCCAATCCGGGCACCATGGTCAATGGATCTGGGGTAAGCCGTATTACCGATGTCTCTATCCGCCGCTTGCGTATAGGCGTGCAAGGTCAACTCACCCCAAGGGTCTATGTATATGGACTTTTCGGAGGTAACAACTACAACTTTACCAGCAAAGCCAAAGACAAAATCGGCATCCTTGACCTCTATGCTGATTACCAATTTGCCCCTGAGTTCACCGTTGGTTTGGGTAAGTTTGGATGGAATGGTAGCCGTAACGCTATGAAGGCCAGCGGTAGCATGATGGGCTTGGACGGACCCGCCTTCCCTCTCTTTACCGTGAACATGAACGACGATGCGGTACGTAGCTTTGGGGGATTCGCTAAAGGACAAATCCAAAACCTAAGTTATGTATTTACCATCAAAAGTCCCTATGCGGTTACCACTGCTGAGAAAGAAGGGGTAGTCGGCTATGCCAAAAATGCCCCTCACAAACAGTATTCTGGACACCTCAAATACGACTTTTGGGAGAAAGAAAGTAACAAAACTCCTTATACAGCAGGTACTTATGTAGGTGCTAAAAAGGTATTGAACCTCTCCTTGGGGGGTGTATATCAAAAGGATATGATGAGTGAGCTACAAGGTGGTGTACCTAAGTACTATGATTACAAGAATTTCTCTGCTGAAGTGTTCTTAGATACTCCTCTTTCCGAGCGTAATGATGCTATTACGGTCAATGCAGGTTACTATTTCACCGATTTTGGTCGTGATTATGTAAGAAATGTAGGTAATAACAACGTAGCCGATGCAGGTGCTACTGGTTATTTCAACGGAGGAGGTAATGCCTATCCTATGATGGGAACAGGAAGTTCTTTCTGCCTATTAGGGGGATATCTCTTAGGTAAGAGTGAAAATTGCAATGCGCGCATACAGCCTAACTTTGGTATTCAATACTCCAAGTTTGACGGGCTTAAAGACCCTATGATCGCTTATGACCTTGGTGTGAATGTTTTCTTCAAAGGGCACAGCAACAAGCTCAGTTTCTGCTACCAAAACCGCCCTGTGTATAACCTACAGAAAGAAGTAGATAGCCGCAAGGGTGTCTTTATCTTACAATATCACATCGTATTGAACTAATGAAAGCAGTTATATTAGATAGAAATACACTATCTTCCCAAATGGAGCTAACTGTTCCAGAAGGGGTTACCCAATGGGTAGTATATGAAAGTACCCGTCCCGACCAAGTGGTAAGCCACTTGGAAGGGGCGGATATTGCCATCACCAACAAGGTGAAAATAGGCAAAGAACATATGGAGCAGCTCCCACAGCTAAAGCTTATCCAACTTACTGCCACCGGCACCGACAATATAGACAAGGTTGCTGCTGGGGAGCGTGGCATAGAAGTCAAGAACGTAGTGGGCTACTCCACCGAGAGTGTAGCCGAGCACTTCTTTATGCTTCTTTTGGCCGCTATGCGAGGGCTAAAACCTTACCATACCGCCGTAGCCGACGGCTCTTGGCAGGCCGATGGACGTTTTTGCCTTACTGAACCCTCTATTCTGGACTTACACACTCGTACCTTGGGAATCATAGGGGTAGGAAATATAGGTAAAGCCATTACCGAGCGTGCTAAAGCCTTTGGTATGCGTGTACTTTGGGCGGAGCGTGAGGGCAAAGCGCCACGCAGCGCGGAATATACTGACTTTGACACCGTCTTGGCTCAGAGTGATGTCATCTCGCTCAACACCCCCTTGACAGAGGAGACTCGTCACCTTATCTCGGCTCGTACTATTGCCAAAATGAAGCGCAAGCCACTAGTAATCAACGTTGCCCGTGGTGCAGTGGTAGATCCTCAAGCCGTGTATGAGGCGCTAGAAGCAGGGCAACTACTGGGCTTTGCCACCGATGTATTCGAGAGCGAACCCCCTGTGGCTGGTGATCCCCTACTGAAACTAGCCGCTCACCCCAGAGTGCTGCTCACCCCCCATGTGGCATGGGCTAGCGAATATGCCCTTGACAAACTTTGGAAAAAGGTAAAAAGCCAGATTGAAGAATTTATTAAGTGAATAGTGAAAAGTGAATAGTGAATAACTCTCCTTTCACTATTCACTTTTCATTCTTCACTTTTCATTCTTCACTCTTCACTTTTCACTTTTCATTCTTCACTTTTCACTTATTATGAGTCATCGTGTTGTGGTTACTGGTATGGGGATTTATTCCTGTATAGGTACATCTGTAGAGGCGGTAAGAGACGCCTTATATGAAGGGAAATCGGGGATCATCTTTGATCCTGAGCGCAAGGCATACGGTTATCGTTCTGCCTTGACTGGCTATGTGCCTGCCCCCCAGCTCAAGGGCGTATTGGGGCGGCGGGAGCGAATCTCCATGGGAGAAGAGAGCGAATATGCTTATATGGCTACCGTGGAAGCTCTCTCCCAGGCTCGTATAGACCCTGACTTTCTCAAAGCCCAAGAAGTGGGTATCCTCTACGGGAATGACAGTGTAGCCGAATCGGTGATCCTTACCAATGACAAGATACGCGAGAAGGGCGATACCACCCTTGTAGGCTCTGGGGCGGTCTTCCGTACAATGAACTCTACCGTAACGATGAACCTCTCCACCCTTTTTGGTCTTAGAGGGGTTAATATGAGCATCAGTGCAGCCTGTGCCAGCGGCTCCCATGCGGTAGGCTTGGGCTATCTGCTCTTGCAAAGTGGCATGCAGGAAATCGTCCTATGCGGAGGAGCACAGGAGACTAACAAATACAGTATGGGCAGCTTTGATGGCTTAGGGGTTTTCTCCACCCGCGAGGACACTCCCCAGAAGGCCTCCCGCCCCTTTGATGCAGGGCGCGATGGGCTGGTACCCAGTGGAGGCGCTGCCACCCTTGTTTTAGAGACCTATGAGAGTGCGCAGCGACGTGGCGTGCCTATCTTGGCCGAGATTGTGGGCTACGGCTTCTCCTCCAATGGAGGGCATATCTCCACCCCCAATGTAGAAGGACCTGCCACTGCTATGGCACGAGCCTTGGCCAATGCACATCTGCAAGCCAAGGACATAGACTACATCAATGCCCATGCCACCTCCACCCCTGTAGGCGATGCCAACGAGGCAAAGGCTATCTACCAACTATTTGGCAGCCAGACTCCCGTAAGCTCTACCAAGTCCATGACAGGGCACGAGTGCTGGATGGCAGGCGCCAGTGAACTGGTGTATTCTATCCTGATGATGCAAAACGACTTTATCGCCCCGAACATCAATATAGAAGCACTTGATGAAGACTCCCAAAAGCTCCATATCATCACCCAAACTACCCAACAGCCTATACGCGCTTTTCTATCTAATTCCTTTGGCTTTGGCGGAACGAATTCGGCCATAATAGTGGTTAATGGTTAATGCCATTAATGATTAATGCCTCTTTTTCAAGGGCTAATTGCCATTAGCCCTTGCTGGCGCGAGCTTGCAGCTCGTGCCTACTATTAAGTAGAGCCTTTGGCTCTTTTATGGGAGCTACAAGCTCCATAGTTATAGGCACGAGCTGCAAGCTCGCGCCAGCAGAGGGAGCTGCAAGCTCGCGCCAGCAGAAGGATTCGCATTAATAGTAGGCACGAGCTGCAAGAAACGCACCAGCGGAGGAGTTGTACAACCTTGAAAAAACATATAATGGATATTTCAAATAGAAAAATAATTATAGCCATATGTATATTGATTCCATTTACATTTTTATCGTGTATAAGAATGCGTCATAAAGGCTTATGTAAGGGATTTATCAATGAAAAATCGTTTGTATTAGGCGCATCTACAATTAAGGATATTCAAAAAAGATTCAATGCTTACAAAGATTTAGAAATTTTCCCCAATAATGATAGTCTTTATATCACTAAGATTGAGGAAAAAGAAGGTTTTATAAAGATATTATCTCAAAAAAGATTTCTATTTAAGGATAGTTTGCTTCAAAAAGTCGAATTGGTAGTAAGTACAAGTTGTTGTTGGAATAATGATTTCAAAGAAGACGATTTTGCACAGCATAAAGATGAAATTTTTAGCGCCTATGACAAGTATATTTATACCATAAAGTCAGAAAATTCAGCATCAGAAAGCTTTCATTTTCAAAGTATTGATACGACTCTATTTCATAAAACCACGCTATTTAAGTGGGAAGAATCTGACCTACAAAGAAGTCAGTAACTATATTATATAGTCAATCATATTTAAAATGCGAATAAAATACGAATAAATAAGACAAGGGATTCATTCCTAATTTGCTCTTTTTCAAGAGGCTGTCCGAAAAGCCTTGTTTTTAGAGGGCGAATTGCCATTCGCCCCTACAGCAACACCTAAAAACAACTGATTATCAATGAAATAAAATTTAAATTGAGTATTATTTACACTTCAAAAAGCAGTGTTTTGGACTTTGGGGATAGCCCCCTACACCTGCTCATGCTAATTTTTCGTAAACCATTTCTGTTTGACTATAATAGTAGAGCCTTTGGCTCTTTATGGGAGCTACAAGCTCCATATATTATAGGCACGAGCTGCAAGAAACGCGCCAGCATAGGGGACTATAATAGTAGAGCCTTTGGCTCTTTATGGGAGCTACAAGCTCCATTGTTATAGGCACGAGCTGGAAGAAACGCGCCAGCATAGGGCCTTAGCTTTGTTGGTGCTACTATGGATATGACCCTATACCTCTCCTACAAAGCAGCTCCTACCTATTACTACTTTAAGGACAAAAATCGGAAGTACTGCTACAAATATACAGATAAGAAGCTCTCGCTTGTCAGCGGAGAGAAGGACGTATGCAATAGAGTGAAAAGTGAAAAGTAAAGCCAGCGAATACTTGGAGCTGGGTATGTGGGTGAAAAGTAAAAAATTCTTTGGTTTTTAGCGAAAAAAATCGTATTTTTGTGTCATCATAAACCTAATGCTTGTTGGTCGGTGCCAATAAGTTCTTTTAAATATTTACTTATCATGAAAGAAAAAATAGAAAAAATGAGAAACGGCAAAGGCTTCATCGCTGCCCTTGACCAAAGTGGAGGAAGTACTCCTAAAGCCTTGAAACTCTACGGTATAGAGGAAAGCGCCTACAAGAACGATGCCGAGATGTTCGACCTTATCCACCAGATGCGTACCCGCATTATCAAGAGTCCTGCCTTCAATGACCAGAAAATCCTTGGGGCTATCCTCTTTGAACAAACTATGGATAACAAGATTGACGGCAAATACACCGCTGAATATCTTTGGGAAGAAAAACATATCCTTCCTTTCCTAAAAGTAGATAAAGGGCTTGAAAACTTAGACGAAGATGGTGTACAGCTAATGAAGCCTATCAGCAACCTTGCTGACCTACTCAAAAGAGCCAACGAACACCATGTATTCGGTACCAAGATGCGTTCGGTAGTAAAGAAAGCCTCCAAAGCAGGTATCGCCCGCATCGTAGACCAACAGTTCGAAGTAGCCGCTCAAATCATCGCTGCTGGATTGGTGCCTATCATTGAGCCTGAAGTAGATATCAATATTCCTGACAAAGCCGAAGCAGAGGCTATTCTTCGTGAGGAAATCCTCAAACACCTAGACAAACTTCCTGCCACTTCCGATGTGATGCTTAAGCTCACCCTCCCTACTGTAGCTAACTTCTACGAACCTCTTACTAAGCATCCTAGGGTAGTGCGTGTTGTAGCCCTTTCTGGCGGTTATTCTCGCGAAAAAGCCAATGAGATCCTCGCTAAGAACCATGGTGTGATCGCCAGCTTCTCCCGCGCACTCTCCGAAGGCCTTTCTGCACAACAATCCGATGCTGAGTTCAACAAAACCCTTGCTGATTCTATAGAGGGTATCTATGAGGCATCCATTAAATAGTGACCAATGACTAATGACTAGTGACTAATGATTAGTGATTAGTTACTAGTGATTAGTGAGTAACGACAGTGACTAGTGATTAATACCATTATGGATTAGTCACTAGTCACTTGTCATTAGTCACTAATTAACTGCTTCTACGGTGATTTGTTCGTTCTTCATCATCTCGCGTAGAATGGTTTCTATGCCTTGCTTGAGGGTACGCTTGGAGGAGGGACAGCCATTGCAGGCACCTTGGAGGAGTACCTTAACTACTTGGTTTTGCTTGTCATAGCTGACAAACTGTATATTACCGCCATCGCTGGAGACCGCTGGCTTTACGTATTGGTCTAAAATAGCGACAATCTTTCTTGAATACACATCGCCCAAGGACGGTAAGCCCTTAGGCCTGTCCTGCTCTGTTACGGAGACTTTCACCACTGGTTTTCCTTCCATAAGATACAAGCGCAAAAACTCCCTTAGTTCCATCATAATATCTTCCCATAACACTCTAGGTTGGCGAATGATAGAAATGTAATTACTATCAAAAAATACTTCCTTGATATAAGGCAGCTTAAAGAGTTCGGTAGCCAAAGGCGACTCTGTCGCTTCTTCGGGGGACTTATATTCGTACACACGGCTGACGAGCTTCTTGTTGGCTACAAACTTCATAGCCATAGGGTTTGGGGTACTCTCTACATAGATTGTAATAGGAATACGCTTGGCTGGTGCAGACTCCTGTGTAGGGGTTGCCTCTTGAGCTATAATAGGGCGACCTGCCGAAAGATAGTTCTCCACCTCTTGGGTAACCTCCTGAGCCACGTCCTCCCACTTGATGATCGGCAAGGCCTCCAAGGCAATAAAATTGGCCGAGAAATAAACCGTCTTGACAAAGGGCAGTTGTAGGAGCTCCTGAGCCAGAGGTGAGTCTGTGACAGGTGTGTCGCGCTCATATTGATAATTGCCCTTGACTAAGACCTCTGGGGCTTCGAGCTTGATAATGGCGGGGTTGGCTGTGTATTGTATCTGTAGTTTCATTTTATAATCTCAATGGCTTTCTGCAATAAAAGGTTGTTAGGTATGGAGATTTGCGCTCCTGAATCGGTTTTGAGCAGCGTATAGAAAGAGCTGATGTCCTTGATCTCGGCCTCTATAGGGAAATCCTTGTCCATAACACGGATTCTGTCACCTATTTTGAAAGGAAAAGAGAAGAAGAGGATGATTCCTGCCGTTACATTGCTCAGTATAGACCATTGGGCAAAGAAGCCCACCCCTACTACGGTGAGTATAGAGGAGATAAAGAGGAATATCTGATCGGGCTTTACTCCCCAAATGGAGATGAGCACCAAAAGGAGCAGGGCCGCGAGTAGGACATCAATATACTTTTTGACTAGCTGGGTACGTGCTTTGGGGAATTCTGACTTGGCTCCCATTTTCGTCACTAAGGAATCGGCAAAGCGCTTAACCACGAAATAGACAATAAGCGTTACCCCTGTGGCGACAATAAAGGGATATTTTTCAAGGGCAAAATCTATGATAACCATAATTCTAATGACTAATGACTAGTGACTAGTGACTAATGACTAGTGACTAATGACTAGTGACTAATGACTAGTGACTAATGATTAGTGACGAGTAACTAATGACTAATGAGGGGCAAAGATACAACATTTTGGAGGAAAAGTCAAGGGGATAATGAGCCGATGAGCATTTTGCCCTTTACCTCGTTATCTCTTTTTGTACTTTACCTAATTGGCTTTTTTTGTACTTTACGTAATCAGCGCAGCGCTTTTTGTTCTTTAACCAATCAGCTTACAACCCATATTTCTCCGTTGTGGTATTCTGCTAAGAAGATTTCGGAGGCGCTGTTATAGCCTTGCTTTTGGAGTTCTTCCAGTAACCATTCTTCGGTTTTGTCGACATCTTCTAACACGCCCTTGTGGATAATACCATCGGTAATGATAGGGTATTTGGGATTCTCTTCGCCTGCTTGTACGATAATGAGTTCGCCATTCTGTTCTAGTACGGCTCGCTTGACATCTTGGATATAATAGACCCCTTGCTTGCGGAGCTTAAAGGCAAGGTCATGCGCGGTGATTTTGGCCTTTTTGCAGGCGGCTATGTCTATCTTGCCTCGATTGATGACAATCACAGCTGTTCCATCTATAAAATGTCTGAAAATAAGGCTCTTAGTCTTGAGCCTGCGCAAGCCAATGATAAGAAAAGCCCAGATAGCCAAGACGATAGCAAACTGGAATAGGGTAATGGCAGGGCTGTAGATTACCCCGCCGATGATCCGCCCTAGAAGGATAAATTGCCAATTAGCAAATGAGCCCATTGTCAATAAATAAAGGATAAAAAATTAACGATTAATAATTAATAATTAACGATTAAATTTGTATTTTTGCCACAAGGCTTGTGTTTTTCTGCAAAAAACATCTTTATATCTAACTTATTAAAAACCAAAAAATTACACCCTGTTTTTATGAAGTTTTTCTTATCACTATGTTTCTTATTTTGCACGTCTCTCACTTTGGCGCAACCGCTGTGGGAGCATAGAGCTTTGCAGTATAATCAATATAGTATCGGTAAAGACTTCTTCAACATCAACCAACCCTTGCAGGTAAGCGATGAGGGGGAACTGCTTTTCTCCCCTGAGGAGAACCTATTGTATGCCCTGCACAATACCGAGGTAGAGGAGTATTTCAAAGGAGAAGATGTGGGGGTGTTTCTCAAGAAATACAAGCTACAAGATAGGCTCTTTTTCGGCTTTAGCAAGAGCATCTATACGGGGAGTACTCATGAACAGCTCCTACCGCAAAAAGTAGGGTATGTAGGGGCACGCTATTCCCATTTTGTGCTGATAGACAAGCTGATCTACTTCACCGCCATTGCCCCGTCAGAAGCATCATTTAAGCTAATGAGCTATGATGGGCGTTATTTTCAGGAATTGGAGGAACACCACCACTATGTGTATGCGCTCTCTGTCAATAGTGTCCCTTATCGCTGCGTATTAGGAGAGAACTATACCGACATCAAGTGCTTAGAGCCAGGGGGAGAGGCTCAGGTATACCCATGGGCTTTTACCCCTATCTATATGCGTTCGATAGGAGATTTCTATTTTATCAAACCCGAAAACAATGGGCTTTTCCGCTATGCTCGTACGCTAACGACCAAAGTTTTGCCAGCGAATAGGAATGAGAACAAAAACTTTGGCCGCTATTACCTCTACAATGATGGCAACGAGCTGATATTGTATGATTTAGAAAAAGATCTAGAACCCATATCGGTTACCACCACTATCAAGTCGGCCTATTATAAGGCCTTTTCGGAGGATTCCAAAAGCCTATACCTGGGCAGTAACAACCAGCTTACGCGCCTATTTATCTACTTGAAAACCTATCCGAGGTTGTATAATGACACCAATACTAACCGTCTTTTTGGCCTTGCGCTGACCCCTTCGGGCAAGCTATGGGCGGGTAGCTACAATGGCGGTTTTTCGGTGATTGATCAGGACAAACTTATTAAGAGTCCGCTTAAGACCTTACAGATAAATTATGGAGCGCTTCCCATAGGAGAAAAAGTACTCTTTAGCAGTGCTCATAAGGGTTTGTTTCTCTTTGAGTCGCCAACGAGTTATACCAAGGTGAGCGACACCATTGTCTCTCATTTCAACTTTCTCTCTGCCGAGCAAGTTCTCTATACCGATGTACAAGATTATGGACTGGCCTACAAGCCTTTGGCACAGCTAGAGCAGCGGCAAATCCCTTGGAAATCTATTGGTAAGAAGCAAGGCCTGACCCTTAACCACTGTCAGGGTATTGCTCAAGATAGCAGGGGGCACATTTGGACAATTTCTATGCAGGGGGTTGCCCGCTATGACCCACGTACCAATAGGGCGCAGACACTTCTGTATGACAAGCAACAATCCCCCCTTAGGGGCTATACCCTACTGGCGGACTCTCATGGTATATTGTGGCTGGGCAGTGAAAAAGGCCAACTCTATTACTACACCCCTTCTGATCGGGAACAAGTGGATAAGACGGACTTTCACCTTCTGGAACACCCCCTTTTGCTAGGCAATGACCGTCCTATTATGTTCCTGCACCAGTGGCGGGACTATCTCATCGTAGGGGTAACCAATAAGCTCTTTGTTGTCTCCCTGAGCGAATTTGCCAGAGGCAAAGCCAATGTGCGCTACCTGAACCCCTATGCGATGAACCTGCAAGACCCCTTGGAGCGTACCTGTGTGGCCAGTAACCCCAAGGACGACCATATCTGGTTTGCCTCCTCCAATATGCTTTTTCGTTGGGATATTGCCCAATGGCTCTCTTTGGCCAATTTCAAGGTAGAGCCTACCCTGACTATCAACACAGGTAAGAACATCTATAAGTCTCATGTAGATGACCCTATCTCCTTGGAGGTCAATGAAAACTCCTTTGAGATACGGCTTCATTACCAGAGCAAAGACAATCTGCCTCGCTATGTAATTCCAGCCCTCTATAGGGATAGTCGAGAGGAAGCCATAGCCCAAGGAAGCCTTACGACCGAAACCGAATACCGCTATCAAAACCTCTCGGCAGGCGATTATATCTTCTCACTAACCGTTTGCCAAAACGATGGAACTTATACAGAGCTAAAATATCCTATCCGTGTGAAGCGTTCCATTTGGCAAAACAGCTATTTTTGGCTAGTGATGATCCTCGTTCCTGCCTCCACAGGGCTGTATCTGCTCTACAACATGAGGCGTATGGATAGGCAGGACAGGGAAATCGCACTGCTTACCATAGGCAACCTCGGTAAGCAATTCCGCCCGCACTTTATGCTCAATGCCCTCAATAGCCTTGGGGCAGAACTCTATGACAACCCACATGCAGAGCGTATCATCTCCCATATAGGAGAAAATATCTCGATCATGCACCGCTATTCCCAAGAGCAAACCCCTTTCATTCCTTTTAGTCAGGAATGGAAGCTCACCGAGAATACCATTGCCATACAGCGGGAGATCTTCCTGCCCGACTTGCAAGTACAGATTGAGAATATAGAGGCTATCCCCTCCGACTATCGTATGCCTATGGGAATCCTACAAGTGATCGTGGAAAACTCCCTACTACATGGACTCAGACACAGGACAGAGCCTCCTCAGCTACTGCGTATTGCCTTCTGGGAACGTGCCAATATATACGGCATCAGTATCTCCGACAATGGCGTAGGAGTGGCAGCCTCCAAGAAATATGCAGGGGTACAGCGACATGGCACAGGACTGAAAAACATACAGCGTATTCTTAGAATCTTGGATAAGCATTTTGATGATGCCATCACCATCTCCATGACTGACAAGGACAAAGACGACCCCAAGTACCCAGGCACTGTAACTATAATACAACTCAAGAAATCAATTAATTATGAAAAGATCAACCTTTAAGTACCTCGTTATAGAAGATGACAAAAGCATCTGGAAGAACATCTCAGCCCGTATGCAGAAGTTTCTCCAGTGGAAGGCTGTTCCCTTTACAGACAGCCTAGAGGAAGCCATCACCCTAATAGATACCCATCGCCCTGACCTTATTTTCTCCGACTGGAGTATTCGTGGGGGCAATGCCTACCCTATCCTTACCCATATTCACCAGAGTTCGGGCTATACCCCTTATATTATCTTTTTTACAGGCTACCAAGGGGAAAACCCCGAAATCCCACAAATCGTCTTTAATGAATTTCCTTTGGTCAAGAAATACCTGGTTAAGCCTATTTTTCAGCAACTTACCGAGAACCTCACCCAGTATATAGCCGAGGCAGAAGCCTTAGCCGAGGGAGAGCAGGAGACCCCCGTTTTCATAGAGAACTACCTCAAGCAACAAGTGCGTATCTTTCCCAAGCAGATTCTTTGTATTTTGCAGGACGAGGAAAACCCTCGCCTGAAGGTACTCCACTGCTTATCTGGGCAGATCATACAGCTGAAACAAACCTGGGAGGAAATTCATCGCTTCTGTGTGGAGCAGCAGCTCTCTATCTTTGTCGCCAATACCCGAAAGGCGATTGTCAACCGTGAATACATACTGCGCATGAACCGTCCGTTCTTATGGCTCGAAGGCGGCTTGCGTATTCAAGTATCTCGCGAACAGTGGCCTTTGCTCACTTCAGAAAGCTAAAAACACCCCCATATTACCTTTCGTGCACAAATATCTACACTTCATGCACGAAAACGTGCTTTGTTCTTGACAAGTACAAAAAAAACACTACCTTTGCAATGTCAAACAGAAAGAAAGAGTAGTTTTATAAGTTTTAAGGTACATTTCTTTTATGTTCTAAAGAATAGATTTTTTTGCGTTTTTTATTTTAGACAGTGAGGAATAAAGCACCTTTGCCCCCAAGGAAAAAACTAAACCTAAAAGCCCATACCTAATTATAGGACAAGGTGCTTAGTTCTTTGCTGGAAGCGCAACCATATAGAAAAGAAAGTTTTCATCTCTTTATATAGTAATTAGATTTTTTGTGTTTTTATTTTAGATTAGAGTAAGGAGATAAGTCTCCCACAAAAGAGGCTTATCTCTCTCCTCTCTAATTGAAAAGCAAAGAAATGATGAAACACACATTTGGCAATTCTCAGATTAACCAATATACCAGTAGAATGAAATAGTGAACCATTACCTTTTATTTATTGTCTTTTAGGAGTCAGTCGCCTTAGCAAGGATTTTCGTGAAACAAGCAACTAGATTTTATTTCTTTATCTCTCTAAACATTCATAAGACAACTAAACAATCATATATTAACTTTTATCTCCCAAGGAGATAGTAAATGAAAGGTAATACTATTCACTAAAGAAAGAACTTCAAAGAAAATTAAGTGCATTTTTTCATACAAGAAAGGGGAAAGGGCTGTTTCTAAAAGTGGTAGAACAGTCTTTTCTTATTTTTTTCCGGTACTTCCATAGCCTCCTGTGCCACGTTCTGTTTGGGAAAGTTCCTCTACGAGGACGAATTGCGCTACTTCATGCTTGGCGATGACCATTTGGGCGATACGCTCTCCGTTGGCTACTTCAAAGCGCTCCGCTGAGAGATTAATCAGCAAGACAGAAATCTCCCCCCTATAATCGGCATCTATAGTTCCTGGTGAGTTCAGCACGGTAATCCCATGCTTGAGCGCCAATCCACTACGCGGACGTACCTGTGCCTCATAGCCCTCTGGCAGTTCTATATAAAGCCCTGTGGGAATAAGCTTGCGCTGCATAGGCTCAAGAATAACGGTTTGTTCAAGGTGCGCCCTTAAGTCGACCCCTGCCGAGCTTGCGGTCTGATACGCGGGCAATGCATGCCCTGAACGGTTGATGATTTTTATTTCCATTTTTTAGTCTTTAGTTGTTAGTGATTAGTGGTTAGTGGTTAGTGATTAGTTTAGAGTTTATCATTAATTTGATGGCTACAATGGTATAGAGGACGAAAAGGCCACTTCCTATCCATATATTTCTGTTCAACACATAGAAATACAAGAGCGAAAAGGCTACCGATAGCCCTAGGAAGCCACCGATGCGTGTCCAATTATAAGGAACAGGGTATTGGCGTTGCCCAAGCCAGCCCGATAGGCACATCATACCCCCATAGGCCAAGAAGGTTGCTACGGCGGCTCCCATATAGCCCCACAGCGGAATAAGGCTAAGGTTGGCCACCACTGTAATCACCCCACCTACTACGGAAATCAGCGCGCCCCAATAGGTACGGTCGGTTACCTTGTACCAAACCGACATGCTATGGTATAGCCCTAAGCATAGATTGGCCATCAGTACAAAAGGGACAATCTTGAGTCCCTCCCAATAGGCTTTGTTAGGAATCAGCAACCACTTGAGTTGGTCTATATATACGCAAACAAACAGCAGTATCCCCCCTGCAAAGATAGAGAAATACTCGGTTACCTTTGCATAGGTCGCAGGAGCATTCTTATCAGCAGCATTGGAAAAGAAAAACGGCTCTACTCCTAGCTTATAAGCCGTAATAAAGAGTGTCATAAAGACCCCCATCTTATAACAACCCGCATATAGACCTACCACAGCATCGGCCTGATCGGCGGGGTAGAGCATACGGATAAAAACGCGGTCAAAAGCCTCATTGACCGAGAAAGCAATCCCCGCTATCAATACAGGAAAGGCGTAAGCAATCATTTCTCGCCACAGTGCTCGATCCCACTGCAAGCCTACCCGCCTATAGAGTGGTAGCATATAGAGGAAGGTCAGCAAGCTAGCTATAAGATTGGCTATGAAAATGTATTGGGTCTTATCAGCGATAAAGGTAAAGGTAGGCAGCTCATACCCTTGTCGCTCTAAGTAGGGCAGGTAAAGCAGGAAAAGCAAGTTAAGCCCCAGATTGACCACCACATTGCCTATCTTGATCAGCGAATAGCGTAGCGACTGCCCTGCATTGCGCAACCAAGCAAAAGGAATAGCCACCAGAGTGTCCAAGGCTAAAATCCATATCGCATAGCGGATATAGGCAGCAGGATAGCTGAGCCACTGTGCGATATACTCACTACAGAGCAAGCCCACCAGCAAGAAACCCAACGAACTCACTGTCAAGGAGAAAAGGCTCGTGGAGGCGACCTTTTGGGCGTCCGCTCCCTTATTCATAAACCTGAAAAAGGCCGTTTCCATGCCATAGGTCAGCAGTACATTGCCCAGTATCATATAGGCAAAAAGTCCCTGATAGAGGCCATATTGCGCCTGAGAAAGGGTCTGTGCGCTGGTATGCAGTGGTGTCAGAACCAAGTTCAGTACCCGTGGCATCACTGTGGCCAGCCCATAAATCGCTGTATGCTTAAATAATCGCTTTATACTCAAGGGAAATTGTTTTAACCGCGCAAAGGTACGAAATAATTAGCTAATCGGTAAAATTAGCTAATTATTTTCTTGACTTTTCTCTTAGAATATCGTACTTTTGCCTTTCAATAGTCAGTTGTTATTCACTGTACGCTAAAATAAAAACTATCATGATAAAAAATAGTCTTCCCAAAGCTATATCCTATGAGGGGTTTGAACACCTTATAGACCGTCTTCTCCTAGAAGGAAAAACAACAGGCGAGGATCAGAGTGAGTTCATGGTATCTCTTACCAAACTCAATCGCCAACGTATGAAACGCATTGATAACACCTTGGAGTTTACCCCTGAGCAGCTTGCTCCTTTTAAACAAATTGCCAAAGGCCAATTATGGCTGGTGATTTCCGAGGCATGGTGCGCCGATGGAGCGCAGATTGTTCCCGTACTGGAAAAAATCGCCCAAAGCAACCCGCTTATTGACCTTAAGATTGTTCTTCGCGATGAGAACCCTGATCTGATGAACCAGTATCTGACCAATG
Organism: Capnocytophaga granulosa ATCC 51502; assembly: GCF_000411115.1. GTDB lineage: Bacteria > Bacteroidota > Bacteroidia > Flavobacteriales > Flavobacteriaceae > Capnocytophaga > Capnocytophaga granulosa. The sequence continues at coordinate 44,985 of NZ_KE150253.1, read as the reverse complement.
GCGGTAAGGCGATCCCTATTCTTATCATAGCCGATGCCCAAAGCCTTGAGGTGCTTCATGTATGGGGGCCACGCCCTAAGGTAGCTACCCAGATGGTAGAAGCCTACAAGAAGGAGCATGGCAAACTCACCCCAGAGTTCAAAGAAGATCTCCAAAAGTGGTATAACCAAGACAAAGGACAGAGTATTCTAAGCGACTTGCAAGCCTTTTTTAAATAAACTCCTGTGAAGATAGTTATTTCTCCTGCCAAGCGAATGGACTGCCACTCGCCTTACCCTGCTATAGTGCCCAGCCAAGCGATTTTCCAATCGGAAATCCTTCAGGTATATAAGGTGCTAAAGGAGCTACCCCCTGCCACACTAGCGGAGCTGATGGATATTTCGCCCCGCCTGGCGGACGTTAGCTGGCAATACCACCAAGCTCTTTCCCTTCCCTTTACTCAGAAGAATGCACGCCCTGCTATCTATACGTATCATGGTGATGTATATGAGGGGTTAGATGTTTTGTCCTTGAGCCAAGAGGAGGTGTTTAGGCTACAAGGTTCTTTGCGTATTCTCTCAGGACTTTATGGTATTCTAAAGCCCTTAGACCTTATCGCCCCTTATCGGTTGGAGATGGGCATCAAGCTCGCTGTAGCAGGACAGGCTAACCTGTATGATTTTTGGCGTAAGAAAATCACCCACGCCCTGAATGAAGAACTTGAGGAAGGGGAAACTCTGGTGCACTTGGCCAGCGATGAGTACTTCAAGGTGATAGACACCCAAGCGCTCAAGGCGAAAGTCATACATGTGGCTTTTAAGAGCTGGCGCGGCGACACTCTCAAGACCATAGTTCTCTATACCAAGCAAGGGCGAGGCCTTATGGCGCGCTACATTGCCCAAGAGCAAATCACCGATCCCGAAGACCTCAAAGGCTTTCACCTTGGAGGGTATCAGTATGCGGAGGATCTCTCTAATGAAAATGAGATGGTGTTTGTGAGGGGGTAGTAGTTAGGGGTTAGGGGTTAGGGGAGAATAACAATTAAAAAATAAAAAAATATACTATGGAGAATATTAAAGATTTAAGTTTCGCAAGTTCTGTAACTTATTGATATTCAAAACCTCCCCCTACCCTCCTCCAAAGGGGGAATGAGATAGTTTATGATTTTCAAGGAGTTATAGAAAGGACATTTTTCAGATTGATAGACAATTTTTATCTTTTTCAACGAATTTATTCCCCCTCTCGGAGGGGGTAGGGGGGAGGTTTATTTTGCAATATATTGATTATTAATTAATTATAAATTTAATTATAACCTAAAAATGACTTGCGAAACTTAAATTAATTATCTAAAAGAATTAGTAATAGAAAAAGCAATGTCATTAGTAGAAGAAGTAGGGAAAATGCTCCATTCACTACAAAAGAGACTAACCACTAACCACTAATAACTAACAACTAAAAAATGCACAAATCAGGATTTGTAAATATTATAGGAAACCCCAATGTAGGGAAATCCACTTTGCTGAACGCCTTGGTAGGCGAACGGCTTTCTATTATCACCTCTAAGGCACAGACCACACGGCATCGTATCTTTGGAATCGTCAGCGGGGAAGACTTTCAAGTAATCTTCTCCGATACCCCAGGAATCATCAAGCCTGCTTACCAGTTGCAAACGTCCATGATGGACTTTGTCAAAGATGCCTTTGAGGACGCTGATATTCTTATCTATATGGTAGAGATCGGTGAGAAAGATCTCAAGGATGAGGAGTTTTTCAAGAAAATCAATCAAGCTAAGGTGCCTGTACTTGTTTTAATCAATAAGATAGACCGCTCCGATGAGGCTACCGTCAAGGAAGCCTTGGCCTATTGGCAGGAGAAAGTGCCCAAGGGAGAGATTTATGCCATTTCTGCTTTGGAGAACTTCAATGTGGAGCCGCTTTTCCATCGCATTTTGGAGTTATTGCCTGAATCCCCTGCCTTCTATCCGAAAGACCAGCTGACTGATAAGCCTGAACGCTTCTTTGTCAATGAAACTATCCGTGAGAAAATCCTGCTCAATTACAAGAAGGAAGTTCCTTATTCAGTAGAGGTAGAGACAGAGACCTTCAGTGAGACGGAAGAGATCATTCGCATTCGTAGCATCATCATGGTTGAGCGTGAGAGCCAAAAGGGTATCATCATAGGTCACCGTGGCGAAGCCCTCAAAAAGGTAGGGATACAAGCCCGCTATGATTTGGAGAAATTCTTTGGTAAGCAAATCCACTTGGAACTCTATGTCAAAGTCAATAAAAACTGGCGCTCCGATCTGAAACAGCTCAGACGATTCGGATACACGAATTAGTGAGTAATGACCAATGACTAGTGATTAGTGACTAGTGACTAATACATCATCTTTGGTGTAAGCTTGTTGCTCGTGCTTAACCTAAGAAAATGTTATTAAAGGAGCTATAATCCTTTCATGCTAAACCCCTAAAACCCTATTATAAAAAATGTTATTACAAATTCTCTCTTACTGCTTACCATCGGTCATAGTGGCCGTGATAGCTTACTTGTTGTTTCAACAGCATTTTAAGAATGAGGCTAGCACTAGGCAATGGCTTCTTCAAAAAGACCTGAGAAAAGAGGCACTTCCCTTGCGCCTACAGGCTTATGAGCGCCTAACCTTACTGCTTGATCGTACCAGCCCTCAGAAGCTTGCCTTGCGAATCGCCCCTACTTCTCAGGACAAAATGGCTTACGAACTGTTGCTCATTGAGCATATCAATGCCGAGTATGAGCATAACATCACGCAGCAAATCTACGTAAGTGGCAACCTGTGGAATGTGATTCTTATCAGTAAGAACACGACCCTACAGATTATCCATCGCATCGCTACTGATGAGGCCATTGGTGATGCTCAAAAACTACGTGAGGCCATCATTGCTGAATTTACCGACAAGCCTTCCCCTTCTACCCATGCTACCGCCCACGTAGTGAGCGAGGTAGCAAACTTTATATAAGTGAAGACAATTAAATGAAAAACAAAAAGAGAAGCGTGAAAAACAACTATTCACTCTTCTCTTTTAACTATTCACTTTTTATTGTTCGCTTTTCACTTTCTGGGGTCTTGACCACTTAGGTTTTTCACCCAAAGCAGGTATTTTGGAGTCTGCTGCCTCCACTGTAGTAGGTTGCGGGTGTTTCTCAAAAGGCTTTTGGGTACGCATACCTAAGACTTCTAGCATGTGCATATCCTCCTTGATATCGGGGTTAGGAGTGGTCAGCAGTTTGTCCCCCGCAAAGATAGAGTTAGCCCCCGCAAAGAAGCACAAGGCTTGTCCTTCGCGGGACATATTCATACGTCCTGCCGAAAGGCGTACCTGAGACTGAGGCATTACGATACGGGCAGTGGCGATCATACGCACCATTTCCCAGATATCCACTGGAGGTAGCTCTTCAAGAGGTGTACCCTCGATAGGTACTAGCGCATTGATAGGCACGGACTCAGGTTGTGGGTCAAGGGTAGAGAGTGCCACGAGCATCTTAGCCCTGTCCTCCAAGGCCTCACCCATACCGATAATTCCGCCACTACATACAGTGATACTTGTCTTACGTATATTTTCTATAGTCTTGAGACGGTCTTCGTAGCTACGAGTTGTTACAATTTCCTGATAATAATCCTCGGAAGTATCCAAGTTATGGTTATAGGCATAGAGTCCTGCTTCAGAGAGGCGTTTGGCCTGATTTTCGGTAAGCATACCCAGCGTACAGCACACCTCCATATCCAATTTGTTAATAGTGCGTACCATTTCCAATACCTGTTCGAACTCAGGGCCGTCCTTGACATTGCGCCAAGCTGCCCCCATGCACACACGTGAACTTCCAGAGGCTTTGGCACGCAAGGCCTGTGCCTTCACTTGGGAGAGGCTCATCATGGGTTCTATCTCTACCTCGGTATGGTAGCGTGCCGACTGTGAGCAGTAACAACAGTCCTCCGAGCAGCCCCCTGTCTTGACCGAAAGCAAGGTAGAAACCTGCACGGTATTAGGGTCGTGGTACTTGCGATGCACAGTGGCGGCCTCATAGAGCAAGTCCATCAAAGGCCTGTTATAGATTGCGATAATCTCCTCAGCAGTCCAGTTATGTCGTATTTCGTTCATGGTCTTTCTAATGAAATATTACAAGGGGCAAAAGTACAAAATTTAATTGTTAATTGTTAATTGTCAATTGTTAATTTAGTGGTTAGTGATTAGTGGTTAGTCTCTGATGACTAAAAACTAAGAATTAACTTTGTTATTTCCTCTTTTTTTATTAATTTTGTAGCGCCTGAGCCTAATAATCGGCAACAGTTCTTAAAAACACATTCGTATGAGAAAAATTAATCTTCTATTATTGTTAGCACTTACCACTATGAGCTGGGCGCAACAACAGACCTTAGAAAAGGGGTGGAAATTCACACGTGAAGACCAGCCTGAATTTTCGCAAGCAGACTATAATGATAGCAAGTGGCAGAAGGTAACCTTGCCGCATGATTGGGCTATCTATGGCCCTTTCGATAGGGAGAATGACCTTCAGCGTATTGCTATCAAGCAAGACGGACAGAAATCAGCCATTGAACATACAGGGCGAACAGGAGGATTGCCCTTCGTGGGAGTAGGCTGGTATCGTACTGAATTTGATGTGCCTGAATTGACGGCCGACAAGCAGGTATTTATACAGTTTGACGGAGCTATGAGTAATCCTGAAGTATATGTAAATGGACACAAGGCAGGGCTATGGCATAATGGTTACAATACTTTCTTTCTCAATATCAGCCCCTTTGTAAAGGCTCAAGGAAATACACTCGCCGTACGATTAAATAACCTCCCTGAAGCCTCACGCTGGTATCCCGGTGCAGGCCTATACCGCCATGTACATATTATCACCAAGAACAAAACTTATATACCTATTTGGGGAATACAGCTTACAACCCCTATCATAGAAAAAGATTTTGCTAAAGTCTTGGTAAATACTGAATTTGTAACCGATAACAAGGCCAATATTTCAGTGGAAACCACTATTTTCAACGCCAAGGGAGAGAAGCTAACGACTCACACTATCCAAAGCACCCAATATACTGGCGATGTACTTTCTAACGAACTCTATATCAACCATCCTACGCTGTGGGATATAGGAAAACCATATCTCTACAAGGCTGTTACTAAACTCTATGAAAATGGAGTAGTAAAAGATGAGATGAGTACAACCTTTGGCATTCGTTCTATAGAGCTAAAACCCAACGATGGCCTATACCTCAACGGCCGAAAGATCAAGATCCAAGGGGTGTGTATGCATCATGACTTAGGAGCCTTAGGAGGTGCTGTGAATGAAGCCGCTATCCGCCGACAGATACGTATTATGCAAGATATGGGCGCCAATACCATCCGTACCTCCCATAACATGCCTGCCCCTGAGTATGTACGAGCTGCCGATGAGATGGGTATGTTACTGGCTGTTGAGAGCTTTGACGAATGGGCTATACCCAAGGTAGATAACGGCTATCACCTCTACTTCAAGGATTGGGCTGCCAAAGACCTCACAAACCTTGTCAAGCATTACCGCAACAACCCCAGTGTACTGATGTGGTTCATTGGTAACGAAGTAGAAGAACAAAGCGTAGAGAATGGCTCACAAGCAGCCTATTACTTGCAAAACATAGTACGAGCATTAGACCCTACACGCCCTATAAGCAATGGTATGGATAGGCCTGATGATGTTTTGCGAAACAATATGGCTGCGACCATGCATCTAGTTGGTTTTAACTATCGCCCTTTCAAATATCAAGAGGCCTATGGCAAGCTCCCACAACGCTTGTTACTCGGTAGTGAGACCGCTTCTACACTCAGCTCACGAGGCGTGTATAAGTTTCCTATAGAGAGAAAGTCTATGGCCAAATATCCAGACATGCAATCATCGTCCTATGATGTAGAACATTGCGATTGGTCAAACCTTCCTGAAGATGATTGGATTCACCAAGAAGACCTACCTTATACTATAGGAGAATTTATTTGGACAGGCTTTGATTATCTGGGAGAACCCACTCCATACTATGAAGAATGGCCGTCTCATAGTTCTTATTTTGGAGCGGTAGACTTGGCAGGACTTCCTAAAGATCGCTTTTACCTCTATCGTTCTCACTGGAACAAAGAAGCAGAAACGCTTCATATCCTTCCTCACTGGAATTGGGAAGGACGTGAAGGAAAGACAACTCCTATTTTCGTTTATACCAACTATCCTACAGCGGAGCTTTTTATCAATGGAAAAAGCCAAGGAAAACGCAGCAAAGATCTCAGCATCAAGTTAGCCAAAGATGAAGGAAAAGGTAATCCTACAGACCTTGAACGCCAAAAACGCTACCGCCTAATGTGGATGGACACCAAGTATGAACCTGGTGTTGTAAAAGTAGTTGCTTATGATGAAAAAGGCAAAGCTGTTGCCGAAAGACAGCTCCAAACCGCAGGCACTCCTTATGCCCTCCGCCTAACGCCTGATCGTTCTACAATCAAGGCTGATGGGAAAGACCTTTGCTTTGTTACTGTAGAAGCGATAGACGAAAAAGGTAATGTATGCCCCAATGTAAACGAACTGGTGGAATTTACAGTAAAAGGGGCGGGCACCTATCGTGCTGCTGCCAATGGAGATGCCACTTGTATTGATCTTTTCCATTTGCCTAAAATGCATCTGTTCAACGGAAAATTGGTTGTCATAGTTCAGGCCGCTGAGAAAGCAGGAAAAATAAGTCTGAAAGCCAACAGCAAGAAACTAAAAGGAGAGACAACGATAGTGGTGAGTGGTCAGTAGGTAATAGATCATTTTCAGCAGTTAGTGATTAGTTTTTAGTTTCTACCTATTAGAAACTAAAAACTAATCACTGCCTTGTCATTAATCATTATTTTCGTATTTTTGCCCTCCCAAACGATTCAATAATGCAAGCCTACAAAGACCTTCTCAATCACATACTTACCCACGGACATAGCAAGGAAGACCGTACGGGGACAGGTACCATCAGTGTGTTTGGTTACCAGCTCCGCCATAACCTTCAAGAGGGATTTCCCTTGCTTACTACTAAGAAGATACACCTCAAGTCGGTGATCTATGAGCTGTTATGGTTCCTTCGGGGAGATACCAATATCCATTACCTCACCGAGCATGGGGTACGTATCTGGAACGAATGGGCAGATGAGCTGGGCGACCTTGGCCCTGTATATGGGGCACAATGGCGCAACTGGAACGGAGAGGGAATAGACCAGATTGCAGAAGTGCTCCACACCCTCAAGACCAATCCCGATAGCCGCCGTATGGTAGTTTCAGCTTGGAACCCCTCGGTGATGCCCGACCCCTCGGTGTCCTTTGCCGAGAATGTGGCGCATAACAAGGCTGCACTGCCTCCTTGTCATGCCTTGTTCCAATTCTATGTCATGGATGGCCGCCTCTCCTGTCAACTCTACCAGCGCAGTGCCGATGCCTTCTTAGGGGTGCCTTTCAATATTGCTTCCTATGCCCTACTCACCCAGATGATGGCACATGTTACGGGGTTGCAAGTAGGTGAGTTTGTACATTCCTTTGGAGACCTACACATCTATAAAAACCATCTAGAGCAAGTGGAATTGCAGCTCAGTCGGGAACCACGCCCGCTGCCCACTATGAAGCTCAACAAAGCGGTCAAAGATCTCTTCGCCTTTGACTACCCCGATTTCACCCTTGAGGGCTATGATCCCTATCCTACGATAAAGGGGAAAGTCTCAGTATAGTGACAAGTGACTAACGACGAGTGACAAGTGACAAGTGACAAGTGACGAGTGACTAATGACAAGTGACGAGTGACGAGTGACGAGCGACTAACGACAAGTGATGAGTGACTAACACCCTCAGTAGATGAATCACTATTCATTAACTATAACCCTATAATTCTAAAATCCTAATTCCCTAATTCATGAAAATATTACACATTGACAGTAATCACCCCCTTATGCTTCAGCAGCTTACTGAAGCAGGGTTTGAAAATGATATAGACTACACCAGCAGTAAGGCAGAGATAGAGGCGAAAATCGCTGCCTATGACGGCATTGTAATTCGTAGCCGCTTTCGTATTGATAAGGACTTTATAGATAAGGCTACACGGCTGAAGTTTATTGCTCGTGTGGGAGCTGGTATGGAAAACATTGATACCGAGTATGCCGAGCAGCGGGGTATAGCTCTTATCTCCTCTCCCGAAGGTAACCGCAATGCCGTGGGCAACCATACTTTGGCTTTGCTCTTGGCTTTGCTCAATAAGCTCAAGAAGGCAGATAGAGAGATTGCCCGAGGGCTTTGGCTAAGGGAAGAAAACCGAGGAGTAGAACTCGATTCCCTTACCGTAGGCATCATAGGCTATGGCAATATGGGCAAGTCCTTTGCTAAGAAGTTACGCGGCTTTGACTGTAGGGTACTTTGCTATGACATCAAAGAAGGAGTGGGTGATGCTTGTGCTACCCAAGTGCCGCTGGAGGTCTTCCAAAAAGAGGTGGATGTGGTCAGCCTACACACTCCAGAGACACCACTGACCCTGAAGATGGTGGATGAGGCTTTTATAGCAGCCTTTGCTAAACCGTTTTGGCTGATTAATACCGCCAGAGGAAAGAGTGTCTGTACAGCCGATCTCGTCAAGGCACTACAAGAGAGAAAGGTGCTAGGAGCTGGTTTGGATGTGCTGGAGTACGAACAATCGTCCTTTGAAAATTTCTTCAAGGGAGAGTTGCCAGCGGATTTCACCTATCTGTTGGAAGCGGACAATGTAATCCTTACTCCCCATATAGCAGGCTGGACGATAGAGAGCAAGACGCTCTTGGCACAGGTGATTGTAGATAAGATTAAGGCACTGGATCGTAGCCACTCCCTCCCCAAGGATGGCAACGCATAATACGCCTTATAGCGAGCATCCCTCCCTTGAAGAGCCCATATCGCTTAAGTGCTTCCAATGCATAGGAAGAACATGTGGGGGTAAAGCGACAAGTAGGAGGCTTCAAGGGAGAGATGGCTATCTGATAAAAACGCACTAAAAGGACAAAGGGATAGGTGATAAGTTTTAGCATAGTTTATCGCTTTCCTCCTTTTTTGTGGTAGTGTTTCTTTCCTCCCTTTTGTGTGTGCTTGGTAGCAGGAGTTTCGTTGTTGTGGGAGGCTTCCTCTTTCTTGGCCTGGTGATCAGCTACTGGTTCTGGCTGCTCTTCAGATTTAGTAGGGGCTACTTTAGGTTTGAGAATAGCTTCTGCTTCTGCCTTAGCAGTAGCCTGCTTTTTGGTACTAGTCTCTGGTGCTGCTTGGGGCGTCTTGGATTGTTTTTCTTTAGAGAAAATAGTATCGACCAAAATAGATTTCTCTTCTGTGTATTTTTGAGCAAAGTAACTACTGTCCTTGGTTGGCTTGGTGATGTCCTCGGTCTTTATCTGACTGAGTTTTTCATTGGCCGAAGAGCGGATGTTTTTTATTTTCTCATTAATCTCGTCCAAGGAAGGAGGGGCAGGCATATTTTTCTTTCGGTTTTCCACAAAAGGATATTCGGTAATATTCACACTTACCACAGGAGCAGGCTCCTTAAAGAAAGGGATTTCCTTGCTATCGCCCTCTTGTGGGTCTCCTGCCTCGCGGAACTCCTTGAGCATCTTAAGCCAAAGGCTGTGGATATAGTACACTCCTTTGTAAGCAGGAATGAGCAATACCCCTGTAAAGCAGCACCATAGGTACTGAATGGTTTCATTATTTCCATAGCTGTAATTCTCCACTACATACAGCATCATATATACAATACTTCCTATAATGGCCATCATCATCAGCCAAGCGAAGGTTACTAATAATAGATTTTTCATCGGTAAAATATTTAAATTGTTTAGTTTAATAATTATAAATCAGTTATTTATACAGTCCCATAAGAGACCTAAGCGTCTGTTATGAGGGTAGTTTTATTCAATTGGCAAATATAATACTTTTTTTATGAAAATCAAACATTTTTTTTAGTGATTAGTGACTAGTGGTTAGTGGTCAGTGGCTAACCACTAATCACTAACTACTAATAACTGAAAAAAATATCGTATTTTTGCCCCGTAAAACCTTATGTTGTGAAGATTAATTTTTTTAAAAGTGCAGCCCTACGACAGTTTGTTTATCGTCCACGCTACTATACTGATCATGAGGAGCGTCGGGGGTTTAGTATCCCCAAGCATCAGCTCAGAGGTCATGCCATGCGTAGGCAGTGGGATCAGCTGCGCAAGCAAAAACAAGAGGTCAAAAAAAGCACCTCCTCAAGACTGTTATGGCTTATTTTGGCATTATTATTGCTGGCTACGTACTACTTGTTTGATTTTGATTTGTCATTTTTATTTAAGAAATAACCAATGCCCGATATTATACGATTGTTACCTGACAATGTAGCCAACCAGATTGCTGCTGGGGAGGTCATACAGCGCCCAGCCTCGGCTGTGAAGGAACTCCTGGAGAATGCTATAGATGCGGGAGCGACCCAAATCAAGCTCTACCTGAAGGATGCGGGACGTACCTTGGTACAAGTGGTAGATAACGGGATAGGCATGTCCCCCACTGATGCGCGATTGGCCTTTGAGCGACATGCTACTTCCAAAATTCGCTCAGCCGATGATCTCTTTACGCTCCACACCAAGGGCTTCCGTGGGGAGGCCTTGGCTTCCATAGCTTCTATTGCACAGGTAGAGCTGATCACTTGCCAAGAGGGACAGCAGGTAGGTACTTCCCTAAAGATAGAGGGTAATAAGATTACCGAACAGACGCCCATGGTAGCCAGCCGCGGCACCTCTATCGCCATGAAGCATCTGTTCTTCAATGTGCCTGCACGGCGCAACTTCCTCAAGTCCGATACAGTGGAGATGCGCCATATCTTGGACGAATTCCACCGCGTGGTACTTGCTCACCCCGATTTGCAATTCTCTCTCTTCCATAACGACGTAGAACAGTTTGCCCTACCTGCCACCACCCTTCGCAAGCGTATAGTGCAGCTCTTCGGCCAAAGACTCAATGAGCAGCTGATCCCTGTGGAGGAAAACACCGAACTGCTTAGGATACATGGCTTTATCAGCAAAGATTCCTATAAGAAGAACAAGTCCTTACAGTTCTTTATGGTCAATCAGCGTTTTATCAAGAACCGCTACCTACACCATGCGGTAGTGAGTGCCTTTGAGGGACTACTCAAAGAGGGTGAACAGCCTGAATACTTCCTTCACTTGGAGATAGACCCCAAGCATATAGATATCAATATACACCCTACGAAGACCGAAATCAAGTTTGACAACGATCAGGCCATTTATGCACTGCTCCGCTCTGCTATCAAGCACAGCTTGGGGCAGTTCCACGTGCTCCCCTCCATTGACTTTTCCTTGGACGAGCAGAACGAGGTACCTTATAGTTACAAAGACAAGGAAGCGCAAACGCCTGTCTATCACGTAGATAGAAACTTTAATCCTTTCAAGATGGATACCCCTACCCCTGAGGCGCCTAAGCAAGCGCCTACGTCCTACCCCAAGGGACAACCCTCCCCCCAGTGGGAGCAACTCTATACTGGGATTCCCTCCAAGGCCAATGCTCCTACAGAGGAAGACATCACCGACCCCTTTGCCGCTTTCCAGCAGGAGAGCAGGGTACAGACGAGCTTGTATTTCCAACGGAAGTACCTAATCACCTTTTTCAAGGACAAGGTGCTATTCGTACATGTGGCACGTGCCCATCAGCGTATTCTCTATGAGCGTTTTCGCCGTACCATGCTTCAGGGGCACAGTCTAAGTCAGTCACTGCTCTTCCCTTTGGAGTTCGAATACACCCCTTCGGAGATCTTGGCCTTAGAACCCATGCTTCCAGAGCTAAGGAATGCGGGCTTTATGATAGAGATAGCGGGCAATTTGGTACGCTTCACTGGCCTACCCCCTATGATCAAGGAGAGCCAAGTACAAGGTTTTCTATATGACCTATTGGAGCGCGCCATCGAGGACATTCCCCAAGAGATCATCACTCAAGAGGAAATGCTCGCTAAGATCTTGGCTAAGAACTTAGCTATCAGAGCTGGACAAACCCTCTCAGGGGAGGAACAGGAACAATTGGTCTATGATCTGTTCACCTGCCAAGAGCCACAACTAAGCCCCTTTGGTAAAAAAACATATACTGAAATGACCGTTAGCGAATTAGAAAGCAGACTTTGATAGTGACAAGTGACTAATGACTAATGATTAATGACTAATGAAAATACACGAGAACATTTCCTTAAAACCCTATAACACCTTTGGTATAGACCAACGGGCGCCACTGCTAATAGAGGCGGAGAACGAGGCGGATATTTTGGAAGCCATCAGGCTATACCCCAACCTGAAAGTCTTGGGAGGGGGGAGCAATATACTGCTGACGCAAGCCCCTGAGGTGCCGCTGTTGCACATCACCCAAAAGGGTATCTCGGTAGCACATGAGACCGATGAGTTTGTCTGGGTACGAACTTCAGCAGGAGAACTCTGGAGCGACTTTGTGGATTATTGTGTAGCACAAGACTACGGAGGCGTGGAGAACCTCGCCCTGATCTACGGGACAGTGGGAGCTGCCCCCGTACAGAATATAGGTGCCTATGGAGTAGAGCTAAAGGACGTTTTTGATTGCTGTGATGCTATTTGCATAAAGGAAGACCCTAAGTATATGGGAAATTTCGGTGACAAGGTCACTTTCCTCAAGAAAGGCTGTGCATTTGGTTACCGAGATTCTATCTTTAAGCAGCATAAAGATGGTTATATCATCACCTCTGTTACTCTCTGTCTTACTAAGCAAAATCACCAGTTCAAGACCCATTACGGGGATATTCGTGCTCACTTGGCTGCCCATGGCTGGGAGGAAAGTCCCCAACATATAGCCCAAGTGGTCAAAGAGATACGCCAGAGCAAGCTGCCGAACCCTGCTGAGCTGGGCAATAGTGGGAGCTTCTTTAAAAATCCTGTGATTCCACAAGCGCAATTTATAGAACTACAAAAGCACTACCCCAATATGCCTCACTACAGCATAGGAGATGACCAAGAGAAAATCCCTGCGGCCTACCTGATAGAGCGTTGTGAACTGAAGGGCTATCGTATAGATGCTGTAGGAGTTCATCAGAAACAGCCGCTGGTCATGGTCAATTATGGAGGAGCCACAGGAGCGGCCATATTAGCCCTTGCCCGCTATGTACAGCAGCAGGTAAAAAAACGCTTCGATATCCTTATGGAAATGGAGGTAAATATTTGGTAAGTGCCGAATATTTCTTACCTTTGCGCAAAATTTCAGCTAATGACAGATCGCCGTCCAGCAGCACCTAAATCTGCTAAAGGGGCACGCCCTCAAAGAGGAGAAAAACGCCCACAGACAGGGGAGAAACGCCCCTATAAAAAAGAAAACCGACAGGAGAACAAGGAAAGAACCTTTGATAATAGGAAAAAAACAACCCCTTTCAAGGAAAAACCTTTCACCCCTAAGGGGAAAAGCCATGAAGAGGATACTCCTCATACTTTCTATAGAAAGACCGCGCCTAAGAAGCCTTCTCAGGACGAGCAGAAAGGCATTAGGCTAAACAAATACATTGCCAATGCAGGAATCTGTGCACGCCGACAAGCAGACCAATACATCATTGCCGGCAATGTAGAGGTCAATGGCAAGCCGATGACCGAACTGGGCTATCGCGTACAACCTACTGATGTGGTCAAGTTTGACGGCAAAAACATCTCAGCCGAGAAGAAAGAATATATCTTGCTCAATAAGCCCAAGGGCTTTATCACTACCACTCAGGACGAGAAAGGACGCAAGACAGTGATGGACTTGGTCTCTGGAGCTGCTCAAGGCAATATAAAACCTGTAGGTAGGCTCGACAGACTTACCACAGGCCTGCTGCTACTGACCAATGATGGCGACCTGATGAAGAAGCTCACCCACCCTTCGCATGGGGTGCGTAAGATCTACCATGTGGTTTTGGACAAGAAACTCGCCCTAGCGGACTTTCTCAAAATCCAAGAGGGGCTGACCCTTGAGGACGGTTTTATCCAAGTAGATGATATAAGTTTTGTGGAAGGCGCCCCACATAACGAATTGGGGGTAAAGATACACAGCGGCCGCAACCGTATCGTGCGCCGTATCTTCGAGTCCTTAGGCTACGCAGTAGAAAAGCTCGATAGGGTTGCCTTTGCTGGACTTACCAAAAAAGACCTCCCTCGTGGCCACTGGCGCCCCTTGACCCAACAAGAAGTGATTAACCTAAAAAACCTTAACCGATGAAAAAAACTCTCCTTATCCTTTTGCCCTTGCTGGTGATTTTTCTCCTTAGTGGCTGGGTATATATGCGATACTTCTTCGTATTTGGCGAAGGAGTCAAGTCGGGTTATCTGAACTATGCCGTCTATAAGGGCGATGTGTTCAAGACCTATGAGGGCAAGCTCATTCAGGAGGGCTTCGCTAAAACCCGCACAGGTAATGGCATGCAGAGCAACGAATTTGAGTTTTCCATACAAGACAAGCGTGTATTCCAGCAATTGGAAGTCAATAGCGGTAAATACTTCGACCTCCATTACAAGGAATACCACAATGCAGTACCTTGGCGAGGCAATACCGTATATATAGTAGATAGCATCGTAAACATGCGAGAAAAATAAGCCTATGAAGACCACTCAGATATTCGGCCTACACCCTGTGATAGAAGCCATAGAGGCAGGCCGCACTATAGATAAGATTTTTGTACAAAAGGGGCTTTCGGGCACCCTTTTCGCTACCCTGACCAAGCTCATAGAGCGTCATCAGCTCTCCCACTCCTTTGTACCTGCGGAGAAGCTCAATCGGCTGACTCGTGGGAATCACCAGGGCGTAGTGGCACTGCTTTCCCCTGTGGAGTTTGTCCCCTTGGAGGAGCTAGTGCTTTCCATTATAGAAAGCGGTAAGACACCGCTGTTTTTGATTCTTGACCATCTGAGCGATGTGCGCAATGTAGGCGCTATCATTCGTACCGCTGAGTGTACAGGCGTCAGTGGGATTATCCTCCCCAAGCAAGGCAGTGCGGCTGTAGGAGAGGACATGGTCAAGACCTCCGCTGGGGCTATCTTCAATATACCTCTGTGCAAAGTGGATAACCTGATTGACACCATCTACTACCTACAAGGCAGTGGTATCAAGGTCATCGGTGCTACCGAGAAAGCCCCTACCCTACTCTACGAGCTATCCCTTACCGAGCCTTTGGCTATTGTCATGGGTGCTGAGGATACAGGTATCAGCAAGGGAGTGCTCAAGGTCTTAGACCAGCGTGCTAAGCTCCCCTTGCAGGGAGAGACCTCTTCTCTGAACGTCTCTGTCGCTTGTGGGGCATTCTTGTATGAAGTGGTAAGACAGCGGATAGTGACCAATGACAAGTGACTAATGATAAAAAGGGGCTGTCCGAAAAGTCCAAAACACTGCTTTTTGAAGTGTAAATAATACTTAATTTAAATATTTCATTGATAATCAGTTGTTTTTGGGTATTGCTGTAGGGGCGAATGGCAATTCGCCCTCTAAAAACAAGGCTTTTCAGACAGCCTCAAATTACTATCTTTGCCCTTGTAAACAAGCTCTTTATGAGAATAAACAACTAATAATCAAACCCTATACTTGTATAGATAAAAATAATATAAATCTATTGTTATGAGAGAAAAATGTCGTACCTTTGCACCAGAAAACAAAGGGGAAATAAATTGTTTTTCATATATTAGATTTTGTGGTTAGAATTGGTAAAAGAGGGCGCAAGCTCTCTTTTATTTTTTTGTATTAGGGCGATTAGGAATATAGGGTTAACGTGAGTTCGATATAACGAAAGCTCCCTCGGATTTTCACGGATTTCACAGATTTTCTATGTTAGTGTAATCATGCTCCTGTGATTTACACAGATTTTTATAAGGCCAAAGGCCTTATTTATCCGTGGAAATTAAAGAGTTATACTTAGTTATTGTGTTATTGTCTCTGTGAAAATCCGTGGAATCTGTGGGAGAAAAGATATAATTTTGCTTACGTCGAACTCACGTTAGGGTTATGATTTAAGTTTCGCAAGTTGTTTTTAGGTGCTATTGAAATTGCAAGTAACTGATAAACAATTATTTGCAAAAACCTCCCCCCCCCCCCTCCAAAGGGAAAGTCCGCGAGAGCGGAGTATGTGTCTTTAAGGGCGTTGAAATGGTCTAATTTGTTTATTAAATTAGAAAATTTCCCTTCTATAACTTATTGAACCTCTACTACTTACTAACTCCCCCCTTGAGGGGGGGGGTAGGGGGATGTTTTGAGAATCAGTTGATTACAGAGCTTGCGAAACTTAAGTTATGACCTTATAAAAGGCAAGATTTTAGATTTATCTAAAAAATATTTTTTAGTTCAAAAAAAATATGTAATTTTGCCCCATGATCAGAAGTCAGTGGTCAGTGGTCAGTGGTCGGTAATCAGTGGTCAGAAGTCAGAGGCTAATAGCCAATGATCAATCATTAACAATTAACATGATTTCTTCAATTATTAATTATTTAAGTAGTATCAATCCTGTATTGGCAGCCCTATATGCGACCCTTTTTACTTGGGGGGTTACTGCCTTGGGTGCCGCCTTGGTTTTCTTTTTCAAGAGTAGCAACAAACTTGTGATGGACGGTATGCTGGGCTTCACGGGAGGCGTGATGGTGGCTGCCAGTATATGGAGCTTACTGATTCCCGCCATTGATATGAGTGAGGGCGAACGCTTTGTCAAAGTACTTCCTGCTGTGATAGGCTTCTTAGGTGGTTCCCTCTTTATCTATGCTTTGGATAGAATACTGCCACACTTTCACCCCAATTTCAAGCAAACCGAAGGGGTGAAATCCTCTTGGCAGCGCACTACCCTCTTGGTCTTGGCCATCACCTTACACAATATCCCTGAGGGCTTGGCTGTAGGGGTGCTCTTCGGTGGGGTAGCCGCAGGCATACCCGAAGCCTCTATTGCAGGGGCAGTAACACTGGCCATAGGAATAGGGTTGCAAAACTTTCCAGAAGGTGTAGCCGTATCCATGCCACTAAGGCGTATGGGGCTGAGCCGCTGGAAGAGCTTTTTTTACGGACAGCTCTCGGCCATAGTAGAGCCTATAGCAGGTGTCTTGGGTGCCTTTGCGGTGGTCTTCTTTACCCCTATACTTCCTTATGCCTTGGCCTTTGCCGCTGGGGCAATGATCTATGTCGTTGTGGAAGAGACTATTCCTGAATCCCAACAAAGCCGCAATACCGATGTCTCCACTATCGGCTTTCTTATCGGTTTTGTGGTAATGATGGTTATGGATGTTGCTTTGGGATAAATAAACATTTTCTTTACCTTTGCAACGAAAAAATGCTATGGCATTTTAGTTATAGTTGTCCACTTGCACAAGCAGTAAGATAGGCACTTAAAAAGCGAGAAATAAGCCCCTTCCTTTTACGTGAAGGGGCTTGCTTTTTGTGGAAACTTTCTCTTTATATTCCTTGTATATAAGAGAGAAAAACACTATATTTGCGTTTTCTAAAAAATGCACACATGTCTTTGACTGCAATCTCTCCCATTGACGGGCGCTATGCCTCCAAAACCAGTGCCCTACAGGCTTATTTCTCCGAACAAGCCCTAATTCAGTACCGCCTAAGGGTGGAAATAGAATATTTTATTGCACTCTGCAAGCTGCCGCTGCCGCAGCTCAAAGGGGTAGATCAGAGCATCTTCCCTGCCCTTAGTGCCATCTATACCGATTTTACTCAAGCTGATGCGCTTGCTATCAAAGAAATAGAACGCACTACCAACCACGATGTCAAGGCGGTGGAATACTTCCTCAAACAGCAGTTTGACCGCTTAGGCCTCTCGGCTTATAAGGAGTTTATCCACTTTGGGCTGACCTCACAGGACATCAACAATACGGCTGTTCCCCTCTCTATCAAGGAGGCCGTAGCTCAAGTATATCTGCCTGATTTAGAAACCCTCACACAAAAGATAGAAGCCCTTGCCACTGAGTGGAAAGCCATTCCTATGTTAGCTCGTACCCATGGCCAACCTGCCTCTCCTACGCGCTTGGGTAAGGAGTTGAAAGTCTTCGCCGTACGCCTTAGGGAGCAAATGGCTTACTTCTCTTCTATCAAATATGCGGCTAAATTTGGTGGGGCTACAGGTAACTACAATGCCCACAAGGTCGCCTATCCTGATATCTATTGGCATGGTTTCGGTAAGTTCTTTGTAGAGGAAGTATTGGGCTTATACCACTCCTTCCCTACCACTCAGATAGAGCACTACGACCATATGGCGGCTCTTTTTGACCTTATGAAGCGTATCAATACCATACTGATAGACTTCAACAGAGATATATGGACGTATATCTCCATGGACTATTTCAAGCAGCGTATCAAAGCAGGCGAAGTAGGCTCTTCAGCTATGCCTCATAAGGTCAATCCGATTGACTTTGAAAACTCCGAAGGTAACCTCGGAATAGCCAATGCCCTCTTGGAACATCTGGCAGCAAAACTACCTATCTCCCGCCTCCAGCGTGACCTTACCGATAGTACCGTACTGCGCAATGTAGGAGTACCCTTCGCCCATACCCTCATCGCTATCGCCTCTACCCTCAAGGGCTTAGACAAACTCATTCTCAACGAGAGCAAACTCCAAGCCGACCTTGACGATAACTGGGCGGTGGTGGCCGAGGCTATACAAACAATCCTACGCCGTGAGGGCTATCCAAACCCCTATGAAGCACTCAAGGGGCTGACACGTACCAACGAGAAAATCAACCAGCAGACCCTACACGCCTTTATTGACACTCTTGAGGTAAGCGATGCGCTCAAGACAACGCTCAAGAGCATTACCCCTGCCAACTATATAGGGGAAGAGGAATAGGCCATGAAAGAAGAAGATATCATCGCCCTGCTGGCCTTGCAACATACACCCAATGTAGGAGATATCACCGCAAAGAAACTCATTGCCCATTGTGGAAGTCCTGCGGCTATCTACCAGGAGAAAAAACACAAGATTGCCCATATAGGCCGTATCGGCAATGTCATTCTCCAGCACCTTTTTGACCCCGTACATCGTGAGGCTGCCGAGAAAGAATGGCGCTATATCCAAGACAACCATATCCGCTACCATACTTTCTTTGATAGTGATTACCCTGCGAACCTCAAGCAAATCATTGATGCGCCTATCCTTTTTTTCTCCCGCGGGAATATAGATTGGGCTAATAAAAAGATCATCAGTATTGTAGGCACCCGACAGGCTACCAGCTATGGCATAGCTTTCTGTGAGAAATTCGTAGAGGAGTTGGCACACTTTCAGGATTTGGTGGTAGTCAGTGGCTTTGCCTATGGAATAGATATCACCGCCCATAGGGCGGCCATTCGCCACGGAGTACAGACTATAGCTTGCTTGGCACATGGTTTGGATACACTCTACCCTGCCTCTCATAAGCGGTATGCGGCGGAGGTAGAAGCCAAAGGAGGTTTTGTTACCGAGTTCTGGCACCAAAGCAAGTTTGACCGCAAGAACTTCATCGGGCGCAATCGTATCATTGCAGGTCTGGCCGACGCTACTATAGTCGTGGAGTCGGCTCTTAAGGGAGGAAGCCTTGTAACGGCCGATATGGCTTTCTCCTACGACCGAGAAGTCTTTGCCATACCAGGCCGCGCGGATGACCTCTATAGCCAAGGCTGTAACCGACTGATTAAGAACGACAAGGCGCGGCTAATCACCTCCGCTGCCGACCTTATCTATTATATGGGGTGGGAGGTAGCCCAGAGTGCCCCCAAGGTCATCACCCCACAACTTTTTGTAGAGCTTACCCCAGAAGAGCAGACGGTGGTGGATTTTCTTCAGGCACAAGGCAAGCAAACCTTAGACGATCTGGCCAAGGGCTGTGTGCTCCCTGTATATAAGCTCTCCAACCTACTTTTCCAACTGGAGATGAAGGGGGTGGTAAGACCTCTGCCTGGAAAACAGTTTGTCATTTGTTAATTTGCCCATTGACTCATTAGCTCATTAGATTCTTATGAAAATTGCTTTATATTCACAGAAATACAAGGCGGCCTATCAGCCGCTATTGGCTGCGATCTTCACGGAGCTATTAGCTCACAAAGACCAGATTGTAGTGGAGGCCGACTTATGGCGCTGCTACAAGGGACAACTCTCCGAGGAAGTGAGTGTACAGACTTTCCGCTCGGTAGCCGACCTACCGCCCGATACCAACCTTATGCTCACCATAGGGGGCGATGGTACCATCCTTTGGGCGATGACCTATATACAACACCTACAAATCCCTATATTGGGGATCAATGCAGGGCGTTTGGGCTTTTTGGCAACCATCTCCGAAGGAGAGATCGCCAGCATGTTCGCCAACCTACGTGCAGGACAATATACGGTAGAAAAACGCAGTGTCTTGCAGATTACCGATAGTGATGGCACCCCTATTTCACCGCTGAACTTTGCCCTAAATGAGGTTACGGTGATTCGGCAGAACTCCACGGCGATGATTACCGTAGAGGCCTATCTCAATGGGAAATACTTAACCTCCTATTGGGCAGATGGGCTGATTATCTCTACCCCTACAGGCTCCACAGGATATTCACTCAGTTGTGGAGGCCCAGTAATTATGCCGCACTCCAAGACCCTAGTGCTTACCCCCATTGCCCCTCATAACCTCAATGCCAGACCATTAGTAATCCCCGATAATACAGAAATTACCCTACAGATATATAATCGTGAGGGCTGTTATCTGGCCACTTACGATGCCCGCTCTTGCATTCTCCCTTGCAAAACTGCGGTCAAAATCAGCCTAGCCCCCTTTACCCTCTCCACTGTCGTAATGGAAGACAACGATTTCTTTAAGACACTAAGGCATAAACTATTATGGGGAGAAGACAAAAGAAACTAAGAACCCCTTGGAAAGAGCCAAATCTAATGTGGAAATCTCCCGCGCGCTCCTTTACAAGTGTAAGGCAGAGTTCGGCACCATGCTGGATGACTTCTTTTAGGAACTCAAAAAGTCAAAATTATTTTTCAATATGAAAAAAAAGTAGTATTTTTGCCCCTTGGTAAGGGAGTATCTTTGTGATATTCAATAAAAGACTTATTTATCTCTTATTCAAGCTATTAGCTTTTTAAACCTTGAAAAAATGGCAAAATATACAGAAGAAGAACTAAAAGAAGAATTAGAAAACAGCGAGTACAAGTATGGTTTCTATACCGATATAGAGTCAGACACCTTTCCTAAGGGACTCAGTGAAGAGGTAGTTATTGCCCTCTCCAAAAAGAAAAACGAACCCCAGTGGATGACCGATTGGCGTGTGGAGGCCTTCCGTATATGGCAAGCGATGCCTGAACCTCCCCACTGGGCAAATTTGAAATTTGACACTCCTGATTTTCAAGACATTGCTTACTACTCTGCCCCTAAGAAGAAACCCAAACTCAATAGTTTGGACGAGGTGGATCCCCAACTGATAGAAACTTTCCAGAAGTTAGGCATCTCCCTTGAAGAGCAAAAGCGCTTAGCAGGGGTAGAAGACAAGCCTGCGGTGGCTATGGACGTGGTAATGGACTCCGTGTCGGTAGCTACAACCTTTCAGAAGACCTTAGCAGAGAAAGGCATTATCTTTTGCGCTATTTCCGAAGCCATACAGAAACACCCCGACTTAGTACGCAAATACTTAGGAAGCGTAGTGCCTAAGACAGACAACTTCTATGCGGCACTGAACTCGGCTGTCTTTACCGACGGCTCTTTCTGCTATGTGCCTAAGGGGGTACGTTGTCCTATGGAGCTCTCCACCTATTTCCGTATCAATCAGGCAGGTACAGGTCAGTTTGAGCGTACCTTACTCATTGTAGATGAGGAAGCTTATGTCTCCTACTTGGAGGGTTGTACCGCTCCTAAGCGCGATGAGAACCAACTCCATGCTGCCGTAGTGGAGCTGATCGCTATGGAGGGAGGCGAGATCAAGTACTCTACCGTACAGAACTGGTTCCCAGGAGATAAGGATGGTAATGGAGGGGTGTACAACTTTGTAACCAAGCGCGCCTTGGCCGAGAAGAACGCCAAGATTTCTTGGACTCAGGTGGAGACAGGTTCGGCCATTACTTGGAAGTACCCTTCCGTGGTGCTCAAGGGGGATAACTCCATAGGAGAGTTTTACTCCATCGCGGTGACCAATCATTTCCAACAGGCGGATACTGGTACCAAGATGATCCACATAGGCAACAACACCAAATCTACTATTATCTCCAAGGGAATTTCTGCGGGTAGGTCACAGAATAGCTACCGAGGACTGGTAAAGGTAGTGCCCAATGCCAAGAATGCACGTAACTTTTCCCAATGTGATTCCTTGCTGATGGGCAACAATTGCGGGGCTCATACCTTCCCCTATATAGAGGCAAAAAACCCCACCGCCCAGATAGAGCATGAGGCTACCACCTCCAAGATTGGCGAAGACCAAATCTTCTATTGTAACCAGCGCGGAATAGATACTGAAAAAGCCATCTCGCTGATCGTCAATGGTTTTGGAAAGGAAGTACTCAACAAACTCCCTATGGAGTTTGCCGTAGAAGCTCAGAAACTATTAGAGATTTCATTGGAGGGCAGCGTTGGGTAGTGACGAGTGACGAGTGATTAATGACGAGTGACGAACTTTTTATATATTTAAATAATAGTTAAAAAATAGCTATCTATAAAAATAAATCGTAATTTTGCACCCGATTACGTTATGGGGGTCGACTGGTTTTGACAGCAAGCCTAAGCATGATGTAAGCACGCCGAGCTATGAGGCTAATGCTCGTTAATCTCTGTTTCAACACTTTAAATGGCGAGAATAACTAC
Source organism: Capnocytophaga granulosa ATCC 51502 (assembly GCF_000411115.1). Classification (GTDB taxonomy): domain Bacteria; phylum Bacteroidota; class Bacteroidia; order Flavobacteriales; family Flavobacteriaceae; genus Capnocytophaga; species Capnocytophaga granulosa. The sequence goes on along the minus strand of NZ_KE150253.1, from coordinate 22,150 downwards.
GCTCTTGCTGCCTAGTCTGAATTATAGTAAGATTGCTGGCTAAGTCCCTACAAGGTAGGGAGGCGAGATGTCTCTGAAAGCCCTTGTTGATGGCTCATCGCAAAAGAGATACCATTAAAATCAACATGGAATCTTTGGGTGGCTTCTTCCCCTAGGTTCAGCTCTTACAGAAGCTAAGGGTGATGTGGGGCGTTCCCGCTCAGCATTACCACGAAAAACAAACGGGAACTAAGCGTGTAGAAAGCCTTGTGGTTACTTGTTTGGACGAGAGTTCGAATCTCTCCGACTCCACTTTGCGAAAGCCAACTCTTCTTAAGGGGTTGGCTTTTGTTTTCTTATTTTTTTTCCTTAATTTTGCCCCCCTAAAACAACAACCTTTTGATGGACAAAGTAATTGACGAAACACGGCAAGGCGCCCCTCTCTCTCTCGAAGGCGACGCTAAGAATACCCGTAAGCTCTATATAGAAAGTTATGGCTGCCAGATGAATTTTTCGGACAGTGAAATCGTAGCCTCTATCCTGCATAAGGTAGGGTTCAACACCACTGAGAATCTCCAAGAGGCGGACTTGGTGCTGATCAACACTTGTTCGGTACGTGAAAAAGCTGAGCAGACGATCCGAAAGCGCCTAGAACAGTTCAATGCTGTCAAGCGACACAAGCCTGCTATGAAGGTGGGGGTACTAGGCTGTATGGCCGAGCGCCTCAAGCATCAGTTCTTGGAGGAGGAACATATCGTGGATCTAGTGGTAGGCCCCGATGCTTATAAGGACTTACCCAATCTCTTGGAAGAGGTGGACAATGGTCGCGATGCGGTCAATGTACTCCTTTCTCGCGATGAGACCTATGCCGACATCTCCCCTATTCGTCTCAATAGCAATGGGGTAACCGCCTTTGTTTCTATCACTCGTGGTTGTGATAACATGTGTACCTTCTGCATTGTGCCCTTTACCCGTGGTAGGGAACGCAGCCGAGACCCTCACTCCATTATTCATGAGATTGAGGACTTGTGGCAACGTGGTTTTAAGGAAGTTACGCTGCTGGGACAGAATGTGGATAGCTACCTATGGTATGGGGGCGGACTAAAGAAAGATTTTGAGAAAGCTTCGGATATACAAAAGGTTACTGCTGTGAATTTCGCCAAACTCCTTGATATGGTCGCCACACAGTTCCCTAAGATGCGTATTCGCTTCTCCACGTCCAACCCTCAGGATATGACCTTGGATGTGATTGACACCATGGCTAAGCATCACAATATTTGCAAATATATACACCTACCCGTACAGAGTGGTAGCAACCGTATCCTCAAGGCTATGAACCGCTTGCATACCCGTGAGGAATATTTTGCCCTGATTGACGGCATCCGTGAGCGTATACCCGAATGTGCTATTTCTCAAGATATGATCACAGGCTTTCCTTCCGAAACGGAGGAAGACCACCAAGATACCCTATCACTTATGGAATATGTCAAGTACGACTTCGGCTTCATGTTTGCTTACTCGGAGCGCCCTGGTACCTTGGCAGCCCGTAAGATAGCCGATGATGTACCCGAAGAGGTCAAAAAGCGCCGCCTGACTGAAATCATAGACCTTCAACAAAAGCACAGCCTCTACCGTACCCAAGCCCAAGTAGGAAAAACCGTAGAGGTGCTCATAGAGGGCAATTCCAAGAAATCCGACCAAGAGTGGATGGGGCGCAACACCCAGAATACAGTGGTTGTATTCCCTAAGGAACAATATAAGATAGGCGATTTTGTCAATGTAAAAATAACCAATTGTACCTCTACCACCCTCATAGGGGAAGCGGTAGGGTATAGCGATATGAACTAATATACATAATCCTATGACAACAAAACTGATACACCCATATTTCGGTGCCTTAGACACTTGCGCTGTGGAAGGTGTAAGCGAAGATGATTCTTATGATGTGCTTTGGGAACAAGAGATTCCTTACAAAGATAGTATTATCTGGGTATCTTTCTGGTTTTCCAAAGGAGATAACCTCTTGAAAGAGCGCCTAGATGCTTTTGAAGCCTTTATAAAAAACCTACCCAAGAGAGAAGAGCAAGCAAGAAAAGCCCTTATACAATATCTGAAAGAGCACCCTGACTATTTCAATCACTTTAAGGAAAAGACAAAAAAGCTCCCTGTGATATCGAAACTTTCGTTAGTGAATTAGAGTTAGATATTATTGATTTTTGGTATCCCCAAGAGGAAGAGGCTGATGTAGATATCTATTTTGCACCTTATTATGGAGAAGATGTGGAAGAAGAGGAGGTCATCTCTATACAATTTGCCCTCTCAGGAGAAATTCTTTCTATAGATTGGGAGGAATAATTTTTTTATATAAAGTTTTTTTCATATCTTTGCCTTTCAAATAAAAACAGCTTTTCTTATGGAAAGAAATATAGGAAAGAAAGATAAGCAGATTCGCTTATTATTTGTAATGGTAGTAGCCATCTTGGGCGGATTCAAGCTCATCACCAACGATACAGTAGCCTCCATATTGGCAGTGATTTCTGTTGCCTTTATTGTTACGATCTTGCTGAACTTCTCCCCTATTTATAGGCTTTTTGGCATTAGCACTTATAAAGTGACAAATGACAAGCAACCAATGAATAATGACAAGTGACTAATGACCAATATGTCACTTGTCACTGTTGTTGGCTAATTGGCAAACGAATATACTGTGTCCTTTACCTAAATCATCATATATTTTCTCTATAGTAAGGCCTGCTTGTTCTGCGCAGCGGATCATATCTTGGGAATAGTACATCTTGCTATTGCCATTGGCCATTACCGAAAAGTAAAGACTGATTTGGGTAAGGCAATAAGAGCCTGTTTCATGCCTTTGCCTATCCCAATAGCTCTCCAATATATAGAGGCGGGTATGACTATCCATCGCTTGGGCTGCACGCCTTAGGATATGGGTTACTTGCTCAGGAGAGAAACAATCCAAGAACTGGCTCATCCAAATCACATCAAAGCCTTTGGGAAATACTACCTGTTCATCAAGAAGATTGGCAGGGTATTGCTTAATCCGCTCGGCACCCTTTTTGCCTTTAGTCGCTTTCTGCATCAGGGCGAGCTGCTGGGGTAAGTCCATAATAGTAACCTCTACTTGTCGATTATATCCTACACACTGCAATGCCCAGCGGCCTGTATTGCCTCCTACATCCAAGAGCTTTCCTACAGGGTTGGCAAAGACAATCTCCAGTGCCTCTGCAAAAGAGTTATCCGAATAATAATGGTCAAAGGCGAACCACTTCTCTTGAGCCTCTTGAGGAAGCGACGAGAGCCCCTCATAGATTGTTGGCCAATTACCAAACACCTTAAGTCCCTCTGGTTTGCCTTCCTTGAGTGCCTCCTCCATATAAAAAAGACCTTGGTAACACACCTGGTGAATAAACTCCATATTGACACGTACCGCATCGTCCTTGAGCAGAAACCAGCCTGCCTTGGTCATTAGAAAGCGATCTTCCTTGACAATCACTGTTCCTATAGAAAGAGACGCTTCCAAAAGTACCTGTACTGCATAAGGCGAAAGCTGCGTTTGCTGCGCTATCTCCTCTTGGGTGAGTCCTTCTGGATGAGCGAACAAAGCCTCCAAGATACCGAACTTCACCATAAGGCGTGATACCTGAAAGACAACAGGAGCAAAGACTATTTCATGAGCTAGGTGCTGCGCCTCTTGGGCAGAGAGCTGCTCTTGGGTGTATTGTTTGGCTACAAGCGGAGTCATTTTCATAGGGTTACATTTATGAAGTAGATTTTCCGAGCAAAAGTACATATTTTTTCAGAAGCGACCAAATTTTATTTGTCAATTTGCTAACTAGGCATTTTGCCAATTGAATCATTTATATAATTAACTAATTGTCAAACTATTATTTTCACTTTGTAAAAAAAATCAATTTTACTTTTCATATTTACAAATAAATTCCTATCTTTGCACTTCATTTAGTACTTTTCTCCAAAAGAGAAGAATTACGATTCTTAATAGGAAAACAGCCAATACAAAACCATCTCTACCTAATAAACGCAATGCTTAAAAGGTTAAAAATATATAATAACACCTTATTGCTTGTTAAATTACAGGTGGTTTAAAAAATTTATTTGCTCAATATCAAAAGAAATTGTACTTTAGCTGCGAATTTTCAAAGATTATAAATATAAATTAAATTTCAAACGTATGAAAAGAATTAAAATTTCATTAGCGTCCTTAGCATTGATAGCTACTGTAAGTTCCGTGCAAGCGCAAGATGAAAACAACAAGTGGTCAATAGGGTTTGGCGTAAACACTGTTGATATCCGCACCCCTCATGACTTTGGTAATTTTCTCAAAGACTGGGGGGGACCAAGCGACTTGAATGTGCTTCCTGCCATTACTAAACTTTCTGTAGCTCGCTACATCGGTGCTGGCTTCTCTGCTGAAGTGGACGGTTCCTTGAACAAAATCAAAAAAGGTTTTAATGGTGTAAGCCAAGATGAATCTTTCTGGAATGCAAACCTACAAGCTAAGTATGCGCTTAGAAGATTGTTTACCACTGAATCAGGATGGTTCGACCCATACCTTAAACTTGGTGGAGGTTACACTTCTTACAAGAGTGAATACTCTGAAAAAGATGGTGCTGTAAAACTTCTTGCTGGTGGTGGTATCAACTTCTGGTTCACAGATCACCTAGGTCTTAATGTACAAACTGGTTACAACCACGGTTTCCAAAAAGATGGTACCGACTATTTCCAACACTCTGCTGGTATCGTAATCAAATTTGGTGCTAAAGATACTGACAAAGATGGTATTCCTGACAAAGACGATGCTTGTCCAGATGTAGCTGGTCCTAAAGAATTCAACGGATGTCCTGATACTGATGGTGACGGTATTCCTGATAAAGATGATGATTGTCCAGATGTAGCTGGTCTTAAAGAATTCAACGGATGTCCTGATACTGACGGCGACGGTATTGCTGACAAAGACGATGCTTGTCCTGAAGTAGCTGGTCTTAAAGAATTCAACGGATGTCCTGATACTGATGGTGATGGCGTTCCTGATAAAGATGACAAATGTCCAGATGTAGCTGGTCCTGCTGAAAACGCTGGATGTCCTTGGCCTGATACCGATGGCGACGGTGTACTTGACAAAGATGACCTATGTCCTAACGAAGCTGGTCCTGCAAGCAACAATGGTTGTCCAGAACCTAACGATGATGACCAAAAACGCTTGAACCAATATGCTAAAACTATCTTGTTTGACACTGGTAAAGCTACTATTAAGTTCCAATCTGCTGAAGTATTGAACCAAATCATCAACGTTCTTAAGAAATATCCTAACAGCCGTTTCCGTATCGAAGGATACACCGATAGCACAGGTAATAAAGCTAAGAACATTACACTTTCTCAAAACAGAGCTGACGCAGTAAAAATATACCTCATCCAAGGTGGTATCGATCAAAGCCGTCTCGAATCAAAAGGTTATGGCCCTGAAAATCCTATCGCTTCTAATAAGACTAGGAAAGGTAGAGAGCTTAACCGTCGTGTAGAAATCAACCTAATAAAAAAATAGTTTGACACTTCTCTACAAAAAAGGTTACCCCAAAAAGGGTAGCCTTTTTTTATGCTCCTATGTATACCTAATATTATATGTTTTTTACACTCTTATAGGAAAAATTCCTACGAAAATATTTCCTTTTTTGAGAAAAAAAACCTATCTTTGCGTTACTTTTTTATCATTTTCATTTATGAAAAAATATTTTTTTACTTTCGGTGCCTTGTTATTGTCCTCCACTGTAGCTATGGCGCAAAAAATCAAATTTGAAGAATACGACTTGCCCAATGGGCTTCACGTAATCTTACATCAGGACAACTCGGCTCCTGTGGTTACTACCACTGTTATGTACCACGTAGGGGCCAAAGATGACCTCCCTGGCAAATCAGGCTTCGCCCACTTCTTCGAGCACTTGCTTTTTGAGGGAACTAAGAACATCCCTAGAAGTCGCTGGTTTGACATTGTTTCTTCCCATGGAGGCGACAACAACGCCTTTACCGATGTAGATAAAACCTACTACTACGAGACCCTCCCCTCCAATAGCCTACAACTTGCCCTCTGGATGGAAGCCGAACGTATGCTACACCCTGTAATTAACCAAATCGGGGTAGACACCCAGAAAGAGGTTGTCAAAGAAGAAAAACGCGAAGGTACTGACAATGTGCCTTACGGAAAAATCATCTACATGCCTGTGGTGCAAAATCACCTCTTCGACAAGCACCCCTACAAGCACCCTACCATAGGAAGTATGGAGGACTTGAACTCAGCCAAGCTCGAAGACTTTATCCACTACAATCAGCGCTATTACAACCCTAACAACGCCGTACTAGTAGTGGCTGGAGACTTCCAAAAAGATCAGGCAAAAAGCTGGATAGAAACTTACTTCGGCCCTATCCAAAACCATGTAGCCAAGCCTGTACGCAACTACACTATGGATGCTCCTATCACCCAAACCAAAAAGGTAACCGATTATGATGCCAATATCACCGCTCCTGCCAAAGTGTTGGCTTGGCGTACGCCTAAAATGACCGAGCAAGATGCCCGTGTTATGGACTTCATTCAGGCAATCTTAGCCAACGGAGAAAGCTCTCGCCTCTACAAGAAAATGGTTGAAGAGAAAAAAGAGGTGCTCCAATTCATCTCCTACACTTGTAACTACGAAGATACAGGTATTCTTATGATTGCTGCCGTAGCACAAGATGCTCCTTTGGAACAACTTACCAAGGATATGGACGAGGAAATCACACGCTTACAGAATGAGCTTATCTCTGAAAAGGAATACGAAAAGCTCCTCAACCTCTTCGAGACTACTTATGTAGCTACCAACTCCAATGTACAAGGTATCGCTTACTCCCTTGCGATGGATTACACCTTCTTCAAGGACACCAACCTTATCAATAAGGAATTGGATCTTTACCGCAAGGTAACCCGCGAAGACATTCGTCGTGTGGCCAAAAAGTACCTCAATGCAAACCAACGTTTGGAGATCGATTATCTCCCTGAAAAAAAGTCCAACTAAAAAAACACTTCCATGAAAAAAATATTTCTCTCTAGCATTGCCTTGCTTGCCCCTCTTTTCTTGTCAGCACAGATTGACCGCGACAAGATGCCTGAACCCACTCAATTGCCTTCGTTTACCTTGGGTGATCCTTATATAAAGAAGCTCCCTAATGGCCTTACCCTCATGGTAGTGGAAGACCATAAGCTCCCCCAAGTCTCCGTAAGCCTTACCCTTGACCGTCCACCTATCGATGAGACTCAGAAACCAGGGATGTATTACCTTACCTCCGAGCTTATGGGAGGAGGTTCTAAGACCATTTCCAAAGAAGCTTTCGTAGAAGAAGTCGATCGCTTAGGAGCTACTGTATATATCACTGTAGATGGAGGTTCTACCTACTCACTTACCCGCTATTTCCCCCGCGTATTAGAGCTTTTCGCTGATGCGGCTTTACACCCCAACTTCACTCAAGAGGAATTGGACAAGGCTCGCGACAAAGCTATCGCTTCTCTTAAAGCCGATGAAAACAGCGCTCAGAGCATCATCTATCGCCTTAACAGCGCTCTTACCTATGGTAAAAACCACCCTTATGGAAGTTTCTATACCGAAGAATCTCTTAAGAAGATCACTCTTGATGATATTACCAACTTCTATAAGACTTATTTCTCTCCCTCTAGCGCCTATATGGTAGTGGTAGGAGATGTAAATACTGAGGAAGTAGAAAAATTGGTTATGAAAGACTTCCATGACTGGCTTCCTGCTACTCCATTACAGCTAAGCATCCCTACCCCTCGTGATGTACAATACACCCAAGTGAACCTAGTGGATGTGCCTACTGCTGTACAAACCGAAATCAGTGCCTTCAACCTCTATCCACTTAAGATGAGCGACAAGGACTATTTCGCCGTGAGAGTACTCAACCAAATCCTCGGCGGGGACTATGGTAGTTATATCAATATCAACCTACGTGAACAGCATGGCTATACCTACGGAGCACGCTCTTACATGGGTACTAACCGCTTTACCTTGGCCAACTTCTTCGTATCAGTCAGGGTACGTAACGAAGTAGCCGCTAAGTCCGTAGTGGAAATCCTCAAGGAAATCAAGCGTATCCAAACAGAGAATGTAAGCGAGCAAAAACTCAAAGAGGTAAAAGGACAGCTTATCGGTAGCTTTGTGATGTCCACCCAATATCCTTCTACCATAGCCAACCTTGCGGTAACTCGTGAGATTCAAAACCTCCCTGCTGACTTTTATAGTAACTACATCAAGAATATAGAAGCCGTAACCGTTGCCGATGTAAAGCGTGCAGCTAACAAGTATATCAAATACAACAACTTGCGCTTTATCATCGTCGGAAAAGCAGACGAATTTGTCAAAGAATTGAAAGAACTCAAACACAATGGAAAAACCCTTCCTGTGTTCTACTATGACAAATATGCCAATAAAATCAAATAATAATGACGAGTGACTAATGACGAGTGACTAATGACAAATACCATAATAGGATTGGTCATTAGTCACTTGTCACTTGTCATTATTTTTGGTATATTTTTTGCTGTCATATTTCAAATCAAATTTTATACAAATGAAATCTTTCTTCACTTTCGCTCTATTAGGGCTATTGCTGACCTCTTGTGCCAGCATACAGGTAAGCTCAGACTTTGACAGCAAAGCACCCTTTGCCCAATACAAGACCTTTGCTTTCTTAAAAGAAGGCATTGACAAGGCAGAAATTTCTGATTTGGACAAAAAACGTATCTTGAGAAGTATCGAGAAACAAATGACTGAAAAGGGCTATACCTTATCGGAAACGCCTGATATTTTCATCAACTTCTTCACCCGCGAGCGCGAACGCCAAGATATCTACCAAAGTGTAGGCATTGGCTGGGGCTGGGGGCCTGTGTGGGGTAGTACCGTACAGGTGGCACCTACCGCTACCGAAGGTATCCTCTTTATAGATATTATTGACGGCAAACAAAAAGACCTTGTCTGGCAAGGCAAAGGCGCAGGTATCCTCTCCGAACGCGCCAACAAAGACGAACAAATAGACAAGTTTGTCAGCGAGATCCTTAAACAGTATCCGCCCAAAGTCAATGACTAGTGACTAATGACTAGTGACTAACGACTAGTGATTAATGACTGATTGTTGCATTAGTATGCAGTTTTCAAGTGTTAAATACAGTTAATGCTATTGGTGAAATTTCACATAATCACCCCCTGTTGATAGCGCAACCCCTTGTATTTAAAGGGAAAAGTGCGTTAAAAAAGAAGTTATCAACAAATGAAAAAAAATAAAAAAATGCTTTTTGTCTCAAAAAAAAGTAGTAACTTGCGCCAAAATTGAACAATTAGAAAATTTTATTTAGAAATGGACATGCAAAGTTTAAAAAGACCTATGTTAGCCTCTCTTTTAGCGGCAACGTTCCTTGTGAGCTGTGGCAGTAAAAATGGTGGTGACAAAAACACTTCTAGTGCTACAGGTTGGAAAATCAATGCTAAAGAAGGTGGCTTTCAATACAACACAAATTTCAAAGAGCAAGTAACTGGACCTGGATTGGTATTCATAGAAGGGGGTACCTTTACTATGGGTAAAGTACAGGACGACGTGATGCATGACTGGAATAACACTCCTAGCCAACAGCACGTACAATCCTTCTATATGGATGAGACAGAGGTTACTAACAAGATGTACATGGAGTACCTTGACTGGCTTAAACAAGTATTCCCGCCTGAGGATAAGGACGGACACTATAAGAATATCTACTTAGGTGCACTGCCTGATACCCTTGTATGGAGAAGCCCTTTGAGTGCCAACGAAACCATGGTTACCGACTACTTGCGTCACCCTGCCTTTGCTAACTACCCTGTAGTGGGTGTAAGCTGGGTACAGGCTGTGCAATTCAGCTCTTGGCGTACCAACCGTGTGAATGAGGCAATCCTCGAACAAGACGGATATATCCAAAAAGGTTCTCGCTACCAAGTAGATGCTGAAAGTACTTTTAGTACTGATACTTACTTAAATACTCCTGAAAACTCTTATGGTAGAAAGGTAACTGAGTTCGCTGGTAAAAAAGCTACCAACAAGGACGGCAATACAACCTATGCAAAACAGACCGAAGGTATTCTCCTTCCTGAATATCGTCTCCCTACCGAAGCCGAATGGGAATACGCAGCCAAATCGCTTAATGGTATCCGTGAATACAACAGTATCCGTGGACGTAAGAAATATCCTTGGGCTGGTCGCTATACTCGTAACGGACGTCGTTCTGTAATGGGTAACCAAATGGCTAACTTCAAGCAAGGCCAAGGGGACTACGGCGGACTTGCTGGATGGAGCGAAGATAGCGGTGATATCACCTCTGCTGTAAAAACATTTGAACCTAATGACTTTGGCTTGTATGATATGGCTGGTAATGTAGCCGAATGGGTAGCCGATATATATCGCCCTCGTGTAGATGACGAACTTAGTGACTTCAACTACTTCCGTGGTAACGTGTATACAAAGAACAAAATCGGCGAAGATGGTAAGTTTGTTGTAATTGATGCACAAACCATCACTTACGATACCCTTAGCAACGGACGTATCTACGCTAAAAACCTTCCTGGACAATTGGCCAAGGTAGCCGTAGACGAGAACGAAACCTATCTCCGTTATAACTTTAACACCGCTGATAACCGTAACTTCCGTGATGGAGACCGCGTATCAAGCAAGGAGTATGCGAAACTTACTCGTGAGAGAACTGAGGTAAGTTTTGATTCACTCAATGCTAGCCAAAGAGCCAACGTATCTCGTACTATGTATAACTCACCTAACCAAAAGGTTATTCCTGATGGACAAGGAGGTATCGTAAAAGTATATGACCGCTCTAATGATCGTACTACCCTTGTGGATGACGAATCTCGCGTGTTCAAAGGAGGTTCTTGGAAAGACCGTGCTTACTATATAGACCCAGCACAACGTCGCTTCCTCCCTCAGTATAGCGCTACTGACTACATCGGATTCCGCTGTGCTATGAGCCGTGTAGGTAGTAAATCTAAGAAAGGTAAAACTTCCAGAGGATAATATAAATAAAATTTTCAATTCCATAGATAAAAAGCTGCCCAAAAGGCAGCTTTTTTAGTGACTAACGATTAGTGATTAATGACTAACGACTAGTGACTAACGACTAGTGATTGGTGATTAATGTGAAACTCAAAACTAAAAATTCAAAACTAAAAACTAAAAAAACTTCTTTACTTTTCTTTGAAAAAGTCGTATCTTTGTGGTTTGGAAATTCATTTAAAAAAACACTATAATCATGAGCACATCTGTAAGTTCCGATACTTCTAAGAAGTTTCAAAATTACATGGTAGAAACGGCTAAAAAACTACAAAAACGCATCGTACTTCCCGAAGGTGAAGACAAGCGTATCCTTTCAGCAGCGGCAAAACTCGCCGAAGACGGATTGGCTTACCTTACCATTCTTGGAGAACAAAACCAAGTGCTTGCCCGCGTAGACGAATTAGGCCTTAATTGGACTCCTGAACGTATCCAAATTATCTCTCCTAAGAAAAGTCCTAACTATGAGGCTTATTGGAAGAAACTCTACGAAATTCGCAAGGAAAAAGGCATGACTGAGCAGCAAGCGCAAGAGCTTATGCTGGATGTCTCTTACTTCGGTACCATGATGGTATTCATGGGTGATGCCGACGGAATGGTTTCAGGTGCGGTAAACTCTACTGCCCACACCATTCGCCCTTCTTTACAGTTTGTCAAAACTAAGAAAGGGGTAAAGACTGTTTCTTCTGTCTTCTTTATGATCTTGCCTGATCGTGTATTGGTATATGGTGACTGTGCAGTAGTACCTAAGCCTACCGCTGAGCAATTGGCTGAAATCGCGATCACCTCTGCCGAGTCCGCCAAGGCTTTCGGTATAGAGCCTAAAGTAGCTCTTCTCTCCTACTCTTCTGGTACTTCTGGAAGTGGAGAGGACGTAGACAAAGTACGCGAAGCCACTGAGCTGGTAAAGGCACAACGCCCAGACCTACTCGTAGAAGGCCCTATCCAATACGATGCAGCGGTAGATGCTACCGTTGCCAAACAAAAGATGCCAGATTCTCCTGTTGCTGGCCAAGCTACTGTACTTATCTTCCCTGACCTCAATGCAGGAAACATCACTTATAAGGCCGTACAGAGAGAAACACACTCTATCGCTATAGGCCCTATGCTACAAGGCTTGCGTAAGCCAGTGAATGACCTTAGCCGTGGGGCTACCGTAGCGGATATTTACAATACAGTACTTATCACTGCTATCCAAGCAGGAATGCAAGAATAATTTGTTTTTTTTATCATGTTACACAAAGAGAGAGGCTGCCCGTGGGGCAGCCTCTCTCGACATATACAATATCAACAATGTACTATTGAATAACAATAGACTTTATGATACTCTCATAATTACTATAAGAACTCTTATTTTTGCTCTTATAACTATCGGCAGAGCCATAAGGCACATAAATAACATTAAGAGTAACACCTTGGAAAGCAGCTTGCATTCCTGCCTTATTAATCTCAAAACCTACAGGATTTTCTAAGGTAAGAGTTCGTAAAGCAGTACAGCCTAAGAAAGTACGCTTTCCAAAACTACTGATTCCTTTTGGAATAGTAATTGTTTTAAGTTTGGTACAATTCGTAAAGGCCTGTTCTCCCAAATTAGTTACTGTCTCTGGAATATTTATATATTGCAAGTTAGAACAAGCATCGAAAGCTCCTTTCCCAATCGTAATAAGCCCGTCGGGAAGTTCTATTCTCCTTAGTCTAGTACACTTAGAGAAAGTAAAAATCCCTAATTCAGTTACCTTATCCCCAACAATAATAGTAGAAAGATCATAATCAGCTTCTCTATCATCAAAAGCATTATTTGCTATTTTTTCTACTTCGCTAAGTTTAGGATCTGCATTCATGTCTATATAGCGAGTTTTCTTATTAAGCCATTTTACTAAGATTTTCCCATCTTCGCTAAGTTCATAATCTACAGTAGCTCTAGGAGCTCCTGTCAAGGAAATCCCTGTAGTAGGCCATCCTGAAGCTGTTTTAGGTCCATAGAATATCTTGGCATCCTTATCTATAAAATAATCTCCTACTACACCATCAGAGGCTTGGGGAGCACGATTTTCAGCTAATATCTTGGAACCATCAGCACCATTTTGACCATTTTCACCATTACGTCCTGGATCACCTTTTTCACCCCGTGCAGGCTTCCCTGTATCACGGTCATCTACCCACCAGTTGCCATTAGGTCCTATATAGGGAGTAAAACCATTATTGCCATCGCGCCCATTCGCTCCTGGAATACCTCTTTCTCCCTTGCTCTCCACGAGCAGGCTTACCTGTATCTCGGTCACCTACCCACCAGTTACCGTTGTCTCCAATACGTGGTATAGCTCCATCACGTCCATTTTGCCCATCTCGTCCATCTTGACCTTTTTGCCCTTGAGTACCACGAGCAGGCTTACCAGTATCTTCATTTCCTATCCACCAATTACCATTGTCACCAATGCGTGGAGTGGTTCCATTCTGACCATCACGCCCAGGTTGGCCATCTTGACCTTTTTGTCCTTGAGCACCTTGTGCTTTTACACCTAAGTCAGTATTGCCTACCCACCAGTTGCCATTGTCTCCAATGCGTGGCGTAGCTCCATTTTGACCATCGCGCCCAGGTTGTCCATCTTGACCTTTCTGCCCTGGGGCACCTTGTGCTTTTACACCTAAGTCAGTATTACCTACCCACCAATTACCATTCTCTCCTATACGTGGAGTAGCTCCATTTTGACCATCGCGACCAGGTTGGCCATCTTGACCTTTCTGCCCTGGGGCACCTTGTGCTTTTACACCTAAGTCGGTATTACCTACCCACCAGTTGCCATTGTCCCCAATGCGTGGTGTAGCTCCATTAGTACCATTGGTACCGTCCTTACCATCCTTACCATCTTTACCAGGCAACCCTTTGAGGTCAAGAGAGGGTTCGCCCCATGCTCCTTGAGTTTTAGGACCATAGAGTTTGGCATTTGTTAAATCTAAATAATAATCTCCGTCCTCTCCCTTGCCATTGTCTGGCTGGCCTTGCCCTGAGAGTATAGGGCGACTTTGAGAGACAATCTTCTCGCGAATTACCTCCGCTTCCTTACTACAGCTAGCAATTAACACACTCGCTACCAATAGCGTAGACAAATACTTTCTCATTGTTTTATAATTTATATCTATAATTGTTTATTTCGGGCGCAAAGATACGATTTTCTATTTATTTAAAAAAATTAACTTTTCAACAAAAATCAGTGGTTAGTTGTTAGCTTCTAACCACTCATCACTAAAATACGGCTACTGCACGTACAGGAGAACCTGTGGCTTTTCTCCAGTGAGGAAAAGCAATAGCGATGACAGTTCCTGTAGCAGGACATTGGTCTAAGTTTGCCATATTTATGCCTTTCGTCCCTACAACAAGACTAAAAACTTAGCACTACCCCATATAGAGGGGTGCCATCCCAAGCAGTAGAGCTGGAGAGGTTCCACTGATATTTCTGAGCAGTTTTGAACCGATAATCGGAGGTTTCAATACGTGATTTGGCAATATTCTTCCCAATGAGATACCCCATAAAGAGTGCCACAGGATAGTCCGAAGCCCAATGTACTTTGCTCTGCATCATCTCAAAGGACATGAGCGCCAAAGCGGTATAGCTTACAGGCTTGATCCACTTGTAGTCCTTATAGTTCTCTGCCAATACGGTAACAGCTGCCATGGCTGTGGTCAGGTGTCCCGAAGGCATAGCATCGTAGCGGGAGGTGTTGCGCTGGTACTCCGCTATGCTGGGAGCAAACCTCCAAGAACTATGCCAATTTCCTTCTCTTTCAGTAATAAATGGACTTTCCCTGCCTGTGAGCCGCTTGATAGGTTGTACAAATACGCCCGTAACGAGTATACTCTCAATGAGTTGCATTGCGGTACTCTTAGCCCTATAATCATCGGTAATCAGTCCATAGGTAGCCAATCCCCCACTGATAATGATAAAGGTAGTACCATTACCTATGAAATACAAGGCCGAATTGACATCGGCTGGGACGATCTTGAGGAAACCCAATTTCTTATAAGTATGCGCCTCATTTAGTCCCATGCTTTCACCAAAACTACGGCTCTCTCGTATCAGCCAAGGGTCGGCAGGAATAAGAGCAGCAGTAGCTCCCAATGCCGAAAGCCCATACGGATAATAAGGCTTAGCCACAAAATCCTTGAGGGTATTAAGGGCATTGCGGGGCGCCTTATTAACCAAATCCCAAAGCTTTGGTTTTTGATAGGTAAAATAGAGATCTGGTTCTATCTGATAATGAGCCCCATCGATTTCTTTAGGTATCCAATTTTCGTCTACAGGGATGGTATCAGACAAAGTACCCACCACGGCCTCCTGTGCGGTTATGGTATTGATACAGAGAAGAGAGAAGAATAAAAGGAGAGTAAGGGCGAATTGACATTCGCCCTTACGTTGTTTGTTATTAGTCATTGGTCGTTTGTCACTATTTAAGGATTCCCTTTTTGATAAGCGCTTCAGCAATCTGGATGGTGTTAGTGGCAGCCCCTTTACGGAGGTTATCTGCTACCACCCATAGGTTGAGGGTCTTAGGCTGAGACTCATCGCGACGTACACGACCTACAAACACCTCGTCCTTGCCATGTACATAGATGGGCATAGGGTAGGTATTGGTATCGGTATTGTCTTGCAAGACTACCCCTGGGGCATGTGCCAAGAGCTTGCGCACCTCAGCCAAATCGTACTCTTGCTCAAACTCCACATTGACTGACTCACTATGCCCCCCCACTACAGGAATACGTACTGCGGTAGCGGTAACTTGTATGGAGTCATCGGCGAAGATTTTTTTAGTTTCTCTAACCAATTTCATTTCCTCCTTGGTATAGCCATTTTCCTCAAACACATCGCAGTGAGGAATGGCATTTTTATGGATTGGATAGTGGTACGCCATAGGCCCTTCTATGCCTTGGTATTCGTTTTCCAACTGCTTTACGGCTTTCACCCCTGTTCCTGTGATAGACTGATAGGTAGAGACCACAATACGCTTGATACCAAATTTGCGCAAAGGCGCCAAAGCCACGAGCATCTGGATCGTAGAGCAGTTCGGATTGGCAATAATCTTATCCTCTGCGGTAAGCACATCGGCATTGATTTCAGGGATCACAAGCTTCTTAGTCGGATCCATACGCCAAGCGGAGGAGTTATCCACCACTACAGTACCCACTTGGGCAAACTTGGGTGCCCATTCCTTGGAGGTATCGCCCCCTGCGGAAAACAAAGCCACATCGGGCTTGAGGGAGATGGCTTGGGTCATACCCACTACTTTATATTCCTTCCCCTTGAAGGTAATAGTTTTTCCTACCGATTTCTCGGAGGCTACAGGAATGAGTTCTGTTACTGGAAAATTGCGCTCGGCCAAGACTTCCAGCATCACATTGCCTACCAGTCCGGTAGCGCCTACTACGGCTACTTTCATAATATTTCTTTTTTATGTATAATCAGGCAAAAGTAGGAATTTTTTCTCTGACAAACAAAATATTTCTTTTATTCTTTTAAAAGATGTAATTTTGCACCCTCAAACAAGCAACAACATCATGCGGACAAAATCCATCAAACAAAATAAAATCAATGTCGTTACCTTAGGGTGCTCTAAGAATGTATATGATAGTGAGGTACTTATGGGACAACTCAAGGCCAGTGGCAAGGAGGTAGTACATGAAGACAAAGGAAACATCGTGGTAATCAACACCTGCGGCTTTATCAATAATGCCAAAGAAGAAAGTATCAACACCATTCTGGAATATATCCAAAAGAAAGAGGAAGGCCTTGTGGATAAGGTTTTTGTTATGGGCTGTCTCTCAGAGCGTTACAAACCTGATTTACAGAAAGAAATACCCGATGTGGATCAGTATTTTGGTACCACAGAACTCCCTGCCCTGCTCAAGGTATTGGGTGCCGACTACAAGCACGAGCTCATAGGCGAACGCCTAACGACTACCCCTAAGAATTACGCCTACCTAAAGGTATCCGAGGGTTGCGATCGCCCTTGTAGCTTCTGTGCCATTCCCCTGATGCGCGGCAGCCACAAGAGTACCTCTATAGAGAATTTGGTCGTAGAGGCTGAAAAACTGGCCAAAAAAGGGGTTAAAGAGTTGATTCTTATCGCACAGGACGTCACTTACTATGGTTTAGACCTATATGGCGAACGCAAATTGGCCGACCTACTCCGCGCCTTGGTCAAGGTAGAGGGGATAGAGTGGATTCGTATTCACTATGCTTTCCCCACTGGTTTCCCTAAGGACGTGCTTACTGTGATGAAAGAGGAGCCTAAGATATGCAAATACTTAGATATTCCACTCCAGCACATTGCCGACCCTATCCTCAAGAGTATGAAGCGCGGCACCACCCAAGCCAAAACTACCCAGCTGCTCAAGGACTTCCGCGAAGCTATGCCTGAAATAGCCATTCGTACCACGCTAATTGTAGGCTATCCAAACGAGACAGAAGAAGATTTTGAACTGCTTAAGGAGTTTGTTCGCCAGATGCGTTTTGAGCGTTTGGGCTGTTTTACTTATAGCCATGAAGAGAATACGGCTGCCTATGAGCTGGAAGACAATATCCCTGAAGAAGAAAAGCAACGCCGTGCCTCCGAGATTATGGAGATACAATCCCAAATCTCTTGGGAACTCAACCAAGCCAAGGTAGGCAAGACTTTCCGTTGCCTTATTGACCGCAAAGAGGGACAGTACTTTGTAGGTCGTACCGAGTACGACTCCCCCGATGTGGATAACGAAGTCCTTATAGATGCTGCCAAGCACTATGTAAAAATAGGCGACTTTGCCGACATCTTAATTACAGAAGCTACCGATTTTGACCTATACGGGGAACCCGTTAAAAGGTAAAAAGTAGAGAATGAAAAAACTATTGTCCTTCATACTATTACTGCTTATACTTTTGAGCAGTTGTAGGCCTACAAGAGAGGCACCCATAAATGAGGAGCCTACTCTTTTTAGTAGGTTGGGGGATAGTGAGTATTGGAGGAAGCAATACTCGGAGGCACTTTGGAAGAAGCGAGAGGCAGAGTGCTTACAAGATTTTTATGAGAAACCCTTAATTGATGAGCAGGATATAGCTCTTTTACAACCCTTTATCAAGCAGTGGTTAGACTTCTATCAGCTTGACCTTCGTCAGGCACGACTTACTCGTACAGAAGCGCATGTTCCTATCAATGCAGGGCAAGATAAGGAGAGTCTCTATTACCACCCTTTTGAGGCAGCAGATGATGTAGGTGATGATCTCTGTAACCTCTATTCTCCTGATAAGATGCGCTATGTCAATGAGTACAAAGGGTGTGAGATCTCCGATGGCAAACTTTCTTTTAACATGGACGACAGCCAGAACATCAACCTTACTGATCGAAGGCTGCGTCACCATACCATGATCCTCTTTTTAGGTTCGCTTGAGGTTTCTCATGATGTGTTTTGGAAGGATAACGATGTCTTTGCTATTGTTGGCTATTCAGAGGCTACCCTTAACGAATACTATATCTACCTTTTTGATATAAAAAATAGCCTTGTCAAGAATTATGAAATCCTTGACAATGGCTATACGCCTACTACTTACTACCCCTCCAATACTATCAAGAAAGCAATAGCTAAGGGCTATATATATAATGACTAGTGACTAGTGACTAGTAACTAGTTATTAGTCGTTAGTCATTAGTCACTATTAAAGTCTTCCGCTGTATAATCTAAAAATAGTCCAATCCTATAACCGTTTGATACTCTTCGGGGAGCTTAGTCAGGCGTATTTCTTTTTCCTTGGTAAAGCCATAAAGATTCCTACCCTTTAGAAATGTTTTTCCTTTAGTGGCTACATCGGGGAGGATATATTCCAAAGTATCCAACTCCTCTCCACGCCAACGATATTTGTACAGCTCCACATGACCAGGCCAGCCATAACCTATCCCACGAATAAGATGCTCCTTAGGATAAAAGGTTGGGTTTATCAGTTCTATATAGGAAAGTTGTCCCTCCTTTTTCTCTGGGGAAAGGTAGAGGTGATAAATATCTCTTCTGCAACAACCCGAAGAAGGATAGAATCTCAGTACAAAATCTTTGACCTTATCTCCATTGGCATCAAAGATAGTATCACTTGGGTCGGCCCGTAAAGGAAGAGTCTCCGAGACTTTCTCCCTTACTGTACCTTTATCAAGGTCATACAGGTTTATCAAAGCCTCTGCTTGATCAAATGCATGAATAACCGCATAATAAGCCCCTTCAGTATATTTTCCCATCTTAATAGTAACCCCGATAGGAGCGTACCCCTCTTCTGCTGTATCAAAATCATAGGTATATTCCCCCTCCTTCCCATAAAGA
Source organism: Capnocytophaga granulosa ATCC 51502 (assembly GCF_000411115.1). Taxonomy (GTDB): domain Bacteria; phylum Bacteroidota; class Bacteroidia; order Flavobacteriales; family Flavobacteriaceae; genus Capnocytophaga; species Capnocytophaga granulosa. Next base: position 2,676 of record NZ_KE150253.1, on the reverse strand, counting down.
GAATCTCTTATTTTCTGGAGCGCATCTGTCATGGCTTCCTTTAGGCGGCGTTCGTCTACATTCTCAGTGTCTTTCACTACAACAAGTGTATCAGAAACATTCTCTGTGGAAAGCTCCTTTTGCTGCTTCGCGGAAGAAAGACACCCTATAAGCATAAGAGAAAGGAAAAAGTAGCTATATTTCATAAGATAGACAGAAAAAATAATATGCCGACAAATATACAAAAAAAATTTCAGCAAACGTGATTTATTCATGATTTTTTTGTAATTTTACGGCCGTTTTTATGTATTACGTATTTTTATGGATAAAAAGAAATTTTTGACCCTCACCACCACTGGGTTCGCTCTTTTTGCAATGTTTTTCGGGGCAGGTAACTTAGTGATTCCCCCCTATATAGGACTGAAGATGGGAGCGGCCAGTGGCGCGGCCTTTGTAGGCTTTTTCCTTTCTGGCATCTTTATCCCTTTCTTAGCGGTGCTGATGGTCAGCTCCGTAGGTACCACTTTCAGCGACTTAGGCAAGCGATTTCCTGCGCCTTTTGTCAATAGTTTGGTAGTGCTGACCATCGTGGTTTTTGGCCCTATTGTATGCGTACCTCGCTCAGGCTCCACCACTTATGAGGTAGCGATAGAGCCTTTCTTTCCTATGATAGGCAAGATCGCCTTTGGAGCAATCTTCTTTGCCATCACCCTATTTTTGGCCTTATCTCGTTCCAAATTGGTAGATATCATAGGGCGTTGGCTCACCCCTATACTATTCCTTTCGCTGATTGTCCTCATCGTAGAAGGCACTATGAATGCTCCCAAGGGGCTTACCGACAATGGAGTAGGGTTCAAAGAGGCTTTTACCTTTGGTTTCTCCACAGGTTACCTTACTTTGGACGTGCTTTCAGGGGTGATTTTCTCAGGGCTGATTATTTCATCTATTATACAGAAAGGTTATAGTTCAGAACGACAAAAACGAGAGATTACCATTCTTTCGGGTATCATTGCCGCAGGGTGCTTGATATTTATTTATGGAGGTCTGCTGTATCTAGGGGCTACTTCCGATGTAGTTGCAGGAGAGAATGTGAAGTATATAGATATCCTCAAGCACATAGCCCACAATGGTTTGGGTAGCTATGGAGCGGTTATTATTTCGGTAGCAGTAGCTTTCGCCTGCCTAACTACAGCTGTGGCTATTGTCTCTGCTATGGGGGCGATATTTGAGACTCTTAGTCACGGACGTATTCCTTACCGCTGGGGTGTATGGGCATGCTGTATTGTATCCTTTGTACTCTCCATCCAAAGTGTAGATGAGATCATCCACTATGCGGGTTATATCCTTGATTTCGTATATCCTATCACCATAGCCCTGACGCTCTTTATGCTCTTATTCGGCAAGCGGGTAAAGGCAAAAGCTCCTTATATCATAGGCGTGAGTTTTACAGCGGTTTTTTCAGCGATATTTGTTATAGGTAACCTTGTAGGCAGCGAAACTCTCAAATCCATACAAATGAGCCTTCCTTTAGCTCAATACCATATAGAATGGCTGTTGCCTGCTTTTGCTGTATTCGGAATCACTTATTTAGTGAAAAGTGAAAAACGAAAAGTGATTAATGATTAAACCAATAATAATTAATAATTAGTAAAGGTCAAGGAGAGGTTCTCTTTGGCCTTTTTTGATGACAAATTATAATCCCTGCTTTATAAGACTCATTACATATTCCAAGTGTTTGGTATCAGAGACTACTATCTGATAATCTCCATTACCAAAATGCCCCTTATTAGCCACATTTTCGGTCATTTTTTTAGGATCATCTAATTCTCCTTCCTTCATGTTGATACTTATTCTTAATCCCTTACTCTGAATCTGAATATCTGCAACATTTCTTTTGTCTATTTTAAATCCTATCCAGTGTTTCTTAGGAACAACTACAATTTCTGGAGAAAGATTTAAAATAGCCTGCTTGAAATCATTACAGAGTTCTATCACCTCGCTTATATTCTATAATAACAAAAGCTCCGTTTTCTATATCAAAAGCGAGTGTATCTATACGCTGATTTTGAATAGAAAACTCTGACTTTACCAACTCTAATCCTGTTATTTGAAACAAATTCTTTTCAAATAATTGCTGTATCTCCTTTTCTAACTTAAAAGGAACTTTTCTGAGGTCTAACAAAGAGGATTTGTTATCTTGAAACAATAGCATCTTCAATAATGATTAATGATATGACAAAAAACCGAACTATCCTTTTACGAATAATTCGGTTCTTGTAAAGAAGGCGGCGACATACTCTCCCACAAATTGCAGTACCATCTGCGCTAAAAGGTTTAACTTCTCTGTTCGGAATGGTAAGAGGTGAGACCTTTCGCTTTAACCACCTTAAATTTTTAGTGATTAGTGAAAAACTAATAGTGAATAGTTCTTCAACACACTTGTATTTTAAAGTAAAGTAGCTTAAGCGTGTAGAGAATAACTTCTCTCTCTTCACTGTTCACTCTTCACTTAATTGACAACATTGGATAAGACACCAAACTAATGGTTAACTACTAGTGACTAATGACTAATTACTAACAACTAATCACTAACCACTGAAAAAAGAATTTCGTACAATAAGTCTTCGGGTTATTAGTATCACTCGGCTTTGATGTTACCACCTTTACACCTGTAACCTATCAACGTGGTCATCTACC
>NZ_KE150252.1 GCF_000411115.1 Capnocytophaga granulosa ATCC 51502 | reverse complement strand
CCTCAATGACGTAATCTTTGCTTATTGGATGTTGATGCATTTCTTGTGGTTTTTTGTCCCCACCTTGCTTAATGATAGTTTTAACAGAGCTATCAGCATACCTCCTGTGGAGTACGAGTCTTGGCAGTTCCCTGCTGATTACAAACAAAGAGGAAGTATCAAGGATGAGGAAATGCGTGATTTGGTACTCATCTCTTTAGTAGTAAAGAAGGAAGAAACAGATGAGAATTTCAGTTCTTTTAGAGCAAAAGCACCCTCACGTATTGATTTTGGGAGACTTTTCTACAGTTTTGTATTAGACTACAACGAAAAACACTTTAATGAACCCATACAAACAGAAGATGACAATGGCTTGTGTCATTGGATATTCTATTTGCAACCTAAGTGGTATGAGAAAACGCGGTTTATTATCCCTGATGGCACACTTCTTTCCAATAACATCGTTGAGAACAGTGTGATATTCTGTATACGAAAAGAAGGCGTAGACAATAAACCTAAAGAAGAGGAGGAAGAGGAAGAAACCTATGAATTTCAATAGTATAACCCTAAAATAATACGCTTATGAGTCGTATATACAAAGTAAAGAAAGGTGATACCTTACAATCTATTGCTGAGAAGTTTCAAATCTCAGTAAATGACTTGCGGCATTATCACAATATGCGTTGTGAGTTATGGGAACTATTGGAACAGAAACTAACCTCTAAGACAGAGCGCATTATAGTTCCTTCAGAGGAAGAACTCGCTTCCTTGCAAGGACATCAACAGGCTGTACAAAAAGAATTAGAGCGTCCTTCGCGTTATTTGGATAAGAAGTTTTATGCAAAAAACTATTTAGTAACAGAAATACAGACTACTTCAGAGGAAGAACTAACGAATAGTTATGAACTCCTTTTACTATTAGAAAAAGCTGAGAAAGGTTGGAGTATGAACCTAAAGAGAAAATATGAAGAGGACGAAACAAAAATTGCTGACTTAGCTGTGGCTTGTATGAATGCCATAGAACCTCTAAAATATCATATTTCTGTAAATGGAGGTATTACAGATATAGATAATTACAAAGAGATTGTAACTCAATTCAAACAAAAACACAAAGATTTAGAAGACTATTTCAAAGGTGATTTTTCTAAAACTTATATTGACGCTTTTTGGAGAGGATTAGCTAATAAGGAATATATGTTAACACATCTACAAATGTCCTTTGTAAACCAAATACTCTTTCCTAAGATGGAGTGGTTTCATAAAGACAATGAAAAGTGGGAAGAGGAGTTTTGCCCCTTGTATGAGACAACATTTATACCTTATCAATTAGAATCAGAAGTAGTTTTTGAAGATAGTCAGATTATAACTACTATAAAAGGAGAGTCGCAAGAGAATTACCATCTAAAAGCTTTATTCAAAGGTCTTGTAGTAGTAGATGATAAGAACCCATTTAAAAGTGATTTAGAATTTGTATATACAACAGATAGAAAAACACAACAACTCATTAATGTTGATGCCGAGTTATCAATTGTTTATAAAGGGCATTTATATCAGAAGAATGTAATAAATATTAGAAAACCTTAAAAATAATTAGATATGAGATCAGAAAATAATACAGAAAGCACTGCTTTTAAAGAGGAAGAAGCTAAGATATTGGAACTATCTCTATTTAAAACAGGAAGTGGTAGGCAAACAAAAGTAAGCTATCAAGATACGCTCAAAGCCTTTGTTGAATGTCAAGGTTTAGAGGGAGATACTATTGACCTTTACCTATGCCAAGGCGATGAAAAAACTATAATTTGTCAGGACGTATTGGTTGATAGATACGGAATAGCAGAAACTTCTATCCCTTTACTTTCTTCTGATATAACAACTGATTTAATCATTAATCAAGAAAAAGAAAGTGGAGAGGTATATATTGCTGCTGTTTATAATGACCAAGAAGTAAAATCTGATACCTTTAAAATAACATCAGAGGTAGTAAC
>NZ_KE150251.1:3355-4231 GCF_000411115.1 Capnocytophaga granulosa ATCC 51502 | reverse complement strand
CCGCTCGACTAGTGAGCTGTTACGCACTCTTTAAATGTATGGCTGCTTCCAAGCCAACATCCTAGCTGTCAATGCAGTTCAACCGCGTTTTTTCAACTTAGCATATATTTGGGGACCTTAGCTGATGGTCCGGGTTCTTTCCCTCTCGGACTTGGACCTTAGCACCCAAGCCCTCACTGCTGTGAAACATTTAATAGCATTCGGAGTTTGTCAGGAATTGGTAGGCGGTGAAACCCCCGCATCCAATCAGTAGCTCTACCTCTATTAAACTTTTGTCACAACGCTGCACCTAAATGCATTTCGGGGAGTACGAGCTATTTCCCAGTTTGATTGGCCTTTCACCCCTACCCTCAGGTCATCCGAAGTCTTTTCAACGACAACCAGTTCGGTCCTCCACACTGTGTTACCAGTGCTTCAACCTGCCCAAGGGTAGATCACCAGGTTTCGCGTCTACTCCTACTGACTTCAGCGCCCTATTCAGACTCGCTTTCGCTACGAATGCGCACCTTAAGTGCTTATCCTTGCCAGTAACAGTAACTCGTAGGCTCATTATGCAAAAGGCACGCCGTCACGGCCAAAGCCGCTCCGACCGCTTGTAAGCGTATGGTTTCAGGGTCTTTTTCACTCCGTTATTCACGGTGCTTTTCACCTTTCCCTCACGGTACTAGTCCACTATCGGTCTCTCAGGAGTATTTAGCCTTACCGGATGGTCCCGGCAAATTCAGACAGGGTTCCACGTGCCCCGCCCTACTCAGGATACTGCTATTACTTATTTATCTTGCCTATACGGGACTATCACCCTCTGTGGTTACTCTTTCCAAAGTATTCTAATTCAATAAACAGCAAATATCGCAGTCCTACAACCCCAATAATGCC
>NZ_KE150250.1 GCF_000411115.1 Capnocytophaga granulosa ATCC 51502 | reverse complement strand
AGATAGACGACATAATAATCTGTGCTACCGCAGGTGATTCCCAGCCTGTGTCAGAAAAGAGAATATCCGATTTCACATTATTGCCTTGGGGCATTCCTCTACCAAAATCAATGGTAAGAGGTTGTGGCGTGGTGTGATAACTCACCTCAAAGCTATAAAAGCCTCCGTCTTGAGTGATGACCGATAGGTTGGTGCTATCGGTAAAGTCTGTTTTAGCTGCCTTTACCCTTAGTACATTCTCGGCATCTTTCACCTTGTCGGCTACTAAGTTTTCACTGCCTAAATCCACATAGCGGATAGAAGCAGGAAAGATAAGATGGGTTGTTTGGTCATAAGCCACCTGCAAAGGATAAGGCACTACCTTTCCTGATTGAGCTAAAAGTTCCTTTTTCTCAGTACTGAGGGCTGTGTTTTCCTTTGCCTCATTCTGGGCTTGCACGGTAACGGTAAGCATTGTTACCGATAATAATAAGTGTAATTTACGCATAAATAAAATGATATTAAGTGTGTTTAATAGGTTGAAAAATAAATAATTGTGTTGTTTTGTGCTTTGTTGTGTGTTTATGGGTTTGTCTGAAAGGTTATTTTTTAGAGATGAGTAGGAGCTGATAACCTGCTTTAACCCTTATGGAAGGTTGTGCAATCTTTTTAGAAAGATAAGACGTACCTCCTTGTACGACCCCTTTGCTCAGCTCCGAGACAATTTGATCTTTGGCGGAAGAGCTAAAGGTAAAGCTACTCCCTGAACTTTTGCTCATTCCTGCTGCTATTTCTCTAAAAGCATTGGCATCGGAAGAAGCAGGCAGGTATAACCCTTGTTGCCCATCGATGTCGTAGGCAGCTATAGAGACAGGAATCACCTTGCCCTTGTATTCTAAGGATTTTACGGTGAGTAACAATCTATCTCCACTCACTTTAGCAGAGGCTGTAAGCAGTTCTCCTTTGGGAATGAGTATGCCTGCTACTCGTATAGGCTCTAAAAGTCTTAGCTGCACCCTTGAGTTTTCTCCTAATAGCTGTTCGATATGTGTACAAGCGCGAATGCTATTCTTTAGGATACTGCCTTGTGGCTTAAAGCTCTCGCCATTGAAAAAAGCGGTCTGTTGCTCCTTCACCCATTCTTGCAGAGCCTCCTTCTCGGACTGCTTGCGGGGCAAACGACTGACGACCTTTTCCTCTGGAGTATAGACAGGAGCAATGTTTTTACTCTGTTCTGCATTGTCAGCTTCGCTACTATTGTTTTCCTCGCCCTCTTGTGAGCCTGCACCCCCCATCATTGAAGGGTTTTGTTGTCCTTTAGGCAAATATCTTGAAGCCATTTCATAAGACTTTTCCATCAATGCCATTTGGGCATCTATAGAGGTAGGATCTTGCTTATTGGAGAGTTGAGACTTGAGTGAGGCTATCTCTTCTTTGAGTCGTTGTTGCTCCTCGTAAGCACTATTGTCTTGGTAGAAACTGCCTAAAGTCTGGTGAATATCGCGATAAGACTGAGCGGAACGTTCAAAGGCATTAGGGGTAGCCTTGCGATAACGTGGAGTGGGTTCTTCTTCCTCCTCGATAGCTTCGGGATACTCCTCGCCTTCGTCTTCTTGCCAATAATCAGACAGCGCATTGAGAGAGGCTTTTTTATCAGCTTCTTTTTCTTCTAAGAGGGCTTCTTCGTAGGCTTTTTCCTTATCAGAAGGCAAGAGGGTTTCGGTAGCTTGTGGTATTGCCTCATTGATGCCTACTTGTGTTTGCTCTTGCTCACTTCCGCCACCAAAAAGCAGATACATACAAGCGAGGAAGATTATCCCCATTAGGGCATAGATAATGATTTTCTTGAGTTGTTGTTTTTTAGCAAGGGCTTTTTCCTCATTGCGCTCTTGGAGGGCTTTTTCCTCTTCTTCACTGACCAAGAAACTCGGTGTAGAAGAAGCGTTAGCCTTATCTGAGGCAGGGATATTACCGTTTTGCTCTGGAAGGGGTGTGTTCTTTTCCATTATTAAGTTGTTTAAAAATTAACGAATCCTTTTTTGGGGTATTCCCCTCAGTAGGTACAATAGCCTTGTTGTCAATATGCTGTATGGCAGGGGCTTCGCCTTGGTGGTACTCTTGGTAAGCGTGCCATAGTATAAAAAGAGTAAGTAGCGAGTAGGCTGCAAAGGCTAAGAGTACCAAGCGTTTTCTTTGTGAGGGTGAAAGTCCCTGGCAATAGCTTTGGGTTTGCTTTTTTAGAGAATGTATCTCTCTCTGGATTTTGGCTATCATCTCTCTACGGTTCTAAGGTCTTTGTTTTCTATTACATTGAACTGTTCGATGATAAACCCTTGAGGGTTGTTATCAGAACGCACGGAGTTAATCAACCTGCAGGAGGTAATAAGACTCCTTTCGGTGATGTTGCTAGCACGAGTGATGAACTGCTTGGCAAAGGTTTCCACCTGATAAGGATAGCTATTAAAGTTACAGCGCACACTATCGATGACTACCCGTTGGAGGATATTACCAGAGATGATGCGGTTGTAATAGCCTTTTTCAGCCAAATCTTTATAGTAGTTAAAGGCAGATTTATCAGCCATAAAGAAGGCACGTTTAGTATTGTCTTCAATTGCTTTTTTATCGGGGGCTAAGTTGAAGAAGAGTTCGTGAAACCTGCGCACGTGTTCTTTAGCCTCGACAGGGCGATTGATTTTCTCATCTTGAGAGAGTGCCAGCATTAGTGATTTGCCATTGTCTAACACATAGATTTTCTCGCGCTGTTTCTCAGCAAAGTAATAGGCATAGCCTACAGCGAAGATACTCACGCCTGAGCAGAGCACAGCAAAGGCTATGGCATACATACGGATTTGCTTGAATCCGTTTTCGATGTTTCTAAAGATTTTAAATTCCATTAATTTTAGTATTCAATTAGACTTGTTTTTACTTCATTAACCTACCTGTAATATTACCTGAAAGAGAGCCAGCTCCTGCACCTGCTATATTACCTGCATTGGAGGTAGCTTGGTTTACATTTCTACCATAATTACCCATACCTCCTGCTTGTATGATCCAACCTGCTACGGTGGGAATGGTAAAATAGCCTATGATACCAATGACCATAAAGATAATGTAGGCTGTGTTGGTAGTATCAGGAATAAAACTTGGGTCGGAGAGTTGCTCGATGTCTCGTTGTAAGATAAGGGATTGGATACGTGCTAAAATAGCACTGAACAAATCGGATACAGGAAGCCATAGATAGACACTCACATAGCGGGTAACCCATTGTAGTAAGGTAGATTGAAATCCATCCCATACCGAAATGGCAAAGGCTATAGGTCCTAAAATAGACATCACCACAAGAAAGAAAGTGCGTATGGTGTCAATCACTAAAGCGGCTGCTTGAAAGAGCATTTCGAGTAGTTCACGAAACCACGATCGGATGCTTTGCTTGAGGTCATACATCCCTCTTTCGATGTACATTCCTGCCATTACAGCCATATCTTCGGGCATCCAACCCAATTCATCAATCTTTTTGTCAAACTCTTCATCCGAGACGAGATAGGCAGTTTCGGGGTTGCGCAATTGTGCCTCTCGCTCTAATCGGTCTTTTTGTTCTTGTAGTTTGTGCAAATCGAGTGTTTGTCCTTCTAAGATGCTATGGGTACCCGTTACCACAGGGCTTAGCACTGTATTCATTGTTCCTAACACCAGAGTAGGGAAAAATATCACACACAGCCCTATAGCAAAGGGACGGAGCAAGGGATACACATCCACAGGTTCGGCACGGGCTAAGGCTTGCCATATACGCATTGCCACATAGAACAGTGCCCCTAAGCCTGCTAAGCCTTTGGCTATGGCAGACATCTGAGCTGTTAGGGGCATCATCTCATCATATAAAGTACGGAGTATTTGGTGTAGATTTTCCATTTATCAGTTTTTACCAGTATTTGAGTTCCGTTCCATAGAGTGAGAGTACCTTTTGCGCATCGTTTTGCTTCTTAGCTCGTAGGTAGCTTACCGAGATGTTCTTCTGGGTATAGTAGCGTACTAAGTTATAGTACTCTTTCACTTCCTTATGCACCTTGTCGATAATGTCCATACGCTCTTTGTCGTTCATAGAGAGTGAGGAGCTATTGACAATTTGTTGCAGGTCTTTGAGCAGCTTAGAACTTTCGCCCAAGAGCTTGGAGTAGCCATTGGCAATAGCAGACAACTCTTGAGAGGAGAAGTTAGGGTCTTGGCTCATCTTCTTGAAGTTGGTCACATACATCTTGGAAATGTCGCCCACAAGTAGCACCGTTTCCTGTACTTTGCGGGCATCTTTTACCAAGTTATTTACCTTTTTCAGAGCATCGTAATACTCCTTGCCTTGGTTGTAGAGCTTTTCTACCTCTCGGAAGTTGTTGAGCATATTCTTAGCTGTTGAGGAGGTTTGCACTATCTGCTGGGTAGTGTTGATAATGCTCTGAGCAAAATTAGTCGGGTCAGTTACTACCCATTGTGCGCTTAGTTTGGGGCTTGCCAGCATAGTTATAGCAAAAAGCCCCGTTAATAACATTTTCTTCATTGACTTTAATTATTATGATTTACGTATGATTATTAATTTATTACAGTCCATTAGCCATTTGTACGATAGCTTTTTCCAAATTGCCGTCTAACTTCTCGGAGAGTTCCATCACTTGGTGTTTTTCGCTCTCTTCGGTGGTGTAGGCAAAGTATTCTTCTCGGCTTACTTCTGTAGCATATACCGCAGAGTGTGTGCCTCCTAAGCCTATCCACACTTCTTTGTATTTGCGATGAGAGTCGTTGGAGAGATTGATGGATAGGATTTGCGACTTCTCTTTCTCGGTAAGTCCTAACATCGCTTGGATAGCATCGAACTTGTTCATATACTTGCGCTGGTCGAGCAATATCTTGCAATCGGAGTTGTTGATGATAGATTCCTTCACGATAGGTGAATGGATAATATCATCTACCTCTTGGGTTACAATTACTGCCTCTCCAAAGAACTTACGCACAGTTTTGAATAGGTACTTGATGTACTCCGCCATTCCTTCTTTGGCAATGGCTTTCCACGCTTCTTCGATGAGAATCATCTTGCGGATACCCTTCAGACGTCTCATCTTGTTGATAAACACCTCCATAATGATGATCGTAACCACAGGAAAGAGTATGGGGTGGTCTTTAATCGCATCAATTTCAAAGACGATAAAGCGTTTGGAGAGCAGGTCTAATTCCTTATCGGAATTGAGCAGATAGTCGTATTCACCTCCTTTGTAATAAGGCTCTAACACATTGAGGAAGTTAGCCAAATCAAAATCTTTTTCTCTTACCTGCTTCTCTTGTAGTATAGCTCGGTAGTCATTCTTGATATACTCATAAAAGCCATTGAAAGAGGGCGTGTGCGAGGGATTGTCTTTTACCAATTGCAGGTAAAGGTTTACTGCATTGGAAAGGGCTACCTCTTCAGCACGTGTAGGAGGCTCATTGTCTCGCTTCCAAAGGGTGAGTATCAGTGTTTTGATACTCTCTCGCTTTTCGATGTCAAACACTCCATCATCAGTATAAAAAGGGTTAAAAGCAATGGGATTGTCTTCGGTATAAGTAAAGTAAATCCCATCTTTGCCTTTGGTCTTGTGGTGAATAAGCTCACAGACCCCTTGGTAGGAGTTCCCTGTATCTACTAAAACGATATGTGTTCCTTGCTCGTAATATTGCCTTACTAAGTGGTTCGTGAAGAAGGATTTGCCACTACCCGAAGGTCCTAAGACGAACTTATTGCGGTTGGTGATAATCCCTTTCTTCATAGGCTCATCGGAGATATCCAAGTGGATAGGCTTGCCTGTGAGCCTGTCAGCCATCTTAATCCCAAAAGGACTGGAAGAACTTTGATAGTTGGTCTCTTGAGTCAAAAAGCACAAAGCGGGCTCTATAAAAGTATAGAAAGTCTCTTCACTGGGAAAGTCGGCGGCATTGCCGGCTATACCTGCCCAATAGAGAGTTGCCGTATCTATGGTGTTATGGCGAGGTTTGCACTCCATTGACGCCAAAGCACTACCCACATCGTTTTTAATGCTCCTAAGCTCTTGTGGGTTGTCCGACCACGCCATCACATTAAAGTGCGCTCTGATAGAGGAAAGTCCGTAAGAGTGTGCCTCATTGAGGTATTGCTCGATCCACTCTTTGTTGATTTGGTTACTACGGCTGTATCTTGAAAGCGAGTGCATATTGCGTGCTGATTTCTCAAACTGTCTGAGGTTCTCATCGGAATTGTCCAAGAACAGATATTGGTTGTAGATATGGTTACAACTCAGTAGCAAGCCCACAGGAGCTGCAAAGGATAAACGGCAGTCGCTTTTATCGGTAGAGAGTCGCTCGTAACGACTATCGGCTTGTACCTTAGAAGGTAAGTCTTCTGTATCTGATAAGGTATGTACACAGAGTCTTTGGTTACCAATGCGCATTTGCTCGGCGGAGAGGCATATATCTTGCAGGCTCTCTTTCTCATCAGTGGAAAGGCTGAGATACTGCTCAAAGAGTCCCTTTTTGTGGGGAGTGCCTATATAGTCCTCTGTTTTTAGCTGGCGGAGCTTTATCAGGTTAGAGTCGTTTAAAATACGCTCTAACTGCGCTACCGCTTCCAAGAATTGAGTGGCGTGTTCTCGGTTAGTGAGCTCCTTAGGCAAGAAGTTCCCTTTGCAAAGGGAGGAAAAGTTGCTTTGGGCTCTCATTCGGTTTTTAGTGGTTTGGGTGATAAATAGGTAGCATCTGTGATTTAAGAACGGGCGTTCGTTAAAATGCTTTTCGTACGAATGAGAGAGAAAACTCAAATTCTCGCCTTGCAGTTCAGGTTCATATTGTTCCTTGATAAACCAGTCCTGTTTGTGGATAACGGTATACTGTGGCAATACTTTGATAGCCTTATGCCAAAGTGAGTGGAGTATCTCATAGTCCTCACCCGAAATGGTAAAGAGCTCTGGAAGCTGCACCTCGAAGCCGATGCTGATGTCGGCTTCTTTGGTGAGCAAGCAGTCTTGTTCTATGGCAAGAATAGGGAATTTACTCTCTAAGGTGTTGATTTTAGAACTATTTCTCATTGAGGGTTGTTTTAGGTTTAGGGTAACGAATAAATTGGCGTGGTGATCTTTGGTGGCGTAGGTATTTGGGGTGGCGTTTGCGAGCTGCTTGTTTCATCAGGCCGTGTTCACCGTATTTCTGGTTTAGTGAAAAAGTCTGCCAAACCACAAGGCTGACCATACTAACGCCTACCCCCAAGCATACAAAAGAATTGACTCCTACCGTGTAGAGGATCATCACCAAGATAAGCACCGAGAGCAGTCCTCCTGCAAAGATGAAGAGGTACTGCGCTTTGAGTCCTTTGAACTCTACACTTCTGCCGATGCCTTTGTTGATAGAATAGCTATTTTTTGTCTCCATAAGTTTATAAGAAGAACGAACGCAAGAT
>NZ_KE150249.1 GCF_000411115.1 Capnocytophaga granulosa ATCC 51502 | reverse complement strand
GACTTTGATAAGGACGGCAATGGAGTCTTGGATATCAAGAACTACAGTGCTACTTGTGAGAATGGTCAGGGCGGTAAGTTAGTGATCAAGCGTTTCAAAGGCAAGGGGCCATTTAAGCTTGTACTTACCCACCTTACTGATAACACACAAGAGGTGCGTAGAATACCACGGGCACATGATCCAGCTAATAAGGTTTATTTGGATGCCCCTACGCCACCATCCAATATAGGAGTTTTGCGAGTAGAGGACTATACCTTTGAGAATTTGGAGGCTGATCCTACCCCTAACAACTATAAGATAGAGATCATAGACGAAGGCAATAGCGATTGTCCTATATTAGGACCGGCAGGTAGAACCTTTACCATAGCTCAGATGGAGTTTGTAAAACCATCGGGCGGTTGGGTTACTCAGACTCAGCCTGATTGTGCCGATACGACTATGGGCTTTGGTTTGAAGGCTACCCATACGGCTACTATAGGAAACTATAGAGTAGTCTATAGAGTAGTGAGACAAGATGGCAACTTGGTGTCAGGAGTTTGGAGGAATGAGACAGACCATCCTATTCCTACTGCACCTAAGAACTATGTAGCACAAGGAGTTGTAGGAGCGTTCATGGGAGATACTTATCCGATAGGCACCAGAATAGTAGCAGAAATAGGTTTGGAAGACTTGGATAATATAGGTAATATCCTTTGTAGAAAAGAATTGCCAGAGTTCACTTTGCGTAGCACACCTACAGGCTTTGAGGCGATTCCACAAGTATACAATAACTGTCAGTATGACTTGCAGGTGAAGTTTGGTTTGGCAGCTGACCAGATACAGTTCTTCCTCAACCATGATGGAGCACCAGCAGAAGCCCAAACAGGGGTAATATCGAATTATGCAGCAGGCACCCTTGTACCTTTCCCTGGTCACTTGACTAAAGGAAGGAGCTATACAGTATATGTACATTATAAGTTAACGTCTACCAGTCCGCTTTGCAAGGCGAGCATAGAGGTGCCAGTTGTACCAGGGGTTAATACGCCAGCGATACAGATAGACGAGGCAGAGAGCACTTGGGCAGCTTGTGGAACAGCAAATACGCCAATGAATATTACCTTCACCTTGAAGGTAACCTCAGGCACGCCACTTACCTATAGCATCTATGAAAAGGATACCAATGGAGCGCCTAAGACTCCGGCCTTAGCACCAGGGCTACCTATGCCAGCGCCTATGCCGGGAACCACCAATGTATACCAATTGACCTTGCCAGGACAGACGGTTCCAGCTACAGGTAAGCAGTATATAGTATCTCTTAGCGATGGGGTATGTGAGTCTATGAACAAGGATATGCGAGTAACGCCACCAGCTACGCCATTAGGTCCTGCAACAGGTACCTTTACGGTAGTGGCTAATAAGACCAAGCCTATAAGTTGTGAGGAAGGTAAGGGGCAGATCACCATAGCCGCAGGAAGCGTCAGTGGAGGAGAAGGGCCATTTACCTTTAGGCTCTCTAAGGAGAAGAATCCATTCTTGCGAAAGAATTTTGTGAAGCAAAATATATCGGCACCGGTGTCTAATGCTGAGGTAGGTTTTGACCTTAAGGAAACTGATTTTGATACCAGCCACCGACCTGCACACTTGGCAGCAGCTACAGATTTCTGGAAAGAGGTCTTCCCAAGTTTGACCTTTACCCTTGAGATCATAGACCAGAAGACCAACTGTAAGGTAGAAGTTACGGCTTCAGGCAATGCGTTAGGGCACTTGATAAACAGCAAGTATACGGCTAAGTATAGTATTGCTATTGTTAACCATTCTACGTCGAATGCATGTGAGAATGGCAATGACCAGTATAGGTTAAAGATCACCTTATTGGATATAAATGCAACCATAACGCCAGCGCCACCAGGTACGCCATATCAGGCAACAGTGGCACAGCCTACGGATTATGAGTACTCTATAGACGGCGGAGTGACCTATAAGGACTTTGATACTACAGGGGCAGCAGAAGAGGACATACCTACCTTCTTTGACCATAAGAAGATAAAGGTACGTTATAAGCTCAGTAAGTGTGAGGCAACGATAGTGCCACCTGCACCACCGGCTGCTTTGCCAGGAACGAATGAGCGTCTTACTTATCCTAAGTTAGCCTTTACGGCAACTAAGGGATCAGATATGGTTTGTGAGACATCGACCACTTATGTGGTGAAGCTTAACTTGAAGCTCACCAGTGGTACAGACTTTGTACAATCACCAATGTTGCCACCTGCGGTGGTGGGCGGTGGTAATCGTTACGACATCATCGTAACCCGCTCAACAAGCAGTACACCACAGACAAGAACGGCGACAGTACCAGCGCCTCATATGACCTTGGCCACAGCTCCAACGGATAACCATACCCAAGAGCTAAAGGTAACTCTTGCGCCTCCTATCTCAGGAGAACCTACCTATTACTATACAGTATGGGTGAAGGATAAGGGCAATGGAGATGGTGCGACTAACTATTGTGATGATTACAAGCCAAGTGCGCCTATAGAGGTACTACCTGCTGAGGCAGAGAGTGATTTGATAGCGCGTCACCAAGTGGATCGCACTAAGCTAACAGATGTCAAGTCATGTACAGCGGGTGCTTCTACAGGAAGTTTTGAATTTACAAGGACAAAAACTACTTCATCGAGAGAGGATGTAGATTTTCAATATGCACTTGAATGGGATCCTAACACCAGCGGTGGATCTTATACAGAGATAGGTACAATAGACAGCAGCCATATAGTGCCAGATAACACGCCAAATACGGTACGTTATAGGGTAACGGGCTTGAAGAAAGGTGCCTATAGGATTAAGATCAAGCGTTCGGCTAGTGGTTCATGTGGTTGGGTAGATGTAACCAATGAGACAATAGGCAGAATAGTGATCAATGAGCATGGCCAGCTCTCTAAGGATACCTCCTCTATCCCAAGTGGTATAGAGCTCGTACAGATGACCTGTGATAATACCACAGTGACTCCACCTGCTTTGCAGCCTCAGTCAGACTATGCACAGCTAAGGGTACATGTAGTAGGAGGAGTAGCTCCTTATACCTTCAGGGTGAAGGATGCTAGTGCAGGCTCAGTGATAGCGGAAGCCACAGAGGCCTCTTTGACACCTCCGCCCACTTATCCAGCCTTTGCGGATGATAAGGCCAACCATACCTTCCAGTTGCCTGATAAGGGTAGGGATTATGATGTATTGGTAGAGATCACCGATGCCAATGGCTGTACCTTGACTATACCAGCCACCCAGATAGGAAAGATAAAGACGTTGCACAAGATCACAGGTGCTACAGCTGTACGTGAGAAACCAGAGCATCGTATGACATGTAATCCTACCTCTACGGAAAAGGTGAAGATAAAACTCACCTATACCAAGGCGGGGGGCAATACAGACGGCTATAATGTATGGTTACAGAAGGTAGTAGGAGGTGTAGCAGATCCTATAGGAACAGCTCCTTACCTAGAAGGCGAGCGTACTGTAGCAGACATACCAGGCTCAGGAGAGGGCTATATAGATATACCTCATGATTCGGATGATATGGCCGACTATCGTATCACCTTGTTTGATAAGGATACCAAGTGTACCTATACCCTTACGGATGACTATAGGATGTATAAGACCCAGAAGCCGAGAGCGAATTTGGTACTTGTACAGACATGTAATAGTACCCAGTCTCCAACCTCAGCCACTGTAACCTTCAGGGTAGAGGTAGACGGAGGTGACTATAGCCAGTATGGAGGTTATAACTATAAGATCACCACAGGCAGTCCAGGCACAACAGTATTGGCAAAGACGGCTATCAATGCCCCATCTGATGAGGCAGAGGTAACACTAACCGCAGCACAATTGCCTGTAGGAACCCCTACTCAGTTTGATGTAGAGGTAGAGGTAGTGAACACCAAGTGTAAAGCCACCTCTAGTACGATGGTAACCCGTCCGAACCCAATTGTGGCCTTCACAGCGATGACCCATCCGATGACCTATTGTGATAGGACACCGAACAATGACGGAGAGATTACCGTTACTAACAACCCAACAGGAGGTTGGGGTGCCCCTTACCTCTATAGGTTGGTCAGCAATGGAACCCCTGTAGGAGAGTTTACGAACAACACCACCTTCGGAGGTTTGGGAGTAGGAAGCCACTATATACAAGTGAAGGATGCGCAGAATTGTATTGCGAACTTGAGTCCTACTTATGACTTTATAGAATACGATCCGAATATCATGGATATTCGTACGCCAAATCCGCCACAAGCGAAAGTGCCTACTTGTGTAGGTGAGCAAAACGGAGAGATCTCCCTTACAGGTGTGGCAGGCGGAGAGATACCTTCAGGTACACCAGCTCCTGGAGGACATACAGCCGCAGAGGTACAAGGCAAGCTCATGTATGCGCTTTATGATGCAGAAACTGATGCCTTCTTAGGTGTAACCTTGCCTGATGACAACCCAGGTACAAGAGGAACAGTAACCTTCAAGAACCTAGGGGCAGGCAGCTATAAGATACGTATCTATACTGAGTTATCATGTACTGATACCTACAAAGAGGTAGGCCCAGTACAGGTACCAGACCCAGGTAGTATCGTCGTTAGGGCAAGACTCACCAAGTACCCAGGCTGCACAGTTGCTGGAGACTTAGTAGCTGATATAGACCCACGTCCGAATATAGACCCATCCAGAGGTACTTATGTAGCCCAATTGTATGAGGTGACAGGCTCACCACAACTCATGGGTACAGGAGTTATCACAGGCACCTATAACACAGGCGTAACAGCTACCTTTGCAGGAGTAATTACCCCAGGTACAACCGATGATAGGCAATACCAAGTAATTGTAAAGGATGATAATGGTTCATCAACAGCTTGCGAAGGCAAGAGTAATATAGTCTTTGTAGATAAGGTAACTGCTATAGCGCCTACTTTGGTAGCGGATAAGAGTCAGTTGAGCCTCAAGTGTAATGGAAGCTCTTATGGTAAGATTACTGTAACGGCCACAGGAGGTAAGCAAGATGAGGCTTATAGCTTCTTGCTTAAGATGCAAGACGGCTCAGCAGCCACAACCAGCAGCACTAACCCGAACCCACAAGGGGTATTTGAAGGCCTTAAGGCAGGCATCTACAAGGTAGAGGTAAGCCAAGCCACTGGAGGTTGTGATACAAAATCGGTAGAGAACATCACCATTACTGAAGAGACAGCCTACAAGGTGAAATATGATTTAGAAGATGTGAAGTGTAATGGAGATAAGAATGGTAAGATTACCATTGAGATGCTCCCAGGAGGCCAGCAGCACAGAGATGGTCGTCAAAGAAAACTTACCTATGCGATCTCTCCACGCTTGGATCGTTTCTTAGACAAACCAGGAGGAGTCATAGATAGCTTAGCCCCAGGTAAGTACTTTGTGATAGTACAAGATGAGAACGGTTGTCGTCCGAACGAGATATTCGAAAAGGATAACACCACAGCCACAGGCTTAGACATCATAGAGTTTACCATAGGCGAACCAGAACCACTCAGTGTAACGGTGAACCCTGAAGCTACCGAGCACGAAAGCTGTATAGACGCCAAGGATGGCAAGACCCGCCTAAGAGTATTTGGAGGTACGCCAGTGAGCACAGATCCGATAACTCATGACAAGGTATACCAATTGATCATAGATAGCAATGCACCTATAGCTTACCATACTAAGGATAGCGGAGACCTCTTAGAAGGCTTATCAGCAGGGGAACATACCTTTAGAATTATTGATAAGAATGGTTGTGAGGCCGAAACAGCTGTAACGATAGAGCCAGGCTCAGAGGTAAAACTCAAGCTATCGGCAGGTAAGTACGAGTGTGTGGATGGCAAGATCAAGTGGATAGTGGAGGCCAGCGTAACGCCAACTACGGCAGCGCTCAATGTCCGTTACTTGCTCACCGAGGTAGGCAACCCTGCCAAAGTAGACCAGCCACATGACAATACACAGTTCAACTTGGATGTGGATTTGCAAGGCAATACGACCAAGACCTACATCATCAGTGTATTGCATAAGGTAGCAGGCCATGGCGAGTGTAGAGTGGATTCAGATCCCATACAGGTAGCTCCTAAAGAGCCACTAACGATAGATCCATTGTCAGGCAAGCCAACAGTAAGCTGCCATGATGGTGAAGACGGAAGATTTGAAATCACCGCACGCGGAGGATCAAGCAAGTATAACTATGGATTGAAGAAGGCTGATGGCACCTTCGATTGGCAAGGAGAAAACAACAAGTTCACAGGCCTTAAGGTAGGTTCTTACACTGTAGGAGTGAAGGATATGGAATACAACTGTATCGCTGAACTAACCAACATAGTGGTAGAATCTCCAGATAAGATAGCTATCAAGCAGCAAAGCATCCAGCATGTAGGCTGCAAGGGCGAGACCAACGGTAAGATCTCCTATGCGATAGAAGGAGGTAACACCCCATACAAGTGGGAAGTGTATAAGGAAGATGGTACAACCACTTCTAAACGCGGAACAGGGGTGAGAGTAGCCGTACCATTTGAAATCACTGATTTGGCAGCAGGTAAGTATATGATCAAGGTTACCGATGCTAAGGATTGTGAAGCATCGAAAGAGTTTGAAATCATAGAAGGGGTAGACCTAGGCGGACGTATCGTTCAAAGCTACGACTGCCACGCCTCTATCGATGAGAACAACAAAGTCTTGGTAGTTGCAGGCGGCAGAGGAGCCAATAGCGACACGGCAGCTGAAGGTACTTACGATGTGTATGTATCGGTCAATACACCTTACTTGGTAGTGAATCCAAGTGCGAGAGGAGCAGCCAACCGCTTGAGATATGCCATAGGAGTAGAAGGAGGTACGACCCCAATCCAGCGTTATGAGTTTGAGGGAACCACCCCTGAAGGTTCGGATAATACGCATAATATGTACCAGATCAAGCATGCGTCCTTGATACCGAAGCTCAATGCAGCCAGAGCATTACAGGAAGGCCTTAACCAGTATAAGATCTATCTATACTATTTTGATAAGGACAACCCAGCTATGTCGGATGCACCGCTTTGTGAGTCAGTACGCGACTTGAACATAGAGTACTATCCACCGGTGAAGATAACCAATACAAGTATCTCTAACGACTTGAACCTCTTGAAGGTGAAGGTAGAAGGAGGTAAGGAGCGATACACGGTATACTTCTGCTCAGCACAGTACCATACGGCAGAGGAAGCCAAGAGCCACTATGTACAGAAGGTAGAGGATGTGAAGGCAGGCGATGAGGTAACTTACTTTGTACAGAAGACAGACTATGAAGAAGAGAACCCAGATACGGGCAAGGTAGAGAAGAAGATACGTGTATATGTAGAGGATAGCAAGGGCGAGCTTAAGGAAGAGAATGGAGGCAAGGAAGCCTGCGGACATTCGGTATTCTTGTACAAAGAGTTTGTGGATGTAGTGATACCAAACTTCTTCACACCGAATGGAGACGGCCAGTATGACACATGGGCACCGC
>NZ_KE150248.1 GCF_000411115.1 Capnocytophaga granulosa ATCC 51502 | reverse complement strand
GCCCAGTGTGATGGCGTAGAGAGCACGACCACAGAGTATATCCGAGTGATAGAGAGCACGGATACATCGGTAGATGTAATCAAAATACAAGCGGGCAATGTAGGCGGCACTTGTACTTATCTAGAGAACAATGTCACCAAACAGCGTTGGGTGAGTCATTTCTTGTTCTGTAGTGGTTCAGAGAGCAAGGTATTGCGAGCCAATGCATATCAGGGAGGTGTAGCCTGGCAGAAAGCCAATGGTTGCAACAATGACACCTGGGGCAACTGTTTTGATGTCAGAGACACTTGTTGGCAAACGATCTCCACGGACAACAGCTATACGATAAGCGGTAGCACAGTAGGCAAGTACCGCTTGAAGGTAGGCAGTGGCAGTTGTTTCAAGTACTATTATTTTGAGGTATCCACCACAGGCTTTACAGGCGTGTTGGAAGGCACCCCTACGCCTCACTCAGCGTTGAGTTTAGGGGTAGTGAACTTGATGATGAATGTAGATGGCATAGACTATACCTATACAGTAGAGCGTTTGTCAGACCACCAGATATTAGCAAACAATGTAGATGCTCCAGTGGATAGTAGAGGCAAGCGCTATGTAAAGGTAGGCGGTTTGCAAGTGAAGAGTGGCGATACCAGTGATAGCTTCAAGATTACGGTAAAGGCCAAGACAGGCTTTACGGGATGTAAGTTTGAAGGTACCTATACCATACCAAAGACAGGAGAGATGACCGCTACAGTGGAATACACCCAGGAGTGGTCTGAGGACACTTGTAGTCAAGCCAAGTTCCTCTTTACGGTATCAGGCGGACAGAAAAACTATCGTTATTTGATATATAAGATAAACGGTGCTTATGTAAAGCCATCGTATAGCAATGGCTTTGAGAACATACCGGATTCAGAGTTTTCGAGCTTTGTTACCCAGTATGAGACCTCCCCTGCGCCGCCGCCAGATAGGTTCTACCAATGGATTACGATATTGCAAGAGGGCAAGTATGAGTTTTTGATCAGGGATCAGGATGACCGTTTTGCAGTAACCAATGAGGTAGAGATAGGACAGACGGCCAAATATGCAGTTAGTGTAACGGCCACGGATATAGATTGTGCATATCAGTCTTCTGGAAGTATAGTGGCCAAGTTCCTAAATACGGTAGTGCCAGGTCAGAAGATAGAGTTGTACAAGTATAACACCAATGGCAATTTGCAACGTATACGAGAGAGCCAGTCAGGCGAATTCCATGGTCTATCGGCGGGCAAGTATAAGGTAAAGATGAGTTACTTACTTTCGGGCGTAGGCCACATTCCTTGTGAGATAGAGCGCGATATAGAGGTAGCATCCCCCGCGCCTATAGAGGCATCGATAGGGGTTATATCGGACAATACATGTGCGGCGAATAATGGAGCGTTCTTGTTGCATGTCAATTGGGTAACGGGCGGTTCAGGCGGTTATACCTTTATGTCCCCATCGGGCATAGGAAGTTCGGCCAGTTTCAGTGCGGCCACCACGCTAAAGGTAGACGGAGGTAGTCAGGCCAATCCGAAGATACAGGTAGTGGTCAGAGACAGCAAGAACTGTGAGGCGACCTTTGAGGTAATGGCCAAGAAAGCCTTGGTAAAACCAGCGCTTGATGCCAGTGAGGTAACCTATGACTGTGGAGGCAATGGTAGCTTTACCATCACCCCTACCACACCAGCGGGTAAGACCTATACCTATGAGTATAGCTTGGACGGAGGCGTACGTCAGGCGCCTAATGGAGCCAACAATCAGATGCAGTACACTGGCCTTCCAGGAAGGGTAGCCCCCTACAAGGTACAGGTATATTATAAGGAACCAAGTACAACATCAATCAATGAGTTATATAAGGTAACCTTTGGAGACTTAGAGCGCTTGGATGACAGTGATGGAGCGCCAGCCACTATAGGTTCGGCCAAGGCTACGGGCGCGTTGACCGTAGGAACCCATGTGGTTACCCGCCAGTTGCCCTCCAGTACAGAGTACCGCAGTGAGACGGGTACGGGCCGTTATTATGCGGTACGAACATCGACTCTTGATAACACCATATATGATAAAGTCATAGAGAATGTATTGCGTTCGCGCAGTGTCTCTGTGAAGTTGCGATATATCAACTTAGGAAAGAGTGGTCTAGCCCAAGGGGTAGGCTTGAAGATAGTATTGCAGTACAAAGACACGAATGACAATACCGATCGAGAGATAGAGAAGGAATTACCCCCTCTTTCCCAGTCAGATGGTTGGAGTGAAGGCGAGGTAGTTTTCAGAGAGTTAGAAGGCGTAGCGCATGACAACAAGGTACGTCTTTGGATAAGGACAACAGTGGGCACAGCAGCGGTAGGATTGGACGACATACAAGTAAGCCAGCCAACGCAGAGCTGCCAAGAGGGTGAGTTACGTTCGGTACAGGTAGTACCAGGCAAGGCCTTCTCAGCAACGATCACACAGGTAGAGCCACCTAAGTGTCATGCAGGAGATGGAAAGATCTATGTGAAGCTTTTCAATCCAGAGCCAAGCACCACATATAGCTATGCCCTCTCAAGCAGTGGTACGTTTGTGTCTACACCATTGGTAGGTACAGATAAGTTAGAGATAGTAGCCCCTATAGGCACTCATACGTTGAAGATACGTATGATCCATCCGGATAACACCTTCTGTGAGATCAACGCCAATGGTACGGCTGTGATAGATGATGTACCAGAGCTCAAGATAGACAACATAGAGGTGCTTCCTATGGGCTGTCCAGGAAGTCCATATGAAAAGGCAGGTGCGATAGTGAAGGTCTTGAACGGACGCGCCCCTTATGTGATAGAGGTCAGAAAGACAGGCATGCCAAGCTTTACACCAGCCACAGTAGAGTGGACAGGTAATACGGGCGAGGTAAAAGACTTGGATGACAATACCACTTATGAGTTCAAGGTAAAAGACAGCCACTCCTGTGAGAGTGCGGTAGAGCGCAAGGCGATCCCTGCTAAGAAGGAAGTTTCAGCTACGATCAATGCCACTAAGTGCTTGAGTGTAGGAGGCACAGGCAGCATCATAGTAGAGGTACAGGATGGCAATGGAGGCTATGAGTTCAGCAAGGACGGAGGCGCCACTTGGGTAAGTGACCCAGGCAACCCAACCCAGTATGAGTTTGATAACTTAGCGCCAAGTGGCACCCCTTATAAGATACAAGTAAGAGACCGCTTGAACTGTAAGACAGACATAGAGGATGTCTACATCAGTGAGGCCTTAGAAGTAGGTCGCACCACCGATGGCGCTTATGGCTGTGATACACCACAGGAAGAAGTAACGATAACGGTCAGAGGAGGTGCTAAGATAAGCGGTAGTTATAACATGCAATGGAAGCGAGGAGGTCAAGCATCGGATATAACAGGTTATAATCCTATGAGTGACAATGACGGCGGCAATGTAGTGATCACAGAGGCAGCGGGAACGACAGTAACCTATAAGGCAACGATAAAGACAGAGGGCATGTACCACTTCCTAATCACAGATGCCAATGGTTGTAAGCAGACCGTTAGCCAAGAAATAAGGAAGGAAGATCCAGTGTTGTTGTCCACTCCAGGGCTTACAGGCAGTACAATTGCCTGTGCAGGAGCCTCTGATGGAGTGATAGGAGTGTTCAATGGTAGTGTATACCTTCCTATGGAAGAGGCCATAGATAGGACTAAAGGGGTAGCCCCTTATACAATCACGCTTTACGAATCGAATAGTTCTCATGCAAAATTAGGTGCAGTAGCGGCAGACAAGCAGAACGGCCGAGGTCTAAGTGCAGGATTTTACTATGTAGAGCTTAAGGATGCCAAAGGTTGTACCACCCACAAGGTAGTGGAGGTAAAAGAAAAACCAGCCCCTACGGCAAACATGGATGAGGTTAAAAATGCAACTTGCTCCAGTGGGCCACTTGCTTTAGGACATCTAAAGATCAGCTTTAACAATCCTAATTTGCGGGATGATTACTATATAGCAGTCTATACGGATGATCTTTATACCTCTTTGGCCACTGCTTATGACTTGTCCAATCAGGAAACCCCTGCCAGAGCAGACTTTAATGCAGAAATTTCAGGTACAGCTACTATAAGACTAAAAGAAGGCACTTACTATCCAGCCGTAGTCAATAAAACCACAGGCTGTATGGTAAAAATGCCAGCACAGGAGATAGGCGGAACGAATATAAAGGTAAAAGAGGTAAGTCGCCAGGGCAATAGCTGTGATGAAGATGAGATCACCTTAGACTTCTGGGAACAGGATGGTACTAATCCACCAGGCACCATAGATCCTAGCCAGTTGCATGTAGCTGTGTATAATTCGGCAGAGCCTAATAATGCGTTACAGCAGTATATAGATCCGCCTTATACAGCCGCGCAGATACTTGAACCTTTAACGACAGATAACCCAGATACCTATAGAAAAGTACGTCTTAAGATAACAGTTCTAAGGAATGTACCTTATAGACTGATGATTAGGTATAATAGTTGTACAACGGTAACCAAGCCGGCAGTGGATACGCCACCGCCTACACCGAGCACCACCATTACGGCCAACCGCTTACCTAACAAGTGTGGCGCGGGAGGAAGTGTAGCGTTGGATTACGAGGTATCAGGCGTTTCAAACCCTGTAAACTGGGCAGTATATCCATATCCGTTTGATACAAGGATAGGACACGTTCCTCCTTCGCCTCTCGCCTCAGGTACTAGTGGTGCGGTAGTGGCAGGCAAGACAAGCATACAATCCACCACCACAGCCTTAACTGAAGGCAAGAACTATGTTTTGGTGATAAAAGATGCAAGCAATTGTATCTTGAATACGAAGGAGTTTATGGTTAATCAGTCAGCCACACCATTACATTTGGATGAGGCAGAACCGATAAGTAACTATTCGTGTGATGAGAATCCGAATAACTCAGCAAGGGTACGAATAAAGGTTAGCGAAGGGGTACCACCTTACCGCTATACAATAA
Source organism: Capnocytophaga granulosa ATCC 51502 (assembly GCF_000411115.1). Lineage (GTDB taxonomy): Bacteria > Bacteroidota > Bacteroidia > Flavobacteriales > Flavobacteriaceae > Capnocytophaga > Capnocytophaga granulosa. Next base: position 4,168 of record NZ_KE150248.1, on the reverse strand, counting down.
GTACCTTGGCAACAGAACCTTCGGCACAACAGTGGGCAGAGCCACAGGTATTTACTTCCAACAGTCGTGAGATCATCTTGGATAAGACCTTTGAGGGCACCACTAAGAAGATCACCAGTGGGACCACCACGGGAGACCCATGGTATGTCTATGTACGTGATGCGAATGACTGTACGGTAAGTCAGCAGGTAACCATCAAGAAAGATGAAACACCACATATCCTCAGTGCAGAGATAGAGAACATCTGTGTAGAGGGCACTGAGTTTACAGTATTGGTAACTATGGATAAGGTAGGTCCAGGTCAGCACTATTACACCTTCAAGCCTACAGGAAGACCAGAGACTGCTAAGCAACCATTGAGTTTGATACAAGTGGAAGCAAATAAGTGGCAGGGCCGTATCTATAGAGTGTATGGCAATGATGTAAGTAGAGACATCAGAATCTATGATCAGAATGGTTGTGCCTCCGATCCATATACCTTCCAGTTTGCAGGTAAGCTCACCTTCAATGTAGAGCAGAAGACACCGCTTACATGTAAGGCAGGAGCAGCAGGTAATGGAGAGATAGAGGTGAAAGACATCACCAACTATATCCCAGCTACCAATCATAACTATACCTATCGCTTACTTAGAGAAGTCTCAGGAGGTGATGTAGTGGTAGTCAATGACACACCACTGACTAAAACAACCACAAACTTCACCTTGCCTATCACCGAAGCAGGTAAGTATAGGGTAGAGATAGTAGACAGCGAGTATGCGAACTGTCCATTTAGCAGAACCATCACCATACGTGAGAAGGTACAGCCAGTAGTCTTGGTACAGAGCTATGCGGATGCCACCTGCTTCCATGGAGACACACCAGCCTTGGCACAGACCAAGGGAGGCGGCGTGGCCACCTTGCTAGCCTCACCAGGAAGTGAGCTTCCGATGACCTTTAGTATAAAGTCAGCGCGCTATGCTGATGATGACAGTGCGGTAAATTTTGCTACAATCCCAAGTGATTATCAGAATGTTACCCCAAGCACTAGCAATGATAAGGTTACGGTAGATCCTACAGGACGCAAGGCCATCTTCAAGGGCTTATATGGTCATACCAGAGGTATCATCTATACGATAGAGGCCAAAGGAAATAATGACTGTAAGACCACTACGGAGGTGAAGATCATGGGAGTGAAGGAGCTTAAAGTAGATATGGATCAGTCCGAGGTCACTCAGTTCAAGTGTAGTGCAGACCAAGAGCTGGTAGCCAAACTCAAGTTGCCTATCACCGCTATAGAGGGCGGAAGTGGAGTATATCGCTTTACCTTGCTCAAGGCAGGAGCGCCAGTGGCGGGTAATATTGACTTGATAGCGCCAGAATTTAGTATAGACGATGAACAAGGCGGCACTTACAAATTGAGAGTGGAAGATGCGCAGTATGATTGTACAGCGGTAGATGTAGACTTCCCAGCCGATAGGGCGATAGATCCATTTGTAAAGGTGAAGAAAGTAGACTCAGCAGAGGCGCAGGATATCACATGTAATGCGGGAGAAAAGGTAACGGTAACGGCTACTTTAGCCCCAGCACCAACTAAGGATATACGCATCAGCCTATCGCTAAGGAGTATCTCTGATGGCTCTCACCAGAATAAGACCCTTACAGTAGCGGCAGGCGCCACCGGTGTAAGCCACACCTTTGACGATGTGCCTATGGGCAACTATAGTGTGGTAGCCACCAATGAGGAAACAGGTTGTGTGGTCTATGGAGAGACCTATAAGGTACAAGATCCTAATACGTTCTCCTTGACAGCCACCTTGCAAAAGCCAGTGAAGTGTTATGGTAGCGCCACAGGAGAGATTACCTTCACCTTAGCCGATTTAGATTTGAGCAATAGTGGAGGCGTAGATCAGGCAACGAAAGGCTTTACTGTGAAGATAAAGGGTATTACCGATCCTACTTTTGAGCAAACAGTAACAGGCCCTGTAGGACAGACATCGGTAGTGTATGCTACCTTACCTTATGGTGCTTATACAGCCACAGCCACTTCCCAAAGCACAGGCTGTCAGACGAAGATACCGGCGAACTTTACAATCCGCCAGGCAGACCAGCCGATAGCGGTAACAGGTAAGCTCAGAGTACCGGATGATTGTAGTGCAGAGGGAGCAGGAGAAATCTCAGTGGAGGTAGTGGGAGGAGTAGCCCCTTATAAGGTTACCTTGTCAGGCAATGGAGGTAGCTATACTCAGGTAGCCCAACAGGTGTATAACCGTTGGCTCTTTACCGCAGTGCCAGGGGCGAATGCACCAGGAGCCGACTTTGATATACGAGTAGAAGACGCATGGGGTTGTGACCAGACCTTCACTCAAGTGGTCAAGAATGTGATAAAGCCCGATCCAATAGACTATGACGACCCTGTGATCCCAACGGTATCATGTAAGGGAGCGGAAGACGCTTATATCAAGATAGAGAACGCACGAGGGGGAGCTTATGATGACCCAACGGCAGCACAACCTAAGACAACCTACTATTACGAGTTGTACCACTCTGAAAGAGGCGCGATACGTCCGTTGCAGACCAGCAATGAGTTCTTTAACTTGCCAGCGGGTAACTATACCTTGGTAGTGAGAGACCGTTGGAACTGTACCAAGGAACAACAATTTACCATAGCCAACCCACCAGAGATAAAGGTAACTAAGGTAGATGGATCTAATTTGGTATGCTACGGAGAATTAGGACATGTGAAGATAAATGTCGTAGGAGGCACACCAACAGGAACGCCATCAGAGTTTGTCTATACTTTAGACTTAGTGGATGTAGATAGTGATGCGGTAGTGAAGACCTACCCAGATGTAAGAGCCAGTATGTTACCATACACGATCAATGGCTTGACCCCAGGGGTGAACTACCGAGTAAGAGCCACTGACGGCAAGCAGTGTCCTGGAGCCTCTGATATGTTTGCTTTGACGGCAGCACCTAACTTGGAGGTAAGAGCCAGCTATGAGGATAGTTGTACGGATAATGCCTATGAAGGCAATGTGGTCATCACCTTTGATGATGCTACTGTGGATTACAGCAAGATGCAATACTCCTTTGATGGAGGCACCAGCCGTTATCCTTTTGCTTCAGGTTCCGGACAGGGAGCACAGGTGAGAATCAACCGCAACCATGTGAGTGTGAAACCGACGTCCTTGCCTAGAGCAATAAAGCTCTATTACACAGAGGCAGGCACCACTTGTGAGGGAGAGACCAATCCTGTGATAGTGCCAGTGGTAGAGAAACTCAGCTTGATACAAGACCCAACAACACCGCCAGGCCTCAATGAGCTTAGACTCTTAGGAAAGAATGGGGTGCCAGATTATGTGTTCTACTTCAATGGAGTACATAAGGGCAATGAGGGTACTTATATCGTAAGGATACAAGATCCAGAAGGCGTAGATCCGAGCGACAATAAGCTCAAGAAGCGAATAGAAGCGAAGGTCGAAGACAGCAAGGGCTGTACGGCCGAGCAGGTGTTCTATGTAGACTTTGTAGATATAGACATACCACGCTTCTTCACACCAAACGGAGATGGAGAGAACGATACTTGGTCGCCACGCAATACGCAGCAGTATCCAAATATCCTCACTCAGATCTATGACCGTTATGGTCGCTTGCTCAAGGAACTCTCTCGAGGGGAGACATGGGATGGTACTTATAATGGTAAGGCCTTACCAACGGGCGACTACTGGTATATCATCACCTTGGGTGAAGAAGACGACTCACGAGAGTTCAAAGGACACTTTACACTATTTAGGTAATAGAGATTAGTTGTTAGAGATTAGTTGTTAGTGATTAGTGGTTAGAGATGAGTATCTAACCACTAGCCACAGACTACTAACCACTAACGGCTAACCACTAACTACTGACCACTGACAACTAAAAGAAATAAAAAAGGAATAATGAAAAAACTAGCGTTATACATATGTGTGCTATTAGGCATGCCGAGTGTGATTGGGCAAGAATTGCAGTTACCTGCGGGGAATCAGTACTTAGCCGACAGTGAATTTTTGATTATGCCCACCTATGCGGGTATAGGGAACAACGTACGGGTACGCCTATCGGCCACCAGCCAATGGGTAGGTATCAAGGAGGCGCCTGACTATCAGAGCTTATCGGGAGATATGCGATTGGGTAACCGCAGTGGTTTGGG
>NZ_KE150247.1 GCF_000411115.1 Capnocytophaga granulosa ATCC 51502 | reverse complement strand
ATTATTTTTGGTAAACCCTGTTTTTCATTGGAAGATTTTGAAAGAGAAATGGAAGAATTTCTTCCTGCTCCTGATGATATTAACTTCTTAGTTCATTTTGAAATAGATGAAAATAACTATGATGGTAGTTTTGGATTTGATTGGATGCGTAATGAATATAAACATATATGCCCATATTATGCTAAACTGAAAGAAGAATATAGGGATTGTAATGATAATACCCTGTGGAAACCTCAAGGAAGAGAATATTTCATCCCTTGGGTAGCATTAAGGAAAGGACAGAAAAATGTTAAGTTAAAAATATCTATAGAAACATTAAATACTCTTCCTATTGAAGATACTGATACCATCCAATTCACTCAGCAAAATGGGATCTCCTTTTCGGTAGCTGATATTAATGTAAAAGAAATAATAAATAAAGGTTTTGTAGAGGTAGAACTTTATTGTAATACAGTATCAGAGAAGGATAGGCTTTATAAAGTTTTTGATGGTAAAGGCAATATTGTTGGAAAACTAAATATTTTTAGAAATAAAACTACCTATCAATTAGATGTTAGATTTGTTGAGGTAAAATTTAAGGGAAGTGTAACCCAAGATCCTCCTGAAAATGCAAAAAATATGAATGATGTAGAAAAACTTATGTTATTGGTAAATAATATAAATATTCTTTCAAGAAGAATATATAATTTCACAGATAACACCACTAAAACATTTGTAGAAGAGGGAAAAATTGAAACACAATCACTAAACCAAATAGAGACAATTGACAAATGGAAACAGTACATAGAAGACAACGAAGATTTCTTTAAAAAACTCCTTAATCAATCTTTAATTGATTACAACCCTATTAAAGAAAACAATGAAATTAAATATGAGGTTATGGAAATTGATTTAGGATTTTTTACTATTGGAAATAATCCTTTGGAAAGTAAAAATTGGCTTATTAGAGAATCTTTTAAGGATTTAAAACCTAATTCTAATTCTAATTCAGTAGCTTGTGATTTATATAAATTAAGAGAGGGGATTATTGCCCACTATTTACTTTCTTATTTAAAAGATTATACCCTTAATGCTGTGCAGGAACGAACAAAAGGGGTTACTTTTTTTATTTTACCTATTATGATTGACGGACCTACAAATGATGAAATTCTTGACGCTCTTTCTGATGATTTAGATAAAAATGATATAAAAAATAGCAGTAGGTATGTACTTTTACTTCGTTATACTGATGAATTGAGAAAAAATACCATCGTTCACGAGGCAGCACATACATTGGGACTGACACACACTTATAGGGAGGAAAGCAATGATATACAACCCAAAGTATTTTTTAAAAAAGATGAAACTAAAAATATTATGGATGAAGGTAAAAAATTTAAAGATAACAACTTATTTTGGAAGTGGCAATGGGAAACAATGATAAAAGACTCTGATTTAAAACCAATTGATAATGAATAAGACGACAAAAACACTCGGTTTAATAGTATTTGCTTTTTTTATATCTCAAAATCTATACAGCCAGTTATTTATAAATAAAATAGACAATAAAGATATAGAGATTGTTAAGAGACTTATTCCTACTAAACGCTATGGGAGTATTATGTACGATTATATAAGAATAGATAAACGTACAAAAGAACCTTTAAGAGGAAAGTATAAAGTTATTGTAAATAAAGATGAGTATTACAAAGCTTTCTTTGAAGAGGGTAACCTTGTAGTGAAAAATAAAATTAACTTAGTGAAATACTACTATAAAGGTAAATATCAAAAACTCTACATATATGTAGGGAAAGAATATATACTATTATCTAAAAATGATTTTGATAAAAAACAAGGGCTAATAGATGTTAAATATTTTAGTTATAGCGATATAGATGAAAAAAAACCTTTTCTTACGAGTAAGGACAATAAAAGGGAGTTAGAAGGACGTCTAAAAGTATTTATACCATTAATAAAAGAAAAAGATATAAAAGAGTTTCTAAAAGATTATTAATCCCAGATTATGCAGTAAAAATCCCAACCCTCTATTTTAGAATTTTATCTTATAAAATCAACATTTTTTAGAAATACACAACAAACGTGTTTAAACTTTTTTTAGGAACTTGGAGATAAACCCTAATAAAAGCATTCCAATCCAAGTTACATCAAGATACTCATATCTCATTATCAAACCTTTATATCCGTCAAGCCAACCATTTGCTTGTTCAATCTTAAACCTATTTTTGTACAATTCTTCATCAAAATAAACTTCCTGCTTCTTCTAAAAAAGCTAAGATTTCTTTTAGTACTTCTTCTATTTCATATAAGTCATTGTGATTTCCAGCTTTAGGACTCCCCATTGCTATCATTTGCCCATTATTATCATACAAAAAAATGCTATTTGTGGTTACAGCTTTTTTTCTTGCTTAATAGATTTAACCATACTCGCTGAAAACTACCATCTTTACTCTATTTGTTGAAGTAGTAATAGACATTTTGCCAAGAGATTTCTCCTTTTTCAAAATAGCTCTCAATTGGAAGTTCTCTCCATTGTACCCCTGTTTTTAACCTCTTGAGAATCAATAAAAATATTGAAGCCAAATCAAAATTACTTTTAAATCCTCTTTTTTCTACACTTAAAAAGGGAATAATCCAATTATTTATTGTATCTTTGCCCAAAGTTCCTGAATTTTGGTGTTTTTTCTCAAACACAAAATTACTAATTTTTGGGAACTTTTACTTCTCTAAAAAAAGTTTAAACAGCTTCCCAGCTTAAAACTGACCTTGCCGCAATTGACCGTAGGATACTCTTGTCCATTACTTCTGAGAGTGGTGCTACTGAGGAAGGGGAGGTTGTAGAACAGCCAGCACCAATGGCACAGAAGGGAGAAACTAAATCTTTATCTGCTGAAGAACAACACAAGCTGGAAGAAAAGCAGGAAGTAAAATCAGGGGTGAAATTCAGGATGTAGTGGCAACACAGCAGCCCCTATATTGCCTATATAACTCCTATATACGCCCTATATACATTATCTTCGTATATAGGGTAGCTATAGGGGATTACTTATTTATAATTTGCTATATCTCATTGAGATAGTACATTTTTTAGGCGTGAGATAGGTTTTGTTATAAGCTCACCCTACAAACTTTTACTAACACTAAATTAGTAAAATATTAGTCGTATTATTGTAAAACGAACCAAAACATAAAAAGACAAAAGTGTCTAAATATTTTATATCTATATGATTATCAGTAGATAACAAAATATTTTGAAAAAACCTTGTCTTTTATTTTGTGATGTAGAATATTTTTAGTAATATTGCCGCACAATTCATCAATTTTCCTGTTTTATGAAGAAAAGCGTGCTAAAATACTTCCCAAAACTCGATACTACAGTCTTTCTCACCTTTGGCGGGATACTTTTGCTCGGGCTCATAATCTTAATATACCAACTCAATCACCGCACAGACTGCACTGAAGCCAAATATATTATCCACACAGACGACTTCATCACTAAAAATCTCATTGAGTTCATCGATAATACCAAAGGAGCTACTTCTTGGAAGTGGGATTTCGGGGATGGCTCTGCCGTAGATTACAACCAAAACGCACTTCACTCTTACAACAAAGCAGGACAATACATCGTTACCCTTACCATCAACAACACTTGCAGTTTTCAAAAAATAGTAACTATCACAGACCCTGATGCCGATTCAGGCTATCTGCCTGTTATCATCGCCCCCAATGTAGCCTTTGAGGGGGATACCATCAAGTTTAACGCCCGCAAAGAAGGTGGCATTTCTTTTGAGTGGAGCTTTGGCAAGGGTGCTGGTACTGATGCCCTTGGTGAAAAAGTTACTTATAGCTTTAAAACCACTGGCAAAAAGACCGTTTCCTTGATTGTCAATGGCGATATAGAGCATATCGCCACTAAAACCATCTACATTGCCCCTAAACATATTGCTGCTAAAAAGAAAAGCGATGCATCCTCTTACGAATTTGAAAAACCTCATTCCGACTTTGAGTTGCCACGTGGCAAGGCTCAAAAAGACCCTTTGGTAGATTTTATTGGACACCTACCTGTAACCCCTGCACCCCAAAAGGAGAAAGACAGCATTCCTTCCCCTAAAAAAGCACCTGATATCTCAGTAGAGCAGTTCCAACTTTTACTGGGTCAAGTAGCCGCACAATCCAAGACCAAAGACGATTTTAAAGAGTATCTCTGTGGTAATTTTAGCACTCCTGTGGTAGTAAACGACCAAAAACTCGTACCCTTTGAACAGCTTTGTAGGGATATTGCAGGCAAGAAAATCAAAATCTCCACAATGCGCCTACAAAAAGACACTAAAAATTGTATTCAACATATCTATATCTATTACAAGATTAAGAAATGGGGGATTTGGGTAAAAGAGTGATAGATTTTAGCTTAAATAAAATCTAAGATAATTAAGACAATGGATAGAATACTATTTTTCAGCATTGGAATTAGCATACTCATTCCATTAGTACAGTTGTTTTATCTATTCTATCGTAGATTTTTTAATAAAGATAGTAAATTTATTCAATATTTATTAGCGATATTAAGTGTTTTTGCTTATATAAGTTTGAGTTTTGTAGTTATAATGTATATTAAACCAACAGTTTTTGATAGTACAGACTTTCATAACACGATTGTTATACCTATTGCAGCTTATTTGGTAATGAATGTAATTATAATACTACAAAAATATATAGCAAAAAGTAATACCATAGGTATATTACTGATAATCAATCTTATTACACTGATAACTATATGCTATTACTTATTGCTGACAACTACCTATGAAATTGGAGATGGAGATGTATTTTATAATTCACACAAACAGATAATGATTTTTAGTTATACTGATTTTATCGGGGTACTACTATTAAACATATTGACATTTTTCGTTATTAAAAAGTAAAAGATTTTAGAATCCTATGCAACAAAAGCCCTACACTCAAGAAGTACAAAAAGCCCTTCAGATTGCCCAAAAGATAGGCAAGGAGCATATTCACGCCCACTACTCAGGAGCTCACTTGCTGAAAGCAATGCTCAACCGCGATTTGTCTTTGCTTAAAAGTTTAGAGGCAAAGGGTATTGATGTGTTTTACTTAGAGGAATGGGCAGAAGTGCGTCTTGAGGAACTTCCTAAATCTACACACACTTATAGCTGCGAACCCGATGAGGTGATTGATACCATCTTCACAGAGGCAAATGAAGTCGCCGAAAGTCTTTTAGAGGAAGAAATAAGCCTCTTTGCGGTAATAGTAGCCATTAGCAGTCCAGGAGTAGCTTTTAGCTTTGACCAGATGAAGACCTTTCCTGTCTCTCGCGCTGAACTCCTCAAAGATCAAACCGTAAGCGGTACCATCTTCTCTAACAACACTGCTGACGAACCCTCTGCAAAAAAGAAAAACAACTTCTTACAAAAATACTGCATCCACAAAAACGCACAGGTAAAACCTCCAAAAGAAAAAGACCTTTTGGTAGGACGCAATACTGAAATCAACAAAATCATTGAGATACTCTGCCGCTTTAACAAGCCTAATGTGCTGATTATCGGTGATTCGGGAGTAGGTAAAACAGCGGTTTTAGAAGGGTTTGTACAGAAAGTAGTATGGCAGCAAATCCCAGAGTTGCTCGCTGGTTTAGAAGTATTTGAGTTGGATATGGGGGCTATCGTGGCAGGAGCATCTTATAAGGGTGAGATTGAAGACCGCTTAAAGAACATCGCCCAAGAGCTTAAAGCACTTCCCAAAGCAGTACTTATTATTGAAGAAATCCACTCTATTTTGGGCGGACAAGGTTCAGACTCTTCTATTGCAAACTTGCTGAAAAGCGAACTCTCCAAAGGCTTACGGCTTATTGCGACCTCTACCATTGAAGAATACACCAAAAAGATAGAAAAAGAACAAGGATTGTCGGGTATGTTTGAACTTTTAAGGTTAGAGGAAAGCGATGACGACACCCATTTTAGAATGCTCAAACAAGCCTTAGCTGACTATCAAAAGCACCATAACATCAGCATTGATGACCTGACCATCAAGGAGGCTATTCGCCTTTCCAAGCGTTTTATGAAGGAACGCAGTTTGCCTGCTTCAGCTATTGACCTGATAGACCAGACAATGGCATCGCTTAAAACAGCAGGGGAGTCATTCTTAAAAGAACGCAATTACTTTATAGGCAAAGTATTGGAGCTAAGAGAAAACAAAAAGCTCCTCAGCGAAAAAGACCGCCAATTGCAGGCGCAGTGGCTTTATAAAGACCTATGTCAAAAACTACAAAATCTCAGTGGCTCAGCGAGTGAAACCCAAGATGAACATAATCTCACAGAAAATACCTCTACCGATGAACTTCTTGACCTATGCCGCACACTTATCGATCGCATCGAAGCCATAGCGAAGGAAAAACGAAGCCATATCACTGAATACGACCTTGCTTTTATCATCTCTCAAAAGACCAACATTCCTATTGGCAAGCTCAAAGAAGAGGAAAAGCAGCGACTCAATGATATGGAAAACGTATTAGCCCAGCGGGTGGTAGGGCAAGATCACGCCATTGAGATTGTCTCTGAGTCTATCTTGGAAAGTCGTTCAGGCTTAAATAAAGCAGGACAGCCCATTGGCTCTTTCTTCTTTTTAGGTCCCACAGGTACGGGAAAAACAGAGCTTGCCAAATCACTTGCTGAGTTTCTATTCCAAGATGAGAATGCCATTATCCGCTTCGATATGTCAGAGTTTAAGGAAGAGCACTCAGCAGCTTTGCTCTATGGGGCACCACCAGGTTACGTAGGCTATGAAGAGGGAGGACTATTAGTAAATAAAATACGCCAAAAGCCTTATGCCATCGTGCTTTTTGATGAGATTGAAAAGGCGCATAGCTCGGTATTTGATGTCTTCTTGCAGATAATGGACGAGGGTAAGCTCCACGACCGTCTGGGCAAAGAGGGAGACTTTTCTAACGCTATTGTGCTCTTCACTTCCAATATAGGTTCTGAGTTTATCGTGCAGTCTTTTGAAAAGGGAAATATCCCTACTTCTTCTGAGCTTTTAGAGCGTATGAGTGGTTATTTCCGTCCTGAGTTCTTAGGGCGACTTACCGAAACGATACCTTTTGCCCCTATCAGCAAGGGCAATGCGCTTAAAATCTTTGAGATACACTTAAAGAAAGAGCTGTTGGACTTGGTAAAGAACATCAACATACAGTTAGAAATCACCGATACTGCCAAAGAACAGCTTTCAGAAGAGGGGTATGATATCAAATATGGAGCGCGACCTTTAAAGGGCGTTATCCGTGCTAAACTGCGCCGACCCTTAGCTAAAAAGATTATTGCAGGCGAGTTTAAGGAAGGTGATAGCATCATAGCCGATTGGCAGGAAGGGAAAATCGTGTGGAACAGAAAAGAAGATAACAAGCTAAAAGATAATGTATTATGAACCAGAAACATTTAGTATGCCAAGGAGCAACCTGCCAATGTCAATTTGGCAATGCTCCCGATAAGTTGAAGGTACTTACACAGACCAAGGCATTCATCAATGAGGAAGAACCCCAAGAGAAATTGGTAGCCACAACTGCTGATGTAGGGGCTACTTTTGAGAAAAATACCTTTGGACTATGTCAGATGCAGCCACTGCCAGGTGGGGGCTATAAACCCTGTCAGGCAATGGTAACTCAGTGGAGTGGTGCTTATGAGAACGTTACCTATGAGGAAAACAACGGACACCCCCTTTTAGAGGACAGCAAAGCCACCTGTCCCATAGGCGGTAAGGATTGCATCAGCATTATCAACCACGGACAGGTGGCTGAGATAACTAAGGTGAATATAATCAATGCCAATCCTGCAAAGATTACAATGATAAACCCCTTTGTGAATTTCCATAAACTCAGAAAAGAGATGCTCACAAAACCAAATATTATAGAAGCCTATTTCACAGACTTACAAGGTAATAGAATAGATCTGGGAGAAGATGAGCAAGAGGTTTACTTAGTAATTGAAGGTGAAAACCTATCAGGACTAACAATGGATTTTAACCTCAATAATAAAGATCTTGACTTCAAATATAAGGGCAATATCTTAAAGAATGACACACTCAAAAATTACACCTTTGCAAATGATACTCAAGAACAGATACCACTAACAGTTATAAACACTAAAAAGTAATTTCTATGGCAACAATTACAATCACACTTAGAGAAACAGGTAAATCCGTAACAGCGACTCTCAAAGCAGCAGGTGAAGGAGAAAAATCTATGTATAAAATATTATTATTTAGTGGAGTAGACTTTTCAAATAGAGGAACATATGGATCAAATGTTGATTTAGCAAAATATATTGAAACAATTTGTTCTCAACCAGGTAAATATTATGTGCCACTAAGAAAAGGTGATATTATAGTATTAAATGCTCCTTTTATTGCTAATGATATTTGGGGAAACGACATATATAATAGCATTCTCAATAATATCAAAAGTAACAATTTTGACTTACAAAATGGTACTTTAATAATATATGCTTATAGTTTCGGGGCTCAATATATTCAAAATTTTATTCATAGATTTAAAAAGGATAATATAAAAATCTCATTATTAATAACAATTGATGCCGCTTATGGTCCATATTCCTCCACAATAAATAATGATATTCCTGACAACGTTAAATTTAATCTAAATATTTTTCAATTAAAACCAAGTGGAATACTTTCACATGGATGGTGGAATGAAGGTAAAAATGTAAAAAATGTTGGGATAACTTTCAATAGAGACTCTAAAGGCAATCTAATTTCTCATGCAACTATAGATGAATATACACTATTCTATTGTGCTCAAGTAATTATTTATGCTTTAAAAGGTATTTATTCATTTATTTATTATAGTGAAAATGAAATTGAAGAACAAATTAGGATGTATCATTCTACGGGATTTTAATTTTTATACATTAATAATCATTATTATGCTATTCTTATTCTACATATATACTTTACCTTATATTGTAGAATATGAAGAGATTACAAATTACTCCCAAAAAGCATATCTTATAAATAGTGTAGTAGATAATCTATATTTTTCATCTAACTTTTGGCATTCCCCCCTCGAATATTTAAAAGATATACCTCCCATTTTATTGTTTTTTTTAACCATATTGGCATCATTATTGAATTTTTTAACTACTGTATATACATTATCATTTATTCTGACCATTATTGTAAATACAACACGATGTTTTATAAAAAAAATAATTAAATATAAAAAAATATAAACAATTCTCAACCCCCATTTTCATGCTATTTTGTTAATTACTCTCTATATAACTCCTATATACGCCCTATATAAATAAATTGCGTATATAGGGTAGATATAGGAAATAGATAATACATAATTTTTAATGAATAATTTAGTAAAAAACATCTATTTCCAAAAATATTTTATATCTTTGCCCCGCGTAAAGTTCTTAGAAAGAACGTAAATAAGAATAAAACCAC
>NZ_KE150246.1 GCF_000411115.1 Capnocytophaga granulosa ATCC 51502 | reverse complement strand
GTTATTTTTGGTAAACCCTGTTTTTCATTGGAAGATTTTGAAAGAGAAATGGAAGAATTTCTTCCTGCTCCTGATGATATTAACTTCTTAGTTCATTTTGAAATAGATGAAAATAACTATGATGGTAGTTTTGGATTTGATTGGATGCGTAATGAATATAAACATATATGCCCATATTATGCTAAACTGAAAGAAGAATATAGGGATTGTAATGATAATACCCTGTGGAAACCTCAAGGAAGAGAATATTTCATACCTTGGGTAGCATTAAGGAAAGGACAGAAAAATGTTAAGTTAAAAATATCTATAGAAAGATTAAATACTCTTCCTATTGAAGATACTGATACCATCCAATTCACTCAGCAAAATGGGATCTCCTTTTCGGTAGCTGATATTAATGTAAAAGAAATAACAAATAAAGGTTTTGTAGAGGTAGAACTTTATTGTAATACAGTATCAGAGAAGGATAGGCTTTATAAAGTTTTTGATGGTAAAGGCAATATTGTTGGAAAACTAAATATTTTTAGAAATAAAACTACCTATCAATTAGATGTTAGATTTGTTAAGGTAAAATTTAAGGGAAGAGTAACCCAAGATCCTCCTGAAAATGCAAAAAATATGAATGATGTAGAAAAACTTATGTTATTGGTAAATAATATAAGAGCTCTTTCAAGAAGAATATATAATTTCACAGATAACACTAAAACATTTGTAAAAGACGGAATAACTGAAATCCAACCACTTAATCAAATAGAGACAATTGATAAATGGAAACAGTACATAGAAGACAACGAAGATTTCTTTAAAAAACTCCTTAATCAATCTTTAATTGATTACAACCCTATTAAAGAAAACAATGAAATTAAATATGAGGTTATGGAAATTGATTTAGGAACTTTAATAATAGGGAATAACCCACTAGAAACTAAAAATCGGCTTATTAGAGAATCTTTTAAGGATTTAAAAGATAATTCAGTAGCTTGTGATTTATATAAATTAAGAGAGGGGATTATTGCCCACTATTTACATTCTTATTTAGAAGATTATACCCTTAATGCTGTGCAGGAACGAACAAAAGGGGTTACTTTTTTTATTTTACCTATTATGATTGATGGACCTACAAATGATGAAACTCTTGACGCTCTTTCTGATGATTTAGATAAAAATGATATAAAAAATAGTAGTAGGTATGTACTTTTACTTCGCCATACTGATGAATTGAGAAAAAATACTATTGTTCACGAGGCAGCGCATACATTGGGACTAACCCACACCTATAGAGAAGAAGGCAATGATATAGAACCCAAAGTATTTTTTAGGAAAGATGAGACCAAAAATATTATGGATAAAGGTAAAATAATTAAAGATAACAACTTATTTTGGAAGTGGCAATGGGAAACAATGATAAAAGACTCTGATTTAAAACCAATTGATAATGAATAAGACAACAAAAACACTCGGTTTAATAGTATTTACTTTTTTTATATCTCAGAATCTATATAGTCAGTTATTTATAAATAAAATAGACAATAAAGATATAGAGATTGTTAAGAGACTTATTCCTACTAAAGGCTGTGGGAGTATTATGTATGATTATATTAGAATCAATAAACGTACAAAAGAACCTTTAAGAGGAAAGTATAAAGTTATTGTAAATAAAGATGAGTATTACAAAACCTTCTTTGAAGAGGGTAATATTCGAATCAAAAATGATATCAACATAGTTAAGTATTATTGCAAAGGAAAATTATGGAAACTATATATATATGTTGGAAGAGAATATGCGTTGCTATCAAAAAGCAACCTTGATAAAGAAAAAGGAGTGTTATATATCAAATATTTTGATTATAGTGATATAGATGAAAAAGAGCCTGGTCTTATAGGAGAAAAAGATAAACAGAGTACAGAAAAATTTCTTAAAATATTTATACCATTAATAAAAGAAAAAGATATAAAAGAGTTTCTAAAAGATTTTTAGTTTCGCTTGTTAGCAATGGGAAATAATGATAAAAGACTCTGATTTAAAACCAATTGATAATGAATAAGACAACAAAAACACTCGGTTTAATAGTATTTACTTTTTTTATATCTCAGAATCTATATAGTCAGTTATTTATAAATAAAATAGACAATAAAGATATAGAGATTGTTAAGAGACTTATTCCTACTAAAGGCTGTGGGAGTATTATGTACGATTATATAAGAATAGATAAACGTACAAAAGAACCTTTAAGAGGAAAGTATAAAGTTATTGTAAATAAAGACGAGTATTACAAAGCTTTCTTTGAAGAGGGTAACCTTGTAGTGAAAAATAAAATTAACTTAGTGAAATACTACTATAAAGGTAAATATCAAAAACTCTACATATATGTTGGAAAAGAATATATGTTGCTATCAAAAAATGACTCTGATAAAAAGGAAGGTCTAATAGATGTCAAATATTTTAATTATAGTGATATAGATGAAAAAGAACCTAATTCTACGACTAAGGACAACAAGAAAGAATTAGAAGGACGTCTTAAAGTATTTATACCATTAATAAAAGAAAAAGATATAAAAGAGTTTCTAAAAGATTATTAATCCCAGATTATGCAGTAAAAATCCCAACCCTCTATTTTAGAATTTTATCTTATAAAATCAACATTTTTTAGAAATACACAACAAACATGTTTAAACTTTTTTGAGGAACTTGGAGATAAACCCTAATAGGAGCATTCCAATCCAAGTTACATCAAGATACTCATATCTCATTATCAAACCTTTATATCCGTCAAGCCAACCATTTGCTTGTTCAATTTTAAACCTATTTTTGTACAATTCTTTATCAAAATAAACATCTGGTTGCTCTCCATTTCGGGGATTAGGTTTAATATTTGCTATAATTTCTTTGCTTTCTAAAAACTCTCTAAGAGATTTGCTATCAAATCCTGCATCAGCATTGAGAAACAGTCCTTTGTGTTCTATTCCTGCTTCTTCTAATAAAGCTAAGATTTCTTTTAGTACTTCTTCTATTTCATATAAGTCATTGTGATTTCCTGCTTTAGGGCTTCCCATTGCTATCATTTGCCCTTTATTATCACACAAAAAAATACTATTGGTGGTTACAGCTTTTTTCCTTGCTTGATAACCTGCTGACGCTCCTTTTTGACGACAACGTGTATGACTACTATCCAATTGAACGCAAGACATATCTAACTTTCTTTTCTTCTTACTTAATAAATTCAACCATACTCGCTGAAAACTACCATCTTTACTCCATTTATTGAAGTAGTAATAGACATTTTGCCAAGAGATTTCACCTTTTTCAAAATAACTCTCAATTGGAAGTTCTCTCCATTGTACCCCTGTTTTTAATCTCTTGAGAATCAATAAAAATATTGAAGCTAAATCAAAATTACTTTTAAATCCTCTTTTTCCTACACTTAAAAAGGAAATAATCCATTTATTTGTATCTTTGCCCAAAGTTCCTGAATTTTGGTGTTTTTTCTCAAACACAAAATTACTAATTTTTGGGAACTTTTACTTCTCTAAAAAGTTTAAACAGCTTCAATATCAAATTGGTAAAACATTAGTCGTTTTGTTGTAAAACACAAAAAGATAAGAACGTCTAAAATGTTTTGTATCTCACTGATTGTCAGTAAATAATAAAATATATGTAAAAATATTTTGAAAAAACCTTGTCTTTTATTTTGTGACGTAGAATATTTTTAGTAATATTGCACGCAAATTTATCAATTTTCATTCTTTATGAAGAAAAGTTTGCTTAAATATCTACCCAAACTCGATACCACAGTCTTTCTCACCTTTGGCGGGATACTTTTGCTCGGGCTCATAATCTTAATATACCAACTCAATCACCGCACAGACTGCACTGAAGCTAAATATATTATCCACACAGACGACTTCATAACTAAAAATCTCATTGAGTTTATCGATAATACCAAAGGAGCTACTTCTTGGAAGTGGGATTTCGGGGATGGCTCTGCCGTAGATTACAACCAAAACGCACTTCATTCTTACAACAAAGCAGGACAATACATCGTTACTCTTACCATCAACAACACTTGTAGCTTCCAAAAAATAGTAACTATCACAGACCCTGATGCCGATTCAGGCTATCTGCCTGTTATCATCGCCCCCAATGTAGCCTTTGAGGGGGATACCATCAAGTTTAATGCTCGCAAAGAAGGTGGCATTTCTTTTGAGTGGAGCTTTGGCGAGAGTGCTGGCACTGATGCGCTTGGCAAAACGCCTACCCACGTCTTTAAAACTACAGGCAAAAAGACGGTTTCTTTAATCGTAAATGGAGATATAGAGCACATCGCCACGAAAACTATCTACATTGCCCCTAAACATATTGCTGCTAAAAAGAAAAGCGATGTATCCTCTTACGAATTTGAAAAACCTCATTCTGACTTTGAGTTGCCTCGTGGCAAGGCTCAAAAAGACCCTTTGGTAGATTTTATCCAGCATCTTCCTGTAACCCCTGCACCCAAAAAGGAGAAAGACAGTATTCCTTCTCCTAAAAAAGCAGCTGACATCTCTTCTGAACAATTCCAACTCTTGCTGGGTCAAGTAGCAGCACAATCCAAGACCAAAGACGATTTTAAAGAGTATCTCTGTGGTAATTTCAGTACTCCTGTGGTAGTAAACGACAAAAAACTCGTACCCTTTGAACAGCTTTGTAGGGATATTGCAGGTAAAAAGATTAAAATCTCCACAATGCGCCTACAAAAAGACACTAAAAATTGTATTCAACATATCTATATCTATTACAAGATTAAGAAATGGGGGATTTGGGTAAAAGAGTGATAGATTTTAGCTTAAATAAAATCTAAGATAATTAAGACAATGGATAGAATACTATTTTTCAGCATTGGAATTAGCATACTCATTCCATTAGTACAGTTGTTTTATCTATTCTATCGTAGATTTTTTAATAAAGATAGTAAATTTATTCAATATTTATTAGCGATATTAAGTGTTTTTGCTTATATAAGTTTGAGTTTTGTAGTTATAATGTATATTAAACCAACAGTTTTTGATAGTACAGACTTTCATAACACGATTGTTATACCTATTGCAGCTTATTTGGTAATGAATGTAATTATAATACTACAAAAATATATAGCAAAAAGTAATACCATAGGTATAATATTACTGATAATCAATCTTATTACACTGATAACTATATGCTATTACTTATTGCTGACAACTACCTATGAAATTGGAGATGGAGATGTATTTTATAATTCACACAAACAGATAATGATTTTTAGTTATACTGATTTTATCGGGGTACTACTATTAAATATATTGACATTTTTCGTTATTAAAAAGTAAAAGATTTTAGAATCCTATGCAACAAAAGCCCTACACTCAAGAAGTACAAAAAGCCCTTCAGATTGCCCAAAAGATAGGCAAGGAGCATATCCACGCCCACTATTCAGGAGCACACTTGCTAAAAGCGATGCTCAATCGCGATTTGCCCTTGCTTAAAGCCTTAGAAGCAAAGGGCATTGACGTTTTTTACTTAGAGGAATGGGCAGAAGTGCGTCTTGAAGAACTTCCTAAATCCACGCATACTTATAGCTGCGAACCTGACGAGGTGATTGATACCATCTTCACAGAGGCAAATGAAGTCGCCGAAAGTCTTTTAGAGGAAGAAATAAGCCTCTTTGCGGTAATAGTAGCCATTAGCAGCCCAGGAGTAGCTTTTAGCTTTGACCAGATGAAGACCTTTCCCGTCTCTCGTGCTGAACTCCTGAAAAACCAAACCGTAAGCGGTACCATCTTCTCTAACAACACTCCTGACGAACCCTCAGCAAAAAAGAAAAACAACTTCTTACAAAAATACTGCATCCACAAAAACACACAGGTAAAACCTCAAAAAGAAAAAGACCTTTTAGTAGGGCGCGATACTGAAATCAACAAAATCATAGAGATACTCTGCCGCTTTAACAAGCCTAATGTGCTGATTATCGGTGATTCAGGAGTGGGTAAAACAGCTGTTTTAGAGGGATTTGTACAGAAAGTAGTATGGCAGCAAATCCCAGAGCTACTCACGGGCTTAGAAGTCTTCGAGTTAGATATGGGGGCTATCGTGGCTGGGGCTTCTTATAAGGGCGAGATTGAAGACCGCTTAAAGAACATCGCCCAAGAACTTAAAGCACTTCCAAAAGCAGTGCTTATCATTGAAGAAATCCACTCTATTTTAGGCGGACAAGCCTCAGACTCCTCTATTGCAAACTTGCTCAAAAGCGAACTCTCCAAAGGCTTACGGCTCATTGCGACCTCTACCATTGAAGAATATACCAAAAAGATAGAAAAAGAACAAGGGCTATCGGGTATGTTTGAACTTTTAAGGTTAGAGGAAAGCGATGATGATACCCATTTTAGGATGCTCAAACAAGCCTTAGCTGACTATCAAAAGCACCACAACATCAGCATTGACGACCTGACCATCAAAGAGGCGATTCGGCTCTCCAAGCGTTTTATGAAGGAACGCAGTTTGCCTGCTTCGGCGATTGACCTGATAGACCAAACAATGGCATCGCTTAAAACAGCAGGAGAATCATTCTTAAAGGAGCGCAATTATTTTATAGGCAAAGTATTAGAGCTAAGGGAAAACAAAAAGCTCCTCACCGAAAAAGACCGCCAATTGCAGGCTCAGTGGCTTTATAAAGACCTATGCCAAAAACTACAAAACCTCAGTGGTTCAGAGAGTGAAACACAGAACGAGCATAATCCCATTGAAAACACCCCTACTGATGAGCTTCTTGACCTATGCCGCAGTCTTATTGATCGTATTGAAGACATAGCAAAAGAAAAGCGAAGCCACATCACTCAGTACGACCTTGCTTTCATCATCTCTCAAAAGACCAACATTCCTATTGGCAAGCTCAAAGAAGAGGAAAAGCAGCGACTCAATGATATGGAAAACGTATTAGCCCAGCGGGTAGTAGGGCAAGATCACGCCATTGCAATTGTCTCTGAGGCTATCTTGGAAAGTCGTTCAGGCTTAAATAAAGCAGGACAGCCCATTGGTTCTTTTTTCTTTTTAGGTCCCACAGGTACGGGAAAGACAGAGCTTGCTAAGTCGTTGGCTGAGTTTTTATTTCAAGATGAGAATGCCATTATCCGCTTTGATATGTCAGAGTTTAAGGAAGAGCATTCAGCTGCCTTGCTCTATGGCGCACCACCAGGTTACGTAGGCTATGAAGAGGGAGGACTATTAGTCAATAAAATACGCCAAAAGCCTTATGCCATCGTGCTTTTTGATGAGATTGAAAAGGCACATAGCTCGGTATTTGACGTCTTCTTGCAGATAATGGATGAGGGTAAACTCCACGACCGTCTGGGCAAAGAGGGCGATTTTTCTAATGCTATTGTGCTCTTCACTTCCAATATAGGCTCTGAGTTTATCGTACAATCCTTTGAAAAGGGAAATATCCCTACTTCTTCTGAGCTTTTAGAGCGGATGAGTGGTTATTTCCGTCCTGAGTTCTTAGGGCGACTTACCGAAACGATACCTTTTGCCCCTATCAGCAAGGGCAATGCGCTTAAAATCTTTGAGATACACTTAAAGAAAGAGCTGTTGGACTTGGTAAAGAACATCAACATACAGTTGGAAATCACTGAAACTGCCAAAGAACAGCTTTCAGAAGAGGGCTATGACATTAAATACGGGGCGCGACCTTTAAAGGGCGTTATCCGCGCTAAACTGCGTCGTCCCTTAGCTAAAAAGATTATTGCAGGTGAGTTTAAGGAAGGCGATAGCATCATAGCCGATTGGCAGGAAGGGAAAATTGTGTGGAACAGAAAAGAAGATAACAACATAAAAGATAATGTATTATGAGCCAGAAACATTTAGTATGCCAAGGAGCAACCTGCCAATGTCAATTTGGCAACGCTCCCGATAAGTTAAAGGTACTTACACAGACTAAAGCCTTTATCAATGAGGAAGAACCCCAAGAGAAATTGGTAGCCACAACTGCTGATGTAGGGGCTACTTTTGAAAAAAACACCTTTGGACTATGTCAGATGCAGCCACTGCCAGGTGGGGGTTATAAACCCTGTCAGGCAATGGTAACTCAGTGGAGTGGTGCTTATGAGAACGTTACCTATGAGGAAAACAACGGACACCCCCTTTTAGAGGACAGCAAAGCCACCTGTCCCATAGGCGGTAAGGATTGCATCAGCATTATCAACCACGGACAGGTGGCTGAGATAACTAAGGTGAATGTAATCAATGCCAATCCTGCAAAGATTACAATGATAAACCCCTTTGTGAATTTCCATAAACTCAGAAAAGAGATGCTCACAAAACCAAATATTATAGAAGCCTATTTCACAGACTTACAAGGCAATACCATTACCGAAGATGCCTTTGTACCCGATACCCTTATTTATTTGGAAATAGAGGGCGAAAACCTACAAGGCGAGACGGTAGATATTAACCTTAAAAATGCTACGGTTGATTTTGAGTATAAAGGCGTATATTTACAGGATGATATCCTACGTGATTATACCTTCGAGAGCGACCACGACCGTATAGAACTAAAAGTAATAAAACCAAAAGAATAACACAATGATAGCAGTAATCACATTAAAAAGCACAGGACAGCAGATAACCGCTGAGCTTAAGGAAAAAAAGCCTTGCTTCTGTAATAGAGATTTTACAGTACAAGAGGTTAAAGACATTATTAAAGGTATTAGAGAAAATGATGATATTATTAGCAGACGCCAATACATAAAAGATTTTCCAGAAAATGAAGTTGCACAATTTCATAAGAATAAAGATGGTTACAAAAACAATCCTGTACTTATTTATAAAGGGAAGTTTATTGTAAAATATGGGGAACAGTACTTTTCATTGAAAGAAGGTGTGGAAGAAAAAATCCCTAATAAGGTAGTACCCCCAAACTATATGGAAAAATTCAGTGATTTTACCAGAAAAGGAGATAAGATTTTTTCTGATTACTATAAAGGTAAGACGAATAAACCAGAAGAACAGATAGAGCTAAAGAGTGGAGAGGATATGTATGAAGAGTTTACTAAATGTCTTAACTATACATTTCGCGAATATGGAATAACCACCTGCTTACAAAAGATACACTTTTTAGCACAGTGTTATGTTGAAACTATGCATTTTTTAAATACAATTGAAGAGGGAGGAAGTTCTGCATATAGTGGAGGTATTGCCTACAAAGGTAGGGGACTTATACACCTAACCCACGATTATAACTATCTAAGATATTATGATAAGAGTTGTGAGACTCATTTTTATGATGTTTATGTTAGATGCTTAAAAAAAATAGGTAATAACGGAAGTATGGGAGTAACGGAGTGTTTAAAACAATGTAAAAAGGATAAAAGATATATTGAAAAAGGTAAGGATGACAAGTTTAGAAAAGATGTAGATGATTTGATCGCTGCAATGGAAAAAGTTGAAAAATTCAGGAAAGATGTTTCTACGGTAATGATAAAAGCTGTTGGCTGTGCAGGTTGGTTTTGGAAAGAATCTAAGATTAATGACGTTATAACAGGAATTGATGAGAGGACAATTAGAAAGGTTACCAAAATAATCAATGGAGGAGATAATGGATTAGATGACAGAATTAAATATACTAAACTTTTTGCAAAAAAATTAAATTATGAAAACTGTACTAATCATAAGTAGTATATTTTTACTATTTGCTTGTTCAGATAAAAAATCAATAACCAAATCGATTCATAAAAAAAATGAAAAAGAGCGAGTTTCTTCTGGTTTAGAGCTGCATCAATATGACAATATTGATTGTTTAGTTGTATATTCACAGAAAGAAAAATATAAATTGTTCCTACGAGATACAATCTATAAAGATCCTGTTCGTACTCATATCTCTTTTACAACCACAACTAATCATTTAGATACCATAACCCTTGATATTTGGTCTCCTTATATGGATAAATGCTATTTTCAAATTCTAACTAATAGTGGTGATATACCTATTTTGCATAAGGTATATATCAAAACCCACTTTCACGATAAGATAGATATTCAAGACCACTACCCTAATAAAGAGTT
This sequence comes from Capnocytophaga granulosa ATCC 51502, assembly GCF_000411115.1. Taxonomy (GTDB): domain Bacteria; phylum Bacteroidota; class Bacteroidia; order Flavobacteriales; family Flavobacteriaceae; genus Capnocytophaga; species Capnocytophaga granulosa. The sequence continues at coordinate 706 of NZ_KE150246.1, read as the reverse complement.
GTCAAAACTAAATGATATGTACCAAATCTATCAAGATTTATGGGAAGAATATGAAATGAATAAATCTAAAAAATAATATGAAGACTGTACTAATCATAAGTAGCTTATTTTTACTATTTGCTTGTACTAATCAAGGAGCAGATAAAAATCAGCACATAAAAGAACTAAAAAAAGACACAATCCGTAATGGGTTCGAATTGCATCAATATAAAGATATTGACTGTTTAACAATTTATTCAAGAGGAGAAATATATAAACTGTTTTTACAAGATACGGTCTATATAGATGAGCTCGGCACTCGCATTTCAAAGATAAATACAACTTGTCATTTAGATACCATAACCCTTGATATTTGGTCTCCTTATATGGATGAATGTTATTTTCAAATAGCAAATTATGTTAATGAACCTATCCTATATAGAGTACATATCAAAACCCACTTTCACGATAAGATAGATATTCAAGACCACTACCCTAATAAAGAGTTGTCAAAACTAAATGATATGTACCAAATCTATCAAGATTTATGGGAAGAATATGAAATGAATAAATCTAAAAAATAATATGAAGACTGTACTAATCATATGTCAAGTACCTTCTATATTATTTTTTGTCGTGTATTAAACATCTATTTTCAAAAATATTTCGTACCTTTGCTCCGCTCCGTGTAAAGTTCTTAGAAAGAACGTAATAAGAATAAAACCAT
>NZ_KE150245.1 GCF_000411115.1 Capnocytophaga granulosa ATCC 51502 | reverse complement strand
ACTCATAATATAGTTATTTTTTTACTTACACTAATATTTTTTGCGCAAAGTTAGCTATGAAGCTGTTTAAACTTTTTTAGAGAAATAAAAGTTCCCAAAAATTAGTAATTTTGTGTTTGAGAAAAAACACCAAAATTCAGCAACTTTGGGCAAAGATACAATAAATAATTGAATTATTCCCTTTTTAAGTGTAGGAAAAAGAGAATTTAAAAGTAATTTTGATTTGGCTTCAATATTTTTATTGATTCTCAAGAGGTTAAAAACAGGGGTACAATGGAGAGAACTTCCAATTGAGAGCTATTTTGAAAAAGGAGAATCTACAAGCTATCAAGCAAGAAAAAAATCCGTAACCACAAATAGCATTTTTTTGTGTGATAATAAAGGGCAAATGATAGCAAATGGTTGGCTTGACGGATATAAAGGTTTGATAATGAGATACGAGTATCTTGATGTAACTTGGATTGGAATGCTTTTATTAGGGTTTATCTCCAAGTTCCTCAAAAAAGTTTAAACACGTTTATCTAAAAGAGAGAAAATATCCTACATAAATTTAGAAGCATCAATATTAAAATATGTATAAAAAGAAACATCACAACCAACTTCATTTCCTATCTCAATAAACTTATTTCTAATATTCTCATTGTCATTCAGTAGTCTAGTTAAAGAGTCTCTTAACCAATCAGGAGAGATATTATTTTCCCTCATCTTTTTTAACCCCTCCATCATATATTTATCTATTTCTCTTTTAGAAAATAAAAGGGTTATTAATTCAGCCTTTGCATTTATATGTTTGAAATTAGAATATGTGTTAAATATCTTTCCTTCTTTAAAAAAATCATTGTATATGACATCTAAAAAAGAACCTCCTTGTAGTAGAAATTCAATTTCATTTTCTTTTAAATTTAAAAAATGGAATCCATTCTGGTCAAATTTATTGAATATATGTTTAAATAATTCTTCTTGTTCATTGAATGGTACTTTCCCATTCTGTAAAAGAATTACTATAATTTTATACTCATAATGTGATAATATCCAAATACGACTATTCCATATTTCTCTAATTTCTTCAGGAGTATATTGGATATAATTAATTACTTGAGGATAATTAAGAATAAATTTTAAGTCGTAATTTCCTCCTTTCTCTTTTATAAAACGTATTAATTCATTTGTTATTCTGTTATTTTCTTGAAAAATTTGAAATATTTTATAATAAATATTGTGAATTGTTGTATCATTTCCAAATAACGGCAATCTACATAGTTCCTCAAAAAAAATATTTAAATCATTTATCTCTACAGCATATTCAATCTCTCGTATTAATTCATCAGGTTCTTTACTTGCAGGAGTTTTAGTCCTATCAAAAAAAACAATAAATTTACTCAATAAACTTTGCATACTCCCTTCTATACTAATCTTTGAAAGATTAGATTTTAAAAATAGCCAAAACATTTCTACGTGTTGATGGGTTATTTCATATTCTTTGTAATGAGCACAATCATTCCTTCTATCTTTCCAACATAAAATTTCTCTTCTTATAGAATCATTAATCTTAAATATTGGGGACTTTGAATTGTTTAATTCAGTTAATATTCTTTCTTCCCATTTATTTTCATTAGTGAGTTCTTTAGTTATGTTATCCCATCTACTATTTTTGATATTGTTTGGCTTTTGACTATTCATAATCATTTCTTTTATATAAGTTAAAAAACCTAAATATGAAAGTAGTAGAGAGGCTCTATATGCCTCAATAGAATAACATTTTATCGCTTCTCCAAATAACATTTTACAATCAGGAGAATCCTGAAATTTATTTTTTATCCAATTTATCATATTACTTTTTATTATGGAGCTGTTTAAACTTTTTCTTATAATAAAATAAAAGTTCCCGAAAATTAGTAATTTTGTGTTTGAAAAAAAAGAACACCAAAATTCAGCAACTTTGGGCAAAGATACAATAAATAATTGAATTATTCCCTTTTTATGGGTAGGAAAAAGAGGATTTAAAAGTAATTTTGATTTGGCTTCAATATTTTTATTTGATTCTCAAGAGGTTAAAAACAGGGGTACAATGGAGAGAACTTCCAATTGAGAGCTATTTTGAAAAAGGAGAATCTACAGGCTATCAAGCAAGAAAAAAATCCGTAACCACAAATAGCATTTTTTTGTGTGATAATAAAGGGCAAATGATAGCAAATGGTTGGCTTGACGGATATAAAGGTTTGATAATGAGATACGAGTATCTTGATGTAACTTGGATTGGAATGCTTTTATTAGGGTTTATCTCCAAGTTCCTCAAAAAAGTTTAAACACGTTTAAAAACAAAGAAAACCAGCAAAACATCAGTTCTGCTGATTTTCAAAATGGAGATATACAGGTTCTTTAAGGAATAAATGCTACATTTTAAACCCTCGTGAGTTTCTGTTAAGAGTCTCTCTTACAAACTCCTTCGTGGGAGTTGGGACTTCTTGAGTTTCGCTTTTTTGACTCTCTTGTGATAGCTCTTTATTGAGTTCTTCTGCCTCTTGTACCTCTTGTTTTTCGGCTCCTTCTTGAGCCTCTTGTGGAGTATCAAAGGAGAGTGAAAGTTGTATTTTCCTATCAAGGGCTGAGAGCTCAGTTTTAAGCTCGGAGAGCTGTGTTTCTTTACCCCATACTTTCTCGATGATTTCCTTTAGAAGAGGAATGTCCTTTTGGATAAGGGCAATCTCTTTTTCTTCCTTTTCCATCATTGCAGGGATTTTCTCAATGGCATTGACAAAATTCATCACAGCCAAGTTAGGGTCACTTGCCAATCGTCCGTTGTTATAGGTGTACTTGATACCACCTTCTCCTTGTACAAAAAAGCGGTTTTCTTTTAGGTCAAGTTCGTCTTTTTTGGAGACTTCGGTCTTTACTAATATCTGAAAACCATAGATACTTCCTATTTCTTGATATTCGCCTTTGGTACGGGCGTTTTGGACATAGTCCTGTAACTTCTGTGCTAACTGCTTTACACTGCTCTTTTCGTCTAAGCCATCCAAACGCAATGCATTGACTACCGAGCCATCTTCTCGGCGCACCGCTTTATCTGAAAAGTTTTGCCAATCCGTCTGAAAACGATACAAGCGATCTTGTAGGGCTTTCAAATCGCTACAGAGGTTATCTAAACGGTTTTTAGAGGTATATTTAGAGCGTAAGAACGTTTGTTTTTCACTCTCTAAAGCCCCAATCTTCTTTTCCAACTTCGCTTTTTCGAGTAAATCGGTATTTCCTGAGAGGATAGCCACATATTCAGAATAGTTCATTCCCGACTTTTCGTCCATAGCACCCTCATCAATGGTTCGTTTGCCCAGCTTATTGTTTTTAAGTTGGTCGATAAAGAGTTGTTTATTAAATAGTAGATTGAACTTGTATGAGTCCAAAGACTTTTCAACAGCATAGATAATTACATCCACCTTATTATCAGCAAAATATTTAGCCACTTCATTGCCTTTACGAATGGCACGTCCGTCCCTTTGTTGTAGGTCACTGGGTCGCCAAGGGGTATCTAAGTGATGTACAGCAACGGCTTTTTTCTGTGCATTAACCCCTGTGCCAAGCATATCGGTAGATCCAAAGAGTACCCGTATCTTTCCTTCGTTGGTGTCGCTGATGAGTTGTTTGCGCATTTTATCGTTTTTAGCCTCTTGGATAAAACGGATTTCGTGAGCAGGAATGCCGTAGTCTTCTACCAATTTGCGTTTGATTTCAGTGTAGGGATTCCATTCGTTGGGCTTGTAAGTACCCAAATCAGAAAAGACAAACTGAGTGCCTTTCTGTGCTTTGTATTTTTGGTAATATTCATTGATTTTCATCGCACAATGAGAGGCTTTGTTATCAGGATGATCTTCATACTTATCAGAGATCATTCGCATATCTAAAGACATTTTACGGGCATAATCAGTTGCAATAAGCATTTTGGCTTTTTCCTCGGACTCGGATAGTGGTGCACGTCCCAAGAGGGTTGCATTACCCGTTTTGGCAAACTCCATTAGTTTTTGAATAAATACCTCTTGATCGGGTGTAGGGGGTATATTGTGTAAAATTTCGTTCTTTTCGGGTCTGTCTATCCCAACATCCTTTGCGGTTCTATAATCGGTTATTTCGGCATAAAACTGCGCTAATTCGGGTACTTTGATAAAGTAGCGGAAGCGTTCTTTCTGCACAATGTTGTTAGCCACTGAAAATTCGTAATCGGTGGTCTTGCGGGCATAGATTGCTGCCCACGCATCGAAACAGTGAATTTGTTGCTTTTCTAAGGCTTGAGGACGCAGGTACTTAAAGAGCAAATAAAGCTCAGTAAGTGAATTGGAAATAGTAGTCCCAGATAGAAAAGTAGCCCCCATATCCTTGCCAGTGCGCTCTTGAATAGTTCGCAAGGCAAAAAGCAGGTTGAGGGCTTTTTGACTGCCTTGTGAGTTTCCCAATCCCGCCACTCTATCGTGCCTTGTATTGAACATTAAGTTCTTGAACTTATGGCTTTCATCTACTAGTAGATGGTCAATGCCCATCATCTTAAAATCTACTGTATCATCGGTGCGCTCATTGATGTCGTGTTCTAAGGTTTTGAGCTTTACTTCTAGGTTTTCTTTACGCTTGTACATTCCTTTAATCATCGCACGAGAGACTTCACTACCTTGTTTTTCCAACTGCCAAAGACTCTCTTCAACATCTTGGAGTTCTTCTTGCAAAATGCTCTGTTGCACCTCGGGGGATTGCGGTATCATCTTAAACTGGTCGTGGGTGAGAATCACGCAATCCCAATCATTGTTTTTGATGTCTCCAAAGATACGCAAACGCTTTTGAGGGGTAAAATCCTCCTTGCCAGGGTAAAGGATTTTAGCAAAAGGATAGGCACGGCGATAGGTCTCGGCTATTTCGTGTACATTGGCTTTAAGCCCTATAATCATCGGTTTGTGCGCTAATCCTAAGCGTTTCATTTCTTGAGCAGCACAGCACATAATAAGGGTTTTACCAGCTCCTACCTCGTGGTCGCAAATCGCACCATTGTTGAGCTTTATCATCCAAATAGCATCTTTCTGACTATCATACAAATCCTCTATGCCTAAACTCTCTCTATCAAGTCCAGGGAAAGACTGAAAAGAACCATCGTACTGCGGACGTACAAAACAGTTAAAAGACTGATTATACTGCTCAGCCAAGCGGTCTTTAAACTCCTGACTCTGCTCTAAGAGCCACAGAGGGAAAGCATTGCGTATTTCATCAATCTTGCTGTTTGCCAGTTGAATTGCCTCCATATCGCGCACCTTGACTTCCTTGTCGTCTATCTTTATTTTCTTGGTAATATCAGGGGTGGTATTTACCAAGGCGTTTTTGAAGAGGGCAATACCATCGTAGGTTCTGCTCTCACTTTTTACAGCGTATTTCTCCCAGATATGTAAGTTCTTTTGTCGGCATTCCACTGAAAACTCATCGGTTTGAGCACTGTATTGCACACCTACCTTGGTATCGAAAAGCGAAGAGGCAAAATCACTATAGATTTGTGGGGAGATCCAACGCTCGCCCAAGTTAAAATCCAACTCTTCAAAAGGAATAGGGGTAGGAATTACCTGCCTGAGTCCCTCTAAAGCGTGCTCAATTTCTGATTGTTTAGGATGTTCAGGGTGAGTATTTTGATATGCTTCTACGGCTTTGATTTTAGTAAAGACATCCCCTGCTTGCCACTTTTGAGTAATTTGGTATTCGTCTTCTATAGGATTGTAAAAGAGTTTGCCCTGTAACTGCGCTTTGACTTCTTCCTCATTGGTGTTAGAAAGCTCAGCTATGTAGGGAATATCCACCCGCCCCAATTCACTTAAAGAAGTGAGTAGTGCCTCTTCAGCAGAAATGTTTTCATTCTTCCTCAGAGAGAATACCACAGGCTTGTGAAAGATATCTGCTTTTTGATAAACACCATTTTTGATACGCTCTAAGTAAGGAATTTCAGCGCCTGAGGCATCGGTTTTTATTAGCTTGATATTATCAGCACTATTTAGCCGACCATAGTTCTTGACAAAAGTATCGTAAAGGGCATTAAGATTTTCTCTTTCCGTAGGATAAGGGGTATAGGTGGTAGCCTCTTTATGGTACAAGTCAGAATAAGCATCACGCAGAGCGATATAGGTAATGGCTTTTTGTCTTTCCAAAGAAGAAAGCGCAAGAGGCACAAAGGTAGCAGCTGTTTTGTTCTTATTGAGATCTTGCAAAAAGCCCACTGTATCGGCTTGTACTACCAAAGTATCTTCTCTGAAATGAGGTAAATATTCTCCCTCAAAAGGTACAGGTTCTTTTAGTAATGATACCGCAGGAGGCGTGTAATTCAAAGCAGGAGAAGCTTTTGAAAGCACCTCTATTTCATTCCCTTGATTGACAGGATAAGTAAAAGAAAACAAGTCCAACTTTTGAGCATTCCCTAATTGAGAGGTAGTTGTTTTCTTCTTTGTTTTCTTTTTAGCTCCTATGGGTATAGTAGGGACTGTTTTAGCTGAAATGTTGGGAGGGCTCGCTAAAGTAGCGGTGGCTTCCTGCTCTGATAGGAAATCAAAGAGACTTAGCTGAACGACTTTGGGTTCAACTTTTTGATTCTTAATTTCTTTTGACTCTTTAGAGGTGAGATTAGCATTGGAAATAACAAAGGAAGGCTCGTTGATTTTGCTTTCAATTTCAATAAATTCTTGCCGTTCAACCTTTTTTACCTCAATTTCCTTTATCTCAATTTTTTGTGAATTAACCTCTTGTAGCTTAATTTGTGTTGTTTGGCTTTGTTGTGCTGTTTCAGGCGATAGATAATGTGCTTTAAAATCGTTTAGGATTCTTTCTTTTACCTCCTTGGCAATACCTTCTACTCCTTCACTATGGGTATAGACCATCGCAGGCTGTCCGTATAGGTTGGTGCCTGCAAGAGCATCCGTACAAATAACGTTTTCTCTTTGTGAAAGATACTCGTTTTGTAGCATCCCTTGTGGTAGCCTTGCTGTATTGCAAAACTGCTCTTCTATAGGGTTTAAAGCGCCTCTTTGACTGTCTTTTTGAAGGATGATAAGATCGCTTCCTGCTTCGGTACCTGCGTAATCGGTAAAGAGGTTGTTAGGCAGGCGCACGGCAGAGACAAGACGCGCACTGGAGAGCATCGCTTGGCGAATAATCTCATTTTGAGGACTATCGGCTACCCCTTGAGAGGTGATATAGGCAAGGAGTCCCCCTTCCTTTACCATATCCAAACCCTTTAAGAAAAAGTAGTTATGCACCCTACGGGAGGCTTGTACCTTAGCAGGGTCACTACTACGAGAGTAACTCAAATCAAAGACAGCGGTATCGGAAAAAGGGATGTTGCTGGTTACCAAATCAAACTGGTTTCTTTTCAGTGGGCTGATTTGTTCGAAGCCATCGATATGTACTTGCTCCTCGGGGTAAAGATGAGAGAGCACTTTGCCTGTGAGCAAGTCCTTTTCAAAAGCAGTAACCACAAGAGAAGGATGCTCTTCTTTAAAAGCACGGATAAAATTGCCTCCTCCTGCCGAAGGTTCTAACATTGTTTGCAGAGGTACGCCTGTTTCCTTTATTGCTGAAGCGATAGCCGAGGTAAGACGCATTGGGGTATAAAAAGCCGTTAGCACAGAATTTCTAAGGCTTTGTACATAGTTTTGGTATTGCCTTTCATCAGTGGAATGTTCTCTAATAAGGGCATACAGACTCCTTACATCTTGCCAAAAGACTTGGTCAGCTTTTGCCCAGTACTTTAAATCAGCTTCAGACTGGTGGGGATTGAGGATAAACTTCAATCCCCCGAAGCCTGAATAGTGTTGTAAGAGTTCTCGCTCTTCTTGGCTTAGAAGCGTGCGCTTTTGCTTCTCTAAATCGAAAGCCAATGCCAGTGCACGAGCATTACGATTAAAGCTCAGTCGTTTAAGATATGCCATTTTCTTCTATCCATAGTTCGATGGCACCCGTAAGTTCTGTATAGAGGGATTGATAGGCAGCGGAATGCTGAAAATCCTCATCGATTTCATTCTCGTACTTTTTAAAGTAAGGAACCAGTTCTGGGAAGATTTTTAGGGCAAAAGGGCGCAAATCCTCATCGGCTAATTGAGTATCGAACTCCTGAGAAACGACCTCAAAAACCATATCAAAGGGAGAGAAGAAGAGCCCATCGAAGAGTACTCCTGAGGCTATTTTATCACATTCAGGAATACTGATACCCGCCTCAAAAGCCTCTTGGTAAGCCTGCGCAGCATACTCACTTCTGTCCTTGATAAAGGCTGTATTTGCTAAAAGATTAGGAAAGCTCGTTTGTAACAGCTCTTTGAGTCTTAACTCGTAATAAGACAATGACCCTAAGGTGTTGTCAGTGTTCTGGGGTTGGGTTTGTGTTTCTTTCATTGTTAAAATTACTTTTAATGGGTTCAACAAATTTTAATTTTTACAAAGTGTCGTTCTGCAAAGATATATTTACCACGATTTTCCAAATAGGGCAAAAAGGCTCTCCTCCCTTTTCAGGAACATCTGTTTTTAAAAGGGTTCTTCTAAATTTTTTCCCTGTGCTAAGAACTCTCTCTTTGAGCCTCTCGGCTAGTTCTTCCTCCTTGATAAAAGAAAGAACATAGCCCAAGCGCTGGAAAATAGAGACAGGTGTAGAGAGGATTACCTCTGTAGGAAGCTCTTGCCAACTCAGGTGTTTTTTAATCCTTTGAATTACCTCTACTGCTTTTTGAATGCCTCCTATCTCTTTTTCATAGAGGAGCAAATCAACCGCAGTGAGCTCCAAAGAGGCTACCCGCAAAGTTCTTTCCTCTATAGAAAAAGGTAAGGTTTTTCTTTTTACTCCTATTTCTCTTAAGTTTTTGATATCCTTTTTGACAAGGTAACGAATCTTACTTTGTCCCCTAAAGGAATCCCTCAGTGGAGGTAAGGAGGTTATTACTGTAATTTCATTTGCCTGTAAAGCCTCTTTGGGAGATAGATGTACTTCTACTGCACTGAGCAGGGCTACATAGTATTCCCTTTTTAGGTGTTGCATCAGTGTTTCAATGTAGAAATAAGGTTTTCCCTCTTCTCTGATAGCTTTGTTATCAGTAGCATTACCAATGTCCACAAAACGGACGATGCTATAGATGCCATTCCAAAGAGGCAGGAGCTTTCCTTGCTTTTTAAGTCCCCCTAAAGTATTGAGAATAGTTTTTTCTTTAAGGTGAGCAAATACCTCTTTTAGCTCCTGCATAGAAAAGCTGTAAATACCCTTTTCCTCCAATGATTGTATCCACTTTCGTATGGTTAGTCCCTTCATATTAAAAATATATATCGTTGCAAAACATTTGCAAAAGTACTATATTATTTCTAAAGAGCAAATATATTGAAACAAAAAGTTATCAACAGGAGGACTAAACTTCACTTAGGATATGGTACATAATCCGTTGTGTTAGCTCACAGACTTTCTTTACTGAAAGTTTACCTAACCTTTGTTAGTATTTTCGCTTTTTGAAAGTTTTCTCAGGAAACTCAAAGGCAGTTTCACCATTTTCTTTCAGACGTATATAGGCATCGAAAGTGCTGCCTGATTTGCTTTTCATTCCTTTTATCAGAGGTGTTTTTCCTTTTTCAAAGAGCGTTTTGAGCAGCTCATCAGTAAGAGGTTTGCCACATACATTCCTAAAAAGCACATAACCACAGTCCTCATCAGGACATTTGGCTACCTTTTCAAACAGTAATAAGGAAGCATTTCTGCATTTAGGACAGGTGATTTTGAGTTTTTCTCTTTGGGGTATATCCATAGCCAAAAATGTATCAGTAAGACTATGGGTATAGGCTTCCATATCCGAAGAAAAACTATCGGGAGAGAGCTCTCCTTGTTCTATCTTTTGCAATTGACTTTCCCATTCGCCTGTAAGGGCAACATCGGCTATAGTAAGTGATTTTACCCACTCATATACCTGCATTCCTTTATCGGTAGGAATAAGAGACTTTTGTTTGCGTTCAATATAATTGCGCTTTAAAAGCGTCTCAATAATAGCGGCACGTGTGGCTGGAGTACCTATACCTGCTCCTTGTAATAACTCACGTTGCGCTTTATCTTCTAAGGTCTTTCCTGCTGTTTCCATAGCCCCCAACAGTCCTGATTCGGTATATAAAGCAGGAGGTTGGGTGGTTTTAGAAAGGATTTCAACGGCTTTAATCTTTATACTTTCTCCTTGTACAAGTTCAGGCAGCACTTGATTGCTATCACCTTCATTGTCTTTTTCACTGTCTTTGGCAGTTTCATCAGAGTAAAAACCACCGATAGCGCGCCAACCCGCTTGTAACACTTGAACACCTTTTATCAAGAAGTCAGTGTGAAGCGCCTCCAGTAGAGTCTTTTGCACTTCTTTTACACAGGGTTCAGATACCGCTTCCAAAAGTCGGGTGGCAATCATTTTGTAAATAGTGTTTTCTTTTGCCGTAAGGTTGGTAGGAAAGCGCTCGGTAATAAGAAGTCCGTGATGGTCTGTTACTTTCAAATCATTAACCATCTTCTTATTCAGCGCCCCAATTTTCACAAGTTTAGCTTCGTTGGCGTATGCCTCACTTTCTTGTAACAAACGTATCAGCTGTGGGATTTCTTCCCATACATCCTCTGAGATGTACTTACTACCAGTACGTGGGTAAGTAATGTATTTTTGCTCGTAGAGACTTTGAGCGATTTGCAGGGTCTCATCGGCTGAAAAGTTCCATTTTTTATTAGCTTCTTTCTGAAGACCTGTTAGATCATAGAGCAAAGGAGGTTGTTCTTTTACCACTTCTTTTTCAGTGGAAATCACCTCGGTCATAGGAGACTTTTCTAATTGTTTTTGTAAGGCTTCAGCTTCTTTTTTATCCTCAATTTTAGCTGAGATACTGAAAAAATCAGTATAGCTTTTTTGGTGCTTGAGTCGTAATTGATAAAAAGGTTTCTTTTGAAAATGTGTGTGCTCTAAAAATCTTTTACAAACCATTGCTAAGGTAGGTGTTTGCACCCTTCCTAAGGAATAAATCCCTTCACCTACGGCTATACTCAGGGCTTGGGTAGCATTGATACCCACCAGCCAATCAGCCTCACTACGCTTTTGAGCAGAGGCATACAGCAAATCAAAAGCACTTCCTTCTTGCAGATTGGCAAGTCCTGTTTTGATACCTTTTTCGGTTAAGGAGCTAATCCAAAGCCTTTGAAAAGGTTTTTGACATTGCAAATATTCATAGATATAGCGGAAGATCAGTTCTCCTTCACGACCTGCATCGGTGGCTACAATAATGGAACTACACTTCTTAAAAAGGCTATCAATGATTTTAAGCTGTTTTAAAGCCATAGGGTCTGACCTGTAGCCTTTCTTATCCTCAGGAATTTGTTTGGGTACCAAGATAAAGGGGCGAGGTAGAATAGGTAGGTGTTCTCTGTGGAATCCTACACAACCATACGCCTCTGGAAGGGCTAATTGCACTAAATGTCCCAATGCCCAAGTAACAGCATAATCATTACCTAACAAATATCCATCTTGTTTTTCACTTGCCCCCACTATAGCGGCAATCTCTCTTGCCACACTGGGCTTTTCTGCTAATATAACTTTCATTTTTCTACGTGTATTGAGGTTAAAAATTAGAGTTATACTTTGCGTCCCTTGGACTTCTTAGCAGTTTCTTTTTGAGCTGTTTTTTCTGATTGCTTTTGAGGGCGTTTTTCTTCTTTGGCTTTAGAAGTTTCAGCTTTTTGCTTGGTAGAAGAAACTTTATCAGTAATGTCCTTTTGAGGATTGTTAAAGCTCATCTCTACCTTGCCTTTGTCCTTGTCAAAAGTAAAATAACCGCTATAAGTTTTACCGGCTTTGCTCTGTAAACCTTCTAAATAAATAGGATTACCCTTGCTCAGTTCCTTGTGTTGTTCTTCGGTAAGAGTTACTCCTCGTATGACTGTAGGAGCCTCAGTGAGTTTCTCTTGATTAGCAAGTTTAGGAGCTTTGTCTTCAAAGAGAAATTCCACATAACGCTTGTCGGCATTGAACTGCACGGTTGCGTTAAAAGGCTCTCCTTTTTTAGAGGTCATTCCCTCGACAAACAGAGGCTTGCCTTCTTTGAGCGTTTGTTTTTGCTCCTGGGAGAGTTTGACTCCTTTGATTTCATCGGGGACTTTGATGTGTTCACTGCGCAAGGCAATGATTTCATTGGTGAGCTTATCAATACTGATAATAGAAGGAATTTTTTCTCCTGTCTTGGTATTGGTAAGCTCAACTGTACGTCCCATATTTCCTGTGGTAAGCAGGTTCTTTTTATCCTCTTCTGAAAACTCGTGACCAAAGAAAGGATAATCCAATTGTGGTTCCTTGCGCATCCCGTGAATGGCTACTGCTACTTTTCCATCAACTTCTCTTAGGGACAGACGAGCATCAAAGCGGGTTACTGTAGAGCCTAAATTGAAACTAATAGGCACCAGTTCATTGGTTTTATAACCTTTTAAGAGGGGCTCTAATAGGTTCCTCTTCTCTAAAGACTCTCGACTCACCCCTAAGTTTTGTAACGTTTCCCAATCAATAGCATCAGGGTTGTACTTGAGTTCCTCTTGGGCAGGAGTACTTTGAGATTGTGCCTGAGCAGGAGCTTCTTGTGCTTGCGCTTGAGCAGGAGCTTCTTGTGCTTGTGCTTGAGCAGGAGCTTCTTGTACTTGTGCTTGAGCAGGAGCTTCTTGTACTTGTGCTTGAGTAGGAGCTTCAGGAGGGGTCTGAGCAACGGCAGTCTCTCCTTCTTGTTTTAGAGTAGCTGCTTTTTGCTCTTGTTTGATATACTGCTCAGGAGATACTTCGTACTTCTTGAGGTATTCCTTACCCTTTTCAGTGAGCTTTGCCAGATGGTTTTGAAGTTTTTCTATCGTATTTACCGATTTTTCTATCGGTATTTTAAAGAAAGAAAAACGAGAAGGGTTCTGGACTTGACGCATAAAGTTGCTAAAGAAATTAGATAGCATATTACCTTGCTTGTCTACTTTCATAAAGTCATCTAAGGATTTGCTGTCAGCAGGAGCCGTTTTTAACTCTCCTTTCTCATCAATTCCTTTTACAGCCTTAAGCTGTTTTTCTTCTTTGTCAAATACCAGTAGGATATCAGATAGTTGTTCATCCACTGGGATTTGATTGTCGTAATTTGCCGTATCGGCGTGTTGATTTTCTGCCATTATTTAAACATCTTTTTTAATTTGGGGGTAAAATTACTCCCTTTGTAAGACGTTTAAGAGGCGCTGTCCTTTTTAGGCATAGTATTTCCGTTTTTGGCTTTTAAAGCTGTTACTGGCACACTGAAATGTTCTCGGATAAATTGATGTACATCTGAGAGCTTGTAGTATATTTTGCCTGATATGGTATAATAAGGCAGTTTGCCATTGGAGCGATACCTCTGCAGGGAACGTGCAGAGATTTTAAAGGTGAGCATCAAGTCTTGATTATCCAAGAGTTCCTCACCATCCAAGCTGTTTTTGCGTTTTTCAGCTTTGTCTATTTGCTCTTTAAGCAAATCAAAACGATCCATAATGCGTTCCATCCACGCTATAAATTCTATTCTGTCGATTTCCATTTTTTATATTTATATTTGTTTAATACTTCGATTGTTAGGTCTTAATCTTAGAACATCTAAAAGTTCTGCTTATCCTTGTGAGTTCTTGTTATCCTCCAAAAGTTCTTTTAGCACACTGCCCATTCCTAAGAGTTGGTCATTACCCTCTTGAGGGACTAAAATGCCCATTTCCTTTAAGGTGCGGATATAACCTTTTGCGGTGCGTTCCTTTACATCAGTCCGTTTTTGAATTTCTATGTTCAGCTCTTGAACAGTCCACAAAGTTCGCTCTTTAAAAAGAGGAGAAACTAACGAGGCTAAGGTACTGGCTTTATTGGGTTTTTGGTCTTCGTTTTTCTGATTGCCTACATAACTATGCATTCCCAGCTCATTGTTCCATCTAAAAAGTATTTGTGGGGTATCGCTAAGACTGCCATTGCGTATTTTCATCGGTTTGACCGCTGAGATAGGACTGTTCTTCTCCCTTTCGATAGAAAGCACTGCCGTTGCTTTGCGTTGTAGTTCAGATCCCAAATGACCACGGAGTTTAAGTCCGCTGGGGGTGAGGTGTAATACACATACGATACAGGTTTTGTAGTTACCTGCCAAAAGGTAAAGCTCTTCTATGAGTTCCACACTCTCTTGCTCATTATTCACAGCTCCAATAAGGTCGGCTATGCCATCGATGACCACCAAATGCACTCCTGCACATTGGTAGTAAAAACTCTCCAAGCCCTCACGAATGACCTTTAATCGCTCTCTGCGAGGGAGTTGGGTGAGGCAAAAGGCGTGTAGCAAATCAGGAAGAGAGGTTAGTTTAGCTCTTTTAAGCAGTTTGCTGATGTTTTGATAGAGCTGGTCTTGAGACTGTTCTGTATCGAAAAATAGCACCACTTTATCTTTGGGGCAAGGCAGTAGCGTTGTGCCCAATGTGTCAATAGGAAGGTTCTTACTGTTAAGACAACCTGCAATGAGGGCGCTTACATAATGGCTTTTGCCTGTACCTTCGCCTCCTGTAATACCCAATAAACTACTCTGTACTCCTACAGGAGTTCTGCCAATCGAGATGATAGTCTCTTGTTTTTGGGGAGGTTTATCCCATTGGATTTCGCAGTTTTTAAG
>NZ_KE150244.1 GCF_000411115.1 Capnocytophaga granulosa ATCC 51502 | reverse complement strand
ATTTGAGAGAGGGAATAGCCCTGTAAAAGTTGGTGTTGTTGAAGTTGAGGAAAAAGAAGAAATTTTGGATCCTATAGATGAAAATATTTCATCAAATATAATTGTAAAAAAAATTTATGAAATAGATTCTTTTAATGATGATACGCCACTTTCTATTAAAGAAGATAGAAAAATGGAGGAAATTAAATTACATACTCTTAACGCTATATACATTGATAAAACGAATATTTCCATAATACTTAATATTGTTAATAAGGAAAATATTCAAGGTTGTTTTATTTATCCAATAATAACAAATATACCTGACATTGAAAAAGATCCAGAACAATACGAAGAAAGTATTTCTGATGTAGATTTTTCTGTATCAATGATAGAGAATAAGAATTGGTATAAAGAAAACACTATTGGGAAAAATGTAACAGAAATAGATTTGAGATTGATGTTTAACAAAAAAACATACGAATCTCTTTATTTAGACATTTTTACCTTCAAAGAAACACTAACTCCACAACATCAATTAAAAATCAAAATAGAATTTAAGAAAATAGATACATATCGTATATACTATGATGGAAATATTGAAAAATATATTTTTAATAATTTACCTTATGATAAAGAAAAAAAATATCAATATGTTTATCATGATGAAGAAGGCAATGAGCACGAAATAGGTATCTTTAAATTTATAGAGACAACAGAAATGAAAAAGGGTAATATTGCTGGAACCAAGAAAGTTGAGTTAATAGATATTAGAGAATTTAAAGGTTATGACAATAATGGAGTTAAATTAAAGTTTTTAACAATAAATACAGATTCTAAGCGGTATTATATAAATCCTGATTGTTATGCAGGATTGCTTGGGGCAATGGCTAAACTAAATATAGATTATTTAGGTTTTAATGGATTTAGTAATAATAAAGCAGGTTCTTATCCCAGCACATCACATTTTAATGGTGAAAAAGGAGATTTAAGATATTTATCTACAAATAGAAAAGGAGAATCAACACATTTGGAATATTCTTATTTTGATGTAGAACAACAAAATAAATTTAACGATGCATTATATTTATTTGGTTGGGGACGACTAGAAAAAATGTATTCCGAATATTTTACTTACAATGGTAATAGTAAATATCTTTTAAATCATACACGACATTTAAGAATAGATGAAAAACGTGATGATAAAGGTAAGATAATACAGAAAGAAGTTAGACACCACCACCATTTACATTTAACTGGATTTGACCATAGTTTAATTAAAATAATAGAAGAATGAAGGAAATAATTTTATTTTTATTACTTGCTGCTAATTTTATAGCTTGTAAGCAAAATACAAATTCCATAGATAAAAAAACAGAAAAAGAAGAATTTACTGTAACTAATTCTGAAAAAGAAGAATTTACAATAACTAATTCTAAAAAAGAAATTTCGTTTGATGATTTAGAAGAAGTTTCGTTGCCTTTTTGTATAAAAGGTAGTTATGTGAAAGATGATTTGTATTATGTAGATATTGATAAATTTTTAGGCTTTCATAAGTTAAAAAAATCTCTAAACAAGGAAGTAAATGCCCTTTTTCATAAAGGTACGATTGATTTTATAACTAATGAAGAAGTTTTGATAGCTTACCCCTATTATCAAGAAAGTGAGGACTCTCCTCCTTTTGCTGTAAAGAAAATACAAATAAATGATTCTATAACTACCGTTCTATATGGATATATACGAGTAAATGAATATTCAGTACCGCGTATAGAGCTGCAAACATTTGATAAACAAGGGAATTATATAGATAGTATCATTCTTTATTATCGTCTCGCTGATGAATGTTCAGGAGAGCGAACATTTTGTATTGATAAAAACTTTAAAATAAAAATACAAACAGAATTTGGGTGTACTGCAATTGAAAAAGATGATGAAGATTTTAATTTTGAACAGACTGATACATTTAAAATCACTGAAACAGGAAAAATAGTGAAACAATGAAATTAATTTATCATAGGAAAGAATAATACATTTTCTTACCTTTGCAAACAATAAATAAAACAAGATAGAACAATGAACAATCTACTCACCCATTATCCTGTGAATTGGATAGACGGAATGAAGCTAAGCAGCAGCCATTTTACTGCTGTGCAGGACTTTGTTACCGATAGCCTTAGAGATGCCATAGCCCTGCAAACCACAGACCTTAACTACGGCTTACAACCTATGGCAGGTGATACCATCAAGATGCACGTATTGATGGATCACTACAACCAGTTGCAACTAACTCTTGAGGAGTGCCACGCCGTTACTCCCAGCGGAATACGCATACAGATAAGTACCTCACAAGCAGGACAAACCTTAACCCTCAGCAAGGATATGACAGAGATAAAAGGCAATACCACCTTCTCTGTGTTTATCACTGCTGAATTGTTTAAACCTACCCCTTACGGAGAGGCTGAAGCGCAAGAATACCCACCACGTATTCCCTTTTTGCGCCCTACTTACTCCCTTTACCTTTACACAGATGCAGAGTTAAAGAATAAGGACTTGGGTGATGATTACCTTATGATAGGCAGGGTGATTATGGACAATGGACAAGTGCGTTTGGACGATACCTATATACCCCCTTGCAGCTGTGTGATAGCACATCCTTCCTTACAAAACCTCTACCATCGCATTCGCAGCTTTTATGCAAAGATGGAGAACTATGCTATACAAATCTCACAGAAAATCCATATCAAAAAGCAGAATAATGAACTCTCAGCAATGATAGACAAGATAGATGAGCGTATGTTGATGTTTTTAGGGCAAGAAATCAATCGTTTTGAACTGCTGTCGCCTTATAACCCACCTTGCGAATTACTGCTTTCAGTAACAGCCTTTGCACGTATTGTGAAGAACTTTACAGATGCTCATTCAGGCGCAGGCAAAGAGGAATTGCTGAACTATTTTTCTGAGTGGTGCAACCTTACCCAAGGTGCTTTTGAGCAGGTATTCAATACCCTTATCAACACCCACTACAACCACAACCATATCCGCAAGCATATCAAAGTAACAGAAGAGTTTATGGACTTGATAGAAGACCTGTACAACAACCTAAGCCGCTTGGATTATATCGGTAAAAAACCTGATGGCGGTATATTTGTGGCTGAAACGACCAACGAGAACCAAGATATAGTAAGGCGTACCCGCAGCCTCTTGGTAGATTAATTTGTTAAACAATTAAAGTTATAAATACTATGGAAATAGTCAATAAAGAACAACGCACAAAAGCCTATTGGTTTTTCGTCCTCTTTTTTGCAATCACAGTTGCCATTGTAGTGGTTGCGATGTTTGCCAATGTGCACTTCCCTTTTGAGGAAAACAAACTGCTTAAGGAGAAGAACGCCAAGTTGGAAAAGGATATCGCCATACAAAACCATTTCGCTGCTGATTTAGAGAAGGTAAAAGTCGCGATGGACTCCATTGGGGTATCCAATCTTAAAGACGATTTTTTCAATGAGAAATTAGCTTTTTCTATTTTGACAGATATGTACAAGCCTTTCCTAAAAAGTGATACACTGACCAATAAGAATATGTACAACAACACCATTCTTATTTGTAAGCAGTATATTGATGCTAAAAAACACATCAAAAAACTTACTGCTGATAGGGCTTTGTTGGATAGCCTAAACGACATCAATCAGATCCTACAAGAGGAATACGATAAGATGAAAGTAGACTTAGAGGTTTGTAAGCAACTATATCAAAATCAGTAAGTAAGCCAATGCAACAGAGAACGTATATCGCTATAGCCTTTGCACTTTTAAGTTGGCTTACCACAAAAGCACAGTCCTTACCTTTGCCACAACCCAAGGTAATTGAACAGTGCGATGTCAGTCAACCTAAAACCAAATTAAACGGCTTGCCGTATGTAAATGTCCCTCCTATGTACCTGAGAGTGGACAATGAGGAGTACACTTACGCCGCTTTGCAATTAGGAAAGAGGAAAAATAGCATCTTTTTGTTTTTGAATATACTTGCCCCTTCTACTTGCCTGAAAAAGGAAAAAATTGTAGATGTCTATTTTGAGTCAGGAGAGATGATAAGCCTCAAGAATCAGTATCCGCTCAATTGTGATGGTTATTTTGTAAGACAACTAAGCCGCTCAGAGCTTAAAAAGATGCGTAATGATAAGATTACAAAGATTTTAGTGTATTCATTCCAAAAGGTGTACGAGTTCTATCTGGGAGAAGGTGGAGATAAAGAACTCAAAGAACACTTAAAATGCCTTTATTACTATCATTTAACCACTAATTAAGAGCCGTTATGTCCTTTATGGAGCTAGACCTAAATATCCGAATGAGTGAAAACCCGCTGGCATTAAACAAGAGTGATGCGGGAGAGGAGGTAGTGGTAGTACGTGAGGAAAGCAGATTTAAACAGCATACCATCAGTATGCTTATCTCAGATAAGGAAGCAGGCAGTGTGCAGCTCAATATAAACGGTACTTTATTAGAAGTGCCTACCTACAAACTCACTATAACCGATGATAAAACAGAAGAGATAAAGGTGTTTCAGATAACAAGGGATATACCTCACTTTACAGAAGAAAAGCAGCATAAAAGCCTACTTTCATTTATAGGCATCAAACGATTTGACACAACTTCGTATTTGTATGAGAATATCTGCTTTGAACCAGACAAAGAGGGTATCACCGAATACACACTAAGCAAACACCGAAGGAAGACCGAAGACAGCCTCTCTTATACTTTTACTCATCAGGGTAAAAATATACTCTTATATGCAGGCGATATTAAAAACTTTCAAAAACCCCAAGATGTGGATTATTACTTTGTCATCGTAGATGCCCACAATGGACAGAGTTTTATGGGTGATATACACTACCGTGAGCAGCTACTCAAACTCACCCCAAAAGTACAATTGCAACTTATCAAACGCAAACAACTCACCAAAGAGATAGAGTACACCCAAAAGGGAGAGATAAAAAAGAAAATATATTTATGATGATGAAAGGCACTTACTACAAAACCCCCATAGACTTCAAGGCACTGATAGAGAAGCGCGACCTTGCCAAGACCACCTTAGAGACCTCTATTGACCAGCAACTCTTCCTACTGGCTACCACAGCTTGGGGAGAATGCAAGTTTGATGAAGGCTTTGGCATAGGCTTTTGGGAGGTAGACTTTGATATGCTTAAAAGTGATGCCAACCTTAAACTCTTGGTAAAAGAGAGTTTAAAAGAATCCATACAGCGATACGAAAAACGTTTATTCGTGCAAGAGGTTGAAGTAGGGGTAACCAATCAAAACCTGAGTACCTTAGAAAAGACCCGTACAAAGAAGAAAGTAATAATCTATATCAAAGGATTTATAAGAGAGACTAACAACCCTTATGAGTATAGAACACACTTGTTTATAGCACCTTTGTCTTATTAATAAACACATCTAAAAATGAATTAAAGATGAATCAAGATAGAATAAGAGACCGCATATTAAGACGGGCTTCACGTATGTGGGGCTATAGTGAGAGCGAAACAGAGAACTCCTTTGACCCCTTGGTGGGATTACTGATTTCGGCTTGCGCCTCAGAACTTGAAAAACTCAGCTTTGAACAAGAAAACTCACGCGCAAGGATTATAGACCGCATTTTAGAGGTGATGTTCCCTGAAGAAGTCGCTGGGGCACTCCCTGCGCATACACTATTACAAGTGTACCCTTCTCAAAACAACAAGCCTATCTCATTATATAACAGCTTTGCAACAAAGAAAAGGATTCAGAATATCTATAACCCCCAAGAGAATAAAGAAATAGACATCACTTTTTTCCCAACGATTCCCTTAAAACTCACTACTACCAAAGTAAAATATATCGCTTATGGCAATGAACTGATAGAACAAGAGAGCTTTTTCTTTGATGAGCAAATAGCCAAAGGAATAAAACCACTCCCAGTAGGTGAGCTATGGATTGGAATAGAAAATACCAATAATGAACCTTTGGAAGACCTTCAGTTTTTTATCAATGTGAACAACAATGAACATAAAGAACTCTTCTATCACTATTTAAAATTAGCTACTGTAAGTGCTCAAAACAAGAAGTTTACGCTACTCAATGGATACAATGTTGCAGATAAACACCTTGATTTAGAGCATATCATTACCAAAAATAATAACTCATTAACCTCTATATACAATGAGGTCAATCAATTCTATCAGCCTAATTTCTATACCCTTAAAGGTGTATTAGAACCTATTAATTCAGATAGAGATGAAGAAGTGGTATCTCAGTTATATAGTCATTTTCCTAATATAGAAGAGCAGATCAAGGAAAACATTCAGTGGATTAAATTAGTGTTCTCCACGGTAGTACACTCAGAGGTTTTTCGCAGTGTCCGCTTTATGCTCAATTGTGTGCCTGTCATCAACATAGGACACAGAAAATTCTCACAAATGCTCAAAGGAAGTCTTAATATATTTCCATTACCCACAGAGCATCACTTTTTGGATATTGATTATATTATTGATAGCTACCAGAATAGAATTGACTTAAAAAACCACCAAAGCAAAGAGCAAGACACCGTTGCAGTGGTGAGACGAGGAGGAGTTGCCCGACTTGACAACAGAGAGGCAACCGAGCTATTGCAATACCTTTTAGAGGTTATAAAAAATGAAGCTGCAGCCTTTGCTGCTGTTGGAGGCGATTACACTAAGGATGTGCTAAAAGAGATTTTTCAGCATATAGCCTCTTTGGAGCAGAGAAAAGATAAACAAGGTATCGTAAAGGATAACAATACATATCTTATCATTTCCACTACTAAGAGCGAAGAGCAAAATAACTGTGAGGTAGCTTTTTGGCATACCTCAGGAGCAGAAGGCAATGGACTAAGGGCGGGAACAAAATGTAGTCCACCTGCTCAAAGTTCTTATTTTACAGCCCCTGCCACTATTCTAAAAACCTCTGTGGGCGGTAGAAACCGCCTCACTTCTGAGGAAAAACTCTTAGAGCTAAGAAGTGCGCTCCTCTCTCGCGGTAGAATAGTAACCATTGCAGATATAGAGACCTTTGGGATGAGCCATTTTAAGAGAGCTATAACCGCTATTGAGGTAACAAAAGGTACTAAGAAAGAAGTCTCTACGACCCAAGGCTTTAGCCGTACCATAGATATTTACCTTACAAAGAGTGATACTGTAAAGAATATGGAGAGAGAAGAATGGGACTACCTTAAAGAGAGTTTTATGCTAAAGCTAAAAAACGCCTCTGCTAATATGTACCCCTATCGACTTTTTGAGAGGGGGTAAGAACTCCCCCCTCACCCAATGGCTTATATGCACACTATATAAACACTATGTATGTAAATTCCGTATATAAGATGTATATAGGTTTGCGAGTTATCTACTTTTGATGGTGGAATATCACAAAAAACTCACAAACGTTAAAGTTTTGTTAAACTTGATAAAAGCTCTTGTGTGTTAAATAATATTGCGTAGTTTTGCACCGAGATACATCTATAGATTTATCCATTCTTGGATTTGAATGGGAAAGTAGGTGCGAAAAAGTGTAATAAAGAAACAATATTAACTTAATACATAAATACTATGGCAGTTAGTAGTAAAGGTATAGGCGGAAATGAAGTCCCCTTAGATGCCAATGAGGCAATTGCAGACATTCCTCAGAATAGAACCCTGATAGCACAAAAGCTAACAGCAGATGACCCCATCAAGCCAGAGCTGGTAGAAGGGCTTACTACTGTTGAAAAAGTGTTTGAACATTTTAAGCCACACGTAAATATAGATTTTGAGGATGCCCAAGGGGCAATGAAGAAAGAAACGCTTTCTTTTGCTAATCTGGGAGATTTCGGAGTAAAAGGCATTACAGCGCAAAGTAGCTTTCTTACAGGTTTAGAGACAGAAAAAGACCAATTGCAGAAAATTGTCAAGCAACTCAAGAGCAATAAAGTGCTCAAGGCAGCTTTAGAAGACCCTGAAGCCAAGGCGGCGCTGCTCAGTACCTTGCAGGGACTAATTGGTGAATTAGAAGAAAAGAAATAGTTTAGTGATTAATTTAATATATTAGAAACAATGGCAGATAATGCAGCTAAACAAACACAAGGTGCTCCCTTAGCGCAACAAGGGAAACCTGTTTCAATAGAAAAATCCATTGAGGCTTTAGCACGCTATGGCGGATTTGACCTTTTAGAGAGTTCTATTGAGAATATCCAAAATGTAAATCCTGAGCGCAAAGCGCGTAGAAATATCTTTTTATCAGAGGCTAACAAAGCCAAAGAGCGCGAGACCTTGAAAAAAACTTTAGAGTTATGGCTCAATGTACTTAGCGATAATGAAACAATCACTGATATGGTTGCCTCTTGTGAGGATCAGAAAAAAGCCTCTGAGGAATTACTCACAAAGAACTTGGCTTATGCAGTAGACGCTACCAAAGAATTAGAAGCTAACTATCGTACAGTAGCCCTATTCTATAAAAACACCGAAGAAGATAAGGTTAAGAATGTAACGATTGTCAATGCTACTCTTGACCAGTTAAAAGATTTAGACAACACCCGTTTTATTGATGCTGTCCACGCAGAACTTACTGATAATTACGATAGATTAGACCTTAAAAACAACTACTCTATCTTGGTTATACCAGGTTACTTAGGTTCTAATGCAGTACTTGAGAAATGGGCTAAAATAGCACATAGCAATAAGGTAATGCTCGTTACCGACTTCCAACACTTGGATGAACCAGATGATGTAATGGAAATGTTTGACGAGGCAAATCACACAGGAGGGGATGTATATCGTTCTAATGTACTGATGACTTGTAATTGGCTTGTAGGTCGTGGGCGTTTTGAAGAGATAGAGGAAGCAGATGATTTATTTGTACCCCCTTCAGCAGCTTTGGCTGGTAAGATTTACAAGACATTGATGTCTCAGGTAACGGCGGGTAAGAAATTTGGGGGTATCAATGAAGTAGAAGGAGTAAAGTTTGATCTTAAGAAGAGCGAGATCGCGAACTTAGAGAGTTTAGGACTTATCCCAATGGTCAATGAATACGGTAAGGTAATGGCATTTTCAGCCAAAACCTTATTCAATGGGGATAATATAGGTTTGCAGACCTATTCAGTGGTACGTGTGTTTGACTATGTAACCAAAGTACTGATGGACTTTTTGAACAGACGTGCTTTTGAGAACTATTCCTCAGTAACCCGCAAAGAGATTATGGGACAGATAGTGCGCTTTTTAGACAGCATTACGGGTCCTTATAAGCTGATTGAAAAGTTTGAAATCAAACGATTTGAGCAAGATGCTATACAAAAAGACAAAATCCACTTGGATATTCATATGACCCCTTATTTCCCAGCAAAGAACTTCCTCATTAAGATGGACGGACAAAAGGGAGATGATGGCAACGAGTGGGATGTAGAATATGCACAGAATTAAAAAAGAATTAGAAAATATATAATATACATAATTATTGTAATTAAGATGATGAACTGATAAAAGCCAATTGAAAATTAATAGAGAGTAAGGAGAGAAAGAAGGCAAAATATATTTTCCATAGTTGGTAGTATTGAGTATTTAAATTTTAAAATATATTT
The DNA here is from genome assembly GCF_000411115.1 of Capnocytophaga granulosa ATCC 51502. Taxonomy (GTDB): domain Bacteria; phylum Bacteroidota; class Bacteroidia; order Flavobacteriales; family Flavobacteriaceae; genus Capnocytophaga; species Capnocytophaga granulosa. The sequence continues at coordinate 17,658 of NZ_KE150244.1, read as the reverse complement.
AACATGGCATTTAAAGCAAAATTAGTGGTTGCGGGCAAAGAGCGCAACATTCTTTCCGTAGACTACGGAATGTTACAGGAAACCGATGCGTCAGGCAGACCATCAAGTATCTCAAGAGGTGGAAAGATCCACATCACTGTGGAAAGTACAGGGGATACCGACCTCTTTGAGTGGATGACCAATTCTTTTGAAAGAAAGGATGGGAGTATCGTCTTCTTAAAACGAGACAGTGAGGCAACTTTAAAAGAGTTGAAGTTTAAAGAGGCTTATATTGTTAAGTACCAAGAAGATTTTGATGCTACAGGAAATCAACCTCTTAAAGAAACCTTTACGCTTTCAGCTAAAGAGATTGAGCTTGGTACAGGCAAACACATCAATGAGTGGGTGTAGGTGCTGAGAGAAGTAAACATTTCATTATTAATTTTTAAAAAGGAGTATTTATGGCTTTTAAGGCAAAATTAAAAGTAGCAGGCAAGGAGTTTAACATCCTTAAAGTGAGCTACGCGTTGTTCCAAGAAACAGACGCAACAGGAAGACCGTCAAGTGTTGCCCGAGGAGGTAAGATTGACATAGAGATTGAAGGCACTGAGTCGCCTGAGTTTTTTGAGTGGATGGTTAATTCGTTTGAGAGAAAAGACGGTAGTATCGTCTTCTTAAAACGAGATAGCGAGGCAACGCTTAAAGAACTCAAATTTACTGAGGGGTATTTGGTAAAGCACAGAGAGAACTTTGAGGCTTCAGGAGGGCAACCTCTAACAGAATCCTTCACTATCTCTGCTCGTAAAATAGAGATGGGCACAGGTGCGTTTGAGAACGAATGGGTTTAGAAGTATAGAGAGCAGGTGTGGAAATCCCATACCTGCTCTTTTTACAACTACACAATAGATAAAGATGCAAAGTATTAATAGAACAACTCAAAAATTAAAAGATTAGATTATGTCATTTCTTGCAAAATTAGAATTAGATGATAAGACTTACAATGTTTTAGAGTGTGAATACGATTTCACTCAAAATATTGATGAAACAGGTAAACCAAAGGGAATGCCTTATGGTGGTGAAATATCCATTAGAGTAGAGAGTACAGGAACACCTGAATTGCTCAATTGGATGTTAGACCACAACCAAACTAAAGATGGTAAAATTATTTTTTACCGTAGAGATGCTATGAGTAAGCTCCAAGAAGTGCTTTTCAAAAAAGCTTTTTGTATTAAATACAAAGAACATTTTGATGCACAAGGCACTGAGCCTTTGCAGATAGAAATACGACTCATCGCACAGGGATTTGATGTAGGAGGGGTAGCCCACAATAAGATGTGGAGAGGATAGCCTAATAAGAGAATTGTTAAACCTTAGAGATAATACTTATGGAGTTAAAAGATTTCAAATTAAAAAGTTTTACAGAGTTTCTTAACGACAAGACCAATCCTGTAGTCTATTGTCTGCTCAGTTCTAATGGTAAAGACTTCTTGGCTACAGAAAGCTATAAAGTAGAGCTACACCAATACAACTGCCAGCACGATACCTTTACCATTGAAACCCCAGAGGACTCATTTGATAAGTTCCACGAATACATTATGGAGCACTCTCGCGATCTGCTTGGCGATCCTCTTACCATTAAGTTTTATCAATATGGCAAGGTGGTGCAACACTTCTCAGGGATTATTACTAAAATTCACTGTAAGCGAAAAACAGGGGGCGGTTATGGTACGCTCTATATCTCAGGAAATGCACCAAGCATTCTCTTAGATAGTGGTAAGGAATGCCAATCTTATGAGAACAAAACACTACAAGAAATCGTTGCAGCAGCTACCCAGGAGTATGATGAGTCCGCAAAAGTGGATACCTCAGCAGGGGTGAATACCACAAGGACACTTCCTTATACGGTACAATACCAAGAGTCTGACTACGACTTTATTTGTCGTTTGGCTAAGTATTACGGAGAATACTTTTATTATGATGGCAGTAAACTTATTTTTGGCAATAAACTCCAAGAGACCATTGATTTGGGTGAGAACCTAAACCTGATTGATGAAGAGTTTTTCTTAGAGGTAAAACCACAAGATTTTCAGTATATAAACTACAATATACATCAAGGAACATCTGAAAATAATGACTCACGAGATGCTGCTAATGAGTATAAGAATAACCCTATACAAACCGATGCAAAGAATGCTTCTAAAAAAATCTACAAAAAAATACCTCAAAAATATCACTCAGCTACTTCGTTAGAGCAATCAAGTGTAGATTTAGAGGATGTAGTACGCTTAGAGAAAGACAAACGCGAATTGTTGCTCAAAGTAAAAGGACAAAGCCGCGACCCGCGTCTCAGGATGAATACCTTTGCGTGTCTTACCGACATTAATGCACGAGCAATGGAGACTTATAGGGTGATAAAAATATCGCACTATCACAGTGGTATGGAGTATTACAATTCCTTTGAGGGTATCCCTATGATGCGTACTCCTGCTGATTTTGATGAGAATGCTTTTCCGCACTCAGAGCAGCAACCAGCTGTTGTAAAGGACAACAACGACCCTTTAGGAATGGGACGTGTACGCGTGCAATTCTTATGGCAGGCAAAACGCAATGAAATGACCCCTTGGATACGTGTGATACAACCCTATACAGGAGGGGGTAAAGGCTTTTATTTTATCCCTGAGGTAGGAGAAGAGGTATTGGTAGACTTTGAAGGTGGCAATGCGGAGCGTCCTTTTGTACTTGGGGCACATTATAATGGTGAGGCGAAGAGTGGATATCACAATGCTGATAACCGTGTAAAGGCAATTCATACTAAAAGTGGACATAAACTCATCTTTACCGAAGATGAGAGCATCTTACTTACTGATAAGAATGGCAATGTAATTAAGTTGGATACTCAAGGTAAGAATATAGAAATTTCTGCGCCTGAGACGATTAATATCACTGCTAATAATCTAAACATCAACATCAAGAAAAAAGTAAAGATTAGTGCTGGAACTGATATTGATATAACAGCTGAAAATAATATCATAGAAACAGCCAAAGGGAATAAAGTAGAGAATGCTGACAATAAGACAGAGGTGATAAAAGAGAAACATAAGTCTCGTTCACAGAAAAATACAAGTATAAACAAGAATGTTTCCATAACAAGTACTAAGGAGAACTTGCTTTTAGAAAGTAGTAAGAAAACCATAGAGATGAATAGTATGGAAAAATCAAATGTGTTTTAGTTATGGCAATTATCAAAAGAGCAAAGAACTTAATAGTAAATATAAAGAATGAGTACCGCCATTTTAGTGGTAGCTATGAGTGTGTCTCTGATGAAGTGCAAATAATAGCTACAGAGGGAAATCTAACCCTTACCTCTGCTAAAAAAATAGCTGTTAAGAAGGGAAGTGATAATACTACAGCAAAATCAGCAGTAGAACAGAATAAGAATGGAGTAAAGGGAGGTAATAGCGATAATTATAAAAAAATCAATGGACATTTTTATAAAACAGATGGAACTTTCTTAGGGAAAGAATACTCTAAAGATTTTACTGGAGATGTAAATGATGTTTATATTTGTGATCCTGATTTTATCAGACCTCAGTTATCTGATAACAATTGGGTATATAAAGCCATACAAAATCTTGGTCCTATAAAAGCTAAAGATAGAGTATATGAAAATGTAAAAAAACTAACTATAAAAGGAGTGGATATTAAAAATGATACTTTTTTAAGAATTGCAGGGTTAGCTTATTCAGAAGTAGGATATAATTCAGAAGCAATTAAACGAATCCCCTATATTATTATGAATCGTAGTATACAGAATAATGGAGAGGATTTTCATCGAGGGGAAAGTATAGATGATACTATAAGAGAAATACGAGGTAGGTATTATCCTGAGTGGTCTTACTTTAATCATAACGATGTATACAAAACTTTTTTAGGTTATGATACTAAGCATAAAGCTAAAAAAGGAGATGTTTTTGACTATGATCGAAATGCTTTTGGTAGAAATTCATTGGTAATAACTCAAAAAAAGTTAGCTAAATTAGCTATTGAGTATACAATAAAAGCTTTTTATTATTTAAATGAAGAGCCATCTCGTAGAAATGATTTATCAGAAGAAGCTATTGGATGGCATGGTACTGATATTTTGACTGCTACAGGGGAAACAAGAAAAAACTTGGAAAGAGACCTTTATATAGCAGATGACCTTAAGAAAGGAACGAAATTTAACTCTTGGACTAATCCCAATCCCAATAAAAGCTGGATTTATATAGGATTTAAAATATATAAAGGAAGTGGCAATTTTGGACCAACTGTTTTCTATAAAAAAATAAAAAAATGAGATTTCTTTGTTTATTTCTATTTTTTAATATAACGTATTCACAGCAAAATGTGAGGTATGCTAAAATAGATTTGTTTGATAATTATTGTTGGGGGCTTCTAAACGATTCTTTTGGCAGGTATGTGATAAACATCAAAGCATTAGATAATGACATCTATATGCTTATTGATACGAAGAATGTTAGAAGGAGAGAGCCAGAGTGTTCTATCCCCAAACACAGTATAGACAACGGATATTTTCTAACCATCAATAAGCAGCAAGTGAGGTTTGACAAAGAGGAACTTGCATTAGACTATTGTATTCCTCGTGTTATACATTGCTCAAAAAACAAGAAGGATACTTATGTTGCTATTGTGATGGAGGTTGCATGTTATATAAAGAATTGTACAACTTATATCTATATTTTTGTGCATCTATATGACAATAAGGTTAAAGAAGTCAAAGCAATAATAGGAGAACCGCACAACGAACTCACGGATAAGAAAATAAAGTCATATATGAGCAACAATGGTTTTAAGTTTTTAAAATAATAAAACTATGAGTATTACTTTTGGAAAACCACGTTTTGTGGATGAAGATGAAGAACCAAAGGGAGATGGAAATAGTCTTCCTAAATTTTTGGTGCATTTTAGACGACCTGATGATTATAGAGGAGAATTTGGGTTTGATTGGATACGTGATGAGTATATTTATCCAATAGTAAAAGTTGCAATTGATAATAATGGAAATCCAATCAACCAGTTAAAGCCATTATGTAAGGATATTCAGAAATTAAAAAATGAATATTTGAAAGATACTGAACATTTTTCTCCTTATGGAATACGATATTACCCTGCATGGTTGTCAATTTTCCCTTTTACAACAACTAAAGAATTTTCTTATGGGTCTAGGATGCATAAAAATGGTGTGAATTTAAATTTAGAGATAGAAGAGATCGATGCAATAACATTAGAAGATATAAAGATTGTATTTAAAAGTACAAATGATTTTTTAAAAATAACTCCAAGTGAAATAACTGCTTCAGAAATTATATCATCCCCCAAAAAAACAAAGAATATAGGTGGAGTAAGCAAAAATTATTATATTCTAAAAAAGAAAGTTAATATAAAATGTATAAAAGGAGCTCTTGATAAACATGAACAAATTAAAGTTTTTGCTGAGAGAGGTGATTTGAAACAACAAGTTGGAAAATTAGTTGTTTATAAAAATAATGTTATTCCAAAAGCAGAAATTGTTGTGGTTAATGTAATAAAGGATCCTTCCAATAAAGCTAAATTACGTAATGATTACCAATTTTTATTTAAATACCAATCTTTCAACCAAGCTCTTATTAGAGCAGAAGTTGTAGTTGATACCTCTTTTAATTTATTAGAAATACCCGATGATACTGATCCTGATAAATATAAATTGTATAATACTCCCCTTTTAGGAGCTTCTGAAATAAGGAATATTATTTTAAGATTATATGAAAAATATGGGAAATATAAACCAGTAGGTAATATTGATAGCAATAATAATAAAAGAACTTATTTATTTTATACAGATATAAATTCAGGAGGAACTAATGGAATTTCTTTTTTAAATAGAATGAATAATGTTTGGGGAAATTATTGTGTCATATTTAATTCTGGATTAAATAGTGAAAGAACTGCAATTCATGAGTGTGGACATTCGTTATCTCTTCCTCATATTTTTCAAGAAGGTGGATTAAGTGAACATGTATTTTATCAAGGATATACAGATAATTATATGGACTATGATTGGAAGAAGGTAAGTGCTCCTGATTCAAGCGATAATGATTTCAAAGGAAAGATGTATTCTTTTTTTAAATGGCAATGGGAAATAATGAGAAGAGATAGAAGTTTAATTTTTAATTATTAGTCTTATGAAGTATTTATTTTTATCTTATTTTTTTTTGTACTAATTCTTGCGGTGTAACAGATATATATTACAATAAGAAATTTATTAAATTTAAAACAACTAAACATCAGGTTTCTAAAATAGCCTTCTATCACATTCCCTCTGATCGGCCTTTTAGTATAAATGATACAATCAATGGTATTTTTCTAACTAGAGATAGTGTTTGTTTATTTGAAAATATATATAAGGATACTCTTGTTATAAAATCAAATATTAAAAAAAGTATCACTAAAAATAATGAGTTTTTTTTTGAAAAGATACCTTACAAATATTTAGATAATAATAATTTTAATTTTTTAAATTATATACCTATTTGTGATGAGGAGTTTTTTTATATTGCATTATTTTTTAACAAGAATAACACAAATCCAGATATACTATGGTCTATAGATCGTAACTCACTTCCAGAAGACTTGAAGTTTGTGATGGAGTATTATGAGAAAATAAGAGGAAGTTTATAAACTTTATTCCGCCTCCTTCTCCACCAAATGCCTTAGCTCAGGGTCATTGGCGATACGCTCTTTTTCGCGTTCAATGATTTCAATGACATCTAACTTTATCTGGCGATAATTGGCTTCTACCTGTTCTTTGGTAGTGTCGTTGCCATTAGCATCAGTAAAGGAGAGGACTTCGGGGATTTTCTGGTAGGTTTTGGTCTCAGCGGCTACTTTGGCGTTGTCTACCACTATCTGCGCGTGGAATATCTTCTGGTCTATGCGCTCATCAAAGTTGTCAGAGACTGCCCCAACAAACATCCCTTGGGTGAGATTGGCAATCTTGCTGGCAGGGATAAGACTATCCAATTGTGTAGATATGGAAGTAGAAGTGTCATTGCGGTTGATCGTGGTAGATTGCCTTTTTTGCAATACCTTTCCAAAACGTTCAGAAAGAGTTTTAGCTGTTTCCCCTACTACTTGTCCGCTAAAGATATTCCCCACCGTATTTTGTATCACCTTGCTTTCCTTATCGCCATAATCACGAGTGAGCTGTGAATAATCTTGAAAACCTAAACAAACAGCTACTTTATTACTTCGAGCAGTAGCTATCAGGTTGTCTAACCCCCTGAAATAAATCGTAGGCAACTCGTCAATAATCACAGAGGATTTGAGCTGTCCTTTCTTGTTGATGAGCTTTACAATACGTGAATTGTACAAACCCAAAGCTGCCGAATAGATATTTTGCCTATCAGGATTGTTGCCTACACAGAGGATTTTAGGCTCTTTAGGATTATTGATATCCAACGAAAAATCGTCACCTGTCATTACCCAATAGAGTTGAGGCGAAATCATTCGGGAGAGCGGTATTTTGGCACTGGCTATCTGTCCTTGTAATTGGTCTTGTGCACCTCCTTGCCAAGCATCCATAAAAGGCGATAGGTAATTCTCAAGTTCAGGATACGAGGTGAGAATGGTAAAGACATCAGCATAAGGCTTGTTCAATAGCTCGATGGCGTGTGGAAAAGTACAGTACTTACCACCTTTGTAAATCTTCAAAAACCAAATAATAGCTGCCAATAGAATGATAGGTGACTCTACAAAGAAATCACCTTGCTTTTGAATCCACGAGCGGTTGAGATTGAGCATAATCGTATAAGCAGATTCATAAGCATCGGAAATATCACTCATAAAGTTGGGGTTGATAGGGTTACAACGATGACTACGGCGAGGATCATCAAAGTTTATTACATAGAACTTAGGCTTTACCTTGTACTTGTCTAAGTTTTTTAGTAGGTGATTATAGGCAATAGTAGAGAGGTCATCAAACTTGAAGTCGTAGATGTACATTGCAAAACCCTTCTCAATCTGCTGTTTGATGTAGTTGTTCACTATGGCATAAGACTTCCCTGAACCAGGAGTACCCAGCACTATGGTCGCCCGAAAGGGATTTACCACATTGATCCAACCTTTGTTCCACTTCTTGCGGTAGTAGAACAAAGTAGGTAGATTCACAGAATACTCGTTTTTCATCAGGCGTGTTTCCTGCATAAACGACTCGTTTTCATTGTTAAAAACATCGTCTAAAAGGTTGTCTTTTAGCAGACGACTCATCCACGAACCTGCCATAAGGAGCGCTATGTAGCCCAAAGACAGAGTAAGGATATAGAAAAAGGCAACCACTGAAGCAGGAAGTCGCAAGTACAAAATCCAAAAGTTACCAAAGTAAAGAGTAGCTCCTATTCCCAGAGCGATGTAAATCTTTCGCCAAGTAATTTTGTCGTTCTTTACGCCTGTTGTGCCCAAACAGCTCAAAGCTAAGAGCAGGAGGGCAAAGCATTTGGTGTATAGCGGGTGAGAGAACAGTCCTGCTGTTCGTTGGAAGTTGGTCAGGATTCTATCCACTACAGCTAATATCCACTTTTCGCCTTGGAAAAAGCCATAACAATACCAATAGAGGTGCATCAGTACTATGAGAATACTTACTGCACGCATAAAAGCCATAATCTTGGCTAATGCTCTTAAATCATCATCGTTTTGCATATTTGTTTCTGTTTTTAGTGTTTATCAATATTTTATACTTAGCTATGTCAGCTCACTGGCCACACCTAAGATTTGTTTTTCATTTTTCGCCGTTTGGCAGTAGCACGTTTCATTCTTCTAGTAAAATCCTCTTCTTCGTAATCTACCCCCTGATCATCCAAAGAGAAAAGAGTAAAGAAAGCATTTAAGGCTGAGTCCTTGCCAAAATCCTCTTGGTAATGTGTCCAAGAAGTGTCAGAGAAAGTATCCTCTTCAACAGTATTAGTATTGTTGTAATTTTTACTTGCATAAGGAGTTACAGACGGCATATTTACCTCAGAGGTTAAAGCAGGTGATGACTCTTCTAACGACTTTAACCACTGATGAAAAACATTGGCAGAAAACTCCTTTCCCAGCTGAGATCCATTATACACACATCGGCTGTTGTGGTCGATAAAGGTTACCCCATAGGTTCTCCCCTCTTTGTTTTCACGAAAGACGACCTCTATCCCTTTAGCTTTTAGTTCTTGAACAAATTCACTTTTACTATGAGTTGTTTCTTTGGCAAAGATGATATGTGCCTTTAAGGAAGTGGTGTCTTGTCCTTTTAAGTGATCTTGTTCCTTTTGTAAATGTTTTTCGATATAAGGTAAGCTCAGTGTTTTGCCAAGCTTGGAGGCTTTAAAAGGATGGCTTGCTTTGTTACCATTCTCATCCAATACCACATATACCAATCCCTTTTTAGGAACGCCTTGCAGTTCGCCTTCTACCTTCTCTACCGCTATGTTAAACTGATTGAGCAAGGCGTTGAATGCTCCTAACGAGGCAAAATGATAGTGTTTTAGCAATTGTTTTGCAGTATGTATCAACTCCTTTTTAAGATCGTTTTGTCGGTAATCTAAGGGGACTAATTTAGACAAAGGCAAGAGCTCATCATCTGTTAGCTGTGAATCATTGGTGATAGCAGGGATAAGTTGGTATTTTGTTTCCAACTCTCGGCATACTTTCATTGAGCGTATTTTTTCAAAAGTATCAGGGATTTTCTTGCCTTCTTCGTCTATCCCCAGCGATACGATGTGAATGTGTTTGCGCTCAATATCCGAATGTTTGTAAACCACAAAAGGTTGGTTGCCAAAGCCCATCTGTTCCATATAGTCAGTAGCCAACTTTACAAAGGTCTCATCACTCACCTTATCGTTAGGATCGGGATTGAGGGAAATGTGTAGGATAGGTTTTTCTGTCCTTATGTTGGCATAGAGATAAGGGGCAAAAGAACGAGACACTTCCGAAATGCCTACACTTCCTTGCAGAGGTTGTATCACTTTTTGAGTATATAACACCTCTCCTTGTCCTTTAGCCACCTTGTTGTGATTGTATAAAAGCACCCCTAACAGCTGCGCCCCTCGATGTATTTTTGCTATCATAAACTGCTGTTTTCATCTTAAAAGCTATCTTAGTTTTTGTTCTATCTGCTGAGAAAGCTCTAATATTTGTTTGCAAATAGCAATCATTTGGGTAGTTTCTTTCTCTAATTTATAGAGGTAAGCAGCCGCTTTCTTCTCCGAAAAATTGCGGTAGAGTATCTTTACAATCTGATTGTAATTCACCCCTACTGACCGAAATTGCACATAAAGTTCGGTGAGTTTGGTGTAATAATCTAAAGCAGATTTATCAATTTTTACCACTTTTATCTCTCGGTTAAAAAGCAAAGAGGTAATAAAATGCGCTTTGATTTTCATTCCTGATTGCTCGAAAAGCGAGAGAAACTGATTGTTTTCTTCTTCATTTAATCGAAAAACATATCTAAAAGAAGTAGGATTTATCTTTTTGTTCCTACCTGTGGAGCGTTTGTGAGTTGTTTTCTGTAAGGTCATATAAATTCAGTGTTAGTAAAAAACCACGACTTCGGAGTGCGTTTTAAGCTCCCTGCAAGGGCAAGTGGTTTTGAGGTGCCTACACGCCTAATGCGTGCCTCAAAACACAACTTGCTCTGTTCGGGTGAACAGAAAATTCTCCCTAACGGTCGAATTTTAATTAGCCATAAAGAGAGAAATTAACACTACGAGCGGGTAAAGTAATTTCAGGGTGCAAAACAAGTGATTTCTTAGCAAAGGATTTGTATGTAACATAAAGCCAATCACTTCCTTATAAAGCCATTTACAACCCTACATAAGGCTATATGTATATTTGTATGTTCCTTTGCACCCGTATACCAAAGCAAGTATGTACGAAAGTAAAAATGTAATTAGGTAGCTATGTAGCTACAAAGCTACAAAGCTACAAAGCTATAAAGCTACAGAAGTATGTACATACGTAAGTAATTAGATAATTAGTCAATTACTTATGTGAGTAAATACTTACTTATAGAGGCAGTTAGATAATTGGCTAATTACAGATAGTTGTATTTGAATAGCTATGCACTTATATACTTACCGAATTACAAACATATTTAAACACATATATATGACATCAACGACAAAATTCATTAGCTTTTCTACCCAGAAAGGAGGGGTAGGGAAAAGCACTTTTACTACTTTAGTAGCCAGCTTGTTACACTACCGAATGGGCTACAATGTAGCAGTGATGGATTGTGATTATCCACAATATAGCCTACACCGAATGCGAGAGCAAGACCTTAAAACAGTGATGAACAATGAGCATTTTAAGAAAGCTGCTCATAGACAGTTTAGTGAGCTGAACAAAAAGGCATACCCCATAATACAATGTAAGCCTAATGAAGCCCTTGAAAAGGCACAACAGCTCATTGCAGAGACACCTTTCCCTATAGAGGTTATCCTTTTTGATATGCCAGGGACAGTAAACACCGCAGGGATATTGACCCTGCTAGCACAAATGCATCACATTTTCTCACCTATCACTGCCGATAGAGTGGTGATTGAAAGTACTTTGAGTTTTACTGAGGTACTTTCCAATATCATTGCTAAGAATACCGAAAGTGCTATTAAAAGCGTGCATTTGTTTTGGAATCAGGTAGATGGGAGAGAAAAATCGCCTTTGTATAAGATATACGAGCAGGTGATCGCTGATTTAGGTTTGAACCTGATGCAAGCCTACATCTCTGATAGCAAGCGTTTCCGAAAAGACGGCACAGAAAACCAACGATTGGTATTCCGTTCTACCTTAATGCCTGCTGATGAGAAGTTGATGAGTGGTTGCCATTTGGACGACTTTATTAATGAGTTGGTACAGATTATTCAATAAACCCTAAAGATATGAAGACAGTAAAACCTATAGACGAAAACGAACTAATGGAGCTAATGGCAGGTAAGCAACCCACGCCTGCCTCTGCCATTGCTACGGCTCCAATAGAGACAGAAAAAGCACCCCAGAAACTAGCTCCTACCAAGAAGAAAAAGGCAGAGCTCTATGAGTATGAAAGTTATTTTTTTGAGCAGGGAGAGACTTCAGCAAGGGAAGGGAAATCGGTGTATATACGCCCTGAGTTTCACCAGCGAATAGCCCGCATTGTACAGGTGATAGGAGAAGACAAGATCAGTCTGTACAACTATTTGGACAATGTACTTAAAGCGCATTTCGAGCAGTACCAAGAGGAAATTACACAGAGTTTCGAACAGAAATACAAACCTATATTTTAATAATGGAAAAGATTATCATTTTACTACTTATCGTGGTGATTTTGCTGTTGCTATCAGACAAAATGCCTATAACACATTCTAAAAAGAGAGCTCCCCAACCTAAAGCTACCCCTATACCCAGAACAGCTCCTTCAACTTCGGTAATGGGGGAAAGCAGGTTTGTGCCTCCAGCAAAGGTAGTCACTACAGCTATCCCCTTAACAGAAAAAGAGCAACAGGATATTCTGACAGAATGGGAAGAGGAACCTACCATAGACCTTGAAGATGAAGAAGAGGATTTACGCAGTTATCGTACAGAGGCAGAGGACAATGATTTTGCTACAGGGCTTTCGTTTGAGGACTTGGAAAAGGTAGCTATTTTCCTCTCTGAGGACAAAGAAGAAGTTACCACCGAGAACATAGAGCTACTACAAAAAGTAGAGGGCACAAGCCTATTAGAAGCCATAGAAAAAGCCTTACCCCAAGCGACTCTTAAAGTGAGTGCGCTCTTGGAGAAGGCGTTGCCTAAAACTGTAGAGAGTAAAACGGAGTTTGATATTAGGGAGTTCGTGTGAGGGGAAGTAGCTAAAAAATATACTATTTTTATATGTCCTATCCTCCCTCCTGCATATCAAATTCTACTATCTTTTTATAATATGAACCAAGGGTTGAAAAAATAATTATCTCTGATTTACAACATTATAGTCACTTTTGTCTTGCATTTTCCCGTTTAAAGAAGGTTGAAGGGATATTAAACCAATTCACTCCTTGGTTGGTTTATTAATTTCATATTCCTCTAACAAATCTATAAGTCCATTGATAGACAAATAATTTGTAAACAGATTGAAATAAATTTCTCTAATGCTACAAATAAGATCTGTGACTATATAACATATAAACGGGATGAATAGTATTGTATATGTTATTATGTCTAAAGGATTGTTTCCTACAAGCTCATAAAATCTATTACATGCAGATGAAAATATAACTAGTGCTATAGCTGAAAATATAGAAGAGCTTATAATAAAAGGAGCTTTTTCTTTTTCCGATTTCTTGTTTAAGATAACAATTATATCCTTTATCTTGCTTAATGGAATTTTTTTATCGCTAAAATATTTTTCTAACTCAGAAAAGAAATACTTCTTTATCTCTTGACGATTTAATGAGCAGCATTTTTTCTCTACAACAAACTTTTCATCCATTTCTTTCATTGTGTTAAAAATTAGTCTTCTAGTAGAAAAAATGAGAAAAAATACGTCAAAAAGAATTATTATTGCAAAATAAAAATTATCTAATCCAAACCTATATTTGACACCTATAGGGATTATAGCAATCAAAAGATATATAATAGGTATAACATAATAATGTACCTTATATTTCTTTTTCATAAGACCTCTTGTTGTAAGGTTTTCTTTGTAAAAATTGATGAATTCAGATATATTCATTATTGTAAGATTTTAAGAGTTAAGTTTGTTTGAGATAAAAACATAATGTTAATACTTAATCATTAAAAGTTTATAATAGCTTGTTAGGCTAAGTAGTTTCTTTGGTTTCTTGTTATATTGAGAATATCAACTATTGTGAGTAATGATTTATAAAGAATAAAACAAAGATAATTTTCTATTTTCAATAAGGAAAATTATTTTTCTTTTTCAGAATGTTTCATATTATAAAACTAAAGTTTGTATAAATTCCTGATTTTAATTGCTTCCTCTACCCATTCTTCTATGTTTTTCTTGATATAATTATATACATCTGTACTTCTTTGAAATGGAGGATTATAACATTTTACTATTGAGGAAAATTTAGTTTTTGTCTCTCCCATAGTAAAAAAATCAAAAGGATTCATTCCTTTTTTTGATTGATTTCCCCAACGGTCTTTCAACTTGTGTATGTAAATACCCAGCACCGCCTTACCATTATTCCAAGACTCCTTTATTTCGTAGTTTATCCATTTTCTATTTGCAGTTTCTTCTCCAACTAAGACTATTGTACAAGACCGATTTTTAAGATTTGTATCTATCCAATTTCGGATAGCCACATCTCCTTTTTTCTTAACTTCTTCCCATTTATTATCCAACAAAATTTCATTTTCTTCTATCTTACCTATGTTGCGAACTTGGGAAACTCTCCAATTGTCTTTTTCATAATGAAAACTAAAAAATACTTTTCTTGCCATATTATTGAAAAAATAAATTATATTTATGAAAAGAATCTACTTCCTAAATATTTTTTGCAACCAAATTCTAAGAAGGTATATAGTTCTATCAGGAAATTTCACATAGAATCCTTCTGGTATATATGCTCCATCTGAATATTTATTATTTCCATTTTCATATTCTATTCTAGGATATATTGTGAGATATTCAGTTCCCTGAAAATTTTCATTATTTTTAGTGATAGGAAATAGGGCAATATTATTTTTCATATATTTTGCAGCATCTCCAAGTCCTAATTCCCAATTACACCACTTAGAATTAATGGCTTTTTCTGTTGCCAATAAAATAAATTTATCAGCAATTTCTATTTTTTCTTTTAATTTATGTGCTGTTTTTGCATTTGTGAATGCTGGCATTTCGTCATCTAACCAATCAAGATAAACATCTACCCCTTCTTTTTTTAACAAAGCAACAACATCTTGTAATATTTTTCCCTCATCATGTTTATGAGATAGAAATACTTTTGCTTTATTACCAAAAGAACTTTCCAAACTTTCCGCACTAAAAGTTTTTGTTTGTGTGCGATAAGCCGCTAATTGTGATTCTGTTATAAAACTCATAATTTATTTTACATTTTTAGCTATATTAAAATCATTTTTTCTATCCCTCAATTCAATAGACTTATCAATATATTTTGATGGATTTTTTATAAAATCTTCCCATTTTACAGATTGAATATAAGAACTATTTTCATATATTTTTGCCCCATTACAAATTCTTATTGAGGGATTTTTCGCATTGAACATATTATCTCTAAGTATTTGAAAAAGAATATCCGTTTTCAATTGTCTGCTATTACAATTGTAATTTTCTGAAATATAATACTCATAACTTCCATTTTCATCAGGAAGAACAACTGCGAGAACGCCATTTGTTTTACTTCTCCCATATTCTCTTGTCTGTTCTTTCAGAGAATATGAGATTTCCCAAGGAATCCACTGATCTTTTTCTGGTACGGAAGGGTCTTTCATTCCCTTAGAAATTAATACAATAGTTACACTACTATCGAAGATTTTATCAGCTAATTTTGAACCAATTGTTGCATCCTTGAAATGTTCTAAAGTTTCCCCATCATTTTCTCCCTTATAGATGTGATTATCTTTTTCTAAAATCACAGACAATTCATCTACATAATTTCGTGCTGTAGTTGGATAACCTTTTATTCTTAATACTTTGTTGTCAGAATATTTATAAGAAACAAAAACTTTTCTTTTCATACATAATTACATTATTTTTCCTGCAAGATTTTTACTATTTTAATTACATTCTCTACTATTTTTTCCTTCTCTTTACTGTCACCAAGTGCTGTAATGGTTTTTCTTAATTCTTCATTATCAGGATAGTATTCATCAAGATTATTAGTAACTTCATCCCATAGTAATTTAGAAATATATCCTGTAATACCTATTGGAATAGGAATAACTTTATTTTTAATACACAAGTCAAACTCTTCTTTCATTCCATCAGAATCAATCACTTTATTCCCTTTTTCATCCCATTTATTCCCAAAAATGAAAATAGCAATTCCAGCTTTAGAGGTTATTTCATCTCTATAATCAGTCCATCTTTCCTTTATACTTTTATTACCAGACTCTATTTGAGGAAAAGGTCTAAGAACTAATAAATCATCTAAACTCTTATATTCAGAATTGTATTTGTATTCTAACGCTCCATTAATCACTATACTTCCTATTCCTAATCCATAACCTGAAATAATTTTATTTCCCTCTTTAGCTAAATCATAACTTAAATGGTGAATAAATTCTATTGCTTCTTTCTTTTCAAAGGGCTCATAAGAATGAGCAGCTCCTGAGATAAAAATATTATTGAGTTTTAATTTCCTCTCAATTTCAGAAAGTATTAAAGTAATATCAGAATATTCTTTAACCATAATAGCATTAATGCCATATCTTCTTAAGTCTTCTATTTTAAGTTCTTGTTTAATCTTTGCATATAGATAATCTTTTTCTTCTTGATAATCTTTCTTATTAACTTCTTTGAAAAAACAATAATGAGTAGGGGTATTATCTTTTAATAATACTTTTATTCTGCCTAAAATATACTCCAAATTAGGATCGTCAAAACTAAAACCTATAAATAAAAAGGTTTTAGATAACAAATCACCTCTCAAAGCGGTAGAAAACAGCTCTTTTTTATCTTGATATGTTTCATAATCATCCTTTATGAGTATGGCTTCATCAGGAGAGTCTTTATCTCCATGCATTTTATAGATAATAGCATCTTTTCTCTTTATATTACAAGAAAAATCTTTATTTCTAACCTTTTTATCTACAATTTTTCCATCACTTTCTAAAGTTTTTTCAATAAGTTGGTCATAATTAGTAGTCCAAAAAGTTTCTATACCAATACGTGAAAGTAATTTATGATTTTCACTCCCTTTAGTTAAAGTAGAAAATTCATTTTTTATTTTGTTGTTTATTTTACTTCGTTTATGTCTGTTAAAATAATATTGTGCAACCCCTATTAAATCATGTTCTTTATCAATATCTAAATCTAATTCATCCGCTAAATCCCTTAATAAATCTTTCCAATTAACAAATCCTGAAGAGGCAGAAAGTCCTGCTCCTGCAAAAATAGCTGCATCTCCATTTCTTATTTCAATAACAAAATCATTAATGAATTTATTTTGCTCACTTGTAAAATTCATATTATTCATAACTTCATCTTCTTAATTTTTAAGAGATTAAGGCAATAATAATGCCATACAGTAACACTCTGTCAAAATGTCATTTTTGATGACTATCGTAAGCCATTCCCCGCCATTTTCAGCCACCTACTACCACGCTTGCTCCCAGCTCTTTATCTCCCCTTACTTTTGCACCAAATTTTAAAATAACAGATTATCAATGAAGCGAAAATCAATTCTAAAACGGCTCCTTCTGCTCACGATGATAGGAGTTACACAATTTTCCATTGCTCAGGGCAATGGCGTAGGAGGTATCAACGAAGCTACCCGTATGGTTACCTCGTATTTTGACCCTGCTACCAAGCTTATCTATGCCATAGGAGCTGTGGTGGGACTCATCGGTGGGGTGAAAGTGTATAACAAGTTTAGTAGTGGCGATCCTGACACCAGCAAAACGGCTGCCAGTTGGTTTGGGGCTTGTATCTTCCTAATTGTAGCGGCTACT
>NZ_KE150243.1 GCF_000411115.1 Capnocytophaga granulosa ATCC 51502 | reverse complement strand
GTATGAGAGTGGAAATAGCCC
Organism: Capnocytophaga granulosa ATCC 51502; assembly: GCF_000411115.1. Lineage (GTDB taxonomy): Bacteria > Bacteroidota > Bacteroidia > Flavobacteriales > Flavobacteriaceae > Capnocytophaga > Capnocytophaga granulosa. The sequence goes on along the minus strand of NZ_KE150243.1, from coordinate 29,928 downwards.
TGTAAAAGTTGGTGTTGTTGAAGTTGAGGAAAAAGAAGAGGTTCTTGATCCTATAGATGAAAATGATAGATTTTTACCTAAACTACAGATAGAGAGTATCAATAAAATTGATAAAGAATCAAAAAAAATAGTTTATTGTATTATTAATGAGAATAGCACAGAAGTATTAGATAGAAAAAGTATGTCTATTCAGTTTTCTGTGACTCATTTAGGAAATTGTAAAGAAGGATTTATTTTTCCTATAATAAGTACAATACCCGATGTAGAAAAAAAGGATAACATCGAGAAAGAAGAACTTGTTGATAAAATTGTGATTGATGGCAAACCTAATACTGAAGGAATTATTATTTCAGGAGAAATAAACTTTAGAATAGATATATACCTAAAAGAGAAAAATATTGACAAAGATATTTATATAGATTTTTTCTCTTCAACAGACTCTATTATGAAAGATAATTATCAAAATCTTGATCATAGATTAAAAATAAAGATGGTTAATAAAAATAAAGAGGATGCTGTCGTTGTACTTACAGGAGAAATATCTTCTGAACAAAATAATGGTGATAATTGTTTTTTTATGTATAAAGTAAAAATTTATAATGGGATCTGTTATGACGACTATGAGGATTATACTAATAAAGGAGCTCTAAAAGAAACAGATACGGCTGAATTAACAAGAGATGCTTGGAAGTCAGACAAGAAACAAAAAAAGAAAAGATCAGAAGAACGCTACGGAAGTCTGAACGAAATTCCCCCAGGTGTTTATTTTTTATCCTATAATTCTAAAGGATATGGAACAAAAGGTTATAAATTAAAAATATCAGAAAGCCCCCAAAATGATGTTATTAATGGAGTAGATGGTATTAGAGATGGATTAAGAATTCATAGTTATTGTCCTAAAGATTCATTCGGATGCCTAACAACAGGAATAGATGAAAAATCTTCAGTAGATGATTTTAGAAAAAAAATACCAATATTAACTAAAAAGTCTGTTCATTTCATAATAAAAGAAAGAATGGCTGAAAAGGAAAATGGAGTCTATGTAGGAGTAAAATTAGCAGAATAATTGATAAAAAAATGGAAGATAAAGAATTAATAACTTTTTTGTATCATAATGCAGAAAAAATAGACATTGGAGATGATGAGTTTGACAATATCTTATCAGAATGGGATTTTCGGAATTTATATTTGTCAAAAATGATAAAAATAACATTTGGAGATAATGATACAACAGCTCGTAAATTAAAAATATTAGAAAAGATCAAAGATAGTTTTTATAAATATGCTCTAAATGAAGTGAAAAATGAATATAGAACATATAATAATATTTCAGGACCCTATTTCGTTTATCTTGTAGAAAAAAAAGACAAAGAGGTCAAGGGAATATTAGAAAAGATTATAGCAGATACTACTATGAGACATGACAATAGGGAAAGTTTAAAATCTTTCCTAAAAAAATATGATACTTACTATTATATTAATGGAAAGAAAAGAAATATAGAAATAAAAAAAGAAGCAAATTCATCTTCCTATACTATAAGTAAGATAAGAAACGGAGAAGAAGTAAGAGTAGTTGAAGACGAAGACGATTGGTTATTAATTATAACAACAGATGGAATAAAAGGATATATTCATAAAAATAATATAAAAATAGAAATTATACAATGAACAATCTACTCACCCATTATCCTGTAAATTGGATAGACGGAATGAAGCTAAGCAGCAGCCATTTTATTGCTGTGCAGGACTTTGTTAACGATAGCCTTAGAGATGCCATAGCCCTGCAAACCACAGACCTTAACTATGGCTTACAACCTGTGGCAGGCGATTCGGTAAAGATGCACGTGCTGATGGATCACTACAACCAGTTGCAACTAACCCTTGAAGAGTGCCACGCCGTTACTCCTAATGGAATACGTATACAAATCAGTGCCTCACAAGAAGGACAAACCTTAACGCTGAGCAAAGATATGACAGAGATAAAAGGTAATGCCTCCTTCTCTGTGTTTATCACCGCTGAATTGTTTAAACCAACCCCTTACGGAGAGGCAGCAGCACAAGAATACCCACCGCGTATTCCTTTTTTGCGCCCTACCTACTCCCTTTACCTCTATACAGATGAAGAATTAAAGAATAAGGATTTGGGTGATGGTTACCTTATGATAGGTAGGGTGATTATGGACAATGGACAAGTGCGTTTGGACGATACCTATATACCCCCTTGCAGCTGTGTGATAGCACATCCTTCCTTACAAAACCTCTACCATCGCATTCGTAGCTTTTATGCTAAGATGGAGAACTATGCCATACAAATCTCACAGAAAATCCATATCAAAAAGCAAAATAATGAGCTATCAGCAATGATAGACAAGATAGATGAGCGTATGTTGGTGTTTTTAGGGCAGGAAATCAATCGTTTTGAACTGCTGTCGCCTTATAACCCACCTTGTGAATTACTGCTTTCAGTAACAGCCTTTGCGCGTATTGTGAAGAACTTTACAGATGCTCATTCAGGAGCAGGCAAAGAGGAATTGCTGAACTATTTTTCTGAGTGGTGCAACCTTACCCAAGGTGCTTTTGAGCAGGTATTCAATACCCTTATCAATACCTACTACAACCACAACCATATCCGCAAGCATATCAAAGTAACAGAAGAGTTTATGAACCTAATGGAAGACTTGTACAACAACCTAAGCCGCTTGGATTATATCGGTAAAAAGCCCGATGGTGGTATATTTGTGGCTGAAACAACCAATGAAAATCAAGATATAGTAAGGCGTACCCGTAGCCTCTTGGTAGATTAATTTGTTAAACAATTAAAGTTATAAATACTATGGAAATAGTCAATAAAGAACAACGCACAAAAGCCTATTGGTTTTTCGTCCTCTTTTTTGTCCTCACAGTTACCATTGTGGTGGTAGCGATGTTTGCCAATGTGCACTTCCCTTTTGAGGAAAACAAATTGCTTAAGGAGAAGAATGCCAAGTTGGAAAAGGATATCGCCATACAAAACCATTTCGCTGCTGATTTAGAGAAGGTAAAAGTTGCGATGGACTCCATTGGGGTATCCAATCTTAAAGACGATTTTTTCAATGAGAAATTAGCTTTTTCTATTTTGACAGATATGTATAAGCCTTTCTTGAAGAGTGATACACTGACCAATAAGAATATGTACAACAACACCATTCTTATTTGTAAGCAGTATATTGATGCTAAAAAGCACATCAAAAAACTTACTGCTGATAGGGTTTTGTTGGATAGCCTAAACGACATCAATCAGATCCTACAAGAGGAATACGATAAGATGAAAGTAGACTTAGAGGTTTGTAAGCAACTATATCAAAATCAGTAAGTAAGCCAATGCCACAGAGAACGTATATCGCTATAGCTTTTGCACTTTTAAGTTGGCTTACCACAAAAGCACAGTCCTTACCTTTGCCACAACCCAAGGTAATTGAACAGTGCGATGTCAGTCAACCTAAAACCAAATTAAACGGCTTGCCGTATGTAAATGTGCCTCCTATGTACCTGAGAGTGGACAATGAGGAGTACACTTACGCCGCTTTGCAATTAGGAAAGAGGAAGAATAGTATCTTCCTATTTTTGAATATACTTGCCCCTTCCACTTGTCTGAAAAAGGAAAAGATTGTAGATGTCTATTTTGAGTCAGGAGAGATGATAAGCCTTAAGAATCAGTATCCACTCAATTGTGATGGTTATTTTGTAAGGCAACTAAGCCGCTCAGAGCTTAAAAAGATGCGTAATGATAAGATTACAAAGATTTTGGTGTATTCATTCCAAAGAGTATATGAGTTTTATCTGGGAGAAGGCGGGGATAAAGAACTCAAAGAACACCTAAAATGCCTTTATTACTATCGTTTAACCACTAATTAAGAGCAGTTATGTCCTTTATGGAGCTTGATTTAAATATCCGAATGAGTGAAAACCCGCTGGCATTAAACAAGAGCGATGCGGGTGAGGAGGTAGTGGTAGTACGTGAAGAAAGCAGATTTAAACAACATACGATTAACATTCTCATCTCAGATAAGGAAGAAGGCAATGTGCAGCTTAATATAAACGGCACTTTATTGGAAATACCCACCTACAAACTCACTATAACCGATGACAAAACAGAAGAGATAAGGGTATTTCAGGTAACAAGGGACATTCCTCACTTTACAGAAGAAAAGCAGCATAAAAGCCTACTTTCGTTTATAGGCATCAAGCGTTTTGATACGACTTCCTATTTATATGAGAATATCTGCTTTGAACCCGACAAAGAGGGTATCACCGAATACACACTGGACAAATACCGAAGGAAGACCGAAGACAGCATCTCTTATACTTTTACTCACAGAGGGCAAACTATACTTTTGTATGCTGGTAATATTGAAAACTTTCAAAAACCCCAAGATGTGGATTACTATTTTGTAATTGTAGATGCACACAATGGACAGAGTTTTATGGGTGACATACACTACCGCGAGCAACTACTCAAACTCACCCCCAAGGTACAATTGCAGCTTATCAAGCGCAAACAACTCACCAAAGAGATTGAATACACCCAAAAGGGACAGATAAAAAAGAAAATATATTTATGATAATGAAAGGCACTTACTACAAAACTCCCATAGATTTCAAGGCGTTAATAGAGAAACGTGACCTTGCCAAGACCACCTTAGCGACCTCCATTGACCAGCAACTCTTCCTACTGGCTACCACAGCTTGGGGAGAATGCAAATTTGATGAAGGCTTTGGCACGGGCTTTTGGGAAGCAGACTTTGATATGCTTAAAAGTGATGCCAACCTAAAACTCTTGGTAAAAGAGAGCTTAAAAGAAGCTATACAGCGATACGAAAAACGTCTATTCGTGCAAGAGGTTGAAGTAGAGGTAACCAATCAAAACCTGAGTACCTTAGAAAAGACCCGTACAAAGAAGAAAGTAATGATCTACGTCAAAGGTTTTATAAAAGAGACAAACAACCCTTATGAGTATAGAACACACTTGTTTATAGCACCTTTGTCTTACTAACAAATACAAAAAAGATGGATCAAGATAGAATAAGAGACCGCATATTAAGACGTGCCTCACGTATGTGGGGCTATAATGAGAGCGAAACAGAGAACTCCTTTGACCCCTTGGTGGGTTTACTGATTTCTGCTTGTGCCTCAGAACTTGAAAAACTCAGCTTTGAACAAGAGAACTCACGGGCAAGAATTATCGACCGCATTTTAGAGGTGATGTTCCCCGAAGAAGTTGCTGGGGCACTCCCTGCGCATACAATCTTACAAGTACACCCTTCCCAAAACAACAAGCCTATCTCATTATATAACAGCTTTGCAACCAAGAAAAGAGTTCAAGATATCTATAACCCCCAAGAGAATAAAGAAATAGACATTACTTTTTCCCCAACTATACCCTTAAAACTCACTACAGCCAAAGTAAAATATATCGCTTATGGCAATGAACTAATAGAACAAGAGAGCTTTTTCTTTGATGAGAAAATAGCCAAAGGGGTAAAACCACTCCCAGCAGGTGAGCTATGGATTGGGATAGAAAACACCAATAATGAACCTTTGGAAGACCTTCAGTTTTTTATCAATGTAAATAACAATGAACATAAAGAACTCTTCTATCACTATTTAAAATTAGCTACTGTAAGTGCTCAAAACAAAAAGTTTACACTGTGCAATGGATACAATGTAGAAGATAAGCATCTTGATTTACAGCATATTATTACCAAGAATAACAACTCATTAGCTTCTATATACAATGAGGTCAATCAAGTCTACCAGCCTAATTTCTATACGCTTAAAGGTGTATTGGAGCCTATTAGTCCAACTAATAACAAAGAAGCAGAAACTCAGTTATATAGTCATTTTCCTAATATAGAAGAGCAGGTCAAAGAAAATATTTTGTGGATTAAATTTGAGTTCTCCACAGTAGTACACACAGAGGTTTTTCGCAGTGTGCGCTTTATGCTCAGTTGCGTGCCTGTCATCAATATAGGGTACAAAAAATTACCTCAAATACTCAAGGGAAGTCTTAATATATTTCCATTACCCACAGAGCATCACTTTTTGGACATTGATTATATCATTGATGGCAACCAGAATAGAATTGACTTAAAAAAACACCAAAGCAAAGAGCAGGACACCGTTGCAGTGGTCAGACGAGGAGGAGTTGCCCGACTTGACAACAGAGAGGCAACCGAGCTATTGCAATACCTTTTAGAGGTTATAAAAAATGAAGCTGCAGCCTTTGCTGCTGTTGGAGGCGATTACACTAAGGATGTGCTAAAAGAGATTTTTCAGCATATAGCCTCTTTGGAGCAGAGAAAAGATAAACAAGGTATCGTAAAGGATAACAATACATATCTTATCATTTCCACTACTAAGAGCGAAGAGCAAAATAACTGTGAGGTAGCTTTCTGGCATACCTCAGGAGCGGAAGGCAATGGACTAAGAGCAGGAACAAAATGTAGCCCACCTACTCAAACTTCTTATTTTACAGCACCTGCTACTATCCTAAAAACCTCAGTAGGCGGTAGAAATAGACTCACTTCTGAGGAAAAACTCTTAGAGCTAAGAAGTGCCTTGCTCTCACGCGGTAGGATAGTAACCATCGCGGATATAGAAGCTTTTGGGATGAGCCATTTTAAGAGTGCTATAACCACCATTGAGGTAACAAAAGGCACTAAGAAAGAGGTCTCTACTACCCAAGGTTTTAGTCGTACCATAGATATCTACCTTACAAAGAACAATACAACTCAAAATATAAGCCCAGAAGAATGGGAGTACCTCAAAGAGAGTTTTATGCTAAAGCTAAAAAACGCCTCTGCTAATATGTACCCCTATCGACTTTTTGAGAGGAGGTAAGAACTCCCCCCTCACCCAATAGCTTATATGCACACTATATAAACACTATGTATGTAAATTCCGTATATAAGATGTATATAGGTTTGCGAGTTATCTACTTTTGATGGTGGAATATCACAAAAAAACTCACAAATCTGTTAAAGTTTTGTTAAACTTGATAAAAGCTCTTGTGTGTTAAATAATATTGTGTAGTTTTGCACCGAGATACATCTATAGATTTATCCATTCTTGGATTTGAATGGGAAAGTAGGTGCGAAGAAGCGTAATAAAGAAACAATATTAACTTAATACATAAATACTATGGCAGTTAGCAGTAAAGGTATAGGCGGAAATGAAGTCCCCTTAGATGCCAATGAGGCAATTGCAGACATTCCTCAGAATAGAACCCTGATAGCACAAAAGCTAACAGCAGATGACCCCATCAAGCCAGAGCTGGTAGAAGGGCTTACTACTGTTGAAAAAGTGTTTGAACATTTTAAGCCACACGTAAATATAGATTTTGAGGATGCCCAAGGGGCAATGAAGAAAGAAACGCTTTCTTTTGCTAATCTGGGAGATTTCGGAGTAAAAGGCATTACAGCGCAAAGTAGCTTTCTTACAGGTTTAGAGACAGAAAAAGACCAATTGCAGAAAATTGTCAAGCAACTCAAGAGCAATAAAGTGCTCAAGGCAGCTTTAGAAGACCCTGAAGCCAAGGCGGCGCTGCTCAGTACCTTGCAGGGACTAATTGGTGAATTAGAAGAAAAGAAATAGTTTAGTGATTAATTTAATATATTAGAAACAATGGCAGATAATGCAGCTAAACAAACACAAGGTGCTCCCTTAGCGCAACAAGGGAAACCTGTTTCAATAGAAAAATCCATTGAGGCTTTAGCACGCTATGGCGGATTTGACCTTTTAGAGAGTTCTATTGAGAATATCCAAAATGTAAATCCTGAGCGCAAAGCGCGTAGAAATATCTTTTTATCAGAGGCTAACAAAGCCAAAGAGCGCGAGACCTTGAAAAAAACTTTAGAGTTATGGCTCAATGTACTTAGCGATAATGAAACAATCACTGATATGGTTGCCTCTTGTGAGGATCAGAAAAAAGCCTCTGAGGAATTACTCACAAAGAACTTGGCTTATGCAGTAGACGCTACCAAAGAATTAGAAGCTAACTATCGTACAGTAGCCCTATTCTATAAAAACACCGAAGAAGATAAGGTTAAGAATGTAACGATTGTCAATGCTACTCTTGACCAGTTAAAAGATTTAGACAACACCCGTTTTATTGATGCTGTCCACGCAGAACTTACTGATAATTACGATAGATTAGACCTTAAAAACAACTACTCTATCTTGGTTATACCAGGTTACTTAGGTTCTAATGCAGTACTTGAGAAATGGGCTAAAATAGCACATAGCAATAAGGTAATGCTCGTTACCGACTTCCAACACTTGGATGAGCCAGATGATGTAATGGAAATGTTTGATGAGGCAAACCACACAGGAGGAGATGTATACCGCTCTAATGTACTGATGACTTGTAATTGGCTTGTAGGTCGTGGGCGTTTTGAAGAAATAGAAGAAGCAGATGATTTATTTGTACCCCCTTCAGCAGCTTTGGCTGGTAAGATTTACAAGACATTGATGTCTCAGGTAACAGCGGGTAAGAAATTTGGGGGTATCAATGAAGTAGAAGGGGTGAAGTTTGACCTTAAGAAGAGTGAGATCGCGAACTTAGAGAGTTTGGGACTTATCCCGATGGTCAATGAATACGGCAAGGTAATGGCATTTTCAGCCAAAACCTTATTCAATGGGGATAATATAGGTTTACAGACCTACTCAGTGGTACGTGTGTTTGACTATGTAACCAAAGTACTGATGGACTTTTTGAACAGACGTGCTTTTGAGAACTATTCCTCAGTAACCCGCAAAGAGATTATGGGACAGATAGTGCGCTTTTTAGATAGCATCACAGGTCCTTATAAGCTGATTGAAAAGTTTGAAATCAAGCGATTTGAACAAGATGCTATTCAAAAAGACAAAATCCATTTGGATATTCATATGACCCCCTACTTCCCAGCAAAGAACTTCCTCATTAAGATGGATGGACAAAAGGGTGATGACGGCAACGAATGGGATGTAGAATACGCACAGAATTAAAAAATAGATAATATACATAATTATTGTAATTAAGATGATAAATTAAGAAAAGCCAATTGAAAATTAATAGAGAGTAAGGAGAGAAAGAAGGCAAAATATATTTTCCATAGTTGGTAGTATTGAGTATTTAAATTTTAAAATATATTTAACATGGCATTTAAAGCAAAATTAGTAGTTGCGGGTAAAGAGCGCAACATTCTTTCCGTAGACTACGGAATGTTACAGGAAACCGATGCGTCAGGCAGACCATCAAGTATCTCAAGAGGAGGAAAGATCCACATCACTGTGGAAAGTACAGGGGATACCGACCTCTTTGAGTGGATGACCAATTCTTTTGAAAGAAAGGATGGGAGTATCGTCTTCTTAAAACGAGACAGTGAGGCAACTTTAAAAGAGTTGAAGTTTAAAGAGGCTTATATTGTTAAGTACCAAGAAGATTTTGATGCTACAGGAAATCAACCTCTTAAAGAAACCTTTACGCTTTCAGCTAAAGAGATTGAGCTTGGCACAGGCAAACACGTCAACGAGTGGGTGTAGCATTAGGTAATTTATTTTATTAACTCTTTAATTTTCTAAAATTATGGCTTTTAAGGCAAAATTAAAAGTAGCAGGCAAGGAGTTTAACATCCTTAAAGTGAGCTACGCGTTGTTCCAAGAGACAGACGCAACAGGAAGACCGTCAAGTGTTGCCCGAGGAGGTAAGATTGACATAGAGATTGAAGGCACTGAGTCGCCTGAGTTTTTTGAGTGGATGGTTAATTCGTTTGAGAGAAAAGACGGCAGTATCGTCTTCTTAAAACGAGATAGCGAGGCAACGCTTAAAGAACTCAAATTTACTGAGGGGTATTTGGTAAAGCACAGAGAGAACTTTGAGGCTTCAGGACAAAAACCTCTGACGGAATCCTTCACAATCTCTGCTCGTAAGATAGAGATGGGTACAGGTGCGTTTGAGAACGAATGGGTTTAGAAGTATAGAGAGCAGGTGTGAGCAGTTCATACCTGCTCTTTCTACAAGTATACAATAAATAAAGATACAAAGTATTAATAGAACAACTCAAAAATAAAAAGATTAGATTATGTCGTTTCTTGCAAAATTAGAATTAGATGATAAGACTTACAATGTTTTGGAGTGTGAATACGATTTCACTCAAAATATTGATGAAACAGGTAAACCAAAGGGAATGCCTTATGGTGGTGAAATATCCATTAGAGTAGAGAGTACAGGAACACCTGAACTGCTCAATTGGATGTTAGACCATAACCAAACTAAAGATGGTAAAATTATTTTTTACCGTAGAGATGCTATGAGTAAGCTCCAAGAAGTGCTTTTCAAAAAAGCTTTTTGTATTAAATACAAAGAACATTTTGATGCGCAAGGTACTGAGCCTTTGCAGATAGAAATACGACTCATCGCACAAGGATTTGATGTAGGTGGGGTAGCTCACAATAAGATGTGGAGAGGATAAAGCTATTTTAAATTACTAATACTAATATCTTAAAAGAGCATTTTTTATGGAGTTAAAAGATTTCAAATTAAAAAGTTTTACAGAGTTTCTTAACGATAAGACCAATCCTGTGGTCTACTGCTTACTGAGTTCTAATGGTAAAGACTTCTTGGCTACAGAAAGCTATAAAGTAGAGCTACACCAATACAACTGCCAACACGATACCTTTACCATTGAAACCCCAGAGGACTCGTTTGATAAGTTCCACGAATACATTATGGAGCACTCTCGCGATTTGCTTGGAGAGCCTCTTACCATTAAGTTTTATCAGTATGGCAAGGTGGTGCAACACTTCTCAGGGATTATCACTAAGATTCACTGTAAGCGAAAAACAGGGGGTGGTTATGGAACGCTCTATATCTCAGGCAATGCACCAAGTATTCTCTTAGATAGCGGTAAGGAATGTCAATCTTATGAGAATAAAACACTACAAGAAATCGTTGCCGCAGCTACCCAGGAGTATGATGAGTCCGCAAAAGTGGATACCTCAGCAGGGGTGAATACCACAAGGACTCTTCCTTATACGGTACAATACCAAGAGTCTGACTATGACTTTATTTGTCGTTTGGCTAAGTATTACGGAGAATACTTTTATTATGATGGCAGTAAACTTATTTTTGGCAATAAACTCCAAGAGACCATTGAATTAGGTGAGAACCTGAACCTGATTGATGAAGAGTTCTTCTTAGAGGTAAAACCGCAGGATTTTCAGTATATAAACTACAATATACATCAAGGAACATCTGAAAATAATGACTCACGAGATGCTGCTAATGAGTATAAGAATAACCCTATACAAACCGATGCAAAGAATGCTTCTAAAAAAATCTACAAAAAAATACCTCAAAAATATCACTCAGCTACTTCATTAGAGCAATCAAGTGTAGATTTAGAGGATGTAGTACGCTTAGAGAAAGACAAACGGGAGTTGTTGCTGAGGGTAAAGGGACAAAGCCGTGACCCGCGTCTCAGGATGAACACCTTTGCGTGTCTTACTGACATTAATGCACGCGCAATGGAGACTTATAGGGTCATAAAAATATCACACTATCACAGTGGTATGGAGTATTACAATTCCTTTGAGGGTATCCCTATGATGCGTACTCCTGCTGATTTTGATGAAAATGCTTTTCCGCACTCAGAGCAGCAACCAGCAATTGTAAAAGACAACAACGATCCTTTAGGAATGGGACGTGTACGCGTGCAATTCTTATGGCAGGCAAAACGCAATGAAATGACCCCTTGGATACGTGTAGTGCAACCCTATACAGGAGGGGGTAAAGGCTTTTATTTTATCCCTGAGGTAGGAGAAGAGGTATTGGTAGACTTTGAAGGTGGCAATGCGGAGCGTCCTTTTGTACTTGGGGCACATTATAATGGTGAGGCGAAGAGTGGATACCACAATGCTGATAATCGTGTAAAGGCAATTCATACCAAAAGTGGACATAAGCTCATCTTTACCGAAGATGAGAGCATCTTACTTACAGATAAGAATGGCAATGTGATTAAGTTGGATACTCAAGGTAAGAATATAGAAATTTCTGCGCCTGAGACGATTAATATCACTGCTAATAATCTAAACATCAACATCAAGAAAAAAGTAAAGATTAGTGCTGGAACTGATATTGACATAACAGCTGAAAATAATATCATAGAAACAGCCAAAGGGAATAAAGTAGAGAATGCTGACAATAAAACAGAGGTGATAAAAGAGAAACATAAGTCTCGTTCACAGAAAAATACAAGTATAAACAAGAATGTTTCCATAACAAGTACTAAGGAGAACTTGCTTTTAGAAAGTAGTAAGAAAACCATAGAGATGAATAGTATGGAAAAATCAAATGTATTTTAGTTATGGCAATTATCAAAAGAGCAAAGAACTTAATAGTAAATATAAAGAATGAGTACCGCCATTTTAGTGGTAGCTATGAGTGTGTCTCTGATGAAGTGCAAATAATAGCTACAGAGGGAAATTTAACTCTTACTTCTGCTAAAAAGATAGCTGTTAAGAAGGGGAGTGATAATACTACAGCAAAATCAGTCGTAGAACAAGATAAAAAGCAACGAAGGATTAGTAGTAATTATCAACCTGTTAATGGCTGTTTTTATACTGCAGATGGAACTTTTTTAGGAAAAGAATACACTTATATCGGAGATCCTAATGATGTTTACATTTGTACAGGAAAAGAATTTATTAAAGTTCTTTTACCTATAGATCCATTATGGGAAGAAGAGAGAAAGCATACTTTTCCTGATTTAGAAAAAAAAGAAAATGTTCCTGAAGGATATTTTAAATATAAAGATCTAAAAAAACTAACAATAAAAGGAGTGGATATTAAAAATGATACTTTTTTAAGAATTGCAGGGTTAGCTTATTCAGAAGTAGGATATAATTCAGAAGCAATTAAACGAATCCCCTATATTATTATGAATCGTAGTATACAGAATAATGGAGAGGATTTTCAGTTAGAAAGTATGGAAGATACTATAAGAGAAATACGAGGTAGGAATTATCCTGAGTGGTCTTACTTTAATCATAACGATGTATACAAAACTTTTTTAGGTTATGATACTAAGCATAAAGCTAAAAAAGGAGATGTTTTTGACTATGATCGAAATGCTTTTGGTAGAAATTCATTGGTAATAACTCAAAAAAAGTTAGCTAAATTAGCTATTGAGTATACAATAAAAGCTTTTTATTATTTAAATGAAGAGCCATCTCGTAGAAATGATTTATCAGAAGGAGCTATAGGATGGCATGGTGCTGATATTTTGACTGCTACAGGGGAAACAAGAAAAGACTTGGAAAGAGACCTTTATATAGCAGATGACCTTAAGAAAGAAACGAAATTTAACTCTTGGACTAATCCCAATCCCAATAAAAGCTGGATTTATATAGGATTTAAAATATATAAAGGAAGTGGCAATTTTGGACCAACTGTTTTCTATAAAAAAATAAAAAAATGAGATTTCTTTGTTTATTTCTATTTTTTAATATAACGTATTCACAGCAAAATGTGAGGTATGCTAAAATAGATTTTTTTGATAATCCCTGTTGTTGGGGGCTTCTAAACGATTCTTTTGCCAGGTATAGGTATGTGATAAACATCAAAGCATTAGATAATGACATCTATATGCTTATTGATACGAAGAATGATAGAAGGAGAGAGACAGAGTGTTCTATCCCCAAACACAGTATAGACAACGGATATTTTCTAACCATCAATAAGCAGCAAGTGAGGTTTGACAAAGAGGAACTTGCATTAGACTATTGTATTCCTCGTGCTATACATTGCTCAAAAAACAGAAAGGATACTTATGTAGCCATTGAAATGCGTGTTGCATGTTATATAAAGAATTGTACAACTTATAGCTATATTTTTGTGCATCTATATGACAATAAAGTTAAGGAAGTCAAAGCAATAGGAGGAGAGCTACGCAACGGACTCACGGATAAGAAAATAAAGTCATATATGAGCAACAATGGTTTTAAGTTTTTAAAATAATAAGAAATATGAGTATTATTTTTGCTCAAAGTAAAGGGACAAAGCCGTGACCCGCGTCTCAGGATGAATACCTTTGCGTGTCTTACTGACATTAATGCACGTGCAATGGAGACATATAGGGTGGTAAAAATATCACATTATCACAGTGGTATGGAGTATTACAATTCCTTTGAGGGTATCCCGATGATGCGTACCCCTGCTGATTTTGATGAGAATGCTTTTCCGCACTCAGAGCAGCAACCAGCTATTGTAAAAGACAACAACGATCCTTTAGGAATGGGACGTATACGCGTGCAATTCTTATGGCAGGCAAAACGCAATGAAATGACACCTTGGATACGTGTAGTGCAACCTTATACAGGAGGCGGCAAAGGTTTTTATTTTATCCCAGAAGTAGGTGAAGAGGTATTGGTAGACTTTGAAGGGGGTAATGCGGAGCGTCCTTTTGTAATTGGGGCACATTATAACGGTGAGGCAAAGAGTGGCTATCATAATGCTGATAATCGCGTAAAGGCAATTCACACCAAAAGTGGACATAAGCTCATCTTTACCGAAGATGAGAGTATCTTGCTTACTGATAAGAATGGCAATGTGATTAAGTTGGATACTCAAGGTAAGAATATAGAAATTTCTGCGCCTGAGACGATTAATATCACTGCTAATAATCTAAACATCAATATCAAGAAAAAAGTAAAGATTAGTGCTGGAACTGATATTGATATAACAGCTGAAAATAATATCATAGAAACAGCCAAAGGGAATAAAGTAGAGAATGCTGACAATAAGACAGAGGTGATAAAAGAGAAACATAAGTCTCGTTCACAGAAAAATACAAGTATAAACAAGAATGTTTCCATAACAAGTACTAAGGAGAACTTGCTTTTAGAAAGTAGTAAGAAAACCATAGAGATGAATAGTATGGAAAAATCAAATGTATTTTAGTTATGGCAATTATCAAAAGAGCAAAGAACTTAATAGTAAATATAAAGAATGAGTACCGCCATTTTAGTGGTAGCTATGAGTGTGTCTCTGATGAAGTGCAAATAATAGCTACAGAGGGTAATCTCTCTCTTACTTCTGCTAAAAAAATAGCTGTTAAGAAGGGGAGTGATAATACTACAGCAAAATCAGCAATAGAACAAAATAAAAAGCAACGAAGGATTAGTAGTAATTATCAACCTGTTAATGGCTGTTTTTATACTGCAGATGGAACTTTTTTAGGAAAAGAATACTTTTATATTGGAGATCCCAATGATGTTTATATTTGTACAGGAAAAGAATTTATTAAAGTTCTTTTACCTATAGATCCATTATGGGAAGAAGAGAGAAAGCATACTTTTCCTGATTTAGAAAAAAAAGAAAATGTTCCTGAAGGATATTTTAAATATAAAGATCTAAAAAAACTAACAATAAAAGGAGTGGATATTAAAAATGATACTTTTTTAAGAATTGCAGGGTTAGCTTATTCAGAAGTAGGATATAATTCAGAAGCAATTAAACGAATCCCCTATATTATTATGAATCGTAATATACAGAATAATGAAGAGGATTTTCATCGAGGGGAAAGTATAGATGATACTATAAGAGAAATACGAGGTCGCAAAAAAACTGAATGGAAATATTTTAATGGAAATGATGCATATAAAATTTTTTTAGGCTATGATACTAAACATAAAGCTAAAGAAGGAGATATTTTTGACTATGATCGAAATGCTTTTGGTAGAAATTCATTGGTAATAACTCAAAAAAAGTTAGCTAAATTAGCTATTGAGTATACAATAAAAGCTTTTTATTATTTAAATGAAGAGCCACCTCGTAGAAATGATTTATCAGAAGGAGCTATAGGATGGCATGGTATTGATATTTTAAAGATACATAAAGATAATACTTATTGGCAAGAAAACTTATTTATAAAAATAGAACATAGAGTTGGTGGTTTTTCTGCATGGAATTTCAATGATAAAAAAGATAAATCTTCCTTTGAATATATAACAACATCAGTTTATAAAGGAGTGGGAAATCTTCCACATACTATTTTTTATAAAAAACAAGAAAAGAAAACTTATAAAAAATAAAATTATGAATGTTAGAATTTTATATATTATAATATTTAATTTCATTCAAGTTGTAAGTGCACAAGATAAATCTGTTTTCCAGAAAAAAAGTATATATGATATATGTTGCTGGGGAAGCACAATAGGGAATATTAATTATTACCATCTTAACACTCAAATTCAAGGTAAGAGGATTTATATGATACTTCCCACAAGGAATGAAAAAGCAAGAGAACAAGAATGTACAATTTCAATTAGTAAAAAAATAGAAAATTTATCTATACACATAGATAATCAAGAACTTGAGCTAAAAAATATTGATGCAATAGATTATTGTGTGCCAGATTGGATGTGGTGTAAAAAATATAAGAGTGATTTTTACATAGCAATTCGTCTCTATATATTGTGTTATAGCAGTTCTTGTAATTCATATTATTATATTTTAATGTATTTACATAATAATAAGATAAATAATTATAAAATAATAGATACAGAATCCCCCTTATCTGATAAACAAATTAAGCATTATATGCGTAATGGATTAAAATACTAATCTTTAAAAATAATAAAACTATGAGTATTACTTTTGGAAAACCACGTTTTGTGGATGAAGATGAACTATTAGGTGAGTCTGATAAAAATATTTCAATGTGTTATGGTGGTGCCAGCAGAACAACTATAGCCCACGAATTAATGCATAGTTTAGGTTTAAATCACACCTTCTCCATATACTAATAACAATGAAAATCTTCTAGATTTTTCATATAAAAAAATTAAAAAATGAGATTTCTTTGTTTATTTCTATTTTTTAATATAACGTATTCACAGCAAAATGTGAGGTATGCTAAAATAGATTTGTTTGATAATCCCTATTGTTGGGGGCTTCTAAACGATTCTTTTGGCAGGTATGTGATAAACATCAAAGCATTAGATAATGACATCTATATGCTTATTGATACGAAGAATGTTAGAAGGACAGAGCCAGAGTGTCCTACTATCCCAAAACACAGTATAGACAACGGATATTTTCTAACCATCAATAAGCAGCAAGTGAGGTTTGATGAAAAAGAACTTGCATTAGACTATTGTATTCCTCTTGCTATATATTGCTCAAAAAACAAGAAGGATACTTATGTTGCTATTGAGATGGATGTTGCATGTTATATAAAGAATTGTACAACTTATATCTATATTTTTGTGCATCTATATGACAATAAGGTTAAAGAAGTCAAAGCAATAGTAGTAGGACCGCACAACGAACTCACGGATAAGAAAATAAAGTCATATATGAGCAACAATGGTTTTAAGTTTTTAAAATAATAAAATTATGAGTATTACTTTTGGAAAACCACGTTTTGTGGATGAAGATGAAGAACCAAAGGGAGATGGAAATAGTCTTCCCAAATTTTTGGTGCATTTTAGACGACCTGATGATTATAGAGGAGAGTTTGGGTTCGATTGGATACGTGATGAGTATATTTATATACATAATGCAAATCTTCCTATTTGTAAAGATGAAGAAATAGTAAAAAAACAATATAAATCTAAAAAAATTTACAATATAGATTATTATAGCCCTTGGTTAGCCCTTTTACCTTACTCAAGTTCTTTTGAATATGGGTCTTCTATTAATAAAAATGGAGCCAATTTAAATGTTGAAATACAAGAAATAGACGATCTGACTTCTGATGATACCAAAATATTCTTTGAAATAGATGGAGACAAAAACCTCCTAAAGATAGAACCCTCTTCTTTTTCTTTATCAGAAGCATTAAATAAACAAAAAGTAGTTCGTTATATAGATAATGAACCTATAACTTATAGAGTTTTACCTAAAAAGATAAATATTAAATGTTTGGGAGCTTTAAATAAAGATACTCCTATTAATGTATATGCACAAAAAGGCAGTACAACAAAGCAAGTAGGGATGTTAATGATTTATAAAGCAAATGTTATTCCTAAACTTAGAATCGTATTAGTAAAAATGATTACAGATAACGATGATAAAGATTTTTCACTTTCTAAAGATTTTGAATACGCCCTCAAATATCAATCTTTTAATCAGGCTCTTTTACGTGTAGAAGTTGTTAAACATCAAGAGTATAATCTGACTAAATATGAAGAAAAAGCATCTATAAGAGAATTTCTTGCAGATTTAAAAAATAAAGACAGAATATTTAAGGATTATTTTAAGGAAAAAATTAGAACTTTATTGACTTATTATCCTCTTACATCAAGTTTTAAAGGTAATCATATTTATCTTATTTATCATAATAATAGAATAAGAGAAGAAACAAAAGCAGAATTGTTGGGTTTTAAATATAATGATCAAATTATTTTTATAAATAAGGGAGGTTTGTTAAAAAATGGAACAATTATCCATGAAATAGGACATGTTTTAGGATTAGATCATTCTTTTATAGATGAAGATAATGATGAAAAAGCAACTTCTCTTCCTTTATATGACGATGTAAGTACTGATAATTTTATGGATTATGACAGTAAAGAGGTAGAAGGAGTTGTAAAAACAAATCCTAATAAAAGAATCTCCTTTTTCAAATGGCAGTGGGATATAATGCAAAATAGTAGCAAAATAGAAAAGACGTATGATGATTATCGTACAAAAGGCTTTTGGGAAAAAGTTAGGGATAAATTTTTTCTCATATTGCTTCTTTTTATAATCTCTTCTTGCTCTCAGAAAAGAGATCCTAAAAACAATTATCTATTTACAAGAATAGAAATTCAATTTATCGATTCATGTATAGAAGATGTAAATATTGTTTCTTATGAGGACGAAGAATATATAAAAGATTCTGTCATAAGAACAATAGATTTTTTAAAAGATTCTCTTTATTTATATCATTATAGAAAGAAAAAAGGAAAATCCTATGAGCTAAAAGAAAAAAGACAATGGAAGAATGATACTTTTTATGATTCAAAGATATTTAATTATATTCCCCCCAAATATTTAGAGAATAATAAACATTATAAATTTATGGCTCCTGAATGTGAAAAGGCCTATCTATCATGTAATACAGTTCTATACTATAATAAAAATAAAGAAAGTATAAGAGTCTTTTGGACTCATCCTTTTGAAGTTAGTATTGATTATGATAAGATGATAGAAGAAAGTTGCTATCCTGAAATAGTTCCTTTCTTTCGTATTTTCTCTGACATCGATTATAATATAATGAATATAAGATTAGGAGAAGAGGTAGGAGAGAAAAGAAAATATTTCATAGAAGATGAAAATGAAGCTATTAAAGAAATAATTAAGCGGTATAAATAGAAGTTGGTGTTTTTTAGTCAATCAGAAATGGTTTGTGGAAAATCGGCATAAACAGATACAGAGGCAAGCTAAGTAAGTGAGGTCATTTGCTCTTGGAGAAAGAGCTGGTTAAAATCAGTCACTTTTAATACTTGAATTTAAGAAGAGAATATATTAGTTGCGCAAAATTGTTTCATATATAGTAATTTAATAGAGGAAAATGAAAAATAAGATTATTTACACAATAAGTTTTATACTCCTGCTGCTTTTTGTTTGTTGCAGAACAGGAAAAGAAGATCGCAAAAATGTTAGATTTATGAATTATCTAATATCTCGCGGAATAGATCCTGATACCGTAAAAGTATTTTCAAGGTACTATGAAGACCATTTTGAATATCTTCAAGAATAGGAACGACAAAAATTACTAAAAAATCCATATGTAAAAATAAACTTTGTTTATTTTTACAACTATGGAGAGATGAATTTGGTACTGTTCTCAGATGATGGAGAAATGTATCGTAACAAGTTTACAATCAATAATCGCTTTATGGATATCATAGGTGATACTTTAGTCAGGATAAAGCAATCTATAGAATTGTGGTCGTATGCAGATTTCAAGTTGATAGATAGTGTATTATACACTTTAACCAAAGAACGGGCACCTTATAAGGAGTGGTATCAAACAACCACTTATTTCTTTAAAAATGATAGCATTATTGCTGATAAAACCTATAAGTCAAATTGGTCTTATGAAAAGAAAAAAATTGCTTCTACTCATAAGGCTTATAATATAAGAATGGTCTGTAAACCTACACTTGAAGTGGAAGAGAAATTTAGAACTATAGAAGGACATAAAATTAAACATTACATTGTTACTGGAGAATTTTTACTGAAATAGGAAAACAAATACTATCCTAAACTATTTTTTAAGAATCTTTCTCCCTATACTCCCTCTTCTTTCCTTATCAAATGTGCTAATTCAGGGTCGTTTTCAATGCGGGTGAGCTCATCGGTGATGAGCTGGATGATGTCAGTTTTTACCTGCTTGTAATTAGTTTGGATTTGTTGTTGCATTTGGTCTTCTCCGTTTTCGTCTTCAAAGGAGAGGATTTGAGGTATTTTCTGGTAGGCTTTGGTCTCAGCAGCTACTTTCTCATTATCCACTATTATCTGAGCGTGGAATATCTTCTGCTCGATACGCTCGTCAAAATTGTCAGAAACAGCTCCTACAAACATCCCTTGAGTAAGATTGGATATTTTGCTGGCAGGAATCAAACTATCCAGTTGAGTAGAGATAGAGGTAGAAGTATCATTGCGGTTAATCGTAGTAGATTGCCTTTTCTGCAAAACCTTCCCAAAACGTTCAGAAAGAGTTTTAGCAGTTTCCCCTACTACTTGTCCGCTAAAGATATTCCCCACTGTATTTTGTATTACCTTGCTTTCCTTATCGCCATAATCACGAGTGAGCTGTGAGTAATCTTGGAAGCCTAAACAAACGGCTACTTTATTACTTCGAGCAGTAGCTATCAGGTTGTCTAAGCCTCTGAAATAAATGGTAGGCAACTCGTCAATAATCACAGAGGATTTGAGTTGTCCTTTTTTGTTGATGAGCTTTACAATACGCGAATTGTACAAACCCAAAGCTGCCGAATAGATATTCTGTCTATCGGGATTGTTGCCTACACAAAGGATTTTAGGTTCTTTGGGGTTATTGATATCCAACGAAAAATCATCGCCTGTCATTACCCAATAGAGTTGAGGCGAAATCATTCGAGAGAGCGGAATTTTAGCACTGGCGATTTGCCCTTGTAGCTGGTCTTGTGCGCCACCTTGCCAAGCATCCATAAAAGGCGATAGGTAATTCTCAAGTTCAGGATACGAGGTGAGAATGGTAAAGACATCAGCATAAGGCTTGTTCAATAGCTCGATGGCGTGTGGAAAGGTACAGTACTTACCCTCTTTGTAAATCTTCAAAAACCAAATAATAGCAGCCAAGAGAATGATAGGCGACTCCACAAAGAAATCCCCTTGCTTTTGAATCCACGAGCGGTTAAGGTTGAGCATAATGGTATAAGCAGACTCGTAGGCATCGGAAATATCGCTCATAAAGTTGGGGTTGATAGGATTGCAACGATGACTACGACGAGGATCGTCAAAGTTTATCACATAGAACTTGGGCTTTACCTTGTACTTGTCTAAGTTTTTCAGTAGGTGATTATAGGCAATGGTAGAGAGGTCGTCAAACTTGAAGTCGTAGATGTACATTGCAAAACCCTTTTCAATCTGTTGTTTGATGTAGTTGTTCACAATGGCATAAGACTTACCAGAACCAGGAGTCCCCAGCACTATGGTTGCCCGAAAGGGATTTACCACATTGATCCAGCCTTTGTTCCACTTCTTGCGGTAGTAGAACAAAGTAGGCAAATTTACAGAATACTCGTTTTTCATCAGGCGAGTTTCCTGCATAAACGACTCGTTTTCATTGTTAAAAACATCATCTAAAAGGTTGTCTTTTAACAAGCGACTCATCCACGAACCTGCCATAAGAAGAGCTATGTAGCCCAAAGATAGGGTAAGGATATAGAAAAAGGCAACCACTGAAGCAGGAAGTCGCAAGTACAAAATCCAAAAGTTACCAAAGTAAAGAGACGCTCCTACTCCCAGAGCGATGTAAATCTTTTGCCAAGTAATTTTGTCGTTCTTTACACCTGTTGTGCCCAAACAGCTCAAGGCTAAGAGCAGGAGGGCAAAGCATTTGGTGTATAAGGGGTGAGAGAACAGTCCTGCTGTTCGTTGGAAGTTGGTCAGGATTCTATCTACTACGGCTAATATCCACTTTTCGCCTTGGAAAAAGCCATAACAATACCAATAGAGGTGCATTAGTATTATGAGAATACTTACTGCACGCATAAAAGCCATAATCTTGGCTAATGCTCTTAAATCATCATCGTTTTGCATATTTGTTTCTGTTTTTAGTGTTTGTCAATATTTTATACTTAGCTATGTCAGCTCTTTGGCCACACCTAAGATTTGTTTTTCATTTTTCGCCGTTTGGCAGTAGCACGTTTCATTCTTCTGGTAAAATCCTCTTCTTCGTAATCTACCCCTTGATCATCCAAAGAAAAAAGAGTAAAGAAAGCATTTAAGGCAGAGTCCTTACCAAAATCCTCTTGGTAATGTGTCCAAGAAGTGTCAGAGAAAGTATCCTCTTCAACAGTATTAGTATTGTTGTGATTTTTACTTGCATAAGGAGTTACAGACCGCATATTTACCTCACAGGTTAAAGCAGGAGCAGGCTCTTCTAACGATTTTAACCACTGATGAAAAACATTGGCAGAAAACTCCTTCCCCAGCTGAGAGCCGTTATATACACATCGGCTGTTGTGATCAATAAAGGTTACCCCATAGGTTCTCCCCTCTTTGTTTTTACGAAAGACAACCTCAATACCTTTAGCTTTTAGTTCTTGAATAAATTCACTTTTGCTATGAGTTGTTTCTTTGGCAAAGGTGATATGTGCCTTTAAGGAAGTGGTGTTTTGTCCTTTTAAGTGATCTTGTTCCTTTTGTAAATGTTTTTCGATATAAGGTAAGCTCAGTGTTTTGCCGAGCTTGGAGGCTTTAAAAGGATGGCTTGCTTTGTTACCATTCTCATCCAATACCACATACACCAAGCCCTTTTTAGGAACGCCTTGCAGTTCGCCTTCTACCTTTTCTACCGCTATGTTAAACTGATTGAGCAAGGCGTTGAACGTTCCTAACGAGGCAAAATGATAGTGTTTTAGCAATTGTTTTACAGTATGAATCAGTTGCTTTTTAAGGTCGTTTTGTCGGTAATCTAAGGGGACTAATTTAGACAAAGGCAAGAGCTCATCATCTGTTAGCTCTGAATCATTGGTGATAGCAGGGATAAGTTGGTATTTTGTTTCCAACTCTCGGCATACTTTCATTGAGCGTATTTTTTCAAAAGTATCAGAGATTTTCTTGCCATACTCATCTATCCCCAGCGATACAATGTGAATGTGTTTGCGCTCAATATCCGAATGTTTGTAAACCACAAAAGGTTGGTCGCCAAAGCCCATTCGCTGCATATAGTCAGTAGCCAACTTTACAAAGGTCTCGTCGCTTACCTTATCGTTAGGATCGGGATTGAGGGAGATGTGTAGGATAGGTTTTTCTGTCCTTATGTTGGCATAGAGATAAGGGGCAAAGGAGCGAGATACTTCCGAAATGCCTACACTTCCTTGCAGAGGTTGTATCACTTTTTGAGCGTATAACACCTCACCTTGTCCTTTAGCTACCTTGTTGTGATTGTACAAAAGTACCCCTAACAGCTGTCCTCCTCGATGTATTTTTGCTATCATAACTCGCTATTTTCGTCTTAAAAACTACTTTAGTTTTTGCTCCATTTGCTGCGAGAGTTCTAATATTTGTTTGCAGATAGCAATCAATTGGGTAGTTTCTTTCTCCAATTTATAGAGGTAAGCAGCCGCTTTCTTCTCCGAAAAATTACGGTAGAGTATCTTTACAATCTGATTGTAATTGACCCCTACCGAACGAAATTGTGCATAGAGTTCAGTGAGTTTGGTGTAATAATTTAAAGCAGATTTATCAATTTTCACCACTTTTATCTCTCGGTTAAAAAGCAAAGAGGTAATAAAATGCGCTTTGACTTTCATTCCTGATTGCTCGAAAAGCGAGAGAAACTGATTGTTTTCTTCTTCATTTAATCTAAAAACATATCTAAAAGAAGTAGGATTTATCTTTTTGTTCCTACCTATGGGGCGTTTGTGAGTTGTTTTCTGTAAGGTCATATAAATTCAGTGTTAGTAAAAAACCACGACTTTGGAGTGCGTTTTAAGCTCCCTGCAAGGGCAAGTGGTTTTGAGGTGCCTACACGCCTAATGCGTGCCTCAAAACACAACTTGCTCTGTTCGGGTGAACAGAAAATTCTCCCTAATGGTCGAATTTTAATTAGCCATAAAGAGAGAAATTAACACTACGAGCGGGTAAAGTGATTTCAGGGTGCAAAACAAGTGATTTCTTAGCAAAGGATTTGTATATAACACAAAGCCAATCACTTCCTTACAAAGCCATTTACAACCCTACATAAGGCTATATGTATATTTGTATGTTCCTTTGCACCCACATACCAAAGCAAGTATGTACGAAAGTAAAAATGTAATTAGGTAGCTATGTAGCTACAAAGCTACAAAGCTATAAAGCTACAGAAGTATGTACATACGCAAGTAATTAGTCAATTAGATAATTAGCCAATTACTTATATAACGGCATAGTTACAGTGATAATTACTTAAATACAGATAGTTGTATTTGAATAGCTATGCACTTATATACTTATTGAATTACAAACATATTTAAACACATATATATGACATCTATGACAAAATTCATTAGCTTTTCTACCCAGAAAGGAGGGGTAGGAAAAAGTACCTTTACCACCTTAGTAGCCAGCTTGCTACATTATCGAATGGGCTACAATGTAGCAGTGATGGATTGTGATTATCCACAATACAGTCTACACCGAATGCGAGAGCAAGACCTCAAAACAGTGATGAACAACGAGCATTTTAAGAAAGCTGCTCATAGACAGTTTAGTGAGCTGAACAAAAAGGCATACCCCATAATACAATGTAAGCCCAATGAAGCCCTTGAAAAGGCACAACAACTCATCGCAGAGACACCTTTCCCTATAGAGGTTATACTTTTTGATATGCCAGGGACAGTAAACACCGCAGGAATATTGACCCTGCTAGCACAAATGCATCACATTTTCTCACCTATCACTGCCGATAGAGTGGTGATTGAAAGTACTTTGAGTTTTACTGAGGTACTTTCCAATATCATCGCTAAGAATACCGAAAGTGCTATTAAGAGTGTTCATTTATTTTGGAATCAGGTAGATGGGAGAGAAAAATCGCCTTTGTATAAGATATACGAGCAAGTCATCGCTGATTTAGGTTTGAACCTGATGCAAGCCTACATATCTGATAGTAAGCGTTTTCGAAAAGACGGCACAGAAAACCAACGATTGGTATTCCGTTCTACCTTAATGCCTGCTGATGAGAAGTTGATGAGCGGTTGTCATTTGGATGACTTTATCGATGAGTTGGTACAGATTATTCAGTAAAACCTAAAGATATGAAGACAGTAAAACCTATAGACGAAAACGAACTAATGGAGCTAATGGCAGGCAAGCAACCCACACCTGCCCCTGCCATTGCTATGGCTCCGATAGAGACAGAAAAAGCACCCCAGAAACCAGCTCCTGCCAAAAAGAAAAAGGCAGAACTCTATGAGTATGAAAGTTATTTTTTTGAGCAGGGAGAGACTTCAGCAAGGGAAGGAAAATCGGTGTATATACGCCCTGAGTTTCACCAGCGAATAGCCCGCATTGTACAGGTGATAGGAGAAGACAAGATCAGTCTGTACAACTATTTGGACAATGTGCTTAAAGCGCATTTCGAGCAGTACCAAGAAGAAATTACACAGAGTTTTGAACAGAAATACAAGCCTATATTTTAACAATGGAAAAAATTATCATTTTACTACTTATCGTGGTGATTTTGCTGTTGCTATCGGACAAAATGCCTATAACACATTCTAAAAAGAGAGCTCCCCAACCTAAAGCTACCCCTATACCCAAAACAGCTCCTCCAACATCGGTAATGGGGGAAAGTAGGTTTGTGCCTCCTGCAAAGGTAGCTACTACAGCTATCCCCTTAACAGAAAAAGAGCAACAGGATATTCTGACAGAATGGGAAGAGGAACCTACCATAGACCTTGAAGATGAAGAAGAGGATTTGCGCAGCTATCGCACAGAGGCAGAGGATAATGATTTTGCCACAGGGCTTTCATTTGAGGACTTGGAAAAGGTAGCTACTTTCCTCTCTGAGGACAAAGAAGAGGTTACCACCGAGAACATAGAGTTACTGCAAAAAGTAGAGGGCACCAGCTTATTAGAAGCCATAGAAAAAGCCTTGCCCCAAGCGACTCTTAAAGTAAGTGCGCTCTTGGAGAAGGCGTTGCCTAAAACCGTAGAGAGTAAAATGGAGTTTGATATTAGGGAATTTGTGTGAGGGGGAGTACCTAATAAAATATACTATTTTTATATATCCTATCCTGCCTCCTACATATCAAATTCTACTATCTTTTTATAATATGAATCAAGGGTTGAAAAATAATTATCTCTGATTTACAACATTATAGTCACTTTTGTCTTGCATCTTTCCCTTTAAAAAGGGGTGAAAAGGATATTAAAGCAATTCACTCCTTGGTTTATTAATTTCATATTCCTCTAACAAATCTATAAGTCCATTGATAGACAGATAATTTGTAAACAGATTGAAATAAATTTCTCTAATGCTATAAATAAGATATGTGACTATATAACATATAAACGGGGTTAATAAAATTGTATACACTATTATATCCAAAGGATTATTTCCTACAAGCTCATAAAATCTATTACATGCAGATGAAAATATAACTAGTGCTATAGCTGAAAATATAGAAGAGCTTATAATAAAAGGAGCTTTCTCTTTTTCCGATTTCTTGTTTAAGATAACAATTATATCCTTTATCTTGTTTTCTGAAATTTCTTTATCATTAAAATATTTTTTTAACTCAGAAAAGAAATACTTCTTTATCTCTTGACGATTTAATGAGTAGCATTTTTTTTCTACAATAAATTTTTTATTCAATTCTTTCATTGTTTTAAAGATTAGTCTTCTAGTAGAAAGAATAAGAAATAATATGTCAAAAATAGTTATCATTACAAAAATAATATAACTACAAAAACTATCTAATCCAAACCTATATTTAATACCCATAAGAATTATAGGTATTAGAAGATATATGATAGGTATAATATAATGTGCCTTATATTTCTTTTTCATAAGGCCTCTTGTTGTAAGATTTTCTTTGTAAAAATTGATGAAGTCAGATAGATTCATTATTGTAAGATTTTAAGAGTTAAGTTTGTTTTGAAAGGAAAACATAATTATACTTAGAGCTAGTGCAAGTCCTCAATAGTTGTTAGGCTGAGTAGTTTTTCTTTAGCATCCTGTTGTATGAGGAAAACTAATTATCTTCATCTACAATCTTAATAAGATCATCAAACCCATCTCTCAAAGCTATTTTTTTTAGTGTATATACAAAGCGTTCAAGTTCTCTGCTTAAAATAGCTTCATAATCAACAGACATAGAGTTAAAGTCTTGAGGTAGCAAATTTGATATTGCATAATTTATACCAGATAGAATAGTAGGAAAATCAATAATCATTACCTCTCCATCCTCTGCTATTATTTCAACATTAATATTTCGTGGTCTTCCTAAATATTCAAAAGACAACTCTTTAGTCTCAATTTTTGCTTTAATCCTTTGAAACTGGCTATTAACATCAGAAGTTAGTTTTTTAGGTATGATTATTTTAATTGTACATTTCTTATATATATACCCATTTTTATCTAACAGTCCTCCATTATTAATAATATGTGAGCAAGTTGGCTTTATAAAATTCTCATAATATACAGCAGCTAAGGTTGAAGAGGGGAAAAAATTAATATCTGAATCATTTTGCCGGTCAAAAGATTCTCTTATTGAAAGCACAGCATTATTAAAAGAATCAGAGTCTTTTTCTTTAAAACGTGCTAAAGAAATTCCTTTTACATCTGATAAAATCTTTATTTCTTCATCTACTAAAAAGGCACAATTATTTAAGCCTAATCGTCCTATAAATAACCCTAATTCAAACAAAACGTTATCTCGAGGTTGAATCTCTTCACTTCCTCTAAAAATAACTTTATCATCCTTAGTTCCAATAAGAATACCAAAATCGAAATGTAATGTGGCTCTTATTAAATCATTAAGATAACTATTATTTAAACGAAAAACTGCTTTATCCCACATATTTTCATTCCATATAGTTACTTGATAATTAGTATTTTTTTCTAAAATTTTTTTAGCTTGTTCAGCTAATCTTAGTTCTTCTGATGAGGAACCTATAAAAATTCTTTTACCTCTCATTTTCTATTTTATAAATATGACTGTAGATTAGAATAAATTATTTTTACTTCTTGTAGGAGCATCTTCAAGGATTCTTTTTTATCTATATTGTTTCTGGAAAAAATATATTCATGTCCATCAACAGATTTCAAACTATTTATCTTGTTTGAATTAGAGACTAATTCATTTAACTGCTCATATAATATAGGGACTAACTGATATTTATTTGAATGTAAGTATTTATTTTTTTCTATATTATAACAGATAGCATTTATATCAAAACTACTAAGTTCAATTTTTTCATCACTATCTGCTTTTAAATTTTTTAAGAAACGGATCATCTTTTTTAATCGACCTTTTGTTTCTGAACTTCTTTTATTAATTCTTTGAATACTTAAAAAAGGGAAATCTCTATTTTCTATTGTATTACTCCTTTTATTATAAATCTGAATCCCTCGATATTCAATTTGCCTATTATTAATAACAGATTGAGCATCATCATACCAATTGGCAATTACAATATCTACATCCCTGCCCATACTTTTATTAGTTATCTTTATAGCTTTAGGATGTGTAATGTCACAAATTTCATAAACAGATGATAGTTTTTGCTCAGATAACAATCTATTATTCTTTAAATCATTAGTCGCTGAATGGTATTTCTTTCCTAATAGTTCTTGTTGTAATTTTTGAATTTTTTCTTGTGATAAGGAAAACTTATTCACTTCTAAATTTTCTATGATATTTCGTTCATCAAGAGTATAAAATTTATCAGAAATTACAAGCAAATCAATATCACTATACCCTTTGATATGAGTGTTTGTCATCACAGATCCTTGATATTGATATTCAACATCTAGAAGAATATCTTGCAGATGTAATTTCACTTTTTCACCCGCTTCTCTACTTTTATTAGTGTATTCAGGACTAACACCATTCATTGCTAATGTTATATATTTTAAGACATCATTATACTTAACATCAGGGTTATCTGAAAAAAATTTTGTTGTGATTTCTTGTAATTTTTCAGGATTACTTCTGTTTTGTAAATTTTCAAACAAAGCAGAATAGTTTTTCTTTTCCATAAACTTTTTTTATTTGTATATCAAAAAAACTGCCAAAACAATATAAACTGCCAAAATGTCATTTTTTATAACTATCGTAAGCCATCCCCCGCCATTTTCAGCCACCTGCTACCACACTTGCCCCCTGCTCTTTATCTTCCCTTACTTTTGCACCAAATTTTAAAATAACAGATTATCAATGAAGCGAAAATCAATTCTAAAACGGCTCCTTCTGCTGACGATGATAGGAGTTACACAATTTTCCATTGCTCAGGGCAATGGCGTAGGAGGTATCAACGAAGCTACCCGTATGGTTACCTCGTATTTTGACCCAGCTACCAAGCTCATCTATGCCATAGGGGCTGTGGTGGGACTCATCGGTGGGGTGAAAGTGTATAACAAGTTTAGTAGTGGCGACCCCGATACCAGCAAAACGGCTGCCAGTTGGTTTGGGGCTTGTATCTTCCTAATTGTAGCGGCTACC
>NZ_KE150242.1:242217-983603 GCF_000411115.1 Capnocytophaga granulosa ATCC 51502 | reverse complement strand
ACCATCAGAAGAAGAATTACATCAAGCATATAGGTTCAGAGAATGCAGGTATACAATGGCTACTAAAAGGTATCTATGTACACAATAGCAAACTCTATGTAGACGTGCAATTGTCCAATCGTTCTAACCTGCCTTTTGAAGTAGATTTTATCACTTTTAAAATCATTGATAAGAAGACCACCAAAAAGAGCATTGTACAAGAAGTGCCCATTGAGCCCTTGCGCGTATACCAACCTATATCCCTACTAAAGGCTCATAAAGAAGCCCGCTCGGTGTATATGTTAGACCAACTCACCCTCTCTGATGACAAGGTTTTGCGGGTAGAAATCTTTGAAAAGAACGGCTCTCGTTACCAATCGTTCCTCATCACTAACGAGGAGATTATAGCCGCTCGCCCTATTGAACAGTTTAACCTTAAATTCTAATGCCAATGTTAAGAATTATCACTTGTATTTGTCTGTGCTTTTTAGGAGGCTCCATTGCCCAGGCACAGCGATTGTTACCCAAGCAAAAAGGTATCTCGCTCTCTTGGGTTGCACCTGCAGAGGCTTTTACTTCCTCTTTTTCTGATGATTTTGGGGTGCAGTTGGGCTATAGTATCAATGCTAAAAGGGGTAACTACAAGCATTTTGCCTTTGAATATCAAAGGCGATTGTACCCTTACAAGAGTCTGAATATACCTGTTGAGAGGTATATAGGTGCAGGAGGTTATAGCTTTGCCTTAGTCAGTGACAGCAGTAAAACGGTAGCTTTGAACTTGGGAGTAGAAGCTCTTTTGGGCTATGAGGTAGTCAATCACAGCAAAAGTCTCCTCCCTGATGGGGCACTATTAAAGAACGAAAATAATTTTCTCTATGGCGCACAAATAGGCTTGCAGGTAGAGACTTACCTAAGTGATCACTTTTTAGTGCTTTGCTCTGGCAAGGTAGCAGCTCTGTGGGGAAGTTCCTTTGAGCTACTGCGCCCCTGTGCTACTGTAGGACTGCGTTATATGTTTTAACCTTTAAAAAGACAATACGATGAAGAAAATAAATCAGAAAATTGTAATAGGACTCATCGCAATGCTATGTGTGAGCCTATTCACCTCTTGTAAAAAAGAGTTGGACGTACAACAAAATTTTCCTTTTGAGGTAAAGGTATTGCCTGTACCTAAAAGTATAGGTAAAACCGATACGGTAGAAATACGCTGTGAGTTGCGCTCTCCTTACCAGTACGAAGAGAACCGCTATTTTATTCGTTACTTTCAGTATGAGGGGAAAGGTAGTTTGCGTACCTCTCCACAAGGAGAAGCCCTGTTTGCCAATGATGTTTATCCACTTGCCTCCAAAGAAGCATTTAGGCTTTACTACACTTCTGTCTCAGAAGCTAACCAGTCTTTCTCCGTTTGGATAAGCGACTCCTTCGGCAATGAACAAAAACTTGATTTTGAGTTTAATGTGAAGAAAGAGTAAAAAGAAAAATCCCGTTAATTCGGGATTTTTTTGTAGCTTTGCAGTCTAAGAAAATATTTCTTGGACATTTGTAAAACAAAAAAATCAATATAAATAGTTTAAAATCAATTATTAACAAAAAATAAAGACATTGCAATTATAGTAACTATTATAAATAGCGAGGTATGACAACAGAAGACTACATAAAACAAAAAGGTCCCTTACTTTCAAGTCAGTTAATAAAGTACTATGAGGATGGAAGCACAGGTAAAGATGCTATAAGAAAAAGATTGGAAAGGCTTCCTAAAAGTATAGGGAGAATTAGAGGATTTTTCAAGGATAATCAAACTTTTTTTTATTATAAAGAGCAGCAATTTACAGAAAGGTATTTTTATGCATTGATAGAAAGTCTGAAAACAAGTGCAAAACAGCATTATTGTATTATTAACTCCTTACAATATCATAAAGGATATATAAAAAAAGATGAGTTAGCTTCTTATTCTTTTAGTCCTATAGAAAATTTGAAATCACATAAGAATTTTTCAAATGTAGTGAGAGACTTAAGTCGTATAGGTTTAATTATTGAAGAAGAGGACTATTACACGCTATCTCCTAATATTAGTTCCTCTAATAAGAGCGCTTACAAAGCAATTGAAATAGTGAAAAAGAATATCTTATCTCATTTTTATGATTTAAATAGAAACATAGGTTTTATATCGTATAATGGTGGTAATTTTAATTCTGAATTTTCAAAATTTCAGTTTTCTTTTACAGCTCCAAGCTATATTTGTGGTTTGAGTAAACCTTCTTTTGTTTTAGCTGATATTATGATAGGAGGAAGTAATGATGAAGAAAACATTAATTTCTTCCTTACAAAAATTAATACTATAAAAAAGACTCACAAGAAAAGTAATTTTATTCCCTATTTAATCACAGATTCTTTATCTAATGAAGCATTCAGTAAATTAAAGGAAAATGGAATAGTTATTGGTCTAATAGATAAACTTTTTGGGAGGGAATATAAAGAGTTAATGGAATCTTTAATAGATGTAATCACTAATATAAGTGTGATACTTAAAAAAGAACCTAATAAATTTATTGAAATAATAAAGAAATTTGATAAGCTAATAGATGGAAAAACAAATAATTTGAGAGGTGATTTATTTGAATTTATTGTTGGGTATTATCATAGTAATTTATGCCAAAGTATTGATATAGGTAAAATTTACAAGGATGATGGGAAAAAGAAAGAAGTTGATGTATATGCGTCCTACCAAGATAAAATAATTTTATGTGAATGTAAAGCTTACAAAACGCCTATAAGTTTAGATATAATAGAGAAGTGGAATGAAAAAATAGCTTTTATATATAAGGTAATTGAGAAAAATCGTAGTTTTACAAGCGATAAAAACAGAGATATAATTTTTGAATTTTGGTCTATTTCAGGTTTCTCAGAAGAAGCTACACAATACCTTCAAGAAAAGAAAAATAACTTAAA
Source organism: Capnocytophaga granulosa ATCC 51502 (assembly GCF_000411115.1). Taxonomy (GTDB): domain Bacteria; phylum Bacteroidota; class Bacteroidia; order Flavobacteriales; family Flavobacteriaceae; genus Capnocytophaga; species Capnocytophaga granulosa. Next base: position 980,675 of record NZ_KE150242.1, on the reverse strand, counting down.
AAAATATAAAATTGAGTTTTATAAAAGAGATGAAATTCTAAAAAAAGCAAAGGATTCAAATGCTAATAAAATCACTGATATAATGAATGAATACTTTGCAAATGATGGTATTTAAAGCCAAAATCCTCCTTTCTCTTCCAAAACAAGCCTGCTTTTAAAAGTGGGCTTGTTTTGTTTTACCTTTGCGCAAAATAATGCAAATGGAAGTAGTAGTTATAGAAAAATCTGTTTTTGAACAGATACAAAAAGACGTACAGCAACTCAACAATTCTCTGCAAGTGGTAATGGATACTTACAAAGGTATTTGGCAAAAAGAAAAGTGGTTGGACTCTCAGGAGGTTTGTCTGCTTTTGGGCATTAGCAAGCGTGCCTTGCAGTATTATAAAGACCAAAAACTCTTGCCTTTCTCGTGCATCCACCGCAAGAACTATTTTAAGCGTAGTGATGTAGAACAGCTTTTAACCTCTAACCTTCAAACCCGATGAACTTACTCACAGAAACACACCAGGAACTAAGCTCTTACCTAAGTCAGCTTGAAAACCTAAAAGAACAAATGGACTTTATCCTTAAAAACTTCCGTCCTGTATTTGATGGCGAGGTATTTCTATCAGGAAAGGAGGTCTGTGAGCTGCTGCATATCACTAAAAGAACCCTACAGCAATACCGTGATGATAGGCTATTTCCTTATATCCAAATTGGTGGCAAAATCCTCTTTAAGCAAAGTGATATTCTAAAGATTTTGGAGGCTAACTATAAGAAATAGCTCCTTTTTTTATCTTTAATAGCTATCTTATAAGATTTCTCTCTATCCTAAACCAACAAAAAATCTATCTGTAAGGTCTTTCTTTTGCTTCTTTTCTTTCTCAAAGAAAAGAAGGTCGTGAGCCACGACAAGCAGTCAGTAGCACAGACAAACAATCATAAAAAACACCTCTTAGAAATATTCTAAGAGGTGTTTTTATTAAGGATTAAACCAATAAGGGTTGTGTACGAAAGTCTTTGAGGTTGAGGAAAAAGCCTCTGTAAGGAGTGAGCCCTTCTCTGAACAAGTTCCAAAGTAGGGTGCTTCCCATCTGTGAAAGGGTGGCGTTGATGAACAAATCTTGCTTGATTAAGGCTTCGGCAAGGGAGCAACTTGGGGTATTGTCATTCTGCTCGGCTTGCGTTAATAGTTCTCCAAAGGCTTGGGTAATAGTAGGCAGGGTGTCTATGGGAGTAAAAGTATCGCTATGAGGTTGCTCAATGGCTTGTAAAGTACCTAAAATCACTTGCCCTGAATGGGTGCTGTTGCCAAAATCTAACCAATACTTAGGGTTGTTGTGGTAGTGATGGGCTCGCTCTAAATGAGCGAGTACTTCCCCAATGTCAAAACGTGCCTTTACGCTATCTACACACGAAAGGTAAATGCTTCCTCTCATTGTTTCTTCTTCAGAGGAAAAGGTCTCAGTGCTGAATAGCTGTGTTTGCGCTCTCCAATCTGTACCAAAAAAGCGATTGATACGGCTTATTAGAGCAGTGGATTTGTACATTCCTAACTCACAAGCCGAAAAAAGCTGTCTACCAAGATTAGCAGGACTTACAAGGTCGTTATCCCAAAGGGTTACCAATAACCCTGCGTGTCCTAAAGCAACCAAAGCGTGGTTGATACGTGCTAAAGCAGTGGCTACTTGCGAGCCTGTGCCTCCTGCTCCTATCAGATGTACTTTAATAGGATTGGTAGTGTTGAGCAAAGCAGTATCAGTAAAATGTACCCGCTCTTTGTGTGTTTGGACAGAGGTATTGAAAGGGTTGAGGGTGTTTGAGGAGTTTAGGGTCTGTTTCATTGTTATAGGATTTGTTGTAAGGTGAGATGATTGGGATTAAGCAGTTCACAAGGAAAAGGCTTATTACTTTGAGTGAGTTCCTGCCAAAGGCTTATTAAGGGTATTTTGGTTATAGGATATGAGCCTAATTGATGAGAAAAATAGCTATTGAAAAAATAATCTTCCCATTGGGTGATAAAGTCTTCTAAGCAAGAGGCTTTACGCTCATTTACCTGCACTGACCCCATACACACATTGCCATTTTCATAAACGTTAAAAAAAGGCGCATAGCACAGAGGTGTATTAAGGTGTGGCTTTTGGTTTTTGGCTAAGGCATATATCCAAAGGCTCTTGGGGGTAGCTTTCCACAACAGAGGAGGTAAACTTACTTCTTTGCTTTCTATAGCAAGGGAGGAGGCAAAAAATAACTGCTTTTTTTGTGCTTTAGAGTACCAAACAGCCTGCCCCTCACCTTTATGGGATAGATGGAGCACCCTGCGAGGAATAATACCTTTGGGGACTAAAAAGGCTTGTGCTTGCTCTTTTTGGCAGGTGAGCGTTTTGGCAAGTGCTTGCGCTTGGTCGAGGGTAAGCGGTTGTGCGCTTGTAGGGTTACCATTGCTATCAAGGTGTAAGTACTCTACATAACTCTGTGGGTTGTAGCGGTTACTGCCTTCGTAAAAAACAAGTGCTGATGTAGGGCGATATACTTCCCCTACTTCTGGGGTGAGGTCTGTATATTTCATTTTAAATGCGGTTTAAAAGGGTTATAAGTTCAGTTAAGAGAGGAAAGAAACGCTGTTCAAAATCAAAGTTAGCAAGGGGTGTTGTGCTGTTGAAATGTTTGTAAATGGTAGGGAGTTCTATCTCACTACATTGGGAGTATTCTCCATTGAGCCAATCTAAAAGATAGGTATGGAATAGGTCGCTTTGGTCTTCATAGACAAAAGATAGATATTTCTCTACTTCAAAAAGTTCCTCTTCACCTTGCTCATAGCCCTCTGCTCTGTGCAAATGGGTATAGATAGAGTGGTTAGGAAAATCCTGCCACAAGGTATAAAAGGCTTGTGAGAGGGCAAGGCATTCGGCTTCTAAATCATTCTTAGGAATAAAGTGGTCTATACGCCTTTGAAAAAAGTCTAAATGGCAAGGGTTGCGTATCTTTTTGGAAAGAATAGTACCTATTTGTTGTGCCTGCTTTAAAAGGTGCAGGAGGTGGTCTCTTTCCGCTATTTCTTCATAGTCTTGGCTAATACAATCCTGCAACATTTCATAGGCATAAGCCACAAAACAATCTTCTTGTACATAGTTTGCTATAAAAGCACGTTGGTTTAGATAGGCATATACCGATAAAAATAGTTCATAAAGTGGTTTGTTTTTATGTACTTTCAGAAGTCTATAAAGTGGTTGCAGAGGGACAAAAAACACTTCGTTAGGCAAATAAAAACGTTCTTCGCAAGAGAAAAAAGCATCGCTATTGGGGGCTTTCAATACTTTTAGTTCACAGAAAGTACCTTTGGTATCTCTCTTTTTTATTTGCTCTTGGCTGTAAGAAAGGGCTAAGGCAATCCCACAAGAAAGGTCGTACCGTTCTATGGGAAAGGGAGTAAAGCCGTAATGGTCTGCCATTTGAGCAAGGGAACACTTGAGAGTGGTTTTTAGCTGTGCTTGCTCCTCTCCACTAAAAATGATGTGCTTGCTTGAATGATACACTTTAGGAGGAAAGGTCGTTTTTAAAAAACCATTGGCAAAAGAGTTTTCGGGGCTACTTGTTGCTGTTCTTGACGTATCTGTGAGCGGTCTTTGGAGCGTTGGATTGCTTTGGAAAACTCTCTTAACCTGCGGTAGAGTTCTCTCTGTGCTTCGCTTTGTATGGGTGCGAGGGTTTGTTGGGGTTGCTGTTGCATACATTTTTAGTTTGTTTTTAGTTTTTGATAACGTTTTTAATTTTAGCTACAAGCCTTGTTTTAAGCTGTTTTACAAGGCTTATAGCTTTAGAATTAATAGAGATTTAGCCTTTTGTACCCATTGTGATTTGTAGGGGATAGACAACGCTGTCTCCCTCTACGTAAGGTGTGCCAGCTTTGGCATTGGTGAGCAGGGGGTAATGGGTGCTGTAAAAATTCTTGACTTGCTCTACTGACCACGATGGATTAGGGTCGGCAAGGTGAATAGTTTGTCGGTTTTCTTCAAAGACAAACATTCTTTTCAGTTGGGTAGCTATGAGCATAACAATACTTTTTTTAGGGGTTAATACTTATTCTTCAAACAAGGTAGGGGCAAAGTGTGTGGATAGTTCTGACCTTTTTTTGCGGATTTTATCGGCATAGTTAGGAAACTCATCGGGAGGAGGTAGTTTTGACCACGCTTCTCGGTACTTGCCCTGCGCTTCTAAATCAGCTACTTTTTTCATAGCCTCATCGTATTTCTTTTGTTGTTTCTCGGCTTTTTCTTTCTCCATAGCTGATTGCCTTTGGGCTTGCTTTTGCGCCTCAATGTACTGCTCCATATTCACAAGCAGAGAGGAGGTTTCTTCTAAGGGTTGGGAGATGCTTTGAAAAAAGCCTGCATCTAATTCTTCGGCAGTGCCTCTAAGTACTAAGGGAGGCAAAAGGTGCTTGGCAGGGTCTGAACATTGTTCATTCTCAAGCAATACCGATACAACAAGCTGGCTATTTGCTTCTTGGGTTACAACTAAGTGCAGTTTGCCTTGTATGGCTAACTGAGCAATTTGATTGAAAAAATGGGTTTCCATTGGATACTTCGTTTTTAAATTGATACTTCTGTTTTTATATCCTTATCTTTTAAGGGGGCTTTTTTAATAGTGTTTTCAGTGCGATAACTCACTGTGTAGCCGTTTGCCTTTACGATAGCTTCTAAGGCTTGTCGGGCTTTAAGGGTTGCCTCTCGGTCTTGGTTGCTAAGGTTCATAAAGTGCAGTGGTTCAAAAGTTCGGATGATTATCCCTATATAGGATAGGGCTTGGGTGTCGGTTGTTAGGGGTTGTTTGAGTGTGTTCATTAGGATACTCTTTTTTAGGTTAAACTACTTCTTGGGGTTCTATCTCAAACTCAATGCTTCTTTTGCTACATTGGGTTTGGTCGTACCATTGCAAGTTGGTTAGGTCGTCTTGGGTAAAGGGTAGCTTGTACCGCTTGCAATAGGCTTTTATCACTTCGATTGCTTTGTACTTGCTTGTGCATACTTGCATAAGGACACGGCTACTCATATAGTGCCAGCTATCGGTTTTATAGACTAAGTAAACGCTTTCCATAGGCTGTTAGGTTTTATTAAGGGTTGAGTTTTGGTGGGCTTCTTTGAGTTGCTTTAGTTTAATATATAAGTCCTGCCAATAGGCTTTTAGCCTCTTGTCTAACGCCTTGTGGGTGTTGTCAGTATGCTTATAGCCTCTAAAGCTATCGGCTTGCGCTAAGGCTTTATCAAGGTCGGTTACCTCTATAGGTGCACCATTGAGGTCTGTTATTATCATTTTTCAAAGGTTTTAAAAAGTTCATCAAAACGGATGTCGTCCGTCCAATACTCATCAGAGGAGTATTTTCCATAGGCTTTTATATAGAAATCATCGTATCGAGTAAATACGCTTCGGTAAATATCCAAACGGCTTTCAGGCGCATTGAAAGAGGCTAATTCCTCCTCAGTGAGTTCCACAAAAGCCCAAGTACGTTCTTCCAAAAAGGATAAATCGGGCTGTTCCTCATCGCTGAGGGTATAAAAGTCGGTTCTTGCCTCATAGAAACTAAGGTTCACAAAATCGGGGTCGCTCTTTAGGGTAGATACTTGTTGGGCTACTTTTTTCACTTTCTCAAGCCATTGCTCAGTAAGGGTGATAAGGGCAAAGTAGCAACTATCCCATTCGCTATTGGTATAGGCACGCACCAATAGGTGTGTTGTAGGTGTTTTGCTGATATTCATTTTCTGTTCAATTTTAAAGGGTTATACATTTAGAAAGGCAAATCGTCCTCGTCTTCCTCTGCGACTTGCCCTGCTGTGACTTGGGGCTTTGGCAAAGGTGTTATAGCATTTGCGTTATTTGTCTCACTTGCAGAGGTATTAGGTGTTACTTCTGCTTTCTTGCTAAAGTGGAATTTGATTTTGGAGGTGTGAAAGTTCAAGCCTGCTTGAGGCTCTCCCTCACGATTGAGCCACGCTCGTGCCGATACTCATCCTTCCAATTCAACCAATGTGCCTTTGGTAAGGTACGGAGCAACCCCCGTACTGAGCCAATAAGCACAGTCAAAAAAGGAGGTTTGCTGTACGTTTTCACCTGCTTTGTTTCGGTAATTGTCGTTCACTGCTACAGAGAAATTAACGACTTGTTTGCCATTTGATAGGGTTTGCACTTGTGCATTTTCGGTAAGTCTTCCTACGATATTCATAAGCGTTCTATTTGTTATTAGGTTACTAAATTTCTACTATTTGGTCTATGCGCCCATAAAGATAGGCACGGAGGCTGGTGCGGTCGATAGCATAGTATTCATACCAAGTATTATACTGCTTTACAATGAACTTTCTCAGTACATCGGAAAAGTCAAATCGGTAGCCCAATAAGGGGATAGCATTTCTGAAAAAGCAGTTACTATTGACCGCTTGGGTAATCCAATTTTTCTCTATTCGGTTGAGTTTCTCACCACTATTGAGCTTTACACGGAGCTGATAGACTTGGCAGTCTTTCAGATGCTCTAAGGGACTTATTTCGTGAGACACGAATTTGGTTGCGATACAGGGTTCTTTTTTCATCTTGTTGCATTTTAGGAGTTTTATACGGCTTTACAGCTTGTTTGGACACGATACGCACGATTTTCGGCTTTTAGGTTGTCTTTTTGAAATTTTTTATTCGACAATGGGAGGAAAAGCGGTATTCGTTTCAAAAAACAATCTGTAAGAAGCGGCATTTTTCTCATATTTGACATTTTTTTTATTCGCTTAAAGGTCGGAATGAGCTGGTTTCGTTTCGAGTGCCATAAAAGGTCTGTGTTTAGCTTCTGCAAGGTTTTTCAAAAAATACTACCCGCAGGACAACGGACAAGGGCTGGAGATTTTTTTGAAAACCCATCGGGCTTGACCTTGCAAGAAGCGTTAATAACACAGAAATACCTTTGCACTCGAACAACGAACCGCCATTACGTGCCTTAAGTGTTTAAAACAGGGAAAATAGGTAAGCCTTAATGACGTATTTCTATTTGTGACAAACGAATACCCTTTTCCTTATTTGTTGAAGTCTTTTTCTCTTCTAATAGCTTTCTGTAAGGCAACAAAAAAATCCATTGACACATCTCTTTTTGAAATGTTATCAATGGATTTTAATTCTCAGAGGGAATTTGTTAGTTATCCTATCTTTAAGTTTTTTAATCGTTCGGCTGCAATTTCCATATCCTTGCTAATTTTCTCATTGGTGATTTTAGCATAAATCTGGGTGGTTTTGATATTCTTATGTCCCATCATCTTGCTAACGCTTTCCAAGGGAACCCCTTCTGTTAAGAACAGAGTACCAAAGGTATGGCGTGCCCAGTGAAATGAAATGGGTTTTTCACGAATGATGTTACAATCTTTCATCATCTTTTTGATCAGGAGGTTGCAATTAGTGTTGGAGGGCGTAGGAAATAGTGCCTCTGTACGAGTCGTACCCTCATATTTTTCAATAATTTTCTCGGCTATATCCAATAGGCGTACATTACAGGGCACATCAGATTTCTGACGGCGTTTGATAAGCCATTTGTTGCCGTCAAAGAACGATTGTAAGTGACTTTTTTTGAGCTGCTTGATGTCAATATATGAAAAACCTGTAAAGCAACTAAAAACAAATAAGTCTCGTACTAATTCAGCAGAAGCACTCTTAGGGTGATATTGTAGAAGAGCTTCTACTTCCTCTCTAAGCAAATAGCCTCTATCTTTCTCCTCCATAGAACTTATATAATTCTTAAAAGGATTGCGATAGATAATTCCTTTGTCTATGGCTATTTCTACCATTTTACAAAGGGGCATCATATAAACCCATATTGTGTTGTGAGTAAGACTTTTATTGACTCTAAGGTAAAAGTCAAAATCATTGATAAAGTCTTCTGTAAGCTCTTTGAAAGAAATATCACTTCTGTGGTATTTGTACTGGATAAACTCGCTCAAATGGGTGTATACATTCTCGTATTTATTAAGTGTTCTCGAACTTCTAACACCTTTTTCTACCATCAAGGCAAAGTCCTCTTTGAACTTCTCATAGACTTTTAGCAAGGAATCTTCCATTACTCCTATACCTAGGAAAGTAGCTTTTAGCTTCTGAGCAGTAACCACTCCCTCGTACTTCATCAGCTCCTCATAATGAGTAATCATACGTGAGCGGATCTCTTCCAGCTTTCGGTTGAGTTGGGTAGCTTCTTCTGTTTTACCTGTTACCCTTCCGTACTTCAAATCCCATTTCTGTGGAAGAATTTCAAGTTTGGTACTAAACTGAGCTACCTGATTGTCAATGGTAATACGCCCCATAATAGCAACCTTACCGTTCTTCTTTGGGGCATTCTTTTTAAGGTAGAATAATACCTTAAAGGTTGAGCGTTTTACTTTTTTCATACTCTAATTTTTTAATTTGCGAAAGTACTTTTTATCAAGTTACTGTACAATATGAAAAAAGGTGTAAAACACTGAAATATAACCTACTAATGAAAATATTTTTTCAAGTCATTAGGTAACGATTTAGAAACCTAATTTTGAAAAAACCTGTCCAAATCATCTAAGTCTCTGTCTTCTCTTATCTTCCTATCAAAAAAAATAATCCTCTTTGTATGAGTTAATTACATTATTTTTTGTAGTTTTGCATTTTAAATTAGCTTTTTATTCAAAATGTGATACATTGCCAAGATATATTCAGTATCATATAGATAAGTATAGATATATTTTGGGGCTGCTGCAAGGATTTGGGTAGCTATTTCAGGGTATTGTAATAACAAATCGATGAAAAAAGGTTCTTCACGATAGGAAACATTCTTGTGATAAAAGTTTTCAACGAACAATTTTTCATTAAAAGGTATCAAATCCATTTTATACAGCACCCAAAGCATCTCAAAAGAGATATATTTTGCATTTTCTACATACATTTGTGGCAATTCTTCTTTCAAGTAAGCCCCTTGAGGTGCTTGGATAAGCGCTAAAAGCTCTGGATAAAAAGCTGTGGAAAGGAAATCGTAAAACACCCCTTTTACATACCAAGGACAGATATTATTTTTTCGCTCAAAGTGGAGTATTTCTTCTCTTTGATCACTCAAACACATAAAGGCATAAGCCATTACTATATGATCGTTAGGCACATTCTTAGCCCAACTTTTGGGCAGATCATACATTTGAGTGATGGGCGTATCAAGGAAAAACACCTTTAGCTTTAGGCGTTCCTCCTCAGAAAGACCAAAGCAAATAGTACGTATCTCATTAAAATCGTGTGCTTTAATGGCGGAAAGTAAAAGTTCTTTCATAATTGAAAAGTTAAAAGTTTAAGTTTCGCAAGCTCTATAACTTGCTGATTCTCAAAACATCCCCCCTACCCCCCCCTCAAGGGGGGAGTTAGTAAGTAATAGAGGTTCAATAAGTTATAGAAGAGAAATTTTCTAATTTGATAAACAAATTAGGCTATTTCAACGCCCTCAAAGACACATACTCCGCTCTCGCAACCCATATACTCTGCTCCAAGTATTCGCAGACTATCCTTTGGAGAGTGGGGGGGGGGAGGTTTTTACAAATAATTGATTATTAGTTATTTATAATTGCAATAATAGCCTAAAAACGACTTGCGAAACTTAAATTAACGTGAGTTCGACGTAAGCAAAATTATATTTTTCTCCCACAGATTCCACGGATTTTCACGGAGAGAATGATACAACAACTAAGTATAACTCCTTAATTTCCACGGATAAATAAGGCCTTTGGCCTTATAAAAATCTGTGTAAATCGTAACAGCACAATTACACAAACATAGAAAATCTGTGAAATCCGTGAAAATCTGTGGGAGCTTTCGTTATATCGAACTCACGTTAAATTAGAAAATGATGATTAAGGGACAAAGATAGTTATTTTATTTGGTTAGGAAAATAATTTTGAAAAGAGAAAGGAAAAAATTTGTATATTGTGGAAATCTACAGTATCTTTGCAAAACAAAACTCATACTAAAATGAAACTTACAGAGAAGGAAGAAGAGTTGATTATTGCTATTCGTAATTTTAGAGAAGCTCAACACAATCCATCGTGGGAATTGGAATGGTATGCACGTAGGATTTTTGAAGAACTTTTAGACGGGGAAGATGATGAAGCACGCAAAGCCCTTCTTAAAAAAGAAAGAAGTAAAAAGAAAAACAATAATTGATAAAAACAAAAATTATGGGATTAGAAATTGTTATTAATAAAAAACTTTCTACAAAACAGCAAATACAAGATATAGGTCTTGATATATCATGGGCAAAGATTTCCCAACGCTATTTTGGGAAATCAGCTTCTTGGATCTATAATAAATTATCCGATAGCGATGGCAACGGAGGTATAGGAGGCTTTACAGAGGCCGAAAAAGAACAATTCAAAGGAGCTTTGTATGATTTGGCAGAGCGTATACGCAGAACTGCTGATAATTTTGAATAATCAATGGCTAACAACAGAACGCTACTAATTTCTTATGGTTGGTAGGTTTCTTTTCTTGTTTTTCCGCCAAAGGTAAATAGGCTTCTACTACTGCTTTTTGGAAAGCCTTTATTTTAGGGTCGCGGGTGGGGAGGTCTAGGAACTCTATAAAACGAGCGATAGGGGCGTACTTATGGGCTAAGAGTGTCCCGATGGCCTCGGCGAGATAGGTGAGCATTTTCCCTCTTTGCAGGCTTAGAAGTATATATTCAGTAGTGAGGTCGCGCAGGTTTTTTCTTTCGGCTAAAAGACAAGTAGCTACCATCAGCCAACCGCCGTGATAGATAGGCAAGTGGTGCTCAAGTAGCAAACTCATTACGCGGGTGGCTTCGGTGAGGCTCTCGCCCTCCATGCCTTGGGCATAAGTGAGTAGGTATTTGCACAGCCAACCGTCAATATAGCGAGGGTTTAGACTGAGTTGGTAATCAATATCTTCATCTGTTGCCTTGCTCATAGGAGATACATTGTAATAATTGGCTCCAAGGTCATTGTAGAGCGAATAAGTACTGTATTTTTTATCCCAATCGTCTTCCAAAATGATTTTATTTCGTTCTAACCCTTTGATTTTGGTGGGTTTTACTTCATATTCCAGATAAAACGGACGTACTAAGCCCTGTAAGTTGGGTTTTTGTGGGATTTCCAATTCAGGAAATACCCCATCAATGTCTTTCAGGCGCAAGACTTGTCCCCAGAGCACCCTTGTAGCATCGGTTACGGTGATGGTTTTGCTCACTTCAAAGTAATATTGTAAGGCAGGGGCATACTCACCTGTAAGGGAAAGGGCTAATTGCTTTTGTACTTCTGTAATCTCGGTGGGGAGCAGGCGGTTAAGCCCCACAACTACATCTTCCCACATAGGGGGTTTGCCAGCTTTCTCATATTGTGCGATGCGTTCTAAATACACCTGTGGGTCTATGTAAAAAGGACTATGAGTGGGGGTACTGACAAACGGCAAGGTATTTCCTTGCTTGAGTTTTAGAAGCAGTCGCTTGGTCTTCTCGCGGAGGAACGGTATAGGATTATAGAGTTTTCCGCCGAAAATATCATCGGAAAGAGAGGCTTTGCCTTCCCAGACATCGATCACCCAGCGCATACACTTTCGGTAGGTAGTAAATTCAAAAGGCTGGTTGCCCAACTGCTTTTGGTAGGGGCTTATCTGCTGAGAGAAATCTGCGGGGATCTGCGCTTGTAACTGGTTCAAGCCCTCAAAGAAAAGATCTAAGACAAGGGGCGAGCGCTCACGAATGCAATCGCCAATGAGGAAGAGCAGATCGTCCCAAGTGCGAGGAGTGTGAGTTTCACGGGCACTTTCGGAAGTGCGAGCCACACGGGCACTTTCAGAGGTGTGAGCCACACAGGCAGTTTCAGAGGTTTCTGATGAGTTGGGTGAGGGTAAGGATTGGAGAAGCTCTTGTGCCTTTCCTTTTAGGTAATCCTGATACGGTGCTACAACTTCCGGCAATCCTTCTCCTCCAAAATAAGTGGTTAGCAAGCTGGCGACTTTCTCCTGTAGCTTTGCATCGGGGACGGTGAAGAGTACCGCCAATTGTTCGCGGTATTCTATATTTACAGGAGGTTGCTGTTTGTAATGCTTTGCTAAAATATCCAAACCTATGAGTTGTGATTTGGCTATTTTTTGGGTAGCAAAACACAGGGTAAAGTTGTCGGCAAAAGCTTGAAAATCAAAGTATTTTTCGTCGGCGATCTCTTTGATGAGCTTGAGGGCAAAGTTGATTACCGAGGTTTTATCGCTACTAAGGAGGGCAAAAAGGGTGTGTTGGTTAGCTAAAAGCTCTTTGGGGGAGGGTTCGAGGGCTTCTATCCAACGGCAATACATATCCAAGACATTTTTCTTCCAAGGGTTGAGTAGGGCTTCTATAAAAGCGTGGAGGATAGAGTTTCTGTTAGTGAAATATCCTTTTTCGTTTAGCGTATGATATATTTTTTTCCATTCCTCGGTAGCAAATATAGTATCTTGGATATATGCTGGTACAGAAGGGAAAAGAACAACTGTCTCTGGGTATTTCAGTAGGTATTCCGTAAGATGATCTTCTGACTTAAACCAACAATTGAAGCCATACATTTTATGTATAAAAATTTCCTCGTTAAGAGCAATATACCCAGCCTTGTATGCTGACCAAAGTATTTGAAAAGACATCTTCAGTGGATTGTCCTTGTACATTAGCTGGATACCTTCTATCATATAAGCCCCTTGCGGAGACTGGACGAAATCTAATAAAATCTCGTCTTCTAAAGAAGATAGGAAATAGTAGTAATTCCCCTTTACATAAGGTTCTATATTCTGGAAAAGTTCTATTTTTCTTACCTCCCTTAGGGTATTGCACACACACATAATAGTGTATGAGATAAGGGCTAATTCCTTATTAGAGAAATGGTATCTTTTCTCTTTTTCGAGGACTTCCCGAAAGATAAAGTTGAAGTTTTTTCGGGCAAGATAACTCTTTAGCTCTTGTCTTTCTTCCTGAGAGAACGCAAAGCAAATGTTGCGTATAGTAGCAAAATCGTGAGCCTTAATAGCGGAAAGTAGGGAATCGTTCATAGGGGGAAAATTAAAAGTGAATAGTGAAAAATGAATAGTGAATAGTTTTTCACTCACATAGCCAGCTCCAAGTATCTGCTAGCTTTACGCTTCGTTTATCATTCCCCGAAGGCTCTTCGGATAAGGGCATCGGCTGTGGGGTCTTGGCCACGGAAACGCTTGTATAGCAGGCTTTCCTTTTCGCTACTGCCCTTTTCAAGTATTTCTCGGCGAAAGCGGGTAGCAACTTCTATGTTGAAGATACCTGCTTGCTTAAAGACTTCAAAAGCATCAGCATCCAATACCTCCGACCACTTATAGCTGTAATAGCCTGCGGCATAGCCTCCGCTGAAAATATGAGAGAAGGCGGGGGAGATACACATGGTTTCAATAGGGGGATAGAGCTGGGTTACCTTGGTGGCTTCTTGTTCAAAAGGGCGTACACTTTCCAAGCGCTCCAAATGAGGGTAGGTATGCCAAGCCATATCAAGGAAACCAAAATTGAGCTGGCGTACGCTTAGGATACCTTCCATAAAGGCGCTGGCTTCTTTTATCTTTTGTACCCATTCTATAGGCAGAGGCTCGCCCGTTTGATAATGCGAGGCAAAAAGTCTCAAAGTCTCTTCTTCATAACACCAGTTTTCCATCAGTTGACTGGGGAGTTCCACAAAGTCACGGGCTACATTGGTACCGCTCAGTGAAGGGTAAGTAACCTTGGAGAGCATGCCATGGAGGGCGTGGCCAAACTCATGGAAGAGCGTTGTTAGCTCGCCGAAGGTGAGCAAAGAAGGGGCAGAAGTGGTGGGACGGGTGAAGTTGCACACTATGGATATATGAGGGCGGGAATCATTGCCCTGCTTATCAATATACTGTTCTTTGTAGGAGGTCATCCATGCCCCGTTGCGTTTGCCTGCACGAGGGAAGAAGTCGGTATAGAGAAGGGCGAGGTAATGGCCTTTCTCATCGGTTACCTTGTAGGTTTGCACTTCGGGGTGGTAGGTCTCTACCTCATCGGTAAGGGAGAAATGAAGTCCGTAGAGCTTATGTGCTACGGCAAACATACCCTCTATGGCCTTGTCCAGAGCCAAGTAAGGCTTGAGCAGGGAGTCGTCAATCTGGTAACGCTCCTGCTTGAGTTTTTCCGCATAGTAAGCAAAATCCCACTGCTCAAAGTCAGTAAGGCCAGAGAAAGCTTTGAGCTGTTCTAACTCTTTGAGCGCTTGTGGTTTGGCTTTGCTTAACAGCTCATTGAGGAAGCTCATCACCTTTTCGGGAGTTTCTGCCATACGCTCTTCCAAGGCGAACGCCGCATAAGAAGGATAGCCCAAGAGGGTAGCACGGGCTTGGCGTAGCTCGGCAATACGCAAGACATTGGCCTCATTGCTAAAGGCAGACTCTCCTGCACAGCGACTGTGATAATCGGTGAAGAGTTTTTGGCGTAGGGCGCGGTTGTCAGCATACTTCATTACGGCTGTATACACCGGCATATCTAGGGTAATGACCCAGCCTTTTAGTTGGTGCTTTTGGGCTTCTTGAGCGAGCATTTCAAGGACAAAATCGGGCAATCCACTGAGTTGTTCTTTGTCAGTAATCACCCATTGGTAGTGCTGAGTTTCAGAGAGTACATTCTCGGAAAATTTCAACTTGAGCGAAGCCAATTGCTTGTCTATTTCGCGCAAACGTTCTTTGTCATTAAGCGACAAATTAGCCCCATTGCGGGTAAACCCTTTGTAGGTTTTCTCTAAAAGAGTTTGTTGTTCGGCGGTGAGTGATAAGTCTCCACGCTGGTCATAGACGGCTTTTACTCGCCTGAAGAGCGCTTCGTTCAGGCGGATATCGTTGCTATAGTCGGAGAGTAGGGGAGAGATACGCTGGGCTTCTGCCTGTAAGGTTTTGTTGGTCTCGGCACTATTGAGGTTGAAGAACATGGCCGTGAGTCGGTCAAGATCTAAACCTACATAAGCCAAAGCCGCTATTGTATTTTCAAAAGTAGCAGGTTCTGGGTTTTTGGTGATGTTGTCAATTTCAACAAGGCTCTCGGCTATTGCTTTTTCAATAGCAGGGCGGTAGTCGGTAGGTGTGAAATGCGAAAAAGGAGCGGAATCAAACATAAGTGAAAAATTAATAGTGAAAAATGAAAGGTTAATTACTATAATAAAAGGGGGCGAATGGTAATTCGCCCCTATGATATAGAATTTGGAATTTTAAAAAGTTTTATCGTTTTCCTCTGGGGTTATGCTTGCATAACCCTTCATAATACCGTGTTGGGAACGGCGGACGAACTGTAGGATCTCGTCGCGCTCCACAGTAGCTTCCATTTCGGCCTCTATATAGTCTAAGGCGTGGGAGGTGCTGAGTTTCTTTTGGAAAAGAATACGATAAATGTTCTGTATTTCACGGATTTTTTCAGTAGAGAAACCACGACGATGTAGCCCAATGGAGTTGACCCCTACATAAGAGAGTGGATTGCGGGCGGCCTTGACATAAGGAGGCACGTCCTTACCTACTAAGGAACCCCCAGTAACGAAAGCATAGCTTCCGATAGAGCAGAACTGATAGACAGCCGTCATACCAGCCATTACAGCACAATCACCCACGGTTACGTGTCCGGCGAGGGTGGTGCCATTGGAGAAAATACAATTGTCCCCCACGATACAATCGTGTGCGATATGGGAGTAAGCCATGATCAGGCAGTTGTTACCCACTACAGTACGCATGCGGTCTATGGTTCCCTTGTTGATAGTCACACACTCGCGAATGGTGGTGTTGTCTCCAATATGAGTGGTGGTCTCTTCCCCCCTATACTTAAGGTCTTGGGGAATGGCAGAGATGACCGCCCCAGGGAAGATCTTACAATTCTTCCCGATGCGCGCGCCCTCCATAATAGTAACGTTGGGGCCTATCCAAGTCCCTTCGCCTATTTCCACATTTTTGCAGATGGTAGAGAAAGGTTCTACCACTACATTCTGAGCTATTTTGGCTTCGGGGTGTATATTGACTAAGGGATACATCATATTACTGTTGGTTTTCGTCACGTTTTACAATTTTGGCCATGAGTTCCCCTTCGGTAACGAGTTTGCCATTGGCGTAGGCATAGCCCTGCATGTGACAAATACCACGACGGATAGGGGTGAGTAGTTCCAATTTGAATATCAGTGTATCGCCAGGGAGCACAGGGTTTTTGAATTTGACATTGTCAATTTTCATAAAGTAAGTCAGGTAATTCTCAGGGTCGGGAACGGTGCTGAGGATCAACACCCCTCCGGCTTGCGCCATAGCCTCAATCTGTAGTACCCCAGGCATAACAGGTGCTCCAGGGAAGTGTCCTACGAAGAAAGGCTCGTTCATGGTTACGCTTTTGGTAGCGATCACATGTTTGTCTGAAAGTTCAAATACCTTATCCACTAAGAGCATAGGAGGACGGTGGGGTAGTAGCTTCATGATGCCCACAGTATCAATTAGTGGTGCTTGGTTGATATCCACTTTAGGAATATCGTTTTTGCGCTCATTAGCGATGATTTTAGCCAATTTCTTAGCGAACTGAGTATTGGTAAAGTGGCCAGGCTTGTTGGCTATCACCTTTCCGCGGATGCGTACTCCCACTAGAGCAAGGTCGCCAACGACATCAAGGAGCTTATGGCGGGCAGCTTCATTGGAATAGTGCAGGGTGATATTGTCCAAAACTCCGTTAGGTTTTACCGTTACATTATCGCGGTTGAAGACCTTTTTAAGCTTATCCATAGTCTCAGCAGAAGGCTCTTTATCCACATAGATAATAGCATTGTTCAGGTCGCCCCCTTTGATAAGGCCTCTGTCTAGGAGTACTTCCAACTCATGTAGGAAGCTAAAGGTACGCGCGGAGGCGATATCGTCCTTGAACTCGGAAAGGGTATTCATATAAGCATTCTGAGTGCCGAGAATCTTAGTGCCGAAATCTACCATGGTGGTTACCTGATATTCGTCGGCAGGGATAACAGTAATCTCAGAGCCAGTTTCTTCGTTTTTGTAAGAGATGACCTCACGTACTATATATTCGTTGCGTTCGGCCTGTTGTTCCACAATGCCCACTTTCTCAATAGCCTCTACAAAGTATTTGGCAGAGCCGTCCATGATTGGTGGTTCAGGAGCATCCAATTCGATAGAGACGTTGTCCAAGTTCATACCCACTAAAGCGGCTAAGACATGCTCACAAGTCTGAATTTTTACTCCCTTTTTCTCCAATACGGTACCTCTTTCGGTGCTGGTTACATAAGCCGCGTCGGCTTCAATGATAGGGCTACCTTCCAAATCCACACGTACGAATACAAAACCTGTATTCTCGGCGGCAGGTTTGAGTGTGAGGGTTACATTTTTTCCAGTATGAAGCCCTTTTCCTTGTAGGGTAACGGGGGCTGCTAATGTATATTGTTTCACAAGCAAATTATTTTAAATTACGTAATTTAAGTTATATTATTTTTCGTTGAGTTTCTTTTCTAATTCGTCAATTTTCTTAAGCAGTTCAGGAAGTTTTCTAAAGACCACATAAGACTTATTGTAATCCATATAAGTAAAGGCAGGGGAGCCTTGTATTACTTCATTGTCTTTGACATTGCGGCCGATACCCGATTGGGCTTGAATCTTGACATTGTTTCCTATGGTAAAGTGTCCTGCGATCCCCACTTGTCCGCCTATGCTACAATGTTTACCTATTTTGCTAGAACCAGCAACTCCCGCTTGGGAGGCAATCACTGTGTGAGCGCCAACCTCCACATTGTGAGCGATTTGTACAAGGTTGTCAATCTTGACCCCTTGGCGTATAATGGTGGAACCCATGGTGGCACGGTCAATAGTAGTATTGGCACCAAGTTCCACATTGTCTTCTAGGACAACATTGCCTATCTGGGGGATTTTCTTGTAAGAACCATCTTCCTGAGGGGCAAAGCCAAAGCCATCAGCTCCGATAACTACTCCTGAATGGAGGATACAATTAGCTCCGATAACTGAGTCGGCATAGATAGCTACATTGCTGAAAATGATTGTGTTATCAGCAATAGTTACATGGTCACCAATGGTGGTATTGGCATATATTTTTACATTATTACCTATTTTGCAGTGCGCCCCGATAGCGGTAAAAGCCCCTATATATACATTCTCCCCAAGAGAAGAAGAAGGGTCAATAGAGACAGGACTTTCTATTCCCACTTTAGAGGAGATACGCATTTGGTTATAGAATTCGAGTAGTTGTGTAAAAGCAGAATAAGGATCTGCCACTCTAATGAGGGTAGATTGTAGCGGTTGTTCAGGTTGGAAATCATCTTTTACAATCACAACAGAAGCTGTAGTGGTATAGATAAAAGGGCGATACTTAGGATTGGACAAGAAAGTAATGGCACCAGGGCTACCCTCTTCTATTTTAGCCAGCTTATAGACTTCTACTTCAGGGTCGCCATCAAGTGTTCCATTGAGGACTTGGGCAATTTGACTTGCTTTGAATTTATGTGACATAAAGACTTAAGTTCTTGTAATACAGTTGTTTACCTGTATAAAAGGCGTTGTATGGGACAAACACCTACTTTTGATGGCACAAAAATAAAAAATAAAATTCATATAGCAGCTATTTTTTTGATAATTTTCTTCACAAATTTAGTGAAGTAGGGGGCGAATCGCCTCACATGCTCCGCTTTCGCGGACTTTGCCCCTACGAGATTAGTTTAGAAATCAGAGGGGTAGAGCAGGTATTTTCGTCTTATTTTAGCGAAGTCCTTAAGGGATTTCTGCCAACTATCCCTGATTTCCTTCTCAGTTTTGTGCTGTAGGAGTTGCTCTTTGAGGGTTTTGTTGCCTGCTAATTTGTCAAAAGAAGAGGTAAAGAAAGGCGTTTTGACCCCAGAGGTTTGCTCGTAGGCCTTGATAAGCCAAGAGAGGTTCAGCTGGGAGAGGGGAGGGGTCTGGGTGAGGTCTTCCCCATAGCAGGTACGCCCATTGAATTTTGGGTTTTTGTCTCCAGCATTGGGCTTAGGAACAAAGGTAAAGGCTGTTTTTTCCAAGTAAGGAGAGCCATAAATCTGGAATTGCCACTTGGTACCGCGTCCCATACTCACTTGAGTACCCTCAAAGAAGCATAGGCTGGGATAGAGATTTACGGCTGTTGCATTGGGCAAGTTGGGCGAAGGCGCTACAGGGAGCGGATAGATGGCCTTGCGGTCATAACTCTTTAGTGGAATAATCTTCAGGTTGCATTGCAAGCCCCCTTTGAGCCATTTCTCTCCGTTAATCATCTGGGCATATTCGGCGATGGTCATGCCATAGACGACAGGGACGGGGTGCATGCCTATAAAACTCTTGTAGGCAGGCTCCAGTACAGGCCCATCCATAAAGTGTCCGTTTGGATTGGGGCGGTCGAGTATCACCAAAGGGATATAATTCTCAGCACAAGCCTCCATGACATAGTGTAGGGTAGAGATATAGGTATAGAAACGTACCCCCACGTCCTGTAGGTCAAAGAGCATCACCTCAATCCCCTTGAGCTGTTCGGCAGTAGGCTTCTTGTTCTTGCCATAGAGAGAGACGATAGGCAGTTTGGTTTTGGCATCCACTCCGTCCTTGATTACTTCGCCTGCATCGGCAGTGCCGCGGAAGCCATGTTCGGGGGCGAAAACCTTATCGATTTTAACTTTCTTTGAAAGCAAAAAATCCACTAGATGCTCATTCTGCACAGTGATGGTACTATCCTTCTGATGGACAATCTTTTGGATAATTCCAGTATGATTGGTAACCACTCCAACATGCTTGCCTGCAAGCATAGGGAGGTATTGGTAATGCTGGCTGGCACCTGTTCCTACATATTCGTATTTCTTAAAAGAAATATTTTGAGCAGAAAGTTGGCCAAAGATGCCCATAAATAATAAAAAAAGTGTAATTTTGCTCATTCTAAATTTGCGTTTTTTATATTTTGAATATTGAGTTTTTTATAGCCCGTCGTATGGTGCATAATTCGGGGGGCAAAAGTAGTATTTCTTCTCCAATTATCAAAATAGCCATTAGTGCTATAGCCCTTGGGGTGGTGATGATTCTCATAGCCATAGCCACAGGGCGTGGTTTGCAAGAGCGTATTCGGCAGAAAATAGCCTCACTGAATGGTCATATTCAGATATTTAACTACGACACCAACCGCTCGGAGGTATCGGTAGCGCCTATCTCTATGGAAGAAGACTTTTATACGGATCCCCAATTCTTCAATCGGGGTGGGCAGAAAGTAGTTCATATACAAGCCGTTATTACCAAAGGGGGCATCATACGCACTGAGAAGACTTTTGAAGGCATCATCGCCAAGGGGGTAGGGAAGGACTTTGATCCGCAATATATGCAAGGCTATCTCAAGGCAGGAAAGCTCCCCAATTTTGCTTCTGACTCCATTTGTAACGAAGTACTTATATCCGAGTACTTAGCCAATCGCTTGGAGCTTTCAGTAGGAGATACATGCAATACCCTTTTTCTAAGAGAGGACAATATGGGTATCCCCAACCAACGCAATTTCACCATAGCAGGGATATACAGTTCTGGTTTTCAGCAGTTTGATGCAACTTATATACTTGTAGATATCCGTCAGTTACAGAAGATAAATAAGTGGTCAGCGCAACAAGCAGGGCTTTTTGAGGTCTATATTAAAGACTTTGACCAAATGGAGCCTACGGGAGCCTATATCTATGATCATATACCAGCGGAGTACGACTCACAGACTATTGCTCAGAAATACCCCACAATCTTTGAATGGTTTCACACCTTTGATCTTAACATACTGATTATCATTAGTATCATGGTGATTGTAGGAGGGGTGAATATGATCACCGCTATACTAGTACTTATCCTAGAGCGTACCCCAATGATAGGCATGCTCAAGGCCTTGGGGGCAACTTCCTGGAGTATTCGCAAAATTTTTCTCTACAATGCTGCTTACCTCATTGGTTTAGGGCTGTTTTGGGGCAATCTTATAGGGCTGGGATTGCTTGGGGTACAGTATTATTTTACACCACTGAAGCTCGACCCATCCATCTATTATGTGTCGGAAGTGCCTATCTATATACACTTGTGGTATATATTGGCGCTCAATATAGGGATATTGGTAGTCTGTCTGCTGATGCTACTGATTCCTTCCTATATCGTAAGTAAGATTTCGCCTATTAGAGCTATCAAGTTTGAGTGATTAGTTGTTAGTGATTAGTTGTTAGTGGTTAGTCTCTGACCACTAACCACTAGCAACTAACCACTACTGAATGAATACCCTTTTGATACGTCGGGAGAGGGAAGTGATCAACTCATAGGAGATCGTTTTGGCGGTTTCGGCGAGGGTTTCGCTGGTGTGGCGCTCGTCAAAGATGACCACTTCGTCGCCTTCCTCACAATCAAGTCCTGTGATATCTACCATAATCATGTCCATACATACATTGCCAACGATAGGGCAGCGTTTGTCCTTGATGAATACAAATCCTACTTCTTTACCATAGATACGATTAAGCCCATCGGCATGGCCTACGGAAATGGTGGCTATCTGCATAGGTTTTTGGGCTTGGAAGCCAAAGTTATAGCCCACATAATCCCCCGCTTTGATCGTATGAATCTGAGAGATGATACTCTTGAGCGTGGTGATAGGCTTAAAGTCCTTCTGCAGGCGCGGGTCGTTGGCAAAGCCATACATACCGATACCGCTGCGCACCATATCAAAATGTGCCTCAGGGTAGTTGAGTATGCCCGAAGTATTACAATTGTGGTAGATAATCTTATGAGAGAAGTGAGCTTCCAATTTCTTTTGGAAAGCCTTGAATAAGGCAATCTGTTTTTCCATAAAAGGGCGCGCTTCGAGGTCTTCTGATGCCAAAAGGTGAGAGAAAGCCGTTCTTACTTTCAGCTCAGGGTGTCCCTTGAGTAGCTGGCAAATCTCATCTATCTCCTCAAGAGAGAAGCCCAAGCGGTTCATGCCAGAATTGCACTTGAGGTGAAAGGGATATTCGTGTAATCCTTTCTGCTGGGCAAAGTCTATAAAGTGAGTGATGAGCCTTTTGGAATAAAGTGTAGGGGCAAGGTTGTACTGGACAAGCTGCTCGAAATCTACCAGTTGCGGGTGGAAGACCAGAATCGGACGGGTAACTCCCGCCTCTCGTAGCTCGATACCCTCGGAGGTGAAAGCCACGGCAAACTCGTCCGCTAAGTCGTTTTCTTCTAAGTATTTGGCTACTTCTACGGAGCTATTGCCGTAAGAGTTGGCCTTGACCACAGCCAAGAAGCGTGTGCCTGGCTTGAGGTATTTTTTGAGTTGGCGTACATTGTGTTGGAGATAGTCCAAACGAATCTCCAAAGTAGTTTCTTGTACTGACATTTTTATTGTTTTTTATTTTTATAGTAGGAAAACAAAAGATACCCCAGTATGGCCAATACCGCAAAAGGCAAGAGACTCCCTATGAGTATGCCTATGGCATAACCACTATCGGGGGCATGAGCGATTTTCTCCTGTATTTGTTCAATGTTCTGCTGGAGTGGAATCATGAATTTTTAGGTTTAAGTTTGTCTTTGGTATAAGCAGATAGCGCCAAGCGTCCTGTAACGGAGGCGTTGTCAAAGAGAAGCGGCTCCCAAGAAGGGCACCCCTTCCAGAGCATGTGCTTGATTTCCACAAGGGCCTCCAAGGGGTAGGACGATAGTTTGTCGGTAAAATAGCCCAATTCCTTGTCAAGGTCGGCTGTATTTTCAAAAACACGCGCATAGAGTCCCTTTTTCTCTGCCCAATATGCATTTTTCCACTGGTCAGGCGTAAGGGAGAGTTCAGCGAGGGCACCCACGCCCATTTTTCGTTCAATGGCGGGGGCAATCACAAAAGGGCCTATACCGATACTCAGTTCAGGCAAGCGGATAGCTGCCGCCTCGGTAGCAAAGACATAATCACAAGCGGCCAGTACGCCTACCCCGCCGCCGACAGCCTTGCCATGAGCCCTGGCGATGACTGGCTTTTGGCAGTTGCGAATGGCACAGAGTACGCGAGCAAAGCCACTGAAGAAGCGTTGGCCACTTTCGGGGGAGTCTACTTGCACCAATTCGTTAAAGAAAGCTCCCGCACAGAAGGCTTTTTCTCCCGCACTTCGCAAGACGACAGCCTTGACGTCTTCACGGGTAGAGAGGGAGTCTAACTCGTTCGCCAAACGCTGGAGTAGATCCATAGAAAGCGCATTGGCCTGCTCAGAGGCAAATTCTACGGTAGCGATGCTACCGGAGGTAGTGGTGAGTACGTAATCCATAGTTGTTAGTGATTAGTGATTAGTGATTAGTGATTAGTTGTTAGTTGTTAGTTGTTAGTTGTTAGTTTCTAATCACTAACTACTAATCACTAACAACTGAGTCATACTTGATGATTCTTTCAGTTACTAAATAAATGCCACTATCGGTGGAAGCAATTTTTTTAATCCAGTTGTCTTGAGTGTCGTATAGGTAAGCATAGTAAAAAAACTCCTTACTCTTGACTTTGGGGCGTTCTAATAAATCGCCCTCTTCCTTGAGTTCAATGGAGAGGTCACCTTTTTCATTGTACTCATAGGAATATTTGATAAAAGACGTATTGTCCCACCAGTGTTCCTTCCGTATGACCCTTCCTTGGCTATCGTACCTGTAAATATCACTATACAACACATCGCCAGAGGAGGTGGCCTCCCAACGGACTTTGGTTAGTTGTCCCTGTGGGTTATAGGTATAACTGAGGCAAGTACCATAAGAAGAGACTTTGTCCCTATCATGCTCTACATGGGTGATGTTCTCCTCGATGAGCAGTCCTGTGCTGTCGTAGGTATAAGTACGATGTTCGTTTAACAAATCGCCCCAATAGACAAGAGCGGAGATGATATTGGCCTTGGGGTCAGGGTCATCTTGAGGATAGGTATAGACGGCAGACCAATAGTTATCTCGCTTTCGGTAATTCAGTTCGCCCGTATCATAGAGCTCATCATAGCCTATGGGTCGGGAAAGACTATCGTATAGGAACACCTTTTTCTTCAAACAATGCTGGGGAGTATCGTATTCCTCAAAAATCCACGCTCGCCCCAGCTCATCAAAGGTCAGGCAGCGCTTTACAACCTCCAAGGTTTTGTACTGCTTCTCATAGGTACGATTGCGGTAGTGCTCCAAGGAAGTATAGTAATTCTCCTCTACGGAGCGTACTTTACCTTTGAGGTTTTTGAACTCTTCATAGGAGGACTCCTGCTGGGCTTTTGCACAAAAACTCAGCAGGGAAAAGAGACAAAAAATGCTCCGAATAATCCCCTTAATCCCCGAAGGGGGAACTAACGACCAAAGACGCATATCCCTTTCCATAATACCTAAAAATAATGATTTAAGTTTCGCAAGCTCTATAACTTACTGATTCTCAAAACATCCCCCCCTACCCCCCCTCAAGGGGGGAGTTAGTAAGTAATGGAGGTTCAATAAGTTATAGAAGAGAAATTTCTAATTTGATAAACAAATTAGGCCATTTCAACGCCCTCAAAGCTCCCCCTTTAGAGGGGGGTGGGGGGTTACAAATAATTGATTATTAGTTATTTATAATTGCAATAATAGCCTAAAAACAACTTGCGAAACTTAAATAATGATTAGTGACTAGAGACAAATTTCGTGCCATTAATCATTAAATATTACCCATTAAATGGTTCTATTCATAAGGCTGCTACCAAATTCTTTTAGAATATCCTTTTTCTCCTGAGGAATATCAAGAGTATCTAAGATAGCGAATGCCTCCATAGTATAGGCTTCTACACGTTCTCGGAGGTAAGTATGGCTTTGAGTAGCTATGAAAAGCTCGGTTACACGGCTGATTTTTTCATCTTCGTTCTTAGGTTCATTGGTATAGAGCGCGTACAGTTCCTGTTTTTGTTTAGCAGTACCTTTCTCTAAAGCCTTGAGATAGAGGAGTGTTTTCTTGTTTTGGAGAATATCCCCTCCGATTTTTTTACCGAAAGAATCATCGCCAAAGGTATCCAAATAATCGTCCTGCAACTGGTAAGCAATACCCAAGGCAAGGCCAAAGTCATATATCTTTTGCTTGTTCTCTTGGGTTGTCTGAGCGATGATAGCCCCCATTTTGAGCGCTGCCCCCACGAGGACGGCTGTCTTGTAAGCAATCATCTTGAGATATTGGTCAGTGGAGACTTGTACTTCTCGTTCAAAATCCACATCGTACTGCTGGCCTTCGCAAACCTCAATGGCTGTTTTGCTGAATATCTTGGCCAATTCTTGAAAAATATTTGGCTCATATTGCTCAAAATACTGATAAGCAAGAATAAGCATGGTATCGCCAGAGAGGATACCCGTGTTGAGGTTCCACTTGGTGTGCACTGTGGGTTGTCCGCGCCTTAGAGGCGCCTGGTCCATAATATCGTCATGCACAAGGGAGAAGTTATGGAAGATCTCCACTGCGAGTGCCGCATAGAGTGCTTTGTGATAATCCGCCCCAAAGATGTCCGCACTGAGCATGGTAAGGGTAGGGCGCAAGCGCTTCCCTCCCACGCGGAGGATATAGTGGATAGGATCATATAGGTTCTTAGGTTCTCGCTCTGTAAGATGCTTGTTCATAAAGGCGAGGAACTCATTTTGGTAGTGGGTAATCAGCTGCATGGTATTTTATTTCTTATTCTCTTCGTCTCCGTAGAAATGTACTCCAAATTGGATACGTTCCTGCCCCTTCTCCACACGGCGCTTATTGGCATCGCGCAGAGAGTAAGCGCAACCGCAGTATTCCTGCTTATAGAAGCGTTCGCTCTTGCAAATTTCCATATTGCAAGCACTGCCGCCCTTTTTACGCCAGTTGTAGTCCCAGAAGGTAATACCCTCGTACTTTTGAGCAGCCTGAAAGCCTGCTTCATTGACCTGCTCAAGGCTCTTCCATCGGGAGATACCAAGGGAAGTGGCGATGGTGTCAAATCCATGTTCAAAAGCATAGAGCGCGGTACGCTCCATACGCATATCAAAGCACACAGCACAGCGGCTGCCCCGCTCAGGTTCGAACTCTAAGCCTTTGGCACGAGCAAACCAATTGTCGGCGTCATATTCCGCATCGATGATAGGCACGTTACACTTTTCAGCAAAGCGGATATTTTCTTCCTTGCGGATATCATATTCCTTCTTAGGATGTATATTAGGGTTATAGAAAAAGATAGTAAAGTCAATCCCTGAGTCCTGGATGGCCTTGATGATACCTCCAGAGCAAGGCGCACAACAGGAGTGTAGCAGGAGTTTCTTGCCCCCATTGGGGAGGACTAATTTTTCACGGGTGATTTCCATAGGTTCTTCATTTAATCTAAAAAAGACTTTCACGCAAGATGAAAGCCTTTTCCAATTTTCATATTATGAGCAACTATATTAAACAGATCAAACTTGATGCAAAGGTACGATATTTTTTGAGAAATACAATGCCTTTCTCAGAATTTCTTTTTAAGCAGAAAAAACCGCTACATCTTTGTTGATTTTCTTCACCAAGCCCTGAAGTACCTTCCCAGGTGCAAGTTCGTAGAACTCTGTAGCACCATCGGCAATCATTTGTTGGACGCTTTGTGTCCATTTGACAGGAGCGGTGAGCTGAGCGATGAGGTTTTTCTTAATCTCTTCAGGATCGGTTACCGCAGTAGTGGTCACATTCTGATAGATAGGGCAGAGTGGTTTTTGGAAAGAGATTCCCCCGATAGCCTTGGCCAGTTCCTCCTCGGCAGGTTTCATCAGAAAAGAGTGGAAAGCGCCCCCCACAGGGAGGATTAGTGCACGCTTAGCTCCTGCGGCCTTGAGTGTTTCGCAGGCCTGCTCTACGGCCTCATAGGCACCAGAGATCACCAGTTGCCCTGGGCAGTTATAGTTGGCTGGAGTTACCACGCCCTCGGTATCCTTGCAGGCTTGTTCTACTACGGTATCGTCTAGGCCTAAGATAGCGGCCATAGTGCCACGCTGAAGTTCGCAGGCCTTTTGCATAGCCTCAGCACGCTTGGCTACCAAGCGCAAACCCTGCTCGAAGGTCAGTACGCCACTGGAGACCAAGGCGGAGAACTCTCCTAAGGAGTGCCCAGCGACCATATCAGGATTGAAAGCATCGCCCAAGACCTGGCGCTGAATGACAGAGTGTAGGAAGATGGCTGGCTGGGTAACACGTGTTTGCTTTAGTGCCTCTTCATCACCGGCGAACATGACCTCAGTGATAGGGAAGCCCAAAATAGCATTGGCTTCTTCAAAGAGCGATTTGGCAAGGGGACTGCTCTCATATAAGTCCTTTCCCATTCCCACAAACTGGGAACCCTGTCCAGGGAAAATATAAGCTTTTTTCATGGTGTATCTTGAGTTTGTGTATTTGCGGGCAAAGATATGTTTTTTTCGGGAGATAGGCAAGAGTATTTTGACAGTCAAATTTTTGTAAGAATCAGGTTTGTTTGTTTAGTGGAAAAATAGTAAATTTGCGCCTTGGAAATAGCCATAACCACACCTCTCCATGAAAATATCAGTTGTTATTAACACCTATAATGCTGAAAAACACTTAGCTACTGTCTTGGAAACAGTTAAAGATTTTGATGAAGTGGTCATTTGTGATATGCGCAGCAGTGATCGTACCATTGCTATAGCGGAGCAATATGGCTGCAAGATAGTCTATTGTGAACGCTTCCCTTATGTAGAACCCGCTCGAAATTTTGCAGTAGCTCAAGCGCAATACCCATGGGTGTTAGTGATAGATGCTGATGAGACAGTACCTGAGAAGCTTAGAGAGTACCTCTACCAAATTAGTGAAAATCCAGCTATAGGAGGGGTATATATTCCCTTTAAAAATTACTTTATAGATCAGTATATGCGTTCTGCTTTTCCTGATTTTAAATTGCGTTTTTTCAGGAAAGAGGGAGCTGACTGGCCTAAAGAAATTCATTCTACAGTAAAGGTGCAGGGAGAGGTTATCAAGCTGCCACGCCATAGGACAGACTTAGCATCAGAGCACTTAGCTAATGATTCGGTAACGACTATTCTCAATAAGAACAATAATTACAGTACCCAAGAGGTAGAACGCCACAAAGGCAAGCGAGTGGGCTGGGGCAAACTGCTCTTTTCTCCTTTCTTTTGGTTTGTAAAGTATTATTTTATCAAAAAAGGCTGCTTAGATGGCAAGAGAGGATTTATCTTTGCCGTTCTTAAAGCCCAATACAAATTCTCTTGTTTAGCAAAAATATATGAATACCAGCAAAGAAAAGGAGTATAAAGAATTTTTAGGAAAGAAAATCATATTGGTAATGCCTCCTGATTTTGAGCTTTATAAAGTATTTGAACAACAGTTGAGGTATATGGGCTTTGATCAAGTAGAGGTAATAGCACCTATATTCCGTTATGATATCAAAGGGAGATTCCTTAACTTTGTTCAGAAGACGTTTTTGAAAAATAAGGCCTATAAGAAAGAATTGATAGATGCCCACTATAGCAAAGAAGTATTCAAAACCTTGGACAAGTTTCCAAAAGGAAGTTTAGACTATGCTATTGTGATTCGTCCTGACAAATTGGATATGCAAACAGTAGAAAAAATACACCAAGTGACAAAGAAAGTGGTTGCTTACCAATGGGATGGACTTGCACGTTTTCCGAAAGTATTTAGAGTGCTTCCTCTTTTTGAGCGTTTTTTTGTGTTTGATCCTGAAGATTTTCATTTGTATAAGAAACAATATTCAAATATACTTCCTTGTACTAATTTTTATATAGACATTCCTCAGAAAAATGTTACTCCTCAAGAGAAAGAGGTCTTATATGTAGGTATGTATATCAGTGATAGACAACAATCACTTTTGAGAATTGTAAATGAACTAAGTAAGTATAATCTGAACTTGAATATTAATCTTTTTTATGGAAGGAGAACCGTTCCTTTCTCTCATTCTAGAGTTACATTTACAACAAAGGGAATGAATTTTCAAGAGTATTTGTCTCTCGCTCAAAGAACAACTATCCTATTGGATATAAAAACAGTGGAGCATAATGGACTTTCTTTTAGAATATTTGAAGCAATAAAGTATGAAAAGAAACTGATTACCAATAATAAAACAGTTAAGCAATACGATTTTTATCACCCCAATAATATTTTTGTATTTGAAGAAGATAATTTTCAAGGTTTGGAAGATTTCCTAAAGGTAGCCTATACTCCATTGTCTGAAGAGATAAAACAAAAGTATAGTTTTACCAATTGGTTGAGATATGTATTGGACATACCTCCGTATAAAACGCTGAATTATTAATATATGAAGATATCTATTATTGTAACTTGTTACAATCAAGAGGCATTTCTTGGAGAAACACTTAACAGTATTGCCCAGCAAACCTATTCTGATTGGGAGTGCATTATTATTGATGACGGTTCCACAGATAATTCTGCTCAAATAGCCAAAAAATGGCGAGAGAAAGATAGTCGTTTTTTGTATTTTTATCAAGAAAATAAGGATAGGAGCGCCGCACGTAATGCAGGAATAGATAAAATATCAGGAGAATTTGTACAATTTTTAGATGGAGATGATATGCTCCAGCCTACCAAATTCGAAGAGAGTATAGCATTATTTACAAAAGAGAAGTGTGATATAGTGATCTCTAATTTTGAAGAAATCAAAGAAGGGAAGAGACGGCCTCCTTTTTGTAATCTTGGAAAATATGAATTTACCTATGAAAACATCCTGCTTAAATGGGATATAGATTTTAATATTCCTATTCATTGTTTTATTTTTAGTAAAAAGTCTATAGAAGGCATCTTTTTTGTAGAGGAATTTTCTGTAAAAGAAGATTGGGTAATGTGGCTTGAAGTATTTAAAAGGACTCCCAAAGTATTATTCATTGATAAGCCCCTTGCTGTCTATAGAATTCATAATAGCAATACCTCTCAAAACAAAAAATTAATAGAAAAAAATATAGAAAAGGTATTGTCTTATATCTTGAAAAATGAAACCTTGTATTTTGATGCTTTCTTTTTGAAAATAATAAATTATTATAAAGAAAAAATACATAAAATACAGTCACGTCCTTGGTATAAGAAAGTATTTTATGCACTTATTGGTAAAGAATAAAAGAGATACTATTGTAATGTTGAATATTTGGGAGCAAATATTATAAAAATTATCAAAGGCATTAGAATATAAGTGCATTCGAACACATAGAATAGTACGTCTGTATTCATAATAGGGAGAAAGACAAGAAGTAGATATTGCTTAATAATATTCTTAGAAAAAGCAATACTACCTAACCATAGTATAAAGATACTTAACCCTAAAATTCCGGTATCTACAAGAGTGGCTATAAAATCATTATGTACATATCCTATATGGAGGTCTTCCATTATATATCGCTGATATCCTGAACCATTTCCTATCCATAAGTTTCCTTGCCCAATAGCTTTAAAGGCTCTAGCATATATTTCGTTGCGAATAGGATCGGAAAAATAAACTGTATGTGTAACCAAATACCACACGCCTCCTATAGCTGTTATTCCTAACAAAGAAAACAAACTATACTTCACAGTCTGGGTAAGATATTTTTCTATAGAAAGATATATGAAGAAAGCTATTACTATAAAATAGCTAATAATAGTTACTCGTGCTTGTACAATGAAAGCAAAACAAAGGATTAGTAACGCATAGACAGTTAGCTCATAGGTAGTTATTAACTTTCTATCTTTTCTGCATATCAGTCCTCCTAATCCTCCTATAAGTAGAATAATCCAAGAGATAAAACTGGGGTGCTTGAACTTAGACCAAAAGAGGGCTTCATAATAAAAAAAATACCCTTTGTTTAAAGTAATAAAGCTAAAAAAATCTATTTTGGCTGCTTTTGAAGCGAAACTATAGAATACCATATTGGCTATGAGCAAAAGTAGAAAACTCTTAAAGCAAATAGCTGTAAAACTTATTTGCTGTCTTTGGCTTACAGAAAAACCTAATAAAATAATTGGTATCAATAGGAAGAAAACAATACTCTCTTCTTCAAAAAGTATTCTTACTCCATAATCAAAATACTTTGCCCACGAAAGAGCTATGATTCGTATAATTATAAAGATGAAAAATAGAATAGAAATAACTGTAGGCTTTATGATTTTTCGATAGATAATGCCATATAAAGTACATAAAAAAAGGAGTAAAATATCCAAACGAAAAGTAATCTTGTGCTTGTAAGTCCATAAGAGAATAACCCCACAGCCTACAATCGTAATTGTATTTCTAATCCATTCGTCTTTTTCAAACAATGAAGAATGATTATGATAGATCCATAAAAGGATAAGCGCTATATCATAGCTAAAAATACTATAAAATAATATATTTGTAGTAGTATTATTCCAAAGAGGAACCCATATTTGTAGGAGTAGAAAGGTAATTACAAGAGGTAATAAAGCGAGAAGTAAAAACCATTCTTTCTGTAAAAAAGTCTTTATATTCATTTGTTTCTTCTATTAATAAAATCATTTAAACTATCTAAAATTTCTCTATCTACATCCATATCAAACTTTCGTGCAAAGAAATATTCTTTTTGGGAAGTAAGTTCCTCAAAATCATTTTGTGTAAAAAGCACAGGTAAAGGTACCCCTTTCCTTTCCCAATTCACATAAGTAAGCGAAGGTTTTATCTTTATTTCTTTGTGAGTAGCCTGAAGATTTACAAGAATGGAATGAAAGTAAATCTCATCAGGGCAAGAAGTGTATTGATAATAATCCTCTAATAATTGTCTTTTTTCTTGAATATAATCTAACAAAATATAGAAAGTATTTTCTTTGAAAGCCCACCATTGACTACCTGCATACTGCTGGGCAAAAGGAGCTTTTCTTTCGCGGGCATGGTAAATGAACTTAAAGTTTTTCTTCGAGATTCTTCTTTTGAGCAAGTGCCATAAGATTGTTATTTTTTGTAAAATAGAACTACGAAAAAAGGGAGGATAACAATCACTATTTCCTCGTCTTTCAGAATGCAAGATTTGATAATGTTCTAATTTGTCTTTTACCATTTTATCTTTCCAGTCACATCCTTCTAAACAAGTAAATTTCATAAAATCCAAATCCTTATTTTGTTGTAAGAAGTTATCTAATTCTTTGATGGGTTTTATAGGATAATCCTGCCCACTTATTAGAATAAAAAAGCCTTTACTATGTACTTCGGCGGCAGCTTCCATTAGGTGTATTGTAGCTTGTACTATTGAGAAACCTCCCCACACACAGCGTTCTCTTTTGTCTATAAATATGATGTGTTCTTCTTGAAATAAAGCTGTAAAGGGTTCTATAGCTGTTTTGGCATCTACATGAATAAAAAACTGAGACTTACCATCGTCTAAAGCCTTTATCAGGCGATAAAGTTGTTGAGGATTTTTATGGGCGAGTATCAGATAATTTTTCTGCATGACAAAAATTATTTGTTGTTTAAGAAATTATCTAACCTATCTAAAATAGCAGTGTCTATCTCCGTATCAAACTTTCGTGCAAAGAGTTTCTCTCTTTGATAGGTAAGTTCTTTAAAATCATTGTCTTTAAATAATACAGGGAGAGGGACTCCTTTTCGCTCCCAATTTACATAGGTAAGAGAAGGTTTTAGCTTGATGTCAGCATCTGTTGGTTGTAGGTTGAGTAGGATAGAGTGAAAATAGATTTCATCAGAGGAGGAAGTATAGCGATAATAGTCTTCCAAGGTAGTGTGATGTTCCCAGATATAAGCCAGTACTTTATAGAAAGTTTTCTCTGAGAAAGCCCAAAATTGACTCCCTGCATACTGTTGGCTAAAAGGAGCTTTCCTTGCGGGTAACTTACATAATAACTTAAAATGTTTCCAAGAGAGTCGTCCCTTAAGTAAGTGGAATAAGGTTCTACCTTTTTGAGAGGCGGCACAATGGAAGAAAGGAGCATAGCAGTTACTGTGTCCTC
Source organism: Capnocytophaga granulosa ATCC 51502 (assembly GCF_000411115.1). GTDB lineage: Bacteria > Bacteroidota > Bacteroidia > Flavobacteriales > Flavobacteriaceae > Capnocytophaga > Capnocytophaga granulosa. The sequence continues at coordinate 947,764 of NZ_KE150242.1, read as the reverse complement.
TCTCTCCAGAATGTAGGATATGATAATGAAAAAGTTTGTCCTTGACCATTTTGGCTTTCCATTTGTCCTCTATAGGGAGGAAATCTATAAAATCATAGCCATCGTATTGTTCTAAAAAAGTGTTTATCTCCTTTTGAGAAGCAATAGGATAATCCTGCCCACTCATAAGGATAAAGTATCCTTTTTTATTTTCCTTAGCAGCTGCTTCCATAAGGTTAATTGTAGCTCTGACTATTGAAAAATCTCCCCAAAAACAGCATTCCCTTTTATCAATAAAATGGACAGGTAATCCTTGTAGGTGTTCCTTAAAAGGAGCTATAGGGCTTTTAGCATCTATATGGATAAAGAAATGAGAAACATTGTCATTTAGGGCGGTTATCATTCTATAGAGCTGGTCAGGGTTTTTATGAGCAAGGACGAGGTAGTTTTTCTGCATTAGAATTTTACTTAGATTCAATCAATTTTTTATATCTTTCAACTTTCCAATTTTTCTCTTTAGCAAAGCTAAGTAGTTTGTCAAAGCGGGCAATCATAGCTTCCCCCGTGTTGCGCATGACATAGAAAGGAAAATTAAACTCTTTTTGGTGTAGGTCGGTAAACTCCCATGGGTGAAAGTAGAGGGCGGCATAACTTAAGCTCCCAACGGTACGGCTCAAAAGGTGCTTGTAATACCATAGAGGGAAGTTATGGAAAGAAAGCCAAAAGAGTGGAATACGCCAAGGGCTTACTGCGGCGGGTATTTGCCAGAGGCCATCTTCAAGGAATATGGCTCTGGGGACATGTAGCTTGTTGTACCTACCAGGGAGGAAGGTAGGATTGACCGAGGAGTTGTATAGGTAGCCTGCCTGCTTGACATCAGACACGGCAACTTCCAGCATACGCGGCATACGGAGACCCTCAATAGTTACACCAAACTGAGACTCCAAGGCCTCTTTGGAAGAGAGTAGGTGCTCTATAGCAAAGTCAGAATGGTAATAGGTGTGTGAGGCCAACTCATGTCCTTCACCAAGAAGTCGCTCTATAAGGTCAGGGGCGTTTTGGGCAAAAACTACAGTAGAGAAAAAAGTGGCTTTAGCCCCGTGCTTTTTGAGTAAGTCCAAGATAGCAGTAAGACCCTCACGGGAAATGGCCATCTGTCGCTCAAAAGGAATGTCAAAGCCGTATTCCTTGGGCATGTCAAACTCTTCTATGTCAAAACTAAGGTAAATCATTTGTTAGGTTGTTTCTATGTTATAAATGTTTCTCTTGGATAATATAGGCAGGCCTTTCCTTGGTTTGAGTGAATATTTTGCCGATATATACTCCGATGATGCCTAAAATAATCAGTTGTAGGCCTCCGAAAAAGACAATAGTCATGATAAGGGATGCCCAACCAGAGATTTCCGAGCCATTGAGGAAGGAATATATCACATAAGGGACATATAACACCGAGAGGAGGGAAAAGAAAAAGCCTAAGAATACCGCAAAGTAGAGGGGTTTTACACTGAAAGAGGTAACCCCACTGAGGGCAAGTTGGAACATTTTCTTGATTGTATATTTGGTCTCTCCTGCATAGCGGGCTTGGGCGGTGTAGGGTACATATACTTGGGTAAAGCCCACCCAAGGAACCATACCACGTAAGAAAGGTTCGTTTTCTCTCATATGGCGAATGACCTCTACCACTGCCTGATCAAGCAGGCGGAAGTCAGCCGAACCTTCTTTGATTTCAATGTCTGAAAGCAGGTTGAGCAGTTTGTAAAATTGCTGGGAACTTTTGCGTTTCTTCTTAGAGATTTCCTCAGGATAGGTACGTAGGGTCGCCACCACCTGAGCACCTTCTTCCCATTTGCGAATGAGGGTAGGAATCAGTGCAGGAGGGTGTTGTAAGTCGGCATCCATGGAGATAACCGCAGGGGCAAAAGCATGGTCTAAGCCTGCTTTTACGGCTAATTGATGGCCGAAATTGCGAGAGAAAGAGAGGTATTTTACCCGATTGTCTTCCTTGGCCAATTGTTGGAGGACAAGGAGAGAGGAGTCATGACTCCCGTCATTTACCAATAATAAGTTGAAGTCATAGTCGGGTAGCTCTTTAGCGAAAACTTCCTTAATGGCCTCATATAATGGGCGGATATTCTCACTCTCATTATAGCAAGGAACGACGATATCTATTTTTTTCATAGGGTGACTTCTTTAGGGTTAGTGTCCTCTTTTCCATAGTCCAAACTACACATTTCCCAAATGAGGGTGAGCCATATAAGCATGACAGGCACCGATCTGAGGGAATAGCGAATGATATAAGGCTCTTTGAGTGGCTTGAAAAGGTCAGTAGGCGAAAGTGAAGCTAAGAAAGCTAGGACTAATAACGTGATTTTTAGAGTATTATTCCTATTAGGAGAGACCATAAACCAAATTCCAATTCCTACATAGGCGATGATATAGGTGCTATTTTCGGTTCCTGTACTGAACAGACATAAGAACATACTCACCGAGACTAAGAACATGAGCCTAAAGCGTAGGTGTTTGTATTGTCCTATACGCAGATAGGGGAGAGCAAAGAGGAATAAGGCAATAGCAAGAACTACTAAGTTATTGTTATAAATGCCTGTACGCTGCAAGAAACCTAAGAAGGAGAGGTTCTGTAGGTTGTAGTGAGAGTTGTCCATATTCTCTCCATTCTTTTCAGATAAAGAGATGTACCAATCATGATATTGGGAAAGCACATATTCGGGGGAGGAATATAGTATAGGTAAGCAGAAGAGTAGTGCCAACCATAATAAAGCTGACCACACAAAGCGTCCCTTGTCCTTGGCAAAGAAAAAGAAAGCTAAACCAACAATGCCATAGAGCTTGGTCAAGGTGCCTATCACAATAAAGAGAGTCGCCCAGTGGCTTTTTCCTTTTTCTACAAAGACGAAAGCGGCGACTAAAAGGGCAATAACACTGATGTTGAACTGTTGCATAGCGGCAGCTGTATACATATCGTGTGCAGCTATAAGGAGAATGCCTATCAAGGCACCTCTGGAGAGTGGCAACTGGCGGATAGCCCAATAGAGGAAAGCTACATTGGCCAAAATCCATAAGGTGCAACCCACTCCTGAAGGGAGGAGTGCAAAAGGAGCTATAATGGCACTAAAGAATACTCCATAGTGGTTCATATCTCCATATTCCTCAGGATAAGGAATAAAGAGAGGCAGCTGTTTTAGGGTATGGTTAAAAACCCCCTCGAAGATAAGATAATTGTTATACCTACCCCGAATGACTACATTTTGGAGGATAGTAGCCAGTGCTAATCCTGCCCAAAGAATAGCTGTAAAACGCTCATTATAAAATAGTTTCTTTAGCATCTGAGTTGGACAAATTACACACTTTTCCTCTTAAAGAACAGCAGAAACACCCCAGCGAGGATAAAGGGGATACTTAGCCATTGGCCTGTGGAGAAAACACCTAAGGTGTCTTCGATACCGCCTTGGCTGTCTTTGACATACTCTACAAGGAAACGTATTGTCCAAAGAGCAATGAGAAATACCCCAAAGATAAAGTAGGGCTGGTCTTTCTTGTTGGTTTTCCAATAGAGGTAGTAGAGCAACCAGAAAAGCAGGAAATATCCTACAGCTTCATAGAGTTGGGCAGGGTGCCTATAGGGGATTTGGTTGTAGATTTCTACAAACTGGGGGTTGTGGGCGATAACCTCAAAGGCTTTCTGTGGGGTATTTTCTCCTGTGAGCTGCATAGCCTCACCAGCAGAGAAGTCGCCTGATTGTAAGAACTTTACCGCAAAAGGGAAAGACTTATCTACGACCTTACCTACAATTTCGGAGTTCATAAAGTTACCAAAACGGACAAACATTCCCCCTATGGTGATGGCAATGACAATGCGGTCAAGCACCCAAGAGAGTTTCATATCGGGGTATTTGCGTATGTAGAGCAGCATGGCAATGATAATCCCCACTGCCGCCCCATGACTGGCCAGACCTGCAAATCCTGTTACTTCAAAGCTCGGAGAGAAGCGGAAAGGCAGGATAATTTCCAGAGGGTGCACCTTGAAGTAGTCCCAATCATAGAAGAATACATGTCCTAAGCGTGCACCCAAAAGCGTTGCTATGGCTACATAGATGACCAAGGTATCGAGTTTCTCTAAGGGTTTGTTTTCTGCTAAAAAGATTTTTTTGGTGATGTAAAAGCCTAAAGAAAAGGCAATAACAAACATAAGGCTATAGTAGCGTATTTGTATAAAATGCAGGTCAAGTAATACCTGATTGGGATTCCAGTCCATATAAAGAGTTTTATAAGGGACAAAAGTACGAAATCAATGATTAATTTCCTAATGATTAATGATTAATTATTTGTTACAGGTTATAGTTTTATTTGTTATTTATAGGTTATTGATCATTAATCATTAATCATTGAATCATTGTCTTTTGATAAAGGTTGCCCTAATAGGATAGTGGTCGGAGTAGTGGATTTGGTTATAGACCTTGTGGGAGGTGATTTTAAAATACGGATCGGCTAGTATATAGTCAATACGGAATGGGAAGTAAGGGAAGTCATAAGTGCTACCAAAGCCTGAACCACATTCCTGAAAACTATCTATCCAGCCCCTATCCTGAAACTTTTGGTAGAGGTAGGAGAAAGCGGTGTTATTGAAATCCCCACAGATGATAATAGGATAAGGACAACTATCGGCATGGGCATTGAAAAGCTCTACCTGTGCCTGCTGTATGGCAAATCGGCGGGGGAGTTTTAGGAAAATACGCTTGGAGTTCTCTTGGCTGATTTCGGTATCTTCTATATGGAAGGATTCGAAATGAAGGCTATATAGCCTGAGGGTATCACGCCCTGCTACTATATCAGCAAAGACCCCATTGTTACCTGTATGAGGAAAATCCAAGGAACCACTATGTATAATAGGATAATCACTGAGGATGGCTTGGCCTATCTTGTCTTTTTTGTTTTTGTAGATGAATTTCTTGTACTTATAGAAAGGAAAACTTCCACTTTCCTTAGTATAAAACTCCTGTAGAGCAATGATGCTGGGGTGCTCTTGGGCAATAAAATCAATAATCTTATTCCTTAGCTCGCTGTCCTCACTCCATTTGTAATGATTGAACAATCGTACATTGAAACTCATTATGCTCAAATCATCTTTAGGGGCAGGTTTGCTCTTGCTAAATTGTACAAAACGATGCATAAAGGGCAATCCGATGAGAAATAAGACCGCAGAGAAAAGGAATAACCACTGGCGACGCAACAGCCATAGGACAATGAATCCTATATTGACCAGCATCAGCAAAGGGGTGAAAACACTTAGGGAGGCATACTCAAAATAACGAGGAGGGATAAAAGGGAGTAGGTAGGCGAAAAGTAAGATTCCGCCTACCACTCCATTGATCAGAAGAATTATTTTGTTAGCAAAAGAGAGTGTGCTCCAAAATTTTTTCATAGAGTTAGTTTTTTACTCACGAATAACGAGTATTTGTCCCATATTGAGGTTGAAGTTGCTCATATTGTTACGTGCCATTAGGTCATCTACACTTACTCCAGAGCGACGTGCGATGCTATAGAGCGTATCGCCTTTCTTTACGATATACATTTTGATTACATCCATCGCTACTTCTTCTGCTGGGGTATTATTTACTTCTTTTTGCGCCATGCGTGTGGTATCTGCCTTTTGTGCGATGGCGCTTGTGTCCTTTTTTGGGCTGTTATCCTTTTTAGCTACTACTTTTTGCGTGTTTTTTGCTACAGTAGTAGGTGTATTTGCTTTTTTAGCTACTGTGTTTTCCTGTTTTGCAGGTGTATTTGCTTTAACTATCGTCTTGGTCACTTCTTTTTTCTTCTCTATTGTAAGAGGAGGCGTGTTGGGAATAGGCGAAAGCGGCTTCTCTTCTTTGTATGCGTAGCCGAGAACCTCAGTGTCGTACTGTTGGAGTTCGTATTTTTTGATAAGGAACAGTAATTTCTGTGGATAGCCAGGGTCTGTGGCATATCCAGCTTTCTTAAGTCCATACGCCCAGCTCTGGTAGTCACCGGCCTTGAGAGAGAAGAGGAAGGCATAGCGAGAGCGGTTCACAAGGAATTGAGAATGGTCTTCGAAGGAGGCTTCGGGGTGTTCGTATTTTCTGAAGCATTCGCCTTTGGCATCATCATCATGGGTGATGGTGTCTCCCTCCCAGTCATAATGGCACTTGATACCGAAGTGGTTACGCGCATGGCGCGCCAAGCGACCTTGTCCAGAACCACTCTCAAGGATGGCCTGAGCCAGGGTGATACTTGCAGGGATTCCATAACGCTGCATCTCTACCATAGCGATGTCCTTATAGGTAGCTATATATTCGCGAATCAGTGCTGGGGTTACTTTCACCGCCGAGGTTGCTTGTAATTCCTCAGGTGTTTCGGGTTCTTCTTTATTAATGTACGCTTCAGTACGTTTGCTCTCTACAAGCACTTTTTCAGGGATACGAGTGATAGGCTTCTTCGTTGTAACGTTCTTATGCCCTGTGCTACAAGAAGAGGCTATTGCCATAAGGCCTATGAAGCTAACTAATTTCTTGTTCATAATCCAGAGTTTGTTTTTTCTTTCTACTAAGTTGTTGGTTCATTCCATATATACCTTGCAATCCACCGGTGTGGATGGCTAATATTTTACTGTTTTCAGGGAAAAATCCCTTTTCAATAAGACAAGTAACTCCATAGATCATCTTGCCCGTATAGACAGGGTCTAGGGGAATACGTGTTTGCCTAAAGAAATCATTGAGAAAGCGGATAAAGGGTTCATTCACCTTGGCATAACCACCTAGGTTATAGTCATGTATCAGCTGCCAATGGTCGGAGCCATGGATCCATTTTTTGATTTCTTCCTCAAGAAACTTTCCACATAGGGCAGGGAAGCCTAAGACCTTTTGGTGAGGTAAGGCGCTGTTAATCAGCCCTGCGATGGTACCACCTGTACCTACCGCAGTGGTAATAAAGTCATAGTCCGTATCTTCGGGAGTGAGAATCTCCTCGGTACCCTTGATAGCCAATGCATTGGTACCTCCTTCAGGGACATAGTAATAAGGGCCAAAGAGATTGGCCAACTCCTCCTTGAAAGCCTCTGTATGCTTTAAGCGAAAACGCTCGCGAGAAACAAAATGAAAACGCATACCGCATTCCTTGGCAAAGCTAAGGGTAGGGTTGTGAGGGACTGCACTGGCTAATTCGTCTCCACGAATCACACCAATGGTCTCTATACCAGCCACTTTACCTGCGTAGGCGGTAGCTGCGATATGGTTTGAGTATGCCCCTCCAAAGGTGATCAATTGCTTGTATCCCTTTTGGGAGGCTTCCAACAGATTGTACTTGAGCTTCCGGTACTTGTTACCAGAGATATGTACATGGGTTTTGTCCTCGCGCTTGATATACAGAGTGATTCCATGAGGATAGCTGATAGGGACTTTTTGGGTCTCTATGACAGGAATCGCAATCATACTTACGCGTCTAATTTCTTGAGCAAAATTACGTGCTAATTGTTTACCTTGTGTTTTTTCTATGGGCGCAAGAGGGAAAATACCTTTTTTCTTTAAGAAATAAGCAACTGAAAGTTTTTTTGTAAATGATTGACAATCATAATTTAGTGCCATAAAAAAGAAGCGTTTATACAAAAAAATTAGTAATCAAAAAATAATTTTCAACAAAAGACAGTATGTTGTTAATTAGTTGGTTTTAACGAGAAATTACATTAATTAAACCGTAATTGTTTATAATTGTTTGTTAGTGGATGTTGATAAGTTGGTTTAATGATTAATGCCGACAATGTTTCACATACCCAGCTGTGAGCACTCACTGGCTTTGTGGGAGGATGTAATTTTGTTTATGGCGAACTCACGTTAATCATTAAAAAAAATATTCTTTTCTTTATTTTAGTTTTGAAAAAAGTCGTATCTTTGCGGAATTAATTTATATAAAATCAATCTAATTATTAATAGTAAAAAGACGAAAAAAAAATCTTTCCTTATGAAAAAGAAATTGCTACTGCTTATCTCAGCCTTGCTGTTCTGTGGGGCGGGGTATTTTGTGTATCAGCGGTTTGTCTCGCCTACACGTATTGCCTTGGTAAATTTCCTCAGCTATCAATCTTCGAATATTATCCTTTCCAACAAGGACAAGTTTATTAAGTTTGAAGAGGTATCCACTGATGAGTTGGATAAGCTCAAGGGATTTGACTTTGTACTGATTTGGGGTATGGGTATGAAAATCAGTGAGGAGCAGCGTGATAAGCTCATCGAGATTTCTCGCAGGGTACCTTTTCACAGTTTTGCGGTAACTAATCCTGATAATGACATCAGTACTTTGAGCGAGAAAGACCTCAAACGGGTGTCAGAGTATTTGGATAGTGCCAATAAGGACAACTACCAAAACTTAGCGCTTTATGTACGCAAGTATATAGACAAAAAATGGTTTGCTTCGGAGCCTGCCCCAGCGATAGAGCGCAAGGAGAATGTCTATTTTCACCTAGATGATGAGCTTTCTTTCAATAACTTGAAGGATTATGAGAACTATCTTAAGGAGCATGGTTTCTACAAAGAGGGGGCTCCACGTGTAGCAGTAGTGGCAGGCTTGCATGATCCTTTTGCGGGCAACAAAGAGCACCTCAATGGGGTGATTTCTGCCCTACAAGATGAAGGTATGAATGTGTATCCCTTTACAGCACAGGCCAAGCGAATAGAATTCTTGGAAGAGATTGCCCCTGATGCGATTGTTTATTTTCCACATGGACAGATGATGATGGGGGCTCCTGAGAAGTTTATCAATTGGATAAAGCAAAAAAATATTCCTTTCTTTACAGGACTTTCAGTGCTGACCCTCAAGGAGCAATGGGAGAAAGACCCGATGGGTATGGCAGGCGGTTTCTTAGGTCAAACAGTGGTAATGCCCGAATTGGACGGAGCGCTCTACCCCTATGTGGTTATTGCACAAGACAAGAACAAGGACGGCTATTATTTTCTCAATGCTATTGGTAACCGTGCGGCAAAGTTTGCCAAAATCATACACCGCTTTACCCAACTGAAAAAGCAGTCCAATGCGAATAAGAAATTGGCCATAGTTTATTTTAAGGGAGTTGGGCTTAATCCCCCTGTAGCACAAGGATTGGAAGTGATAGAATCACTTTATAATTTCTTAGGACAACTCAAAAAAGAGGGCTATAAGGTAGAAGGACTCCCTGCTACGGTAGAGGAATTTCATACCCTACTGAACAAGTATGCCAATACCTACCGAGCCAGCGCTAAAGGCGAGATAGAACGTTTTTTAGCAGAGGATAATCCTGCTTTGGTAGAGGCTAATGAGCTGGATACTTGGCTCAAGACAACGCTGCCCCAAGACCTCTATAAAGAAGTGGTAGCACACAATGGGGCAGTACCAGGCAACTACTTAGCTACCCATAAGGATGGCAAGGACTATTTGGCAGTGGCACGCCTTACTTTTGGCAATGTAACTATATTGCCTCAACCCCCTGCGGCTATCAGTACCGAAGATGATTTCAAGGTACAGCATGGGGTTAAGGAAATTCCCCCTTATGCCTATATAGGGGCTTACTTATGGGTACAAAACGGATTGAAGGCCGATGCGCTTATTCACTTTGGTACCCATGGCTCTTTGGAATTTACCCCCAATAAGCAGGTTACCCTCTCCGACTATGATTGGGGAGATATCTTGGTAGGTACGGTGCCACACTTCTATTACTATACGATAGGCAATATAGGGGAGGCGATGATGGCCAAGCGCCGTTCGTATGGTTCTATAGTGTCCTATCTTACTCCTGCCTTTACTGAGAGTGATATGCGCAGCACTTTCAATGAGCTAGAGAACACGATTCTCTCCTACCAGAAGTCAAAGAATCCAACCGATAAGAATGCTATTTCGCTACATATCAAAAAGTTAGCTGTAGGTATGGGCTTACATCGTGATTTGCGTTTGGATAGTATCCTCACCCAGCCCTATACGGAAGCAGAGATAGATCGCTTGTCCAACTTTGCCGAAGAGATTGCCACAGAGAAGATTAACGGAGAGCTTTATACCATGGGGATACCTTATCCAGCGGATAAAATCAACTCTACTGTAGTGGCCATGTCAGCCGACCCAATAGCCTATAGTGTAGCCGCACTTAATAAAATAGATGGTAAGGTAAGTGAGAAAGACCTCAAACGTAAAGTGTTTTTCTCTGAGCAATACCTCAATCCAGCTAAAAATCTTGTGAATCAGGTACTTGCAGGGAAGCCTGTAACCACTGAGCTTATCTGTAGTTATGCCCATGTCACCCCAGAGGAATTGGCCAAAGCCAAGGAAACCGTGGCCGCTGAAGATCAATCAGGGATGCCTTATTTCTTTAAAAAGCAGATGGATAAGGAAGCAGTACAAGCCAAGGATTCCTCTGCCCACGCCAAGACAGATACAGTCAAGGGTAAGAAACCCGATGCGGTAGGTAAGGCTACTAAAACTAAGAAACCAGCGGTCAAGAAAGAGGAGCGCAAACCCCTTACTGAGAAGGAATTGGCCGAATTGGCTGCCAAAAAAGCGAAGCTAGACCGAGCTCGTGCCATAGTAGCAATAGAAGAGGCTATTACCCATATTGTTTTCTACCGAGATGGTCTACAACAAAGTCCCCATTTAGAGGAAAAAGCCTTTTTCAATGCGCTTAATGGTGGTTATACCCCTCCATCTTCAGGAGGTGATGCTGTAGCCAACCCTAAAGGAGTACCTACAGGGCATAATCTTTATTCGGTTAATGCCGAGAGTACACCGAGCAAATTGGCTTGGGACAGAGGGGTAGCCTTAGCCCAAAATGTGCTGAACGAATATAAGGAAAAACACGGCACATATCCTAAGAAAATCGCTTATACCTTCTGGAGTTCTGAGTTTGTAGAGACCGAGGGGGTATCCATAGCCCAAGCCCTCTATATGCTGGGAGTAGAACCCGTGTGGGATACCTTTGGCCGAGTGGGTGATATACGCTTGATTCCTTCAGAGGAGCTGGGTCGCCCACGAATAGATGTGGTGATACAGACCTCTGGTCAGTTCCGTGACTTGGCCGCCTCTCGTTTGTTCCTTATTACCAAGGCCATAGAGATGGTCAGTGCGCTCCCTCAAGAGCCTTACGCCAACCAGGTCAGTGCAGGTACTGTGGATATAGAGAAGGAGTTAGTAGAGGCAGGGGTACCGCCTAAGGAAGCCCGTGAGATGTCCACTCAGCGTATCTTCGGAGGGCTACAAGGTAGGTATGACACAGGTATTAAGGAGCTCATCAATGCAGGAGATAAGTGGGAGAGCCAAAGCGATATTGCCCAAGTGTATATGCACAATATGGGAGCATTCTATGGCACTAAAGAGAACTGGAGTCAGTTCCAAGAAGGCATGTTTCGTGCTGCAATCAAGCATGCCGATGTACTTATTCAGCCACGCCAGAACAATACTTGGGGTGCCTTGAGTCTTGACCACGTATATGAGTTTATGGGAGGTATGAATGCCGCTATCAAAGAGGTAACAGGCAAAGATCCTGATGCCTACTTGGCTGACTATCGCAATCATAAGAACATGCACCTGCAAGAATTGAAGGAAGCCATAGGAGTAGAGGCACGCGCTACCATACTCAATCCTAAGTATATCAAGGAGATGATGAAAGGAAAGGCCTCTGCAGCAGGACAAATCCAAGAGATAGTAACCAATATGCACGGCTGGGAGGCTACCCGTCCTGAACTGATAGATGATGCCCTATGGAATGAAGTCTATGATACTTATATAGAAGACAAGCAACAGTTGGGCGTGACCGACTTTATCAAGCGGGAGAATGCCGTATCCTTGGAAGAGGTAACAGCGGTGATGCTGGAGGCTACTCGTAAAGGTATGTGGAAGGCATCAGAGGCACAGATTGTCCATTTGGCGAGTCTCCATACCGATTTGGTAAAGCAGTATGGGGTAACCTCCTCTCAGTTCTCTTCTGAGAATAAGAAATTGCAAGAATATATCTCGCAAAAAGCTCCTGCGGCCAATGCGCAAGTATATCAGAAACAACTTTCTGCTGCCAATAATGCTTCAGAGGAGGTATATGACACCAAGAATAGCCAAGTACTCCAGAAAGAAGAAACGACTACAGGACAGGAAAAGAAGCAAGTCTCCTTAGATGGTTTGTGGATAGGTGTGGCGGTACTAGTAGCCCTTGTGGGACTGGTAGTGTTTGTAAGAAGGAGGAGAAAATAATTACTAATTGTCAATTGTTAATTGTTAATTGTTAATTGTTAACGCGAAATTAATAGTAGAAAAACATATTGTATAGCCCAATTCATTAAGACACAATAAACTCACGTCTCTATGGGAGACTATGCTAAGCAAGGAATTGTCTTAGTTAGCGCTTGTGTAGGGACATGAGTTTATTGCGTCTTAATGAATTAGTTATACACAAATAATTTTCTATCATTGATGGTCATTAACAATGAAGTTTTCAATAAAAAGAATTGCTAGATAAAATATTTGATGTACCTTTGCATCAACTTTATTATATACCACTATGGTAACGACAATACAACCAGGAGTAAGATATTCCTTCAGTCTGAAAAATAAAGAACAAGTAGCTCTGTTAGATAGTTTTTTAAAAGCACTCAATGTGACTTTGGTAGAGGACAAAAGAGAGAAAAAAGAGGCTCAAATGTCTCAGGAGGAATATTATGAACTTATGAAAAAATCAATGGAGAGCTTTGATAGCAGTAAAGAATTGAGAGGGGAAAAAGAGATTTTGGAACATCTTAATTCATTGAGATAATGGAATATACTCTCAAGCTAAGCCATATCTTTGAGGAGCAATATATAGAATTTCGTAATTCGGGAAAGGTCAAGGTTTTAGAAAAAATCAATAAACTAATACTTGAACTATCAGTCTCACCAAGAAAAGGAACAGGAAAACCAGAACGTTTGAAAGATGTAGATAAGATAGACCCTACTTTAGACCCTCAAGAAATTCATATTTGGTCAAGGAGGATTACAGATGAACACAGACTTGTCTATAGAATATATGATGAGGAAAAGCTCATATTTGTAATGCTTTGTAAAGGACATTATACAGAACTGAATAAGTTTTATGGTTTTGATTTTCTATTTGAAAACTAATTTTTCTATGCTGGCATCGGAGCAGGAGATAGCCAGTAACAATTAACAATTAACAATTGATAATTATAATTGTATTATCGTATAAAATTTGTAATTTTGAGCCGAAATTTTGAGGCTATCCGATGAAGCATACATTTGTTGCTAAAATAGTATTCTTACTCTTTGCTTTGGCTTATCTGCTGGGGTGTAATCCTACAAAAAAAGTGCCGGAGGGAGCGTATCTGCTGCGTAAGAATACGATTTCTGTTAATAATAAAAAACCTAAAAATGCCAATATTTATGGCTATCTACGCCAGGAACCCAATTCGCGATTGTTGGGGATTCCACTGGGATTGCTTATCTATAACTTGGCCGATGACCATGCTCTGGAAAACTATCAAAAATGGCTTGTGAGGCATCCTAAGTGGCATCGCTTCTTAGATGGCTTTCTCTCTAAAAAACAAACCCAACGCTTGGGGGAATCCTTTTTGGTTTCGGGCAAGGATCGTATGCTCCAGCGAATGGGACAAGCACCTGTGATTATAGATACAGTGGAGACTCGCAAATCGGCACATACCCTCCATGCTTACTACAACAGTGTGGGCTATTTTAATAATATAGGCCACTATGAAATCACTCCTACAGACAAAGAAAAACAGGCTTCAGTAACCTACCATATAGATAGGGGGCGCCGCTATTATATTGATTCTTTGGATACCCAAATCCTTTCCCCAGAGATTGATTCCCTCTACAAAAAGCGTATAAATGAACGTATTATTAAGCCACGGACTTTCTACCGATTGGAGAAATTCAATAGTGAAAGGGCACGTATTACTAGCCTATTGCGCAATAATGGCTTCTATAATTTTCAGCAAAGTGCTATAGACTTTACCATAGCACGGGACACGGTAGTGTATAACAACGATTCGCTGATCAATGTGACCACTACCATAGCCAACTACATAGATCGCTCTACCGATCCCCCCACGCAAAAACCTTATAAGGTTCACAAAATAAGGAAAGTACGCCTCTATACTGATTATGATTCTTCTTCTGAGAATACCCCCTATGATTCGCTAGAATACAAAGGGATTACTTACTATTACCGCCATAAGTTGCGCTATCGTAAGCAAACCCTCTATGATGCTATTGCCTTGCGTTCGGAGAGTATTTACCGAGATATAGACCGCAACAATGCTTATAGGCAGATTAACAACCTTAGGGCTTTTAAGTATCCCAATATACAATATCACTATGCCAAGAATGATACCTTGGAAAGGGTTTTGGAAGCGGATATACACTTGGAACCACTCAAACGCTTTTCTATAGAGACCAATTTGGAACTCTCTCGCTCCTCTATACAGGAGTTTGGGATAGGGTTTAGTACTTCTTTTATTGCAAGAAACGTCTTTAGAGGGGCAGAAACCCTAGAGGTAACTCCACGCATCACCATGGGAGCACAGCAATTCTTGGATGGTAGTTCTGCCTTTTTCAATCTCTTTGAATATGGAGGCGGTTTGCGCCTGACCATTCCGCGTATATGGTTTTTTGGTAGGATAGAATCACTTGTTCCTTATTCTAAGACCCCCCAGACCATGTTACAACTCTCCACTAGTACCCAAGAGAATATAGGTTTGGACAGGCAGAAGACCTCAGGGGTACTCCGCTATACCTGGAGTCCTAATACGGCCAATCGCAACATATTGGAAATCATGGATATAGAGTATGTACATAACAAAAATCCTGAGAATTATTTCAATGTATATGAGAGTTCGTATGAAGCACTCAATAGCATTGTAAGGAAAGAAGGCACTGCGCCTGCTCACTACTTAGATGATAGGGGCAATCTCAAAAGAAGAGAAGCCTATGAGTATTTCATCTATGATATGTTTCGCAGGGATTGGACGAATCCAGCCCAGAGGAATTTGGACTTGCTCAACCTCTATGAGCGTTTTTACCATCTGACACGCAATGACCTGATTATGGCTACCAGTTTCACCTATATGTCCAACAATACGCTGAATTACTATGAGCCTACCTATGAGCAATTCCGAGTGAAGGTGGAGACAGCGGGGAATCTTCCTCAGCTGGTGAATATCATACGTAAGCACCCTGAGGATGAGGAAGGCCAACGTAAGTTTTTGGATGTGGCTTATGCGCAATATGCCAAGGCAGAGGTGGAATACATCAAGCACTTTCCGCTATCGACTAGAAAAAATAGCGGAGAGGTCTTAGCCTTACGCGGTTTTATTGGCTTTGCCATGCCCTATGGGA
Source organism: Capnocytophaga granulosa ATCC 51502 (assembly GCF_000411115.1). Classification (GTDB taxonomy): domain Bacteria; phylum Bacteroidota; class Bacteroidia; order Flavobacteriales; family Flavobacteriaceae; genus Capnocytophaga; species Capnocytophaga granulosa. Next base: position 932,398 of record NZ_KE150242.1, on the reverse strand, counting down.
ATGGGAAGAATATCCCATTCTCGCGTAGCTACTTTGCGGGAGGAGCCAATGACAACCGAGGTTGGCGTGCCTACTCCCTAGGACCAGGCTCATCGGGTTCGGTTTTAGAGTTTAACGAAGCCAATTTCAAATTGGCCGCCAATGCAGAATACCGCTTTACCATAGCCAGTGCGCTGAAGGGAGCACTTTTCTTGGATGCGGGGAATGTATGGCACCTCATGGATAGTGAAAATAGGACAGAGGCCATGCTGGATAGGCTCTCGGATATATCGGATATAGCCTTATCCACTGGGTTTGGTTTGCGCTATGATCTGAATTACTTTGTCATACGTGGGGATTTCGGAATGAAGCTATACAACCCCTCACAGCGGGTTACTCAACACTGGACAAATAAGCTGAAACTCTCTAATTTTGTTTTTAACATAGGAATTAATTATCCTTTCTAATAAATTGTACAACAACTAATTAAATATTTTTAAGATGAATAAAGGACCCATTTCTCAATTTATTGAGAAGCATTTTCTACATTTTAATGCAGCAGCCTTAGTAGATGCAGCTAAGGGCTATGAAACTCACCTACAAGAAGGAGGAAAGATGCTTGTGGCGCTAGCAGGTGCGATGAGTACAGCAGAGCTAGGGATTTCCTTGGCTGAGATGATACGTCAAGGCAAGGTGGATATTATCTCCTGTACAGGGGCAAACCTTGAGGAAGATGTGATGAACCTTGTGGCACACTCTCACTACAAACGTGTACCTCACTATAGAGACCTTACACCTGAACAAGAGCGCGAACTCTTGGACGGACACTACAACCGTGTAACTGATACTTGTATTCCAGAGGAAGAGGCTTTCCGCCGCTTACAAAAACACTTAGAGGAAGTATGGCACAAGGCCGAAGAAAAGGGCGAACGCTATTTTCCACACGAATTTCTTTACCAAGTGGTACGCTCTGGTGTGTTAGAACAATACTATGAGATAGACCCTAAGAACTCTTGGATATTGGCTGCTGCTGAAAAGAACATTCCTATCATATGCCCAGGCTGGGAGGATTCCACTACGGGAAATATCTTTGCTGCCAATGTAATCAAAGGAAACCTAAAGGCACATACGGTAAAGACAGGTATAGAATATATGATCTACCTTACCGAATGGTATCGCAACAATTCTGCTGGTAAAGGTGTAGGCTTCTTCCAGATAGGTGGTGGTATCGCAGGGGATTTCCCTATCTGTGTAGTGCCTATGATGTACCAAGACCTAGAGTGGGAGGGTGTACCTTTTTGGTCTTACTTCTGTCAAATATCTGACTCTACTACCAGCTATGGATCTTACTCAGGGGCAGTGCCTAATGAGAAGATCACTTGGGGGAAATTGGATATAGATACGCCTAAGTTTATCGTAGAATCCGATGCTACTATTGTGGCACCGCTTATCTTTGCGTATATACTTAATCAGTGACGAGTGACTAATGACGAGTGACTAATGACGAGTGACTAATGACGAGTGACTAATAAAATGACTAATAATATGAAAAAACAAATTACTGATACGGTGCTGATGATACGCCCTGTGCGTTTTAGGACGAATGAGCAGACCTTGGTGAATAATTATTTCCAAAAAGGAATCGATATCACTAATGAGCAAATCAACCTAAAGGCACAAGAGGAGTTTGATGCCTTGGTCAGCAAGCTCAGGGCGGTGGGTGTACATGTCATCGTAGTGGATGATATCTACGAGCAGGATACACCTGATTCTATATTTCCGAACAACTGGATTAGCTTTCACAATAATAAGAATGTGGCTTTCTACCCCATGTTTGCTGAAAACAGACGTAGGGAGCGCCGCGAGGATATCTTAGATATAGTGGAAGCAGAAGGCTTTGAGATAGAGAACGTATATGACTATACAGAAGCAGAGAACGAAGGGCTCTACTTGGAGGGGACGGGCGCTATGGTCTTGGATAGAATCCATCGCAAGGCTTATTGTGCGCTTTCGGCCAGAGCCAGTGAGGAGCTATTCATTGAGTTCTGTGAGGATTTTGAATATACACCTGTTATCTTCAAGGCTTTCCAGCATGCAGATGGAGAGCTAAAACCTATCTATCATACCAATGTGATGATGGCACTTGGGGAGACCTTTGCTATTATCTGTCCTGATGTGATAGAGGATAAGAGCGAACGCAAGAATGTGCTCCATCACCTCAAGGAAGATCACAAGGAGATTATTACCATAAGTCCCGAACAAGTGGATTACTTTGTTGGGAATATGCTCCAAGTGAAAGGGAAAGATGCCAAGTACTTGGTGATGAGCAAGACGGCTTATAATGCCCTGACTCCTCAGCAGATAGAAGCCATAGAGCGACATACCCAAATACTCTATAGCGATCTTTCCACTATAGAGGTATGCGGAGGCGGTAGCGCCCGCTGTATGCTGGCAGAGGTCTTTGGAGTGAAAAATGAATAGTGAAAAGTGAATAGTGAAAAGTGAATAGTGAATAGTGAATAGTGAATAGCGTTTTTTCACTATTCACTTTTATCTTTATAGCCAATCATATTTAACGTGAGTTCGACGTAAGCGAAATTATATTTTTCTCCCACAGATTCCGCGGATTTTTACGGAGAGAATGATATAACAACTAAGTATAACTCCTTAATTTCCACGGATAAATAAGGCCTTTGGCCTTATAAAAATCTGTGTAAATCGCAACAGCACAATTACACAAACATAGAAAATCTGTGAAATCCGTGAAAATCTGTGGGAGCTTTCGTTATATCGAACACACGTTATTTAGATTGCGAATAAATAGAACAAGAGATTGGTTCTTAATTTGCTCTCTTTCAAGGGCTAATTGCCATTAGCCCCTACACCTGCTCATGCTAATTTTTCGCAAACTATTTCTGATTGACTTGCATTAGTGGTTGGTCTCTGCTAGCTTGAAACTCTTTGGTGGTGGTCTTACATTGGAGAGCAGCTCTGCTTGGGTAACTCCCATATAGGGATCGTGTAGCGTAGGGTGTTGCTTCTTTGTAGGAAAACCGTCATAGAGGCGATTGCTTGCGGCGTACGGATGCTTGCAAGAGGTCGTCTGCTGACACTTTCCGTTAGAGAAAGGTTTGGGTTTCATATATTTTTCAAAGTATTTTTTAGCACAACTCTTGAGTTGCTGGTGATAAGAAGTCTTTTCAGCGGGGACAAGAGCGGGGAGCTTTTGAGTGGATAGTGAATAGTGAATAGTGGAAAGCGGCGTTTCCTTAGGAAGTTGGTTGTCAGCCGAACAAGACCAATCGTCTTCGTCCAATAGAAAAGGAGCGAAAGGAGATACCTCTTCTTCCTCTTCCTCCTCAGAGGGAGTATAGTCAGTGACACTCATCACGCTTTGTTCTTCACCCACATATCCAAGCTCTAAGTTTTTGCTTGGCTTTACTCTTCGTTCTTCACTCATTGTTTTTTGTTCTTCCCTCATCATTTTTTGTTCTTCACTTTTTGATTTTCTCTCATCACTTTTTTTAGCCTCTTCTAAACGAATGATCAAACGGATGGCTGCAATGCTTTGGTTAATGGTAGGGATTACCATCTTGCCATTGCAATCAATCGCCTGGCGGCGTGCGTATGTCCAAAGTATGTCTAAAGCCTCTTCCATAATGATTAATGCCAACAATGATTAATGATTAATGCCAGCAATGATTAATGTCAGACTACTAACGTCTGAATGCAGACGACTGAATGTGGTGCAAAGGTACAACAATCACAGAGGCAAAGTCAAGGAAACGCTATGCGAGAAGTAAGAATTTATACAATAAAAAATAAAGTTAAGTATTTAAGAAATTTGAAGTTTTTCCTTAACAAAGCTGCTGACCGTTAGGCGGTGTACGCCAAGGATACGCCCAATAGCGGAGTAGGACACTCGCTTGTCCAACAGCTCCTTGATGCGTTTTTCTTGTCCTGTTGTACCTCATAGGTCAAAGAATAGATTAAAAGTATATGATTTCTGGCTAAAAAAAGCAAACTCTTGTGTAGAATAAAAATAAGTACTACTTTTGCACTACATTTTTTATAAATCAGATGCTTACCCCAGAAGAGAAAAAAGAAAAATAATTCCTTTGGAAAGAACTCAAATCTCTTTTAGATCTTTATCGAGAAATTTCTACAAGAGGCGTATAGATGAAAGCCTACTATGATAGCAGAATAGATGAAATTGTGGAACGATTAAAAGAAATTGGTAGCTAATCTAAAATTAAAATTATGTTAGAAAAAGTATTAGAACTTAAAAGACGATATGTAGAGGCACAAACCGAAGAAGAGGAAGACCTTATTAATGAACAAATGCGTACCCTTATGCATGAAAACCCTGACGAATGGGCAAAATCTATGTGCGAAAGTGCTGATGATACCGCTCGTAAGGCTAGAATATTAGCCCAAAAGGTAAATAAAAGGATTCAACAATCTGACAAAATGTTTAAAGAACTTGAAGTACTAAGTGACTGCTAAAAAGAAAAAATCGTCCCAAAGTAATATACCCTCTTCAAAACCTTTAGTTGAAGGCTTAGAGGAGGACGAATATGGTATGCCTATCAAGTACCGAGATGAAATCATGGCACTTTCCAAACAAGCCAATCGAAATATGACCAAGCGCTGGGAAGCAGCTATTGCAGAGAAAGAACGAGCTGAAAGAAAGCAGATAGCTCCTGAGGATAGTTAGAAATTGTTTAGCTTGAATAGATTTTATAAAATTTATAAACATAAGTTATTGTTTAAAAAAGATAAAATCACAATATATTCTTCTTAAATTGGATTAACATTCAAAATCATCATATAGCATAGCATATACTTCTTTTATAATGTTTAAAATTGATAATAAATAGAAATATGATAAGAAAATAGTAATGATTTCTAATGTTTTTTTAGTGTATATAGATACTAAAGATTGTAGACTTTCTTCCTTAAAGCAAAGGATACTAAGTAGAAAGCATATTAAAAAGACAGATATTCCAACAGAGAATAATATTAAGGTTGATACTTGTTGCATAAAAGCTTTGTAACGGTTAATATAATTTGTATCTTCTTCATTTTCCGTGTTAAATATTTCTTTTCGTTTTGTATAGTTTTCTTTAAGAACAAATGTAACAGAAAATAAAATTCCAGAAAAAATGCTTATAAAACTAATAATATTTGAAATGATATCATTATCAAAAGTAATGTCAAAAAATATGAATAGATAAGAAATTAAAAACGGAATGACTACAAAATATAGTAATACTTCACAGTTATTAGTCTGTTTTTTTAGTATAGAAAAACCATCTTTTAATAATTCAAATAAACTGAATTTTTCAAATAGCATAACCAATCTCTTTTTTTATTTGTTCCAAAATACCATCTGTATGTTCTTTAATTTTTTCAAAATTAAAATGCTCACTACCTATTTCTTTAATATCATCATCTAAAAATATAGTAGGTTTTATTTCATCAGGATTAGATATATTTATATTAGCTTTTCTACCTTTAGGGTCTATATAAAAAATCTTCATGTCATAGTCTTCTCTTTCAATAATATCAAAATCACTCAAATCAGAGCCAATTAAATTTTCATTCTTTTTTCGTTTTCCTAAAAGTTTATTCAGAAAAGTTTTTGCAGGTTCTCTAAAATTTGTCACAGAAAGAGTAACCTTTAATTTTTCAAAATCAGTAAAAATAGGATTAATTAGATGGCGTTTTCCTTTAGTTATCCGGTCTTTTATAACTTGAAGCTCATAAACTTGACTCTTTGACAAAAATTCATCTTTATTCTTTTTCGGAATAAAAGTATATATATTCAGAGTTACACCATATTTTGCAAAAAATTTTTGAAGTATAGCTTTAGCAAACCTTGAAATTGTATAGTCTGTATAACTTTGAATCATAAGGATACCCGCTGTATAGTCATTAGGTAACCAGAGTTTTACATAAAAAGGCATTGATACAATCTTATCTCCATTGATTGTATCAACTTGAATTTTTGAGTTTTCAATAGCATATACACCTTGTTCACTGCCTGTATTTCCACCTACAAATTCAAAATCAATGATATTTTTAGTACTTCTTATAGAGTGTTTCATATCGGAATTGTGTGAAATTCCCTTTGTTTTTTGTTTATTTATTTGGAATTTATCATCAAAAAACTTTATAAAGTCTTGTAAGAATTGATGAAACTTATTTTCTTTATCATCAGTCTCTAATTTATCAAATAATTTACTGAAAGAAAGTATTTTATCATCTCTTGAATGTCTTTCTTTTATTGTTATTCTAAAAATTTCTAATTTTAAATCTTGTGCCATTTTTATGTTTTCTTGAAGTGCAAAGGTACTAATTTTATTAAATATCCCAATCAATAATATCTTTTAATTTCCAAATATCATTGATTTTAGTGTTTTCGTAGATTATTTTATTATCTGTAAGAGAAAAACATTTTTTTATATTAGCAATTACTTTATCTAACTTGTCCTCTCTATGTTGTATTTTATCTATTTCATCCTGAGAAAGTACTTGTCGGGTTTGTATATCAGAAAAATCTTTACCTTCAAATTGCCAATACATAACTTTACATTTAGGATATATAGATTTTGAGTTGGTATCTAAAGAATCTTTATAAAAATCACTAAGTAGTTTAAACTTAAAGGTATAATTTAGTGTTGGGTGTTTAAATTCAAGTTCCATACCTTTAGCTAACAAAATTTTTCGTTCTGGTATTGAAACTGAATTTAACTTGTCTATTAGCTTAAATGCTTTTTCTAACTCTATTTTATAGATAGGAAAGGAATAATTTTGATAGTGGGCTTGAGGGTTGAGTACAAACAATTTAGATTCTTCAAAGAGAGAATTTATTTCTTCAGGAATAGGTTTGTTTATATCTTTATATCTCTCTTTCATTTTTTTCCATAAATTTTGTAAGGAAAGGAAATTGCCATCAGATTTGTATTTCACTTCATCAGGTAGTCTCTCTCTTACTATTTTTTCCAACTCTTTCCTAATATATATAGAGGCAGCCACATAATCATTTGCTTGAAAATGCTTTTTAGCTTTGTCTATAAATTCTATTTCACTATCTATTATTATTGGGTATTCTTTTTCCTCGTCTTTGCCAATAAACATTTCTTTACGCTTCCAATTATCAAGGCTATCTAACTTTTTAATTTTGAAGTATAGAAAATCATACAAATTTTTATCGTGAGTAAGAAATAATAATTGATAGTTTTTTGTAAAATCGCTTTTAGCTGATAAGAGATATTCTATTAGTTTATCTCGGTTGTTCATATCTAAACTTATCATTATATCATCAAAAACGATAAATTTAAGAACAGATGTTTCTGTATTTATTCTTTTCTTCAGTACAGCTAACCGAATAGCTATAGCAATAGCTGTAAATTTAGCTTCATTCAAAAAGGACTGAGGGCGATGAATTGAAATAGTTTTTCCTAAATAGGACGTTATCTTTAAAACTATTTTGAAAAGAGCACATTCATATTTAACATCTTTCTTGTGGTGAGTATGAGATTCATATTCCAAATGAAAATCAATATTATAGCCTAGTTCTTTTAAAATTTCAGGAGCATTTACATTAATGAAGTCTATTAAACTTCTCATTTCATTTTCAAAGTGTCCAGAAAATCTTTGAAAAGACCTGTACTCTTCACTGTGTTTATAAACCTGTATGATTTTACCTTTTGAATTGGTAGTAGTACCAGGGCCTTTTGTGATTTCTTGCCACATTTCATAGGCGTTTGATAATTGTCTATCTCTAATTTCAGAAGAAGTAAACTTTATATAGGGTAATATATAGCCTACAAAAATATCTGCTAAATCTATCTGCTCCCCATTCCAAAAGTCTTGAAATTTGTATAACACTTTATAGTTTAGAAAATCAGAAGCCATAGTTACTTCAATAGCCTCAGTATCACCATTTATAGCTGTGTCTAGCTGAGAGACTCTATATGTTTTATTGTCAGTAGTTTCTACTTCAATAAACGATTTGTAATCTTCTATCCCATTTGTAATATTAGGTTCAGCATAAATGTTGATTAAAGATTCTTCAGAGTTATCAGGATGTTTAAAATACTTCTGAAAATCTGTGATAGTATCTTTTATTGCTGCCTGAAAAAGGGTATATAAAGCCCAATAAATAGAGCTTTTGCCACTACCATTTTCTCCAAATAATAGTAGATGTTTTCCTTCCAATTCTAAAGGAATATCATTAGTAAAAAATTTAAAATTATTAATTTTGATGGTTTTAATTTTGCTCATTTCTATATGATTTTATTGATAATAGCCAATAAGTTTTCACTACGTGTGTCAAGCAATAAAACTCTTTGTCTAACATTGTTTTCGGATTGCTGATACCATTTATAAAATCTTTCAATTTGTTCATTTATCGGAAGATTTTGTATTTCTTCCATCATAGGTTTGATAAATTGTAGTACATTTACTCCAACTACTTTAGTATGAATTTCAAAATAAAGCTCATATACCATCATATCAAGTATATTTTGGAAATGAGAGGCTACATCTAGATTGGAAGTGTGAGTAAATATGTCTTCACTTACATTGGGTTGTAAATGATGTATCATATTTACTAATATTACAAAAAGTTGTTGGGTTTCCTTATTTGCTTTTTTGACAGGTAAGGCTTTCATATGGTTAGGATAAAAATGAGTGCCATCATAGAATAGTTCATTTACATAAAATTTTATGAGTTTTGAATTTAAAATACCTTGTAAATATTTATATTCAAACTCTTTTGATAATTCTATTTTTTTATTACTAATATTTCTTTTAATAGTATTATTATTCACATTTTCAAATAAATACCATAAAGTTAAGATAACTAAAGAATGATTGGCATAATAATTTTTTTCATCATATATGAATCTTAGTTTATTGATTTCACTTAATGTACAAAGACCTGCTAATTTAGGATTTTCAAATAGCTCTTCAAACATAGGATTATAAATATCCTCTTTTAAGTAATTTAAATACCTATAGCTGTTTATTATCCAACCTCCTGTATCTTTTCCCTCAAAGTACTTTTTATATCCATCTGAGAAATTATCTTTAATAAATTCTGTTTTTTCTTTACCACTAAGACTAATAGGTCTTAAACCATAATTTACAGAACAAATTTCTTCTAAATTAATAGATTTTTCATCTATTTTATCAAGAATAGACATTTTTTCTTCTGTAAGATTTATTCTAAAATTATTGTATTCAGTAGTTTTGAATACATTTTGAAAAATAGTATCATATTTTCTATTGATAAATTTCTCTGTATCTTTCTTTGAGTTTATATCTATTAGTTTAATTGAATGTTTGTATTTAGGCTCTTGTTTACTTAGTATAAGAATACAAGTTCTAACTGTCGCATTATCAAAAATATCATAGTTGAAGTTAACAATTTTTTCTATGGTATTTTTTAAAAGTTCTTGCCGCAATATTAATCCATATTCTTGTGAAAGAAATTTATTTGATGTTATAAAAGATAGTACTCCTCCCTTTTTCAATAGTTGTAGAGCCCTTTCATAGAATAGAACATATAGATCATATTTTTTATAGGCTGTTCTAAATCTATCTATATTACTCTTTATAATAAGATCTATCTTTTCTACATTTACATAAGGGGGATTTCCGATAACGATATCGAAACCTCCTTTGTCAAAGACATCTTTGAAGTAAGTATGCCAAAGAAAATAAGGGCGTTCTATTTTGGTTTGGAAACTGATAAGTTCGTTTTCTATGGTATTAAGTTCAGAAAGGCGCCTTTGATTAGCTATATAGGCTTTGTACTCTCTTCCCTTTGAGGTAAGGATACCTTTTTGGAGTTTATCTTCTAAATCTTCTTCAGAGGTAAGATTATATTTATCGAAAAAATAATCTATATTTCCTCTAATCTCAAGTTTTTCTTTGTAAATCTTAGCACGTATTTTCTCTTCTATGAGATCATTAATTTGCTTGCGCTTTAGAATTTTATCTTCTGTTGAGGTAAAATAATCTTTGATAAGTTGTTGTATATGTTCTTTATGAGTATCAGTGAAAAGAAAAATTTGCTTTGATGTTTTGAAATTATCACCAAAATCTATGGAGTCTTTATGAGCAATAATTTCTTCCTCTTTTCCTATATGGCTTAGATCCACTCCTTGGTAGCTTTCTAAAAGGCTATTGCCTTGCATGATTTTAAAATCTAAGTTAGGGAGGGGTTGTGGTTTTGGTTCATCTACTACAAGGCTGAGCCAAAAGCGTAGTCGGGCTATATCTACCGCTCCTGAATCAATATCTACACCATAAATGGTCTGCTCTATGATGTGTTTTTTTATCTGTGCGTCGTTTTGTTCTGGGATAATTCCCAATTGTTGTAGGGTAATCTTAAGATAGTATATCTCCTGTAGCAAGCCCATAGGGAAAGCCCCAGAACCAATGGCAGGGTCGCATATCTTTACATTTTCTACAGAGGCAGTGATAATATGTTCTTTTTCTCTTATATATTTCTCCTCATCCTCATTAAGAGGTTGGTGTTCTATTATTTTTGTGATAACATCTTTTATTTTTTCTGATGAATCATCAAAGGTTATTTTTGAAAGCAGGAAGGTCTTTAGGCTCTCCTTGCACATATAATGTACAATCTCCTTAGGGGTATAGAAAGCCCCTTTGTCTTTGTTGTCCTCCAAGAGGTTTTCAAAGATATGGCCTAACATTTCGGGGTCTACCGCTACTGTATGTTCGTTGGGGGAATCCTCATATACGGTAAAGTTATACTTGTCAAAGGTGTCAAAGAGGCGACTAAAGGTCTCATAGGGGAGGACTATGGAGTCAAAGTTCTCATCTTGGGATTTGTCAAAGAGTCCCCCATTGAGGTAAGGGAAACGCAAAGGATTGTCTTCGCTTTCAGAATCTTTATTGGTAAGCGTATCAAAAAAGAGAGGTACCAAACGTTTTTCATAAAAGTAAGGCCAGTCCTCTTTGGGAGTTTCTTGGTATAGGTGGTAGAGATAGTTATGGTTTCCCTCTCCCCAATTCTTACCTTTGGGGACAGCCAACCAGCCTTTTTTCTGTATAAAGTATAGGAAAACAATACGCCCCATCATACGTTTTACAAAATCACGTACGGCCTTATCATTACCCTTGAAGAGAGCTTGGTTGTGTTCTTCTTTGAAGATTTCAGCGACAAACTCTTCATAGATCTCCTTATATTCTCTAAAGAAGTCTTTGCTAAGCATTTCTACGGAGAATACTTCAAAGAAATCTTGCAAGGATAAGGGCTTCCCGACTAATTTTTTGAGCCTATCGGTAGCTGTTTTTGTTTTTTCTCCTTCTCCCAAGAGGTAAGTAAAGCGTTTTTCATCGGTGATTTGCTTAATCATTTTCCCTTGATGGTCTATTTCCTTTACGAATTCGGATATAAAGGAGAGCCTCCACTTTTTTTCTTGTACAAAAGCCACTAATACTCCATCTACATTGTATTTGTAGATTTTTGCCATGAGCTTTCTAAGGCCTACTTTGTTACGGTATAGGAGCATATCCTCTGAGATATTTACCTGATAGATACCGATAAGCCTTTCATCGGAGGTAAGATAGTTTCCCAGTTCGTAGGCTTCTTTTACCTTGTCGTGGCTCATAGGAATCCTTTGTGGCGTGCTAAGAATCCCCTCATCGGAGGAGCTGTCTTTCTCATGGAAAAGTTGGGTTAGGAAGTCTGTCCAATCTTTTTGGTTATAGGGGTGGGCTAATATATCTTTTAAATCTTTCATTATTTTATAAATGTTTCACTGATTACTATTTCTGGGGCAAAATCTATCATTTTTTCTTTTTTCTCTTTGGTCTCCTCAAAGGATGCTGTGGCATATTTCTTGGTCATGGTCAAGATCATATTTTGTACTTGGCCATAGGTGATTTTTTGTTTTTCAAGCTGTTGTCTTATTTTCTTAATCTCATTAGGAATAGCGGTAAAAGTACCTTTGTCAATGAGCTTAGATAATTGATCACAAGCTATTTTTACTTCTTCTTGATGGGAAGTACTTTTGATTTCTCTTAAGAATTTTTTAGCATGCATGGTATTTCCATCCGCTTTATCTACGGAAGTTACCATATGGGTATGGGCATGAGAGAGGTCTTTCTCAAAGGACTGTTGCGCCAAATTTACATCAGTGTAATGAGAAATGGGAAGCTCATATCCTTTTTCTGTAAAGGAGGCTTCAAATCGTTCTGCGGCCTCTAAGAAATCAATATTCTCTACTTCTTTTTGTGCATTGACTCTGTAAAATTCTCTTTTATAAGGAGATTTCATAAAGATAATGGAACCATCCTTGACGTCGTCAAAGGAAGTATTTTTATTTTTACGGGCAGTACGCGCTTTGAAAGGAATCTTGGCAATTCTTTTGAACTCCGAAGGGTGTGCGTCCTTGAACTCACGTACCAGACGTAGGTAATATAATCGCTTATCTTCTTCGCCTTCTTCACCTTCCTTGAAGAGTTCGAATTGTTCAACCAACTCTTCTTTGGTAAATACTTGGGCATCTTCTCCGAAAGCGGAATGAAAACCTTGTAGCTTGACATAAGCTTTCTTGTAGAGGCGGATTTCCTCATCTCCTTGTGCCGAAGGATAGAATAGATAGTTATAGATGACCCCTGTTTCGCTTCCTATTCGGTTGATACGTCCTAAGCGTTGCATAAGTCGGGTAGCATTCCAAGGGGTATCATAGTTTAAAAGTACATTGGCACGATGTAGATTAATTCCTTCGGCAAGAACATCGGTAGTGATGAGTATTTTCAGGTCATTCTTACGCCCTTTGGTATAGTTGGCATCAAAATTGGCCTGAATTTGCTCAAAAACTTTGTTCCTATTCTCAGAAGAAATTTTTAAAATCTTCTTAGGATCAATTACTTCAGAAAGTTTTTCATTTAAATAGTTAGCCGTATCATTACTTTCGGTAAAGATAATAAGTTGTTGAGAAGGATTTTTGTCTCTATCTAATAAAACAGTATCTAAAATATCAAATAATTTTTCTATCTTAGGATCATTAGTAACATTTTTCCATTCTTCAACAAGGTTTTTCAATGATTTAGCATCTTTTTCAAGTCCTATAAGGAAGGAAGGGTCGAAATCATCCGCAGTGAAAATGTTGTTTCTTGCATTCTCTACATTTTTTGATAGAACGATTTCGTCAATTTCCTCTTCGGAAAGGCCCTTTTCAAATAAGGCATTGATATTTAGGTCAGGGGCTATATATACCTTGTTGTTGGCAAACATCTCGATCATTCGCTGGGTGGATTTCAGTAGATTTTCCAAGGTATTCTTGAAAGCAACAAAGCTACTTTCCAAACGCTTGACCATAAGGGTTTTCATAATGGCAGCCAAGGATTGTGACACTCTTTCTGCTTGGCTATAGTATTCCTCTTGGATATCTTTCTTTAAGAAACGAATCGCTTGGTAGCGATAATAATTGATTTTGTCATCATCGGTTAGGGATAGAATAGTCTTGTAAAAAAGTTTGCTGATAGTTGGGTTAAGATAATATTCTATGGTCTGCAATGGAGCAATTTCTGGGAAAATAATACCTTGTTGCTTGATGTCCTCTAAGTATTTAGGATATTTCTTGAGGTCTCTTCGGGTACGGCGTACCGTAATTTCGGCAATTACTTTCTCACGTATCTGTTTGTATATCTCACGTATTGCTTCTATATCAGTAGTTTTGGCATCCATAATCTCCCTATATTTCTGTATCAGAGGAGAGAAGAAGTGCTGCAGGTTACTTACTTTTTCAAGGGTACTCTTACGGATATCCTGAAATAATTGTAGTTGGTAATACAAGTCTTCAGGGCGGTTATTCAGTGGTGTGGCTGAAATAAGGATTACTTTCTTTTTGTCTCCTTCTATAAGGCCTTCATTACTTCGGGGTATTTTACAGATGCGTTGCAGATGATTAAATCCTTGTGAGGTATGATTGCGATATTTGTGAGCCTCATCTACAAGAATAAGATCATATTCATCTACCTCCCAGTAGTTGTCTAAGTCAGTGCCATCGGCTATTTTACCAAGGCTTCCGTTGGTGATGAACTTCGTGTTTTTGTCCAAGCGGAAGGACTTGAAAGTTTGTTTCCAGTTACTCTCTACCGCAGGAGGGGTCACTACCAAAATTTTTGTTTGTTCAAAACCATTGGCAATACAAAACCGTTTGGCAATCATGGAAGCGACAAGAGTTTTCCCCAGTCCTACCACATCGGCTAAAAAGAAACCATTATGCTTTAGAAGCATGTCAAACCCTTGGTTTACAGCGTCTATCTGATAGCTTAGTTTCTTATAATTTGACGGTAAATCACCAATGGTATTGGGATCATAATCTATATTCTTTCCAAAGTATTCTATAAGTAGCTTGATGAATAGGTCAAAGGGGGTAAACTCTTGCCCAATATAGGTATTCTTGATAAACGATTGTACATCGGTAGGTTCTAGTATGTCTGAGTTTGCCCATAATTTAGCAAATTCATCTTTGGCAAATTGTACATCATCAAAATCTTTTAAGGCAATATTGAGTTCATAATTAGGAGCTTTCTTACTTCCAATACCAGCATCAGTAAGATTGGACGATCCCATAATAACCCAACCATCGGTATATTCACTATGTTCTTTAGGTAATAGGATATAGAACTTAGCATGAATAGAATGGCTATTGTGAATACGTACCTCAATACGCTTGTCGGCTATATCTTGTATAAAGCTTAAGATACTATCTTCAACCTCTTTGGTATATTTAGCCTCTTTGATATCCTTGATAAACTCTTTTTCAAACTCCTCTTTGGTTTTATTAGCATTGCTAAAGTAGATCATACCACGCCTTTGGGCTTCGAAGACAAGGTTATCTACATTGATACCTACTAATATTTTGATTTCTTCTACTTCTTTGAGCATCTCACGCATTTTGAAATAGCCAGAAGAGCGAAAATAGGCGGAAACAGCTTGAAATGAATGAGGTTTCATGGCTTTGAGGATACCTTCAAACTTCTTGAATAAGGTATTTCCTTCTGAATTGGTAAAAAATTTTGAACTCACGAGATTATTTTTTAATTATTCAATTTGTATATTTTTCTAATTATCTAATTTACAAGGCTCTGTTCTATTTCTGTTATAGTAGGTAGAGATGATTTTAGGTCGTCGGGGACGATACGGGTAAGTTCAAATTGGCTTACTCCTATGGGTTTACTAATGTCTCGTAAGGCAAACTCTACCTCTATATTATCCTTGTTACGACATAGGAGTATACCTATGGAAGGATTGTCAGTAGGGTCTTTTAAGTAGCTGTCTACTGCTGATAGGTAATAATTGAGTTTGCCTGCATATTCGGGTTCAAAAGCGGTATTTTTCAGTTCAATAACCACATAGCATTTGAGCTTGGTGTGGTAAAAAAGCAGGTCTAAATAGTTGTCTCGGTTACCTACCTTTAGGTGATACTGTCGGCCAACAAAGGCAAATCCTTTACCTAACTCCAAGAGGAATTGTTGTATATGGGTAAGCATTTGGTTTTCTATATCACGCTCATTGAAGTTTTCAGAAAGTTGTAGGAAATCAAATACATAAGGGTCTTTGAGGGTTTGTTGAGCTAAATCGGAAAGAGGAGTAGGCAGCGTGGTTTGGAAATTGGTAATAGCTTTTCCTTCCCGAAGATGTAGTCCTGATTTTATTTGTAAAGCTAAGACATCACGACTCCAATTGTTTTCCAAAGTCTTTCTAACATAGAAAAGTACCTCATTGAATTCTTTGACTTTTGTGAGAATCTCTACAATATGTCTCCAAGGGATTTGCCCTACAAAATTAATGGTAAATTGTTGTCTGACAGCGCTTAATTGATCTTTTGATAATTCATCACCAAGCTGGTGATGAATTACAAATTGCTCTATAGACTGTGAGGAAAAATATTCATAGAACAGTTTTATGTACCTAAGGTTAGTTTCTGAAAAACCTTTTATCTCAGGAAATTCTTTAGACAAATCCTTAGAAAGTTTAGCAATTACTTTGCTGCCCCATTCTTCTCTTTGTAGTTCTTCTGAGATATTTTTTCCTAAGTCCCAATAAAAAGAGATAAGTTCTTTATTGGCAGCAATTCCTACTTTTATTTGAGCTGTACGTACTTTGTCTTTTATGGTAGCAAGCCAATTTTTGTAATTGTTTTCCATAGTCTGTCAATTTCCTAAGTTTTTGTAATTACTTGATAATCATTTGATTAAATTCATCACCAGTCTGGTGATGAATTATAATCCGCTAATTGGATCTTCTGTTAATTATCACATCATCACATTAGCTCATTGTTTTTAGGTTGCAAAGATACTACATTTCCCCTTAAAAGTCAAGGGAAAACCTGCTCAGAAGTAAGAATTACGCAATAAAAAAACTTGCCTTTTTAGGGCAAGTTTTTTAGTTTAAAATTTGTAGGAAACCGTCACATTTATGTTGCGGGGGGCACCAGGGAAGGAGCGTAGTTTGTCATAGCCGCCTACCCAATGGGTTTTGTTCAGTACATTGTTTAGGTTCAGTTGGAGCTGTATTTGGTTGATCTTGTAGTAGAGTACTGCATTCACTAGGCCATAACCAGGGTATACAGTGGTGTTGGCTCGGCGGCCTACCTGTCCGTAGCGCTCGGTGACAAAGTTGTACCCAGCCCCCAGGCCTAAGTGCTTGAGAGGGCCTTCGGTGATGATGTACTTTGTCCAGATATTCCCCGAATGGCGAGGGGTAGAGGGGCGCTGCATGCCAAAGTCTTTTTCATTGTTTTGAGCGGTCTTGGTGATACGGGCATCTATATAAGCGTAGCTGGCCAAGATACTCCAGTTAGGGGCGATTTCTCCTGCTAGGTCAAACTCGAATCCGTTGGACTCCTCCTCACCAATTTGCATTTTGTAGTCAGGCTTACCAGGCACCGCAGGGGAAGCAGGGTAGAGGGTGTTCTGCTGGATAATCTTGAAGACGGAGGCGGTAGCACTCAGACGCCTGTTGAACCAATCCGTCTTAAGCCCAGTTTCGAAGAGCTCGCTATAGACAGGGTCGAAGGGGCCTCCATAGCGGTCAGGATCGGACTGGTTATCAGCACTCTGTGGCTCGAAGCCTTTCATCCAAGTGGAGTAGAAGTTGATGTTATCCGTAGCGGTAATGACCAGACCTACACGAGGTATAAGGGCTTGCTGTTTTATGGTTTCCTCATTCTTTTGTTTATAGTTGAGGAAGTCTTGGAAGAACTCTTTACGAAGGCCTAGGAGCACTTTTACGATACTGAATTCCAATTGTTCTTGTAGATAAATCCCATGAGAGGTCTGTAGGGTGGGTTTGGTATTACCAGCGGTAAAGATATATTTGTTGGTCTCTTTCATGGCGTTACCAGCGGTGGGATTGTTTAGGTCAAATACAGCCACATTGGTAAGCGGTTTGTTGTTGGCATCCACTACATAGGTATTGAGTTTGGCAGGATCAAAGGTGGTGGTAGTCTTTCCATTTTTAAGCAAATAGCCTCCTGCGGTCAGTTGGGAGGCACCAGGAAGTTGTTCTACTTGGAAGTAGTCATAACCTACCAAAAGAGTGTGTTTTACGGGGCCTGTGGTAAAGTTGTAGTTGAAGTAGTTATTAAAGCTATTGTTGCGGAAAGTACGTTGTCTTAGCAGTGCCTGCATCAGGATTTTGCTTTGGTCACCTGTGTTGGCTTTGTTCCCTTGTTGCATATAGTAGCTATTGGCTTGGTTATGCTCTCTGAGGTCTTCGCTATAGGAGGAGTTCAGGTAGGTACTATTGAAGGAAAGGTCTTCAGTGATCTTGTGAGTAAGCCCTAAGGTGACATTCACTTGGGTTTCTCTTAGGAAATCATTGGTTGCACTGAGCGAGCGGGTGATAGGCACCGAGTAGAGGTCGGCATCGCCAAAGATAGTTTGTCCGCGGTCTACCTTACCGTCTAAGCGATAGTAAGTTATATCTACATTGAAGCGGGTTTTCTCATTGGGAATAAAGGAGAAAGAGGGGGCAATGGTGAGGGTGTTACGCCCTTGTAGGTCGCGATACCCATCGGTGGTTTCATAACCGAGGTTCAGGCGGTAGAGCAGGCTTTTGCTTTCGTTCAAGGGGCCAGTGAAGTCGCCGTAGCTCTTGAGTGTACCCCAGCTACCAGTATTTACAGAAACGGAATGTTGGCGCTCCAAGAGCGGTTTCTTGGTCACTCGGTTGATGATACCTCCAGGGGCAGCATTGCCAAAGAGGGCAGCGGCAGGGCCTTTGATGACTTCCACACGCTCTATATTGGCTAAGGAAGAGGCCGACCAAAGGCTGGTTTGGGCACGCATTCCATTGAGCAGGTTGCCTGAATTGCGGTTCCCTGTGGTGCGGAAACCACGGATACTAAAGTCGTTATAGGTGGTGTATTGGCTTACCCCGCTGACATTCTTTACCACATCATTCACTGTGGAGGCACCTTGGTCAAGGATCACCTCTTTGGTTACATAGTTGATGGTTTGGGGAATGTCGCGGATTGCAGTGGCCGTCTTGGTACCAGAGAAAGAAGTGGTGTTCTTGTAGGAACTTTCTCGGCGACCAATGATCTCTACTTCTTGGAGCTGTTGGGCTTCTTCCTGGAGGGTAATATCCAAGTGGGTATGGGTGCCCGATAGGTTAGGAGCGACGTCAAAGTCTTGCTTTACCGTTTGGTAGCCCATGGAGCTAAAGACAAAGGTCTGTTTTCCTACAGGGACATGATGGACTTCATAGAAGCCTTTTTCATTGGTAGACGCCCCTTTGGTGGTGCCTTCTAAGATGACACTTACCCCTAAGAGGGGCTGGCCTTGTGTGTCGGTAACACGTCCGCGTACTGAGATCGCCTCTTGGGCGAGTAACGAGGGGATTATGCAGAGGAATACTCCCCAGAATAATAGATATTTACGCATATAAACAATGATTATTTAAACTAATTCAAAATAATAATTTCGGGGGTGCAAAAATAGTACATTTCTATGTTTTTTTAGTTATATAAAAGTTAATTTTTCTGGGTTCTGTAGAACTTGTAAATTCTTTGTTTAAGTTTTACAAGTGTTTGATTATTAGTTATTTATGCGAATCAATAGTTGAAAATATCTGTATAATCTAATTCGTTGAAAGTTAGTAAATAATATTTTAACTATTGATTCGAATCATTTATAGTCAATCATATTTAGAATGCGAATAAAATACGAATAAATAAGGCAAGGGATTCATTCCTAATTCGTTCTCTTTCAAGGGCTAATTGCCATTAGCCCCTACACCTGCTCATGCTAATTTTTCGCAAACCATTTCTGTTTGACTATATAATCACAAATAGCCTAAAAACGACTTGCGAAACTTAAATAACGTGAGTTCGATATAACGAAAGCTCCCACAGATTTTCACGGATTTCACAGATTTTCTATGTTTGTGTAATTGTGCTGTTGCGATTTACACAGATTTTTATAAGGCCAAAGGCCTTATTTATCCGTGGAAATTAAGGAGTTATACTTAGTTGTTGTATCATTCTCTCCGTGAAAATCCGTGGAATCTGTGGGAGAAAAATATAATTTACGTCGAACTCACGTTAAATAGTGTAATTGATTTTGCGAAGAATGAGTTAATTAACAATTAACAATTAACAATTGACAATTAATTTCGTACTTTTGCACGTTTGTAAAGTTCAATCCATGATCAAGATAAAAACAAGAGAACAAATAGAGATTATGTACGAGAGTGCCCAGGTGGTCTCTCGCACCTTAGGCATGTTGGCCAAGGAAATAAAACCTGGTGTAACTACCTTATATTTAGACAAATTGGCAGAGGATTATATCCGCTCTCAGGGGGCTAAGCCTGGTTTTTTGGGCTTATATGATTTTCCTAATACACTCTGTGTGAGTCCCAATGCTCAGGTAGTACATGGGATTCCTAACAACAAGCCTTTGAAGGAAGGGGATATTATCTCCATAGACTGTGGGGCACTGAAGAATGGTTACTATGGTGACCATGCTTATACGTTCCCTGTAGGGGAGGTAAGCGCTGAGGTGGCACAACTGCTAAAGGTAACCAAGGAATCGCTCTATATGGGTATTCGTGAGTTTAAGCTCGGCAATAGGGTAGAGGATGTAGGCTATGCCATACAGACCTATTGCGAAAAGCATGGCTATGGAGTAGTACGTGAGCTGGTAGGGCATGGGGTAGGAACCAAAATGCACGAAGACCCTGAAATGCCTAACTATGGCAAGCGAGGTCGCGGAAAGAAGTTTGTTGAGGGTATGGTGGTAGCTATAGAACCGATGATCAATATGGGGACTAAGAACATCAACCAATTGCGTGATGGCTGGACGATTCTCACCCGCGATGGTAAGCCATCGGCACACTTTGAGCATGATGTAGCACTGGTAGAGGGCAAGCCTAAGTTGCTTTCTACTTTCAAGTATATCTATGAGGCGCTGGGTATCCAGAGCCATGAGGAGGACGAATTTTTGTATAAATAATGCGGCTGATTAAGACGATACTCAATACAATTCCACGCCCTTGGCTTATTCGTGCCAGCTATTGGGTGCGGCCACTCTTGGCGTTTTATTACAAGGGTGATCGCTATACGGATCCGATAGATGGGCGTAGCTTCCGCACTTTTCTGCCCTATGGCTATGGCAAGGTGCGTGAGGGGGTACTCTCACCCTCTACGCTTTCGCTGGAGCGACATAGGTTGTTGTGGCTGTATCTCAAGCGGAAAACAGATTTCTTTTCTGCACCACTGAGGGTGTTGCATATCGCCCCAGAACAGGCTTTTTATAAGCGGTTTAGGCAGCAGGCCAATTTGGAGTATATCACCTCCGACCTATATTCGCCCTTGGCTGATGTGAAAGCGGATATCTGTGCCTTACCGTTTGAGAATGAGCAGTTTGATGTGGTTCTCTGCAACCATGTCTTAGAGCATATCCCCGATGATACGCAGGCCATGCGAGAGCTCTACCGAGTGCTCAAGAAAGGCGGTTGGGGGATCTTCCAAGTACCCCAAGAGATAGAGCGGGCAGAGACCTTTGCCGATGATTCTATTACCGACCCCAAGGAGCGGGCGCGTATTTTTGGACAATATGACCATGTGCGGATCTATGGTATGGATTACTTTGACAAATTGCGAAGTATAGGCTTTTCGGTATTGCCCTTGCCCTGCACGGAGGTCGCCACTGCCGAGGAAATAGAAAAATACAGATTGGTAAAAAATGAAATACTCCCTATCTGCTCTAAGTAGTAGGGAGTATTTTTATAGGTAGAGGCGCAATTTATTGCGTCTTTTTTATGTGAAGAAAACAATGAGCAGCTGGGCGACCATAATACGCATAAAGGTAGTAAGTGGATATATACTGGCGTAGGTGAGCGCAGGTACATCAGAGCCTGTCATGTCGTTGGCAAAAGCCAAAGCAGGAGGGTCGGTGGAGGCACCTGCCAAAAGCCCACAAGTCTCTAAGTAGTTGAGCTTACCCCTCCAGCGAGAGAGCCAAGCGGTAACCACGAGCGGTACTAAGGTGATAATAGCACCTAGTCCCATCCAGAAGAAGCCATCGCCCTCGGTAAGGGTACTGATAAAGCTCTTACCTGCATCTAAGCCTACACTGGCCAAGAAGAGGACGATTCCTATTTCACGAATCATCAGGTTGGCACTCTGGGACACATAGTGAGTAACCGAAAGGCGTCCGCCATAACGGCTGATGAGAATAGCCACGATCAGCGGCCCGCCTGCCAACCCTAATTTCACAGGGACAGGTACTCCTGGGATATGGAAAGGAATACTGCCGACTAAGACCCCTAAGGTGATCCCTAAGAAGAGTTCGGCTATATGAGGAGTGCTTAGGCGTTTCTTGGAGTTACCAAATTCTTTGGTAGCAATCTTTAGTTGCTCTTCGCTACCTACGACAGTAATGGTATCACCAAATTGTAACTTGGTATCAGGAGAGGCAACAAACTCCATCCCTGCTCTATACACACGAGTAACTGTAACTCCAAAACGTTCGTATATATTCATTTCGGATAGTTTCTTAGTGTAAGCCTCTTTTTGGGTTACATTGATACGACGAGAGATGAGTTTTTTATTCTTAGTATCCTCAGGGAAGTATTCTTCGGTCTTAACGGATGCTCCGATGAGGTTGCTGAGTTTTTCGCTATATTGCTTATCTACGACAAAAAGAATGATGTCCCCTTTGTCCAAGGTGATATGGTCATTGGCCAAAATCACTTCTCCTTTTTTGAAGATACGAGAGCAGATAAAGTTGAAGTCTAAAGTCTTGTGAATGGCACTGAGTTTTTTGCCAAAAAGAGCCGGGTTTTCTAGCTCAAAGGCTACTCGTACAATGGTGGAATGCTCTCCACGATGGCGGAAACTGTGTAGTCGCTTTTCGGCTTCTATATTAATCTTGGCGAAGGCTTTCATGCCGAGCATCGCAAGAATAATCCCCAATACCCCAAAGGGATAAGCTACCGCATAGCCAGTGGAGAGTACCGAGTCGGATACAGTAGCGCCTAAATCGCTTAGTGTAGCCTGAGCGGCTCCCAGTCCAGGGGTGTTGGTAACAGCCCCGGACATGATCCCTACCATAGTAGGCATGTCAATTCCTGTGAGATAGTGAATGGCAATCACTGTGAGCATACATAGCGATACGGCCAATACTGCCAAGGCGTTGAACTTAATCCCTTCCCGCTGGAAGGAGGCAAAGAAACCAGGGCCTACTTGTAGTCCTATTGTATAGACAAATAGGATCAGTCCGAATTCCTTTATAAAATGTTGTACTTCACCATTGATAGTGAAGCCAAAATGAGAGGCCGCAATACCTGTGAAAAGCACACAAGCAATACCGAAGGAAATCCCCCCGATGCGGACTTTTCCCAGCGCTACCCCTGCGGCAATGACAATACTATAGATGATCACCGTATAGGCCACACTCTCATGGTTGGTCATTAAGTTATAAAACCAGTCCATAAATACAATTGTTAATTGTTAATGGTTAATTATTAATAAGTTGATGAGTCAAATTGTTAATTAATCATTTGGTAGTTCCTTAATTTTTGGGATTTAGGGAATAAACAATTAACAATTGACAATTATTGTTAGTCTCCCTTTTCTTTAGACAAAAATCCTTTGTCTAAGCTATTGACATCTAAGGCATTGGCAATAAGCTCCTCGTTTTCAGCTCTTCTTCTGTATATGTCTATAGCGGTATAGACAGCTTGGCGGAAGGAGCTTTCGTCGGCGATACCTTTGTCAGCGATCGCATAAGCGGTACCATGGTCAGGGGAGGTGCGTACTTTAGAAAGTCCAGCGGTGAAGTTGACCCCCTTGCCGAAGGACATCATCTTGAAAGGAATGAGTCCCTGGTCGTGGTAAGGGGCGATGATTCCGTCAAAGTGCTTATAGTCAGAGACAAAGAAGCTATCAGCACTGTAAGTACCGAAGACTAAGATGCCTTCTTTGTAGAGCTTTTGTACCACAGGGTGTATGATTCTCTCTTCCTCATTGCCTATAACGCCTTGGTCTCCGCAGTGAGGATTGATACCCAAGACGGCTATTTTAGGGCGAATAATGCCAAAATCCATACGCAAGGAGGCCTCCATAAGGCGGATTTTTTTCTCTACTAGGGCTGGAGTTATATGCTTTACGACATCTTTGAGGGGTACATGGTCAGTGAGTAGTCCCACACGTAGCTCGTCCGATACCATGAACATCAGGCTATCACCTGCTAGCTCTTGTGCTAAGTAGTCGGTATGTCCAGGGAAGTGAAAACTCTCGGATTGGATATTTTTCTTGTTGATAGGAGCGGTTACTAGTACATCTACCGCGCCATCCTTCAGTGCAGCCACTGCTGCTGTGAGAGAGTCCAAAGCACACTGACCACTCTCAGGGGTAGGGGTGCCCAACTGGATAGTGGGAAGCTCCCGCCATATATTCATGACATTGAGTTTGTGGTCAATAATAGAGTTCAGGTGCACGATACCATTGTAGGTGAAATCAATGCCAAATTGTTTTTTCCCAAAAGCAATGACTTTGTTCGAGGCAAAGAGCACAGGCGTACAGAAGTCCAACATGCGTTCATCGGCAAAGGTCTTCATTACCACTTCCAAACCTACTCCATTGAGATCCCCTATGGAAACTCCTATACGAATATTTGTTTTTTCGGCCATTTTTTTGTTAATTTGCAGCGTATTTCAGCGTACGCGTTTTGAGGTGCAAAAATACGTAATTTTATTGAAAATGTTTACAGGAATTGTTGAAAAAATTGGTAGCGTGGCAAAAATAACTTCCCAAGGGAAGAACCGCCACTTTTTTATAGAAAGCGAGCTTGCCGCTGCGCTTAAGATAGACCAGAGTGTAGCACACAACGGGGTATGCCTTACTGTAGTAGGGATTGAGGACAATATATACGAGGTGGTAGCTATAGATGAAACCCTTCGAAAGACCGCCTTAGGCTCTTGGCAGGTAGGAGACAAGGTCAATCTCGAACGAGCTATGAAGCTCGGCGACCGATTGGATGGGCATATTGTACAGGGACATGTGGATCAGGTGGGCATTTGCCATGCTATTGAGGACGCCGAGGGCAGCCGTGTCTTTACCTTTCACTACGATCCTTCCTTGGGGAATATGACCATAGAAAAAGGCTCTATTACTGTCAATGGGGTGAGCCTTACGGTGGTAGGTTCACGAAAAGGAGCCTTCTCCGTAGCGGTGATTCCTTACACCTATGAGCATACTTGTTTTCATACCCTTGGGGTAGGGGACAAGGTCAATTTGGAATTTGACGTCATAGGTAAGTATGTCTTGGCCAAGGTGGGGGCTTTAGAACTTAAAATCTAATGGTTATGAAAAAGGTGTGTATGAGTTTGTTTTTCCTACTCTTCTCAGGGGCTATGGTGGCACAAGATGGTCTTTTTATGGGCTTGGGAGTAGGGGCAGCGTTCCCTTTGGGGGAAAATCAGCAGGCGGGGGTTATGCTAAACCCTGTATCGGTGAGCCTACAGCTGGGACATGAAGGGAGTTTTTTGGGGCTTACCGCAGGCTTTTTAATAGCTTCAAAAAGCCAATATCCTGTCCACTATCAGCGAGATACAGGAGAGAAAAAATACGTCTATGACTATACGAAAGGAACGTTTTCCTCCGCTCCTCTCTATGAGCATTTTACCTCCGAGAAGAATAGCCTCTCAGGCGTATTTGTCCTTTTGGAATATACGCATCCTTTTTGGGAGAATGAGCAGTATCACCTTGGTGGCTTGGTTTCCATAGGAGGCTGTGGGGTGAGTTTCACGCCCAAGGATGAGGGACTAAAGGATAGAAAAGACTTGGATAAGAACGAGAAAACACGTATGGTCTTTGCCTTAGGCGTACAGAATACCTTTGAGCTAGAGCGACATATTATACAACTGAGCCTTCAGTATTTCCTGCAAAACCCAACCCTATCAGGTGTAACACCTTCTCTTAAAGGTAATTATTTCCTG
Source organism: Capnocytophaga granulosa ATCC 51502 (assembly GCF_000411115.1). Lineage (GTDB taxonomy): Bacteria > Bacteroidota > Bacteroidia > Flavobacteriales > Flavobacteriaceae > Capnocytophaga > Capnocytophaga granulosa. Next base: position 906,912 of record NZ_KE150242.1, on the reverse strand, counting down.
ATGAGAGTAACCTTTTCAGGAAGATGGTGGAGCTAATGACTAATGACCAGTGACTAATGACAAACGACTAATGACCAATGACTAATGACCAATGACTAATGACTAATAACTAATAACTAATAACTAATAACTAACCACTATTCACTATTCACTCTTAACTTAAAAAGCATGACAAATCAAATTCCCCAAGAATGGAACGCTTACAGAAGCTGGATTGATGACAACCCAGCTGTGTTCCGATTGAACTTAGCCCTTGATGAAGTAGCACCTATAGAGGGTTTTTCCTATTGTGTAAGGATTACTATAGAGCTGAAAAATCCTGATGAAAATGGCTTTTCTACCAATGAACGTCCCCAAATCTATGCCATAGAGGACCAAATACTACGCCCCTTGCAGTCGGATAAGGATATATTGGTAGCGGTGCTTACTGCGCGGGGCGAAGTTACTTGGTATTTTTATTCTAAGGCACCTGAGGCCTTACAAGAACGCTTAAGTGCTACTTGGGATACTAGCATGGGTTACACCTATCAGGTGGAGTGTTCCGAGGATAAGCAATGGAATTTCTTCCTAAAAGGCTTGTATCCTAATATTTATGAAAAGCAGACCATCTATAATCGTGAGATACTTTCCACTTGTCAAGAAAATGATGACCAAGTGGAGGTACCACGTCCCATAGAACATTGGCTTTATTTTGATACAGAGCAGGATATGCTTAGTGCTATAGAAAAAGCAGCAGCTTTGGGCTTTACCGTGTATAGTAGTGAAAAAATAGTGCCAGAGGAGGGCAAGGAGGTGCAGGAGGACTTGGGCTATTGTCTGATTCTCTCCAAGGAAAATACGCCTATCGATATAGATGGAGATACTTGGGATTTGATAGATATCGCCTTGGATACCCATGGTGGCTATGATGGCTGGGAAACAATTTTAGTAAAAGAAAAATCAAATTAATTATACCAAATCAAATGAAAAAGATTATTTATATTCTGGTAGCATCATTGCTTGTAAGTTGTAATTTTTTCAAATCTTCTTCTCCTGAAAAGACAGAAGAACCTCCTATCATAACAGAAGATGAAGTAATACAAGAGGATACAGAAGATGATTATATCCCTAATATTCCTGATGGGGTGAGCGATATTGTCTTCAAAAGGGAGAAGGGGGAGGCAATCCTTATGGGGGATACCATTGCTACCTATGATAAAAAAGGGAAATTCTTGGAGTATCGCATGGATCTGGATCGGAAGTTTGTTACGATCAAGTCTATTTCGGAGCTGATGTATAATGATACTCAAGAATATTGTGATGAGTATCATTTTGTAAAGGCCGAATTACCCAATGGAGAACCTCTTATTTTAGACGGAAGGCGTGTTTATAAGCTCCAAGAGAAGCCTTTTGAAAAAGTTTTCGATGCTTCACAGGCAATTCGGATTTATCGTACAGAATATTATGGACAACCTATCTTTACAGATGAACTTACAGGGTGTGGCTCTCCTTTTGACCCTGTAGTATTAGTCTCCATAGATGGCTTTAAGGGCTTGGTTACTTTGGAGAAAAATGATTTCGCTCTTGAAGCCTTTGGGTATGACCATCCATCAAGAAAAAAAGTGGATTTTTTAGAATTTTGTAATGACGAGGGTTGCGGAGAGAAAGTACTTAATGCAGCACTAACTTCAGATGGAATTGTGCTTAAAATGCATAGAAATTTCCAAGATGGCTATACTAATTACAAGATACTTTTGACCAAAGAAGAACAAGGGTATAAGGCTACTTACTTAGACTACCCAGAGCCTTCCTATGAGGAATAAAATATAAGTATATCCTAATCAATGCATCAAGATACTAAACAAAAAAAACTCCAACAACATAAGAACCTTGCCTTAGGTCTCTTACTACTGATGTTAGTGCTCTATATAACAGCGGTCATTTGCCAGCGCAAAGCCCCCCAGTGGAGTTGGGTGGGCTATCTGAAGGCTTTTTCGGAGGCGGCTATGGTGGGAGCACTGGCGGACTGGTTTGCCGTAGTAGCACTCTTTAGACGTCCTATGGGGCTGAATATTCCGCATACCAACCTGATTGAGGCCAGAAAGAATGATATAGGCGAGAACTTAGGAGCCTTTGTGGTGGAAAACTTTCTAAAATCCCAGCAAATACGCCCTTATATCACCAAGATTAAGCCTTCCTCTTTTGTTTTGGATTGGCTTTCTAAGGAAAACACTTCTGCCCAGCTGACAGCTTTTATAGAAAGCTATCCACTTCATACCAAAGCCAGTACGCTTTTGGTACAATTCTTGAAAGAACATAAGCATGAGGGTTTACTCTCCGAGGCGCTTAAGAAAGTAGCCACTTATCTTGATACGCATCGCCAGATATTGGAGCGACAGATTGATGACCAGTTCCCTATGCTTGTCCCCGCCTTTATCAGAGAAGCAATAGCTGAAAAGGTAGCCGAAGGGCTTTATCAATATATACTCAAAATGGCACAAGAGCCCTCCCATCCTGTCCGAGAGGAGATTACAGGGGAGCTTTATAACTTTGCGCAAAGACTGGATACCCCCCAATGGCAGCAGCAACTAACGGCTTTGCTCCAAAAGGGAATCGCGCACCTTACCGAGGAGCTACGAGCCAATACGGCGCTACAATCTCAGATAGATACTTGGTTGCAGAAGATTGCCTATCAGTTTGTTCTAAGAAATAAGCAGGAGGTAGGTCGCCTTATTTCCGCTACGGTAGCGCAGTGGGAGGGGCGTCAGCTGAGTGAGAAATTGGAATTGGAGGTGGGCAAGGACTTACAATTTATTCGTGTCAATGGTACTTTAGTGGGGGGATTGGTAGGTTTGATAATTTACTTTATCACACAGCTTTTCTAAAAGCTAAATTTTGACTATCTTTGCACCCTGAAAAAGAGTCTTATATGAATTTTGAATTACTATCTACAGATGCCGCCACTCATGCCCGTGCAGGGCGTATCACTACCGACCATGGCGTGATAGAAACCCCTATCTTTATGCCTGTGGGTACAGTGGCCTCTGTCAAGGGAGTACAACAGAGAGAACTGTCCGAGGATATCTGTGCGGATATTATCCTTGGAAATACCTATCACCTCTACCTGCGCCCGACCACTTCTATACTGGAGCAGGCAGGGGGCTTACATAAGTTTATGCACTGGGACAGAAATATCCTTACCGATAGCGGGGGATATCAAGTATATTCTTTTTCCAGCACCCGAAAGATAAAGGAAGAAGGCGTGCGATTCAAAAGCCATATTGACGGCTCTTATCACTTTTTTTCTCCTGAAAAATCTATGGAAATTCAGCGCAGCATAGGGGCTGATATTATTATGGCCTTTGACGAATGTACGCCCTATCCTTGCGAATATCCCTATGCCAAGCGCTCTATGCACATGACGCATCGTTGGCTGGATCGTTGTATAAATTACTTGCAAGAGAATGCGCCTAAGTATGGCTACAACCAGTCTCTTTTTCCTATTGTACAAGGATCTGTATATGCTGACTTGCGCCGTGCCTCTGCCGAATATATCGCCTCCAAAGGGGCTGATGGAAATGCTATAGGAGGGCTCTCGGTAGGAGAACCAGCTGAGAAGATGTATGAGATTACCGAGCTGGTCTGCGATATTCTCCCCAAGGATAAGCCTCGATACCTTATGGGAGTGGGTACACCTATCAATATCTTGGAGAATATTGCCTTGGGCGTGGATATGTTTGACTGTGTGATGCCAACCCGCAATGCACGCAATGGGATGCTCTTTACCGCTCATGGTACCATTAATATAAAAAATAAAAAGTGGGAAAACGATTTTTCACCTATCGATGAAAATGGTTATACCTTTGTAGATACTTACTATACCAAGGCTTACCTGCGCCATCTCTTTGCCGCTGAGGAGTCCTTAGGTAAGCAAATTGCCTCCATTCACAACTTAGGTTTCTACCTTTGGCTGGTGCGTGAGGCAAGAAAGCATATTTTGCAAGGCGATTTCTCCCAGTGGAAAAACCAAATGGTCCGCCAGATGAATAACCGTTTGTAATCTCAGCGAAACTTTACTCAAGGAATGAAAATAATTGACCGATACATACTCAAGCGTTATTTCCTGACGTACTCCGCCCTCTTCCTGATGTTTATTCCCATCGGGATTTTGGTGGATTTCGCCGAGAAAAACCAGAAGATGACAGAGAACAATGCCCCCACTGAGGCGATTTTGAAGTATTATGCCAACTTTGTGGTGCATTTTGCCAATATTCTTTATCCGATCTTCCTCTTCCTCTCGGTGATATGGTTCACCTCCAAGCTGGCCGAGAAGACGGAGATTGTAGCTATGCTTAGTTCGGGGATTTCCTACAACCGTTTCTTGCGCCCTTATTTCTTTGGGGCAACCATACTTTCGGCTTTCGTACTAGTGATGGGAATGTTTGTGGTGCCTTACTCCAGTGGGGTGTACAATGAGTTCTATGGGACTTATCTCTCCCCTGGCTTGTATTCTAAAGGGAATAACCTCTTTAACCAGATTAATGACAACGAATATATCTATGTCAGTGACTTTGATGCTAATAAGAATGAAGGAGATAACTTTGTCTTAGAGCGTTTCAAGGGTCTTACCCTAACCGACAAGATTACGGCTTCCACCATTAAGTGGGTAGAGAAGGATAGTATAAAGACCTATGAGCTCTATAATTATACCCATCGCAAGGTAGGGGAGCTGGACGATATCTATGAGCAGGCCTATCAGAAGGATACCTTGCTCAACTTCAAAACTACCGACCTACTCCCGATAGAATACGCCGCTGAGACGAAGAATTTCTTTGAGCTAAACAAGTTTATCGCTCAGGAGCGCCAAAAGGGTTCGCCTAATATTCGCATCTATGAGCTGGTGTATTACCGCCGTTGGGCAGCGATATTCAACGTATTTATATTGACAGTCATAGGAGTTGCGGTTTCCTCGGTCAAGAAGCGAGGCGGTATGGGAGTCAATCTGGCCTTTGGGGTGCTCATAGGGTTCTCTTACGTGTTCTTTGAGCGTGTCTTTGGGATCATGGCGGAGAAGTCAGGGATTACCCCCCTTATGGCGGTGATTATCCCCAATGTGATGTTTGCTCTTTTGGCAGTTTATATGATACGAAAATCAAGGAGGTAGGTTATGAAAAACTATGTATTATTTCTCATAGGTATCTTATGTACTTCGTGCTTGGTTTCACGAATGGCAAGACCCATTATCACAGGGCGGGTATTGGATTACTATGGGAATCCTATTGCGCAATGTCAGGTAGGAGAGGTCATGACCGATAAGCAAGGATATTTCAGACTTCCTGAGCGAAGGTATCACGAATTTACTTTTATTGGTTTTGAGGCACCTGCTGTACATGTAAGTGAGCAGGTTAGTAAGGAAGGTTACGAGTCCGATATGATTGTGATGTGGGATCGCTATGGTGGTGGAGCCTCTAAAGGAACTGTTTGGACTGCAAATGATATCTATCTAAGGCGTGTAGGAGAAAAAACATCTCTGAGGGAGGTGATGGACAATGTGGAAAGACAAGTCGTCTATACAGAAGACGGTCAGCTTATGGGTTTTCTTTGTACAGACACAAGAGATATTCCTTCCACACTTAGGGTAAATGATAGGTGGAAAATGTTTGATAGTATAAAAGAAGTAGTATATTATAATCAGCAGAGGGCATACTATGTGGCGACCAAAATGCTTTTTGATAAAGGCGAATTGTGCTTCTTAGAATATCTTGATGACCAAATGACCAAGGATACGACCTATTATGGACGATATGAGTTTCTTTCGGATAGTATCGTACAAATAGAAATGAATCACCCAAAAGTAAGTGGGAAATACCATGCAGAGGATTTTGATAAATATTTCTTTAGCCTTAAAAAAATCAACTAACGACTAATAAATAATAAAATATAAAAAAATGAATTTACTAAAAGGAAAAACTGCGATTATTACCGGAGGTAGCCGCGGTATAGGAGCAGGAATTGTAAAAGCCTTTGTAGAACAAGGGGCTAATGTAGCTTTTACTTTCTATGGAACTGCTCCTGAAGAGGCTGAAGCCGAGATACAAGAACTAAAAAACAAAGGAGTTAAAATAAAGTCTTATCAGAGCAATGCTGCTGACTTTGAGGCATGCGAAGAGCTAGTTAACAAGGTATTAGAGGACTTTGGTGGTATTGATATATTGGTTAACAATGCGGGAATTACCAAGGATAATCTGCTTATGCGTATGAGTGAAGCAGATTTTGACAAAGTAATCGCCGTAAACCTCAAGTCTATCTTCAATATGACCAAGGCGGTACAGAAGGTATTCCTTAAGCAACGTTCAGGTAATATTATCAATATGAGTAGCGTGGTAGGGGTACAGGGAAATGCTGGTCAGGCTAACTATGCTGCTTCTAAGGCAGGTATCTTGGGCTTTACCAAGTCGGTAGCCTTGGAGTTGGGTTCTCGTAATATCCGTTGCAATGCTATTGCCCCAGGTTTTATAGAAACTGAAATGACCGCCAAGCTCTCTCCAGAGGTAGTACAAGGCTGGCGCGATACCATTCCTCTTAAGCGTGGCGGAACCGCTCAGGATATTGCCAACGCTTGTGTATTCTTGGCCTCCGATATGAGCTCTTACATTACAGGACAGGTGCTCCGTATAGATGGAGGTATGATCACCGCCTAAGAAATAAAAACATTTGCAGTTATAAATGGCTAAGTAACTGCAAATGTTTTTTAACTAATATTGTTAATAACTTTGTTTTGTCAATCGCAAAAATAGCCGTACTTTTACCCTCTGAAAAAATAATAAGATATTATGGGCAAAATCATAGCTGTAGCCAACCAAAAAGGAGGGGTCGGAAAGACTACCTCTTCTATTAATTTAGCGGCTGCTTTAGGGGTTTTGGAAAAAAAGGTACTCCTGATAGATGCCGACCCTCAGGCCAATGCTACCTCTGGATTGGGAATAGATGTAGAGGGTGTAGAGCGTGGAACCTACGAGGTCTTGGAACATTCCGTGGAGGCCGAAGGTACCATAGTCCCTACCAACTCGCCTAACTTAGACCTAATTGCTGCACATATAGACCTGGTGGCTATCGAAATAGAATTGGTGGATAAGCCCCGCCGTGAGTATATGCTCAAGGAGGCTCTAGCACCGATTAAGGACAGATATGACTATATCATTATAGATTGTGCGCCCTCTCTGGGACTGCTCACTCTTAACGCACTTACTGCTGCCGATTCGGTGATTATCCCTATCCAATGTGAGTATTTTGCTCTCGAAGGATTAGGCAAGCTTCTCAATACCATCAAAAGTGTACAGAAAATCCATAATCCAGCCTTGGATATAGAAGGACTGCTCTTGACTATGTACGATGCACGCCTAAGACTCTCCAACCAAGTGGTGGAAGAGGTGCAGAAACATTTCAGTGAGATGGTTTTTGAAACTATTATTCAGCGAAATATCCGCCTTAGTGAGGCTCCCAGCTTTGGGGAAACTATCATTAGTTATGATGCAGCCAGCAAGGGCGCGGCCAACTATATCAGCTTAGCAGAAGAAATTATTAAAAAGAATACGAAGGCATAGCATGGGAAAGTTAAACAAAGGACAACGATTGGGGCGTGGCTTAGGGGCCTTGCTCCCTGCTGAGGATATACAATCGGCCTCCGATACCAATGCAGATAAGCTCATCGGTAATGTACTGGAACTACCCTTAGACCAGATTACCGAAAACCCTTATCAGCCACGTACCGTCTTTAGCGAGGAAGCCCTTAGTGAATTGGCGTCTTCTATCAAGGAATTAGGGGTTATTCAGCCCATTACGGTTAGAAAAATAGATACCCAAAAGTACGAGCTTATCTCTGGGGAACGCCGCTGGAGAGCAGCCAAAATGGCGGGACTTACTTCTATTCCTGCCTTTATACGTATTGCCAATGACGAGGAATCGCTCATGATGGCATTGGTGGAAAATATCCAACGACAAGACCTAGACCCTATCGAGGTAGCGCTAAGCTACAATCGTATGATTGAGGAGCTGAGCCTTACCCAAGAGCAGATGAGTGAAAAGGTGGGTAAGAAACGCTCTACCATTACCAATTATCTACGCCTTTTGAAGTTGGACCCTATTATACAAACAGGGATTCGTGACGGCTTTATCTCCATGGGGCACGGACGCGCGCTGATCAATATTGAGGATAAGGAGCAACAATTGGAACTCTATAACCGTATCGTTGCCCAAGACCTCTCCGTACGCGATACCGAGCAGGCTGTACAACAGCTCAAGAATCCACAAAAGGTGGCGGTAATCCCTCCCAAACAAGAGCCTAAGAGCAAGGAAGCACCTGCACCACTGCCGTCTTTCGTTGCCGAGCGTCTCGAAGGACTACGCCAGCGCTTTGGCAAGCACTTTGCAGTGAAAATAGATAAGTCGGGTAAGGGAAAGATAGAAATTCCTTTCCAAACAGAAGAGGAATTAGAACGTATACAAAAAATTCTACACGGTGAGGCTTAGCTTTTACATACTGATAACGATACTCTTGGCCTCTAGGGCTTGGGCGCAATCCGATACCTTATCGGTAAAGGAGCCCCCCCCTGTGGTGGTTGCCGATAAGGTGGTCACTCCTACTTGGAATACCGATCCACTTTCTCCAGCACGAGCAGCTTTTTACTCGGCAATTATTCCAGGACTGGGGCAGGCCTATAACAAGAGTTATTGGAAAATCCCTATTGTATATTTGGCCATAGGGATTCCTACTTATCTGTATATAGAGAACGACAAGGAGCTAAACCGCTATCGGGATGCCTACAAGAGTCGTCTGGATGGGCGTACCGACGATGAGTTCTACCCTGGCCGTCAGGACGGAGTACCACGCTTAAGCACCGATGCGCTCCGCCGTGCCCAAAATCTCTACCGAAGAAATAAGGAAATGGCTATGCTCTTTGCCATAGGCTTCTATGCGCTTAATATCATTGAGGCCAATGTAGATGCTCACCTCAAACAATTCAATGTCGATGAAAATCTTTCCTTAGAACCATTCATGTATCAGAATTACTTTAATAATAGCCCCTGTATAGGACTCTCACTAACCTATAAACTTAGATAGTGACCAATGACCAATGACCAATGACTAGTGACTAACGACTAGTGACTAATGACTAATGACTAATGACTAGTGACTGACCACTAACGACTAACCACTATTGACTATTAACAATTAACAATTATAAAAAATGAAGAAGTTACTACTTAGTATCATTATTCTTTCGTTTGCTTTGCCATTACAAGCGCAGGTAAGAAAAGTGCGTCCGAGGATTATGCCTCCTATTATTCAGGTAAAAGAGGTGGATTTTAGTAAAAACGAACTGAGTTATACCTTTGAGAAGTTAAAACTCCAGAATGAACGCTGGTATAAGTTCAACTCAGTGGGGCTTAACATGAGTGAGGTAGCGTATTCCAACTGGAATGCAGGGGGGGTAAATTCCATTACCTTCCTAGCCGATGTAAAATTTCGCCGTCGTTACTTGGTAAAAAATTATTTCTGGGATAACGAACTGGTGGCCAACTATGGAATCAACGCCCAAAAAGGAGAAAGCCTTAGAAAAACTGATGACCAAGTTACCTTTACTTCTTCCTATGGTTATCGTACAGGCTTTAGGGATTGGTATTATTCGGCCAAGCTGACTTTCAACACCCAGTTCAGCGATGGTTACGACGACCCAAGAGAGGCAGACGATGAGCCAATCTCTCGTTTTATGGCACCAGGTTATCTGTATATAAGTATTGGTGCGGAGTATGCACCACAGAATGGTAAAACAGCCCTTTTCGTCTCTCCGCTTACCTTGAAATCTACCTTTGTTATGGATCAGAAATTGGCTGATAAAGGTTCTTTCGGTCTGCCTATAGCCGAATATGATAATACAGGTAGGCTCATAAAACACTCCCCTCGCAGCCTTACCAGAGTCGGTTTCTTGGTATCAGGCAAGCATGAAATGGATATCTATGAGAATGTCAAGATGACCAACCAAGCCTCCTTATATACCCAGTATGACAAGAGTTTCGGTAATATAGATATAGACTGGCAAATGTCTATAGACATGAAGATTAATAGTTTCCTACAAGCACGTATCGGTACTCACCTGAAGTATGATGATGATATCAAATTTAAAGAAGAAATATTGCCCAATGGTGCGAAACACTTATACAGCCCACGAGTACAGTTCAAACAGATATTGGGTATAGGGATCAAATACACCTTCTAAGCCCTATACCATGAATAAATCAGCGGCAATACCATCACTGAGAAATAATCCTGCATCAGTGGTGATCAGATGATTTTCATTGTTTAACAATAGGCCTTTCTCTATATAGGGAAAGGCTTCTTTGATTAAGTAGTTCAGATACTCTTGGCCAAAATCGGCTTGGATCTTCTCCAAGGAGATGCCTTTGCGTATCCTAAGCCCAGTCATAATACGTTCGTTATAGCGGTCTTTCTCTGATAGGATTTCCTGCTCTTGGGGGAGAATACCCTGAGCTATTTGGCGTATATACTTTATGTTATGAGCTATGTTCCACATACGTGCTTGCCCATTGTAGCTATGTGCCGAAGGGCCTATTCCCATATAGGGTTTTTGCTCCCAATAGGCGGTATTGTTTTGGCTAAAATAGCCTTGCTTACCGAAATTAGAGAGTTCATAATGTACAAAGCCTGCTTGCTCTAAGCGTTCCTTGAGTAAGTAAAAGTGCTGGCGGGCTTGTCCGTCATCGGTAGGAGGCATCTTGCCTTTCTGGATAAACTGGTATAAGGCGGTACGAGGCTCTACCGTAAGAGCATAGGCCGAAAGATGAGGTATCCCGAAGGAAAGCGCCCGCTCTATATTCGAGCGCCAGCGCTGCTGAGTCATATGGGGAATCCCGTAGATAAGGTCTATAGTGGTATTGGCAAATAGAGGAACGGCTTGTTCTAAAAAAGCAGTGGCCTGCACAGCACTATGTGCCCGATTCATCAGCTGTAAGTCTTCTTCATAGAAGGATTGTACCCCCACACTAAGGCGGTTAATGCCCAATTCTTTTAACTGAGCTAAGGAAAGCTCGCTATTGGGGCGAGAAAAATCATCAGGATTGACCTCTATAGTGATTTCAGCCCCTTCATTGACTTTGTAATGCTGGTAGATAGTAGCAAATAACTCGCTTAGCTCTGCAAAAGTCAATACAGAAGGGGTGCCTCCGCCCAAATAGATGGTCTGTAGGGGAGTGGTAGCCTCCGCTTTTCTTAGTTCCAGTTCCTTGCATAAGGCCTTGACCATCTCTTCTTTGTGCTTTAGGGTCGTGGAGAAGTGGAAATCACAGTAATGGCAGGCCTGTCGGCAAAAAGGAATATGTATATAGAGGCTATACATGGCTCAAGAAATTCTGTTTTCGTTTTGCTTGACAAAGGCCTCCCAAGAGGAGTAACTTTGTTGCTTTTCGGCCTTTCCGCCATTGAAAAAGTGGCAGACAGCTACGGCCAGCCCATCGGTGGCATCAAGGTGAGAGGGGAGCTCTTTGAATTTGAGCAACTGCTGCAACATCTTGGCTACCTGTTCCTTGGAGGCATTTCCATTGCCAGTGATGGCCATCTTCACTTTCTTGGGTTCGTATTCGGTAATAGGCAGATCGCGAGCCAGTCCCGCCGCCATAGCTACTCCTTGAGCACGCCCCAGTTTAAGCATGGATTGTACATTCTTTCCGAAAAAGGGGGCTTCTATGGCCAACTCGTCAGGGTGATAGGTGTCTATAAGCTCGGTGGTACGCTCGAATATGTGCTTGAGCTTGAGGTAGTGATTGTCATACTTGCTCAGTAAGAGTTCATTCATCTGAACAAAACGCATCTGGTTCTTCACTACCTCTATGATACCAAAGCCCATAACGGTCGTACCAGGGTCTACCCCTAAGATGATTTTTTCTATAACCACTTTCCTCTCTTTTAGCAAGATACTTGTAAGACCTCCATATCTCCCTTAAGGCTGATTTGCTTACAGCAGGCAGGTACCAATACAGTCTGCCCTTTTTCCAAAGGCAGTTCCATATCCCCATATTGTAGACTGCCCTTACCAGCAACCCCCATATAGATATGGAAAGATTCTCCTGAAAGGGTCAGGGGCATCTCTTGGTTAATTTTCAAATAATCTGTAGTAAAATAAGGTGATACCACAGCAGGATTAACGGTGTTTTCCGCCTTGGTATAGGTCTTGCGAAAATCATCTTTCTGCTCAAAATCAATAGCGTCCAAGGCAAGTTCTGTATGTAGTTCTCGGTAATTACCATTTTTGTCCTTGCGGTCAAAGTCATATACGCGGTAAGTGATGTCGCTGGTCTGTTGGATTTCAGCTAATAAGACTCCAGCTCCTATGGCGTGGATTTTCCCCGCTGGGATAAAGAACATATCCCCATGTTTTACCTTTTCAAAATGAAGTAGTTGGCTAAGGGTCTTGTCAGCCAAGTGGGCTTGGTACTCCTCTCGGCTCACGTTTTTATTGAAACCTATAATGATAGAAGCATCTGTATCTGCCTCCATGATATACCACATCTCAGTTTTTCCAAAGGAGTTATGGCGGGCTTTGGCCAAAGCATCATCGGGGTGTACTTGTATGGAGAGGTCTTGAGCGGCATCTATGAACTTGATAAGCAGTGGGAAGTCTGTCCCAAATCGCTTATATACGGCACGGCCTAAGAGTGCTTCAGGTGCTTGCTCTATGAGTGCCTGTAGGGAAGTACCCTTTAGAGTACCATTGCTAATGACAGAAACATCTCCTTTTACTGTAGAGACTTCCCAACTTTCCCCTATAAGAGGTTGATGGATAGGCTTATGGAGTTCCTTCTCAAGTTTCTCTCCGCCCCAAATACGTTCCTTAAAGATAGGGGCAAAGCTAAGTGGATATAGGTTCATTGGTATCAATATTTGAAAGCACAAAAGTACAATTTTTTTTAGAATTACAAGCAGTCTTAGGAGTGTTCTATATATTGGCTATTTTTGTTATTTATCTGTTAATCATGAGAGGTTTGGTTATAAATAAAAGGATAAATTTTATCTTTGTACCTTATAGAAAAGCTGTATAAAATGAAAAAAGGAATATGGATACTTTTATTTTTGTATGTCTGTCTCCCTCTAAGGGCACAGAATTCTAAAGAGTTGATAGAGATATTACTTGATTTCTGTCAGCAGGTAACCCAAGAAGAGCCTTCAGAGGAAAAGATATATGCTATTTTTCAAAGTATATCCCCTGAAAAGAAATATCTTCTTCTTGAGGAAAAGAAAAGCAGCTTTGCAGGATTCACCCAAGAAAAAGTAGCTTATATAGATCTGGATAAGGAAAAATATGATAATAATGCCAAGCTAATATCTTATAAGAGAGCAGCTGAGTACGCATACACCTTAGACCTATCCCTCCATAGTCCCTATAGTATCAAAGCTGGAAAAGTGAGCTATGAAAAGGCTATATATCCTATCTCTTTTCCTGAGCTAACAGAGAAGTTGGGGAGTGTTTTCTATGATCCTATTTTCCAACCCAAGGATACCAAAATGAGTAACTATATTTATCAGAATCCCCAGACACACAAGAAAGTAGTATTTTCTATACTATCCTATAACCCGCCTGAGGTACCCTATAATATCATATATCGCATTGAGATAGAGGACATTCGTTTCTTTGATGAAGCCTCCTTGAGAAAAGGTAAGTTTTACATGAAAGAAAAGGACTAAAATCACTTGAGAGAGAATTTGGGACTATTGCGTTTTGGTACAATTTTTGCACTTAGTACAAAAAATAATTTGTATCTTTGTACCCGAAATAAGAATCTTATGGCTTACACTATCACCATTACCAGCAACAGCCCACAAGCATTAGCTTTTATTGAATATCTGAAGACGCTTAGTTTTGTGGAATTTACAGAAACCCAGTCTAAGGAAAAAGCCCCTGCCAAGGCAAAGGCTAAAGCGGGACTTGCCAATCCTGAACCTGCCGTGTCCTCCAAAAAAGACGAAACTTTTAGAAAAAAATTTTTAAAAGCACTACAAGAAACTGCTGATGTAAGAGCAGGAAAGAAAGAAGCTATACCTTTTGAAGATTTTATCAATGAAATATAAATTTTATGTGCTACAGAATTTCAGTAAGGAGGCCAAACCCTTATTGAAAAAATACAAATCTCTCAAAAAGGATCTGATAAAACTAAAGGAGGAAATAGAAGCAAACCCTCTCTTAGGCACCTCTTTGGGTGGAGGGTTTAAGAAAATACGCCTCAACATTACCACTAAGAGTAAAGGTAAAAGTGGAGGAGCCAGAGTAATTACGCACGAAGTGGTGTTCAATATAGATACTGATGATGAAACAAAATCCGTTATTTTTGTCTCTATCTATGACAAATCGGAAATAGAAAGCAAGAAAACCACTGATTTTAAGGAAATAGTGGAAGAATTTAGAAATATGGAAGCACAACAATCCAAGAAAAAAACAAAGAAATAACTCCTTTCAGAGAGAGTTATTTTTTTATATCAATACCTTGCAAAAACTTTCATTTGTATGAGGAATGGGCACGCTAAAAAAATAAAAAAATAAATTTGCAGATTTGATAAATTGTTGTACCTTTGCACGCTGTTAGAAATACCAATAAATCAAGGTACTAACACAATAGGAATGTTTAATTAAAATAATTTAAGTGTGGACACATTAAGTTACAAAACACGCTCAGTAAATAAGCAAGCTGCTGAAAAACAGTGGGTTGTGGTAGATGCTGAGGGCCAGAAATTAGGACGTCTTGCCTCCAAGGTTGCCAAACTCCTCAGAGGTAAGTACAAGCCAAGTTACACCCCCCATGCCGACTGTGGGGATAATGTAATTGTTATCAACGCTGAGAAAATAGAACTTAGCGGACTAAAAACCGACACTAAGGAGTATCTTCGCTATACTGGATACCCTGGCGGACAACGTATTCAATCTTTCAAACAGGTACTTGCAAAGTTCCCTGAAAGAATCATTGAAAAAGCAGTAAAAGGTATGCTCCCTAAAAACAAATTAGGTGCTGCTCTTTTCCGTAACCTTAAAGTATATGCAGGGGCTACTCATAACCATGAGTCTCAAAAGCCTGTTTCTATTAACCTAAATGACCTTAAATAATGGAAGTAATTCACAAGATTGGACGTAGAAAAACCGCTGTCGCTCGTATCTACTTGAAAGAGGGAAGTGGTGTGATCACCGTTAACAAGAGAAATTTGACTGATTATTTCAATACCCCTACCCTTCAGTATAAGGTAAAACAACCTTTTGCTTTGCTTGGCATCGAGGATACTTACGATGTAAAAGTAAATGTATATGGTGGTGGTATCACAGGACAAGCCGAAGCCATCCGCCTTGCCATCTCTCGCGCGCTATGCGAATTGGACGTGGAAAACCGCGCAGTGCTTAAGCCTGAAGGCCTTCTTACCCGCGACCCTCGTATGGTAGAAAGAAAGAAATTCGGTCAGAAGAAAGCTCGTAAGAGATTCCAATTCTCAAAACGTTAATATTTTATCTAAAATCATTTATTTATTGCCGTATTCCCCTCTTGAGGAAGTTAGTTTAGCATCCAAATACTATGGGACAAATAATCACCATGTATTGCTAACTCTTAATACGGAACGTAAACTATTAAAAAAATGGCAAATTCAATAGAAGTAAAAGACCTATTAGAAGCTGGGGTGCATTTCGGACACCTTACCAGAAAGTGGAACCCTAATATGGCGCCATATATCTATATGGAAAGAAACGGTATCCACGTGATTAACCTATACAAAACGGCTGCTAAGATAGAAGAAGCCAACGAAGCACTTAAGAAAATCGCTGCTTCTGGCCGTAAAGTCCTCTTCGTAGCTACTAAAAAACAAGCTAAGGATATCGTAGCTGAAAAAGCTACTTCAGTAGGTATGCCTTACATTACTGAAAGATGGCCTGGTGGTATGCTTACCAACTTTGTTACCATCCGTAAGGCTGTGAAGAAAATGTCATCTATTGACAAAATGAAAAAAGATGGTACTTACGATACCCTTTCTAAAAAAGAAAAACTACACATCACCCGTCTTAGAGAAAAACTCGAAAAGAACTTAGGCTCTATTGCGGATATGACACGCCTACCTGCTGCACTTTTTGTAGTAGATACTCTCAGAGAACACATCGCTGTCAAAGAAGCTCAAAAATTAAACATTCCTATCTTCGCTATGGTGGATACTAACTCTGACCCTCGTGAGGTAGATTACGTAATCCCTGCCAATGACGATGCGTCTCGCTCTATAGAGAGAATCCTTACTTATGTAGTGGAAGCTATCAAAGAAGGTCTCGAAGACAAAAAAGTAGAAAAAGCAGAGGAAAAAAATACTGAAAACTAAAATTATTAATTCATAAAGTGATTATTTATAACTTTAAATAATCACTTTTTTAAAAAAATATACGAGAATATGTCAAAAATTACTGCCGCTGAGGTAAACAAACTTAGACAAGCTACAGGTGCTGGTATGATGGACTGTAAAAATGCCTTAGTAGAAGCTGAAGGGGATTTTGATAAAGCCATCGAAATACTTCGTAAAAAAGGACAAAAAGTAGCTGAAAAACGTGCCGACAGAGATTCTTCTGAAGGAGCTGCTATCGCTAAAGTAAATGCAGCACATACCAAAGGTGCTATCATCTCTCTTAACTGCGAAACTGACTTCGTAGCCAAAAATGAATCTTTCGTAGCCTTGGCCAATGAATTGGCTGAATTGGCGCTTAACTATAATGACAAGGAATCTTTCCTTGCAGCTCCTTTCCAAGGTCTTACTGTAGCTGATAAACTAACAGAACAAACAGGGGTAATCGGTGAGAAGATCGAGATTGGCCAGTTTGAAACCTTAGAGGGTAACTATGTGGATCTCTATATCCACGCAGGTAATAAGATTGCTGCCTTAGTTTCGCTTTCTGCAGCTATCGATAAGGCTCATGAGGTAGCTCGCAACGTATGTATGCAGGTGGCTTCCATGGGGGCTATCGTACTCTCAAGCAAGGATTTTGATCCTGCTTTCGTAGCTAGCGAAACAGAAGCACGTATTGCTGCTATCGTAAAAGAAAACGAAGAGCTTCGTCGCCTTGGAAAAACTGAAAAACATGTACCTAAGTACATCTCTGCCCTTCAGCTTACTCCAGAAGTGCTTAAACAAGCCGAAGAAGAAGCCAAAGAAGAACTCAAGGCAGAAGGCAAACCAGAAAAAATATGGGATCGTATCCTTCCTGGAAAAGTACAGCGCTTCATTGACGACAATACTACCCTTGACCTAGAAAAAGCACTACTTGACCAATACTACATCAAAGATGAAAGTAAGAAAGTAGCTGACTATGTAAAGGGATATAATGTAGAAATCACAGGATTTAAGAGAGTTTCTCTTGTATAATAGTCTCTCCATATTTTAATTATATATAAAGTAGAAGGAGTTTCCTTAAGTAATTAGGGAAACCCTTTTATTTTAGTTGTTAGCGATTAGTTGTTAGTTGTTAGTGATTAGTGATTAGTTGTTAGTCACTTGTCATTAGTCACTATTATAGGGTTATTATTATGAAAATAATTATTTTCTCAGCTCCTTCGGGTACAGGTAAGTCCAGTGTAATCAGGGAATTACTCAAGCAAACAGACCTGAATTTGGCTTTTTCTATCTCCACTACCTCACGTGCCCCCAGAGGCAGTGAGCGCGATGGGGTGGAGTATTATTTCGTTACAGCTGAAAGATTCCAAGAAAAAATAAAGCAACAAGCCTTTATAGAATGGCAAGAGGTATATGCAGGAAACTACTATGGGACTTATGCGAGCGAGATAGAACGACTCTCGGCCATGGGTAAGAACATTGTCTTTGATTTGGACGTCTTCGGGGGGATTAACCTCAAGAAACACTTTGGGGATAAGGCGCTTGCTATCTTCCTACAACCGCCCTCCTTGGAAGAGCTTAAAAAGCGTTTAGAACATAGGCAAACCGATACGCCTGAGAAGATTGCCATGCGTATAGATAAGGCTGCTTATGAGATAGAGCAGGCCGTTTATTTTGATAAGATTGTTGTCAATGACAATTTGCAAGTGTGCGTAGAGGAAGTAGCACAACTGATTCGTACTTTCTTAAATTATTGGTAAAAAGGTATATATGCAACCCAAGAATATAGGTCTTTATTTTGGTTCCTTCAATCCTATTCATATAGGTCACCTGATCTTGGCTAATTATTTGGCCGAGCATAGCGATTTAGATGAAATATGGCTGGTGGTTACCCCTCAGAATCCTTTTAAGGACAAAAAATCCTTGCTGGATAATGCTTCACGCTTGGAGATGGTGGCACTCTCGCTTAAGGAGTATGATAAGCTCAAGCCTTGTGATATAGAATTTCATCTGCCACAGCCCAATTATACGATTGATACACTTATTCATTTGGAAGAGAAGTATCCACAACATAGTTTTTCGCTCATCATGGGGGAGGACAACCTAAAATCCTTTCACAAATGGAAAAACTACCAGGTGATACTCAGTCGTTACCTCATCTATGTATATCCTCGCTTGAGCGAGGGAAAGGTGCTTGACGCTTTACAGGGTCATGAGCATATAGTATATATAAAAACCCCAATTATAGAGCTATCGGCTACCGCTATACGAGAGGATATAGCACAAGGCAAAGATGTAAGACCTATGCTTCCTCCTCAGGTATGGTCCTATATAGACAAATGGGGTTTTTATAAATAATTACTACTTTATCAAGTCATCTATATCCAAAGTAGCACCAATCTCTAACAGATGCAATCGCTTATGAGCATCACTGAATTTGCGTTTGGAGGCTTCTTTGTCAATTTTTATCACCTCAAAGGTATCATAGTGTACGCCTAATACATTATCGGTTTCTACAAATTTGGCAGCAGTAAGAGCATCTCTCACGCCCATAGTATAGTTGTTACCTATAGGGAAGATGCCCAAATCCACTTTGTACTGATGAGGGATAATCTTCATATCCATAGTAAGGGCAGTATCACCAGATACATAGATAGTTTTATCATTGTAATTGATCAAAAAGCCAGCTGGATTGCCTCCATAACTACCATCGGGGAAGGAAGAGGAGTGTACGGCCTTGATCATCTTGATCTTCACCTTTCCGTCCAAGAAACGATGGGAACCTCCTATATTCATATCATGTCCGTCAATTCCCAAAGCACGATAGTGGGCAAGTATTTCAGGGTTGGTAATCAGAGAGGCGCCTGTACGCTTGGCAATGGCTTCTGCATCAAGAATATGGTCGCCATGGGCGTGGGTTAGTAGGATATAAGTAGCCTCTATATCATTGATATTGATATGCTGAGCAAGCGGATTGGCACTGATAAATGGATCCACAAGAAAGTGTGCTCCTTCTATCTCAATATTGACACAGGCGTGTCCTAAATAAGTAACTTTCATATTTTTAGTAATTTAGTGTTTTCTTCTATATAAAATATTCTATACAATCCTCTTTGCTTGCTCCACTTTCATAGGAGAGGACAACAAAGCGGAAGTCAAAAGGACTGAGGTGTGTAACTAAGGTATCTATGAACTTTCCTTGACTCTCAATCATATACTCACTGAAGTTGTCCACACGCTCCTGTAAGGATTCTTTTGGGAAAAGACTCACCCGTAGGTCAATTACTCTATCAAGAGTCTCTCGGTATTTCTTTTTCTGCGCCTTGAGCAAGCGCTTTTCTAAGTTGGCCAATCCTTTGAGTTGCTTGGCTTCTTGGGCTTTGACGGCGCCAAGGAAGGATTTGTCGGTATGGGCAGCTATCTGGTACAGATGGGCAAAATGCTCCTCAAGGCACTGTCGCTGTGGAGTGAAATCAATAGGGTATTCGGAGAGTCTTTGAGTAATTTTGTTCTCTAAGACATTGTTTTTTAAGAAAATATCATGATGAGTAAGTCCCAGCTTGTGCAGTTTCTTCTCTTGGGTCTCACTGATGAGCAGCACCGAGTTGCGCAGCATGAGCATAGGGAAAGGCGCCTTGTGAAGGGCAAACATATCCTTGAGTTCTAGCCAGTAAGCGATTTCCCCTCCGCCGCCTACATAGGCCAAGTTAGGCAGAATCACCTCTTGATAGAGGGGGCGTAGGATTACATTGGGCGAGAAGTATTCGGGGAAACACTCTAAGTGTCGTAGGATTTCCTCCTCTGTGAATCGGATAGAGGTATTAAGCACTGCATAGCCCTCGGAATCCTTTACGATGCGCTCCCGTATACCGTCCTTGACATAGAAGATATTAATCTCACGAGGGTGTACCTGTTCGGGGTAATTCTTATTGACACTCTTGATATAAGCAAGGGTCTTTTCCACTTCCTTGTGGGCATCGTTCTGTAAAAGCTCTTGCCTGAAGTGAGGAACAAATAATTCCTTGAGGCGCTTATCATTGGCATCAATAATCACCAAGCCATACAAGGTAAAGAGTTCATTGACCAAGTATCGGGTAGCACTCGATAGGGTAGGGTGTTGCTCATAGGCTCTTTCAAAGAGGGAGGCCAAGTATTGTCCTTGGTGGCTCTTACCTAGGAGCACTCTGAGAATCTTAGTGATGCGCTCCAGCCCATCGGTGGAGAAATCACCTACCATACCCCCTTGTTCTGAATGCCAAGAGAGTTTTTGTTCACGAAAACTAAAGTGGTTAATCTCCTCAAAATCATGGTCTTCTGTTGCCATCCAGTAGATAGGGACAAAGTTGTATTGTGGGTACAACTTTTTGAGCTGCTCACAGCTTACAATAGTGGTAACAATTTTGTAGATGAAATATAGAGGGCCTGTAAAGAGGCTCAACTGGTGGCCTGTGGTAACCGTAAAGGTGTTTTCCTGACGTATAGCCTCTATATTATGATAGGTTTTCTTAGAAATAGATAGGTTTTTGTATTGTTTTTCTAATGCTTCGGCTAGGGTATTCCTATTTTCAGCCGAGTAGTGGGCTTGTTTTTCCTTTATCTGGGCTGGAAAATTGGTGGCCAAGGGAAAACGATGGTATAGACAGCGCAATTCTGCCTTCTGAGCGAGATAATCGGTGATAAACTCAGAAAAATACCCTGTTTCTTTAAAAGGAATATAGTCAATCATAAAATTATTTGAAATTATTAATCAGTCTCCTTATACAAAAGTTCAAAACAAAAAGGCAATAAGTCTTTTATGGAGCCTATTTCCAAGATGTTTCCTTGGGTGCTGGCGCAAAGTACCACAATGGGGCTGTCTTGGGTACACTCGTATTCCAAGAGCGCCTGTCTACAGTTACCACAAGGAGTGGTGATTTCCCCTTGGGGCGTCTTGGCATCATCTCCACAGATGGCTATCTTGAGGATTTTCTCCTGTGGATAGTTGGCCTTGGCATAAAAAAGCGCAGTGCGTTCGGCACATAAGCCAGAGGGATAGGCAGCATTCTCCTGATTGTTTCCAGTGATAACCACTCCATTGCTTAGCAGCAGCGCCGCCCCTACCCAGAAGGACGAATAAGGGGCATAGGCTTGCTCTCTACTTTTCATAGCGCTGAAAACGAGTGTTTTATCCTGCTCATTGAGTTCGCTCAGTTTGAGAGTTTTGTATTTGAATTGGTAGAGATGTTCGTTCATAAGCAGCCTATTAAGAGAGCAAAGGTAGAAAAAAAATAAGTAAAATCCTACGAAAAAGTGAAATTCTTTTTTCTTTATCAGAATTAAAAAAAAGCTAAATAAATTTAGCAAAACGAAAGTTTTTTGTACATTTGTTGCCGATTTAATAGTTGTATTATGGAATTTTTTAGTTCAATGGATACTTACTTACAAGGATTTTGGTTTATAGCGATTCCTGTATCTATTATTTTTGTTATTCAAACAGTGATGACCTTTGTAGGGGCGAATGCTTCCGATGGGTTAGCGGCTGATTTTGATGGAGATTTCTCAGGTAATGATGCGCCCTTTCAGCTCTTTTCTCTGCGCAATTTGGTGAATTTCCTATTGGGATTCAGCTGGACAGGCATTTCTTTTTATGAGTTGATAGCCAATAAGATCACCCTGATTATCTTTGCAGTTCTTGTAGGGTGTCTGTTTGTATATATCTTTTTCATTACAGTACAAGCCCTAATGAAGTTGGCCGAGGATAACTCCTTCAAGATAGAGGAGACCCTGGGCAAAACGGCACAGGTATACATTCCTATTCCTCAGTACTTATCAGGGACAGGGAAAGTAACCCTAAGTGTAAGAGGTTCTCTTCGTGAGCTGGATGCCATGACCGAAGAGGAAAAAATCCCCTCCAATACTATAGTAAGAATCGTAAAAGTACAAGACCAAGTACTCTTTGTCAAGAGGGTACAATAGTCAGTGGTCAGACGTTAGTGCTCAGAGGTCAGTGGCTGGTATTTGAGTTAACAATTAAGAATTAACAATTAATAATTAATAGAATGGATTTTTCATCACCCATTAGTTTGATTGCCGTATTTGCAGTCGTATTGTTTGTAACCATCATGTCGCTTACGGCGCGTTACAAGCGTTGTCCTTCGGACAAGATATTAGTTATTTATGGGCGTACAGGAGGTTCTTCCGCACGCTGTATCCATGGGGGCGGTGCCTTCGTGTGGCCTGTGATTCAGGATTTTGCTTACTTGGATTTGCGTCCGCTTTCCATTGAGGCTAACCTCTACAATGCACTGAGCCGCCAGAATATCCGAGTGGATGTGCCTTGTCGCTTTACCATAGCCATCTCCACTGAACCAGAGAATATGAACGCGGCCGCCGAGCGCCTCTTGGGACTCTCTCCAGAGCAAATCCAAGAGCTTGCCAAGGATATTCTTTTCGGTCAACTTCGTTTGGTGATTGCTACCATGACTATCGAGGAGATTAACTCCGACCGAGATAAGTTCCTTGATAATATCTCTAAGAATGTGGATAGTGAACTCAAGAAAATCGGTTTGAAACTCATCAACGTTAACGTAACGGATATCAAGGACGAATCAGGTTATATAGAAGCCCTTGGTAAGGAGGCCGCTGCTAAGGCTATCAACGAAGCCAAGATTAGTGTAGCCGAACAAGAAAAAATAGGGGAGACAGGTAAAGCCCTCGCCGATAGAGAACGTGATACACAAATCGCTGAAACACAGCGCGATCGTGATGTGAAAATTGCGATTACTCAAAAGAATAAAGAAATCAGTATCGCCCAAGCTAAAAAGGACGAGACCGTGGGTATTGCCGAGGCTAAGAAAGACGAGTCTATCGGGAAAGCCGAAGCTGACCGTGATAGCCGTATCAAGATCTCCGAAGCCAATGCCTCCGCTATCAAGGGAGAGAATGAGGCTAAGATAGAGATTGCCAACTCTGATGCCCTTCGTAGGGAAAAAGAAGCCGAATCCTTGCGTATTGCTATTTCAGCTGAGAAGGTACAACAAGCCAAAGCCTTGGAAGAAGCCTACTCTGCTGAGGAAAAAGCCGAATCGGCTCGTGCTGAAAGGGAGCGTGCTACCCAACAGGCCAACATCATTGTCCCTGCCGAAATAGCCAAACAACGTGTCATCATAGAAGCCCAAGCCGAAGCAGACCGCTTGCGTGAGAATGCCAAAGGGGAGGCCGACGCCATCTATGCGAAAATGGAAGCCGAAGCTAAGGGTCTCTTTGAAATCCTTACCAAGCAAGCACAAGGGTACAAAGATGTGGTCAGCGCCGCAGGAGGCGATCCTACCAAAGCGTTCCAATTGCTCCTTATAGAAAAACTT
The DNA here is from genome assembly GCF_000411115.1 of Capnocytophaga granulosa ATCC 51502. Taxonomy (GTDB): domain Bacteria; phylum Bacteroidota; class Bacteroidia; order Flavobacteriales; family Flavobacteriaceae; genus Capnocytophaga; species Capnocytophaga granulosa. The sequence goes on along the minus strand of NZ_KE150242.1, from coordinate 883,176 downwards.
CCTGAACTGGTGAAAACACAAGTGGAAGCGGTTAAGAACATCAAGATTGATAAGATTACCGTATGGGAGTCAGGTCAAGGCGAAAATGGTAACACCTCTACAGCCAACTTTGTCTCTGGTATGATGAAGACCGTACCCCCGCTCAACGACCTCTTTAATATGGCAGGGCTTAATCTGCCTACTTATTTGACGAAAGCAAATGAACCCCCTCAAGAGGAAGTGAAAAGTGAAGAGTGAAGAATGAAAAGTGAAGAGTGAAAAGTGAAGAGTGAAAAGAGAAAAGTGAAGAGTGAAAAAACGTTTTTCACTCTTCACTTTTCTCTTTTCACTTAAATTCAAAACTTCCCACTTCTATTAAGTCCTCTTCATTGGTAAGCCTTACAGTAGTTTCTTGTTTTTGCTCCTTATCGGTACCGAAATGCGTATAGAAGGTAATACGGAGGGTTACAGGCATGAGTTGCTTTTGAGAGCGAGTACCAAAGTAATCTGCCTCTATTTTGTAAGAACCTTTGGGTGCTTTCTTGAGCATAAACTCCTCTGGCCCATAGCCTTGGGTGACATCTTTAGAGATTTTTCCGCCAAGGTAGGTAAGTTTGTTATCGAAAAAACACTTCTCATCAGTGGGGTCAGTCACCCATAAGTCCATATCACAGTTGTCGGTATCCCAAGAGAGTACCACACGTATATCTACAGGTTCTGACTTGAGCAGGCGCTTGTCCATAAAGTTTGTTTTGATTCCATTATGACGCGCCACGAGGCTATTAATGTCGTTCATGGTAACCAATTGTACATCACCAAAGCGATCGTCCCAAGCGTTTTTTACCACTTTGTAAAGTGTTTCTACAGCTTCTTGGTACTGCTTATCTTCGGCTAAGGCCAAACCTAAATCACGATAGGACTGGGGTTCTTCCTCTCGGATAGCCACTACCTTTCGGAATACTTCTATGGCTTCCTTGTAAGCCTTGTAACTGCTGAGTTTGTAACCCAATACACGGAGCAGTTGAGCGTCCTCCAAGTTCAGTTCGGCCAAGTTGGACACTACCAATACTGCCTGTGCAAGGTCTCCTCTCTTGAAGAAGTAATCCGCTACATCTACATAGAAAGAGGGTGTTTGTCCGTATTCCTTTTTGAGCTTATGGTAAGTCTCTATGGCTTTGGCAGGATCGGTGTATTCCATGACCTTGAGGTAAGGTGTATCAGGATCGTAAGCATTGAGCACAATTCTGGCTTGGGGAGGATTGTACCCTAAGGATTCAGCGGCAGGTTCAGCCAGTTCCATTTCCATTTGTTGAGCACTATTGTCTGCAATTATATCATATCCAGCAGTACCCATATCAGCCATCTTAGCATTATCATCACTGGCATCATACCTAAGCATTTCAGCAGCATTGTTGTACTCCGCTATTTCTTCTGCATGTACCATCATAGCAGGAGGGGGAGGAGGCGGTGTTCCGTATTCCTTATTTTTTTTAGTATTCTTTTTCTTGATAGGATAGGAAGTTTGCCACCACGAAGTTTGCTCTTTGGATTGGCTGATTACACGTTCCAAGGCCTGCTTCTGCTCTTCCATTTTTTCAGAGTTTATTTCGGAAGAGAGTTTGTTATATTCCTGTTCGAGTTCCTTGGGTGGGGTAATCTGATAACGAACATAATCTTCAGCTGTCTCCAGTACGATTAGGGAGTTGCCCTCGGTTACGATACCATAACGGCGACCTACCACATCAATGGCTTTGCTTTCAGCCCCCTCTCGTCTGAGTTGTGCAATCTTCTTTTCTGCCCATACGCGGCGCAAAAGAGCAAATTCCTCATCGCTTGCAGCTGTGTTTTTACTAAAGGTGAGTTCTTTTTCTACGATGACCTTGTTTGGATAGCCTAAAGATACAACCAAAGTAGCATCTTCACTATTTAGATAACCTGAAAAAGTAAAATTTTCCCCTACTAAAGTACCTTTTTGAGGATATAAGTTCACTACATTTCCCTTTTTTACCTTATAATCCAATACTTGGAAGGCTTGATATTGCAATGCTTTCACCGCCTCAGAAACCTCTTGGGTATTGAGATTGATAAAACTACCTCCAGTAGCTCCTGACAAGTATTGTAGCTTGTCCATATTGGCTACTAGTTGGGAGCTAACTACATTGACAGGGGCATGTAGCTGCCCAATGAGCCGCGTAAAGTCAAAATTCTTATCCCTAAAGTTAAAGATACCATCGGAGAAGAGGAAGTATTCATCACTTTCTTGAGGGAATAGCATCGCTTGAGGGTCTGTTGCCCCGTCATATATTAGTTTTTCTAAGTATTGTCGCAGTTCCTGCCAATTGCCGTTTTCCACTTTGAAGGGGATTGCTGGAGAGGAACGGATATGAAAGGTAGTAAGGGCTACCTTTACCTCCTTTATTTCCTTAAAATAAGCATCTAAAAGGGCAAATTCCTTGGCAAAGTCTCTTTTCTGGCTGGAAGAAGAGCAATCCCATAGGATACCTATGCGCTTGGGTTTTTCTTTTTCCCTCAGCGATTGCTTTTCCAAGGCTATATTCCCATAGAGGTAGCTATCCGTTCCTTTGGAGGCGGTTAGCAATTGAGGTTTGTCTATTTTAGGGAAGGTCAGCCCTATATTTTTGTCCAAGGTATAGTTGTCTTTCTTGACCTCACTGATATAGCTGTTGCGGCTTTGCCCGAAATTGAGTTGTAGCGTATTTTCTATATCCGCTTTAACCTTGCGCGAAACCACTTCGGTACGTAGCTTAAAGTGCTTGAGCTTCACTCCAGAGGCGATGGGTAGGAAATAGAAGTCTCGTCCGTCCCTTTGGGAGAGTTCTTGCTCGAAGGCAATGAGGATTCTACGTACGCCTTGGGCAGGCATAGGATATACACGAGCGCGGAAGTTGTTACCTTCGGTTTTTTCCAAAAGCCCAGGGTCTACATTGCGCCGTGCGATATCCTCAAAGGCTTGGCGCCCTAAGGCCTTATCCACGACTACCCCCTCGCGGAGCTTACCGTCGATATCTAAGGCAAAGCGAGAGACCTCTTGGCCATTGGATAGGGGAAACTCAAACTCGCCTTCCATCACCCTATCATTGGGGTTGTAGAAGGTCATTTCCATAGTAGTTACGGCCGTTTGTCCCATGACCAATATATCCATGGAGAGCTCTTGTAATTGCATGGGGTTGGCATTGTACTGACTCCTGACCTTCACTTCGGGCAGGACAGTTTTTTGAGCCATAGCACCTCCTACTGAAGCAAGGAAGGCTATGGAGGTTATTAAAGGTTTCATAAATCTATTGTTTATTTTAGACGAATGGTCATTATTTTAATGCGAGTTCGACGTAAGCAAAATTATATTTTTCTCCCACAGATTCCACGGATTTTCACGGAGAGAATGATGCAACAACTAAGTATAACTCCTTAATTTCCACGGATAAATAAGGCCTTTGGCCTTATAAAAATCTGTGTAAATCGCAACAGCACTATTACACAAACATAGAAAATCTGTGAAATCCGTGAAAATCTGTGGGAGCTTTCGTTATATCGAACTCACGTTATTTTAAGGACAAATTACTACTTGCCCCTACTAAAACTCAAAGCTTCCCACTTCTATGACTTCTCTTTGGTTAGAGAGGCGTACAGTAGTCTCTTGTTTTTTCTCCTGAGGGGTGCCATAGTGAGTAAAGAAAGTGATGCGAAGGCTTACGGGTAGCAGCTGCTTTTGGGAGCGATTACCGTAGTAATTTACCTCTATTTTGTAATTACCCTTGGGCGCTTTCTTGAGCATAAACTCCTCAGGGCCATAGCCGCCGGTTACATCTTGGCTTATGATACCGCCTAAGTAGGTCTGCCTGTGTCCATAGAAACATCTTTCTTCTTCGGGGTCGGTAACCCACAAGTCCATATCGGAGTTGTCGGTATCCCAAGTGAGCACTACGCGGATATCCACGGGTTCTTTTTTGAGCAAACGCTTGTCAATAAAGGAAGTGCGGAGGCCCTTTTGGGTATTTACGATATTGTTGATTTCGTTCATGGCGATTAGCTGTACCTCTCTAAAGCGCTGATCCCAAGGGCGTTCCACCACCTTGTAGAGGGTCTCTATTGCCAGCTGATATTCCCCAGCTTGGGCCAAGGCCAATCCCAAATCACGATAAGATTGGGGTTCTTCCTCACGGATAGCCACCACCTTGCGGCTAATGGCTACCGCCTCTGGGTAGGCCTTGTAAGCACTGAGTTTGTAAGCCAATACGCGGAGCAGCTGGGCATCCTCTAAGCTCAGTTCGGCCAAGTTGGACACCACCAATATGGCCTGCTGAGCATCTCCTTTTTTAAAGAAATAATCAGCCACATCTACATAGAAAGAGGGCGTTTGTCCATATTCCTTTTTGAGTTTGTAATAAGTCTCTACCGCTTTGGCTGGGTCGGCATATTCCATCACCTTTAGGTAGGGCGTATCAGGATTATAGTCATTGAGGGCTATTTTGGAGGTATTAGAAAGCTCACCACTACGATCTTCTGCCTCGCTTTGCTCTTCATCATTAAGAACTTGCGCAGTTTCTTTAGCCGCTTTTTTGTTCTGTCGTCTTTCTTTTCTGGAAGAGCGACTATAGCCGACTACCACCATTGCTTCAGCCAACTCGGCCTGATCCTCAATATTATCAGAAACAGAGCCAACACCACGTATAGCGAGCGTGGAGGAGTAAGCACGGGCATTTATACCAGCGGTACTCTCGTTGGAAGATTGATTAGCTGTATTCTTGACAGGTTGGGTACCTGCGATAGGGAAGGAGGTATTCCACCATTTGCTTTGTACTTCGGAGAGTTTTACCACGTAGTCAAGGTGTTCTTTCTTTTCTTTTTCCTTGTCTTGTTTTTCCTTATTGACAAGGCGTTCGTATTCCCTTTGAAGCTCCTTGGGAGGGGTAATCTGGTAACGCACATAATCCGCTATGGTCTCCAGAACGATCAGAGAATTACCCTCGGTGACGATGCCATATTGGCGACCTACGGCATCAATATCCTTAGCCAAAGCGCCTTCTCTTTGTAGCTGTGCAATCTTCTTTTCTGCCCATATACGACGCAAAAGGGCAAACTCTCCCGCACCTGCGGTATTATCTTTGGTAAAAGTAAGCTCTTTTTCCACGATGACCTTGCCAGGGTAGCCCAAGGAGACCACTACGGTCGCCTCTTCGGAGCTTAGTTGGCCCGCAAAAGTGAAGTTTTCCCCTACCAAAGCCCCTTTCTGAGGATATAAGGCAGTTACATTTCCACTCTTTACTTTATAGCCTAGGAGTTGGAAAGACTGGTAGCGCAAGGCCTTGAGCGCTTCAGGGAGTGCTTGGGAAGTAAGGTTGATCAGCGCTCCTCCAGTGGCTCCAGCCAAGTATTGGAGTTTGTCCCAGTTGGCTACCTGTAGAGAGCTAATTACACTCACGGGAGCTTGTAAGGACTTGACAAGTGATGGCAGATCAAATTCTTTAGCACCGAAATTGAAAATACCATCAGAAAAGAGTAAGTACTGGCCAGCACCTTTGGGGAATACCATAGCATTGCCGTCGGTTGCCCCATCATAAACTTGTTTTTCCAAATATTCCCGCAACTCCTGCCAATTGCCGTCCTTCACCTCAAAGGCTACAGGCTTGGCAGCGCGGATATGGAAAGTGGTGAGGGTTACTTCTGTATTCTTGATCTCCTTAAAATAAGCATCTAATAGTGCATATTCCTTGACAAAGTCTCTTTTTTCATTAGAAAGAGAGTTGTCCCAAAGAATACCTATGCTTTTGGGTGCTTCTTTCTCCCTTAGAGACTGTTTTTCCAATGTCATATTTCCATAAAGGTAGCTTTCATTCCCGTTGGTAGCGGTAATGAGCTGCGGTTTGTCTATTTTGGGGAAGAGAAGCGCAATATTTTTGTCCAAAGTATAGTTGGTCTGCTCTACCTCACTGATATAGCTGTTGCGGCTTTGGGTAAAGTCCAACTGTAGAGAGTTCTGGATATCCGTTTTGACAAAGCGAGAAACTACCTCGGTATGGATTTTGAACTTCTTGAGCTTAACGGCATTGGCAATGGGTAGGAAGTAAAAGTCCTGTCCGTTCTTTTGGGAGAGTTCCTGCTCGAAAGCAATGAGGATTCTACGCGTTCCCCTGCGAGGCATAGGATATACACGGGCGCGGAAGTTGTTACCTTCGGTTTTTTCGAGCAAACCAGGGTCTACCCCACGGCGTACGATGTCCTCAAAGGCTTTGCGCCCCAAGGCCTTATCCACTACAACTCCCTCGCGGAGCTTGCCGTCTATATCTAGAGCAAAGCGAGAGACTTGCTGCCCATCGGAGAGGGGAAACTCAAACTCACCCTCCATCACGCGGCTATTGGGATTGTAGAAAGTCATCTCCATTGTGGTTACCGCTGTCTGTCCTACCACCAAGATATCCACCGAAAGGTCTTGTAGTTGCATGGGCTTGGCATTATCCTCTTGGCTTACCTTTACCTGAGGTAGGATGATTTTCTGTGCAGTAGCACTCCCTATAGAAAAAAGAAGTGCTATAAAAGATAGAAATTGTTTCATATGTTTTTAAGATAAAATAAATACTTTCATAGTACAAAAAATATGCCAAAGAGTAAGTATAATCTTAAAAAAATATATATCTTTGCACACTAAAATAATTCCTATGTTAAAACATATATGTCTGCTTTCTGTAGTCATTCTTTTTGCTGCTTGCAGGGATAAAGGAAAGAATGGTGATTTGTTGGATGAGATGGCAGGTAGAGAGATCAACGAACCCTATGAGCCTCTTTTCTTACAAGACACTGCGGTAGTTTCCTTGAAGAAGGTTACTATTAAGGACAACTACTATAAGCCTGCTATAGAGCGAGAAGTGGTGGACTTCTACAAAAAATATAATTATCAAACCCGCTGGCTTTACCAGAACAAGCCTTCACCGCTTTTTGCCTCTTATATCAAGACCCTTACGGAGCTTACTGATTATGGTTTTTTCCCACAGAACTATAGGCAACATGAGTTGGATTCCTTAGTGGGGCATCTCTACCAGCATAAGGATTCCTTGTTCTTAAAGCAGTTGGAGACGACCGACCGAGAGATTACGGCCTCCTTTCTGCTGCTTACCCGTCACCTTACTCAAGGGCGTATCCCTAAGGTAGGCGATGATGTCCGTGTATGGAAGCGCAACAAACCCATATTTGACAATGTAGAGTTGCTCTTGAAGCTCAAAGATACTGATAGCCTGTCCACTGTCATAGAAGCGCTACAGCCTCAACAAACTTTCTACAAAGCGATGGCACAGAAGTATAAGGAATTGCTTAAGGATACGACCTCCTATATGCCTTTTGCTATTGCTGATTTGAAGAGCTTTGCTGTGGGCTATAGTGATAGTACTGTGGTAGCCCTGCGTAACCAGCTAGGGCTTAGGGGGTACAAACCTATGGCACAGGGAGCCCCTGCCCAGGTAGATTCACTCCTGATAGAGGCCGTTAAACAATTTCAGCGACAAGTAGGGCTTACAGCCGATGGAGTGCCAGGGGCGCTGACAATGAGCTATTTGCAGATGACTCCAACGCAGCAACGTGACTTGCTACTGCTTAATATGGAGCGCCTACGCTGGCAAAATAAGGACTTGGGAGAGGATTATATATTGATCAATATTCCCGAATACCGACTAAACCTCTACCATAAGGATTCACTGAAGTTTACCACTAAGGTAGTAGTAGGCAGACCAGATACACCAACTCCCATTTTCTCCGATAGTATTAAGTTTGTAGAGTTTCGTCCTACCTGGTCGGTACCTATAAGTATTGTGCGCAAGGAGATGATCCCTCGTATAGTAGATAGTGGGGATTCGCTAAAGTATGCTAAGCGCGGGTATAAGCTCTATGAGAATAATAAGGAGATAGACCCAGCCACAATCAACTGGAGGGATGAGAAGACTCTTAAGCGCAATTTGGCTTTTGTGGAGAATCCTTCGGCGAATAACTCCTTGGGCTTGGTCAAGTTTATCCTCCACAATGATATGAGTATCTACCTACACGATACCCCCAGCAAAAAACTCTTTGACAATACCCAACGCACCTATAGCCATGGCTGTGTAAGGGTACAATACCCCGATAGCTTGGCTTACCAGCTGCTTAAGCATACCGCGGAGTGGAATTACCAAAAGGTCAATGATGCCATGCAGACAGGCCGAGACCAGTACCGCGTACATCCTAAGCAACACTTTGTGGTGGATATATCCTACCTCACCGCTTGGGTAGATGAGGCAGGACAGCTTGTAATTCGCAATGATCCTTATCAGTTTGACAAGGAACAACTCAAGCTCTTAGAGCGTTATAAGAAGATGTAACTTATCATAGTGTAGCGGCGAATACCTCCAAGAAATGTGTGGTGATACGCTGCTTCACTTCTTCCATGGGTACCTCTCTGCCCAGTTCCGCCTTGAGGGAAGTTACCGCCTTATCAGCGATACCGCAGGGTACGATATAACCAAAGTAACTCAAGTCCGTATTCACATTGAGCGCGAAGCCATGCATGGTTACCCAGCGGGAAGCTCTCACCCCCATAGCACAGATTTTGCGCGCCTTGGGCGTGCCCACGTCCAACCATACTCCTGTTTCCCCAGGACTACGTTCGCCCTTAAGACCATAGTCGGCAAGGGTAAGGATAATGACCTCTTCCAATGAGCGTAGATACTTATGGATGTCAGGGAAGAAGTTGTCCAAGTCCAGTATAGGGTAACCCACTACCTGCCCCAGTCCGTGGTAGGTGATATCTCCTCCGCGGTTTACCTTATAGAAGGAAATATGTTTTGCCCTAAGGAATTCCTCGCTCATAAGCAGGTGCTCCATCACACCGCTTTTGCCGAGGGTCAACACATGAGGGTGTTCTACAAAAATCAAGTAATTAGGAGTAGGGGAGGGGTTCTCCGCATTGCGATTAGCGGTTTTTTGATCAATAGTAGCCTGAAAGAGGGCTTCTTGTGCCTCCCAAGCCTCTTTATAGTCTTTTAATTCCCAATCAATGAGGGTGATTTTTTTGTTCATCTCTGTTTATATATGTAGATGTCTGTTAAAAGTCTTCTCGAATAAAAAAGCTCCCACGGATTTCACAGATTTTCTGTGTTTGTATAATCATGCTACTGCGATCTACACGGATTATTATAAGACCAAAGGTCTTATTTTTTCAAGTAATCTAAGAAATCCCTTAAATCAGTAAAGAACTTAGTGTTCTTATCATTCATAAGTTTTTGAGCTTCTTCCATTGCTTTAATAGTGACAGTATTAGGAATACCTATTATCTCCTCAATAGGGAAATCAACTTTTTGTATATCAGCTTGTAAGGTTATTTTGCTCATAATTTTAAATATTTTTGGATTGATGGAAGTTACTATTTCTTACCTCTTGCAAAGGTACGAAAAAGATTTGAATTGGAATAACTTTTGTTTATTATAGATATTCGTTGTATCTTTGCAGTGTTTTTATATTTATACTATCTTAATAATCATAACAGAGACAACTTTCGCATTATGGATGAAAAAATAAAAGAACTTATCCAACATTATATCATTTTTCTTCAGGAAGATCCTTCCAACGAAGATGAAGTGTATAAGTGGAAAGCAATAGAACATTTTCAGCAATATTGGGATATAGATACTGATGATTTCTATGAAATGTTCAAAGAAGCTTTTAGAAAAAGAGGGAACTTAGTATATCAAAATCCTTTTAGTTTCTTAGATGCATTAGGTAAATATTTTCCTGAACAGCTAAGAAATTTATTTCTTATAATTTATGGTTCTGATGACTTTTATACGAAACTAAAAAGGGCTAAAGATTTTGCAGAAAATAGCATAGAAGAATTGAAAAAAAAAGCTCAATAAAATAAAATTCAATCATCAGTTGGACGAGCGAACCCTTTCCTTTTTGCTAACAATGCAGAATCCTGATGAAAATACTTTCTATAAGAAGGAGGTCTATAAGAAACTATGTGAATATTTGGATATTCCTACTAAAAAAGAAGAAAAATATTATCATTTTATAGAGTTACTTAATCATATAGTTACTTTTCTTAATAATGATATATCACTTTCTATTGAGAAAACATTTATTCCTAAAGGTTTTGATTTTCCTTTACTATTAGCACAGGATATTGTATATCAAAATATAAGCAAGGGAGATGAAGCGACAAAACTTTATTGGCTCTATAGTCCAGGTGAACAAGCTTCTAAATGGCAGGAATTTTATAACGAGGGAATTATGGCTATTGGCTGGGACGAATTGGGTGATTTAGAAAATTATACAGATAGAAAATCTATTCTTGACGCTCTAATAGATAATTATAGAGGAGGAGAAGACCAACGTAATAATGTATCTGCTATTGATGATTTCTGTAATAAAATGAATGAAGGAGATATTGTTATTGTAAAGAAAGGAACTAAAACCTTATTAGGCTATGGCAGAGTAACTTCCGATTACTATTTTGATGAAGAAAGAGAAGAATTTTTACATTGTCGTCAGGTCAAGTGGCTTAAAAAAGGAGAATGGAATCTTGATTTTACCTTACCTCGAAAAACACTCACTGATATAACTACTTATAATTCTGATATTAAAGGAATCAAATATGCTCAATATTTACTAAATATTATGAATGAAAATACACAAACACAAGAGAACAGTCTTACTACCAAACTTCTAAAGTACAAGCACCAAATTATTCTACAGGGGCCTCCTGGGACTGGTAAAACCCGTGAGGCTAAGCGTATAGCCAGAGAACTATTAGGCTTAGGGGAAAATGATTCTTTGGAGGGTTGTGAACAGTTTAAACTCATTCAGTTTCACCCCAGTTACTCCTATGAGGATTTCGTGCGAGGCATTGTAGCTAAACCTAATGAAGAGGGTGACGGTATTGTATATACTGCTGAAAATAAAATATTAGGAGCGTTTGCAAAAGAGGCTTTTAATAACTGGAATAAAGCACAACAAAATACACAAACACTAAAAGAACAGGATATCTTTGAGGCTTTTATCGAACATATCAAAGAAGAATTAGCCCAAAGTGAAGATTACAAATATCCTTTAACTGATTCTATTTATATTTTCAATGCTGATGATAAACGATTTAAATATAAAGGTGATAATTGGGAGGTTCATAGCAGAGGCTTGAATATGAATTATGCTGAAATTAAACGTATTATTGATTCAGGTATAAGAGATAGACAAGGGGTAACCAAACTAACAAACATAGGAGGGCAAGCTAGACAACACGCTTCTTATTTTATTAGAATTGTAGAAAAATACTATGAGTTTAAAGAATTCTATAACCCCAATATAACAGATAAAATACCACTTAAGCCCTATGTCCTTATTATTGACGAGATCAATAGGGCTAACCTATCGGCAGTACTCGGTGAACTTATCTATGCCTTGGAATATCGTGGAGAGGCTGTACAAAGTATGTACGCTATTGATGATGATAATACTCTTGTTCTTCCTGCTAACCTCTATATCATTGGTACAATGAATACCGCTGACCGCTCCGTAGGTCATATAGATTATGCTATTCGTCGTAGGTTTGCTTTTGTGGATGTCTTACCTAAAGACTTAACAAATAAATTGGGCGATAATTTTGCGACAAAATCATATGAAGAAGTCTCTAAGTTGTTCGAGGGTAATACATTATCTCCTGAATTTAGGAAAGAAGAAGTACAGTTAGGACACTCCTACTTCATTACTGAGCAAACACCTATTGCTATTCGTTGGGAATATGAAATCAAACCTATTTTGCTTGAATATATAAAAGATGGTGTACTGATAAATGTGGAGGAAAAAATACAAAATATAGAAAAAATAGTCTATGAAAATAGCCTTGCTTGAACATAAGAGGTATATCATCAAAAAGGATGATGTAGAAGAGGATTTCTTTGAGGCAATTCCTTATAGAGTACCTTATGAACTCAATAAAGATAGATGGGGAAATTCTGTTTATCCTTTTGAAATTAGTCACATAAACGAGGAAGAGATTTGCTTGCAAGCAGGCTATTATATAGGAGTCTTATGGCTGGTAAAACATCAAAAATATGTGTATATAGAGCCAAAGATGAATAAAAAGAAAATGATAGAAGAGGATTCTATTGAAGAAGAATGGGCAGAGATTGACTATCTGAAAATGCTTTTAGAGATTGTGGTATCCTCTCCTAATGACATTAAAGACCTTATAAAAATCTATTGGAAAGAACCACAAATTACTATAGAACAGCAAAAAGATTTTCTAACTCCTTTCCTTGTAATACAGTTTCTCCAACTCCTAAAGCGTATTGTTCGCAAAGGACTTAAAAAGTCGTATTATAAGGAGGAAGAAAACCTTTGTAGCCGTATCAAAGGTAAAATACAGATAGGAAAACACCTAAAGCAGAATGTTTTTAAGAACAAACTAACCTCTCATATATGCCAATACCAAGCCTTTGGAGTGGATAGTATAGAGAATCGTTTCCTAAAGAAGGTATTGCAGTTTGTTATCAGCTTTAAGAATACACATTCTACTCTTTTTGCGGGAAATGAAGCTGCTATAGAAGAATTGATTACCTATTGTACCCCATATTTTGAACTTATTTCAGAAGAGTTCAATGTAGAAAATCTGAAAAATATTACTATAAATCCGTTTTTCAAGGAATATAAGGAAGCTATAGAGATAGGTAAGCACATTCTTAAGCGTTTTTCCTACAATATCACTGAAACTACCCAACAAAAAGTAGCTATTCCACCTTTTTGGATAGATATGCCCAAACTTTTTGAGCTATATGTATATGTAAAACTACAGGAACAGTTCGGTAGGGAAGCGGTTACTTATCATCTCACAGCCGATTATACCGAATTGGATTTCTTGCTCAACACCCCGACGCAAAAAATGGTGATTGATGCTAAGTATAAGCCTGTTTATGAAGACAGTAGAGTGATAGATGACATTCGACAAGTAAGTGGTTATGCTCGCTTGGAAAAAGTTTATAAAAGACTTGGCTTAGAAGGCAGTAACGAACTTATAGATTGCTTAATTATCTATCCTTCATTGGAAGAAAATAGAGTATTCAACCTAGAAAACAAAAGTAAAATCTCTGAATATAGAAATATCTATAAGCTAAGTATTTCCATACCTTTAATTAACGTAAGTTCAACATAAACAAAAAAATAACAGCCCCACCTTATTAGATGGGGCTATTATTATTTATTTTACGGAGGCTCTCCGCTATTTAACTTCTTCGAAATCTACGTCTTGGACGTTGTTGTCAGGGCCTTGGTTAGGCTGAGGGCCTGGTTCGGAGTAGTTAGCTCCTGCTCCTGCACCACCGCCTTGTTGTGCTTTGTAGATATCCTCAGAAGCACTCTTCCAAGCATTATTTATTTTCTCTAAAGCAACTTCGATAGTGGCAATATCTTTGCTTTCGTAAGCTGATTTGAGTTCTTCTAAAGCACTTTCGATAGCCGCTTTCTTGTCAGAAGGGAGCTTATCACCGAACTCTTTGAGTTGTTTTTCAGTTTGGAAGATAAGTGCATCGGCTTCGTTCATTTTGGTAGCTACTTCTTGTGCTTTCTTATCGGCTTCGGCATTGGCTTCAGCATCACGCTTCATTCTTTCGATTTCTTCTTGGGTAAGTCCAGAAGAAGCCTCGATACGGATGTCGTGTGTCTTACCTGTACCCTTGTCGGTAGCTGAAACATTGATAATACCATTGGCATCAATGTCAAAGGTTACTTCAATCTGAGGTACGCCACGTGGTGCGGGTGGGATACCATCCAAGTGGAAACGTCCGATCGTCTTATTGTCCGCAGCCATAGGTCTTTCTCCCTGTAGCACATGTATTTCCACACTTGGTTGGTTATCAGCTGCGGTGGAGAATATCTGAGATTTCTTGGCTGGGATTGTAGTATTGGCCTCGATGAGCTTAGTCATTACTCCCCCCATGGTTTCAATACCAAGAGAAAGCGGTGTAACGTCAAGGAGCAATACGTCTTTTACATCTCCAGTGAGTACCCCTCCTTGGATAGCAGCCCCGATGGCTACTACTTCGTCAGGATTTACACTCTTATTTGGTTTTTTACCGAAGAAGTTCTCAACGGCTTCTTGTACGGCAGGGATACGTGTAGAACCCCCTACGAGGATTACCTCATTGATATCACTTACGCTAAGACCTGCATTCTCAAGAGCTTTCTTACAAGGCTCAATAGTACGTTGTACTAAGTCCTCGATAAGCTGTTCGAATTTGGCACGGGTAAGAGTACGTACTAAGTGCTTAGGTCCGGTGGCAGTAGCGGTGATATAAGGCAAGTTGATTTCAGTCTGCATAGAAGAGGAAAGCTCAATCTTAGCCTTTTCAGCAGCTTCTTTAAGACGTTGTAGCGCCATAGGATCTTTGCGCAAGTCTAAACCTTCTTCTTTTTCAAATTCTTCAGCGAGCCAGTTGATGATTTTTTCATCTACATCGTCCCCTCCAAGGTGGGTATCCCCGTCGGTAGAAAGTACTTCAAACACACCATCACCAAGTTCGAGGATAGAGACATCGTGGGTACCCCCCCCGAAGTCAAACACGACAATCTTATGGTCATTGTGTTGCTTATCAAGCCCGTAAGCAAGGGCAGCAGCAGTAGGTTCGTTGATGATACGCTCTACCTTAAGGCCTGCGATTTCTCCCGCTTCTTTGGTAGCTTGACGTTGCGCATCGTTAAAGTAAGCAGGTACTGTAATTACCGCACGGCTTACTGTTTGTCCTAAGAAGTCTTCAGCGGTTTTTTTCATTTTCTGAAGGATCATCGCAGAGATCTCTTGAGGAGAGTATAGGCGGCCGTCAATATCCACACGAGGAGTGTCGTTGTCTCCCTGTACCACGGCATAAGGTACACGTGCTATTTCTTGACCTAAGTCAGAATATTTGTTCCCCATGAAACGTTTAATAGAATAAATCGTTTTCTTAGGGTTGGTAACGGCTTGACGCTTAGCGGCGTCCCCTACCTTTATTTCGCCACCTTCTACGAAGGCAACCACGGAGGGGGTAGTTCTTTTGCCCTCCGCATTGGTAATCACCACAGGGTCATTACCTTCCATTACAGAAACACACGAGTTCGTGGTTCCTAAATCTATTCCAATAATCTTACTCATAATCGTATTTATCTTTATTATCTTATTTTGTTATTTACGCTTTACTAATAGGCAAGGATTGTGCCAAAAGCAAAAACATGACAAAATGACAGATGTTATTTCCAATCAATAGCCTGCTTACCTACAGAGGTGAGATAGGCATTGGTCTTACTAAAGTGTTTATTTCCAAACCAATAACCGCGATTAGCACTCAGTGGAGAAGGGTGTCCAGAGGAAAGTACACAATGCTTTTGAGTATCGATCAAGGCTATTTTCTTTTTGGCAAAACTGCCCCAAAGAAGGAAAACGATATGCTGACAATTGTCAGATATACACTTGATGACTGCATCGGTGAAAGTTTCCCAGCCCTGTCCCTGATGACTACCTGCCGTATTGGCACGGACAGTAAGGGTAGCGTTCAACAGTAGTACGCCTTGCTCCGCCCAGCGAGAGAGGTTGCCGCTTTCAGGGTAGGGCAACTTCAAGTCCTCTTCTATTTCCTTGAATATATTCACCAAAGAAGGCGGGTGAGCAATACCATCTCTTACGGAAAAAGAAAGCCCATTGGCCTGACCTTCTCCATGGTAAGGGTCTTGGCCTAAGAGTACCACCTTGAGGTCTTCTACAGGACACTTGTCAAAGGCTGCAAAAATCTCTTTTCCTTTGGGATAGCATGTATGTTCACTATATTCCTTTTTGACAAAAGCTGTCAATGCCTGAAAATAAGGTTTTTCGAACTCACTGCTCAGCAGTGCGTTCCAAGAGGGGCTGATGCGTACATTCATAAGCAGTTTATTCTTGAGCGGCTAGATAGCGTTCGGCATCGAGGGCAGCCATGGCACCACTTCCAGCGGCAATAATAGCCTGTCGGTAGTACTTATCGGCTGCATCGCCAGCTACGAATACTCCTTCTACATTGGTACGGCTACTTCCTGGTATATTTTGGATATAACCATCTTTGTCCATAGACAGATAAGGAGCGAAGATATCCGCATTAGGCTTATGGCCAATGGCTACAAAGAAACCAGTGATAGGAATTTCGGAAAGTTCTCCAGTTTTGTTATTACGTACTCTGACAGCAGAAACTAATTGCCCGTCTCCGAGGATTTCGTCCGTTTCCGAATTGAACAAAATAGTAATATTCTCTGCTTTTTTGACACGCTCTTCCATAATCTTGGAGGCACGGAAGGCATCGCGACGAACGATCATCGTTACTTTTTTACAGATTTTGGCAAGATAAAGCGCTTCTTCACAGGCGGAGTCTCCTGCCCCTACGATAGCCACGTCTTGGTTTCTATAGAAGAAGCCATCACATACGGCACAAGCCGATACGCCTCCTCCTGTATGTAAATAATGCTGCTCGGAAGGCAGTCCTAAGTATCTGGCAGTAGCACCTGTACAGATGATCACACTATCGGCATGGATTTCCTTGTCTTCGACCCATACTTTGAGCGGTTTGGCAGAAAAATCGACTTTGGTAACCCAGCCAGTGCGAATGTCGGCTCCAAAGCGGCGGGCTTGTTGTTCGAACTGCATCATCATCTCAGTTCCTGTAATCCCTTCGGGATAGCCAGGGAAGTTCTCCACCTCATTGGTAGTGGTAAGCTGTCCGCCAGGTTGTTCTCCTTGGTAGAGTACAGGAGAGAGATTGGCTCTTGAGGCATAGATAGCAGCAGTATAACCTGCTGGGCCTGAGCCTATAATTAAGCATTTGATTTTTTCTACAGACATAATATTGGTATAAAAAATTATTTTTTATTCCTCGTCGTCCCCTATGGGCTGGATCACGAAATCCTCCATAAACTTGGTGGTATAGTTTCCAGCGATATAGTCGGGATGTTCCATAAGCTGTTTGTGGAAAGGGATGGTTGTTTTGATACCCTCTACGACGAACTCGTCCAGAGCGCGCTTCATCTTAGCGATAGCCTCTTCGCGAGTCTGAGCTGTTGCGATGAGTTTGGCAATCATAGAGTCATAGTTGGGTGGAATGGTATAGCCAGCATACACATGGGTATCAAGACGTACTCCGAATCCCCCAGGGGCATGGAAAGCAGTGATACGGCCAGGAGAAGGGCGGAAGTCATTGAAGGGGTCTTCCGCATTGATACGGCATTCTATAGCGTGTAGTTTAGGAGTATAGTTGCGCCCAGAGATAGGTACTCCAGCCGCTACGAGGATTTGTTCCTTAATCAGGTCATAGTCAATCACCTGCTCGGTGATAGGGTGTTCTACTTGGATACGAGTATTCATCTCCATAAAGTAGAAATTGCGGTGCTTATCTACAAGAAATTCTACGGTACCTGCGCCTTCATATTTGATAGATTCGGCAGCCTTGACAGCAGCTTCGCCCATTCTTTGGCGGAGTTCGTCGGTCATAAACGGAGAAGGCGTTTCTTCGGTAAGTTTTTGGTGTCTTCTTTGGATAGAGCAGTCGCGTTCGGAGAGGTGGCAAGCTTTGCCGAATTGGTCTCCTACGATTTGGATTTCGATATGTCGAGGTTCCTCAATGAGTTTTTCCATATACATACCATCATTACCGAAAGCAGCGGCGGCCTCTTGAGTAGCGCTCTCGAAGGCTTTTTCGAGGTCTTCTTCTTTCCATACAGCACGCATACCCTTTCCTCCTCCTCCAGCGGTGGCTTTGAGCATGACAGGATAGCCCATTTTCTTGGCGATTTTCTTGGCTTCGGCAACATCCTTAAGCAAGCCATCGGAGCCAGGAATGGTAGGCACCCCTGCGGCTTTCATAGTAGCTTTGGCAGTAGCCTTATCACCCATTTTGTCAATCATCTCGGCTGAAGCTCCGATGAACTTGATACCATTTTCAGCACAGATCTTGGAGAACTTAGCGTTTTCGGAAAGAAAGCCATAGCCAGGGTGGATGGCATCGGCATTGGTAATCTCGGCAGCGGCGATGATATTGGTAATTTTCAGATAAGAATCCTTACTAGGGGCAGGGCCGATACATACAGCTTCGTCGGCGAAGCGTACATGAAGGCTATCGGTATCTGCTGTAGAATATACGGCCACCGTTTTAATGCCCATTTCACGGCAGGTGCGAATCACCCGTAGGGCAATTTCTCCACGGTTGGCTATCAAGATTTTTTTAAACATGTTCTAAGAATTTTAGGTCACACTTAATACACAACCCTAACTTAAGAAGGGTCAACCAAGAAGAGTGGTTGGTCGTATTCCACAGGGGAAGCGTCGTCCACTAGTACCTTTACAATCTTACCAGAGACTTCGGATTCTATCTCGTTGAATAGTTTCATGGCCTCAATCACGCAAAGGGTTTGACCTTGTACAATATTGTCCCCTATCTCCACCAAAAGAGGTTTGTTAGGTGCTTGGCGACGGTAGAAGGTTCCGATGATAGGAGATTTTATAGTAATATATTTTCCGTTTTCTTCGTCATCGTGCTCTTTGGTAGCCACAATGTTGGCTGGATCACTTACAGGGAATACAGGTTGTGGCACCACAGGGATCTGTGGTTGAGGAATTCCTTGTGCCATATAAGGCTGTTGAACAAAGACCGTTTCAGGGCGTCCTTCTTCTCCAGAGGTTTTGATGGTGATTTTCACATCTTCCATCTCTAGCTTTACCTCGCTTGCGCCTGACTTGGCAACGAATCTGATTAGATTTTGAATATCTTTTAAATCCATAGCAAATAATTATATTTTCAATGAGTTAGACATTATCTTATTGGTATGATATTTTTTCGGGGGGCAAAAATACTAAAAATATTTCACATGTCCTCTGTTTTTTTAGCAAAAAATTAAAACTTGAGATACTTTTAATATTTTTCAATAAAGATTATAAAAAATACAAAGTATATATCTTATAATTATTTATTTAGGATCGTAAGCCCACTTGAGGTATAGGGCGCCCCAAGTAAAGCCACCACCGAAGGCTGCGAAGACAAGATTATCTCCTTTTTTGAGTTGTTTCTCGTAGTCATAGAGTGCCAGAGGTAGGGTGGCAGAAGTGGTATTGCCATAACGTTGTATATTGAGCATCACCTTCTCATGAGGGAGTCCCATACGGTCAGCTGTAGCGTCGATGATACGCTTATTGGCCTGATGAGGTACCAGCCAGTCGAGGTTATCAGCCGATAGGTTATTGCGCTCAAGAATCGCATCGGTGGCATCGGCCATGCGAGAGACAGCGTATTTGAAAACTGTTTTTCCGTCCTGATACAAGTTGTTTTTACCTTCCTTGAGGGTTTCAGGGGTTGTAGGAAGGATAGAGCCACCAGCCTCTATCTTGAGGTATTCGCGGCCAGATCCGTCACTGCGCAGGTATTCATCTTGTATACCTAAGCCCTCATAGTTGGGTTCCAAAAGGACGGCACCCGCCCCATCACCAAAGATGATACAAGTAGCGCGATCGGTGTAATCCACGATAGAGGACATTTTGTCAGCACCAATCAAGAGTACTTTTTTGTATCTGCCCGATTCTATATAGCGAGCTGCCACAGACATACCATAGAGGAAGCTAGAGCAGGCCGCTTGTAGGTCAATAGCAAAGGCATTGACCGCTCCAATCTGGGTAGCCAAGTAAGCGCCAGAGATTGCCACAGGCATATCGGGAGTTACGCTGGCAAAAAGCACTAAGTCAATATCGGCTGGGTTAGTGCCTGTCTTACGGAACAAATCTTCAACCGCTTTTATGCCCAAGAAAGAAGCTCCCTTGCCTTCTTCTTTTAAAAGCCTTCTTTCCTTGATACCTGTACGGGTGGTAATCCACTCATCGGTGGTATCTACCATTTTTTCTAACAAACTGTTGGATAGAACAAAATCGGGTACATATCCGCCCACGCCTGTTATAGCAGCTGTAATTTTTGTCATAGAAATCAAAGTTTAACTGCTCTTAAAAGAGCATATGAAATAGAGGCGCAAGTTACGAAAAAAATACGAATTATGGTACAATAAAGTTATTTTTTTCTTACTTATGGCCTAAAAATTAAGGTTTAAAGTACTGGTATAGATATACGTTTTGGAAATTACCATCAAAGAAGCACCAGTCTTTGAGGGTGGCAGTACATAGGAATCCTTGTCGCAGAAATAGTTTTTGACTATAGAGATTTCCCTGATGTACATAGGCGGTAAGCTGGTGTAAGTCTAAGAAAGTAAAGGCATAGGAACATAGTTCTCCCAAGGCCTTGGTAGCAATTCCTTTTTGCCTGAAAGGAGCAGCAACGACTATAGCTACAGAAGCACGTTTGTTCCTTGGTTGATAATCGTATAAGTCGGCACAGCCAACTGCCTTTTCCTGGTAGGTAATAACAAAGCGTTGTTGCTTGGCCTGATAGATATCTTGGTGTGCATTGGCTATATAAGATAGTAATAGTTGCCGAGAGAAGGGGGCTTGGGTCTCACTTACTTCCCAGAGCGTTCGGTCGTTCTCTAGGTTATATAAAAAATCTATATCTTCAGGTTCGAGTGCTCTTAGTTGTACCATAAGTTATATGCTTATAGTTCCTTCAAAAACGAAATCAGCACCGCCAATAAGCCAAACATTGGTATATTCTTTTATTTTCAGTCCAAGAAATTCCTTTTTTACCTCAAAAGTTACCTCTAGTGTACCGCCTTTGGTCTCCAAGATGATGTATTCGGCTTTAGTTTTTCCTGTTTTGTGCATAGCAATAGCCGTAGCAGTAGCACCTGTACCACAAGAATAGGTCTCGTCCTCCACACCTCGCTCATAGGTACGCACCTTAAAACGATTGTCGGATATAGGTTCTACGAAATTGACATTGACTCCCTCAATATTGAAGGGTACTCCATAGCGTATTTCAGCTCCTTTTTTCTTAACGTCCAAGCTGTCCAAGTTTTTAACTACCTCCACATAATGAGGCGACCCTGTATCAAGGGTTACTCCTTTCTTCACCTTTTGGATATCACTGATATCCTGCATCTGCAGGTGGATAAGGTTGTTCTTGAAGATGGCCTTATGCAGTCCGTCGGGGGCGGAGAAGGTCGTTTCCTCAGCAGAGATAACACCTAGCTTGCGAGCAAAGGCTACGATACAGCGTCCGCCATTGCCACACATGGAGCTTGGATTGCCGTCAGAATTGTAATAGACCATGCAAAAATCATTCTCTGGGTCATTCTCTAGCAGGATTAAACCATCGGCACCAATACCAAAACGACGCTCACACAACTGTGCCACTAGCTTGGTATCGCCCTTTGGAAAGGTAGCAGTACGGTTATCAACCATGATAAAATCGTTGCCCGCTCCTTGGTATTTGTAAAAATGTATAACTCTCATTGTCTGTGTTTTTAAGGGCAAAATTAGGAAAAATAACAGAATAAACAAAGAAACAGAAAAATATTTTTAAGAAAGCATTTTTTATTTTGTCTTTTACTGAAAAGATTGTAATTTTGCCTCCCGAAAATAGTGAAAAGTGATTAGTGAAAAGTGATTAGTGAAAAGTGATTAGTGGTTAGTGATTAGTTTTTAAGGATTATTACTTTTTACTTTTTACCTTATTACTTTTTACCTTTTACTTTAAATTTAGATAGTTGTGTGGCGAGAGAGAACAAAATTAGTCGTTAAAGACGAGGGTTTACAGAAATTGGAGCACTCTCATGTCCTTGTAGTAGGACTGGGGGGTGTAGGGGCTTTTGTTGCCGAATTTTTAGCCCGTGCAGGGGTGGGATACCTTACCATAGTAGATGGCGATGTGGTGGATATCACTAACAAAAACAGACAACTTATAGCCCTTGATTCTACTATAGGGCAGCCTAAAGCAGAGCTTGTAGCTCAGCGGCTTAGGGACATTAACCCCCATATAGTGCTGGAGGTCATCAATGACTTTCTTACCCCTGAGACGGCTTACGACTTGGTGGATAGTCGGTTTGACTATGTGGCTGATTGTATAGATAGTATATCCCCTAAGATAAGTCTGCTTAGAGCTTGTCATGATAGTCGAGTGAAGGTCATCAGCAGTATGGGAGCAGGAGGTGTACTAGACCCCTCCAAGGTAAAGGTAGCCGACATTTCCCAAACCCGTGATTGTCCGCTAGCACGTACTATCCGCAAAAGACTCAAGAAAGAAGGTATCCAGCCTAAGTTCAAAGCCGTGTTCTCCCTAGAACTCCCAGATAAGGATATGATGGCGCTCACTGATGGGGCAAACTTCAAGCGTTCCTATTATGGCACCATGAGCTATATGCCTGCCCTCTTCGGTATCCATGTAGCAGGGGTGATTGTACGCAAACTCATAGAGTAGCTTAGAACCAAAAACCAATATTGAAGAGCCAAAGGAACTTATTCGTCTCAGGAGAATAGGTAGCCTTTAGCTCAATGGGGCCTAAGATCGTATCGGAGCTTAGCCCCAAGGCATAGCCTGTATATTTGGGCTTGGCAAACCAACTGCGCTCTGCAAACATATTGTCGTTGGCATTGGCAATATTGGCAATGGCCTTGATATAATTCTTCTTATAAAAACGATAGTTGAAAGAAAGTTCTCCCTTGAGGAAGTCATAATTCCCGAAGCTCAAGTAATCATACCCATAGAAAGGGAGAATATTTCCGAAAAAGTTATCCCCTTGTCCCCCGAATACATACTGCAAGAAAGGCGCATTGGGTAGTCCCAAGTGGAAGCCTGCCGAACACATGGCTTTTCCAGAAAGCCGATCGGTGATTCGCCAAGCGCCTCCTATATCGGCCTTGACCAAAATAATAGGATTGATTGTCTCTCCGTAGCCTGTGGAATGTAGGTACCAATGGCCACGTGCATCAAAGTACAATCCTTCGGTAGGGAAAAGAGCATTGTCCAAAGAATCATAGCGCAGATAGCTGAAAAGAGAATAGTAATTCACTTGTTCATTGAAGTTGTCAGGCTGTATTTTCGCTTTATACAACTCATGCTCTACCCCTGCTCCCACTAAGAACTTACGACGGAAGAAAATAGACTGCAAGTATAGTTGGTTCTTCAGACGAGAGAGCGTCAAGTTGGTATCCCCTGTGGTAAGCGAAAACCCATTGAAAGAGATATCACGGCGGAAATGGTCGTACCTACTCTGAAAACCATAACTGGTATAGAATCCCTTATCTACATAATAATCAAACTTATAGCGGAGGTTGTCACCAGCGATAAAGTCAAAGGAAATAAAATCGTCCTTCTGTAGGAAGCTCGAACGGCTTAGGTTCAGTAGTATGCTCGTCTGGTAAAGGTTGTCGTAGTGCAGGGACATCTTCACCCAAGTCTGTGCAGGGGCTTCCTCCAAGATAAACCGCAATTCTTCCCCCTCATCGGTGGAGCAGATATGGTAGTTGATGCCCCTAAAATTCTGGGTAGCCATGATGTTCTGCACCCCATCTTTGAGGTCTTTGAAGGAAATTTTTTCATTCCACTGAAAGCCCAATTTTCCCCTAAGATACGCATCGGAATAGTGTTTGTTACCTGAAAAGGTAATGTTGCTAATTCGTAGAGAATCAGGTATTTTGGTGTTTATAATGTCAGGGTCTTTCTTTTTGAGATGTCGCTTGAGCCAATATAGGTGAGGGAGTACCTTTTTGGTAGCTACCCGCCCAGAGTCAATAATTGCCTGTCCGTCTTGAAAGGAAATGACATTATAACCACTCATATCGGGGTGGATATATATGTCCGTTTTCTCTCTTTTCTCCTTCATGTCATTGGCAATCTTGTAGCCAGTAATCTGGAGCAATACGCTATTGGCCGAGCGCAAGTCCTTACGCTTTTTCAAGGGAGATTGTACATCCACTCCTATAATCACATCCATACCCTTGGCTCTGACCTCATCTACAGGGTAGTTGTTCATCACCCCTCCGTCGGTAAGGTAGCGACCCTCTACATCTACAGGAGCAAAAAGGGTAGGGAAGGAGCCACTGGCCATGATAGCTTGAGCCAGATCACCGTGTTCTAGGACTACTTCTTCGCCTGTTTCCACATCGGTAGCCATACAGAGGAAGGGGATCGGTAGCTTAGAGAAATCGTCAATCTTTCGTACCCTATAGGTGAGTTGGCTTAGGAAGTTATAGAGGTTTACTCCTTGAGTAAGTCCAGCGGGAAGTGCAAATTTCCCATCGCGTAGCGCCAAGGATACCATATAGCGGTCTCGGTTCTCCTTCTCATAGAAAGTCTGTGCGGAGCGAGGTACATTGTCCTGAATAATCTCCTCTAGGTCGGTAGCATGGAAGATAGAGTCCAACTGCTGGGCACTATAGCCTGCTGCATACAAGCCCCCTACAATGGCTCCCATACTAGTACCTCCTATATAGTCAATCTCCACTCCCGCTTTCTCAATAGCCTCTAGGGCAGCAATATGAGCCAAGCCCTTAGCCCCCCCTCCGCTGAGAACTAGGCCTACCTTAAGGTCTTTCTTACCTTTGAGGTCGGCTAAAGAGCGGATTTTCTCTTGGCTAAAGGCGCTGATTGTATAGAGAAACAAGAGAAGGAAGAAGAGTCGTTTCATAGCAGAAACATAGGTTATTGTTTTAGCTTAGGGTTATTCTGGTGTCGGTCGTGGTCACGCTTGGTTTTGGCGTCCATCTTCTTATCAAAGGCCTGTTGTAGGTCTATACCTGTTTGGTTAGCCAAGCAGAGAACCACAAAGACCACATCGGCCAGTTCTTCACCGAGGTCTTTGGCCTTATCGCTTTCCTTCTCCGACTGTTCACCATAGCGGCGTGCGATGATACGAGCTACTTCGCCTACCTCTTCGGTAAGTTGAGCCATATTGGTCAGCTCATTGAAGTAGCGGACACCATGTTCTTTAATCCAATTATCTACTGCGATTTGAGCGTTTTTTATGTTCATAGGGTTAAGGTTTTTGTTCACTTACATAGAGGGTCTGGTCAAGGACATCAAAGGACAGTGTTTTGTCGTCATTGAGGGTCATTTTGATCAGCAATTCCCCCCAGTCCAAGCCATCGGAGAAATCACAGATCACCCAGCGGTGGTTGAGCAATTTGATCTTATTGATCTGGAACTTAGCATTGCGGCGTGGCCGATAGGAGATCAAGGGGTGGTTTTCGTCCTTGGTTATATTGGTAGCCATAAGCTGTTGGCGTACGAACTCTTCGGGGTCTTCTATGCCATTTTCATGGAAGAAATATCGGCCATCTTCGTTAAAGCGAATATCAAAATACCGTTCTTCGGCCAGCTCATCAGTGAGTTTTTGAATAGAATCTTGTAAGCGTTCTACCGATAGGGTAGGAGTTGTCTGCATAGAAGGTTGCTTCTCCCCTTTGTTCTTACAAGCGACCAAGAGTGCTCCTGAGACAAGGAGGAATACCGGCCATTTGAGTTGTTTCATGTAATATGGTTTAGGTTATTTTACTTCAGTTCCGTTGGCAATACCTTCAGCATCGGGGTTTAGGAATACATACTTACCCTCCTTGTTTTCTACCATAAGGATCATACCATGACTCTCCACGCCACGGAGTTTGCGAGGAGCAAGGTTGGCCAGTACGGTAACCTTTTTCCCGATAATCTCCTTAGGGTCAAAGCTCTGTGCTATTCCCGATACGATGGTACGCTGGTCGAGGCCTGTATCAACCTTCAAAATCAAGAGCTTGTCTGCCTTAGGCATTTTCTCAGCTTCCAAAATCGTGCCAATACGTATGTCCATCTTAGCGAAATCCTCATAAGAGATAAGCTCTTTTTGAGGAGTAACCGCGGTGGCTAAGTTAGCCGCAGCTGCCTGCTGGTTTGCCTTTTTGCTGTTTTCCAACTTATCTATTTGTTTTTGGATGGCCTCGTCTTCTATTTTTTCAAAGAGTAGGACAGATTTTCCTATGGTATGTCCAGAGGGGATCAGGCTATCGGAATGTAATACATCTTCCCATACGGGTGCTTTGCTCATGGTAGCAAAATTGAGCATCTGCTTGAGTTTGGCAGAGGTAAAAGGCAAGAAAGGCTCAGAGGTTACCGCCAGAGCTGTAGCAATGTGTAAGGCTATATACATGATAGTTTCCACTCTTGTGGGGTCTTCCTTGATGAGCTTCCAAGGCTCTTCGTCGGCCAAGTACTTATTGCCTAAGCGGGCGATATTCATCAGTTCCTGTTGGGCTTCACGGAAACGATAGCGCTCCAAGGATTGTTCTATCTTTTGGGTAAGCTCCTTGATCTGAGCAAATACTTCTTGGTCTTCCTTGGTCAATTCATGAGGGGTAGGCACCACACCTTTGTAATATTTCTCGGTTAGCACCATCACACGGTTGATAAAATTCCCATAGATGGCTACCAGTTCGTTGTTATTTCTGGCTTGGAAGTCACGCCAAGTAAAATCATTATCCTTGGTCTCAGGCGCATTGGCAGTGATTACATACCTTAAGGTATCCTGCTGAGCGGGGAAATCCTCTAAATACTCATTGAGCCACACTGCCCAGTTCTTGGAAGTGGAGAGCTTGTTGCCTTCAAGATTAAGAAACTCATTGGCAGGAACATTTTCAGGCAGGATATAAGAGCCTTCGGCCTTGAGCATGGCAGGGAAGATCACACAGTGGAAGACAATATTGTCCTTACCGATAAAGTGAATAAGTTTCGTCTTCTCATCCTTCCAATAAGGTTCCCAGTCCTTGCCCACGCGGGCAGCCCATTCTTTGGTAGAGGAGATATAGCCGATAGGAGCATCAAACCACACATAAAGCACCTTGCCCTCGGCGCCTTCTACAGGTACGGGGATTCCCCAGTCAAGGTCACGTGTTACCGCACGAGGGCGTAGGCCGTCGTCAAGCCAACTCTTTACCTGACCATATACGTTGGGCTTCCAGTCGTTTTTATGCCCCTCAATGATCCATTTTTCAAGGAACTCGCTGTAATTCTGTAGGGGTAGGAACCAGTGCTTGGTCTCCCTTAGTACAGGTTTGCTCCCTGTAAGGGTGGATTTGGGGTTGATAAGGTCGGTGGCATTGAGCGAGGTGCCACAGCGCTCACACTGGTCGCCATAGGCTTCTTCGTTGCCACACTTAGGACAAGTACCAATCACAAAGCGGTCGGCGAGGAACTGCCCAGCCTGTTCATCATAGAGCTGCTGGGAGGTCTCTTCTATAAAATCTCCTTTGTCATAGAGGGTGCGGAAGAACTCCGAGGCTGTTTGGTAATGTATAGGCAGGGAGGTGCGAGAATAATTATCAAAGGAAATACCAAAATCGTGGAGAGAATCCTTGATAATCTTATGATATTTGTCAATAATTTGCTTAGGAGTGGTACCCTCTTTCTTTGCTTTGATAGAGATAGCCACTCCATGTTCGTCGCTTCCGCAGATAAAAGCCACATCGTTGTTTTTCAATCGCTGATAGCGTGCGAATATGTCAGCAGGGACATATACTCCTGCCAGATGGCCAATATGAATAGGGCCATTGGTATAAGGCAAAGCTGCCGTAATGGTATAACGTTCGGACATTTAGATAGTTTTTAGTTATCAGTGGTCAGTTGTCAGAGGTCAGTTATCAGAGGTAACTCTTCACTTTTCTCTCTTCACTTTTCACTTATTTTAAGGACTGCAAAATTACAATATTTTAAACACAAAGTCAAGTTTTTTCCTTATACTTTAGCATGTATCAGTCTGGTGAGCTTGATAGAGAGGTCGGTGAGGATCAGCTTGGAGTTACCATTGCGTTCTATATGATAGATAGCCTCCTCTATATTCCGCTGGATCTCCGCTATATTGTTATGATGTACAAAGGGGGCGAAGTTCTCTATCTTGAAATTGGACTGAAACTCCATATATACCAAGCTATCAGCGCCATAGTTGGCCAAGAGTGCCTGACGGAACACCTCCAAACAGTATTCGAGGAAGAGCTTTTGCGTCTCCCTGCCCTCCTTGGCGATTTTCTCACACCAAGCCAATAGGTTGGGCAATACCCCCTTGTTGCCGCGAGCACTATAGGCCATACGTACCCATTCGACAAACCATTCTTCAAAGATACGATCGTTGTCCTTTCCTATAAAGGAGAGTGCTTTGCGGTAGTTGCCTTGTGAGCGCAAGGCGATCTTCTGTGCTTGGGGCTGGCTAAGACCTTGCTTGACCAAGGCCTCAGTGATAACCTCTTGGGAGAGCCTATGAAAACGCGTGATTTGGCAGCGGGAGAGAATAGTATCGAGCAAGGCATTTTCGTTCTCTACCACAAGGATAAAGATAGTTTCGGCAGGTGGTTCCTCCAAGAGCTTCAGCAGCTTATTGGCACAATCGGTATTCATCAGCTCCGCCATCCAGATAATCATTACCTTATACCCGCCCTCGAAGGATTTCAGGGAGAGCTTGCTGGTGATCTCCTTGGCATCATCTACCCCGATTTTCCCCTGCTTGTTGGCAATATCAATGGCCTGATACCAGTCAAAGAGGCTTCCGTAAGGCGTTTCCAAGACAAATTGGCGCCATTGCTCCAAGAAAGCCGAGCTGGTGGGGTGGTCTTTCACCTGAGTGGTAATAGCTGTAGGATAAGCAAAATGCAGGTCAGGGTGATTCAGGTGTGCACACTTAATGGCTGTATGCGCATCACCCGTCTTGCATAGTAGTTCTGTGGCGTAAGCAATGGCCATAGGCAGCGTACCCACTCCCTCCTCTCCGACAAAGAGTTGGGCATGAGCTATGCGGTTGGTATCAATAGTTTCTTTTAGATATTTCTTTGTATGTGAGTTACTTAGAACGCTTTCAAAATCCATAATATAGCAAATAGCCTCGGCCAAGATGACCAAGAAAAAACAGTACAAAAGTACATAATTTTTTAGATAAGCAGGAAACCCTTCCGAAAAAAATAAGAGAGGGTATTATAACTCACAAATAATAGTTAAATAAACGTAGTAATTGCTCTAAAAATAGTAATTTTACCCCTATTTAAATCAAAACATTTACAGTAATGGAAAATACATATGCAGGCATACCTGCCGAAAATGCAACGTATGAAAACTCAAAAGTAGTACTGGTAACCGTTCCTTACGATGGCACCTCCACTTGGGGCAAGGGCGCTGATAAGGGGCCTGAATTGTTCTTGGACGCCTCCGAGAATATGGAGCTTTACGATATAGAAACAGATTCCGAACCCTACCTACATGGGGTCTATAGAGCGGGAGAAGTATCAGAGAACAGCACCCCAGAGAAGATGGTAGAGGCGGTTTATCAAAAAACTAAAGAACTGGTCAAAGACAGAGAAAAACTCTTTACCCTGATAGGCGGGGAACATTCCGTTTCTATCGGTTCTATAAGAGCCGTAGGGGAGGAGTATAAGCAACTAACGGTATTGCAATTGGACGCTCATACCGACTTGCGTCCCGAATACCATGGCTCCAAGAATAACCATGCTTGTGCTGTATTCGAGGCCAACCAAAAGCACAAACTCGTACAGGTGGGTATCCGTTCTATGGATGCTGAAGAAAAGCAATACCTACCTCACAATAGGGTGTTCTTCGCTCATGAGATAGCCAAGAATGAGAATTGGATCAATGAAGTGTTGGAAAAGGTAACAGGCAATGTATATATCACTATAGATTTAGATGCTTTTGACCCTTCTATAGCCCCCTCTACAGGAACTCCCGAACCAGGAGGCTTGCAGTGGTACCCAACGCTAAAGTTGCTTAGAAAAGTATTTAAGAAGTGCCATGTGGTTGCCTTTGACATCGTAGAACTTATGGACAGCCCAGCGGCTAAACCAACGGCTTTCTTAGCTGCCAAACTATATTATAAGATGCTGGCTTACTACCACAAGTATAACAAAAACAGCAAGCAGACCAAGAAAAAGAAAAAATGATAAATAGTTTTGAGTTTTGAGTTCGAGTTATACAACAACTCAAAATTCAAAACTCAAAATTCAAACTTAAATGGTTATGTTTTTAGAGCAAGTCATTGAAGATTATTTAGAAAACTATGCCGATGTACCTACGGAAAACCTTATATTGGTAACTCCCCATAGGCGGTCGGCACTTTTTTTGCGAGAAATCTTTGCCAAGAAGTACCGTAAAGCAGGTATCTCGCCTGAATTTATTACCTTAGACAACTTACTGGAGCGTATCTCTGGGATAAAAAAGATGTCCGAGGTGCAAGGCCTATTTGAACTCTACAAAGTATATAAAGAGCATACTACCACTGAGGTAGATGACTTTGAAAAGTTTGTCGGCTGGGGGAAAATGCTTTGGAAAGATTTTGACGATATAGACCAATACCTCATCGCTTATAATGATATATTCCCCTATGTGGAAGCGATAAAGGAAGTAGAACACTGGTCATTAGGCGAAAAACTTACCGAGATGCAAGAAAAGCACTTGGCTTTTTGGCGTACTCTGGGTACTTATTACAACGCACTCCATAAGGAGATGTATAAGCAGCGACAGGGCTACCAAGGCTTTATCGCACGGGTAGCCTATGAGCAGATGGACGCATACAAGAGGGCAAACGAAGAGAAACTACACCTTTTTGTAGGGTTCAATGCCCTAAGTGTAGCGCAAGAGAAGGTAATACAGTATATCTTGGAGGAGATGCAAGGGGATATCTATTGGGATATAGAAAAACACTTCCTCAATAGCCAACACAGTGCGGGATACTTTATAGAAAACTACTTAGACAAATGGCGCTACTACAGAAGAGGAACAACCAAGAAATGGATTGTAGAAGACCAGCTCAATACAAAGATACAAGTGTATGGGACACCTAAGCAAGTGAACCAAATACACCTGCTTACTTCCCTCTTAGAGGAAATTCCTACCAATGAACTCGAACAAACAGCCATCGTCCTTAGTGATAGTGATATGTTACTACCCTTATTACAGGCTATAGATACCAACAAACTCTCTATCAATATCACCATGGGCTATCCCTTACAACAAACGCCTGTACATGATCTTATTTCAGCTTACTTTAAGCTCTATATTTCAGGGAGATGGTATCACAAAGAAGTAAAATCACTCTTAGAGCAACCTTTCTTGAGTAGTTTGCTTTCAGAAAACTATAAAAAAGATACTATAACCTATATCAACGAACATAACTTGTCCTATGTATATAAAAAAACATTGGACAAATATAAAAAAGAAAAAGATGCTACTATTATAGATTTGCTTTTTGATGACCAGAAGAATATTTCAGTAAGCAAATTGATTAAAAACATCATAGAGTTGCTTTTAGTGATTAAAGAATCTTTGGAAAAAGAGGATAAAGAAAACCTTCTGAACTTAGAATACTTGTACAATTTCTATGAACTCTTCAATCAGATCTATTACTTACAAGAAAAACATCATTTCGTAGATAGTGTGAAGTCTTTGTACTATATCTATAATGATTTGTTGGTCAAACAAAAGCTTAATTTCAGAGGAGAGCCACTGAAAGGATTGCAAATAATGGGTATACTGGAAGCGCAGAACATACACTTTAAGAATGTACTACTCACCTCTATGAACGAGGGTATTTTCCCTAAAGGAAATACGGTTAATTCACTAATTCCTTTTGATGTCAGAGCTAATTTGGGATTGCCTACTTACAAAGAGTCTGATTATATGTATGCTTATTACTTTTATAGAATACTCCAGCACTCGGAAAAGGCAATACTTTTTTACAATACAGAAACCGATGGACTTAAAGGAAGTGAGAAGAGCCGATTTATACTACAATTGCTCTCTGACTACAAGATAAAGCCCGAAGTAAGATTCCCTGAGGTGAAGATAATAGAACAACAACCTGTTGAGATAGCTAAAGACAAACAGATTATAGACAAATTGGTCGCGATAGCCACAGGAGGTGATCCCAAACACCGAAAGGGATTCTCCTCTTCCTCACTTACTACCTATGTAAGAAACCCTATTGACTTCTACCAGCAGCAAATCTTGGATATAAGGGACGATGCTGAAGTAGAGGAAATTGTAGAAGACCGCTCACTGGGAACTATCATTCATAGAATATTGGAATTGCTTTACCAAGATTATGAAGATAAAGTCATCTCCAAACAGGATATAGACAAAATAAGAAAGGACGTAGCCGAGACAACGAAAACAGTATTCAAAGAGTACCAACAGAACGAAGAAATAGCAGGTAAAAACATCTTTGTACAACGTACCATTGAGGAATATGTGATGAAATTTTTGGATATAGACCAGAGGAATGTATCCAACAATGTGGTAAAGCTCCTATACTTAGAAGAAAAAATACAGATAGATGTCCAATATGATGATTTCCCTTTCCCTATTCGCTTCAATGGAACGATAGACCGTGTAGAACAACGAGGCGAAGATATCTATATAGTAGACTATAAGTCAGGTATTGTAGAAAAAGGACAGGTAGCCCTCAATGAGAAGAAATGGGAAAACCTGATTGTGGATTACGATTACTCCAAAGCCTTCCAATTGCTTATGTATGCCTATTTGCTCTTCAAAACGGGAATGATAGGGGAGGATAAGCGGGTATATGTAGGGAACTACTCCTTTAGAAGACTCAAATTGGGCTTTATAGGCTTTAGAAATGGTAAGGATAAGGATATAAGCCCTGTGGATACGCATGTACGAGATGCATTTGAACAAAAGCTCATACAACTCCTAAAAGAGATATATGACCCTGCGCTACCCTTTGTTGAAAAGTAGGTTAATGAAATTATGCGCTTGTATATTTTGGTATTACATTTTATTCCTATATTTGCACCCAAAAATAATAGCAGATGTCTCCTAAGAAAATAGTAATCTTTATGCTCGGTGTATTGCTCTCTTTGCTATGGCTTACCTTTGTTAGCCGTGAATATATGGACGAAGAGAACGAAGTAGCCCATGGAATAAGAATCGGTAATTTCCAAATGAAGTACCCTACTTTCTGGGATATCTTCTCCCGTCAAGAGCATATTACCAACGATAAGGCTATGGCGATTATACAGGGGAAAGAGCCTGATCTTGAGAAAGTTGAAAAAGATACAATGGGGGCGACAACTATGGTCAATAGGCATAAGTTCGTCTTCCCAGAGGATATGAATCAATTGCGAGACTCCATTGGTGCTTTCCTCTCAGCGGGAAATCCTCCCTTGGTGAGCAATGTGGAGGGGCAGATCTATTATCCTGAACCCGCTAAGGACTTTGTTAAGAAGCTGCATGAGAAGCTCAGCCAGCCCTCTTGTCGTATTCTTCATTATGGAGATTCCAAGCTAGAGGGCGACCGTATCACTGCTTATTTACGCAATGGTCTACAAACACTCTATGGAGGGACAGGGCCTGGCTACTTTCCTATCAAGATGCCTTATGGGCAGCGCAGTATCATAGAACAGACTTCTGGAAACTGGTATCGCTACGCGCTTTTCAATGCCGAACAGCGCAAGAACAAAGACCTTTTGCAGAACAATCAGTATGGGCTTTATGCCAATGTTTGCCGTTTTGCTCCCGCACGTGGTGAGACGGCAGGGCTTAAGACGGCTTCTTTTACCATTTCTCCTTCGCACTCTTATTACAATAGGCTTAGCCAGTACAACCAAGTAACTATACATTATGGTAATTGTACGACACCAGCCTTAGTCATTGTCTATGAAGATAATAAGGAGATAAGAAAGGATACGCTTATAGCCGATGGTGCCTACCATGCTTATAAGCTGAACTTTTCTGCTACGCCCAAGAAACTCAGAGTGCAGTTCTCCAGTACCAAAAGCCCTGATTTCTATGGGGTAACAGCAGGTAGCACTGAGGGGGTACAGGCAGATAATATCCCTACGCGTGGGGATTCGGGCTTTCACTTTACCCGTATTCAGGATACTTACGATGCGATGAGTCGCGAGCTGAAACCCGATATTATTATCTTCCAATTCGGGGGAAACCTTGTTCCATATCTGACCAAAAACAAGGTAGCCTCCAGCGTAAAACGTATCATTACCAATATGCAGTGGGTACAGAAGCGCAACCCCGATGCCCTCTTTATCCTAATAGGCCCCAGCGATATGCTTAAGCGAAGTACCAAGACCACTTATGACATTATCCCAGAACTGGTAGAGGAGATGAAAAAGCAAACGGCTGAGAATGGCTTTGCGTTCTTTAGTATGTACGAGGCCATGGGCGGCAAGAACTCTATGAAGATATGGTATGATAACCGCATGGCAGCCAGCGACTTGGTACATTTCTCTGACAAGGGTACCGAGCGTATGGCACAACTGCTATTCCAGAACTTGGTAGAGGACTTGCTTTCGGTACAATCTCCCGATATGTACAAAAAATAAGCTACTTTTAGAACCCGCCCAACCAGCCTTCTCGGTCAAGGCTGCGGTATTGTATGGCCTCGCCTATATGGTGCTCCTGTATGGTTTCCGCTCCTTCCAAGTCGGCTATGGTACGGGCTACCTTTAGGATGCGGTCATAGGCACGCGCCGAAAGGTTAAGCCGTTCCATGGCTTTCTTGAGCATGGCCAAGGAGGAGGTCTCTACATGGCAGTATTTGCCTATCTGTTGGCTACTCATCTGGGCATTGTAGTGGATATGTTCATACTGGGCAAATCGCTGGGTCTGTATTTCTCTGGCTCGTATGACCCGCTCGCGAATGGCGGTACTGCTTTCGGCCTTTTCCCGCTGGGCAAGTTTTTCAAAAGGTACGGGATTGACCTCTATATGTATATCTATCCTATCGAGCAAAGGCCCAGAAATCTTGCTCAAGTACCGCTGCATCTCGGCAGGGGAGCTTACCATAGGTGCATCAGGATCATTGAAATAACCACTGGGTGAAGGATTCATACTGGCAACCAGCATGAACGAAGCGGGATAGGTGATGGAGAACTTAGTGCGAGAGATAGTAACCTCTCTGTCCTCCAAGGGTTGGCGCATCACCTCCAATACACTACGCTTGAATTCGGGGAGTTCGTCCAAAAAGAGTACTCCATTGTGTGCCAAGGATATTTCCCCTGGCTGTGGATAGCTACCTCCTCCCACTAGCGCCACGTCCGATATGGTATGGTGTGGACTGCGAAAAGGCCGCTGACAGATAAGTCCATTGTCTTTGACCCGCCCCACTACACTGTGTATCTTAGTAGTTTCTAAGGCTTCTTGCAAGGTCATAGGAGGCAGTATGCCAGGTAGGCGCTTGGCCAGCATGGTCTTACCAGAACCAGGAGGGCCAATGAGTATAATGTTATGTCCGCCCGCCGCGGCAATCTCCATACAGCGCTTGACACTTTCTTGGCCTTTGACATCGGCAAAGTCAAACTCTGGGGTTTCCACATGCTTGAAGAACTCCTCACGGGTGTTTAGCTCTACCCGCTGCAAGCTATCTTCCCCATTGAGAAAGTCTATAACCTGCTTGATATTCTCCGCACCATACACCTCTAAGTTGTTCACTATAGCAGCTTCCTTGGCGTTTTGCATAGGGAGTATAAATCCCTTGAACCCTTCCTTTCTGGCTTGGATTGCAATAGGTAGTGCACCCTTGATGGGTTGCAGACTTCCGTCCAGGGAAAGCTCTCCCATGATGATATACCGCTCTATCTCCTCACACTGTATCTGTCCGTTGGCCGCCAAGATGCCTATGGCAAAGCTCAAGTCATAGGCTGACCCCTCTTTGCGCATATCGGCAGGCGCCATATTGATCGTGATTTTCTTTCCAGGGATTTTGTATTGGTTATTGTGTAGCGCTGCTTCTATACGGAAGTTACTCTCCTTGATCGCATTGTCGGGTAGGCCTACTAAGTGGTAGCCCACACCCTTATCTATATTGACCTCAATGGTAATGGTAATTGCCTCTACGCCATAAACAGCACTGCCATAGATCTTTACTAACATGCTCTTTGTTTTTGAAAAAAGATTTTTTGTGTAGAGCAAATTTACGAAAAAATAACGAATTTTGGGTTATAAAAATGATTTTTCTTTTTCTACATGGCTATATCCGTAATTTTCACTACTTTTGTCCTTGTAAAATGAGTAATCATGGAAAATATTTTCACCTATTGTCCCCACTGTGGAAGCAAGGATATAGAGTTTCCTAATTTAGTACGTTTTCTCTGTCACCATTGTGGTTTTGTCTATTACCATAATATAGCTGCTGCCGTGGCAGTTATCTTTAGGCGCGAGAGGGAAATCCTTTTTGCGGTGCGTAATATAGACCCAGACAAGGGCAAACTTGACCTCCCCGGAGGCTTTATAGACCCAGATGAGAATGCCGAAGCAGCCGCTTGTCGTGAGGTAAATGAAGAATTGGGCTTAGAGATAACACCAAGCCAACTAAAATATGTAACGACTCAACCCAATCACTATCTGTACAAGAATATTCCTTATCGTACTATGGATATCTTCTACGAATGCCCCTTGGATGTGCCTGTTTCTGTAAGGGCAGCCGATGAAATCAAGTCCTTACAATGGATTCCCATACCTGAAATAGACCTTAGTAAAATAGGTTTCGTCTCTGTAAGAACAGTCATTGAAAAATATTACTTAAACCAATGAAATTCAATTCCAAATACTTCTTTGCTGCCCTGATCATCTTTTTGGTAGAGGTAGCCATCGCCACTTTATTCAAGAGTGTTTCCTTTGTACGGGCATACTTGGGGGATATTTTGGTAGTGATACTGATTTATTGTTTTATTAGAGCCTTTTTCCGTATCAAGAACACCAAGAAATTACTTATAGGGATTTTCTGCTTTGCTGTATTTGTGGAGATACTACAGTACTTTAAGTTGGCTACTTTCTTCGGTTTTGGCAAGGGTACTCTTGGGTATATTCTACTAGGGAATTACTTTTCCTTTGAGGATATTCTCTGCTATGCCACTGGCTGTTTCTTAGTATTTATCTTTGACAAATAACAGGATTTTACTTTAAGTAACGATTTCTTCCTTTTCATGCAAAGCCTGCTATCCATTGAGGATTAACTTTTTAGAGATGAAGATTAACAAAAATATAAAGGTGTAATTTTGTTTTGTATTTCAGGATTTTATATTTTTGTCCTCAATAAATAATATAGATATGAAGAAATTAACTTTTACAATAGTTATTGCCTCGTTATTTTTGTACTTTTCTTGCAGTAAAGATAATGAGGAATCAGCAGCAGGTACTTTAGGGGTTACAGGCAGTGGTATATACTACCAATTTGCAGGTGGGTATGGGTATTATGACCTTCGCTCAGGGAGAAACATTACTGAGATATTCAAGAGCAATATAGTTGATAAGTATGATGTCTCTTGGGATGGCCAGAAGCTATTGGTGGCTTGGGCAAAACGACCTTATGGCCAATATCAGACGGATTATCTTCAATTTACCTATCTACCTATGCTTGAGAAGAAATCTGGTGCAGCTACCAGAGATGATGATTTCGATAAGCGTAAAATCAATTCCTTTGACTTCAATGGTTATGAGGTAGGTGCCGCTGGCGGGGTAGGTTTTTTCCTCTCGCCTGACGAACGTTTTGTTGCTGTACAAGCCCAAAAATCTATGGGTTATAATGATGATAATCCTGCAAGTATATTGGATAGGAGTAGCGGGCGTGTGCTAAAAGAATTTAATATTGATGGATATGAGCCGCATAGGATCAATATCGTAGGCTGGTCAAGTGTTGGGGAACTTTTCCTTAGTGTAGATAATGAACTCATAAAAGCCTCAGAAAGCAATAATTGGCATATGACCTATGTAAAAAAGCTCCCATTTGATGATATAGAGATGCTCAATATGAACCCACAAGGGACACAATTTGTCTTCAGAAGGGGTGATAAGCATATTTGGCTCTATGATATACAAGAGGACTCACACTACCAAGTAACTACTTCAAAGGTAGATGGCATTACCGATGCAAGAACTTATTATTCAGGTGGAGAGCGTCTCCCATCCTTTTCTCCAGATGGGAAGTATATTGCCTTTACAGGACAACCCAGACACTCTGCAGTGCCCTATGCCTATGACCCAGCGGTATTTGGGACTGCAGCGGTAGTCAATATGCTTATCATTATAGAGAATAATGGCAAAACTAGAGATCTTGATGCCGATAATGACGGTACTATATTCTATCCCAAAGATGGGAAATACCCCATATCAGCAGAGCAACGACTCATCTGGAGATAAAAGAAGTCACTTATTGATAATAGGTAAAGATGCGCTCTACAATGGCAGCAGGTTTGTTATTTTTGTACCAAATTTCCTCTGTGCAGTTGTTGAATTTGTCATAGTGGTAGATGGTTCTATTAGGGGAAGGAATCTGTCCGTCATCTATTTGTAGCAAATTTCCTTTCTCATCATACGTATAATACGTTCCAGAGGTAAAATCGCCTGTAAGAAGATTAAAATTTTCTTCCTTGATGAGTTGGTTATCCTTGTTGTAAGAAAAAAGAGTCTTTATAACCTCTCCTTCTAGAAAATAACTATAACTTTCTACTTCCTTTTCGTTTTCCATACAGTGGTAGGAACGAAATTCCTCTCCCTTGTATGTTTGTATCTCTACTATAGCTCCTTTGGAGTCATAGATGTAGTATCTTGTTCTCTTGTTAGAGATATCTTTCTCATCATGTAAAGGTGTTGTATAGGTGGTCTCTTCATATACTTCATTATTGGCTAAATATTGATAAGTAGTATAAAAACAAAACATCGAGTAACATTCTTTCTTTCCAGCAAGCAATGTACCTTCTTTCGTATATGTATACCAAGTATCATAGGCTTCATCGTCTAAAAGGCTAGTAGATTTGTTTTTTTCATATGTAATATTCCCTTTGCTATTATATGAATATCTATTTTTATTAATGAGTGTATTATTTCTATATTCTGAAATAGCTTTTTTCCTTTTGTTTTTATCAAACAACATTCTTATTTCAAATAAGTTGCCATCAATCTTGTATTTTTTAGAGATCATTACTTTTCCCTCGTAGAAAATTTCTTCTTCTATATGTTCGGGATTGTTTTCCTCTTTGTATTTGTATTCATCAGCTTTTGTAAGTAGATTATCCGTGTTGTATTTGTAAAATATCTTTTGGAAAAGTTTCCCATCGGTATAGTAGTTATAAAATTCTATGATATTTCCCTTTTTATCAAAGATGTATCGGCTATGTACGGGCATACGTTCTACTTTGGCATTTTTAGGAAATATCTTTGCCTCTTTTCCGTTTTTATTTTCATAATGGTAAATGAATTTCTCTACTACTTTTACTTTCCCTTGAGGCGTAATACCTAAGTTTCTAAGGTGTTCCTCCCTATATCTATTAGGGTCATCTTCTTGTGCTAAAAGAGATACATAAAAACAAGAAGAAAAATAAAATAACAAACTAAATAAAAAATGTTTCATAGTATTAAAATATTTTATTCATAATAGGTAAAAGTTCTTTCGTAGATATAGTTCTTTCCATTATTATATTTTTCTATTTTGATAAGATTTTGATAGCTATCATAAGTATAAATTATTTTTTTTATTATTTTATTTCCTTTATAAGTTATTTCAGAGAGTAAGTTATTGTTTTTGTCATATCTATAAATATCTTTATCGGCTTCTTTATTATTTTTATAAATAGTTTTTGTAAGATTATTAGCCATATCATAACTATTTGTCCAATATTCTTTTTTATTATTGCTGTTATTGCTGTATAATAGTTCTGTTTTTATTATTCTATCCTTATCATCATAATAATGAGTATAAGTTCTTACTATTTTTTCTTCTTCATAATCATAGAATTTCTTTATACGACATTTTTCATCATATTGTATTTTTTCTTTAGTAGTACTGTAATAATGTCCATTAAAAAATCTGGTATATTTTTCTTCTTCTATAAGTTGGTTTTCTTTATAATGATAAAATATATGTATTTCGTCTTCACTTCTATTCTTCTCATAAATTTCTATAGGTAAGTTATCTTTATAAATGTTCTTAATGAGAATATTCTCATCTCCATCTATATTTTCTGTAGCCAAGATAAGTCTGTTCTGGTCATCATATTGGTACTTAGTGATACTTTTTTGACTGATAGAGAATTGTGTAAAATAATAATCTTTTTTGATAAGGTTGCCTCTTTCATCATATTCAAGTTTGTATTCCGAGTCTAATTTTCCTTTTAAATAATCAAGCTTCTTTATAAGCTTTCCCTTGTTATTATAAGAATAGATAGTAGTTTCTGTGAGTGTATCATTGCTGTAATAATGACTTTCTAAGAGCTGTTGCTTGTCATTATATTTGTATAGCTCTCGGTAAATAAAAAGAGGATCACTTTCTTTAAGACTATAACCTTTTAATTCTTGTAATAGTCCTAATGGATTATAGAAATAAGAATTTTCTTCTATATAAGTTCCAAAGTTTTCTCCCCATATAAATTTTCTTAGATAAGTAAGACTATCTTTTTCGTTGTATCTCCTTTCATATTTGCTCCTTATATTGCCGTGCATATCATATTTGATAAATAGAATTTCTCTTCCTTCTTTATCAAAGCCATAAGTATAATTATTATCAAAAATTTCCTTTTTTATAGTGTCATATTTATTATATTCTATAAAATAGTGGGCAGTATGCATAGTTTTTACTTTTCCTAAAAGAGGTTTTTTGAACTCATCGTTTATAGCAGGATTTATTTTATATCTTTCTACTTTGTTAGCTGTATTTTGAGCAGATATAGCAGTGGAAAGAAATAGAAAAGGGATTAGAATATATTTCATAGTATCGTAAATTAAAATTATCTTACAGAACGGAGTATTTTTGGTAGTGATTCCTTCCAAAACTTCCAGTTATGAGTACCTTTTCGGAATATTTTGGTGTAGTTTATTTGTTTTTCGTCCAAGAACTGACTGAGTGTTCTGTTGGATTCAATCACTAAAGCATCTTCTTCTCCACATTCCAAGGTGTAAGTAGGAAAATGGTTTTTCTCTGTAGCTAATTTAGCATTGATAATGTTTTTGAGTAGGGTAGTGACAGGTTCTATAAATCCGCCGCTCGTGGAATAGGCATTGCCAAAGAGCTCATGATGTTGGAAAGCTAAGTAAGTTGCTCCGAAGCCGCCCATAGAAAGCCCCGCTATGTTTCGGTGTTCCTTTTCAGAAAGAATACGGTATCTCCTTTCTATCTCAGGAACAAACTCTTGGATAAAGAAGTCTTCATAACGCATATCCGCAGTATTGTAATAGAAAGAGTTAAACCCATTAGGGCAGATGATGATCATCTCTGTAGCGCCTTCGGCTATGGCTTTGTCGGCTGCCGTCTGTAGGCCTCCATCGCTGAACCAACTCTTATAGTCCTGATACATACCATGTAGCAGATAGAGCACAGGATACCTGCGCAGGGGTTCCTTGGCATAGCTGGGTGGAAGATATACCGCATAGTGTTGCTTCCCGCCCAAGATTCGACTTTCAAGGGTAGAGGAGAGGTCTATGGCGGCATCAGAGGGAGGGGGCACTGGGGCACTGCCTATATGAGTGGTCTTTGAACAAGAGAGCGATAGGACAAGACCGATGAGTAAAAAGATCTGTTTCATAATCTTAGGGTTTTAGGGTTATAGAAATATAGCATTAGCCAAAGAGGTGAGCGATGACCTCTTCTACTTTGGCATAGGCAATGATATTGATATTGCTTTTAGTAGCGGTGAGCTTGCAGTATTTGGAGATAAAGATGGTATCAAAACCGAGCTTTTCCGCCTCCGAGATACGTTGTTCTACGCGCTGTACGGGTCGTATTTCTCCCCCTAAACCTACTTCGGCAGCAAAGCAAAAGGTCTTAGGGATCGCCACATCTTCGTTGGAGGAGAGGATAGCCATAGCCACGCCCAAGTCAGTGGAAGGATCATCTACCGAGATTCCTCCAGTGATGTTTAGAAACACGTCCTTGCTGCCTAAGCGGAAGCCCGCGCGCTTTTCCAGTACCGCAAGGAGCATATTCAGGCGCTTGGCATTGAAGCCTGTGGTGGAGCGTTGAGGGGTACCATATACAGCACTGCTCACAAGCGCTTGTATCTCAATCATAAGCGGACGCATACCCTCTATAGTAGCCACTATCGCCGTGCCAGAGCTATTCTCATCGGTTTTGGAAAGGAGCACTTCCGAGGGGTTGTTCACCTCTCTAAGGCCTGTGGAGAGCATCTCATAGATACCCAATTCGGACGTAGAGCCAAAGCGGTTTTTCAGGGCTCTGAGGATACGGAATACATGGTTGCGATCGCCCTCGAATTGTAAGACTGTATCTACCATGTGTTCCAATATCTTAGGTCCTGCTATGGTGCCATCCTTGGTGATATGCCCCACGATAATCACGGGTACGCCTGTGAGCTTGGCATACTTGATGAGCTCTGCTGTACATTCCCGAATCTGTGAGATACTCCCTGCCGAGGCCTCTATATAATCCGAGTGGAGCGTCTGTATGGAGTCTATGATAAGGATTTCAGGGTCAAGGTCTTTTATCTGTTGAAAAATGTTTTGGGTTTTGGTTTCAGTAAGTATATAGCAATTGTTACGAGCATTGGTGATACGCTCTCCACGCATCTTGATTTGTTTTAGGCTTTCCTCGCCCGATACATATAGGGTCTTGTAGGGCATACGCATGGCGATTTGTAGCAGCAGTGTACTCTTCCCTATTCCAGGTTCGCCCCCTATGAGTACAACCGAACCAGGTACAATACCTCCCCCAAGTACATTGTTCAACTCTTGGTCACCGCTATCCAATCGCATTTCCTTTTCCGTGGTGATTTCATGTAAAGGGACGTATTTGTTGGTTTTTCTTGAGCGAGGACTATCATCCAGCTCATCTTCCTTTTTCCATTGGTGTTTTTCTTCCTTTTGGATGACCTCTTCCACAATGGTATTCCACTCTTTACAAGCGTAACATTGTCCTTGCCATTTGCTGTATTGTGCCCCACAGTTCTGGCAGAAAAAAGCAGTTTTTGTCTTTGCCATTTGTCTTTTGTTTTGACAGCAAAGATAAGAATAATTTGTCAATTAGCTCATTTGCCAATGAGTTATTTTGCCAAAAACTAATTTACTGCTGAATATATGCTAAATAATTGGTAAATCACCAAATTTTTTTTATCTTTGCGCCTTAAATCGCTAACCACTGATAACTGACAACTAACAACTGAAAATATGTTCCTAACCGCCGCCCCTCTTTTTTATTATACACGTATCAGAGAAAGATACAAAAACTCCTATTTGGCAGAGGACGTCAATCAGGTGATTATAGGTATTGACTGTGATTACTTAGATGCTAACCAATATAGTTATTCTTCCTTAGAACAGTATCATCAGCAGCAGAAAGCCATTGCTCCTTTTGCGGGGCTTTTTGGAGTGTTTTCTTATGAAACGATTCATTTCTTTGAACAAATTCCTGAGAAAGCCCAAAGGCAGTATGATTTTCCTGCCTTTGTCTTTGCCAACGCGAAGGCTTATCTGCACTACTCCAAGGTGAGTAAGGTGTATTCTTTCTATGGTGATGAGCAGCAGTATTTCCACTTCTTAGAGGAGGCTAATAACCAAGAGTTGCCTCCAACACAAGAGGCTTTTTACCAGCTACAGACCGACCTTACCCAGGAGAGGGTACATTTCTATCAAATGGTAGAGAAAGCCAAGGAGTATATACGTTCAGGCGATGTCTTCCAAGTGGTACTCAGTGAGCAGTTGTCTTTGGAGAGTAATTTGGATTCGCTTGATTTCTACCGCTACTTGAGTAAGGCCAATCCTTCTCCCTATATGTTCCACTTCCCAACCCAATATGGTGATGTGGTGGGTTCTTCTCCCGAAATTTTAGTAGATATCACAGCTAGCCAAATTCATATAGCCCCTATTGCAGGTTCTCGTCCACGTGGAAAAGATGCCAATGAGGACTTACGCCTAGAACAGGAGCTTTTGGCTGACCCCAAAGAGTGCGCTGAGCATCGTATGTTGGTGGATTTGGCGCGCAATGATATTGGCAAATTTGCCGAAAAAGGTTCTGTAGTGGTCAAAGACATGATGCATATACTTCGCTACGAACATATCATGCATATAGAGTCCCATGTATATGGCACCAAGCGTGCCGAAGTATCTCCTTTTGAGGTGATTTCTATCGTTTTCCCCGCTGGTACCCTCAGTGGTGCTCCCAAAATACGAGCGATGGAGATCATCAGCGAACTCGAATCTTTCCGTCGTAATGTATATGGAGGGGGGATCGGTTTTCTACACTTCAATGGCAATGTACAGCTGGCTATTGTCATACGCAGTGCCTTTTTTGAAAAAACAGACAAGGACAAGCAGCTCTCAAAGGTCTTTATCCAAGCGGGGGCAGGCATTGTTTATGATTCTTCCCCAGAAAGGGAGTATGACGAAATCTGCCACAAGCGGGCTTCTGTACTGAATGTATTTACCAAAAATTGTAAAGAGAAATGATATTACTGATAGATAATTACGATTCTTTTGTATTCAATGTCGCTCAATACCTCCAAGAACTCACCGAAGAGCAGGTGAGAACCGTACGCAACGATGCGATTACTTGGGAGCAGATCACCGCCCTACAACCCTCTCGCATCGTGCTCTCTCCAGGGCCAAAGCATCCTAAGGATAGTGGTATCTGTTTGGAGATTCTTCAGAAGACTACAACCATTCCTGTATTGGGTATCTGCTTAGGACATCAGGCCTTTGGTCTGGTCAATGGGGCAGAAATTAAGCGTATGGAAGTGCCCCTACATGGGAAAACCTCTACCCTTACGGTGACTGATGATAATACCCTACTTTTCAGCGGCTTACCCAAACAGTTTCAGGTAATGCGCTACCACTCTCTCTATGTAGGAAAGGAGCAACTCCCTGAGAATATTCGTGTGACAGCTCTTTCGGACGATGATATCATTATGGCCTTAGAGCACAAAGAA
The DNA here is from genome assembly GCF_000411115.1 of Capnocytophaga granulosa ATCC 51502. Lineage (GTDB taxonomy): Bacteria > Bacteroidota > Bacteroidia > Flavobacteriales > Flavobacteriaceae > Capnocytophaga > Capnocytophaga granulosa. The sequence continues at coordinate 838,379 of NZ_KE150242.1, read as the reverse complement.
AAGCCTATCTATAGCATACAGTTTCACCCCGAATCATTTTTTACCGAGTATGGCAAACATATCATCAAGAACTTTATCACCCATACTCAGAAGGTACAACCCTCACAAGCTGATCATACACTTGAGAGGGCAAGAGCCAATGAGGTATTCAAGGCAGCACTGAAGAAGTTGCAGGAGAATATTCCTTTAGCCAACGAAGATTTCAAGGAAATTTGCGCTGTTATCCATACCAAACAGTATGATATTGTTCAGTTAGGGGCTCTTTTGGTCTTGATTTCAGAGAAAAGTCTTTATCCTGAATCTCTGACTGCTTTTGTAAGGAATATTTTGGCCTATAGTACTACCTTTGCCGATGAGAGTCCTATGATAGACCTCTGTGGGACAGGAGGTGATGGCCTTAAAACGATTAACATCTCCACTACAGTGGCTTTTATCGTGGCGGCTATGGGGGTGAAGGTAGCCAAGCATGGTAATCGCTCGGTAACTAGCCAAAGTGGTAGCTCTGATGTATTAGGCCAACTGGGGATTCCTTTGGAAACATCACTTTTGGAACAACTAACACACCTCCAGAAAGAGCACTTGGCTTTCTTCCATGCGCCTTTCTTTCACCCTTTGGTAGGGGAGGTGAAGGAGGTTAGGCAAAGGCTCGGTATACGTACAGTGTTCAATGTCTTAGGCCCCTTATTGCACCCCAATACCAAGCTCAAGTATCAGCTGGTAGGTCTCTACCATGAGCCTGTGCAGCGCTTGTACGCCGAGACGCTCCAGCTATTGGGTAGAAAACACGCCTTGGTCGTAAGGGGTAATGACGGGTTGGACGAGATTACCCTCTGCGATGAGACTAAGATTGTGGAAGTCAAGGACGGAAAGATACTTGAATATACTATAGCCCCTGAGATGTTTGGCTTCAAAAGGGCTTTCCATGCCGATATACAGGGAGGTACTCCAGAGGAAAATGCGGACATACTGCTAAGAACGCTCAAGGGAGAAGAACAATCTCCCAAGTCGGATATCGTGATACTCAATGCTATGTTTGCCCTCTATACAGCCGACTTTGTCAAGCATCCTGCTGAGGCCAAACCGCTTATAGAGGAGGCTATCCGTAGCGGAAAGGTGTACGAACACTATTTCAAGGTAAAAGATAAAAGGTAAAAGGAGTATGAGACAAAAGCTATTAAAATACATATTGTTTCTAATAGCTGTTTTTGTAACAGATGTTATTTTCCTATTCTTATCCATGAAGGATTATAAGGGGGGTATGTCCTCTTCTTGTTTAGAATGTTCCTTAGGAGAGGATATTTTTGTATTTTTACTCATAAAAATAGGTGTTTTAGCAGTACTACTTACTCTTTTGTTTAGAGTAGTGAAGAGGAGCGTATATTTGTATGGATTGATTTTATTATTTCTATTATCCACGCTCTACTATATTAATTATATGCTTTTTGTAGATAGAGTTGCCGCTTGGAGTACTTATTCTTTTGAGGAGACATGGATTGCCATATTTTGGGATTCCTATAGATATTTTCCTATGCTTATGATTATATATGTTCTTCTGACAAATAAGTTCATTAAAGAAATAGAAAGCATTAACTATTAATGCGAATCAATAGTTAAAAATATCTGTATAATCTAATTCGTTAAGAAGCAATTTATTGCGTCTTAGAAAGTTAGCAAATTTGTATCTTAACGATAGAATTGCATTAACAATTAACAATTGATAATTAATCATTACTTTGGATATATTATTACAAATAAAACAGCAAAGAGACCTACAACTCCAGCGAGAGTTCACTTCTGTGGAGCGCCCCTCTTTTTTTAAGGCGCTGGCACAAGAAGGCATACGTATCATAGGAGAGATCAAGCGGGCTTCTCCCTCCAAGGGACAGATTGCTTTGGAGGATTTTGACCTCTTAAAGCAAGCGGCTCACTATGTGCAGCATGGAGTGGCAGCTTTCTCTATATTGACCGAAGAAGCCTATTTCAAAGGAGATAACACCTTTATTCCTCAGGTAGTAACGGCTTTCCCTCAGGTGCCAATCCTTAGGAAAGACTTTATCTATACCCCTTTTCAGGTAGCACAGGCTAAGTTCTTAGGGGCCTCGGCTATCTTGCTGATAGTAAGAATGCTTTCCGATGAGCAGTTACAGGCACTCCACACCTTGGCCTATGACTTACAAATGGACGTGCTGGTAGAGGTACATGATGAGGCTGAACTGCAAAGAGCATTGCGTATTCCTAAGTTGAAGATTTTGGGAATCAACAACCGTAACCTCAATACCTTTGAGGTTTCCTTGCAAACTACCGAGCGACTGCTATCCCAAATTCCAGAAGGACAACGCTCTTCACTCTTGGTAGTAAGCGAAAGCGGTTATCTATCAAAGCAAGACGTACGTTATGCCGAGACCTTGGGAGTAGATGCACTCCTTATAGGGGAAGCGCTCATGAAAGGACTTTTATTCTAATGGAAAAAACAGCTTTGAAGATATGTGGCATTCGTAGTTTGGAGGAGATACAGGACTTGAAGGACTTGCCTATTGATTATTTTGGGTGTATCTTTGCTCCCAAAAGTCCTCGTTGTGTTTCTATGACATTGGCCAAAGAGATCACCGAAGTAGCCCATAGCGAAGGGAAGCGGACGGTAGGGGTCTTTGTCAATGCACCTCTTGAACAAATAATGGATACGGTACGCCTTACAGGGATAGATGTGGTACAACTGCATGGAGAAGAGTCTGCCGACTTTTGCAAGACGCTGGCAGCTAAGGGAATAGAGGTGTGGAAAGCATTCCCTGTATGGGATAAGCTGCCTGAGTTGGGTGATTATCTACCCAATATTACCTTTCCCCTGTTAGACACCAAGGGAGCCGCCGAAGGGGGTAATGGCTTTGCTTTCAATTGGCAACTATTGGAAGGGCTTCCTTCCTATAGCTTTATCTTGGCCGGTGGCGTCTCAGAGGAGAATGTACGAGAAGCGCTCCAGTATAAGCCTACAATTATAGATGTCAATAGCAAAGTGGAGCAAGGTGACAGAAAAAGCCGCTCCCTGATAGAAAAACTAATAGAAAAGATACATAAATACAATAAATAGCCTAATAATATGATAAAAAAAGCCTACTTTGGAAACTTTGGAGGGCAATATGTACCTGAAACGGCCATGTTTGCCTTAATAGAGTTGGAAAAGGAATACGAGAAAGCTAAAGGTGACCCTCAGTTCCAAGCAGAATTGGAGGATTTGCTCAAGAATTATGTAGGTCGTCCTACACCCTTATATTATGCCAAGAACCTCAGTGCGCACTACGGACATGATATCTTCCTTAAGCGAGAAGATCTCAACCACACAGGGGCACATAAGATCAATAATGCCTTAGGTCAAGTACTTTTGGCCAAACGTATGGGTAAGAAAAAAGTAATTGCCGAGACAGGAGCAGGCCAACATGGAGTGGCTACCGCTACCGCGGCGGCACTCTTAGGGCTTGAGTGTGAGGTGTATATGGGAGCCGTGGATATGCAGCGCCAACAACTGAATGTCTTCCGTATGGAACTTTTGGGGGCTAAGGTGGTTGCCATAGAGGACGGCCTCAAAACGCTCAAGGAGGCTACCACAGCAGCGATACAGTCTTGGGTGGCTGAGATAGAAACAGTTTTCTATGTGATAGGTTCTGCCGTGGGGCCACACCCTTATCCGACGATCGTAAGAGACTTCCAGTCGGTGATAGGTCGTGAAGCACGAGAGCAACTCACCGCTTTAGGTAAGCATGCCGACCACATCATCGCTTGTGTAGGCGGTGGAAGCAATGCGATAGGCATTTTCTCAGGCTTTTTGGACGATACCTCTACCGAGCTCTATGGAGCTGAGGCAGGGGGCGAGGGTATAGATACCGAGCGACATGCTGCCACTCTTACCCTAGGGCGCGAGGGAATTATTCATGGAATGAAAACCTATGTTCTGCAAGACAAGTACGGACAGATAAGCCCTGTACATTCTATCTCAGCAGGCTTGGACTACCCAGGAATAGGCCCTGAACATGCTTATTTGTTCCAAACCAAAAGAGCTCACTATGTTCCTATTACCGATGAGGAGGCTATGAATGCGCTGCTGCTGACCACTCGTAAGGAAGGTATTATTCCAGCTATTGAGAGTGCGCATGCTTTGGCCTATTTAGACAAATTGTGTCCAACGCTTCCTAAGGATAAAAAGCAAACCATTGTGGTAAATGTATCAGGTAGGGGCGACAAGGATATGCACACCGTTTTTTCAGTATTAAAAGGAGAAAAATATGAATAAGAATACCATTGCTACTGTTTTCAGTGAAAAAGAAAAGGTTAATATAGGTTACATTGTGGCAGGTTATCCCTCTGTGGATTTTACCAAATCGTTCCTCTCCAATTTGGATAGAACAGTCATAGATATCTTGGAGATAGGTATTCCTTACTCTGACCCTTTGGCCGATGGAAAGCTCATCTCTCAGGCTTCTTTTGCCGCCTCCCAAGCAGGAGTAACTACCGATACGGTCTTTGACCTGCTCGCTTCGGTAAAAGGCACAGTACATAAACCCTTAGTGTTCTTGGTCTATTACAATCTTGTCTTTGCTTATGGAGTAGATGCCTTTTTGCAGAAATGTGCAGAGGTGGGTATCAGCGGGCTGATTATCCCTGACCTGCCTTATGAAGAAGCGCAAGAGCTGGTAGAAAAACTTAGGGCGCACCATATTGCTTTTATTCCACTAGTGAGTGTAACTTCCGAGGGGCGTATCGCCTCTATAGCTTCCTTAGGCGATGGTTTTGTATATGCTGTGGGTTCTCTGGGGGTTACAGGAAGCAAACAAGTGGATTTGTCACGTCTTCAGGAGTTTATTGCGCGAGTGAGATCCCAGACTTCCTTACCTGTATCCTTAGGTTTTGGTATCAAGACCCATGCCGATGTAGCGCAGATGCGCCAATATGCCGATGGGGTCATCGTAGGTACTAGTATTGTGGCACTTACTAGCTCCAACAACCTCGAAGAGACGATTACTCAAATAAATGAACTCTTTAAATAATGATTAATTGTTAATGGTTAATTGTTAATTTGTAGGGGCGAATGGCAATTCGCCCTTTTATTGTTCGCAAATTATCCTTTTATTATTAGCAATCCTCCCTTTCGTTTTGTTTAAAAGTAGTTTTTGCTATGGGGGGTATTTTTCCTTATTTTTGCCCTTTAAAATAAAAAGCAAAATGAGATTCTTTTTCTTACTGTTTTTCTCCTCTTTGGTAGCTTTCTCTCAGCAGATAGACCCACTTCGTACCAAAGACGAACAAGCACAAACCCGCTGGGTGGATAGCCTGTATAACTCCATGAACTTGGATCAAAAAATAGGACAACTATTTATGGTTCAGGCTTTTAGTTCGCATACAGCCAAGCAGCAGAAACCTATCAAGGATTTGATTAAGAAATATCATATTGGGGGGATTATCTTCTCCAAAGGTTCCCCTGTGGCTCAGGCAAAACTTACCAATGAGTTCCAGTCTATGGCCAAAACACCGCTCTTGGTGGCTATGGATGCTGAGTGGGGACTGGCTATGCGCCTTGATTCCGTTTATGCCTTTCCGTGGAATATGACCTTGGGCGCCCTCAAGGACAATGGCTTGGTGGAACAAACAGGCAAACGTATCGCCCAACACTGCAAGCGCTTAGGAGTGCATATTGATTTTGCACCTGATATTGACATCAATACCAATCCAAAAAATCCTATCATAGGTAACCGCTCTTTTGGCGAAAGCAAGTTCAATGTTGCCCAGAAAGGCGTAGCTCTCACCAAGGGCATGCAGAGCGTAGGGGTATTGGCTTGTGGCAAGCACTTCCCTGGTCATGGGGATACCGAAAAGGATTCTCATAAGACCCTCCCTACTGTCTCCTTCTCTCGCGAACGCTTGGAGAGTACCGAGTTCTACCCCTTCCAACAGCTTATCAGTGCAGGAGTGGCCTCCCTTATGGTAGGTCACCTGAATGTACCTGCCTTAGATGAGGGCAAGCCTACCTCTATCTCCTACAAAGTGGTCTCTGGACTGATCAAGCAGCAAATGGGCTTTCAGGGACTCATCTTCTCCGATGCCTTGGGGATGAAGGGCGTGGCCGACTATGCCGAGTCTTCCCAAGTGGATCTACAGGCTTTCTTGGCGGGTAATGATATCCTTTTGATGTCCTCCGACCCAATCAAAGGGATAGAAGCACTCAAGAAGGCTTACGAGAAAGGAGAGATCAACGAATACCGCTTGGCACATTCGGTGAAAAAGATACTTAAAGCTAAGTACTGGGCAGGACTTAATAAGTACAAACCTGTGTCACTAACCAACCTTACCCAAGACCTTAATACCAAGGAGGACGACCTACTTGTAGAAAAAATCTATGAGAAGGCCATTACCTTAGCCCAAAACCCTAAAAATGTACTGCCACTAAAGAATTTAGATACTAAGAAGACTGCATACATCAAGTTTGGTGATGATTCAGGGTGGGAGTTTTTCAAGAATTTACGCTATTATCAGGACGTAGTACAGCTCAAGAGTGGTTCATGGGAGGCACTCAAGAAAGAAATGGCACCCTACGACCGTATTATCATTGGTCTGCACCGCTCTAGCGCTTCTCCTTGGACAGAATATAAGTTCAATGCTCAGGAGTTAGCTCTCCTCCAGAACATAGTCAAGGAGAAAAAGGAGGTGATACTCTCTATCTTTACCAAACCTTATGCCCTTTTGGACTTGCCAGACCTCAGCCATTTTGCGGCTGTGGTGGTGGCCTACCAGAATGTACCTTTTGCGCAGCAGAAAGCAGCCCAACTCATCTATGGGGCGATTCCTTTTGAGGGTGTCTTGCCGGTAACCGCCCATAAGAGTATCCTCTTTGGTCGTAACCTACCTACCAAACCCCTCAATCGCTTGGCCTATGGCCTACCTGAGAATGCGGGATTGAACTCGAAAAATTTTTACAAAATAGACTCTATAGTAACCGAAGCTATTCAAAAGCAAATGACCCCCTCGGCTCAAGTATTAGTAGCACGCAATGGGGTAGTGGTCTATCAGAAGAGTTTTGGCCGCTGTACCTATGATAAAAACGCCGAACAGGTAACCAATAACACCTTATATGACTTGGCTTCACTGACCAAGATTCTCTCTACCTTGCCTGAGCTAATTGACCTATATGACAAACAGAAAATAAAGCTCAATGCTTCCCTCTCTACGCTGCTCCCTATGCTCAGTGGTACCAATAAAGCCAATATCACCGTCAAGGAGGCACTCTCTCACTATGGACAATTACAGGCTTGGCTGCCTTTCTATCGTAGAACTATGGATACAAAGACCAAAGTCCTCTCTTCTGATATCTATAACTCGACACTTACGCCCAAATATCCAACTCAAGTGGCCGAAAATATATTTATCACAGATCATTATCGTGATACGATCCTACAATCTATTGCGAAAAGTGACCTGATCAAGCAAAAAAAATACCTTTATAGCGATCTTTCTTATTATTTGTTTCAAAAATATATAGAGAATACCAAGGGCAAACCGCTGAATGAGTTGGTAGAAAAAGATTTTTATAAGAGTATGGGTGCCTATCAGCTCACTTACCGCCCTTTAGATCATTTTCCTAAGGAACAGATAGCCCCTTCGGAGGAGGATAAGAACTTCCGCCAACAGCTTCTCCGTGGTTATGTAAATGATCAAGGGGCTGCTATGCTCGGTGGAGTAGCAGGTCATGCAGGACTTTTTGGTACAGCCAACGATGTGGCCAAGATGATGCAGCTCTATTTGCAAAAGGGCTATTACGGAGGGGTACGCTACTTCTCCGCCAATGCTTTTGATGCTTTCAATAAAACGTATTTTATCTCCGAACGCAACCGACGTGCCTTGGGCTTTGACAAACCGCAACTTCCTGGACAGGGAGGTTATACCTGTGGCTGTGTATCGCCTGAGAGCTTTGGACATACAGGCTTTACAGGTACCTTGGCTTGGGCAGACCCTGCCACTCAGACCATCTATGTCTTCCTCTCCAACCGTACTTTTCCTACCGCTGATAACAAAAAGTTGATTACCGAGAATATCCGTGCCAAAATCCAAAAGGTAGTACAAGAATCCATAATGTAGTTTTGAGTTTTGAGTTTTGAGTTTTGAGTTTTGAGTTCTGAGTTTTGAGTTCTGAGTTTTGAGTTCTGAGTTTTGAGTTTTGAGTTTTGAGTTTTTAGTATATGACCCCTACACAAGCACAAATCGAACAATTAGTGGCCGACCTCAATGCTATGACTTATCGTGAGGTAATTCGCATTTCGCTGTCCTTAGCTGATAACTTGGCGCTTACCGATAGCAAGTTGGGCGGAATACCTTACATTCCTCAGGGAGCTGTGCTGCCTACCGATGTCGAAGGCAAACCGCTGTTTATGTTGGCACAAATCAATTGTGAGCAGTTGCCGGAGAATACTTTATACCCCAAGAAAGGACTCTTGCAGTTTTGGATTGCTGCTACAGAAGCTCCTCTATATGGGTTGGATTATGGAGCCCCTTGTAGCAATGATTTTAAGCGGGTGATCTATTATCCCGATTTTGGAGAAGCCCTACCTATAGACGATTTTATCAACGATTATACTTTTGATAATGAAAATCTACCTTTCAATTCTAAAAGGCAATTTGCTTTGCATTTCAAAAAGGACACAGAGAGTATTTCTTTAGAAGAAAGAGCTGCTACCCAACTCTTTTTTGAGAAATGGAATGAAGCCTTTTCAACTCATATAACTACCATTGATGAGTTTTTTGATGAAGTACCTGATGATATTTGTGAGAAAATCAATGCCTATCTACTGAAAGAGCCCACTGGACACAAAATAGGCGGTTATCCTTACTTTATTGAGTATGATCCTCGTGAAGAAAATGACCCTCATACTTTCCTACTCCTGCAAATAGATATTGATAACGTAGAAGGGGAAGAGATTTGTTGGGGAAATCTCGGAGGTGTAGCTAACTTTTTTATCTCCCCTGAAGATCTGGATAATTGTAAGTTTGATAATATATTTTTTCATTGGGAAGATAATTATCAGAGCTAAAGATATAATTTAAAGTATGACCCCATTATATGCACAATGTATCCCCTATAACGAAAGTATTAAGGGACGTATAGGAGGGAACCCTCCCATAAATATAGAAACAGAAATCCCCGAAGGATATGCTTTCTATGCAACACTTGTTCATCCGGAGAAAGAGGATAAGATGTTATCTATTTTAGTTACAAAGGATATTGAAAAGTTAGTGGACAACAGCATTTATCCCAATATTGATATAAAAGTAATTGAACACAAATACGCTCCAATGGGTGTTCATTCAGAATATCGTTTAGAAAATTTCAACAACGCTATATTTTCCATAGGCGGATATACGGAAAAACAAGAGGGTAAATTTTTATTTATAAAAGCAGGAGGAAGTCCGAGGTTTATTCAAGATAAAGAGTTCTATTACAGACAACTTTTAGCAGATAATTATTCATTCTTTTTAATGATTGATGAAGAAGGATACATAGAGGGAGTTTTTGATGATGTTTTTAATTTTGGAGCATTGTATTTATACAAACACAATGACACGGGAGAGATAATCGCCGGCTTTTGGCAATGTTCATAACGATTAAGTAGCAGAATTGTAGAAAAATAACCCAAACAAATATAGGTAATGACAAGCAATTTTAAAAATAAAGTAGATTCCTATCTTTCTTCAGAAGTAGGTAGACTTTTTATTCGATATAGAACCTATGTTGATGGAATAGCTACTTTTAAAGGGCAAGAATATCCTTTTGAACTCTTCTGTAATGGTACAAAAGTAAGCGGAAGTTTGCAGGAATATTTATTAATGGAAATAGAAGAGGAACAATTATGATAACAAATCGATTAAAGAAATGTGTCAGTGCGGAAAGTTGATAGAAAAAGTAATTTTGTTTGACTATAATAGGAGTTATTAAAAATTAAGAAAATGACAAAAGAAATACTATTTGTAGGATTGGGTAGCTTTGTAGGTGGAGCCTTACGCTATATATTCTCTGGAGCCTTTAGTAGGGTGGGACGTGAGTGGGCATTTCCCATAGGTATTATGGTGGTGAATGTCTTAGGCTGCTTTTTGATAGGGCTGTTGTATAGCTACTTCAAAAATAGGGTAGGGGAGTCTCTTTTGCCTTTATTGCTAATGACAGGGGTTTTGGGTGGTTTTACTACCTTCTCCACTTTCTCACTTGAAGCCGTACAGTTATTAGAACAGCATGAATATCTAAAAGCTACTCTTTACGTGGTAGGCAGTGTAGGACTGGGAGTAGGAGCGTGCTTTGGAGGAATGAGACTGTTGGGTAATTAGGTAATTATTTCTTTGGATTTTTGCAAAAATGGGTAAATTATTTCTTTGGATTTTTGCAAAAAACGATGATTTATTTCTTTGGATAATTTAATTTTTGTACCTTTGTCGCCTGATATATAACTACTTATAAGATGTATTACCCAAGGTTAATAGACAACTACTTAAAAGAATGGGCTTTACGCCCTACTCGCAAACCTTTGTTACTAAGGGGAGCAAGGCAAGTAGGCAAATCAGCAGCCTCATTGGAGAATTTCGGAGTGTTCACCTATACCGATACAGAAGATAAGGCAGAACGTATAGTAAGAGTATGTCCGCTGTTTGCTTTATCGCAAATGGGGCAGTAAGTTCTGAAAAATGATTTGGCAATTTGGTGATTTATCACTATCTTTGTCTCTGATAATCTAAAAATACTTACTATGAGTGACGTTATTACTAATATTGAAGAATTAGACCTTATCAATGGTGTATATACCTATGCTGATTATGTGCTTTGGAAAATAAAAGATAGGTTAGAAATCCTCAAAGGTAAAATCTTTAAGATGAGTCCAGCCCCTGCTATTTCTCATCAAAAAATATCTGGGAATTTGTATGGTGAGATGTATCATTATTTCAAAGGAAAATCCTGCAAACTTTTTGCAGCTCCTTTTGATGTAGTACTCAAGAACAAAAAGGGCGTAGAAGATAGTGTCGTACAGCCTGATATCTGTGTGGTGTGTGATCCTAAAAAGTTAGAGAACGATAAGCGTTGTTTAGGCGCGCCTGATCTGATTATTGAGATACTATCACCAGGCAATACTAAGAAAGAGATGCGCTACAAATATGAACTCTATGAAGAAGCAGGTGTATACGAATATTGGGTAGTACGCCCTATTGACAAGGAAATTACCCAGTTTGTACTTGAAAATGGCAAATACCGCGCTCTTCCTCCTATCATAGAGGGAGATATGGTTTCTTCCGCTAAATTTCCAGAGTTAACAGTAGCAACGGAGGATATTTTTAGGCTATAGTATGCTATTATCTTGCAAAAAAAGTGCTTGTAGAACTTAGAACTACAAGCACTTTTCAATTAACAATTAACAATTGATAATTAACAATTGATAACGATTATTCTTTTTTCCAAATGATATCTCCTTCAGGAGCTTTAGGGCTAGCTGGGCTGCTACCTTGTAGGGATAGTACATAGCTGGCTACCTGTTGGCGTTGCTTAGCGGTAAGGGTAGCTTTCCAGGCAACCATTCCTTTACCTTCACGCCCTCCTTCGGAGATGGTGTGGAATACATTCTTGATACCACCACCTAGAATCCAGTGGTCATCGGTAAGGTTAGGGCCTATTCCTCCACCAGCGTCAGGAGCATGACACATGATACAGTTGGCTTGGAAGATGCTCTTCCCTTCTTGTAGGCTAGCCACATCGGAGAGTTCCGTAACGCTATCAGCATCAATCATACCTGGATTGGCCTTTTTGAAAGCCTCAATGGCTAATTTGGCATCGGTGAGTTCTTGTTCGTACTCAGCTTTTTGGTCAGGGCCACCGAATACTTCATACTTGAACAGATACACTACAGCAAAGATGATACATGCGTAGAAAAGGTATGTCCACCAAGGAGGGAGGTTGTTGTCTAGCTCCTGAATACCATCGTAGTTATGGTCAAGGATAATCTCAGATTCTTTTTCCAAAGGCTTCTGGTCAAGCATTTTGGCGACAAAGCGTCCCCACCAACTGTTTTGTTCGGCCAGCTCTCTTTGGCGTTTTTGCTCATCAGAAAGCAAGTGGTCTAAAAGGTCTTCCTTGCGGTAGGCAACCATCTCTATGCCGATAAGGATAAGAGTCAGAAAGATCAGAAAGCCGCCAATGGAAGGGATAGAAGTAATGGCCGAAGCTGCTTCTGTCCCATATATATATTCTAACAATAAGGCAGCGAAGCCTACAATGATAAGAATACGTATTAAAGCTAATAAATTTCTCATAAAATGTTGTTGTTTTGATCGTCGTCGTTTAAAGGAAGGTTACTAATCTCATTCAAGTCCTTTTTCTTATAGGAGAATACCCACCAGAAAAGGGCAATGAAAAAAGTAAAGCAAATAATCAAAGAAATAATCGGGTAAAGTGAAACACCTTCGATGGAGGCCATGTGGTGTTTGATAAACTTCATCATAACGAATTATTTTTCAGCGGTTTCTTTTTTTGCTTTGATATCTACACCCAATCGTTGTAAGTAGGCAATCATAGCCACGATTTCACGTTTTTCGATGGGGATAAATTGCTCTCCACGAACCTCGGCATTTTTCTTAGAAGCCTCATAGTCAGCCACAAAGTTAGGGTCGTTCTGCAAGCTATTAGCGATAGCACGCGCTTGTACGTCTAAGTTTTCATGAGCAAACTTGAAGTCGGATTCGTTGTAAGGTACGCCTAATTTGGCAAGGGTGCGCATCTTCTGTAGGAGTCTGTCGGTGTTTAGCTCATTCTTAATCAGCCAAGGATAAGAAGGCATGATACTTCCTGCAGAGGTCTGTCTTGGATCCAGCATGTGGTTGAAGTGCCAGTTGTTGTTGTACTTACCACCCAAGCGGTGCAAGTCAGGTCCGGTACGCTTACTTCCCCATAGGAACGGACGATCATAGACGAACTCTCCAGCCTTGGAGTACTCTCCATAGCGCTCTACCTCGCTGCGGAACGGACGTACCATTTGGGTATGACAGCCCACACAACCCTCACGGATATATAGGTCGCGACCTTCCAATTCGAGTGGGGTATAAGGTTTTACTTCGGCTATGGTAGGAATGTTTTCTTTAACCAATAGGGTAGGGATAATCTGTACTGCACCTCCTATGGCCACAGCTATAGTAGCCCAAATGGTCATTTGTACAGGTTTTCTTTCGAGCCAGTGGTGAAGTGTCTCACCAGCCACACGTCTCTTGCTGATAGGTGCTAAGGCTGGTGCCTCGGCAAGCTCATCGGTTACAGCTTGTCCTTGGCGGATAGTCTGTATAACATTGATAACGGCCAAGATAGCTCCAGTGATATAGAGTGTTCCTCCTATGGCACGCATAGCGTACATAGGCATAATGGCATTGACTGTATCAAGGAAGTTACCATATACTAAGTTTCCGTCGGGGGAGAACTGTTTCCACATGGTAGCTTGGGTAAAGCCTGCGATATAGAGTGGAATAGTATAGAACACGATTCCTAAGGTACCTATCCAGAAGTGGGTATTGGCCATACGTACAGAGTAGAGCTTGGTTTTCCACATCTTAGGCACGAGGTAGTAGATCATACCAAAGGTAAGGAATCCATTCCATGCGAGTGCTCCTACGTGTACGTGAGCGATGATCCAGTCGGTAAAGTGGGCAATTGCATTTACGTTCTTTAGCGCTAAAGTAGGTCCTTCAAAAGTAGCCATACCATAGCCAGTAACAGCCACTACCAAGAACTTAAGCACAGGGTCGGTACGTACCTTGTCCCAAGCACCACGTAGGGTAAGCAGTCCGTTGATCATACCTCCCCAAGAAGGCGCTACGAGCATTACGGAGAATACCACCCCAAGGTTCTGTGCCCATTCAGGAAGGGCAGTATAGAGTAAGTGGTGAGGCCCTGCCCACATATAGATAAAGATCAAGCTCCAAAAGTGAATGATGGAGAGTCGGTACGAATATACGGGTCTTTCGGCAGCCTTAGGAATGAAGTAATACATCAGTCCCAAGAAAGGGGTTGTCAAAAAGAAAGCCACCGCATTGTGCCCATACCACCATTGCACTAAGGCATCTTGTACCCCTGCATATACCGAGTAGCTCTTCATGGAGGTAAGGGAGATAGGGAACTCCAAGTTGTTGAAGATGTGCAGCAAGGCCACCGCTACGAAAGTAGCTAAGTAGAACCAAATGGCTACATAGATGTGGCGCTGTCTTCTCTTGATGAGGGTTCCAATCATATTGGCACCCCAAGCCACCCACACGATTGCAATGGCAATATCAAAAGGCCATTCCAGCTCTGCATACTCCTTGGAAGTGCTAAAGCCCATAGGGAAAGTAATAGCAGCGCCTAAGATGATTAGCTGCCAGCCCCAAAAATTAAGTTTGCTTAAGAAATCACTGTACATACGTGCCTTAAGCAAACGCTGCATAGAGTAGTAACTCCCTGCAAAAATAGCATTCCCTACGAAAGCGAAGATGACCGCATTGGTATGCAATGGACGCAAGCGACCAAAGCTCAACCACGATACGCCTTCGGTAAGCGTAGGAAACAGAAAATAGTAGGCCAATAGCAAGCCCACACTCATTCCTACAACACCCCAAAAGAGCGTCGCATAAATGAAGTTCTTAACAATTTTGTTGTCGTAATAAAATTGTTCCATTTCCATAAAAAAATGATTTAGCAAGTTTTAAGTTGTTGTTTGCTTTTCTTTCTTGTCTTTGTGGTAAGATATATGTGCTTTGTCCTCTTGTTCTTCCTTACAAGTAGGGGTTACCAATTCATCTTCAAAAAGCATGCGAATAGCAGGACTTTCTACGTCTTCGTATTGGCCACTATGGATAGCGCGCAGGTACAAAAACAAGAACAATCCTACCACTACAGTACTTATGGATATGAGCATATAGATAACACTCATTGATTGTCAAATTTGGTGCAAATATAGTGATTTTTCTTGAAAGCAAAAATAAAATTTTACTTATTTTTCACGTTTTGTTTCGTTAGTCACTAGTCATTGGTTATTAGTCATTAGTCATTGGTCACTAATCATTGGTTACTAAACCGCTCTATGAGCGATACAAAGTGTTCCCTGAACCAGCGAAAGCGACTGATGATCATAATATGGGTGCCATTGTGGATACGGATACAATCCTTAATGTTCTTGATAGGGAAGACTATGTCCTTATCTCCTTGTATATGAATGAGTTTCTCTGGGGGGAGCGTAGGGAATTGCCAGTTGAGCAACTCACGGGCACACCAAGCTAAGTAGTGGGGTGAGGCAAGACCTATATACTTGTAGTACAACTTCCTATATCGCTTGGTACGCTTCCAAAACTCAAAGCTAGCTAGCCACTCTAGGGGTAGTAGGTTCTGTAGTCTTAGCCTCTTACAGCAGCGCATCCAGCGGGGGAGTTCCTCGGCCGATTTTATCGAGGAAATAAGCACTACCCCCCTATAGGCAGGTAGCAAAGTAGCTATCTGTTGTATCAATACCCCGCCCAAAGAGACCCCTATAAGGATAGGATTGGGGGCGGTGATTCTCTGGGCTATACGAGAGGCGTAGGCAGCAAAAGACTCCTTAGCACGCGGCTCGTCCCAGTCAAGCAGATGTACCTCGTACTCCTCAGGCCACTCTAGGTGCTGAAAGATACGAGAACTGGCCGCCATACCAGGCATACAATAGACAGGAATAGCCATTTTTATTGTTTTTGGTGTAGGGTAACCCTTACTTCTTCTTCTGGAGTTAGCTTCTTATTGGGATCAGCCAAGTAGATTAGCACTTGGGCATCTACCTTGTAATAGCTCTTTTGACCATCTTTGCTGATGAGGAAAATAGTCTTATTCTCTTCGTCCCAGCCAAATTTTCCTTTTTCCTCTCGGTTAGTTTCTTTATTCTGTGAGTGTTGTAAGAGGGAATAGGTGTTATTTTCTCCTAAGATAATGGTAGTTGAGAGCAGGTCACCATCCTCGGTAGGGAGTACCCCTTCGTAGCGAATTCCTTCTTGGGCAGGGGCCTTTTCTTGGGAGGCTTCCTGCGTGGAAGGAGTATTTTCGGAGGTTTGAGGAGTATTGTTGCAAGCAGCTACAAGCAGTAGAAAAAGAATGCTAAAGCGATACATAATTATAATTAGTTATTTAATGAATAGTTTCTCGGATATGGTACCTTGGCTCTGTCTCCCTACTTCTAAGTACCAATTCGGCTAAGAAGCCTGCCAGAAAGAACTGAGTTCCTATAATCATGGAAGTGAGTGCCAAGAAAAACTGGGGGCGATTAGTGATAAGACGTCCTGTAGGGTCTATAAAGAGCTTATCTATCCCTAAGTAAAAAGCAAAGCAAAAACCTATAAAGAATACCAGTACCCCCAAGGCTCCGAATAAGTGCATGGGGCGCTTGCCAAACTTAGAGAGAAAGCCTATGGTGAGTAGGTCTAAGAAGCCGTTGATAAAGCGTTCTATACCGAACTTTGTTTTCCCATACTTGCGTGCTTGATGGATCACTACTTTTTCAGTAATATGTGAGAAACCAGCACTTTTGGCCAGTACGGGTATATAGCGGTGCATCTCTCCACGAACATCTATCGTTTTGACTACGTCCTTGCGGTAGGCTTTCAAGCCACAGTTAAAGTCGTGTAGGGTAAGGCCTGAGACCTTCCGTGCTGCCCAGTTAAAAAGCTTGGAAGGGAGGTTCTTAGTGAGCTTGTGATCATAGCGCTTTTTCTTCCAGCCTGATACCAAGTCATAGCCTTCTGCTACAATCATGTGATAGAGAGCTGGGATCTCCTCTGGACTGTCCTGCAAGTCCGCATCCATAGTGATGATCACTTCACCCTCGGCCTTTGCAAAACCTGCATTGAGTGCTTGGGACTTGCCATAATTCCTTAGAAAACGAATCGCCTTTACATGGCTATCCTTGGTACAAATCTGTTGTATGACTTCCCAAGAATGATCCGTAGAGCCGTCATCTACAAAGAGAATTTCATAAGAGAAATCCTCTCGCTCCATGACCTTTTGGATCCACTGATGGAGTTCAGGAAGAGATTCTTCTTCGTTGAATAAGGGAATAACAACCGATATTTGCATGGACAAGGATTAATTTCTGTTGAAAATTTTAAAAAAGGAACTCGCCAAAAGGGAGAGAATCAGACCAAAAAACAAGTTAGACACCAGCGATAAGTTGAATTGTATCCATGGGGCGGTATTGCCTTCCATGCTAATGCGCATCTGTTCGATAGTCTGGGCATCTACCTCTGGGTGTTGTCCCTTATAGGCTTCCAATTGTAGGCTGTTGAGAGTCTCCAAGTGGGTTGGTGCTATATATTTGATGAATATAACCCAAAAAATAGCTACTATCACCGCAAAAAGTATAGAAATACCCAGCCCTACCTTTATCATCTGTCTAAAACTGCGTTCTTTGCTCTGATAAATTCCTAAAAATATACACAAAGCAAGGACTAAGATAGGTAGAATACCAAAGAGAAACACCGTAAGTGGCTTACCATTGTAGGCATTTAAGGTGTATTGTAGCATTGTTAGGGCAATGCTAACCCCTGCTATGATATTCCCGTAAGTTAGCATCAGTCTTTGGTGCTTTTTCATAAGGTCTTTGTTTTTTCAGCCATAGTCTCTAGTAGCTTGGTAATAGGACTTTTCACAACCATGGCCAGCATAGGGTTGAACTCTCCTTCGAAGGTGTAGCAAACCTCCGTCTGTGCCTCCGATTTGGGGTCAAGGCTGATGCGAAGCGTAAAAGGGAGCTTGCCCTCTGGCGCTCCATAGATGAGTTCACTTACTGGAGTGAGCTTTTTCTTTTCCAAGAAAATTTCAGGCATACCCTTTAGGGAAAAAGAGAAAGAGGCATTGTCCTCCGAAGAGACAAAGTGTGACAAGTTCTCTGGCATGAGTTCCTTGAAAAGAGCAACATTCTCCAATTTTTCATAGACTCCTGTAATAGGTAGACCGACGGATACGATAGGGGAGGTGATTTTCATATTAGATTATTTTATGTCCATTTGTCAGGGGCTAAGCGCCACTTAGCCAAGGTTTCTAACTGGGCTTGAGAGATATAATTTCTCTCTTTGGCCTCTTCCAGTAGGGCGTTATATTGGCTGAGGGTATCTAAGCCTATAGCCGCTGAAGAGAAATTATGCTGAGCTACCTCGAATAAATAGGAGAAGATAGCGACCATACCTAGTACATCCAAGTGGTTTTCTCTCAGGGCTTTGACCGCTCCTATACTACTCATACCTGTACTGATGAGGTCTTCTATCACTACAGTTTTTTCCCCTTCGGTGAAACTGCCTTCTATCTGGTTACCACGCCCGTGCTTTTTAGGCTCTGGACGTACATAGACAAAGGGAAGGCCTAAGCGGTCAGCCACGAGCATTCCCATACCTATGGCTCCTGTGGCTACCCCTGCTATGAGCTGTACATTAGGATATTTTTCTTTGATAAATTGGCTCATGGTAAGGGCGACTTTCTCCCTTGCAGCAGGGAAGGAGAGCAGCATACGGTTATCACAATAGATAGGCGATTTCCAGCCTGAAGCCCAAGTGAAAGGAACTTCAGGACTGAGCTTAATAGCCTCAATGTCAAGCAAAGTGCTTGCAATATCTTTAGCAATGGAAGCAGTTATTTCCATGATGATTATAATTTTTTCTTAACAGCTACTTCTTGGAAGGCTTCTATGATATCTCCTTCCTTGATGTCATTGTAATTCTTGATTTGCAGACCACAGTCATAGCCCTTGCTCACCTCTTTCACATCGTCCTTAAAGCGCTTGAGCGAAGAGAGTTCGCCAGTATAGATGACCACATTCTCACGTAAGAGGCGTATCTTGGAGTTACGATATATTTTTCCATCGGTAACCATACAACCTGCAATAGTACCCACCTTGGAGATCTTGAAGAGTTCGCGGATTTCTACCGTACCTGTGACCTCTTCACGCATTTCAGGTGAAAGCATACCTTCCATCGCATCCTTCAGATCGTTGATTGCATCGTAGATGATAGAGTAGGTACGGATATCTATTTCTTCCTTCTCGGCCAAGGCACGTGCATTGGCCATAGGACGTACGTTGAAGCCCACGATAATGGCATTGGAGGCAGAAGCCAATAGGACATCGGACTCGGTGATTGCACCCACTCCCTTGTGAATGATAGAGATTTGAATCTCTTCGGTAGAGAGTTTCTGGAAGGAGTCGGTAAGGGCTTCTACAGAACCATCTACGTCCCCTTTGAGGATAATATTGAGTTCTTTGAAGTCTCCCAAGGCAATACGGCGGCCAATTTCGTCCAGAGTGATATGGCGCTGTGTACGTACAGACTGCTCGCGAAGGAGTTGGGTACGCTTGGCAGCTATTTGCTTGGCTTCTTTCTCGTCTTCAAAGACATAGAATTTATCACCTGCCTGAGGCGCCCCATCAAGTCCCAATATGGTCACAGGGGTAGAAGGAATGGCTTCTTTTACATTTCTTCCACGCTCATCTTGCATAGCACGTATTTTCCCAGAATGGGTACCTGCCAGTACATAATCTCCTATCTTCAAGGTACCTTCTTGTACCAATACAGTGGAGACATAGCCACGACCTTTGTCCAAGGCAGCTTCCACTATGGTACCTACAGCACGCTTATTCGGATTGGCGCGAAGCTCTAAGATTTCAGCCTCCAAGAGAACTTTGTCCAAGAGGTCACTCACGCCTATACCTTTCTTGGCAGAGATGTCTTGGGACTGGATCTTACCACCCCATTCCTCAACCAAGAGGTTCATATTGGCCAAGTGTTCTTTGATTCTTTCTGGATTGGCCGCAGGCTTATCTATCTTGTTGATAGCAAAGATAATAGGTACGCCTGCCGCTTGTGCATGGCTGATGGCTTCCTTGGTCTGTGGCATGATGTCGTCATCGGCCGCAATTACGATAATAGCAATATCGGTAATCTGGGCACCACGGGCACGCATGGCGGTAAAGGCCTCGTGTCCTGGGGTGTCAAGGAAGGTAATACGTTGCTTGCTACGCTTGAGGGTTACCGAGTAGGCACCTATGTGCTGGGTGATACCACCACTCTCACCGGCAATTACATTCTCATTACGGATATGGTCAAGCAAGGAGGTTTTCCCATGATCCACGTGCCCCATAACGGTTACTATAGGCGCACGAGGAACTAAGTCCTCTGGACGATCTTCCTCGGTAGGGATAGCCTCATCAATACCTGCAGTGGAGAACTCTATCTGGAAGCCAAACTCATCGGCAACGATAGCGAGTGTCTCCGCATCCAAGCGCTGGTTCATCGTAACGAAAATACCCAAGGACATACAAGCTCCAATCACTTTATTGACAGGTACGTCCATCATGGTAGAAAGCTCATTGACTGTAACGAACTCTGTTACGCGTAAGATGGTGCTTTCTCTTTCTTGTTGTGCTATTTCCTCCTCGCTCTTATGGCGATGGCTGTCGCGTTTTTCTTTACGATACTTAGCACCCTTGGATTTGACAGATTTTCCTTGTAGTTTCTCCAAGGTTTCGCGTACTTGTTTTTGTACTTCTTCCTCGGTAGGCTCTGTTTTTACAAAGATTTTTCCGTCTTTCTTCTTATTTTTGTTTTTGTCTTTGTTATCTTTGTTGTTGCTGTTTCCTCCTTTTGGTGCATTAGGATTGGCTGTATTTTCTTTTTCAGAAGAGATACGTTTGCGCTTGCGCTTTCCTTGCTTATCGCCGGAGGCAGCATCTTTGTTTTTATCCTTGTCCTTGCCGTTCTTTTTCTTTTTAGGCCGTTCGAACTGTGACAAGTCTATTTTTTCACCTACGAGCTTAGGCCCTGTTAGTTTGGTGTATTTGGTTTCTATTACACCAGGTTCGGGTTCTATTTGAGGCTTTTTCTCTTCTTTTTTAGCAGCATCTTTGGAAGAGAGGATAGGCTTGCCAGAGAGTAGTTCTCTACTCTTGTTCTTAAGGTCTTTTTCTTGTTTGCTAAGGGGGCTTTTGACATCTTTCTTGTCTTTATCCTTGTCCTTATGCTTATTTTTGTCTTTATCCTTGTGCTTGTCGGAATGGTTTTCCTCCAGAGCGGGTTCTTTGTGGACTTCTTTTTCTACTACAGCAGGTGTTTCAGAGGCAGTTTTCTCCTTAGGGGTAGTCTCCTGCTGGGGGGCTACCTCTTGGGGCGTAGCTTTTTTAGGCTGATCCAAGTCAATTTTTCCAACGACTTTGGCGCCTGCAATAGTGGCTTTGGCACGAATAATTTCTTGTTCTTTCTGTGCCTTTTCCTGTCTTTCTTTTTCTAAAAGTTCCTGACGGATAGCCTCTTTTTCCCTACGTTGCTCCTGAGTGATTTCTTTAGAGGTCTCACGACTTTTCTTGTCAGAACCAAACTCTTTTTCAAGGAGAGCAATTAGTTCTGCTGGGATTTTGGTGTTGGGTTTGGGATCTATAGTATGCCCTTTTGATTTGAGAAATTCAACTACTCTATCGGTAGAGATGTTGTATTCTTTTGCTGCTTTATTTAATCTTTTATCCTCGGCCATAAATTTTTCTAAGCTCGTTTTTTTATTTTGTCTGATGTGTGTTGGTTGTGTATTATTTGGTTTTTAGGCTAATTTTCAAATTCTTCCTTGAGAATACGCAATACTTCTTGGATTGTTTCAGCTTCCAAATCTACGCGTTTTTCTAATTCTTCAGCACTGTATTCCAAGACACTCTTGGCAGTATCAAGGCCTATGCGGCGGAACTCTTCTATTACCCATGGTTCTATATCGTCTTCAAATTCGGAGAGTTCTACGTCTTCTTCGGCGCCTTCACGGAATACATCTATCTCATAACCTGTAAGCAGGCTCGCCAAGCGTATATTGCTTCCTCCCTTACCGATAGCTTTGGAAACTTCCTCGGAGGCCAAGAGAATCTCGGCGCGCTTGGTTTCCTCATTCACTGTGATAGAGGTGATTTTAGCGGGAGCTAAAGCCTTGCTAATGAATAGGTTGATATTGCTTGAATAGCTGATAACATCTATATTCTCATTGCCTAACTCGCGTACGATGCTACGGATACGAGCACCATTCACGCCCACGCAAGCCCCTACAGGGTCTATGCGATCGTCATAAGTATCTACCGCAATTTTAGCTTTCTCCCCTGGAATACGGGCTACCTTTTGGATAGTGATAAGCCCATCGGCAATCTCTGGAATCTCTTGCTCAAAAAGGCGTTCCAAGAATACAGGTGAGGTGCGGGAAAGAATGATAGAGGGCTTATTTCCTTTGAAATCTACCGACTCTATAATCCCCTTAGTGGTTTCTCCTTTCTTGAAGAAGTCCGATGGGATTTGCTTGTCTCTAGGCAAGAGGATCTCATTGCCTTCATCATCAAGCAAGATCACTGTTTTTCCCTTAATATGGTGTATCTCAGCGGTGTATATAGTTCCGATGAGTTCTTTGAATTTCTTATAAACGGTATTGTTGTCATACTCATGTACCTTGGAGATGAGATTCTGTCGCAAGGCCAAGATCGCACGACGGCCGAGCTGACTGATTTTCACCTCTTCGGAAACCTCTTCCCCTACCTCAAAGTCCGATTCTATTTTGAGTGCCTCGCTCAGTGGTATCTCTGCATTGGGATTCTCCACCATACCGTCATCTACAATAATACGATTGCGCCATATCTCTATGTCACCCTTATCGGGGTTGATGATGATATCAAAGTTCTCATCCGAACCGTATTTTTTCTTCAAAGCAGTCTTGAACACTTCGTCCAAGATGGACATCAGTGCCTCGCGATCTATGAGCTTGTCGTCTCTAAATTCTGAAAAGGATTCTATCAAATCGAGATTATTTTCCATGAGAGTATCTAAAATTTTAATTTTAATTTTGCTTCTTTTATCTCTTCTATAGGCAGAAGAATTTCCTCGGTAACGGTAATTTTCCCTTTTCCTTGTGGTTTGGGCTGGCGCGAGGTGACCTCAAGGGTTACTACTGCATTACTTACCCCTTTAATTACCCCTGTATGGCTTGCTGTAGCGGTCTTGACCTCTACCTCGCGACCTATGTTTTTGGTATATTGGCGCTCTAAAACAAGAGGAGCGGAGATACCACAAGAGCTTACTTCTAAGGAAAAATCCTCCTCTTCTCTGTCCAAATTATGTTCAATAGCACGGCTTAAGGCTACACAATCTTCTATACCGACTCCATTATCGCCATCAATAATTACCTTGATGAGGTTGTCCCCACCTACTGAATAGTCAATGAGAAAGAGTGAAGGATTCTCCTCTAACCCCTTGTCAATCAGTTCTTTTACACGTTCTTTTAAGTTCATATAATTATAAAAAAAGAGGACTTATCCGCCCTCTACCTCTTAATTACCAATTCCGAGTGCAAAAATACAACTATTTTATTAAAAAACAAATGTTTATTAAAAAAATAATTTTTTTTGCACCCAAGGCTCATTTTTATTCTTTTTTAGCTCGGAGCATATCTCGTTTCCCTAAAGCACCAGGGAGCTTTTCTACTTTGAAACCAACGGCTTGCATGGCTCGGCGCGCACTCCCTTTGGAGGCGTAGGTAACCAAGATGCCGCCTGTTTTGAGTGCTTGGTACATACGTTCAAAAAGGGTCTCTGTCCATAGCTCTGGTTGTACACTGGCCGAAAAAGCATCAAAGTAGATAAGGTCAAAACGCTCTTGGTCGCAGATTTGCTCAAAGGATTGTAGCCGCTTTTTAAGGGTAAAAGTGGGGGAGAGGGAAACTGTCTCGTCCCATGGGGTGCTGTGTAGTAGCTCGAAGACAGCCTTCTTATCTCCAGCGTGCAATAGTTCAGGATAGTTCAAGCAGGCGACTTCCTCAGCCGTTAGGGGATAGGCCTCCACACCTTCGTAATGAATGGTCTGCTGCTGCCGCTCATGTTCTAAGAACGTAATAAAGGCATTCAGGCCTGTTCCAAGGCCTATTTCAAGCAAAAAAATCTCTTTTCTGGCGAAGAGTTCTAAACCTTGGTGAATGAAAACATGGTAGGCCTCGCCTATAGCGCCTCGCATGGAGTGATAGTGTTCGCCCCATGCTTCTATTTCTAAGGTAGTGGAGCCGTCTTGGGTGTATATGATCTTTCTTTTCATCGGGTAGCGAGTGTTTTTTCAAGAGCGGAAAGGGCGCTTTTGATGGGCTTATCGGCATGGATACGCATATAATCAAGGCCTGCATCACGGAGAATCTGTTCCTTGTGTAGGTCTTCCAAATAGCCCATAGGCTGCTGGTAGATGGGCTTGCTCAGACACTCTATGGCGATGGGCTTGCCTGAAGGGGGCGTCAGTAGTATATCGATCATATAACCTCCGAAAGGCTTATCCTTGCTAAGACTAAGGGTAGGAAATTGTGTAGAAAGTAGCGCAAAAACTTCTTCTTTGAATAGCAATTGTCCTTGGGTAGTGGCTTCTTTCCTCAGGTTGCCATAGAGGGCGAGACTTTGTAATACTTCCCCCATAGCTTGACTATTTCCCTCACTTACCGCTTTGGTATAAGCCAGATAGGCATAGAGTACGGCCTTGCGGTTGTTGGCCTGCTCTTGGGCTAAGGCATCAGCATAATTGAGAAATACCGCCTCAGGTATGGAATTGCATACATAGATTTTTTCTTTGGCACGGGTGATGATCACATTGAGCAACTTATAGCCTTTTTGTTGGTTTAGGGGGCCAAAACTCTGGACAAACTTGCCATCTTTCTTCTTTCCATAAGTTACCGAAAGGATAATGATATCTCGTTCGTCTCCCTGTATATTCTCTAAGTTCTTGATAAAGAGGCCTGCTTGTTCTAGTGCGGTGAGTTTCTCGGCAAATTCTTGTTCGGTAGGCTGGTTCCTGAGCCACAGCAGTTTCTTTCGGATAAGGTTGCGCTGGGTGATGTTGAAAGTGGCTACCCCTACGGAGGGGTAACTGCCGTCCTCTCTGGGGGTGATTTCTCTGAGAATCTCAATGACCTTGAGTGCCTCGGCTTCGTTGGTATATTCGTGAAAAGTGCCATCTACCTGGTAGAAGTTGATAGGGTTTTCACTCTCAAAACGAGGCAAGGGGCGTAGTTTCCCATTGTAGAAAGCTACATTGGAAAAATCTATCAAGTAAGGGTGTTTGGAACGGTAATGGAAGTCCAGATGATGCTTATCGTACTTGTACTCAAGGGCAAAGTCAAGCAGCGACTCTACCGAGAGCAGCGAGTTCTTCTGGAGGGCTTGGTCTTCCTCGTCTATCTCTTCCTCATCTTGGTAGCCGCCGTCAAAGATCTTACTAAAGTAGTTGCTCGGAGGCATCTGGTGTTCGTCCCCTGCGATGATAACAGTTTTTCCCTTGAGAATAGCAGGGAGGTTGTCTTCCAATTTCAGCTGGCTGGCTTCATCAAAAACGACATAGTCAAAGTAGAAGTTCTTTCCTTGGAAAAGGTTACAACAGCTATCGGGGGTGGTGAGTACTATAGGGAAAAAGGTGGTGAATAGGTCTGTATCTTTGCAGGCTATCTGCCTGAGGGATAGGCGGCTGTGCTTTTCACTTCGGCGCTTATTATATAGGTTGGCCACTGTCAGCTCCTTGTGGTTGGTCTCAAAGTCCTTGACGGCTGCTATTTGGGCTTGATCCCAGTATTGGGTAATCAGCTGCTGTTGTGAGGCAGCAAAGCGGCGGAGCTTTTCTCTGAAATCCTCATAAGTATTGGCCGAAAAGGCGCTGAGTGTCTCCGATTTTTTGAGCAAGAAAGCCTCATAATAGGCATATAGGAAAGAGGCTTCCCAGTTGAGTGCTTGGGCTTGTTCCAAGAGCAGCAAACATTGCTTAAGTAAAGCAGAAAGTTCTGCTTCGAAGGCAAACCATTGATAACCTACCTCTAAGGGGTTGTTGTGATCGTTTTGGTATTGGTTGTGTTGCTCCAAAGCACCCTCTATATAACGCTTGAAATCAAAGAAAGTCAGCCCCTGAGGGGTAGCGGCTATATAAGCATGCTCCTTTATTTGTTCTTTTAGTTGGCTTAAAGCTCTGGTGAGCGCATGTAGGGTATCGCTGGCAAACTTAGGATCGTAGAAGTTGGCCACATCCAAAGAGGCAAAGTCAGCAGCTACTTTTTCCTCGAAGTGGGCACTGGCTCGGCCAAGTTCCTCTCGATAGCGAAGAATCTGCTCCTTATTGGAAAAGAGGTTATCGGAAAGGGAAAGCGGGGCAAAATTGGGATGTAGGCTAATCTTCTTAATCTCTTGGCAAAGCCATAATAAGCGTTTTTGCTGAGTGATAGCCTCCTTGCGTTGGCTCATGAAGAGTGCGCTAAGCTTATAGAAAAAGCTTTCGGTACGCTTACGATTGTATTGGTCGGCATCGGCAGGAAGCAGGCTGGTAAGGGCTTCTGTCTCATTTATATAGGTAGTGAGCAGTTGGATTTGCTCAGAGAGTTCTTCCTTGCGCTTATATAGATATTCCCCCCTATACTGCTCATATAGGGAAAGAATCTGTGCCCATTGTTCTTTATAGCTGTTAAAAGTGGCTTCTGTATGATGTGCTGTTTGCTGATAAGGCTTGGCTATGAGTGTCTTAGGGTTGTATAGATAGCCCTCTTTGTAGGGGGCAAAAGGGGTGTAAAGTCGCTGGGCTGGGGCGAGGGTTTCCCTGAGCGCCTCATGTTCCTCATCGGTAAAGCTTAAGGGGAGTCCTTGTAGGGAGAGAGCAGTGCGCTGTGGAGCATACTTGAGCAGTTGTCCCATAAGTTCCGTCCAGTTTTCCCCAGAGAGTAGGGGAGTGAATAGCTCTTTGTGGTGTAGGTTGATGGCTTCTTTTAGCTGCTTTAATCCTCCAATTTGTGTGTCTTTGGCCTCTTGTGGGTAGGGGGGAATTGCCTTTTTGAAAGCGGGGTCGTCCAAGATATTGCGCACAGCATCCACTACCAATTTTCTATCGGCTATGCTGTCCTTGATAAGAATGGTGTATTTGCCTAAGCCATGATTCTCTAAGGAGTGGTGTAGTACCTCTAGGGCGGTTTGCTTCTCACAGACTACCAAGACCTTCTGTTGGTTCTCCAAGGCATTGACCAAGATAGCCGTAAGGGTTTGGCTTTTTCCCGTACCAGGGGGGCCTTGTATGAGCAGGTGCGATTGGGTGCGGAGTTGCTCTAGCACTTCCTGCTGAGAAGGGTCGGTAGGAATACTGGTAAAGGTTTGGAAATCCTCTTTAGGCGTACTCTCGCGTGGGGAAAACTGCTCCTTAAGGCTTTGGTAATCATTGATGATGTTTTGTTTCTGTACCTCAAAAAGGGAAAAGAGTCCAGCCTTCTCAATCAGCGCATTGCCTTTTTCAGGCAGGAGTGCCTCGTAGGCGGCCTTGGTTTTGATAGGGCTTATCTCTGCATAGTTGTTCTCTAAGAAATCAAGGTTCTGTTTGATTTTTAGCTGACTGAGAAGGTCGGTACATATCTGGTAGAGTTCCGCTTTGTCTATCTTGCCGTCTTCGAGCATTTGGTCAGGGATAGGGGCAATGGTAACATGGGAGTCGTTCTGCAAGTGATTGATAAGCACTTCGTTGATATAGATAGGATCATCCTCACTGCGGCTAATCTCCCAAGTGTTGAGCTGGGAGGTAGGACGTATTCTCACCGACCAGATAAGTATAGGAGCCACTGTGATCTGCCCATCAGTCAAATCGCGTCTGGCTAAGATAGGAAAACCAAACCCCAACGCATTGACACCTTTTTCCTGAAAGATGGCCTCACTCTGGAAAATGAGATTATCTACCCCATCGGAGAGTTTTTCCAAAAGCTCTGCTCGCTCTTTGTTCTCGTCTTTTTCGGTTGTTTGCTTTTTTGCTCTTACAGCTTCAGCGGTTTCTACTATGGTATAATCCCGCTCATCAATAGCTGTAGAGGGTGTATCGTGCAGGGAGAAGGTGAATTTGAGGTTTTTCACGGTCAGTAAGTCCAAGACGAACCGCTCAGGTAGGCTCTTGAATATAGCTGAAAGTCGCGCTAAATCGAACTTATAGCGCGAGTTGCTCACTACCGCATTGAGGTGTACCCCTCGGCGATTTCCTATTTTTAATTTCTGCCCAAAAAGATCAAATACTTCTTTGCTAAAAGGCTCCATAATAATGACTAATGATTAATGACTAATGACTAATGACAAGTAATGAATGACAGATAACAAAAAACTATCATTAATAGCAATGATAGTTTTTTGAATTATATAAAATGAAAAAATTATTTACTCATATGAGCGATTACCTCAGGAGTGACCCCTACATTGGAGAAGCCGCCATCGTGATAGAGGTTCTGCATGGTAACCTTACGGGTAAGGTCGCTGAAGAGGGTAACAACATAGTTGGCACAGTCATCAGCAGTGGCATTGCCCAGTGGAGACATTAGCTCAGCGTAGGTGATAAAACCATCAAAGCCCTTCACACCTTGTCCAGCAGTGGTAGGAGTAGGGGACTGGGAGATGGTATTGATACGCACATGCTTATCCTTACCATAGAAGTACCCAAAACTACGCGCGATAGACTCCAAGTAAGCCTTGTTGTCGGCCATATCATTATAGTCAGGGAAAGTACGTTGGGCCGCGATATAAGTAAGTGCTACGATACTACCCCATTCGTTCATTGCGTCATTCTTATGGAGGGCTTGGCACACCTTATGGAAAGAAAGCGCCGAAACGTCCCAGCCCTTGGCATAAAAGTCATAGTTAGACTCAGTATAAGGGATATTTTTACGTACATTGACCGACATACCTATGGAGTGTAGTACAAAATCCAGCTTACCACCGAGGATTTCTACCGCTTTGGTAACCAAATTCTGTAAGTCGTCCATATTGGTAGCATCAGCAGGGATTACTTGAGCACCTGTTTTTTCAGCTAATTCATTGATTTTTCCCATGCGCATCGCAATAGGCGCATTGGTAAGGACAAACTGGCCTCCTTCTTCATGTACGCGCTCAGCGGTTTTCCATGCTATGGAGTTCTCATCTAAAGCACCAAAGATGATGCCTCTTTTTCCTTTTAATAAGTTATACATAATATATTGTATTTAATTCTATCGCACAAAAGTAAGGATTTTATTTGAAATAACAAGCGGAAATGAGTGAAAAGTGAAAAATGAATAATGAAAAGTTTTTGCAAAGATACAATTTTTTCTCGTAAATAACAATTGGTCACTTGTCACTAGTCGTTGGTCACTTGTCACTAGTCGTTGGTCACTTGTCACTAGTCGTTGGTCACTTGTCACTAGTCGTTGGTCACTTGTCACTAGTTGTTAGTCACTTGTCACTAGTCGTTGGTCACTTGTCACTAGTCGTTGGTCACTTGTCACTAGTTGTTGGTCACTTGTCACTAGTTGTTGGTCACTAGTCACTAGTCGTTAGTCATTACTCACTATTTTTTGAGCATTTTCTTAATACTATTGAGTTTCATCAGTGCCTCTATGGGGGTGAGGTTGTCTATATCGGTATGAATGAGCTGTTCCTTGATACTTTCCAAGAGGGGATCGTCCAATTGGAAGAAACTCAGCTGCATACCTTCTTTGTTCTTTTCACTGAGTTGCTCCTTGTTGTCTTCTAGCTGATGTGTTTTCTCCAATTTCTCAAGCACTTTTTCTGCTTTTTCTATCACATAGGGGGGCATTCCTGCCATTTTGGCTACATGAATACCGAAACTGTGTTCGCTACCGCCCTCCACGAGCTTGCGCAAAAAGAGAATACTTCCCTTGACTTCCTTGACCGAGACAGAAAAATTCTTGATACGGGCAAACTCGTTTTGCATCTCATTGAGTTCGTGATAGTGAGTGGCAAAAAGGGTCTTGGCATGGGTAGGGTGCTCATGTAGGTACTCGGCTATAGCCCATGCAATAGAGATACCATCATAGGTACTGGTACCACGACCAATCTCGTCCAAGAGGATAAGGCTTCGCTGGGAGAGGTTGTTGAGAATCAGAGCGGCCTCATTCATCTCTACCATGAAAGTAGATTCCCCTTGTGAGATATTATCACTGGCACCTACACGGGTGAATATCTTATCTACAATACCTATCTGTGCTTGCTTGGCAGGGACAAAACTACCTATCTGAGCCAATAGGACGATTAGGGCAGTCTGTCTCAGGAGGGCAGACTTACCACTCATGTTAGGCCCTGTGATCATCATAATCTGTTGGCGCTCATTGTCTAAATAGATATCATTGGCTATATAGGGTTGGGTAGGGGGGAGCTGCTGCTCTATCACAGGATGGCGTGCTTCCTTTAGGTTGATAACTAAGGAATCGTCCAGCTGTGGGAGCGTATATTGGCGCTCTGTAGCCAAAAGAGCAAACCCACAGAGGGTGTCTATCTCTCCTATGGCAATGGCTGTCTGCTGTATAGGAGAGATATAGGCGATGACCTCTTGGATGAGCGAGGCGAAATATTCCTGTTCTAAGATAGCAATACGCTCCTGAGCATGGAGGATTTTCTCTTCATATTCCTTGAGTTCTTCACTGATGTAGCGTTCGGCATTCACCAAGGTCTGTTTGCGTACCCAGTGAGCAGGTACCTTGTCCTTATGGACATTGCGCACCTCAAAATAGTAACCAAAGACATTATTGTTATCTATCTTCAAGGAAGAGATATGGGTCTGGGCAATCTCTCTCTCTAATAGCTGGTTGAGGTACTCCTTACCAGAATGGGAGAGGTTGCGTAGCTCATCTAGCTCGGCCGAGAAGCCCGCTCGGATGGTATTGCCTTTTAGGATATTCACAGGGGCATCCTCTTCAAGGGTATGGCCAATTCTCTCACATAATTCCTCTAGGTCACAGATACGCTCAAAAAGTCTCTTGAGGGCAACTTCTTCGAAGGGGAGAGTAATTGCTCTTAAGGGAAGTACAGCAAGTAAGGAGTTTTTCAGATAGATAAGCTCTCGTGGAGTGATTTTTCCTGTGGCTATCTTGGAAAGCAAGCGCTCAATATCGCTTACCTTGTGCAGGTGATCCCTTACTTGTTCTCTAAGTTCGGTGTGGGCGACTAAGGCTTGTACCACTTGGTGGCGCTCTTGTATCTGGCTAAGGTTTGTTAGTGGTAGGGCAAGCCAACGCCTAAGCATACGGCTACCCATAGGGGTCAGGGTCTTATCAATGACTTCTAAGAGGCCGACACTGCCTGCTTGTCCTCCGCCATATAGTTCCAAGTTTCGTATGGTGAACTTGTCCATCCATACATATTCTTCGTTTATGATAGGACGAATACTGGTGATATGCTGTAGCTGGTGGTGCTGTGTCTCGGATAGGTAGTGTAGTATAGCCCCTGCACTGATCCAGCCTTGGCGTAGCTGTTCTACGGCAAAGCCCTTTAGAGAATTGGTCTGGAACTGCTTGGTTAGTGCCTCATAGGCAAAATCTTCTTTATAGACCCAGTCTTCCAAACCGAAGTAGTGCCAGCCATTTCCAAAGGCGTCTTCTATCTCCTTGCGCTGTTTTTTGGCAATGAGCACCTCATTGGGCTGAAAATTCTGTAGGAGCTTGTCTATACAAGGGATATCCCCTTCAGCCAAGTAGTACTCACCTGTGGAGATGTCCAAGAAAGATACCCCACACAAGGGGGTATGTAGCCAAACAGAGGCTAAGAAATTGTTCTTACGCGTCTGTAGTATGTCGTCACTGAGGGCAACCCCAGGGGTTACTAGCTCCGTAACGCCACGCTTGACGATGGTTTTGGTAAGCTTAGGGTCTTCTAATTGGTCGCAGATAGCCACGCGGTAACCAGCCTTGACGAGCTTCGGTAGATAATTGTTCAGGGCATGATAAGGAAAGCCAGCTAAGGAAGTGTCCTCACTGCCATTATTGCGAGAAGTCAGTACGATACCCAACACTTGTGAGGTCTTGACGGCGTCCTCCTTGAATGTCTCATAGAAATCGCCTACCCTGAAGAGCAATAAGGCATCGGGATACTTTGCCTTAATCTGGTTATATTGTTTCATCAAGGGGGTTTCTTTGCTCGTCTTTGCCATGTGTTATCGGTTTCGTTTGATACTTCCCAGTGGGTCTTCTAAGCCTTCTTTGGCTTTCTCTACCTCTTGTTTTACTTCATCAATCAGGGAGGTATCTATACCTGATTTCTCTACGCTTTTGTTGATTTCTTCCTTAATCTCGGCGGTGGCATCCCTGAGTTGTCGCATGCCTTTGCCCAAGGTACGGGCGATTTCAGGAATTTTATTGGTGCCAAAGAGCAGCACCGCCACAAAGAGTACAAATAATAGTTCAGGAGTACTTATAAATAAAGGTATCATTGAGCCATGAAAATTTTCTGCAAATGTACAAAAAATGTACTAAACAACAAAAAATACATCAAAGGAGTTTCTAAATATAAACACTAATCAAGAATCATCTTAGTCAGCATCTATATACTACACAGTATCAATCTATTACACTTATTTGGATATAATCTAAAACCATATATAAAAGCTCTTTGAGTAATTAATCATTAATCATTAACCATTAATCATTATTTTTCGTATTTTTGCATTTCCAAACCTAAAAATAATGCATCCTGATATAGATTCGTTGCTCACAGCAACGGCCTCTCTTACAGAGACAGAAATACTCGCCCTCCTTACCGAGCGCTATCCCGATAAGGTGGTTTTCTCCACTAGCTTTGGTATGGAGGATCAGGTGATTACCGATTTTATCATGAAAGGACACTTCCCTGTCAAGATCTTTACTCTAGATACAGGGCGCCTTTTCTACGAGACTTATACTACTTGGCAGCTTACCAATGAGTATTACCATACCAAGATTACCCCTTACTATCCCGATGCAAAAGCGATAGAGGAGTATGTACAGGACAATGGTATCAATGCCTTTTACCAGTCCGTTCCCTTGCGACATGCGTGTTGTCATATCCGCAAGGTAGAACCGCTCAAGCGTGCTTTGCAGGGGAATAAAGTATGGATCACAGGACTTCGTGCCGAACAATCACCCCATCGCGAGCAGATGCCCATGGTGGAATGGGACGAAAGTAACCAAATCATCAAGGTACATTTGCTCCTACATTGGAAAACAGAGCAAGTGTTATCCTTCCTTCGTAGCCATGGAATCCCCTATAACCCATTGCATGACAAGGGTTACCCCAGTATTGGCTGTGCCCCCTGTACACGTGCTGTCAAGGAAGGCGAAGACTTCCGTGCAGGCCGCTGGTGGTGGGAGCACAAGACCAATAAGGAATGTGGGTTACATGTGCATAAATAGCGTTTTATTCTCTCTGCTCAATCCAATTCTTCATGGCGTAGAACATCTCGGCTGAGAACACATGTCCCGAAGCAAACGTCTGATAAGAATAATCGATATGTAGCTTCTTGAGTAGCTCTATGGTTTCTTCTGCCCAATCCAAGGAGACAATTTCATTGGAATATCCGTGTAATAGACAGATTTTCAATTTCTTAAAATTGTTTTTTTGATAGTTAAAACTCAATAATTTTTTATCTATGTAACTATTGATGGCCACAACTCTTTGGAATTTATCGGGGAAAGAAAGAGCTAATGTAAGACTAAGGATACCACCTTGGTCAAATCCTATAAGGGTGATCTGTTCTGTATCAATATTGAACCGATCACAAGCCTGTCCTAAAAAAGTTAGGAGCTTCTGCTGTGCAGCTTGTGCTTGCACTATATCGCACCATTTGGAGGCCCCAAACTCTATAGCATACCAAAAAAACTCAATATCTGATAGCTTGTAGGGAGCTTGTAGGGAGATTACAATATACTCCTGAGGGAGTTCATTGGCTATGGAGAAGAATTCTTCTTTGTTTTGTCCATAACCATGTAGCATGAAAATGGCGGGAGACTTGCCACTCTCCTGCTCTATAATAGCAGGTCTTACCAAATAGTTTAAAGAAAAACCTTTCATCTTTTGGTAGAAAATGGTAAAATATTGGTACACCTATATGTTTGGAGCATATAGGGAAGTGTTTCTAATTTTTGTTAGAGTTTTTTTTCCTGAAGTTAAACAATAATATATATATACTTTTTGTAGAAGTTGGAGTAGCTTATCTTGAGAACCAGTGACCCCTAGGGGAGATCACGCCCAAGACTTTTCCTTTGACTGTCTCTGAGACAAAGGCACAATTTTTAGAAGAAGATTTGATCGAATCTTTGTCAAATACCCGCTCTCCCTTGTCGGTAAAGAGGGTTATATCTGCTTTCTGGCCTACTGCAATAGGCGATACAGGTAGGGAGAAACGTTTTTTAGCAGCGGTAAGCATCTCCACAGTTTTTTCCACTGAGAAGTGTCTTAGCATGATTCCTAAGGTAGCCTCAAGACCTATGCTTCCGAACTCTGCAAGGTCGAACTCCTTAGCTTTGCATTCTATATCAAGGGGGCAATGGTCAGAAGTTACCATATCTATAACCCCGCTTTCCACTCCTTTGCGAAGGGCTTCTACATGCCGCGTATCACGCAATGGGGGAAGTAGTTTGTAGTCAGTATTGAAGTTGCCTAAGACTTCATCTGTAAGGTGTAGATTACTCACTGCCACACTACAGCTCACATCTAGGCCTTTAGCTTTGGCTGCTGCTATCAGAGCGACAGATTTTTCAGTAGAGATTGTCGGAATGTGTAATCGTCCACCAGCATATTCGAGGATGGAGAGGTCTCTCTCCACAATAATTTCTTCAGCAAGTGCGGGTATTCCCTTTAGTCCTAATCGGGTAGAAGCTATATGTTCATTCACTACTCCCTTGCCCATGATAGAGCGGTCGCAAGGGAAAGAAATCACGATACCACTAAAAGGCGCTGTGTATTGCAAGGCAATCTTTAGCAGATTGGCTTGCGGAATATACCGCTTATAATCTCCAAAAGCCACTGCCCCTGCACTTTGCATATCGTACAACTCGGCTAGGTATTCTCCCTTGCTCTCAGTGGTGAGAGCACCTATAGGGAAAATCTCTGTAATGGCTCCTTGGGTAGCACGTTTTAAAAAGCCTACTTGGCTTCGGCTCTCTGTAATAGGGTGTGTGTTGGGATTGAGCATCACCTGCGTAAAGCCACTCTCACAAGCTACCTTTACGCCATGGGCTAAAGTCTCTCGCTCCTCGTACCCTGGTTCTCCAAAACTCACACTGCTATCAGTCCATCCTTGTGAAATGTAACAATTCTCTAACACTTCATCGGCATCTTGGCAAGTGATTTCAGAGCTAATTTGTTTGATGTTTCCATCTTCTATCAAGATATCCTGGGTTTGTCCATGGTAGGAACTGTCCGTGTCTATGATAGTTACATGCCTTAACAAAGTTTTCATAATTCCCTTTATCTTCACCACAAAGATAATCATTAAATTTTAAATAGCAAACGTTTTTCCCGTTTTTTTTGTGTTAAAGTTTCAGAAGTAACGAAAAAGCTATCTTATAGGAGAAACGAGTCTTTTTTATTAATATTAATTATTAGATAGGAATGTTAAAACATCTTGTAGATAGATGCTATAATTGATTTTATTTATTAGAAATAAAGTAAAATAGTTAAAAATAAATTTATTTCGCAACTATTTGTTATATCGGGAAAAACTCGTAATTTTGTCCCAGTCTAAATAAAAAATATTTAACAAATGATTTTACACAAAAATCTCTTACTATTTATTGTGCTTTTGTTGAGCGTGAGCCTTCAGGCACAATATAAGATCAAGGGTAAGATCCTTGATGAAAACAAGTTACCTATCACCCAAGCGACTGTCAAATCGGTAGCTACAGGAGAGAGTACCCTTACCGATGAGAAGGGAAACTACACTCTTACCACCTCCGATGAGCATCCTTCTCTGCAAGTAAGCAAGGAGGGCTACGCACCTTTGGAGTTTCCAGTAGTCCTACAGGACAATGAAAATAGGGTTACCTATGTGGAGACAACCCTTCGTCGCAATGCGGAAGAGACACTCGCGGGGGTTGTAGAGTTACAGCCTGTGGTGATCTCAGACAACCCAAGCCTTGTAGCCAACTCGGTGGGATTGGCTAAGATAAAACTTGACAAAGTGGCAGGAGGTACCAACTTGGCCGACCTAAGAAACCTAAACATACAGCGTTCCCAAACCCTCAAGGATGCTCTCCAACGTGAACCTGGAATTATTATCCAAGATTTCTTCGGGGGTAATGACCAACCGCGTCTTAATATCCGCGGTTCAGGTATCCAAAGTAATCCACAATCACGTGGGGTGGCGCTCTCCCAAGATGGTATTCCGATCAACTTTGCCGATGGTTCTTATATAATAGGTGTATTAGAACCCCAAGTGAGCAACCTCGTGGAAATCTATCGTGGTGCCAATGCGCTCGAACATGGAGGCGCTACCCTCGGTGGGGCTATGAACTTTGTTACCAAGAATGGCTACAACGCTTCTCCCCTAAGTGTGAAAATGGAAGCTGGTAGCTTTAACTACTTCAATAGTACGATTTCCTCAGGCTTCTCCGCTGGTCGCAATGACCTCTTTGTAGCTTCGTCCTATAACCATAGTGATGGCTACCGTACCTATAATAGCTCTAAGCGCTTCAATGCTTTGCTTAATGTAGGGCGCAAGTTTACCGATAAGTTCGAGGCACGTCTCTATGCCTCCTTCACTGACCTTTATTTTGATATCCCAGGCCCTCTTACCCGCTACCAGATGGAAAGTGATCGCAAGCAAATCAACAAAGCACCTAAGACAACTTTCCCATATGCCTTTGGCCCTAATGTGGTACGCGACAAGCCTAACCGAAGCAGTAAAATCGCTCGCTTTGGTACCAAGTTGGCTTATCAGATCAATGCCAATAACCTTATCTTAGCTACCCTTTATTACCAATATGCCGATGATGCCTTTACCTATCCTATCGCCAACGGAGTACGTCAGGACTTCAATAATGACTATGGGGTACGCCTCTCTTATACCAATACAACCGAGAAAAACGATTTTACTCTTGGCTTACAATACAGCCAAGGCCTTATGCACCAATCCCGTTTCCACAACGATCGCGGTAATTTCGGTGTCCTCTTTGCCAAACAAGATCTTACAGCCAACCATGCCATAGCTTATGTATCTGATACATACAAGATTACCCCTTCCCTCTTGGCCAATGTAAGCGTACAAGGTAGCTACGATACTCGTAAGGTAGAGGACAAGTTCACAGGGGCTAAGCGTCCATTCCTCTTTGTGGCACCTAATGGTTTGCAAGCTCGTGCCTTGCCTAACCCCAACGCAGCTACTCCTGTAACAGGTGATTTCTCTTACAATGCAATCAATCCTAAAGTAGGGGTGATCTATAAGTTTACTGACCGAGCACAAGTTTTTGCCAACTTCTCTCGTAGCTACGAACCACCTACTTTCTTAGAAATTGTACGTCTTACAGGTAGTGCTATACCTAATCCTAACCGTCCTCCCGTACCTGATCCTAACCATCCTGTACCTCCAATTTATAGCAATAGCTCCAATGTCAACTCAGGCCCTACCACCATTACCATCTCTGATCTTAAGGCTCAGCAGGCCTCCACTGTGGAGCTCGGTACCAAAGGAAATTTAGGACGGGCTTTTGTATGGAATGTAAGTGCTTACCACTCTTGGGTAAAAGATGAAATCTTCACCATAGCCGATGGTAGTGTAGGGGTAGGAGGTAATACCGTTAATACGCCTTATGCTACTATCCACAGAGGGTTGGAGGCTGGTTTGCAATCTACTTTCCTTACTCATATATTCTCTGCCAAAGAAGATACTTTCACCCTTTCTGTTAATTATAATTATAGTGACTTCTACTTTGATGGAGGAGAGCTTAAGGGCAACCAAATTGCGGGTATTCCTACCCATTACCTCTTTACAGCCCTCACCTATAAGCACCCTATAGGAATCTTTGCTGAAGTAAACCTCGAATCACTTCCAGTAAAGACCCCTATTGACCATAAAAATACGCTATACCAAGACCCTTACAGCCTTGTAGGGGCACGCTTGGGTTACAAAAAAGGACAATGGACTTTCTTCTTGCAAGGCAACAACTTAGCTGATAAGGTATATGCCTCCAGCTATTTGGTACAAGCAGAAGTTACCGCACCCCCTATGCGACTTAACCCTGCCGCTACCCCCGATGATAAAACCAACTTTATCCCTGGGGTAGGAAGAAACATCATAGGCGGTCTCTCCTTTACTTGGTAGTGGTTCTTTTTCACATCTTTCATAGAACTTTGTCAGCGCAAAAACGCTGGCAAAGTTTTTTTGTCTAATAGAATTAAAAATAGTATCTTTGCACGCCGATAGTAAGCATTATGAAACTGACTACTCTGTTGGAAACAAAAGGGATAGACCCGCAGCCTCTACAGGATTTCAAACCTCATGGGGGTGTTATTCTCATCGACTACAACGAGCGTGAGGTAATCCTTGAGTGGATAACACAATGTAACCTTGGCTTTGAGCTACTGCCCTTGTTCTCCAACCAAGAGAGTGATTGTGTGGCTATCTATACTACGGGCTTTCTAAAGGGTAAAGTGGTAATTGTAAGGCACGATGAGGCAGTATTTGCACCTCAGTTTAGGAGTTTGGACTCGTTCCTAAAGGCTTACGAAAAGGCAGCTATGCAGGCCGACTTCTACGATTGGGAGGATATAGAAGTATATGATTATGACTATCCTATAACAGAGGAAAAGCAGGCGGAGCCAGCTATATGGCAGGAGTGTTGGCAGCATATAAAAGCCAATGATTTTACCTCCGATGTACAAAAGGAGACGATACAAATCATGGCCATTTGTCTCACCCCGACTTCCCAGTTAGATACTTTATTGCCCTTCATACAAAAAGAATTTGCTCTTAAAGAAGATATGTCAGTGATAGCTTATGCTATAGATGTGTTAGGCATTACCCATCAGTATGAGCCAGCCAAACCTTTGATAGCAGAATTGCTTAAGACAAGGCGATTTGCTGCCTATTACAGGCGAGGGGAGTTGTACCGTGGAGAGTTTGAAGTAAAAGAGACTTTTATAAGGAAAATCATGTGCCCACTGCTTAGGGTGATTAATGTTCCTTTTATGTTGTTGAGTCTTTTTTTGTGGAACTCAAAGATAGATTTAAAAATAAAAACGTTAAAAAATAATATCTGATGAAAAAATATACCGATACAGGCAAAAAGGACACCCGAAGTGGTTTCGGTGCAGGACTTGCCGAACTGGGACGTAAGAATCCTAATGTAGTGGCGCTTTGTGCCGACCTCATTGGCTCACTCAAAATGGAGAAATTCCAAGAGGAAAACCCTACTCGCTTTTTCCAAGTGGGCATTGCCGAAGCCAATATGATGGGTATTGCCGCTGGCCTTACCATAGGGGGAAAGATTCCTTTTACAGGTACTTTTGCCGCCTTCTCCACTGGACGTGTATATGACCAAATACGCCAGTCTATCGCGTATTCCAATAAGAATGTAAAGGTGTGTGCCTCCCACGCGGGATTGACCCTCGGTGAGGATGGTGCTACTCACCAAATATTAGAGGACATAGGGCTGATGAAGATGTTGCCCAATATGGTGGTCATCAACCCTTGTGATTATAACCAAACCAAGGCAGCTACCCTTGCCATAGCCGACTATGTAGGGCCTGTGTACTTGCGTTTTGGCCGCCCTGCGGTGCCTAATTTTACTCCAGAAAACCAAACCTTTGAGATAGGTAAAGGGATTTTGCTCAACGAAGGTACCGATGTGACCCTCATCGCCACAGGTCACCTTGTATGGGAAGCCCTCCTAGCTTGTGAAGTCTTAGAACAAAGAGGTATTTCGGCCGAGGTGATTGATATTCACACTATTAAGCCTTTGGACGAAGAGATGATACTTGCTTCTGCTCGCAAGACCAAAGCGGTGGTAACTTGTGAGGAGCACAACTATTACGGTGGCTTAGGTGAGAGCGTAGCACGTGTATTGGCACAGCACTACCCTGTACCACAAGAGTTCGTAGCGGTTGATGATACCTTCGGAGAAAGTGGTACCCCTGCCCAGCTCATGCAGAAGTACGGGCTAGACAAGGACGGTATACTTAAAGCAGTAGAAAAGGTGCTTAAAAGAAAATAAGATGCTCAGAGAACAACTCCAACAACTCTTTCCTGACCATAAGGAGGAAGTACTCCCCGAAGAACCTACTTCCAATATTTGGCTACAGGACGAGCCTCTCTTGTGCAAATACGAAAAGCGCAATGGCAAGCCTATCACTCTGATAGAGGGCTATACAGGTGCCGATGCGGACTTCAAAGTATTGGCCAAGGAACTCAAAACCCGCTTAGGGGTAGGAGGAACCGTGAAAGAGGAAAAGATCATCATCCAAGGGGATTACCGTGATAAGATTATGGAATTTCTCAAGGAAAAAGGGTTCAAGCTAAAAAGAGTAGGGGGGTAAAGTCTCAAAAATAGATAAAATGAAGAAATTTGTAATTGGCAGGCTCAAGAGTATGGGCTATGCCCTACAAGGGTTTTGGCTGCTCATTCGCACCGAAGACGCCATTATTACCCATAGTATAGGTTGTTTGTTATTTGCAGGATTGGGGTTGTATTTTCAGATTACCCCAGACCAATGGATGTTCCAGCTCTTAGCTTTTGGAACGCTCTTGGCTGTAGAAGGGCTTAATACAGGCCTAGAAAAGCTCTGCGACTTTGTCCATCCCGACTTTCATAAAAAAATAGGCGAGATTAAGGACATTGCCGCAGGAGCCGTTACCATGATATTCCTCGCTGTGGCAGCAGTATTAGCGTTTATTTATATACCATACCTGATATAATGATTAATGATTAGTCACTTGTAATTTGTCACTAGTCACTAGTACTGCTGCTTCCAATGATTTTTTGTATTGGGAGATTCCCTCTTGTATCTCTTTGTGAGCAACCCCCAAGATCTGGGCGGCGAGAATCCCTGCATTCTTAGCCCCGTTCAGGGCAACAGTGGCCACAGGTACTCCCGCAGGCATCTGTAGGATAGAAAGCACAGAATCCCAACCATCTATGGAGTTGCGGCTCTTGATAGGTACCCCAATCACAGGCAGCGGACTTACAGCCGCAAGCATACCAGGGAGGTGTGCTGCGCCTCCTGCTCCTGCAATAATCACATCTATCCCCTGCAAATGAGCATTTTTTCCAAAGGAAATCAGCTTCTCAGGGGTGCGATGGGCTGAGACTATATCCACTAACACAGGGATTTGCATCTCTTTTAAGAAGTCTATGGCTTCTTGCATAACGGGAAGGTCGCTCTGACTTCCCATAACTACAGCTACTTTCATTACTATGAAGAATTAAAACAGAAAGCAAAGATACAAAATTAATGATTAATAAGATAATGATTAATGATTAATTTAACTAATGAGTCAATGAGTCAATGAGCCAATGAGTCAATGAGCAAATCGGCAAATTGACAAATCGGCAAATCGGCAAATTGACAAATCAACTAATTAAATTTATGACAGAAGGAAATTTCACCGATTACGTAAAAGTATATGTTCGTTCAGGCAATGGGGGCAAAGGCTCCACTCACTTACATAGGGAAAAATTCGTAGAAAAGGGCGGCCCTGATGGGGGCGATGGAGGTCGCGGAGGCGACATTATTATCCGAGGTAATAAAAACCTATGGACACTCATCAACTTTAAGTTTCAGCAGCACTTCCGTGCCGAGCATGGGGGCGATGGCGGTGCCAATCGCAGTACAGGGGCGGACGGAAAGAGTGTCTACTTGGAAGTGCCCTTAGGAACTATTGTCAAGGATGCCCTCACCGATGAAGTACTTTTTGAAATTACCCAGGACAAAGAGGAAAAAGTAGCCCTCAAAGGGGGCAAGGGCGGACTGGGCAACTGGCACTTCCGTACGGCAACCAACCAGACCCCTCGCTATGCCCAACCTGGTATACAAGGGGAGGAGAGAGAACTGCTCTTAGAACTGAAAGTCTTGGCCGATGTGGGCCTTGTAGGTTTCCCCAACGCGGGCAAGTCTACC
This sequence comes from Capnocytophaga granulosa ATCC 51502, assembly GCF_000411115.1. GTDB lineage: Bacteria > Bacteroidota > Bacteroidia > Flavobacteriales > Flavobacteriaceae > Capnocytophaga > Capnocytophaga granulosa. The sequence goes on along the minus strand of NZ_KE150242.1, from coordinate 796,443 downwards.
CTGCTTTCTGTGCTTACCTCGGCTAAACCCAAAATAGCTGACTATCCTTTTACAACCCTAAAACCTAACTTAGGTATCGTTCAATATCGTGATTTCCAGTCTTTTGTCATAGCTGATATCCCAGGGATTATAGAGGGTGCCTCCGAGGGGAAAGGCCTAGGCCACTATTTCCTACGCCATATAGAGCGCAATTCAGTGCTCCTCTTCCTCGTTCCTGCCGATAGTCCTAATATAGTGGAGGAATACCACGTCCTTCTGCGAGAGTTGGAACGCTATAATCCTGAGCTATTGGATAAGCAACGAATCTTAGCCATTTCCAAGACAGACCTCCTAGATGAAGAACTCAAAGAGATGATCGACACCGAGCTTAAAACAGCTAATTTACACCTGCCTTATTGCTTTATTTCCTCCGTCGCAGAACAAGGAATTTCCGCCCTCAAAGATAGATTATGGCAAGCGCTCCAATAATTAATATAAATTATATTATGAAACAATCGTTTATTCCATATAAACACTTAAATATAAAAATAAAAATAACATTTAATTAACGTGTTAAAATATAGCCAATTTATTTTTTTCCTTTAATTTTGCACCACTTAAATCTTAAATATAATAGGCTAAATGAAACGAGCCATAGTTGACTACAAAAAACTAACTAAAGACATCTTAGCCCTGCTGGTGGAGAAGTATCCAGAGGGCTATCAGGATCGAGATGTTATCCGATTCAAGAATGCTAAAAACGAGACAGTAGAAGCCCTTGAGGTGCGTACTGAAGACACCATTTACTTGGTGAAGGTAAGTACCCGTTTGGCCACTACCATGGAACGTTATGACGAAGATGATGATGACTATTACTATGGAGAGGGTATACAGGCAGACACCTTGGAAATGACCAAAGAGGACGAACTCGCCCTTAAGCGCAAAAAGGATATTTCCAAGACTTCTTCTCGCGTAGAAGAAGATGACGACGATGATTATGAGGATGACGAGGATGATGATTATGATGATGACGAGGATGATAACGAGGATGAAGATGACGAGGATGAAGATGATGAAGACGAAGACGAGGATGATGACGATGAGGACGAAGATTAAATATTTTTAAAAAAAGTTGTGTGTGAAAAATATTTATAGTATCTTTGCCCCCGATTTTAAAATACATAATAATCATTAAATAATATTGGAATGTATCTAACAAAAGAAACCAAAGCAGAAATTTTTAAACAACACGGTGGCAGCGAGAAAAATACTGGCTCAGCTGAGGGACAAATAGCCCTTTTCACCTTTCGTATCAATCACTTAACAGAGCACTTGCGTGCTAATCGAAAAGATTACAATACAGAGCGCTCTCTTGTAAGACTCGTAGGTAAGCGCAGAAGCCTACTGGACTATCTCAAAGAAAAAGATATCGAGAGATACCGTGCTATTATTAAGGAATTAGGCATCCGAAAATAATTTTGTTATCAAACAAAAGGGGCTTTATGCCCCTTTTGTTCTATATAAAAGGCCATAAGATAGTAGTTTTTCATTGGAAATAAACACAAAACACACAACACTATTTGTTTCATTTTTAATAAAAAACTTTTATGATTCCAGAAGTAAAAAAAGAAATTATTGCTCTTGGTGATGGACGTACTATTTCCATAGAAACGGGCAAACTCGCCAAGCAGGCAGATGGTGCTGTGGTGGTACAAATGGGCAATGCTATGCTCCTGGCTACCGTCGTGGCCAACAAAGAAGCTGGCGAAGGGGTGGATTTCCTTCCTCTAACAGTGGATTACCGTGAAAAATTTGCCGCTGCTGGACGCTTCCCCGGTGGCTTCTTCAAGCGTGAAGCACGCCCAAGTGATCAGGAAATCCTCACTATGCGTTTGGTAGATAGGGTATTGCGTCCGCTCTTCCCTAAGGAATATTATTGTGAGGTACAGGTGATGATTCAGCTGATGTCTCATGATGAGAATGTAATGCCCGATGCCTTGGCTGGATTGGCTGCTTCGGCTTGTTTGGCAGTATCGGATATTCCTTTTGATGGCCCTATTTCAGAGGTGCGTGTAGGACGTATCAACGGAGCGTTTATCATCAACCCTAGTGCACAGCAATTGGCAGAATCCGATATGGATATCATGGTAGGAGCTTCTAAGGAGTTTGTAGCTATGGTGGAAGGGGAGATGGACGAAGTATCTGAAAAGGATATGGCCGACGCTATCCACTTTGCCCATGAAGCGATTAAGGTACAGATAGAAGCCCAAGAACGCCTCCGCGCTCAGGTAGGTAAAACCATACGCGCCTACGAAGTGCCTCAAGAAAACGAAGAAGTAGCTAAGAAAATATATGAATTCTGCTATGACAAATGCTATGAAATAGCTAAGGAAAATACGACCAAACATGAGCGTAGCGATAAGTTTGACGCTGTAAAAGAAGCCTGCAAAGCGCTCTTTACCGAAGAGGAATTAGAGGAATATGAGCCTTTGGTAAGCAAGTACTTCTCTAAAGCTCAAAAAGAAGCAGTACGCAACTTGATTCTCAACGAAGACCTCCGTTTGGATGGTAGAAATACCAAACAAATACGCCCTATATGGTGCGAAGTAGGTTATTTGCCTTCTCCTCATGGGTCGGCTATCTTCACCCGTGGAGAAACACAATCCCTCACTACCGTTACCTTGGGTACTTCTCGTGAGGCCAATGTGATAGATATTCCTTCCGAGCAAGGAGAAGAGCGCTTCTACCTACATTATAACTTCCCTCCTTTCTCCACTGGTGAAGCACGTCCGCTTAGAGGGACTTCTCGCCGTGAGGTAGGACATGGAAACCTCGCTCAGCGTGCCCTCAAGCGCATGATTCCAGAGGATTGCCCTTATACAGTACGTGTGGTGTCTGAGATATTGGAGTCCAACGGTTCCTCATCTATGGCCACTGTATGTGCAGGTACCTTAGCTCTTATGGATGCAGGTATCCAGATGAAAAAGCCTGTTTCAGGAATTGCCATGGGACTCATCACCGACGGAGATAAGTATGCCGTACTTTCCGACATCTTGGGCGACGAAGACCACTTGGGTGATATGGACTTTAAGGTAACAGGTACTAAGGATGGTATTACTGCTTGCCAAATGGATATCAAGATCAAAGGACTTACCTACGAAATCCTTGAAAAAGCCTTGGAGCAAGCCCGCGAAGGTCGTATGCACATCTTGGGCAAAATCACCGAAACGATAGCCCAGCCAAACCCAACCGTGAAGCCGCATGCGCCTAAGATTGTACGTCTTGAAATGCCTAAGGAATACATCGGTGCTTTCATTGGTACAGGTGGTAAGAATATCCAAGACCTACAAGCCCGCACCAAGACTACCATTGTGGTAGAAGAAGTAGGCGAATTAGGTATTGTAGAAATCCTCGGTACCGATGCCGATGGTATCCAAGAAGCGGTAGATGCTGTATACCATGTATCTTTTGAGCCTGTAGAGGGCGAGATATACAAGGTACGTGTAGCCCGTCTGGTGGATTTTGGTGCTTTTGTAGAGTTTGTACCAGGCAAGGACTCCCTCCTACACGTTTCTGAAATCGCATGGGAACGCGTAGAGAACCCTGCCGATGTACTCAAGGAAGGGGATATAATAGAGGTAAAATACCTCGGTATAGACCCTAAGACCAAGAAGACCCGTGTATCCCGCAAGGCACTCCTTCCACGTCCTGAAAACCTAGAAAAGCGTGAAAGACCTCATGACAAGGAAAAATCTCGCGATAAAGAAAAATCTTCCGATAAGGAAAGAAAGGACAAACCCCACTTCAAAAAAGACAAAAAATAGCCTTTTAAGTGAATAATTAATAGTGAAAAGTGAAGAATTACCCTGCATGATTCTTCACTTTTTCATTATTCTAACTACTAACCACTAACCACTGACTACTAATCTAGTATAATTTTTGCACTTACTAATAGAAAATAATTTGTACCTTTGTACTCAGAACTCAGATATAATAGATAAAATTAATACTGTTTTTTAGATTAGTATTTGTCTATGCCAAGAAAATTGTTTTATCTTTGTTGTATCTGTATAAACAGAAATAGGCTCTGCTGGGGAGCAACCTATCAGGGATAATACAGATGTTATACAAAATGTTGATGAGAGGTTGTTTCTTTTTAGGACAACCTCTTTTATCAATATTTTGGTAATCCTATGCCTTTAAAAAAAACATCTTTTCAAATAGCTGCAAAGGTAGATAAAATAAGGGATTACACAACTTTTGAGCAACATTTTTGTCCATTAAGTTGCCTTTTACTATTTGCCTATATTCCCAAATCAAAAACAAAAGGGGGACTGAAAATAGTTGGTTTTATGCAAAACATAAAAATAACTACTTTCAGTCTCCCTATTTCAAGAAATATTAGCTTGAAGCTTATTTTTTATTGAAGATTTTCACTAAAGAATGTCTCCAACTTATCAAACGGAATTATACCAGCTTGATTGTCGTAAAAATCAGTATGACGGGCATTGGGGACAATAAAAAGTTCTTTCTTCTCGGTACCAATTGATTTGTAGGCATCTTCACTCATATAACGTGAATGAGCATTTTCTCCTGCAATCATAAGGGTTGGCACCTCAATTTCGTTCGCATAGGCTAACAATGGAAAATTCATAAATGAAAGCAATGTAGTGGCTGTCCAAACATGATTGGAAACAGAACGCTCACCGAGAAAACACCTTCATTAACTAATTTGCATTGTTTATCCAGCAAAGAAATAAGCGCTTCGGGAATGTTATAAGTAGTGGTAATCTCCCCTACAAAATGTTGATATTGTATGCCCTTAGCCTCATACGTTCTATGCCAATGGTAGGTGATTTCCCAAAAAGGAGTATTGTGGTTATCGGTAATAAGGTCTATTAAATTCATATCAATCATAAAAACCCCTTTCTCGCAGTTGGACTTCATACTGCTAATGATTTTTCAATATTTTGGAAATCTTTTCGATAATACTTTCTTCTTTAGGAAGATCCGCCTTCTTTTTCCTTATTTATTATAGCGTTATCAAGTATCGCACTTTCATAGTCGGCAGGCTCTAAATCACCATATATATATTCATTATTTAGCTGATATTGTTTTGCTATTTGTTCTTCCCAATCAATATATTCTTCCTTAAAATCAATAATACCAGAAGGATACCCTTTTAACCAATACATATTACCTTTTACAAGCAACATCGCCCAATGATACTGTTCTTCATGAGTGATAAATGCTACTTCATTAATAGATTCAGGCATACGCATCCAGTCTGAGTTTTCTACCAGTCAAGTAGCCTCTTCCATAGTCACCCCACCATAATGCACTGCCAAATGCTTAAGCCACTCACAAGCGGAATAGTGGTTATACACACAGAAATCACCCTCTTCATTATAGTAAATTATCCCATCTCTAAGTCCGTTAGGATGTGGGGTAGTATCAATATCTTTTAATGCTTTTTCAAGTTCGGTCATATTGTTTGTGCTGCTATAATTAGTTCCTTTATTTGAGTAGTAGGGCATTCTCCTTCTAAAAATAGCACTCCTGTACACCCTATATCTATAAAATCAATAGAACGGCCATACATTTCTATTTGTTTTAGGGTGAAATTTACCTCTACCAAAGTGTTATTGTCCATTTTTATAAGATTGAAAACCTCTCCTTTGTGAATAATATCCCCTGCAATCATTCTTCCTGCCACTGAAAATGTATTTTCAGTAATAACTGAAAGCTTTTCTACTTGAAATATTTTATTCATAGGCATAAAAGTAATTCATTAGTATCGTCAAAAGAAAAAGAATATCACTTTTTCTCTTTATCCTGCCATTACAGACTCTATAAATACCAATTTTTGTTTATCCCAGCGGAACTCCCAACTTATATTGCTTTCTATAACCTCAAACTCATCCGTGTCATAGACTTCCTTAATCTTATCTTCTGATACTTTTTTAGAATGACCATTTTCATCACACTGAATTGTCACTTTATTACCTTCAATCCATATAAAATATCGATTTGTCTGTTTAAAATCATCAATTTCTGCACTATAATACCCTTGATTTTTAATCCAATGAATATCATCTATATCTATTTTAGCAATGGTTTTACTAAAATGCTCATTATAGTTGCCTTGGGGAATAGGACTATTGCCTTTTAGGGTTGCTACTTTTAAACTTCGCAATGCTTCTAATAGTCTTTCTCTATCAGCTTTTAGTATTGCCGTGCGTTCTTGAAATAGCTTTACATTTTGCTCTTCCACTGCGTTGAGTTTCACTTTACTATTGTCACTCACAGGTTTATACCACGGTTTTTCTTCAAAGTAATTGCTTATTTCATAATCCTTGAACTTATAGCCTTTGCGAGCGTAAAGGTCGTTGGTAAGGAAGCGCAATTCATCTATGCTCAATTTGCTGATTTGTTGTTCCTTAATCACTTGGGTAGCACAAGTAGCACAATCTTTTAGCTGTGCCGTAGCGCTTAATGAGAATAACGCTATTGATAAAAAGTATAGGTGTTTCATATAGTTTCTAAACAGATTTGTTTTCTTTCTTAGTGACACTTCTTAGCAATATATATCCCAAAGCCCCCGCAAGTATGGAGGCCGTTAGAATAGCAAATTTGGCTGCATCTTGTAGTTCATGTTCCTTAAAGGAAAGCAAGGAGATAAAGATAGACATGGTAAAGCCTATCCCTCCCAATAGCCCTACGCCTATCATATGTATCCAACGACTGGCATGTGGTAAGGTGCTTATCTTTAGCTTAACGGCTATAAAGGAGAAAAGATTGATCCCTATGAGTTTGCCCAAGATAAGCCCTAAAACAACTCCTACTCCCAAAGAAGAGGATAATCCCTCTATCATACCTGACTTATAGGTGATATTGGTATTGGCCAAGGCAAAAATGGGCATAATGATATAGCCTACAGGGATTTGTAGGGCATGTTCCAGCTTTTCTGAAGGAGATTTTTTACCTTTTTCCGCATTAGCAGGCATAGTAAAGGCTAAAATAACCCCTGCTATAGTAGCATGTATTCCTGAATGGTGCATACAATACCACAAGAGTACTCCTAAGAGCAAGTAAAATACGATTTTTCTCACCTTAAGATAGTTCAATAGGCATAATACGGCTATGATTCCCCCACTATAGAGCAGGTAACTCCAGTGAATCGCATCGGTATAGAAGAGGGCAATCACCACAATAGCTCCCAAGTCATCTACTATGGACAAGGCTGCTAAAAAGACCTTAATCGCTATAGGCACCCCCCTGCCCAACATAGAGATGACTGCCAAGGAAAAGGCAATATCTGTAGCCATAGGAATCGCCCAGCCCTTGCTATAAGGTGTCCCATAATTCAGTAAGGAAAAGATAACCGCAGGCACGATCATCCCTCCTATAGCAGCTACTATCGGGAGGGAAGCACTCCTGATATCGGAGAGTTCGCCCTTGAGGATCTCCCGCTTGATCTCCAATCCTACCAATAGGAAGAAGATAGCCATCAGGGCATCATTAATCCACATACTGATCGAATAAGGCCCTACCTCTTGGTCTAAGAGTGCCTGAAAACTTTCCGCCATAGGGGAATTGGCGATTGTCAAAGAAAGTACTACACAGAGGATCAACAACACCCCTGAGGACTGATTCTTAGAAAAGAATCCTTTTAAAATTGCAATTAGTTTCATGATAGTTAATCTTTTATTATAGTTTGATATTTAAATATTTATAATTGGGGAATCTGTGATTTACACTTAGTTTTACAATACTGAATTGTGCGAATAGTGTTCACTTTAATAATAAAAAGAGACTATCCTTATCGGGGTAGTCTCTTTGGTATATTAGAGTTCTCTGAGACGTTATAGTCCGAAAGCCTTTCGGATCGTCTCTACATAGTCTAATTTTTCCCAAGTGAAGAGTTCTACCTCTATGGTTTTGGTGTTATGATAAGGAGAAGCAAATACTTTCTTTACCACTTCAGGGTTTCTTCCCATATGTCCGTAAGCGGCGGTTTCGCTATAAATAGGATAACGCAGCTTCAGGCGCTGTTCTATATCATAAGGGCGCAGAGAGAAAATATCTCTGACCTTCTGAGCAATTTGTCCATCGGTAAGGGCTACCTTGGAGGTGCCATAGGTATTGACATAGACACCTGTAGGCTCGGCTACCCCAATGGCATAGCTTACCTGTACGAGCATCTCATCGGCTACGCCTGCCGCTACCATGTTCTTTGCTATATGGCGGGTAGCATAGGCAGCACTTCTGTCTACCTTGCTAGGGTCTTTCCCTGAAAAAGCCCCCCCTCCGTGAGCCCCCTTGCCCCCGTAGGTATCTACAATAATTTTGCGCCCTGTAAGTCCTGTATCTCCGTGAGGTCCTCCAATGACGAAAACCCCTGTTGGGTTGATATGATATTTGATATTTTCATCAAACAGATGCGCATATTTTGGGTATTGTTCTTTGATACGAGGAATGAGTATATGAATCATATCCTCTTTGATTTTGGCAAGCATCTTCGCTTCAGTATCAAAGGGGTCATGCTGAGTGGAAATCACAATACTATCAATACGTACAGGCTTATTATCATCGCTATACTCAAGAGTTACTTGGCTCTTGGCATCGGGACGTAGATAAGTGATTTGGTTATTCTCACGGCGCAAGGTAGCCAATTCGCGTACAATGGCATGAGAAAGCGCCAAAGGGAGTGGCATATAAGTATCTGTTTCACGAGTAGCATAGCCAAACATCATCCCTTGGTCGCCTGCTCCTTGTTCCTCTGGAGAGTGGCGTACCACCCCTTGGTTAATATCAGGGGATTGCTCATGAATGGCCGAAAGCACCCCACATGAGTTAGCCTCAAACATATAATCACTCTTGGTATAGCCTATACGCCTTATAACATCACGAGCGATTTGCTGTACATCAAGGTAAGTTTTGGATTTCACTTCTCCTGCGAGAATCACCTGACCAGTGGTTACTAAGGTTTCGCAAGCCACCTTGGACGAAGGGTCAAAAGCAAGGAAATGGTCAATGAGGGCGTCGCTAATCTGGTCAGCGATTTTGTCGGGGTGTCCTTCGGACACGGATTCGGAAGTAAATAAATATCCCATAAATAAAGCTTATGAGGAGATTACTGGTTTAGCATCTTTTATCGCCTATGCGATGAGGTAGCAATCAGTCAAATCTGTCCTCGGTTAATAGTGGGGCAAAGTTACGGTTTTATTTTTGGAAATAAAACAAATAAGTCCATTATTTTTCTTGGCAGAGAAAAAAATGAGATTTTATTTTGTGGGATAAAAAAAATGTTTTAACTTTGCACCGTCAAAAACAAGCGGGAGTAGCTCAGTTGGTAGAGCGTCAGCCTTCCAAGCTGAATGTCGCGAGTTCGAACCTCGTCTCCCGCTCAATTTCTTTCATATTTATTTTTGCGGAAGTAGCTCAGTTGGTAGAGCGTCAGCCTTCCAAGCTGAATGTCGCGAGTTCGAACCTCGTCTTCCGCTCAAGAAAAAATCCTTGATAACATCAAGGATTTTTTTGTTTTATTAAGAGCTAAAAGCTCTTTTTTATTATAGGCACGAGCTAAAGCTTGCGCCAGCGGGTTTCTTGTTCTATTAAGAGCTAAAAGCTCTCTTTTATTGTGGGCACGAGCTAAAAGAAACGCGCCAGCAAAGAGGCTAATTGCCATTAGCCCCTACACCTGCTCATGCTAATTTTTCGTGAACCATTTCTGATTGACTATAGCTCCCACGGATTTCACGGATTTTTATGTAATAATTTTTTCACCGTAATCTGCTGATTGATAAACACTAAGAATGATTGTGTTACCTTCCAGCCTGTTTGCTCAAGGGTTTGGGCATAGCGCTTGAGTTGGGTTTCGTACTGAGGGTGATCGTCCCCTGTCTTGTAATCAATAATTACAGCAGTCCCCTCTTTAGAGTCATAGACTACACGGTCAGGGCGGAGGTACTCTCCTGAGACATCCAACCATTCACGTTCGTTATAAACCACATATCCCCCTGTATAATAATCTTTTAGCAAAGGGTGTGAGGTAAGCTGCTGTAGTTGCTGCTCTAGGATTGGGCGCTGCTGCTCAGTGATACGCCCCTCTGTAAAGAACTGTTGTAACACTTGGGGTATATCGGCCTGAGTGGTAAGCTGTCCCAATAGTTCATGTAGGAGTGTCCCTCGTGCTATGGCATCCTCCCTATGGGTATTCCACATAGAGCCTGCATGGGTTACAATGGTATAAGAAGGTGCCAATACCGCTCTTTGTTTGAATGGGATATAATCCGCCGCTTCAAGAGGTTGTTCCTTGATAGGGACTAAGTTTCCAAAAGTATAACGGGATTGCCCTTCATTCCATAGCCCTTTTTCCTCCAAATAAATCTTTACAATCTCGGACAAGGTACTGATTTTATCCTCTTTCTCTCCCTTAGGAGGATCGCAGAGTATATAAAGCAAGTCTTTGGGGCGTGTCATGGCCACATACATGGTATTGATGGTATCCAAAAGCTCCATTTGGCTCTGCTGGAGTACAATATCGGCGTCTATCTTTTCCAGACCACTGTAATCATCTATCAACAGATGTTCGAAGCCATGATATTGTTCTTTAGGGACACGTATCCACAGTGTGTCTTTAGCCGAACGCAACTTGTCATTGACTTTTGTATAGATGACCACTGGAAATTCTAAGCCTTTACTCTTATGAATGGTCATGATAGAAATCGCATTGACCCCTTCGGGAGCACTTATGGCCAACTTATCCTTTTTTTCTTCCCAGTAAGCAAGGAAATCGGCAATGTTGCCTCCGCGTACGCTCTTATATTCGTATATGACATTGAGGAATTGTGCCAAATACGCATCGGAAGGCTTGGCTAAACCAAATACCCTTATCGCATAGCCTATGCCTTCATAAAAAGAATACAAATGGAAGTGCGATAAAGAGAATCCCATAGCTGCGAAGAATGTATCCACAGGCTTATGGGCATATTGGCTCATAAAATCATGTATCTCGGTAATATGCTTGACCTTGGTATAAGAAAAGAGTAATTCTATCTTCTCCTTTTCATTATTTTGATAGAGCGAAATGGAGATTAGGTGTATGAGAAATTGTATTTCAGGTATATTTTTAAGCAATAAGGCCTCTGATGAAATCACATTATACCCCTTTTCAGACAATTTTTCAGCTATTTCAATACAGTCTGCGTTTCTGCGAGAGAGTATACAAATATCTTTGTCCAAGTAACCGTTATTTTTAGCCTCTTTTATATACCCTTCGATAGTTTCTATATAAATATCTTCGTCTTTTAGTACATTTTCATCATCTATAGTTTCCTCTTCGGAGATTTGCTGAACTTCATTATCTTTTGCCTGTACAAATTCTATACTTACAAAGCCTTTTTCCTTTTCTTTATCGGGAATATTCTGCTTAGCATTGCGATATAGTTCATCATACCTATACTTTCCACTGTTGTTAAATAACAAAGGGTGTCCAGCTACAAAGAGGAAGAAATCATTATTGAAGTCAATCACCCCCCTACGGCTACGGAAGTTATAAGCGAGATTCTCTACTTGCTGTTCTATATGGAAAGGAATTTTTTCCTTGTTATACAACTCCATAAACTGTTCAGCCCTTCCCCCACGCCAGCGGTAAATGGATTGCTTGGCATCACCCACTATAAGCAAAGACCCTTGTTGCTTGCTGAGGTTCTCACTATGTACCGCATCAGCGATTAAGGGCAACATATTCTCCCACTGCAAAGTGGAAGTATCCTGAAATTCGTCAATAAAATAATGCTGGTAGCGAGTCCCTATTTTCTCGTAGATAAAGGGCGAAGGTTCCTCCATAATCGTTTGGTGAATAATGCTATTAAACTCAGAAATTGGCAATATATTCTCCTCTTCCTTAATAGCCACAATCTCCTCTTGCAAGCTCTTTAGCACCGCCAAGAGGGTAACATTCTTTATCAAATGTCTGTAAAACTGTTCCCACCAATAGCTTTTCTCTATAGAATGAAGCAAATCGGCTATCCATGCCTGTTTTTCATCCAATAATTGTGCCATGGCAGGCTCACTCTTAAGGAGTGTCTTGGGATACAGCGGTTTATTGTCCGCATCTACAAACCAATTACGAGTAAAAGCTGCTTTATCTACGGCAGCCATTCCTGTATTTCTGATTTTCTCAAAGAAATTGTACAAAGAACCCCGCGTGAAGTGAGCAGAGGTGAGTGCCTCCTTTTGGGTAAAGGTAAAGAAATCCTTTACGGCAGCTCCCACAGCTGTATATAAGTCCTTACGTTGTTGCTTTAGGTCGTCTTTAAGAAGTTGAAAATCTGTTAGTTGCTTTCCTTCTAACTCTCGTATATAGGCATAATGATTCTCATTGGTCAGTAGTTTAGAAATTTCAAAGAGTTCAGCCTCAATATCCCAATCCTTGTCCTCTTCTATCTTATCGCGGGAGAACTCCAAGAGGAGCTTGGTTAGGAGCTGGTCTTCATTGGTTTTCTTGAACAAGTTCTCTATGGCCAAACGCAGCAGGTCATCGGTCTCCAAAAACACCTCAAAGTTAGGATTGAGCTTTAGATCAAAGGCAAAGGAGCGTATCAGTCGCTGGTTGAATCCATCAATAGTTGTTATGGTAAAGCCTGCATAGTTATGCAATATATGCTTAAGCACCTTCTGCGAACGCTCTTGTAACTCCTTGTGTGTAAGGTGTAACTGCTCGGCCAACTGGAGAAACATTGCATCATCGGACGCCTTTTTCTCGCCTTGCTTCACCTGACTATCGGGCGTGGCGAAAAGGAGCAACTGGCCTATGACCCGCTCCTTCATCTCGTTGACCGCCTTGTTGGTAAAGGTAATTGCCAAGAGCGTTTTGTAAGCCTCCACGTTCTTGGTCGCCAAAATAAGTTGCAGAAAAGACTTTACCAGAGTAAAGGTCTTCCCACTACCTGCCGACGCATTATAGATTTGAACATTGGCCATAGACTTTTTACTTATTGTTATACAAATTCATGGTAGTATCGGCACCCGCTAAACCAAAAGAAAGGATCGCCTCACTTATTTTCTCCAATCGCTCAGGGAGCAAGGCCACTTCTTCCTCGCTCCAGCGGCCTAAGACATAGTCTATTTGGGTACCCTTGGCATAGTTGGCACTGATACCAAAGCGCAAGCGAGCATAAGAGGTCGTTTGGAGTTCCTCTTGGATATTTTTAAAGCCATTATGTCCTCCATCGGAGCCTTTTTTCTTGATTCGGATACTCCCAAAAGGCAAATTCAGGTCATCGGCAATCACCAAGAGGTTTTCTATAGGCACTTTTTCCTTATCCAACCAATACTTAATTGCCTTTCCACTTAGATTCATAAAGGTAGAAGGCTTCAAGAGGATAAAGGTACGCCCTTTGTGAGAGAAAGTAGCCATATCGCCCAAGCGTACCGTGGTAAATTCTACCTGTTTTTGCTCGGCCAAATGCTCTACCGCCAAAAAACCAATGTTATGGCGGGTATAGCGGTATTCCTCTCCTATATTTCCCAGACCTACGATAAGGTATTTTTTCATAACATACTATGCTTTAGGGTATTGAGCCAAATGTAACAAGCGACCCACGGTCTCTTCGCGCCCTAAGATAGCGATGATAGAAAACACATCTGGCCCCTTCATCTCCCCTACCAAGGCAAGACGAATGAGTGGCATCACTTGGCCAAGACCTAAGTTCTGTTGGCCAATGAAATCCTTGATCTGTGCCTCTATATGATGAGCAGTAAGGTCAGTTAGGCTTTCTATTACAGTGATTAGCTGAGTTACTATCTCGGCTGAGTTGTCTTTCCACTGTTTTTTAAGCGCTTTGGCGTCGTACTGAGTAGGCGCTTCAAAGAAGAAATGTGCCAAGTCCCAAAGGTCAGTTAGGAATGTAGCTCGTTCGCGGATAAGAGAGACTATCTCAGTGAGTTTGTCCTTGGATATTTTAACACCTTTTTCAGCCACTATAGGAGCGAAATCCTCCACAAGCGTAGTTACGGGTATTTTTTGCAAATATTGGTGATTGAACCACTTGATTTTTTCTATATCAAAGTGAGCACCTGCTTTATTGACCTTTTCTAAGTCAAAGAGCGCAATCAGCTCCTCTACTGAGAACAACTCCTGCTCTACCCCTGGGTTCCAGCCCAATAGCGCGAGGAAGTTCACCAAGGCTTCAGGCAAGTAGCCGCCTTCGCGGTAGCCCTTAGAGATATTTTTAGTTATAGGATCCACCCATTCCAAGGGGAATACAGGGAAGCCCATCTTGTCACCGTCACGCTTGCTGAGCTTGCCATTGCCCATACCCGCAGGCTTAAGGATCAATGGCAAGTGGGCAAACTGAGGAGCCTGCCAGCCAAAAGCCCTATACATAAGCACATGCAGCGCCATGGAAGGTAGCCACTCCTCCCCACGGATCACATGGGTAATCTCCATAAGGTGATCGTCTACGATATTGGCCAAGTGATAAGTAGGCATACCGTCGGACTTGAAGAGCACCTTGTCGTCCAAGAGCTTGGTATCCACCACTACCTCGCCACGAATCAGGTCATGCAGGGTAAGGGTTTCCTGTGGCATCTTAAAGCGCACTACATAAGGCACGCCTTCTGCTATACGTTTTTTCACTTCTTCGGGGGAAAGAGAAAAGGAGTTATTGAGCTTTTCGCGGTTATGCCAATTGTAGATAAAGGTCTCCCCGCGTGCTTCATAGTCTTTGCGCTGCGCATCCAATTCTTCTGCTGTATCAAAGGCATAGTAAGCCTCACCCTTGTCCAAAAGCAGCTGGGCATACTCGGCATATATTGCCTTGCGTTCGCTCTGGCGATAAGGGGCATGAGGGCCACCCTCCTTGCCCACGCCTTCGTCATAGGTGATGCCGCACCACTGAAGGGCTTCCATGATATAGGCTTCTGCCCCCTCTACATAACGCACTTGGTCAGTATCCTCAATGCGCAAGAGGAAATCTCCACCATGTTTTTTAGCAAATAAATAGTTAAAGAGGGCAGTACGTAGCCCTCCTATATGTAACGGTCCTGTAGGACTGGGTGCAAAGCGCACCCGTACGCTCTTAGTCATAATGATGTTTGTTTATCAAAGCGCAAAAATACGAATTAATTAGCAATTTTGCTAATTTGTCAATTAGCAAATTAATTCGTACTTTTGCAGGAAAATAGATACTATGACAGCTACAGCCCTACAAAACAGTTTGTACCCCTCTTTTGGTGTGATTAACTCTTTCTCTATATACGAGTATAAGGACACTGAATATGAGGAGTATGCCCTCTCTGTACTTCGCCTTGCCAACGATAATCTCAGCCAAAGTATTGCTCATTTTTGGAAACTTCCTTTTACTGAAAAAGAGATCAATTATCACCTATTGAGCAAGTTAGAACCTTTGCTAAAGGTATTACAGAAGATTACCTTAGAGGAAGAAGTCTCTCAAGAGATACAGAGAGAAGCCTTGTTGTTTATAGACAATGCCTTAACCTACAAGGACTTACTGACAGACTATTTTGAAGAAAGAGAACTCCTATTGAGCAATTCCAAACGAATGATTACTCCTATTCTAATTAAAAATTTAGATGATGAAATACAGACAAGGTGATATCATTGAGATTAATTTTCATTTCCCTGATGTAGGATTTAAGCCTCATTTTGCTATTATTGTTTCTAATGATGAGCTTCAAGAATTAGAAGGCTATTTGTATGTAGTACTTATTTCTTCTAAAAGACAGAATCCAGAATATGCTTACACATTAACTCCTGAAATGGTTTCCTATTCCTTTGACAAACAGAGTTATGTAAAATGTCATATATTAGAACTAAGTACTAATAGAGATATCATACGAAAAGTAGGTACAATCAAACGCACTTATTTGTTAGAAATACAAGAAAAAATCGAGGAAGCAATCTTCTGAAACAGAATTACATTCTATAAAAACTAACCTTTGAGAACATTCCTATTACTTTTTTTACCTTTATTACCCTTATGGGGGCAGACCCCTGCTACTGTCGTGCATTCTCAGGCAAATCTATATCAAGTGGATAGTCTGCTATATCGCAGCGAACAGTTGGTTAAGGCTGATAAGGAGGTCATTAAGCGTACACCTATCAAGACCATTATCAACCTGCGATATTTTACTCGTTCCAAGGACAGAAAGGTATTCCTCCCCACCGATGGGATTACCCTTATCAACCACCCTCTACTTACTTGGCGTATCACCCCCAAGGACATTGCTCAAGTGCTCCAACGTATTCGCAAGGCACAACAGCAAGGGGCGGTACTTATCCATTGCTACCATGGTGCTGATCGCACGGGGATTATGGTTGCTATGTACCGTATTATCTACCACGGCTGGAGTATCGCCGCAGCTAAAAAAGAAATGCTCCAAGGCCCCTATGGCTATCATAGCATCTGGAAAAACTTAGAAGCACTATTTACTGAAGAGACAGTGGAGGAAGTGAAGAGAATTTTACCGGAGGAGTGAAGAATTCTCTAAGAGGTTGTCCAAAAGTTCTAAAATACTGATTTTTAACGTATAATTTTTCCATCAAATGAATTTAGATATTACTTATTTAAGTTTCGCAAGTTGTTCTAAGCCGCTTCAGATAGGGGATTCAAATTAATCCATTTCATAAGTTGCTTATTTTTCAGGTATTATTTTTGTTATTAGTTCTTCAAAAGGTATCTCAAGAATCTCTGTTAAATCAAGAACTAATTATCTGATAATAAGTAATATACGTTCATCTAAGCTAGGCGTCTGAGTGTCTTTCTGTATATCTTTGAATATTCCTCCAATAGTCTGCTATTCAAGCTCTTTTTTGGCTAACGAGAGTAAGCTGTATTTTAACATCACAATTGATGTATAGGCTGTCTGAGCATCAAAGTCTACAGATTGACACTTGGGGGTGGAATTGGCACTTTTCACCTGTAGTAGAAAAGTTTTTTAGTTCTGATAAATTTTTCGTACCTTTGTCTCGTAGCATATTAGTATGAGTTTTGTTTTTTTAATATCACAAAATTAGTGATTATCAGTGACTTCACCAAATAATATGTTACTTTTTTTGTGCCTTTTTTTCACTAAATCAAGCTCTGAAATAGCTTGTGAAACTTAAATGATGGATATAAGAGAGACAATAAATAACAACTTTTATTGTCCCCAATGCCCGTCATACTGATTTTTACGACAATCAAGCTGGTATAATTCCGTTTGATAAGCTGGAAACATTCTTTAGTGAAAATCTTCAATAAAATAAAGTCATAAAGAATAAGTTTCAAGCTAATATTTCTTGAAATAGGGAGACTGAAAGTAGTTATTTTTATGTTTTGCATAAAACCAACTATTTTCAGTCCCCCTTTTCTTTTTGATTTGGGAATGTAGGCAAATAGTAAAATGCAACTACAAAACCCCAGTAAGTGTGTTTCTTATAGTTTGTGCTTGAGATTTGCTTTCAAATTTTAGCTAAATTAAAAAAGAATCACTATCTTTGCAGAAACTAAGTAACAAACAAGAACAATTCTTATTTTTTGTACAGAACGTACATTATTCATAGAAACCTTATGAAACACCTACTTATTTTATTCCTGCTCCTTACGGCCAATACCTTTGCGCAAGGGCCTTTTGGAGATTATGCCGTAGTAAAAGACAAAGACGGCTATGTAAACATTCGCGCTAAAGAAAACGTAAAAAGCCAAATTGTAGGCACTTTGCCGAACAATACACTTATATACACTTTCTTTGGTGATGATGAACCTAATCCTTCTAACTGGGTATATGAAAAGAATGGTTATATACACAAAAGCCGCCTAAAAAAGATAAATGAATTTCCCTCTATAGGTAAAGAGAAAGAAACAGAGAATAGTATTACTATTACCGATAAAGCCATTAGCGTAACCCTTACCCAACAGCCATTTGACAAAACCAAACACAAGATTACCAAGAAAAAACATAAAGAGTATAGTGAGTATATTATTGATGGAAAGAGAGCTCAAGGGTTAGACGGTGATTTGTTTTTACCTGAAGATCATTACAAGAGTATTATTGTAACTATCAACGGCAAAAACGTACCTATCCCTAAAAGTGCTTATGATGATTTGTATGAGATTGCTATTTGGAATACTAACAATTTTGCGTATTACGATGAGGAAGATGATATACTTTATATTATTGCACATAATGGAGATGGGTATCTTGTTTATGAAGTATGCTGGCAAATAGTAAAAGGCGAGTATAAAACCCGTATCATCGGAGAACCACTTTAATAATTGTTAATTATCAAATGAAAAATTTGCTACTATTTCTTTTCTTAGTTGCTAATATATCGTTAGCACAACAGCGATACATTGGACAAATAAATGACCCCGATGGCTATACTAATATCCGGAAATCCCCTAATAGCAAAGCAGAGATTATAGGCAAATTGCTGAAGAATGAATATTTTTTCTATACAGAAAATTCAAGCGATTGGTATGAAGTGAGCACCCAACGCAAAGTACAAGGTTTTGTACATAAAAGCAGGATTCAGAAAGTTAATGATAAGGAATTGATTGCGCTAAAAATAAATTTTGGCGATTATGCTGAAAATACCCATGATACGATTGTAAAACTTAACATATTAAAAGAAGCGAATCCTTTCTTTATCATTGGGTACAACTATCCCAAAATACCGTATAAAGAAACAGAAGGGAATGAACTATCGGTAAGTAATAAAGATATTAAGTTAGAATTTGTTACCAAAAAAGTAAACAAAAGCAATTATAAGTTCAAGATTAACAAAAATGGAGTAACAGAAATGATTACGGAAAAGGGAGAAAGTGTTTGGGGGTATTTCTATTCAAAAGACTATCCAGAAAAAGAAATTGCCTATATTCGTATTATATTTGTAGGTAAAACGCCTTATCTTTTGCCTAAAACCAAATATCTATTCAATCCTAGCATTTCATCAATAAGGGTATATGATAGAGGAAACGGACAATATATGATTGATTTTATGGGAGGCGATGGCGCTGAAGGCTACAACGCTCTTTTTGTATTTGATGAAAAAGGATTGGTAAAGCGATATTTGTATAGAAATTTTTAATCATAAAGATAAACAACAAAATGAAACACTTACTTATTTTATTTTTTCTCCTTACGACCAATGCCTTTGCGCAAGGTCCTCTTGGAGATTATGCCGTAGTAAAAGACAAAGACGGCTATGTAAACATTCGCGCCAAAGAAAATGTAAAAAGCAAAATTGTAGGTACTTTGCCTAACAATACACTTGTGTATGGTTTCTTTGATAAAGAATTTAACCCTACTAACTGGATTGAAGTTGATAAAGGGTATGTGCATCAAAGTCGCTTGAAAAAAATATTTGACTTTCGTGCTATAGAAGGAAAAGTGCAAGGCAATAGTGTTATTTTTGATGATAAGGACGTAAAAGTGACCATTACCAAACAGAAGTTCGACAAAACCAAGCACAAGATTACTAAGAAAGGCCAGGGAAGTTATGAACAATTAATCATTGATGGTAAAGAAATAATATATGGATGGGACGGTTCACTAGCTCAAGACCATTACAAAAGTATTACTGTAACTATGAAAGGCAAAAATGTACCTATCCCTAAAAGTGCTTATGATGATTTGTATGAAATTTCCTATTTTAGCAGTTCCATATACTACGATGAGGAAGCGGAGGCACTTTATATTTATGCAGTTAATGGCGAAGCTGGTTTAGCTTACCAAGTGTGCTGGCAAATAGTAAAAGACAAGTACATAACCCGTATTATAGGACAACTTTAATGATGTAACTAAAATTACCAAATATATGACACCAACAAATAATAAACTTAAAGTACAAGATATTGAAATAAATATCAGAGTGATTAATGAAGCTGATTATATAAGTTTAATTCCCTCGAATTCGGGGGAATTAAAAATGAAGCAGGGATTAATCACTTCTATAGTTTTAAAGAATGTTTTAAAATTTTAGTAGAAACCATCAAAGAACAACGTGCTGTTTTAGACAAAGTAGATTATCTGAAATCTATTAAAAAACTTTCAAACGATACTTATATAAGTATGGAAAGCAACAAACAACTTGACAAATAGCTCATTATCAATTATTTATTAAATATGAAACACTTACTTATTTTATTCTTCCTCCTTACGACCAATGCCTTTGCACAAGGTCCTTTTGGAGATTATGCCGTAGTAAAAGACAAAGACGGCTATGTGAACATTCGCGCTAAAGAAAGCGTAAAAAGCAAAATTGTAGGCACTTTGCCTAATAATACACTTGTGTATGGTTTATTTGATACTACACAAGATGAAACTGGTGAAGAGATATTTTTTAATTGGATTGCTGTAGATAAAGGCTATGTGCATAAAAGTCGCCTAAAGATGATAGGCGAATTTCCTTCTATTGGCAAAGGTAAAGAGCAAGGCAATAGTATCACCATTGCTGGTAAAGGTATCAGCGTAACCCTTACCCAACAGAAATTTGACAAAACCAAACACAAGATTACCAAGAAAAGACATAAAGAGTATAGTGAGTATATCATTGATGGAAAGAGAGCTCAAGGGTTAGACGGTGGTTTATTTTTACCTGAAGACCATTACAAGAGTATCACTGTAACTATCAACGGCAAAAACGTATCTATCCCTAAAAGTGCTTACGATGATTTGTACGAAGTGGCTATGTATACTGATAATAATGCGGTATATTATGACAAAGAGGAAGATACAATTTACATTATTGCCCATAATGGTAGTGGCGCTTTTTCTTACGAAGTATGTTGGCAAATAGTAAAAGGCGAGTACAAAACCCGTATCATCGGAGAACCGTTTTGATATGGAAAAACAAGTACACTTTATTCCTTTCAATATAGAAGATAAATTTCCTTTTCGGTTGGAGTTTATTGAAAAGACAGTTTTCAAAAACACCTATTTTCAGATAACTTACTTAAAGTTTAAGGGGCATATAAATACCCCTGATGAGCAACAATTATTGAGCTACTTTATAGAAAAGAATTTAGATGAAAACGCTAAAGCTGTATGTCGCATTTTAGATTTTGCTGAATTGATTTTCAACACTGTTCCTAATATAAGAGAGGAAGTGATTATCTCACTTCAAAAAGTATTTTCCAATCCCTTTACAAGCAAACTAGAGGCTATGAATTTTTTGATAGAAAAGAACATCAAAAAGTTTCCCAATGCCTCATATAAGCATTATGAGCAATTGCCTAAAATGGAAAAATTAGAACGAGATAGCCAGCTAAGCAAAGTAACAATAGAAACATTTCTATCTGAAAATGATACTATTGGAATGCTTAAGCTCATAGGTATTTATCCTTATAAAGGAAGTTTAGAGGCTAATTATATTCAGAACAGCATAGATATGTTTGTAGAACTGACTCCTATACAAGCACTTATAGTAGATGTTACCGATTTCAGTTTAGAATATGATTGGGATAACGATTTGTGTGACCTAAAACCTGCCAATCCTAAATATCATCATATACCCATTTATTATTTGGATAAAGAAAAACGAGATTTTATGTCAGAACACAACAATATGATCCTCAATCTAAATGAAATTAATGGATTATAAGAATTTTGAAAAGAAATTACAGAAATGAATACTATAACAGACCTCACAACTATTGGTACTATACTTAAAGAATTCAAAGCGGATAGTGTTCTTCTGACTCAGTATACTCCTACATTTAGGAGAGTAGTGCTATACCTTACAGAAAAGGACACAACAGCAACCTTATATCTTATAGTCATAGGGAGTAAATATATACAAGGAAATTTCAGTTGGCATAATCCTTCTTTTGAGATTACCTATAATGAAATAACCCAAGAAAGCCTTATTGAAGATAAGGCAAATGGGTTTTGTCTTACCTGTGATGGAGGGATTATACTTGTAGAGAGTACTAAAGGAAGTAATTTTGAAATTATACAATGAAACAATGTATTTGTAACCAGTTAGCTGATATTGTAGAGGGGGAATCAATCAAAAACTTTCAAGGTAAAATAGCTTATAAAGAGATAGCTTTTTATCCTACACAATGGGTTACCCTTTATAGATGTGAATGTTGCTATACATTTTGGAAAGAAGCCTATAGAGCAACAGGACACGGTGAAGTGCCATTTCTGATGAAAATAACTTTACCTCCTTGTGCTACAACAGAAGACCTGCGAAAATGTATGGTTGTTGTTAGAAAGATATTAGATAGCAAAGCTATTACTGTTAATGATGAGCAGTGCCAGGCCATAGCTTTAGAAGTTATGGGGATTTCTTATGCCAAAGGAGGAGACTATTCCCCTGAAATTATCAAGAGTTTTGCTGAGGGTTATTTAAATATAGTTGAAATATGAAATTACAAGCAACCCTATATATTCCTGAAGATGAGGAAGATTTTCATATAGATATTTATGATGAACAAACTCCTGATTATCAAATAGCAGAAATATTCAGGGAAGGCGATAAAACAATCATTGATATATACAACAATCCTAATGATACCCACAAAAAATTGGATTTGGAAGAGTTTATTAGAGTACTTTTAAAATCGTATAAAGAATTGAAAATCCGATTGTTATAAATTTTTTATACAGAAACAAATAACATAACCTCTTTATGTCGCAAATGAAAAAGAAATATACAACTTATGGAAAACTCCTTTATATAGGGCTATTTGTAGCACTGTATGGGCTTTTCCGCTATAAGCCTGCACTTACTGAGCAGTGGTATAGCACAGGGCTTTATCCCTATATAGGCAGAACAGTACGTTTTTTGCTCGGTTGGATTCCTTTTTCTGTGGGGGATGTGCTCTATACAATACTTCCCTTGGGGGCACTGTACTATATCATTAGGTATTTTAGGCAGCTACGTAAGAGTCCTCTTCGTTTCCTTAGGAAAGTAGGGGAGGGGCTTGTTCTAGTGGTGAGCTTGTTTTATTTCCTTTGGGGGTTCAACTATTATAGGCAACCCTTATCGGTACAGTTGGGGTGGGATTTTTCTTATACCGAGGCAGAACTAGAGCAGGCAACCCAAAGACTTATCAAAGAGGCCAATGCCTTACACGAACAATTAGAACCCTTAGCATCACAAGCAGCGAAGATGCCCTTTACTCCAGCAGAGGTGTATGAGAGAATACCTCAGGGATACAAGGTGCTTTCGCATAAGTTTCCCAGATTTATGCTCTATACGTCTAGTCTTAAATCGTCCTTATATAGCAAAGTGCTTACCTATATGGGCTATAGTGGCTATCTGAATCCTTTTACAGGAGAGGCACAGGTGAATGCCTTGGCTACTCATTATAGCTTTCCTGTAACAGCAGCCCATGAGGTGGCACATCAATTGGGTTATGCCTCGGAAAAGGAAGCCAATTTTATTGGTTTTTTGGCTACTTATCACCATAAGGAGCCCTATTTTAGGTATAGTGCTACTCTTTTTGCCTTGCGCTATTGTATGAAAGAAGTAAGACAGCTATCACCAGAGCAGCATGACGCTTATAAAGCACAACTACGAGTAGGGATTTTAGAGAATTATACTGAGGCTTATCGCTTTTGGACACAGTATGAAAACCCCATGGAAGAGGTTTTCAAACAAAGTTATGATACTTTCCTTAAGGCCAATGCCCAAGAAGGAGGCATACAGAATTACGATTATGTAACAGGTATGCTTATCTACTACCTTACCCATATAGATAAGTGAGAGAGGACTTTAGAAAAGTCCGTGTATAGAGGTATCTATACGCTGGATAACTTCTCCTAAGTCCTCTTGGTTTTGTACAAAATCTACCCTATCTACATCTACAATGAGGAGTTTTCCTCTGTCATAGCTGCGAATCCAGTCTTCATAACGCTCATTGAGCTTGTTGAGGTAGTCTATAGAGATACTACTTTCGTATTCGCGACCTCTCTTTTGGATCTGATTGACCAGATTAGCAATAGAACTTCTTAGGTAAATCAGTAGGTCAGGAGGTTGTATAAAACGCTCCATTAGCTCAAAGAGAGATAGGTAATTGCGAAAATCTCGCTCGGCCATCAGTCCCATAGCATGCAAGTTGGGGGCAAAGATATAAGCGTCCTCGTAGATGGTTCTATCTTGGATAAAATCCTTCTTACTCTGGCGAATATCAATGATTTGGCGGAAGCGACTATTGAGGAAAAACACCTGTAGGTTAAAGCTCCATCGCTCCATATTGGCATAGAAATCGTCCAAGTAAGGATTGTCCGATACATCTTCGTAATGTGCCTCCCACTTATAATGCTTGGCAAGTAGGGCGGTCAAGGTAGTCTTGCCCGCCCCTATATTTCCAGCAATAGCAAAGTGCATGTTACTTCTTATTTTCTTCGTCCAACATACACTTAATCATAGACGTATTCTTGATACTCTGAATGGTGAAGGCACTCTGTATATTGGAGATGATATCCAATTTGGAGATTTTATGCACCACAAAGTTTTGGTAATCCTTCATGTCTCTGAGGATGAGCTTGAGTAAGAAGTCATAAGGGCCAGCCATGTAATAGGCCTCTTGTACTTCATCAAGGCTGCGGACATATTGTTCGAACTCTTCAAAGAGTGTCTCTTGGTGGCGGATGAGCTTCACTTGGCAATAAGCCACAAGGGTCTTGCCTAAGGCATCGGGATTGACTACGGCTACATAGTTCTGAATTACATTGAGGGCTTCGAGCTTCTTGATACGCTCATGTACAGGAGTGATAGAAAGATTTACTTTCTTGGCTAGTTCCTTTACAGATTGTTTGCTATCTCTTTGTAATTCGTCTAATAGAATCAAATCAATTTGGTCAAATGTTATCATATTCGTGTATTTGTCGGCAAAGATACGATTTTATAGTTAATTATTCTACTTTTATCCATTCTCCAGCATTGCGAGTGTTGTACTTGATGTTGTACATAGCCTCGGCGTGGGTACCAGGGAGGTAATATTGCCCTTTGTACGAAGCATTGAACTTGAGGGTAAATGTCTTGGTTTCCCCTGCGGATAATCCGAAATATATATTAGCTCTATCATCTCGGATATCGGCATAATCCCATCGGCTGCTATCGGTATCATAGTCGGTGTATCGTGTATTGATAATCTCCCAACCTGAGGGGACAAACTGGGTAAGAGCTACATTGGTTACTCTACTTTGTGTGGTATTGGTAACCGAGATAGTACAAGTAAAGTTGGTTCCTTGTGGCAGAGAAGCTACCGAGAGCGTTCCATTCTTGGAGGTATAAGAGGTGGAGATCTTAAGGCCATTCTCTTGTACCAATTCCTTACCTACAGGTGGAATACCACTGGTAACCACACGTGCATAGAGGGTTACCCCCGACTTGTTCTGTAGGGCAATCTTGTGGTTTCCAAGGGAAGCGGAGAGTACCTTGGAGGCATAGCCACTAGGGCTATTGGAGAGCGTAGCACTTTCCTTGCCGAGCTGATAGTTGAGTGTCCAGTTCTTACCTGTCTTGTTCTTAGCCACATAACGTGCCATAGCATAGAGGCTGTAGGCGGTTGTTTGGGTACTGAGCCATTCGGAAGAGGAGAGTCTATCGGAGATCTCCAAGGCCAGATCAGCAGCCAATTCCGCTTTGCCCAGTAGTAGGGCTGTTTCTAGCCCCATAGCCTTATTTCGTAGGGTAGAGCCATAGCTGAAATAGTCATCTTCCTCACTATCGAGCTTTACCTTGCTGAATAAGGATTCGGCAACTTTCTTCTGACCAGCTAGGGCATAGGCAGCCGCTAAGCGAGCACGAGCCGCATTGCTTACCATAGAGTTGGACATCTCCCTGAGCCTATTCATGGAGGCTATATCGGCACTATTGGCCAAGGCCAAAGTATAGAGGCGATAGGCCTGCTCAAAGGTAGAGGATTCTCCTTTGTATACCCAATTGCGCGCCATCATCTTCTGATAGCTAATCCATTTGGCTTTGCTACCACTTGGCAAGGAGAACCCTTTTTTCTCAGCTTCTATATAGAACTGACCAATGTAGGAAGTTGCCCAATCATCAGGGTAGTCAGCGCCTTGCCAGTAGGAGAAACCTCCGTTAGGCAGCTGATTTTCAGAGAGCTTGCGTATGGTGGCGCTTACATTCTGTTGTACTTCCTGTTGTTGCTTAGTGGAGAGTGTCTCAAAATCAGCTAAGTACAACTGAGGGAAGCCCTTTGAGGTCAGCTGTTCGGCACAACCATGAGGGTAGTCTATTAGGTATTTCAAGCGTTGGGAGAGGTTCACTCCAGGGAAAGAGGATACTTCCAAGACACTAGTATAGGTGCCTTTTTCTCCAAATACTTCAAAACCAATATTTTGAGAAGCGTTGGGTTGTAGTACTGTGCTCTTTACCTGATATACTTTAGGATTAGGGTTATACACATCCATTTCTACCTCATAGGTAGATTTTTCACCTCCTGCGGTGGCCTCTACTGTTACCTTACCGATACCCGTTTCATTGACCTTGAGGGAGAAATAAGCCATTTTCTCAGCGGGTTCTGTGAAGGACAATTGTTGTTGCCCTTGACTGCTAAGAGAGAATTTCTCATTGGTCTTTACACGAACAGTCACGTTTTTCACCTGTTTTTCATTGGCAAAAACAGTGACAGGTAGGGTAATGGTTTCCCCTGGTACGGCTTTTCTTGGCAAGGAGGCCAATACCATCACAGGACTCTTAATCGTGGCGGTCTTTTCTGCACAACCAAAGGCATTAGCCTTAACATCGGAGGCCACTACCATCACACGAGCCGAACCTATGTAGTTAGGAATATCTATCTGGTGGGTTTGACTTCCGCCCTTGAGGGTGAAAGGCCCTTGTACAATGGTGAGTGGCTTGAATCGGTTGGCCTTTTTAGCCTTGCCTACTCCTAAGTCTTCGTCACCTCCTATACTGAATATCTGGTTAATAGTACCTCCAAAGGCACCGATGACATCGTTATAGATATCCCATGTTTTCACTCCTAAGGCTGTTTTGGCAAAGAAGGTATTCCAAGGGTTAGGTGTTTTGAATCGGGTAAGGTCAAGCAGTCCATCCTCCACGATCGCCAAGGAGTAGGTCATAGGTTTGCCTGATTTTTCTCTGACCTTGATAGTTACTTGTTTTTCAGGGCGTAATACCTCAGGCATCTCTATAACAGGTTCCAGCTTGGTTTTAGGATTATATACCGAGATGGGAGCGATACCATAGAGACGGATTGGCGCATCGTTTTGGGTCTGTGCATGCGGTTGCAAGAGTGTTACATACAGATAAGCATTAGGTGCCATCTCTTCAGTCACAGGTACTTGGTAAGTTGTTTTACCTTTTTGGGTATTGACCCAATAGGTGTTGAGTACTTTGCTGCCATTCTCTACCGAGATGAGTGCACGCCCATCGGTATCGGAAGGGAAGGAGATCACCACTTTCTCTCCTACCTTATAGTCTTTCTTATCGGTGGAGAGCATGAGCATGGTGGCTTCTACCCCTGCATCTTCGTCATTGTCTCCCCATGAGTAAAAGCGAGCATCAATACCAGCCTCGTGGTTGCTCTGGCTGTCTTCGGCTAAGAAGAAATAGCGACCAGAGGCACCTCTTTCAATATTGACATTGAAAATAGCCTTTCCATCCCCACCTGTGGTTGCTTCTAAGGTAAAGGCAGGGGTTTTGGAATCGGAGGCATTGTAGGTGGAGATGTTGTAATCGGAAACGTCCCACCACCAGTTTTTATCCAATTTGTAGGCGTAGAGCTTCACCCTGTGGCCACTGATAGGTTTTCCTCCTTCGGAAAGTACCACAGTTTGGAACTTAGCAGGCTTGCCTGTCTCATAGTAATAGCTATCGTTAGGCGCCTTGATTCCCACGTAAGATGAGAAAGGAGAATAAGTAGCCGAAGTAACATCGGTACTAAAGTCACCACCTTGCTCATTGGCTTGGGTCAAGAGGTTGATTTTCAGCATCTGAGAGGCATCCTTCAATTCCTTAGGCAAGAAGAAGAACGAAGCCTTTCCTTGTTCGTCGGTGTTTCCGCTGAATACAGCAATTTCCTCAGAGGAAAACTCAAAAGACGTATTGTGGAAGGTATAGCTTTCGTAGCCTTTGAAAGGCTTGGCCTTAGGATAGATTTTTCCTGTAATATCCACTTTTATATTACCAGCAGGTACCCCTTGTAGCCAATCCACTTGTAAGGAAGCGTTTTCTCCTTCGCTGGAGATAAATTTCTCAGATAGACTGTTGATGATTTTCAGTCTATTAGGCTTGATGGTCTCTACTTTAATAGTCTTGGAGTAGGAGGCACTGCCCACAGTGATTTGGCAAGTCCAGTTGCCTGTAGGGGCATCGGGGCTTGTCTTGAGGTTGAATAGATAATGGTTCTCAGGAGTCGTAGTCTTGACCAATTGCTGTACTACCTTTCCGTTGGGATCAGAGAAAGTGAGCTTGATAGGCAGGCTTTCGGGTAGCTTATTGGCAAAATCATTGAAGATGAAGCCCACTGAGATATTATCCCCAGGGCGCCATACCCCGCGTTCGGTATAGATAAAGGCATTGCGTCCTTTTTCAAGTTCCAAGCCATCTACTTCGTACTTGCTCACCGATTGGGAGGAGCCATCATCTATCTTGGCATAGGTGGTATTCTTGTCCTTTTGAGCGATGACAAAGTAGGCACGCTTGGCGGTGGTAACTACCGCTTTTCCATCGGAGTTGGTGGAGGCTTCTGCAATTTTTTGTTGTTGGTAATCAAAGAGTTCTACCTTAGTACCGCTTACAGGAGCAGTGGTGAGCAGGTTATTGACTACCACCATATAGTCGTTGTTCTGACCACGCTTAACTAATACCCCTAAGTCAGTGGCCAAGATATTGGTTTCTACATATTTCTCGTAATAATAGCTATCCTTACAAGGATCATCTCTTTCGTCCCAGTTATAGGCTTCATAGTAGTCGTCATCATAATCACTGATGCTTTCTTCGCCTATAGGTAAGTTTTCTTCCTTGATAGGTTTTTTATCATCATTACAATTGAGGGCATATTCCTTCTTGAAATCTATTTTGACACGATAGATAGCGCCGGGTTCAGGGGAGATGAGCTTAGAGAGGTCTATGGCATGAGTACTCCACTTGGAGAGTGAGCCATTGCCAAGCCCATGGATAGGTACCACCTTACGGGCGATAGTAGCTCCTACACGCCGTAAGTTATAAGAACCACCTAGGTTGTTATCCTGCAAGAATTGCAAGATGTTGTTCTGATAGATTTTCATCACGCTCACCTCTACCGCTTTGAGGTTGATGGTCTGGAAATTGACCTTTAGGTTTTGGGAGCTGGGCAGTATAGTACCATTGCGAACAAAGCGTACTTCAGGTTTGATAGGGTCAAACTCTATTTTGCCTGTATAATCATAGGTCATACGCTCACCATATTGGCTTCTGATACCTTGGAAAGCCTTGATGGTGATTTCTTTCTCAAAATTTTCATCGGCATAGAGCTTGAGGGTATTACCAGAGATGGAGTATCTGAGGTCTCCCTTGTATTCAGGTACAGTGACCAGTCCCCTAAGGTCTTGTTTCTTATCCAAGGGGGCAGAGAAAGTCATGCTGAAAGAATTGTGTTCGCCTTCATTCTGAAGGAGTTGCACCACACCAAACTGGTTGCTGGTAGGAATCGTTAGAGCACTCTCCCCCTTGCTTTCTATATCATAGCGATCGCCATCCCACCAAATGCGAAGGGTCTGTTGTTTGTCCTTGGGAGTAGGGATACTATCCACGATGAAAGCAATCTGAGTAGCACTCTCGGTTGCCTGTGGTTTTATACGAAGGTTTTGCCCATCAATAGTAGCGGAAACCAACTCAGGGAGCATCTCAGGGGAGATGTTGTCGCTGGCTTCCAGATAAGCATTGAGGAAATAATAGTCTCGGCTATAGGACTGTAGATCACGTATATCGACCTCAAAGAGGAGACTTTGGGTACGTACATGGAAGTAGAAACTTTTTAAGTCCTTCTTCACATCAAAGAGCTTATCCAAGTGTAGTGTAACGCCATATTCCTTGTTGTGCTCCAAGGATTCGTTGGGGACAAACTTGAGCAAGCTACCCTCAAAAATCACCTTACCCTCCACTGCGGGAGAGAATTCGAAGAGCTTGGAGGTATCCAAATCCTTCAAGCGCTCTTCGCTTAGGGCTTCAGTGAGGATTACTTCAATAGGGCCATTGGCGGGAATAGTTCCAGCACTAAAGCCTGTGATATACTCTCTAAAGAGCGCAGGATCACTGTCCTTATGGCCATTGTTTTTGGAGCAAGCCACCAATAGGAGGCAAGCCATGAGGTAGAAAAGAAAGTTCTTCATAATGCTATATTTAATAATGTGGCTAGAGACCCACCTATTCATTCCGCAAATTTAAATATAAATTTGTAATTATACAAGTGTTATCGTGGAAAATTATAGAAAAAAATTCTTAGGCCTTAAAAATAGGAAAGAAGCACTCCCTTTAGGAAGCGCTTCTTTCTGATTATGGATATATAGTAAGGCCTAACGCTTGATCACCCAATCGCCTCTTTCTAAGAGAGGGAGGGCTTGCTTGTATTTCATTTCTTTGGTCTCTCCATTGAGGATATTCTGAATGGTAACCTTGTCATTACGGCCTATTTTGGGTTGGTCACGTACGATAGGTTCGGTTACTTGTGGGGCAGGGGAGGCCTGCTGACCTGCTTCACGATTTCTCTGAGCTAGTTCGTCGGAATTGAGTACTTCCTCCTTGCTTGTCTGCAACTGCTCAGGAGCGCGTCTTACCTCATGAGCTTCCTGTACAGGGGGAGCCGCCTGTGGCAGATGCGCGTGGAATAGGAAGGCAACAATTTCCTTATTGACCCTATCGACCATATCCTTGAAGAGGTTGTAAGCCTCAAACTTATAGATAAGCAAGGGGTCTTTCTGCTCGTGAGTGGCTAGCTGAACGGATTGTTTGAGTTCGTCCATCTGGCGTAGGTGTGTTTTCCACGCATCGTCTATGATAGCCAAGGAGATATTTTTCTCAAAATCCACAATAATTTGCTTTCCTTGACTTTCGTAGGCCTCCTTAAGGTCAGTGGTGATGTTTAGTCCCTTTTGTCCGTCGGTGAAAGGCACTACAATACGCTCAAACTGGTTGCTCTGATCCTCATACACACTCTTGATGACAGGGTAAGCAATGGCAGCATTGGCCTCGCTATGCGCCTTGTAGAGGGCGAGCAGATCAGGATAAATGCTCTTGAGCAACTCCTTGGTAGGCTTTCTATGGAAGTCCTCTTCGGAGACTTTAGGTTCTACACCAAAGTATTTAAAGTGTTCGTATTCGAAGTTTTTGTAATCATTGCCAGGCTTGTTGCTCTCTAGGATAGTCTCAAGGGTATCATAGATAATATTGGCAATATCCACCTGAAGGCGTTCTCCGTAGAGG
The DNA here is from genome assembly GCF_000411115.1 of Capnocytophaga granulosa ATCC 51502. Lineage (GTDB taxonomy): Bacteria > Bacteroidota > Bacteroidia > Flavobacteriales > Flavobacteriaceae > Capnocytophaga > Capnocytophaga granulosa. The sequence goes on along the minus strand of NZ_KE150242.1, from coordinate 765,047 downwards.
GCGTGGCGGCGGCGCTTGTAGATTACCTCGCGCTGAGCGTTCATCACGTCATCATATTCGAGCAAGCGCTTACGAATACCAAAGTTGTTTTCCTCAACCTTTTTCTGTGCTTTCTCTACGTTTTTGGTAATGATTGGGTGCTCTAATACTTCCCCTTCCTTGAGACCTTGTCCTAAGCGGTCAAGGAACTTGATGGCACGCTCCATACCATAGAGGCGCATAAGGTTGTCCTCAAAGGAGACGAAGAACTTGGAGCTACCTGGGTCTCCCTGACGACCAGAACGACCACGCAGCTGCCTATCCACACGGCGGGAATCATGTCTTTCTGTACCGATAATAGCCAGACCTCCAGCCTCTTTCACCTCATCGGTGAGCTTGATATCCGTACCACGACCAGCCATGTTGGTAGCTATGGTAACAACCCCTTTCTTACCAGCTTCGGCAACGATTTCCGCTTCCTTCTTGTGGAGCTTGGCATTCAATACGTTGTGAGGTATATTGCGGAGCTTAAGCATACGGCTTAGCAGCTCAGATACCTCTACTGAAGTGGTACCAATGAGCACAGGTCGGCCAGCTTGGGAGAGGCTTACAACCTCCTCAATCACCGCATTGTACTTCTCACGTTTGGTTCTATAGATCTGGTCATTTTGGTCTTTGCGGGCAATAGGACGGTTGGTAGGGATTTCCATAACGTCCAGCTTGTAGATTTCCCAGAACTCACCCGCCTCGGTAGTGGCTGTACCTGTCATACCTGCGAGCTTGCGGTACATACGGAAGTAGTTCTGTAGTGTAATGGTTGCATAGGTCTGAGTAGCGGCTTCTACCTGTACGTTCTCTTTAGCCTCAATGGCCTGATGGAGTCCGTCAGAATAACGACGTCCGTCCATGATACGTCCTGTTTGCTCATCTACAATAAGCACTTTGTTGTCAATTACCACATATTCTATATCCTTTTCAAAAAGGGTATAGGCCTTGAGCAATTGGTTGACGGTATGGATACGTTCGCTTTTTTCGCCAAACTCTTGGTAGAGCTTATCCTTGAGGGCATTTTCTTCCTCTTTGGGAAGGTGTTGTTTTTCAATATTGGCAATTTCAGCCCCTATGTCAGGCATTACGAAGAAGTTTTTATCTTCTCCTTGCGACATTTCATTGATACCCTTATCGGTAAGTTCTATTAGGTTATTTTTTTCATTGATAACAAAAAGAAGATCCTCATCTATCTTGTGCATCTCGCGGTTGTTATCCTGCATATAGTAGTTTTCAGTCTTTTGAAGGAGTTGCTTCATACCCTCTTCGCTGAGGAACTTAATCAGTGCTTTGTTCTTAGGAAGTCCGCGGTGTACACGCAGAAGGAGTACGCCTCCCTCTTTGGTATTGCCTTCAGAGATGAGTTTTTTGGCCTCAGCCAAGACATTGGTCAAGTGCTTGCGTTGTTTCTCCACGAGGGCTTCTACCGCAGGCTTGAACACGTCGAACTCGTGGAACTCCCCACGAGGCATAGGGCCGGAGATGATCAGTGGTGTACGCGCATCGTCAATGAGTACCGAGTCGACCTCATCCACAATCGCATAATTATGAGGGCGTTGTACAAGTTCGTCAGGGGTATGTGCCATATTGTCACGAAGGTAGTCGAAACCAAATTCGTTATTGGTACCATAGGTAATATCGGCAGCATAGGCCATACGACGACCAGGAGAGTTAGGCTGGTAGTTATCAATACATTCTACCTTAAGTCCATGGAACTGAAAAAGAGGCGCCATCCAAGCACTGTCTCGGCGTGCCAAGTAGTCATTGACAGTAACCAAGTGTACCCCGTTGCCAGTGAGGGCGTTGAGGTAAAGTGGCAAGGTAGCCACTAGGGTTTTACCTTCCCCTGTCTGCATCTCGGCGATTTTTCCTTGGTGCAAGGCAATCCCCCCAATGAGCTGTACATCGTAATGTACCATATCCCAGGTGATGGCCTTTCCTGCAGCATCCCAAGAGTTTTTCCAAAGGGCTTTGTCTCCCTCTATGCTTACATAATCCTTCATGGAGGCTAGCTCCCTATCATAAGGAGAAGCGGTAACCTCAATGGTCGGATTATCCACAAAGCGTTGAGCAGTTTCCTTTACTACAGCGAAGGCTTCAGGGAGAATCTCATTAAGCACCTTTTCACCAGCCTTGTAAGCCTCATCGGTCAGCTTGTCTATTTCAGTATAAAAATCTTCTTTTTGGTCAATATCATCGGTAGCATCGGCTTGGGTTTTGAGGGATTGTATTTTCTGCTCAAACTCCGAGCGAGCGGCGGCGATACGCTCCTTAAATATGGCGGTTTTGGCACGTAACTCATCGTTGCTCAGCGACTTATATTGCTTTTGGTGTGCGTTGATCTGCTCTACCAGCGGCGCAATTTCCTTCATATCTTTCTTGGCCTTATCACCGACAAAGATTTTTATTAATGAACTTATCAAACTCATAAAAGTATTTTATTATATAATTAAATTAGAAAAAACAAGTAATACACTCAAAAAATATACCATACTTATTTTGGCTGACAAAAGTACAAAAAAAATCTGTTACCAACCTAAAAAAACTGACATTTTTTCAGTTTTTTTGATTTATAGCTAATTTGGAGAGTTATGTGATAAAGAGGGATAGATGTAAATGATTGATATTCAGAATCTAATAGATCTATCACGCATGCTGGTGTGAGTTAGCAGCTTGTGCCTACGAGGGAGATTATATTTTTAGGTAAGACGCAATTTATTGCGTCTCTACATAGGCGCAGGCTAAGACAACTCCTGATGAGCGTAGTTTTTCGTAGAGACGCAATTTATTGCGTCTTAGATAGTTGAGAATAACATTTTAACGATTGATTGGTGTCATTAATCATTAACCATTAATCATTAATTTAACTTCTTTTTATTATTACTGATTATTGATTTTACGATTTAAATGTTGTAATTTTGCAACCTATTTATATTGAAAAATGAAAAAGCAAATCATTCAAGTGCTTTGGGGTATTGCTCAAGGACAGCCTCAAGTGCAAGGAGAGACAGTTGTTTATCCTAACATACGCGAACAGCTCAATGCCATTAAAGCCCTAATGAGTATTGAAGGCTGGGAAGAAGAGCAGGTACCTACACAACAATCCTCTCCAGCTGAGCGTCCTGCAACACCTATTGAGCAACCTACAATGTCTATTGAATATCCTACAACACCAGCAGAGTGCCCTGCGGCATCAGTTGAGCACCCTATTGTCGCTACCCAGTCTCGCCCTATGCAACCAAGACAAAGACCTGCACGAAAAAAACAACTCTTTATCCGAGGTACAAGTATCCCAATTGGTTAATTAATTTAAGTTTCGCAATTTCTGTAACTTATTGATATTCAAAACCTCCCCCTACCCCCTCCAAAGGGGGAATGAGATAGTTCATGATTCTCAAGGAGTTATAGAAAGGGCATTTTCCAGATTTATAGACAATTTTTATCTTTTTCAACGAATTTATTCCCCCTCTCGGAGGGGGCAAGGGGGAGGTTTTCTTTGCAATATATTGATTATTAATCAATTATAAGCCTAATTATAACCTAAAAACGACTTGCGAAACTTAAATTAATTAGCAGAAAACTGATTATTGGGTAATAGCCTTATTTTTTCCTCGTCTAAGAGTAGGGTGAGCACTTGTAGCACCTCCCATTCGTGGTAGGAAGAGGCGGAACATATCTCTTGAGAGCTCATGGGGTTGTAGGCGATGAGGGTTAGCAGCTCTTGAGAGATGATCGCTATTCGCTCTTTTGAAAGGGCTTTTTGCTTGCGCGCTATACAGTGCGAGCAGATGCCACAATCTTGCGCAAGTGTTTCCCCAAAGTAGGCCAGCAGAAAGCGCTGGTTACAACTATCTGTTTGTTCTATATAGGCAAGTACGTCTTTACATTGTGCTTCTTTATGTTGGTTGAACCACTTGACCTGCGGAGCAATATAGTTGATGGTTCTATCGTCATCACGAGGCATGAGAAAGGTAATTTCGGCATCGGTATGCTCGTTTTTGTAGGCGATAAGTCCGTCTTGTTGTAGTTTTTCCAATTGTTGTTGTATTAGGGAGCTGCTTATATGCAGGTTGGCTGCAATAGTTTCTACCCTGAAAGAGATATTTTGCTCATGAATTCCTGCATACTTACGCATAAGGAAAAAGAGGAGCTCTTTGGCTTGTGGATTTTGGTCAAGATAGCCGATAACCTCTTGGCTGGAGTGGAGGATTTGTACGCTGGCTTTTCTAAAAAAAGCTTGGCTGAGGGCAAGCACCCCATTGCGATCGAGAATCTCCAAGGCCTGATACACCTTGAGGGCATCCATTTGGGTACGTGTGGCGAAGTCGGCCAAATTAAAAAAATGGGTAGTACCTTCGCCTTCGCCTATAGCTACCTGAAAGTAGTTACAGAGCTTGGGGAATAGCTCCTTTAGGAAAGGGACGGAAACTTGGCTCCGCTGGGTGTCTATAAGTAGTTTTTTGACATCGTTATCGTTGTATAGGATAATGGCAAAAGCCTTGTGGTTATCGCGTCCTGCACGTCCTGCTTCTTGGAAATAATCTTCTAAGGAGCTAGGCAAGTCCCAATGGATTACAGTACGCACATCGGCCTTGTCTATCCCCATACCAAAGGCATTGGTAGCTACCACTACCTGTACACTGCCTGTTTTCCACATACCCAAGCGCTGGCTCTTCTCTTCGATAGAGAGGCCTCCGTGGAAGCTGGTAGCCGTAAAGCCCTCATCACATAGGTGTTGTGCTAGCTCCTCGGTCAGTCGTCGGTTGCGAACATAGACGATGCTACTTTCCTTGTTTTTGGTAAGAATACGCCCTAGCCGCTCCCATTTGTCCTCTATATAATAGGTCATATATGCCAAAGTGGGGCGCGCAAGACTGCCCTTGATCACTGTGGCCTTAGGAATCTGCAATAGCTGCAATATATCTTCTTGTACCCGATCGGTAGCGGTAGCTGTAAGGGCGACAATAGGCAGGGCGGGGAACCACTGTTTGAGTCTTTGGCACTCAAGGTAAGCGGGGCGAAAGTCCTTTCCCCAATGGGAGATACAGTGGGCTTCGTCTATGACTATGTAGCTTAGGAGGGTGTGCTGCAAGCGGTAAAGTACCAGCTCGTTACTTAGGCGTTCGGGAGCCATATAGACAAATTTGTAGGCCTCACTCTGCACATTGCCTAGCAGTCGTTCCAGTTCGTAGTGGGGAATGCTCCCTGTAAGGGCTAAGGCGGGAATCCCCTTCTCGGAGAGGTTACGCACTTGGTCTTCCATAAGGGAAATCAGGGGCGAGATAACCAAACACACCCCCTCTTTGGCCATAGCAGGCACTTGGAAACAGAGTGACTTGCCCCCACCAGTGGGTAGCATGGCGAGGGTGTCCTTTCCTTGAAGAATAGCATCAACAATAGGCTCTTGGGCGGGACGGAATTGGTCGTACCCCCAGTATTTCTTGAGTATTTCTAAGGCATGTGGCTGCATATAGGCATCGTTAGAGCCGACAAAAATACGAAAATAATGACTAATGGTCAATGATTAATGATTAATTGTTAATTCTATTTGCGTAGGTGCGCAAAAAGTGCTACCTTTGGCCGTTATTACAAATCAATGGAAAAAGTACTACGAATAGGTACCCGTGATAGTGAGCTTGCTATGTGGCAAGCCAAGAAGGTACAATCTCTCTTAGAAAATTTGGGTTATACCACCATCTTAGTTCCCGTGAAATCACAGGGTGATTTGACCCTAGATGTGCCCCTATATGAGATGGGTATTACTGGGGTTTTTACCAAAGTGCTCGATGTGGCTATGCTTCAAGGGCATATAGATATAGCGGTACATAGTATGAAGGATGTGCCCACTATGCTTCCTAAAGGAATTGTAAAGGGGGCCGTACTGGAGCGTGCCAATGTACAGGATGTACTAGTATATAAGGGAAATTTGGACTTTCTCTCCATGGCAGAGGCGACCATAGCCACCGGTAGCCTTAGGCGCAAAGCCCAATGGCTTAGGCGCTATCCTACTCATAGCGTAGAGAATCTCAGGGGCAATATTGCCACCCGCCTGCGCAAATTGCAGGAACAACCTTGGCAAGGGGCGATTTTTGCTGCTGCTGCCTTGGAGCGCTTACAGCATGATAACCTACAAACCCTCACGCTAGACTGGATGACCCCTGCCCCTGCTCAAGGGGCGATTATGGCCGTAGCACTGGCCAATGACACCTATGCCCTTGAGGCGCTTGCCCAGATAAATAGCCCTAAGGCAGATGCTGAAACCGATATAGAACGCCGCTTCCTCAAGCGCTTAGAAGGAGGCTGTACCGCCCCTATTGGGGCAAGAGCGACTCTTGAAGGCGAGCAGATTTCCTTTGTCGGTAACCTTTTCTCCTTGGACGGACAAAGAGCAGAGGAGGTAAGAAAAACAATTTCTGCTCACCAAATAGGGAATTTCCCTGAAGAGGCTGCCGATACACTTCTTACCCAAGGAGGGGATGCTCTTATGCAAGAGATACGAAAAGCAATGAATATACAGAAATAATGCTCGTAAGAATTTTTGATTTTGTCAACAAACACAAATTTTTCTCCCTCCTATGTCTGCTCCTTTGGGCATGGGTTGCCCTGTGGGGGGTGTGGCAGTTGCGCTTTGAAGAAGATATTACCAAGGTGCTCCCACAGAACGAGAAAACGTCCTTAACGGCCAAGGTGCTCAAACAACTGAACTTTGCCGATAAGATTTCGGTTGTTGTAAGCAGGGAGAATACAGGTGATTTTGCTCATATGCAAGCCCTTACCGATGCACTCTGCGATACACTCCGCCAAAGACTTCCTCAGTACTTTACCGATATTCAAGGAATCATTCCAGAAGAGGAGCTTGACAAAGCGTGGGGCTTTGTCTATGAGCATCTACCACTGTTTTTGGAAGACAAAGATTATGACTACTTAGCCCAAAGACTACAAACCGATAGCCTGCGTGCTTTGGTACAAGGGCACTACCGTATGATGCTCTCCCCTGCGGGTATGGTAGCCCAACAGTTTGTTCGCAAAGATCCATTTTCGCTGACCTTTAGAGGATTACAGAAATTGCAAGCCCTCAATATAGGCACAGATCTAACCCTCTCAGAGGGCTATCTTACCACCCAAGACCAGCGGCATATACTTTTTTTTCTCAACCCTGTATTTCAGGGGAGCGATACGGAGCATAACACCGCTTTTGTAGACGCTTTGGAGCAGCTACAGGAACAATTCAATGCCCAATATGCAAGCAAGGCCTCTTGTGAGTTCTTCGGAGCGCCCTTTATTTCGGTGAGCAATGCCTCTCAAATCAAGGCCGATATACTCACTACCGTCCTTATCTCCCTTTCTGCCCTCTGTCTGCTACTTATCTTCTTTTACCGAAGTATAACAGTACCTTTCATAGCCTTTATACCCTCTCTCTTTGGCGTACTTACTGCTTTAGCCTTGCTCTACTGGCTCAAGGGAAGTATCTCGGCCATCTCTATCAGCTTGGGAGCGGTGCTACTGGGCGTTACTATAGACTATTCCCTGCATATTCTTACCCACTACAAGGCTACTCAAGACACACGAGAGCTATACCGTTCGGTTACTACGCCTTTGCTGCTCAGTAGCCTTACCACTGCGTTGTCCTTCTTCTGTCTGCTTTTTGTGCATTCGGAGGTGATGCGCGACTTGGGGATTTTCGCCTCTGTGGGGATCATGGTCTCGGCCTTGCTTTCCTTGCTGCTGATTCCTCATTTCTATAGGAAAAATAAAAACATAGAAGCTCGCAAAACTTTTCTCGATAGGGTAGGGGCTTACCCTTTTCACCAGAACAAATGGGTAGTAGGGGCAGCCTTGCTGCTTATCTTGGCTAGCTTTGTAGCGTTTCACGAGGTGCGCTTCAATGGCGATATAGCCTCGGTCAATTACCTAAGCGACCGCTATCAGAAAGCACAACAACGACTCGAAACCCTTACCGATAGCAAGTATAAGTCCCTTTATACTACCGCTTATGGCCACTCTTTGGACGAGGCGCTCAGTCAAAACACTCAGCTCTATCATACCCTTACTCAGCTCAAATCCCAAGGCAAACTCCAACAATTCTCCTCCCTGGGAGCCGTAGTACTCCCTTTGGCGGAGCAACAAAAACGCCTAAAACGCTGGAGTGACTTCTGGAGTGAGGAGCGTGTCAAGGCGCTTGCCCACTCGCTCAGTACTCTTGCTCAAGAGACGGGGTTCAAGTTAGGTATGTATACACCTTTCTTTGCCTACCTTGAGCAGCCCAAAGCACCCATAACCAACCTCTCTGATTACGAGGCGCTTTCTGCCCTGCCGATCAAGGATTTTATCACCGAAAAAGATGGCTTCTACACCATAGCCAATTTGGTCAAGCTCAACACAGATCAGCGTGATACCTTTATACAACAGATAGAACAGCAGACGCCCGCAATAGTCATAGACCGCAAGCAAATAAGCGAAACATTCTTGGGCAAGCTCAAGGACGATGTACTCGCTTTGGCCTCCTATGCCTCTTTGGCGATTTTCTTTATCCTCTTAGTGTTCTTCCGCCGTATAGAATTAGTCCTACTGACCCTTATTCCTATTGCTCTTACAGGAGTGGTAACTACCGCCCTGATGAACCTCTTCGGTTTGGAGTTCAATGTCTTTAGCATGATCGTCTGTACCTTAGTCTTGGGGCACTCTGTGGATTTTAGTATCTTTATGACCTGTGCCCTCCAGAAAGATTATTCCACAGGTAAGGACGAATTGCCTGTATATAAGGTATCGGTACTGCTGGCCTCTATCACTACCTTTTTAGCCATAGGGACTTTGATTTTTGCCAAACATCCCGCCCTGCGTTCTATTGCCTCAGTCTCTCTTATAGGGATATTCTCGGCCTTATTGCTAACCTTCGTATTTTATCCGTCGCTCTTTAGGTTCTTTATCTTCAATCGCCCCAAGAAAGGTTTGTCGCCTATCTCGCTGCGTATATTACTAAATACGATTCTATCCATAACCTACTATGTGGTGTTCTCTATCATACTCTCCAATTCGGGTTGGTTGCTCCTAAAGCTCTTGCCCAAGGGGAAAACGCTTTGGCTGCGCACCTTGGCTGCTAAGCTCACCACTTCGGTACTCTATTCCAATCCCTTTGTACGCAAGCGGGTAGAGAACCCCTCCGCGATAGATTTTACTAAGCCTTCGGTGATGATAGCCAACCACAACTCATGGCTCGATACGCTCGCTATAGGCATGCTCACCCCACGAGTAAGCTATATGGTCAATGATTGGGTGTATCATTCCGTGGTATTTGGTCGTTATGTACAGGCGATGGATTTCTACCCCGCCTCCGAGGGAATAGAAAAAGGAATGGATATATTTGCTAAAAACTTTGCCAATGGTTATTCGGCTATGATCTTCCCAGAGGGCAAGCGCTCGGAGAGCAATGTCATTCATCGCTTTCATAAGGGAGCTTTCCTTGTGGCAGAGCACTTCCATAAGCCGCTGACCCTTGTGTATATACATGGTAATTCCGAGGTACAACCCAAGGGGGATTTCGCCATTTATGACGGTAGTATCACCGTAGTAGCCGCCGAACAGATAGCGCTTGATGATCCTCGTTTTGGTTCGTCCCCGAAAGAACGCGCCAAGCTAATAGGCAGGTACTTCCGAGAGCAGTTTGCCCTACTGCGTCAGCGTATAGAAGGGGAGGACTACCTCAAGAAAAAACTCTTTCTATGCTACCTATACAAGGAGCCTTATATAGTGCATGCCGTCCGAGCTGATTTCCAAAAGCGTAAAAAGCAGTATCATGAGCTTTCTCTTGCCTTACCGGAAAAGGCCACCATACTCCATTGGGCTGATGACTATGGCCAGGCCGATTTTTTATGGCTATTTACCAACCCCCAGCGTACCCTTATCACCATAATCGCTGATGACCACAAGCGCGCCATCGCCGAGCAGTCCTATATCACTCACATTCGCAAAATACAATACCATAAAGAGCTTCCCGAAGGGGTGAGCTACGATTGGGTAGTGGATACAAGGGGAGAGGATTGGACGGTGAGGCAATTGGCTCATTAGCAAATTACCTCATTAAATTCTTGTTTATTACAAGAAAAAAACCTATATTTGCACGGCTCAAAAAAACTGAACAAGATTAAATTTATCATATATGAAGACCATTAATGATATTTCTTGCAAAGGCAAGAAAGTATTGGTGCGTGTGGATTTCAACGTACCTGTCAATGACCAATTTGAGATTACTGATACCACTCGTATTGAGGCGGCGAAACCTACTATCTTGAAAATCGTTAAGGACGGCGGTAGTGCGATTCTCCTCTCTCACTTCGGACGTCCTAAAGGAAAGGACGATAAGTATTCTTTCTCTCACTTGGTAAAGCAAATAGGAGAGGTACTTGGCGTACCTACTCATTTTGCTCCTGATTGTATAGGGGAAGTGGCTGAAAATACCGCTAAGAACCTACCTGCGGGAGAGGTACTCCTTTTGGAAAACGTACGTTTCTATCCCGAAGAAGAAAAAGGCGATGAGGCTTTTGCTGCTAAGCTCGCTAAGCTAGGCGACATCTATGTCAATGATGCTTTCGGTACTGCTCACCGTGCCCATGCTTCTACTACCATTTTGGCTAAATTCTTCCCCAAGGATAAGTATTTCGGTTACCTCCTTGCCAAGGAAATTGAAAGTATTGACAAGGTAATGAAATCAGGAGAAAAACCTGTAACCGCTATCTTGGGCGGTTCTAAAGTATCGTCTAAGATTACTATCATAGAAAATATTTTGGATAAGATAGATCACCTAATTATCGGAGGCGGTATGGCCTTTACCTTTATCAAGGCGCAAGGCGGACAGATAGGTAACTCTATTTGCGAAGATGACAAACTGGATTTGGCTTTGGATATCCTTAAGAAGGCCAAAGAAAAAGGCGTACAAGTACATCTACCTGTGGATGTAGTAGCTGCTAATGACTTCAATAACAATGCTTCTACTCAAGTGGTGCCTATAGACAAGATTCCTAATGGCTGGCAAGGCTTGGATGCTGGGGAAAAATCCTTAGAAATCTTCAAGAAGGTAATCCTTGCTTCCAAAACTATTCTTTGGAATGGCCCTGTAGGGGTGTTTGAAATGCCTAACTTTGCCAAAGGAACCATAGCTGTAGGCGAATACGTAGCTGAAGCTACTGCTAAGGGAGCTTTCTCCTTGGTAGGAGGTGGTGACTCTGTAGCCGCAGTAAAACAATTTGGTTTTGAAGACAAGGTAAGCTATGTATCCACTGGAGGTGGTGCTATGCTCGAAAGCCTAGAAGGTAAGATTCTCCCTGGTATCAAGGCTATCAATGATTAAGTATAAAGCATACAAGAGTAAGGGCGAATCTTGATTCGCCCTTATTTTATATAAAAAACTCGTAAAAACAAAACGTTTTTCTTAACCCAATAATAATATTCTACAGAGCAGATAAAAAGATTTCATATTTAGAAAAACTTTTAGAAATAGTATTGTAGTTTTGCATGAAATTTGAGGCAATAACTAATGACTAATCACTAACAACTAACAACTACATTGGATACAAAAGAAATTTTAAAAAAAGTACGTAAGATAGAGATAAAGACCAAGAAATTGAGCGATAATATCTTTGGAGGGGAATATCATTCAGCGTTTAAGGGACGTGGAATGACCTTTAGCGAAGTGCGCCCTTACCAATATGGAGATGATATCCGCAATATTGATTGGAATGTAACGGCACGCTACAATGAGACCTATGTAAAGGTCTTCGAGGAGGAGCGCGAACTGACCCTGATGCTACTGGTGGATGTCAGTGGGAGTGAACTCTTTGGCTCTCTGCAACAGTTTAAGAATGAGATCCTAACCGAGATAGCGGCGACTTTGGCCTTTTCGGCCTTGCAGAACAATGACAAAACAGGGCTGATTCTCTTCTCTGACCAGATAGAACTATATATCCCGCCTAAAAAAGGCAAGTCGCATATCCTACGTATCATACGCGAACTCATAGAGTTTCAGCCTAAAAATAGGCATACCGATATAGCCAAAGCCTTTGAGTTTCTCAACAAGGTAACCAAGAAAAAGACCATCGCCTTTGTGTTATCGGACTTTATAGGAAGCAATTACCAAAAGCCTCTACAGATAGCCGCACGCAAGCACGACCTTACAGGCATTCGCCTATATGACCCCAGGGAGATGAGTCTGCCGAATGTGGGGCTTATATTGGCCAAAGATGCCGAGAGTGGGGAGCTTTCTTATCTCGATACTACCTCTGCGGCAGTGCGCAAAGCCTATGAGCGTTTTTATAAGGAACGTACCGATTATTTTGAAACTACTTTCCGACGCTTAGGGGCAGGCGTGCTTCAATGCCGTACCGATGAGAGTTATACAACCAAATTGTTAGGATATTTCAAATACAGAGCCTGATGTATATAAGAATTAGTTTGTTTTTAATCCTTTTTCCTGTCTTTCTCTATGGGCAGCAGGTAGGCATATCGGCCTCAGCAGATCGCCAGCAGATAAAGATAGGGGAGGAGATACGCTATAGAATCTCGGTAGAGACAGATTCTACAGCTCAGGTGTTTTTCCCAACAGCAGACCAGTTTGCCCCCTTTGAAGTGATTCAAGAGGACAGGATAGATACGCTGCGCGAACATGACAAGATGCGATTGATAAAGGAATACGGCCTTACTCAGTTTGATACAGGTCATTATGTATTACCGCCCTTGCGTATTGATGTCAATAGGAAGGAATACACAACCGATTCATTGCGCTTTGCAGTGCAAAATGTGGTGATTGATACCCTGAATAATCCTCCGCTTTACCCTGTAAAATCTGCTTTGGAGATAAAAGAAGCTACTAATAAAGCCTCATCGGGATGGGTGTGGCTTATAATAGGGCTTCTTGTAGGGCTTGCTTTGGGGGTATATTGGTTTATCCGTAGAAGAAAAAACCAAAAAATAGAGAATCCGGAGGAAATACTCCCGCCTTTTGACCGAGCACTACTTAAGCTAAAGAACCTCAAAGACTCTCGTTATCTAATAGAGTCTAACCATAAGGAATATTACTCAGTTCTTACCGATATTATCCGTAAGTACTTAGAAGAGGAGATCCATATCGCCGCTACTGAGAGTACTACCGATGAATTATTGACCAAGCTACAAGTATTCTTGGATGCAGGCAAGCTGCACCTTTCTTCTGATGTAGTAGAGGAGCTTAGAACGGTACTACGCAAGGCCGATTTGGTAAAGTTTGCCAAGTCAAAACCAGAGGATTTTGAGGCAGAAAACGACCGTAAGTCTATAGAAACCATAGTGGTAAAGACCAACGAAGGCCTACCTGATGTCTCCGAGCAGCAGGAGGACATGGAGGATATTTACCAGAGAAAACGTATGGAAACCCAGCGCAAGAAGCGTCGCAATAGGTATATCATCATAGGCTCGGCGGCCAGTGTGCTACTGCTGCTGATGCTATGGGGTACTTGGTATGCGTTTTCCTTAGGTCGCGGGGAGAATATCAGTATGGAAAACTGGATCACCAGTGCCTACGGCAATCCTCCTATTACCCTCTCTACCCCTCATGTACTCAAGAGAGATGAGGGAATGGTAGGACAGACGAGATTTGTCTATAAGGAAGCCAAAAATCCACTTTCTATCATGCTTATTTCCAATGACTTACAAGGTTATAAAAAGCAAGAAGCGGAAGCAGATCAAGGTCAAGCCGAAAACGAACTTAACGAACTGGCAGTCAAGATGATAGAACTGGAGCTGATGAAATATTTCCAAGGACAGAATATCATGATAAAGGACGACCCTTATACGACTGTACAGGGAGTAGTGGGACATAAGGTCTTTGGTTCTTTCACCCAGCACACCAAAGAAACCCGACAGATGCACTATCAAAGTTATTTCTTTATACGCGAAAGTAACCTCTATATGCTGCTTTTCGCTTATCCAGAGAGTGATAGGGGGCATTGTAATTCCTTGGTGGAGAAGATTATGACAACGATAAATATTCAATAACAACGATGAAATTAGTATTTGCTACCCATAACAAGCATAAGCTTAGCGAAGTACAACGCATGCTCCCACAGGGGCTTACGCTCCTTACCTTGGATGAGATAGGTTGTTTTGAGGACATACCCGAAACCTCTACCACGATAGAGGGCAATGCGATACAAAAGGCACAGTATATCAAAGAGCGATATGGTTATGATACCTTTGCCGATGATACAGGCTTGGAGGTAGCTGCTCTGAATAATGCCCCAGGGGTCTATTCGGCACGGTATGCAGGTGAGGCAAAGGACAATGAGGCGAATATAAATCTCTTGTTGGCCAACCTGAAAGATAAGCCTAATAGACAAGCGCAGTTTAAGACTATATTTGCCCTTTGCTTGGGTGAAGAGCTATATACCTTTGAAGGAATAGTTCGTGGAGAAATCACCCATGAGCGCAAGGGAACGGGTGGTTTTGGGTATGATGCTGTATTCTTACCAGAGGGCTACAAGGAAACCTTCGCTCAGATGTCAGCAGATGAGAAGAATAGGATCAGTCACCGAGGGCGTGCCTTGCAGCAGCTCAGCGCTTTCCTAAGAAAAGTAGAGATAGAAAAAGTAGCGCGTGAAAAATAAGAATAGCACAAGAGAGATAAAAAAATAGAGATACTTTTTGGAGTATCTCTATTTACTATGGTACAATTTGTTAAACAAGTGTTCTTAGTAAGATGCTATGATCTTATGGATAGAAACAGTCGGGGTGGCAGGATTCGAACCTACGACCTCCTGGTCCCAAACCAGGCGCGATAACCGGACTACGCTACACCCCGCAACGGTGATCACGACAGGATTCGAACCTGTGACCGTCTGCTTAGAAGGCAGATGCTCTATCCAACTGAGCTACGTGACCTCAATTTAAAATAAAAATTAACTATGCCACAAAAATAAAGTCGGGGTGGCAGGATTCGAACCTACGACCTCCTGGTCCCAAACCAGGCGCGATAACCGGACTACGCTACACCCCGAATAAGTTAAGATAAAAAAGCGGAGAGACTGGGACTCGAACCCAGGCGACAGTTACCCGCCGACAGATTAGCAATCTGCTCCGTTACCACTCCGGCACCTCTCCTAAACCATAACTATAAATTCACTATTGCAAATAATAGCTCTTATTTGCGGGTGCAAAGATACAACTTTTTTTCATATATACAAAACAATTTCTCGTTTTTTTCTTGATAAAATTTTAATGATAACTAAATGCTTGATTTTCACCAAAAAGGAAGCTGTTCCTTGGTATAAGAAACAGCTTCAAACAAATAGTATGACACTCTTTAAAAGTTATAATGCTATACAGATGTGGGTTCTTGCTGCGCGGTGGCCTCTTCTTCCTCCTTCTTTTCGCGAAGGCGAAGTTCCTTGAGCTTGTCTTCCCACAAGGCTAAGGCTTCATGTTGCTCATGGATACTCTTGAGGGCTTCACGCATAAGTGGGTGTTTCTTATCCACATTGGTAAAGAACTGTAGGTTGTTTTCCAATTGGAGAATTTCCTTGCGGATATCGTCAATCTTTTTGCGTACGAAGATTTCCTCTCTGGCCAAGGCGTTATCATCGTTGGGCATGTGCTCTAATTTGTTGTTGTACTTGATAAGCTCTATTTGCTTCTTATCAAAGTTCAATTTCTTGTAGATAGCACTCATTATTTTATTAAAACGTGTATCTACCACACGTAGCCTTTCGGGCAGCTTGCCAAGGGCATTCCATTTTTCTTGGAAGTCTTCCAGTACTTTGACATCTTCCTCTTGGTTACCAGTCAAAACGAAAGCCTTGAGCTGGTCAAGAAGCGCCTTTTTCTGTTCTATTTCGGCATTTTCCTGCTTGTGCTGGTGGCGTCTTTCCTTGTGGAGACGGTCAAAATAATGGTTGCAAGCCTCACGGAACTCTTCCCACATAGCATTGGAGAGCTTACGAGGGATAGCCCCGATTTGCTTCCAGTCCTCTTGTATCTTTTGGATCAGAGGAGTTACCACTTCCCAGTCGGTACTGTCCTTATGAGCGTTGGCAATGGCTATGAGTTCTTGTCGCTTAGCGATATTTTCGTTCTGTGTCTTTTTGTTTTCCTTATAGAAATGGTTCTTTTGCTTACTGAAAGCACGGATAGCCTCAATGAAGCGTTGCCATATAGGTTCGGAATCCTCCTGAGGCACACGGCCTATTTTTTGGAACTCTTCGCGTAGCTCATTGACCTTAGCTATGGCCTTTTGGTACTCACTATGAGAGGAGGCTTGTTGCTTGGTAATCTCCTCTATTTGGCTGATGATACCCAATTTCTTGTGTTTGTTATCCACAAACGATGCCTCCAAGCGCTTCAAGAAAGCTTGTCGCTTGTCGTGGATTTCCTTGGTAATAGCACTGAATTGTTCCCATAGTTTTTCGCGGTATTCCTTTTCCACTGGGCCTGTGTCCTCTTTCCAAATCTTGTGTAAGAGCTGGAGTTCTCGGAAAGCCTTTTGCACATCAGCTTCAGCCAGTAGCGCTTGGGCTTTTTCTATGAGCTTGTTCTTTTTTTCCAAGTTTTGCTTGAAATCATTCTCTTGGTAATTGCGTGTAAGGCTCAAGTAGTCAAAGAAATTGTCCGTATGATGATTGAAGTTGTTCCAGATATCGTTGTAATACTCTCTGGGGACAGCACCGATCTCATACCATTTCTTTTTTAGGTCAAGGAATTTGCGCAAGAGGGTATTGGTATCCCATGCCACATCGTCCTTACCTAAGGAAATAAGATTCTTTATCTCGTTTATAATCTCTTGTTTGCGTTCCAGGTTGCTCTTAAGTTCACCTTCGAGTTGCTTTTGGTGTTGCCCTTTGAGCTGTTTGTACTGTTGGTAAGTCTTATAGAAAGTATCGCGGATGGGCAAGGAGAAAGAAAAGTCCTTATCCTCGGCGCCTTCTTGGCTTAGGAACTGGGCACGCTTTTCCTCCACTATTTGGGCATAGCGGTTATCAAAGGCTTTTTTGATGGCCTCCACATGAGGTCTGATAGCGGTAATTTTCTCGTGATCAATAAGTTTCTTTAATTCATGTTGGAGCGCTTCCAAGTCTAAATTATCATAATTAAGCATGGGGATTTCATGCTTTCTTTTCTCTTCCGTATCTTCGGCACTACGAGCATTCTCCTGTTGTATCTCCGTTAAGAAATCAGCAGAAGTATTTCCAAGCGTTGCTTCTTGCACTTGCTCAGCAGGTGCTTGAGCAGAGACATCTTGGGATGATTTTTTTTCGTTTTCTAACATAGAATGAAATACTATTGTGATTAATTTTTCTCCAAAGTTACAATTTTTTTGTCAATTTGCCAAAAAAAATGGCAATAAAGTGCGAAATGAACTAGATAATATATTGTAATTGATTGATAATGAGGGGTATATATATTTAAAAAAGTCCTACTTTTTTTGCACCAAAAGCATCGGCAACGCTGCTGGTGGCCACTACAGCGGCTGTTTCGGTACGTAGCCGATGGGGCGATAAAACCACAGGAGTGAACCCCATGGAGAGGGCTTTTCCAATCTCTTTGGAGGAAAAATCACCCTCTGGGCCTATTAATATGGTAATGTTCTTCACAGAGCTGGGCAAGGCGCAGAGCTGCTCGAAGAGGGCTAGGCGGTTACCTTCTTGACAATGAGCGATGTATTTGGCCTCATTGGGTACCTTATTGAGCCATTCGAGTAGGGTAATGGGAGGGTTGATTTTGGGTAGGTAGCATTGTAGGGATTGCTTCATGGCTGAAAGCAGGATTTTTTCAAGTCGCTCTGTCTTGATGACCTTTCGCTCGGAATGTTCACAGATAATAGGGGTGAGTTCCTGTAGGCCTATTTCCATGGCTTTTTCTACGAACCATTCGTAACGTTCGTTCATCTTGGTAGGTGCTACAACCATGTGTAAGTGGTAGGGGGGGGCAGGGGTTAGCTCACAAGAGCGCAAGTGGACAAGGCACTTCTTGTCGCTTACCTCAAGTATTTGGCCTTGGTATAGGTATCCTTTGCCATCGGTGATGTGGAGAGTGTCACCTGCTTTTTTGCGTAACACCTTGTATATGTGGGTACTTTCTTCCTTGTCAAAGAGGAGGGTCTCACTCTCAGGGCTAAGGGAAGGGTGATAGAATAGTTGCATGATTTTTTGCGCACAAAAGTAAGGATAATTTGCCAATTAGCCAATTAGTCAAGCGGTTAATTAGCCAATCGATTTTTGCTAATTTGCTGAGAAATAATTTTGATTATAAAAATATTTTTTATACATTTGCTCCGCCAAATGGAGCTTTCCATTTGTGTGAAATTTCTATAGTAAATAATGGATAAAACCGTTTTACAGTATAATAAGGTAATAGCCCATTGTCAGGCTATATTTGCAGATAAGATGAAGGATTATGGGAGTGCATGGCGGACGCTTCGCTTGCCATCGCTTACCGATCAGTTATTTATAAAAGTACAGCGCATTCGCACCCTTCAGGAGAAACAAGTGCGAAAGGTGGAAGAGGACGAGGCTACAGAGTTTGTCGCTGTGGTAAATTACTCCATTATGGCACTGATACAGCTGAAGTTATCGGTGGCTAGTGAGCCTGATTTGTCCTTAGAGCAAGCCGTTGCCCTTTATGAGGAAATGGTAGGGGAGACCCAAGGGCTGATGCTGCGCAAGAACCATGATTATGGGGAGGCATGGCGTAGTATGCGCCAGAGCTCACTGGCCGATCTTATTCTTCAAAAAATACTTAGAATCAAACAAATAGAAGATAACAAAGGAAAAACCCTCATCAGTGAAGGTGTAAAGGCTAATTATCAGGATATGGTTAATTATGCCGTTTTCGCCTTGATTCTTTTGGAGGAACATAATGAGAAAAACAATGAAAAAAATTAGTATTTCCATTGTACGCCTTATTGTAGGTGTCGTTTTTATCATAAGTGGATTCGTAAAATTGGTGGATCCTATAGGTTTTTCTTTCAAATTGGAGGAATATTTTGAGCCACCGGTACTCAATATGCCATTTTTTATCCCCTACGCCTATCCTATAGCTATATTTGTAGTAGCATTTGAGCTTATTTTGGGGGTATTACTACTTTTAGGGTTCTTAAGGAAGTTTACCCTGCTTTCTCTGTTGGGACTTACCATCTTCTTTGGGTTTCTTACCTTTTACTCTGCCTATTTCAATAAGGTAACGGACTGTGGTTGTTTTGGAGATGCACTGAAATTTACCCCATGGGGTTCCTTTACCAAGGATATGGTATTGCTATTTTTAGCCCTAATCCTCTGGTGGGGAAGAGATTATATCAAGCCCTTGTGGAGTAATAAGGTATCCGCAGCCCTGCTTACCCTTACTGTAGTGGGCTGTATAGGCTTAGTCTGCTACACTCATAAGCACTTGCCCATCATAGATTTCCGCCCTTACAAGATAGGAGTTAATATCCAAAAAA
This sequence comes from Capnocytophaga granulosa ATCC 51502, assembly GCF_000411115.1. Classification (GTDB taxonomy): domain Bacteria; phylum Bacteroidota; class Bacteroidia; order Flavobacteriales; family Flavobacteriaceae; genus Capnocytophaga; species Capnocytophaga granulosa. Next base: position 745,567 of record NZ_KE150242.1, on the reverse strand, counting down.
ACATGGAAATCCCCGAAGATGCCCCCAAGGCAGTGTATGATTATCATTGGAAATTCAAGGTAGGGGATAGGGAAGAGACCATCACCACTCAGGGAGCTTACCCAGAGGTAGAGGGAGGCGAATACCTCTCGGTAGAGACCGAATTGGTTTCTAAGGGGTATGAACCGCCTATACATGACTTTGTGATCCAAAACCAAGGTGAGGACGTAACGGCACAGCTTCTTTTAGAATCTAAGTTGCTATTGGTTACCTCCTATGACCTTAAGCGAGCTAACCTAGCGGGTTTTGTTGCTATTAAGCGATTGACCGACAAGGCACTCAAGGCTGGCTATAAGGTGGTAGGCCTTACCCCCTCTCCAGAGCAAGCCAAGCGACTACTGGGCAGCTATGGACTTAATTTTGACTTCTATGCGATGGATGTTACCCCACTGAAGACTATGGTGAGAGCCAATCCTGCCGTGATCCGATTGGAAGCGGGAACAATCAAGCAGAAAGTAAGCTATAACGATACCGATAAAATAGAATTGTAATGGAACAACCACAAGAGGAGATGTCTTTCCTTGCACACCTAGAGGTACTGCGATGGCATATCATCAGGGCAATCATGGTGGTTGTAGGGGTAGCGCTATTGGCTTTTTTCTTCAAGAGTTATATATTTAAGTATATTATTCTCCCTCATACCGAGGGGGACTTTCCTACCTATAAGTTTTTTTGTGAGATAGGGCGCTTTTTTGGTTCAGAAACAGACTTCTGTAACCAGAAATTGCCATTGGTGATACAGAACCGAACCATGACGGGACAGTTCTCGGCCACCCTATGGATTTCCTTTTGGACAGGGATAGTGATAGGCTTCCCTTACCTGATGTATGAGATGTGGCGCTTTATCTCCCCTGGCCTCTACCAGCAGGAGCGAAAGATGGCTAAGGGCTTTATAGGGATTACCTCTGTACTATTCTTCATAGGAGTGCTCTTTGGTTACTATATTATAGCACCACTTTCTATTCATTTCTTTGCTACCTACTCAGTGGTAGGAGGAGAACAAATGATTAAGAATGAGATAGATATAGGTTCTTATATAGATATGTTGCGCTCCTCGGTAGTCTCTTGTGGGCTGATCTTTGAACTGCCAGTAGTGATTTACTTTTTGGCCAAGCTAGGGATTGTAACGCCTGATTTTATGCGTAAATATCGCAAGCATGCTATTATAGTAACGCTAATTTTGGCCGCTATTATCACCCCACCCGATGTGGCTAGCCAAGTGATTGTCTCTATCCCTATACTGCTGTTGTATGAAGTGAGTATCTTTGTAGCCAGATATGTACAGCGCAAGCAAGAAAAGAATTAAATTAAATTGATATACCAAGAATGAATTTTACTCCTGATTTGAGCCAACTACCTCATTGGCTGACATTGAAAAAGATCTGCAAAGGGCAAGCGGTACTGGATTTGCTCATCTGTGGGCAAGAGTTTGAGACCTATCACCGCTATATGCCTAGCCTCCAAGAGGAATACGAGGGGAATGAGGCACGTATAGGCTTTGATTTTGAAGAAGAAGACGGCCCATCACTCCATTTGTTTTTCACAGAAAAAGGGTGTATCATAGTCCCTAGTGTTTGTGAGAACTTTTCGTCAGTTGAGGGTGCTTTTGAAAAACAAATTCCTAAGGAATTTCAGGCTTTTTACAGAAAAAATTACCACGAACAGGATATTCCTTTTGTCATCTGTGCACAGGAGGACAAGCCATGGCAGCTGATTACCCAGTTTGAGATAGAGGAAGAGATCTTCACCCTCAAGCACTTATGTGCTGACCCTGAATTTTACAGGGATTGGGCAACTATTTTCTTTGGAGAAGAGACCGAATACCTCAACGATGATGCCTCCACTGAGACTATAGAGGCACTCTACCAAGGGAAGGTACTTTCTGAGGCTATGGTATATACAATAGTGGGGAGTGTTCAGGACTGGCTGTTCTTGGAAGAGGAACTTAATCATATACCTTATCGGTTTGATTTTTAATAAGCCAATTTGTCAATGAATCAATGAGTCAATTTGCTAATGAGCTGGATAGGATAAATAGAAACAATGCAAATAAAAGAATTACTAAAAAATAACAAAATAAGCTTACGTACATACAATATTTGTATGGAACAACAGTGGCATTCGTCGGAGGATATTCGTAACTATTACAACGAATATAAGCACTTTGATGGTATAAAAAACTGTGGCAAACGTTCTATGGAGGAGCTTATGCGTATTTCTTCTTCGGATTTTTTTGATAGATTGCAACAGGAGGATATGCTCCACAAGCAACTTTTATCCTCCTTCCAAACTCTTGTGCCACTACAGAGGGAGATTATTGATAGTTATATCCAAATGATTACCACTAGCCTACCACCAAGGCTGAAAAATACGCTGGATATGTACTTCACCCAAGGGATGTCCTTGCAGGCTTTCTATGATTTCTATACCCAATCACAGGAAAAAGCCATCAAAATAAGGGGTATAGGGCGAAGAAATACCTTAGACCTGAATATCTATTTTGATAAGATAAAATACTTTATCATAGAGATTAGCAAGGTGAAAGATCCTGATAAGATCATGGTATTCAAGGAGATGTGCGTCAATCAGAATATTTACCCTATTGAGAATATCCCCACGGAGGTAACCCGATTGGGCTTCTTCAAGGTAGTGGATTATTTGCTGACGACCCCAGCCTTGTTTGATGAAGGTAAGATCAAGCTTTTTTCCAAGGCCTTTAGGTTCTATCAGTATACTACGGGCTTAAAACTCAGGGAGATAGGCAAGCAAATGCAGATTACTCATGAGCGTGTGCGCCAGATTCGCAACCAAGTGATCTGCGATTTTTTTAAGAAACTACCTGTGATTCGCGCCTTTAATGATGACTTGCTTGCTCAGGGGAAGATAGATGTATCGGGTGATGTGGTTACCCTGACCCCAGAGCAGGTAGTATGGCTTAACCAAAAGAGCCAAACCCAGTTCACGGAGAACTTTATTTACTTTATTCTCTGTATCTATCTAGAAAGGTTTGAGATCGTAGGCAGCCTCTCCGATGTGCTCTATCCGCATTTCTCTAAGAAGAAAAACAGACATAATTGGAAACGCATCTATCTGGTATCTAAGGTTATATATCCGCATTTTGATTGGGACGGTTTTGTAGCTGATATCACCACCCTACTGGAGGCAAAGACAGCAAAGGCGTATGAACTTTCACTCAAGGATAAAGTCTCTGCTTTTATGCTGGATCGCACCGTCTCATGGGAGCGTGTAGCTATGGTGGCGGCACTGATACTCAAGGACGAGTTTGGACTAAAGGTGGAGGGAGACCATATTATCATTCCTCGCAACACCTACAAGCAGATCAACGAATATGCCTATGAGGCTTTGGAGGCCCTAGGCACCCCCTCCTATGTGGAGGAAATTGCTGAAAAGGTCAAGGAACTCTATCCTCAGACCAACTTTACCCATGCGGGGATTCGCTCCTCTCTCAAGCGAGAATATGGGTTTGTTCCCATAGGGAGAAGCAGCAATTTTGGACTGAAGAAGTGGGAGTCTACCGTGGAAAATTTTAAAGGGGGGACTATCCGAGATATAGTTAAGGAGTTCCTACAGCAACAACAGCGCCCACAGACCCTCCAGCAGGTGACTACCTATTTGCTACAGTATCGCCCTCATACCAACTCCAAGAGTGTACTAACGAATCTCAAGGCGGAGGCCTCCGATACTTTTGAGTTTTTCCAGAACTCACTCATAGGCCTTAAGGGTGTCAATTACCCTGAAGAATACGGCTTGGTGGTGGAGCAACCTGTTAAGAAACGTACTTGGGAGGAGAATTATCAGGCCATGAGCGAGTTTGTTCGCACTTATAACCGTCTTCCCTTATCCTCGGATAAGATTCCTCAGGCTATAGTACTCTATCGCTGGATGAGTGTACAGCGAAACCTCATCAAGAATGGACGTGTATCGGGGGAAAAACAAGCACTGTTCCATGCACTTATAAACCAAAATTATGAAAACATTACGAGCTGAAAATATAGTAAAAGAGTACAAAGGGCGTAAGGTCGTTAAGGGTATTTCCTTGGAAGTGAAGCAAGGAGAGATCATCGGTCTCTTAGGGCCTAATGGGGCAGGTAAGACCACGTCCTTCTATATGATTGTAGGCTTTATTAAGCCCAATGCAGGACATATCTACCTCAATGATAAGGAGATCACCCGATACCCAATGTATAAGCGCGCCCAGAATGGCATAGGCTACTTGGCACAGGAGCCTAGTGTATTCAGAAAGATGAGCATAGAGGACAATATCCTCTCGGTACTGCAACTGACCAAGCTCACCAAGAAAGAACAGCTCTACAAAATGGAGTCCCTGATAGATGAGTTCAACTTAGGTCATATCCGTAAGAACAGAGGCGACCTGCTCTCAGGGGGCGAACGTAGGCGTACCGAGATCGCCCGTGCGCTGGCTACCAGTCCTGACTTTATCCTTTTGGACGAACCCTTTGCAGGGGTAGACCCTATTGCGGTGGAGGATATACAGAACATTGTCTTTCAACTGAAAAACAAGAATATAGGTATCCTAATTACCGACCATCGTGTGGAGGTAACCCTACCAGCCACCGACCGCACTTACCTGATGTACGAGGGAGGTATCCTCAAGGCAGGTTTGCCCGAAGAACTCGCCTATGACCCTATGGTCAGGGAAGTGTATCTGGGAAATAACTTTGAACTAAAGAAAAGAAATTAAGAAATAAATACGTAAAAACAATCATAATGTCAGCTATTGAACAATTAACCGACCTTACCACTCAGGTGCGTAGGGACATTTTGCGAATGGTACATGCAGTAAATTCAGGCCACCCAGGAGGTTCACTGGGTTGTGCAGAGTTTCTGGTATGCCTATATAACGAGGTGATGGATATCAAGTTACCTTTTGCTATGGACGGACGAGATGAAGACCTATTTTTCCTCTCCAACGGCCATATATCCCCTGTATTCTATAGTGTGCTAGCACGCAGAGGGTTCTTCCCAGTGAGTGAGCTAGCCACTTTCCGTAAGATTAGCTCCCGCTTACAAGGGCACCCCACTCCATGCGAAGGCTTGGAGGGGATACGTATAGCTTCAGGTTCCTTAGGACAAGGCCTTTCGGTAGCCATAGGAGCGGCACTGGCCAAGAAGCTCAACGGAGATCGCCATCTTGTCTATACCCTACATGGCGACGGAGAGCTACAAGAAGGACAGATATGGGAAGCGGCTATGTATGCCGCAGGTAAGGGGGTAGATAACCTTATAGCCACTGTAGATTACAACAAAAAACAGATAGATGGCCCCACTGACGAGGTGCTTCCGCTGGGTGACCTCAAGGCCAAGTTTGAAGCCTTTGGTTGGCAAGTGCTCACCATAGAGCAAGGCAATGACATCGCTGCTATCTTGGACGGTTTTAAAGCCGCTAAAGCCCTTACAGGTAAGGGTAAACCCGTATGCGTACTCTTATGTACAGAGATGGGACATGGGGTAGATTTCATGATGGGCACCCACGCTTGGCATGGTAAGGCACCCAACGACGAACAGTTGGCCAAAGCCTTAGTACAAAACCCAGAGACTTTGGGTGACTACTAATAAAAAAGGCGAGCCGTACGGCTCGCCTTACTTATCAAACTCTTACACGCCATCCGAAAGGATCTTCTGCTCTGTTGTATTGTATATTAAGCAAATATTCCTTGATACGTGCGGCAAAGCTATCCTTAAGCTCAGGTAGGCGATATTCCTTACCCTCATAACTAAAAGCAGCCACAGGACTTACTACAGCAGCAGTACCACAGCCAAAAATCTCCTTAAGAGTACCTTTTTCTGATGCTTCCAATAACTCACTAACGGTGATAGGACGAGATTCGAAAGCAATTCCGAGCTTTTCGGCCACAGCCATCACACTTCGGCGGGTAACCCCATCCAAGATACGTTCGGTAGGAGGAGGGGAGATCAGGGTGTCACCTATACGTACCACAATATTCATAGTGCCACATTCTTCTAACTTTTGGTGGGTGGCATCATCCGTCCAAATCACTTGTTGGTAACCCTCTTCTTTGGCCAAGGCAGTAGGGTAGAATTGGCCTGCATAGTTACCAGCAGCTTTGGCAAAGCCCACGCCTCCATTGGCAGCACGGCTGTAGTGGTCGGCGATTTTCACTTTGACCTCCTGCCCCTTGTAGTAGCTCTGTACGGGGGAGGTAATAATCATAAAGCGGTATTGGCTAGAAGGATTGGCCTGTACCCCAGGGGAAGTAGCGATCATAAAAGGACGTAGGTAGAGCGCATTGCCAAAGCCAGGTTGTACCCATAGGCGGTCTAAATCTACCAAAGTCTTCAAGGCCTCATCAAAGAGGTCTTCAGGGAACTCAGGCATAGCCATACGCTTGCAGGACTTATTGATACGTGCATAGTTCTCCGTAGGGCGGAAAAGGAACACCTCGCCGCGGTCATCTTTGTAGGCCTTCATACCCTCGAAGACCGCCTGCCCGTAGTGGAATACACTTAAGGAAGGTTCTACCGAGAAAGGGCCATAAGGCACGATACGAGGGTCTTGCCACTTGCCGTCCTTATAATCACAGATGAACATATGGTCGGAGAAAACTTGTCCGAAAGACAATTGGGAGAAATCAATATCCTGTAGCCTGCTTTGTGCTACCTTTTCAATAGAAATAGAGAATTTTGTAGTACTCATTATTTTCTTATTAAAATTATTATCTTCTTGAAATGCAAAGGTACGAATTAAATAATTAATGATTGGTGATTAATGATTAATTAACGCAAAGCCTAAAATAATGCCAATAATAATGATTAATGATTAATGCCAGCAATGATTAATGCCAGCAATGATTAATGCCAGCAATGATTAATGCCAGCAATGATTAATGCCAACAATGATTAATGCCAACAATGATTAATGCCAACAATGATTAATGCCAACAATGATTAATGCCAACAATGATTAATGCCAACAATGATTAATGCCAGCAATGATTAATGAGAGTTCAATATAATGAAAGCATCCACAAAGACAGCTGTGGGCACTTGCTGGCTATCCCCCTCAAGAGGCAGGGTTGTTACAAAGTTCTATAAATAACAAACTCCCACGGATTTCACGGATTTTCACGGATAAAAAGGTTATTATTCTTGAGTATAGCGTTGAGATTTTAAAAGATAAATAAGGCCGAAGGCCTTATAATAATCCGCGAAAATCGTAGGAGCATGATTATACTAACATAGAAAATCTGTGAAATCCGTAAAAATCCGTGGGCGACTTTTCTCTTTTGTAAGAGATAAATTTCACAAGAACAGCCTATAATAAGACTTTATAATAACCCTGCTTTGGAGGGGAGCTTATAGGAGGATTTGAAAATCAATAAATTACATAACTTTTGAAACTTGAGTTATTAATCATTAATCATTGTTGGCATTAATCATTAATTATTATATAGACTTTTATTATTAAAAAAGATTAATAATTTTGTTATATTCATATTATGTAAATAATATATGTTAAATATAAAAATTTTATTTTGTAATTAGAGAAAAAATACTATTTTTGTAGCAGATATAAGACATATTATAATAAGAGGCGTAACTAACTTAAAATAAGCTCTCAAAGTCGTCTTTTGAGGTAGGTTGTTTTTCAGTAAGCACTTGCAAGAGGGTAGGATTTGATTATGAAACGTTTGTTATTTTGTTTGGCATTGGGTATTTTTTCCTTAGGCTATGGACAAGGAAATGATAAGATACTAAAAGCGACCTATACCTGTCATGTAATACTTTCAGAGAAAGGAGATTTTGATACAGTCTTGTATGCTGATGATACCCATTCTCAGTTTGTCTTTGATCAAAAAGCGAATACAGTGACTACAGAAGAGGGTTATAAAATAAAGTTATCAGCAGCTTATTATATTAGTGATTATGATTTTCAAACACAGAAAGTTCATGCCAATAGAACTGTAGATAAGGTGGTACTTTCTTCTCGGTGGAAGAATGATTTGGCATGGGAGATTACTGATGAGGAAAAGGAAATAGCAGGTTATAAGGTACGTAAGGCAGTAGCAGCGTCTTATGGAGATAAGAAGGATCCGTTTTATACAGGGAAAGTAACAGCATGGTTTACAACAGATGTCCCTATCCCTACAGGGCCAGAGCATTATTATGGTTTGCCAGGGCTTATTGTAGAATTATACTACGACATTACCAGAAAAGGCTATACACTTAAGAAAGTAGAGCAAATCTCTAAGGAGGATTATACTTTTGTTCCCCTTACGGATGAAAATCCTATCAGTAAGGAGGATATGATTTATAACTATTACCATTCAAAAGAAGTTAGAGCAGTAATTAAAACTGCTAAAAAGAAAAAGAAATGATTTCAGTCTCTTGTATTTTAATTAGTTAGAAAGAGGAGGATTATTTCTATCTTCCTCTTTTTCAATAAGTAAGAGAGTTGGTAAAGATTAAAAAATAAAATTATTTGGTAAATCTAATGAGGCGCAACTAACTAAATACAGTCCTTAAAGTCGTCTTATGAGGTAAGGTGTTTTTCAGTAAGCATCGAGCAAGAGGGTAGAATTTGTTATGAAACGTTTGTTATTTTGTTTGGCATTGGGTATTTTTTCCTTAGGCTATGGACAAGGAAATGATAAGATACTAAAAGTGACCTATACACATCATGTGTTACTTTCAGAGAAAGGAGATTTTGATACAGTCTTGTATGCTGATGATACCCATTCTCAGTTTGTTTTTGATCAGAAAATTAGATCCTTAACAACAGAGGAAGGGTTTAATCTTAATATATCTCCTGAATATTATGTTAGTAATTATGATTTCCAAAAAGAGGAAGTTCAAGCCAATAGAGTTATAGATAAAATAGTACTTTCCTCCCAATGGAAAAACGACTTAGTTTGGGAAATCACTGATGAAGAGAAAGAAATAGCAGGTTACAGAGTACGTAAAGCCATTACAGATTCTTATGGAGATAAGAATGGGGATGATATTTATTTAGGAAAGGCAATAGCTTGGTTTACTACAGATATTCCTATTCCTGCAGGTCCTGCCTATTATCAAGGCTTACCAGGGCTTATTGTAAGTATAACTTTTGATAAAACAAGGATAGGATACACCCTTAAAAAAGTGGAATATATCTCTAAAGAAGATTATACTTTTGTTCCTCTTACGGATGAAAATGCAATCAGTAAGGAGGATATGATTTATAACTATGCTCACTCAAAGGAGGTAAAAGATGTAATCAAAGCCGCTAAAAAGAAAAAGAAATGATTTCAGTCTCTTGTATTTTAATTAGTTAAAAAGAGGAAAGTGCTTATTTCCTCTTTTTTCAATTCTAAAGTCCTAATGCTCTAATACGAATCAACAGTTATAGTCAATCATATTTAGAATGCGAATAAAATGCGAATAAATAAGGCAAGGGGTTCATTCCTAATTCGCTCTTTTTCAAGGGCTAATTGCCATTAGCCCCTACACCTGCTCATGCTAATTTTTCGCAAACCATTTCTATTTGACTATAAAAATATCTATATACTCTAATTCGTTAAGACACAATAAATTGCGTCTTAAGAAGTAGTAAATAATATTTTAACTATTGATTGGAATCTCTAATAAAATAATTATGAAAAAATATATCTTTATACTTCTCTCTGTTCTAAGTAGTTATATAGCAAATGCACAGACACAGGTAAAGGGGAAAATCACCGAGGAAGGGAGTGGTACTCCGCTTTCCAATGTGATGGTGCTCTTCTACAACGAAACTAATAACAAAATAGAGACCTATACCCAGAGCAACGAGCAAGGGGAATATACCCTTGGGAAACGCTTTGCCGAGGGGATCTATAAGCTGGAGGCCTCCAAGTTGGGCTATCATAAGGATGCCAAACGGATCGTGATAGGTACAGAGGCGGATAAGGTGGTGACCTTTGACTTTGTCCTAAAGTCCAAAGTATATGAGGTAGAGGGGGTTACCTTTGAGAAACGCGCGCCTATAGTGGTTAAAAAGGATATCATTATCTATGACATTCCCCACTTTACCGATACCCATGACGAGAGTTTGGAGGAGGTGCTGGCTAAGATTCAGGGCTTTAAGATCTTGCCCAACGGAGAGATAGAAGTCAATGGTAAGAAGATTCGTAAGGTGCTGGTAGATGGCAAGGAGGTATCGGACTTTGGGGCGGCGATGATCACCCGTTCGCTCTCCCCTGAGAAGGTGGAGAAGGTGGAGGTGCGTTTTGATGAAAAGAACGAAAAGCTCAAGGAAAGCCTTTTGGATGCAGAGAACTTCGTGGTACTGGATATTACTCTTAAGAAAAACGTAAAGAGATCTCTCTTTGGCAAGCAGCGGTTTTCGGCAGGCTATCAGCAGCGGCCTAAGATAGGGGGGCTGACCAATCTCTTTTCGCTTAACTCTAAGGCCAATATACAGTTCTTTGCCGAGAATAATAACTTTAATAAGAATGAAATAGACCTCTATGCCATACGCAATATAGGGGAGGAGGCCTTTGCCCGAATCTTCACTACTCCTGTGGATATGGAGGATATCAAAACCAGACAAACCTATCAGGAAGATACCTTTGGTTTTGAGGATTTTATTACCAATGACAATGCTATTGTAGGGCTGTCCATGAACTTTCCACTGAGCAATACAACTGACCTCTATATAGGGAGCTTTAACAATTATCATTTCTTAGAAAAGGAATATGCCCAACAGAGTTTTTTTGATGGGCAGCAGGTCTATGCACAAGAGCAACAGCACTATAGCAACGAATACAACTCCAAGAACAAAATCCAGCTCAAGCATACCTCTGAGGGCTTGAAGGTAAATGCTGACCTGAACTATGTGTATTTTGACCAAGCCCTACAGGGCGATGTAAGGGACACCTACCAAAACCTTTTTAAAAAGAAGCACTATACGAGCAACTTCTATTTCAACCAACGTATGGAATACAAGCTCAGTGAGGCGTCGGGAGTGTTCTCGGATTTGTCCTTCTCCAAGGAGGATTTTACCATCCATTCGCGGCTCTTTACCAATCACCCTTTGGCGCTTTCTTTCTTTGGTATAGCGGATGATTTTCGTCAGGAAAACAGAAATGTACAGCGCTTGTTGCAGAGCAGGACAGGGCTGGTCTACCAATCAGGACTTTTTGGTACTCATACTTTCGGTTATAAGTATCATGGCAACACTCTTGAGAACGAAAAGCTGTCCCAAGTAGCGGCTTTTGCAGCCCAACATAGGAAATACCATAGTGAGAACCGCTCTTTGTTCTATAAGAATGTGTTGTATGTAGGAGATTTTGATCTGCAATTGCAAGGAGAATACACCTCGGCTCGTTTTCCCTATGGCGATGGCAGTGGTTATGGAGAGAAAACCAAGTCATACTTCCAATACAAAGCCCATGCGGGGTATAACTTTAGCAGTCGTAGTTCCTTATGGGCAGAAGTCTCTCACCTGTTGGATTACTATCCCTTGCAGAAAGCTACCTTTGGCGATGTACTGCAAGACTACCAAACCATATATAGAACCCAGCAAGGGATACAGCCATTTTATAACACCTCTTATGCACTGCGCTTCTCTAATAGTTTTTACAATGGAGGAGAGCTATATGTGGCCTATCTGAGGGGGATTTCCAATAATCTAAATAGTCAGTCGTTTAATGACTATTTTATCTTTACCAATGCCAACCAGTTATCGAGCCATTATGACCTGTTTTCTTTCCAATACGAAGGCAAAATCAGCGATTGGAAGCTAAGCTATAGGGCAGAGCCAGAGTTTCTTTTTAATAGTTCAGAATACCTCTATAGGGGAGAGGTTGCTCATACGACCGCCTATCGCTTATTTGCAGGGCTGAAATTCACCTATACGCCTCATGAACAGGTAAAGTTATATTACTACCCTAAGTATAGCTATTTTATCTTTGACAACAGTATCTCGCAAGGGCAAGGGAAGTTTGATTTTCTAACGAATAAGTTGGAACTCACCACTTATTTCTTTGATAAAAAGCTATTGGCAGAAGCAGGATTTCAGCAGGTGAATTTCTTTCAGACGCCTACGAGCTTTAACAACCTGACTCTTAGGTTAGTATATAAAACAAAGAAATATCGCTGGTATGTAGAGGGGGACAACCTTTTGGGGTCTAAGTACTTTATGACCCAAGATTTCAACCAGTCGCTGCTAAATGTAGCCAACAATAGGGTTTTTGGCCGCTATCTCAATGTAGGGTTTGAGTTTAAGATTAATTAGTGGTTAGTGGTACTGAATTTTTTTTGAAAAATATTTGTATTTTTAAAGATAAAGTACTACTTTTGTGGCACGTATAAAAATACTAATATAATGAAGAAGTATACAGTAAAACTAATGACTCTTGCTGCGTTCGCTTCCCTATTGGGAGCTTGTGGAGGCAGCGAACCCGAACAAAAAACAACCTCTGTACCAGCAATAGATATTGTTGCTGAGGGAGAACAAGAGATGGCCGAGCTTACCTCTCCGCCATATGTACCTAAGCCAGTGGGCACTCGTCCTGCCAAGAAGCTCAAGGTAGATTTGGAAATCATAGAGAAAGAAGGCGAAATCATGGATGGCACCAAGTACCTATTCTGGACTTTTGGAGGTACTGTACCAGGTAGCTTTATCCGTACTCGTGTGGGAGATGAGGTGGAATTTACCCTCAAGAACCATCAGGACAACAAGCTCCCTCACAATATAGACCTACATGCTGTAACAGGCCCAGGAGGAGGTGCAGAAGCCAGCTTAGTAGCACCAGGACAACAACGTACCTTTAGCTTTAAGTGTCTTAATCCAGGGCTTTATGTATATCACTGTGCGCAAGCACCTGTACCTTTGCATATTGCCAATGGTATGTACGGGCTTATCTTGGTAGAACCAGAAGGCGGACTTCCTCCAGTGGATAAGGAATACTACGTGATGCAAGGAGACTTCTATACCGATGGAGCTTATGGAGCAGGTGGTACTCAGGCTTTTAACCAAGAAAAAGCCTTGATGGAAAATCCTGATTATATCGTATTCAACGGTAAGGTAGGTTCGCTTACCCAAGATGGCGCCCTAACAGCTAATCCAGGGGAAACCGTGCGCTTATTCGTAGGAAATGGAGGGCCTAACAAGGTATCTTCTTTCCACGTAATTGGGGAAATCTTTGACCGCGTACATGTAGAGGGGGGTAGCCTTATGAATGAAAACGTACAAACTACCCTTATCCCAGCAGGGGGTGCTGCTATTGTAGAGTTCAAGGTAGATGTACCAGGTTCTTATGTATTGGTAGATCACTCCATCTTCCGTGCGTTCAACAAGGGAGCTTTGGGACTTTTGGTAGCCAAAGGAGAAGAGAACCGCAAGATATATGCTAAGAATGAACCTACTCCTTATGTGTCTGATCTAAAGATTTCTACCACTCCTAAGGACGATGCGATTGTTAATAAAACCAAAGAACAACAAATCGCTGATGGTAAGACAATATATGCTAAGACCTGTGTGGCTTGTCACCAAGCACAAGGACAAGGTATGGAAGGAGCATTCCCTCCACTAGCCAAATCCGACTTCCTCAATGCCGATGTAGATAGAGCTATAGATATCGTATTACACGGAAAACAAGGAGAAGTTACCGTAAATGGCAAGAAATACAACAGTGTGATGACTCCTCAGCCACTTTCTGTACAAGAAGTAGCTGACGTGCTTACCTATGTATATAATACTTGGGATAATAGCAAGAAAGTCGTTACCCCTGAAATGGTTCAGAAAATCAAAAAATAATCCAAGTGATAAGGGCGCACTTTTGCGCCCTTATTTTTTAATCTTATGACTTATGAAAAAACTATTGAGCATTACCTCCTTTCTTTTCTTTCTACAAGCCATAGCACAGTCACCTACTGCTATGGTGGAGATCAAAGGGGGAACTTATATTCCTATGTATGGAGTTAAAGAAAAACAAAAGGAGACCAAGCCAGTGAAAGTCAAGTCTTTCCTCTTGGACGTATATCCTGTTACCAATGCCCAGTATAGGGATTTCTTGGAGAAGAACCCACAGTGGCAGCGCTCTAAGATCAAGGGTATCTATGCACAAAAGAGCTACCTCTCGGCATGGAAAGGGGACTTGGATTTTTCCCCTTTGGATCCAGAGGCACCTATTACCAATGTTTCTTGGTTTGCCGCTAAGAAGTATTGCGAATGTCAGGGCAAGCGTCTCCCTACTACCGATGAATGGGAGTATGTAGCCCAAGCCGATGAGACTTCTATCAATGCACGAGAGAAGAAAAGCTATTCGGACTATATTACCAACTGGCTACAAACCCCCAGAACCTATGAGAACAAGATAGGCAGCACCAAGAAAAACTATTGGGGCGTATATGATATGTATGGCCTTGTATGGGAATGGGTCAGCGACTTCAATAGTGTATTCTTCTCAGGAGAAGCCCGTAAGGACAATTTTGGGGACGATGCTCTTTTCTGTGGGGGCAGTGCGCTGAACGCCTCTGACCTAACGAATTATGGGGCTTTTATGCGCTATTCCCTCCGTGGTAGTCTTAAGGCAAGCTATACTACTAAAAATCTGGGCTTTAGATGCGCGAAGGATAAATAGTCAGAGGTCAGAAGTCAGAAGTCAGTTTAAATCACTAACCACTAATCACTAAAAACTAACAACTAATAATGCAATTATGAAAAGGTTTTTTATTATGGCTTTAGGGGTGCTATTACTCCAAAGCTGCAAGAACAACACAACAGAGTCTTCAGCAAAGGCAGAGGATCTCAAGGAGTCAGCAATGACAACACCTGCTGAAGGACAGCAGGCAGAAAGTGCCAAACCTACCGAGATTTCGGATATTTCTATCTACAACTTGCCAGAGACATGGACAACCCAAAATGGCAATGATGTGCAATGGAAAGACTTCAAAGGGAATGTATTGGTGGTGGTGATGATATACACCTCCTGTAAGGCGGCTTGTCCTATTCTTATCGCTGATATGCGCGATATACGCAAAACGGTAGATGCCTCCGATATGCCTCATAAGAAAAAGGTGAAGTATATCTTGGTCAGCATAGACCCTAAGGTAGATACCCCTGAGCACCTTAAGAAATTCGCCCAAGAAAGTGGTATGGATGATGACCAATGGGTATTCCTACGCTCCGATGAAGAGAAAACCCGTGAGTTTGCCGCTGTATTGGCTGTGAATTACAAGCAAATCTCTCCTGTGGATTTCTCTCATTCCAACATTATCAGTGTCTTCAATGCCGACGGTGAACTTGCTGCCCAACAAGAAGGGTTGGGTATAGATCGCACCAGTATTGTGCAAGAAATCAGAAAACAATTAGAGAAAGTAAAGGAATAACAAATAACTATTTTGCAGGTGAAAAAATTAATCATTACCATAACCATTAATCATTATTTTTCGTAATTTTGCCTGCTTAAAAAAAATGTAATGGACTACGTAAGTGTTTTTGAAATGCTTAAGATAGGAGTAGGCCCTTCCAGTTCGCACACCTTAGGACCATGGCGTGCAGCGGAGGCCTTCCTAAAAGAACTCAGGGAAAGACAACTATTGGAAAAAGTACAAAAAGTGCGTGTGGATCTCTACGGCTCGCTTTCCCTTACAGGAAAAGGACATGCTACCGACCTTGCGGCTATGCTGGGCTTGAGTGGTACTGATCCAGAGTATATCCCTATAGATAGTATCTCAACTATTATTGAGGCTATTAATAAAGATAAAAAAATGCACTTGGCAGGAGCTTTCTATATAGATTTTGATCCTGCAACTCAGGTGGTATTCAATAAGAAATTCCTACCTTTTCATGCCAATGGCATCACCTTCACAGCAGAAGGAATGGGGATGGAGCCTTATGCTTCTACCTTTTACTCTATAGGAGGAGGCTTCATTGTCAAGGAAAAGACAGAAGAAAATAAAGGGCAGAACGAGAGACAAATCCAGCACTTCCCTTACGGATTTGAGTCGGCCAAGGAGCTTTTAGCCCATTGCCAGAGAGAGGGAAAGAAGATTTCCGAGATTATCCTTGAAGACGAGAAGGTCTTGCGCGACGAGGCTAAGATTCATTCAGAGCTACTAAGGGTATGGCATACCATGGAAGAATGCGCCTATATAGGTTGCCATACCGAGGGCGTTCTTCCAGGAGGGCTCAATGTGAGGCGCAGGGCTTATGATATCCACAAGAAGCTCTTAGGAGACACCCCCCCATATGAGGGCTTGGATGCTTGGCTTGCAGCTATTAGGAACAAGAAGGTGGAGTTCCGCGAAATCCTCAAGTGGGTAACTTGTTTCTCCTTGGCCGTTAATGAGGTCAATGCCTCCTTAGGACGTGTGGTAACCGCCCCTACCAATGGTAGTTCTGGGGTGATACCCGCAGTATTGCTCTATTACTTAACTATAGATAACCACCAAGGAGGAGACAAGGAGATAGAACAGTTCTTGCTTACGGCAGGAATCATAGGTAGCCTTTTCAAGAAAGGAGCCACTATCTCGGCTGCTATGGGTGGTTGTCAGGCTGAAATAGGCGTGTCCTCGGCTATGGCGGCGGCAGGCTTGTGCGAACTCTGGGGCGGTACGCCCGAACAGGTGATGATCGCTGCGGAGATCGCTATGGAGCACCACTTAGGCCTTACTTGTGACCCTATAGGCGGCTTAGTGCAAATCCCTTGTATAGAGCGCAATGCTATGGGAGCAGTGAAGGCAATCAATGCGGCTGAACTCGCCCTTGAGACCGATCCTAAGAATGCAAAAGTACCTTTGGATAAGGTGATTCAGACCATGTGGCAGACTGCTCAAGACATGAATACCAAGTACAAAGAAACCTCCGAGGCAGGCCTTGCGGTAGCCGTAAGTATAGCCGATTGCTAAGATGACCAAAAGAGAGAAAGTACGTTTTATCATGGAGAAGCTCGATGAGCTTTTTCCCGACCCGCCTATCCCCTTAAATCACAAAGACCCTTATACCCTGCTTATAGCCGTAATCCTCTCAGCCCAATGTACTGATGCGCGGGTGAACCAGATTACCCCCTTGCTCTTTGCCAAAGCCGATAACCCTTATGATATGGTCAAGCTCAGCGAAGAGCAGATACGAGAGATTATAAAGCCTGTGGGACTTTCTCCTATGAAAGCACATGGGATCTATTATCTTTCTCATATTCTTATAGAGAAGTATGAGGGACAGGTTCCCCAGTCCTTTGAAGCCTTGGAAGCCCTTCCTTCGGTGGGACATAAGACAGCCAGTGTAGTGATGAGTACCGCCTTTGGAGTGTCTGCTTTTCCTGTAGATACACATATACATCGTATGCTCTTTCGCTGGGGACTCTCCGATGGTTCATCGGTTATACAAAGCGAAAAAGATGCCAAAAAGGCCTTTCCTAAGGGCAAATGGAACAAACTCCACTTGCAAATCATCTACTATGCTAGGGAGTATTCCCCCGCCCGTGGCTGGGATCTTGACAAAGATGTAATCACGAAAATAGTGACTAATGACAAGTGACTAGTGACAAGTGACTAGTGATTAATGACTAGTGACAAGTAAAGAGTGATGAATAAAAGAGAGGAGGCTATCCAAAATGGGTAGCCTCCTTTTATTTATTAATGAATGTGACTTATTAGGATTAGTTGTTATTAGCTATTCACTATTCATTGTGACTAGTCGTTAGTCACTAGTCATTAGTCGTTAGTCACTATTTTTTGTATTCCTCGCGGAGTTTCTTAGCGGTTTCCACCATAGCGGTTAGGGCTAATTTGGTTTCCTCCCAGTGGCGTGTTTTAAGACCACAGTCAGGGTTCACCCAAAGGTTACGGAAAGGTACTACCGCGATGGCTTTCTTCATCAGGTGATAGATTTCATCCTTAGAAGGTACACGAGGGGAGTGGATGTCGTATACTCCAGGGCCTATTTCGTTAGGATATTTGAAGTCAGCAAATACATCCAAGAGTTCCATTTGTGAACGAGAGCATTCTATGGTAATTACATCGGCGTCCATATCGGCTATAGCCTCGATCATATCATTGAACTCAGAGTAGCACATGTGGGTATGGATCTGGGTTTGGTCTTCTACGCCAGAGGCAGAGATACGGAAAGCCCTGATAGCCCAGTCAAAATACGCCTGCCAGTCAGCCTTGCGCAATGGTAAGCCCTCACGGATAGCAGGCTCGTCGATTTGGATAACTTTGATACCTGCTTTTTCAAGATCCACAACTTCATCACGAATAGCAAGAGCTATCTGGGTAGCTGTTTCAGAACGAGGTTGGTCATCACGAACGAAAGACCACTGTAGGATAGTTACAGGCCCGGTGAGCATACCCTTTACAGGGAGCTTAGTGAGGGACTGTGCGAACTTACTCCAGCGAACAGTCATAGGTTTAGGGCGAGATACATCTCCGTAGATGATTGGAGGTTTCACGCAGCGAGAACCGTAGCTCTGTACCCAACCAAATTTGGAGAAGGTATAGCCACTGAGAAGTTCTCCGAAGTATTCCACCATGTCGTTACGCTCGAACTCACCATGTACCAGTACATCAATACCTGTTTGTTCTTGCCAACGGATAGATTCTTCAATTTCTTTTTCCAACTTCTTATCATATTCCGCTTGAGATAGGGTACCTTTGTTAAAGGAAGCTCTCCAAGAACGCACCTCAGGTGTCTGAGGGAAAGAACCAATGGTAGTGGTAGGGAATAGCGGTAAGTGTAGCGCTTCTTCTTGAACCTTTTGGCGGGTAGCGAAAGCACTCTTGCGCTGGCTATCCTTATCGGTGATAGCCTTGACACGGGCTTTTACTTCAGGATTGTGGATAAGGGTAGAAGTCTTGCGGTTTTGGGCAGCCTTCTTGTTTTCTTCAAAGATAGCTTTCACCTCAGGGCTAAGGTCATGGCCTAAAGCAAGCGTCTTGAGGGTAGCGATTTCTTTTACTTTTTGTTTGGCAAAAGCCAGCCATTGCTTGATCTCAGGGGTAAGTACCTTTTCGTTGTTCTCAAGCTCCAAATTACAAGGAGAGTGCAACAAGGAAGAGGAAGAGGCAATGTATATGCGGTCACTGCTGATCACTTCTTTTACCTTTTCAATGAGGGCAAGGGAGTGTTCAAAGTTGTTTTTCCAAATGTTACGACCATCTACAATACCCAAGGAGAGTTTTTTATCCTTAGGAAGCGCTTTTAGTACGCTATCAAGCTGAGCAGCTGCACGTACTAGATCAATATGTAGCACATCAAAAGGAAGTGATACAGCTAGTTCTGTATTGTTTTCCAAAGCACCGAAGTAAGTGGTGAGGATGAATTCGGTGTTAGGGAACTGCGCCTTAAGGGCAGTATACACCTTTTTGTAAGCTTCAGCAGCTCCTTGAGGAAGGTCAAGCACTAGGTAAGGCTCATCTATCTGGATGGTCTTAGCACCTGCCTCTACTAGGCTTTTTACAAGCTCTATATATACAGGAAGTAGGCGGTCAGCCAGTTCCAAACGGTGGAAGCCCGCTTCTTTTTCTTTACCTAAGAGTAAATAAGTGATAATTCCAAGGAGTACAGGTTTGGTTTCAAACCCATGTTTTTTAGCTAAGTTGTATTCTTGTAGAGGTTTATTTACCTTAATAGAAAAGGCTTGGTTTTTAGTAAATTCAGGAACGATATAGTGGTAATTGGTATCGAACCATTTGGTCATTTCGGAGGCGGTCACATCGATGCCGTCTTTTTGGTAGCCACGAGCGATAGCAAAGTATTGTTTTAGCTCGGAGAGGCTTTGTGTAGGGGCAAAGCGTTCAGGAATTGCATTGATAGTAAAGGAGAAGTCCAATACTTGGTCATACAATGAAAAGTCATTAGAAGGAATCAGGTCAATGCCAGCTTCTTTTTGTAGTGTCCAGTTATGTACACGGATGTTCTCCGCTACGGCCAGCAGCTCTTCTTCACTGAGGTTTCCCTCCCAAAAGGCTTCGTTGGCTTTTTTTAGTTCGCGCTTCTCACCGATACGCGGATAGCCTAACACATTTGTTTTCATATTCACTTAATTTATTTCTTATGAGACTTAAAATAATTTCTTTTTACTTTCAGGGTGCAAAGATATAATATAATATTCTAATAACCAAATTTTTTTCAAAAAAAAATTCTGATGCACATGAAAAGTTCTGTTTTTGAAGTTGCACAAAATAATTTATGAACAAGTTAGTAAAGTTTTCAATAATTAATGTGGATAAATAACCTTTAAGATTAACAAATTATTATGTATAAAGTGGCGAAAAATGACTAAATTTGCGACATAGAACAACAATATAATACTACTTAAAAGATGAAGAAAGTTAAGTATTGGCTGAGTTTGTTAGTCTTTTTTATTATGACAACGCTCTCAGCACAGACCATTACAGGTACGGTTATAGATGAGGAACTAAAGGAGCCTCTGTTGGGAGTCAATGTGCTCATAAAGGGCAGCACTCATGGAGCTTCTACGGATAATAAAGGGCATTTTACCCTTAAGACTACCCAAAAGAAGGGCGTATTGGAAGTTTCTTTTATTGGTTTCAAGACCAAAGAAGTACCATTTACTATTGTCAAAGGCAAGGCAACTCTCCAGATTGTCTTACAGCCCGACGCTGAGGAGCTTACTGGGATAGTGATCACAGGCAACACTCTCTTGGACATAGCCAAAGAGCGCAAGACGCCGGTGGCTGTTTCTACCATACGGGCGGCTGAGATTGTGAACAAATTGGGTAACCAAGAGTTTCCAGAGCTGCTCAAGAAAACCCCTTCGGTATATGCTACCAAGTCCGGTGGGGGGTATGGAGATTCCAAGATTAACATTCGCGGTTTCGGTAATGAAAACATAGCGGTGATGATCAACGGGATGCCTATTAATGATATGGAGAACAGTAGGGTGTATTGGAGTAACTGGGTAGGAATATCTGATGTTACTTCCTCCATGCAGGTACAGAGAGGATTGGGTGCTTCCAAGATTGCCATTGCTTCGGTAGGGGGTACCATAAATATAGTAACCCGTGCGGCAGATATGACAGAGGGCGGATTGGTATCGGCTACTTTGGCAAATGATGGGTTCTACAAGGGATTGGCCGCTTATAACACAGGAAAGCAGAAGAATGGTTTTTCCGCTTCTGTATTGCTTAGCCGTACAGCAGGGGCTACTTATGTAGATAGCTCTGAGTTTGAGGCTTACAATTACTTCTTGGCGTTGGGGTATTCGCCTAATGAGAAGCATGCACTTCAGTTCATGTTCACAGGGGCGCCCCAATGGCACAACCAGCGCAGCAATTACATCTCTATCCAAGATTACTTAAAATATGGATCTGATGGTGAGCCTAATCGCCGTTACAACTCCGATTGGGGAAGCTATAAAGGAAAAGCGTTCAACTTCCGTCGCAATGTGTATCACAAGCCAGTGATGATGCTCAACTGGGATTGGACAATTGATGACCATTCTACTTTGAGCACCGTAGCCTATGCTTCTTTTGGGCGTGGGGCAGGTACTCGTGATGCAGGAGCAGCTTGGACAGGTGGTTTCGGTAGAGATGGGCGTCCTATTTCCTTGTATGCCAATAATTTTAGAACCAGCGATGGACAGATAGACTTGGAACGTATTGTCAATTATAACCATGGAGAGGATGTTTCTGTTCCTGGTCAGCCGGTGGCTACTCATGGGACACCTTATGTAGCCAATGCAAGAAGGAGTGTTACCAACCCCAATAACAACCGAGATTATAGTATAACCGAAGGTTTTGCTCGTAAGGCGGCAGTGAACTCCCACAACTGGTTTGGCTTTTTGACCAATTTTAGTCATAAACTCTCTGACAAACTTTCCTTTAGTGTGGGTCTCGACGGTCGTTATTACAAAGGCTACCACTATGAAGTCCCCAGTAACCTCTTGGGTTCAGAGTTCTATTCCGATGGTTCTAATAGAAACTTATCTCAGCCACGTAATATCACCTATACCATCTCAGATAGACCCAGTTTCAATCCTTTTGGAGGTAGTATAGACCCCTTAGAAGCACAAATCACTTATAGAAATGATGGAAATGTACGCTGGATGGGTGCTTTTGGTCAAGTGGAATATACCGACGATAAGCTCTCTGCCTTTGTACAATGGTCAAGCTCTATACAGTCTTTCCAGCGTATAGACCTCTTTACAAAACCTGGTACCCTTGCTCTTAAGGGGCGACCAGAGACCGCTATGCCAGAGACCACTTCCTATAAGGGAATCCCAGGTTACAATATGAAGGGAGGGGCTAACTATAACATAGACAAACACCACAATGTATTTGTCAATATAGGTTATTACTCTCGTCAGCCTTTCTTTGATGCGGTGTACCCTAATTACAAAAACTTCCTTAATACAGAGCTGACCAATGAAAAGATCTTGGGATTGGAATTAGGCTATGGCTTTAAGATGGAAAACTTAACTGCTAATGTGAACCTATATCGTACCACTTGGAAAGACCGCTATATCCGACGCGATAGTCAATGGGATGGAAACACTCAGTATTTTGTAGAGCTACACGGAGTGGGGGAAGTGCACCAAGGAATAGAGCTAGATGCTTCTTATCGTATGAATGACTATTTGAAGTTTGTAGGTATGTTCTCTGCAGGAGATTGGTATTATGAAGGTAAGACAAATGTACGTACTTTCCTTTCTGCAGATAATAGCGAATATATACTTACAGGTAAGCGTTCGCCTGAGTTTGACCTTAACTTAGATAATATCAAAGTAGGGGAGTCGGCGCATATGACCGCTAGCCTAGGGGTGGATGTGACCCCTATTGAGAACCTCAACATAGACCTAAGTTGGCACTATGTCAATAACCTCTATGCGAGAATGGATATTACCGCTATGGTTAATAATCCTAACCTCAATAGCCTTAAGCTCCCAGATTATAGCCTTTTTGAAGGAGGGGTTTCTTACAAATATCCTTTTGGAAAGAGACAAGCCATTACTGTCTTGGCCAATGTGAATAATATCTTGGATACCACTTATATAGCAGAATCCACTACTAACCAAGCCATAGACAACAAAACCACAGATACTTACAAGGGTATAGATGTGAGAAATAGAGTCTTCTTTGGCTTTGGACGTACTTGGAATGTCGGGCTGAAGTATCAGTTCTAAAAAGTATAAACATTAAAAAACTACCTCCCGAAAGAGGTAGTTTTTTTATTGACCATGGAAAGAATTTAACTAAACCAAGATTTTATTTTGCCCCAAAGTCCTTTGGGAAGTATATCAATTCCTAAGCCAAAGTTACTATCACCGATGCGATTGTAATCGTCCTTAAGCTCTTGGATTCTACTAAGGGTAATCTCTATATTGGTCAGCGGATTGTAGGAAATTTCTACTTTTCCAAAGGTTTTCCCAATGGTTTTCTTACTTGTGTAAGCAAAAAAATCATTACAGATGTCCAATTCCTGGGTGGTGTATTTTTCTTTGGTATCAATAGGCTTATCCGCATATAGCTCTATGATATAGTGTTCGCTGTCATAGTTATGCCAATAGCTGCTATCCTTATGGCGGAAATCAAGCAAGTCTTTCTTGAGTACCGAATGATCAAAGTACATGAGAAACTCTCGCCCTTCCTTGTTAGTAAAGTAAGGTTTTAGGATAGTGGCCTCGTAGGCAATGGTCAGTTCGTTTTCTTCCTTGTCGTCCTTTTCTATCTTGATACTAGCATCCTTGAAAATCTCACGGATGTCTTGTTCGCTTCTATCGTTGATATAATTGAGGTTATAGAAGAGGAAGCGGTTCCAGCCGTCAATGAGTTCTTTTTTGTTGGTCTGCTTGAAATAATTGCGCATATTGTTGGCGCGGTTGTAGCGGTAGGTGGTATTGAGGCTTATTTTGCCTTTATCACCATTTACCACGACCTTTACATGTTCGTCAATACAAGGCAGGTCAAAGAAAGTAGCTGCTCGTACTTGGAGGCTTGCATTTTCCTTGATTTCCATGTAGTGGCAGAAGCTTAGCACGGTGCGTTTCTCCAAGCGGCCAAATTCGTTGCGAGAGGTAGCATCTATGAAATAATCCTTGGCATGGTGGTTTATTTTTACGATAACATGATTGAATGATAGCAATGAAGGTAGGTAATACTTCAGGTAAAAATCCGCATTGTAATTGACAAGCACGATAGAGGAATCTACCTCCAAGTAATCGAGTATTGTCTTGAGCAGTACACATTTTGCCTTGCAATCGCCCTGCTTGTTTTGAAAGGTGATAGCAGGCTCTTGAGGCTTGTGTCCGTTCATCTCATCCGCATTGTAAGTATAATAGATGTTGTTCTGTACGTACTCAATGGCGAACTGCATCTGTTCGTCTAAGGAAGGTAGTTGGTCTAACTTCTCTACCAGCTCAGGGGCAAAGGCTCTGAGGTCGGACTGTTTCAGTACGTCCTCATACAAGGGATAGATGTAGTTGGAGAGCTCTTTCCAAGTGCTTTCGGTAGCGAAATCAATGAAAGGAAAGATCTCCCGATTGGGATCCACGGGATTGATATAGTTGGTGTGTTCTATCTCAAACACACCCCCTTTTTCCAAGTACTCAACGGGCTGCTCTATGGCATTTCCTTCACTATCGCGGAAGAAAAAGCGCTTATAGGCCACTTTTTTCTCTCGGTTATTGATAAATTTGTAATGGTACTTTCCATACGCCCAATAAGTATCGGGGGTCAGGTAGATATGCTTTACAAAGTCACGGCGTACAAACTCTTTTTCAGAAAACACCTTGGTACGGGTGTCCTCCAAGATAAGAATGTCATAGAGGCGTAGATCGCGGATAGAAACGTTGATTTTCTTAGATTTGCTAAGAATACCTCCGTTGCTATTGTTTTCATTGTCAAGCACTTTGATATTGGTATCGGGGAGCTTATCTATATACTCGCCCTCACGGATCACCGCAATACGATGGATCTCATAGCACTCGTTTTCCTCCAAGACCATATCGTTCATGGAGGCACGTTCCAGGTTCTCAGGTTGGGTAAGGGTATAAGCCATCAGGGCATAGTCTGCATTTTGCTGGTCATCTACATAATAATACTTATTGAGTAAATAGCAGAAATCCCTTCCCTCCTCAATTTGTTCTGTGGCGAAGGGTGAATCTTCGCACAGCTTGATGAGCTGTTCGTCGGTTAAGGTATCCGCCCACTGTGGAGCGGCTTGTATTTTATACCCTTGTTCTATTTCCATATTTTAGTCTTTTATGTTTTAGTTTATTAAGTGTAGAAACATAATGTTTCAGTAGTTTGTCAGTCTTTTTTTAGCTCGGCAATGGTTTTCTCAGGATCAGGGGCAGAGAAAACAAAATTTCCTGCCACCAATACATCGGCACCGGCGCTTACCAATTTGGGAGCATTTTGGGCATTGACCCCACCGTCTACCTCTATCAAAGTTTTGGCATGAGATTTGAGGATCAACTCCTTAGCTTGAGATACTTTTTTGTAGGTGTTTTCTATAAAAGATTGCCCACCAAAACCAGGGTTAACACTCATGATAAGCAGCAAATCCACCTCAGTGATAATATCCTCCAGTACATGGATAGGAGTGTGAGGATTCAGGGCGACTCCTGCGAGCATGCCCTCATGCTTTATAGCTTGAAGGGTACGATGCAAGTGTGTACAAGCCTCGTAATGTACCGAGAGGGTATAGCTACCCAAGCGGGCAAATTCGGAAATATATCGGTCAGGATCCACAATCATCAAGTGTACATCCAAGGGTTTTTGAGCATGTGCTTTGATGGCCTTGACCACAGGCATCCCATAGGAGATGTTGGGCACAAAAAGCCCATCCATAATATCTATATGGAACCAATCGGCTTGGCTACGGTTGACCATCTCAATGTCTCTCTGTAAGTTGGCAAAATCTGCCGCTAATAAGGAAGGTGCAATAAGCATAATGAAAAATAATAGCTGTATTTCTAGCTACAAAGATACGTTTTTTTTTAAGGAAACAAAATAAAAATGGAAAAATGTCGTATATACTCAACTGACATTTTTTCTTTAAGACACTGTCAGCGAATCTGACACTTTTCATGACAAACACAAGGAAAATGAATTATAAAGAGGAAGTTGGGGTTAAATATAGTTATATTATAAGGTTTGTAAGTTAAATGTAGCTAACAAACTATAATTTGGAATGATTTTTGTTAATTACACTTCTCTAGTGACTAACCACTAATCCCTGACAACTAACAACTAACAACTAGTAACTGACAACTAATAACTGACAACTAACAATTAACAATTAACAATTGATCACTATAAATGAGACAGCTTAAAATCACCAAGCAGGTTACCAATAGAGAGACAGCCTCTTTGGATAAGTACTTACAAGAGATTGGTAAGGTAGATTTGATTTCTGCCGATGAGGAAGTGGAGCTTGCCCAACGTATTAAGGCAGGAGATAAGATCGCTCTTGAACGCCTAACTAAGGCCAACTTGCGCTTTGTGGTCTCTGTAGCCAAGCAATACCAAAACCAGGGACTTACCTTGCCTGACCTTATCAATGAGGGGAATATGGGACTAATTAAGGCAGCCCAACGCTTTGATGAGACGCGTGGATTCAAGTTCATCTCCTATGCGGTATGGTGGATTCGCCAGTCTATCTTGCAGGCCTTGGCAGAACAGTCGCGTATTGTGCGCTTGCCGCTGAACAAAATAGGCTCTATCAATAAGATTAATAAGACTTATGCCTATTTGGAACAGACCCATGAGCGTGTGCCTTCGGCTGAGGAAATTGCAAAGGAACTGGATATGTCGGTCAATGATGTAAAAGAATCCATGAAGAATTCGGGTAGACATATTTCCATGGATGCCCCCTTGGTAGAAGGGGAGGACTCCAACCTATACGATGTCTTGCGCAGTGGGGAGTCACCTAATCCTGATAAGGAACTCATGCACGAATCGCTCAAAACAGAGATAGAACGTGCCTTAGAAACCCTCACCCCACGTGAGGCCGATGTGATACGTCTTTACTTTGGGCTTGGGGAAAACTACCCTATGACCCTTGAGGAAATCGGAGAGACTTTCGAGCTGACCCGCGAACG
The DNA here is from genome assembly GCF_000411115.1 of Capnocytophaga granulosa ATCC 51502. Taxonomy (GTDB): domain Bacteria; phylum Bacteroidota; class Bacteroidia; order Flavobacteriales; family Flavobacteriaceae; genus Capnocytophaga; species Capnocytophaga granulosa. Next base: position 718,496 of record NZ_KE150242.1, on the reverse strand, counting down.
CGTACGACAAATTAAGGAGAAGGCTATTCGCCGACTTAAGCACACTTCAAGAAGTAAAATCCTTAAAACTTATTTAGGATAATACCAATAGGGGTTAGCAGTTGTCTAACCCCTAAAATCTGTCTTCTAAAGAATGAAAAAAGAAAAGAAACCTCTCTTATTAGAAAATATTACCATAACCGATGCTGGGGCAAAAGGCAAAAGCATCGCACACGCCCCCGATGGGCGTGTCATCTTTGTTGAAAATGCTGTTCCTGAAGATGTGGTGGATATACAAGTTACCAAGAAAAAAAAGGCTTTCTATGAGGGAATAGCGGTAAAGTTTCACCAGTATTCACCACAGAGGGAGACGCCTGTATGCGAACACTTTACCTATTGTGGGGGCTGTCAGTGGCAGCATATGAACTACCAGAGCCAACTCTTCTATAAGCAGCAAGAGGTGGTCAATAACCTCAAGCGCTTGGGAGGAATAGTCCCAGAGGAGACTTTGCCTATTTTGGGCTGTGAGAAACCGTATTTCTACCGCAATAAAATAGAATTCTCCTTTAGCGAGACCCGCTGGCTCACCCCCGAAGAGATAGCTTCCAAAGAGACTATAGACAGTCGCAATGGCTTGGGCTTTCATATAGCAGGGGCGTGGGACAAGGTATTGGATATTCATAAGTGTCACCTCCAGCAAGATCCGTCCAATGCTATTCGCAATACGCTGAAGGCATACGCGCTCTCCCAAGGGTATACCTTCTACAATCCTAGAACCCATATAGGGTGGTTGCGTACTATTATGATACGTATTACTTCCCTAGGCGAGCTGATGGTTGTCATTCAGTTCTTAGAGGAGCAGCAACATGAGCGAGAGCAGCTCTTGGATTATCTTTTGGCACAATTTCCTCAAATCACCTCCCTACAATATATCATCAATAATAAGCCCAATGATACTATTTATGACCAAGAGGTGATATGTTACCATGGGCGAGACTTTATCTATGAGCAGATGGAAGGCTTACGGTTTAAGATCAATGCCAAGTCGTTCTTCCAAACCAATTCCACTCAGGCCTATGAGCTTTATAAGGTTACCCGTGATTTTGCTGCCCTAACAGGTGAAGAGCTCGTCTATGACCTCTATACAGGGACAGGCACTATTGCCCAATTTGTTGCCCGAAAAGCTAAAAAAGTCATAGGGGTAGAGGCCGTACCTGAAGCTATAGCCGATGCCAAGGAGAATGCACGTAACAACCAGATAGACAATGTGGAATTTTTCGTAGGAGATATGAAAAATATCTTCAATGAAGAGTTTATCGCCACTCATGGCACTCCCGATGTGATTATTACCGATCCTCCTCGCGATGGTATGCACAAGGACGTGGTAGCTCAGATTCTCAGGATCGCTCCCCAGCGGGTGGTCTATGTCAGCTGTAACAGTGCTACCCAAGCCAGAGACTTGGCACTGATGGCACCTATGTACAGAGTGGTCAAGATACGTCCAGTGGATATGTTTCCCCAGACCTATCATATAGAAAATGTAGCACTATTGCAACTGAGGGAGGACTTATAGTTCATTTTTGATAGCCAACAATTGTTCTTTGATAGCCTTGAGTTTGTCTATGATTTCAAGGGTGGAGAGCAGTTGCTTGGGTTGTCTTTTGAGTTTGGCTTTAGCACCCTCCAGCGTATAGCCTTCTTCTTCTACCAGGTGATAAACCAAGCGGAAATTTTCTATATCTTTTTGAGTATAGCGTCGGGTGCCCGATAGGCTTTTGCAGGGGGAAAGAAAGTCAAATTCTTTCTCCCAAAAACGAATTTTCGAGGTATTCACCCCAAAGGCTTCGGCCAGTTCTCCTATAGAATAGTAGTGCTTTTGGTTAGGGATTTCCATTAGTCTAAGGATTGGTTACCTTGGTTAGATTTCTTAAGCATTTCAGCATATTCCTCGGCAGAGAGGCTACCATAGTAGAAGTTGATAGGATTGAGGTGTTCGCCGTTTTTCTTTACCTCGTAGTGCAAGTGAGGCGCTTCGGAGCGGCCTGTACTACCTACAAAGCCGATCACATCGCCACGTTTTACCTTTTGTCCTGGGCGTACATTGTATTGGCTGAGGTGTCCATAGAGCGTTTCGTAGCCATAGCCATGGTCTATACGTATATGCTCTCCATAACCAGAGGAATTGTTATCAGCACGGGTAACCACTCCATCGCCAGTGGCATAGACGGAAGTACCTGTAGGGGCGGAGAAGTCCATACCATAGTGGAATTTTCTGACCTTTGTGAAAGGATCGGTACGGAAACCATAGCCCGATGCCATACGCTTGAGGTCTTTGTTCTGAACGGGCTGAATAGCAGGAAGGGATTGTAGGAGTTTTTCTTTCTCCTTGGCCAAGGCTGCAATATCGTCCAAGGATTTGGATTGTATAGCTAGCTGTTTCTCTAAGGTTTCCAAGCGCTTAGTCATATCGATAAGCAACGTAGAGTTGGTGTATTTTTCTAAATCTTCATATCGGTTCACCCCTCCGAAGCCACTTTTTCGCTGAGCATCGGGGATAGGTGCCATTTCAAAATAAGTACGGTAAAGCGTATTGTCCCTGTCAGCAATATGGTCTAATACCTCTTCCATTTGCTGCATTTTCCTATTGAGAATGGCAAATTGTGTTTCATTTTCTTTCAGCTCCCGCCTAAGGGAAAGCTCTTTAGGAGTCTGCATGAAGTTGATATTATAGAGGATCACTACCAAAATTAGGGCAAAAAGAAAAGAAGAAAGCAAGAAAAAAAACATATACTTGAGACGTCTTTTTCTGTTATCTATCTGTTTGAAAGAGAGCGTTTCGGTATCGTAATAGTATTTGATTTTTGCCATAAATAATGCTTTTTAGATAGTATATGTTGTTTATGTGTGGCAAAGATACAAATTTCATGCCAAAGGAAAAAATGAATTAACTAATTAGTTAATTAGAAAAAGAGCTAATTATTAGGGGCAAAAAACTGATTAATAGCTATATGGGTAAAAATTCCTATAAAATTAAGATTATCGGAAAATACTTTTGGAAAAGAGGTAATAAATTTGTACTTTTGTTCCCTGAGCTGATATTCTTTTTTAGAGGTATAATTGTGGTAGATGAGTGACTCTAAGTGTAATGAATTTTAGCTTTTTTGTTAAGTAATTATTTTGTCATATGCAAAATATGATATCTTTTTCATAACCCTTTAATCCTAAAAATGAAGAAGCTAAAATTTCCTACACCCTATACAGTCCTTGTGATTGTGATGTGTTTGGCGGCCGCCCTTACTTATTTACTGCCTGCTGGAGGCTATGATACCCTTTGGTATGATAAGGACAAAGATGTATTTGTTATTCAGAGTGCGGACAAGACCCAAGAGGTCGCTGCTACCAAAGAAGCACTTACCAGCCGTAATATCTCCATTGGCCTAGAGAAGTTCAAGGAGCAGAAGATCAAGAACCCTATCTCTGTCCCCAATACCTACAAGCAGCGAGAGGCTACTCCACAAGGCTTTTTGGAAATTCTTTTTGCTCCGATCAAGGGGATTTATGAGACGGTGAGCCTGATTCTTTTTGTCCTCTTTATAGGAGGATTCATTGGTGTCTTCAACAGTTCGGGAGCACTGAATGAGGGAGTGGGCTATTTGGCACATCGTTTTAAGGGAAAGGAAGGAATACTTATTATCGTGCTCTCCACTCTTATGGCATTAGGAGGTACTTCTTTTGGTTTGGCAGAAGAAACCTTAGCTTTTTACCCTATGTTGGTGCCTATCTTTTTAGCAGCGGGGTATGACTTGTTAGTACCTTTGGCGGTGATTTATATAGGAGCCAATGTAGGTTCTATGGCCTCCACTACCAATCCTTTTGCGGTGATTATTGCCTCCGATGCAGCAGGGGTGGATTGGACTTCAGGTCTTACTATACGTGCGATAGCCTTGGTACTATGCCTTGTTATCAGTATTATATATATCATTCGCTATGCAGAAAAAGTAAGGAAACATCCTGAAAAATCGTTAGTTTATGGAGTAGCACTTCCAGAAATCTATGCTACCAATACAGCAGAGGCTACCACAAAACTCAAAACTTCTACCAAAATACAGCTATTTATCTTTGCCCTGACTTTCATAGTGATGATCATAGGCGTCTCCCAGTGGGGCTGGTGGTTCCAAGAGATGACAGGTCTCTTCTTGGTCGCAGCTATAGTGATAGCTATAATCCAGCGTACAGGTGAACAACCCTTTATAGATCATTTCCTTACAGGGGCGAGGGATCTCCTAGGAGTAGCTTTTATCATAGGGATTGCCAGAGGAGTCTCTTTTATCCTTAACGAAGGACAGATATCGGGTACTATCCTCTACTATGCTACTGAGTTGGTACAAGGCATGTCGCCTATGGTCTTTTTGCCTATACTCATGTTGGTTTTTGCTGTATTGAGCTTATTTATTGCTTCCTCTTCGGGTATGGCAGTGCTTACCATGCCTATTATGGGGGCTTTGGCCACTGTCGTAGGGATAGAGGGAGACAAGGTCGTGAGTGCTTACCTCTTTGGTATGGGAATCATGGGACTCATTACTCCTACAGGTATGATACTCCCTTCATTGACTATGGTCAATATCAACTATAACCAATGGCTTAAGTTTGTTTGGCCATTGATTGCTATCTTTACAGTGGTACTGACAGTTTTGCTATGGTTCTAATGAGTGAAGAGTGAAGAGTGAAAAGCGAAGAACAGTTAATATTTTTATAAATAGTTTTTTATTACAGAAAAAGTAGTATCTTTGCCCTTATAAAAACCGAAATATTGATTTTTATGAAAAGAATTTTTTTAGGGGCAATGGCTTTTGTAGCTTTGCTATTTTCTTCTTGTGGGAAGAATGATAATGCATCAACAGACCTTACAGGGGCTTGGCAATTGGAATCATTTACAGTTGCAGGACAACCACAAACACCTAATGACTGTCAAAAAAAATCTGTGTATGTTTTTACTCAGAACCAATTGACTTCTCATGATTTTAATAAGAATGAAGGAACAGGACACTGTGAATATGATAAAACTGTAGAAACCTATAAAATAGAAGGTAATCTTATCAAGGATGCAAATGATCCAAATGGAAAAGGGATTCCTTTTTCTATTTCAGGCAATACACTTACACTAACCATAGATGAAAATGGACAGAAGGAAACCTTAAATCTCAAAAAGATTAACCAAACAGAGTTAGATGCTATCTTAGCGACTATTAATAATAGAGGCAGTAATAATAATGGCGGCGGTAACAATAATGGAGGCAACAATAATGGAGGCAGTAATAGCAATATAGGAAAAACAATTGCAAATCTTGATGGGATTTGGCAGGTAGTTTCCGTGATAGAAAATGATGTTATAGAAATCCTTGGTGATTGTCAGAAGAAAATTTCAATGAAAATCACAGGAAATCAAGCATTACTCTATGAATTTGAAGAAGAGACAGGAGTTTGTCGTTACAAAACAGACAGAGAGGTTTTTACTATTCTCAATGAAACTACTATTGAAATAGAAGGAACTAGAATTTTTGTTTCTATAACAGGAGATAACTTAACCTTGACCACTGTAAAAAATGGTAGAAGAAATATAACTGTATATAAACGAATCACTCAAGCACAATTAGATGCTTTATTGCGATAAAATAGACACAATAGTAGAATAAGTTATAAAAAGAGGCTAACCTTTGGGATAGCCTCTTTTTTCACTTTTCACTCTTCACTTTTCACTAATTTCTGCTCTTATGACTCTTTGGTTAAACCGTTTGTAAAAATAAGGGAGCTTATAGAGCATTCTAAAGATAAAGGGATAGCGTCCACGGTTGTAGTCACTCATATAGTACTCTTGACCAATATGCAGATGAGGGTGCCACTGCTCAAGTATATGGCTATCCAGTTCGCTCCATCTAAATTCGGGGCGCTGCTTCTTGTCCATAGAGCCGAGAGAATCGTGATTTTTGGCATGCCCCACAAGACTATAAGCCAACATGTCAAAAAGGAGGGTAGCTTTCTCGCATTTTTGGCAAAGGTTCTCAAAGAAATTTTTCACTTGCGTACGCTCAAAGTACATCAGTACCCCCTCTACAATGATAAGAATGGGCTTCTGATGCGCCTTTATGGTCTCTATCCATTGGTAATCAAAAAGAGAAAGAGGGATAAAGGTACGCCTATCATTCTCCTTGAAGAACTTTTTACGCAATTCAATCACTTCAGGTAAGTCCAATTCGTACCAATGGGTTACCGCTGGGCTTCCCAAGCGTTCGTAGCGAGCGTCTAAGCCAGCGCCCAACTGGATTACTACCGCATCGGGATGGGCTGAGAGGAAGGCTTGAGCTTCCTTATCTATAAGGCTTGCCCTGAGGCAGACCCCCGCTTGGCTGAATTTGGATCGGCTGAACTTGGAGAAGTCATAATCTATCTGAGGAATCATCTCTTCAGCCTTTTTATCTATGAGAAAGGGAGGGGAGTAGTGGCGTTCCTCAGCTTTTGCCCATAAGGTAATGAGCATGGTTTCGGGTATTTTTCCTAATTTCATAATTCTATTCAAAAGCATGGAAATAAGCAGGATTTCCCACAGTAGAGAGTACTTGCTGTACAGCGCCTGTAGTAGGGTCAAAGGTAAATAAACCTGCCTTATCTGTTCCGAAAGCAGCAAAAACAGCCTTATTTTCCAGTTTGCCAATAGCTATACTATGTCCATCGCTGAAAGGAATACCATCTATCTTCTTGATAGTTTTAGCACTAAGGTCAATGATAACAGCCATGACATTTTTGGCTATATAAGGATTTTGCTCATTTAGTTCACGAATACCTACATAAGCAGCTACTTTGTTATTGCCTATATATTGTGTATTAATGACAGTGGCAGCCTTATGCTCATAACCTTCGATGGGAGTAGTGGAGATATCCCATGACCTATTGGTGTCAAACTCAGTAGCTCCTTTAGGAATACAGAGGAAGCCACACTTGGTATTGGCAGGATTGAACCCAAAATATCCTGAAGTAGCTATATAGAGGTCGCCAGCTTCGTTAGTAAACATCATACCGCTATGTGGAGCCATAGAACGGGTAGGATAGATGAGTCCAGAGGTCTTCTCTGAAGCTATTTTTTCAACTTTATCGGTTTGGACATCGATGATAGCTACATCACTTTGTAGATAGTCAGCATAGGGAGCACTTGCATTAGGATCTATTTGGTTAAGAGATAAGTAGTATTTACCATCTCGTACGAATCCCATAGCAGGGTCAGCACTGTTATCTCCATGGGCATACTCTTGGAGGGCAATTTCACCTGTTTTTTTCATGGTTTGTGGATTGATAATCCATACTACTCCTTGAGTATAGAGCGGCATATAGGCTTTAGTATCACTTACTTTTTCTAGGTGTCCGACAAAGGAACCTACAGGAGTAGGAAGGCTGGCTCCTTTATTGAGCTTTTTAGCAGCAGGATCATATACCCAATGGGTAACATTTGTCCCTTTCATCAAGTCAAAGATATAGACGTCTTTGCCTATCACTTGTACACAGGAGGCGAACTCTAATTGTTCGGCATTATCATTGGTGATAGTTCCAGATAATTTTTGGAACACTTGTACATAGGAGCTTCCGCTCATACCATCAGGGTTTTTCACAGTGGTTTCCAATAGAAAATCTCCTGTGTATTCCTTGCCCTCTGGAGTAGGTGTAGGTGTTGGTTCATCATCTTTTTTGCAAGCGGTGCTTAGTACAGCGCAAGCACATAGTGTTAAGAAAATTTTTGAATACATAATAATATGATTTTTTAGTTAATTTCTTAGAATATAACACGGAGTTTTACCCCTCCATTGATACCTGGGAGGGGACGGTTGAACTCGGTGAACACTTTTTGGTTGGTAAGGTTGCGTATTTTTCCTGAGATAAAGAACTTATTATTGAAAAAACTATGCTCAAAGCCCCAATCAAAGGTTATACTACGGGGAATACGGCGCTTGTCGCGCTTGGTCATCTCGAAATCATAGTAGTATTCCTCTACAAAGGCATAGTCTAAGAAGATACGGGTATTCTGTCCAGTACCTCCAAAAAGATTTTCTCGGTGAAATTCTAATCCCATATTGCTCATAAGGTAGGGAATATTGGGCATACGCTTGTCCTTAGTAGGGTTGGGTACGCTACTGTTAGACTCATAGTTGCGGACATCTCTCAGGTCTTGGTAGGTAGTATTCACATAGGCATATAACCAAGGAAGTACATCGGCTTTGGCTTCGAACTCTACCCCTAAGGTACGCATCTGGCCAAAATTCTGATATTGTGCACCTATAACCCCTGCGGTATAGCGGATCATATCTTTCAGGTACATATAAAAGAAGTTCAGTTCCACTTGAGCATTGGTAGGGTGCTTGCCAACCAAGTCAAAGAGGCAGCCAACATTGACACTGGTATTGCGTTCGGGGAGTAAATTCCCACTAGGTACTATAGCGATACCATCACCTAAGAGTTCCGTTTCAGAGGGGATACGGACATCATACCCTACAGAAAATTTTCCCATAAAGGAAGGAAGAAAGCGATAACGCATAGCATCATTGATACCGAAATCCTTTTTGTTGAGATCTATATCATATTGTCCTGGTACGAAAAGATGAGCCATTTGGGTGTGCATGGTATAGAGATAGTAGCGCCCCGTAAGAGAGTTAAGGAACTTGTCGTCTAAAGAACGGAAGTCATAGGTAAGCCCGCTGACCCAACTGAGCATATGGGAATCAAAATTCACTTGCTTGCCTAAGCTCATTTGCTTGAGTTCGTCCTTGGGTTTTCCCTTAGCAAAGGCCAGTACCGAATTGAAATTAAGCGAGTGCTGCTGGTTTATCAAATACTCCAAGTTGGTTTTATTGCCAATGGTAAATTTTTGGTCATCGGAATCAGAAGGATATCTATAGCCTGCTTCCCCTCCATAACGAGAAGCTGTGGGGTAGGAGGAGCCATCCCATTCGTAACGGCGGGTAGCCTTGTCTATAAAATTCATACGAGAGAGCGCTATCACATTGAGCATGTCAAGGTTAAGCCCATCCCAAAAGAAATGATTCTTTTGGAGTTTGATAGGCAATCCTATCACGAAGGAACGACTATGTGCCTGACGGATATCATACTCTATTCCTTGTATTTCCTTGTAGGTTCTTATGGCAACAGCTTCTATCTCTACCTTATCAAACCACCATTTTTTAGCTTCAAGCCCAGCACTTGCCAATATTTTTTGATATTTGTCATGATTGCGAGTCAGGCGCAAGCCCTCGCGATAGGGAGAGTCAAAAGAATAATTGTTATCTGAGCTGGTATAACCTCCTCCGACCCCGAAGGTAAGTCCTTGCTCCTTGAGGTTGCGCTTGAAGATGGCTTGTATCTTATGGGTATTATAGGATTCAAGGCCATAACTAAGGTCTGCATATTTATCAGGATATTCACGAGTTACAATATTGACCGCCCCACCAAGGGAAGACCCACCGAGTCGGGCAGGTACCACTCCCTTATAGATCTCGATACGGTCAATCATATCCACAGGAATATCGTTGTAGTCAATATAATCTGTTTGATCGGTCATAGGTACTTCGTCTATAAAAAAACCGATACGCTTACCCTCCAAGCCACGGACAGAAAGGCGAGAGCTACTGCCTACCCCTCCAGAGGTACGCAGGGTAACCCCCACGGTCTTGACCAATATATCTTGTACACTGCTGACGGTACCTCGCATATTGGACAGGTCAATCACCGTAACAGGCATGGCTTCTTCTTTCTTTTGGTGAGCAATGGTCTTGGCAGTAACCACTACCTCTCCGATTTCCTGCTTCTCAGGGGTAAGCGCTATATTTTGCTTAGTATCTCCACTAATAGTAATTTTTTTACTAATACTCTGATAGCCAAGATAATAGAAGCCTATGGTGTAGCTTCCCTTAGGTAGAGACAATGAGTAGAATCCCTTTTCATTGGTAGCGGTTCCCTTTCCTGTTTCCTTGATGATAATCTCGGCATTGATTAAGGGTTCGCCTGTGCTCTTATCTACAATTCTCCCTGAAAGCATTCCTTTATTTTGTGCGAAGCTAAGGGAAGAAAAAAAGAGTAATAGATAAAAAAACTTCTTAACTGACATAAATGTAATGAGTTGATTAATTGTGTTTTAGTTTATTTAGTCTTGTTAAATAGTAAAAAAGACTTGTGAGATTTAAAATTATTATTTATTTTTGTTCTAAGTATCAAGGTTGAGTATGCAAAATTACATCTAATATACTTAATTTATTTTAATCTCAATAGCAAAAATTTTAATCTTAATAGCGAAAATTTTAATCTCAATAGCAGAATTTTAATCTCAATAGCAAATTTATGATGAAGCGATTAACAACAGAAGACTTGCAGGAATTGACTGTAGAACAAGAAGCTCCTTTGATAAAGGATGAGAGGGAAATGGAGCGCTATTATGGGTATCTTCAGAACGATATAGTTACCTTTGTAACTTGTGGTAAGCAGATAGGTAAGCATACCTATTATAATTGGCAAGCTCAGATAAAGGAAAATTACTCCTTTGAGGGGCGAATGTCAATTCCTTCGGTACGATTTCATTTTGCTATCAAATCTAGAAAGAAATCATGTGTGGATGTAGCAGGGCAGTTAGTTTCTGCCAGTCAAGGTGAGCACAATGTTTTTTTCTGTAAGGAGGAATGTTCAGGGAAGGATATTTTTATCAAAAATGATAATTTAGAAATAATTACAATTGCAATAAGTGAAGCGGAGTTTGCTCAAATGGCGCAGCAATACCCTGATAGTTTTATGGCCATCTATGAGCGATACCAGAGAGGAGGAAGTTTCTTGCTCAATCCTTATGGCTGTTATTGTACTCCTGTTCAAATGCAAACTATCTTGCAACAACTCAATAATACAGAACTTTTGGGCAATGCCGCAGGGGTATATGCCGACTTGAAAGTGCTGGAATTATTTCTATTGCAGTTTCACCTTTTGAACACTCAGAAGTACCAAAACTACCAATATTGTAAGACCCACACCGATATAGATAAGATACATGAGGTAAGCGAGCTGATTATTCATGATTTGCAGCATACTCCCTCTATCTCAGAACTGGCAAAGGGAGTAGGTATGAATGAGAAGAAATTGTGCTATGGATTTAAGGAGGTTTTTGGCAATACCATCTTCGGCTATCTCTATGATTATAAGATGAATCTTGCCCGACAATTGTTACTACATACCGATAAGTCTATAGGTGAAATAGCACTTCAATGTGGCTATGAGCATCTGTCGCACTTTTCTAGCGCTTTCAAGCGCAAGTTTGGTCGTAGCCCACAGGGGGTAAGGGGGAACTAAGATTACCAAGGAGCTTTGGCTAAGAAAGTAAGTCGGATAAAGGTGATAACCGTCTCAGGGGTAATGGTAAGGGGAGCGTCCAAGGCTTTGACTTCCTCGTCATCTACAAAGACAGCAAAGAGTCCATCGGTAAAGGCAAGAAAAGCGGTGTCCAAGGCCACGGAGAGGTCGGCCAAGGTTCTATTTTCCTTATCCCCGAAGGTGATTTTTCCCTCTTGGGCTTGCTCTCCTATTTCTTGGGCAGAGAGGAAAGGAATCAGAGAGGTATCCTCTCTCGAATCATTGAAGCGTTTTACTTCGCTCTTGACACACTCCGAGATCAGTTCTCGGAGCGTTTCAGGCTGCTTTTCTAAGGTTACCTCAATGATTTTGATTTTTTTCTTGCCTAATTTTTTGAGTTGTATCTGCATGAGCTAGGGATTTAGAATTGTCGTATGCCCTTTAAGAAAATCCAGCGCATAAGCAATACCTCCTTACCCTCATCCTCATAAGCAGCAAAGCGAGGCGAGAGCACTATGGCCAACACTCCCGTAATGGCAAAGATAATAAGATAAGGAAGATTAGGAAAAAAACAGAGAATTCCTAAGCGAATCAAGATAAACAACGCTCCAAAACAGAGGAAGTTGAATAGAAAAGCACGTACTTTGGCCGACATAGATAGGGTTTTAGGTTAGCATCTTCTGCCATGAGGGCAAGCAAAGCCCTGAAAAGCCCCACAACTACTAGCCAAAAGACCTAAAGAGAGGGCAATACATACGATTTTAAACCAATTTTTCATTCTTATAATTATTTATACACACCATAGCTGGTGTATTTTTCCATTCTTTTTTCAATGAGTTTCTCTACAGAGAGTTTGGAAAGTTTCTTGTAGGTATCTTCAATTGCTTTTTTGACACTTTCAAAAACAGCTTCTCTGTTTCGATGAGCACCTCCAAGGGGTTCTGGGATAATTTCGTCAATAAGGCCATTGGCTTTCATATCCTTAGCGGTGAGTTTAAGGGCATCGGCAGCACGTTCCTTGTACTCCCAAGTACGCCAAAGGATGGAGGAGCAAGACTCTGGAGAAATTACAGAATACCAAGTATTCTCTAGCATAAATACCTTATCACCCACTCCTATACCGAGGGCACCTCCTGAGGCGCCTTCTCCTATGATAAAGACAATGATAGGCACTTGCAGGCGAGACATTTCCAATAGGTTACGGGCGATAGCTTCTCCCTGACCTCTTTCCTCTGCTTCAATACCAGGGTAAGCACCTGGGGTGTCAATAAAGGTAACTACAGGTAGGTTGAACTTCTCAGCCGACTTCATCAGGCGCAAGGCCTTGCGATAGCCTTCGGGGTTAGGCATCCCAAAGTTACGGTACTGGCGGCTCTTGGTATTGTTACCTTTCTGCTGTCCGATAAACATATAAGATTGATCGCCTATTTTTCCCAATCCTCCGATCATAGCCTTATCATCCCCCACGGTACGGTCACCATGGAGTTCTATAAAGGTATTACCACAGAGAGCATTGATATAGTCAAGCGCATAGGGGCGGTCAATATGTCGGGATACCTGTACACGTTGCCAAGGAGTAAGGTTCTCATAGATGTCCTTTTTTACTTGTTCCAAGCGTTTGTTAAGTTTTTTACAAGTATCAGAGACATCTACATTAGTTTCATTTCCAAGGGCAACACATTTATCTAATTGTTCTTCAAGTTCCTTGATAGGTAGCTCAAAATCTAAATATTCCATATCTTTAAGTTTGATTTAAAGTGGTTGCAAAAATCACTTAATTAGCGCCGCAAAAGTACGGATTTTTTCCGAAAAAAGCAACAATTAAGTTTTAAGTTTTGAGTTTTAAGTTAGTCATTAGTCGTTAGTCACTATTCACTAACTAATGAGGTTCCATATCCCTTTATTCCTCTTGAGCATATTGAGTGTATGGGCAACATGCTGGTGAGCGGGGTCGGCCAGTTCAGGGTCTATACGGATGAGGTCAGTGGCATAGTCGCGGGCTATTTTGAGTAGCCCCCCGTCCTTGACCAAATCAGCTATTTTCAGGGCAAGTACTCCGCTCTGTTGTTTTCCCATAAGGTCGCCAGGGCCTCGGAGTTTTAGATCCACTTCGGCGATTTGGAAACCATCACAAGTGGCGACCATGGTCTCCATACGGGTACGGGAGTCATGGCTAAGCTTTACATCGGTCATTAGGATACAATAGCTCTGCTCGGCACCGCGCCCCACACGGCCACGCAATTGGTGTAGTTGGGAAAGGCCAAAGCGCTCGGCACTCTCTATGAGCATCACCGAGGCATTAGGCACATTGACCCCGACCTCTATTACGGTGGTAGCTACCATGATTTGCGCTTTGCCCTCTGAGAAAAGGCGCATTTGGGCATCCTTCTCTTCAGGCTTGAGCTGACCATGTACCATGGCTATGGTGTATTTCGGGGGGGGAAAGGTGGTGTAAAGCTGGTTATAACCTTCGGTAAGGTTCTTGAAAGCCAATGCTTCAGACTCTTCAATCAGTGGATATACTACATATACTTGTCGTCCTTTGGCGATTTCATCATGGAGGAACTGATACACCCTCGCTCTATGGGTTTCATATTGGTGGATTGTCTTGATGGGCTTTCTTCCAGGAGGAAGTTCATCAATTACCGAGACGTCCAGATCCCCATAGAGACTCATGGCCAAAGTACGAGGAATAGGAGTAGCCGACATGATCAGCACATGAGGCGGCAACTGGTTCTTATGCCAGAGCTTAGAGCGCTGTTCCACTCCGAAGCGATGCTGTTCGTCAATAATGGCTAAGCCCAAATTCTGAAACTTGACCTTGTCCTCCAGCAATGCGTGAGTGCCCACAACAATCTGTAATTGGCCACTTTCCAAGCCCTCATGTATCTCTCGGCGTTCCTTCGTCTTAGTACTTCCTGTAAGCAGAGCAATGCGTATATCCATAGGCGCGAGCAGTGAGGCGATACTCTCATAATGCTGCTGAGCGAGAATTTCGGTAGGTGCCATAAGACAGGCTTGGAACTGATTGTCAAGGGCTAAGAGCATAGCAAATAGTGCAACTATGGTCTTACCTGCCCCCACATCCCCCTGCAGGAGTCGGTTCATCTGGGCACCAGTGGCTACATCGTTACGAATTTCCTTGATGACTCTCTTTTGGGCATTGGTCAAAGGGAAAGGAAGATACTGGTGGTAGAAAGTATTGAAATAATCACCTACCTTTGGGAAAACATACCCTTGGAGTTTTTTGTTTAGGTAATTCTTCTGTATGAGTTGTAGTTGTATATAAAAAAGCTCTTCCAGCTTGAGTCTGAATTGTGCCTTAGCCAAGAGTTCTTGGGACTGAGGAAAGTGAATTTGGAAGAGTGCCTCTCCCTTTGGCAGTAGCCGTAGGGGTTGTATCATCTCATGGGGGAGTGTCTCCTGAAAGTGCTTACCCACTTCGGTGAAAAGGTTCTCAAGGAGCTTGCGCATAACCCGTTGGCTGATGCCCTTTTTGGTGAGTTTTTCAGTAGAAGGATACACGGCTTGTATATTTCCTTGCAGCGTATTTTGGTGTTCCTCAAGGGTTTCCATCTCAGGGTGAGCCATGGAGAAGACTCCAGCAAAGAGGGCACATTTGCCGAAAATCACATAAGGCACATTGATTAGCAAATGATCTTTGAGCCACTGTGAAGGGCGAAACCACACCAGTTCCATACTACCTGTATCATCAACAAAGGTAGCCACGAGCCGCTGTTGAGCTTTGCTTTTACCCTCTACAGTTTTCAGGTGAATGATACGCCCGATGATCTGAACCTCGGCCGAGGAATCCTGCAGGTCTTGGATTTTATAGTATTGTGTGCGGTCAATATAGCGCGTAGGAAACAAGTGTAGCAAATCCTGAAAATTGGCTACTTGAAGCTCATTCTTGAGTAGGGTAGCCCGCTGGGGGCCTACTCCTTTTAAGTATTCAATAGGAGTTTCCAAAACGCTCATATCTCTCAAGGGTTTATAAGATCCACTGTAACAATCCCATCTGTATCTATTTTCTTGAGTACCACAGGCTGTAGGGTATTGATCAGCTCAGGGTTGAAAGGCGTTTTTACTTTTACGTAATTCTCTGTAAATCCGTGCATAAATCCGTCTTTGTTATCACTTTCAAAAAGTACTTCGCGGGTAGTACCGAGTTGTTTTTCATAGAAATGATGTCGCTTTTTAGCCGAAAGCCCACGAAGCATACGGCTACGCTTGGCACGTACCTCGCTTGGCACGACTCCCTCCATCTCTACCGCTTCGGTATTGGCGCGTTCGGAGTAGGTAAAGACGTGTAAGTAAGAGATATCCAGCTCATTAAGGAAGTGGTAAGTCTCCAAGAAATGTTCGTCCGTCTCCCCAGGGAAGCCCACGATCACATCAACTCCTATACAGGCATCGGGCATCAGCTCACGGATTTTGGCTACGCGATTCTGATAGAGTTCCCTTAGGTAGCGGCGCTTCATCTTCTTGAGAATATCATTGCTACCACTCTGCAAAGGAATATGAAAGTGAGGGACAAAAGTACGGCTCTGGGAGACAAAAGCGATGGTCTCGTCCTTGAGTAAGTTTGGCTCAATGGAAGAGATACGTAAGCGCTCTATACCCTCTACTGTGTCCAAGGCTTGGATTAGTTCCAAGAAGGTGTGTTCGTGCTTTTTGTTGCCAAACTCCCCCTTGCCATAGTCTCCTATATTGACCCCAGTAAGGACAATTTCCTTGATATTGTTCTCGGATATTTTCTTAGCATTCCTAAGGATATTCTCTATAGTATCACTACGGGAGATACCACGCGCCATCGGAATGGTACAGTAAGTACACTTGTAGTCGCAACCGTCCTGAATCTTGAGAAAAGCACGGGTACGGTCGCCTATGGAGTAGCTCCCTACATAGAAATCAGCTTCGTTGATGTCACAGGAGTGAATCTGCCCCTTGTTAAGCTTGGTTAGGTCGTCTATATACTGGGTGATATTGAATTTCTCTTTGGCACCCAATACCAAATCCACTCCGTCTACAGCGATGAGGTCTTCAGGCTTGAGCTGAGCATAGCAGCCTATGGCGGCGATAAAAGCATTTTCGTTGTGCTTTAGGGCTTTACGTACAATTTGCTTGAACTGCTTGTCCGCATTTTCGGTAACAGAGCAGGTATTAATCACATAAATATCAGCAGGTTCCTCAAAATCTACCTTGTCATAACCCTCGTTCTCAAAGCTACGGGCAATAGTGGCTGTCTCAGCAAAATTTAGCTTGCAACCCAAGGTATAAAAGGCAACACGTTTTTTCATAAGGGTAAAAGAAATTTGGGGCAAAGATACAAAAAAATAATAACAAATGATTAATGACAAGTGAATAGTGAAAAGAGATAAAAAATGTAGGAAAGACCATTTTCTGAATAAAAACGAGTATCTTTGTACGCTGAAAGGAGGGTTATTATGGAGCAAGAACATGCTTTTTTAGATACTACAAATGGTGATTTCCTCTTGATAAAGGAAGGGGTGATTACCAGAGAGACTACCTATTCAAGTCTTCGGGTGCAGTTCCCTACTCATAAGATATGGGAGGTAGGGACAGGCTACTATTGGATCTATTTTGACAAATGTCCTTTTGAAGGGAAGCTATTCCATGTGGCAGTTTGTTTTGAAGGAGAACGCTTGTTTTCTATAGAATTTTCCATGAATGAACGACAAACCTCTTGGGAGGATTGGAGTGAAGCGTATGAGCTACAAACAGAGAAGTATTACAAGCAATGGCTTACCTCACAAATAGGAAAGATACATTCTTTTGATTGGGGAAGTGTAGGGGCTTATTACGACCGCAAAGGAGGGAGTACCTTTATGTGGATTACTTATAAAAAGTAAAAGGTAAAAAGTAAAAAGTAAAAAGTAAAGGGTAAAGCCAGCGGATATTGGAGCTGGATATGTGAGTAGAAGTAGAAAAATAATAAATAGAAAACGAGAAACTCCCACTTAAGAAGCGTAAAACACTTGTATAGCAAAGGAGTTATTTCTTAGGTTTTTTCTTGTAAAGGTGTGTTTTGAGTTCTTCGGTACTAATGAAAAAGTTGCCATAACCTTTTTCTGTAAGTCCATTTACAAGTATTTTGTCAGAAGTCCAGATTTTATGATTTACTTGCAAATGTAAGGCTATAAAAGGGTAGTCATCATAATCAACGTCTTCTGTGATAAGTTCCGCCTTTTGAATATTACTTTTTTGCACTTCCTTTTTTATATTGACAATAGTAATCCCCTCTAATAATTCTTTGAAATCAGCCAAGAGCTGTTTTTTAGTTTTTTGATTTTTAAGGCGTTTTACTATATCAGGAATATGTTCTGTAACTTCTGTAATCAGATAATCAGGCACTATATATTGAATCTTTTTTCTTTCTGCTAAAATGGAAGCCGTTTCTCCATTAGGAGAAATCAAGGCACTCATAAAGATGTTACTATCTGCAATGATAATCATACCTATTTCTTTTTATAAGGAATATTAAAATCCTCACATACACGCTTGGCTATGTTATGGTTTATCTTTTTAGAAAGCAACATTGTAAAAGCATAGTCTTCAGGCGACATTTCTTCCCTCTTGGCAGCTTCTACAATTTCGGCGGGTGTCCATTTTAGTTTTTCAGCAGCTTCCAAAACCTCCTGAGAGAATGCAGGCTCTTTAAGCCCTGTTTTAGCCTTAGCTTTAGTAGGGGCTTTTTCTTTAGTTTCTGTTTCTGTAAATTTCACGAAACTAAGTGTTTTCAGATATTCAATAATAGCTAATGCTTGTTTGCTACTGTTGTCAATAGTAAAAGTGTAAGCCATAAGATTCTTATTTTGAGTACAAAGGTACAAATTATTTTTGTACAGCGCACAAAAATTGTACCAAATAAAAAATCTGCCTATAATCCTAAATATTTACTTTTTACCTTTTACTTTTTACCTAAATTTTGTACCTTTGTAGGCTAAAAATAGCACTCATGGATATAGCCCAGTATGTATTGGATTTTGTCAATCAGACCCATCGTTCTATTTTCCTAACGGGGAAAGCAGGGACAGGGAAAACAACCCTATTGCATCAGATTATAGCTACTACTTATAAGAATGTCATGGTAGCTGCTCCCACTGGGATAGCCGCGCTCAATGCCAAAGGTGTGACGCTGCACTCCCTTTTTCAGTTGCCAATAGCTACCTTTGTACCTTCTACAGCAATGGATATGTCCCTTGCGGAGAATGTAAATGTGGTCACTCCCAAAACTCTTATACAACGGCAGCAAATGAATAGCTATAAGCGGAAGACGCTCAGGAAATTGGAGCTGCTAATCATAGATGAGGTCAGTATGCTCCGTGCTGATACCTTGGACATGATCAACACTGTACTGAAATCGGTCAGGGGGTCTTCGGCACCTTTTGGGGGCGTACAGGTGCTTTTTATAGGGGACTTATTACAGCTCCCTCCTGTGGTCAAGCCCCAAGAATGGGAACTCTTACAACAGTATTATAAGGGCATCTTCTTCTTTCATTCCAAGGTAATAGAGGAAAATCCCCCCTTGTATTTGGAACTGGAAAAGGTATATAGGCAGTCCGATGCTGATTTCGTACAGATACTCAATCACTTGCGTACCAATGAGATCACACAGCGAGATATACAGACCCTACAGCAGTATATACAGCCCTCTTTTAAGCCTTCTTATAATGATGGTTATATCACACTAACAACCCATAATTATAAGGCGGATCAGATCAATGCAGCTGCCTTTAGTGCTATTAAGGCGCCTGTATTTACCTATCAGGCAGAGGTCAAAGATGAGTTTCCTGAATACCTCTATCCCTTGGATACTCAATTATCCTTGAAGGTAGGTGCCCAAGTCATGTTTGTCAAGAATGATTCAGAAATACCTAAGCGCTATTATAATGGAAAGATAGGCGAAGTAGTATACCTCTCCGAGGAAGAGATACGAGTGAAACTCTCCGATGAGGATACTGTTATAGAGGTAGGTAAATACATATGGGAGCATATTCGCTATAAGAGCAAGGCCAATTCGGAGGAGATAGAACAAGAAGTATTGGGTACTTTTACCCAATATCCTTTGCGACTTGCTTGGGCTATTACTGTACATAAGAGCCAAGGGCTTACCTTTGACAAGGCGGTTATTGATTTAGCAGATGCTTTTGCCTCTGGACAGACCTATGTAGCGCTTTCCCGTCTTAGAAGTCTTGATGGGCTTATACTGCTCTCCTCTCTCAATGCTAAAGAGTTCTTTACGGCTACAGATGTGATAGACTATGCCTCTCAAAAAGCAGCCCCTGAGACCTTGGCCGATACTTTTTCTTCAGAAAGAAAGGCATTCTTGGAGAAAGAAGTACTCAAAACTTTTTCTTGGCTAGACTTGGCAGTACAATGGGGCGCACATGTCAGTTCGTATAAGCAGGAGAATGCACGAAGCCTCAAAAGCCAGTTTCGCCAATGGGCACAGGAGCAAAGTCGTACGTATGATACGATTGTCCAGCATTCGGAAAAGTTCCTCAATCAGCTAAGAAGTATCTTCTCAGATCCACATTATGACAAATATTACCTATATGAGCGCTTTCAGAAGGCTTATGACTATTTCTATCCACAGTTGGATAGGCTTGCTTTAGAGACTTTCTACACCCATCTGCAAGTGAATGGAAAAAAACAAGTAAAAGCCTTCACCGAGGAGCTTACTCAATTGGAAGACATGCAGATAGATGCTATTGTGCAGCTACTTAAGACTAAAATTATTTTAGAATCCATCATAGACCCCCTTTCAGAACAAGAGGAAAGGAAATCCTTTGAGAAAGCTAAGAACTATAGGGAACGCTTGCTGGGGCGTGCCATAGAAAAATGGAGAGAAGACTCACTCAATGGCAAACTCTCCACAGAAGCACCAGAGCTTGTCAAGAAAAAGGAGAAAAAGGAAAAGATATCTACCTATGCTCTTACACTTGAGCTTTGGAAACAGAAAAAAAACGTGACAGAGATCGCTGCAGAACGCAAACTAACCGAATCCACTGTCTATGGGCACTTAACCAAATATATAGGAGAAGGAGCTATTTCCATAGAAGAGGTGCTCTCTGCTGAAAAGTTACAACACTTTCAGCAGGCATTACCTACTATAACTCAAGAAGAAACGCTCAATGAACTAAGAGCACGAGTAGGAGAGGAATATAGCTTTGGAGAAATAAAGCTCTTTAGAGCCTATTGGTTCTATAAAAATAGAGATAAAGAAGGATAAGAAAAAAGAGGCTATTGCAAAGGAAATAGCCTCTTTCTATTGTTAGGATCTCTTATTCTTCCTCTATGGGTATACTTTTTATATTACTTACAATAAAAGTAAGTTTCTCTTCATTATTCGTATAATCTACCGAGATGGTATCACCCTTTCTTACTTCGCCAAGGACAATCTTTTCAGCGATTTCATCTTCTATATAGCGCTGAATGGTACGCTTGAGCGGACGAGCACCATACTGCTTGTCGTAACCCTTTTCGGCGATAAATTCCTTAGCCTTATCAGTAAGATAAAGGGAGTAGCCGAGTGCTTTCATGCGTTCCAATAGTTTCTCAAGCTCTACCTCTACGATGCCTTTGATATTCTCTTTGTCAAGGGAGTTGAACATCACAATATCATCAATACGGTTAAGGAACTCAGGGGCAAAGACCTTCTTGAGTGCACCTTCTACTATGGAGCGTTCATGCTCATCGGCTTGTGAGATCTTGGCAGCAGTGGAGAAACCTACACCTTGTCCAAACTCTTTCACCTGACGTGCTCCTATGTTGGAGGTCATGATGATAATCGTATTGCGAAAATCTACTTTTCTATTGAGGCTGTCGGTTAGGAATCCATCATCGAGCACCTGCAAGAGCATATTGAAAATATCGGGGTGTGCTTTTTCTATCTCATCGAGCAAGACCACGGAATAAGGTTTGCGACGTACTCGCTCGGTAAGCTGTCCCCCCTCCTCATGACCTACATAGCCAGGAGGCGCACCGATAAGGCGAGAGACGGTGAATTTTTCCATATATTCGCTCATATCCAAGCGGATTAGCGCATCCTCGGAGTCGAAAAGCTCACGGGCTAAAATCTTAGCTAACTGCGTTTTCCCAACCCCTGTTTGTCCGATAAAGATAAAGGAACCAATAGGGCGGTTCGGGTCTTTTAGTCCTGTACGGTTACGCTTGATAGCCTTGACAATCTTCTGTACGGCTTCCTCTTGTCCTATAACTTTCTGCTGGATAATTTTCTCCAACGAAGAGAGTTTTGTCATTTCGGATTGTTCCATACGCGTAATAGGCACGCCACTCATCATGGAGACCACTTGGGCAATATCATCAAAGCCTACTTCGCTGCGATTTCGCAAAGATTCTTTTTCCCACAACTGTTTTTCGGCTTCCAATTGTTCTTTGAGCCTACGTTCTATATCACGGTAGTTAGCTGCTTCTTCATAGCGCATTCCTCTTACAGCATCGTTCTTGAGTGTTTGTATTTTCTCAATTTCTTCCTCTAAGTTCTCCACTTGTTTGGATACCTTTATTTGTGAGATATACACACGGGCACCCGCTTCGTCCATAGCGTCCAAGGCCTTATCGGGAAGGAATCGGTCAGTGATATATCGGGTGGTGAGTTTCACACAAGCCTCAATAGCTTCAGGGGTATATTTCACATGATGATGGTCTTCGTATTTACCCTTTACATTGTTGAGGATTTCGATGGTTTCCTCATAGGAGGTAGGTTCTATGATGACCTTTTGGAAACGACGCTCTAGAGCACCATCCTTCTCTATAGATTCACGGTACTCATTCATGGTGGTAGCCCCTATACATTGGATTTCTCCACGTGCTAGTGCTGGCTTGAACATATTGGAAGCATCAAGACTTCCAGAGGCACTACCAGCGCCCACGAGGGTATGTATTTCATCAATGAATAGGATAACGTCCTTGTTCTGTTCCAGTTCGTTCATAATCGCCTTCATACGTTCCTCGAACTGTCCGCGGTACTTGGTACCAGCCACAAGCGAGCCTAAGTCCAGTGTTACCACACGCTTATTGAACAAGGCACGTGATACCTTGCGCTCAATGATACGCATAGCAAGCCCTTCGGCCACAGCACTCTTTCCTACCCCAGGCTCTCCGATGAGTAAGGGGTTGTTCTTTTTTCTACGGCTGAGAATCTGGGAGACACGCTCTATTTCCTTAAAGCGGCCTACCACGGGGTCAAGCTTGCCTTGGCGAGCCATAAGGGTTAAATCCTTCCCAAAGTTATCTAAAACAGGTGTATTAGTTTTCTGGTTTGAGTTGTTTTTTTGAGGGGTAGAGGGTGACAAAATGTCAGATTTTTCGTCTTCATCGTCATCCTCGTAGGCGTACGAACTCATAAAAGTGCGTTCGTCTTGTTTTTTCTCATTGTTAATCATCTCAAACTGTTGTCTCACATTCTCGTAATTAATCTTTTCCTGATTAAGGAGCTTAGTGGTTGGATCACTGTTATTTCTAAGGATACACAAGAGCAGATGAGCGGTCTTGATTTGGTCATTCTTGAAACTTTTTTGTTCAAGGACAGTGGCCTTCATCGCATTTTCTGCCTGTAGGGTAAGGGGGATACTCTTCTCAAGCTGAGAGGCAGCCGTATCTGAATAGGAATTGATAGAATTGGCAAGTGATTCCGTTTTTCTCTGCAAGGTAGGTATGTTAGCATTCAGGGCAGCGAGCACTTCAAAAGCACTTCCATCCGTTTCTTTAAGGATACCCAATAGCAAATGCTCTGTCCCTACCACACTATGTTTCATACGGATAGCTTCGAGCTTTCCCGTATTGACTACATTTTTTACTCTTGGTGAAAAGTTATCGTTCATAAATAGGGTTGTCCTTTATTGTGGGGCTAAGTTATGATTTTTACTTCATACGGCAAAAATAATGCCATGAATTTTTTGTCAGTTGCCCCCACTTTAACAAGCATAGACTGGGTTTGTTAAAGTAATTAGTGATTGGGGGGTTATTTTAAGTTTTGCAAACTCTTCTCTAGTGTCTCAATTTTGGCCAAGGCATCGGCTTCTTTCTTACGCTCTGTTTCTATTACTTGTGCAGGAGCGGAAGAAACGAACCTCTCATTGGAGAGCTTAGCACGTACCGATTTTAGGAATCCTTGTACATGAGCAAGTTCCTTTTCCATTTTTTTGATCTCTTCCTCTACATTGATCTTGTCCAAAATAGGAACAAAGTATTCATTGGCCTTTACACGGAAAGAGACTGCGCCTTCTACGGCGGAATCTGTATAGGAAATGGCGGGGATATTGCCCAATTTCTGAATAATACTATCCCAATGAGTAGGTAGTTGTTCACTATTAATCACTGATAGGCTGATTTCGTCCTTGAAAGCAATGTTTTTCTCCTTGCGAATGGTACGCACACCAGAGATGACCTCCTGAACAAACTCAAACTCGGCTAAGATACCTTCGTCAAAGGCCTTTTGCTCAGGGTAAGAGGCCACTATAAGTGCTTCTTGAGGGGTTCTTGGAGCTATTTGTTGCCAAATTTCTTCGGTAACAAAAGGCATGAAAGGGTGTAAGAGCTTTAGGTTATCTTCAAATAGTGCAATTACCTCTGTAAGAGTTTGGTTATCAATAGGTGCTCCATAAGCAGGCTTGATAATCTCCAAGAGCCATGAGCAGAAATCGTCCCATACAAGTTTGTATATCTTCATCAGCGCATCGGAGATACGGTATTTGCTAAAGTCATCTTCGGTTTCACTCAGTACCTTTTGGAATCGGGCATTGAACCACGCAATAGCCCTTTTGGAATGGTCAGGCTGAGGAATATCGGCTGTTTGCCAACCTTTGACTAGGCGGAAAGCATTCCATATCTTATTGGCAAAGCCACTGCCTTGTTGGCATAAGGCTTCATCAAAAAGCAAGTCATTCCCCGCTGAAGAAGATAGGAGTAAGCCCACACGTACCCCATCGGCACCGAAGTCCTTGATCAGTTGTAAGGCGTCGGGGGAGTTTCCCAAGGATTTGGACATCTTGCGACGGAGCTTATCCCTTACCAGCCCTGTGAGATATACATTGGTAAAAGGTTTGTCACCAGCAAACTCATAGCCTGCGATGATCATTCTAGCCACCCAGAAGAAGAGAATATCCGGTCCTGTAACTAAATCCTGAGTAGGGTAGTAGTACTTGAAATCCTCGTTATCAGGCTCTAAAATACCATTGAATACACTCATAGGCCAAAGCCATGAGGAAAACCAAGTATCCAGTGCATCTTCATCTTGGCGTAGGTCGTCCAAGATAAGGGCAGGATTATGGCTTTTTTCTTTAGCTAAAGCCAATGCCTCTTCTTTGGTTTCAGCTACGACAAAGTCTTCTTTGCCAGTGCCATAGTAGTAAGCAGGAATCTGTTGTCCCCACCAGAGTTGGCGAGAGATATTCCAGTCACGAACATTCTCCAACCAGTGACGGTAAGTATTGTCAAAACGCTTAGGATAGAGCTTGATTTCCTCGGTTTCCACCACTGCCTTAAGCGCAGGCTTTACTAGCTCTTCCATCTTGAGGAACCACTGGTCTAAGGGGCGCTGTTCCACTACGGCACCTGTACGTTCGGAGGTGCCTATATTATTAGTATAGTCTTCTGTTTTGGAAAGGAGGCCGTTGGCTTCCAATTCTTTAACAATTTCCTTGCGTACTACAAAGCGGTCTTTGCCCTTGTAATGCTTACCGTGTTCGTTAAGCTTACCTTCATCGGTGAAAGTATCTAAGATAGGCAATTGGTGTCTTAGCCCTATTTCATAGTCATTGATATCATGGGCAGGGGTAATTTTCAAAGCCCCTGTACCGAACTCCATATCCACATAATCATCTTGGATAATAGGTACAGCACGCCCCACCACAGGGATAATCACTTTTTTTCCATGTAAGTGCTTGTAGCGCTCATCATTAGGATTGACACACACTGCCACATCCCCAAAAATCGTTTCAGGACGAGTGGTAGCCACTGTAAGGAATTCTTCAGAATCCTCTACCTTATATATAAGGTAATAAAGCTTTCCGTTTTGTTCCTTGTAGATTACCTCCTCATCGGAAAGGGTAGTCTTGGCCTCTGGATCCCAATTGACCATACGATAGCCGCGGTATATATACCCCTTATTATACAACTCCACAAATACCTTAATTACAGAGCGATATAGCTCATCGTCCATAGTAAATTTGGTGCGATTCCAGTCACAAGAGCAGCCCAATTTCTTGAGTTGTTCGAGGATGACACCCCCATACTGGTGCGTCCATTCCCAAGCGTGCTTAAGGAACTCCTCACGCGTAAGGTCACTCTTTTGGATTCCCTGTTCCTTGAGCTTGGCTACAACTTTGGCTTCGGTAGCGATAGAGGCATGGTCGGTACCAGGTACCCAACAAGCATTGAACCCCTTGAGGCGTGCACGACGAATGAGTACATCCTGTATGGTATTGTTCAGCATATGTCCCATGTGTAACACTCCTGTCACATTGGGAGGAGGGATAACAATGGTGTAAGGTACTCGTTTGTCGGGAGTTGAGCTAAAAAATCCGTGCTCCATCCAGTAAGCATACCACTTAGTTTCGAAGTTCTCAGGTGAATATTTTGTCGTAATTTCCATTTTTGGCATGATATTTGTTAGTGTATAAATGTCTTATGATTTAATGAGGGGACAAAATTAAAAAAAAAAATTACATTATATATTTGTTTTTAAAAAAAGTATTGTAATTTTGCACCCAGTTAAAACGAAGAAACTAAATAGTAATTATAAATTAAATTTTTAAAACAATGAAAAAAATCTTATTTTTTCTACTTGCTGTAACATTCGGATTTGTTGCACAAGCGCAAAACAAAGCAGAAATCAAGTTTGTTACCGAAGAAATTGACTACGGAACAATCAAACAAGGAGCTGACGGAGTTCGTGTATTTGAGTTCAAGAATACAGGTAAAGCTCCACTGGTAATCTCAGGTGCAAGCTCAAGCTGCGGATGTACAGTACCTTCTTATCCTAAAGATCCTATTGCACCAGGTGCAACAGGAAAAATAGAAGTAAAATATGATACACAACGTGTAGGTGCTATCGCCAAAACAATCATGGTTACTTCTAATGCTACAGATACCCCTAACATTGCCCTTAGAATCAAAGGTAAAGTAGAGGCTAATAACTAAGGATTAGATTTTTAATTAGTTAATAATGTTATAAAAGCTGTCTCTTCACAGAAGAGACAGCTTTTCTTACAAAAAGAGAAGATATGAAGCGAAATGAAAATATCGTATTGCTCTCTCGCGATCACCATTTCGGCCTACTGCATGTGTGGAAGATCAAGCAAGGTCTCAGCAGAGGAATCGCTCCAGAGCGTATTGCTGCCTATATAGCCTTTCATTGGCAACATAACCAGCAGGCACATTTCTTAGAAGAAGAGCAATACCTCTTTCCCTATATCAAGAACGAACTGATAGACCAAGCCCTAAGGGAGCATGAGCAAATCCGACAGCTCATAGCCCAGTGCTCGATTGCTCCTACAGAGGCACTGCTGACCCAATATATGGAGCTACTCACCGCACATATTCGCTATGAAGAGCGCGTACTCTTTCCCTATATGGAGCAAAATCTCTCCGATGAGACTTTGGCCGAAATAGGGCGGAACCTCAGCGCAGAACACCATACTGAGGTAGAAGAATACCCAGATGCTTTTTGGCAATGATTTGCTAAAAAATAGAATTATTTCAAAGAAAATAGTTACCTTTGCACCCTTAAAAATAAGCTTATGATATTACCTATTGTAGCCTATGGAGACCCCGTCCTTAGAAAAGTATGTGATACAATACCAGAAGATTATCCTGCGCTTGACAAGCTCATAGAAGATATGTTCCAAACCATGTATCATAGCAATGGCGTAGGGTTGGCTGCACCCCAAGTAGGACAGGCTATCCGTCTCTTTGTAGTAGATACGGTAGGCTTCTCTGAAAATGAAGATCTTACCCCAGAGGAACAAGCCTATCTCAAGACCTTTAAGAAAGCTTTTATCAACGCTAAAATCCTCCAAGAGGAAGGCGAACCTTGGGCTTTTAACGAAGGTTGCCTAAGTATCCCTGGGATAACAGAAGACGTTCGCCGCAAACCTACCCTTGTGATAGAATACCAAGATGAGTACTTTGTAAAACATACTGAAACCTTCTCAGGCCTTGTAGCACGTGTTATACAACACGAGTATGACCATATAGAGGGAATCCTATTTACCGATCACCTTTCCTCCTTCAAAAAGCAACTACTTAAAAACAAGCTCAATAATATAAGTAATGGCAAGATAAAGGTAGGTTATAAAATGAGATTTTTTGAAACCAATAAGAAAAGAACCCGTTAAAAATATACTATAAATGAAATTAAATCAAATATTGACTATTTCAGGGAAGCCAGGTCTCTACCAGCTACAATCCCGCACACGTACAGGATTCTTAGCACTTTCACTCCTTGATGACAAACGTATCAGTATTGGTCTGAGAAGCAATGTAAGCTTACTTTCAGAAATTGCGATTTATACTTTGGAGGGAGAAAAACCCCTAGAGGAGATATTTACAGCCATTAAAGAAAAGGAAGAAAATAACAAAACCAAGATTTCTCACAAGGCACCTGATGCCGAATTGGAGGCTTATTTCTTTTCAGTGGTACCTAACTATGACGAAGATAGAGTGTACCCAAGCGATATAAAAAAGATTATCCAGTGGTATAACCTACTGATAGATAAAGGATTCTTAGATAATGACGAATGACTAGTGACAAACGACGAGTGACAAGTGACTAATGAAGAGTTACTAACGACTAACTACTAATAACTAACAACTATTAAGATTAGTCACTAGTCGTCAGTCACTAAAAAAGGGGGCACTTTGTAAGGGCGAAAAAAACGCTTTTACAAGGTGCATTTTTTGTAAACAAAAAAATGAAAAAAACTTTAATTTTCTTTGTTTTTTTGAAAATAAAACCTTAATTTTGCGACAATGAAAGCGAATGGACATTTTTTCTCAAAGCACACTATAGGAATGCTCTTTTGTATAGGCTTGGCAGCCCTTACATGGCTGGTAGGAAACCTATCTAAGCAAGCTACTCAGCTCTATACAGTGAAGCTGAGTTATAAGGAAATACCCTCTCATGAGTTCATAGACCCTCAGACACCTTTTTCTGTAAAAGTGGAGTTGGAGGGAGAGGGGTTTGCCCTACTTAAGTATGCTTTTTCCATGCCTACTCTTTCGGTCAATATTAGCGAACTTAGAAAGGCAGGGAAGGATAAGTATGTATTTACTCCAAGCATGCTCAGTCAAATCAACAAAAAGTATTTCCCTGAGGTAAAGCTACTGAGTATCCAGCCCGACACCCTGAGTATTCATTATCAGAAAATGAAACAAAAGAAAGTACCTGTGAAGTTACAGTTCTTGTTTCCCTTGCAGGAGGATCATCGCATAGATACCTATCAAGTCTTCCCTGATTCGGTGCAGGTGAGCGGTTTGGAACAGGACTTAGATACCCTTACGGGACTTTACCTAAAGCTAAGACGAAAAAAGAATGTAACCAATTCTTTCTCAGGGGAAATTCCTCTGAAAAGTACCTCAAAGATACACTATGATACCGATAAGATGAGCTATTCCTTACAGATTATTCGTGTAACAGAGCAATCCATGGAAGTGCCTATACAGCTACTTCACCAGCCACTGACCGCTCAGGTGGAGTTACTTCCGGAGAAAACCACGGTGCTCTTATCTGGAAATATGGAAACCATACGAAACCTCAAGCCCTCCGATATTGTAGTGGTGGCAGACTATAACAAGCGCAAGGAACAGACCATTCCTCTTGAGGTATACAAGAAACCCCTTTCTGTGTCGGTTACCCTCAAGCAGGAGACACAGGTAGAATATCTTATAATACACCCATGATGACAACCGTAGGACTTACAGGCGGCATAGGTAGCGGCAAGACTACCATAGCAAATCTCTTTGCCACAGAGTTTGCCATACCTATCTATATAGCCGATACCAAGGCCAAAGAACTTATCGCTCAGGACACCCACTTGCAACAGGAGATAAAAGCCCTTTTGGGAGAAGAAGCCTTTGTGGAGGGAAAATACAACACGGCTTTTGTGGCAAGTATTGTCTTTTCCACTCCCGAAAAGCTCCAAGCCCTGAATCAACTGATACACCCTTATGTACAGCAGGACTTTGCAAGATGGAGAGAAGAGCAGCATAGCCCCTATGTCATCAAAGAGTCAGCCATACTCTTTGAGAGTGGTTCCTATAAGGATTGCGATTATATCATCTCTGTAACGGCTCCCTTAGAAGAGCGTATTCGCAGGGTTATGCTCCGTGATAAGATTGATAGAAAAACTGTTGAAAAAAGAATAAAAAATCAATGGAATGATGAAAATAGAATAAAATTATCAACATTTGTTGTGGATAATAGAGATTTCGGTAGAAATTTAGATAAAATCCAAACAATCCATTGTAAAATAATGGAAATGATAGATGAAAATGCAGAAAATTAACCAAAAAGTTAAACATTGTTAAAAACTAAATATATCAAAAAAATAATTATAATTTTGCCTGATGAATAAGAGAAGTTATATTATTGCTCTAATATTGATGCCTATAGCGCTTATAGGTCTTATATCTATTCAGTTTTATTGGGTAAAGAGTTCTATTGATAATAAAGAAGAAGCCTTTACACATTCGGTACAACAGGCGCTGAACTCGGTGGCAGAATCGGTAGAACTGAAAGAAATTAACAAGTATATTACCCGATTTATAGAGTTAAAAGGAAAAGATAGTTTAGGTTCTTTGAAATCTTCACAGATTCGTGATTTGGTTTTTGTACAAGAGAATAAGAATACCAAGGAGACATTCACTTACAAACATCAAGTATTGGAGGAGGGGTATACAGTGCCCTCGGAACTGTTCAACCTACCCAAAGGAGATACTACCCAGATACGTAATTATGTAAGCAAACAGACTTCACGAACCTTTGGCCCCAGTCAGGGATTCGACGGACAGCGCTTTAATAGTACTACCATTAAAGAAAAAACAGGCCGTATAACCTCCTTTGACAAGGCTATGTTCGAGGAGCTGTTCCGTGAGGTATCGGCCAAGCTCTCTATAGAGAATAGGATTACGGCACCTCAGTTGGACGTTCTTTTGGAAAGAGAACTCAGAAACAGAGGCTTGAACTTGGATTTTGAGTTTGCTATCTATGATAGGTCGCTCCCCAAGGACAAACAAATGACCAGTGTTGTCTCTGCGCGGTTCGACCCCAATGCAAAGAATATATACACCATTGCTTTACTGAGAAATCAGGCGGGGGATTCACATTATGAGTTACAGGTACATTTCCCTGATAGGCAGCGCTACTTGCTCTCTTCGGTGATTATGTTGGCTGTATGGGTGTTCATATTTACAGCGATAATTATTTGGGCTTTTGCTAAGACCTTTATCCAGATGCGTACTCAAAAGCAAATCAATGAAATCAAGACCGATTTCATTAACAACATGACCCATGAGTTCAAAACACCTATTGCTACCATCAACTTAGCTCTCGATGCAATGAAGAACCCACAGGTGATGAGCGATCCAGAGAAGATGTCTTTCTACCTGAAGATGCTGCGCGATGAAAACAAACGTATGCATGCCCATGTAGAGAATGTGTTGCAGATTTCAAAATTGGACAAAAACCAAGTGGAGATAGAAAAAGAACCACTTGATGCACATGAACTGATAGAGAATGCCATAGCTCATGTACAACTTTTGATAGACGATCGTAAGGGTAAGATAAAGAAGCATTTGCAAGCGGAAAACTCTGATATACTGGCTAACGAAATGCACTTTACCAATGTGATTGTCAATATATTGGAGAATGCTATTAAGTACTCACCCGAAGCCCCTGATATAGATATATATACTGAAGTGGCTCATAACAAATTGGTTATCCGTATTCAAGATAAGGGACAAGGGATGAGTAAGGCGGTACTGAAAAAGATTTTTGAAAAATTCTATCGCGAACATACAGGCGACTTGCATAATGTGAAGGGACATGGATTAGGGTTGGCTTATGTAAAGCGCATCGTAAAATACCACGATGGAGAGGTATATGCTGAGAGTGAAAAAGGAAAGGGAAGTACATTTGTGATAAAGGTGCCCCTAATTATTTGATAGACCTTTGTTGCGCTTGGTTTTTAATTAAGTAAGTTAGAAAAAATATATAAACGTAAAAAAATAGTATTAATTTAAATGTTGAAAATAATGGAAGCAGTTAATAAAAAAATTCTTCTTGTAGAAGATGATCCAAATTTTGGAACTGTACTAAAAGACTATTTGTCCATGAGTGGCTTTGATGTTACCTTGGCTAAGAATGGAATGGAAGGCTTTGACAAGTTTCGTAAAGACCCATACGATATGTGTATTTTGGACGTAATGATGCCATATAAGGATGGTTTTACTCTTGCTAAAGAAATCCGTGAAAAGAACGAAAAAGTGCCTATCATCTTCCTTACGGCAAGAACCATGCGTGAGGACGTGATTAAGGGGTATAAATCAGGAGCTGATGACTACCTCAATAAGCCTTTTGACTCAGAGGTGCTACTGATGAAAATCCGTGCAATGCTCCAAAGAAAATCTATCGATACAGTGATAGATAGCAAGAAGTTTGAGTTCCAAATAGGAGATTTCTTCCTTAACTCTAAGCTTCGTTTCCTTCGTTACAAGGACGAAGAGCCGCTAAAACTTTCCCCAAAAGAAAATGAACTTTTGCGCTTGTTGGCCTTGCATGAGAATGACCTAATGCCTCGAGAACTTGCCCTTAACAAAATCTGGAAAGACGACAACTACTTCACCTCTCGTAGTATGGACGTGTATATTGCTAAACTTCGCAAATACCTCAAGAAAGACGAAAATGTAGAGATTGTTAATATACATGGTGAAGGTTTCCGTCTGCTTACTGGTAAGGAAGAGGAAGAAGAGGAAAACGCTTAATAGATGTAAAAAATAAGTAAGGTAATAGGTAAAAGGTATTTGCTACTTTTTACCTTTTACTTTATACTCACATATCTAAGATTTAGGCATTCACTTAGCTTTACTTTTCATTATTCATTTTTTACTTTTATGATATGAATGATTTTCCAAAGACTGAAAGATTATGTAATTATCATAGCATACAAGCGCTTTTCAAAGAAGGCAAAAGCATCAAGAAATACCCCTTGAAGCTCATTTATCTTCCCTTAGATAAGGCGCTTACTCCCTCGCAAGTGCTTATAAGTGTCCCTAAGAAGAAGCTTAAAAGGGCTGTAGATAGGAACCGTATCAAGCGCTTGATAAGGGAGAGTTATCGCAAGCAAAAGCATCAGCTATCTTCCCAGGATAAGTCTTATTCCTTAGCACTCATTTACATGAGTGATGAGTTGGCTTCCTATGAACAAATATACGCTCTTGTAGGTACCTTGTTAAAACAACTCTCTTTGTCAGCATAAGAGCTGTTTTTCAAGGGGATTTTCCGTGTAAAAAAAATAAGAGAAAAACATAGGTTATGTCATTATTTTTTTGTAAATTTGCAACTACAAATAAAGTTATATTATGAATTTACACGAATATCAAGCGAAGGAAATCCTCTCAGGGTTCGGAGTGCGCATACAGCGTGGTGTAGTAGCTACCACAGCTGATGAGGCTGTGAAAGCTGCTGAAAAACTAACTCAAGATACAGGTACCCAATGGTATGTAGTGAAAGCACAAATTCATGCTGGGGGACGTGGTAAAGGCGGTGGCGTAAAGCTAGCTAAGAACTTAGATCAGGTCAAAGAAATCTCTTCTCAGATCATAGGCATGAACCTTGTAACTCCTCAGACTCCTAAGGAAGGTAAAAAGGTACATCAGGTGCTAATTGCTGAGGACGTTTTCTATCCAGGTGAGAGCGAACCTAAGGAATATTATATGTCTGTACTGCTCAATCGTGCCAAAGGAAAGAATATGATTATGTATTCTACCGAAGGAGGTATGGATATAGAGGCTGTAGCTGAGAAGACTCCCCATCTTATCTTCACTGAAGAAATAGATCCAGAATTGGGATTGTTGCCTTTCCAAGCGAGAAATGTAGCTTTTAACTTGGGATTAGAGGGTGAAGCCTTTAAGGAAATGGTGAAGTTTGTAACAGCTTTGTACAAGGCCTATATCGCTTCCGATGCGAATCTTTTTGAAATAAACCCTGTGCTAAAGACTTCCGACAACAAAATACTTGCAGTAGATGCCAAAGTAACTATTGATGACAATGCGCTCTATCGTCATAAGGATTATGCCGAATTGCGTGATACTCGTGAAGAACGTCCTATAGAAGTAGAAGCCAAGGCTGCTGGTCTTAACTATGTAGATTTGGACGGAAACGTAGGTTGTATGGTCAATGGTGCAGGACTTGCTATGGCTACCATGGATCTTATCAAGCAAGCGGGTGGAGAGCCTGCCAACTTCTTGGATGTAGG
Source organism: Capnocytophaga granulosa ATCC 51502 (assembly GCF_000411115.1). GTDB lineage: Bacteria > Bacteroidota > Bacteroidia > Flavobacteriales > Flavobacteriaceae > Capnocytophaga > Capnocytophaga granulosa. The sequence goes on along the minus strand of NZ_KE150242.1, from coordinate 684,627 downwards.
AGGTACTGCCGATGCAGCACGTGTGGAAACTGCTTTCCGTATTATTCTAAAAGACCCTAATGTAAAGGCTATTTTGGTAAATATCTTCGGAGGTATCGTACGTTGTGACCGTGTAGCTCAGGGTATTGTAGATGCTTATAAGAATATGGGAGCTGATATTAAAGTGCCTATTATTGTACGCCTACAAGGAACCAATGCAGAGATTGCCAAAGAAATCATTGACAAATCTGGTCTTGCAGTACATTCTGCTATTCAGTTCCAAGAAGCAGCGGACAAAGTGAAAGAAGTATTGAAATAAAATTACAATTTATAGTTGGAAAGCCTTGCATGTCAAGGCTTTCTTTTTAATATAATAGCTTATGTATAATTCTATTATCACAGGTACAGGATATTATGTGCCGGAGAATATAGTAACCAATGATGACCTTTCTAAGCTCATGGATACTTCTGATGCTTGGATACAAGAGCGAACAGGGATTCAGCAGCGTTGTTTTGCTACTCGTGGAAAGGATACCACAACCTCTATGGGAGTACGCGCCGCTCAGATGGCTATGGAGAAAGCTAAAATAAATAAAGAGGATATTGATTTTCTTATTTTTGCAACTCTTAGTCCTGATTATTATTTCCCAGGCTGTGGTGTATTAGCTCAAAAGGAATTGGGACTTAATACCGTGGGCGCTTTGGATATTCGCAACCAGTGTTCAGGCTTTATCTATGCTCTATCGGTGGCCGACCAATTTATTAAGACGGGAATGTATAAAAATATCTTGGTAATAGCCTCCGAGATGCAGTCACCTGCATTGGATCTTACCACTCGAGGACGTAATATGGCAGTACTTTTCGGAGATGGAGCAGGGGCAGCAGTGCTTTCTCGCTCTCAGGAGAGCGGAAAGGGTATACTCTCTTCTCACCTACATAGCGAAGGAGCACATGCCGAGGAATTAGCTATTCTTACTCCAGGGGTAGGGAAGAAGTGGGTTACTGATCTTTTAAAAGAAAATGACCCAGAGGACACCTCTTATTTCCCTTATATGAATGGGCAGTTTGTTTTTAAAAATGCGGTGGTACGTTTCTCTGAAGTGATTATAGAGGGACTCAAGGCTAATAAGCTCACCGAAAGTGATATAGACCTATTCATACCTCACCAAGCCAACTTGCGTATCTCCCAGTTTATCCAACAGAAATTTAAACTCTCTGACGCCCAGGTGTTTAACAATATCCAGAAATATGGAAATACCACTGCGGCCTCTATTGCTATAGCCTTGGCTGAAGCTGTGGAACAAGGCCGTGTCAAAGAGAATGATATTCTTCTGTTAGCTGCTTTTGGTAGTGGCTTCACTTGGGGAAGTGTAGTGATTAAGTGGTAAGGTTAATTCTCCTAAATCTAACATAGCATTGATAAGCCCTATATATCCAAAGGACGGTATGTCTTTTTCGAATATGGGGCGTTCTTCTATTTTTCCCTCTTTCAATAGCCGTTGCCTACAAGTGCCATTGAGCAGAAAGGAAGTAGGGGTATACCACTTAACCCCGTCAGAGAATACGAGATTAGCATAACTACTATCGGTAACCATTCCTTTTTTGATAAAGATCACCTCATCGGTAAGCGCTTCTTTCTTGAGACGGTTAAGTTGTTCTCTATCAGAGAATTTATAGGAATATTCCAAATCTCCTACATCTATACAACTTATTGACTTAATAGGAGTTATTTGATAAGGGATAACTTCTAATGTATAATCATAGGCACTATATACAAAACGGATTTTGTATTTTCCTTTTTCGGGAAAGCCTTGTTTGCTTAGAATATTTTCTAAAGAAAAAACTTTTTCACTAGGAAAAAAGTGTGAAAAAGTTTTTTTTATACGCTCTTGGTGATATTCTATATGGAAGATACGACTATCCAATAGCTTTATAGTCTCAATAAACTTATTTCTTTGCATATTCTTAGTTAGGAATATATATTTTTTCTAATATTTCCTTGTATTCGCTCTCAGGATTGCTGTGAGCAGTAATTCCTGCCCCACTTTTATAATAGAATTTTTCTCCTATACGTTCGATAAATCGGATAAGCACACATGTATTGAGAGAATACCCATCAAATATACCTGCAATTCCCGTATAGTAACCTCTATCATAGGTTTCTGCCTCTTGAATGATTTCCATAGTTTTCTCTCTTGGTGCCCCACAGATAGAGCCAGCAGGAAGGAGCTTAACCAAAATATCACCTAAGTGGTCATACCAGTTAGCAGAGAGCGTTCCCACAATTTCGGAGCTAGTTTGTAGTAGGTTTCCTGTAGATTTTTCTATCACATCCACATAGCGAAATTTACTTACTTGTACCTCGGAGGCAACTTGTTCTAAATCTTTTGATAGTAGAGCAACAACCTTATGATGTTCGTCTATTTCCTTCTGATTATTTAGTAGCAGCTCTTCAGCATTGGGAATAGTAGCACTGATAGTTCCCTTCATGGGATAGGTTTTTATCTTATTAGCTTCTATTTTTATGAAAATTTCAGGAGAAAAACATACCCATTCGTCTTTGTAAAGGATTTTGTATTTGGCTTTGGCATTGTGGTATACTTTTTCTAAAGAAATAGGTGCTATTTCGGTAGCAAAAGTAAGATTGATAAGCTCTGTATCCCCTTTTTTTAAGTGAGAAAATACTTTTTTAAAGGATTCCTCAAAAGTTTTGTAAGGAATGGGGTGTTTTTCTATTGTAATAGGATCGGAAATAGGTGTTTTTTCTTCAGAAAAGGAAAAATGAATGTCCTGTGGTAATTCTGAGAGGGGAAATACCTGTCCTTGGGTTCCTTCATAATTGACAACAAAGAAGCAAGGAGTCTGTTTTTCTCCTAGTTGATTGAGCATTTCTGCCCATTTGGGAAGTATTTTCATTAGCTTTTTTTCTCTTCGTTAAAGTAAATAAGGTAGTAGAACATACCGCGTTCTTCGTCCCAACCTTTTTCTACAAATTTTTCAGCAGATTCAGGGTTGATGAAGTCCATACGGATTTGTACATTGGTATCAAGGTCTATGATATTTTTGATTTTTTTACGCATATCCGATACCGCTTTATTGACAATGGGGAAAGAAGAAACGTCTTCTATATAGTATTTCTTCCCCTTGGTCTCTTTGAAGTTGTGAAATTCGGGAATCAGATCCATATATCCCTCCTTAGGGCTTTGGTCTTCATCGTCCTGATGGGCATCAAATTCCTTCTTGAACACCTTATCGCCCAAGACCTCATTGAGGAAGTGGGTTTCTTCAAACTCATCGTTTTTGGCAAAGTGATTCACTGCACGATTCATAAATAGGATTTCTTCCTGCTTTCCCTCAGTAGGGAGAACTACTTCTTTGGCAAAATCCTGACACATCTTGAGGTACTTTTTGGTGAAAAAAGCATCATCGGCAAGTACATCAATCCCTAAGAACTGTTCTGTCCAGTACTTGGTATCATAGCGATTGCTATCCACAGAAAGTATTTTGTATCCACCTTCTTCATTGACATTGAAGATAAGGCAACCCTTGTCCAAGCGGTTGACATTCACCCCTTCTTCCAAGAGGATCTCTAATTGGCTTTGCCCTTGCTCGAATTGGAGAAAATTCTGTTTCATCTCGGATTTAAAAATCCCTATAGCTTCCACCTTGGTATTGTCTAGAGTAATATGAGTGAGATAGGCTACATAGAGTTCGCCAGACTTTATGTGTGGATGGTTGGACTGCTCATATAAGAGCTGAGCGATTCGTAGCGAATGGGTATGTATGGTAGAGGGATTGGTGAAAACCTCATAGGCGATGCCAAACATCTCGTTGAATTCCAAGGAAGTTTCATTGACAAAACGCATATAGTTTTCTTCCTTTTCCCTAAAGGGTTTTAGGAAATATTCCTTGAGCACGCTGGTGATTTGGTCATTTAGGGCATAGGGCTGCTGAGAGAGAAAGAGGTTTTCTCCCTTCTGCATATTCCCTACCTGATGTATAGAAAGGGACTCAATCTGGGTATTGAAGAGGTCTAACATTTTTTTTAAGGATTAAAGTGGGCGCAAAGATAGGAAAAATTATTTTTGTAGCAATCGGTACCCCATATACCCTAGCGGTAGCGCCATGATGCCTAAGTAAAGCGCATTCTCTGCTACAAGTAGGGGCTGCAAAAGGGCAATAACAACGATCCCAAAGATAGCCCCTCCTAAGTGAGCCGCATGCCCTACATTGTCCCCCTCACGAGGGTTGAGCATTTGGTATACCGAATAACCAAAATAAATGGTACCAAAGAGCCAACCAGGGATGAAATTCACCCTTAGCTGTGGCACGAGAGCTATGGCCGCAAAGATAATACCAGAGACGCCTCCTGAGGCACCAATGGCAGAGTAATAGGGCTGATGCCTATAGATGTATAGGCAGGAAAGATTACCCAAGACGATGGCTCCCAAATAGATGAGCATAAAGACCCCTGCTCCCATTTCTTCGATGATAATCTTGTGGAAGAAGAACAGAGAGATCATGTTGAATATCAGGTGTTCCCACCCAGCATGCAAAAAGCCTGAGGAGATCAGTCGCAAGTAGTCTCCCCCTTGTACAGCCTTGACATTGAACATATAGCGACGAAAGAAAGCCTCGTGGGTGAAGCCATAGTAGCTCATACCTATAGTAACTATAAGAATACTATAGAAGAGAATATCGGTAATCATGCTTTTTTAAGAATAATATTCGTCCTCACTATAGCCGTGATATTCGTCAAATTCATCTTGGTCAAACTCAAAATCGTTGAACTCTGAGTCAAACTCATCAAAATCTTCTGCCACAAAGTTCTTCTCTGGGGCATCTTCGGGGACAAACCCATGAGTGGTTAGGATATGGGGATAGCTAACTCCTTCTACCTCATGACCTATTTCCTTCAGATCCACGAAGAATGTCCACATATTGTAGAAGTCGTATACATAGAGGAAGTGCCGGTTGTCCTCATCCATGACCGATTCCAAGATGGTGTCGGCCATCACTGGGGTATCTCCCTCTGTGTCAAAGAGGCTGAACTCTTCTCCTTGGTTCCAATCCTCATCACTCTTATAGAAAGAGGCCATTTCTTCCCCATTGAAGCCAAAGGAAGTGGAGATACATTTGTGGAAATCCTCCAAGCTAATGTGACTTTCCACTTCTATATCGCGGAATACATCGGTATCCACGTCTAAAATTACTCTAAAACGATATATCATAATGAATGTTTTCTAAGATTCTTTGTTGTAAAAAGTATTGTACATATCCTTGTATTTTTCAAGAATGATGCGGCGCTTGAGCTTTAAGGTAGGGGTGAGGTGTCCTGCATCTATACTCCACTCATCGGGGGTAAGGTCAAAGACTTTCACCTGTTCCCACTTACCTAATCGCTTATTGATGCGTTCTATTTCTTGACCTATACGCTCACGCACGCGTGTATCCTTGACAAGGGCCTCATTGCTTAGGGTGTCTGCTTCTCCATGTCGCTTGAGCCACTCACGCACGAAAACAAAATTGGGTTGTACCAAGGCAGCAGGCATCTTTTCTCCTTCGCCTACGACCATGGCTTGTTCTATAAAGCGGGATTGCTTGAGCTTGTTTTCTATATATTGGGGGGCTATATACTTCCCGCCAGAGGTCTTGAACATCTCTTTTTTACGATCAGTGATAGTCAGAAAGCCCTCTTCGTCCAAGATGCCTATATCCCCTGTATGGAAAAAACCATCTTTGTCAATGGCTTCATGGGTTTGCTCTTCATTCTTGTAGTAACCTAGCATGACATTAGCCCCCTTGCAGAGGATTTCTCCATCTTCGGCTATCTTTACCTCAATATTATCAATAGGCTTGCCTATAGTGCCCACTTTCCAAAGATGTCCCTTCTTACAATTAACGGAGATCACAGGTGAAGTTTCTGTAAGGCCATACCCTTCCCAAATAGGGATTCCTGCGGCAGAGAAGACTCTCACTAGCCGTGGTTGTAGTGCTGCACTTCCACAAATCATCTGTAAGTGTCCTCCTAATGCCTTTTTCCATTTGGAGAAGATAAGTTTGCGGGCTATCTTGAGTTTCATATCGTACCACCATCCGTTTTTGCCGTAAGGCTCATATCGGTATCCTAATCGCAATGCCCAAAAGAATAGGCTCTTAGCAATGCCAGAGAGCGCGATGCCCTTGCTGTAGATGCTATCAAATACCTTCTCAACCACACGGGGTACTACCGTAATCAGTCGTGGCTTTACCTCGGCTATATTTGTGGCTACCTTTTCAAAAGATTCGGCAAAGTATAGGCGGATACCATTATATTGGTATAAGTAGGTGAGCATGCGCTCAAAGATGTGGCAAACAGGCAAGAAGCTCAGGCAAGTATCACCCGCTTTTATAGGTACGCGAGAATGGCAGTTCTTGATATTGCTCAGGATATTATCATGGGAGAGCATCACCCCTTTGGGTTTTCCTGTGGTGCCCGATGTATAGATAATAGTGGCCATATCGGTAGGCTGTATCTGTGCCTTGAGGGCTTCCACTTGGGCTTGGTTCTCTGGATCTTCTCCCAAGGAAAGTATCTGTTGCCAGCCGCGTATATTTTCTATAGGGTCAAAAGAGAGGATTTCCTCCATAGTGGGTATTTCTGAGGCTATGCTTGAGACCTTCTCCCATAAGTCTTTGTCCGAAACAAAGCAATATTTTATCTCGGCATGGTTGAAGATATATATATAATCTTCCTTAGGAATAGTGGGGTAGATAGGTACATTGTGGGCGCCAATCTGCATGATGGCCATATCTAAGATATGCCATTCGGTACGATTGTTCGAGGAAACCATCGCAATCTTATCCTTAGGTTTTACCCCTAAGCGTAGCAGAGCGCGGCTTACTTGGTTGATTTTCTCTACATATTCCTTGGAAGAGAGGGGTATCCATTTTTGATTATATTTTGTAACTAACGCATTTTCAATAGGATATTGTTCTAGCTGATAAGCAGGAATATCAAACAAACGAGTTACATCTTTCATTGAACTGTATTTTTTAGTGTATTTATTCTTTGTGCAAAGATACAAAAAATATTTATTAAATGAAGAATGAAGAAAGAAAAGTGAAACTCGAATCATTGACCATTAACCATATAACTATTGTCTTTGTTTTGTTGAAAAATAAAAATTTTATCCTCTAGAGTAGCACAAAGTGTTACCAAAGTGCGAGAAATCAGTCTGTTACTGATGTGTATTTATACATTATTATATAGGAAGAGGTAGAAGAAAACGTACAAAGGGAAGGGGGGGGCTTTCTTGAATCAAAAAAAGCGTGTATTTTTGCCGAGGATTTAAGGTAGGTATTACAAAAATCTAAGTACTTAAAAATTAAAGATATGGAAAATATTTCTCCACAAACTATGGAAACAATATCGGCATCACGAGCTATTCCTTCTCTTGAGAAGGGCAAGATTCCTCCCCAAAATTTGGAGCTGGAGGAGGCTGTACTCGGGGGTATGCTTATAGATAAGCGTGGGGTAGATGAGGTCATTGATATTCTTTCCGATGAGGCTTTCTATGTGCCTGCACACCAGAAGATCTATACGGCTATAGATAGGCTCTTCAAGGACTCAAAACCTATAGATATGCTCACGGTACGTGAGCAATTACTCAAGGACGGTACTCTAAAAGAGATAGGAGGGGCTGCTTATTTGGTCTATCTGACAGAAAAGGTATCTTCTTCGGCCAATATAGAGTATCATGCGCGTATTCTTATGCAGAAGTATATCCAGCGTAGGCTCATCAAGATGTCCAATGAGGTTATAGAAGAGGCTTATAACGATGAGACAGATGTCTTTCATCTGTTAGACAGCGCCGAAGAAAAGCTCTTTTCTATCACTCAAGGGAATATTACCCGTACTTCGGAGTCGGCACATAACTTGGTTTTGCAGGCAATTAGGAAGATAGAAGAGCTACACAATAGGAAGGAGGAGTTCAGTGGGGTACCATCGGGCTTTACCAAGGTAGATGAACTTACCGCTGGTTGGCAACCTACCGACCTTATCATTGTGGCAGCACGTCCGGCGATGGGGAAAACAGCCTTTACCCTGAGTATGGCGCGCAATATTGCGGTTGATAGCAAGATTCCAGTGGCTTTCTTCTCCTTGGAGATGTCCTCCATTCAGCTCATCACAAGGCTTATTTCATCTGAGACAGGAATTAGCTCCGATAAGCTGCGTACAGGAAAGCTCACCGAAGAGGATTTCGAGCGCCTTACCCACAAGACCCAGAGCCTCTTGGAAGCTCCCTTGTATATAGATGATACCCCTTCGCTTTCTATCTTTGACCTCAGGGCTAAGGCGCGTAAGATGGTCTCTCAGCACGATGTCAAAATCATCTTTATAGATTACCTCCAGCTGATGACTGCCAACGCATCGGGTAAGGGAGTTGGGAACCGCGAACAGGAAATCTCCACGATCTCTCGTAACCTCAAGGCCTTGGCCAAGGAATTAGACCTGCCTATTATCGCCCTTTCTCAGCTTTCGCGTAATGTGGAAAGCCGCTTAGGACACAAGCGTCCTCAACTCTCCGATTTACGTGAATCGGGAGCCATAGAGCAGGATGCGGATATTGTTACCTTCCTCTATCGTCCTGAGTATTACAAACTCGATACATGGGACGATCCCGATGCTTCTTCCACGGCCAATCAGGCAGAGTTTATCGTAGCCAAGCACCGTAATGGGGGATTGGACAATATTCGTTTGCAGTTTATTAATGGGGTTTTCAGCAATCTCAACACGCTCTTCTCTGGTACAGCCATAGGACAAGGCGTGCAATCCTTCTCGTCCAAATTTAACAACCAAGAGGAGGATACTAACTCAGGAGCTCCCGTCCCCAAAGGAGATGTCAATAGTGCTTTCAGTGGGCGGAATGATGACCCCTCTGAGGGTGTGGTACAATTCTAATTTACTTGATAAGCCTTGCGATTTCTCGGAATTTCTCATGGGTAGAGCGCTTCAGTAAGGCAAAGAGGGCAGCCTCTACGCTGGTGATTTTTCCTTGTCCTTCTCGGATCATCTCAAGGCCTATTTTTTTGTTTTCTTCTGTGCGAGAGGAGACCGCATCGGCCACGACAAAGACTTCATAGCCTGCCGCTATCAGATCCATTGCAGTTTGGTAGATACAGATGTGGGTCTCTATCCCAATAAGCAACACTTGCTTACGGGCATTGGCCTTGACCGCCTCTACAAAAGCAGAAGTACCATAAGCCGAGAAGGTAGCTTTAGCAATAGGGGATTGGCCTGTGAGGTGCTGGGCAATAAGCGCAGAGGTAGCACCCAATTTTTCAGGGGTTTGTTCCACCCATATTATAGGTATATCCAGTAGCTGGCAGCCCTGCACAAGGCTGCTGCTATGCTTTAGTACCGCTTCGGATTGATAGACGATTTGTGATAATTTTCCTTGGATGTCAAGGATAACTAATTGAGTATCATTGATAGATAACATATATTGGCTTTTTCAAATTCAGCAGAACAAAGATAATAAAAATAACGCAAATAAGCCGCGATTCTTGGGTGAAAAATAAAATTTGCCGAATAGTTGTTTATAACCTCAAAAAGTATTATCTTTGCACACCAAAAGTAAGGGTTATTATCTCTCAAGGAAATGGAAGAATGGATTGAAAAAATAGAGAGGTTACTTCCTCTAGTGCAGCAGTATGTACTTTCATTGGAAGAGAGAAACAGGGAACTGATTCTTCAAGTAGAGATGCTACAAGGCCAGTTGCAGGAGCTTATTAAGCAGAGCCAAGAGCAACAACAGAAGTATCAGGCACTGAAGGTAGCCCAAGCTCTTTTAGGCAGTGATGAAACTAAAACGGAAGCCAAGCTCAAAATAAGTAGGCTCATTCGTGAAATAGAGCAATGTATTGTACAACTTTCACAAGATAAGTAATAATATGCTAAGCAATGAGTGAGAAGCTACGAATTACCTTGAAAATAGCCGATAGGGTATACCCTCTGAAAATATTTCCAGAGCAGGAGCAGGCCTATCGCCAAGCGGCCGAAAGGATTAACAAACAAATTACATATTTTGAGCAGAACTTTCCTGTGAAAGACCGCCAAGATTCCTTGGCTATGTGTGCCATTTCCTTGGCTACACCGCTCTTTCAAGAGAGCCTTGCTGATGAAAATCAAAAGGAAAAAAATATAGAAAGATTAGAAAAAATACATCAGACTTTAGTAGAAATCAGTAATATATAGATAAAGATTACTGCCTGCAAGAATAGTTTTTTTGGTAAACTCAACAGAAAATAATTCAGAAGGGTGAGTCAAACCACCAAAGCGTGCCGCCTTCACTTGGCGGATACTTGAAGGGTTTGGTAGCTCTAAATATGCTTTTTAGGAGTTTATTCATATATCCTTCTTGCAGGCTTTTTTGTATAATTATATTTTATTTTATGGACGTAACAATGTTAGTAGTAGGTAGTGCCATTGTAGGAATATTTGTAGGGGGCATCTTAGTTTGGTATTCTCTGAAAAAAAAGCAAGAGAAATATGCTTTTAAGGTAGTCAAAGATGCTCAAGAGGAATCTCAGAATATTCTAAAACAGGCAAAAGTAGAAGCCGAAAACATTAAGAAAGAAAAAATCTACCAAGCAAAAGAAAAATTCTTAGAACTTAAGGCTGAGCATGAGAAACTCATCTTGGCTAAAGAAAAGAAAATCTCTGAGACAGAAAAACGTATCAAGGACAAGGAATCCCAAGTCTCCAACGAACTGGCTCAGAACAAGAAGCTCAACGATGAGCTGCTGCAGAAGACCGAGGAGTGCAACCACCGCATGTTGCTTGTGGATAAGAAACAGGAGGAAGTGGATAAGCTCCACAAGAGCCAAGTAAAACAATTAGAAGTGATCTCTGGACTGACTGCTGAAGAGGCTAAAACCCAGTTGATTGATTCCCTTAAGAACGAAGCCAAGACCGATGCTATGGCCTATATACAGACCACCATCGAGGAGGCAAAACTCACTGCTCGCCAAGAGGCGCGAAAGATTATCATCAATACCATACAGCGTATAGGAACAGAAGAGGCTATAGATAACTGTGTATCGGTATTTAACCTCGAATCCGATGACGTAAAGGGGCGCATCATAGGCCGCGAAGGGCGTAATATCCGTGCCTTGGAGGCTGCTACAGGAGTGGAGATTATAGTAGATGATACCCCTGAGGCTATTATCCTCTCTTGCTTTGACTCCGTACGTAGGGAGATAGCGCGCCTTTCTCTCCATAAGTTGGTTACCGATGGCCGTATCCACCCTGCCCGTATTGAGGAAGTAGTGGAAAAAACGACCAAACAGGTAGAAGACGAAATAGCCGAGATAGGTAAGCGTACCATCATTGATTTAGGAATCCATGGCCTTCACCCAGAGCTGATCAAGGCAGTGGGTCGTATGAAATACCGCTCTTCCTATGGGCAAAACCTCTTGCAACACTCTCGTGAGGTAGCACGCCTTTGTGGACTGATGGCGGCCGAACTGGGACTGAATGTGAAACTAGCCAAGCGTGCAGGACTTTTGCATGATATAGGTAAAGTGCCTGAGACTGATACCGAGACACCACACGCACTACTGGGTATGGAATGGGCACAAAAGTATGGTGAAAAACCTGAAGTATGCAACGCTATCGGAGCGCACCATGACGAAATAGAAATGACTTCTCTACTCTCTCCTATAGTACAGGTGTGTGATGCCATCTCTGGAGCAAGACCAGGAGCACGCCGTCAGGTATTGGATTCTTATATCCAGCGTCTTAAGGAATTGGAAGATACGGCCTTCTCTTTCCAAGGAGTCAAGAAAGCCTACGCTATACAAGCAGGTCGTGAACTACGTGTGATTGTAGAGAGTGAAAAAGTATCCGACGAAAAAGCAGCAGAACTCTCCTTTAACCTTTCTCAAAAGATACAAACCGATATGACCTACCCAGGACAAGTAAAAGTAACGGTGATCCGTGAAACAAGAGCTGTTAATATAGCTAAATAGTGGTTAGTTATTAGTTCTTAGTCGTTAGTCATTGGTTTTAAAGAAAAATATTTCTAAAAAAATATTTTGCTTAGAAAAAAAGAAGTATCTTTGCACCGCAAATAAATAGAAAGTGAAGTCTGCTTATTATCTCTTATGTTTGTCTTTAGTGGCTTGTTCTCAGATGGTTCCTTCTCCTAAGAAATTATTATCGGAGGGAGAAATGGAACAGCTCTTCTATGACCTAGCAGTACTGAATGCTGCCAAGAGTATAGATGCTTCTTTCTATGAAAAGCAAGGTGCTGATATTTCACTTATTTATAAGAAGTATGGGCTAGATAGCCTGCTGCTGGCACAGAATATATCTTATTATGCTGCTCAACCTGAAAAGTGTAAACAGATACTCTCCCATGTAGAGACACGCCTAAAGCAGGAAGATAGCTTATCCAAAAAGCAACAAACGCCTATATTGCCACCTGAGGGTATGCAGCCTTTGGACTCTTTATAATCGTATTTTATGGAATGGACACGGGTTACAGCTTCTCATAAGGATTGGATTTCCCTAATATTTGTCCTAATATTAGGGATTATGGCTTTCATAAAGGCCTACCATGCCTTCCGCTTTAGGGAGTTTCTTAATTTGCTTACCAATAATAAGTATATCATCATCTTTAATAAGCGGGAGCGTAGTGGTGTATTCTTTACCACTTCTCTGCTGGTAGTACAATGGGCAATTTTGAGTATTGCCATTTGGCGAATCTTGAGTTTTTTTCATATAGAAATCTCTTTTTATGCCATTGCTCAGCAGTATATAGTGATGCTTGGTGTAGCGCTTTTCATCTTGCTCAAAATAGCTTTTCAGCGATTGGTGAGCTATGTGCTGGATATGGATAACTTCTCACGTTCTTATTTGTTTGTACGTCTGAGTTATTCGAACTATGCCGCTTTGATTTTGGTATTGCTGCTCTTTGTCAATAGTTATGCAGCAGCACACAATATATATTTGTTTGCTTTTTCATTAATGGTATTCTTGTATATACAAGTACTTGGACTTATCTCATTTGTGAAATTGTACAAAAGTGAATTAAGAGCTTATTGGTATTATTTTATTTTGTACCTTTGCGCCTTTGAAATAACCCCCTATATTTTTATTAACTCAATAATATCTAATCAATATCGATAAATTAAAAGACTATGAAAGTGAAAACAATCTTGGTTTCCCAACCCGAGCAATCAGAGAATTCACCTTATCACCAGATTATAGAAAAGTATAAGGTAAAAATAGACTTTCGCCCTTTTACAGAAGTACAAGGGGTAACAGGAAAGGATTTGAGAGCTCAAAAGATTGAACTTCAGAATCATACAGCCATTATCCTCACCAGCAGAAATGCCGTGGATCATTTCTTCAGAGTAGCTGAAGAGATGCGCTTTAAAGTGCCTGATACCATGCGTTATTTTTGCCTTTCGGAGGCTGTTGCTTTCTATTTGCAAAAATATATCACTTACAGAAAAAGGAAAATATATGTGGGCAAAAAGGATTTTGCAGACTTACTTCCTTTTCTGAAAAAACACAAGGAAGAGAAATTCTTTTTTCCTACCTCCGAGGTACTCAGCCCTGCTATAGAGAAATCATTAGACGATCTGAAACTCAACTGGAAACGTGGTATTTTGTTCAAGACCGCCCATGCCGACATCTCCGATCTGAAAGATGTCAAGTATGATGTTATTGCTTTCTTTAGCCCTGCAGGAGTAGAATCGCTCTTTAAGAACTTTTCTGACTTCAAGCAAGGAACCACACGTATAGCGGTTTTTGGTGCTTCTACGCTGAAATCGGCGGAGGAAGCGGGACTTAGAATAGATATCCAAGCACCACTGCCAGAGACTCCGTCCATGACAATGGCCTTAGATAAGTACTTGGAAAAGACCAATAAAAGATAATAAGAAAGGGTGCCATGCACCCTTTTTTGCTCACTTATGAAAAAGGAAAGAAGGCATCTTCTATATGTTCCAAGTGGTATTCGGCATCGTTCTTTACAATGGAGATGATGTCAAAACGCACTTCCAAATCTAAATTATGTGTCTTGATATAGTGGTTGGTAGCTTTGGCCAAGAGTTGTATCTTATGTGGACTAACGAAGGAATAAGGCTCCCCATAATAGGCGGATCGTCTGGATTTTACCTCTACGATGACCAGCATATCCTCATATTGTGCAATGATGTCAATCTCAGCACTTTGCCAATAATAATTGCGTTCGAGAATCGTATAACCCAAACCAACTAAGTATTGTACAGCTTCCTCTTCGGATTGCTTCCCAAAATCATTATGTTCAGCCATAAGTATAATTGTTAATTGTCAATTGTCAATTCAAGTATAATAGTATGAGCATAAGTCATTAATTTAAGTTTCGCAAGTCATTTTTAGATTATAATTAGGTTTATAATTGATTAATAATCAATATATTGCAAAAAAACCTCCCCCTTGCCCCCTCCGAGAGGGGGAATAAATTCGTTGAAAAAGATAAAAATTGTCTATCAATCTGGAAAATGTCCTCTCTCTAACTCCTTGAGAATCAAAAACTATCTCATTCCCCCTTTGGAGGGGGTAGGGGGAGGTTTTTGAATATCAATAAGTTACAGAACTTGCGAAATTTAAATCATTAATCATTATTGACATTAATCATTAATCATTATTGACATTAATCATTAATCATTAATCATTATTGGCATTAACCATTAATCATTATTGGCATTAATCATTAATCATTAACCATTAACAAATGACAATTAACAAAGACGAATATTTTATGCAAAAAGCCCTGCAAGAGGCAGAAAAAGCCTTTGAAGCAGGCGAGATACCCGTAGGGGCTATTATCACTGTAAATGAAAAGATTATCGCCAAGGCGCACAACCTCACTGAGCTACTCCACGATGTTACTGCTCATGCCGAAATACAAGCCATCACCTCAGCCAGTGAATACCTTGGGGGGAAGTACCTCAAGGACTGTACGCTCTATGTAACCCTTGAGCCTTGTGTGATGTGTGCAGGGGCACTCTATTGGAGCCAAATAGGCCGTGTGGTCTATGGGGCTTCCGATGCCAAGCGGGGTTATCACCTCCATGGTGAGCTATTGCATCCTCGCACCGAGGTTGTTCAAGGAGTCTTGCAGGACGAATGTAGTCAATTGGTCAAAGCCTTTTTCGACCAAAAACGACTTTAATCTTCTTCCCTCTCCTCTTTCTCGGCGCGGGTATAAGCATTGATAATCTCCTTGACCAAGGGATGGCGTACCACATCCTTGTCATCAAGCCATAACGTACCTATGCCCTTGATTCCTTTGATGATGCGTAGGGCCTCCGAAAGCCCACTGGCGGTTTTTCTCGGTAGGTCTATCTGTCCTGGGTCTCCTGTGATGATGAACTTAGCATTTTTCCCCATACGTGTGAGAAACATCTTCATCTGTACATAAGTGGTGTTCTGTGCCTCGTCCAAGATGACAAAGGCGTTGTCCAAGGTACGCCCTCGCATAAAGGCTAAGGGAGCAATTTGTATGGTACCATTTTCAATAAACGAATTGAGCTTATCAAAGGGGATCATATCCATCAGTGCATCATAGAGGGGCTGCATATAAGGATCCAGCTTGTCCTTGAGATCCCCAGGGAGAAAACCGAGGTTTTCCCCTGCCTCCACTGCAGGACGGGTGAGGATGATACGCTTTACCTGCTTATCTTTCAGGGCTCTGACAGCTAGCGCTACACTCGTATAGGTCTTACCTGTACCCGCTGGGCCTATGGCAAAGACCATATCGTTCTTGCTGATAAGCTCCAATAACTTCTGTTGGTTGGGCGTTTGGGCACGAATGATTTTCCCTTTTACTCCATGTACGATAAAGTCCTTATCCAGTAGGGTAGAGGGGAGCAAACCCGTATCTGAGAAGAGAATACGCTCTATAGTATTTTTGTCTAAGTGATTGTATTTCTCAAAATGCTGGATGAGCTGTCCCAATCGTTTTTCAAACTCGTCAAGCAGCGCCTCTTCTCCAAAAATATGTATCTCATTGCCACGGGCAACAATCTTTATTTTTGGGAAATAGGTCTTTAGCAGTTCAATTGTACTATTTTGCTCTCCGAAGAAAGCCTGCGGATTTACGTCTAAAACAAGGGTTCTTTGGTTCAAAAGTCTAAGTCTTATAATTTAGGTCAAAAGTACGTATTTTTTTTGATATAGGAGAGTGTTTGCTGAAAAATAATTGTTATTGCTTTATGGTTATAAAAAAAAGTTATACCTTTGCCCTTTGTTTCAGCGACCTTATAATTGTATCATACATGAAAGAATTTAATAAAAATGAAACTAACGAAACCGTTGTGGCACAGCCCTATTCGCTTAAGCGACAGAAACGGAATCGCTTATTTTTGTTTTTAACCTTTTTCCTTTTATTGACCATTACCCTTTATACTATATATACAGCCGAGACCTTTGTCCCTTTGAAAAACTATTTAGCTCAAGATAACTATTTGTTTTATTGGATGATATTGGCAGGCTGTGGAGCGGAGATTGTAGCAGGCTCCATGGGTATGGGCTATGGGGTGATCTGTGCAACTGTTTTGCTGATGATGAATGTAGACCCACGCGCTATCAGTGGCAGTATTCATGCTTCCGAAACCATTACCTCAGCGGCTGGGAGCATCAGCCATTTTAAGCTCAAGAATATGGATAAGGAGCTGATCAAAAGGCTCTTAGTACCTGCTATCGCGGGGACTATATTGGGTGCCTTATTGCTGCTATATCTCGGTGATGAGGGGAGCCGCTGGGCTAAGTTCACCAAGCCATTTATTGCCATTTATACCATTATCTTAGGGGTTAAGATTCTTTATAATGGGGTTCGTGGGAAAGTCGAGAATAAGCAAGTGAGAACTATACCTTTGGGCTTATTTGCAGGTTTCGTGGATGCTTTCACCGGAGGAGGCTGGGGGCCATTGGTTACCAGTGCTTTTATCAAGAATGGGCATACACCTCGCTATGTGATAGGGGTTTCTACCTTTACCAATTTTGCCATTACAGTGGTCAGTACTCTTATCTTTATCACCGTGCCAGAAGCGATTAACTGGCGTATTGCCTTGGGGCTTATCATAGGGGGAGTGCTCACAGCACCTGTTTCGGCCTTGGTTACCTCCAAGCTCCACACAAGGAAGATTTTCTTTATTATAGGTGCCCTGATTATCTTCATGGGGCTTACTACTATTTACAAAGCTATTTTTTAAAATATTTGTCTTATGGATATAAACAAATTAGAGAACGGGATTTATGCACAAATCCATACGGCTAAGGGAGATATACTCCTTCGCCTGACTTATGAGAAAACCCCTGCTACAGTGGCTAATTTTGTAGCTTTAGCAGAAGGGAAAATGAAGAACAACGCCAAGGCAGCGGGCGTGCCTTTCTACGATGGACTGAAGTTCCACCGTGTCATTGCCGACTTTATGATACAAGGGGGCTGCCCCTTAGGGACAGGTACAGGTACCCCTGGTTACCGCTTTGACGATGAGTTCCACCCAGACCTAAAGCATGACCGTGCAGGTATTCTCTCCATGGCCAATGCAGGGCCTGGTACCAACGGAAGTCAGTTCTTTATTACTCACCGAGCTACACCTCACCTGGACAACAAACATACAGTATTCGGCTATGTAGTAGAGGGGCAAAATGTGGTAGATAGCATTGCCCAAAACGACAAAATAGAGTCAGTGAAGATTATCCGAGTAGGCAAAGAGGCTCAAGAGTGGGATGCGCTTGCTGCTTTCCAGAAGTTTAACGCAGAAAAACAACAACGTATAGAGGCTGAAAAACGCAAACAACAGGAGGCTTTGGCCAAACATACGGAAGGTTTTGACAAAACCCCCTCTGGTCTTTTCTATAAAATTACTGAAAAAGGAAATGGCAAGAAGGCTAAAAAGGGTGATCAAGTGGCCGTACATTACACAGGAATGCTCTTGGATGGTAAGGTGTTTGACTCCTCTCTCTATCGTGGCCAGCCGCTCAACTTTACCGTAGGGGTAGGCCAGGTGATAGAAGGTTGGGACGAAGGTATCCTTCTGCTTAGTGAGGGTGATAAGGCGCGCCTTGTGATTCCTTCAGATTTGGCCTACGGCTCACAAGGAGCAGGGGGTGTGATCCCTCCCAATGCTGCTTTAATCTTTGACGTAG
Source organism: Capnocytophaga granulosa ATCC 51502 (assembly GCF_000411115.1). Classification (GTDB taxonomy): domain Bacteria; phylum Bacteroidota; class Bacteroidia; order Flavobacteriales; family Flavobacteriaceae; genus Capnocytophaga; species Capnocytophaga granulosa. Next base: position 666,455 of record NZ_KE150242.1, on the reverse strand, counting down.
AACTCGTCAGAATAAAGTAAAAGATAAAAGGAAAAAAGCGAATCAATAGTTAAAATATTATTCACTGACTTTCTAAGACGCAATAAATTGCGTCTCTACCCTAACGCTGGCTAAGACAATTCCTGATTAGCGTAGTCATCCGTAGAGACGCAATTTATTGCGTCTTAACGAATTAGATTATACAGATATTTTTTAACTATTAATTCAAATTATAGTCAAACAGAAATGGTTTGCGAAAAATTAGCATGAGCAGGTGTAGGGGCTAATGGCAATTAGCCCTTGAAAGAGAGCGAATTAGGAATGAACCCCTTGCCTTATTTATTCGCATTTTATTCGCATTCTAAATATGATTGACTATAAGAGTACATTCTTTACTTTTTACCTTTTACTTTTTATTTTTATAAAGGGTATGCCAGTGCAAATCCCAGTACAATCACACCTAGTTTTAGGTAGTTGAAATGGTGATTCTCGGAGGTTTCAAAGAGGATTACTGAGGAGATATGTAGAAAAATACCTATGACAATGGCACTCATTTGCGTATGATAGGCCACTAATTGGGGTACTGTATTGGCTAAGAAAGCGCCAAAAGGAGTCATTAGAGAGAAAAGGAAGAGGAAAATAAGTGTTTTCTTCGTACCTATACCCGAATCCAAAAAGAAAATAGTCAGTACCATGGCGATAGGCAGGTGATGGATAAAGATGCCATACACCATATTGCTGTGGGCATGTAAGGGAAAGCCCTCTAGAATAGAGTGAATACTTAGGCTGATGAAAAGCCCCCAAGGGAATTGGGTTCTTAGTCCCTTGGCAGGGGAGTGGAAGTGGCCATGTTCGGCACCATGAGAGAAAAACTCTAAGACAATCTGCAAGAGAATCCCTATAATAATCCATATACCTATTGTCTTTCCAACGTCATGGGTGTGTGCCTCATCCAAATCGGCTGTATGTAGGGAAGAATCACTCTCAAATACTGCATGATAGATCTCTGGAATAAGCGTAAAGACTGTCATACCCAAAAGAAAAGCCCCACTAAAGGCCAAAAGTAGCTTGATACGACTCTTATTATTGGGTTTTATCCATAGAACCAAGCAAACTCCTATGATAATGGAGAGGAAAGGAAGTAGATAATTTTTCATAGCTTGTAGCTTAGTATAAGCATTTGTTTCAAGGGGGCAAAGTTACTGCTTTTTTCCCAAGAAAAAAAGCAGAAAAACAGGTAAAAATTCAACTAAAAATTGTATATTTGCAATAAAAATCACCATGTATAAGCGTATTATTCGCCCCTTATTATTTCTCTTTGACCCAGAGAAGGTACATCATTTTACCTTTGGTTGGCTCAAGTTTGTCAATCGTATTCCGCTGGTTCCCGCTCTTCTGAGGGCTCGTTATCAGCTAAAGGACAAGCGATTGGAGCGAGAGGTGTTCGGAATTAAGTTTCCCAATCCTGTCGGTCTAGCAGCAGGATTGGATAAGAATGCAGAGCTTTTCTCAGAACTTTCTTCCCTTGGTTTTGGCTTTATAGAGATAGGTACCGTAACACCTAAGCCCCAACCTGGAAATCCTCGTAAGCGCTTATTCCGCTTGGTAGAGGACAAAGGGATTATCAACCGTATGGGCTTTAATAACGACGGAGTAGAGGCAATTATTGCCCGACTAAAGAAGAACAAACAGGTGATCATAGGGGGGAATATAGGAAAGAACAAATGGACAGAGAATGAGAAGGCTCATGAGGATTATCTCTATTGCTTTGGACAATTAGCTCCTTATGTGGATTATTTTGTGGTAAATGTCAGCTCTCCCAATACACCTAATCTGCGTTCTCTACAAGAAAAAGAACCACTACAGAAGCTACTGACACTCTTGCAAGAGGCTAACGGAAAACTCCCCAAGCCCAAACCTATATTACTGAAAATAGCTCCAGACCTTACGGACGAACAGCTATTGGATATTATAGACATAGTAAAACAAACCTCCATAGCAGGGGTCATAGCAACCAATACTACCATAAGCAGAGACGGATTGGCATCGCCTAACAGGGTAGAAACAGGAGGTCTCAGTGGCAAACCCTTAACCAAGCGCTCTACTGAGGTGATACGTTTCTTAGCCGAGAAGAGTGGCCATAGTTTCCCTATCATAGGGGTCGGAGGCATACACTCCCCAGAAGATGCTCTAGAGAAACTCCATGCAGGGGCGAGCTTAGTACAACTCTTCACAGGCTTTATCTACGAAGGCCCCGCACTAATTAAGCGCATCAACAAAGCCTTATTAAGTGAATAACGAAAAGTGAAGAGTGAAAAGCGGCTATCCACTTTTCACTCTTCACTTTTCGTTTTTCACTGTTCACTTCATTAGTGTTTAAAGTGTCGTATACCTGTCATCACCATAGCTACTTGATGGGTATTACAGTACTCTATACTTAGATTGTCTTTGATAGAGCCTCCTGGCTGGATTACACTGCGAATCCCCTCGTTATGAGCTATTTCCACACAGTCAGGGAAAGGGAAGAATGCATCGCTGGCCATAACAGCTCCCTCAAGGGAGAACTTGAACTCTTTAGCCTTTTCGATGGCCTGCTTGAGGGCATCCACACGGCTAGTTTGTCCTGTTCCAGAGGCTAGAAGTTGTTTGTTTTTAGCCAGTACAATGGTGTTGGATTTGGTGTGTTTGCATATCTTAGAGGCAAAAAGTAGGTCTTCCAAGTCCTCAGTCGATGGTTTCTGGTCTGTAACATAAGAAATATCGGAGACAGCATCAGTTTTAAGGTCTCTATCTTGCCATAGATAGCCATTGAGGCAAGAGCGAAGGGAAGTTTGTGGCAAAGAGATCTGCTTTTGTACCAGTAGAATACGGTTTTTCTTACCCTCAAGTAGCTCCAAAGCTTCTTTTTCATAGTCAGGAGCAATTACCACTTCACAAAATAGAGGGTTGATGGCCTCGGCTGTTGCCTTGTCTATAGGGTGATTGGCGATAAGAATCCCTCCAAAGGCTGAAACAGGATCGCAGGAAAGGGCAGTATTATAAGCCTCCAATAGAGTAGGGCGCGTGGCAATACCACAAGTGTTGTTATGTTTTAGAATAGCAAAGGTAGGGTCTTCATGTGCAAATTCGCTCATAAGGTTTACCGCTGCATCTACATCTAAGAGGTTGTTATAGGAGAGTTCTTTGCCGTGTAGTTTGGTGAAAAGAGCATCAAAATCGCCATAGAACACCCCTTTCTGATGAGGATTCTCTCCATAGCGGAGTACTTGTGCTTTGTCTTCGCTTACTCTGAGCAGTTGGGCGGAGTGATCAGTATTGAAGTAGTTGAAAATAGCCGTATCATATCTTGAAGAAGTGGCAAAAGCATGTAGGGCAAACTGCTTTCTCTCGGCAAGGGTAGTTTCTCCTTTGCCTTCAGAGAGAACTTTCAGCAGGGCAGGGTAGTCTTCTTTGGAAGACACACAGAGAGTATCGTTGAAGTTCTTAGCGGCAGCGCGGATAAGGGAGATACCTCCTATGTCAATCTTTTCAATAATATCTTGTTCATTCGCCCCATTGGCAACGGTTTGCTCGAAAGGATACAAATCCACGATTACTAAGTCTATCTGAGGAATATCGTAGGTTTGCATCTGTTCTTGGTCAGAAGCATTACCTTGTCGGTTTAGGATACCCCCGAAGATCTTAGGGTGTAGGGTTTTGACTCTTCCTCCAAGGATAGAGGGGTATTGGGTAATATCCTCTACCGCTACCACAGGGATATTGAGGGATTTGATAAAGGCTTCTGTACCTCCAGTGGAATACATAACAATACCTAAATCATTCATTTTCTGGATAATAGGCTCAAGACCATCTTTGTTAAAGACAGAAACCAAAGCCGAATGGATGCGTTTTTTTTGTTCCATTACTTTATGAGATTTGTTTGACAAAAGAGAGCACAAAAGTAATTATTTTTTAGGAAATTACAAAATATAATTTAAGGAATAAGAAAGACTATTTCTCCTTTTTCATTTATAATCTTCTTTTTATATTCAAATGTTGTAATCAAAGCATGACCATTATAAAAAGGTTCTATAAGTAAATATCTTTCATTATATAAGGCCTCTCCTTTTTTATTGATATGAAACCATCCTTTTGAATCTCTCGCAGTAGCAAAATTTTTGTGAAACACTCCCAAATCAATAAATTGTTTATCATTAACATAATTCCCTTGTAAATCAATATGTTTAAAATAATTATTATATAAACGTACACAAGCTATTCCATCTTTATAGTCCCCTGCATAGGCATATCTCTCCATATACAATTCATTACCTAATAAATCAATATGATAATATTTATTTTGTTCATCTCTTACGGTACAGTAATTTTCTTGATAATTACCAACCCATAGAAAATTTTTTGAGTATACTCTTTCTCCTTTTTCATTAATATGAAACCATTTATTATTATCATCAATTACAGCTGCTCTTTTATCATAGAACCCAAAAGTTCTCTTATATCTACAAGTATAAAGAGGTTCTCCTTCAGTAGTGATATGATAAGCACCACTCTCATCTAATACAGGAGCAAGTCCTGGATCATGAAACTTTAGTACTTCTATAAATTTCTTATTGAACAAAATATTTCCATTATATAGAAAAGAAGTATTATTCTGTGTTATTTTTATATCTTTCCAATTCATTTTTTAAATATTAAGATATTTTGTAATTCATTCAATTTTATTTCTTGACAAAATTTAAAATTTCTCTTATCAGCAAGTAAACAATATTCTTTTGACGTTCGTTCATAACTCTCGCATATAACAGCCATATTTAAAGATAAAAGAGAAATATCTATTTCTGTTTTATCAATGCAATTTTCAATAACATACAAGGTGCCATCATCATTTAAGGCATCAAAACAGTTTTTAAGTATTTGTAGAGCTTTCTTATCATTCCAATCATGTAATATCCTTGAAAGAATAATAGCATCTGTTTTTGTTGGTATTGGATCAAAAAAACTACCTCCTATTTTTTGTATATTAGTAGCAGATACTTTTTCTATTACTTTCTCTAAATCAAATAGAATACATTTTAAAGTAGGATACTTTGATTGAATGTTGTTGATAAGAGCACCATACCCCCCTCCCACATCTATTATTGAGTTATGTTTACTAAAATCAATAATGTTAGGGAGATTTTTATAATCATCTTTTGCATATTGATACATTGCTTTGTGATAATTGTTTAATTCTTTTGGGTTTTCGTCCAAATAATCGAAGAAAGGGAGTCCGTATATTTTCTCAAAAGCATTTTTGCCTGTTTTTATAGAATATGGTAGTTCTTGCCATGCTCTAAGGTGCTCCTTACTCCAATTCAAGCAAGCATATTTGAGGCTTTCAGAATGATCTTCCGTTAGGAACTCCGATAAACTATTGATGCTATATAAATCTTCTTTCTTAGTTAAGAATTTTATGTTTGCTAAAGCCTCTAATAGGTGAAATAATGTTTTTTCATATAAGAATAATTCATTTGCTAATTGTTTGGCTGTTTTTGGAACTTTTAAAGCATCAAATAAATTTAGTTCGCAAGCAGTACTTACAGCTAAATATCCCCAATACTCAGTGAAAAATGATTTAAGTTTATTTCTCATTAGCAGTCAATTTTTCTTTTAGAGATATTATTTCTTCTTGTTGCAAACCACAACTCAATAAATAAGGAATGATACCGCCTTCATTGGTTATGACTTCAAGGGCGGCATTAAGTTTTGAGATTTCAGTATCTACTTCACTTGCTAAATAATCTTCATAAACTATCTCCATATTGGCACCAACTAATAAGTGTAGAAGAGAGATTAAGATACCTGTTCTATCTTTCCCCGCAAAACAATGAATAGCAATAGCTCCCCTATCTTCTTTCAGGATTGAAAGCATAGCAGTACGAATACTATCTTTACAGCATAATAAGAAAAAACGATAAGCTATTTCTATGTCTGTACCATAGTGGTAATGTTCTTTGAACCAGTCTGGCTGTTCCCAAGGATCAAAAGGAGCTAATACATATTTAAAATTCTGAGTAAAAGATGTTGGATAGGGAAGTTCTTTAATTTCTCTATTAGCACGTAACTCAATAATTGTTTTTATATTGGTATCTCTAATAAGTTCTTCAAAGAAATCACTCTCTAAAAAAGAGACAAAATTAGCTGTTCTATATATAATTCCTTTTTTTATCAATGGATTATAAAGGCTTATATCTCTAAAATTCCAAAAATAATCTCTTTTGTAGATATATTCACAGAAATTTTTCACCTCTTCTTTTTGTTTTTCTGTTACAAGATTAGTAAGTGTTTTGTAAAAAAAATCTAATAATTTTCTCTTCTGCCTATTAGCCTTTGTTAGTAATATTTCACCATGTAGCTCATATATCTCTTTACGTTTATCATCATTAGGAAGACTACTTACAAAACGTTTGGGTAGGAAATTGAATTGTGTATTTCCTATAGACAGTTGATGAAGTTGTATGGCTTTATGTAGGGCTATATTGTAAAAGAAATAGAACTGATAGGCATCACTTCTCTTATGCATGGTTGAGGCATTTTCAAATTGATAGATAAATTCATCTACTAATTCATCTATATATTTAGATGTATTAATATCATTTTTGTTCTCTGTAATTTTCCTTAAATAGGTAATAAGTTTATTTTTCCAAGAATTATTAGCATATAGAATAGTTCTATCAACATTCATGATTTCTGACCCTACATAGAACCTATTAATATCTTTGGATTCTGTATAAAAGCTAAATTCTATTTTTGGACTATATAGAAAATAGGCTATAATTTTATGTTTTACTTCTAGTTTTCTTACAGAAAAAATATTTTCTTGAAAGCATTTTTCAATAACTGAAATAAAATTATTTATATCAAAAGATGAGGTTACCAATATTTGAATATCAATATCTGAATTAGCTGTTGCTGAACCTCTAGCAAAAGAGCCATAAAGAATGGCAAATTCTATTCCTTCTATTTTAGAGAAAATAGTTTTAAGTTTCTGTATAGTTTCTGTTTGTTTCATTATGGTTTACGCATATTACAAGTTTTACATAAAGGAATTTGTTTGTAGGTAGAAATTAAATCAGTATAATTTTTACTGTTTAAGATGCTTTCAATAGTATTGTTTTCTATATTGCCGAAATCTCCCAATGTCTGTCGCATCTCATCTGGAGCACAACAAGGAGAAATTTTGCCTGTAGGAGAAATCCATAATTCTTTTCCTAAGAAGGGACAATTGTAATTCTCAGGTATTTCTTGCGATTCGTTTATTTCAATTGGGATAATGTTTTCTAAAATCACCTTTTCTCCATTAGGTTTTCTATATTTTTCTTGAGCTTCATGCGCTTGTCTTACATATTTATTCCATTGTAAGATACTTTCAGTAGAATGTTTCATTGATAAATTTTTTATCTCATTAAAGTGAGCCCAAAGCTGATGGCCTTTCACTCTATCAACATCCAATTCAGCTGCCAAAGCTATTATATCTGCTAATTCATGCATGTTATTTTGCATAAAAGTTAGCTGAAAAGTGACTCTACATTTATGTCCTATTGTTTTAAAGTGTTCATTACGAATACGAATAAATTCTTTTACATTAGCAAGAGCTTCATCAAAATTAATCTTTAACATTATTTTTTGAGCCGTTTGTGCAGTAGCTCCATTCCAACTTATTTTTACATCTGTAGTTATAGGAACTAATAATTTTGCCCATTCAGTAACACTTTTTTCTGTAGTTTTAGGGAAAGTGCCATTAGTTGTCAGATTCATTTTGATATTATATTTATAGCAAAGTTCTACTATATAAGCGAAATGTTTGTATAGTAAAGGTTCTCCCATAGTAGAAGGTATAATTTCTTTCACACCTAATGTTTTAGCCTGTTGAAAGATATTTTCTAACCATTCTTTTGGCATTCTACGCCTTTTCCCATTTAGTTTTTCTTTGATAAATTTAGAGAAAGGGCTATGTTCCTCACACATAGTGCAACTCAAATTGCAATCCTCTGGATTAGTATCAAGAGTTATTCGCCATAATTTATATTTTTTAGAAATATGATTTTGGTAAATAGTTTCTAGTTGCATACAATGCTCTTCTATATTAGGGATTGCTCCGTTTGCTGAATATAAATAGCCAACATTTCCTAATTCTTCCATTTTTTTAGGATTTGATATAGCAAAATTTAATTGTTCTACTAAAGAGTCTACATCTCTATGTTTAAATAATAAACCATTTACATTATGGGCTACATATTCTTTCATTCCTCCAAAATTTGCTGTAATTACAGGAATTTTGCAGGCTTGAGCTTCGTGAATTACCAAGGGAGAGTTTTCTCCCCAAATACTAGGAACCACTATACAGTCAACTTTAGAAAAGACATCATTCACCAAATTTTGATTTATATATTCACCTAAGAACTCTATCTCATTTTTTGAAGAAGAAGCCATTGCTCGTAAGGCTTTGGTACTTTGTCCATTTTCTCTTCCAAATATTTTAAGAATAGCAGGTTTTTCTGTTTTTTTAAACGCTTCTATTAATAGATTAATACCTTTTGCAGGTATATGAGTACCTATATATCCAAAAGTATAGGGTTCTTTCTTTTTTGTTTTTTCTGTAGGTATTAAATAATCAGTAGGAAAACCGTAATCTAAGTAGATAATCTTTTCTTTTGGGATATGAAAATCTTTTTCAAAACGATATTTTAGATATTGGGAAGGTGCTATAAACAAATCTACTTTGTCAACAATTTTTTTAGTTTCCTGCATTCGTTGGCGAACCCATGTTTCCCATTGTTTAGTATCACTTGCTTCATTATCTTTTATTCCACTAAAATATACTTTATAGCAATCTATTGCACATTTCTTATTATCTTGATGAGTACATAACTGAAAATTGCCTTCAACTTTACCTATACTTCTGGTTAGGAACTGTCCTCTTGGACACATTAACCAAAAATCATGTAGTGTATATATAATAGGGATTTCAAATTGATTTAATACATCAACTAATCCTGTGGAAAGATGGTTTAAATGACCTATATGAGCAATGTCAGGTCGAAGTTTCTCTAATAAAGAAGTGAAAACATCATCTATTTGTTGATGCCTATAACCATCTTTCCCTTGTGGATGATTTACTAGATAAAGAGTTAAATTTTTATTAACCTTTTTTTCTCTGATAGAAAAACAAGGTGCATAGGGATTTTCCTCTCTTGTAAATACAGATATTTTATGGTGTTTTGACAGTTCATTACAGATGGATTGACTATAAACTTCAGAACCAGCATTGTATTGGGGGGGATAACCATGAATAATTTTTAAAATATGCATCTTAAAATAGATTTGTTTGTTTGGCAAAAATAGAAAAAAAATAGAAATAAAAAATATAATAATTAGAAATATTTTTTAAGTATAAAAAGGTTGTCTAATGCGTTGATTTTTAATAATATATTTTAGTCTCTATTTTAGGTAAATATTTAAAAGGGATCGTTTAGATTTGTATGAATAATTCTAGATTAATTATTGGGGTTTATTAATTTTTATAATCATTTGAATATAATCTACGAAATTTGAGTTGTTTATAAATAAACGAGAAGTTTTGATAATTATCATTGATTTTTTCAGTTAAAAAACTTTTTTAATCGAAGAAAAAAACGTAATATAGCCCTTGATTAGAGAAATGTAATTTTTATGGAAACAGAATACTATACCCCGGAAGAAAGCAAAGAAATTGCCAAAAGATATAAAGACCTCTTACGTGAAAGCTATCAGACCCTCAGCGAAGAGGATAAGAAGCTGATTCGTAAGGCTTTCGATGTAGCTGTGGATGCTCATAAGGAGCAGCGCCGCAAGAGTGGAGAGCCTTATATATTTCACCCCATAGCCGTGGCTAAGATCGTAGCTTACGATATAGGCCTTGATGCGGTATCTATTGCTGCGGCCTTGCTGCACGATGTAGTGGAGGATACTCCTATTACTATAGAAGAGATTGCGCGAGATTTTGGTGATGTGATTGCTAAGATTGTCAAAGGTCTCACCAAAATATCCAGCCTTAGCCGCGATACCGATGTTTCCTTACAAGCGGAGAACTTCCGCAAGATGCTCCTAACGCTTAACGATGATGTGAGGGTCATCCTTATCAAGATAGCCGACCGTTTGCACAATATGCAGACCATGGATGCCATGCCTACCTACAAGCAACAGAAAATAGCCTCCGAAACACTCTTTATCTATGCGCCTTTGGCACACCGAATTGGGCTGTACAATATCAAGACCGAGCTGGAGGACTTGGGACTTAAATACACCGAGCCTGAACAATATTACGCGATTTTGGGTAAAATGGAAGAGTCCAAGGAGGAACAACTCCAGTATATCGAAGAGTTCTCCGAAACGGTGAAAACAGCCTTGGACAAGGAGAAAGTAGATTATTACATCAAGGGACGACCCAAATCTATTTACTCTATCTATAAGAAGATGGTGGCCAAAAAGATTCCTTTTGAGGAGGTGTATGACAAGTTTGCCATTCGTATTATTTATAAGAGCACGCCTGAAAATGAGAAGTTTTTGGCTTGGAAGATCTATTCTATAGTTACCGATTATTTTCGTCCCAACCCTACACGACTTAGGGATTGGCTTTCCTCTCCTAAGAGTACAGGCTATGAGGCCTTGCATATTACCGTAGTAGGGCCTAAGAACAAATGGGTGGAGGTACAGATTCGCAGCGAGCGTATGCACGAGATTGCTGAGAAAGGCTATGCCGCTCACTTCAAGTACAAACATGGTCAGCAGAATGAGCGGGGTATAGAACAGTGGCTCAACCGCTTGCAAGAGGTTTTGGAGGATAGCGAGGCCAATGCAGTAGAGTTTGTCCAAGAGTTCAAAATGAACCTCTATGCCGATGAGATATTTGTCTTTACCCCCAATGGAGAAATAAAATCCTTACCCAAAGGGGCAACTCCGCTGGATTTTGCCTTTAGTATCCATACTGAAGTGGGGATGCACACCCGTGGGGCTAAGGTCAATGGAAAGCTCGTTCCGCTAAACTACAAGCTCAGAAGTGGAGAACAGGTGGAGATTATCACCGCTGAGAATGCCTCGCCCAATGCCAACTGGTTGGACTATGCCACTACCACTAAAGCCATAGCCAAAATCAAGGGCGCACTCAAGGAAAACCGAAAGAAAATAGCCGAAGAAGGAAAGGAAATACTAAGACGCAAGCTAAAGCAGCTCAAGGTAACATTGGACGAGAAGGTGACCAATGATATGGTCGCTTATTTCAAAACTAAAACAAGCCAAGATGTCTTCTATCAAATGGCCACAGGAGAGATTAACAACCAGATGCTCAAGAACTTTGTCTCCAGCAGAAGCACGGCCTCATCTTTCTTTAACTTCTTTAGGAAGAAACCTACTATCGCCATAGCACCTGAAAAGACCAAAGATGCCCATGACTATGATATGATTGTCTTTGGAAAGGACGAGCAGGTTTTGGACTATAGCTTTTCCAAGTGCTGTACCCCTATTCCAGGAGACGATATCTTTGGTTATATAGCCGTCAATGGCGGAAGTATCAAGGTACATAAGAAGGATTGTCCCAATGCGCTCTCCATGTTCTCCAACTATGCCTATAGAATTATTCCTGCCAAGTGGATAAAATCCACTGAGCGAGAGTATGAAACTTCTATCAAGATTATAGGGGTGGATAGGAAAGGCTTGGCCGCTGAGATTACTAACCTAATTTCCCATAAGGGAATAGGTATGAACAACATACAACTCATGAGCAAGGGCGGTATCTTTGAGGGAGAAATTACCCTTTTGGTCTCCAATACCGAGGCCTTAAATTCCCTCTTGGATAGTCTTAAAAAACTCAATGGGGTAGAGAAGGTGTTTAGAGAATAATTAAATCAAAAATATGGAACAGTATTTTAAAGTGCGCTGGAGTTGGTGGGTGAGGATTACAACCGTTGTAGTAACAGTGGCTCTCTTAGGACTGCTTAATTATAGTCTGAACAAGTTCATGATTGATAATGATGATTATGAGGCGCTGTTAATATCTGTAACCATTTTTATCCTCTATGGAGTTTTTATGATTAATGCGCCTATTTCAGTAAGGCTAACTACCCAATATTTTGAACTCAAGAAAGTAGTGGGAAGCATAAGGATAGAGTATGCGGCTATTTCCTATATAGGACGTTATAGACCTACGCTTTCGGATATGAAAATGTTTAGTTCAGGAGGATTATGGGGTTTTGTAGGAGTGTTCCGCAATTCTGATATAGGCAGCTACAATGCTTTTATAGGGGATATGCAGCAATCCTTTCTTATAAGAACAGTAGAAGGACGGGTATATGTCTTCAGTGTGGAGGATGTAGATGATTTGATAGCTTCTATAAAGCGAGTGATTAGATAAAAAATAGGGAAAGATTCGTCTTTCCCTATTTTTTAGTTATAAAAGTCTCTTATTTACTGCGTTGGGCAGCTAAAATAATTGCATTGTAAGCATTTACTATCTTACCGGATTTGCTAAGTTCAGAGAAAAGCATGCGCTTGGCTTCTCCTTCCTCGCCTCTGCCCCCTACAAGTACTTCTTTTACAGTAGGAGTAAGTCCTGACTCCATAAGGATTTGCTTTACTTCACGAGCTTTTAGTTTAGGGAAGTAAGCACGGATAAGGGCAGCTACTCCAGCCACTTCGGGTGCCGCCATAGAGGTGCCGTCTAAGAATTTGTACTTGTTCTCAGGTACAGTAGCATAGATTTGTACCCCTGGGGAGAACAAATCTACATTGTTCTTACCGTAATTGGAGAAAGAAGCTACCAAATTCTCATTATACTCATAGTTGAGTGCCCCAATGGTAATCATAGTGTCGGTGAATTCTTTTCCATTTATATTATCGTCAGGGAAAGTGAGTTGTACATCCACGTTTTTGGTATCATTACCTGCGGCATTTACAATGAGTACATCTTTCTCAGCAGCATATTTTAGTGCATCATATACCCACTCCTTATGTGGAGAGAACTCCTTACCGAAAGAAGTGTTGATCACCTTGGCACCATTGTCAATAGCATAGCGCAAAGCAAGGGCTACGTCCTTATCATACTCATCACCATCGGGTACGGTACGTACGGGCATGATACGTACATGGTCAGCCACGCCATCTATGCCTATGTTATTATGGCGTACAGCAGCGATGATCCCAGCCACATGGGTACCATGTAAAGCGCCTTCGGCAGTGGGGCCTATCACATTGTTGTTACCATATATCTTGTCAGTGATGTCATCGGGATTGTCATTAAGCACTTTTCTTGGGTTGAACTCCTTGTTAAGCCCGTACTTGAGACGGTCTTCGTAGTGCTTGATTCCTTCAGAGAGTTCCTCTAGGGTCTCTTTTACACTTACACCATTGCTCAATAGGTATTTCATACCGCGTACAGCACCTAATAGCTGTAGGGAGGAGGCATCTATCTTATCCAAGTCTTCCTCAGTATATTCCTTTTTACCTAAGTGCTTTTGGATAAGGGCATCACTTTGAGCGATTCTTTCCTTTATTTGAGAATAGAGTTCTATTTTCTCGTTGGCATCTTTGAACTCTTTGTCGTATTTTTCCTCAGCACGCTTATAGTCAGGGTCACTCGTATCGCCTTTTTTGAGAATACGTACATATTCTAGGTTATCTTGGTTGATTTCACCTAAGAAGTTCCATCCATGTACATCATCTACATAGCCGTTTTTGTCATCGTCTATACCATTATTAGGAATTTCTTTCGGATTTGTCCAGATGATAGATTTGAGATCTTCGTGGTTAATATCCACTCCAGAATCTACTACCCCTACAATCACTGTTTGTGCTTTTCTTCCTTTAAGGGCTTTATAGGCCTCTGCAAGAGAGATACCTGGGTATCCTGTGGTGAGTAAATCTCTGTGTGGCCAAGTCTTAAGTTCGTCCTTACTTGGGTTTTCTACTTGGGTCGGAATGTTTTTTCCTTCTAGTGTTTCTATGGGTAAAGAGGCAATCTTAGAGGTCCCCCCACAAGCCACTAAAAGGCTGGCAAAAGCCCCCATGGAAATTGGTTTGATTATATTCATAAATATATTTTTTAAAAACGTCGCAAAAGTACTATTTTTTTCTGAGATATACGCTAATTTCTTAATTAAATACTAAACTCAAAAGAAGGTTGGGTTTTGTCATGGAAAAAAGGTAACTTTGTAATATGGAACTCAAAGAAATAATACACCAAACCCTTTCTTTCTTGCAAGAGGAAAAGGTAATACTTTACCCCACTGATACCATATGGGGCTTGGGCTGCGATGCTTTTTCACTAAAAGCTATTCAGCGTATCCAGCAGATCAAGCAAAGACCCTTGGCTAAGAGCTTTATACTCTTAGTCTCCTCAAAGGAGATGCTAGAGCGGTATGTAAGAGTACCTGCGGAAGTAGTAACATTCTTAGCTCGACAAGAACGCCCCACTTCGGTTGTCTATACAGAGGTATATGATAAGCATCTTCCTATAGCTGAAGATAATTCGCTGGCTTTCAGAATAGTACAAGATGATTTCTGCAAGCAGCTTATAGAAGCCTTTGGGCGTCCGCTTGTCTCTACCTCGGCCAATATAAGTGGACAGCCAAGTGCAGCCACTTTTGCTCAAATAGCCCCCGAAGTACAGCAGGCGGTAGATTTTGTTGTGCCCTATCACCAAGAAAATCAGCCTAATGCCTTAGCTTCACAGCTGGTCAAGTGGCAAGATGGACAAATTGTATATATAAGACGATAAGAAAATAAATTTTCAGTAAAAAGGCTGATTATTGAAAAAAAATAACTATATTTGCACCACTTAAAATTTTTATTTTCCATGAAGAGAGACCAACAAATTTTTGATCTTATCAAACAAGAAAAAGAAAGACAGCTCAGAGGTATAGAACTGATAGCCTCAGAGAACTTTGTAAGCCCAGAGGTGATGGAAGCCGCAGGTTCTGTACTTACTAATAAGTATGCAGAAGGCTACCCTGGCAAACGCTATTATGGAGGTTGCCAAATAGTGGATCAGGTAGAACAATTGGCTATAGACAGAGCCAAAGCCCTCTTTGGAGCAGCCTATGTGAATGTACAACCCCATAGTGGTTCGCAAGCCAATGCGTCTGTATATGCTGCAACTCTTGCCCCAGGGGATAAAATATTAGGTTTTGACCTCTCTCATGGAGGACACTTAACTCACGGCGCTTCTGTTAACTTCTCTGGAAAGCTATACCAACCTTTATTCTATGGGGTAGAGAAGGAAACAGGCCTTTTGAACTATGACAAAATAGCTGAAATAGCTCAAAAAGAAAAGCCTAAGATGATAGTGGCAGGTTATTCTGCTTATTCAAGAAATATTGACTTCAAGCGCTTTAGAGAAATAGCTGATAGTGTGGGGGCTTTCCTTATGGCCGACATAGCTCACCCAGCTGGGCTTATCGCCAAAGGTCTTCTCAATGACCCTATTCCTCATTGCCACTTTGTAACTACTACCACTCACAAGACTCTTCGTGGGCCAAGAGGGGGTATGATTATGATGGGTAAGGATTTTGAAAATCCTTTTGGTCTTAAAACCCCTAAGGGTGAAATCCGTATGATGTCCTCTCTAATAGACCTTTCTGTATTCCCAGGAAACCAAGGAGGGCCTTTGGAACATGTGATTGCGGCCAAAGCTGTATCTTTTGCAGAAGCTCTCTCCGATGAGTTCTTGCACTATGCTATTCAGGTACAGAAGAATGCCAAGAAGTTGGCTCAGCTCTTAGTGGAAAAAGGCTACAACATCGTCTCTGGCGGTACCGATAACCACCTGATGCTTATTGATCTTAGAAACAAGAATATCAGTGGTAAGGAAGCAGAAACAGCTCTTGTGAAGGCCGATATTACTGCCAATAAGAACATGGTACCTTTTGATGATAAGAGTCCTTTTGTAACCAGTGGTATCCGCTTAGGTACAGCTGCTGTTACCACACGAGGCCTTAAAGAAGCCGATATGGAAGTGGTAGCAGGCTATATAGATGAGGTTATCAATAATGCCAAAGATGAAAAACTCTTAGAAGCTGTTGCCCATAAGGTAAACAAATTCATGCAAGAGAGACCACTCTTTAATTACTAATGACAATTGACTAATGACAAGTGCTTCATAATTAGTCACTTGTCACTTGTCATTAGTCACTAGTTGTTTGTCATTAGTCATTATAAAAAAGTTTGGTTGTTTGAAAAAAAAGGTGTATCTTTGCACCCGCAAATCAAAGTTTGTTCGGGATGTAGCGCAGTTGGTAGCGTTCACGTATGGGGTGCGTGAGGTCGCTGGTTCGAGTCCAGTCATCCCGACTATTTTTTTAATCTACTTTTATAACGAATGTTTCACAGATACATAAAGATTGCTATAGCAGTGCTTATCTTCGCATTTGCTATTTATCAATTTACCTTAGGAAATATTGGTAATGGGATATTCCTTATACTACTTTCGGCTTTTCCTATATTGTTTTTCTTCAGAAATGAGTTTTTGCTTTTAGCTTTCCTAAGACTGCGTAAGCAGGATATGGTAGGAACTAAAAAGTGGCTTGATCGCATCAAAAATCCTGAAACAGCTCTGATTAAAAAGCAAAGAGGCTATTATAACTATCTGTATGGGATTGTCTCTTCTCAGACCAATCTTACTCAGGCAGAGAAATACTTCAAGACAGCGCTCAAATATGGACTCAATATGAGTTATGATGAGGCTATGGCAAGGTTGAGCTTGGCGGGCATAGCTATGCAAAAAAGGCGTAAACGAGAAGCCCAAGAGTACCTTACCCAAGCTAAAAAGTTAGATAAGCAAAATATGCTCAAGGATCAAATCCGAATGATGCAAGAACAACTCAAAAGGATATAATATTTTTCTAATTCTATCCTAACTCCCCAATATATGAAAAAAATTACGATAACCACCCTCTTATTTCTATTTATATTCCCTTTGTGTACTTTAGGACAAGCAGCGCCATTTTCAGTACAAAAAACAGGAGAAAAAGGAAATCCTATTTTATTTATTCCAGGGCTTGCCTGCTCAGCGGAAGTGTGGCAAGATACCGTTAAGGAGTTTAGTCCTAATCATATCTGCTACCTCTTTACTATGGCAGGATTTGCAGGGGTTACTCCAGTGAAAAATCCAAGTTTGGAGAATTGGGCAGAAGCTATCATTTCTTATATCAAAAAGGAAAAAATCAAGCAGCCTATTATTGTTGGGCACAGTTTGGGGGGAATGCTTGCTATGAAAATAGCAGCAAAAGAACCTAAACTACTTCAGAAAATAGTAGTGGTAGATGCGTTACCTGCGCTTGCAGCTCTCTCCAATAGTGATTTTAAAGTGGATCCCAATAAGGATTGTTCTCCTATAATTAAAGAGTTTGTGGATATGTCAAAGGAAAAATTTGAGCAAACACAAAGGTCATCTATGGTTTATTATACTGAAAATAAAGAGAAAATTCCTCAAATAGTACAATGGAGTGTAGATTCAGACAGGGAAACTATTGCAAAAATGGTCTGTGAATTATCTAATACAGATCTTAGGGAGGAGATACAACAAATACAAGTGCCTACTTTAGTCTTATTAGAGTCTGTTTTTAGCTTTTCCAAAAATAAGATAGAACAACAATACGCAAAGTTACCCAAAAAGGAACTTAAATATGCAAATAAGGGACTCCATTTTGTTATGTATGACGATTATGATTGGTATATACAACAACTAAAAGAGTTTATTCAATAAAAAGTAAGTGAACAATACACTGAAGAAGAGGCTGTCCTTCGTCGACAGCCTCTTTTTTGTAGCATCTACTCTTGGAAATACTTTGATTTGGTCAGTATAAAAAGGTTTTCATCCTGAACTCCTATAAGCTCATGCTCTACATTGGCAGGGATATTATAGGTGTCTAAGGCCTTTAGTAGTACTTCTTCTCCATTGATCAAAAAGCGTACTTCTCCTTTGACCATCACAAGGAAAGCAGGAACATCGGTAGTATGCTTTCTAAGAACAGCACCTTTGCCCAAAGCAACGGCTACTTGTTTGATACCTTCACCACTTTTGATTACCAAGGCAGTATGCTTATCTGTACGATAGGTGAGCATATCCATAAGATTCTCTTTCTGTAGCGACTTGAGAAAAGCAACTCCTTTTCCATTTACTGCCTGAATGTTGTGCTTAGCTAGGAGCTTTCTAGCCGCTTCAGAGCGCTTGCCACTCCTACAGAAGACAATGATATTGGTTTTTCCTTGGAATTGAGAGAGTTCCTTCTCTATATTTTCCAAAGGAATATTCACTGCATGTGCGGCACTTCCTGCGTCAAATTCTTTTTCAGAACGTACATCGACCAAGAAGGCATCCTTCTCATTGACAAGGGTAGCCAAGGATTTCTCTTGCGCTAAGGCGATTCCTGAGAAGGAGAGCGCCACTAGCGAGAGGAGTTTATTTATTTTCATAAGATAAAAAAATTGAAGATTATTTCGCTCTTAGTTTTTGCTCCCAATTCCAAGCCGAGAGCAGGGCATCTTCGAGGGTCTGCTTAGCCTTCCAGCCCAATACTTCATTGACCTTATGGGTATCGGCATAGGCAGCAATGACATCTCCTGCGCGACGACCTACAATCTTGTAAGGGAGGGATTGCCCGCTTACTTTTTCAAAGGCCTTGATAACCTCCAGCACGGAACTTCCCTTACCAGTACCTACATTGAACACCTCATAGTTGCCTTGTATCTTCCCTTGAAGAATATACTCAAGGGCAGCTAAGTGTGCTTCGGCCAAATCTACCACATGGATATAGTCGCGGATACAAGTGCCATCGGGGGTAGGGTAGTCGTCCCCATATACAGAGAGAGATTCTCTTAAGCCAATAGCCGTTTGGGTAATATAAGGAATTAGGTTTTGAGGTACACCATTGGGCAACTCCCCAATAAGGGCAGACTCATGGGCTCCAATAGGGTTGAAATAGCGTAAGGAAATGGCTTTGATAGCAGGTACTACGGCACAGGTATCACGGATAATCTCTTCGTTGATCTGCTTGGTATTGCCATAAGGGCATTCGGCCTGCTTGAAAGGAGCGTCCTCTGTTACGGGGAGCTTGTCGGCCTGTCCATACACGGTACATGAAGAACTGAAGATAAAGGCCGTGTTTTCCCTTTTCTGAAGCTCCTCGAGGATATAGATAAGAGATGCTATGTTATTTTCATAGTACAAAAGGGGTTTTTCTACACTTTCCCCTACCGCCTTGGAAGCTGCAAAGTGGATAACGCCATCAATCTTGGGATAACGACGGAAGAAATCCTGTACTTTGTCCTTTTCTCTAAGGTCTATTTGCTCAAAAATAGGTGTTTTTCCAGTGATTTTGGCAATTCTATCCTTAACTTCAATAGAAGCATTGGACAAATTGTCTATGATAATCACTTCATGACCAGCTTGTTGCAGAGCCACCACAGTATGAGAGCCAATAAAGCCCAAACCACCTGTTACTAAAATGGTTGCCATATTCTTAATTTAGTTAGTTACTTTATTGTGAAATGATATGTACATCTCTTTGAGGGAAAGGAATTTCAATACCTTCCTTATCAAAGGTTAATTTTATTTGCTCTATTAGATAAAAGTGAGTATCCCAATAGTGTTCGGTTTTTGACCATACACGTAGGGTGAAGTTTACCGAGTTATCCGCCAATTCGTTCACATAAACCACAGGAGCAGGATCCTGAAGGGCAGTAGGACAACTTTGGGTAAGTGAATAGAGAATTTCTTTTGCTTTCTTGAGGTCTGAGCCATAGCCAATGCCTACAATAATGTTGTCTCGGCGGGTTGGATTCTGAGAATAATTGATGATATTATCCGAGAATAGAGGACCATTGGGGATAATCACTCGTTCGTTGCCAAACTTGATAATAGTAGTATAGAACATACCTATACGCTCTACTGTGCCTAAATGTCCTTTTGCCTCGATAGAATCACCTATACGGAAAGGCTTGAGTATTAGGAGCATGATACCACCAGCAAAATTGGATAATGACCCCTGTAAGGCTAAGCCTATAGCAACGCCCGCTGCGGCCAAAGCTCCTAAGAAAGAGGAAACAGGTACTCCTACCTTTTGGATAACGGTTAGAAAAAGAATGATATAGAGCACCCAGCGCAGTAGTTCATTCACGAAGTTCTGTATGGTAATATCCACCGAACGAGCCACCATCAGGCGTCTTACGAACTTTCGTATCAGGCGGCATATCCATACCCCTACAAATAGGACAATGATAGCTCCTATTAGGCTAGGTAAGAAACCAATAATTTTGTCCATGAATTTCCCCAAAAAGGACTGAAAATCATTTAGATATACATCTTTTTGTTCCATTGTGAATAAGTAATGAATTAAGAGACAAAAATAAGGATTATAATTGTATCTAACAAATATAATCCTTGTTTTTTACGTTAATGTAGTATAAAAATCAAGTATGGCTATTCCATGGTTTTGAAAAAGTCAGTAAACTTATCCGAGAGGGTTCTTATGATATTCTTCTTTTCAGGCTTGTGTTCTTCCTCTTTTTCTTTTTCCTTTTCAGGTTCTTGTTCCGCTACAGGAAGTACTACAGGTTCGGCAACTGCGGGCGCTTCCTCCTCTGGTTCTATAGTAGCTGTAGGTTCCTGTGTAGGGGTCTCACTTAGCTGGGAGAAGTCGATGCGCTGTCCCTCACTATGTTCGCGCTCTATGCCGTCCAATAATAGCCCGATGGCAGTGGCATAGATAGGAGAGGAAAGCTCGGTAGGGGTATTGCTAGCTAAGTGCTCATTGGGGTGACCAATACGGGTAGGTAGGCCTGTGAGGTATTCCACCAGCTGAGGTAGGTCTTTCAGTTCACTACCCCCTCCAGTGAGTACAATCCCTGCGATGAGCTTTTTGCGCGGTTGGTCATAGCCATAGTTTTTGATTTCATTGAAGATAGCTTCAATGATCTCTTCCATACGGCAGCGTATGATACGCGCTAAGTTAGTAACTTGAATCTCTTGAGGCTCACGTCCTTTGAACATTTGGATATTGATTACCTCATTTTCTTTGGTATATTCAGGCCATGCAGAGCCAAAACGGATCTTGAGCTGCTCGGCTTGTTTGTCAAAAACATTACAACCTTCCCTGATGTCCTTATCTATAATATTGCCACCAAAAGGCACCACTGCTGTATAGCGGATATAACCTTCCTTGAAGATAGCCAAGTCGGTAGTACCCCCCCCTATATCCACCAAAGCTACCCCTGCTTCCTTCTCTTCCTCACTTAGTACAGAAGCCGAAGAGGCAATAGGTTCCAAGGTAAGTCCTTTTAGGGCAATTCCCGCTTTGGTTACACAGCGTTGTATGTTCTTGATAGGGGCTACTTGTCCTGTTACAATATGGAAAGTACCCTCCAAACGCGATCCTACCATTCCGATAGGGTCATGTATATCTTCCTGATTATCAACTTTGTATTCTTGTGGAAGTATATGAATCACTTCTTCACCAGGGTATCGGTTCTTGCTGCTCATCACACATTGGCAAAGCGCTTCCAAGTCCTTAACGGTGATAATCTCCTCAGCATTCTCGCGTGTGATATAGTCAGAGGCCTCATTGCTCTTGATATGTTGCCCTGCAATACCCACATAAGCCTCCGAGATGATCACTCCAGCTTTGGCTTGTGCCTGTGCTACCGCCTGTTCTATAGAATCAATCGTTTTTCCTATATTTCCTACCATTCCACGGAAAATACCTTGGCTCTTAGCTTTTCCATAACCTAAGATCTCCAACTTACCATATTGGTTCTCGCAACCAATGATTGCCACAATCTTAGTAGTTCCTATGTCAATTCCCGCAAAGTATTTTCTCTGATTCATTTTATTTTCTGTTTTCATTTCTAATAATATCTAATCTGTTATTTTGTGTGTTTTTTAATTCTTTTATGAATATTTTTAAATCCTTACTCATTTGCTTGTTCTATAGCTGTCTGAGCTCTGTGGCAGACCACTTGATTGTTATATTGCAGATCTATTCTTGTGTATTTATCTAAGAAATGATCCTTAGCAGCTTTTTTATAAAAGGCTTTTAAGTTGTTGAATTTCAAAGGTATATTATCAGCCTTTCCCAAGCAAACAGAGAAATCAGCTCCTCGGAGTCTTGCATAGAAAGCACCCTTGTTGGCGGTCAGTTCTATAATGTTTTCTTTTAGAAAATGATCTGTATAGATGTGTTTTAGAATCAGATGTGCGTCCTCCCACTGTTTTTCACCTACCCCACGTACAATAGGCACACGGGCAGAGGTGGCTTTGGAAAGCGGCATCTGCTTGCCCTGCATATCCATATAATAGAACTGATTATTGGAGATAATCCTCGCTATCGGTTCACGCTGCTTGACATCCACTTTGAGTATCCCGTCAATAGTGAGATAAATATCTGCACTTTCTACCATGGGATCAGCATCCAGTTTTTTTTCTAACAAATTTATTTTCAGCTCCTTAAGGGAGTATTCTTCGGCATTCTTAGTAGAAAACAATAGGCTCTCAATCGCATCGTTAGTAATATATTGTACTTTGTCAAGTGGTGCTTGGCGGTTGATGATTATTTTCTGTACTTTGCGAATATTATTTCGGTGGTTAGCAAAAGATTGGAATAGTATTGGTAAGAGAACAATACAGCTGATTTTGAGGATAATAAATAATTGCGTTTTTTTATTATTCATCAATGAAATAACATATAATCTATAGGGCAAAGATACTAATAAATGCACGCAAATAGTCATGGGAAAAGGGATTTTTTATTAACAAATAGGGGGCGGATTTTTTTTAGAAAAAATTCACTATTAGGGTATTCATATTTTTTTTATCTTTGCAACCATAATTATTTTATGACCCTATGAAGTTTCCACAACCTTATACATTAGAACAAATAGCCACTATTATCAATTGTCCCTTTGTGGGAGATAAAGCCTTTCCTGTACTGGGTATGAATGAGATACATGTGGTAGAGCAGGGCGATATTGTCTTTGTGGATCACCCAAAGTACTATGACAAAGCGTTGCAGTCTAAGGCAACTATAGTGTTGATTAACAAGGAAGTACCTTGTCCAGAGGGCAAAGCGCTGCTTATTTCCGATGATCCTTTTAGGGATTTCAATAAGCTCACTCAGTTTTTCAAACCTTTTGAAAAGGCCGATACACTGGTTGCTCCTACGGCTAAGATAGGCCAGCATACGATTATACAGCCTGGGTCTTTTGTAGGCAATCATGTGGAGATAGGAGATCACTGCCTGATTCATGCCAATGTAACCATATATGATGGTTGCAAGATAGGAGACCATGTAACTATACATGCAGGTACTATCCTCGGTGCCGATGCGTTCTATTATAAGAAACGGCCTGAAGGTTTTGACAAACTCATCTCAGGGGGGCGCGTGGTCATAGAGGATCATGTGGACTTAGGGGCGCTCTGTACCATAGACCGAGGTGTTACAGGCGATACCACTATCAAGCGAGGTACCAAGATAGATAACCATGTACATATAGGCCACGATACAGTAGTGGGGCAGGAGTGCCTAATCGCCTCCCAAGTGGGTATTGCAGGTTGTGTGGTAATAGAAGATAGGGTTACCCTATGGGGACAGGTAGGTATCACCAGTGGGGTTACTATAGGTGAAAAAGCAGTAATTCTCGCTCAAAGCGGCGTTACCAAATCACTCGAAGGAGGGCAAACCTATTTTGGTTCTCCTGCCGAGGAAGCCCGTAAGAAATACAAGGAATTGGCCTCTGTAAGAATCCTTGCCGAAAAGCGTTAGTACTAATCAGCATCAGGAATGAAGAAAGTACTTATCATCACCTACTATTGGCCGCCAGCAGGGGGACCAGGGGTACAACGCTGGGTCAAATTTGTCAAGTACCTACGCGATTTTGGTATAGAACCAGTGATCTATACCCCCCAGAATCCTACTTACCCTATACTTGACCCCCATATGGCAGATGATATCCCTGAAGACCTAACCGTCCTAAAAACTAAGATTTTTGAGCCCTACGCTTTGGCCTCTCTCTTCTCTAAGGAGAAGACCCAAAAGATAAGTGCAGGTATTATCCCTACTAAAAAGCCCTCCCCGCTTGACAAACTCCTGCTCTGGATACGGGGCAACCTCTTTATTCCCGATGCAAGGGTGCTATGGGTACGCCCTTCTGTAAAATATCTGTCAAAATACCTATCTGAGAATCATATAGATACCATTATTACTACAGCTCCTCCACATAGCCTACACCTTATAGGACTACGCCTCAAGGAGCAGTTTCCCGCCTTGCGCTGGATAGCCGATTTCAGAGACCCATGGACAACCATAGGTTACCATTCGCAGCTAAGACTCACTAAGCACTCCGCACAGAAACATTTGGCCATGGAGCAAGCTGTTTTGCAAACTGCCGATACCCTGATTGTAACCAGTCCCAGTACCCAAAGAGAGTTTCAAGCCAAGACCTCTCGCCCAATAGAGGTGATTACCAACGGCTATGACGATGAACTCCCTACAGAGACCCCCTCGGTTTCCCCTCTTTTTCTGCTCTCTCATATAGGCTCCTTACTCTCCGAGCGCAATCCCGAACCTCTTTGGCAGGTCTTGAGCGAGATGATAAGGGAACAAGCCGACTTCAGGCAAGACCTACGTATATGCTTGGCAGGAAAAGTAAGCGATGAGGTACTCGCCAGTCTTCAGAAGTGGCAGCTTACCGACTATTTAGACTTAAAGGGCTATATCTCTCACGCTGAGGCCATAGTTCTACAACGCCATTCACAACTTTTGCTCCTTTTGGAGATTAACCAACCCAAGACAGAGGGTATTATCCCAGGGAAACTCTTTGAATATATGGCCTCACAGCGACCTATACTCGCCTTGGGGTATAAGCAATGGGATGTCAAGGATATTATTGCACAAACCCAAACAGGCATCACCCTTTCCCTAACCGACACACAAGGTATTAAGCAAGCCCTCACTCATTACTATGCGCTCTATAAGACTCAGCAGCTTCATATGCACCCAACCTCCCTTGAGGCTTATCATAGAAAAAACCTTACTAAAAGGCTTAGTGAACTAATTTTAAGGTGGGAGCGCCTTAGCTAGTGTTAGGTTAGAGACGCAATTTAGAGAAGCGCTCCTTATAGGCGACTCAATCAAGGTGATTTCCTTGTACAAGCCTTCCTTAATAACTAAGCGCTGGAGGCAAACCTTACGGGGTTTGCTCGTATGTTTAGGACTTTTATCATCCTTGACATAGGGGCGCTGATGACAAACCTTACGGGGTTTGCTCGTATGATAGGAGGCTTTGGCAGTAGGATGGTTAGGCTCTTGCTGAGAAGTCCTAAACTTTTCTTCCCTAGGAGAGGAGGCTGCTAAACAGGTGCTGGCTGGAGTGTCTATATTGGTTTGGGCGAATTGCTCACCAGCTTCATTGTCATGGGCTTTGCCCTTATAGGCAGGCATTGGCAAATCAGACGTTAGACATTGAGCCGCTGGCAAATCACATGATGTGAGAGTTGGTGTTGCGTAAGCAGGCGCAGCTTGTTTTTCACTCTTCACTTTTTGTTTTTCATCTCTTTGCAGCCATCCTTCTAAACGCATAATAAGGCGAATAGCTGCGATGCTTTGGCTAATGGTGGCCACTATAGTCTTCCCATTGCTCTCTATCGGCTCACGACGAGCGTATGTCCAAAGTATATCTAAAGCCTCTTCCATAATGATTAATGATTAATGCCACTAATGGTTAATGGCTGACCACTGACTACTGAAAAACGAGGCAAAGTTACAACAATTCAGGTGTCGAAGTCAAGGGGAAGGCTTATGAGAAGTAAGAATTTATACAATAAAAAAATATGTTAAGTACTTAACAGAAGTTAGTGGTCAGAGGTCAGTCTATAGTGACTAACCTCTTATTCGTTATGCTGTTACATCTAAATATGTTAATTGTATATTAAAATCAACTTGTAAAACATGAATTAGTATAAGTATTGTTGTGAGTTATTTTTAAATTCGCAACTTTGTGGCCTCAAACAACTTTTGCACTGTCAAAATTAAACAAGAATATGTTGTGAGTTGCTTTCAAATTCGTAACTTTGTGACCTCAAACAACAAGGTTACTTTTCAAGATGAGTTTGGAAATGTTGTGAGTTGCTTTCAAATTCGTAACTTTGTGACCTTAAACAACCTATCTGAGATGAAGGATAAGTACTTAGCCGTTGTGAGTTGCTTTCAAATTCGTAACTTTGTGACCTCAAACAACAGATAGGGAGGAGGATATAAAAAAGTTATGTTGTGAGTTGCTTTCAAATTCGTAACTTTGTGACCTCAAACAACGAGATGAAAACAGCCATCATTACCAATCCTGTTGTGAGTTGCTTTCAAATTCGTAACTTTGTGACCTCAAACAACTTCATCGGAAAGAGGGTACAGCGGAGCGCGTTGTGAGTTGCTTTCAAATTCGTAACTTTGTGACCTCAAACAACCAACGTAAATATGAACTAAGAGCCTTTGCCGTTGTGAGTTGCTTTCAAATTCGTAACTTTGTGACCTCAAACAACCGATAGTCAAGGACATGAACGGGCAGATAAGTTGTGAGTTGCTTTCAAATTCGTAACTTTGTGACCTCAAACAACCAAGTTTCTGAGTAAATCGACGACCTGAGCGTTGTGAGTTGCTTTCAAATTTGTAACTTTGTGACCTCAAACAACCCAAGAAGCAAACAACACAACGTGGCGGCCGTTGTGAGTTGCTTTCAAATTCGTAACTTTGTGACCTCAAACAACCATGCTGATTTATCATTGACCAAGAACAACGTTGTGAGTTGCTTTCAAATTCGTAACTTTGTGACCTCAAACAACAGTGGATGGGGAGCGCCTGATCCTACACAGCGTTGTGAGTTGCTTTCAAATTCGTAACTTTGTGACCTCAAACAACTTTTCCTCATCCGAACCTTCCCAAACTGCGTTGTGAGTTGCTTTCAAATTTGTAACTTTGTGACCTCAAACAACGGAAAAGGAACTGAAGGAGAAAGAGGAGGGGTTGTGAGTTGCTTTCAAATTTGTAACTTTGTGACCTCAAACAACTGTATAAAAAACTCGCTTTCGAGAATCACCGTTGTGAGTTGCTTTCAAATTTGTAACTTTGTGACCTCAAACAACTCCACAGCCTGCCCTTTGTCGTTGAGTAGGGTTGTGAGTTGCTTTCAAATTTGTAACTTTGTGACCTCAAACAACCCAATTATGGCACTAACATCAATACATTTTGTTGTGAGTTGCTTTCAAATTTGTAACTTTGTGACCTCAAACACCCCCCCCACTTTCGGTGGCTATCTTGACAATGTTGTGAGTTGCTTTCAAATTTGTAACTTTGTGACCTCAAACAACGCCCGCTTGGTTGGCTTCGTTCTTAGCAAAGTTGTGAGTTGCTTTCAAATTTGTAACTTTGTGACCTCAAACAACTGATATAGATATTTATGTAGCACAAAACAGTTGTGAGTTGCTTTCAAATTTGTAACTTTGTGACCTCAAACAACCTCAATCTTTTTAAAGAGATTGATTGTCTGTAGGTTATTCAAAAGTTCAAAAAGAGAAAACCTTCTTTTCTATTCTATCTTAGGAATAAAAAGGAAGGTTTTTCGTTTTCTAAAATTTAAAAAAGAGTGAGCTGAATACAATCTTTAGGAGGATCTTTCTTTGATTGACAATAGAAGATCTCTATTCCTTCAAATTGCTTGTCGGTGATAGTAAATATGGCTACTTTTCCAAACTCAGGGAGCCATTGCTTGACACGGTTGATATGTACCTCGGCATTCTCCTTGCCAAGGGTAAGTGCCATTCATCACAGCTGATAAGGATCACATTGTTTTTCATCAGTTCCTGTATCAGCTGGTGAGAGAGGGTGATTTGGTAATGGTCAAGCATCAGTAGTCCTATATCTTCTATAGGGACACTGCCTTTTTCTTCTTTGGTTTCTGGGTCGGTAACCTTTAATTGTTTGTCTTTCAGCTTCAAATAAGCAGGGTTACCTATATAAATAGAACGGTATAACATAGCTTATATGATTCAATTGTTTTTGCTTAATGTTTAATATTTAGTATTCTCCAATACTTACTATATTTCCTAAATGATTAATACGAACTTTTATAATACCTTTTAAAAGAGATAATCCTCCTCGCTTCCAAGTGATATCTTTCAAAATATTATTAGTCTCCACATTAGTTTCCAAATGATGTCTGAAGAAATAATCCTTAATAGATATTTTTTGTACTCTAAACAAGTTTGGACTTATTAATTTCTTATTTTTTGGATCTAATAGGTCTATTTCAGAAGGGTTAAATCCAGTTATTTCGTTAGGGAATACAAACATCTCATTCTGTTTCATGGTGAATAAGAATTGCCAACCTTCTTCTTGTTTGTAAGTTTTATCTATGATAGGAAGTCCTTGCTGAGCACGCACAACAGCTTCAAAGAAGGAGACGATTTGTTCTTGCAAATTTCCTTTTTGATCACGATAAATGGCAACATGGTGGTTATTACCTGTACTTACAAAATCTACAGGGATCTCTTGCCCTTCTTTGTCTAAGATAGGTTTTCCTAGGTGATCTTTCTTACTATGTAAGGCTTGAGTATTCTTTACACCACTGATAGTAACTCGCTTGATTGAAATTCCTTTCTCTTTGTTGAGCCAAATAGGATTCTTATCTAAATCAGCAAAGGCTTTTTTAGGGTCATTGTTATAAGTTTCAAGTCTTTCTTTAAGGATACGCTTTATACCTTCATCTACTATTTTTTCAATAGATATTGAGTTAGGAACAAATTCTTTGGAGGTAGGATTTTCAGAGACTATTTTTTTTCTTATAGAAAAATCTTCCTCTAAATAAATAAGATTTACTTTCTCTGGTAAAATTTTAGTTTTAGCATCATCCAAATAGATAGGATTCTTAGAAAGGGCATTCTTTCCTGTAAATGCTTTTTTGGGATTATTTTCATTTGCTTCTAATCTTTTTTGTAACGCATATCGATAAATAGGATTAGATACTTTTGAAATAGTTTCTTTATCAAATTTTGTGCCTATCTTTTCTTCTTTATTACTATAATAATGATATTTGCCATATATAGTTTCTTTATGTAGTTGCCCTCGTGGTGTAAGTGTTTCTTGTTTTTTATTTGTACCAGCTATCTTATTTATACTTTTGGTAACTACTTTATTTTTTGTTTTATGAGAAATGAGTATTTCTTCTAAATATTTTTTAGCTATTTGTCTAAAACCTGGTATTGGTTCTATAAAAACCCTTTTTTCATTACCATTTTCATCGTGTATTTTAGTAGTTTCTTTTCTTTCTATACCTAAAATATCAGCATATAGTTTATTGTTTTCATCTTTTCGGGCATTCAGATGATTGAGATATTGTATATAAGAGGGTTTGGTAAAGGCAACAGTAAGCGCATCCATAGCATGATGACGATGGTCATTACGCTTTGTCCAGTCTTTTATCACTTCTACTTTTCTACCATCTCTACGCTCTATTATTTCAGTAAGTCCTAAATCCCTGTATTTAGGCATGTTTAGTTCTTTCATGATATCTATTAGTCCCCAATCTTCACGTAACCTATCGGTAATACTTCCTGATGTGCTAACAACACTTCTAGTTATTTGGAAAAGTAGATCCTTCGCCTTTTTGGCTATATATTGAGTTTCTCTCAAGTCTCTGTTGATAAAACCGTCGTTAATTTCGGTTGCTTTTTTTAGTAAATTTCTATACTTGGTAGCTGAAATGTTTTTAGTTTTAAAGGCATTTTCTACTCTTGCAATATATTGGTTAAGTTCTTCTTCACCTAAAGAAGAATCTATAAAATCAAAAGCTGTATTTTCTCCTTTTTTGAGATTGAAATCTCTGTAGGCTAATGTCTTATTTGAGAAACTATCATCAAACACTCTTGCTTTAGGAACGATATGTTCAATATCAATATTCTTACTAAACAATAGTTCTTTAGGAATATCGGTATTTGTATATAGATCCTTATAGTCATTATGAGCTAACTCTTGATATAATCGATAACGAGTGATATCATTTTTAGTAGGATTTTTGATTCCAAAATCTGAGATAAGTATACTCTTAATCTTTTCTTGTTCTATGGTAGCATTCTTTATATTTAGGGTCATTTCAGCTCGTTCTTGTGCATTTTTCTTTAGTTCACGGGCTAATTCTATACGAATTTCATCAAAATGGAAGTACTTAATGATGTTTCCTTCAGCATCCTTCTCACTATTTTTTTCTATTAATGCATTTACGACATTAATCATTTGGTTGAGACCTTTTTCTACAACAGGATTTCTTAAACTATTCTTCTTTAGTGGAGAAATTAGGTCTTTTAGTGGCCTATTATTCAGTTCTTCTTTTGTTAAAGAAAGTTTGGAGTGCCTATATCCTGCTAATTCACAAGCAGTACTATATTGGTTCTCCTTTATATAAGGATATATTTTACGAATGGCTTTCGCCGAGAGACTACCATAATCATCTTGAAATGATATGTTTGAAAGAAACACAGCATGTTCTCTTTTGAAACCGAATTTATCTTGTAATAATTTGTAAAGTGTTTCATTACCAGAAGGAGAATTATCACTTTCATAAGAATAAAGTAAATGCCAAAGTTGATAAGAAGCCTGTTTTTCAAAGTCTTTAATAGGTAGAGTAGCATCAAAATATAGTATTGCTGTACTGATACCTAATGTTTCAAAAATATGTTGTATATTTTCTCTTATTTCCTTTGCAGAAAGAGGAGATTCTTCTAAATCCCAATCCTCTTTATCTGATTTTATTCTCAAAAAGGTCTTTATATCATACCCCTCTATCTCAATAATCTTCAAATAAGCCTCATAAAGTGATTTTTGAGTTCTATTTCCTTCTAATTGGTTGTAATTGATTTCCCATTCTTGAGGAATATAACCTAATAAACGGATTACTTTATCTGCTTTTAGGTTACCTTTTAGGTTAAGTTCCTCAAAAAGAAGTTGCTTACACTCCATATCTAAGCTAAAGAATGTTTCAGAGGGTGTGCCGAATAATTCAAAAAGCAAAGGAGCAGGTGTAACAGCTTTCTTTTTTCGAGTTCCTTTCTTTTTACAAATAACATTATTGAGGATTTGCCAAATTTTGAATTCTTGAAATAGGGGAGATGATTTGGGAATGACACGAACTCCAATCTGCTTAGTGACAGTTTTTCCTTCTTTTTCAATAGTAATCTCTTTATTTTCAAATTCACAAAGAGAGATTAATCCCTTTTGTGATTTAAGTCTGCGTTGATAGAAAATTATGGTATCTCGGATCTGTTTTTTTAAATCTTCTGTAAGTTCTTTGTGAAAAATAGCTTGTGTCTCCCAAATACGCTCAAATTCGTCTAAATAATCTTGCCGGTAAAATACTTTATTTTTAAGACTATAGTGTCTATCCTCTTTCAGTTTTGTATATAAAAATTGTCCTATCGTTTGCTTATTGAAATAGAGTTCCTTACTTCTATCTGAAATATTTCCTAGATAGTTACTACTATTGTTTAGATTACTATTTATTTCGACCAAAACATAAGCAACTTCTTCTTTTGAGAGTTTTTTTGGAAAGAGCATCTACTCTCCAACGATATGCTTGCAATCGCATTTGTTCTTTAGTACCTCTGTTTTCAGCAGTATTGAAATGATAATAATTATAGAAAATACTTGAGGAATCAGTTTTGTTTTTTCCTTGCAAAGCCTTGTAAAGGTCATTTGTTAAGATTTCAGGATAAAATTCCTTTTGAAAATTCCAAATAAGGTCAAATTCCTTTTGCAAGTCTGAATGATAAAAATCAGGAAGTTGCTTTTTCTTTTCTTTTAATAGTTGCAATACTAATTGACCAGGAGTTAAATTCTCATCATATAGACGTTTGGCAATAGCCATTCCATCTATTATCTGTCCATCATCTTTATTTTTAACTTTTCTACTACTTTTATAACCTCGTTTTTTATTAATAGCAAGGAAAACTCTTACTAATTCATCTTTTTCGATCCGTTCAACAGCAGCTTTAGCTCTCAATTGCCAAGTAGAGTGGGTCGTGTTTTTCCCATCTTCAGCTAAGATTGTAGAAGAGGTAATAAGACCTGCTTGAATTGATAATTCGATGAGTTGTTTTCGTCTTAATTGATAGCGATCAAGGTTTGTTCTTGCCCCATGTTTAAGAGTTCTATCTGCATTAGTACTAATAGTTTTTCCTCTTTCAAAATTAGATAATTCATCTACACTTAGAGGAATAATACGAACTCCAATTTCTTCAATAGTTGATTTTTCTCGGTCTTCATCCTCTATAATA
The DNA here is from genome assembly GCF_000411115.1 of Capnocytophaga granulosa ATCC 51502. Classification (GTDB taxonomy): domain Bacteria; phylum Bacteroidota; class Bacteroidia; order Flavobacteriales; family Flavobacteriaceae; genus Capnocytophaga; species Capnocytophaga granulosa. The sequence continues at coordinate 634,099 of NZ_KE150242.1, read as the reverse complement.
TGCGAAAAACCGATAGAGGTGGTACCCAAATCTAATCCTAAAATATGTTTTCTCTTCTTCATATATTTAATAAGTTTAATTCGCTACAAATTTAATAAAAAAATCATATTTAAGTTTGTTATTTAGAAAAAAAGTTGTACTTTTGTCCCATATTTGAAAGCAACTCACAATAAGGATTATTCCGTTGTGAAAACATCTAAAGGAGCCCCTATAGTAATATAGGGGTTGTTTTTATATCTTTGTACTTTATTTTTTACCTTTCACTATTCATTCTTCACTCCTATGACAGATACCTATAAGACTATCAGCCAGCCTGTTACCGATATTATCTATAAGGATAAGAGCAGTAAGTTTATAGGTTATTTGTATCCTATTACCACGGAGGAGGAGGTGAAAAAGCACTTGGAGGCGATTAAGAAAGAACACTTTTCAGCACGGCACTGGTGCTATGCCTATCAGTTGGGCAAAGAGCACTTTACTTATAGAGCGAATGATGATGGCGAACCTAGTGGCACAGCAGGGCTACCTATCTACAGGCAGATACAGTCCTTTGAGCTGACCAATGTACTACTGATCGTAGTGCGCTATTTTGGTGGTATCAAGCTGGGGGTGAGTGGCCTTATTACCGCTTATAAAACTACCGCTCAGCTCACCCTACAAGAAGCCGAGATAGAGGAACGCACCATTGACCTTACCTACAAAATTGTCTTTGATTATAAGGATATGAATAAGGTGATGAAAATTATTAAGGACAGGAATCTCACCATTGTTTCGCAGACTATGGAGATGAACTGCACCCTTCTTATAGAGGTGCGCAAGGCAGAAGCCAGCTATGTAGAACAGCTTTTTGAGCAACTTTATGAGGTTACTATTGAAAAATTAGAAGATTAGGACTATGGCAGGAAATACATTTGGACATTTGTTTAGGCTCACTACCTTTGGCGAATCACATGGGGCAGCTATAGGAGGTGTGATTGATGGTTGCCCTGCGGGAATCGCATTGGACTTCGAAGAAATACAAAGAGAGCTTGACAGACGTCGGCCAGGGCAGTCGGCTATCGTAACCCAACGTAAGGAAGCTGATAAGGTGCAGTTTCTTTCGGGTATCTTTGAGGGAAAGACCACAGGGGTACCTATTGGCTTTATCATAGCCAATACCCAACAACATTCTCAGGACTATGACCATTTGAAGGATTTATATCGCCCCTCCCATGCAGACTATGTCTATGAGCAGAAATATGGCTTACGTGACCATCGTGGGGGCGGACGTAGTTCTGCTCGAGAAACAGCCGTTCGTGTAGTGGCGGGAGCTATTGCCAAGCAGTTCCTAAAAGGGATAAAAATTACTGCCTATGTATCAGCCGTGGGGGAGTTGGCATTGCCTGAAAAGGATTATCAATTGCTTGATTTTTCCCAAATAGAAAAAAATCCCGTACGCTGTCCAGATCCCGTACTGGCAGAACAAATGGAAGCCTATATCAGGGAGGTACGCAAGGACGGAGATACCGTAGGAGGGATCGTTTCTTGTGTAATACAAGGCGTGCCTGTAGGATTGGGTGAACCCGTTTTCGACCGCTTACATGCTGAACTAGGTAAGGCCATGCTTTCTATCAATGCCGTAAAAGGTTTTGAGTATGGAGGGGGATTCGCTTCTACTAGAAAAAGAGGAAGCCAGAACAACGATATATTCCTACCTGATGGCACGACTCATACCAACTACTCAGGAGGCATACAAGGGGGCATTTCCAATGGAATGGATATCTATTTCCGTGTAGCCTTCAAGCCGGTGGCAACGCTTATGCAGGAGCAAGAGACGATCAATAGGGCAGGGGAGGTGGTGCAGTTCCAAGGAAAAGGCAGACATGACCCCTGTGTAGTACCTCGTGCGGTACCCATCGTAGAGGCGATGTCTGCCTTAGTGCTTGCTGATTATCTTTTGATACACAATGCCTATAAGGAGCTTGTTTGAAGCTTTTCCTGAAGTTCCTTGAGTAGGTCGCGGTAGTGTGCCGCCTGAATGAAGTCCAATTCTTTGGAAGCGGCTTCCATCAGCTTGCGAGTTTGTTGTATCTCTTTCTCAAGTTCTCCTCTGCTCATCGGCTTGGTAGGGGAGTGTTCTTTCTTTTTCGGAGCATTTTCATAATGAAATTCCGTAATAGGGCTTTTGCTAAGAGGATTCTCGATTTTCTTATGCAATGGTTGTGGGATAATGCCGTGGGTGAGGTTGTAGTTCATCTGTTTTTCCCTTCGGTAGGCGGTTTCCTCAATGGTAATGCGCATACTATCAGTCATTTTGTCGGCATACATAATAGCGCGGCCATCTATATTACGAGCGGCACGTCCTACAGTTTGGGTCATGGAACGAGCGGAACGCAAAAAGCCTTCTTTATCAGCGTCCAAGATAGCAACCAAGGATACTTCAGGCAAGTCCAATCCCTCCCTGAGCAGATTGACCCCTATAAGTACATCAAAAAGTCCTTTTCTAAGGTCTTGCATAATCTCGATACGCTCCAGTGTATCCACATCACTATGTACATAGCGGCAACGTACCTCCATCTTTGTTAGGTACTTAGTCAGCTCCTCTGCCATACGTTTGGTAAGAGTGGTTACCAGTACACGTTGGTCTTCCTCTACACACTTCTGTATCTCTTCCAAGAGATCATCTATCTGATTTTTGCTGGGGCGTACTTCTATCTTAGGGTCGAGCAAACCAGTAGGGCGAATGACTTGTTCTACATATACGCCTCCGCACTTCTGCAATTCGTAGTCCGCTGGGGTAGCACTGACATAGATTACCTGATTTTGTAGCGCTTCGAACTCTTCAAACTTAAGTGGACGGTTGTCCATCGCTGCCGGAAGGCGGAATCCGTATTCTACGAGGTTCTCTTTCCTGCTCCTATCGCCCCCATACATAGCGCGTACTTGGGGAACAGTAGCGTGGCTCTCGTCTATCACCATAAGGAAGTCCTTAGGGAAATAGTCTATCAGGCAGAAGGGGCGACTCCCTGGAGGGCGTCTGTCCAAGTAGCGGGAATAGTTCTCGATTCCAGAGCAATAGCCCAACTCACGTATCATCTCTAGGTCAAAATTGGTACGCTCCTCCAAGCGTTTTGCTTCCAAGTTTTTCCCTACCGATTGAAAGAACGCTATTTGCTTGACCAAATCGTCCTGAATTTCCCTGATAGCTGCTTGTAGTATTTCAGGAGAGGTAACAAACATATTGGCGGGATATATATTGAGCTTTTCCAACCGTTCTATGGTCTTATTCGTCTCGCGGTCAAAGGTTTCTATCAGTTCGATTTCATTGCCGAAGAAATGTACTCGAATAGGCGTTTCGCTATAGCTAGGAAAGACATCAATGACATCGCCCTTTACCCTGAAATTCCCATGTAGAAAGTCGGCTGTGGTACGTGCGTAGAGACTCTGTACAAGTTGGTGCATAAACTTGGTACGTGTGAGTGTTTGTTCTTCCTCTATAGAAATGACGTTCTTCTGGAACTCCAAAGGGTTTCCGATACCATATAAGCATGAGACAGACGCTACCACGAGCACATCACGGCGGCCAGAGAGTAGAGAAGAGGTAGTACTGAGGCGCATTCGCTCAATATCCTCATTGATAGACAAATCCTTCTCTATATACACCCCAGTTGTAGGGATATAAGCCTCAGGCTGGTAGTAGTCATAATAAGATACAAAGTACTCCACTGCATTATTCGGAAAGAAGGCCTTGAACTCACTATAGAGCTGAGCGGCAAGGGTCTTATTATGCGCTAAGACCAAAGTAGGCACCTGTACCTGTTCCACTACATTGGCTATAGTAAAGGTCTTTCCAGAGCCTGTAACACCCAAGAGCGTTTGGTATTTCTCTTGGTCATTGATACCATTGACCAAAGAGGCAATAGCAGCAGGCTGGTCGCCCATAGGCTTGAAATCGGATACTAATTGGAATTTCATTTGAGGTAATGTTCATAAAGGGGAAAAATCAACTCAGAATAAACAAAGAGTATTCCAAATTGATTTTTCATGTTCATGAGTAAATAAAAACAATTTAAATATAATAATTAATCATCAACTTCTTTGGCTTGATCCTTGAGAGCTGACTTTTGTCCCTGAATATCTACCATATATTCTTGTCCATTTTCTATCAGTAATCCCTGAGTAATTCCTTTGGCATGGAGCACATCAAGGTCAATGACTTGCTTATCCATAAGATAAGTTACTGATTCGTGCAGGGTATGCCCAATGACAAATTTCTTAGTATCCATATTTTTGGCAATGGCTGCAAATTCTGCTTTATCAATGGTCTGTTTTCCATAACCACGATACCACATCGGACTTTTACCAAACATATAGATGGTTTTTCCTATAGGATCAGTTCCTAATGTTGCTTCTCTATTATGGAAATAGTAGCCTCGTGCATACTTATTGATCCCCTCAACCCCCATATTCAGATCACTTACCTCTTTGGAAATGCCTGCATGAACAAAGATATAGTCTCCTATTTTCTCCAGAATATTTTTAGTAGCTAACCAACGCCCCAATTCTGTATTAGGTTTGTAGAAATCATAATATTCTTGTCCCATGAGTTTGGCATTTTCGAGATATTTCTTACGAACATAGCGAAAATCATTGTTCATATTCATAAGATCATGGTTGCCAAGGATAAAGTGAACCTTGCCTCCAGCTTTCTCTGCTTGTTCTTCCAAGGAATAAATAAGCCAAAGTGTTTGGGTGACTAACAAACCTCGATCAAAGAAATCACCTACAGTAACCAGATGCCCTTTACCAAAAGTCCATTTGTAGTGCTTATCCATCACCTTATTGGCAATGAGAAAGTTCTTGAACTCCTCAAAACGTCCCTCTATATCTGAAATAGCAATGAGCTTTTCAGGCATGGTATACACAGAAGGCTGGTTTTGTAGTAATTCCTGTACCTTGAAAGAGAAATGCTCTTTGTCATTTACATAACATTTAAGCTTCTTACCAGCAATGGGATATGCCAGTTCTTCACTTACACTTGTAGGTTGCCCTTTTTTCTCAATAATCTGCTTTATGATGGCTTTTTCTTTATTATAAAAGATATAAGGCCCATCATAACCTGCTATTGAAGTGTCTGTTTGCAACCTTTTATCGGAAAAATGCCCTTTTGTCTGTGCATTTGTAGCTAAGCTACCGCAAAAAAAGAGCCAACTTAAACAAAAGACCTGGGCAAATGTTCTCATGTGTAATAAAGTGTTATATTTCATTTTCTGGATTTGTATATTTCTCCTGAATTTCCTCTGAACTGATAGGCTCTAAGGTGTTCAGATCTGTCTTATAGAAAGCATTGAGTTTAGAAAAATAGGCATCAATAGTAACATTAAGCTGTTCGGTAACATTTTTCCAACGAGCTATAAACCAGTTGGTGAAGATAGCTAGTTTTTCCTGTCGGTATTCAATAAGCAAATCCTCAATTTCGTTCTCCTCTAGCTCTGTTTCATACAATAAGTCCTCCAAGTCCTCTTCTTCTACAACAAACTTATCTGAGGGGAAGTGTTTTTCGTCCCTTTCGGTAGGAAGTTCGAGTATTTCAGAGATAATTTCATTATTTTCTCCCAATGCCCAAAAAGAAATGGTAAGATCCTCATAGTCATACTCAAAACAAAAGGCCACCACATGCGCTACCTCCTTACCATTGAGATAAGGGATAGAGACATTCATAAGCAATTTCTTCAGGTCTCGCTCCATAAAAGGGGAGTATTTTTCTAAATCACTTATAAAGATTTGTTTGAGCTTTTGTGTGAGTTGCATAAGTATAGATTTTGAGGCAAAGGTACGAAAATAATATGAATTATAGATTAAGATTCTAATATTTCTAAATAGAGACTTTTAAAACTATCTACCATTTTATCTTTTGTAAATACTTCTTCATATCTTTTTTTAGCACCTATTGATAACAGTTGATATTTCTTTTCATCAGTAAGTAATTCCATAATAGCTTCTGTCAATCTGTTAGTATCTTTAGGAGGCACTATAATACCTGATACATTATTGAGGTTTACCCAATCAACCCCTGAACCTTTGATACTTGTAGAAATAACAGGTTTTCCAAAAGCCATAGCTTCGATTTGTACTACTCCAAAAGCTTCTGATCGTTCGGTAGAAGGGAGACAAAATATATCACAAAGCTGGTAATAAGCTCCTAACTCTTCAAAAGGTATTTTTCCTAAGAGTTTTACTCTATCTTGTAAATTATGTTTAGAAATGTGTTCTTGTAATTTTTCTTTTAATTCGCCAATACCTGCTATTAGAATGATAATATCATTGGGTAAAGATTTTACTGTTTCTATTAAATATTCAAAACCTTTATAATAAACAAGTCTTCCTAAGCTAAAAATTATTTTATATCCTTTATATTTGTTTTTTAGGCTATTTAAAGTATTTTGGTCTATGAATAATTCGTTGTTATCAATACCAATAGGAATACATACTATTTTATTTTTATATTTTTTTAAAGTATTGGAACCTTCTAAGTAAGTAGGAGTAGTAGTAACTATTTTATCAGCTCTCTTTAATAACCAAGTTTGTAAAGGACTATATAGTTTTAATAATTTTTTTTGTTTTATGATATCACTATGCCAATGCAAAATAATTTTACTCTTGGGACGTGTAAGAAAGATAGCTAAGTTAGCCATAGGATTAGGTAAATGGACATGGATAATATCATAATTGTCTTGAATCTTCTTTAGAGTTGTTATAAGACTATAACTTAATGGGGTAGAAGCTATAACTTTTAAAGTGTGAGTTCTATATATTTTATAGGGAATTTCTGAAAAAGAGTTTCCCTTGGTATAATTAGAACACAATACATCCGTTTGAATACCTTTTGTATTCAAACCCTCTACAATATCATAATTAACCTTTTCAATCCCCCCAAAATAAGGAGGATAGAATTTTCCTATATGTAAGATTTTCATATAAATAGTTTTTTGATTAAATTTTTCAAAATAAAAAATCTATATTTTAATTTAAAATAAATAGAATTGTTGCTTTTTGATGACGATGAAGACAAATTATTTTCATGTCTTCTATATTGGATTAATTTTTCATTACAAAAGAAAACATTCTCTTTAAGTTCAGCAATCAATCCTATCCAAATATCATGTGGAATAGGAGATGTAGGGAAAGGAATAGATTTTTTTAAAATACTTTTCCTAAAAGCCATACAGCATCCTAAATAGGAATTTTTTATAAGGTTATTGACAACACCTGTTCTTGATTTATTTAATTTAAAATATGATTCATGTAATACCTTTTTGGAATCATTTATTATAGTACAATCATGTAGTATTAAACTATATTTTTCAAAGAAAGGTATTATTTTTTCAACCTTGTTTTTTATCCAAATATCATCTTGATCTGCTAAAAAAATAAAATCCCCTTGTGCTTTAGAAAGAGCATTTTCTATATTTCGAGTAGTTAAATCAAATTTATATTTTGTTTTCCTATTGGGAGAATGATTAAAAATTTTAATTCTAGTATCTTTAAAGTTTTCTATTATTTGGATAGTTTTATCATTTGATCCATCATCAGATATAATGATTTCATCATCTTCATCTAATTGATGTATAATAGATTCTAATTGCTCTTTTATGTATTTTTCACCATTGTAGGTAGCTATACAAACAGAAATCTTTGGAGTTGACATAATCACATTCTTTCTATAATATTTAAAAAATTTTTTGTAAAAGAATCTATAGATAGTTGGTTGATATAATTATCAAAATTAAAAATAGTTTTCTTTTCTTTTTTTATATTGTTGATTACCTCTGCCATTTCGTCTATATTTTTACAAAGATATCCAATTGTCCCATATTTTTTGAAAAGGTATCTGAAATAATCATTCTCTAATGCTATAATGGGTTTTCTAGCGTTGATAGCATCAAAAATAGCTCCACTTGCAGTTAGTTTATATTTGTTGGATGAATAGAAATATAGAGCATAATCTATTTTTGAAATTAGGTTTTCAAAATCTTTTCGATCTAAATAATTATCCTTTCCCCTTAAAATAATATTTTTCTTTTTGAGTTCTTCTACATGATCACTTGTGTTACCTATTATAGAAAAAGATTTATCTTTCATATTGACTTTTTCTAAAAGATTTATATAAGAATATAGTCCTTTAAAAATATTTAATTCACCAATTGTAGCAAAAGACACTACATTATTTTTATTATTAATGTTTTCATCAATATTTTTATTAAAAAAATAGGGATGATCAATACTGTAAAAATATTTAATATTTTCTCCTATTATATTTTTTAGATTTTCTATCACACAATCACCTAAGACACAGAATGAAATATAAATATTTCTTTTTCTTAGAAAAAAATTTCTAAGATTCCATTTTAGAAGTTTTGCAAGCCCTCCTCCTTCATTGTTAATTAATAATTCCATCTCTCCATGGCAGAAGATAAGTATTTTTCTCTTTAAGAGAGAATTTAGTTTATTCAAAAAATACAAGGATAGAGAATTGTTGAAATTATATATAAGGATATCATTTTTATTAGAAGATAACAATATATATATATTATATAAAGTGCCTAAAATATATTTAAAAAAATTAGTCCATCTAGAATTTCCTTCTAATATAAATAGGTTAGTACTTTTTATATTATTGAAATTCAGTTTAAATCCGTTTTCTTTAGATAGAAATATCATATTATTTTTAGATCTTTTACCAGAGTATAATTTGATATTAAAATTATTTAATGCAATTAGTACAGCAGTATTAAATAATTCGTGATGTTTTTTATTGGCATAAGAATTTATATATATAACTTGTTTCATAAAATTAGTTTAATTGTAATTTTTTAAAAGCTCTAAAAAAAAGTAAAGTTATAAACAATATGATAGCGTTTAATAAACAGGCGAAATATTCTAGACCAACACCACTTAGAATAGGACCCAATAATATAAAAAAAGCATATTCGTTATTCATAGAAAAATTAATGGTCTTTAATATTTTGAATACTAGAATACATATAATAATGATAGAAAATAAATTAATAAAGAAAGAAGTTGTAGATTTATAAAGTGAAAAAATTAAAATCCCAGAGGTTCCTAACATAAAGGAAGCATTCTCAGGTCCATTTTCAATAAGTACTTTTTCTGGCACATCCTTTTTACTGAAGACACTCCCATTAATCATTATAAGCATATTTTTTTGATAAAAAAAAGTATCAAAATCTTGTGCAATTATATAATAATAAATACCTTTATCTATAAGTATAGCAGTATTAGAAAAACTAGATAATCTTCCGACTAACTTTCCAGCCAAAAGAGTGTTTTTATCATATTTTATATTTCCATCTCCTGCTTTTCTAAGAATATCTCTCTGATTATACGCAAATTCTACAAAAAAAGGGAATGTGGGAATTATTATACATATTATAAAAAAATATTTTTTCAAAAAATGTAAAAGTTCTTTATTGTATTTTATAATAGTTATCCAAAAGGTAAAAAAGAGAAATCCCATTGACGCCCTCGTTATTCCTAAAATGCTCAATAGTAGAATTGTCCATAAGAGAGTTGTATAATCTCTTTTAGAGCATATAAATATCAAGAAAACGCCCCACATAGTAGAATCAAAGCGCAGTAATATTTGTATAAAAAATTTAATAAAAGAAGGGGCTTGGTATACAGAAAAACCAGCCTTTCCAACGCCAAAAACTAATGTGACAAAAATATGAGATATTAATAATATAAAGACAAACATTTTCACAAATCCTATACTTATATAAACTTTTTTGTAAGGAATGTGTTTTTTTTTATATTTTTTATATAATAACCATAGTCCTAAGAAAGGAATTATAGAGATTATCCATACAAAAGATAAAAAAAAGGGATTCAAATTAACAGGAATATCTAAGAAATCTCCGTTATATTCTCTTCTTATTAGGGCATATAAATATGATATAGTAATATAAAAAATATTTATGAAAAGGATTAATTTACACCCTTTATAAGCATCTATTTCTTCTTTCATCTTACTATCTATGTATATCTTTAAAAGATATTTTTAAAATTACTTTTCACAAAATCTAAATTCTCTTCAAAAGAATATTTGAATTGTAAGAATCTAAGAGGAGTCATCAATAGTTCAAATATTCCATATATCCAAAAGAGATTAGAGTGATTTAATTTGAAATAAAGAGTCTGACTATTTTGTATTATTTTTCGTTTCCAATTGGAATAGCTCATACTTCCTCCCTCCAAATGAATAATTTTTGTGGTATTTATGATATAGTGAGTATATCCTAACTTTGTAAGCTTATATTCCATATCTGTTTCTTCATAATAAAGGAAAAAACGCTCATCAAAGCCTCCTACTTTATTAAATATTTCTTTGGATAGAAGAATATCAGCTCCTGTTACCATATCTATTTTAGTTATAGGATTATTATAAGAATATTTTTTGAATGTACTCTTATTTGTTTTAAATATTTTATTTATAACACGAAAAGGATGATCAAAGATATATCTACTGATTGTGGGGAAATCACCTCCAGAATGTATGAGATTTAAATCTTTATCTACTAAAGTGCATCCCAAGACCCCAATATGAAGTTTTTCTTGATTCTCTGTATAAAAGTCATATAGTTTTTTAATACTATTTTCTATAAGTAAGGTATCACTATTGAGTAAAAATAAGTATTCACCTTGAGCATATTTAGCTCCAAGATTATTAGCTCTACCAAAACCCAAATTTTCTTTAGGCTCTATTACATTTACTATAGGGAAAGATTCTCTAATAGCCTCAACAGAATTATCTGAAGAGGCATTATCTACTACAATCACCTCAAAATCAATATCTTTTGTATATTTATATATAGATCTGATACAATCCAAAGTGAGCTGTTTGGTGTTGTAATTTACTATAATAATAGAGATCATTTTTTAAATTTTATGGAATAAAGCAGTTAAATTATTGACTTGAGTCCTAGCAATTCGTTTTATAAGATTTGTATTGTTTATTTCATCACTAATTTTAAGTATAGGTAATTCTTTTACCTTTAGTTGATTAGCATAGATATAAATATTAAAAAGTCTCTCTGCCATATATCCAAAAATACGTTTTTGAACAGAATTGTAATTGGTTATGTTAATCTCTTTCTCTGCAATCACTAAAACAGAAAAAAGCCATTGACAATATTTATCAAACTCTTTCCATGACATCAAAAACATATTATAATGGCTTAGTTTGTTATTATGATGAATAACTTTACTAAAAGCTTCTTTATATTTATCTTCACAATGGGTGTTAATTATTTCTTCTAATTTACGAATATCTTCACTTAAGTGATGAATACTATAATCAATGTATAGTGGATATTTGTAAGTTATTTTCTTAGGAATAAATATGTAGCCTTTCTCCAATTCTTTTAAAACATTCTTAGGTACTGACAAATTTAATTTCTCAAAATCTTTAGAAGGAATAATCGTGCTGTGTGCTATCATATTTCCCTGCTTATGAAAATCAAAATATCTCCTATAATGACAAAGTCCAATATAATCTATATCTTTCAAATTTTTCCAAGCCCAATAGATACCTGTAAGTTCACAATAGCTTTGGTTTTTTTCACTTATATTATCTCCAGTATTATCAGCTTGTATTCCTAAATCTGTAGTAGATATAGACTTACCTACTTGTATAGGTAAATAAGGGGATTGGGTAGCCATCACATCCCTCTTGTGGCAACAAACTAATATCTTAATAATTTTATCTTCACTCATAAATCTATTATTTTTTTTTGTCTAACATAAATATATGCTATTATAGAAACTAACGATTCCACAACTACATTGGTGGCTGTAAGAGTATATAACGATATAGAATTTAGTCCATAAAGTATCAAAACAATGAATAAATAAAAGAAAGCTGATAAAAAGACAATTCTTGTAAAAGATTTATTATACCCAAAGGGTAGTAAAGTTAATATCATTAATACATTGCTTATTCCTATAATAGGTACTGTTAAAAATAGAATTCTTAAAACAGTTTCGTTTCCTCCAAAATAGGTTACTATCTGATGAGAAAACAGAAAAACTATCAAGTACAAAACAACATTCATAAGAATTGTTCCTTTGAGAACTTTCTTTAAAAGGGCTTTATTTTTTTCTAAGGCTATCTTAGGGTATAAGACCTGATTAATCATGCCTTGAGGAACTTTTCCCATATTAGTTATTTTCTCTGCTAAGTCGTAATAAGTAACCTCTCGCATGCCTAAAAAATGACCAATAATAATCTTATTGGCATTTACATATATCTGAATAGATACATTAGATATAAATAAATGATATGATGATTTTATATATTCAATTAGTGTTTTTAAAGGAACTCTTATTAATTGTAATTTGTATTTTTTATATAATAAAGAAAAACTAACAACTCCTGCCAAAAAAGACCCTATACCATTCAGTAAAGGGAAAAATAAATAGTCATTGGGAGATTTTATAAATATAAAAATCATTCCTATAAACAAAACACGTATCCCTAAATTAATGAAAGTAATATATTTCATCTCTTCTATTCCTTGAAAAAACCAAGTAGGGAATAGAATCTCATTGAGACATATCCAAAAGGATAAATAGTATAAGATATAATCCATTTTGGGAGTATAAAACATATAACATGATATTAATAATAATGAAATTATTAAAAATAATGTCTTGATAATAGTTACCGCACTAACAATTTCAGTTAATTTCTTAGGGTTATCTCTATGCAAGCTAACATCTCTTGCTGCTGTGAAATTAAAACCAAAAACAACTAGGATATTAAAATAGGCTACTACGGCCTGAGCGAATACAACTGTCCCATACATTATCTCTCCTAAAGTTCTTACTAAATAAGGATAAGTAATTAAAGGAGTAATTAATGAGAGTATTTGCAAAACAGACAAATAAGAGAAATTTTCAATAATCTTTTTATGTTGCTTTAGTTTGTCAAATATCATCTTATCAGCTATTTATAGTTTTAACTTTTTGTAAGGCTGAAGCTATTACTTGGTGCATATCATAATATCTATATTCAGCCAAGCGCCCTCCAAAGATGACATTGGTTAGAGTAGAAGCCTTTTCTTTATACTTATTATACAACTCTTGATTAGTAGTATTATTTATAGGGTAATAAGCTTCTTTCTCTCTGTTCCAAGTTTGAGAATATTCTTTGGTGATAACAGTATGTTTCTGTTTTCCAAACTCAAAGTGCTTATGTTCTACTACGCGAGTATAAGGTATCTTGGCATCTGTATAATTCATTCCCGCACATCCTTGGAAGTTTTCTATTTCTAAAGATTCTGTTTCAAATCGTAAAGAACGATATTCTAATTCTCCAAAACAATATCCAAAATACTCATCTATCTTACCTGTATATACTACAGTATGAGCCAAACTATCATAATGGCTCTTATTTTCAAGATAATCAACTCCTGTCCTTGTTTCAATACCCCTGAGCATATTTTCTATAATAATATTATAACCTCCTATAGGAATTCCTTGGTAACGATCATTAAAGTAATTATTGTCAAAAATATATCTGACAGGAAGCCGTTTGATAATAAAAGCTGGTAGCTCTGTCGCAGGACGTCCCCATTGTTTTTCTGTATATCCCTTGATAAGTGTTTCATACACATCACGTCCCACCAATGACAGTGCTTGCTCCTCTAAGTTTTGAGCGGAGGTTATACCACTTTCTTTAATCTGTTTTTCTATGATTTGTTGTGCTTCATTGGGCGTAGTAACCCCCCATAATTGATAAAAGGTATTCATATTGAATGGTAGGTTATACAATTTACCTTTATAGTTTGCTACAGGGCTATATATAAAATGATTAAACTCTGCAAACTGATTTACATAATTCCAAATATCTTTATCATTAGTATGGAAAATATGAGGGCCATATTGGTGAACTTGTATTCCTTCTATCTCTCTGCAATATATATTTCCTCCTAAATGCTCCCTTTTATCTATAACTAAGCACTTTTTTCCTTTCTTAGTCATTTCACAAGCAAATATGGAACCAAAAAGCCCAGCTCCTACAACTAAATAATCATATTCTTTCATTACCAGTTATTATTATTTCTCAATTCTTCTATAAACTCTTTAATATGTCTTTTGGCTTTCCAACCCAGTGCTTCTGTCTTTTGAGTAACCACCTCAGCTGTCATGCGATTTCCCTTACGCTCAGGAAGCATTCGGATCTCTCCCCCAAATAATTTAGCTATCTCTAAGACAGTATAAGTTTCGGGGCTTCCTATACCAAAACCATCACCATTACCTTTTTCTCCTACGATAAGTAATCCAGATACTATATCCTCAATATGAGTAAAGTTGCGTTGTTGTGTGCCAGGGCTTACTACAGTGAGAGGTTCTCTTTTTTTCATTTTCTCAGTAAAGAGCGCTATAAGAGTAGCATACTTACCAGTACGGATCTCACGCTTACCATAAACATTGTAAAAATAAACAATAGCATACTCTAAACCATACCAACTACCATAGTTTTTTACTAATTCTGTGTTGGACGATTTACTCCAAGCATAAGGACTTTGATCTTTACCTATACCTCCATCACCAAACTTAGTACTACTGCCCGCATATACCAATTTGCAGCGGTGTTTACGGCAAAACTCTAACACTTTTAGAGTACCTATCTTATTGAATAAAAGTACTTTATCTATATCTTCAAAACTCTGTTCTACTCGTGAGTATTCACCTAAGTGATATACAAGGTCAGGGACAAAGTCAATGAGTTCAAAAATATGTTCTGTACTTCCCTCTATATAGGTAACTCCTTCTACATGATTTTCTCGACTTCCTGTGAAATAGTTATCTAATGAGTAAACATGATTTTTAGGGTCTTTGGCTAAGGCTTCACAAAGGTTGGAACCCACAAAGCCTGCTCCTCCAGTTACTAATATTTTCATTTCTCTCTATCTTAAACTCCTATTTGTATGTATTCAAAACCTTTATTGGGTAAATCAAAAGCATTGTATTGATTACGTCCATCAAAGATTACTTTTTCTTTTAATTGTTTGCTAATTTCTTCAAAGTCAGGTACACGGAATTCTTTCCATTCAGTAAGCAGCAGGAGAGCATCAGCCCCTTTTAGTGCATCATATTTACTTTCTACATAGGTTACATCAATTCCTTTCAAGTAGCATACTTTAGCCTCATGCACAGCTTTGGGATCATAGGCTTGTATTTTAGCACCTCGTTTAACTAATTCTTTAATAATATAGATGGCTGGAGCCTCTCGCATATCATCTGTTTCAGGTTTGAAAGAGAGACCCCATACAGCAAAGGTTTTTCCTGTAAGATCTTCTCCATATTTTTTTATTACCTTTTGAGCAATGACATATTTTTGACGGTTATTGACATTATCTACAGATTCTATAAGTTCTGCTTTGTAATTGACTTCTTCTGCCAATTTCTTTAGAGCTAAGACATCTTTAGGAAAGCAGGAACCTCCATACCCACAACCTGGGTAGATGAAACTATAACCAATGCGACTGTCAGAGCCAATACCTATACGCACTTTATTTACATCAGCTCCTACACGCTCACAGATATTGGCTATTTCATTCATGAAAGATATCTTAGTAGCCAACATGGAATTAGCAGCATATTTAGTCATTTCAGCAGAACGAATATCCATAGAAATAAAGCCATCATGCTGCATAAAGAAAGGGGCATAGAGTGCCTTCATCTGGCTTAATGCATAGTCATTATCAGCTCCCACTACTACTCGGTCAGGTTTCATAAAGTCTTGAATGGCTTTTCCTTCTTTGAGAAACTCAGGGTTCGATACTACATAAAATTCATAGGAAACACCTCGCTTATCCAAGGCTTTTTGCACAGTAGTGTGTACCTTATCTGCAGTACCTACAGGAACAGTGGATTTGTCCACAATGATGAGCTTCCCCTGCATAGTTTCTCCAATGGATTGTGCTACGGAGAGTACATATTGCAAGTCCGCAGAACCATCATCTCCCATAGGAGTACCTACTGCAATAAAGGCTATCTCAGCATCTTTGATGGCTTCACTTATTTCTGTAGTAAAGAACAAATTCTTATTAGCTACATTACTAAGTACCATGGTCTCTAAACCAGGCTCATATATAGGAATAATCCCCTTTTTAAGGTTTTCAATTTTTTCTTTATTCACGTCTACACAAGTAACCTTATTTCCCATTTCGGCAAAACAAGTACCTGATACTAAACCAACATAACCGGTTCCAATAACTGCTATTTTCATTGTCTAAAAAAATGATTTTTATTTTGGCGTCGCAAAGTTATGAAAAATAATTTAATAAAAAAACTTTTTATTAGAAAGTTTTTAGGGTTACACACTCATAATCTTTGCAATACGGATAAGGTCTGGATCGAGCTTGCTTTCACCGCCTTTGATGGCTTTCTCCAGTGGGGTGAGGTCTATTTTGTCGTTGTTAATTCCTACCATATAGTTGGACTTGCCTTCGAGAAGGGACTCTACAGCTTTCACACCCATACGGCTGGCCAATACACGGTCAAAGCAGGTAGGCGCACCGCCTCGCTGTATGTGTCCCAATACAGTTACACGAATATCATAGTCAGGATTTTGTGCCTCTACGTATTTTTTGAGTTCATATACATTTTGTCCTGTCGTATATCCTTCGGCTACCACTATTATGTTGGACATTTTCCCTTTGTTGTGATTGATGGCAATCTCATTTACCAAGTCCTCTAAGGTACTATGTTGTTCAGGGATAAGGATTTTTTCAGCGCCCCCTCCTATACCTGAGTTGAGAGCGAGAAAACCAGCATCACGCCCCATCACTTCTATAAAAAACATACGGTTGTGGGAGCTAGCAGTATCACGTATTTTGTCAATGGCTTCTACTACTGTATTGAGAGCTGTATCATACCCTAGGGTATAGGTAGTACCATATATATCATTGTCTATAGTACCTGGGATACCCATTACAGGGAATCCAAATTCTTGGTTGAAAAGCAAAGCACCTGTGAAAGAACCGTCTCCTCCGATAACTACCAATGCATCTGCTTCGGCAGCTACAAGGTTATCATAGGCTTTCTTACGTCCTTCAGGCGTACGAAATTCCTTAGAACGAGCAGACTTGAGGAAGGTACCTCCACGATTGACAAGGTTACGGACACTACGGGCATCCAAAGGGGCAAAGTCATTTTCTATCATGCCTTGGTAGCCTCGGTATACACCTAATACAGCTACATCATGGTAAGCGCAAGTACGTACTACAGAGCGTATGGCGGCATTCATTCCTGGAGCATCACCTCCTGAGGTGAGAACGGCTATTTTCTTAATGTTTGTCATAATTGTTATTAATTGGTGATTGTTAGTTGGGGGCAAATTTACGTAAAAAAATGATAGTACCCCAGAAAATAAATATTTTTTCTACAAATTATTTTTAGTCTTTATTTTGAGATCTTTCCTCTAAGAGGCAAACTGCATGTCATATAGATTCTTATAATAGCCCTTATCAATCTTTAGGAGCTCATCATGGGTGCCTTCTTCTACTATATTTCCTTTGTTCATTACGATGATCTTATCTGCCTTGCGTATAGTGGAGAGCCTATGAGCGATGACAATGGAGGTGCGCCCTTGGGTGATTTTTTCGGTAGCTTGCTGTAAGAGCTTCTCTGAATGGGAGTCTACTGAAGCGGTAGCCTCATCAAGGATGAGAATTTTGGGCTTGTGTACATAGGCACGAAGGAAAGAGATCAGTTGGCGTTGGCCTGCTGAAAGGACAGCCCCTCGCTCCTTTACATCAAAGAAATAACCATTGGGGAGTTGCTCTATAAAGTCATGGATACCTATTTCCTTAGCGGCTTCTTTAACTTGTTCTAGAGTAATGCGTTCATCTCCCAAGGTGATATTGTAATAGATACTGTTGGCAAAAAGGAATACGTCTTGAAGTACAACGCCTATTTGCTGGCGATAGCTCTCTAAGTTATAATCATAACAGCTGACTCCATCAATGAGTATTTCTCCAGAGGTGATGTGGTAAAAGCGTGTAAGTAGTTGTATTACAGTTGATTTGCCTGCTCCTGTGGCGCCAACAAAGGCTATTGTTTGTCCTTTTTTAGCTTCAAAACTGATGCCATGAAGGATTTCTTCGTCCTTTTTGTAACCGAAAGTAACATTTTGAAAGCGAATGTCTCCTTGGATTTCTTGGTGACGTCCCAGTTGGAAGTCTTCTTGGTTTTCTTTCTCTTCTTCCATGATGTCAAAGACACGGCCAGAGGCGACCATACCCATTTGTAATACGGTGAATTTGTCGGCAATATGGCGAAGTGGACGATAGAGTTCTTGTACCAATTGAACAAACATGAAGATGACCCCTAAACTGGCCATTTCATGCTGGGTAACTTGCAGACCTCCATACCAAATGACCAAGGCAATAGCCAAGGAACTAAGCACCTCTGCTATAGGAAAGTAGATAGAGTTTTGCAGGATATTTCTTAGCCATGCTTTCTTGTGTTTTTCGTTAATCTCTTGGAAGGCTTTGTACTCTTCTTTCTCTCGATTGAATAGCTGTACGACCTTAATTCCACTGATACGCTCTTGGACGAAGGAGTTTAGGTTCGCGACCTCCCTACGAATATCGGTAAAGGCGGCTTTACTGGCTCTTTGAAAGAGGTGAGTTGCATAGATAATAATAGGTAGGGTAAGAAAGGTGAGCAGCGACAGCTTCCAGTCAGTCAGGAGCATCAGGGACATGATAATGGTCATCTTCAGTATATCTGAGATGATTTCAAATAGGCCAGCACTGAATATTTCCCCAATACGTTCTAGGTCATTTACCGCACGGGTGATGAGCACTCCTACTGATGATTGGTTGTGGTACTTCATATTGAAGCGTAGCATAAGCGAGAATAGCTTCTTACGAATATCATAAATGACAGCTTGTCCTATCCAACCAGAATAATAAGCGAATGAAATTTGAGAGATAATTTCCAGCAGTAATATAGCCACTAGTAGCAAACTAGCATATAATAAGCCCTGATAGTCCTTGGGTACTATGTAGTTATTGATGATTTCTTTAGAGATATAAGCTCTTAAGGAGCTGGCTCCTGAGATGAATATTGCCAAAAAGGCTACCAATGTGAAAGTCCATTTGTAGGGTTTGGCATAGGCAAAGAGTTTCTGCAGAATAGAAATATCAGTATTTTCAGTTTTCTTTTGGGTCATTTTAAGTACATCAAAATAAGGCAACCTTCCAGCACTTTATGCTTGATGTTGCGCGGCAAAGATACAAAAAATATTAGAACTGAAAAACTATTACCTATTTGTTTTTATGGGAAACAAAAATAAAAAATATTTTCTTAGTTAGAAAAAAAGATGTAACTTTGCACCTGCAATAACACCAAGTTATTGGTTAAGATTTTTTACCATGAGTTTAGAAGCAAAAATAATGGAAGCCCTCAAAGAGGCCATGAAAGCTAAAGATACTATTGCTTTGGAATCCTTGCGTGCTATAAAGTCAGCTATATTATTGGCTAAAACAGAGGCCAAGGCAGGAGAAACCCTTTTAGAGGAAGAAGAAATAAAGCTCTTACAACGCCTTGTAAAACAGCGTAAAGAGAGTGCTGATCTCTATCAGAAACAAGGCAGAGAGGACTTGGCTACTCCAGAGTTACAACAAGCTGAGATTATAGCTAAGTTCCTTCCCGAACAACTTTCCGAGGAGAAAGTAGAGGCTATTATCAGGGAAATTGTAGCCCATGTAGGAGCAACTAGCATGAAGGATATGGGAAAAGTCATGGGCGAGGCTAACAAAGAGCTTGCAGGCAAGGCCGATGGCAAACTCATAGCTGCTGTAGTAAAGAAAGTATTATCATAGATATTTATTGTTTAACCAAAGGCCGCGTAGTTCAACTGGATAGAATATCAGATTTCGGCTCTGAGGGTTAGGGGTTCGAAGCCTCTCGCGGTCACTAAGTGTAACACTCTTCCAATCAATGTGTTACAACTGTTTTAAGGCTAAAATTTCGTTTGTAATTTCACCAAAACGGCAAGGTAAACGGCATGTATGCCTTTAATGTTAATTTTTTGTTTTTTATAGGTATTTAGAAAACATTTTGTACCTTTGCATTGCAATTCTGCGGATTTGCAATACCTTGGGGGCAGTCATTTTATGATGATTGCCCCTTAGTGTTTTAAAATATTTCCAGAAATAACTTGTCAATAAAAAAAAATAGTTATACCTTTGTAGTGTCGATTCTGCGGATTCGGCGATACCAACGCCTATGATAGATTTATCTTTTCATAGGCGTTCGGGTTTAGAACGCTATCTTGGCTGATTCTCTTCCTCTTTCAATATCTATATTTTTTTGTTTTTCTCTCTTTAATACAAACTTAATGAGCTTTTTAAGAGGTTTTGTTCTGTCATTTCTTTTCTCTTTTGATGATTTCCTCATTTTATTTTTTTAAAATATCTGTGGCTAGAAAATTATTTTGTACTTTTGCAGTGCGTAACAAGTTTGTTGTTGCGCCGGGTAGCGAGAAGTTAAGACTGTCAATACCCACCTCTTGTAAAGGCTTTATATCTCTTGTAGGGATGAAGCCTTTACTTGTTAATTAGGGTAAGAGACAAAATTAATACTAAAGACTGAAGCTCCTATTTATCTAATAAGTTGATTTTTCCATTTAAAGTCTCTTAATGGGAGCTTTTGTTAAAATCTTTGCTGTTTAGAAATAAAGTTGTACTTTTGTTGTATAGATAATAGTTTTAAAGTTTTTGGGGTATCCCACCAGAGAGCGGGAATGCAATACTATATGCATGTGATAGTTGTTAAGCCGAGCTTTCACCTTTAAAAGTGTTATTTTTATAGGGCATTGCCCACCAGAGCGTAATAGCGGTATAGTATCCCGAAGCTCACTAACTACCTTGAAAGTTAAAATATTCAAGGTAGTTTTTTATTGTCCAAAAGATAATGATAAACCTTTAGATATTTATTCAATCGTTGTGTGTCTTCTTCGGTGATAAAGGTCAGCCTTGTAATATCCATATTATCTTTTAAGTCATTGATTTTGACTTTAGTAGCTAAGGGGTTTTTCTTGATACGTGCTATAAAATGTTGGTATGGCTCATCGGGTTGTTTGGTTACACACACTAAAGCTCTGATCACTTCTTCTGAAAACCCCTCTCTTCTAAGGTCTTCAAAAGTCCAAGGCGTATCTTCTACTAAATCGTGTAAGATACCGCAAATTTTTTCATCTTCAGTTTGGCCTGCATTCATTACACGGGTAAGGTGCAATAGATAGGGTGCTCCTGCTTTATCGGTTTGCCCTTTATGTGCTTCAAGGGCTATTTGTATGGCTTTTTCTAACATGGTTTAAAATTTTTAAAACTAACTTCCTGATAATCAAAAAAAATAGCAATAAGCACTAAGATGTGCTGTAAAGGGAAAATATTTATATAAACGAATCCTTGTATAAAATACTCTAATCGAGCACTATAGTCCCATGGATTTTCAATCCATACCTCCCAATAGAAATCGTCCCAAGCAATACGAGAGAATGTAACACATAAAACCCAGTTAAGCACAGCAAAGCAAATGAATCGGTATTTCCTAATGAATAGATGGGTTAGGAAAAGGCTTGCAAAAAAGGTAAAGACCAAGCCCGAATAGCCATATATAGAATAATCTTCTTCCATGATGCTCAGTAATAAAGGTTGCTCATTATTCTCCTTTAAAGGTAGGAATCCGGCCCATTTGTCCTGCTACATAACAGAAGATATTGAGCAGTCCAAAGGCTATAACCAAGTAAATCAGTGTGTTTCCTCCAAAGACTTTATAACTACTCTTGGAGTATTTCTTCCTGCTGGCATGGGCTAAAAGGGCAGGAATGATAACCATCCAAATACTTACCGCAAGTCCCGCATAGCCGATAGCGGTTACAAACCCATAAGGATAAAGCAAGCTCATCAGTAGTGGGGGAACGAAGGTTATCAAGGCTGTTTTTACTCTTCCCCATAGGTCGTTGCCCAACTTGAACAAATCGGCTATGTAGTCAAAGAGTCCTAAGGTTACTCCTAAGAAAGAGCTGGCAATAGCCATATAAGCAAAGAAATCAAGTAGTACTCCTATAGATTGAATAGGAATATAGCGGTTTAGTGCTCCCAAAAGGGTAGCTACATCACCGCCTTTGGCTATGATAGGGGCAAATTCTGCTCTTGGTAGGTTCCCTTGTACGGCCATTTGCCAAGAAATATAGATTAGCAGTGCCAAAAGTGAACCTATAAGCACGGCATACATGACTTTTTTACCATTTTTGTTATAGTAATTCACCAAAGTAGGCACACAGATATGATAGCCAAAAGAAACCAAACAGGTAGGAATGGCTGAAAGCAGGTAGGGGAGGTATGAGTTTTCTCCTTGTGATACCTCATTGAGTAAGATATCGCTCTTGGCGGAGGTAAGCAGTCCTGTAGTGGAGAGGAAAAAGGCAATGACCATTCCTCCAATGAGAATGGTACTTATCCGATCCACAGCCTTGGTAGAGATACTGACAAAGAGCGCTAAGGCTAAGCAGAAAAGCAAGGCAGCAGAGGTGTGGTTGATAGGTATTTCAGGGGCAAACCGTTGGAACAGACTCTCGGTAATACTCCCTCCCGAAGTGATATAGGCATAGGTGAGTATGTATAGGGTGAAAGCCACTGAGATACCATTGAGGATATTCCAACCTCTCCCCAATAGTTGGGTAGTGATGGTATCAAAATTGGCGCCTTTCTCAAAGTGTAGATTAGCCTCTAAGAGCATCAAGGCCGATAGGGTAGTTACTCCCCAAATAAAGAGAAATAGGAGTACTGAACCCGTAAACCATATCCCAGACATAGCGGTAGGATTGGCGAGCATTCCTGCTCCTATGGCAGTACCCGCTATAATCATAGAACCTCCCAAGAGGGAAGGTGATTTTTGTTTGTTCATTTTTTAGAAATCTTAAATTCAGTTGTCAGTAACTAACCACTAATCACTAACCACTAATTGTACCACTATGTTCACTATGCCTATAATGATCATAAAGTAGATCAGAGCATTGCCGCCAAAGGTGCGGTACGTGGTAGCCTCAGGGAATTTCTTTCTACTGGAGCGTACCATAAGAGCGGAAATCATAATAGAAGAGAAGCTTACCGCTACCCCTGCATAGGCAATTGCCTTTACAAAACCATAAGGATAAAGTAGGCTCATCACCAGCGGAGGGACAAAGGTGATCAGAGTGGTTTTGGCTCTTCCCCATAAGCTGTTATCAAAGTGGAACAAATCGGCTATATAATCAAAAAGGCCTAAGGTAACCCCTAAGAAGGAACTAGCAATAGCCATATAGGCAAAAAAGTCAAGCACTACACTGATGGTCTGGGTTGGGATATAGGCGCTTAGTGCACTCAAGAGGGCGGCTACATCGCCTCCCTTAGCAATTACTGGGGCAAAGGCTTCACGAGGCAGATTGCCTTGTACGGCCATTTGCCATAGAACATAGATCAAAAAGGCAATACCTGTCCCTATGAGTATGGATTTGATAACGAGCCTACTATCCTTGTGATAATAGCTGACCAAACTGGGCAAGCATACATGGTAACCGAAAGAAACCAAGCACATAGGCAGTGCTGAAAGTAGGTAAAGCATAAAGGAAGGATCTTGCTGTGCTGTGGTGTCTAGCAGTACTGAGGCTTTGACAGAACTCAATAGTCCCATGGTAGAGAGGAAAAAGGCAATGATCATGCCTCCTATCAGTATGGTACTCAATCGGCTGACAGCCTTAGTGGAAATACTGACAAAGAGAGCTAAAGCAAAGCAAAAGAGTATAGAACCTTCGCTATGTCCTAGCCCTAACTGAGGGGTAAGGCGCTGTAAAAGGTTTTCAGTAATCCCCCCACCTGAAGTGATATAGGCATAGGTGAGTATGTATAGGGTGAAGGTTACCGCAAGCCCATTGGCTATATTCCAGCCTTTACCTAAGAGCTGGGTAACCATGGTGTTGAAGTTGGCTCCTTCAGGAAAGTGGAGGTTAGCCTCCAAGAGCATAAGTCCTGCCACCACAGTATAGAACCAGGTAAAGAGTAACATGACCACCGAACCTACAAACCAGATATTTGACATAGAGGTTGGGTTGGCCAGCATCCCCGCTCCAATAGCGGTACCTGCGATAATCATAGCCCCTCCCAAAAGGGAAGGAAGTTTTTGTTTATTCATTTTTAATTAAGGGTTAAAAGGCTAACAACTAATCACTAACCATTGAAACTTGGAATCCATCCTAATTGCATTCCTAGTTGGGTGAAAATATTAAGCAGACCAAAAAGTATAATAAAATAAATCATTCCCTTACCTCCGTACACTTTATAAGTAGCATGAGGAAATTTCTTTCGGCTGGCACGTACAAGTAGGGCGGGGACAATGGCCGCCCAAAGAGTGGCGGCTAGGCCTGCATAGCCAATAGCAGTTACAAAACCATAGGGAAAGGGAATACTTAGCAATAGGGGAGGGGAAAAGGTCAGCAAAGCGGTCTTCGCGCGTCCCCAAGGAGTATCCGAAAGTTTGAAAAGATCGGCAATATAATCAAAAAGTCCTAGGGTTACACCCAAGAAAGAGCTGGCAATAGCCATATAGGCAAAAAAGCTTAACGCACTTTCTATATATTGGGTACTAATGTACTTACTTAGGGCTTCTAAGAGAGCGGCTACATCACCTCCTTTAGCGATAACTGGAGCAAACTCTCGGCGGGGGAGGTTGCCCTGTACGGCCATTTGCCATAGGATATAGATAAAAAGGGCTAAAAAAGTGCCTATAAAGATGGATTGCATTACTCGTCGTCCATCGCGATTATAGTATTTGACCAAGCTGGGGACATTACCATGAAAGCCAAAAGAGACTAGGCACACAGGAAGTGCTGTAAGCAAGTAGGGGAGGTGTGCAGGAGCATTGGTATCTTGACTATCCAATAGGGTCGCACTGCTAACGGAGGTGAGTAGTCCTGTAGTGGAGAGAAAAAAAGCGATAATCATACCTCCTATAAGGATTGTACTAAGGCGATCCACAGCCTTGGTAGAGAACCATACAAAAAAGGCAAGAGCCAAGCAGAAGAGCAAGGAACCTGTTCCTCTGGAGATGCTTATCCATCCTAAACTATTGATAGCATTCTCTGTGATACTTCCCCCAGAGGTGATATAGGCATAGGTTAGTATATAGAGTACAAAGGCGACCGAAAGCCCATTGACTATGTTCCAGCGCTTGCCGAGCAGGTCGGTGACGATGGTATCAAAACTAGCACCTGTGGGGTAGTGCAGATTGGCCTCCAAGAGCATAAGCCCAGAGGTAGTCATACAAAACCAGGTATAGAGAAGTACTCCTACCGAACCTACAAACCATATACCTGCCGTAGAGGTAGGGTTGGCTAGCATCCCCGCTCCAATAGCAGTACCTGCAATAATCATAGCCCCTCCCAGTAGGGAGGGGAGTTTCTTGTCTGTCATGTTAGTTGTTTTTAGCGTAACCAATAGAGTAAAACCCCTTGTAAAAGGCCATTTATAAGTAGTGCCCAAATAAGCCAATAACCGTTGCGCTCTTCCTTTACACTATTCTCTAAATAGAGTTTTACTTTTTCATAGAGGGCATCGCTTTGCTTCTCATGAGAATTGAGATTGTCGGTAGCATATATATCGGCGACAAAACCTACCATAGGGGTAAAAGAGAGAACAAAAAGTAATGGTTTTTGGAAAGCCTTCGGGATTTTGGGGATAAAACGATGGAAAACTTCATTGAGCTGCTTCTTGCTAACTACTTTTTCAGCTGTATCTGTCGTTTTTTTGAAAATAGCTTCAAAAATCTTATGGATATAGGACTTAAACTGATTGAAGAGATAAAATGAGTATTCTAACTTGAGTAAGTCAAATACTTTTTTGATAGCAATAAAGACAAAAAGTATACCTACTGCTATGATAAGTAGTAGGAAAAATAGTTTTTTATAAGCGAAGCTATCACTGAAAAGTAGGTAGATACCTCCCAAAAGGAAGACAAAATTTACAATGACAAGTAGCAATATATTCCTTACAGATTTCACCCCAGAGCTAACGCCCAAAAGGCTCATTTCTTTGACTATTTTCAAGGAATTGTTAGCCTTTTCTAATCGTTTAAGTTCAGGGGTAAGTTCCACTGTAGCATCCGGGGAAGAGACATTTTTTTCGATAGGAGACATAAGAGGTAAATTTTTTCGGCAAAGATATGAAAAAAATTTTTTTTATTTAAAATATAGTTGTACTTTTGCCAAAAATTTTTTGTTGAAAAGGATAGTCATATTTCTCTGTGTTTGCTGCTGCTTCTCCTCTTGTGGAATTTACAACTTTACAGGAGGAAGTACGGGAGATGCAAAGACCTTTCAGGTAAATTTTTTCCAAAACAGGGCACCCCTTATTGAGCCTGGTATGGATAGGGACTTTACATTCTATTTGCAGGATTTGATCAATAACCAGACGAATCTTTCCCTGACCACTACCAATGGAGACTTGGTATATGAGGGGGAAATTACCAGTTTTACTATTGCCCCTATGGCGGCTAATGCCCAGCAACAAGCTGCACAGAACCGTCTTTCGGTAACCATTAATGTACGCTTTACCAATACCAAGGACTCGGAAAAGGATTTTGAAAGGCAGTTCTCTCATTATTATGATTTTCCAGCCAATACACAGCTAAGCTCAGTTAAGAGTAGTGCCTTTGAAGCTATATTCGAACGCATAGGACAGGATATTTTCAACGCTTCCTTAGCTAATTGGTAATGACAGCGACTGATTTATCTCTTATTTTGAAACAACCTAATCATATCACGCTTTCGCAAGTATATGAATTAGAGAATATTATACACGAATATCCTTACTTTCAGGTAGTAAAGGCTATTTATCTGAAGATATTGTATGCCCAGGAGAGTTATCGTTATAACAAGGAATTGAAGATTACGGCCGCTCATATAGGTAACCGAACCTTGTTGTTTGACTTTATCACCTCTACTGCCTTTAAGGATAAGAAAAGTGTGCTTAAGAGGGAAGAAATGCCCAAGGCTTATGCTGATGAGGCAATTCCTTCAGAATTTACCACCTATGTTACAGGAGATGTCTTTGAGAAAAAGGAGTTCTATCCTGTAACACCAACCCCTGAGCAAGAACAAGCGCCCCCTTCCCCACAAGAGCCGAAGGAGGCACTGAATATGGGTAAGCCTATTGATTTTAAGCCTACGGACAAGCAGTCCTTTGCCACTTGGCTACAGGTTACACGTTACAAACCTATTGATAGGCGAACAACTCAGGCCGCACCTACCGTTGAGTTGCCTTTTGTGGATAAGAATATTTTTGAGGAAGGCGATGAGAGGGCTAAAAAGTTTGATCTTATTGATAAGTTCCTACAAGCCAATCCTAAGATTGAGGTGAATAAAGATGATGACACCCCAAGCAATATAGAGATTGTAGAGAAGAAGGATATAGGCAGACAGTTCATGACAGAGACCTTGGCCAAGGTGTATCTCGAACAAGGAAAATATGCAGAGGCCATTCAGGCTTACCAGATATTGATGCTCAAGAATCCAGCCAAAAGCGCTTATTTCGCTGAGCAAATCGCGATGATTAGAAAATTACAACAAAATAAATAAATTATATTATGTTAGCATTCAACATTGTTTTAGGAATTATCTTATTAGTATCCTTTTTATTGATCTTAGTGATCATGGTACAACAGCCCAAAAGTGGCGGACTTTCTTCTGCTTTCGGGGGAAATGCACAAGTGGTAGGAGGGGTGAAAAAAACTGGTGATTTCCTTAACACAAGTACTTGGACATTGGGAGTAGCACTTATTGTACTTTCCCTAATCAGTAACCTTATCCTTAGCAACAATCGTGGTCAAGCTCAAGGGGGGAGTATCTTTGATGGAGTAAAGACTCCAGCGCCTATACAACAGCCTGTAGGAACCAATCCCGTACAAGGACAACAACAGCAACAAGGACAACAAGATAACCCTCAGAAATAAACAGTTCCAAGACATATTTTTTATAAAGAAAAGCTATTAAGAATCGCTTATAACTAATTAAGTTATAATCACTTAAATATAAAAATGTAAAAAATATTGAGAGTGTTAATAACTTTTTTGAGATTTTTCTTTTAAAATAGAAAAAAATATGTATTTTTGCAACCATGTAAAAACTACAAATACTAAGCAAAATGAGAAAAAAAATTTTTCTATTACTATTGTTGGTAACTGGAGTGCAAGCATTTGCTCAGACAGGTAACAATATGCGTGAGAGCAAGAATAACCTGAAAGATATGAACCTTTTTGGAAAGGTAAAAACTTTTAAAATAACGCCTTATAAGTTGGTAGATTATTTTGGAAAGATTACCAAAGGGGATAAACAAGAGTTTTGGAGAGGCGATGTAGTCATCGTTTTCGACGAACATGGTTACAAGGCCGAGAATAATACTTACAACAAAGTAGGAAATCTCTCCCAAAAAGTAATCTACAAATATGATGACAAGGGTAAACGTCTTTCTCGTGACCTCTATAACGCTTATGGAAAGCTACAAATGAAGTTCCTCTATGTATATGATAACAAGGGAGCTAAGAAAGCTTACAATAGTTATAGTCCTACAGGAGAACTAAATGATTCCTACCTCTATAAGAATGATGACAAAGGTCGTATGATTGAGGAAGTTTGGATTAAGAAAGATAAATCTTTCGGTTCTAAATATACCTATGAGTATGATAAGATGGGGAAAGTGGCTAAAATGTGCCAATATACAGCTTCTGAAACACAAGTAGACAACTGTACCTCTTATAAGTATGATAAGAACGGAAGAATCTCTGAAATAGAAATCTACAATAGTAACAATTCCCTTTCAAGACGTAGCGTAATCACTTATGATGAGAAAGGTAATGAAAAAGAGATCAAATATTATGATGGTAAGGGTACTTTCTTAGAAGAGAGATCTTATACTTATAAGTTTGATAACAATGGGAATTGGATAGAACGTATAGAATCTATCAACCAGTTTCCTAAGAGTTTTTTAGAAAGAGAAATTACTTATTATCCATAATAATTTACTTTAATTTGACATATGCTAAAAAAGGGTTATTCTTTCACTTGAAGGATAGCCTTTTTTTATGTCTATAAATTTGGAATACTAATGAAAGAAAAAAGACAAAAACAATTGGAGGCTTTTGGTCGTTTGTTGGACATTATGGATGACCTTAGGGAGAAGTGCCCTTGGGATAGAAAACAAACTATGCAAACTCTTCGCCCGCTCACTATAGAGGAACTATACGAACTCACCGATGCAATTCTTGAGCAAGATACTCAAGAGATAAAAAAGGAACTGGGGGATATACTCCTACACATAGTTTTCTATGCCAAAATAGCAAGTGAAACACAATCTTTTGATATAGAAGATGTCATCAATGCAATCTGTGAAAAACTTATAGAAAGGCATCCACATATCTACGGAAATATCTCTGTGGAGAACGAAGAGCAAGTTAAGCAAAACTGGGAAAAGATAAAATTACAAAAAGGAAGTAAGGGGGTACATGCAGGAGTTCCCAAAAGCCTACCCTCTCTTGTAAAGGCTTATCGCATACAGGAAAAGGCCGCAGGAGTGGGGTTTGATTGGAGCCATAAGGAAGAGGTCTGGCACAAGTTCGAGGAAGAAGTAGCGGAGCTTCAGCGTGAAGTGGCACGTAATAACCATGCTATGGCAGAAAAGGAAATGGGCGATGTCTTCTTTAGTTTGGTCAATTATGCGCGCTTTTTGGGAATAAACCCAGAGAATGCCTTGTCCCTGACCAATGAGAAGTTCTTACAACGTTTTAAGTTCTTAGAAACAAAGGCTCAAGAACAAGGAAAAGATATTACTGAGTTCTCTATTGGCCAGATGAATGAGCTATGGGAAGCCTCTAAAAAGTTCTTCCCTTAAACTATTGTTAATCTCTGTATAGCGCCTTTTTCTATAAATCAGATATACATGTGATTGCTCCAAGAGGATAAAAAGATAGTGTTAAATCTTTTTTGTGCTTTGGAGTTTATTTTATAACTTTGCGCCCGCTAATTTTATCAACTAAAAAGAAAGGATACAAGATAATGAACCAAGAAAATGAAATATGGTGGCTTAATGATGAATCAGAGCAAATTCTCAATCGTGGTTATTTGCTTAAAGGAGAAAGTGTAGAAGGTGCCATAGACCGCATCACAGGGGCTGCCGCTAAGCGATTATATAAGCCTGAATTGCAACCTGCTTTTAAAGAAATGATTACCAAAGGGTGGATCAGTTTCTCCTCTCCTATATGGGCAAATATGGGAACAGAAAGAGGCTTGCCAATTTCTTGCTTTAATGTACATATTCCCGATAGCATAGAGGGAATTACTCATAAGTTAGGCGAGGTGATTATGCAGACGAAAATAGGAGGAGGTACCTCTGGCTATTTCGGAGAATTGCGCCATAGGGGATCTGCTGTTACTGATAATGGAAAATCCAGCGGTGCGGTGAGCTTTATGAAGCTCTTTGACTCGGCTATGGATGTAGTCTCCCAAGGGGGGGTACGCCGTGGAGCTTTCGCTGCTTATTTAGATATTGATCACCCCGATGCAGAGGAGTTCCTACTGATCAAGGACACTGGCTATCATATTCAGAACTTGTTCTTTGGGGTATGTGTGCCCGATTATTGGATGCAGGAGATGATAGAGGGAGACCCTGATAAGCGTAAGCTATGGGCAAGGGTATTGGAATCCCGCCAGCAGAAGGGCTTGCCTTATATCTTCTTTACCGATAACGTGAACCGTAAGCGTCCACAGGTGTATAAGGATCATAATATGTTCATTCATTCCAGCAACCTCTGTAGTGAAATTATGCTTCCTTCCAGCGCAGAAGAATCTTTTATTTGTTGTCTCTCTTCCATGAATTTGGAGCTTTTTGACGAATGGAAGGATACTAAGGCTGTGAAATTGGCTGTTTTCTTCCTTGATGCGGTACTCTCTGAGTTTATAGAGAAGACCAAGGGCAACTATTACCTACAATCAGCACGTAATTTTGCAATACGTCATAGAGCAGTGGGCTTAGGAGTATTGGGCTATCATTCTTATTTGCAGAAGAATATGATACCTTTTGAGAGTTTTGAGGCTACTCAGTTTAATGCCAGAGCTTTCCAACACATTCAGAGTGAAGCCGAAAAAGCCACTCAGGAGTTGGCACACATCTATGGCGAGCCTGAATTACTCAAGGGCTACGGTAGGCGCAATGCAACCACTATGGCCATAGCTCCTACGACTTCAAGCTCGGCTATCTTAGGACAGGTGTCTCCTGGGATTGAGCCTTTCTCTAGCAATTATTACAAAGTGGGTCTCTCCAAAGGAAATTTTATGCGTAAGAACAAATACTTGGCGCAGCTGTTGGATGAAAAAGGAATCAATAACGAAGATATTTGGCGTAGCATTCGCCTCTCTGATGGTTCCGTACAGCACCTGCAGGAACTTACCCAAGAGGAGAAGAATGTATTCAAGACCTTCAAGGAGATTTCTCCCATGGAGATCATCTCTCAAGCGGCACAACGCCAGCAATATATTGACCAGTCCCAGAGCCTAAACCTCAATATTCCACCTACTATGCCCGTCAGAGATGTGAATAAGGTGCTTATAGAGGCATGGAAACTAGGAGTAAAGAGCCTTTATTACCAGCGTAGCCAGTCAGTAGCCAAGGAGATGATTATGAACTTTGTCAATTGCAGCTCTTGCGAATCTTAATTAAGTAAAGAGTGAAAAATGAAGTATGAAAAACGCTTTTTATTTTTCATTTTTTGTAGAAAAAAATATTACGAATTATTAGTCTTTTTGATTAATAATTCGTATTTTTGCTTTATGATATGTGGGAACAAGTTTTAAAAGATTTTGAGTATTATTTGAAGATAGAGCGCGGGATGTCCCCGAACTCTGTCGTTTCTTATATGCTTGATATTGAGAAGCTCATACGCTTTCTTTCGGCACATGAGTTGTCGGATGCGCCCGCGACTATCACCGCGGAGACACTTCGCAATTTCGTGTATCAAGAGAGCAAAGAGCTCAAGGCGCGTTCACAATCAAGACTCATATCCTCTCTGAAGAGTTTTTTTAAGTATCTTATGCTTGAAAACTATCGCGAGGATTATCCTATGGAGTATATAGATACGCCTAAGTTTGGTATGAAGCTACCCGATACGCTTTCAGTGGAGGAGATTGATGCGCTTATTGCGGGTATTGACCTCTCTACCGATGAGGGACATCGCAATAGGGCAATTATAGAGACGCTCTATGGTTGTGGATTACGGGTGTCAGAGCTGGTGAGTTTGCGCTTGTCGGATTTGTTCTTTGACGAAGGTTTTATTCGGGTCTTAGGCAAAGGCAATAAGCAGCGGTTGGTTCCTATAGGTAGCCATACCCAGAAGGAGATTAATAACTATTTACTTTATCAGCGCAAGAAGGTGCCTCAGGTGAAGGAGTTTTCTGATATAGTCTTCCTAAACCGTCGTGGCAAACAGCTCACCCGAGCGATGATATTTACTATTATAAGACAAGCCGCTGCTAACATTGGTCTTACCAAGCAGATTAGCCCGCATACCTTTAGGCACTCTTTCGCTACTCATCTCTTGGAGAATGGGGCGAATCTCAGAGCCATTCAGCTTATGCTGGGACATGAGAGTATTACCACCACCGAGATATATACACATGTGGAGCACGCTTATCTATCACAGGTGATAAACACTTACCACCCAAGAAGATAGCAGGGCAAAGTGAGAGAAATATATTTAATTTATTTTTGATATATGATACGAAAATATCTATTACTAGCTATGTTGGCTACCTCTGTGGGAGTGGCCACTGCACAGACCGAGACTTCGGGAAGAGAAAGACCCTATCATGCTGAAGCTACCAAGTACAACGCACTGGATCACACTAAGTTGCGTGTCTCCTTCAGCTTGGAAAAAAAAGAACTCTATGGGGAGGAATGGCTCACAGCCTCACCTTATTTCTATCCAACCGACTCTTTGGTCTTGGATGCCCAAACAATGCTTATCCATAGTGTGAACCTCTGCGATAAGAAAGGAAACATTGGCCGAGCCCTTCCTTACAAATACGCCAATGATAAGCTCACCATCCAGTTGGATAAGACTTACCAGCGAGGAGAAAAATATACCGTTTATATCAAATATACTTCCCAACCCGAAAAAGTAGGAAAAGACGGAGGCATAGCAATCAATGATGCCAAAGGACTCTTCTTTATCAACCCTACCAAGGAGGACAAAAACAGACCTATTGAAATCTGGACACAAGGGGAAACAAGGTCTAACTCTACTTGGTTTCCAACCATTGACGAAACCAACCAAAAATCCTCTCAGGAAATCTATATCACAGTACCAGAACGCTTTATCACTGTTTCCAATGGGGTACTTACTTCCTCAAAAAAAGACGGAAAAGGACAACGTACCGATTATTGGGTATTCACCCAAAAGCATGCACCTTACTTATTCTTCCTCGGTGCAGGCGAATATGCTCAGATCAAGGACAAACCTTGGAGAGGAAAAGTGCCTTTGACCTACTATGTAGAGCATGAATATGCCGATGTAGCCAAGAGAATCTTCGGAAAAACAGGTGAGATGATGGAGTTCTTCTCCAAACTCTTGAACTATGACTATCCTTGGCCTACCTACGACCAGATTACCGCTCAGGAATATGTAAGTGGAGCTATGGAAAATACTACTGCAACCCTTCACAGCTCTATGTCACAACAGACAGCCGAATCACTTAATGATGAAAACCGCTGGGAGTCTGTCGTAGCTCATGAGCTATTTCACCACTGGTTTGGGGACTTAGTGACTGCTGAGAGTTGGGCTAACCTTACCGTAAATGAATCTTTTGCCAACTATTCCGAATACCTTTGGTTTGAACACAAGTACGGAAAGGACTACGCTGATTATCACCTTGGCAGAGACATCGTTGGTTACAAAAATAGTGGCTCTTTCGACAAATATTTAGTGCGTTTCAACTACGAAAAAGCTGACGATATGTTTGATGCTGTATCCTATAACAAAGGGGGAGGGATTCTTCATATGTTACGTAATTACTTAGGAGACAAGGCTTTCTTTGAAGGAATGTCTAAGTACCTTAAGGATAACCAATTCGGAACAGGTGAAGCGCATCAGTTGCGTTTGGCTTTTGAGGCAGTAAGTGGCCGTGACCTCAACTGGTTCTTCAATCAGTGGTACTTCAACTATGGTAATGTGGTGATGACTCCTAAAGTTACCTACGACAGTGCCAAGGGTGAAGCCGTACTTGAAATTGCTCAAGATGAGAAATTGCCATTCCAATTTCCTTTGGAAGTGGATATATATGATGGCGGCAAGTACGAGCGCAAAGTGGTGTGGGTAAATGCACAGCCTAAGAATGAGTTCCGATTCAGGGTGTCAGCCAACTATAGCCTTATCAATGTGGATCCTCGTGGACTTATCGTAGGAGACGAGGCTGCTTATAAGACCCCTGCACAATATTTATTCCAATACAACAATGCTAAAGATTACAAAAGCCGTAACCAAGCTGTGGAATATGCCGTAACTACAAGCAATAACGAAATACTTATTAGTGCCCTTAAGGATCCTTTCTTCCGCTTGCGTATCAAAGCTATCCAAGGACTAAGACAAGGTAATTCAGACCAATGGGCACCTATAGTAGAAAACTTAGCTAAGAATGATCCTGAAAACTTGGTGAAAGCAGCTGCTATCAAACAACTTTCTTATCTAAGAGATAGCAGATACAAACCTTTGTTTGAAAACGCTGTAAAGATTCCTTCTCGTGCGATTAAAGTGGCAGCAGCCTCTGGTTTGGTAGCTTTAGATCCTTCTCTAGCAGGTCAGTATGTTGATACAATTGACCTAAAGAGTCTCAATTCTGAACAATTCATGGCTTTCTATCCTTATATCCTAAAGAGTAAAGATGAAAAGTACTTGCCTGTATTGCTTGACAAGGTAATCTACTACCCACTCTACCCAGAACAGTATCAAGCATCTATCAAAGAAGGATTCAATTGGCTTATGAGCACCGACAATACAGAACTGACTAAGAAGGTAGCCAAAACGCTTGGCAATGTATTTGGCTGGTTCAGCGAAGATGAAAAGAAACTCTTACGCAAAGTAGCAGAAGATGGTCTAAAGATCAAGGAGGATTTGCTCAAGAAAAATCCTGACTCTGAATCTATCAAGGCTCAAATCGATTTGCTCAAGAATATTAAGTGGTAAAGTACCCAAATATTAAGTGGTAAAACACCAATAGCCTATCTCTGCAAAGAGGTAGGCTATTTTTTATGTCTGTAAAGTAGCTAATGTGAAAAAAAAGCTGTATCTTTGCCCCATTATTAAAAAGATGAAAAATGAAAAAGATACTATGTATAGGGTTGTTATTAGCACTAGCTGCTTGTAAGACCAATCCCTTTACGGGAAAGAGTACACTGAACTTTATGTCCAATAGTTCGCTCTTTCCTACGTCATTTAGCGAGTATAATCAGTTTCTCTCTTCTAACAAAGTAATCAAGGGAACCCCTGAGGCTGAGATGATCAAGCGTGTAGGTGAACGTATTGCCAAGGCCTCCCAGCTTTGGTTGGAGAGAAACGGATATAAGGATTATCTGAAGGATTATCGTTGGGAATACAACTTGGTAGAGAGCAAGGAACTCAATGCTTGGTGTATGCCAGGGGGTAAGATTGTATTCTATACAGGCATACTTCCTATAGCTAAGAACGAACGTGGTATAGCGGTAATCATGGGGCATGAGGTAGCGCACGCCTTGGCCGACCATGGAGCACAGCGTATGAGTGCTTCAACTATTCAACAGATAGGAGCCTTAGCGGGGAATGTATTGCTCAGCAATAGCAAATATCTCAATGAGTTCAATATGGCTTATGGCTTAGGTACTCAAGTGGGGGTCATGCTCCCCTTCAGTAGAAGTCACGAGACAGAAGCTGATTCTATAGGACTTCAGATTATGGCCTTGGCAGGTTATGATCCTGAAGAGGGCTATAAGCTCTGGGAACGTATGAGTGCTGCCTCTGGCGGAGGAAACTCCAATTCGCTCCTTAGTACGCACCCTTCTAACGCTTCTCGTATCGCTAACCTTAAGCAACTCGCTCCCAAGGTAAAGGCAGAAGCCCAGAAGTACGGAATTACTCACTTCGAATAAAAGAACAAAATATACAAAAAAGGCTGTCCCCAAAAGACAGCCTTTTTTGGTGGAAATCTTTTTACTTTTCATTTTTCACTCTTCACTTTATTTCCTATCTTTGTGCCTTATTTTTCTAAGCATGACAAATATCCAATTCATTAAGAATCAAACACAACTAACTGAAAAAGCCATTGACAATACACTTTCTCTACTCTCAGAAGGCTGTACGATCCCCTTCATTGCACGCTATCGCAAGGATAGAACAGGCAATTTGGACGAGGTGGCTATTGAAAAAATTGCTAAGGCACAAACCGAATACGAAAATATCTGTAAGCGTAAGGAGTCTATTCTTACCAGTATAGAGGAACAAGGCAAGCTCACCGACGAATTGCGTAGTCGTATTGATAGTTCCTTTGAACTCAATGAGCTGGAGGACTTATACTTGCCTTATAAGAAGAAACGTAAAACCAAAGCCGATGTAGCCAAAGAAAATGGCTTAGAACCTTTGGCTAAGCAGCTCATGAGTCAGCGAGTGGCTGATTTGGAACAACTTGCCGCTCGTTATCTTTCTGACAAGGTGACTTCAGCTCAAGAGGCGCTACAAGGAGCATCGGATATTATAGCCGAATGGATCAATGAGAATATGTATGTACGCCGTACGCTGCGAAGGGTCTTCCAGCGAAAAGCACAACTCTGTGCAGAGGTAGCCAAAGGAAAAGAAAACGAAGAGGAGGCTCAGAAGTATGCCCAGTATTTTGATTGGAGCGAACCACTTGCCAAGGCGCCCTCCCATCGTGTTTTAGCCGTCCTTCGTGCTGAAAAAGAGGGCTTTATCAAAATGAAAGTGGAGGTAGAGCCAGAGGATACAATTCCTTTTATTGAGGAAACGGTGATCAAAGGTAGTGGAGAGGTAGCCGATTTTCTTAAGAAAACAGTCAAAGATAGTTACAAACGTCTTTTAGAGCCATCTATCTCTAACGAAACCTTACAGGAAGCCAAGGATAAGGCAGATACCAAGGCTATTTCGGTATTTTCTGAAAATCTTTCTCAACTTTTGTTGGCTTCGCCCTTAGGAGAAAAACGTATATTGGCCATTGACCCTGGGTTCCGTACGGGATGTAAGGTGGTTTGTTTGGATGAGAAAGGAGACTTACTCCACAACGAGACGATTTTTCCGCATGCCCCACAGCACGAAACGGCCTTGGCTTCCAAGAAAATCCGTACCATGGTCGAGCAATATCGTATAGAGGCCATTAGCATAGGCAACGGTACTGCTTCTCGTGAAACAGAGAGTTTTATCAAACAAATTGCTTTCCCGCACCCAGTACAGGTTTTTGTGGTCAGTGAGGCAGGAGCATCGGTATATTCGGCTTCCAAGGTGGCTCGCGATGAGTTCCCTGACTATGATGTAACAGTCCGTGGGGCAGTCTCTATAGGTCGCCGTTTGGCGGATCCCTTGGCAGAATTGGTCAAAATAGAACCCAAATCTATAGGAGTGGGGCAGTATCAGCACGATGTAAATCAGGCTTCTCTCAAGCAGGAGTTGGATGCTACTGTGATCCGCTGCGTAAATAAGGTAGGAGTGAATCTCAATACGGCCAGCAAGTCTTTGCTTAGTTATGTATCGGGCATAGGGGAGAAGATGGCTGAGAATATTGTGGCCTACCGTTCGGCCAATGGAGCTTTTGCGCGCCGTGAAGACCTCAAGAAAGTGCCACGTTTGGGCGATAAAGTCTACCAGCAGGCGGTAGCTTTCTTGCGGGTGCATAACAGCGAAAATCCGTTGGACAACTCGGCTGTACACCCTGAAGCCTACCCGATTATTAAGCAAATGGCCAAAGACCTAGGCACTTCTGTGGAAAAGCTCATTGGCAATAAGCAGGCAATAGCCTCTATTGATATTAAGAAGTATCAAACAGCAGAGGTAGGGGAGTTGTACCTCAAGGATGTGCTTAAGGAATTGGAAAAACCTGGATTAGATCCCCGCCAAGCGGCTAAGGTATTTGAGTTTGACCCCAATGTAAAAACTTTTGACGATGTACGTACTGGCATGATTCTCCCTGGAATTGTTAACAATATCACGGCCTTTGGTTGCTTTGTGGATATTGGAATCAAGGAAAGCGGCTTGGTGCATATTTCCCAACTCAAGGATGGCTATGTATCCGATGTCAATGAAGTGGTCAAGCTCCACCAGCAAGTACAGGTCAGGGTTGTAGAAGTAGATACCGCCCGCAGGCGTATCTCACTGAGTATGATACTCTAAACAAATGTTCCATGGTATAAAAGTGATAATATATGATGCCACCAAAAGCGCCTAAAAAGCAACGATTATTAGAAATACATGCCGATAAGCGGAAAGATAATTACTTTTGGCTCAACCAGCGAGATACGCCAGAGGTGTTGTCTTACTTAGAGGCTGAAAACGAATATTTTGCTTATAAAACCAAACATACCGATGCTTTCCAAAAATCGCTCTTTGAGGAGATGAAAAGCCGAATCAAGCAGGATGACGAATCGGTGCCTTATAAGTACAACGGGTATTGGTACTTTTCTCGTTTTCAAGAGGGGAAGGAATACCCTATTTATCTCAGACGTGCTGATCAGCCCAATGCACAGGAAGAAGTACTCTTTGAGGTGAATGAAATGGCCGCAGGGCATAAGTTTTACCAGTTTGCCGAATTCTCTGTAAGCCCCGATAACAAGTGGGCTTCCTTCTCAGTGGATACACGGGGGCGACGTATGTACTCTCTCTTTATCAAAAATTTAGAGACAGGCCAGGTGCTTCCTATAGAGATAAAAAATACCGACGGAGGTAGCTGTTGGGCTAGTGATAATCAAACTATTTTCTATACGAAGATAGATACACAGACACTTCGTTCACATAAAGTCTATCGCCACCAGTTGGGACAGTCTTCTAAGCAGGATGTATTGGTCTTTCATGAGAAGGATGAGACTTTTAATACGGGTATATTCAAGTCCAAATCAGAGCAATTTCTTATTATTCAGTCCGATAGTACCCTCTCTTCCGAGAGTTGGTTCTTGGATGCAGCTACCCCTATGGCCGATTTTAAGTGTTTCCAACCTCGTGAGCGGGGTTTGGAGTATGATATAGCCCACTATGGGGACTACTTTTATATACTGAACAATGCCGATGGAGCAACTAATTTCAAATTGGACAAAACCCCTATAGGACAGACCGAAAAAAGCTATTGGCAGCCTGTACTTGCCCATCAGGAGCAAATCCGATTGGAGGAAATAGATATATTCAAGGAGTATCTAGTGGTTACCCAGCGGTATAATGGTCTTTCTCAGATTCGTATTATACGTTGGGATGGTTCAGCAGAACATTATTTGCCCTTTGACAATGAGACTTATATGGCTTCCACAGGGCTAAACTTAGATTTTGATACCGAAATACTTCGCTATACCTACAATTCTATGACGACACCTTATTCGGTGATTGACTACAATATGCGTACAGGAGCAAAAGAGGTGAAGAAGCAGCAACAGGTGCTAGGAGGTAAGTTCAGTGAGGAGAATTATGAGTCTCGAAGGCTTTGGGCTACCGCTACTGACGGCACTCAAATTCCTATTTCTATAGTCTATCGCAAAGGGATAAAGTGTGATGGTTCCAATCCTTTACTCCTCTATGGCTATGGGGCTTATGGAATTACTATTGAACCCTCGTTTTCCACCACACGACTCAGTTTGCTCGATAGGGGCTTTATCTTTGCTATTGCGCATATACGTGGGGGAGAGTATTTAGGACGTCCTTGGTATGAGGCAG
This sequence comes from Capnocytophaga granulosa ATCC 51502, assembly GCF_000411115.1. Classification (GTDB taxonomy): domain Bacteria; phylum Bacteroidota; class Bacteroidia; order Flavobacteriales; family Flavobacteriaceae; genus Capnocytophaga; species Capnocytophaga granulosa. Next base: position 594,049 of record NZ_KE150242.1, on the reverse strand, counting down.
GCAAATTATTGCATAAGAAAAACACCTTTACCGACTTTGTGGATTGTGCTAAGTATTTGATAGCGAACCAGTATACCTCACCAGCACATCTCTATGCCATGGGCGGCTCAGCAGGGGGCTTGCTCATGGGAGCAGTGATTAATCAAGCACCGGAGTTGTTCCGTGGAGTAGTGGCCAATGTGCCTTTTGTGGATGTGGTAACTACTATGTTGGACGATTCTATTCCGCTTACCACTGGGGAATATGATGAGTGGGGCAATCCACATGACAAGCAGTATTACGATTATATGAAGAGCTATTCGCCTTATGACAATGTATGTGCCCAAGCCTATCCCAATCTGTTGGTACTCACGGGCTATCATGATTCTCAGGTACAATATTGGGAACCAGCCAAGTGGGTAGCTAAGCTGCGAGAACTCAAGACCGATGATAATTTATTACTCTTCTATACCGATATGAGTTCAGGACATAGTGGGGCATCAGGTCGGTATGAGTCTCTCAAGGAGATTGCACGCGAATATGTCTTCCTTTTGGACTTGGAAAACATACATCAATAACTTTTAAAAAATCCTCTTCTCATAGGGGATTTTTTTTATTTTCACATAAGAGAATAGAAAAGAAAAAGTAAATTAGCAATTTGTATAGAATATATCTATTGGAAGTATTAAAATAAAGACAAAAAAGAATTTTTATGGGAATAATATCGTATTTTTGTGCGATAAAATCAATAACTTTAGAATTATGAAAAGACTATATATATGGCTACTTGTCTTCTTTCCTACATTCATTTTTGCTCAAAAAGAAAACGAATCTGCTGCTAAGGAACAAGCAAAAAGAGAAAAATTAGACAAACAATCGCAAGTATTTGCCTATGAGGGATATAAAGCAGGCAAAGCAAATAAACTCCCAGAATCTGAAATGGATTACCGCAAAGCAATTTCCAAGAATCCCGACAACACAGCCGCTCAATACAATATGGGCGATGTGCTCTATTCCCAAAAGGCTTACGGGGAGGCGGCTAATCACTTCAGAGAGACCACTATGAATAAGAAGGCAACCAAAGAAGAAAAACATAGGGCTTTCCATAACTTGGGCAACATAGCTATGGAGAAAGAAGAATATGATCAGGCGGTACAATTCTATAAGGAGGCACTGCGTAACAATCCTGCTGATGATGAGACACGCTATAACCTTGCGGTAGCTAAAGATAAACTGTCAAAACAAAAACCTAAAGATAACAAGAACCAACAAAACAAGGATAACAAAGATCAACAAAACAAAGATAATAAAGACCAACAAAACAAAGATAACAAAGACCAACAAAACAAGGATAACAAAGACCAACAAAACAAAGATAACAAAGACCAACAAAATAAGGATAACAAAGACAACAAAGATCAACAAAACAAAAATAATAAGGATAATAAAGACCAAAATAACAATAATCAAAACAATAACAATAACCAAAATAAAGATAACAAAGACAAAAAGAACAACCAAGATAATAAAAATAACAATAACGGACAAGGACAGCCTGAAAGACAGCCTTCACAACCACAAGATAGAGAGAACCAACAGAATAATGAAAATAACGGAGGCAATCCAGAAGGGAGACAACAGGGAGAACTCTCTCCTGAACAAATCAATCGTATTCTCAATGCGATAAGCAACGAAGAAAAGAAAACACAAGAGAAAATAAATGCTAAAAAAATAAAGGGCAAAGCCTCTCGTACCGATAGAAAAGATTGGTAATGAGCCAAACGATAACTTATTTGTTTGATAAAAGCAAAGTCTATGCGTAATTTTTTATTTTATATATTACTTTTTCTAACCACTATATCTTTAGCACAGGAGGTTTCCTTCAAGGCACAACCTTCTCGCACTTCCTTGGGCGAAAACGAATATCTTAGGGTAGATTTTACCATGAATAAGGAAGGAGACAACTTCGTGCCACCTTCTTTTGAGAACTTTGAGGTTACAGGGCCTACCCAATCCATTTCTCACTCTTGGATCAATGGAAACCGTAGCTTTTCAAAGACTTACACCTATATGCTCCAGCCCAAGCGCAAGGGCAAACTTACCATAGGGGCAGCAGCTATTATTATTGATGGAAAGGAGTACAAGACCAAACCTATAACGATAGAGGTAACAGATCCTGTTTCTCATCCACGTAATGCACAGACTACCCCACCACCTTCTAATCCTTTTGGGGGCTTCCCCTTTGGCTTTGATCCTTTTGGTAGTGAGGATGAACAACCTACTCAGGTGATAGAACCTACTAAGGACGAACTCTTTATGGTTGCAGAAATCTCTGAAAAACAGGTGTATGTCAATCAGCCCATAGCCATTACCTATAAGCTTTATATTGATGCACGCTTCGGTATAGCGGGATTGGAGAATATACAAGAGCCTCGCTATGCTAACTTCTGGAGCCAACAGCTCTTAGATAAGATTCAAGTAACCGAAGTGGTACGCAATGGGCGTCCTTTCCGTTGTGTAACCCTCAAGCAGGTGCTATTGTATCCCCAACAGGCAGGTGAGCAGGTGATCAGCCCCTTCTCTTCTACCTTTGTTCTACAATTGCCCTCCAACCAAGTGGATTTCTTCGGAAATCGCTCTTATATAACTCGTACCCGTAGCTTGCAGACAGCTACCACTAAGATCAATGTGCTCCCCTTACCCGAAGAGGGCAAGCCAGCCAACTTCTCTGGGGCAGTGGGTAACTTCTCCTTGTCTATGAATTTCCCCACACGTACACTCAATGCGGGTGAGACTACCGAAGGTGAGGTAGTGATTTCAGGAAAGGGAAATTTTAAGCTGTTTGATATTCCTAAATTATCCTTCCCTCCTGCCTTGGAGGTGTACGCACCTAAGGAAAAAGAAAACTTAACCAATAGTACCACGGGTGTGAGTGGGGACATTACTCATAGCTATACCATCGTGCCTCAATACAAAGGAAAATTTCCTATCCCGCCTCTGAGCTTCACTTTCTTCAATCCTGAAACTCAAAAGTATGAAACTCTCACCTCAGAGAATATTACTATAGAGGTACTCAACGGACAGGAATACAAGCCTACCCAAGAGCAAGAACAAGGAGCAACTACCCTAGAGCAGGGTCAATTCCAGCCCCTTAAGGAGGCTTCTGAGTTGCTTTCGGTGAACAGACCTATGTTCTTCTCATCCACAACTTTCTATCTCTTATGGTTGTTGCCTTTGTTGCTGATTCCTTTGGTACTTGTTTTCTGGTATATCTACCAAAAGCGAAACGATGATACGCAAGAAAACAGAAGCCGTAGAACTAGCCGTTTGGCTAAGAAATATCTCTCTGCCGCCAAAAAGAACCTTACCAATAAGGAGGCTTTCTATGAGGCTTTAGAGCGTGGCTTACATACCTATCTCAAGGCCAAACTTTATATTGAAACAAGTGAACTGAGCAAGGATAAGATTCAGCAACTCCTCACCGATAAGGGTGTGGCAGCTCAGCCTCTTAGAGACTTTATCCAATTGCTCTCCAACTGTGAAATGGCGCGCTATGCTCCTTATACACAGACCGATATTAATAATGATTACCAACAGGCAGCTACCATCATTGCCTTACTTGACAAACAATTGTAATACTATGAAAAATGAAAACACAACCCAAAGTTCCTATCCGAAACAGAGACCTCAGTTGGCTCTCTTTTAACGAACGTGTCCTACAGGAGGCCAGTGACCCAAGAAATCCCTTGGTAGAGCGTATGCGTTTTGTAGGTATTTTCTCTAATAACTTGGACGAGTTCTTTCGTGTGCGCTATGCCATTGCAAGGCGTGATTTTAGACTCCTTAAGGACGAAGCCATGATTGCTCAGGCACATTCGCTATTGGAGCAGATCAACAGCCAAGTGGTACTCCTCCAGCAAAAGAGTCTTGCTATTTTGGAACAGATTAAGCAGGAGCTGAAAAAGGAGGATATCTATATTATCAATGAAACCGAGATTCTTCCAGAGCATGTGGAGTATGTAAGAGATTATTTTATCAATACCATAAGTCCAGCTCTTTTTACCATTATCCTCAATGAGGTGGAGGCACTCCCTAACCTCAAGGACGATGTGGCTTATTTGGCTGTGCGTATGCTGCTCTCTTCCAAAAGTGGAAAAAAGCACAAGCTCCAGTACGCTCTTATAGAACTCCCCAAGACCTTGGAACGCTTTATCGTATTGCCTAAGGTGGGTAATGCTGATTATATCATTCTCTTGGACGATGTGATTCGCTTCTGTCTTAGCTCTCATTTCTATATTTTTCCTTGTGAGGAGCTCTCTGCTTATATGATTAAGATCACACGCAATGCAGAATTGGACTTGGATACCGACCTTAATAAGAGTTTTATAGAGAAGATTTCCACTAGTGTGGAAGGGCGTAAGCGTGCTGAGCCTGTACGGTTTATCTATGACAAACTCATTGATGAGGAGATGTTACGTTTTCTAAAGGAGAAAATGGGCATACAATCCACTGATAGTGTCATCGCAGGAGGACGTTATCACAATAGGCGTGATTATATGAATTTTCCTCACTGTGAGCGCAAAGAATTGATGTATAAGCCGTTCCATCCTTGCCCTATCAAAGCTCTCAAGGTGGAAGAGAGTTTGTTTGCCCAGATCGCCCAGCGGGATTTCTTGCAATATACACCTTATCATAGCTTTTCTTATCTGATACGTTTCTTAAGAGAAGCCGCCCTTGACCCTAAGGTCAAGAGTATAAAGATTACAATTTACCGTTTGGCCAAACAGTCACAGGTGATTAATTCTCTGATCAATGCAGTGAAAAACGGCAAGAAAGTTACTGTACAAATTGAGCTACAAGCGCGCTTTGATGAAACGGCTAATATCCACTATGCAGAGCAACTACAAAGGGAGGGAGTCAATACCATCTTTGGGGTACGAGGACTTAAAGTGCATAGCAAAATAGGGGTTATAGAGCGTGAAGAGGGGGAAGAGATACGTCGTTATGGTTTTATCAGTACGGGCAATTTCAATGAGTCATCTGCAAAGATATATACCGATTATACGCTGTTTACGGCACATCAAGGGATATTGGACGAGATCGATCGGGTCTTTAAGTTCTTTGATACGCCTTTTCAACAATTCCAATATGAGCATCTTTTAGTTTCACCTTATACGACCAAAAGTACCTTCCTATCGCTCATTGATAGAGAAATAGCCTTGGCCAAAGCAGGCAAAGAGGCTTTCTTAAAACTCAAAATGAATGGACTAACCAATGAGCAGATGATAGAGAAGCTATATGAGGCTAGCCAAGCAGGGGTTAAAATTCAGATGATTGTACGTGGGGTATGTGGTTTATTACCTCAAGTCAAGGGGCTTAGCGAGCATATAGAGGTAATTAGTATACTAGATCGCTTTTTGGAGCATTCTCGTTTGTATATCTTTGGCAACGATGGTCAGCCAATTTATTATATTTCCTCAGCCGACTGGATGTCTCGCAACCTCAACAATAGGGTAGAGGTATCTTGCCCAGTATACCAAGAGGATATAAAGCAACAACTTTGGGATACTTTCCATTTGGCTTGGAATGACCATATAAAAGCACGTATTATTGACGAAAACCAACAGAATGTTTATCGCTCCCAGCAGCAAGGTATCTCTTCTCAGGAAGCCATTTATAACTATTATAACGACAAGAAATAAAGACCAAAGACCAGTGACAAAAATGATCTGTCATTGGTCTTTTATTATTAGCTATAAAAAAATAAAGACTATTCGCTAAAAAGAATAGTCTTTATTAATAGTAATTTTAAATATTTCACTATGAGCAAATGATTTTCTAAGCTACTAATGAATTTACATGCTTCATTAAGCTACTCTTAAGATTACCCGCTTTGTTCTTGTGGATAATGTTTCTTTTTGCTAACTTATCAATCATGGAAACTACATTTGGTAATAGTTCCTTAGCTACAGCTACATCAGTAGTAGTACGCAATTTCTTGATAGCGTTACGAGTAGTTTTATGTTGATAGCGATTTCTAAGGCGAGCAGCCTCATTTCTTCTGATTCTTTTGATTGCTGACTTATGGTTTGCCATATTCTTATCTCAATTAAAGTGGTATTGTATAAAATTACTAAAATTATGTAGTCCGTAGGGGAATCGAACCCCTGTTACAAGGATGAAAACCTTGCGTCCTAACCCCTAGACGAACGGACCATGCAATGAAAAACATTAGTTAGTAGTCCGTAGGGGAATCGAACCCCTGTTACAAGGATGAAAACCTTGCGTCCTAACCCCTAGACGAACGGACCATTGAGTCTGTAAATATGTTTCTCAATTGCGAGTGCAAAGGTACAACTTTTTTTTGAACCTGCAAGCCTTTTGATGAAATTTTTTTGTGTTTTTTCTCAACTTTTTTCTTTTGTATTGATTTTCAGTGTTTTGTAGTTTGAAAAACTAATCGTTAAAACTGGAAATAAATGAAAGGCTGTGGTCCTGCAGTAGCAGTGGCATAGACCAACCAAAAGACAGCCGCCACGATAATAGCTTTGCCCACCAGAGGGATTCTTTGGAAAAATAGCTTGAGGGCTTCATTCCATTTATAGGGGAAAAAGTGCCAAATAAAGCCTATGACCAATAGAATCATGACATTCTGATAACCTTCTATAATTACCCACCACTGGTGTGGATCATAACTAAGTTGGCCTATATTCCCTATAAGGGTCATTGACGTAGAAAAATCCCTTGAGCGGAAGAAAATCCAACAAAAGGCAACAAAGTGGAAGGTTACCACAACAGAGATAAGAGCAACAATACCTCTGAGGAAGGAACGCTTAGTAGGGGTTTTGTCAGGGAAAATCTCTTTGAAAGACTTGTGAAAAGACAAGGCCAAACCATGCAGGGCTCCCCATATGATAAATCGGAGATTGGCTCCGTGCCAAAGCCCTCCTAATAGCATAGTAGTTAGTTGGTTAAAATGACTTCTGAGCGCCTTTGCCTTGTCTGGGGATAGTAGTATGGATACCTCAAAGAGGATAATCACTCCTAAGGTAATAAATAGCGGGACAAGACTTTCTCCTCCTTGCATAAATGCCCAAGATAGGGTAGCTATAAAAAATAATGTAGGAAAGAAATAGCCCCAAAAAGATCCCTGACGATTGCCTCCCAAGGGGATATATAGGTAATCTTTTAGCCAAGTGGATAGTGATATATGCCAGCGATGCCAGAACTCGGTGATATTTCTTGACTGATAAGGGGTACGGAAGTTCTCAGGTAGTGTGAAGCCCATAAGTAGTGCCAACCCTATGGCTATATCCGAATACCCTGAGAAATCACAATATATCTGTAAGGCATACCCATATACTGCCAAAAGGTTCTCAAAAGAAGTATAGCTACTAGGAGCATCAAAGACCCTATCTACAAAGTTGATAGAGATGTAGTCCGAGATAACAGCTTTCTTCAGTAGTCCACCTATAATAAGGAATAGGGCTTGAGCGGTTTCCTCTTTTGTGAGGCTGACCTTCTTATATATCTGTGGGATAAAATCCTTTGCTCGTACAATAGGCCCTGCTACTAATTGAGGGAAAAAGCTCACAAAGAAAGTGAAATCCAAAAACGATCTGGCAGGGGCGATCTCTCGCCTATAGATGTCTATGGTATAGCTCATCGTTTGAAAGGTATAGAAGGAGATACCTATAGGCAAGATGATATCTTGAAGGGCAAAATGACTATGGAAAAGTTGGTTTAGGCTGTCTATTAGAAAGTTAGTATACTTGTAATAGCCTAAAATACCTAAGTTTACTATACAACTCAGTGCTAAGAAAAAGCGTTGCAATCGCTTGTTACCCCAGTTCTCATGGATTTGCTGGGCAAGAAAGTAATTAATTCCTGAGGAGAGTAGCAGTAGTACAAAGTAATTCCCTCCTGCCTTATAATAAAAGAAGAGGGAAAATAGCACTACATATACCGTACGGAAGTAGGTATGCTTGCGAGTGAGAATATATACAAAGTAAAATACAAGAAAAAGTCCTAAAAAAAGACTACTGTTAAAGAGTAAGGGCGCCTCAGCATTGTAGGCAAACCAACTCTTGAGCTGTTCCACACTACAGTGGTCAGAAAGCCACTGTTGCCAATCGTTTATTTTCAAAAGAATAGATTATTTTTGCTGATTTTTATATTGTAAATAGTTGCTCATAAGAGCGTTATAGAGCCTGCCTCCTTGTTCTTCATAACCTGAATGGGTATAGTGTACCCTATCATGAGAGATAAGATTTTCGGCTATGAGCTTGGACATACCTTCACTACCGCCCAATACATTGTACATGTCAAAGACACCATAATTTTTCTTTACAGAATTGTCTATAAGCACATGAGTATATTGCTCACAATAGGGGTTGGGTAGCTTCTTTTTGAATAAGGAAGGAGGGGGAGAGGTTAGCAGTATAGGACAATTGCCATAGTGCTCACGAATCTGTGCGATGAAATTCTCCACTTGTTTGTCATAATTCTCCGCCGATAACCTCCCAAAAGCCTCATTAGTACCTAAGGAAACAATGATAAGGTCGGGCTGTAGGGCTTGTATTTGGTCAAAGAAGAGGCTACACTTGTTATAGTCCGAAAAGCGAGCTCCATTGACTCCAATGGCATGGTATATGATTCCATTTTGATCATTCTCAAGTACTATGCCATTGAGGGCAAAGTTAGATCGTTCGCTATTGGGCGTAAGATAGATTCGATCCAGTCCGTTTAGGTTGTTATAGGTATAGCCCAGAGGGGAGATATTATCACCTGACAGAGGTTCAAAATTATTCATAGCCACTGAACTTCCCACAGAAGCAGCTGTAGAGACTACAGGCTCTTCGGTAGGGATTTTTAGCATCGCTCCCTCTCGTATGGTATTGCCTTTGAGATTATTGGCTTGTTGTATCTTACGTTCTGTGGTTTTGTATTTTTTAGACAAAGCATAGAGTGTCTCACCTTTCTGTACCTTGTGAAAGAGGTTTTTATAAGCAGTTCGCCTAACAGCAGGAGCTGGCCTGAGGGGAATGCCTGTTTTGCTGATAGCTAAATCGAATAAATGTTGATTATTAGGGGTGAGTATACGTAGGGTGTTGAATGAATAATCTTTGTTTTTTATATTGAGTTCTATCACAAAATTTTTATTATTGGTAAGCAGCGAGTATCCTGCAATACCAATAGCACCTATATTGTCTTGGCTAGTATTCTTTTGACTATCCCAAGTGATATTGGAGGAAAAGCGTACATAGCGCTCTCCATTGGTATGTATTAGCGAATAAGGAAAGACAAAACCCAAACCAGCATTGCCAAATTGGGATTGGAAGCGTTGGCGTATTTGGCTGGTCATGGCATCACCTTGTATATGAGAGTCTCCTATATGCACGATGTTGAGTTTCCTATCCTTTAAGGTGTCCAAGGCTTTGAGTTTCTCAAAGAAAGGGGTCAAGGCCTTAGCATTGTAGAGGTTCTCATATACCATAGGAATCTCTCCCTCTGCATTATTAGATGAGACTTCTCCTCCAGGAGGAGGAAAAGGAATATGTTTCATCTTAGCATAGAGTAACATAGAGGTAATCAAAGCCATAGATAAGGCAGCAAACCTTAGTACAGATGTCTTTTTTTTCATGGTTTAGTGTTGTTTGTTGTAGTCAAAGAAAATGAAGCCACAAAAATTGTGCAAATACATGGGTGTTATTATTTATTTAGTAATAAATAACATTATTTATAATTATTAGTCACTCGTCATTAGTCACTTGTCATTCGTCACTCGTCATTATCTTCGTATATTTCTTTATTACTTCCTTATCAAAGAAAGGTTCTTCCTCTATACGGCCTAAGATAGGTATTTTAGAGTAGGCTGCAATCCAGGATTCGGTAGCAGGGTTTTCTGCTCCGCTAAAGATAATCCCATAGATAGAGAGTCCTCGGTGTTGTAAGGCCTCTATGGAAAGCATCGTATGATTGATACTGCCTAAGTAGTGGCGTGAGACTAAGATCACCCTATCGGTAGGAAGGATCAGATCCATCATGATATCATGGTCATTGAGGGGTACAAAAAGCCCTCCTGCGGCCTCTATTACCAAGGGACGATCGGTTACAGGACGTATAATCTTGTCCTTTTCTATAGTAACGCCCTCCATTTGTGCTGACAGATGTGGACTGGCAGGGTAATCAAAAGCATAGCTAGAAGGGAAAAAACGAGTTCTCGAATTAGAAATTAATGATTGTACCTTCATGGTATCCGAAGCATGCTTATCTCCCGATTGTATGGGTTTCCAATAATCAGCCTCAAGTGCCTCCACTACTATAGCCGAGGTGATGGTTTTGCCTACTTCGGTAGAGATACCAGTAATAAAATAGGTGTGATTCATGGTCGTTTTTTGAGTCATTTTTTCCGCCACAAAATTACAAAAAATATCTTTCTGATACCATCAAATTATTTGAAAAAAATTAATGTTACGATGTAACTATCGGTAAAGTAACATTGATAAATAATTTTTTGGTATGTAAAAAATAATTTATACCTTTGTCCTAATAAAAGACAATCATGACCGAAAAATGTTATTTACTTAGTGGCTTAGGTGCCGATGGAACTGTATTCCAATATCTTGACTTTAAGGGTGTAGAGGTAGAATATATGGAGTGGTTGTCTCCTTTGCCTAAGGAAACACTCCCTGCCTATGCCAAAAGAATGACACAGAAAATAACGACCCCTTATCCTATTTTGGTAGGATTGTCATTCGGAGGAATGGTGGCTATGGAAATAGCCAAACAAATTCCAGTTAAGAAAGTCATACTGATTTCTTCTGCTAAAGAGCGAAAGGAACTCCCTTGGTTCTATCGCTTTTCAGCAAAGCTGAAACTACAGAAAATTCTTCCTTATACACTTATCAAGCGTACCAATGGGTTTACTTATTGGCTTTTTGGGGCTACTTCAGCTCATGAAAAAGCGCTTTTGAAAGAGATATTTAGAAAAACACCTACGACTTTTCTCAAATGGGCAATAAATGCGATTCTAACATGGAAGAATACAGAAATTTATACGCACATACTCCACATTCATGGTGACAAAGATCGCATTCTCCCATATAAAAATGTAAAAGATACTTTTTGTATAACAGGAGGTGGCCACTCTATGATAGTCAATAAAGCCCATGAAATAACCCCTTTGATCAATAAATTTTTAAATAATGCAAATGATTAAAGACAAAGACTAACCATCGGTCATTAATCATTAGTCATTAATCATTAATAAAATGCTTTCTCTTCAATTACAAACCCTCCCTGATAGCCCTGGGGTATATCAATTCTTTGATAGCTCTGATACAATTATCTATGTAGGTAAGGCGAAAAACCTTAAAAAAAGGGTCTCTTCTTACTTCAACAAGGAGCATGACTCTCCTAAAACACGGGTATTGGTCAGCAAGATTGTTCGTATAGAACATATAGTAGTAGCTACCGAAAACGATGCTTTGCTACTGGAGAATAACCTGATAAAGAAGTACCAACCGCGTTATAATATCCTACTAAAGGACGGAAAGAGTTATCCGTGGATCTGTATCTCCAACGAGCGCTTTCCTCGGGTGTTCTTTACCCGAAAGGTAGAAAAGGACGGAAGTACTTACTTTGGGCCTTATACTAATATTAAGGTGGTACGTACGCTCTTAGACCTTATCAAGGATCTCTACCCCTTGCGCAACTGTAGGTTAGACCTTTCTCAGGAGAATATAGACAAAGGAAAGTACAAGGTGTGCCTCGAATACCATATTAAAAACTGTAAAGGGCCTTGTGAGGGCTTGCAGACTGAGGAGGAATATAATCATAATATACAGCAAATCAAAGAGATACTCAAAGGAAACCTAAAGGAGGTCATCGCTTATTTCAAAAAAGAGATGAGCGAACATGCGACTGCTTTGCGTTTTGAGGAGGCACAAGAGATCAAGCTCAAGTTGGAGAGCTTAGAGAACTATCAGGCTAAATCTACCATTGTAAGCGCTAAAATCCATAATGTAGATGTGTTTTCTATTGTTTCAGACGAGGAATATGCGTATATCAACTTCCTACAGGTGGCTCATGGGGCGATTGTAAGGGGACATACCTTGGAAGTGAAGAAAAAATTGGAGGAAACCGACCAAGAACTACTCGAATTGGGTATAGTGGAACTCAGGGAACGCTTCAAATCCAATTCTAAAGAGCTGATTGTGCCTTTCCCACTGAGTATGGAGTTTTCCGAGCAACTTACAGTGCCCAAAGCAGGGGAGAAGTTCCAGCTTCTGCAACTCTCCGAGCGCAATGCACAGGCATATCGCCAAGAGAAATTCAAACAGGTAAAAATTACAGATCCTGAACGACATACCAACCGCCTACTGACTCAAATGCAGCGTGATTTGCATCTTTCAGAGCCTCCTGCTCATATTGAGTGTTTTGATAACTCTAATATTCAGGGTACCAATCCTGTGGCGGCTTGTGTGGTGTTCAAAAATGCCAAGCCTAGCAAAAAGGATTACCGCCATTTCAATATAAAAACAGTGGAAGGTCCCAATGACTTTGCCTCTATGGAGGAGGTGGTTTATCGTCGTTATCGACGTCTTTTGGACGAAGAGGAACCGCTACCTCAACTCATTATCATAGATGGAGGAAAAGGCCAATTAGGAGCTGCCCTCAAGTCTTTGGAACTCCTAGGATTACGTGGAAAAATAGCTATAGTGGGTATAGCCAAGCGTTTGGAGGAAATCTTCTATCCTGGGGACTCTATTCCTTTGTATTTGGATAAGAAGTCGGAAACGCTCAAGGTGATCCAGCACCTACGCAATGAGGCACACCGTTTCGGAATTACTTTTCATAGGCAGAAGCGCAGCGCTAGTGCCATTCATTCGGAGTTGGAGCAAATCTCTGGCGTTGGTAAGCAAACCCAAGAGACCCTACTCAAGCAATTCAAATCGGTAAAGCGCCTCAAGGAGGCTTCCAAAGAGGAAATCATCGCCGCTATAGGCCTGTCAAGAGCCCAAAAGGTTTGGGATTATTTCCATTCTACTATAGGGGCAAACGACAATTTGCCCCCAGAGAGCAATTCGTCCCAATAGCCCCCCTCCTTCGCAGAGGGGTTAGGGAGAGAAATGTTATTTCCTGTGTAGATCATACAACAAAGCTAATCCTTTGATGGTATGATACTTATCGTCTACTTGGATCTTCTTTGTGAGCTTGCTGAACACATGTCCTACCCCTCCGGTAGAGATGACCAAGAAGTCGCTCTGGTAGGTCTGCTTGATACGTTCTATAAGTCCCTCAACCATAGCGGTATAGCCATAGATGATTCCACTCTGCATACAGGTCTCGGTATCCATGCCCAAGACAGATTTGGGTTCATTAAGTTCTACATAAGGGAGTTGAGCAGTATTGTTGACCAACGATTGTAGAGAGGTTACCACCCCTGGAGCTATGATAACCCCTAGCATTTCTCCCGTTTCTGACACCCCTGTAAGAGTCAGGGCGGTACCAAAGTCTATAATGATCTTCTTTTGCCCTGGGTAGAGATAATGTGCCGCTACTGCATTAGCATATAGGTCAGTACCCATTTGATTCGAATGATGGGTGACCTCACTGGGGGTATCACGATTGACAATAAAGGGTTTTATAGAGAAAGTCTTTTGGAGCATCTTCGCGATGACTTGTGTCTGTTGGGGTACGACTGAACCAACCACAATCTTGCTGATTTTTCTAAAAGCATTTTTATACTGTTCCTTATAGGTTTGGAAACTCATATAGAACTCTCCAGCGGTACGATAGGGCTTAGTGGCAATTGTCCAGGACAGGTGTACCTCTTGGCCTTCTACCACTGCAAAACGAATATTAGAATTACCTATATTAACGGCTAATAACATAATTAGTTTAGTAAGTTAAAGATTATCAGAGGCATACCACTCAGCATAGGAGCTTTCAGTTTCCTGTAAGCGGAGGCTATATAGGGAGATATGTGCGGGTAGGTGTTTCTGTAGGCGGTGTGCAAAATCTACAATAAGCATCTCACTGGTAGGCTGGTAGGGGAGTAGTACTACTTTGTGTCCCTCCGCTTGGAGCTTCTCAGCCAAGGCCTTGTGAGGACTATTTCCATTGAAGAAAATGGTGTGATCGGCTTCTTTGACTATGTATTCATTGACAATTTCTTTGATGTCTCCAAAGTCTATCACCATGCCATTTTTCACATGTGAGGCATCTTCTATAGGACTTCCGATAACGGTTACCCATAGCTTATAACTATGCCCATGTATATTCTTGCACTTGCCATCATACCCATAGAGGGCATGCCCTGCTTCAAATTCAAACTTCTTTGTAATACGGATTTTCGTCATGCTTTATCCTATTTTATGAGTTCTCTTATAGGCATTTAGAGTGTTTTTCATCAGCATCGCAATGGTCATAGGCCCCACACCTCCTGGTACAGGGGTGATATAGCTGGCTTTCTGTTTTACTTGTTCAAAATCTATATCACCTACGATACGGAATCCTTTCTTAGCCGAAGCATCAGCAACGCGGGTAATACCTACATCTATAATTACAGCGCCTTCCTTAACCATTTCTGCCTTTAGGAAGTTGGGAATCCCCAAAGCAGCGATAATAATATCGGCTTCTTGGGTGAGTTTTGAGAGGTTTTGGGTACGGCTATGAGTAAGGGTAACTGTCGCATTCCATGGCTTTTGGGAAAGGAGGATACTAATGGGACGCCCTACGATATCTGAACGACCAATGACCACTACATGTTTTCCATCAGTGGGGATTTTGTATTGAGTGAGCAGTTCCAAAATACCATAAGGAGTAGCAGGGATAAAGGCATCTAAGCCTAAAGCCATACGTCCAAAGTTGGTGGGGTGGAAGCCATCAGCATCTTTGTCTGGATTTACAGCCAATAGCACTTCTTGCTCGTTGATATGCTTAGGCAGAGGCAGTTGTACGATAAAGCCATCTATGGACTTGTCTTTGTTGAGTTTTTCTATTTCTTCCAGCAGCGCCTCTTGCGATATATCTTCAGGCAGATTTACCACTGAGGAGGCAAAGCCTACACGCTCACAGGCGGTAACTTTGTTATTGACATAGGTCATACTTGCTCCATTATTACCTACCAGAATAGCCACTAAGTGCGGGGGTCTATGACCTTTGGCTACGATCTGGCGAACCTCTTCAGCTATAGCCTCTTGCACTAAAGCAGCTGTCTTTTTTCCATCTAATAATTCCATCTCTTTAATTTTAATTGTTAATCACTCTTCACATAAAAGAGTAGGAGCGAATAGAATAGTGTTCGCTCCTACCATTATGAATAAATTTTAAACCATAAAAATATTAAATATCAATAGCCTCTCCATAAGCAGCTGCTACAGCTTCTTTTACCCCTTCGCTCATAGTTGGGTGAGGGTGTACTGCTTTGAGGATTTCATGAGCTGTAGTTTCCAATTTACGAGCAACTACTGCTTCAGCGATCATATCGGTAACACCAGCACCGATCATGTGGCAACCAAGCCATTCGCCATATTTAGCATCAAAGATGACTTTGATAAATCCATCAGTAGTTCCTGCTGCATTGGCCTTACCAGAGGCAGTGAATGGGAACTTACCTACTTTGATTTCATAACCTTTTTCTTTAGCTTGTTTTTCTGTAAGCCCAACAGAGGCAATCTCTGGAGTACAGTAAGTACATCCTGGGATATTGCCATAGTTGATAGGTTCTACATGCAAGCCTTTGATTTTCTCTACGCAGAGGATTCCTTCTGCAGAAGCTACGTGTGCCAAAGCCTGTCCAGGTACCACGTCTCCGATAGCATAATAGCCAGGTACATTGGTTTGGTAGAACTCATTTACTTGGATTTTATCACGTTCGGTCTTGATACCTACCGCTTCCAAACCTATGTTTTCTATGTTAGTCTTGATACCTACGGCAGAGAGCAAGATATCTGCTTCAAGCACTTCTTCTCCTTTGGCTGTTTTCACATAGGCTTTCACTCCTTTGCCAGAGGTATCTACCTTAGTTACTTCAGAAGAAGTCATAACATTGATACCAAGCTTCTTGAAGCTCTTTTCAAGTTGTTTAGAGATTTCCTCATCCTCTACAGGCACTATGTTTGGCATGAACTCAACTACAGTAACTTCAGTACCCATAGAGTGGTAGAAGTAAGCAAACTCAATTCCTATAGCACCACTACCTACAATAATCATTTTCTTAGGCTGTTCAGCAAGAGTGAGGGCTTGGCGATAGCCAATGATTTTCTTACCATCTTGTGGAAGGGCTGGCAATTCGCGTGAGCGTGCACCAGTGGCGATAATGATGTGGTCAGCACTGTATTCAGTTACTTTACCATCTTTATCTTTCACTTCTACTTTTTTACCTGGTTTTAGGGTACCATAGCCGTTGATTACATCTATTTTATTCTTTTTCATAAGGAATTGTACCCCTTTGCTCATGGTACCAGCTACATCGCGGCTACGCTTTACTATAGCAGAAAAATCCTTATCAAATCCTTTGTCACTCACTTTTATTCCGTAGCTTTCAGCATGCTTTAGGTATTCAAACACCTGAGCAGACTTCAGCAGGGCTTTGGTAGGGATACAACCCCAGTTAAGGCACACACCTCCGAGGTTTTCTTTCTCAATAACAGCAGTTTTGAAGCCCAATTGTGAGGCTCTAATAGCGGTTACGTATCCTCCAGGACCGCTACCTAACACTATAACATCGTATTTATTCATTGTAAAATATTTTATGTTCTGAAAAACGGCACGAAATTACGAATTTTATTTTTGATAGAGAAAAATTTTTTGCTAAAAATTTTTCCTCTATATTTTAATTGTCTGATATTCATGTGTTTAGCTAAATAAAATATTTTTCTAAAAAAATTTTTAAATTTCTAAGTTATTTTTTATCTTTGCAGGTGAAAAACTAATTATGGGTTATGCAACATTTATATAGTAGTCTTTCGTTGGAGTTATTAGCTATATTCATTGTGCTACAGTCTTTTGTAGTTTCCTACTTAGTAATACCGCGAATTATAGCAATTGTCAGGATTAAAAACTTAATGGATAATCCTAACCAACGAAGCTCTCATAAGGAGAAAACGCCTACTATGGGAGGAGTGGCTTTCTTTGCAAGTCTGCTCAGTAGTTTGTATTTTTTGCAAGGGCATGACACTCAGGGATTAAGTCTCTCATTAGTTATTGGCCTACTGATCCTTTTTTACATAGGTATAAAAGATGACTTGGTGGGAGTAACTCCTAAAACTAAGATTATAGGGCAGATACTCGCTTTTGTATTTGTCATGGATAGCAGTGAATTGTCTATTGATACATTCAACGGCTTTTTGGGAATTTATGATCTGCCGCTTTGGTTTTCTTACTCTTTAGGAGTATTCATAATCATTTCTATTGTCAATGCTTATAACCTCATTGATGGAATTAATGGTTCTGCCTCCATGGTGGGAATCATGATTTTTAGTATATTTTCCTTTATATTTTACCAAACGAAGGATTATTACTTTGTATTACTTTCTCTGAGTGTTATAGGTTGCTTATTAGCTTTCCTTAGATATAATATTTCAAAGAAAATGGGGATCTTCATGGGCGATACGGGCTCTTTATTGATAGGTTTCATCATAGGGGTATGTGCGCTTCGTTTCTTAAATCTTCCTGTGGAGCGCCTTGAAGCAGCTAATATCAAGTATTACAATAAGTTTGTACTTATATTTATCATCCTCTTCATCCCTTTTGTGGATACTATGCGCGTATTTCTCATACGTGTTCTCAAGCATAGAAGTCCTTTCTTTGCTGATAGGAATCATATTCACCACATTATGATTGATTATATGGGACTCTCTCATATACAAGCAAGTTTGCTTTTGGCCTTGTTTAATCTCTTGGCTTTTGTCTTTTTCTATGTGGCAAACCTTTATATATCTACGATTTCGCTATTTGTAATATTTGTGTTATTTGTTATTGCTACAACGCTCCTTGTCTTTTACTACAATCGTAGCTTCGCAGTACGTAGAAACAAACAGAGAATACAGAGAATACTGGATCAAACACCTATTGGTAGAAAGAAAAAACGCAAACACTAAAACAAAAAAGTAGGGACGAATTTCTATTCGTCCCTATATTTTTACTTATCACTTTTCACTCATCATTTTTATTATCTGTTCCGCCAGTTCATCACCTACCCGCTCTTGTGCCTCAAGAGTGGCGGCTCCTATATGTGGGGAGAGGGATACTCGCGGGTGCATAAGAATACGGATAGAGGGGGTAGGCTCTCCCTCAAATACATCTAAGCCCGCAAAGGCGACCTTCTCATGTTCCAAAGCATGTAGTAGAGCTTCTTCGTCTATTACGCCTCCACGCGCTACATTGACGATGCCTACACCATCTTTCATCTGTTGAAACTCTTTCTCTCCTATGACAGCTTCCTTCTGTGCAGGAATGTGTAAGGTGATAAAATCGGCTTCTTCAAGAACTTCTTTCTTACTAATAGTCTTGATCACAAAGTCAAGACTATGCCCGTCAAAGAAGGAAAGTGTAATGGTGGCTTCTTGTTGCTCAGGATCATAAGCGATGACCTTCATACCTAGCCCTAAGGCGATGGTAGCTACCGCCCTCCCTATACGTCCCAATCCTATGATACCTAGGGTCTTTCCCCTGAGTTCATGCCCATTGGCATAGTCTTTTTTAAGTTCATTGAAGCGGGTGTCTCCCTCCAGAGGCATGTTGCGGTTGGCATCATAGAGAAAACGAACTCCTGAAAAGAGATGGGCAAAAGTAAGCTCTGCTACCGAATGGGAGGAGGCATTGGGGGTATTGATAACCTTAATGCCTTTCTCTTGGGCATAGACGACATCTATATTGTCCATGCCTACCCCTCCACGACCGATGAGCTTTAGGGCTGGACAAGCATCTATAAGGTCTCTCTTGGCTTGGGTGGCTGAGCGTACCAATAGAATGTCTATCTGCTCTTCATTGATGAAAGGTGCTAATTGGTTTTGAGCAACCTTGGTGGTGAGTACTTCAAAACCTGCTCCTTCAAGGGTTTTTATAGCTTTTTCGCTAAGGCCATCGTTAGCTAATATCTTCATAAATAGGTATTTACACTGTTTTTTCAAAATGTTGCATCACCTCTATAAGCAATTGTACACTTTCTATAGGGAGTGCATTATAGATAGAGGCACGATACCCTCCTACACTTCTATGACCCTTGATGCCGCTAATACCAGCTTCTGTCCATAGAGCATTGAAGCGATCACTAAGGGATTCATCTACCAAATTAAAGACAACATTCATGCGCGAACGGTCTTTTACATCGGCATAGCCTTTGAATAGGGGATTACGATCAACTTCTTCATAGAGCAGGCGTGCTTTTTCCTTATTCTTAACTTCTATAGCTGCAACACCGCCTTGCTTTTTAAGCCATTCCATGGTAAGCAGACAGGTGTATACAGCAAAGGTAGGAGGTGTATTGGTCATACTCTCGTTCTTGATATGTACCTGATAGTCCAGGTGGGTAGGAATCTTATGGCTTACCTTGCCTAATATATCCTCACATACGATAATCAAGGTAGTACCTACGGCGCCTATGTTTTTCTGAGCCCCTGCATAGATAAGGCCAAAGTCATCAAAAGGCATTTCCTTAGAAAAAATATCTGAACTCATATCGGCTACCAAGGGAACTGATACCTTGGGGTACTCAAAGTACTCCGTACCATAGATGGTGTTGTTGGTCGTAATATGTAGGTAATCGGCATCCTTGGGAAGGACATATTCTTTAGGTATATTGCGATAGCCGTTTTCTCTAGAAGAGGCTATTACTTCTGTAGCACCTACAAACTGAGCTTCCACTTCTGCCTTATGTGCCCAAGTACCGGTGTCTATATAAGCCCCCTTGCGTTCCAATAGGTTCAGAGCGGAGGCATAGAAGTGCAAACTAGCACCGCCTTGTAGGAATAAGGCTTGGTAGCCCTTACCTGTAAGACCTGCCAGTTCCAACGCCAAAGCTCTGGCTCGCTCCATGATAGCAACAAACTCTTTGCTGCGGTGGGACATCTCCAAGATGGAAAGTCCTGTGCCTTCCAACTCTATAACCGCTTGGGAGGCTTTCTCAAATACCTCTGTAGGGAGAATAGAGGGTCCTGCACTAAAATTATGTTTTTTCATATCTTTTTTCTATATATAGGTAGGCGGCAAAATTAGAACTAAAAAATATGCCAACCAAATTAATTAATACTATTTAAGAAAGCCATAGTATCTACGCCATCGGCATAATCGGCAAGTGACGGCACTTGGCTCTGTCCGAATCCGACGGCCTGGGGAATAGCTGCTCCCCCTACTATACACTGGATCTGTTCTTTATCCGTTTCCAAACGTTGTAAGAGACTGGGTATATTTTTATATCGCTCATAGAAAAGTGTGGCGATAGGGGAGGCGTATTTCTCATCTTCTTTTAGGAGTAGAAACCCGTTTTCTAAGAGTTGGAACAGACTCATAAGGTATACCGCCTTGTTATAATCGTAGTTATTGACGTACTTCTGATGGTCTAAAAGTGTATGATAAGGATAGATGGCCTCAAAAAAAGCAACAAAATCATAGTCTTCAGGGACAAATAGCTTAGAAATACTTCTACAGCCCAATCCAAAATACCTAAAGATGTCTTCTCCTAATAGGAACAACTCCTCTGGAGTCTCTTCTCCTGTAAGCACCGCTACCGAATTGCGATTGCGACGAATGATATGTCGCTTTTGCCCAAAGTAATACTCAAAATAGCGGGCGGTATTATTACTTCCTGTGGCAATCACA
The DNA here is from genome assembly GCF_000411115.1 of Capnocytophaga granulosa ATCC 51502. Classification (GTDB taxonomy): domain Bacteria; phylum Bacteroidota; class Bacteroidia; order Flavobacteriales; family Flavobacteriaceae; genus Capnocytophaga; species Capnocytophaga granulosa. The sequence goes on along the minus strand of NZ_KE150242.1, from coordinate 573,241 downwards.
GCGTCGAAATCATGGAGTTTCTCTTCAGTAAATTGTACCTTTCCCTGAAATTCAGGAGCTATTTCCTCAAGTTTCTTAACTAAAAAGGGGAGTAATACTTTGTCATTAGAGGAGAGTTTCACCAAGGCTTTATGCCCTGAGAGCAATGCGCAGAGTAGGTCATGAAAGCCTACCATAGGAATATTCCCAGCCAAGACAAGAGCTACTTGTTTGGGTGTTTTTTCTGCTATAGTATAAGGGGAAAGCCACGTCCGTAAGCCATCTTCTTTCAAAAGACCTGCCCAGTGTTTCAGTGCAAAAAGGCAGTTCTCCCTGTCAAACCATGCGTTCTGCTGCTCCGCTTTTTCAACAGCGGCTTCCACTTCGGCATATATAGGAGCTTCCTTCCCATAGAGGAAATAGTCCCTAAGCATAGCACCTAAGGCAGCTATCCCTTGTATTCTCTGTTCTAAAGTCTGCATCAAAATCATTTTTTCAAACCACAAATATACGAATTATAATTGTTAATTGTTAGTTGTCAATTGTTAATTTTAATCGTTAACAATTAACCATTAATAATTAACAATTAAAAAAAAGCTACTTTGTTTTGCATAGTACTGAAATTATTTGTAATTTTGCAGGGTCAAATCAGATGTTTATGGAAACAATTAATTTAGAGAAGATCAAAACCCAGATGCGAAAAGGGGTCTTGGAGATGTGTATTCTTTCTATCATCCATAAGAAGAAGGAAGCCTACGCATCGGACATCATGGAAGCGCTTAAGGAGGCGGATATGATCGTGGTAGAGGGAACGCTCTACCCGCTGATGACCCGACTGAAAAATGCTTCCTTACTTAACTATTCTTGGCGTGAGTCTACCGAAGGGCCGCCGAGAAAGTATTACACCCTTACCGACAAGGGCAACACCTTCCTTAACGAAGCCCTTGCCTCTTGGAATGAATTACAAACCACAATAAACCAACTTATTTAATCATGGACAAAACACATAACATCAGTTTAGGAGGCTTTTCTTTTATCATAGAAAATGGTGCCGCTTCCCAGCTCTCTGCCTACCTTACCAAGGTGCGCCAATACTTAGGTCAATCTGCTGATACGGACGAAATACTCACCGATGTAGAACAGCGCATGGCCGAACTCCTCAGAGCACGTATGCAAAATACCGAAGTAGTTACTTCTTCTGATATAGATTACTTAATACAAGTAATGGGTAAGCCTGAACAATATGTACAGGACGATGAAGAACTTACTTTTGAAAAATCTGCTCCAGTACTCCCACTAAGAAGCAGAAAACTCTATCGTGATATAAACAAAGGGAGTATAGGCGGAGTACTCTCTGGCCTAAGCTACTATTTCCAGATAGATGTAACCCTCCTTAGAATCATCTATATGCTGCCGATCCTCTTGAATATCGGAATTTTGTCCTTCACTTTCAACGGGTCTGCCATGTCGCTCTCTACCTTCTCTATACTCCTTTATGTAGTGCTTTGGCTGGTGATTCCGCCTGCAAAAACAACTGCTGAAAAATTGGAAATGAAGGGGTTAGAGGTGAATATTGATACGATTTCCTCTCACAAAGACGAAGAAGAAGCCCCCAAAAAACGTCAGTGGCTTAGAAGCACTTCCGATAAGTGGCTGATGGGGGTCTTGGGCGGATTGGCTAAGTACTTTTCTATCTCATCTATTTGGCTGAGAATAGGGGTTATCTGCTGTATGATAGCGGCTCTTATCTCTACTCATGGGCGTGCGCTACTTTTTGTGCTCCTTTATGGGTTCTTGGCTTATGGTCTTAAAAAGGATAACGAGTCTGATAGCGGGCAGGATAAGCAGCAAGAGAGTAGTCCCATGCCATTGGCGGACAATACCGCGCCACAAAGACACTCTCGCTCTATTTTGGGGCAGTTTTTCCATATCATGTTCAAGGGGGCAAGCTATTTCTTAGTGATGATATTCATCTTTATCGTCTTTATCTTGCTTTTGGTGGTGCTCTCTGCCCTCTTAGGAATAGGAATTTTCAGTGGGGCTTCCTTGGTACTCTTGCATGATTATTTAGATTTTGTCCTAACCAAAAGCTGGCAACAGGTGTTGTTTTACCTCTCTACTACTCTTTTGATAGTGCTTTTTATCTCTATCTTTACGCTTTTGATAATGAAGGTGTTTTCTGCCAAGGGTTACCAAACACCTCGCTGGTGGTTTGCAGGAAATATCCTGATTACCTTGGTGAGCTTCTTGGGGGTATTTGCCTTGGTAACGAGTGCTTCAAGGAGTTTTATATCTTACAATACAGTAGAAGAAAAGCATCCTATTGCCTTGACTTCCGATACACTTTTTGTTCGTGAAAAAACAATAACCCCCTTCTCTTATAGCCTCTTAGTTGATAGCAAAGGAGTAGGGCGAAGTGGGAATGTACACTTCTTAGGCTTAGGCACAACCCAACAGCAAGCGCCTTATTTGCTAATAAAAACGACTTCTCAAGGAGGAGACACCGATGAGGCCATAGAGAATGCCCAAAAGATAGAATACCCCATAGAGATGGTAGGGGATACGCTAAACCTCCCCGATGGTTTCCTCCTAAAGAAAGGCAACCCTTATCGTATGCAAAGGGTATATCTCAAGCTCTTCCTTCCCCAAGGGAAAATGGCCAAATTTACCCAATTCCCTACCATGAAGCGAGGTAATCTATATCCTCGTGGCATCTATAAGGCTGTCAATGATAGCATTGTAGAAGTGAAAAAATAAATACAATTTGCTAACTTTCTAATAAACAATTTATTGCGTCTCTACCCAGACCTTAGCTAAGATAAATCCTCACCTAGCATAGTCCTCCGTAGAGACGCAATTTATTGCGTCTTAACTAATTAGATATAATTTATTGTTTATCAACTAATTAAGAAAGCGATTTTTAACCTATTGATTTACATTAGCAACTAACTCAAAATTCAAAACTTAAAGCTCAAAACTCAGAAAAAAAGTAGTATCTTTGCCCTTGTAACCATTTAACCTGTTTGTCTCCCCTCTGCTGGCGCGAGCTTGCAGCTCGTGCCTACTATAATAAGGGCTTATAGCTCATTCTTAAAGGGCTAAATCCTAAAATTATGAATTTAGTAGAATTATTACAAAGTAAAGGGATTTCTATAGAAAGGAGCGCTTATCCGATTCTATTGGAAGATATAGAAGAAGAAATCCCTTATTCATTCCTTGATAAGGAGGATTTTATAGATTTTTACTTGTTAAGCAATGGAGGGTATTTTAATAAAGCTCCTTATCTATGCTATAATGAACGAGGAGTCAAGAAAACAATAGAGGTTAGAGGATTCTATAACATACCCAAGATAGGAAGCGAATCCAGTATGAGTATAACAAGGGCACTTTCAAGAAGAGAGGGATATTCACAAGATTTTGATGAGTTTATTGATTTTCATTTTCCTTTTGCTTTTAATGATGGGGATAATGATTTTTGGATAGATATTCAAAGTGGGGAGGTGAAGTATATAGATTATGAGGATTTTGGATATGATCCCGACAAAGCTATTATAGTTGCATCTTCATTTAAGGAATTTATTACAAATTTGGAAAGCAGAGAATAATGTTATTAGGATAAAGGGCTATGACAAACTGAAAGTATTAAGTAAAGCGATTGACGGTTGTGATAGTTTCTTTATAGTCAAACAGAAGTGGTTTGCGAAAAATTAGCATGTGCAGGTGTAGGGGCAAAGTCCGCGAGAGCGGAGTATGTGAGCAATTCGCCCTTGAAAAAGAGCAAATTAAAAATTGGTCTCCTCCGCTGGCGCAAGTTTGCAGCTTGTGCCTATCATAGGAAGAGCTTATAGCTCCCATAAAGAGCCGAAGGCTCTACTGAGTAGTAGGTACAAACTGTAAGAAACACACCAACAAGGGAAATTCTGTAGGCGATTTCTGTTATACCGAACTCATGTCATTTAGAACACTTTATAGGCTTTAAAAACGCTTATCTCTATAGTGGGTAAAGGGAAATAAGGTTTTAACCATTTGTATTTTACTGATAGTTAAGTTGTTGGGATTTTGACAACACATCTGATACATTACCCAACATATAGGTTTTATTATCCATTACCTAATCTTCTTCTCCTATACATATTAATTGTAAATCTTTATCTAAAGCTTTTTTAGCACTAATATATAAAGAATCCAAAAAATAATTATTTTTTAGGCTATCATTTTTTTGTATCTTCTCTATCTCTTCTATCAGTTCTTCAATTTCCTTTTTATACAAATTGACATCTTCACTATAATCTTCTAATTCTCTAATTATGGGAAAGAGTAATTTTAACTCCTTCAATGTTCTAAATAAATTGATATGTTCTGTTTTATTAAAAATATATAATTCTATAAAATCAGATAATTTATCAATATCATTCCCAATAAATATCCTATAGCTCATTATTCTTCATTTAGTTTTGCAAAACTTCAGGTAATAGTTCCCCACTAGCACAAATGTGTCGCTTTTGCCCTCTATCAATTAGGTTTAAAAAACGTTTATCTCTATGGTAGTAAAGGAAATAGGGTTTGTTTTCTTTGTATTTTATTGATTGTAAATCTATTGAGATTTTAACATCACGTCTGAAATATTATTATCATTTTTGATAATCTATAATATCACCAAAATGTTGATATAATTTTTTAATTATAGTTTCTTCTGGAACTCCAAGAATAAGTAAATCATAAGAAGCATATTCTATTATAAGCTCGCTATCTTCTACCCCTCCCACAAAGAAACATATAAATAAATCAAACAATTTTTTCTCTACTTCTGACATTTCTTTAAAAGTCTTATATTCCAGTAAAGTACTTGAGATTTTTTTATTCAAAGTAACTGAATTATTCAGAAACTTTTGATTGTCATTCTCAATATTAGCTATTTGATATTCAATTTCTTCTATTGATATTGGGAATATAGAAAAATTTATTAAATGGAAGAATTCTGAGATAAATAACACTTCTTTTTTCAAAAAAGCGATATTGTCTGTTACATATTCATTCCAATAGTCTGTTATTTTATCAATTAAATAATCTAATCTATTTGTTTCCACTGTCCTTATTTTTGTCTTTTTACGCTTAATTTTTTTAGTATTAGTTTATAAAAGTAGTACGTTTTTGCAGGATCTTCCCCCCACTGATGTGACTCGTGCCAGCGAGGGGAAATCTTAACAACACAGCTAAAACATTACCCCTTTCTATTTTAAAAGAACAAAATACCAATTTTTAGGATATTCTTTTTCAATCATATTAAAAAGTAATTTAAAGTTGTTAGAACGTTTTTGGGTAAGTATTTCATAAAAATAATTATGGCAAATACAGCAAGCTCTTTGCTTTTGAGACACTATACCATAAAAAATATCTTTTTCATTCTCAATATAATACCATTGCCATTGATATTTAGCATTTATTAAGTTACCGAAGAGAGACCCTAATTTATAAGCATAGTCTTCCTCTAAACTATTATCACTATTATTCTCTATGAAATTATCTACAAATATATTCATTTTATTTAAGATATCAAAGATATTTGATTCATCAGATAAGTTTAATAATTTTAGAGCCTCGTTAGATAAGCGATTTATTTCATCACTTTCTTCCTTGTTAATAAGTCTTACATTTTTTACATTCATATTTATCCCATTTTATCACATATATTATCACATTATATCCCATCTGGAACCTTACTCTTTTTTCAAACGTTCTTTTACTCGAATATGTTCTTCTCCTAATAGATGAATCAGTTCTTCTGTTGAATAATCTTTTAAATATTTAATTTTTTCATAAGGTTCATAATTAGGTAATAAATGCTTTATAAAAGATTTTTCAGGAGCTTCATCTACATCAGGGTCACAGTCCCAAGGATATAATCCAAAAAAGGGATCTAAAAATGAATAAGGGTCTGTGGAGTAATTATTGTAATGACCTAACTTAAGAATATTATTTTTGTATATAATATCTGTTTCAATATTTTTTTCTCCTAACAAAATCCATCCATATATCCAAGGTTTTGAATTTATTGTTGCTATTGCAAATGGGGAAGACATATCTAAATGATACCATTTTTCTATTATCTCTTGTAATGAATTGTATTTATAATTAAAAAAGGTAAATGTATCAAAGGATTTGTTCTTCCCAAAAATATATTTATTATATAGCTGGGCTATCGTATAATTACCATCTGATAGAGGTATTGCATATACTTCCCCTTCTTTTAAGATCTTTTTATTCATAACTATTTTTTTCAATACACTTGTTCTCCCCGCTGGTGCGAGCTTGCAGCTTATGCCCAATTCAAAAATTGAGAATTCACAATTCATAATTCCCCTCGCACTATTTAAAGCACTTTATAGGCTTTAAAAGTGCTTGCCCATAAGGGTAGGTAAAGGAAATAAGGCTTTAGTTATTTTGTATTGTATTGATTGTTAATGAAATAATTTTTTAACAACACATCTGATACATTACCTATATTAGCATTTTCTTAAATCTAAAAAAAACTTTATTTCATTTAGCAATTCTTTTTCTGTTATATTTCTTCTTTCTTTTATTACTTCTAATTTATTTTCATTGATTATTTCAAAATCAAAATCATAGCTAATAATCTTATTTTGACAATAATTATAAGTAGATATATATACTAATTTATCCTCTTTCTTAATTCCTATAGCACATGTATCAGCTTCCCATAGATCTATGACTTCTACCTGTGAAATGTCAAAAGTTTTTCTTAGAATATTAATAAAATTTATTATAGTAACATCTTCCATTTTTTTATAAATCTTCCATCTGTTAATAATTTCCTTATTGTAGAATTTCCTTTTTTAGAGCTTCTTCTACAGTTTGATTAATAAACTCACCAGGCACTTCTGCTCTTATTGAGGATTTTCTATATGTTGATATAAAAGAATCTACAGACTTATCTAAACTATCAATAATCTGTTGAGTAATAGGGCTATTAATATTTAGTTTATACTTCTTTGCTAAAAATATTTTACTGTTATCTACATCGTCTATCTTTGATTCAATCTTATTACAATCCAACCCAAAGACATCCACTTGTATATTGCTATCAAACACATAGGCATAGAAGTTGGGGTTGTTGCCAGCCAGTTCTATGGGGTCTTGAGAGATATATAAACCTGTTTCGGGTGAGTAGTACTATGGTTTTAACAATACCTTTGAGATGTTACCATTACCTTTCTATTTTATTAAATTCTTGATAATCTTTATAGAATGTATTTATTTTTTCAGATTCATCTGTAAATAAATCATTATAAATATTTCTCCAATTATCTCTTATTTTTAAATCATATTTAATATATAACCATTCGTCAAAAAATAAGAATTTTTCTTCTACATTTTTTCCTGAAGTATTTTTATGAAAAAGAAAACCAATTATAAAAAAATACAAATTATCGAATTTTTCTTCTTCTCCAAAAAACATAATACTTTTAGCTTTTAAAAGTTCTATTAACTCAGATAAGCTATAATCAATGTATTCCCGTTTTGTATAACTTGTTATTTTCACCATTCTAAAATATTAATATATTGTGTTTTATACTTATTGTTAAAATGAAAATCTATATCATCCAACCAATCATCCAATTTTACTCCTTTTGTTTCTAAATTATCAAAAACTATACTATCAATTTCGATTGCTTCATGAAACTTATTTTTACCTATAATTCCATTCTTTTTTGATATTATATTAGGGGCTATTACATTTTGAATTTGAATATGCTTACCTGTTATTCCAGCTTCTTTCATCAAACTTTTCAATTTTTCTGCAAAATCCTTACATTTGAATATTGCTTTATCTTCATCAGGTATTTTATCTACTAATTCTCTAACTTTCTCTATAGTGTTACAATCCAACCCAAAGACATCCACTTGTATATTGCTATCAAACACATACGCATAGAAGTTAGGGTTGTTGCCAGCAAGACCTATGGGGTCTTGAGAGATATATAAACCTGTTTCGGGTGAGTAGTACCTAAAGCGGTTGTAACACAGCTTGGTTTCTTTGTCATAGTATTGCCCTTGGTATAAGAAATTACAAAAGTCTTTATCTCCTTTTAGTTTTCTTTATAACAAAATCTCTTTTTTCTTCTCTTTATTTATATCTGTATAGTATATTAATTTACTACTATACATACAATCTATATAAATTAGACTTTCTATTTTGCTAATATAATGAATTTCTAATGTATCTAAATTTATTTTTGTAATAATAAAACCAGATAAACAAAAACGCTTTATAAACATCGGAATGTATAAATACTTTTCAAAATATAAATATGGACTACTAAAGAAATTATTTTTTAACAATTCTTTATTGTTTACATATAAATTTCCTATCAAAGGAGAACCCTGACTAAATTCAATAATATTCTTATATTCTATTTTAAAACCATCTATTTCATCACAAAAATTAAAATTCCACGGAGAATAAGATGTTTTTAATTTATTTATGTTTTGCATTTTACTTTGTTTCTATCAATTTTTCGAGTTTTTATATTTTTAACATCACTATTGTTTACATTAAATTGTAGTAATCCTCCTAAATATTTCAATCCCCCCTCGCTGGTGCGAGTTTGCAGCTCGTGCCTATCATACTAAGAGCTTGTAGCTCCCATAAAGAGTCAAAGGCACAAACTGTAAGAAACACACCAATAAAGAAAAATCTGTGAGCAATTTCTATTATACCGAACTCACTTCATTTAGAGTGTTTTTATAGGCTTTAAAAACGCTTATCTCTATGGTATAAAGGAAAATAGTGGGGCAGTTCTTTTTGTATTATATTGATTATCAAGTTGTTGAAATTTTAACAACACATCTGATACATGACCCCTTATTATCAACTTTCAGGATAAATAATTTGTTCAGGTATTAATATGATATTTTTACGTTTAATTTCATATATTTCTTTTATATAATTCTCTTTTGAAAACTCAAAAAAATAGCTCTTTTCTCGAAAAAAACGCCATTCAATAGAGTTCTCTTTATGAGTAACATTGACATAATCCCATCCTCCATCATCAGCTACACCGCAAGCACAAGTAAAAATTAAAAACTTCCCACTATTCTGAGCACTTGCATATAACTCTGAATAAACGATCAAAAAATCATCAAATTCATCAAACAATCTTATGTCAATATCATCTATCAACAATTGTAAGTAACTACAATTATTAAATTTAATATTGTCAAAAATTACACAATCAGTAGATTCTAAGTTTATTAAATTAATTTTTATATTATTCATTATCTTTTTTGGTTTTTCCCAAAAATAAAAAAGTTGTTCATTTGATTAAAAAATCGTATATTTGATTGAATTTCAAACAATTAAATATAATGAACAACTTGGAGCAAAGTTACAAAAAAATTATTGAAGTATTATTAAATCTCTTTGGAAAATAAATCTCAACCCTACCAAAGAAAGAACCTAAAAATATTTGATTTAGAGGTGCTTAGCTTGACTCTAATAGCAGAGAATATAAGCTTTTCCTCTGAATGTCAGCTTTTTAGATAGCTTCCTTAATCCTTTAAGTGCCAGATTGAAAAGGAGCGTTTTTAGTTGTACAAAAAAATAATTAGAACTAAAAACTAACTACCAAAAACTAAAAACTTTTTTGTATTTTTGCACCCGCAAAAAGAAATGATATGTTAGCGAGATTAGATATTGTAAAGCAACGATTTGACGAGGTTTCCGACCTTATTATACAACCCAATATCATAGCCGACCAAAAGCGCTATGTACAACTTACTAAGGAATATAAGGAGCTGAAACAGCTCATGGACAAGCGCCAAGAATATATAATTGTAACAGCCAATATCGCTGAGGCCGAGGAGATTATCAAGGACGGAAGCGATGAGGAAATGACCGAAATGGCTCGCCTTCAGTTGGAAGAAGCTAAGGAAAGACTCCCTCAGCTGGAGGAAGAAATCAAGTTCTTACTTATTCCTAAGGATCCTGAAGATAGCAAAAATGCAGTCATGGAAATCCGTGCAGGTACAGGTGGGGACGAGGCGTCTATCTTTGCAGGCGACCTCTATCGTATGTACAATAAGTATTGCCAGGACAGGGGTTGGAGTGTCTCTGTGATGGATATGAACGAGGGTACCTCTGGCGGGTTCAAGGAAATCATCTTGGAAATCAATGGGGAAGATGTATATGGTACGCTCAAGTTTGAAGCGGGCGTACATCGTGTACAGCGCGTGCCACAAACCGAGACACAGGGGCGTGTACATACTTCCGCCGCTACCGTAATGGTACTCCCCGAAGCGGAAGAGTTTGATGTGGAACTGAATATGGAGGATGTCAAGATCATTCGTACTACTTCCACAGGGCCTGGTGGTCAGTCGGTTAATACGACTTACTCGGCTATTCAGCTACAGCACATTCCCACAGGGATAGAGGTGCGTTGCCAAGATGAGAAATCCCAACATAAAAACTTAGATAAGGCCTTAAAGGTGCTCCGCTCTCGTCTTTACGAAATGGAATTGGCCAAGAAAATGGAAGCCGACTCTGCTCGTCGTAAAAGTATGGTCTCCAGTGGTGATAGAAGTGCCAAGATACGTACTTATAACTATCCACAAGGTCGTGTAACAGATCACCGTATTGGACTAACGCTTTATGATTTAGGTAATATTATGAACGGAGATATCCAGCGCCTGATTGACGAACTCCAACTGGCCGAAAACACCGAAAAACTCAAAGAAGGCGACATCTTTTAATGACTAATGACAAGTGACGAGTGACAAATACCATAATAGGAATTAGTCACTCGTCACTCATCACTTGTCACTATCAAAGAATATTGAGCACTTGCTCCTTTATCTTCTCCAATTCATTTTTCATCAGCACGACGATTTGTTGCATTTGAGCGTGGTTGGCTTTGGAACCTAAGGTGTTGATTTCGCGCCCTATCTCCTGAGCGATAAAGCCCAATTTGCGCCCATTGGACTGGGGTTCTTCCAGCGTGGTAAGAAAGTAATTTAGGTGATTGGCAAGCCGTACTTTCTCCTCGGTGATGTCCAATTTCTCAAGATAAAAGATAAGCTCTTGCTCGAAACGATTCTCATCTACTCGGTCTCTAATTTCTTCCACAGCGCGCTCCATACGACTACGGATGGCGGCAAGTCGCTCTGTGTCAAGTGCTTCTACTTGGGTCAGCAGTTGTTGTATGTTCCTGATACGTAGCTCAAAATCTTTCTGCAAAATAGCGCCCTCACTACTGCGAAACGCTTGTAATTGCTTGAGGGCTAAGACTAACTGCTCCTCTATTTGGGCAAACTCCCGCTCATCTACTTCTTCCACAGGGGTGGTCAGCGCATCGGGCATGCGTACGGCCATCTTGAGAAATTCTACATCAGGCCCATTGGGCGAAATGGCTCGCATCTGCTCTATATAGCCGCGAACAACGGGGGCATTGAGCGTGGAAGTGCTTGAGGCAGAGGTGTTTTCTACCGTAAGAGTAAAATCAATCTTTCCCCGCTCTAGGGTGTCGGAAATGAGTTTTCTAAGAGTTAATTCTTTTTCCTTATAGGCTTGTGCAATACGGGTGTTGAGGTCTATGGCCTTGCTATTGAGGGACTTTATCTCTATAATGATTTTCTTATCAGCAAGTTGCAATAGGCTCTTGCCAAAGCCTGTCATGGATTGTATCATGGTTGTATGCTTTGATGAGTGCAAAGGTACTAAAAATATCGCTTAAATCGCGTAAATATCTTACTTAAATTGTATATTGTAAATTAATTTTGTACATTTGCAGAGTTTTTCATATCTTAAACTAAAGGTACTCCATAACATGGATATTCAATCTGTAAAACAACGTTTTGGTATTATAGGCAACGATTCCAAGCTGAATCTAGCCATAGAAAAAGCCGTTCGTATCGCCCCTACCGATGTCTCTGTGCTCATCACAGGGGAAAGTGGCGTGGGTAAAGAGGCTTTTGCTCGGATTATTCACACGCTTTCAGCTCGTAAACATGCAAAATATATAGCTATCAACTGTGGGGCTATCCCCGAAGGTACCATTGACTCGGAACTATTTGGTTTTAAGGCGGGTAGCTTTACACACTCTGGCAAGGAGGATAAGAAAGGCTACTTTGAGGAGGCCAATGGGGGCACGATTTTCCTTGATGAGGTGGGCGAATTACCTCTTTCGGCACAGGTACGACTCTTGAGGGTCTTGGAAAATGGGGAGTTTATCCGCGTAGGGGACTCCACTCCTCGCAAAACCGATGTGCGTATTGTGGCTGCTACCAATGTAAAGATGCAGGAGGCTCTCAAGAAGGGGCGTTTCCGTGAGGACTTGTACTATAGGCTCAATACAGTGGAGATCTTCCTCCCGCCTCTTAGAGAACGCAAAGAGGATATCTATCTGCTATTTAGAAAATTTGCCTCAGATTTTGCTCAAAAATATCGTATGCCTACTATCCAACTTTCTCCAGAGGCAGTCAAGGAACTCTTACACTATCGTTGGCCTGGTAATATAAGACAGTTGAGAAACATAGCCGAGCAAATATCTGTAGTGGAACAGAAAAGGGAAATCTCTGCCGAAACACTGCTTTCTTATCTTCCTGAGGATAAGGTAAGTCACTTGCCTGCTACGGTCTCTCAGAGCAAAGCTGAGAGTGATTTTGCTTCCGAAAGAGAAATCCTTTACAAGGTGCTTTTTGATATGCGTAATGACCTCAATGATCTCAAACAGCTTACATTTAAGCTTATACAGGAGGGAAATACCCCCAAAGTACAGGAGGAGAACCAGACGCTTATCCATAAGATCTATGGCTCTGAGGTGACCTATCCTACTGATATGAATGAACCTGCTATGATGCTCCTCTCTCATGACAAAGCGCCTTCGCATGTGGGCAAGCATGGTAACTATGATTTTGCTGAGGAAATACAGGAGGAAGAACCCATTTCTTTGCAGGACAAAGAGGTGGAGCTGATACAGAAATCCTTGGAACGGCATAGGGGTAAGAGAAAAGAAGCGGCTAAGGAACTAGGGATCTCCGAGCGAACCCTTTATCGGAAAATAAAACAATACAATATAGAATAGATATGCTATTTTTTGCATCTTAATGAATAAATATTACATCTTAACAAATGAGTTGTATATGAGAAACATATTATTTTTTATTTCGTTTTTATACTTACAAATAGCGGTGGCTCAGTCCTATGATGCTTATTTCACTAAGGAGGCACTCCGATTGGATTTTTTCCTTTTTGGGACTAAGCGTACCACTCAGGTAGCTCTCAAAGGACTCAAGCAGGAACCGCTTTTTGGAGGTTCTCATACGAACTTGATACACCCCAATCAAGGGGAATACCGCATACAAGTATTAGAGCCTGTATCGGGTAAGGTGTTGTATTCCAAGGGGTTTATTACGCTCTTGGAAGAATGGCAAAGCTTAGAAACCGATGAGGCTAAAACGGAGTTTTTTGAGGTTCCTCTTCAAGTACCTTATCCTAAAGCACAGGTTAAGGTGAATTTCGACCATAGGAAAACCGATGGAAATTTCGCAACTCTTTTCTCTACTTCTGTAGACCCTACCGATTATAGGATTGTCAAAGATACTCCACTGAAGTTCCCTATCAAACAGCTGCTCAACAATGGAGCACCTCAGCGGAAAGTCGATATAGTAGTACTTCCTGAAGGATACACTCAAGAGGAAATGGACAAGTTTGTCGCCGATACCCAGCGCTTATTTGATTATTTGTTCTCTATAGCCCCTTATAGCAAACACAAAGGGGACTTCAATATTTGCGCAGTGTTGGCGCCTTCTCAAGAGAGTGGTACCGACTTGGCTGGGGTGTTGGCCTATAAAAATACGTTGTTTGATAGCCATTTTTATTCCTTTGGCATGGACAGATACCTCACTTGTCCCTCATTCTTTAAGGTGGCTGATGTAGCAGCGGCTGTGCCTTATGATCAACTCTTTGTGGTGGTCAATACCAAAGAATATGGGGGTGGTGCTTTTTATAATCTATTGAATCTCAATGTGTCGGATAATTCTTTAGCTGAAAAAACCTTTGTACATGAGTTTGGCCATGGTTTTGTAGGCCTTGCCGATGAGTACAGTTACGAAGAGGGAATGGGAAGCCGCTACAACCTTAAAATAGAGCCTTGGGAACCCAACATTACCTCTTTGGTGGATTTTGGGAGTAAGTGGAAGGATATGGTGGAGAAACGCACTCCTATTCCTACACCACGTATAGCCAAGTACCAACAGAAAGTGGGAGCCTTCGAGGGGGGCGGCTACTTATCTAAGGGTATGTATAGCCCTATGCAGGATTGCAGAATGAATTCTATTGATAGTAATGATTTCTGCCCTGTGTGCACTCGTGCTATTGAGAGAATGATACGCTTTTATACAGAATAAGATTTTCAGTTCAGATATATGAATACTCACATGGTTAAAGGTTTTTCTAAACTCACTAAGGAGGAAAAACGTCAATGGATATGCCAAACCTATCTTGACAAGGAGCCTTCTGCTGAGCAGGTTTTTGCAACTTATGATTTGGCCGATAGTAACTTGCAAAAGTTACATGATGATTTTATAGAAAATGCTATAGGTAACTATGTCCTACCCTTTGCCGTAGCGCCTAATTTCTTAATTGATGGTCGCAATTATACAGTGCCTATGGTGGTAGAGGAAAGTTCAGTGGTGGCTGCCGTAAGCAAAGCGGCCAAATTCTGGTCTGAACATGGAGGTTTCCACTGTCAGGTACGTAGCATGGAAAAGGTAGGCCATATTCATCTGTTCTTTGACGGAAACAAACAGGAACTCTTCCAATTCTTTAACCAAATAGACGCGCTTTTATACGAAGACACAAGTGCGCTTACTGAAAACATGCGCAAAAGGGGAGGAGGGATCTCTTCCATTATGCTCAAGGATATGACGGATTCCTTGGAGCATTATTATCAGGTATTTGTTACTTTCCTTACAGGAGATGCCATGGGGGCTAACTTTATCAATTCATGTTTGGAGCAGATGACTCAAACCATTGAGCGCGAAGCACTCACACATATCACCCATGGAAATCTCGAAGTACTCATGAGTATTCTCTCCAATTATACTCCTCAGTGCTTAGTAAGGGCTGAGGTCTCTGCACCTACTAGCCAAATGTCCTATAATGACATTACAGGGGAGGAGTTTGCCTCCGACTTTGTCCGTGCCATCGCAGTAGCCAATGCCGATGTATATCGTGCGGTAACTCATAACAAAGGGGTTATGAATGGTATAGATGCCGTGGTTATTGCCACAGGAAATGACTTTCGAGCCGTGGAGGCAGCCGCTCATGCCTATGCCGCCAAAGAAGGTAGGTATAAGAGTCTTACCCAAGCCTCCCTTACAGATGGTATCTTCCATTATAGTATAGAGATACCTTTGGCTATAGGTACTGTAGGGGGACTTACCAAACTACACCCTATGGTAAGAACAGCCCTAAAAATACTTGAAAACCCTTCTGCAGAAGCTCTGATGAGGATTATTGCTTGTGTAGGACTAGCACAGAACTTTGCCGCAGTGAGTTCCTTGGTAACCCATGGTATCCAAAAGGGGCATATGAAAATGCACTTAGTCAATATACTAAACCAATTAGGGGCTACCCCAGAGGAAAAACAACAACTGATGGACTATTTCAAGGATAAAACCGTTTCTCATAGCGAAGTAGTACAAGCATTTAACCGAGTTAGAGGTCAGTAGTAAGTTGTCAGTGGTTAGTGGTTAGTTGTTAGTCTCTAGAAACTAACTACTAATCACTGTTCACTAATCACTGTTCACTAACCACTAATCACTGAAATAATTGTTTCTTTCAGTATATCATAGTAAGAGATAGACCCACTTTCAACCCCTTTGCTCTTGAGGTCAGCTTGTTTGATAACTTCCATACAAAAGCTGATTTTCTTCAATGGGTAGAGGGAGGCAGCTTGTCGGTAATCTTTTAAGAAATAAGGGTTTACTCCCATTTCTCTAGCCAGTTCAGCATCGGTACGGCCTGTAAGGCTAGAGAAGATAAAAAGGCTCTTAAAATAGCGGTACAGGTTCTCTGTAATCATGGGCATGGGGTTATCCTTCTGGTTTTCATTGAAGTACTTGATGATCTGCATAGCCTTAGGAAGGTCTTTCCTGCCAATGGCATTTTGCAATTCAAACACGTTGAAATCCTTGCTGATACCTATATTTTCCTCTATATGGGTAGGGGTGATTTCAGTACCTGGCTTGAGGATAATCTTGAGTTTGTTTAGTTCGTTGGCTATACGACTCAGATCGGTACCCAAGAAACTTACCAATAGCTGACAAGCCACTTGGTTGATGCTATATCCGTTTTCTTTCAAAAAACTATTTACCCACTTAACAGTGTCACTCTCATAGAGTTTTTTACTCTCAAGAGTGGTGTATTTCTTGAGTTCCTTGGCTAGTTTGGTTTTTCCGTCTATCTTGCCATATTTGTAACAAAGTACCAAAATAGTAGTTGGAGACGGTTTTTCCACGTAGGGGAGTAGCTGACCTATGGTGCGGCTAAGCTCTTGGGCTTCTTTGACGATGATCACTCGGCGTTCGGCCATCATGGGATACTCGCGTGCATAGTGAATAAGGGCATCTATAGTGATATCTTTGCCATAAACCACTTGCTGGTTGAAAGCCTTTTCATCATCACGGAGTACATTTTGTTCTATATAGTTACTGATTACGTCAATAAAATAAGGCTCTTCCCCACATAGATAGTAGATGGGACTATAATTTTGTTTTTTTAACTCAGCTAAAATTTTTTCTACTTCGTTCATGCTATACGTTTCTAATTTTCTTTTTGTATATTTGCACCCATGCAAACATTGAATTTCCCTACGTACGAATTTCGGTTCAAAAGTAATGAAAATAAACGATATATTTTTGATATAATCCGAAAAAAATTTGTGGTGCTTACTCCTGAAGAATGGGTACGGCAACATGTGGTACGCTTTCTCTTACAGGACAGGGGCTACCCTCAGTCGCTCATGAATGTGGAAAAACGCATACAAATCAATCACTTAACCAAGCGCTACGACATTGTTATCTATCGCCCCGATGGAAGTATTTTCTTGGTGGTGGAGTGCAAGGCACCACAGGTGGGGATCACCCAAGAGGTCTTTGACCAAATAGCTCGCTATAACCTTACTCTAAAGGCTGAGAACCTCATGGTAACCAATGGATTACAACATATTTTCTACCAGATAGACTATGAAAGGAAAGCCTATATATTCTTGCGAGAACTACCCAGTTTCTACCCACTCGATGAAAATCAAAAAAAATATGATAAATCTGTAATTTTAAACCATTAAAAGTTGTATCTTTGCCCCACTTTTACACCCGTGTTATGAAGTTATCCCACGCAGGCCTTATTATATTCTTGGTGTTATTGTTAGACCAAGCCAGTAAAATATATATCAAAACCCATTTCATGATAGACCAGTCTATTCATGTATTTGATTGGTTTCATATACATTTTATTGAAAATCCAGGAGCTGCTTGGGGAGTAGGAATTCCCGGGAAATATGGCAAACTTATATTGAGTATTTTCAGGATTGTAGCCATCATAGGGATTGGTTACTGGTTATGGCAATCAGTGAAAAAGAAAGCCCCTAAAGTGCTGATTATCTCTATAGCACTCATCTTTGCAGGTGCCTTGGGCAATATCATTGATTCAGTATTCTATGGAGTGATTTTTGACCATAGTGTAAATAATGTAGCGACCTTTATGAGTAAGGAACCTTATGGCTCACTTTTCCATGGTAAGGTAGTGGATATGCTCTATTTTCCGCTCATAGATACGCAACTTCCCGACTGGATTCCCTTTTATGGAGGACAAAGATTCACTTTTTTTGACCCAATTTTCAACATTGCTGATACAGCTATCTCCGTAGCGGTGGGATTGTTGATTATTTTCAATAAAAAAGCATTTAAAAAGTGATTAACTTTTTATTGATTTATTATTGTAATTTATCGGATAAAATAGCTGATTTAGGATTATATATTAATAAATAATAACAATTTAAACATTCTTCTTCTTAACATTTGTATGGTTGAAAAATATGTTGAAAACCATGTTGAGAAAAAAAGCAAAAAAAAAGTCGCAAAATATTTTTAAATAAGAAAAAAGTTTATACCTTTGTGCAAAATTTGAACAAGTAAATAAATAGTAATTTTATGGATACAAATCTATTTGAAACCTATGTAAAGGCTATGCGCCAAGAGGTGCCAGGATTTATTTCAATCACTGTGGTAAGTACAAATGATGGTAATACTATTGCTTATGAAGCAGCTTCTAACGTGGATAACCGTTTATCAAGTGCTTTCCAAGTAGAAATCTTACGTCAGGCTACTAAAGCAATGGGATATGTGGAAGGGCTTAACGATAAGAATATAGATCGTATTGAAATCGCTCTTAAAGAACAATTGCACGTACTCTTCTCATCAAGTAATCGTCAGTTCTTGGTACACCTAATTTTGGATGAAGCTAAACAAAATATTGCAATCACCAAGATGTTGCATAACAAGTTCTTCAAAGTAGTGGAAGACAGCTATGTACCTACTGCCGAAGAACAACAAACAGTAAGAAGAAGATTGTTCTTCTAAAATAATAAATATGAAACCATAATATGCAAAAATGCTCTTCTACTGAAGGGCTTTTTGTGTATTATCTTATAATTATTAATTAGAATCATGAAATATCTAACCTTATCAGTTCTATTATTAGCACTTATGGGCTGTGCTAATAACACAGCAAAGACTCCCCAAGAAGCTGCTCAACAAGAACAAAAAGCAGCTACTGACAATACACAATTACAAGAGGTTACTCTCAAGATAGAAGGTATGACCTGTGCTCATGGTTGTGCCGCTACTATAGAGAAAAATCTCAACAAAACCGATGGAGTAGCCAAAGCCTCTGTGGATTTTGATGCCAAGACGGCTACCATATCCTACGACGCTCACAAGCTCTCCAAGGAATCACTCATTTCGGTAATAGAAGGTTCCAATGGTGGAGACACTTATAAGGTATTGCCTTAGTCCACAAAGGGCTATAAGGTAAGACTTGAGCTTGCCCACTAAAAAGATTAATCTAAACACTGAGAAATGTTATCAAATTCAAGCAAATATGCAATCAATGCGGTACTCTATTTAGCACTGCATTCCTCTATAGAAAACAAAAAAGGAGTGAAAGAAATATCCGAGGCCTTACATATTCCTACCGCTTTTTTGGCTAAACTCTTACAGATATTGGCTAAGAAAAACGCTATCTGTTCGGCTAAGGGGCCAGGAGGAGGTTTTTATCTTACAGAAGAGAAAATGAAAGCACCTTTGGCTACTATTGTTCATCATATAGATGGGGTGGATAAGTTCTCCGTTTGCTTCTTGGGAATTAGAGCTTGCTCTGAGGAAACACCTTGTCCTATGCACTATGCCGTAAAACCATTCAAGGAAGAGTTTCTTAGAGAATTGGAAAAGCATGATATAGAATATTTTGCAGATAAAATCAGAAAAGGAGAAGCTTATCTAATTGTCTGATATAATTTATTAAAAAAATATATTTTTTTCTTGTTATTTTGCAACAAAAATCGTATATTTGTGCTCGTAAAAATTTCTATCGCAAAGTAATAAATTAATATACAAGATGCAAAAAACAATTAAAAAAATTGCCCTTACACTATTATTAATAGTGTCCGTGGTAGCTTTCGCACAGAAACCGAAAGTACGTATCCTTGCAACAGGTGGTACTATTGCAGGAGTGAGCAAGTCCGCTACTGAAACTAATTACAAAGCCGGAGAACTAGGTATTAACCAACTCCTACAAGCAGTACCCCAAGTGAGAGACTTAGCCGATGTCTCTGGAGAGCAAATTGTAAAAATTGGCTCCCAAGATATGAATGATGATGTATGGCTAAAGCTCGCTAAGCGTATCAATGAACTCCTTAATAAGGAAGGGTATGATGGAGTGGTAATCACTCATGGTACCGATACGATGGAGGAAACCGCTTACTTTCTAAACCTTACAGTACATAGTAACAAACCTGTGGTATTAGTAGGGGCTATGCGACCTGCTACAGGAATGAGTGCCGATGGTCCTTTGAACTTGTACAATGCAGTAGCTGTGGCCGCTGACAAAAATGCACAAGGTCGTGGAGTTATGGTATGTATGAATGATATTGTTCTTGATGCCAAAGACGTTATCAAAACCAATACTACCTCTGTAGATACTTTCAGAGGAGCTAATTATGGCTCTTTAGCTTATATTCACAATGGAAAAGTATTCTTTGGACGTACTCCTGACAATAAGCATACTGCCCAATCTATTTTCAATGTGGATAACCTAAAAGAGCTTCCTAAAGTAGGAATTGTATATAGCTACTCCAATGTATCTGAACTTCCTATGAAGGCTTTCATGGATGCGAAGTTCGATGGTATTGTGCATGCGGGGGTAGGAAATGGTAATTTCTACCATACTATCTTTGACTTAGCTGTGAAAGCACAACAAAGTGGTATCCAGATTGTGCGTTCTTCTCGTGTACCTACAGGAGCCACTACTTTAGATGCTGAAGTAGATGATGCCAAATATCACTTTGTAGCCTCTGGTGCCCTTAATCCTCAAAAGGCACGTGTGCTACTGATGTTAGCGCTTACTAAGACTAAAGATTGGCAACAGATCCAACAATATTTTAATGAGTATTAATACTTAAAGGTAAGGCAAAAAGTAAAAAGAGACATTTCTTTGTACTTTTTGCCTTTTATGCTTATAGAAAAACACAAAGAATACACAGAAATGAAAAGACTATTTATGTCAGCTATGTTCCTATCCGTTATGGGAGCATTTGCACAAGAAGATTTACAAGGACAAATCAATCAATTAAAGGCTGAATTGGAGCAGATCAAGCAAGCACAATCCATGCCTGTAACCTCACCAGAGGGTATTAACCCTATTGATAAGCGATTCAATATGTACTTTAACTTCCAATCCAGTCTTGATGCTGAAAAAGCAGAAGGAGCAGATATGACAGCCAAATTCAAAGCTCGTCAGTTGCGTTTGGAAGTAAGAGGTAATATTACCGATCGTATCTTCTATCGTTTCCGTCATCGCTTGAATCGTCCTACAGCTGCGGTGAAGTTGGACAACTTAGCAACGGCTACCGACATGCTCTATGCTGGTTTTCATATAGATGATAAGTGGGCACTTACTGTGGGTAAGATGTGCCAAGCATGGGGTGGCTATGAGTTTGATTTGAACCCAATGAATATCTATGAATATTCTGATTTTATAGATAATATGGACAACTTTATGCTTGGTGGTATGATTACCTATGCTCCTAATACCAATCATGAGTTCAACTTACAAGTAACCGATGTGCGTAATGATAGCTTTGCGAATATCTATGCAAATAGTACAGGGTTAAAACAAAGCAATGTACCGCTTACCTATATACTCAACTGGAATGGTTCTCTCTTTGATGGCGTACTACAAACTCGCTGGGGAGTAGGTCTACAAAGTGAAGCGGACGGTTATAACAATACTATGGTAATGCTTGGTACTCGTGTAGCTTTACCTAAGTTCCAAGCTTTTTTGGACTACATGAGAGCTGATGAACAATTGGACCGACTTAACTATACCCCAATGAGCAACAACGGAAAAGGACAGCCTCTCAAAGATACAAAGTATAACACCTTTGTACTTAAGGGCGAATACCAACCTATACCTTCGCTTAACCTATTTGCCCAAGGAATCTACGAAACTGCGGAAAGTGATTTAGCAGGCAATAAGATGACTGGCTTAGGTTATTACGGAGGAGTAGAGTACTTACCTTTCCCTTCACAAGACTTGCGCTTCTTCTTAGCCTATGTGGGCAGAAGTCGTGAAATATCGAGTGTAACAAAAAGCACCAACCGTGTGAGCTTGGGTATGATGTACCGTATCAAGGCTTTCTAAGTCTCTCATACGTAAAATAACTAAAACTTCCCTCCCACAAGGAGGGGAGGTTTTGTGCTTACTTTATTTATTATATAGATTTTTAGAAATAATCGTTAAACATATAAGATATGAAACTCAGAAAAATATACACAAACCTATTATTCAAGGTATTCTGTGGAATACTCTTGGGAATTCTTTTGGGCTGGCTCACGCTCAAGGGCTGGTTCCCTCAGTGGATTTATAGAATACTACTGACCTTCAAGGGGCTTTTTGGTAGCTTTCTAGGCTTTGCAATACCGCTGATTATTATGGGGCTTGTGATGCCCTCCATTAGCAAATTAGGCAAGAGTGCAGGACGCTTGCTGCTCATTACGGTGGGAATTGCCTATTCATTCACTTTATTTTCAGGCTTTTCTACCTATTTTGCTTCAGAGGCGATATTCCCTTCGTTACTTGAAAATCAGCATATAAAACCTATGGGAGATGAACAGGTACTCACACCTTTCTTCTCTATCCAGATGCCCCCTATAGCTGATGTGATGACCGCCTTAGTGCTTTCTTTTATCATGGGGATCGGTCTCTCTCTCAAGGAAAAATCAGTACTCTCTGGAGTGATAGAGGAGTTTGGTGAGATCGTTAGCTGGCTCATTGCCAAGGCCATTATCCCTGTATTGCCTTATTATATCATGGCTATCTTCGCTGAAATCACCTTTGGAGGGAAAGTAGTTTCCGTCATAGAGGTGTTCTTTAAGCTCATTGTGGTACTCTTTATCATGCACATACTCCTTTTGATTATACAATACCTAATAGCAGGAGGGATTGCAGGGAGGAATCCATTCAAATCACTTATAACCATGTTGCCAGCTTATGCTACAGCCTTGGGTACCCAATCCTCCGCAGCAACCATTCCAATTACCCTACAACAAGCCATAAAGATGGGGGTATCGCCTCGTATTGCAGGTTTTGTCATTCCACTGTGTGCTACTATACATCTTTCGGGAAGCACCATGAAAATCACCGCTTGTGCTATGGCTTTGATGCTTTTGGAAGGTATGCCTTTTGACTTGGAACTCTTCTCAGGCTTTATCATGATGCTAGGCATCATTATGGTAGCTGCCCCAGGGGTACCAGGGGGAGCAATTATGGCTGCACTGGGTATCTTAGGTTCTATGTTGGGCTTCAATGAGGAGCAACAAGGACTGATGATTGCTCTCTATGTGGCTATGGATAGCTTTGGTACCGCTTGTAATGTAACAGGCGATGGAGCTGTAGCCTTGATAGTCAATAAGATAGAGGAAGGTAAAAGCGCATAAACGCAAGTTATAAAATATTTGCTAATCCAAAAATTAGTAGTACCTTTGCGTTTTCATTAAAGAGATTTTCAATAGAGATGAACAACAAACTACTTACAGTAGGAACTTTAGCCTTTGATACTATAGAGACGCCTTTGAGCAGGGTGGAGCGCACCATGGGAGGAGCCGCCAATTATAGTGCTTTGGCAAGTGCTATCTTTGATGTAGAACAGGCCGTCGTATCGGTCATAGGGGAGGACTATCCACAATCTTTTTTGGACTACCTTATAGAACGTGAGATAGATATTTCCCAAATAGAGAAAGTACAAGGAGGGCGCAGCTTCTTTTGGAGTGGGCGTTATTTTACCAATATGAACAAAAGGGAGACGCTTGAGACTCAGGAAAATGTACTTAGTGGCTATACGCCTAAAATAAATCCAGCGTTCTCCGATGCCTCCTTTGTACTGCTGGGAAACCTACACCCTAAAGTACAACTTCAGGTATTGGAGCAACTCTCTTCAAGACCAAGCCTTGTGGTTTCTGATACCATGAACTATTGGATAGATCATACACCTGAATTGTTAGAAGAACTTATCCGAAAAACCGATGTGCTTACCGTAAGTGATGAGGAAGCCTTTGCCCTTACAGGAGAGACTCTTTTGCTTAGGGCTGTAGAGAAGTTACAACAAAAAGGAGCTTCTTATATCATTATCAAAAGGGGAGAGCATGGCGCTATGCTTTTCCACGAAGAAAAAAGATTCTTCACGCCTGCCTTGCCCCTGACACAGGTATATGACCCTACGGGAGCAGGAGATACTTTTGCAGGAGGTTTTATAGGCTATATGGCACAAACAGGAGAAGTCTCCTTTGAAAACATGAAAAATGCCTTGGTATATGCCACTACCTTGGCCTCTTTCTGCGTAGAACAGATGGGAGTAGAGAGACTACTTTCTCTAACCAAGGAGGAAGTGCTTCGACGCCTTTTCTGCCTAAAAGAATTGACCCAATTTGAAATAAAAGTCGTCTAAAAAATGAGTGATGCTATCAAACACGAATGCGGAATTGCACTACTTCGCCTTCTTAAACCTTTAGAATATTATCAGCAAAAGTACGGAACCCCCTTCTATGGGTTGCATAAGATGTACTTGCTGATGGAAAAACAACACAATCGCGGGCAAGATGGGGCAGGAATCGCCAATATTAAGCTCGATATGCAACCAGGCGAGCGCTATATAGGACGTGTGCGCTCAAATGATTCCCAACCTATTCAGGATATCTTCAAGCAAATCAACTCTCATATCAACGAACTGCTCAAGAGCCATCCAGAGGCTAAGGCAGATGTACAAGCCCTTAAAAAGCTCATACCCTACTTGGGCGAGGTGTATTTAGGCCATGTGCGCTATGGTACTTTTGGGAAAAATAGCATAGAGAATGTACACCCTTTCCTTAGGGAGAACAACTGGATCTATCGCAACCTTATCTTGGCTGGAAACTTCAACCTGACCAATGTTAATGAACTCTTCAACAAGTTGGTAGAGCTTGGCCAACATCCAATTGCTAAGACCGATACAATTACTGTTATGGAACGTATTGGTCACTTCTTGGACAACGAAGTAGAGGAGTGTTATCGCCGACTCAAGCAGGAGGGTATCAGTAAGCGAGAGGCTTCTCCGCTGATTATGGAGCAATTGGATATGGTCAAAGTACTCAAGAGGGCTGCCACACGCTGGGACGGAGGTTATGCCATGGCAGGTATTGTAGGGCATGGGGTTTCCTTTGTAATCAGAGATCCTGCCGCTATCCGCCCTGCTTATTATTACAAGGACGACGAAGTGGTGGTAGTAGCTTCCGAACGAGCCGTCATACAAACAGCCTTTAATGCACCTTTTGAGCAAGTGGAAGAGCTACCCGCAGGAGCCGCTATTCTTATCAAACGAGACGGCTCCTCACAGATAGAACAGATCTTGGAACCCACAGAGCGCAAGGCATGTTCGTTCGAGCGCATCTATTTCTCTCGCGGTAGTGATCAGGAAATCTACTTAGAGCGAAAGAAATTAGGCGCTTTGCTTCTGCCACAGGTACTTCGCTCTATTGATAATGATCTGAAGAACACCGTCTTTTCCTATATCCCCAATACGGCAGAAACGTCCTTTTATGGACTGATAGAGGCTGTATCTGAACATCTTAACCAAAAGAAAAAGCAGCAAATCCTTCAGCAAGGTGCCACTCTGAATGAGGCATGCCTTAATGAAATCCTTTCAGTACGCCCTCGTATAGAGAAGGTAGCCATTAAGGACGTAAAGCTACGTACCTTTATCACTGAAGATGCAGGTAGGGAGGATATGGTTGCCCATGTGTATGATATTACCTATGGTTCGGTAAGAAAACATGAGGATAATTTGGTGATTATTGACGATAGTATCGTACGAGGTACTACGCTCAAGAAGAGTATCCTCAATATCCTCAACCGCTTAGAACCCAAGAAAATAACAGTACTTTCCTCAGCCCCTCAGATTCGTTACCCTGACTGCTATGGGATAGATATGGCGCGCTTGGAAGACCTTATAGCCTTTGAGGCAACCCTTGCTCTACACAAGGACGCAGATACCTACGGGGTAGTGGAGGCCATTTATAAGAAATGTCTCGCTCAAAAAAACAAGCCCGATGAGGAAATTATCAATTATGTCAAAGAACTTTATGCACCTTTCACCACAGAGCAAATATCTCTAAAGATTACTGAGCTTTTGCGACCAGAGGCAATGCAGTGCGATTTAGATATTATCTTCCAAAGTGTGGAAAACCTACACAAGGCTTGTCCTAAGAACTTGGGAGACTGGTATTTCACAGGCGATTATCCTACCGTGGGAGGTAATAGAGTAGTCAATCAGGCCTTTATCAACTTCTATGAAGGGAATAAACAACGCGCATATTAGTGACTAATGACAAGTGACAAGTGACTAATGACCAATGACTAATCAAATTATTGATTATTAAAGTGTTGCGACAAAAGTGAAAAAAATATTGTGTTTTTCAAAATAAATGTGTATATTTGCATTACGATTTGAGAATAGGTAATTTTCTGATTATCAACTTAAAATACGCTGTAAGGTACCAATTTAGCTGAGAAACATCATGGAAAATAATCTAAAAATAAAAGGGAATATCTGGATAGAGACCGATACGGGGCTGGAAATTAATGCAGTTAAGGCATTACTTTTGGAGCAGATCGATGTTTTGGGTTCTATCTCAGAAGCTGCAAAAGTGTTAAATATTCCTTATCGTCGCGCATGGGGCATGATTCAAGAAATGAACCGAAATTCCTCCTTTGAAATTGTAGCCAAAGAAGCGGGAGGAAAAGCAGGAGGTCATAGCATCCTTACCGAGGAAGGCAGAGATATTCTCCAACTTTTCAAAGATGTAAATGACAGCTTAAAGCAATATAGCAAGGGGGAAAATGGCTGTTTCTCAGGCTGGAAAGAGAACTAACCCCCCTCATCCGTAGAAACGTAACAATTTTTAGGTTAGCTACAATAAAAAGAGGAACAAGGATATGCTCCAAGTGAGGGCTTTTCTTGCTCCTCTTTGTGGTAAATGCTCATAGTAAACAAATTTTTGTTAATAATAAACGATAGGGTATTTTATTAGAGAAAAAATAGTATTTTTGCACAAGAAATAAAAAATATAAATCTGAAAATGACACGAAAATTATTTATTATTGGTTTTGCCCTCTCTTCTTTACTAGCGACAGCACAGAGTGAGACAGAACAACAACAAGAACTTACACCAACACGCTCTCGTACAACAGCGGAAGCACCCCAAGAGGAAAAGCAATATCCTGCAACCATAGAAGGTCAGTTTGATGAACTGGTGGATAAGTCAGGAAACTGGGAAAAGTTCAAGCTCGTAAAGAAAGAAAGTATATATACCTTTAAAAAATCATTACTTGATAGTCTTAGTGGACAAAAAACATTACTTCGTGAGAAATTGGACACTATCAGTGCGCAATCCTCTCGTATAAAAGAGCTAAATCTCAATATACAAAACCTCCAAAGTGAGCTTGATAAAGAGAAAAATCGCAATGATAGCATAGATTTCCTAGGAATTACCATAGAAAAAGGGGTATATTCCATTATTGTATGGGGGATTATCGTGATTTTAGTTATACTTTTGGTGGTATTTATTTCTCGCTTTACCAGTTCCAACAGCATTACTCGTGGGGCACTGAAGGATTTGGAAGATTTGCAAAACGAATACGAGGAATATCGTACCAAAGCCATTGAGCGCGAACAGAAAGTACGCCGCCAATTGCAAGATGAGATTAACAAACATCGTTCTTAAATGCGTATTGATATTATAGCGGTTGTTCCAGAGTTACTCCAAAGCCCTTTTCAACACTCTATTTTTAAACGAGCTGTGGAAAAGGGATTGGCTAGTGTCTATTTCCACGATTTACGCCAATATGGTCTGGGCAACTACAAGCAAATAGATGATTATAGTTTCGGTGGGGGAGCGGGCATGGTGCTGATGATAGAGCCTATTGACGCTTGTATCTCGGCACTCAAGGCAGAACGCAACTATGACGAAGTCATATACCTTACTCCCGACGGACATACCCTCAATCAGCCTATGGCCAATGCGCTTTCTCTGAAGGAGAATATCATCATTCTCTGTGGCCACTACAAGGGGGTAGATCAGCGTGTGAGAGACCACTTCGTAACCAAAGAAATATCTATAGGAGACTATGTGCTTTCAGGAGGCGAGCTGGCCGCAGCAGTATTGGCTGATGCCATTGTGCGCCTCATCCCTGGGGTACTCTCCGATGAGACTTCTGCTCTGACGGACTCTTTTCAGGATAACCTCTTGGCCCCGCCCGTATATACACGGCCTGCTGAGTATAAGGGCTGGAAGGTGCCTGATATACTCCTAAGTGGCAATACGCCCCAAATAGATGCTTGGCGCGAAGAACAGGCCTATAAGCGCACCGAGGAGCGACGACCTGACTTATTAACTTAAAAAAAGGAACCAACATTAATGAAAATTTTAGAATCAAAATATTACAGGGAAATAAAAATACTGGGCGTAAACGGAGATGACGAACTCGAACTCTTTGACAAGAATCGTTATCTTACCTCCAAAGCCCCTTTCAGATATTTGTTATCGGACTTGATGTGCGACATCTATCTCTCGAATGACGACCTGATTATCCAGCGAGATAAGCTCCAACATTTTGTGAAATGTACAGATTTCTATACCTTGGACTATTCTTCTAAGAACAACAAACTCTACGAAGATGAGGAATGTTATTTTCACCCTAAGTTGGAGGTATTTATTCTTATTTCACACAACCTGACCAACGAATATGACTCCGAAATGTTCGAAGAGGGACTCTATAAGGTCAATTATGTGTATTATAACAACAATCAATCTGCTTCAGTAGAGGGACTAAAGGCATTATTCTCTGAATACTTAGAGAAATATCAGCCTAAAAAGGCAAAAGTTTCCATTTTGCTCAAATCTCAGAATGGTTTTGATGTAAAAACACATACAATCAAGCCTTTCCGTATTGATTTTGATAGAATGTACAACGATGATTTCTTGGAAGTACACAACCGAGTGAAGAAGAGTATCACCGATGAGAACAAGGGCATTGTACTCTTTCACGGGATTGCGGGTTCTGGTAAGACCAACTACATAAAGTGGCTCACTAGCCAGATACCTAACAAGAAATTTATCTTTGTTCCTACCTCTATGATCGCCTCTCTTACGGATCCGTCCTTTATAGGAGTGCTTATAGATCATAAGAACTCGGTTTTGGTCTTGGAGGATTGTGAGAACTATATAGCTGAGCGTACTGCACTTAACAGTAATACCGATGTGGTCTCCTCCATACTGAACATAGCCGATGGTATGCTTTCCGATGTGCTTGAGTGTCAGCTTATCTGTACCTTTAACTCGGATATATCTAAGATTGATTCTGCGCTTTTGAGGAAAGGGCGCTTGATCGCTGAATATAAGTTCAAGGAACTTTCGGTGGAGAAGGCCAATAATTACCTACGTTCCATAGGAAAAGAGCCTACCATCACCAAGCCATGTTCCTTAGCCGAACTCACCAACATGGAAACCAAAGCTCTAAAAGAGGATACTGATACTCCTAAAATAGGCTTCAAATAGAAAAAACTATGAATTTTTTTAAAAAATTATTCTCCTCCGAAAAAAAGGAAACCTTGGACAAAGGCTTAGAGAAATCAAAGACCTCATTCTTTGATAAGCTCACCCGTGCTATTGCAGGCAAATCCAAGGTAGATGACACTATTTTGGACGAACTGGAGGGCGTTTTGGTCAGCAGTGATGTGGGGGTGAATACCACTCTGAAAATCATTGAGCGTATAGAGAAGCGCGTAGCCGAGGATAAATACTTGGGCACAAGCGAACTGAATAAGATTCTTAGGGAAGAAATAGCAGGACTGCTCTCACAAACAGAAAGAGGAGAAGCGGTGGATTTCTTTGTCCCTACCGAGCGCAAACCTTATGTGATCATGGTGGTCGGTGTCAATGGGGCAGGGAAGACCACAACCATAGGTAAGCTCGCTTATCAGTTCAAAAAGAAAGGCCTCAAGGTAGTCTTAGGGGCTGCGGATACTTTCCGTGCGGCGGCCATAGACCAGCTGCAAGTATGGGCAGATAGGGTAGGGGTACCCCTTGTCAAGCAACAGACAGGCAGTGACCCTGCTTCGGTGGCTTATGATACGCTTTCTTCGGCACTCTCTCAAGAGGCCGATGTGGTAATTATAGATACAGCGGGACGTTTGCATAATAAAATTAATTTGATGAATGAACTCAGTAAGGTAAAGCGCGTGATGCAAAAGCTCTTGCCTTATGCCCCTGATGAGGTACTCTTGGTACTCGATGGCTCTACAGGTCAAAATGCCTTCGAACAAGCCAAACAATTCACTTTGGCTACGGAGGTTAATGCTTTGGCTATCACTAAGCTTGATGGTACAGCCAAGGGTGGGGTAGTTATAGGTATCTCCGATCAGTTCCAGATTCCCGTCAAGTATATAGGTGTAGGGGAAGGAATTGAGGACTTGCAAGTGTTCAACAAATACGAATTTGTAGATTCTTTCTTCAAATAGTTATGATAAAAATGAGAAAAAGAGTACGCTTTTTCGTTGTAATCCTCTCTTGTATGGTACTGCTTAGTGCCATACGTGGGGGGCTTTTTTTCTCTTATTACCTAATCAATCCTACACAATTCATCACTCTTTTCTGTGAGAATAAAACCAATACACAAAAACACTGCGATGGTAAGTGCTTTTTAGCCAAAGTATCTTCTGAAAACACACAGGAACAGACTGATGTAAAATTTGATTTTACAAAACACCAAACAGAGGTTTTTTGTGTAAAAATTCCTACATTTGAAACGCTTGTCCTCTGCACTACAGAACAAACACTTCTTTTTTATTATCATTTTTCTACTTGGGAAAATATAGTTAAGGAAACACTGAGACCCCCCGTTTTTTTAATCATTAATGGTTAATGATTTAAGTTTCGCAAGTTGTTTTTAGGTTGCTATTGAAATTATAAGTAACTGATAAACAATTATTTGTAAAAACCTCCCCCCAACCCCCCTCCAAAGGGGGAGCTTTAAGGGCGTTGAAATGGTCTAATTTGTTTATTAAATTAGAAAATTTCCCTTTTATAACTTATTGAACCTCTATTACTTACTAACTCTCCCCTTGAGGGGGGTAGGGGGGATGTTTTGAGAATCAGTTGATTACAGAGCTTGCGAAACTTAAGTTAATGATTAATGATTAATAAGTTTGGTATTAGTCATTATTGGCATTAATCATTATTTACGTTTCTACTATTTATAAATCAGAAAAAAATGAGAAAAATATATATCCTTATACTTATTGCTATAGGGCTGTCCTCTTGTACCGTGGAGAAAACACCCTTTGGCAATCGTCTTCACTTTGCCTCTCGTGGTGAGCTGCAAGAAGTAACACAAATAAAAGAGAATGAGCACCTTATCTCTGTTGAATCCTCTGGCGGAGAGTTTTTGCGTGGTTATAATGCCTTGGCAGTGAAAATCACTACAGCACAAACCTTTGAGAAGCTCAATGTGGAAAAAGTAACCCTTTCTATAACTCGTACCAATGAGCGTGGAAAGTCCAGCTATATCCCTTATAGCCAAGTACTTGACAACAGCGAAGATAGCCGTATCTTCAAAGGATTTGCTGTGTTCGATACTCCTAAAAAATATTCGGTACTTAACGCCACTCATACAGGTATCAAAACGCCTTGGCACCTGCACCTTACTTATGTCATAGAAGGTAGGGAGTATCAGGCAGAAAAAGAGATTACAGTATGGGACACGCGTAACCCTAATCTTAATATGACCCAGTTTCAAGGTCGTGATGGCAAGAAATACATGATTGCCCTCACGGCACCAGAAATTCCTAAGGTAGCCCTCAATGACCTTTCCGCGGGGATATGGGTACAACAGCCCGATAGCACTTATGCTGTGGCGAACCATTACCTCTTGGAGCTGGATCCTCGTATGCCAGGGGAGGATATGGGAAACCATTCGTCTCCAGACAACCAAAACTTGACTCAAGGGGCAGATGGCTTCTATCATGGGAAGGTGAACTATACCATGACAGGTTATTGGACACTTAATTTTATTCTTAAAGATGCTCAAAAGAGAGTCATCAAAGGCACTGAAGTACCTAATACAGTGAAAATGGGCGTCTTCGGTGAGCAAAGTGAACTTCATATTGATATTTTATTCTAAGAAACACATGAAAATATATATAACGTATTTTTTTTTATTAGTGATAGGGTCTGCTTATGGACAAATAAGCAAAAAAGACAGTATAATTCGCCTTAAGGAAGTCGTAGTAGCTGAGAAATTTCGTAAAAAACAAATCCAGTCGGACGTAAAACTTTCTTGTTCGGTAGATGAATATTTGGCCACTTCCGATAACATTAGCTTTATCAAGCGTGGGGCTTACGCTTGGGAGCCTATGCTTAACAATATGAATACGGAGCGCTCCTCCATCACCATAGAGGGCATGCACATCTTTGGGGCTTGTACCGATAAGATGGACCCTGTAACCTCCTATGTGGAGACGAACAACCTCTCTAAAATAGATGTACATTCGGGACAGGAAGGCGGCATGCATGGGGCAACTATCGCAGGGGGGATAGACCTCAAGCGCAAGCGAGTGGCTTTCTCTGAAGCGCCTACCTATGGAGGCTCGGCTCAGCTGGGTTTCCAACAAAACAATGCCCATCGCTTTGGTATGGCAGACCTCTATTATTCCTCTGAGAAATTTGTAGCCGACGGAACTGCTGCTTATCGCAAGGCCGAGAGCTACAAGGACGGACATGGAGATAAGGTCAAGCACTCCCAATTTGAGAAATACAATACCTCCCTGGGTTTGGCCTACAAAACCAGTGAGCTCTCTGCCCTGAAAGCCGATGCCATCTTTGATGTGGCTAAGGATGTGGGTTATCCTGCCCTGCCTATGGACACTTGGCTGGCACGCGCCTTGATATCTTCACTTTCCTTTAAGCAACTCTTTGAGGAAGGTATGCTCAAGGTTTGGGACTCTAAGTTCTATTTCAATGCCATAGAGCACTATATGGACGATACCACACGCCCTGAAAACCTTGTACATATGGACATGCCAGGCTGGACAACTACTTATGGGCTTACTTCTAAAATCCTCCTTAAGAAAGACAACTATACCGCTGATATTCAGCTTAATGGTTATTCTAACTATTCGCTAGCAGAAATGACTATGTACCCTAAGGACAGGAGCAAGGTCAATGGCTTTGCCTTTACTTGGCCTGGAGTCACGACCAACTATGGAGGGCTTTCGTTCTCCAATCAGTGGGAGCTGACCGATAGGGAACAATTTACCTTAGGCGGCACGCTGGGGGTACATCATAACCATATAGAATACTTGGATTTTATTCGTGTATTCAATCAAAATACGGCTGATTCTCCTGAGAACAAGACCCGTTTTCTGCCCAGCTTACATGCTACTTATCAGCTGAAATTAGCCCCTTTCACCCTTTCCATGGGAACAGGCTATGGGCATAGGGCACCTTCTGTTTCGGAGGCCTATGGGTACTATATATACAATAGCTTTGACCGCTATGACTATATAGGTACTCCCAACCTTAAGAATGAAATTTCCTACGAACTCAATGGAAGTCTTAGCTATGAAAACCAAGCCCTTATAGTGGAGGCTAAAGTGAATCACTTCTATATAGAGAACTATATATTGGGTAAGATCTTGCGTATAGCCTTTCCTATGAATGCGGCATCGGTAGGGGTGAAAAAGTACGAAGCACTGGCACATGCCAAGATTTTCAATGCTTCGCTGAACCTGAGTTACCATTTCTTAGAGCACTTCCACTGGAAAGGAGGACTTAACTATGCCAAGGGTACGGACTTTGAGGGGGAAAACCTTCCTTTTATTCGTCCGCTTAGCTATCAGTCTTCCTTGCAGTATAACCAAGGAAGCTTAGGGGCAACTTTCTCATTCAATGGAGACTTTACACAAACTGCCTATTCACCTCAATATGGAGAAGACCGTACTCCTGCTTATATAGTGTATAATCTTTCGGCCAACTATCGTTTCCCTATAGGCAAGCAGACCCTAAGGTGGGAGGTTGGCGTGGAAAATATCCTCAACAACTATTACAGCACCTATGCCGATTGGGGAAATATCCCTCGTATGGGGAGAAATATCTTTACCAGCGTAGGAATCACATTTTAGTGAAAAGTGAAGAGTGAAAAGTGAAGAGTGAGCGCCTGAATAGCGTTTTTCACTTTTCACTATTCGCTTAAATCCTTCCAAACATCTCCGCCACACTGACTCTCTTGGGGGGCTGGCGGCACTCTATGGAGCCTGTAAGGGCATCAGGCGCATCGTCATGAGCGTTGGTGCCCACACGAAGGTAACCCGTGAGGTCACGGGCAAACTTCGGGAAGCGCTTTTTCCAATCCAAAGGCATCTTGATGAGCTTCTGCACCGAGGCGGAGGCCGCAAAAATCCTTGCGGTCTTGTTCTGATTCTGATGAAAAGGATTAAAGCGCGTCAGTCGGTTGCCCATATCCCATGAGCGTTGTTGCAGGTTGCTGACAAACAAATTTCCGCCGTTGTTACTCTCAATATGGCAGCGCTCTACTTGGTGTTGCTGCAACATATAAGTCAGCGTGGTTTCGGTAACCTCCATAGGGTCTTTGGTGTAGAGTACATCGGTAATGTAATTGCCGTCCTCTGCTTCTTTGTAGAACAAAGCACATAGGTAATCCGCCCCACTATCGGCCGCGTCAATATATGCTACTGAGTAGGAACGAGAAGGCAAGTCGGTATAACAGCTGAACTCTTCGTACATCAATCCTTGGGAAGGCTGTGGATTTTGTTGGTACAAACTCTCAAAGACTGTAGGGGAGCGACCTTTTATCTCCAATAGTTTTTCCAAACTATGTCGTTCAGGCCATAGAGGTTCTCCTTCTGCTATAGGGTCTTGTTCGCTTGGCGGCCTGTTCTGTATAGCAGGAAAGCTGACGAGTAGCCAACCTTGCGGGTTTTCTATAGGGTCATATACGCCCTCTTGTTCTAAGAGTCTGCCTGCTAAATCTTCCATGTGCCAGCGGGTAAAGACTAACAGCTGTTGGCTATCGTTGTGCAAACGTGTGGAAGCTACCGTATCGTACCAGTCGGCCACATTTTGGCGAATTACTGGCGACCAAGCCGACGATGCATCTTTGTATAAGTCGTCCATAATCAGCATATCCACAGGTTCGCCAGTTAGGGAACCTCCTACGCCAATCGTCTTGAAACTACCTTGGTAGCCTACAATCTCACACTCATCGGAATTGCGGGCGTAGTTGCGACTGCGTCGGCCTTGTTCTTGGTAGCTTGCCTGACCTGCGAGGAGCGTTTGTGGAAACAGCTCATAGTAGTGATCATCGTCCATGATACGTTGGAGTTCGCGGTTGAACTTACGCGCTTTGATAGCGTTGTAGGAAACAATAACAATACGTTTGTCTGGGTCTTGTCCTAAGACAAAAGCAGGCAAGCGACGGGTAGCACCCTCGCTCTTGCCGTGTTGGGGCGGCATGGTGATCATTAGCTTTTTGATTTCTCCCATGGCAAAGCGGGTTAGCACCTCGTAATAGGCAATGTGGAAAGGGGCAGGCGCAAAAGAAGGGAGTGTATGGCGGGTGAAGGAGAGGAGGTTCCTCTCCCCCAACCTCCTCTCCGAAGGCGAGGGGGCTACTAAGCAGGTGCAGGCTTCGGAGGGGTAATTGTTGTAGACTGTATTGGGTTGGGGATATTGGGGTTGGGCAGGTGTAGGGGCAAAGTCCGCGAGAGTGGAGTATGTGAGCAATTCGCCCTCATAATTGTTCGTGTTATTATCCGTGTTGTATTGGGTATTTTGTGATTGAGCATATTGGGGTTGGGCGAATTGCCATTCGCCCCTACGATGGGACGCTGGCTTATCAGACGTTGCATAAGCAGGCGTTGCCCGCTTTTCACTATTTCCTTTTCGCTTTTCACTTCCCATAGCCCATCCTTCTAAACGCATAATGATACGGATAGCGGCAATACTATTGTTGATGGTAGGGACTATGGTCTCTCCATTGCTATCTAAAGGCTCACGACGAGCGTATGTCCAAAGAATTTCTAAAGCCTCTTCCATAATTTCAAGGTAAAAAGTAAAAGGTAAAAGGTAAAAGGTAAAAAGTAAACTACTTGCAATCCTTATAAGACGCAATAAATTGCGTTTCTCCCCTAACGCTGGCTAAGACAACTCCTGATGAGCGTAGTCATCCGTAGAGACGCAATTTATTGCGTCTTAATGAATTGGACTATACAATTATTTTTTACTATTGATTGGCATTTGTAGTTTCTTCATAAAGAGCCAAAGGCTCTAATCATATAGGCACGAGCTGCAAGCTCGCGCCAGCGAAGGGGGGGCAGTGGTCAGAAGTCTGACGTCGGTAATCAGCCATTAGTCGCAATAGACTGAAAACTGACCACTGACCACTGATCTCTGAATAACGCAGCAAAATTACAACATTTAGGACGGGGAAGTCAAGGAAATGGCTGGTGAGAAGTAAGAATTTATACAATAAAAAATAATGTTAAGCATTTAACAGTAGGTAGAGGTCAGAAGACTATAGTCAGTCTATGGTAGCTTAAGATTAAAAACTCAAAATTTTCCTTGATTTTTTTGTGAGAATATTGTATTTTTGCAGTTCAGATCAGTGGTGAGAACTACTCACTAACAGCTAAAATATAGAAAATGAAAAGACTAACTTTATTATTATTCCTCTTAGCTACAGTGTCTTATGGTCAAGGAGCGAAATTTGGAGTACGTATTGGTTTTACGGTTGCAGACTTATATATAGACGGGCGAGGCTTTGATACGGCCAATGTGCTCAATAGCAATCGCAGAATGGAGTATGTAACAGACCTTATCTATACAGGTCATGTGGGAGGCTTTGTGGAGATAAAACTTCCTAAAAGATTCTATATAGAACCAGGAGTAAACCTAACTGTCTTGGGCGCAGAATATGGAAACGTTAAGGTTTTTAAGGGAAGAGATGACGACTATGAAAGTGATAACTACTACAGAAGAGACAAAGTATACATCACCCAGCTGAACCTACCTGTTTGGATAAAATACAGAGCCGTAGCAGGCTTACACCCTAAAGTGGGCGCTTATGTCGGTTATTTGGCCGCTGTCAAAGAAAAGAGAGACGGAAAAACCACTGAAGTGCATCCCAAGTACCGCAATGGCGAGGTTGATTTTGGCTTGGGAGCAGGCGTAGAGTACCATTTCCCAAGGGGCTTTTTCTTGGATACCAATTTTAATGTAGGCCTATCCAATCTTTCCGCCAGGGGAGAGGTGCGAAACTTTTTCTTACAGACAGGGATAGGGTATAAGTTCTAAAAGAGGTACGTAAAAAGAGAAAAATTTTTAGGAAATTTGTTGGATATTACAAAAGAAAGTTGTACCTTTGTCGGACACAAAATCCTCCAAATGGATTACTTTTTAACTGATTATTTTATAATTAAAAATTTTTTCTATGAGTACAAAAACTCTTTCCATAGACAAATATGGAATTAAAGGCGCTAATGTGCGTTACCAACTCTCCGCAGATGAGTTACATGCAGAAACCCTTGCAAAGGGATTAGGAAAAGAAGCTTCCTCTGGAGCTTTGGCTGTAAATACAGGAAAGTTCACAGGGCGTTCTCCTCAAGACCGTTTCATCGTAGAAGATGCTATTACCAAAGATCGTGTATGGTGGGGAAAAATTAATATTCCATTCGCTCCTGAGAAGTTCGATGCTTTGTATGAAAAAGTAGTAGCTTTCCTCTCCAATAAGGAAGTATATGTACATGATGGTTATGTATGTGCAGACCCTAAATATCGTACCAATGTACGTACTATTACTGAGCTTCCTTGGAGTAACCTCTTTGCCAACAACATGTTTCTTCGTATAGACGACAGCGAATTGGCTGGTTTCAAAGAAGATTGGTTAGTGATTAATGCACCAAGTTTCTTAGCTGACCCTGCTGTAGATGGTACACGCCAAGGAAACTTTGCAATCCTAAACTTCACTCGTAAGATTGCTCTTATTGGAGGAACAGGATACACAGGAGAAATCAAAAAAGGTATCTTCTCTGCCATGAATTTTGAACTACCTGTATTCCGCAATACTATGCCAATGCACTGCTCTGCCAACGTAGGTAAGGATGGTGATACAGCGATCTTCTTCGGTCTTTCTGGTACAGGTAAAACAACCCTTTCAGCTGACCCTAACCGCCATCTTATCGGTGATGACGAACACGGTTGGACTCCAGAGAATACCGTATTCAACTTTGAAGGAGGTTGCTACGCTAAGGTAATTGACCTTACAGCTGAAAAAGAACCTGAAATCTTCGGAGCTATCAAAAAAGGAGCTATCCTCGAAAACGTGATTATGGATGAGAAGGGAGTGGTAGATTTCTCTCGTACCGATATCACTGAAAACACCCGTGTTTCTTACCCTATCTATCACATTGCCAATATCCAACCAGGCTCTATAGGACACAATCCTAAAAACATCTTCTTCCTTACTTTCGACGCCTACGGAGTATTGCCTCCTATCTCCAAACTTACACCGAATCAAGCTGCTTACCAATTCATCTCAGGATATACCTCTAAGGTAGCAGGTACTGAAGTAGGTATCACTACCCCACAAAAGACTTTCTCTGCTTGTTTTGGTGCTGCTTTCATGCCATTGCACCCAGCCGAATACGGAAAAATGTTGGCTGCCAAGATCAAAGAATCAGGTGTAAATGTATGGCTTGTCAATACAGGATACAACGGAAAGATGAAACGTTGCAGCCTTAAAGATACTCGTGCTCTTATCACAGCAGCTCTTACAGGGGCACTTAACAAGGTAGAATTTAAGGAACTTCCTATCTTCGGATTCCAAGTACCTCAGTCTTGCGCTACAGTATCTGACCAAAATATCCTCAACCCTGAAAATACTTGGGATGATAAAGCACAATTCGCTGCTAAATCTAGAGAATTGGCAGAAGCCTTTGTAGAAAACTTCAAGAAGTTTGAAGCAGGTGCTGATGCAGAAGTACTTAAAGGTGCTCCTAAATTATAGAATCAGTCATCATTTCTTATAATTAAAGTAGAAAGAGGCTGCTGGGATTCCAGTAGGCCTCTTTCTTAAAATTAAATGGTTTCTTTCTTAGAATCCTCTATAAACTCCTTAAGAATAGGAAGTTGGCAATGATTAACATCCTTACTTGCCGTAAGTAGCGTAACGACCGCTTTCCCTTGAAGGAGTTGCAAGAAGTCTGTTATGTGCGGATTCTCAGAGAGTTCCTTCCTATAGGAAGTCTTAAAGGTCTCAAAATCATCACTTGTGTGGAAAGCCTTGCGCACAGCATCGGAGGGAGCGATCTCCTTGTCCCATAGATCCACATCTAAGTTCTCTTTTTTAATACCTCTAGGGTAGATTTTATCTACTAAAATACGAAAGCCATCAGCATCCTCTTTAGCCTGATAAATACGTTTTAACTTGATTTCCATAAGATAAGCTATTTTTCAGTAGCAAAAATAGTACAAATTTTCCAAAAAAACACTCTTATATCATTCTTTTTTTATACCTTTGCAGCGAATTTAAAATAACATCCTATGAAACATTTGTTTATGTTATTCGTAATGGCTATGGCACCACTTGCTATGAGTGCTCAAGATAATAGCCAACAGGTACAACCAGAGAAAGCTACAACTAAGGCCTGCTGCAGCAAAGACAAGAAAGATGGCGCTGCATGCGACAAAGACGGCAAAGGCGAGAAAGTAGCTTGTCACAAAGATGAAAAACCATCTTGCGATAAAAACAACAAAAATTGCTGCAAAGACAGTAAAAATTGTTGCAAAGACAGCAAAGAAGAAAAATCTTGCTGCAAAGATGGTAAGGCTTGCTGCAAAGATGGCAAAGATGGAAAATCTTGCTGCAAAGACGGCAAAGGTAAAGATGGTAAGTCTTGTGGAAAAGACCAAAACGGCGTAGCTTCTGACAAAAAAGAAGATTGCAAGAAAGACGGCAAGAAATCTTGCTGTGCTGCAAAAAAAGCCGCTTAAGCGTATTTTTACAAAGAGACAAAGAGCTATCCTATGGGGTAGCTTTTGTCGTATAAATAATATAATAACTCATACAATATAAATGATTTCCACTTATCAGCAGCTCTTAGAAGAAGCTACGCTCTCTTTCAAGCAGCTCTCACAAAAATCCCATGTGATAGGCACCTTGCGCCTTGTAGTAGCATTGGCCATCTTGGTATCTATTTACTTTGCTTTTAGGGAAAAATCATGGTTAGTAGCTGCAATAATACTCCTTTTGCTTATACTCTTCTTCTATTTGGTAGTTATTCATAAGAAAACAAATCTTTTTCGCAAGATAGCTCAAGAGAAAATAGCTATCAATGAAAAAGAAATAGCCTTTTTGGAGAAAAATCAGTTTTTTTCAGCCAATGGAGAAGAATTTCAAGATGATACACACCCGTATTCTTATGATTTGGATATCTTTGGAGCACATTCTCTGTATCAATATATCAATCGAACCCATACTTTCCTAGGACGTAAGAGTTTGGCCACTCATTTCTTATCACCTAAAGCAGATGAGATATCTCACCTGCAAGCTGTAACCCAAGAACTCTCAGCGGAAGAACATCTTAGATGGCGCCAGGAGTTTATGGCTACTACTGCCTTAATAGGAGATACCCAAGAGTTCTATGAGCAAATGGAGCAATGGGCAGCAAGAGAAGAAAAAGCCTTTCCTCGTCTGCTAAGATTCTTTCTTTGGGGAGCTTCACTGCTTGTGATTCTTAGCCTGATTGCAGGGTATGGATGGGGATATGAGAGATTTAAGGTTGTGTGTAATACATTGATAACCATCAATTTGTTCATATTTCTAACCTTTATCGGAAAGATGCAAAAGAGCAAACTTGGATTTGAAAACACCTATCACCTGTTATACACCTTCAAGAGAAGTATCACCCTGATAGAGAAAGCCACTCAATTTAAATCGGCTAGGTTTGAGCTTTTACGAGAAAAACTGCATGAGGGAGATGAGAGTGCCAGCAGAAGTATTTCCCAGCTTTCTCGCCTGTTGGACGACTTGGATAATGTAGGAAATATATTGGTCTCTATCCCTTTGAATATCCTCACTTTCTATCACTTGCACACCTACCGAAAGCTCCTAAAGTGGAAGCAGGCACATGCCAAGCACATTGCCTTGTGGCTCTCCGTTATTGCAGAGGTAGAAGTATTACACAGTTTTGCCAATTTCAGCTATAACAATCCTAGCTTTGCTTATCCCACGCTGAATGACCAACAACTGATTTCCTTTGAATCTCTTGGTCACCCACTTATTCCTGCCAAGGGGCGTGTATGCAATACTATTTCCTTTGCTTCGCATCGTTTTGTCATCTTGACAGGTTCCAATATGTCAGGTAAGAGTACCTTCCTCAGAGCCCTTGGGGTGAATATGCTATTGGCTACAATGGGACTTCCAGTATGTGCTCAAAAAGCCACAGTACACCCTATGAAACTGTTGGTATCCATGCGCCTATCCGACTCGTTAAGTGATGGAAAATCCTACTTTTACGCAGAGATTAATCGCTTACGCACTATCATGGAACAGCTGGAAAAAGCCCCTTGCTTTGTCCTTCTGGACGAATTGCTCCGAGGTACAAACTCCGAGGACAAACAATCAGGTACTTTCCGAATTATAGAAAAAATGGTAGCTCTTAAGGCCATTGGAGTTATTGCCACTCACGATTTGGAGGTATGTACTCTTAGTGATAAGTACCCTGATATATTGCAAAATAAGTGTTTTGAGTCCCAGATTATTGCAGGAGAACTCTATTTTGACTATACACTGAAAGAAGGCATTTGCCAAAACAAGAACGCTACCTTCCTTATGGAAAAAATGGGCGTTATCTGATAGGAAAGTCCAAAAAAATATGTATCTTTGCCCCTTGAACAGTTATTAGTTGTTAGTGATTAGTGGTTAGTTATCGAAGGCTAAGTACCAATCACTAATAACGAACAAACTAAAGAAAACCGAATGAAAAATATCCGTAATTTCTGCATTATTGCACATATTGACCACGGCAAGAGTACTTTGGCCGATCGTCTGCTTGACTTTACCCAAACGGTAACCGAACGTGAAAAGCAAGACCAAT
Source organism: Capnocytophaga granulosa ATCC 51502 (assembly GCF_000411115.1). Lineage (GTDB taxonomy): Bacteria > Bacteroidota > Bacteroidia > Flavobacteriales > Flavobacteriaceae > Capnocytophaga > Capnocytophaga granulosa. The sequence goes on along the minus strand of NZ_KE150242.1, from coordinate 531,203 downwards.
TGCTTGACAACATGGACTTGGAGCGTGAGCGTGGGATTACCATCAAGAGCCACGCCATCCAAATGGAATATGTGTACAAAGGCGAGAAATATATCCTCAATCTTATTGACACCCCAGGCCACGTGGATTTCTCCTATGAGGTATCCCGCTCTATTGCCGCCTGTGAGGGAGCACTCCTCATTGTAGATGCTGCCCAAAGTATTCAGGCACAGACCATTTCCAACCTCTACTTGGCATTGGAAAATGACCTTGAGATCATTCCTATTCTCAACAAAATAGACCTGCCGAGTGCCAACCCAGAAGAGGTAAAGGACGACATAGTAGACCTATTGGGCTGCTCACCTGATGATATTATCCCTGCCAGTGGAAAGACAGGTTTGGGAGTAGAGGCTATTTTAGAGGCTATTATTGAGCGTATTCCAGCTCCGACGGGTGATCCTAAGGCGCCTCTACAAGCGCTGATTTTTGACTCTGTATACAACTCTTTCCGTGGGGTGGAGACCTACTTCCGTGTGATGAATGGCGAGATACGCAAGGGACAGAAAATCAAGTTCATGTCCAATGGCAAGACCTATGATGCCGATGAGGTGGGTACCCTCAAGCTCAACCAAGTACCTAAGCCTGTCATCTCAACCGGAGATGTGGGATACCTTATCACTGGTATCAAAGACGCTCGCGAGGTAAAAGTGGGGGATACGATCACCTCCGCTGTAGATGGTTGTTCAGAAGCTATAGACGGCTTTGAGAACGTAAAACCGATGGTCTTTGCCGGTATCTACCCTGTAGATACCGAAGATTACGAAGAGCTACGTGCCTCTATGGAAAAGCTCCAACTTAATGATGCCTCCTTGGTATTTACCCCTGAAAGTTCAGCTGCTTTGGGCTTTGGTTTCCGCTGTGGTTTCTTAGGGATGTTGCACTTAGAAATTGTACAAGAGCGTTTGGAGCGTGAGTTTGGTATGACTGTAATTACCACGGTGCCCAACGTAAGTTACCACGCCTTCACCAAGAAAGAGCCTGAAAAGCCTATCATTGTCAATAACCCTTCCGACCTTCCAGAGCCTTCCAAATTAGACCGCGTGGAAGAGCCTTATATCAAGGCGAGTATCATCACCAAGTCGGATTTTATAGGTCAGGTCATGTCCCTTTGTATAGAAAAGCGAGGGATCATCACCCATCAGCACTACCTTACTCCAGAGCGTGTAGAGCTGAACTTTGATATGCCCTTGGCCGAAATCGTGTTTGACTTCTACGACCGCCTGAAGACCGTCAGCAAGGGGTATGCCTCCTTTGACTATTCACCTATAGGTATGCGCGCTTCTAACCTTGTGAAAGTGGATATTCTTATCAACTCCCAATCGGTAGATGCACTTTCGGCTCTTATCCATGCCGATAATGCCTACAACATTGGCAAAAAGATGTGTGAGAAGTTGCGTGAGCTAATCCCACGCCAGCAGTTTGATATCCCTATCCAAGCCGCGATAGGCGCTAAAATCATCTCCCGTGAGACTATCAAAGCCCTCCGCAAGGACGTAACGGCCAAGTGTTACGGAGGTGATATCTCCCGTAAACGCAAGCTCTTAGAGAAACAAAAAGCTGGTAAGAAACGTATGCGTCAAGTGGGGAATGTAGAGATCCCACAAAGTGCGTTTATGGCGGTGCTCAAACTGAATGATTAGAAAACACAATACTGTAGGCATTTTTTATGTACTTTAGGCAAATAACATTTTTAATATATACAATATACAAATGAAAAAATTAGGATTATTATTTTTATTGATTGGAACATTTTTTTCTTGCCAAAAGAAAGAAGATAGTTACTTAGAAGACCCTTACAAAGGTAAATTAAAAGTTACATATATAGAAGAAGCAAAGGGTTGGGTAAAGAATATAGCACTGCATAATGAAGACCTTTATTTCATAAGGCAAGACCCTTTTATTGGAAAAATAGTTTCAAAAGGAAATACTTCTTCTGTAACAGTTACAAAATCTGAAAATTTTAATATTAACGATGATGGTTCAAGCGTTGCTTTCTCTGACAGTGGAGATATTTATTATACAAAAGGTCGTTTAGGTCCTCATAAGATTTTTAAATACACACCAAGCACTCAACAAACTACAGAAATTGAAGTAAATTACACTCCCTCATATTTTGGAGGACGTGAAGGTATCCTTGCGCTAACTCGTTACAATAGCAATGAATTTATGTTTTTTGATTTCTATTCAAAAACAATCAAAAGATATTTTCATAATTTAGGAACTATTGTTGATGTAATGGGGTCAGGAAGAGATGAAATTTCTGATGGGACTGGCATAAACGCAAGCTTTCGAGGTATTTTCCAAATGGCTGTGTTTGGAAAAGATATATATGTTATTGATGGAAAAAATAGCATTCGTAAAATAGAACCAGAAGGCACATCTTTTAAAGTTACTACTTTACTCAAAAACTACCCTGAAACCATAAACGATTTAGCTATTGATGATGATGGAGTAATTTATGTAGTAGCTCATAACCAAGGCATTTTGAAATTTAACCCAACAACTAACAAATTAGAAGACTACTTATCAGGAAAATACATTGAATTGAAAACTCCTAAAAGCGGACTGGGGTATAATGATGTAGATTTTGATGTAGATGTTATATCTATTAAAGGGAAAGATATGTATTTAGCTTTTTCTACAACTCTGATAAAAATAGCCAACTTCAAAGAGGAAATCGCTAAATATCTTTTAGAACGAGAAAGAAAGTAATCTTTATGGCTTGAATCTGCCAATAAACCAATAATTATCAAAAAGCTGTAAATTTATTTAAAAATTTATTTAGTAAAGGTAAGAAATCAAAAAAAGATTAATAATTAAAAGTTCAGATAAGGAAAATATTAAAAAGGAATTAAGAAAGTTAGGAGTAAACGAAAGCACTTTATTTCCAGAAATAGATAAAGTAGCTGATTATATTAAAGAAAAGTATACTGCTAAAAATTAAACACCCTCTATGCCCATCCTTATTGGCAATAACCTATTTATCGAAGAGCTCTCAATAGATTGCAGTGGGAAGCTGTTAGATCTCTACCCCTATATTGCACCGCTAAATGCCTTTTTTGATAAGTTGGAGGTAGAATGTGTTAGGGAGTGTTGCGGTATCGAGGCGTTTTCGTTTATGCCAGAAGATATCCAAAAGGCGCTTGTAGGACTCTCTGCTGAAACTGTGATAATACAACTCAAAGCTATGCAAACAGCTATTGAGGAACAATGGTGGAACAAGACAGTGAGTAGCACTATTCTAAACAATAATTTTGATAGGAAAGTCTTTTTACAACTATTGAGTCATATCATAAAAACAATTACAATCCTCTCACTATGAAACAGAAACTCCGAAAGTTAGTACATAAAGACAAGGAATATTTGTATCGGGTAGATACCGCTTATAATAGGAAAGGGGATTGTAACTCGCTACTTTCAGTACGTATTTTCTTGAGTGGTGAGAAGAATACGCCCTTGTGTGTTGATTTTATCACCATTGAAGATGAGTTTATGGGGCAACCTCTTAATGGGAATATCAAATTACTTAATAAAACGACACAGACCGAGGATCTCATCAACCTCAATGAACCTAAATATATCCCCAAACTTATAGATTGGGCAGAAATAAAAGGGTGGACAGGTACTCAAAAAATAGCTACCTTAAATGGCTTACTTTTCCTACAATCATTAGGATATGATATCACTCCCTTGCAAAAATAAGAATGATACAAAATGCTTTCCCCTCTCATTTGCACAAAGATGCTACTAAAATAGCAGATTTTCTACAGCAAAATGACCCTAAGGACTTTAGGACTGTAGGGAGAGAGGATGTTAGCCTCAATGGGGAAGCTTTGGAGTTGCCTCAGAGAGCCTATTTTGGGGAATACAATACCCAAAGTCTGACTTTAGTTCAGGAGCAAATGCTTAATTGCTTGTATTTGTGTAATTGCAATGGTCACTTAAGAGAACATTATCTAAGGGAATTGTTGATTGTAAAAGAGGATTTTACATTGCTCTTTATCGCCAAACTTTTGGGTGATTATGTCATAGAAATAGTAAAGGTACTCCAGAGCGAACTTCCTAATGATACTCGTGATAAATTAAGATACTTCTTTCGTGCAAATTCTCTCTACCAAAAGCGTATAGAGAGCCGTATTGCCAGTTATTGGGATCTTTTCTATAGAAATACAAACCCCAATTTTAAGAAATATATAGGCTACCAATTATTTCAAACCATTGTAAAATAAGAAACATGACCCCATTTGTTATTCAAAAAGACCAAATCATCGCGCAAATGCGTGCAGAACTCTCCAAAACTAAAGTAACTGACCGTTATTATACAGAAGCAAATATTACCGACTGTAACGCACATTTGGAGGCTTTCTTGGCACAATTGGAAAAAGCAGACCAAGCCCTTGATAAGCAAGCCTATCTCGCAGCAGCTATACAGACTCTCTGTGAGCAACTCTCTACCTTCAACAACCCTGAAGAGGAAGAAATGCCTGAGTTCCTTTGGGGTTTTCTCTACAATGGTTATACGGTAGAGCTATCTAACTTTATCCGTGAAACAGCCTTGGCATATGGGTTGGAAGTACCTGCTGCTAAGGTAATTGCACTCCATAATTGTACTTTGAAAGTAGGGGAGTACGATTGTTTCTCAGTAATTTTGGGAGCTGAAGAAAAAGAAGAACCAACTTTTGTATCTTTGGAATATGACCCTCACGCATATCAGTTCTTCTTAGATGAAAACCCTTACGGCGACCCTTACCTCATTCCTATCTATAATTTGCAAATCAATACTGATGAGACCCAGCTCTCTTTTGAAGTTCTTTTAGAGGGAAGATACCAGCATATTCAGCTAATTGCCCAATATCCACAAGATAAGCTATGGTTCAAAACAGTATACGATCTTCATACCCAGCGTGTGCTATTAGGTGAATATAAAAAGCCTTGGTCTCGTATCATCACCTTACATATAGAAGAGGGGCAGCTTAAAGAACTGCGCCCCATACAATACGATGAAAGTGGAGAGGTGATTGATATTTTCCAAGAAAACGGCGGTTTTGATGTTTTCCCAATGGGAATCAATGAAAATGGCGAACTACAAGGCAAATACGTGATTGCCGATACCAAGATTATTGAGGAAAAAGTATTCTTTGCCGACCATCGTACAGAGTGGCAACTTTATGAGTTAGGAGCTATCAGTATGCAAAAAGGTAAAATAACCCTTACCTCTACTGACAAACGCTATACTCGAGACAAAGAAGGCAAGTTACTCATTAAAGCTATCTCTCCTATATCTTTGAGTTATGAACTGAAAAACAGTGAGTTTGTATTGAACTTTGTTCAAGAGATACTTAACAAACAAGAAAAATCTATATAGTTATGGAAACAAAAAATATTGCGATTCTGTTGGATACGGATAATACGCAATTGGAGTACCTTCCTTATATCATAGAGGAAGTAAAGCAATATGGAAATCCGATTATCAAATGGGCTTTTGGCAACTGGACAAACTCACAATTCAGCTCATGGAATATCCCCTTGTCCAATCTTACCTTTAGGCTTATACAAAGCCCTACTCATGTGAAAGGTAAGAATACAACAGATATATCCTTGGTTATCAGTGCAATGGAGCTACTCTATACCCAACCCCATATTACAGGTTTTTGTATCGTCTCCAGTGATAGTGATTTTATGCAATTGGCTATGAAACTTATAGAGAGCAACAAGTTTGTCATGGGAATAGGTAGAAAACAAACGCCTACGCCCTTTGTCAATGCTTGCCATGTATTCAAATACATAGACGATTTTGCCTATCTAATTCCTGAACAATCTTCAGTTGTGGCGGAACCTCAAAAAACAGTTGTTGAAACACCTTTAAAAACGGGAGAAATTAAACTTACAGAGTATCCTAATCAGAAAATTATTACTAAGATAAAAAAAATTAAACAAATCATAACTAATATTTTAAATTCTAATAAGACACCTATATTGGCAAGGGTAGCTCAAGAAATAAAACGTATGGATCCTGCATTTACTCCTAATGACTATGGTTATACTAATTTTCTGAAGATGTTTGAATCATTATCGGATTATTTCCAAGTAGTTCCAGAAGGGACATCATCACATATCATCAAAATAAAGCAATAACCTTACAACTTATTCTTCTTTTCCTATTTGCTCTAATATTCTATGAGTAATCAAATAAGTAGGCTTGACTCCGATAAGGCCTAAGCCTCCTGAGGCTAAGGTGCTGCCTGTCTCCAAAGGATTGTCGGAGGCGTAGTAGGCGTAGCGTACTTTGACATCACGGCGGATACTCTTGCGAATCTTAGAGGCTGATTGTATGGCTTTCTGATAGTGGGCACCCTCCATTTCCAAGCCTATGACATTCCAAGTGGATTTGTGGAAGTAGGTTAGTACGTCCTTGTTCTGCAGGGAGGTACCCAATACGGTTACCATAGTCCCTTCAAAGACTCTGAGCCCGTTGCCCTCAAAATCAGAAGTAGATAGCTCATTCTCAAAAGGATAGTTGTCCGCAGTTCCCTCAAAAATATGCGCATTGGGAATCATAATATCTCCCTTTTCACCTTCTAAAATCCCTGCCTTGCCCATGATAGAAACGGATACCACGTTGAGGAAGGTACTTTTTTTCTCTGTTTTGTAAGGCTTGAGAAGCTCATCTATGGTTTCATAAGCCTGCTCTCCGAAAGCATAGTCCATCACCAAGAGTACAGGAGCCTCTCCGGTAGTGGATTTCTTGAAAAATTCATTCTCAGGAATGAGTGCCGTATCTACGATTTGCACGTCTATATTGGTGCCTGATTTGTCCTTGATAAAGAGCATACCATGAGCAAGGGCATATTGGGTAACCTGCTCGCGGAGAGCGTGGTTTTTCTCCTCACTTAGGGCAATATAAGTATCCCATGGTGTATCTTCCTTTCTTTTGATATTCAAAGCCTTAGAAGCAAACAAAGCATTCATCACACTGTGCATATTGGCACTGATGATATGTAAGGGACGCTGTAGCAGGTTATATTGGCTTAGGGTTTCTTTGAGTGTGTTTGCCCAAATCTCCCCGTAGATATGATGTCCCAAGCGTTCCCTTAGGATAGGGGAGAAGGTAATCACCCGCTTGTTGTCGGTGAGGATTTCTTCCAAAGCGATTTTGCCCAACCAGTAAATTACCTGTATAAAGCGCTCAGGATTTTTCTCAGAGGATAGTTGGTGGTAGGCAGGGAGAATTTCCTCAAAGGTACGTCCCAATACCTTACCTATATGAATCAGCGCTAATTCACGTTCGGTTTGGGAGAGTTTTTTCTTTTGGGCAAGGAGTTCTATCTTTTCCCAATCGCGGCTGATCTTGTCGCTTTCCTCATCCAAGACACTATGCGCTATCTTATGAGATTCTATAAAAAGGAAAGTCAGGTGCGTGAGTATGTCATAGATATCGGAACGGCCACGAGTAATCTCGATATTCATCTGTTCATCGTCGATACGATAGCAATTTCTACGACGCTTGGGGGGGATAATAGGGTCAAAATGAGACTGACGATACCCCTCATCAGAAATCATATTGATAAATCGGCATTGTTCTATACCGATAGGCAGGCGATCCAAGACGTAAAGCAGGCCATTGAGTTCTGTTTGTCGCTGGGCAATGCTTCCGTATATCTCAGGTCTGAGGAGCAAAAGAGACTCTCGGAGGCTTTCGCCAGAGACCCCCATAGGCTTATAGAATCCTCGGTTGAATAGGTGGCGCATGGTTGTGTAGAGCTTTTCAATGGCATCGGTAGACTCCTGTGCGCGGCTTCGTTGTGTTTGCATGGGTAATATTGTTTAGTTTAGAAACCTAAGATAATTTTAGCAATCATAAAATAGATAAGAATCCCCAAGATATCGTTGCTCGTGGTAATAAAGGGGCCTGTGGCCACTGCTGGGTCTATTCCACGGCTATGTAGGAAAATGGGGATAAAAGTACCTATAACGGCAGCATTGATAATTACTGTTACTAGGGCGGCACATACGGTAGCCGATTCCAAGTAAGAGCTACCAAAGACAAAATGGCTCATCATAAGTACTAAGGTAGCCAGTGCTAGTCCGTTGATAAGACCCAAGAGGAACTCCTTGAACAATCGTCCTAAAAGCGCCCCATCGATACTATTATTGGCCAAGCCTTGTACCACGATAGCGGAAGATTGTACCCCTACATTCCCCGCCGTGGATTGTATCAGAGGGATAAAGAGCAAAAGAGTAGGGAAGGACGTTAGTCCATCCTGAAACCCATTGATAATACTGGCTGCTCCTATCCCGCCAGCCATTCCTATTAGTAGCCAAGGCAGACGCGCACGGGTGAGCTTCCAGATAGTATCGTCGGCTTCCACATCCTCGGTAATCCCCGCCGCCATTTGGTAATCATGTTCGGCTTCTTCCTTGATGACATCTACGATATCGTCAATGGTGATACGTCCCACGAGGCGATGCATTTTATCCACTACAGGAATGGCTTCCAAGTTATATTTTTGCATCACACGGGCAACCTCCTCGGGAGTATCATGTACAAAGACAAAATCTACCTTAGGAATGTAAATATCCCTAATATGAGCCCCTTGGGGCGAGGCAATTAAGTCCTTTAGCGAGAGACGCCCCTTGAGTACCTCGTTATCATCTACTACATAGATAGAGTGTACACGAGTTACATGTTGGCCTTGATTGCGTATTTCTTTCATGCAAGTATCCACATCCCAGTTTTCATTGACTTTGATAAGCTCCTTGGCCATGAGTCCCCCTGCAGTATCATCATCATAGCGGAGTAGGTCTACAATGTCCTGTGCATGTTCCTTGTCCTCTATGTGAGAGAGAATTTGCGTTTGCCGCTCTTCGGGTAGATCAGCGATGAGGTAAGCAGCATCATCGGTGTCCAGCTCCTGCAAGTCTCGGGCAATTTCCTCATTGGAGAGGTTTTCCAAGATGTGTTCCAAGACCTCTTCATCTACCTCAGTGAGGGTTTCAGAGGCTTTTTCGCGGTTGAGGATACTCACCAAGTAAGCGGCTTCCTCCAATTCCAGTTCACTGGTAATCTCCGCAATATCGGCAAAGTGGAGCGATTCAAGGTAATCCTTGAGTTGCTGTTTCTGATCGGAGGCTATCAGTTCACGAATATGTTCAATAATCTCTTCGGTGAGTTTGAATACTTGCATCTCTTTTTTAGTGAATAGTGAATAGTGAATAGTGAAGAACTTTTTTACTCTACACTTTTCGTTATTCACTTATTGGGCGCGCAAAGATACAACATTTGAAGAGGAAAGTCAAGAAAAATAAAAGAGAGAAGTAATAAAAATACAATAAAAAAAAACTGCTCGGTAAGGAGCAGTTCTTTAAGGAGGTTATTTTTGTTTGATATAGACATCATTTAGAATACCTCTATTGGTAGTTTTCACTTTTCCTCCCTCTAATTGTTCAAATACATAAGAAAATTCAGTGGAAGCTATTTTAAAAGTAAAAGAGAAACTTTTATTAGTTGCTTTACTCTCTGTGACAGTTACATAAGGCCCCTCTAAAAAGCAATTAGAAGCTCCTCCTGCTATTTGACAAAAATTATTTGAAGTAAATTTAAATCCTGTACTATTGCTTTCATCCATCCAAGTACCAATAATCCAAGAGGGAGGATTATATCCCGCAATACTTGAGTTTCCTCCATTCTCAGAAGAACCACTATCACCTTTGCTACAAGCCACAATACCTACAAGGGCTACAAGGAATAAAAAGATTTTTTTCATATCAGTAATTTTAATTATTGGGGCAAAGGTAGTCTATTTTCGTAAAACAATTGTCTTTTTAAAAAGAATTTAACTATAAAAATAAAGCTAAGTAAGAAAAGAGCAATTAGATTTATAAATTTTCAAAGGTCCCAATAGTTTTGGCATGAAAATTGTTGTGCTTCATCTCATATAGAAATACATTATACAATGAAAAAAATTTTATTAGCCAGTGTAGCTATAGTGTTGGCTTCATGTGGCGGCAAGACTGCTTATGAAGGCACTTATGAAGGAACATTCCCTTGTGCAGATTGTAGTGGGATCAATGTAAGCCTTTCCATAGGTAAAGATACTTATACTTCTGAGGAAGTTATGGAGGATCGCAAAGAAGAAGATAATGGAAAGGTGAGCTATGATGCTCAAAATAAGGTACTTACTCTTACCAGTGAGAAAGAAAATGGAAAAATACAGCAGTACCAAGTAAAAGAAGATGGTTCTATTGCTTTTCTAGATGAAGGTAAGGAAATCACAGGAGAACTTGCTTCTTACTACATTCTCAAGAAGAAATAGGATAATAGAGCGTTTTGTCATAAGAAAAGTAAAGAGGCTGCCCCAATAGGACAGCCTCTTGCTATGATGTAGAAAACAATTATTAAAGTTCCAGAGCGTTCTTTAGGTCATTGTTCATTAAGAGTTCTACTGGGTTTTCAAGGGCTTTTTTCACCTCTACGAGGAAGCCTACAGACTCACGTCCGTCGATGAGACGATGGTCGTAAGAGAGGGCAATATACATCACAGGAGCTACCACGATTTGCCCATTGCGAACAATGGCACGATCCACTACATTGTGCATACCCAAGATAGCAGATTGAGGAGGGTTAATGATAGGAGTGGAGAGCATACTTCCGAATACACCTCCGTTGGTAATAGTGAATGTACCGCCAGTCATCTCATCTACAGTGATTTGTCCTTCACGAGCACGGATAGCAAGGCGTTTTACTTCGGCTTCTACGCCGCGGAAAGAAAGGTTTTCTGCATTGCGGATCACAGGCACCATAAGTCCCTTAGGCCCTGAAACAGCAATGGAGATATCGCAATAGTCATAAGTGATTTTCTCCTTATCATCAATCATGGAGTTGACATCGGGGAAGAGCTTAAGGGCACGTACTACAGCTAAGGTGAAGAAAGACATAAATCCTAAACTTACATTATGACGTTCCTTGAAGGCATCTTTGTATTCGTTACGGATTTCGTATATAGCCGACATATCCACTTCGTTGAAAGTGGTAAGCATAGCTGTTTCATTCTTAGCCGATACCAAACGTTCGGCTACCTTGCGGCGTAGCATAGAGAGTTTAGTGCGTTTTTCACTTCTTCTTCCAGAGGTAGGAGTACCCATGCTATGGCGAGCAGGCTGTGCTTTAAGGGCATCATCCTTAGTGATGCGTCCGCCCTTACCTGTACCACTTACTTGACTTGCAGGGATTTGTTTTTCCTCTAAAATCTTCTTAGCCGCAGGAGAAGGTGTGCCAGAGGCATAGCTTGTAGGTGCTGGAGCTTCTACTTTAGGTGCTGGAGCAGAAGCCGGTGCTGCTACGGGCGCAGGTGCTGGAGTTTCAGCCTTAGCAGCAGGAGTTGCTGCTGTTTCTGAAGGTGCGGGAGCATCGGTATCGATAAGGCATACTACTTGTCCCACTGCTACAGAGTCACCCTCTTGAGCCTTGAGCGTAATCACCCCACTGACTTCAGCAGGTAGTTCAAGGGTGGCTTTATCAGAATCCACTTCAGCGATGGCTTGGTCTTTTTTTACATAATCGCCATCCTTCACAAGCCAAGTGGCGATTTCTACTTCGGTAATTGATTCCCCTGGAGAAGGGACTTTCATTTCTAAAACCATAAATTTTTTATTTTAATCCAAAATCAATGTTTAAACTTAATGATTGATACTCAATGACTAATGACCACTGAAACACATGCACAAAGATAGGAAAAAAAAATGGAACTGACAATAAAAAACTCCTTTTTTTATTAGGAGCTTATTAAGGGAATATTTTCTATAAGTTTGGCAAAGGCTTCAGGTAGGGGAGCTGTAAGGCTAAGAGGCTCTTTTTTCACTGGGTGAAGTAGTGTAAGAGCACGTGCATGTAGGCTGATACTTCCATCAGGATTACTTCGCTTTGCTCCATACTTGAGATCCCCTTTGAGAGGACAGCCTAAAGCGGCAAACTGGGCGCGTATCTGGTGATGACGACCTGTAAGCAGATTAATTTCCACTAACAGATAATGGGTAAGAGTAGCTAAAATCTTATAAGTAAGCACCGCTTTCTGGGACTGTGGCTTTTCTGTTTGATAAGCATAGGACTTATTCTGAGAGGTATTGCGCACCAAAAAGTGCATAAGAGTACCCTCGGCAGGGATAGGCTTTTTCTCTATCAAAGCCCAATACTGCTTGCAAACTTCCTCTTTGGTAGCGAAAGCCGCATTGAGACGAGGAAGCGCTTTGGAGGTCTTGGCAAATAGCACTAGGCCAGTGGTAGGTCTGTCCAATCGATGAACGACGCCAAGATAAGCCTCTCCTGCTTTGTGGTATTTCTCCACTAGATAAGCCTTGACAATCTCACTTAAGGGGATATCGCCCGTTTTATCTCCTTGGACGATATCCCCTGCTCTTTTGTTAATGGCTATCAAGTGGTTATCTTCGTAAAGCACTTGTAGGTTCTGGGTGGTTGTCTTCATTCCCTTAGTACTGTTCGCTCTCGTTAGGGAACATTTGTGCCTTTACATCGGTAATATATTGGCTTACCGCTCCTGTCATTAGCTCATGTAGGTTGAGGTATTGGCGTACAAACTTAGGCTTGTAATCCACAAACATACCGAAAAAGTCTTGAGATACAAGCACTTGCCCATCTACCTCATGGCCTGCTCCAATTCCGATAGTAGGCACTGAAAGGCTTTGGGTAACCTCTTTAGCTAAAGCAGCAGGGATTTTTTCCAAGACGATGGCAGAGCAGCCCAATTCTTGTAGGTAATGGGCATCTTCCTTGAGTTTTTGAGCTTCTGCCTGTTCTTTAGCACGGAGTCCATACCCTCCAAACTTATTTATAGACTGAGGTGTAAGTCCTAAGTGACCTATCACAGGGATACCAGCATCCAAGATACGGCGAATACCTTCACCAATTTCTCGTCCGCCCTCCAATTTTACGGCTTGTGCACCACTTTCTTTCATCATACGGATGGCAGAGTCCAAAGCACGCTGTGGGTCGGACTGGTAGGTACCAAAAGGTAAATCGGCCACTACCAAGGCACGAGCGCAAGCACGTACCACTGCTGAAGCGTGGTAGATCATAGCATCCAGCGTCATAGGAAGGGTAGTCTCGTACCCTGCCATTACATTGGCCGCAGAATCACCTACTAAGATGATATCAATTCCAGCTCCGTCAATAATCTTGGCCATGGTATAATCATAGGCGGTAAGCATGGTGATTTTTTCACCTTTGGCTTTCATAGCATGTAGTGTTTGTACAGTTACACGCTTGGTTTCTTTTTTTGAAACAGACATTATTTTTAATTGTTAATTGTCAATTGTCAATTATTAATTCTTATGCCGCTGCTCATTTTTCATTCTTTAGCGGTGTGCAAAGATACGATATCTTAGCCATAAAAGCAAAAAAAGCTGTCAATTATTGACAGCTTTAGAGCCGGTAGAGGGATTCGAACCCACGACCCCGAGATTACAAATCACGTGCTCTGGCCAACTGAGCTATACCGGCGATTTTGCGGGTGCAAAGTTACAACTTTTTTCTGAACCAACAAAAGGATTTTTTGTTTTTATTCATCAAATTGTGCTATTCTACATCCTTTACCATTGGCTAAGTCTTCTATAAAGGAAAGGGTTTCAATGCCTTGTCCTGCATATATCTTATGCAATTCAGCGAGAATATGCTCGGCTACAGTGTGAGACTCAGCAAGTGCAAAGACAGATGGACCAGACCCTGAAATACCAAAAGTAATCCCGCCTGCAGCAAGAGTGGCCTCTTTCATCTCGTCAAAATAAGGAATGAGTATTTTGCGGGAAGGTTCTACCAAGAAGTCTTTGGTAGCTTTTCTAAGCAGGTCGTAATTCTCTTGGTATAAACCACTTACAAAAGCACCCATGGCAGATACCTGCTTGGAAACAATATCCAAGGATACATGTCGGGAGACGATGCTACGAGCCGAAGCGGTATTGACCTCTATATTAGGAAAGAAGGATACGGCATGCAGCCCCTTAGGTAGCGGCAAGCGTATGGGTTTGTTTTGATACAAGAGCACAATACCTCCAAGAATAGCAGGAGAGACATTGTCATAATGAGCTGACCCACAAGCTGCGCGTTCGCCTTCAGCAGCAAAGGGCAAGAGTTCCTCCAAAGAAAAAGGATTGCCCATAAGGGTATTGTAAGCGAAAGCAGCTGCTGCACTGCTGGCACTACTAGAACCCAAGCCACTACCAGAGGCAAAACCTTTGCGGATACGAACATCTACATATAAAGGGTTTTCCAATTGTGCTTGCATGGCCGCAATGACCACAGTACAAGAATTCTTCTCCACAGCATAGGGCAGGGGAGTAGCACTTTCAATAAAGGTGATTTTGTTCTGCTGGGTGCCATTGGGAGTAACCTCAACCCTGTCTCCAACTGTGGAGAGGGAGATACCTAAAACATCAAAGCCTACATTGACATTGGCAATGGTTGCAGGGGCGAAACCACAAACGGTTTCTTGTATAGGGTTTGCTTTTCTAAGCGACTGATTCATATTAATTTGAATTATTTTTGTTTGTTAGCCACATACATTACATCGGAGAGGACGCCACTGGCCGTTACCTTAGCCCCTGCTCCAGCCCCCTTAATAACAAGGGGTTCAGTTGGGTACATATCGGTATAAAAGGCTACGATATTATCCTTTCCGTCCAATTGGTAGAAAGGAGAAGTAGCGGGGATCTGTTGTAGGGAGACTTTGATATCCCCCTCTAAGAGTTGTGCCACTACATTGAGCTTAGCTCCTTTGCTTTGTGCGCTGTGGTATAGGTCTTGGAAGAAAGCCTCATTCTTTTCCAATACCTCATAGAAAGCTTCTACAGAAGGGGTTTCCAAGGATTTTTCAGGGAGGAAGCTCTCGAAGACCACTTCGCTCATTTCCTTGCGATAACCCGCCTCGCGGGAGAGGATTAGAATCTTTCGGATCACGTCCAAACCACTGAGGTCTATACGAGGATCAGGTTCGGTATAACCTTCTCTTTGTGCCTGCTTTACAATCTCCACAAAAGGCGTAGTGGCATTGTAGTGATTGAAGATAAAGTTCAGACTTCCAGAGACTACGGCATCGATACGGCGAACGGTGTCCCCACTAAGCAAGAGATTCTGTAAGGTCTTGATGATAGGCAAGGCTGCCCCAACAGAGGTTTCGTATTGGAAATCACAGTTTTGGTTCTTGACCAATTCCATAAGGGCTGTGTATTGTTCCAAGGGAGCACTTCCTGCAATTTTGTTGCAGGTAACCACTGAGATAGACTTACGAATGAGTTGGGGGTAAAGAGCTGCTACCTCAGCCGAAGCGGTATTATCTACCACAATACTGTTACGCCTATTGGTTGCGATAATCAGTTCGGCCAGAGCGGTAGGCGTGTCATAGGAGATAGCTTTTCCAGCGGAAAGTGCCCCCAATGCTTCTTGGGGTAATCCCTCGTCGGAAAATACATATTGGCGCGAGTTGGCGACCATCACCACGCGAAGATCCACTTTTTGGTGCTTGCGGAAATATTCCTGTTGCTTATAGACAATATCAATAAACTGACCGCCTACATTGCCTGCCCCAATAATAAAGAGGTGTACTCGCTTAATCACCTCTTGGAAGAGGCGCTCGTGTACCACATTGACCGCCTTGTGTTCGTCACGGGCATCAATCACTACAGAGATATTGCGTTCGGAAGCCCCCTGAGCAATAGCCTGAATATTAACCCCATTGGCACCCAAGGCACTGAATACCTTACCACTAAGGCCTGTTTGGTGATTCATATTGTCCCCGATAAGGGCTAAGATTACGTGGTTATCAGTACGTTCTATAGGATTGATGAGGGAGCCTATTTCTTGGGCAAATTCATGCTCCAAGGCCTCTTTGGCACTCTTGGCGTCACTGGTTTTGATTCCGAAACAGATACTCTGTTCGGAGCAACTCTGGGTGATGAGAATCACATTCACATCGGCCTGTTCGAGGGCTTGGAAGACACGGCGGGCACTTCCCTTGGTACCTGCTAGCCCGATTCCTGAAATGGTAATCATACTGATGTCACTCAGGGTAGAAACGCCTAACACTTTATCGGTATGTCCTTGGGTAGCCACATGGATACGAGTACCCTTTTCTTCGGGAGCTAAAGTATTGAGCAAAAGCACAGGAATCTTCTTTTCCATAGCAGGACGAATAGCAGGAGGGTAGATCACCTTGGCTCCGAAATAGGCCATCTCAAAAGCCTCTTCGTAGCTCATTTGGGAGATCACTTTGGTATTCTTAACCAACTTAGGGTTAGCATTTTGCATACCATTGACATCGCTCCATAGTTCCACCTGCTTAGCCCCTAAGCAATAGCCATAGATAGAGGCTGTATAGTCCGAACCACCCCGACCGAGTACCACCAATTCCCCCGTAGGGTTAGCAGCGATATAGCCAGGGGCGATATAAGAGGCAGTAGTATCAATCTCACGCATACGCTGCTCTGTTTGAGCGAAATCCACTACTGCATTGAGAGGGTCACCATCGGCTACAATATATTTTTCTGAAGGCAAGTAGCCAACATGTACGCCCTCTTGGTTGAGGTATTCGCAGATAATAAAAGCAGAGAGTAGTTCGCCCTGAGCCATAATACGCGCCTTGGTACGCTCGGAGAGTTCTCCTAAGGTACAGATGCTATTACACAGATTTTCAAGTCCGAGCACCGTTTTTCCAATATGTACTAATGCGTTGGTTTGTTTGTTGATATGCAAGAGAGATTTAGCCATAGAGATATGCCTTTCCTTAAGTGCTTCAAGGATAGGTTGGTGTGTATTTTTTAAGGCATTTTCCCCTAAGGATTGTAGGGTATTGGTAACTCCAGAAAAGGCAGAGACGACCATGATAAAGGGTTCTGTTTGCTTTTTTACAATCTGCACCACACGTTGCAAATTCTCTACTGAGCCCACTGAGGAGCCTCCAAACTTAATTAGTAACATATTATATTGTGTAAATTTTTTATTGATTTGTTGCTTTAAAATTTTAACAGACTATATAAGGTCAAGACCTTATTAGGATTTTTCTCCCACGGATTTTACGGATAACACGGATTTTTCTTATAGTTGTGTAATATAGTTCGTTGTGATTTTCACGGATTATATAAGGTCAAGACCTTATTAGGATTTTTCTCCCACGGATTTTATAGAAGGAATAAAGATAGAAAAACTATAACTTATTTATATTAAACTCACGTTATATCAAATTCATGTTAAATTAATCTTTCTAAATATTCCGTTATTTATATTTTCTTCGTTAAAATTTACTAATATACCTAATTTTAATTGGGTTATCTTTAGATAATTCAAAAGTTGTTTATGATGAATAGGTTTTAGTTCTTCTACAGATTTCACCTCTATAATAGCTTTATCTTCAACCAATAAATCAAGTCTAAAAGCAACATCTAAGGTTATTTCTTTATAAAGAACAGGAAGAGCTACCTCTTTGCAAACTTTCAAACCTCTCCTCTCAAGCTCATACTTCAAAGCATTGGTATATACACTCTCTAATAAGCCAATGCCTAAATAGTTATAGACTTCGTAAATAGCTCCTCTAATCTTATAAGAAAGGTCTTCCTCTATCATTTTCCTAAATATTATGTTTGATTAGACATCCTTCTAAATTATATAAAAATCTCTTACAGATTTTACGGATGACACAGATTTTTTCTATAGCTGTGTAATAGTTTTTTGTGATTTACACGGATTATAAGACCTCGGTCTTATTAGATTTTCTCCCACGGATTTTACGGATGACACAGATTCTTTCTATAGTTGTGTAATAGTTTTTTGTGACTTACACAGATAAATAAGGCCAAAGGCCTTATAATGATCCGTGTAAATTAAAATAATTATCCTTAATTCTCTATTATCATTCTCTCCGTGAAAATCCGTGAAATCTGTGGGAAAAAATAGTTTTATTAAGAAATAATAGTTCTATTAATTCTAAAATAGTCTTTGATTCCAAAGAAAATGCGACCTTGGTCATCTTTGATAGCTATTTCATCTCCGATAAATGGGTTTTTAAAGATTTTAATTACTATTCCTGAAATCCATTCTTTTAATAAAGTAAGTTCAGGTGACACTTCCACAATGTCTCCTACCTTAAAAGTTTCTTTGGTATTTTCTTTTTTCATAAGAAACAATAATTGAGGGCAAAGATACAACTTTTTACTGACAAAAGTCAAGTGATTACTGACAAATTTTTAAAGTGAAGAATAATAACTTAGTAATTGAACTTACATTTACTACTAATATCAGTTTGGAAGAATAACAATTAATTTTGTATATTTGTAGCTAATAAGAACAATTCTTTTTGTTATGTATAAAATAGCTACTTGGAATGTAGAACGCCCTAAAAAAGGAACTGAGAAAACAGCTCTTGTTATGGAGAAAATCGAAGAGATTAATGCAGATATTTTAGTTCTTACTGAAAGTGCTGTTAGTATGTCATTGGCTGAACTATATCCTTTTTCTGTACATTCATTAGCCTATGAAAGGACTCCAGAAGAACTCTGGGTTTCTATTTTTTCTAAATGGAAAATTACGAAACAAATAGAAACTTTTGATAATTTTCGGACAGCATGTGCTGTTGTAGAAACTCCTTTTGGAAAAGTAATAGTATTTGGAACTATTATTCCCTATCATCAAGCAGGAGTATCGGGGGTAAGATATGGGTGCTTGGGCTACAAACAATGGGAATATCATGAAAAAGATTTGCATCAACAAGCTAAAGAATGGGGGCGTATTCTTGAGCAAGAGGGCTTGCCTATACTTGTAATGGGAGATTTCAATCAAAGTAGATATAATAATCAAGGATATGGTACTGAAAAAGTAAGACAGATACTTTCTGACTACCTTAGCCAATTGGATTTGACTTGTATAACAGAGTGTGATCTTTCTTCTTTCTTACATATTGACCCTATCAAACATAAGGTAAGAAACAATATTGAACATATTTGCATTTCCAATACTTTTATAAGGAAGGTAAAAGGATATCAGGTAGGTGCTTGGGATCACTTCACTGAACAAGGTAAGTATATGTCCGATCATAATGGAGTCTTTGTCAGTTTTGAAATGTGAGATAAGAATTATAAATATTCTGATAACTAAGTTGTTATAAAAGAAAAAACAGGAGGGATTGCTTCCTGTTTTTTTTAGTTAAGAGTATAGCTTATAATGCGAATCAATTGTTAAAAATATCTGTATAATATAATTCTTTAAGACGCAATAAATTGCGTCTCTACGGATGACTATACTCATCAGGAGTTGTCTTGGCCAGCGCTTGTGTAGAGACGCAATTTATTGCTTCTTAGAAAGTTAGCAAAAATATTTTAACTATATAGGAGGGCATTTTATTAGTGCCTAAAAATAAAGTATCCATTTTTGAATTCTCCCTAAAAAGTTACAAATCAAATACGGAGCTACGCTTTCTTCTGATCAGGTCTTTGATCTTGAGGGCAAAAGCGAAGGCGAAGTAAAGCCCAAAGCCTGCTCCAAAGATAAAACTGATATAGATAAAGAACAAGCGCACATACTTGACCCGTAACCCTAAGCGTTCGGCCAAGCGGGTGGAGACATTGAAACCATTGCGTTCGAAGAAGATGCGTATAGAGGTAAAGGTTGTGTTCATAGGTTACTTTTTTAGGAGGGCTTGGCCTACTTGACAGGCCATACAAGCGTGTTTGTTGCAATATTTCTTATATAGCTGGAGAATGGCTTGGCTTTCCAAGGCATTGGTGTTGGGCAAAAGGAGCTTTTCCCAACGCTCCAATATGCTATTGTGTTCAGGGGGCGTGGCACGCATCTTGGCTTTGCAGTCGGCTAAGGTGTCTTTGCTGTGGGAGCGAGCAAAAGCATATTGTATAGGCACGATGGTGTTGATCCACAAGTTGGCTATCTGTGCGGGGGTGATGCGCTTGCTGCTTTCCTTACTCTCTTTGCCAAAAGAAAAATGATTTTTCCAATAGGAGGAAGGGGTAATCTTGGCAAACAGGTCAAGGGCTTGTTCATAGGAATCCAACGACATACATCGGTCAAAGAGAGAAAATTCTTCATGATATAGAGCGGCTATCTGAGCTAGGCGAATGGTAGGGAAGTTGGGTGGCCGTAGTTTGGCAAACTGTACCTTGAACAAGGCAGGAGGCAATGTATACTTATGCACTAAATACTGGTATTCCTGTTGCAAGGAGCGGTAGTAAGGGCAACCGATGTCAGTTGCTTCCAAAAGGCGTAACTGCCCCATAAGGAGCGCTTCCAGCTGGGGGAGGTCATGCATCTGCTTGCGAATCACCGAAAAGGGGAGTTGCTTGCCCGCTTCCCAAAAGGCCTCTCCGTTGATATTGCCCCCGAAGCTACTGAGTAGCCGTAGGAAAAAGACCGCTTCCCAATCCTGCTGTGTCTGCTGTAAGAGTTCTAAAATAGGAGAGGCTTTCTCCTTGAGTCGTTCTGTATAGAGGCGATCTAACCAATTGGTAATAAGATGATTAGATAACGTATTTATTTGTTTTTCGCAAGGGATAAAGGAGGCTTGCGACTGTTGTAAGTGTGTATATTTCTCTACCAAATCGGGGGAGATAATCGTTTTGAGTTCTAAAGTAGGAATTATATTTTGCTGAAAATCAAACACTTCTATATCGTGCTCCCAGACCACATGGAGAATTACATTGCCATAGGCAGGATCCTGTTCGTGGTGATGGGCGTACCACTGAGAAGAAGCCGTATGTAGTTCCACATTGCCCGCCCACTGGAGCGTACCGATACGCAGGCGTGCATTGAAAAAGTCAGGACCTCCATAGGGGTTGGTCTCTCCATAGGAGAGAATATCCAGCCGTTCCCCATTGGAAAGAGAGAGGGGAGCGGTAGGCAGCAGGTGCTGGCCCCAAAGGTATTGTAGGAAATCCTCACGTATCATTTGGAAAGGGCTTCGGTTAGGATAGCAACCAGCTCACTATCGGAGCTATAGGGAACAAACTCACTATTGTTGATATAAGATATTTTTCCTGTCTCTTCGGAAACTACCAAGGCTAGGGCATCGGTTTTTTCGGTGATAGAGACTGCCGCACGGTGTCTGAGGCCATATTCCTTAGGAATCACACTCTGTCCTACCACAGGTAGAATCACACGAGTAGCCACGATAAAGCCGTTTTGTACCACAATAGCCCCATCATGCAAGGGACTGTTTTTATAGAAAATACTCTCTAAAATAGGTTGGTTTAGCTCAATATTCATCTTGTCGCCCGTGGCACGAACAAACTCTAAAGACTGGTTGCGCTCCAAGATAATGAGTGCTCCTGTACGTTCGTCTCCCATCTTGCGACAGGCAGAAACAAGCGTCTCGCACATGTGAGCTATGACCGTATCCTCTGAAGTTTTCTTTAGAGAAAGCTTCTTGAGGAGGTTTTTGCTGTTGAGTACATTGGTAGAGCCGAGTACCAAGAGGAACTTGCGAATCTCCTGTTGAAAGACAACAATCAGGGCAAAGAAGCCTACATTGATAAACTGGCCTAAGATACTGCTGACCAGCTCCATCTTGACAATCACGGTGAGTTTCCAAATGACAAAGATGATCACAATACCCAAAAAGATACTAATGGCTACCGTACCCTTGAGCAGGCGATAGATGTAGTACAATATCAAGCCTACTAAGACGATGTCCAAGAAATCTACGAATTTGAAGTTTAGAAAGTCAAACACTTTTATAATTGTTAATTGTTAATTGTCAATTGTAAGGTATTTAAGTTTCGCAAGTCGTTTTTAGGTTGCTATTGAAATTGTAAGTAACTGATAAACAATTATTTGTAAAAACCTCCCCCCAACCCCCCTCCAAAGGGGGAGCTTTAAGAGCGTTGAAATGGTCTAATTTGTTTATTAAATTAGAAAATTTCCCTTTTATAACTTATTGAACCTCTACTACTTACTAACTCCCCCCTTGAGGGGGGGTAGGGGGGATATTTTGAGAATCAGTTGATTACAGAGCTTGCGAAACTTAAGTAAGGCATTGGTCACCGACCTTTAGTCACTAGTCATTGATCATTATTCTTGTGATAGGGCCATCGGTTTGTTGATGCAACATTGTATAATAAATATCTACAAACTGCTGGAAGGTCATATCACCACTGAAAATCCAAATATAAAAAACATTCTTATACACGCCAAACTCATTCCATGGTGTTTTTTCTCCTTTGTTTTCTTTCAGACGAAAGCCGTCAGGATATACAAATATGGGTGTATTTCCATATTCAGACATTTTCTGAGGATCGTAGGGAAGGAGTGTAAGGTTGGTTACGTCCATAAAGCCTAAACACTTATGAGGTATATCGGCTAAAGAAATATAAAGATGTGCATCGGGGTTGCTATGAGGGTTGCGAGGGTTTGTTCGCTTCTCTTGGAGCTTGATAAAAAGCGGAGCTACCTTATGGAGCTTATTCCGTTTGTCAATATGAAGCACCCAGTTGGTGGAGCTAATCAGGCCATTGGCATTGAGCTTAGCCTCTCCTGTTGATTCCTCATAGGAGATATACACCTGAGAGTAATCCTCCACAGAGGTAATCTTAGTATCCTGTACCTGTGGAAGTTGCATTTGTTTTTTCTGACACCCTAAGAGTAATAGGGTAGCTAAGATAATGATAAACCGATTCATAGGTGTTATTTTTTCTTTACTTTTTCTACCAATTCCAACTGAGAGAGGGCAGTGAGGGTCGTAAAGATTCCATAATTAATCAGTGCTTTGTCTTTCTCAATCTTATCAATCACCCCAACGGATTTGCTATCTTTAATACGTACGCGATCGCCCTCTTTTAAGGCCTGTAATTGAGCTATTTTTTCCTGTTTTTGAGAGTGTTCGCGTGCTTTCTTCTCTATTTTCTTCTGTTGGCGAACGGCTTCTATTTCCTTGTGTAACTGCTCTTGGGCAAGTTTCTTTTGAGCTTCTTCGGCTTCTTTTTCCTTTTTGCTCTTGGCTTTTCGCTTGCTGTTTTCCGTCTCTACAATCTTGAGAAATTCGGAGATAAGAGGGCGGCGCTTCTTATCCTCAAAATAGCGTTCGGCAATTTCATTGATCTTGCTGCCGAGATAGATAAACTTCTGATTTTGGTCGTAGAGTTCCTGATAGGAAGAGAGTTTGCTTTGTATCTTGTTATTAAGCGTCTCCAAGCGCTTGGCTTCCTCGCGAGTTCTGACCTCCTCTTCCTTAAGAGAAGAAGTTGTTTTTTCCATTTGCGAACGCTCCTTTTGTAGCTTGGCGATAGTAGCATCGAATCGGACTTTGCCTTTTTCTATACGCTTTTTAGCCCTATTAATCAGGCTATAAGGAATGCCGTTTTTCTGAGCTACCTCAAAGGTAAAGGAACTACCTGCTTCCCCCACAATAAGTTTGTAGATAGGCTCTAGGGTCTTATCATTGAAAAGCATATTGGCATTGGTAGCGTAAGGGAGTTCGTTGGCCAATATTTTCAGATTGGCATAATGGGTTGTAATCACCCCGAAAGCCTTTCGGTGGTAGAACTCTTCCAAGAATATTTCCGCCAAAGCCCCTCCTAGTTCTGGGTCACTTCCTGTTCCAAACTCATCAATAAGGAAAAGGGTGGTCTCATTGCATTTCCTCAAGAAATAATTCATATTTTTGAGCCGATAACTGTAGGTACTTAGGTGATTTTCAATAGATTGGTTATCCCCAATATCGGTTAAGATATGGGAGAAAATAGGCAATTTGCTCAAGCGGTGGACAGGTAGGAGTAAGCCTGTTTGGAACATTAGTTGTAGCAGCCCAATGGTCTTGAGCGTAATACTCTTTCCGCCTGCATTAGGGCCTGAAATAACAATAATACGTTGCTGGTCATCTAAGCGAATGGTTTGCGGGAAAGTTTGTTTGCCTTTCTTAGCATTGCTTAGCAAAAGTAAAGGATGATAAGCCTCCCGAAGCTCCAGCACTCGCTCTTGGGTTAGTTCAGGCAAGAGAGAATGGGTCTCTTTGGCAAAGTAAGCCTTGGCCGCAATCACATCTATCCCGACTAAGTAATCCTGCTCCTGGGAGAGTAACTCGGCAAAAGGGCGTAAAGTATTGGTAAGTCTCAGCAAGATACGCCTTATCTCCTCCCTTTCCTCATGCAGCAGGTGAGAGAGTTCGCGCGAATACTGTTCGGTAACCAAAGGCTCTATATAGATGATGCTTCCTGTCTTGGAACTTCCCAGAACAGTACCGCGTACCTTGCGCTTATAGGCCGCTTTGACAGCCAGCACACGCCTATTTTCCACTACCGTCTCACGGATATCGTCCAAGTAGTCCAAGGCATTGTACTCGGAGAGGGCACGGGAGAAACTTTGGTTGATTTTCCCCTTGAGCGTTCCTATCTCGGCACGTACTTGGTAGAGCTTTTCAGAGGCATCGGACTTGATTTCGGCAAACTTATCCAAGACACTATCAATAGCCCCGATGATCTCTTCCGTATAGGGAATATCTTTAGAAAGTGTAGCCAAAGTAGGGTAGTAGTCCAAGAACTTCTTGAAAAACAACAAATGTGCATTGACCGTCAGGCTCAACGCACGTATTTTGGCAAACGAATGAGGTTCTAACAAACTGTTTTCTATTCCTAAGAAGCGAATTTCATGGTCAATCTCCTCAAAGTTATGAGAAGGAATATAGTTTTGTGTCTCCAAGGAGGTTAGGTACTCATTGGTTTGGTGTAGGAGTGTAGTGATTACTTCCCTATTAATCAAAGGCTTTAGCGCAAGCACCCTTTCTTTTCCTTTGGGAGTGAGGGTGTGCGCAGCAACTAAAGCTAAAAGGGCAGGAAATTCTAAGTCCTCCAGAGTCTTTTTCATAATGACAAATGACAAGTGACAAGTGACTAATCTTTATAATATATAAGTCATTCTCACTTTGTTTAATATATTTTTAAATTCTAAATTTACAAATATTTTATAAATAAAATTCCTGTAAAATATTCTTTTCTTTGTTTTGTTGTATTGATAATGATAGATTAGTAGACAAGTTCGCTTACTTTTCTACCTTTATAGACCCCTTTTTCAATCTGCCAACAAACCTTATAAGGGCGCTCCGCATAATTATTATTTGCTACTATATAGAGAATATCGCTTTCCTTGTCATAATAGACGGAATTATGGTCTGTAAGGAAAGTAGGTTCATACAAATCGCTATAAGCATCTTTAGGTAGGGACACTCGTTTTCCGTGAATGTTTACCTCAATACTTCTATATTCTGTAGTTGGCATTTTACCATCAGTACCATATCACTTATGAGTAAAAGTAGGACAACAAAGAATTTCATTTTTCTTTAAATTTGATAGTTATTAAAAAATAATGTGGAATTTTGAAATGCAATCCGAATTCCTCAGGAATTATTTCTGATTGAACTACTTTACAATAAGATTTTGTCCCATCTGCATTCATGCTTGGGGTAATAATAGCCAAAATGGGTATATCTCTATCTAAATTACCTGAAATAAACCATTCTTTTTCTGATCCAAAAAAATCTTTTAACACATACCAATCAGCATTGTCTTTCAATTCATTATATACTTTAGCACTGCTAAAATGCGTTCCTTTCACAACAGATTTTAGTTTTCCCTCAGAGATTTTAAAAAAAGAACTTTAAGGATAATTCTTTTGAATTATTCCTGAAAAATTCCATCTCTGAGGAATCAAAAAGGAGCTTTGTATTTGTCTTTTCTCCATGGGTAAACTCCTGTATATTAATTTCATAATGTTTTCCTTCAAGAGGAGTTCCTTCAAAAATTAACTGTTCAGAGTAGATGTTTTCGAAATCCATTAATTCTTGAATTTCTTTATCCTTACTCCCATAAGCATAGGTTACTTTTATATTTTGTGATAATGCAATATTAGATATAAAAGTAATCAGACAAAAAACTAATATCTGTACTTGTTTATAATATAAATTCATTATGTGTCCATATTTTATAAACCTAGTCCTTAATAATTAGTTCCTTATATTTTTATCTAAATTACACTGTAGGTAGTTCCTTCTTTGCCATCCTTGAGCTGGATACCGAGTGCTAAGAGTTCATCTCGAATCTTGTCAGAGAGCGCGAAGTCCTTATTGGCACGGGCTTCCATACGCATATTGATCAGCAGCTGGAGCACTCCATCGAGCTTGTCGTTATTTCCTGCAGATTGCTCTTCACTTCTTAGCCCCAGTACATCAAAAACAAAAGCATTCATGAGGGTTTGTAGCTCTTTGAGTTCGCTGATAGCGATTTTTTCTTCCCCGCTTTTCACTTGGAAGATCCACTTGACTGCCTCAAAGAGGTGAGCAATGAGGATAGGGGAGTTGAAATCGTCCAAAAGGGCATCATAACACTTTTGTTTCCACTCAGCTATAGGTAGGGAAGTGGGCTGTTCAAGGTCAGTGGTAAGCTCATTGACTGTCTTTACTGCTTCCATAAGTCGGGCAAAGCCCTTTTCGGCAGCGAGCATCGCCTCATTGGAGATGTCCAATACGCTACGATAGTGCGCTTGCATAAAACAGAAACGAATCACTGCAGGAGCGAAAGGCTTCTCAAAGAAAGTATTATCGCCAGAGACCAGTTGCATAGGCAGAATGTAATTGCCTGTGGATTTGCTCATACGCTGTCCGTTCATGGTGAGCATATTGGCATGCATCCAGTAGCGTACAGGACTTTCTCCATGTCCTGCCTTGCCTTGGGCAATTTCACACTCATGGTGTGGAAACTTCAGATCCATACCCCCTCCGTGTATATCAAACTGATTGCCAAGATACTTGGTGCTCATCACGGTACACTCCAAGTGCCAGCCAGGGAAGCCATCCCCCCATGGGGAAGCCCAGCGCATGATATGTGCAGGGGAGGCCTTTTTCCATAGGGCAAAGTCCTGAGGGTTACGCTTTTCCCCTTGTCCGTCCAAATCACGGGTATTGGCAAAAAGCTCTTCTATGTTTCTTCGAGAGAGCTCGCCATAGTTGAGTCCGCGCTTGTTATACTCTATGACATCAAAGTACACCGAACCGTTGCTCTCATAGGCAAAACCATCCTTTAGGAGCTTTTCGGTCAGTTGTATTTGTTCCAAGATATGTCCTGTAGCGGTAGGCTCAATAGTGGGGGGGAGGAGGTTAAATAGCTCCAATACCTTATGGAAATCCACGGTGTATTTCTGTACAATCTCCATAGGTTCGAGTTTTTCAAGACGGGATTGCTTTACGAAGCGGTCGTTATTCACGTCGCCATCGTCGGTAAGGTGCCCCGCATCGGTGATGTTGCGCACGTAGCGTACCTTGTACCCTAGGAACTTGAGGGAACGATAGATAAAGTCAAATGACATAAAGGTACGTACATTGCCCAAGTGTACATTGCTATACACTGTAGGGCCACATACATACATACCTACATTATTATCATGTAGGGGAGTGAATAGTTCTTTTTCTCCTGTGAGAGAATTAAATATTTTTAGTTGATGTGTCATGATTGTATTTTTTAATCTTCAGTTGCCAGTCCTAATTCACGAGCGGCAATCTCACGCATTTCCACTTTGCGGATTTTTCCGGAGATAGTCATAGGGAACTCGCTGACAAATTTCCAGTATTTAGGTATTTTATAATGAGCAATTCTTTCCTTACAGAAGTCACGAAGTTCTTCTTCGGTGAGGGTAACACCTTCATTGGGCTTGATCCACGCCATGATTTCCTCGCCATATTTCTCACTGGGCACCCCTATTACTTGAGCATCCATTACTCCCTTATAGGTATAGAGGAAGTCCTCAATTTCCTTAGGAGAGATATTTTCTCCTCCGCGGATGATGAGGTCTTTGATACGGCCAGAGATGTGCAAATAACCATCTTCATCCATCATGGCCAAGTCGCCAGAGTGCATCCAACGTTGCTCATCAATCACTTGGCGGGTAGCCTCAGGGCTATTCCAATACTTAAGCATTACCGAATAGCCACGGGTGCAAAGCTCTCCACTTTCGCCACGCTTGAGAATGGCTTGGGTTTTAGGATCTATAATCTTGATTTCCAAGTGATCATGTATGGTACCTACTGAGTAGATTTGCTTTTCGAAAGGAACACCTATTCTTGTCTGGGTAGAAACAGGCGAAGTCTCGGTCATACCATAGCAGATGGTAATCTCGTGCATGTTCATCTGTTCTTTGACCTTCTTCATGATTTCAGGCGGACACAAAGAACCAGCCATAACGCCTGTACGCAAAGAGGAGAGGTCGTAGGTCTTTTGTTCCATCTCGTGCAATTCTGCAATAAACATGGTAGGCACCCCATAGAGAGATGTACAGCGTTCCTTCTCTATAGTCTCCAAGGTCTTGACAGGGTCAAAGCTATCGTTAGGCACTACCATAGTAGCCCCATGAACAGTACAAGCCAAGTTACCGATGACCATACCAAAACAGTGGTAGAAAGGTACTGGTATACATACCCTATCCAAGTGGGTATAGTTCATTCTCAGACCAATGAAGTAGGCATTGTTCAATATATTATGGTGTGAGAGCGTGACTCCCTTGGGGTTTCCTGTGGTACCAGAGGTATATTGGATATTGACAGGGTCGTCGAACTGTACTTTTTCCTCATATTTGCGCAAGGTCTCATCGGAGATCTGCTTGCCCTCTTTGAGGAAATGTTCCCAACTTTCGTCCCAAAAGATTGCCTTACGGATGGTATCGGTGAACTCACGAGCATCGTCCATCATCTTCTTATAGTTACTACTCTTGAACTGGAGAGCGGAAAACATCACCGATAAGCCTGATTGGTTGATCACGTAGATCAATTCACTGGTACGATAGGCAGGGTTGATATTGACCAAAATAACTCCTATTTTAGCCGTAGCATATTGTAAGAGTGTCCATTGGTAGCAGTTAGGTGACCACACCCCTACACGTTCGCCACGCTTTACGCCCAAGGCGATAAGCCCTTTAGCTACTTCTACGACTTGGTCGTAAAACTCCTTATAGGTAGCCCTATAGTTCTGATGGCTACAAATAAGCGCTTCTTGGTCAGCATATTTGGCAACCGTTTTTTTCAAATTTTCATCAATGGTTTCACCCAATAGTGCCACAGAGGAAGCACCATGGGTATAAGCATACATGGAATCCATATTATAATAGGTTTTAAGTTTCTAAAGTTTAAGATGATTTTTTTCGCATACGCATATTGAGGAACTCTATTCCCAAAGAAAAAGCGATAGCAAAATATAGATACCCCTTAGGAATAGCCCCGACTTCCTTACCGAAGACAACGGCATGGGAGAGGTGCATGCTTTCGGTCAGTAGCATGAACCCAATCAATATAAGGAAAGAGAGAGCCAATATCTGGATAGAAGGGTTACGATTGACAAAGTTTCCTACAGGAACAGCAAAGAGCATCATGATACCTACGGAAAGAATTACCGCAATAATCATAACCAATAAGGCTCCTTCCAATCCACTAGTCATTCCCACAGCTGTAAGAATACTATCCAAGGAGAAAATAACATCAATCATGAGAATCTGAACGATTGTAGGCCAGAAAGAGCTCTTTTGTGATTTTTCAGCTTCTGCGGAATCGGTGATATGTTCTATATGGTTCACCTTGGAGTGAATCTCATGAGTGGATTTGTACAAGAGGAAGATTCCCCCTACCAGTAGTATGAGCGCCTGTCCGTTGAAATCAGCCTTGCACCAACCATAGTCAAAGCTAAACCAAGGTTCTTTGAGCTGTACTAGCCAAGAGATACAGAAGAGCAGCCCTATACGTATGAACATAGCTAAGAAGAGTCCCAAGCGAGTAGCACGCTTACGCTGATCATCAGGGAGCTTGCCCGTCACGATAGAGATAAAGATAACATTGTCAATCCCTAAAACAATCTCCAAGAAAGTAAGGGTCAAGAGAGCGATGAGGGCATCGGCAGAAAAAAGATGTTCTATCATCATAGAAAACAGTTTTTACAAATGTGAATTATTGTATTTTTAGATAAAGCAAATATACTACAAATTTTCAAATATTTCAAAAGAATTATCCTCATAAAAGAAAATAATTTTTTGGATTTGCCTTTTCTGTTTTTTTACAGGAATTTCAGGCACTACTTTTCTTTCTTTTTCACTGTCTTCCAAAACATTATCTTCTGGGAAAAGAATTTCGGTTGGCAGTGGGGTAGGGGCAGGCTTTTTTTCTTCCTTTGGAAAAGAACCCTTCCCGTAAAGCAACCAATAGAGGTCTACTTCGGGATATTTGTCAATTATTTTGAGTACAAAATCTAGACTAGGCTTATTTCTTTCGGATAATAGATGTGAAATACTAGAGCGCAACACCCCAAGGCTATCGGCTAAGGCTGAAGCATTGAGGTCATAATAATCCATAATTCGCTGTAAACGAGCGATAAAGTCTTGTTGAGAGAACATAATATAAGGCTTTAGAATCAGGTTACAAAAGTAATATATTATTTTTCAAAAAGCAAAATTATTTCACAAGAATAAAATATGTGCATTTCACAATAGTAAATATTATTATTTTTACTTTTGTAAAAAAATATTATGGAGTTTTGTTATCACAAAGAAGAACGTATCATAGGCAAGTATGTTCCTTATATGCGTTTGAAAACTGTACTTCAGGATTATGAACAGTGGAAAATAGCAGAGGGTACCTCCGAAAAAGGCCTGCCTATTCCCCTATATTGTATAGGAGAGGGAGAGAAACACATACTGTTATGGTCACAGATGCATGGCAATGAGAGCACTACTACACGTGCCTTGTTGGACTTGTTTAAGCTATTTGATAGAGAGGGTTATTGCTTTTACAATTGTAAATTATATATAATTCCAATGCTCAATCCAGATGGAGCTACCCTGTATACACGTGTAAACGGCAATGGGGTAGACCTGAACCGAGATGCAATAGTTCTTTCACAGAAAGAAAGCCAGTTTCTTAGAAGTACTTATGAACGTGTAAAGCCTGATTTCTGTTTTAATCTACATGATCAACGTACCATCTTTGGAGTAGGAGACAAACCTGCTACAGTATCATTCTTAGCTCCCGCAATAGATGAAGAAAGAAATATAACAGCGGTAAGAGCGCGTGCTGCTCGTGTGATTGTAGAAATGAACAACTGTTTACAAATGTCAATTCCTAAATTTATAGGTCGGTTTGACGACAGTTTTAATCCCAATTGTACAGGTGATCAGTATTCTCTTTTAGGTACTCCGACGATACTTGTAGAGTCGGGTTTTTATCCAGGAGATTATCAGAGAGAACAGACCCGCAATTATGTAGCACAAGCGCTTTGGGCAGGGCTTGCTTATATCGATAAACATGAAGTAGATGCAGGAGCATGGGAGCGCTATTTGAAAATTCCTGAAAATAAGAAGTGTTTTCGCGACTATTGTATCATAGATGATAGAAATCCTCAAGAAAAAATTTTCGTACAATTAGAAGAGGTTTTAGAAGGCGATCGGATTGTCTTTGTCCCTAAGCTCGTTCCCGATAGCGAAGGAAAAGATTTTCAGGCACATAAGACCTATCTGTTATCAGAGATTTGTCCTTTGGAACATTGTGATATTCACAGCAAAATCCCTTATATCTTGGACTATATCCGAAAAGAAGTAGAGAATATATAATTTTTTTACGTTTTCCTTGTGGTTATATCAAAAAAATTCCTACCTTTGCGCAAAAATTAAAAAGTATGGCAGCACGATTTAAGTTAGACGAGATTGACCACAAGATTCTTGATATGCTTATTGAGAATACACGTATGCCTTTTACGGATATTGCCAAGGCCTTGGAGGTATCGGCAGGTACGGTACATATTCGTGTAAGGAAAATGGAAGAATCAGGTATTATCAAGAGTTCTACCCTGACAGTAGATTACGATAAAATAGGGTATACCTTTGTGGCATATGTGGGTATTTTCTTAGAGAAAAACCATCAAACCCAGTTTGTGATAGAGCGACTCACAGAGATTCCTTATATCACACAAGCGAGCATCATCAGTGGAAAGTACAATATATTGTGTAAGATTCGCGCTCGTGATACCAAGCATGCGAAAGAAATTATCTTTATGATAGATGACATACAAGGGGTATACAGAACCGAAAGTATGATCTCTATGGAAGAGAGTATCAGCGATAAAAAACGCTTGTTACATACCGTTTTTAAAGAATTATAAAAAATAATTGATTATGAATATTTTATCCTTTCTCCCCTTGTACAGCTATACAGGAGGGACTATGATGATTCTTCTCTTTGCCTTGGTATGCCTTATGCTTACTTACATAGTAGTTTCTATTATCAGTAAGAACCAAAAGAGAAAAGGTCGTTAGCAGTTAGTGGTTAGTAGTTAGTCCCTAAGACTAATTACTAACCACTAATCAATTATAACTCAAATACCTCTTTCATAAAGGTCAGGCTTTCTTCAGGAGTAGAAGTTTCTTTTAGATGATTGATAAAGCGAGTGGTGATTTTTTGGATAATTCGCTCACCAATGATATCGGCTTGCGCCTGATTAAAATCAGCTATTTTCTTACGTTGGAAGTCTATTTCTCCCTCTTTGAGTGCCTCCAAAGATTGTTTTAGCGCTTGGATAGTAGGGGCAAAGCGGCGGTTTTGTAGCCATTGGTCAAACTCCGTCTTAATTTCCTCTATGATTTGCTGTGCCTGAGGTACGAAAGTCTTTCTACGCTCCAGTGTATCATCAGTCATTTGAGAGAGGTAATCCATATGAATGAGGGTTACCTTGTCCAATTCTTGTACATCAGGGGCAACATTCTTAGGAATAGAAAGGTCAAGTACGAGCATTTCTCTATCTTGAGGAAGCATCTCCTTGGTAATGGTAGGAGTTTTGCTACCTGTGGCCACTACCAATACATCTGTTTGATAGAGTTCACGCACTAAAGTATTAAAATCTTTGACTAAAACATGAAACTTACCGGCAATTTCTTCCGCTTTTTCCTTGGTGCGGTTGATTAGTGTAATATGTTCGTTTTGGGTATGCTTAATCAGGTTTTCACAAGTATTGCGACCAATCTTTCCAGTACCAAAAAGTAGTATATTTTTCTTGGAAATATCCGCTACATTTTGCATGATATACTGTACAGAAGCAAAAGAAACGGAAGTGGCACCGCTGGAGAGTTCGGTTTCGTTTTTGATACGCTTGCTGGCTTGGATTACACAATTGAGCAAACGTTCCATAAAAGCATTGATAAGGTTGAATTTTTTAGCCAAAGCGAAGGACTTTTTCAGTTGGCTAATCACTTCGAAATCGCCCAAAATTTGGCTATCTAATCCTGTTCCTACACTGAATAGGTGATTGATGGCCTCCTTATTTTTGTAGATGTATCCTACCTTTTCAAAATCCTCAAGGGTAGCTTTGGAGTGGGCACATAGTTTTTGGATAAGTTGGAAAGGGTGTTGAGCAAAGCCATAGAGTTCTGTCCGGTTACAAGTAGAGATGATAGCGAGTCCCTCCATGCCTTCCTCTTGGGCTAGTGATAGAATACGTTCTTGGTGTTCTTGATCAAGGCTAAAAAGCCCACGCATATCTGCATCTGCCTTCTTATAGCTAATTCCAATGGTATAAAAATGAGTTTCCTTTTGAGTTGTATTTTGAGTCATTAGATCTATCCATAAAAACGAATGCAAAAATAAGGTTATATTCTGAAAAAAAATAGCGCTAAAAGTTCTTTTTTTTACTCTAAAAGTACTATCTTTGCACCTTGATTTATGACTAATTGTAAATCAGTATTTTACTACTAATCACCCACTAAAATATAGAAAAAGTCTAAATAAGAAAATGTAAAAAACACTCTATTATGTACTCAAAAAATAGCGCCCAAAGTACCTCTCTTTTTCAGGAAGTAGAAGAAGGAATTTTTGTTTTCCAAAAAGAAAATGAAAGTGATGATTATGAGGATGTTAGGCAAGATATCAAACAAAATTTCATTCAATTTCATTTCTGTGATAGGGGAGCGGTTACTTTTGTTTTCCATGATGGAAATTACACCTTCCCTCTGAAGGAGATGGAGAGTCTCTTGTTGTACAATCCTAAGGAAATATTACCTTTACAAGTACAATTATCACCAGGGTCAGCCCTTTTTTCGCTTTTTATTGCTATAGGAAAGTTTCATTCACTGTTCTTGGAAGAATCAGGAGTAATTGATTTTCTTTCTCCTTCTGGCCAGCATGAGAAATATTATACTATTGGGGCTATTTCTCCTCAGTTATCAGTCATCTTGCACCAGCTTCGCACTATGCATCTACATACGAGTGTATATCCATTATACCTTAAAGCAAAAGTGTATGAGCTATTGAGCCTGTATTTTAACAAGGGACAGGAGAATGAGAGTGAGGCTTGTCCGTTTCTTTCCAATGAAGACAATGTACAGAAGATCCGTAAGGCCAAAGAAATAATTCTAAAGCGTATGACTTCGCCACCTTCGTTGCAGGAGCTTGCCGAAGAGGTAGGACTTCCCTTAAAAAAGCTCAAAAGTGGCTTTAAGCAAATCTATGGGGAGTCCGTCTATAGCTTTCTTTTTGATTACAAAATGGAGCTAGCGCGCAAGTGGCTCACCACCGAGCAGTACAATGTCAATGAACTCTCCCTCAAGCTCGGCTATAGTATGCCTAGCCACTTTATAGCCGCTTTTAAAAAGAAATTTGGCACTACCCCTAAGAAATATATACTTACAAAAAATACTTTATGATGAAACCAACATTTGAACTTATGACACCTCCTTGGATTAAATTTCCAGCTTATACTGAATTTACTATAGGCTGGCGTATGGGCGCTGGCGAAGGTTATAAATGGGAGTTTTGGGACTGGTATGAGACCCTTACCCCAGCGCAACAACAGGAATATCAAGCACTTTTTCCATATCCTTGTTTTTGGCATTACAACAGATGGGAAGAAGATGAGCAAGATATAGATGACGAAACCGATTACTACTACGAAGGAATTCCTGTTTGGCAACCTAAAGGCGCTTATAAATACTCTATAGCAACCTTTATCCATTCGGCAAAGAAGCTCAAGTTTGTTTTCTTTTGGAAGCCCAATGCAGAGGTAGTAGATGAATCTTGTTTTTCACAATGGCAACCCTCACCTTTTTCTGTAGATGCTGATGAGTATTATTGTGCTGAGCAGTATATGATGGCTGAGAAAGCACGTTTGTTTGGCGATGAAGAGGTAGAGGAAGAAATCATGAACACTTCTGATCCTAAACTGATGAAAGCCTTGGGAAGAAAAGTGCGCAACTTTGACCCTCAGGTGTGGGACAAAGCCAAATACAGTATTGTACTGAATGGAAATTACTACAAATTCACTCAGAATAAGGAAATGATGGACTTCTTGCTCTCTACAGATGATAAAATATTGGTAGAAGCCAGTCCGATGGATACCATTTGGGGGATAGGCTTGAGCAAGGACAACGAGAAAGCACATAACATCGCCTCGTGGCGTGGCAAGAACTTGTTGGGATTTGCCCTAATGGAAGTAAGAGACGAGATAAGAAAACTTTATCAGAATGTACACTTGCTAAAAGAATAGAAAATACTACCTTTGCACCAAATTTTAAATATAACAACAATGAAAGAATTACTTACACCAGAGGCACTACTGACCAATTTCAAAGATGTACGTGCCTTGACCCGCAAGGTTATTGAGGCTTTTCCAGAGAAAGACCTTTTTGAGTTTAGCATCGCTAATCTACGTCCTTTTTCAGGGATGGTAGAGGAGTTTCTAAGAGTTATGGACTATCTTTTTAAAGAAAGATTTCAAGAGAAACATACACTTTTCTTAGAAGGAAATTTTCCTACCACCAAAGCTGAAGTATTAGCTTTATGGGATAGAGCCACAGAAATTCTTGATCGTGAATGGAAAGAAGTAGGAGATTTTACCCAACCCCTGACTATCTATCAAATGACCTTTAGCTTTGCTCAATGGATATTGTACTTTATTGAAAATGAAAGTCATCATAGGG
Source organism: Capnocytophaga granulosa ATCC 51502 (assembly GCF_000411115.1). Classification (GTDB taxonomy): domain Bacteria; phylum Bacteroidota; class Bacteroidia; order Flavobacteriales; family Flavobacteriaceae; genus Capnocytophaga; species Capnocytophaga granulosa. The sequence goes on along the minus strand of NZ_KE150242.1, from coordinate 495,184 downwards.
GACAAGGTTATACTTACCTGAGAGCCTTACAGATAGAGCCACCTTTCTTCTGGGGAAGAGAAAGCTTTCGATAGTGACAAGTGACTAATGACAAGTGATTAATGTCACAAATCATTGAACATTATTTCGTTTTTTCTTGGAAATTTGAAAAAAAATGAGTAACTTTGTGCTCTAAAAAAATTCAAACCAATGAGTGTATTAGTAAATAAGAATTCAAAAATCCTTGTACAAGGTTTTACAGGGAGTGAAGGAACTTTCCATGCGGAGCAAATGATTCAATATGGAACCAATGTAGTGGGAGGGGTAACTCCTAACAAAGGAGGACAAACACACTTAGGAAAGCCTGTTTTCAACTCTGTAAAGGAGGCGGTAGAGAAAGTAGGGGCGGATACTTCTATTATCTTTGTACCACCTGCATTTGCGGCTGATGCCATTATGGAAGCTGCCGAAGCAGGGATTAAAGTAATAATCACCATTACAGAGGGGATTCCTGTAGCTGACATGGTAAAGGTTGCTGCCTATATCAAGGACAAAGATTGTCGCCTTATAGGACCTAACTGTCCTGGGGTAATTACTCCAGAAGAAGCGAAAGTAGGTATTATGCCAGGATTCGTATTCAAGAAAGGAAAGGTAGGTATTGTCTCTAAATCAGGTACTTTGACTTATGAGGCTGCTGACCAAGTAGTACGCCAAGGCTTGGGTATTTCCACTGCTATAGGTATCGGGGGAGACCCTATCATAGGTACTACCACCAAGGAAGCTGTGGAACTCTTCATGAATGATCCTGAAACAGAAATTATAGTCATGATAGGTGAAATCGGAGGTCAGTTGGAAGTGGAAGCTGCTCGCTGGATCAAAGAGACTGGCAACAAGAAACCTGTAGTAGGCTTTATTGCTGGGGAAACAGCTCCTAAGGGACGTACTATGGGGCATGCTGGTGCTATTGTAGGAGGTAGCGAAGATACCGCTGAAGCCAAAAAGCGTATCATGCGCGAATGTGGTATCCATGTGGTAGATTCACCTGCAAAAATAGGTGAAAAAGTAAAAGAAGTATTGAAATAATTTCCACATAATACTTAGAATTAAAGCGTTGAGAGGCTAAGGTCAGCAATGACTATTAGCCTCTCTTTTTGAGTATATCAGAAATTCCTATAATTTATATTATGTAAAATAGAATAATAGTGATTAATGCCAATAATGATCAATGATTCATTAAGGCTACATAAATTGTACCTCTACACTAAGGAAATCTTATCAATCATTATTGGCACTGAACATTAATCATTACTCACTGATCCACTGAATAACTTCTGGGTCATTAGGAAGGGTTTTCGGATCTATAACTTTCTCTAAGTGTCCGTCCTTTCCGATAAGATATTTTTGGAAGTTCCAGCTTACTTTGGAGTCCATGACGCCATTCTTGGATTTCTGGGTAAGAAACTGATAGAGAGGGTGCATATCCTTACCCTTGACAGAGATTTTGCTCATCATAGGAAAACTTACCCCATAATTCACCTGACAGAATGTGGCAATCTCTTCATTGGTTCCTGGTTCTTGTTTGAGGAAATTATTGGCGGGAAAGCCTATGATGACAAAATCTTTGTCCTTATACTGCTGGTAGAGTGCCTCTAACTCCTTATACTGAGGGGTCAGTCCGCACTTGGAGGCAGTATTGACAATCATCACTTTCTTGCCTTGTAGACTTGACAGTGGAAATGCTTTCCCTGTAATGTCCTCTACTTCAAATTGGTAAATCGTTTGGTCGTTCATTTGTTTTTTGGTTTGTGCTTTTCCTATCATAATTCCTATGAGGAAAAGGAGGATTAATTTACTTACTTTCATTTTTAATTATTAATTTATTAATGGTTGTTAGAGTTAATTTTTTATCTTTTTCTTCCATTGCTTGCCGTAGATGGCGTAATAAATATCTTCTTCGTAATATTTGTAGAAGCCTTGCTCTTTGTTAGCCGTAAAAAAGGCTTCTTTTTCTTTGAGAAATTTTGCAAGTAACTCCTTGTTCTCTGGCTTTTCCATTTCTTTTTCTAAATTCTTGAATACCATATCAAACTGTGCTGAGGTGATTCCTTGGCAGATAAGCGGTAAGGATTTCTCATTCACTCCGTAACGGTCTATAAGGGCACTAACGAAATACTTATGTACCATTTGGTGTTCGTCGTCCAATAGCGCAAAGTATTGGCTCACCAAGGGAAAGTACTCCTCCCCTATCAGTCCTAAGCCAAAAACGGCATAACTGCCCGGCATACAGCTTTTCTCGCCTTCTTCTACATCACTATACCACTGAAATTCTTTCATAGCTACCTCGGCATAAGCTACCAATTTAGGACGCAAATCTTCGTATTGCAGTGCTTTAGCAAAGAAGCGATGAGTAGGTGATTTGGCAATGCCTTTGATAGGTAAAAACTGTTTAGGGGCTTTACTACTGAACTTGATATGGTAGCTGGCAGGAAAATCAGACTTGAGCAGGGCGATGATAAAATTCAACGCTTTGTCGTAAGCTGTAGCCGATTCTTGTTTGATTTTCACACTGATTTCAGCAAAAACATCATTGGCATCGCATTCCACTTCGCTATCCTTGTAATGAATAAGGTCGTTAGGCAAGATACCAGTTCCCTCTTTGAGGTACATAACCGCTTTTTTAGAACCTAATTCCTTAGCTGCACGCTCTAAATCCTCACAAGCAAACTTTACATCCCAACTATATTTTTTGTATTGGATACGCCAAAGGGCTTGTGCTACAAATAGGTTTAGTTTGGCATTATCTATATCTTTTGCTTGCAAACCTTCCTTGAGTGTATATTTCTTTGACCAATCACTTCCTTCTACTTTGTAATATAGTTTCATAAAAACCTTTTCTTTCCATACTCTAGTATAGTAAAGCAAGCACCATTGATACTCTTCTAAAGTCTTTTTCCACTTAGGATCTATGAGAGTAATTCCTTTGCTGAGGATTTCAACCACCTTGTCCTCGCTGTAGCCAGTGAGTTCAAAATCGAAAAGTTTATCAAAGAAAGTATGCACTTCCTTCTCTTTCATTTTCTCGGTAGCCTCATAGATTACCTTTTGCACATAGGTATCCAAGCGCTCTTTGAGTTCTGCCTTGCGCTCAGGATGTTCCAATCGCAGTTGCTTACGGGCATGATGCCCTGAGGCAGAAAGAAAATCAAGTACTAAGGTAAGTTTGTACTCAAAGCAATAATAAAACTCAGGATTGAAGAACATTTGAGTAAATTGTTCTTCCAAAGCAGGAAGTAACTCATTGTCTATGAAATTATCAGGAAGCTGCTCAAAGTCTTTAATGGTAATAGAAGGATTACCCGAATTAAACGTTATTTTGTCTTTTCGTTGTTTTATTTTGAAATAATTGGTGATGCCTTCCCAAAGTTTATTTCTACCATAAGGTTGTTTAGGGAGGTCTAATCGGTCAAAGGTAGCACTTACCCTTGATAGTATTTCTTGGATGATGGTTTCTTTATTCATTATTTTTGAGTTTAAGCTTTTTATAAATAAAGAGCTACAAGCTCGCGCCAGCTTAGGCTGCCTACTGACCACTGATTTTGCCAAAGAAAAATTTCAATTCTCTTGAGAAAATCTCAATGGGATAGAGGTGTCCCAGATTTTGTATAAGATGTATATCTATCTGTTGTTTAGGAGTTTTGTCGGCTAAGGCTATGGGTAGGCTTTCCTTATAAGGAATTACCTCGTCCTGCATACCCATGACAAGGAGCATATATTGGCTATACTCCTTATCCCAAAAGGGCGCAAAGGGCAGCTCGTACTGGTAGTTCAGCGCAGGATTGAAAAGAGCGCAGGGCTTTTGTAGCTTTTGTGCTAAGAAATAGCCGATAAGCCCCCCTGCACTGGAGCCAATAATCACATCAATACTTTGGTATTCCTCGCATAAGTGAGTGAATAGCTCAGGGTTATTTTTGTAATCAAAGACAGGGGCAAAAATTTCCCCATAACGGACAAGTACCTCTTCCCTATCGGCGTGCAAGTGGCTGTCTAAGCCATGCAAATATAGAATTTTTCTCATAATCTAAACCAATTTGTACCCAATACCATAGACCGCTTGAAAGTCAATTTCTGCCCCTAAAGATTTGAGTTTTTTGCGTAGGTTTTTCACTTGGGAGTAGATAAAGTCTAAGCTATCTACTTGGTCTATATCATCACCCCAAATGGCTTCGGCCAAAGTGGTACGCTCCACTAATTTCTCTGGACGAATCATGAAGTAATAGAGCATCTCATATTCCTTTCTATTGGTAGTCATAGGTTTGCCTGCTACTACCACGCGCCTATCTTCTGGGTATAGTGTAACATTTTTGTAAGCGATAAAGTCCTCCCCTTGCTGGTGCTTGCGGCGAATGATAGATTTGATTCTGGCCAGTAGTTCTGCCAAGTGGAAAGGCTTGGCTAAATAATCATCAGCTCCCTTTTCTAGCCCTAAGACCTTATCCTCCACTGAATCCTTAGCCGAGAGGATCAGCACAGCGGTATTCCTTTTCAGTGTCCGAAGTTCGTCCAATAGCTCCATACCACTCCCCTTGGGCAGCATGATATCTAAAAGAATACAATCATAATCATAATCGGCTATTTTCTTGAGTCCAGAAGGATAATCATGGGCAGTCTCTACCAAGAAATTTTCTTTTTCCAAGAAAGTTTGCAAGGTAGAGAGCAGGTCTTTTTCGTCTTCTATAATGAGTATTTTCATAAATGATAGGAATACTTCACTTGGGTTAGGTATCTTATTTTACCCTGTACATAGGTAACTTTTTGGGTGAGTTGTCCTTTGGTATCATACTGGTAGATGGTTCTTTGCTCTTCCTTATCTCCCTTATAAACAATCTCTTCTAGGCGCTTATCATAGGGGGTATATAGGAAATACTGGCGTTGCTGCTCTACTCCATTGGTATCATAGGTAGTATATTTGGAAAGTGCACCTCGGTGGTCATACAGATAGGACTCTATGGCGGTAATACTATCTTTTTCGTTGATATAAGTAAGTTGTTGCTCCTCCCCTATATAGCTATAACGTATGCGGCGAGGGGCATTGCTTTGCTTATAGTTATAGGCAAATTTTTCCTCTATAAGACTGTCCTTTTGGTATTTGAAATTTTCCTTTTCTTTTAGTAGCCATAGGGACATATAGTGATAATAGGTTTCTTTCTCTTGTTCCTGTCCCTTGGCGTTGTACTTATAGGTTTCCTTAGTAAAGGGACGCCATTTTTCTTTCTGATACTGATATTCTATAACATTGGAGAGATTTCCATGCTTATCATAGTCGAGTTCATATTTGCTAAAGAGGGAAAGAGTATCCAAGAACTCATAAGAAAAGCGCTTGATTTCATAGCCCAAAGTATCATAGGTATGATTGATTACTCTTCGATTGATACAGTTGTCTTTGAGTGTTTTACAGATGTAATTCTCAGCAATTACTCTATGCTCTGGATCATAATACCAAAAGGATTGTTCTTGTAGAGAGTCATTTTTGTACAAACGCTCTATTTGAAATCCTTCTGCATCATAAGTGAGGGTGAGTTCATCAAATTTCAATTGGGAGGTTTTCCCCGAAAGGGAGTCCTCTACAAAGGAATAGTTGATGAAAGTTTGTGTATGAATAGGGGCATCCATCTCCTTTTTCAAGTTTGGATGGGGCTTTTTAGCCACAGGTTTTTTTAGGAGGGGTTGGTGTACAAGCGATTAAAGATAGGGATAAAAGAATATAAAATAATCTCATTAAACAAACTCAATTAGTGTTGTTATTTACTTTTCTATACTAAATATGGGGTATACCCATAGGCTGTCCTTAGGAGTAGGGAGAAAAGGCAACTTGCCTGTATGCATAAAGCTATTATTGGCATGAGGTTCTAAGGTTTCTAATAGATATTTGCGTCCTTTCTGCTGAGTGGAGACCAATAGATCGCCTTTTCTGATAGCTACTTTCTGATTCTTTTGGATCAGTTGTGTCCTTACTGTTTTGTAATCAATCAAAGGCAAACTGTCTCTTGTGGTTTTTAGCATATAAGAATGTACCTGCATAAGTGAATCCTTCTCTATTGGAGTCATTTCTATAGCATTGTCCTTGAAATGGTCTATGACATCGGTGAAGAGTTGCGGCACAATGTAGGCTTGAGGGATACGAATGGTATCCTTGGGAGCAGAAAGAATATAAGTTTGTTGTTGCAATCCTTCTTGAGCATCCAAGTCCTGCAGATTCTTAATCAGTTCTCTATGTGAATTGGCTATCAAGATGATACTCTTGAGTGCATTGTGAAGTGTCTCCACTCGCTTTTTGTAAGTAATCCCCTTGTGAGTGGCGATATAAAGCCCTAAGGTATTCCATAAGGAGGTATATCCTACGGAAGTATCGGGTATGAGAGGGGCTATAGACTTAGGTTGTAATTTCTTTTGAACAAGGCTATCCACATCCCTATAAGTACCCCCTAAGGAGTCATTGAGCTGGGGAATCAGATTATCCTTGAGGTAGTACTTCATCTTGCCCATATTTTCTTCCATAGCACTCTGATAATAAAGCACATCCCCATTGCTCTTGCTCCTTAGTGTACGAGTATCTACGAATATATGTGGAGAGAGCTGTTGGAATAGTGCTACAAAGGACTGAGTATTAAGACTTTTATTCTCTATAAAGTCCTTAGACAAGTCTCTGTTTACAAAAGTATTAATCTCATTTTTGAAAAATGAATCTTGCTCCATCTGCCCCAAATAGTTCATCATCGGAATGACAGCCACTACGGTATTTTCAGGAACAGTGATCTGCTTCTGAGCCAAGTTTCGCATCAGTTGCATGCTGGCATCAATTCCTTCTCGGTCATTGGGTGAACTCCCATTGGCAATGAGAATGATGAGTTTGTCCTTCTTGATACGATTAAAGTCAAAAATACCATCATTGTTATACACTACCAAGTACAAGGGAATACCACTATCGGTCTTTCCCATAGTTTTAAGAGAAATAGAGCCATAGTTGGTAGCCAATTTCTTATAGAAATCAATGGTTTCTTGGTAAGATGAGCCATGACTCCCATCAGAAAGCTCGAAAGGTGTTACAAAATCTTCTGCGGGTGTAAAGATAGGCGTATTACAAGCCGAAAATAAGGTTATTAGGACAAATATAGATAGCGTTCTCATTCGTTGGTACGTGGTTTTTTACTTATCAAAACAATACCTAAAGCAATAAGTACAAAGGCAATCGTTGAAGCTAAGGAAATATACCCTCCCGTTTGTACAATCTTAGGGGCAAAGGTAAAGGTAAGGGTATGCTTGCCTGCAGGAATAACGACCCCTCTGAGTATATAATCCACCTGGTGAATAGGTAGTGGTGTGGTATCATCTAAAACAGCTGTCCAGCCATGAGGGTAGTAAATCTCGGAGAAGACAGCTAGCCCTTCGGCCTTATTCTCACTAGTATAGACCAGCCTATCAGGCTCATAGGTTTTTAGCTTAATTAAGGCCAAGCTATCCACTGGGTAGCGTGTATCTTTAAGCGACTTGTCCAAGGTTACAGCCTGTGTCTTAGGAGAAAGGGTATCCAAAGACTGCATAAGCTTATCGGCATTCTCAAGAACAGAAAGCTGTTCTACAAACCATGCATTGCCGAGGGCATTAGGATTTTGCATCACTTGTGTAGCGCCTGATCTATCGGTTTGTAATATGTATTTTACATTGAGCAAATTAAGGACTTGCTCATTTTTATTTTTGTAAAGTTGGTAGTCAAAAAGTTCCTGTATCCTTCTAGGCTTGGCGGCATGATACCCCCCTACAGAGTGGAATGTATAGGAGGTTCTGGCACCATTAAGCGCTTCATTGACGGAGAAAACACGGTAATAACTCTTGTCCTCCAATATTTTCTGTTCTTCCTTGGAAAGCGTAAAATAATTTTCCTTTTCTGAAGGGAAAGCATAGTTATCCTCACTCAAATAGCGAGTGGTTACCATGGCTATATCGGCTATAAGCAGGACAGAGACAAGAACAAAAGCTATTTTTTCCTTGATTTTCTCTATAGAGAACAGATATAAGACTCCAAAGGCAAGGATTACATAAGTGAAACTCCTAAGAATATCGGCCGTGTACATAGCCCTTCTGTCTTCCTTAATCAGCTGCATGAGTTCCTCCCCATAGGCTTGGGCATAATAAGCATCACTTGCTCCCTCAAAAGAAAGACTTCCCTTGATAAGCCAAAGTAGTAATAAGAGTCCCCCTACGATACCACCCGTATAGTACAAATATTGCTTGTTATGCGCTCTTTTCTCGTCTGTTAGGTAGGTATAAAGCCCCAATATAGCCAAGGCTGGCATGCAGAACTCCAAGATGGTCTGCACTGAAGAAACCGCACGGAACTTGTTATAGAGCGGGAAATAGTCAATCATCAGGTCGGTTAGCGTGCTGAAATTCTTTCCCCAAGAGAGCAACAAGGAGAGGATCACTCCTGCTAAAAGCCACCATTTGGTTTTGCTTTTTACTACAAAAAGTGCCAATACAAAGAAGAAGAAAACAAGCACGCCTACATAAGCCGGTGCTGCCACTATGGGTTGATCTCCCCAATAAGTGGGTAGGTGCCGGGTAAAATCCAACACCTGTTCCTGAGGATATTGTTGTATAAGTCGCTCATAAACAGCCGATTTCTCACCCAAATTCTCATGGTTAGACCCTCCTAAAAGGCGGGGAACAATCAGGTTCAAGCTCTCATACACCCCATAACTATACTCGGTAATATAGTCCTTATTCAGTCCGCTTGTATGTCCTTTAGGTGTACCATCAGCATTGAGTAACAAGTCCGACTTGCCACGGGTACTAAAGGCCTCATACTCCTTGGTAGTCAGTAGCAAAGTAGCATTCATAAGTACAGCTAATAGGGCGGCTGCCACAAGTGTAAAGAGAGACTTTACAAAAGGCTTCCACTCCTTGCTACGTATCGTTTGGTAAAGCTCATAGGCCCCAAAAACCAAGACTAATAGCAGTAAGTAATAAGTCATTTGGAAGTGGTTGGCACTGATTTCCAAGGCTAAAGCTAAGGTTGTAAGCAAAAATGCCCATAGGTATTTCCGCTGAAAAGCCAGCAGTATTCCCGCCAGTACAAAACCGAAATAGCCTATAGCATGCGCCTTGGCATTGTGCCCCACAGTGAGAATAATGATAAGATAAGTAGAAAGTCCAAAGAGCAACGCTCCCAAGAAGACATATCTATAGCGTACCTTCATCACTAATAGGAAGACGTAAAAGCTTAAGAAATAAAGAAATAAATAGTCGGCAGGGCGCGGAAGGAAACGAATGACCCTATCCAATTGTTTGATGTAGTTGTATGGATATTCTGCCCCCAGCTGGTAGGTAGGCATTCCTCCAAAGGCACTATTTGTCCAATAGCTTTCACGTACCTGGCGGAAGTCATTGCGCTCCTTGGACATGCCTATATATTGTACTATATCACTCTGTTGCATCTCCTTGCCTTGTAGTACAGGATAGAAGAATGCCAAGGCTATCCCCATAAAGAGCAATATACAAGCTATATGAGGAAGTAATTTTTGAAATTTTTCTTTCATTTGCTATTCTATTTCTTCAAAATCAATATATTCGCCAACTATTTTTTTGTCTTTTTTCTGCTGCGTACCTGCTGAGGTATTCCTATTTTGGTGATTTGTGTAGGAGCCCTGATAATATTGCTGTTGGGCACCTTGTCCCTGGAAAGACTCTTCTTGAAACAGCTGCTTTTCCACTGTATTCATATGCCTTCTGATTAGAAAACGCAAAGCAAAGGGAACCAGTAAAATACCTACCCAAAACAAGCAAGCAAGTACAAGAAAGACGGTAAATAACATACCTAAAAAATCTATGAAAGAGGCTTGTTGTACCATAATTTAATTTTTTGCCAAAAGTACATTTTTTCTCATTACTAACCAAATTTTATTGGAGAAAGTTTTGTTTTAAAAAAAATCATCCCAGAGCTGGCTCTGAGATGATAAAATTAAAAATGTAATAAATATGAAATCAATTCTTGAAAGTTCCTTTGAAAGTCTTCAGATACTTATCATAAGCCTCTTGAGTAGTTACAGAAAGGTAAGTGTTATTCCCAGCAAACTTGATAAGGGGTTCGAGCTGTGTGGCGGTCATATAACCTACAATAGGAAATATAGGTGCTGCTTTTTCATCAAAAATAAGCATAGTAGGATAAGAATTTACACCCAATGCACCTGCAAAATCATGCATCCCATTGCGGGTATTAGCCTTGGCAGGATCATAGTTGTTGTTCTTATAAGTAGTACCCTTGTAGGTTACCTCCTCATTGCCTTCGGCATTGAACTTCACTGCATAGAAATTGTCATTGATATACTTTACAAAGTCCTTGTTCTTAAATGTTCTTTCAGACAACATTCTACAAGGGCCACACCATGTAGTATATACATCTACAAATATTTTCTTAGGTGTTTTCTGTTGTGCGGATAAAGCATCGTTCATGCTCATCCAGTTAATTTCCTGAGCGGAGCTTACCATGGCTACCAATAGGAACAATAGTGAAAAAATCTGTTTCATTTAGGATTCTTATTTAATTGGTCATAATACATCAAAAATAATGCCAAACTTTTTTATTGCCAAACAAAAGCTATTCTACGTCCTTTTCAAATCCACTATACTATTTCTCTTCTCACTTGTTATTTTTATATTATTTAAAAAGTAATTAGCTGGCTATCAATTTATTAAGTTCGTTATATAAATAAAAAATTTAACTTTAAGTAAAATAATAATTATAATCTATTGAAAATAAAATACTTAAATGGATTATAAGCAGTTTATAATATGTAAATTATAAGTAAAATATATAGAAGCTATAGTTTATATAATGATATATAATATATTTGTAACCAGTATTTTAAAAATTCTAATTACAGAAATATATAGCAAGCGAATTTTTTTCGCTACCTTTGTGTGCTTATTAGCTGTCATTTTAACTATAAAAAATGTGTCATGGAAAAACATGTCCCCCACCGAACTGCCTTTTTTAGTATCTTTGCCAACTTAGCCTTGGCAGGGGTAAAGATCAGTGCAGGGGTACTAGGGAATTCTTATGCGCTTGTAGCCGATGGGATAGAGTCGGTTTCGGATGTGTTTTCGTCCTTCTTAGTTTTTCTCGGTCTGAAATATGCAGAAAAGCCAGCCGATGCGAACCACCCTTACGGACATGGGAAGATAGAGCCTTTGGTTACCTTTATCATCGTAGCTCTACTTGTGGCCTCCGCCTTACTGATTGCTTATCAGAGTTATCAAAATATATTGATCCCCCACTCTAGTCCAAAGGCCTGGACACTGCTACTCTTAGGAGGCATTATTCTATGGAAAGAAATAAGTTTTCGTATTGTCCTGAGAGACAGCAAACAGACAGGCAGTACCTCCCTGAAGGCCGATGCTTGGCACCATAGGGCCGATGCGATTACTTCCGTAGCTGCTTTTATTGGTATTAGTATCGCTCTGCTCTGTGGAGAAGGATATGAGACGGCTGACGACTGGGCAGCATTAGTTGCTTCGGGGATTATATTGGTCAATGCTTATTTGATCTTCCGCCCTGCCCTTGCGGAGATCTTAGATGAAGATATGTATGATGATTTATCGCAGAGAATCAGAGAGTTATCCAAAGATGTACCAGGCGTATTGGCCGTAGAAAAGTGCCATATTAGAAAAACAGGTATGTCCTATTGTGTAGATATCCATATTATTGTCAATGGAAATATTAGTGTAAAGGAAGGCCATGACATTGCGCATGCCTTTAAGGATAGCCTACAACAACAAATCCCCTCTATTGCCTCGGTACTCATTCACGTAGAACCTGATTATAAGGATATTCATTTTAAGTTACAAAAGTAACTTTGCTGTAGCTTCTCTTTGGATTTTGTCTGATGCAGTAAGCTGAAAATGAGGGAGAAAATATATTTTTTTAGGAAGTTCGTACTTAGAAAATACGGTTTCTTTTTGTAAATTCTCCAACAGATGAGGATAGTCCGCTTCCCTACCTTCTACCAAAAGAATCACCCGCTCTCCCAATAGTTCATCTGGCTCTTTCCAAATAAAAAACCTATCGGAGATAAACGATGAGAGCTTGCGCTCAACCCCTTCAGGATAGATTTTCACCCCTGCTGAATTGATGATATTATCCAAACGTCCCAGCCACTCAAAAGCATGTGCTCCATGTAAGCGTACCACATCATGGGTGTGGATTTCCCCTTCGGCCACTTCAGGGCAATAAATCACAAGACAACCCTGCTCATCCTGCCAGACCCTACTCTCCCCTATCGTGGTATATACCATGCTATGCCGCTCTTTGGGAGCTATGGGGCGCAAGGCTATATGAGAAACTGTTTCAGTCATACCATAAGTGGCATAAATCTCGGTAGGAATCTCCTGTAACTGGGCTTCCATAGCTGCCGAGATAGGCGCACCGCCTAAGATAATCTTCTTTGTCCTATGGAGTTCGCTTAGAGATTTCATCGCCTGCATGGGCGTCAGCGCGACAAAGTCAAAATTGTGGGGAGTAGCCGCAAAGGGCGTACTACTGGGAGGAAGTAGTTCCAAAGAAAGCCCCAATACCAAGGCTCTGACAATCATCATTTTACCCGCAATATAGTCGGTAGGCAACACGCAAAGGGAGCTATCTCCCGCATGCAGCTGTAGGAAAGCTCCTGTAAGCATCGCTGAACGAATCATATAAGCCTTCTTGACGGTAATCAGCTTAGGAGTACCCGTAGTGCCAGAGGTATGTAATGTTATGGTCTCTTGAGGAGACAACCACTCCGAGAGGAATTGAGCTGTTTTCTGTAGGTAGACTTCCTTACTCTTTGTCCATGAGGTTATTAACTGTTCCAATCCTTGTGTATCACAAGAAACTCCAGCTATTTTCGCTTGGTTATGTAAGTGTTTTTTTACAAGTGTATCCATGACCACGTTAGTTAATCTTACCGAAAAGTCTTGTCCTCCAATCGTTCCAACGGTATTTCTTAGCAAAGATAAAGAGCAGTATGAGTAAAGGCAAAAAGAAGTCAATTGCATAGAGCGGTGTAACCTCAGGCGTACTTACCTCCTTAAGCAAAGAGGGGGTTTGGAATACACTCCAAGAGGAGGTAGTCAGTATGGAGATAAAGAAGTTATTGGCGATATGAAAACCCAAAGCAAGTTCCAAACCATTGTCCATAAGGGTAATAATTCCTAAGAAAAGACCTGAACTGATATAGAAAACCAAAAGGCCATAGCCCATTTGGGAAACCTCTGGGTTGGCTATATGTACCAAACCAAAGAACAACGAACTGAGCACAAGGGGGACCCAACGCCTTTTAGACAAAATAGAGACTCCTTGTAAGAAATAACCTCTGAAAAAATATTCCTCAAAGCCTGCCTGAAAGGGAATAAACAGCAGAGAGAGCAGTAGCAAGGTAAAAAAAGGCGCTGGCTGAAAGTTCCACTGATAATCCTCAGGGAAAAGTAGGTAGCTAAGCCCTGTTTGTAGTACCAAATAGCCTCCCCATAGGGAAAAACTAAAGAATATACGCCCCCAGTCTATCCTTTTTCGCCCAGTGGTGAATTTGACTATAGGTTGCTGGTGTATAAACTTGACTATAAAGAACAATCCCAAAAAGAAAATAAGAAAGATCCCTACATTCATCACAAAAAAAGGTAGCTCCCCCATTTGCGCGATGAGCGGCTTAAGATCCACTTCAGGTGCAAAGAAAGCATTGACATTGATCAAGAAAAATAATCCAATAGGTAATATATAAAACCATTGGTTCTTGACAAAAAATCCATTTTTTAGATACATATGTCCTAGAAAAATTATACTTTTGCAAAAATACAAAAAATACTTGACTTACCAAAGAGACCCCCATGAATTTCTTGATTAATATAGTAGGTACAACAGCCATAGGAAAAACAGCTTTGGCCATAGCCTTAGCCCAACACTTTGACACAGAAATCCTCTCTTGTGATTCCCGCCAGTTCTACAAAGAGATGTGTATAGGCACCGCCGTGCCTTCCTCAGAGGAATTGGCTGCTGCCCCTCATCACTTTATCCAACACAAGAGTATCTTTGACACCTATTCAGTTGGTGATTTTGAGCGAGAAGCAACCGCTTTCCTATCCGATTTCTTCCTTAGAAAACCTATTATCATAATGGTAGGAGGCAGCGGCCTCTATAACGATGCTATACTCAAGGGCTTAGACGATTTTCCTCCTGTAAAAGAAGGCGTACGTGAGCAGCTGAACCAATTGCACAAAGAAAATGGTATCACCGCCCTACAACAGCAACTCAAGGCGTTAGACCCCGCCTATTATGACAAAGTAGATTTGCAAAACCCCCAGCGTATCATACGCGCCTTGGAGGTATGCCTTAGTGGCGGTCAGCCTTATTCCTATTACTTACAACAGAAAACCACTCAGCGGGATTTTACCCCTATTACCATAGGCCTAAGTGCCGATCGGGAGGTGATCTACGAGCGTATCAACCAACGTATGGAAGTGATGCTTCGCTCAGGACTGCTCCAAGAGATAGAGCAGCTGCTCCCCTATCGTGATCTTAACGCCTTACAGACGGTAGGTTGCCGAGAGTTCTTTGACTTCTGGGACGGTAAAGCTACTCTTACCGAAGCTATAGAAAACGCCAAGATGAACACCCGTCGCTTTGCCAAGCGCCAACTCACCTGGTTTAAGAAATCTACCGACGTGCAATGGTTTGACTACAAAGCAGATAGAGGAAAAATCATAGCCTACATTGAAAAGAGTTTTGAGTTATAAGTTTTTAATTTTGAGTTGTTTATAGAAATAGAATTTAGGAATGTATTCATTTCATTGTGGGCTTCTGGCTATCGTTTTATTATATTAGATTTTGGCAATAAATTTGTTTTATTGCCGAAATCTAACTCCTTTAATACACAACAGATTAAATTTTATCCATTATTATATTTTTTATTTTGGTATAATTTTTGTGCATTTGCAATTGAAAAAAAACTATTTAAATTGTTCTATCATGCCAGCAGTATTAACCAGACCCAAGAAAAAAGTAGTTATAGAAAAAATTTTCATAGAGAAGGATGAAACTACTAAAGTATCTGCTGTCCAAAAAGAGGAAGAACACAGAACAAGGGAAGAAAGAAAGAGAAAAGAGGAACTAGAAAAATTAGGAGCTGAATTATAGGAAATAACCGTAAAATTAATAGCTGAAGGAAAGCTAAAACCCTTTAATAGAAAAGATATTTATGGTAATTGAATGTATCACTTTTCATAATAAAAGCACCCCTACAAAGGCTATAATACAAAATTCGTTAGTACTTTGTAGGGGTGGTGGTTATTTATAGAATCTATTTTTTGAATTTCTCAATATTGCAAGATACTAAAGAACAATTATTTACAGCATATAAGGGGTGTCTCGGATATCCTTTTGCGGTAAGAGTTCCTATTTGTAAGTACTTTCTCTCTCCTAATACTTCTATAATATCACCTAAATTCTTCTTTAAATAACTTCTTAAAGTAATGCCATTACCAAAAGCCAAAAGAATATCTGCTGTGGGATATTTTTCTCCTAATTCTCTGATATATTGTAAAGATTTTTGATGGATAGCTTCGTCCTGTTCCTTTGGGAGAGCATACTTGTCTGTTTGTCGTTGAGGATAAAGATTTAGCATTACAAAGCCATTATATCCTGTATTTTGTACAAAACTTAATACTCTTCCCATAGTTCGGTCACAAGTATCTTCATTTGCAGTACTGGGATTAAGGCCTATGATGAAAAGCATTTTATCACCTATTTGTTCTAGATAATAACGATATTCTCCTTGGGCTTTTCCTGTACTTTCACAATGAGTAGGAGCATACTTTATATTTTCCATATCTCTTATCATCTGTTTGTTACAAATTATTTTCTTTAGCTACTCGTATAAAGTTCTGAATATAAGTATCCATCTCACGAGCTATATTTTCTATAAGTAGTTTTCTTCGCTGAGGGTGTTTCAATGATTCAAAACTTGGGCTATTTAGATTCCAGAAATCTAAATTGTATCTTGTGGAATAAGTCCAACCATACCAACTGTTACTTTCCTTGAAACCTGCATAGGCTTCTTTTATACATTTTTGGAGTAACTCACTTTTTGGATTTCTATCTTTATGAAAACCATAATAGTAATCATTCTCAAGTTCAATATCAAAATTGACTATTTCATTATTTTGAGTGGTATAAATAGGGATTGTAAACCCAAACCATTTGTGTCTGCTTCTACCCCCTTTGTAATATTTGTTCACATCTTGCTCAAAATCAATCTTTTTAAATTGATATCCTTTGGCCAAGAATTCCTCTTGGAGTTCTCTCCAAAAATAGTTTTGCATTTCATACTTGTCCATTTCTCCTCCTTCAACAAATAAATTACATTTTTCCAATATGCTCTTAATATTTTCGGATGGAATAGGCTTAGAGTTTATATTATACAAATCACTCTTTAGTACAGTGATAATACCAAATAATTCCTTTGAGAAATTAGCATAGAACTCAGCCATTAATTTTTGTTTGTCACTGCCTGCTGCCTCAAAATCATTCATTTGTTGAATGATATTAGCAATATGCTTAAATATCTTATCTGTATTATCCTCGTGGGTATGCATCTGAATATATGAGAGCTGAAAGAGAAGTTCTTTTAGTTCATCTATATTTTCCCCTTCTTGGGCATTATCTCGCATAGAAATAGTAATCTTTCCATCTTGTACGATCTCTTTGAGTTTTTCTAAGAAATTATGGAATACTTCTTGCTTTTTTTCAAATACTGATAGATTTTTATCTCGTTCCTCTTCTGTTGCAGTTTGTCCCTGTAGAAGAAAGACCGTAATAATAGCTGTAAAAATAGCTCCTATGGCTGAATTATTGATGTTTTCTACAATTTTAGGAAGCTCATTTTGATAGATAAGATTAAACACAAAGAGGCTAAGTGAAATAACCAATAAGGCTCCTAAGGCTATAAGTATTTTTCTTGACATGTTTTTTGATTTTTAAAAGAATGCCTACCTCCTTATTGATAGGCATTCTGAATATTAGTTTCTTTTTGTCCAACTACGACCTTCATTTTTAGACACATAAACACCTTTAGAAGTATAAGCTACGAGCTCTGTTCCACTTACCTGAATCGTCTCAAAGTCTCCATAGGAAGAACCTATATAGCGAGAATACCAACTACGCCCATCTGTTTTAGAGGTATAGATTCCTTTAGAAGTAACAGCAAAAATTTCATCACCAAAAACTGCTAAATCATAAAAGTCTCCTGCAGAAGAACCTTTGTAACGAGAGTACCAACTTTTGCCATTAGTAGTGGAGTACTCAATTTTGTTGTTGTCTGTGGGGCAAATTCTTAGTAATTCTTTCCCCAAATTAATTTCTTGTGCCATTTTTTAAAAATTTAAAAATAAAAATATTCCCTACTCTGTTATAGGCTTTTCGGGTTTCGCCTTAGATATATTGATTATAGTTTTGCTTTTATTTTGTCTGCATATTCTTTAAACCCTTCTGCATTTTTATAACGGTCTATACTACCTGCAGGAACATAGATAGTCTCAATATAATGAGAATCAAATAGCCGCCTATTTATTGTTGGAGGTACTTCTCCTTCAAAAATAATTGTTTTCAAAAGGTCAGCAAGATAGAAAACACCTTCACCAATATTGGTTACATTTTTAGGAATTGTAAGGGAAGTAAGCTTTGTTCTACTAAATGCTTCATTTCCAATAGTAGTTAAAGAGTTAGGTAAAACAATAGAAGTAAGAGCAGAACATTCATTAAATGCATCCTCTTCTATAGTAGTCAAAGAATTAGGTAAAGTGATAGAACTAAGAGATGAGCAACCTGTAAATGCACCTCCTCCAATAGTAATCAAAGAACTTGGTAAAACAACAGAAGTTAATTTTTCACAGTCACCAAATTCAGCTGTAATCTTAGTAATCTTACTCAACACCTTATCCGATTGCATATCAATACTCGTTACCTCGGTGTTAAACCATTTCATTAGAGTAGTTCCGTCAGGACTTACTACATAATAATTAGAAGGAATGGTTTGTTCTTTTCCCCCTTTGTCAGAAGAATTATTGTCTTCTTTTCCACAACTGCTGATAGTAAGCAGTCCTATCATAGCCATTGCTATTACAATTTTTTTCATCTTTTAAAAAATTTAATCTTCTTCCCTACTCTATTACAGGCTTTTCGGGATACGCCTTATATAAACACAACTCTTCGGATAGCTGTTTTATCTCTGAGGGCAAAATTACAGTGCGTACTAGACAAACTGTGACCGTTTTGATTAATTTAACAAACAAAAAAAGCAAACCTACTCACGAAAAAATTTCGTAAGCAGGCTTGCTTTTCTCAAATATTTTTATATACGAATTGCTTAAGCTAAGACATGATAAGGGCTGGCGTTGCGTTGCGTTGCGTTCCTAAAGTATTCATAATTCTTAGCCTTATTATTATCTTATTGACTGGGCAAAGATAGTAATAATTTCTGAAATAGGAATATTTTTATATGTTAATTTTTAAAACTATTTTCTATTTCTTAGCAGTCTTTTTAGCTGCGCCCTTAGTGGCTGTCTTAGCAGGGGCTTTTTTGGTGGTCGTTTTCTTGGTAGCGGTGGCCTTCTTAGGCTTTTCCTTGGGGGCTAAAAGAGCTTGGGCATCGGCTAAGGTAAAGGCTTCTATATCCGTTTCCTTGCTGAGCTCTACTTTGGTTTTTCCTTTGATAAGGTGATAGCGTCCCCAGCGGGCTTTCTCTATATGGATACCTTCTTCTGGCCATTCCTTGACTACTTTCTCAGATTCTTTCTTGAGTTTTTCCTCTATAAGAGCAGCTATATCTTGCTGAGAAAGGCTGTCAAAGTTGTATTTCTTGCTGACACTGATAAAGATATTGTCCCACTTGATAAAAGGACCAAAACGACCTACCCCTTTGGTTACTTCCTTGCCATCATATACCGAGATAGGGGCATCGGCTTTTTGCTTTTGTGCTATGACCTCCTTGGCCTCTTCAAAGGTTACAGAAAAGACATCCAAGGACTTATCCAAAGATATAAAACTGTCCCCAAAGCGGATATAAGGACCAAAGCGCCCTATGTTGGCTTCTACTTCCTTACCTTGGAATACACCTAACTTGCGGGGGAGCTCAAAGAGCTTCATGGCTTCTTCAAAGGTAATCGTGTCTATAGACTGGTGAGGCAAAAGGCTGGCAAAGCGGGGTTTCTCCTCGTCCTCTACCGAGCCTATCTGTACCATAGCGCCATAGCGACCTAAGCGCACACTTACAGGCTTGCCTGTGGCGGGGTCGGTACCTAAAAGGCGTTCGCCTGTCTCTCGTACCGCATTTTGCTCTACATCAGTTACAGTAGGGTGAAAAGTATCGTAAAAGCGTCCTACCATCTTTGACCAATCTTCTTTGCCTGTGGCTATGTCGTCAAACTCCTCCTCTACCTTAGCCGTAAAATTGTAATCTACAATATTGTCAAAGTGGGTGATAAGGAAGTCATTGACAATCATACCTATATCAGTAGGAATGAGTTTGCCCTTATCAGCTCCTACATTCTCAGAAAGTTTCTTTTCTTTGATTTCTCCTTTGACCAAGGAGAGTTGTAGGTAAGGACGGCTCTCTCCTTCTATATTACTACGCTCTACATAACCACGGTTCTGTATAGTGGAGATAGTAGCGGCATAGGTGGAAGGGCGACCAATACCGAGCTCTTCTAACTTCTTAACCAAGGAGGCTTCTGTATAGCGGAAAGGAGGACGAGTAAAGCGCTGAGTAGCTGTAATATGTTTGCTAGTGAGTATCTCCCCTACCTTCATGGCTGGGAGCATACCTTCGTTTTCCTCCTCTTCGTCATCCCGACCTTCAAGATAGACCTTAAGAAAGCCATCAAAGGTGATCACCTCGCCACTGGCTAAGAATGGTTCGGGGTGGGTACTGGCATTGACTTTTACTTGTGTACGTTCCAGTTGTGCATCGCTCATTTGGGAAGCAATGGTACGCTTCCAGATAAGTTCGTATAGGCGTACTTGGTCTGCTTCTGCTCTTACCGTATGAGCTGCCATATCGGTAGGGCGAATGGCCTCGTGTGCTTCTTGAGCACCCTTGGAGTGGGAGGTATATTGTCGGGTCTTGCTATATTTGGCTCCATAGGCATGGGTGATCTCCTGCTGGGCAGCGGCGAGTGCCTCTGGGGATAGGTTTACACTATCGGTACGCATATAGGTGATAAGCCCTGATTCATACAATCGCTGAGCGAGTTGCATAGTCTTGGATACGGAGAAATGGAGCTTGCGGGAAGCCTCCTGCTGAAGGGTAGAGGTGGTAAAGGGAGGTGCAGGAGATTTTTTGGTGGGTTTAGTTTCCAAACTACCCACAGTGAAGGTAGCTCCTATATTCTGCTGTAGGAATGCGCTGGCTGCTTCTTGGGTTGGGAAAGATTTATTGGTTTGGGTCTTGATAAGTTTACCCTCAGCAGTGAGAAACTCGGCGGTAATCTTGTAAGAGGCTTCGCTCTTAAAGTCCTGTATTTCACGTTCGCGCTCCACAATTAGGCGTACCGATACCGATTGTACGCGCCCAGCCGAGAGACCTTTGCGTATCTTCTTCCACAATACAGGAGAGAGTTCATACCCCACTAGGCGGTCAAGCACACGTCGCGCTTGCTGGGCATTGACTAAGTTATAGTCTATTCCACGTGGATTCTTTATGGCGTGTTCTATGGCAGATTTAGTAATGGAGTTAAACACAATACGCTTGGTTTTCTCCTGTGGCAATTTGAGTTCCTCGGCTAAGTGCCACGCTATGGCCTCTCCCTCACGGTCTTCATCGGAAGCCAACCATACAGTATCCACTTTTTTTACGGCTTCCTTGAGGCTCTTCACAAGAGTTCGCTTATCGGCAGAGACTATATACTGAGGCTTAAAGCCATGCTGTACATCTACCCCTAATTCCTTATCAGGGAGGTCAGCTATATGCCCATAACTAGACATCACCTTATAATCACTGCCCAAAAACTTTTCAATGGTCTTTGCCTTGGCAGGAGACTCTACAATTACTAAATTTTTTGCCATCTCTATTAATTGTTAATTGTCAATTGTTAATTGTTAATTTTCTAAACACCTCAAGTTGTATAAATAACTCTCGGTATTTGGAATCTCTCACGTTTCTAACTAAAAAAGACTTTTCCTCTGTGGATAGGAGCTACTATAGTACTCATCATTCTGTAACGACTAATTTATTAATTATTGACAATTGACCTTTAGCCATTGACAATTAACCATTAACAATTAATCATTGTTTTGCTGTCCCATGAGCATGAGGTATGCTTTTAGGAAATCATCTAATTCACCATTCATAACTGCGTCCACATTCGTAGTTTCGTAGCCTGAGCGAACGTCCTTAACTAGCTTATAGGGGTGCATCACATAGTTGCGAATTTGGCTACCCCATTCTATCTTCATCTTGTTAGCCTCTATCTCGTCGCGCTTGGCTTGGCGTTTTTTGAGTTCTATCTCATAGAGTTGCGATTTAAGCAATTGGAGTGCCTTATTCTTGTTGTCCAACTGGCTACGGGTCTCGGAGTTCTCTATGATAATGCCTGTAGGGTGGTGGCGAAGACGTACGGCCGTTTCTACCTTATTGACATTCTGTCCTCCTGCCCCACTGGAGCGCATGGTCTCAAAGGAAATATCCGCAGGGTTGATCTCTATTTCTATTGTATCATCGGCCAAAGGATATACATATACCGAGGCAAAGGAGGTATGTCGCTTGGCATTGCTATCAAAGGGAGAGATACGCACCAAGCGGTGTACCCCATTTTCGCCTTTGAGGTAGCCAAAGGCAAATTCTCCATCTATCTCTAGGGTCACGGTCTTTACCCCTGCCACATCACCCTCCTGGTAGTTGAGTTCCTTGACAGAAAAGCCCTGTTTGTTCGCCCACATTATATACATACGCATAAGCATAGAAGCCCAGTCACAACTCTCGGTACCTCCTGCTCCTGCGGTGATTTGTAGTACTGCACTCAGGGCATCACCTTCGTCGGAGAGCATGTTGCGGAACTCTATATTCTCTATATGATGCAGTGCTTGTGCATAGAAATCCTCCACTTCCTGAGCTGAAACAGCGTCTTCCTTATAGAACTCCAGCATAATTTGGAGTTCTTCTACCATTTCTACTGCTTTTTCGTAATCGATAACCCATTTTTTTTGGGATTGGATCTTTTGAACTAATAGCTGCGCCTCTTTTGGGTTATCCCAAAAGTCTGGTGCTAAGGTTTTCTCCTCTTCATTGGCAATTTCAATCTTCTTTTTGTCAATCTGGAGATACCTTTCTAAGCGTTCTACCCGCTGGCTAAGTTCCTTGAGTTGGTCTATGGTTACCATTTACGAAAATTTCGGCAAAAGTACGACTTTTTATTTATTTTTCTTGAGATGGCTGTTGTTTTTTTCCAAAATATGTCTTAACGATTGATAAATTAAATAGTAATATACTGATAATCAATAATGTATAAATAAAAATTTTAACGTTCCTCACGGAATAGTTTTAATTATTTGTTGTAATTTTGTCCTTTGTTGAGGCGAATGGCAATTCGCATACAGTTTAATATCTTGAAAGAAATGGCGAAATTCATCAAAATATATCCAGAGAATCCCAATGAGAGGGAAATACAGAAGGTAGTGGAGTGCCTCAGAGATGGTGGGGTGATTATCTATCCTACCGATACCGTCTATGGGTTGGGTTGCGACATCACCCATAGCAAGGCCTTAGAACGTATTGCACACCTTAAGGGCGTAAAGTTGGACAAAGCCAACTTCTCCTTTGTCTGTGCCGATTTGAGCAACCTTTCCGACTACGTAAAACAGATAGATACCGCTACCTTCAAGCTCCTTAAGCGGGCACTGCCAGGGGCTTATACCTTTATCCTGCCAGGGAATAACAACCTGCCTAAGGAGTTCAAAAAGAAAAAGACGGTAGGAATTCGTGTGCCTGATAACAACATTGCTCGTACCCTGGTAGAGAAATTAGGCAATCCGATTGTCTCCTCCTCTATCTATGACGAAGACGAAGTAGTGGAATACACCACAGACCCCGAATTGATCTTTGAGAAATGGCAAGACAAGGTCGATATTGTCATCGATGGTGGTTATGGAGACAATGTAGCCTCCACTATCATAGACCTTTCCACAGGAGTTCCTGAGCTGATTCGTGAGGGAAAGGGTAGCATAGAGGGACTTTTTTAACTAACTGAAAACAAACATAGTGCGTTATTTTATACGACTCTCCTATAATGGAAAAGATTACAATGGTTGGCAGCGACAGCCCAAGGCTCCCTCGGTGCAGGAAGAGATAGAACGAGCCTTGTCCTTACTATTACGTGCTGAAATCTCCATAGTGGGGGCTGGCCGTACCGATACTGGGGTACATGCCAGGGACTATTATGCTCATTTTGACCATGAAGCGTCACTGCCTGAGAATTTAGTAAACAAACTCAACTCCTTCCTCCCAAAAACCATTGCTATCAGAGCCATCTTTCCAGTCAAGGAGGATGCCCATGCCCGTTTTGATGCACGCTCTCGTACCTATCAGTATTTCATCAGCACGGAGAAAGACCCCTTCGGGTATGAGCAACATTATTACATACATTACCCCCTTGACCTTGACCTGATGAATAAGGCTTGCGAAATACTTTTAAAACATACTGATTTTCAATGTTTTTCAAAAGTTAATACCGATGTGAGAACCTATATCTGTCACCTGACAGAGGCCTATTGGCGGCAGCAAGGGGCGTTGCTCATCTTTAGAATCACTGCTGATCGCTTCTTGCGCAATATGGTACGCGCCATTGTAGGGACGCTCTTGGAGGTAGGCTCAGGGAAAATAACCTTGGAGGGCTTCGAGCAAGTCTTACTGAGCAAAAATCGTTCCCAAGCGGGCTATTCCGTTCCTGGGCACGCACTTTTTTTAGAGGAAGTACTTTATAGTGACTAATGACTAGTGACAACTAACCTGCGACAACTGAAAATGGAAATAGAAAAAATACATCATATCGCAATTATTTGTAGCGATTACGAGCTGTCAAAGCATTTTTATACGGAAATTTTGCCTTTTACCATACAGTCCGAACATTATAGGGCAGAAAGACAGTCTTTTAAGTTAGACTTGTGTCTCAACGGGGAATATGTTTTGGAATTGTTTTCCTTTCCTTCGCCTCCTAAGCGCATCAGCCGACCAGAGGCTTGTGGAGGTAGGCATTTGGCCTTGGCGGTGAGAGACTTAGAGGCATCTATTACCTACTTAGAAAGCCAAAAGGTGGCTTGTGAGGCCATACGCCAAGATGAATACACTGGCAAGCGCTTTACTTTTTTGGAAGACCCCGACGGCTTCCCCATTGAATTATACGAAATATAACCCTTTGCGAACGTGATTACTAAAGAAAGCATAGACAAAGTATATGATGCCATTCGGGTGGAGGAAGTCATAGGCGACTTTATCCAACTCAAGCGTTCTGGCTCTGGTTACAAGGGACTCAGTCCCTTTACCAATGAGCGTACGCCGAGCTTTTCCGTATCTCCAGCCAAGCAAATCTGGAAGGACTTCAGTAGCGGAAAAGGTGGCAATGCCATTGCTTTTCTTATGGAACATGAGCACTTCTCTTATGTAGAGGCCATTCGCTATCTGGCAAAAAAATACAATATAGAGCTGGAGGAAACCCAACAGAATGAGGAGGAGAAAAACAAAGCCAATGAGCGGGAGGGATTGTACTTGGTGAGCGAATTTGCTCGTGATTATTTCCAGCAAATTCTTCTAAACGCTGAAGAGGGCAAAGCCTTGGGACTCACTTACTTCAGGGAACGAGGCTTTACCGATGAGACTATTGCTACTTTTCAGCTCGGTTATTCCCTTGATAGCTGGAGTGCGCTGACCGATGAGGCCATAGCCAAGGGAATGAATATCACTTACTTAGAAAAAACAGGGCTTACTATTACCACTGAGAAAGGTCGTAAGATAGATCGTTTCAAAGGACGAGTGATGTTCCCCATTCTCTCCATGAGTGGGCGGGTCTTAGGCTTTGGTGGACGTATACTCTCCAAGGAAAAACAAAAAGAAGCCAAATATCTGAACTCTCCTGAGAGCGACATCTATCATAAGAGTAATATACTATATGGTATATTTCAGGCCAAACCTTTTATCGCCAAGGAGGACAATTGCTACCTTGTAGAAGGCTATACCGATGTGATACAGCTCTACCAGCGCGGTATCAAGAATGTGGTAGCCTCCAGCGGAACAGCCCTCACTCAAGAGCAGATACGCCTTATGCGCCGACTTACCCCCAATGTTACCATTCTCTATGATGGGGATGCGGCAGGGCTAAGAGCGGCTATTCGTGGAGTGGATCTGATTCTTGCCGAGGGTATGAATGTACGTATTTGTACCTTTCCCGAAGGAGAAGACCCTGATAGCTTTGCCAAAAGTAATTCTTTAGAAGAAATACAGGCCTATTTCAACGAACATACACAAGATTTTATCCGCTTTAAGGCCTCTTTGCTCATTGAGGAAGCCCAAGACGACCCTATGAAGCGTGCCGATACCATTCGCAGCATGATAGAGAGTATTTCCAAAATCTCCGACCCTATCAAAAGAGAAATCTACGTCAGGGAATGCGCCAAAATCATGGAAATATCCGAGGAGGTACTCTTTGCTTCGCTGGCACAAATGAAGCAGCAACAGCTCTTAAAGGCACAACAAGAGCTAAAGAAAGTGCAAAAGGAAACACCTATGGCTGCGGTGAAAATGCCTGAGCGCCTGCCTCCCATCGCCTATTTGGAGAAGGATCTGATTAAATACCTGCTTCTCTATGGGCCTAAAGAATGTGTCTTTGAGGACAAATTCCTATACTACGATCCTGAAACGGGAGAAGAAAAAGTGCAGGAAATCAGCCAAAAGGCAAAGGTATATGAAAAACTATTCCTCGAACTCCAAGCCGATGAGATAGAACTTTCCACGGCGGAGTTCAAGGAAATATATACTTTCTTTATAGACAAATATCAACATGGCCTTGAGGATATTTCTACCATTATCAATGAGCTTCCTGTCTCCATGGCTTCCATTATTGCTACCTTTCAAGCTCAGGAGGAAGAAATCCGCCTACACAACTGGAGAGAGAAAGGAGTAGAGGTAAAGCCTAAGGAAGCTGACCTTTCCTATGCAATCAATGGAATTGTCCTGAATCTTCGCAAGATACTTATTGACAAAAAGATAGAAGAACTCCGAGCCGAAATTATCCAATTAGAGGCCGAAGAGGGAGATCCCTCTTGGGCTATCCAAGAAGTAATGGAGTACAATGTACTGAAGAACACGATCTCCCGCCGCTTAGGTTCCAATTAGTCTATGGTTTATAACAATCTATAGCCTCTAAAATAATCGCGCAAGCCTTCTCAATCTCTTCCTTGCTAATGGTCAGTGGCGGAGAGATCCTCACCGCTCTAAGTTCAAAGAGCAGCCAAAAGAAGATATACCCTCTTTGGTGAGCATAAAGGATTATGTGATTGGCCAAGTCCTCACTCTCCATAATAGCCGCTAGCATGAGTCCCTTACCATTAACCGATTTTATCTTAGGATGCTTGAGGAGCTTGCGGAAAAGTTGTTCCTTCTCAAGAGTTTCTTGCATAAGAGAAGTGGTAAGCAGCTCATTGAGTGTCGCCAAAGAGGCAGCTGCCACTACTGGATTTCCCCCAAAGGTTGTGATGTGAGACATCTTGGGTTTGTCGGCCAAAAGGTGCATAAGGTCATAAGAAGCCACAAAAGCACCACAAGGCAGTCCGCTGGCCATTCCTTTACCAATGGCTATAATATCGGGTACTACATTATAGTTCTGAAAACCAAAGAGCTTGCCTGTACGCCCAAAGCCTGGTTGTATCTCGTCCAAGATAAGCAGAGCGCCTACCTCTTGGCAGCGTTGTTTTACCTTAGCCAAGTAGTCATTCTCAGGGGTGATAAAGCCTGCACCTCCTTGAATAGTCTCCAAAACGACCCCTGCAGTTCGCGTGGTAATCTTCTGAAGTTCTGCTTCATTGTTGAACTCTATCCAAGCCACATCGGGTAGGAGCGGACGAAAAGGTTGTTTGCGCAATTCGTAGTCCATGATACTAAGCGATCCCTGAGTATTGCCATGGTAAGCCTTGCGGGCAGCGATAATTTGGGAGCGTCCCGTAGCACGCTTAGCCAGCTTGATACTCCCCTCAATAGCCTCGGTACCTGAATTGACCAAATAAGTCGTTTCCAAAGGTGCAGGTAGATTTTCAGCCAAGCGCTTACAATAGTCCACCGCTGGTGATTGCGCATACTCTCCATAGACCATTACGTGCATATACTTTGCTGCTTGCTCTTGTATCGCCTTGACCACCTTGGGGTGACAATGGCCTAAGGTACAAGCCGATACGCCCGCTACCAAGTCCAAATAAGCCTTTCCTTGGGTATCATAGATATAAGAGCCCTCGGCACGAGCCACCTCTAAGCCCAAGGGGTAGAGAGAGGTTGGGGCTTGATAATGTAAAAAGTCTTCTTTCATTTTATGATGCTTTCATTTTCTTGATTCTAAGACGTATATTGCCTTCTAAAAGATATTTCATATATTCGGAGCGAAGGATTTCATAAGCCCCTAAGCTCTCCAAGTGTTCGTTATACACTTGGCAATCCAGTAGCAGATAGTCCTTTTCCTTGAGATCTTGCAAGAGTGTATAGAAAGCCACTTTGCTAGCGTTGGACACCTTGGAGAACATACTCTCTCCACAGAAGATGCCGTTACCTATATCCACCCCATAGAGTCCTCCTACTAGTTTCTTATTCTGCCATACTTCCACCGAGCGAGCTAGCCCCATTTCGTGGAGTTTGGTATATGCTTCCACTATTTCATCACTAATCCAGGTGCCTTGTTGGTCTCTGCGATAGATGTTCTTGCAAGTGGTAATCACCTGATAGAAGTCTTTGTTAAAGGTTATGTCAAATATTTTTCTATTGAAGATATTGTGCATGCTCTTGTGCATGGTATAATGCTGAGGTACCACTACCATACGCTTTTTGGGAGCCCACCAGAGTATAGGTTCGTCCTCGTTATACCAAGGAAACACCCCGCTCTTATAAGCCAGCAAAAGACGTGGTATGGAGAGGTCTCCTCCTATGGCAAGTATTCCTGTTTTGTCGGCTTGCTCCACTGGAGGAAAATAAAGATTTTGGGTTAATATGTACATTGATAATGATGATATATTAGGGTATATAAGTTTTTTAAGAAATATTTCTACTTGAAGAAATACCATATAATACCTAGGCGCACTTTCCAATCGCGATAAGGTTGAGCAGGAGCCGCGTAATAGTTGTAATTACCAAGTAAGGCTTCAAGGTGCTCCACGGTAAAGAAGATACGCATAGTTCTTACCTTTGCATTGAGGAAGAAATCAGTCACTGAATAGTTCCCTATCTTCTGATCGGTCTGTACTTGGAAATCAGCCAATAGCGGATTATACTCGTTAGCATAATAGTTAGTAAAATACTTGAAAGTAAGTCCTGTCTGCAAATACATGGCTTTTTTGAACATGTAGGAGCTGAAATAGAGTGTATTGCGGGTAGTGAAGGTAGGGACATTGAAAATGTGCTCTCCTTGTTGTAGCACTTGCTGATACATCAGAGTGTTGTCCAAGCCCCAGTTGCCCAAGCGAAACTCTTTCTCCCCTACCAGTTTCAGGTACTGTATATTACCTGTGTATTGCTGAGGTTTGGGTTGTTTTTTTGTTCCATTGATATTGGTTTTAAGTTCAAAATAAGTGTAGTTATTGATATTAGTAATATCCAATGAGAGGTTTCCCCACTGGGAGCGGAGTCCCCCATAGATGGTCTGAATGTTTTCCTTAGAAAAGTCATCAAAGTGATACCAATTATAATTCTTATAATCACTCTGATAGAGTAAAAAATTAAAGTTAGGCAGTTTAGAGGTGATATTAATCCCTGCAAATAGCTTATTATGCTCATTAAAGTTGTAAGACAAGTCTCCTTGGAGCTTGGTACCTAATATTTTCCCAATAATCATTTGTTCTCCTTCGGCATTGATATAGAATCCCTTATAATTCTTTTTCCATTGAAGTCCCAATCCGTAATCGGTTCCCTTTATCTGGTGAGGTATAAAGTTACCCGATGTATCTATGAAGATTCCTTTGGCAAAATAATTATAGAAATAAGACTTTCCATATACGAATGTCTTGCCCAAATAAGGTAGAGAAAGCTCTGCTCCCAGCTTATTGGTCAGTGCTCTAAGGGAGAGCTTGTCTCGAAGATCCTTAAGGGTAAAACTCTCCCCAAAGAAGTTATCTGCAGCTAGAGCTTTTTGGGTATAATAATAGTTTTCTGTCTGATATTCAAACAAATGCTTCAAAAGTATCTCCGAATCACCATCCTCAGAAGGTCTTAGGAAATTATACTGGTGTTGCAAGAAATAACGCTTTAGGTTCTGCTGAGAGGTTACATCCGAAAGGGCTATATCCAAGCGTGCACGATTGCGAAATTGGTCATTTCCCCCTTGGAATTGGTCAGGGTATAGCAATCCCCCATTCTCTTGGCGATCTATCTCCTCATTGGCATAGTGGGACATCACTAGGTACTTTCCACTCTTTGACAAATAGGAAAAGCCTGCAAAGAAATTTCCTATAGAGGAAAGGATATTCTTGTAATCTCCTAAAGAACGCAGCGCATTATAGCGTACAAAAAAGTTAAATTCGGGCGATAGATTGGCCGAGAAAAAGGACTGTAACATTTGTCCTTGCGAGAGTCCCGACTTGAATGAGAATTCAGTCATGGGCGTGGGCACTCTGTAGTAGAAGACATCATCGGCTGATGAAAAATAAAAACTATTTCCTCGCATTCCCAATCGTGGGGAAAGTGCTGTATGCTTAAAATCATACGCCAGTGTCGTATAGGTCTGCCCCATATTTTGGAAAGGTACATAGGCAAACATATCCTTTCTTACAGGATTTTGCTTATACATTGCCTTAAGAGTAAGGGTAGTATCTATCGCTATGGTATCGCGTGTTATGGAAATATACTTATAATCCTGCGAAGAAAGTGTAATACTGTCTTTTTTCTTAGGCTGGGGTCTTACAGATTTGAAACGAATACTATCCTGAGCTAGAACTCCTATGGATAGGAATAAGGCTATAAAGAAAAGTAGTTTTTTGAGCATACTTTTGTTTTAGTTATCAATGTTGGTTGTGTAGGGGCAAATGGCAATTCGCCTATACTTGTTAGTTATTAGTGGTTAGTTCCATATTAACTTTTCACTCTTCATTCTTCACTTAGTTCAGAGATCTCTGATGGAGGTTCCACCAGCGCAAAGGGATTTCCCCTTCAAGAGCTTTTTGGTAATCTCGTTCAGTACAAGGTAGCATAAAGGCTCCTTTGGAAGACTCACTAGGGAGAATCCACCAGCGTCCTGTACGATTGCTCTTATAGAACTCTATGGTGAAATCCTCTAAGAGTACTATATGTTTGGTATAATTTTTATCCTCAATAGAAGGAAACTCTTTGATACGATAGTTGATACCCTCTATAAAGTACCAAAGCACCTCCCCTACTAGCATCTTTCCTCGTTCGGAGACAGGCGGATTGAAAATACCCAATACAGAGGTTTGTGAACTAAGCCCCGCATAGCGGCTTATGGTACAGATCTCTCTGGCGGTAAATCCATTGACGAACCCCTTAGGCATATCGGTATCAGAGGCTTGCACCGAGGTCATATCAATACTCACTAGGTCCGTATTGCGCAAAATAGGTTCCACCTGCTCCATATAGCTGGTAATCTCGCCCAATCGGTAGCTTTCAAAGAACATCTTTTGAAGTAAGTCAATAGATTCCTGAGGGTTATAATAAGTTTGGTAACCAATATTGGTAAAATGGTTCAGCTGTGTAGGCGTTTCCATTAGAATACGGCTCATATAGCTATCCTCAGCAAAAATCTCATACTCATCGGAAAAGCCAAAGAGCGCATTCACACAAGCAAGATTTACCATTTGCTCCATAGTATCGAAGGAGCGATAGAGTGCATAGGTATTCTCCACCCCTTCAGCCAAGAGTATAGGTATAATCCCTTGCTTGAGCAAGTGAGCTGTTACTTCTCTTATAGCTACAAAAGTATCCTCTTGGGTAGTTCCTTCGGGGATATTTCCTAAATCAGCCAAAACAATATCCCAATTACCATAATAAAGGCTATAAAAAGCATCTCTAAATGAGTTTTTCAGGATATTTTCGCTATTAGAGAGTGAGAAAATAGCCACTTGTACCCCTGAAAGGTCTGGCAAGCCCTCTTTTCGGGTATGTTTTTTTATTTTTCCTCCAATGGTTTGGGAAATATATTTCTTTTGAACAAAAAAATCTTCTATAGGATATAAAAAATCTAACACTATTCTAAAAAATTAGATGGTAGACGAAAAATTGTCCCCTGATTAAATCTTGTGCA
Organism: Capnocytophaga granulosa ATCC 51502; assembly: GCF_000411115.1. GTDB lineage: Bacteria > Bacteroidota > Bacteroidia > Flavobacteriales > Flavobacteriaceae > Capnocytophaga > Capnocytophaga granulosa. The sequence goes on along the minus strand of NZ_KE150242.1, from coordinate 463,633 downwards.
AAAATACATATTAAAAACTGTACAATAGTAAAATTAAGAGAGTTTGTGAATAGCTCCCCTTTATTTTCATCTATTTTAATGTTTGTTTTTCTATTTTTTAAAAATTTTTCACAGACAAAGTTTGTTTATTATTTTGAAAAAACGTAATTTTACAGCGTAGAAAAACAAAAATATTGTCTAACATATAATCTTCAATTACCATGAAAAATATTCTTGTACCTGTCGATTTCTCAGAACATTCTAATTATGCAGTAGAAGTAGCCGTAGATTTAGCAAAGAAAAATGGGGCTACCATTCTATTGTTACACTGTGTAGAACTGCCTAGACGCTTTGTTACAGAATCCACTTCGGCACTCCCTGAAGAACTTTTCTTCATGCGTGAGGCTGGCCTTAATGTAAAGAAACTCTCCGAGGAGTTAAAAGAGAAAGGTCTTACCGTAAAAACTGTGGTAGAGACTACCGCTCTTACCTATGCAGTAAAGAACCTACTTGAAAGTGAATCGGTAGACTTTATCGTGATGGGATCTACAGGAGCTACAGGCTCTAAAGAACTCTTCTTAGGTTCCAATGCTGAAAAGATTGTACGTACTTCCTCTGTACCTGTTTTGGTCATCAAAGACAAAACGGATATTTCCAAGGTAAAAAAACTTATTTTTGCCTGTGATTTCTCTCAGAAATATGTAGAAGCCTTCCAAAAAGCAGTAGCTTTTGCCAATATTTTGGATGCCAAGATAGACTTTGTATATATCAATACTCCTTATCACTTCAATTCCAGCAGGGAGATAAAGGTACTGATAGATAATTTCTCTAAAGAACATAAGGAAATACTCTCTCACAATATCCATATGTATAGTGATTTCTCTATTGAAGAAGGTATTATCCACTTTACAGAAGACCATCAGAGTGATCTTATCTGTATGTTCCCAGCCAAGCAAAGTGCACTTATGCACATCTTCAATGGCAGTATCAGTGAGGACATTGTAAATCACTCTGAAAAACCCGTACTTACGATTAAGCTATAATTTTTGGTTTCATTTTTTTAATTTTTAAGGAGAATGTCCCTATGCAGTGGTGAGTAGCTATTCATCACTGCATAGGCATTTTAGCCCCTTAGTTACTTTTTTATATTTACATCGTTTTTTTATGCAATACATTTAATGTTAAAAAGGACATTATTGTCGTAATTAAATTGTATTTTTAAAAATACACGTTTTTCTTTAGTAAATATTAAAAATAAATTCTTATTTTTGCAGAAAAAACATATATGAAAAAGATCATTATCCTCTTATTACTTGTTCTAATGACAGAGAACGCCTTTGGAGAAACGCATTTCTCCATAGAGAAGGACACCCTTTTGTCTCCTCATTCGGCACAATCGGCCAATATTGAATTCTATTTCAATAGTAGTTTTGCTGCGGATAAGACAAGACTTACCCCTACTTCAGCCGCTTTCCGCCTAGAGGATGCGAGAATTTATATGTATGGAAACTACAACAAGGACTTATCCTACAATGTACGTTTTCGCTTAAATCGTCCCTTTACACCCACTTCCCAGGACAATGCATCGGTAGCCTTAGACATGGCTTTTCTTACTTATCGCTTTGGTAAAGATCGCCAATGGGACTTGAGATTAGGTAAGGCCTATGCTATGATAGGCTCCTATGAGATAGATATTCACCCCTTGTATGAGTATATCTATGGGGATTATTTGGCTTATATCGTCAATCCCTTCCTTGGGGTACTTCAAGTAGGTTATGCCATCAATGAGCGCCATAAGGTAGGACTACAGGGGCATAATACACTCAATGCCAACTTCGCTGACCACTTGCAGAACAATGGCTTTGTTGCTGGAGATTATGTGGCTTCTAGAGCTCCTATCGGAGGATATGCGTATTGGACAGGCTCCTTTTTTGATGGAGCATTACATACTAATTACTCTTACAATGTATCGCAGTTTGCCCAAGACTATTATACCCATACCGTATCGCTAGGTCATCAGCTTACCTTAGGAAAACACTCGGCCTACATAGACCTGATGTATTCCCATATGGGGGCTGACTATGCCTTAGTAGCCTCCAAGATACTCAACCAGTATGAAGGGCAGTCCGACAAACTTATGTATAAGAACATAGTATATAAAGGAGTCATCTCTCGTTACGAATACCAAATAGATGATTATTGGAGTGTTTCTGCCAAATTGGCAGTGGAGCTTGCAGGAAGCAAAAACAAGATAAGTGAGCACTTCCGCCAAAATTACAGTTATTTCCTTGCCGTACAATATGAACCCTTTAAGACACAGGATTTCCGCTTCTATGGAGCCTATATAGGCAATACAGTTAATTATGCTGAGGCACTCAATATGCCTTATGAGCAATTTCATAGAGTAGCCTTAGGAGCTGCTTATACTTTGCCAGTTTTGAAAAAATCAGTAACTTTACCGCGAGAAAAATAAAATAAATTCATCATGTCAGGAAAAATAAAATTAGTCATTACGCTAAGTATTTTAGTACAGAATTTTATTTTTGCACAGAAAGATACACTTACAGAGCCACTTTCAGCTGAAAAACTGAAAGTAGAATTCTATTTCAGAGGAGGGTTCCTTTCGGATATTCATAGCCAAGAGGCTCTCTCTTCCTCTCATTTTCAGATAGATAATGCGCGTATCAATATTCAAGGGGATTACAACAAAGCGCTCTCCTATAGGGTACGCTTTCGTATGAATAAGCCCTTTGCTACTACCACTCAGGACAATGGGGCTGCTGCTTTGGACTATGCCTATATCACCTATCGCTTTGGCGCAAAAAGACAATGGGCAACCACTTTAGGCAAACAGCTTTCGGTAATGGGGTCCTTTGAACAGGATATCAATCCGCTATACGAATATATTTTTACGGATTACCTCAATGGAGTATATACCAATGTCTTTTTGGCAGGAGCACAACTCTCTTACCAGCTCAATCCCCAGCACATAGTAGGGGTACAGCTGCACAATACAGTAAATCAGTCTTTTGCTAAACACTTGGAGAGTAACCACTTTGTTACTGATAACTATACAGCCTCTAAGGCGCCTATAGGCGGTTATCTGTATTGGAATGGTATTTTCTTTGATGGTATGTTCAGGACTAAGTATTCGTATAACTTAGCCCAGTTTGCCCAAGGATACTACACCCATTCTGTTTCTTTAGGTAACAAGCTACAAGCAGGTAAGCATACCGCTTATTTGGACTTGGTGTATTCCCATATGGGGGCTGACTTCGGGCTTACCTCCTCAAGGCTGCTAAGTATGTATGACGGTCTTTCGGAAGGAGCTTTTGTTATGCGCAAGAACATCGTATATAAGTGTGCGGTCTCCCGCTATGACTATCAGATTGATGAGCGCTGGAGTCTCTCTGCCAAGTTAGGGATAGAGACCACTGGCAGTAGGAATACCCTCAATGAACAGCTAAGAACGAGCTATGTTTATTTCCTTGCAGGGCAATATGCCCCCTTTGTCAGTCAAGATTTGCGCTTCTATGTGGCTTATGTAGGTAACCATATCACCTATACCGAAGCCCTGAAGTTGCCTGATGAACAGTTACACAGCATAGCAGTAGGTGCTTATTATACCTTACCTGTTTTCAAGCGATAATCACGAATTAATTTATTTCCTCATTATATGGAAAATTTCCCGATGGTGGCCAAAACCTTTTTTGGTTTTGAAGATATTTTAGAAAAAGAACTACGTACCTTAGGCGCTATGAATGTGAAAAAAGGCGTACGAAGTGTCTCTTTCTCTGGCGATAAAGGCTTTATGTACAAGGCCAACTTATCCCTACGCACAGCCCTGAAGATTCTCAAGCCTATCTACTCTTTTGAGGTACGCAATGAGAAGGACTATTACCAAAAACTCTATCAGTATGATTGGAGTCGGCTATTCTCTGCTGCGCAAACCTTTGCTATAGAGGTAACTCTGACAACTGACCTCTTTAACCATACCCAGTACATGGCCCTAAGAGCCAAAGATGCTATAGTGGATAAGTTTCGTGCTCAAGAGGGCAAACGTCCTAATATAGACACACTACACCCTGACATTCAGCTGTTTATACATATTCAGAAAGACAATAAGGTCATCGTTTCTTTGGATACCTCTGGGGAATCGTTGCACCATAGGGGCTATCGTACCCAAACCAATATAGCTCCTATCAACGAAGTACTTGCCGCAGGGATCTTGCTACTGAGTGGTTGGGAAGGGCAAAGTGATTTCTTAGACCCCATGTGTGGGAGTGGTACCTTCCTAATAGAGGCTGCTATGATTGCTTGTAATATCCCTGCCTCTCTCCATCGCAAGGAATTTGCCTTTGAGAAATGGGCTGATTATGATGTAGATTTGTTTGAAACTATCTTTGATAGTTCTCTGGGCAAAGCGAAAGAGTTTTCCCACCAGCTATATGGCTATGACAAGGCACCATCGGCGGTGATGAAAGCTAAGGAAAATGTAAAAAATGCTCAACTTAGCGAATATATCACCATTCGCCAACAGGATTTCTTCAAGTCCAAGAAGGAAAACGACAAACCTCTCTTTATGGTATTTAATCCTCCTTATGGAGAGCGATTGGAAATCAACCCACAAGTGTTCTACCAGCAAATAGGCGATACACTCAAGAGGGGATATACCAACACCCAGGCATGGTTCATTACTTCCAACCTTGAAGCCCTTAAGTCGGTAGGGTTGCGCCCTTCTCGCAAGATAAAACTCTTCAACGGTAAGTTAGAGAGCCGTTTGGTCAATTACACCATCTATGAGGGAAGCAAAAAAGTAAAGCAATAATTCCTCACTGGTCTATCTGTAACTTAGCCAAGTAGTTAAAGGCATCCCCCTCCTGTTGTAATTCACAGCTAAGACCATTGTGATAGGCCGCATTTTGCAAGGTATTATAATCCAAAAAGAGCCAAGGGAAGGAATCTTTCTTTCCCTTGTAGCTTATGGTATAAGTAAGTTCACCATAATAATCAGCATCTTCGGCAATGGGCACAATATAACCCCCATCTTCATCTTGGTCAAACATATAAATAATATCGGTAGATGTAGCCAAGATCTGCCCAGTAGGTGTAAGAAGCGATTTTAGTTTTTGTAAATAAAGGTCAATCTTTGACAGTTTCTGACAAACTCCTATACCATTCATTAGCATAAGAATAGTGTCAAACTTGCCATTATAGTCCAGCACATCGGCACATACAGCTTGCTTCACGCCCCTGAGTTTACATACCTCAACAGCAGAAGCAGATATATCAAGTGCCACCACGTCCAATCCCTTTTCTTGTAGATATAGGACATGTGAGCCTGTCCCTGCCCCTACGTCCAATACCCTTCCCTGAGCCATGGTAAGTGCTAATTGTTCCAAAGGAATCATTTGGGAGAAAGAACGAAAGAAGTGAGAGCGGAAGAGAATTTCCCGCTCTGAAATATTTGTCTCTACATGTACATCGTCCGATCGGTCTCCCTTTTGGTAATCCAAGAGCGAGCGTCCTAACAAATCCAACATCTGATTACGATTTTATTTTCTTTGAGAAGCGTTTTTTTATTCTATAAACCAGTTCACCAAAGTTCCCTACCGACTTATCTTCATTGACAAAGATAGTAAGATAAACCCCTAAGGGTAATAGGAAAAAGGTAGGAATCCAAGGAGCTACATAGGGGTTTATATTCCCATTGGTTGCCATATTCTTAGTTAATAGTCCAGAAAAATAATAAGCCAAGAACAATCCTATAGCTACCACCAAAGGCATACCTACCCCCCCCTTACGGATTACAGCCCCTAAGGGAGCCGCCACAAAAAAGAGTACAAAGCAGGTAATGGCCAGCGCAATCTTGTCACTTAGGGTCAAGCGATAGACATTGATTAGCTTCTGCTGGTACTCCATATTCTCCTTGTTGTTATCTATATTATTGATCAGGGAAGAAATATTATCTTTGGCTAGGCTATATATCTGGGTATGCTCATCTTTTTCCTTATATCGGTCAAGTAGTTCTGTGGCACTCTTGACCTTTTCCCCAGAGGAAGGCTGCTGATCTGTCTGTTTATCAGAGAGATAACTCACCCCAGTACGCCTGTAGAAGTTCTCTCCAAAGTCCTTCAACTCCTGCCTATAATCCCCTACTATAGAATCCAAAGTATAGGATAATTGGCTGATATTCATTGTTCTATAATAATCCTTTTCTGCATTCTCATTATAATTGATATCCTCATTAAGTGAACTAATATCTATATTAAGGATATGAGTTTGGAACTTTGCTTTCACGAAGGGATAATTGGCATTGTCATTATCCACATCTTCGTAGTAAGCCCCATCCTTGAGTACCAACTGTAGAATATCTGAACCCTTCTTATGTCCTGAGAGAGTTCCGTTTTTGGCTTTTATGACAGTGCGGTTTTGCTTATAAGCATTGAGTTTATGAATTACTATATCATGGAGAAACTCTCCGTTTTCCCCTGTTTTTCTACCTACTTTTATTGAAAAATCCTGTACATTATTGAATATCCCTTGACTTATGGCCAGTGCTGGTTGCTTATTTCTAATACTTGCTCTGAGGGCTACCACCTTCCTATTAGACCAAGGTTGTAGGTTGTTAAAGGTGAAGAAAACCCCAATACTGAGCAGTATCATAAAGACAATAAGCGTACGAGAGGCCTTGAGCAAAGACACTCCCGACGCTTTCATAGCTGCCAACTCATAGCTCTCTCCCAAAGCTCCTAAGGTCATTATAGACGATAACACCACCGTAAGGGGTAGAATCAGCGGAATGAGATTGGGCAGCATAAGGGCTATAAACTTTATCACCACAAATATACTCAGTCCCTTGCCCACCAACTCATCTATATAAAGCCAAATGGTTTGAAAGACAAAAATCAGTGTGATGATAAAGAGAGAGGCTATGAAATTGTAGATAAAACGCGATAATATATAACGATCCAGTATTTTCATAAAAGGGGATTTGCCTTGCCTAAGTGATTATTTGTTAATGTAATATCCTAATTTCTTGTATTTGCTCTCGTTAAAGAGAAACTCGTTACCACTTAGGGGTTGGTTAGTTTTAAATTCGTTGATCGTAATGGTTGTTTTCGCCTCATTCTTACCCACTTGTATAAGGTTATAGATATGCTTGGTAGTGGTATCTATACCGAGCAAAATAAGCTTAATATCAGAAGCGGGTTTGGTAGGTTTGAGTTCTATATATTGTATTTTACGACCTTTCACTTGCTGTACAATATCCCATTTGTAAGAAAAATCTTTTTTGTAGAAAGTCAGCATCTCGGACGGCTTGATCATTTGGTCGTCTTTGTTTTCGGTATCCTCTATAGTTACCTCCTCATTCTCAGGAACTATAGTATATATTTTTTTACCATCAAAGATTTTGGTAACTCCCATATAATTAAGCAGATACTTCTGTCCACTAAGGGTTACATCACCTCTGGTATCCTGCTTGATACGCTCTTTGGCATTCTCAAAGGAATAGCGAAAGTCTATATAAATATTGTTGTAGGATGTTACTTTTTTATACACTTCATCCAAAAGAGCTTTAGCCTTAGTGGCATTCTGTGCTTGAGTGAGAGAAGCCATAAGAGCAACAACAAATAAAAATATTCTTCTCATTTCTGTAATAATAAATACTCTCTCTACAGCAATAATTATGCCAAATTTTTATCTGCGGTTAATGGTCAGTAATTCAAAATTCAAAACTATTTTTTGTCTGAGTGAAAAAATAATTGTAATTTTGACCCAAATTTTATTAGCTCAATCATAGCATGAATGCTTTGTTCAAAAAAGAAATTCGTTATTTCTTTACCTCAGCTATAGGCTATGTGGTCATTGGTGCTTTTATGCTCTTCAGTGGCCTATTCCTATGGGTTCTATCAGGGGAATACAACATCTTCCAAACGGGTTTTGCGTCCTTGCAGCCCTTCTTTCTGCTCTCGGCATGGATCTTTGTCTTTCTCGTCCCTGCCCTTACCATGCGTATTATTTCCGAGGAGAAGCGTAGTGGTATGTTGCCTTTGCTCTTTACCTACCCTATCTCTGTATGGCGTATAGTGCTTGCTAAGTATCTGTCAGTACTTGCCATTCTACTGATTTTGTTGGCTTTTTCAGGCGTATATATATATGGTATGGCAATTAGGCGCTCCTAAGGGAAATATAGATATGGCCAGTACCATAGGCTCTTATATAGCGCTTTTCTTACTGGGGGCTACCTTTGTAGCGGTAGGCATGTTTGCTTCGGCTATGAGTCAGAACCAGATTATTGCCTTTGTTATCGCTACTTTTCTGAACTTTTTCCTATTCTTCGGATTGGACGAGCTCATAGGTCTCTTTACCCCCAATTCACTTTTCTCCTTTGGCTTCAAGGTACATTTTGAAGACATCAGCCGTGGGGTGATTGACACGAGAAATATAGTCTATTTCTCCTGCTTTATTTTCTTTTTCTTATACTTAACCCAACTTTCTTTGCAGACTGAAAAAAAAATGAAATCCATAAAGAAACCTCTTTTCTCCATTTGTCTATTACTACTCCTTTTGGGAGGGATTATAGGAGTGAGTCAACTACTATATAAGCGATTTGACCTCACCTCGGACAAGCGCTATACCCTCTCCCCTACTACCTTGCAACTTCTATCTAAGGTGAAAGCTCCTATAGATATCAAGGTATTACTCAAAGGAAACATCCCCGCTGAGTACAAGCGTTTACAGACCGAGACCCTACAGCTATTGGAGGAATACAAGGCAGCCAATAAGCATATTCATTTTGAATTTGTCAACCCTTTACAGGGCAAGGATGTAGATAGTCAACTACAAGCCCTAAGTGCGGAAGGTTTTACCCCTCTTATGATTACTTCCTCCACTGGAGCGACGACTTCCGAGGAATATATTATTCCTTGGGCTATTATCACCAAGGGAGACAAGCAAGAGAGAGTTCCCTTATTGCGCAACAAATTGGGTGCTTCCTCACAGGAAAAAATACAATTCTCTGTACAAAACTTGGAGTATGCCTTCTCCGATGCGCTCTATAAGCTCTTTTTAGAGAAACAGAAAAATATAGCTGTTATCAGAAGCAATGGTACCTTAGCTGATATTCAGATTGCAGACTTCTTGCGCTTGGAACAGCAATACTACCACTTAGCGCCCTTTGTCCTAGACTCGGTAGCTACCGCTCCAGAGAAGACACTCAAGCAGCTCTCTGAATTTCAACTATGTATCATAGCCAAACCCACCATACCCTTTACCGATGAGCAGAAACAAGTCCTTGACCAATATATCATGAACGGAGGGCGGGTGTTGTGGCTTTTAGACCCTGTGGCAGCTTCCTTAGAGGAACTCTTCCGCCAGCAAGGGCGTACTATGGCCATGCCCCTAAACCTCAACCTGACAGATATGCTCTTCAAATACGGAGTACGCCTGAACTATGATCTTATCAACGATTGGTACTTTACCCAAATTGTAGTGGCTCAGGGCAGTGGTAGCCAAACCCAATACACCCCTATCCCTTGGGTATATTCCCCTATGATCCTTTCGGCTAATAACCATATGATCAACAAGAACTTGGACGGTATCCGCCTACAGTTCGTCAGTAGCATAGATACACTAAGCAATGGCATCAAAAAGTCTATTTTGCTCACCTCCTCTCCCCTTTCCAAGACAGAAGGAACCCCTAGGGAAATCATTCTCGACTTTCCAGAGAAAACGACTGAGGGTTATGAAAAAGGAAATTTCCCAGTGGCTGTACTCCTAGAGGGCAGTTTTACCTCTGCCTTCAAGAATAGAGTAAAGCCCATTGCTGAGCTTGAGGACAAAGACCAAAGCGTACCTAACAAAATGATTGTTATCTCCGATGGGGATATCATCCGCAATGATATTCAGCAGGGAGTACCTACAGAGCTGGGGTATGACAAATGGACAAACCAATATTTTGACAACAAGGCTTTCTTGCAGAACTGCGTCAATTACCTCCTAGATGACACTGCTTTCCTAAGCCTACGCAATAAGAAAGTCTCTTTGGCCTTCTTGGACAAGAAAATATTAGAAAAAGAAGCAACTTATTGGAAATCAATTGCTTTTATCGTGCCTCTACTTACTCTCACTCTATTAGGCTTAGGAGTAAGATTCTGGTATAAAAAGCGATTTTCTTAATATTAAGTCAAAAATTTTATAGTTTCCCTTTTTTGGAATACCTTTGCACATATTTTAAACGCATAAAAGCATATCATGAGATTTATCGTATCTAGTTCGTATTTATTGAAAAAGCTCCAAATTATAGGAGGTGTAATCAATAGCAACAACACCATGCCTATCTTGGAGAATTTCCTTTTTGAATTATCTGAAAATAAACTAATCGTATCGGCCTCTGACTTAGAAACTACAATCAAAGGTGTCATAGAAGTAGAAAGTACCGATACGGCAAGTATAGTTGTCCCTTATAAGATTTTGATTGACACGCTCAAAACCTTTACCGAACAAGCGCTTACTTTCATCATCAATGACAACAATACGATAGATATTGTGTCTAACAATGGTAAATATACCCTTGCCTACTTAGATAGCCAAGAGTTCCCCACTGTAGTAGAAATAGAAAATGCTAATCATATAACTCTCAAAGGGCATATCCTAGCTACTGCTATACAGAGTACCTTCTTCGCTACAGGAAATGATGACTTACGCCCTATTATGAATGGGGTTTTCTTCAACTTTACCGAAGAGGCGCTTATCTTTGCTGCTACTGACGCCCATAAATTAGTAAAATATGAGCGCCAAGATATCAAATCCGCAGAACCATCCTCATTTGTCATCCCTAAGAAACCACTAAACCTGCTCAAAGGGATTCTCGCTGGAAGCGAAACTGAGGTAACTATAGAGTATAACCAAAGCAATGCTAAGTTCTCCTTTGACCAATTGGATTATGTATGCCGCCTTATTGACGGGACTTACCCCAACTACGAAGCGGTTATTCCTAGGGAAAATCCTAATAAACTGATTGTCAATCGTACGCTATTGCTCAACTCTACCAAGCGTATTTCCAACTTTGCCAGCAAAGCAACCCACCAGATGCGTGTGAAAATTACAGGTAACTCCCTACAAATCTTTGCCGAAGATATAGAATACAACAATAGGGCTAATGAAACCATTCCTTGTAACTACGAAGGTGATGACATGGAAATAGGGTTTAACTCTAAGTTCTTCATGGAGATGCTCAGTAACCTATCCTCCGACGATATCCTTCTTGAGATGTCATACTCCAATCGCCCTGGTATCCTCACCCCAGCCGACGGATTGGACGAAGGGGAGAAAATCTATATGCTTGTGATGCCAACGATGCTCAATGAGAATGTTTAATTGATTTTTTCATATTTAAAAAAGCTGTCTTTGTGAAGATAGCTTTTTTAATCTCATAATCCTAACGAATTCCTTTATGCAAATCTACAAATTCGGAGGTGCCTCCGTCAAAGACGCTCAAAGCGTACGCAATGTGGCCTCTATCCTTGAAAATACTACCCACCGAGATATCCTTATCGTAATCTCTGCTATGGGAAAGACAACTAATGCCCTAGAAGAAGTGGTGACCAATTATTTCAATGAAAATAAAAATGCTTTAGACGAAAGCCTCCAAAAGGTAAAGGACTTCCATTACCAAATCATTGGAGAACTCTTTGAGAATAAAAATCACCCTATTTATTGGAAAATAGATGGGCTTTTTGGGGAAATTTCCTCTTTCTTAGAACGCAACAAATCACCCAAACATAGTTTTGTCTATGACCAAATAGTGAGTTTCGGGGAACTTATCTCCACTCATATTATTAGCCATTACCTCAATGATAGAGGGATACGTAACACTTGGCTTGATGCACGTAACTTAGTGAAAACCAATAGCAACTACCGAGAAGGGGAAGTAGATTGGGAGGAGACCAAGCGCAATATTACCGAGAATATCAACCCCTCCCTTATGTACATCACTCAAGGCTTCATAGGCAGCGACCCGAACTACTTTACCACTACCCTAGGTAGAGAAGGTTCCGACTACTCTGCGGCTATCTTCGCCTACTGTCTTGAGGCTGAGAATGTTACTATCTGGAAAGACGTAGCAGGCGTACTCAATGCCGATCCGAGATATTTCACTGACACCCAGCTACTTGAAAAGATCCCGTACCAAGAGGCTATAGAACTGGCTTTCTATGGGGCTTCGGTGATTCACCCCAAGACCCTACAACCCCTCCAAAAGATGAATATCCCGCTAAATGTACGTTCTTTCCTGAACCCAAATGAAGCAGGAAGTTCCGTGTGCGATGTCAAGGAATTATCACCAAAGATTCCTTGCTACATACGCAAGCAAAATCAGCACCTATTATCACTCTCTTCCTTGGATTTTTCCTTTATTGCCGAAGAGAATATCAGCTTCATTTTCAATCTTTTGGCTACTTATCAAATCAAAGTAAGCCTACTGCAGAACTCAGCCATAAGCTTCAATCTTTGTATAGAGGACAAGTATAACAATCTCTCACAGCTATTGGAAGACCTAAGCAAACGCTTCAAGGTGAGTTGTATAGAGGGAGTAATCTTATACACCGTACGCCATGCTCAGCCCAACAGCTTCGATTTCTTGGGTGATGACAAAGAAGTACTCTTAGAACAATTTGCCCTCAATACCCAACAGAAGATCGTTAGGCAGTGATTTGTGATACCAATCATAAATTAACCACGAATAACTAATCACTAACAATCAACAAAACGTTAAAAACGTATTTTAAGCCTAATTTTTTCAATTTTATTTTCTTATCTCAAAAAAAGGTCGTAAATTAGCACCTTGAAATAAAAAGTAACTTTACAATGGTTGAAGGAGAAAAACTCATTCCTATTAACATAGAAGACCAGATGAAGACTGCCTACATTGACTACTCAATGTCGGTAATTGTCTCTAGGGCCTTGCCTGATGTACGCGATGGACTCAAGCCTGTACATAGGCGTGTACTCTTTGGAATGCATGAACTCGGTGTACGTAGCAATACCACACATAAAAAATCCGCTCGTATCGTCGGGGAAGTACTCGGTAAGTACCACCCACATGGGGATTCTTCTGTATATGATACCATGGTACGCATGGCACAATGGTGGAATATGCGCTACATGCTCGTAGATGGACAAGGTAACTTCGGTTCTATAGATGGGGATTCTCCTGCCGCTATGCGTTATACTGAGGCGAGAATGCGCAAAATGGCTGAGGATATGCTCATAGATATCGAGAAAGAAACAGTGGATCATACCCTGAACTTTGACGATACCCTTGAGGAGCCTACCGTATTGCCTACCCGTATTCCTAACCTTTTAGTCAATGGTTCTTCAGGGATTGCCGTAGGTATGGCTACCAATATGCCACCTCACAATCTTGCTGAGGTAGTAGATGGTACTATTGCTTATCTTGACAATCAAGATATTACCATTGATGAACTCATGGAGTATATCAAGGCACCTGATTTCCCTACAGGAGGAATCATCTATGGCTATGATGGAGTGCGTGAGGCCTTTAAGACTGGACGCGGACGCGTGATTGTACGTGCTAAAACACACTTTGAGGAGATCAATAACCGTGATTATATCGTTGTTACCGAAGTGCCTTATCAGGTAAATCCTGAGACCATGCGTGAACAAACCTCCAATTTGGTCAAAGAAGGCAAACTCGACGGATTGGCCGACATTGTAGATCAGACAGGTAAGGGAGGAATGCGTATCGTATATGAACTCAAGAAAGATGCCATTCCTAATGTAGTATTGAACAACCTTTTCAAGCACACTGCCCTACAATCTTCTTTTAGCGTGAATAATATCGCCTTAGTCAATGGTCGCCCTGAACAACTGAACCTCAAGGACTTAATATACCACTTTGTAGAACATCGCCATGATGTAGTATATAGGCGTACCCAATATGAGCTAAGAAAAGCCAAGGAACGTATCCATATCTTGGAGGGACTCATGAAAGTTATTGCTACTCAAGATACCTTAGATAGAGCGATCTACATCATCCGAAATTCAAAGGAACCTTCAATAGCTAAAGTAGGATTAATTGAGGAATTTGAACTTTCTGAGTTACAAGCTCAAGCAATACTAGATCTTCGCTTAGGACGACTCACTGGCTTAGAACTTGATAAAATCCGTGAGGAATACGAACAGATGTTAGAGGTTATTCTAGATTTAGAAGATATCCTTGCTCACAAGGAACGTCGTACCCAGATTATTAAGGACGAACTTTTAGAAATAAAAGCCAAATATGGGGACGAACGTCGCTCTGTAATAGAATATGCAGGTGGTGATATCTCTATAGAGGATATTATTCCGAACGAACAAGTAGTCATTACCATCTCCAATGCAGGCTATATCAAGCGTACTTCTGTCAATGAATACAAGACCCAAGCTCGTGGTGGTGTAGGACAAAAAGCCTCGGCTACCCGTGATAAAGACTTTATAGAACACCTCTTTGTGGGTACCAACCACCAGTATATGCTTTTCTTTACCGAAAAAGGTAAATGCTTCTGGCTCAGAGTGTATGAAATCCCTGAAGGTGGTAAGAATACCAAAGGACGCGCCATTCAGAACCTTATCAATATCGCTTCTGATGACCTTGTCAAAGCTGTTATCTGTACCCATGATCTCAAGGAACAAGACTATATCAATAGCCATTATGTAGTTATGGCAACTAAGAAAGGGGTAATTAAGAAAACTTGCTTAGAACAATACTCTCGTCCAAGACAGAATGGTATTGTTGCCATTACTATCAAGGAAGACGATGAGCTATTGGAAGCACGCCTTACCTCTGGCAATAGCCAAGTGATGCTTGCCGTGAAATCAGGCAAGGCCATTCGTTTCCCTGAAGAGAAAGTACGTGCCGTAGGTCGTAGCGGATCAGGAGTACGTGGTATCTCCTTTGACGACGAAGCCAATGATGAGGTTATTGGCATGATTACCATAGAGAATCCTAAGGAGGAAACCGTATTGGTAGTCTCCGAAAATGGTTATGGTAAGCGTACTTTCATTGATGACCCTGAGACAGGCGAGGCCGTTTATCGTATCACTAACCGTGGTGGTAAGGGAGTAAAGACAATTTCTGTAACTGAAAAAACGGGCAACTTGGTCGCTATCAAGTCCGTACTGGAAGAGGATGACCTAATGATTATCAACAAGTCAGGTATGGCCATTCGCCTGCCTGTAAGTGATCTCCGTGTTATGGGGCGTGCCACCCAAGGAGTACGCCTAATCAATATCAAAGGTAACGACTCTATTGCAGCTGTAGCCAAAGTGATGAAAGAAGATGAGCAACTCCCCGAAGGAGAAAATGAGGAACTTACCCCTACTGATGAATAAATAATTATAAGTTAAACATAAAACTGAATTACCATGAAAAAAAGTATGCTACTAATAACAGCACTCACTGTTTCAGCTGTTTCATTTGCTCAAAAGAAGGAATTGAAAGAAGTGAAGAAGGCCATTGAGAAGAATGAATTTTCTCAAGCACAAACATTATTGGAAAGTGTAAAAAATGTAGCACTTGCTGATAGAAAATATTCAGCAGAATATTATCTCTTAAAAGGAGAATTAGGACTCAAAAAAGCCATTGCAGGAAAAGATGTGATTAACTCCTTGTCTGAAGCCTCTACTGCCTTTGCCGAAGCAAAAAAAGTAGGGGGAAAAAGTTCCTCTGAGTTAGATATGCTTAAAAACGAAGGTGCAAGAATCGCCGTAGAAAAAGGACAGGCTTCTTATCAAAAGAATGATTTCAAAGAAGCAGCTCTTGCCTTTGAGCAAGTATATCGCCTTAGCCCAAGAGATACCTTATTCCTCTACAATGCAGCTGTTTCAGCTACTCAATGCAAGGAAAACCAAATGGCACTCAACTACTTCTTGGAACTGAAAGACCTAAAATATGATGGTTCTGAGACGCTCTATGCTGCTAAGAACAAAGAAACAGGCCAAATAGAAAAATCTGCTGATAAGGCTACACGCGATATGAAGATGAAAACGGGGAATTACTCCAACCCTACTCAGGAGAAAACCCCATCCAAGAGAGGTGAAATCATCCGCAACATCGCTTACCTCTATGTAGATCAAGGAAAAAAGGATGAAGCTATTAAGGCTTTTGAATTTGCGCGCAAAAACTATCCTAAGGACGGGGAACTAATCATGCAAGAGGCTAATGTATATTATCAATTGGGCAATATGGACAAGTTCGAAGCTCTTATGAAAGAGGCTACCGACCTACAACCTGACAATGCCGATGCACAATACAATATTGGGGTAATGAACCTACAAAGAGGTAACAATGCAGAGGCAAGAAAATATTTCCAAAAAGCCCTCAAGATAGCTCCAGACAACGCCAATGCGGCAATGAATTGTGCAACTACTTATGCTAACGAAGGAGATGCTCTTGTGGATCAGATGAATGCCTTGGGAAATACAGCCAACGACATCAAGAGATTTAATGAGCTTAAAAACAGCAAAGATACTTCTTACCGCTTAGCAGCTGAAGTATTGAATGAGTATGTAAAGAACAATCCTAAGAATCCTAACAAAACTGTATTGGAATACCTTTCCAATATTTACCTATCTCTTAATGATATGACTAACTATAAGAGAATCAAAGCGATTTTGGACAATAACTAAATAGTACATAATTTTATAATTTTAAGTTCAGTGAAAACACCTCTTCCTTTTCTGGAGAGGTGTTTCTTTATTAGCTCTCTTTGTAAGGAGTCTTGGCACAAGAAATAACTAAAAAGGCTTGAGGAGTACCCTCAAGCCTTCTAACTAAACCTTAAAAATCAATGTATTGCGGAGAAAGAGGGATTCGAACCCCCGGAGGTGTTACCCTCAACGGTTTTCAAGACCGCCGCATTCGACCGCTCTGCCATTTCTCCAAAAGAACTCTCTTGAATTCGGGTGCAAAGGTATAACTTTTTTTTTATCCTGCAAAGAAAAAAATGATTTTTTTTATCTGCAAAAAACATTTATTTCTTTTCTATCTGTATTTCAATTAGTTATAGATTATTTATAATAAATTTGAAAAATATCTTTGTTTTCTGATTTTTTTTTTTTACCTTTGTGTGATTTTAAAAAGAACATATATTATAATCATGTCAGTACATATACCTTCTATATTTACTTCTATCTTAGATAATGATTTCTACAAGTTCACTATGCAGTGTGCCGTGGTAAAGCTCTTTCCCGCTGTCAAGGGACGTTATGAGTTTATCAATCGTGGGAAGCACGAATTTCCAGAGGGGTTTGCTCAGGCTATGCAAGAGGCGGTGAATCAAATGGGACAACTCAAGTTATCCAAAGAAGAAAAAAACTTTCTAAAAACTTCTTGCCCTTATCTGAATCCTGCCTATATTGACTTTTTAGAAGGTTATCGCTATGACCCTTCGGAGGTGCATATCTCCCAAGAAGGAACAGAGCTTAAAGTAAGTGTAGAAGGCTACTGGTACAGAACCATTCTATGGGAAGTCCCCTTACTGGCTACCATTAGCGAACTATACTACAAGCTCACAGGAGCTGTGGCTTGGAGCGATGATCAGATTATAGCCAATACTTCCCACAAGATACATGATTATGAAGCTCTTGATGTCATTTTTGCAGAGTTCGGCACTCGCAGAAGGCACTCATATCACACACATGATTTGGTGATGCAGACCCTTACCAAGTCCCATCGTTATAACTTCACAGGGACAAGCAATGTGCACTTCGCCATGAAGTACCAGGTAAAACCCATTGGAACTCATGCCCACGAATGGTTTATGTTTCATGCCGCTGAATATGGCTTTAAGATGTCCAACGCCATGTCCCTAGAGCACTGGGTGGATGTCTATAGAGGGGATTTGGGCGTTGCCCTCTCTGACACTTACACAACCGACGTCTTTTTCAAACAATTCGATACCAAGTTTGCCAAACTATTTGACGGGGTACGCCACGATAGCGGAGACCCTATTGAGTTTGCCAACAAAACCATAGAACATTATAAGAAATTCGGTATCAATCCTCTTTCCAAATATATCATCTTCTCCGACGGGCTAACCCCTGAAAAGGTCGAAGCCATTACCAAATACTGCCGTGGTAAAATAGGTTTTTCTTTCGGTATAGGTACCAACCTTACCAATGATGTAGGTCTACATCCTATGAATATTGTAATGAAACTCACCGAAGTACTTACTTCCGACCACGAATGGGTAAAGACCGTCAAGCTCTCCGATGAGCCACTCAAGCACACTGGAGACCCTAGAATGATAGAATTGGCAAAGGAATTATTACGCATTCACTCTTAAAAGACAACCATGAGTATAGTAAAGAAAACCAATATAGTTGCTTATACCCTTATGATTATAGGAGTACTACTGCTCTACCTACAGTCCAAAAAGGAATATAGATTTTTCCAAGAGCAGTATGTCCTTATGGCAGGACTCATCCTGATGGTGGTGGGTATCTATATGCTTTCTAAGAAATTGTCCTCACGCGAACACAAATAATAGTATTATACAAATAATTTAAAAACAAAATTTTATGTCAGTATTAAAAATTGGAATCAATGGATTCGGACGTATTGGCCGTTTGGCTTTTAGAGCTATTTCAAAACGTGCCAATGTAGAAGTAGTAGGTATCAACGATCTACAAGATGTTGAGTACATTGCCTATTTGCTAAAATATGACTCTGTTCACGGTACTTTCCCTTTGGATGTAAAGACTGAAAACGGACACCTTGTAGTAGATGGAAAAACCATTCGCATTACTGCTGAGAAAGACCCTAACAACCTCAAATGGAATGAAGTAGGTGCTGATGTAGTACTCGAATGTACAGGTATCTTCACTACTTTGGAAAAAGCACAAGCACACCTTAACGCTGGAGCTAAGAAGGTAGTTATCTCTGCCCCATCTGCCGATGCTCCTATGTTCGTAATGGGTGTAAACCACAAGAGCGTAAAACCTACCGATACTATCGTATCCAACGCTTCTTGTACTACTAACTGCTTGGCTCCTATTGCTAAGGTTATCAATGATAACTTCGGTATAGATGAAGCTCTTATGACTACTGTACACGCCACTACTGCTACTCAGCTTACTGTAGATGGTCCTTCTAAAAAGGATTGGAGAGGCGGACGTTCTGCGCTTATCAACATCATTCCTTCCTCTACTGGAGCTGCCAAAGCAGTAGGTAAAGTAATCCCTGAACTTAACGGTAAGCTTACTGGTATGGCCTTCCGCGTACCTACAGCTGACGTTTCTGTAGTGGATTTGACTGTAAAGACTAAAAAAGCTACTTCTCTTAAGGAAATCAACGAAGCTATGAAAAAAGCCTCTGAAGGAGAACTTAAGAACATCTTAGCTTATACCGACGAGCTTGTAGTATCTCAAGACTTCGTAGGTTGTACCAACACTTCTATCTATGATGCTAAAGCTGGTATCGAACTTAACGACCACTTCTTCAAGGTAGTTTCTTGGTATGATAATGAAGCTGGCTACTCTAACAAATTGGTAGATTTAGCTCAACATGTAGCTTCTATTTAATCTTTAGAAGAGAAAAAAGACGTGTGATTTTCCTAAAAGCATACGTCTTTTTTTCAAATATAGTCACTTAATACCTCAAAATTATGATTTTTATAGTAGATAGTGGTGCAACCAAAGCCGATTGGACTGTACTAAACGAAAAAGGAATGAAAGAATTCGGCACCCAGACCCTTGGCCTTAATCCTGAGGTACTTACAGAGGAAATCGCCATGGAGCGTCTTACCACCAACGAACAGCTCAATGAGAACCGCAAGCGTGCTCGCTATGTATTTTTCTATGGAGCAGGTTGTGGGACAGAGCGCCTTCGCTTATTCCTACAAGCTATTCTACAGCGCTTCTTCTCCAATGCAACTATAGTGGTAAAAGAAGATACATATGCGGCAGTACATGCCACTACCGCCGATGGAGAAAGAGCCATTGTAGGTATTCTCGGTACTGGGGCTAACTGTTCCTACTGGGACGGAAAAAAACTACACCAAGCAGTAGATTCCTTGGGCTACTCTCTTATGGACGAATGTAGTGGTAACTTCTTTGGAAAAAGGCTTATTGTGGATTACTACTTCAAAATCATGCCCGAACACCTAAGAAACAAATTCGAACACGAATATGAGCTTAATTCCGATGTGATCAAGTCTCACCTATATAAGTTGCCTAACCCTAATAGCTACTTGGCTACTTTTGCTCGCTTTTTAGTGGAGAACAAGAATGATGCTTATTGCCAACGCATCATCCGAGAAGGTGTACAGCTATTTATTGATCACTGGGTAGTACAATACGAAGCCCGCAATGAAGTGCCTATCAACTTTGTAGGTAGTATCGCTTTCTATTTGCAAGATGTAGTCAAAGATGTATTTGTTAAAAACGGCCTAAAAGTAGGTAAAGTCATCCGCAAACCTATTGATGGCCTTGTGGAATATCATCTATTGCACAAGAATAGGAAATAAACTGATAGCCCAAAATCAATAATGAAAGATTATATTATCGTAGGTTTTGGCTTTGCGGGGTGTAGCTTGGTACATCTGTTGGAAAAATACCAAAAGTCCTTTGTGGTCTTCAGTGATGATCCTACCCCTGTTACTACGGTAGCGGGAGCCATGTTTAATCCTATCATTCTCAAGCGCTTCACCCCTGTGTGGAGGGTAGAGGAGCAGATGGCCTTACTGCTTCCTTTCTTTGGTGAAATAGAACGCAAGTTAGCCACCTCTTTCATCTATAAGACTCGCGTATTTAGGAAATTTACCTCAGTGGAGGAAAAGAATAACTGGTTCGTGGCCTCCGATAAGCCTATCCTATCCCAATACCTCTCCACAGAGGTACGCAGCAGTCTCTCCCCTTATGTAGAGACACCTTTTGGCGTAGGAGAAGTACTGCATACAGGGTTGATTAATACACGTGTACTCATTCCTGCCTATCAAGAAAAATTACAGAAAGAGGGCGTGTATTTCCAAGAGAAATTGGAGTATGACGCCTTGCAGATAAAGGAGGATTGTGTAAGCTACAAGGGTATTTCGGCCAAGCGGGTTGTCTTCTGTGAGGGCTATGGTATGGTGCATAATCCCTTTTTCAATTACCTACCTATGGTAGGAAGCAAGGGGGAACTACTTAGTTTTGAGGCAGATGACCTACAACTGGATGGGGTACTCAAGTCCGATGGTTTTATCGCTCCTTTAGGCGGTAATACCTTCAAAATAGGTACTACCTATGACAATGACGACAAAGACCCCTCCCCTACTGCTCATGGTAGGCAGACGCTTATAGAGAAGCTCGAACGACTGATCAGCTGTCCCTATCGTATCACAGGACAAATGGCAGGCATTCGCCCTACAGTGAAAGATCGTCGCCCTTTGGTAGGGGTACACCCAAAGTATAAAAACTTGTTTATTCTCAACGGATTGGGTACTCATGGTGCACTCTTAGCTCCCTATACAGCCACATCTCTCTATGATTTTATAGAAAATGGAAAAATAATAGACAAAGAAATGAACATTACACGTCATTCCCGATTTTTCCAATAAAAACGAATAATTATTTACATGATAAGAGGTAAATTTTCTGTGATTTACCTCTTTTTTAAATATAAATTTTATGAAGATACCTTATGTTTTCTCAGTAGCTATTTCTTTGGCTTTCACCAGTTTCTCTTATGGACAGGTAGTCCCTACTAAGGATACACTGTCCGTTGTAAAAGATTCGCTTCCCCCTGCTAAGGAGATGGTCTCCATCGTCAAAGATACCCTTTCCCCTGTCAAAGATACCCTTTCTATAGTAGCTGTTGGCGATGTGATGATTGGTTCAGGCTTTCCTGCTGGGCACCTCCCAAAAGATGATGCCTTAGAGAGCTTTAAAGAGGTCAAGCCTTTTCTAAATGGAGATATTGTTTTTGGAAATCTGGAAGGGGCTATTTTAGATTCAGGTAATTCTGAAAAATGTAAAAACTCCAAGGCAGGCACTTGTTATGCTTTTCGTATGCCTGACCGCTATGGAAAAATCCTCAAAGAGGCAGGATTTAGCCTGATGAGCACCGCCAATAACCATGCCAATGACTTTGGAGAAAAAGGAAGACGCAATACCGCTCGTGTATTAGATGAAGTAGGAATCTATCATGCAGGCCCTGTGGAAAACAAGTCAGTAGTCTTTGAAAAAGACGGGATCAGGTACGGTTTTTGTGCTTTTTCTCCCAATAGCAATATGCTTTCAGTTAATGATTTGGAGCAAGCCACCGATTTGGTAAAGGAACTACGCTCTATGGCCGACATCGTAATCGTCTCTTTCCATGGCGGAGCTGAAGGCGCCAGCCATACCCATGTTCCTCGCCAAAATGAATACTTCTTTGGAGAAAACCGAGGCAATGTATACAAGTTTGCTCACGCTGTTATAGATGCAGGTGCCGATATTGTTTTAGGCCATGGCCCTCATGTAACGCGTGCTGTGGAGGTATATAAGCAGAAGTTCATTGCCTATAGTATGGGAAACTTCAATACCTATGGTACCTTCAACCTCAGTGGGCCTAATGGTATGGCTCCTCTTTTGGATATCAAGCTTGATCGCAAGGGCAATTTCCTCTATGCCAAAGTCATCTCTACCAAACAAAGCAAAGCCAATGGCTTGGAACTTGACCCCAATTATAAAGTCTTTGAGGAAATGAAACGCCTGACCAAAACCGATTTTCCTGAAACACCTTTAATCTTTGAAGAGAATCGAATACTTTTAAGTGAATAACAAAAAGTGAATAGTGAAAGATTCTTCACTATTCACTTTTCGTTATTCACTCTTCACTAATCCCTTGGAATAGTTGGATGATTTCCTCTTTTGTATTATAGCTATGCAGACATATACGTAGGCGTTCTTCCCCCTTGGGGACTGTAGGAGAAAGAATCGGTTTTATCCCCATACCCTTGTCTTGTAAGTGAGCAGCTACTTGCTTGACCCTTTGACTATCAGGTATGATAAGCCCCTGTATAGCAGAGGTTGAATCAATAAAAGTAAGGCCTTTTTCCTGAGACAAGACTTGTGCCTTCTCTCGGAAAAAGGCAATATTCTCATGTAAGCGGGCTCTCTCTTCTGTCTCTGGCAGCAGTGCATAAGCAGCCAATAGTGTCGCTACACTTTCTGGAGCGGCGGCCGTGGTATAGATAAACGAACGTGCGAAGTTGATCAGATAATCTATCACCTCCGTTTGAGCTAGAACCAAGGCTCCGTGAGCGCCTATTCCCTTACCAAAGGTAATCAGGCGTAAGAAAATATCCTTCTCTATTCCCAAAGCCTGACAAAGCCCCTCCCCTTTCTGGCCAAATACCCCTACCGAATGGGCTTCATCTATAATGATATAAGCATTGTACTGCTTGGCAAGTGCTACCATAGCAAGCAAGTCGGGTGTATCACCATCCATAGAAAAGACTGATTCGGTAGCTATATAGAGGGTTGTGGCTGTAGCGGCAAAGCGCTGTAGCTTTTCTTGTAAATCCGAAAGAGAATTATGCTTAAACTTGAAGTTCTGCGCCTTATTCAGTTGCAAGCCATCACGAATAGAAGCATGTATATACTGATCATATAACACCACATCACCCTTTTGTGGAATAGAGGAGAAGATACCCACATTGGCATCATAACCTGAATTAAACAAAAGCCCTTTTTCTACGGCATGAAAAGCAGCCAAATAGCTCTCAGCTTCTCTAATCAAGGGATAATTCCCCGATAGGAGGCGAGAGCCTGTACTGCCATTTTGCAAGGGATAGGACTGAAGTATTGTATGAGCCTTTTCCCTAACAGCTGCATTTCTAGCTAACCCTATATAATCATTGGAATAGAAATCAATAGGGTAACTCTCCTGAGATAAGCGGCGGAGTGTCCCCGCCGCTTCACGTTCTTGAAGTGCTCTCTGGAGCGGTTTAGGAATAGTATTCACTTTATTTGTGTTTTGTCTGTTCAGAAGGTTTTATAATCAATTTCTCTATAAGTATAGTAGTAACCCACGCCCAAAGTGCTGGACATATCCAAGAGAGCCCATATTGGTGTAATGGGAGAGGTACTTCAAAGAGTTTGTAGCCTATTTGTTCTAAGAAAATAGGAATGGTTGTGATAAATGTTACTGCTGCTACCGCCTTGAATACATTTCTTGAAGCCAATTTGGCAGGAAGTAGGTGTAAGAATACCAAAGCAATTACGGTTGGATAGAATAGTACCAATACAGGATAGGCAATCTTTATGATATAATCCACTCCAAAAGGTGCTACAATAAGGCAGTATATACAGAGAATTGTAACAAATAGTTTATAAGTACGTTCATTCCCCTTGACAAGTCCTTGGAAAAATTCAGCCCCTCCTGTGATGATTCCTACTGCTGTGGTAAAGCAAGAGATACTTACAGCAATACTAAGAAGTACGCCTCCAAAACCTCCCAATACATGCTTGGTAATCAGCGCTAAAAGAAGTACGCGCTTTTCTACCTCTGGAAAATAACTCCCTTGGGATGCCCCTGTATAGATAAAGCCCGCATAGGTAATAAATAGTAATATACCACTGCCTATCCCAGCATAGATCGTTAAGCGCTTTACTTGACGCTTGTCAAAGGAATTATCCAAGGCCAAAGAGGCTACAATCACCCCTCCGATAATGATAGAGGACATCGCATCATAAGTCTGATAACCTTCCAAAAGTCCCTCTGCAATAGGATTTTCAAAGGAGGATACTGCTATATCTCCTTGATAGAAGATAGCCATGATAATGAGCAAGAGGATAATTCCGACCATAAGAGGGGTAAGATATCTGCCCAATACATCCAATATCTTATTGCGCTGAAAGCATAGATAGCCTACCAAAAAGAAGTAGATTATATAGAAGACATACATCACCCATTGAGGTAGATCGGGAGCAAAAGTTGCTGAAATCATCTCATAACTTACTGAGGCTGTACGTGGCATAGGAAAAGCCAAGCACATACCATAGAGCAAGCAGCCTAAGAGAATCGCTACAAAAGAGCTGACCTTCTTACCAAAATCCAATACAGAACCTTGCAAGCGTGCTTGTACCACTACACCCAAAATAGGAATCAGTACGGCCGAAAGACAGAAGGCTACAGCCACTAAGAACCAATGTTCTCCTGCGGCTCTTCCCAAAAAGGGAGGCAATATAAAGTTCCCTGCTCCAAAGAAGATGGAGAACATCGCAAAGGATGTTACAATGATGCGTGAAAGTGTTATTTTCATTCTATTAAAAATTAAAAAAGTTACTAATCAAATAGGGATTCTCCGTTAAGGTCGGTTGTCAGTGCTCTTGTCATAAAATCATAGAAAGGACGTATAGCCAAAAAAGAAGCTACTACTTCCTCAAAAAATGAGTCTTCAAGGACAGCCTCTGGGGCAAAATCTCTCTTGAGCAAGAATTGTTTCTTCCTCAGGTAAGCAATCATGGGATCATCTTTACTAAATCCCTTTGGGGCGGTCTTAACCTCATCGCCAAAGAGTTGGCCCTTGAAATACTTCACTATAGGGGTAGAGGTCATTATCTGAGAGAAAACCTCTGGCTCCATGGCTATTTCTTGGCGTATCCTAAGTAGGTCTTTGGCTTCAGGATTGAAAAAGCCTCCTCCTACAAAACTCCCCTCAGGGCTTAGATGCAAGTAATATCCGCCGCGATAGTGCGGTTGTAGACGAGGAAAGTAGAGACCAAAGTGTGTCTTGTAAGGGGGCTTGTCTTTGGCAAAGCGCAGATCATTATAGATACGATATATCTTGATAGGTCCCAAGTGATCCTTCGCACTGATCTTATCATACACCGCTTGGAAGAAGCTATTTACTTCTTTTTTCGCTTGTTCATAGTCTTTTTTGTTATCTAAGAACCAATCACGATTATTATTTACAGCCAAAGCTGAGAGGAAAGAAAATATATCGTTTGTTAATTTCGTTAATTTAGTCATTATTTTTAATCGTATAAATTAAATTACTTAGTAAAGCGCAAAGATACAATTTTTTTGATAAAAACTACAATTATTGAAAAAATATTTCTACCTTTGCAACGTTTATAATTTTCGTAGTATGGAGACCAATCGCCAAAAGAAGATAGCAGGCCTCTTGCAAGAGGACTTAGGAGATATCTTGGGCAGAGCTGTACAATCAGGCGGGCTGACCAATCTTATTATATCAGTTACCAAAGTGGCTATTACCGTGGATTTGACACAGGCTAAAGTATATATCAGTGTATTTCCCAGCGAGCAAGGCAAGGAAATTCTCTCGGCCATACAGTCCAATAGTGCCCAGATAAAACATGAGGTAGCCCAGCGAGTGCGCTATCAGCTTCGAAAGATGCCTGATCTTACTTTCTTTTTAGATGATTCCTTGGAGTATCTCTCCCAAATAGAGCACTCCCTCAAGGGAGAAGAGAACCCTATAGAAAACCCTGAATTGCTTATCAAGCGCAAAAAATCTTAGTCTGTTGAAAGCAATTCTCTTCATAGCTTGGCGTTATGTCCGCTCCAAGAGCTCGCAGAATGTGATTAACATCATCAATCGCATGTCCATCTTTGTCCTTATTGTAGGAGGAGCATCGCTGATGATTGTCTTGGCGGGCTTTTCAGGCCTGAGAACCTTTAGCATGTCTTTTTCTAACTTCTTTGACCCTGATCTGAAAATTTTTCCTAAAACAGGAAAGATTTTCTCGCTTTCTCCCATGCAGGAGGCTGCTCTTAAGGAAAGTGGTGTAGTCGCCTCGTATACTAAGGTACTGGAGGAGCGCGTATTTCTCAACAGCAGGGGCAAGAACTATATTGCCTATATCAAGGGAGTAGATGAGAACTATCCTAAGGTAAATGCCGTGGATAGTATCCTTGTTATCTCCCCTAAGGAGTGGCTCCTTTCTGAGGACTATGTGGTAGTGGGCAATATCATCGCTGAGACCCTCAACTTGGGACTCTTTACCAGTACTACTCCCCTACAAATCATTGTTCCTAAGGCTGGTAAGGGCAGTATCACCAGCTCCTCTACCCCTTACAGAGAGGAGACTGTTCTGCTCTCAGACTACTATCAAGTAACGGAGGATTTGGATAGTAAGTATGTCTTTGCTACCCTATCCTTAGCCCAACGCCTGACAGGAGTACAAGCCAATGAGGTAAGTGCGGTAGAGATCAAGCTCTCCAAAGGTATTTCTGCTACTGAAGGGAAAAAGCGTCTGCAAAAGGTTTTGGGAGATGGCTTTGTGATAAAAGACCGTATGGCTCTCAATGAGGATCTCTATAAGATGTTCCAAACAGAAAATTTGGCTACTTATCTCATTTTTACCTTGGTGCTTATCGTAGCATTGTTCAATCTGGTTGGGGCTATTATCATGATGATTTTGGACAAGCGAAAGAACCTATATACGCTCTTTGCTTTGGGAATGACCGAAAGACAGATACGTGCTATATTCTTCCTACAAGGGGTGATTGTCTCCCTGCTGGGGGCTATCTTTGGCGTAGGCCTAGGAGTAGGAATAGCTTGGTTACAGAAGACCTACCCCATGCTATATATTAATCCCAATGCCGCTGTACCTATTGCCTACCCTATGGATATTCGGCTTTTAGAAATTGTAGTGGTGTTTTTCACTATATTTGTATTAGGAATTATAGCCTCTGCTATAGGAGCAAGTAGAACAAAGATTAATGATTAATTGTTAATGCCAATCAATAGTAGAAAAACAATTGTATGGTTTAACTTATTAAGAAACAACAAATTACACCTTAGATAGTTGCGAATAATATTTTAACTATTGATTCGTATGATCGATAATATCTTAAATCAAAACTTTTAAAACAATTAAATTATATTAGAAATGAAGAAAATCATTTTGTTAGTAAGCAGTTTTTTCTGTCTAAGTAGTTGTGCTGATTTGCAGAGTATTATGAACAGCACTCAACAAAGTGGAGCACTTTCCTCTGTGGATATTTCCAACGGACTCAAACAAGCCTTAGAATTGGGCATTGCCCAAGGGGTAGATTTGCTTAGCCAGAAGGACGGGTATTATGGCAATTCCTTGGCGAAGATTCTTTTCCCTGAACCCTTACAAAAAGTAGATAATACCCTAAGAAGTATTGGTTTAGGAAGCCTTGCCGATGAAGGGGTAAAGCTACTGAATCGTGCTGCTGAAGACGCGGTAACCGAAGCCAAACCTATCTTTATCAATGCAGTAAAGAACCTCTCTTTCTCCGATGCTACCGCTATTCTTACAGGTGGTAAGAATGCCGCTACAGATTATCTAAAAAAGACCACTACCCAATCCCTGATACAAGCTTTCTCTCCAAAGATCCAAGTCTCTTTGGGTAAGGTAGGTGCCGATCAGGTATGGTCAAGCATCATAGATAAGTACAATGCGGTTCCCCTAGTAACCAAAGTAAATCCAGATCTAACAAGCTATGTAACAGAAAAGGCCATAGACGGTCTATTCCTACAAATCGCTCAAAAAGAGGAGGATATACGTACCAACATCGGTTCAAGAACTACCCCTCTATTACAGAAAGTTTTTGCTAAACAATAAATATTACTAATGATTAATGCTAACAATGATTAATGATTAATACTTTTTTACTCAAAAATGTTGACCATTAATCATTGATCATTAATCATTGATCATTAATCATTGATTATTCGTTTTGTTTCCTCAGATTCCCTTAGCTCAACAGATACTACTTGCCTGTAAGGCAAAAGGCATCCGCCATATTGTCCTTTCCCCTGGTTCGCGCAATGCTCCACTAACTATTGGCTTTGCCAGTGATTCCTTTTTCAACGCTTATAGCATAGTAGATGAGCGTTGTGCTGCTTTTTTTGCTCTTGGTTTAGCCCAACAGCTTAGAGAGCCTGTCGTGGTGGTCTGTACCTCTGGTTCAGCCTTATTGAACTACTACCCTGCCGTGAGTGAAGCGTATTATAGTAACATCCCTTTGGTGGTCATTAGTGCCGACAGACCAGCCTCTAAGATAGATATAGGTGATGGGCAAACCATACATCAGCGACATGCCTTAGCACTACACACAGCCTATAATGCCAATCTCTCTGAAGAGGAGCAGGATCTCAATTATAATACCTATTTGCTCAATGAGGCTCTCAATACAGCAGCTCTCAAGTGCTTACCTGTACATATCAATGCTCCTTTTGAGGAACCACTATACCAAACACTTCCTGCCCCTACGGTGAGTTTCCACAACGAAGTTGGACTCAAAAAGCCTGTACTCCTGAATACTGAAAAATTACTCCAGTTTGCCAAAGACTGGAACTATCCTAAGAAGATGGTACTTATAGGGGTATTACCCACTGATGCTATTGCTCAAAAATGGTTTGATTGGCTTGAGAAAGACCCTTCTATTTTAGTACTTACTGAGAGTACGGCCAATGTAGTAGCCGATACTTTTATCGGCATGATAGATACATTCCTCGCTCCGATAGAGAAGAGACAACTCCAAGAGCTACTTCGTCCTGATGTGCTTATCTCAATAGGTGGTATGGTGGTATCCAAGAAGATCAAGGAGTTTCTGCGCAAGTACCCTCCCCAAGCTCATTATTATATAGATGAGCATGTGGGGTATGATACGTTCTTTGCCTTGACCCATCACTTCAAGACGGATATTAATACATTCTTGGAGACTGTTAGCCCAGAACTACCGCCTGTTAGCTCTGATTATAAGGAAGTTTGGCTGCCTTTGTACAAGGAAACCCTTGAAAAACGCACAGCCTTCCTAGCAGACGTACCTTTTTCAGATATGGTTGCTTACAAGGCTATTTTGGAGCGTACCCCTACTCCTTACCATATCCAGATTAGCAATAGTGCCGCTATACGCTATGCTCAACTCTTTCCTGCTAAAGCGGGTTGGCAGGTGTTCTGCAATCGGGGTACCAGTGGTATAGATGGCTGTACTTCTACTGCTATAGGGGCTAGTGTCGTACAAGCTACCCCTACACTACTGATTACAGGCGATTTGAGCTTCTTTTACAATAGCAATGCATTGTGGTGTAACTATATTCCGAAGAACCTGAAAATCATTGTAGTTAATAATGCAGGCGGGGGTATTTTCCGAATCTTGCCTACCGATAAGGGAACGCCTTTCTTTGAAACTTTCCAAGAGACTACCCATTCCCTTACGGCTAAGCACCTTTGTGCTATGTATGGTTTTACCTACCTTTGTGCACAAAACCAAGAGGAGTTGACAAAAACTTTGGAAACGTTCTTTTCCCAATATGAAAGTCCTATGCTCTTGGAAGTTTTCACCCCCAGAGAACTGAATAATACAATACTCAAAGATTACTTTAACGTTTTATCATGACAGAAATAAAATATATAAAAGCCGATGCTACTTTCCCTCAAAGTGAGGGGAATATTATCATTCCCCATATATGTAATGACATCGGAGCTTGGGGCAAAGGTTTTGTCTTAGCCCTTTCCAGACGATGGAAAGCTCCTGAGAAGCAGTACAAACTATGGTATCAGGAGAAAGAAGGCTTTGTCTTGGGTGCAGTTCAGTTTGTACAAGT
The DNA here is from genome assembly GCF_000411115.1 of Capnocytophaga granulosa ATCC 51502. Classification (GTDB taxonomy): domain Bacteria; phylum Bacteroidota; class Bacteroidia; order Flavobacteriales; family Flavobacteriaceae; genus Capnocytophaga; species Capnocytophaga granulosa. The sequence goes on along the minus strand of NZ_KE150242.1, from coordinate 433,076 downwards.
AGAAGAAAATATATGGGTTGGCAATATCATTGGGCAACATAAGATACAAGAGGAGAAAGGAATCCCTCCTATTCGTTATGAAGCAGTCAGAGAGGGATTAGAAAAGGTTGCCTCTTTTGCCCAAGAGAAGCAGGCCTGTGTACAAATGCCTCGTATAGGTTGTGGTTTAGCGGGAGGTACATGGGAGAAAATAGTCCTTATCATAGAAGAAACCCTACTTACAAAGCATATACAAGTCACTGTATGTGATTTATAAAATACCCCCTATATGTATATAGGAGGATATTTTGTATAACCAAGTAACAAATCTTTATGCTGAAGAGGTTGTTATTCTTCTTTCTCTAAGCTAATAAGTATATCCTTGAGAGCTTCCATATCATCAAGGGTAACTAATTGTTGCTTGTACTCCTTGAAATGAGGAATACCTTTGAAATAATTACTATAATGGCGGCGTGTTTCGAGTATTCCCAAGCGCTCACCCTTCCACTCTACCGCCCATAACAAGTGTTGTAGCGCAGCTTTGGCTCTTTGGGCAAGTGTAGGAGGGGGTAACAATTCTCCTGTGGAGAGGTAGTGCTTGATCTCTTGGAAGATCCAAGGATAACCAATAGCGGCACGACCTATCATGATGCCATCTACTCCATATTTGTTTTTGTATTCCAAGGCCTTCTCAGGCGAATCTATATCACCATTACCAAAAATAGGAATATGGATACGAGGGTTTTCCTTCACCTTGGCAATATAGGACCAATCCGAATGCCCCTTGTACATCTGCACGCGAGTACGGGCGTGAATAGAGAGGGCTTGTATGCCTACATCTTGCAGGCGTTCGGCTACCTCTTCTATATTGATCGTATCACTATCCCAGCCCAAGCGTGTCTTGACCGTTACAGGCAAGTGGGTACTCTTTACTACCGCTTGGGTAAGACGTACCATAAGGTCAATGTCTTTGAGTACAGCCGCTCCTGCTCCCTTGGCTACTACTTTTTTGACAGGGCAGCCGAAGTTAATATCTACTACATCGGGGGATACTGTCTCCACGATCCGAGCCGAAAGCGCCATAGCCTCCTCATCACCCCCAAATATCTGGATACCTACAGGCCGTTCGTCATCAAAGATATCCAATTTCTTTCGGCTTTTTATAGCATCACGTATAAGCCCTTCGGAGGAGATAAACTCACTATAGAGCATATCCGCCCCATGCTTCTTACAAAGTCTGCGAAAGGGCGGATCACTTACATCCTCCATAGGAGCCAAGAGTAAGGGAAACTCACCCAAGGCTACCGAACCTATTTTTACCATATTGTCTTATAATTCTATATCAAACATCTGAGCTAAGTAGCGTGCTACCCCATCTTCCTTATGGTGATGGGTTGTATCATTGGCTACTGCTTTCACCTCCTCACGGGCATTGGCCACAGCTACACCGAGACCTACCGCCTCAAGCATCTCTTGGTCATTGTAGTTGTCTCCGAAAGCGATGGCATCAGCAAGGGTAATTTCCTTGTGATGCGCCAAGAAAGCCTCAATTCCTGTGAGCTTGGATACGTTCTGTAAAGTGATTTCTATATAGGTATTCTTTGCCCTATAGAGCTGTAGCTGGCCTGCCATTTGGGTTTGCAAGGCCTCCCACATTGCCTCCACTAGCGCCTCCTCTCCCATAAGCATAAGCTTATGGGTACCTTTATTTTGGGCTTTCCAAAGGGAAAGTACCTCTTGGTTGCTCTTTACCACAGGAGTAGTAGCTGTATTGCGCTCTTCGCGCTCAGCCCACTGGTCTATTTGGGGCACGTACCACTCATTGAAGTTGTAGAAGCTGATATGTAACTTTCCTTGAGTATATTGCTCATTGAGTGCTACAATTTGCTCACAAAGAGCATGAGGTATTTCTACTGAGTGGAGCACTTCGCCCCCTTTGTCCAATACCAAAGCCCCATTATAGGCAATCAGTGGCATACCCAAGATACCTGCCTTCTCCTGTAGGTAGTACATCTGTACTGGCATACGAGAAGATATAAGCACGATAGGAAAGCGACTTTTAAGCTCGGAGAGCACCTTTATAGTCTTCTGGGAGAGGGTACGATCGGCATCGAGCAAGGTACCATCTATATCCGAAAAGAGAATTTTATAAGACATAACCGTTTTGATTTTCTTGTGTTTAATATTTCTCCAACATATCTACTTCGGCGGCGGTAAGTAAGAAATTGTGCATTTTATAGTTTTCTATAAAAGGAGGTAGGTTTTGGCTACCAGGGCCATACATAGCCAGTTCAGTATAGTCGGAGGAGTGATCCATACTGATCCAACCTACGGAAGTATGTTTTTTCTGTATTTCAGCCAAAAGACTATAAGGAAGGTTCTTATAGTTATAGAGTCCATTCTCCTGCTTGCCTTCGGTATAGAAGGAGAGTATTTGTTTGGCATCCTCCTCAGAGAAAGGAATCTTACCAAAGTTATGGGTAAGTAGCTCCCTGACTTGGGAAGCAGAGTCTGTTAGATTAATACTCTGCAAGGTAAAGTCATTGGAATGACGGAAGTAAGCCAAATTGTCGAAGTTTTGGTTACATTCTTTACCATAGATAAGGCCAGGATTAGCATTTCCATGGTCGGAAGTTACCACAACCAAGGTATTACCATCCTTTTTAGCGAAATCTATAGCCACTTGTATAGCATCATCGAAGGCCAATTGGTCAAATAGTAGCGCCCCTATATCGTTTCCATGAGCTGCCCAATCCACTTTACCCCCTTCCACTTGGAGTACAAAACCCTGCTTGTGATCGGCCATCATGTCTATTGCCTTTTTAGTCATCTGGGCTAAGGTAGGAATGGCGGCATTCTTAGTCGTATTATTTTCATCAATGGTATAAGGCAAAGCATTACTATCAAATACCCCAAGCAGAGGTATATTCTTAGGAGCGGCATTCATCTGGGTTACATTCTTAACCACTGTAAATCCTTTTTCCACGTACTTAGCATACATATCTTGCTTATCCTTACGTTTTTCACCACTGAAATAGTTATCTCCGCCCCCCATCATGACATCAAAACGAAGATCAAGATAGTTTTCTGCAATTTTAGGTTGGGCTTTTCTTTCCTTGCTATTAGTGCAAAAACCTGCTGGAGTAGCATGAGTGATAGGCACTGTAGTTACACAACCCACTTTCTTACCTGCTTTCTTAAATTTTTGCAGAATTGGAGTATATTCTTCTCCATTGACCCCAATGTTGATCATTCCATTGATGATACGGTGACCACAGCCCCATGAGGAACTAGCTGCGGAGGAGTCGGTAACTACAGAACTAGCCGATTGCATATCCATAGAGGCTTTCACGGCCAATTTCTGTTCGTATAGTGCAAACCAAGCACTACTACGTCCCAAGATACGCTTGCTATAGAGATCTGCCATAACCAAAGTACCGATACTCATACCATCGCTGACCATATAGATAATGTTCTTTGCCTTCTTACGAGCGAAAGACTCGGAGGCTTGTGCTTGTGCTACAGAGGGAAGTAGGAGAGACCCTAATCCCGCAAATACTGAGTTCTTTAAAAAACTTCTTCTTTCCATTGGTATTTAAATTATTAGTGATTAGTTGCTTTACTTTTTGCTTTTTACCTAATTTTAAGTTCTACTGTAAAGGTAGCTCCCTTACCCACTTCTGAGTTCAGGGTAATAGTCCCACCATGGGCATTGATAATATGCTTGACCATAGTAAGCCCCAGTCCCGAACCTGCGGTGTTCTTAGTGGTGAACTTAGGTTCAAATATGCGTTCTTGCAATTCAGGAGGTACCCCAGAACCATTATCTTTAACCACAATATAAGCAAAGTCACCTGTTACATAGGTTGTAACCTCTATTAGAGGGTCTGGGATGTTATCGGTTGCATAGATAGCATTCTTGAGCAGATTGGTCAACATACGATTCATCTGATTCTTATCCACCCAAAGGCATATCTGCTCTTGCTTACTCTCAAAACGGATATAAGTCAGGTCAAAAATCGCTATAGCATGACGAATAATCGCATTGAGGTCTGTCCTTTCCTTTTTCTGTGGAGGCATAGAGACAAAAGAAGAAAAGGCATCGGAGATATCCGAAAGGGTATCAATATGCTGGAGGAGCATTTGGGTAAAATCAGCTACCTTTTCACTACATTGTGGATCATCAGAGGAGAATCTCCGCTGGAAGTTCTGTACACTCAGCCGCATAGGTGTCAGTGGGTTCTTTATCTCATGGGCAATTTGCTTGGCCATATCCTTCCACATCTTCTCCCGCTCTATTTTAGCTAATGCTTTCTTACTCTTTTCTATCTCATCTACCATTTCATTATAAGAGAAGATAAGCTCTCCTATCTCGGTAGTGGTATTCTTGACATCAATTTTTTCATTTTTCCCTAAGAAATGGGTACTTCTTAATCGTTGTTGTATCTCCCCGATAGAGTGAGTGATATAGCGAGAGATAACAAAAGCTACCCCTATAGTCAGCAGCAATATAGCCATATAAGCACCTCCTAAGTTATATAATGAGTTCTGCAGGAAGCCCTCATTGAAGGTATCATTTTCAAAATGAGGAATATGCAGAATAAGTAGGGGCTTGTATTGTAGGTCATTGACATAGGAATAGGAGTATTGGAAACTATCCTTTTCAAGTGCCGTTTGGAAGACCAATCGCTTATCTACAGAGTTAGAGAGATTGGTGAGAATGGTATCCGAGATACAATGTAACTCCTTGTTATCCCTTAGTCCTGCCTGTGAACTAATAAGGAAAGTCCCATTGATACTATAGAGATTAAAGTTAATATTTTCAATATCGGCAATACGATAGATCTCCTCTCGGAAGATTAGGGGAATATACTTATCTTCCACAGGAAATGTTGTCTGCGATAGTACATAGCGTATCTGCATGGAGAGCTGCTGTTCCTTTCGCAACAAGCGCTCGTTATGATAGGTCTGTGCTTGCTTGCGATACTGGTATATGGTTACTATCGCAATAGTTATAAAGGAAAGTATCGTAATACCAATAAGACTTACAAAGATACGAAACCGTAAGGAATGGAAAGCACTCATTATTAATGATTAATGATTAATGATCAAATTATTTAATGATTGAGTAACATATTAATCATTAATTATTGCTGACATTAATCATTGTAATTTCGCCGCAAAGGTACAAAAAAAAACAAGGTGATTTTCAATCTATACCGTTTTTAATTAGCGCTTATATGTTAATTAATTACTAATCATAATTTAATTAGTCTTTATTTTGTATATTTGCAAGCGATTAGCACAAAGATAATGATTACTGTAAAGAAAGTAGAAGACAAAAAGGGAATGCTTGATTTTGTTAAGTTTCCTTTCTCCTTATACAAAGATAGTAAAACCTGGGTACCCCCTTTAATTGGCGATGAGTTGGATACCCTTGACCCTGAGAAAAATCCAGCCTTCGAGAATTGTGAGGCTACTTTTTACTTAGCTTATGATAAGCAGCAGACTATAGTGGGGCGTATTGCAGTAATTGTTAACCATTATGAGATCAACCGAGGGGTACGTAAGGTACGTTTTGGTTGGCTAGATATGATAGATGATATTGCCGTTACTGATGCACTGCTCAAAAAAGCCTTAGACAAAGTACAAGAATTAGGATTAGAGTATGCCGAAGGACCTATGGGCTTTTCGAATATGGACAAAGTAGGGGTACAGACCTATGGGTATGACCATATTGGAGGTATGATTACTTGGACTAACTACCCTTATTATGTCACTCATTTTGAGAAACTTGGCTGGGTAAAAGAAAAAGGTTATGTAGAGTCCTCTTTCTTTCTTAAGGATGTAAATTTTGATACCTATAAGAAGGCGGGTGATGTAGTAGAGCGCCGTTATGGTCTTAGCTATGCCCCTATCAAAACCAATAAGGATATTATCCCCTATGTAGATGAGATGTTTGACCTATTCAACACCTCCTATGCCAATCTTTCCTCCTTTATTCCTGTCTCTGAAAAGCAAAAAGAGTACTTCAAAAAGAAATATATTCCCTTTGTCCTACCTGAGTTTATCAAATTCATCTTGGATAAAGAGGGGAAAATCATCTGTTTTGCTATTGTAATTCCTTCTTTTTCAAAGGCCTTGCAAAAAGCTAATGGGAAACTCTTCCCCTTTGGTTTCTATCACCTATGGAAAGCTCGAAAGAATCCTAAGACGGTAGAGTTCTATCTTATTGGTATCAGTCCCGAATACCAATCCAAAGGAGTACCTGCCATGCTCTTTAGGGATTGTTACCTACTATTCAAGAAAAAGGGAGTAGAACAATGTATTATCACTCCAGAATTGGAGAACAACTTAGCCGTGCAGAAACTATGGAAAAACTTCAATCCTACTGATTTTGGTCGTAGGGCTACCTATAAGAAATATGTAAATGAAGGGGAGCTGTAATGCTCCCCCTTTTAGTTCCAACTAATCATCAATCTTTTCACTTTGGCTGTTTCAGGAATACTCTCTATGGTATAAGCATCATCTACCGCAGGTAAAAGATCCTCCTTAGCAAAAGCAAAATAGAGGTTACTCCCCTTAGGCATGACAATAACTGTAGAGATCAATTGCTCAAAATCAAAGTCCTTATATACCTTCTTGATATCGGCAAAGGTACTATTGAGCGAAATATGCTCAGCTGTAGCAAAACGCTCATCCATAATTTGTACCCCCTGAATATGTTTGCTTTCCCCCTCCAAAGGAATCGCAGGGGTCAGTTCCAAGAGCTGCTTGCCTTCACCTCCCTTTTCATAGACTAAAAAGCGCTCATCGCTTATATACCTAAACTCCCCTTCAATCGATGTTTTTACCAAAGAATCATTCTTATATAGAGAATCCAACTGAGAAATTTTGGTCTCTTTGGTCAAGTTCCCAACACTGATATCAGTTATCAAGAATCTTTTATCAGAACGGGAGCAACCAATAACCAATAAGGCACTACCTACCGCCCATAAAAGTATTTTTGCTGTATTTTTCATTCTATTTTTAGGTATTTTATTTCTTCATGAGTTTACTCAACACCCCAAATACCCCACGAACGAAAGTAGCACTAGTAAGTAGTTTTACTATGGGATTTTGAGCTGTACTCCTCTTAGTCGTTGTGGTTTGGGGAGCGGTCGTCTTCGCTGTTGTAGAAGTCGTCTTCTTTGGTGCTGGTTCTTTGGCTGTCTGCTCAGCAGCATTGGCTATCTTGGCATTGAGTATCTCATAAGCACTCTCGCGGTCTATCTCCTGATTGTATTTCTTCTTTAGGGCTGATTTGGCCAACACCTGTGCTATTTCGCTATCGGAGAGTATATCCATACGGCTCATAGGAGCACGCATCATAGTGGCAACCAGTGGTGTAGGGCGACCTTTGGTATCCAAGGCTGTCACGAAAGCCTCTCCTGTTCCCAATGAGGTAAGGTCTTCGGCTACGTTGTAGAAAGTTGTTTCAGGATAGTTCTGAGCGGTAAGCTTGATAGCCTGGCGATCCTTGGCTGTAAAAGCACGCAAGGCATGTTGTATCTTCATACCCAACTGAGCGAGCACCGCATCGGGCACATCGGTAGGGGTTTGTGTACAGAAAATAAGTCCTACCCCCTTGGAACGAATCAGCTTGACGATATTTTCTAATTGATTAAGCAGAGCCTTGGAGGCTTGATTGAATATCAGGTGTGCTTCATCTATAAAAATTACTAACTTAGGCTTGTCTTGGTCTCCTATTTCAGGAAATGTATTATAGATTTCAGCCAAGAGACAGAGCATAAAAGTGGAGAACATCTTAGGACGATCTTGTATGTCGGTCAATCGGATAATATTTACCACTCCCCTACCCTTTTCATCGGTATGGAGTAAGTCCTCAGTCTCAAAACTACGTTCTCCGAAGAAAAGTTCAGCTCCTTGGTTCTCCAATTCCACTATTTTGCGCAAGATAGCACTGGTAGAAGAAGAAGCTACACGACCATATTCTGCCTCAAACTCACTTTTCCCCTCTTCAGTGGCATATTGGAGCACCTTTTTGAGGTCTTTAAGGTCAAGCAACGGATATTGGTGATCATCACAATACTTAAAAATCACCGCAAGCACCCCTTCTTGTACATCGGAGAGGTCTAAGATACGGGAGAGCAAAACCGAACCAAACTCGGAAACTGTAGCACGTAGGCGAACCCCATCTTGCTTAGAAATAGTAAGCAGCTCCACAGGAAAAGCCTCAGGTGTGTAAGGCAAGTTCATCTGAGCATGGCGTTCCTTGATAAAGGATTTCTCCTCCCCTATGGCTGCAATACCACTAAGGTCTCCCTTGAGATCCATAAGCAAGGTAGGCACCCCCGCCTTGGAAAGGTTTTCGGTGAGGGATTGTAGCGTTTTAGTCTTTCCTGTACCTGTAGCACCAGCAATAAGACCATGGCGGTTGAGGTTCTTCAGGGGTATATTGACCAACAAGTCCTTAATGACAGCTCCCTCGTACATAGCACCTCCTAAGGTAATATAAGTTCCTTGGGCAGGATACCCTGCCGCGATGGTTTCTTTGAATTTTTCTACACTCATAATGTATTGTATTATTGTAGTGGGTGCAAATATAAGTTTTTTATATGAGAGCTGTTGCCATTTAACAAAAAATTATTCTGAAATTTGCAATAGCTAAAAACAACGTTAATTAATCACTAATAATGAGTAGTTAATCATTTTTATTGTACATTTGTGCCAAATATTTTAAGACAAGATGTTAGAAGACAAAAACACCCATAGAACCCACCTCTCTGAGTTGGGAGAGTTTGGCTTGATAGACCATCTGACCAAGGACTTCCCTATAGTGAATCCCTCCACCCTCAAGGGTGTAGGCGATGATGGAGCTATTATTGATTTCGGGGATCAGAAAGCTGTTATATCCAGCGACCTTTTGATAGAAGGGGTACACTTCAACCTCTCTTATGTACCGCTAAAACACTTAGGTTACAAGTCTATTATGGTCAATCTCTCCGATATCTATGCCATGAATGCCATAGCCACTCAAGTGGTAGTCTCTATCGCTGTCTCCAATCGCTTTCCTGTGGAGGCCTTAGAGGAACTCTATGAGGGCATCCGCTTGGCTTGTGATATTTATAAAGTAGATTTGGTAGGCGGAGATACCACTTCTTCCACTAGAGGACTCATCATCTCGGTTACCGCTATCGGTATGGCGCCACAAGAGAAGATTGTCTATCGCAATGGTGCCAAAGAGAACGACCTTATTGTAGTGAGTGGAGACTTAGGTAGCGCCTATATGGGATTGCAGGTGTTGGAGCGAGAAAATGAGGTGTTTAAGGTCAATCCTAATATGCAACCAGACTTAGAAAGCTATCAATACCTTATAGAAAGGCAACTCAAGCCCGAAGCACGTAAGGATATTGTCCTACTACTTGACAAATTGGGCGTACAACCTACAGCAATGATGGACATCAGCGATGGACTCTCCTCAGAATTGTTACACATCTGCAAACAATCCCATGTCGGGTGTCGCCTAGTAGAGGAAAAGATACCTCTTGACCCTACCCTGATTAATGCTTGTGAAGAATTTACCCTAAGTAGTACCATGGTTGCCCTCAGTGGCGGAGAGGACTATGAGCTACTCTTTACCATAGCCCCCTCGGACTATGACAAAATCAAGGGTAACCCCAACCTTAGTGTCATTGGCTATATTACAGAACCTGCCCAAGGTTGCAACCTCATTACTCGTGCCAATGAAGCCATTCCTCTGAAAGCTAGAGGATGGAATGCTTTCAGATAAAAATATATTTATCTTTTTTAGGGAATACTATTTTTTTACGTATATTTGCCTCCAAATTCGTTAATTTACAAATAAAACCTAAAGTGTATATGAGAATTATTTACAGTCTACTCCTCTGCCTAAGCGCTACAAGCCTACTATGGGCGCAGGAGAGCGATACCCTCACCACTCGTTATAAAGTGTTATCCAAAGGAAATATCACCATTACAGGAAATAATATCCTAAACCGCAAGGAAGGAAAAGCTGATGCCAATACTCCCTACAATGATCTGATAGGCGGACTTAAGCTGAACGATTCCCAAGTAATGGAATATATAGATGTAGATAAGGATAAGAAAACATTCTCTTCCAGCACGGCTAGTGTATCACTTCCTAAGAATAGTAAGATTCTATTTGCTGGACTCTACTGGGCTGCCACTTACCCTTACGAAGAGGGACAGGTAGTGGCCAAAAAATCGGTAGCCAAAGATGCCAAACGTGAATCGGTAGAGGAGGTATTACTAAAAGTTCCTAAAGGGAAATATACGCCTGTAAAAGGAGAATATGTATTTGACGGCAATACGGATTCCCGCTATATAGGCAAAAATGCCCCCTATGTCATGTTCGCCGATGTTACCAAACTCGTTCAGAGCAGCAAACGCATTGATGGGGAATATACGGTAGCCAATGTAAGAGCTGCCAGAGGAAGTGTAGAAGGAGGCTCTTGCGGGGGATGGACATTGGTTATTGCTTATGAAAACGCCTCTGAACCCTTTAGAAAATTGGATATAAAAGACGGATTCTTGGAAGTAAAAGGCGACAAGAGCATCGCCTTTACCAACTATAAAATTCCTTCTATCAAGGAAGCCTTTCCCCGATTGGTAGGAGCTGTCTTGGATGCTGATTTCAATCAAGGAGAGAACAAGGTAGGTGTATTCTCCGACAAAGTAGGATTCTATTTGGAGACAAAAACGAGAAAGATAAAAAACTTCTTCAATAGCTCTATCACCTATGGCGAAGACTATCTCAAACAAAGAAAACCTAATAGTAAAAATACCTTGGGCTTTGATATTTTCTCGGTAGTGCTTCCCAATTACGATTTTGAAGTATTCCCTGTGGGCAATGATTACTTACGAGTGAGTTTCTCCTCCACAAATGATTCTTATTATGCTTTCCTAATGGGGCTAGCTATCAATACCGAAGAAAGTACCTCCTTGCGCGATGAGGAAGTAGATAGGCTCTTAGGAAAGAAAACAACTCCTAAGGTAGCCCCTACAGGACAGACTGTGGTCAATGCTAACCAAGCTGCCTCAGCAGAAGTAAAAACTAACCAACAAGCTAATATAGCTCAGACAAGCTCTACAGCTAAGGCAAATACTACAGGGCAGACAAATGCTACTACCCAAGCAAAAACCCCTGTACAACAAGCCCCTGCAGGACAAACAGCTACAGTAGGACAAGCCACTCAGACAGGACAGACAGAACAGATTCCTGACAATGTACGTAGAATTACCGCTGCGAATGTCAAAAAAGGATTCTACCTAATACTAGGCGTCTATTCCAACAAAGAAAATGCTGAGAAATATATGTTCGGATTGCGACAAAAAGGAATGCGTGCCGAGGGCAGTTTCCTCTATGCTGAAAAGAACTTATATTACGCTTATTCTCTCTATGCAGCTACCTATGCAGAGGCATTTAAAAAACAACAAGAAATCAATACCGCCCGCAGTCTGAACCCCGATTTGCAAAAAGTAAAAGATGTTTGGATATTATATGTGGAATAAATGCTTATAAATTAATTGTTTATAAAAATTTATTTTCCTGAAATTTTTTTCAAGAACAATGACTACTATTTGATAAAAAATTCTTATCTTTGTAGCTACAAGAAATAGATATAAAATGATAAATCTTTTTCGTAAAAAAGAAGACAAATTTTCCTATGTTGAAAAAGGCGAAGGTACTCCTATTATCCTCTTACATGGGCTTATGGGAGGGCTTAGTAACTTTGATAGTACTATTGAGTTTTTTTCAAAAAAATATAAGGTAATAGCCCCAGAACTACCCATTTATGACTTGCCGTTGCTCTCTAGTACAGTAAAGAGTTTAACCAATTGGCTTACGCGCTTTATCACTTACAAAGAACTAGAGCAGGTGATTCTCTTGGGTAATTCCTTGGGCGGACATATTGCGCTGCTTTACACCAAGCTGCACCCTAGAAAGGTCAAGGGACTCATCCTTACAGGTAGTTCTGGCCTTTATGAGAGCGCTATGGGTGATAGTTATCCAAAGCGTGGTAGCTATGAGTTCATCAAAAAGAAGTGTGAGGATGTATTCTATGACCCTAAAACAGCTACCAAAGAACTGGTAGATGAGGTCTTCGCCATTGTCAATGACCGTACAAAGGTGATCAAAACACTCTCCATTGCCAAGAGTGCTATCCGCCACAATATGGCTAAGGATCTGCCTAATATGAAGACTCCCACTTGCCTTATATGGGGAAAGAATGACCCTGTAACGCCCCCTAAAGTAGCTGAGGAGTTTAGTGAACTACTGCCCAATGCGTCTCTCTATTGGATAGACAAGTGTGGCCATGCTCCTATGATGGAACATCCCGACACTTTCAATGAGTTACTAAACAATTGGTTAACGACTAATAAGTTATAAATATGGAGATCAAACAAGCCTCCTTTGTGGTGAGCAATACACAGGTGGCCAAATGCCCTACGCATAAGCTACCTGAGTATGCCTTTATCGGGCGCTCCAATGTGGGGAAATCCTCCCTTATCAATATGCTAACCAACCACAAAGGGCTTGCTAAGACCTCTTCCAAACCAGGAAAAACACAGCTAATTAATCACTTTCTTATCAATAAGAATTGGTATTTAGTAGATTTGCCTGGATATGGCTATGCACAGGTGTCCAAGCAATCTAAGAAAACTTTCCAGCAGTTTATTACCGACTATTTCAAGAAACGCAAGGAATTGGTCTGTGCTTTTGTGTTAGTGGATATACGCCATGAACCCCAAAAAATAGACTTGGAGTTTATGCAATGGTTGGGGGAGAATGCTATTCCCTTTGCTATCATCTTTACTAAGGCAGACAAGCTTGCTCCCAAAGTCATTGAACAACACGTACTTACCTACCAAAAAATTCTCTTAGAGAGTTGGGAGGAGATGCCGCCCTACTTTATTACTTCTTCCGAGAGCAAATTGGGAAAAGAGGAGGTACTTGAATATATAGAAAATATCAATCTTTCACTCAACTAAGGCCTGCTATGATCCCTGAAATAGAACAGCAAGACCCCACAACAATTCGACTATTCCAAGAGGAGAGACTCCGAGTGCTTCTACAATACCTCCACGCTCATTCTCCTTATTACCAACGTATATTCAAGGAATATCATATTGATATTGAGGAGATACAAACCTTGGACGACCTCCAGAGACTCCCCACCACTTCCAAAGATGACCTCCAACGTTATAATGATGATTTCCTCTGCGTACCCAAAACAGCCATAGTGGATTATGCTTCTACCTCCGGGACTTTAGGAAAGCCTGTTACTTTTGGGCTTACTGACAAGGACTTAGACCGCTTGGCCTACAATGAAGCTATTTCACTGAGTTGTGCTGGTATTCAAAAGGGAGATATAGTACAACTGATGACCACTATTGACCGTAGGTTTATGGCTGGACTGGCTTATTTCTTAGGCATTAGAAAACTTGGTGCCAGTATTGTACGTATAGGTGCAGGGATCCCTGAACTCCAATGGGATTCTATAGATTCCTATCAGCCTAAGTGGCTCATTGCAGTGCCTTCTTTTCTACTTAAGCTCATAGAATATGCCGAAAAAACTGATATAGACTATCGCAATTCCTCAGTCAAGGGCGTAATATGTATAGGAGAAACCCTCCGCAGACAAGATTTTTCTGCTAACCTACTCACTCAGAAAATCATGGAAAAATGGCCTGAACTAAAACTCTACTCTACTTATGCCTCTACCGAGATGAGTACCACCTTTACCGAGTGTGAACACCAGCAAGGGGGGCATCATCACCCAGAACTTATTATCACTGAGGTATTAGATGATGAGGGAAAGCCTCTTCCCATGGGTAACTTGGGAGAACTGACCATTACCACCCTTGGTATAGAGGGTATGCCTCTATTGCGTTTCCGTACAGGAGATATGGTTACCCTACACCAAGCACCTTGTTCGTGTGGGAGAAATACACTAAGGGTTAGCCCTGTGGTAGGAAGAAAACAACAGATGATAAAGTACAAGGGAACCACCCTATACCCGCCTGTGCTTATGGACTTACTTAGCCAATTTGCCCAAGTGGAGAACTACATCATAGAGATCAGCAATAATGAAATCCTCACCGATGAGATTCTTATCAAAATAGGAACTACCTCCCCTTCCGAGGCACTTCGTGAAGAGATTACCAACCACTTCCGTGCTAAAATGCGTGTTGTTCCCAAAATAGAGTTCCACCCTGTGGAAATCATAGAACAACAACTCTACCCTAAGGGAAGCCGCAAACCAGTGAAGTTTATTGACCACAGAACTTCAATAAAGTAAAAGATAAAAAGTAAAAGGTTTTCCTGCCTTGCTTGTTCTTTGCCGATATATCTTTTAATCATGAAGTTTTTAATGCGAATCAATAGTTAAAACACTATTAGCTAACTATCTAAGACGCAATAAATTGCGTATCTACACATGCGCTGGCTAAGACAATTACTGATAAGCATAGTCTTCTGTAGAGACGCAATAAATTGCGTCTTAACGAATTAGACTATACAATTGTTCTTCTACTATTGATTCGGATTTTTCTACCAAAATAAAAGGGAGTTCTCTTAGCTAGTTTTATTTCTTTTACTTTTTACCTTTTATTTTTTACCTTTCACAAAGTGTTTCCATACTATAGACCTTATGGTATAATACTGCTGCAAACTAGGGTTTTGTCGTTTGCGATAGAAATGACAAAAATGCCTATAAAAAGAAAAGTGTGCCCTGATGATAGCCCAAGTACTTTTGAACTTTCCTTGAAAGAAAAAGCGCGCCCCTGCTACCCCATCTAAGACCATTCTAAGGAAAATGGTCAGTGGCCAATAGGGCTTAGGCAAGTTCTTAAGTAGCATAAAAAGACTGTTGCGAAAGTTTAAATATACTTTTTGTGAACTTCCTTCGGTAAGAGTAGCCCCTCCTAAGTGGTATATCTGTGACTGAGGGGTATAATAGACCTCATAACCCTTATTCTTTGCTCTCCAACAGAGATCTATCTCCTCCTGATGGGCAAAAAAATCTTCGTCAAAACCTTTAAGCTCATCAAAAACAGCTTTTCTTATAAAAAAGCATGCTCCCGAAGCCCAAAAAATAGGAATTTGCTGGTCATATTGTCCCTTGTCCTCTTCTATACTATCAAAAACACGTCCTCTACAATAAGGGAAACCATATTTATCTATATAGCCTCCTGCTGCTCCTGCATATTCGAAATAGTTTTTCTGCTTATAGGACTTTATTTTAGGTTGTAATATACTTATTTCGGGTTGCTGGGCAAAAATTTCTATAGGCGCTTTAAGCCAATGCTGAGTTACCTCCACATCGGAATTAAGTAGGCAATATACATCGGCAGGGATATGCTTTAGCCCCTCATTGTAGCCCTTTGCATAGCCATAGTTTTCGGGATTCTGTACAATTTTTATTTGAGGATAGTGGGCAGAGAGGAAAGCAACACTCCCATCGGTAGAAGCATTGTCAATTACATAGAGTTCAGCCTCAGTGGAATAAGCTACCACTGAGGGGAGAAACTGTTCCAATAAGTGTTTTCCGTTCCAATTGAGTATAACGACAACCATAGATAGTGACTAATGACTAATGACTAATGACTAATCATTGACAATTAACAATTAACCATTAACAATTAAAAAAGTGTGTTTTTCCTCCTTATATACATACTGCAAGCGGATATGCTGGTACAAATCCACTATAGATTTTACAATTGCTAAGCCTAAGCCTGTGGAGGTACTGTCTTGTTCTCCCTTATGAAAGCGTTTGAATATCTTATCAGCGTCCAAAGGGGTTGGTTTTCCCTCATTGGCAATAGAAAATACGTGTTTGTCTATCTCTATTAGTATTTTCCCTTTGGGATACGTATATTTTATAGCATTTCTAAGGAGGTTAGAGAGGAGAATAACCGCTAAATCCTTATTCATCTGCACCGAGAAAGGTGATTTTTCCGTTATAGAAAGAGTAATTTCCTTAAAAGCTATCAGGTCTTGGTATTCCTCGATAAGGGTACGAAGCAATGAAGCAAAACAGATAGGAGAAACCTCTTCGTATTGTCGGTTTTCTATACGTGCTAAAGTGAGCAAAGACTTATTGAGTGTAGCCATACGGGTAAGTGAGGCCTTCGCTTCAGAGAGTTGTTGAAGTTGTGCTTGAGAAAGCGTTTCATCTTCCATAAGCAATTCTAACTTATTGATAGTAATCGCGATAGGAGTTTGTAACTCATGAGCGGCATTGCCTATAAAAGTACGCTGCTGATCAAAAATAGTTTCCGTACGATGCCACATACGCTGGATGGTCTCATTGAGCTGAGCAAACTCTCTCACTTGAGTGGTTATAGGAACTACCCCCTGACGATTGCCCAATTCGTAAGCATTGATGTTATGAAGCAATGTATTGAAAGGCTTCCACACACGCCGGATGAATAGCAAATGAATGATATACATACTTACGACTAAGACCAAATACAACACCCCAATCCCTATAGCTAAATTGGCCATTAAATCGTCTTCCTCTACTGTAGAGGTACGTATCTCCAAGGTATAACAACGGTCTTGGTCATCACAAAAACCCGTTTTCAGCACTCGGTATAGCTCCTTTTCATCACCTGAGGGTTCGTAGAGAAACTCATTGTTGATACTATTCTTCTTAGATACTTTACCCTGAGCAGGGCGTATTCTAAACTGCCCTATCCCATATTCACTAACAGAGAGTATACGCTCTGGATATTCCTTAGAGAGGGCAATGATTTCTTTTTTCCTATCCTTGAGACCATCATCTACATTGTCATAAACTTCCTCTGAGATAAATATATAAATCACTACTAACCACACTACCATAATAGGTAAAAAGGCCAGCGCTACCTGTCTTAGTGTATAATTTTTTAGAGAAACACTCATTTGCTTAACTCTTTTACTCCTATTTCTCACTATAATAAGCAAAAGCCTGTTCTACAAGAGCTTCTTCCACTTCTATATTCCACTTAGGTTGTCCTATCGCCTCCAATAGTACAAAATAGACATGGCCATAAGCATTCTTTTTATCATACTTGAGTAGTTCCTGTATAGCTGCTATCTCTTGAGCTGAGAAATTCTCCCGAGAGAAATAGTCCAAGAGGACTCTCTTTATCTCTACTGTCT
Source organism: Capnocytophaga granulosa ATCC 51502 (assembly GCF_000411115.1). Lineage (GTDB taxonomy): Bacteria > Bacteroidota > Bacteroidia > Flavobacteriales > Flavobacteriaceae > Capnocytophaga > Capnocytophaga granulosa. The sequence continues at coordinate 415,903 of NZ_KE150242.1, read as the reverse complement.
TTTCCCAAGGGAAATGCAAGAGCTTATGAGAGAGGAAAGCCGCTAAAATCATACCAATAGCGACTGCTTCCCCATGCAACAAACGCTTGGAGCGGTGTGCTAAGCAATAAGATTCTATAGCGTGACCCAGCGTATGGCCAAAGTTCAGTATCTTGCGCAAACCTTGTTCCTTAGGGTCTTGCTTTACTACCTGATGCTTAATTACTACCGATTCATAGATAATCTCTTCCAAATCATCAGTAGTCAGGGCGGAGAGCTGTTTCATCTTCTCCCAATAAGCGGGAGACTGTATCAGCCCATGCTTGAACATCTCGGCCAAGCCACTACGAAACTCCTCTTTGGGGAGGGTTGCTAAATAATTCACATCTATCAATAGGAGCTGAGGGTTATTAATCACCCCTATTTGGTTCTTGAGTACGCCCAAATCTACACCCGTTTTTCCTCCAATGGAAGCATCTACCATAGCAAGTAGTGTAGTGGGAACATTGATAAAGTCAATCCCACGCTTGAAGGTAGAGGCAACAAAGCCCCCCATATCGGTAACCACTCCCCCGCCTACATTAATCAGTAAGCTCTTTCTGTCGGCCTCCAAGTCGGAGAGCGTTTGCCAAAGAGAAAGGCAGGTATCCAAATTCTTATGCTCTTCTCCTGCTTCTACTTCTATGATTTCTACCTCAAAAGGAAATTTCTGCAAGAATGTATATACACAACACTCATGGGTATGGGTATCGGAGAGGACAAATATCTTAGAATATTTCTTCTCTTTTACATAGTCTGCTAAGTATTTATACCCCTCTTCCGAGAAATAGATAGTATAGTCGGTTGTATCAATTTTTTTCATATCCATATTCTGTTATTTTAGAATTTTCTGAAAAGCCTCACGTTTTCCATCGCGTACCTGAATAATACCACAATAGACAAAGCCTTCTTTTTCCAAGATATGCTTCATGGCAAGATTGTCATAGTTGGTATCGGCTCGTAGCGAATGGAATCCACGGACAAGGGCGATCTCTTCTGCCTGTTGTATAATATAGCTGGCCAGCCCTTTACCCTTGCCCCTCTCACTCACGGCTATTCTATGACCTACTATATAAGGATCATCACTGAGCCATGCCCCCTCTATCTTTTGATAGGTAGGCTCACCATCACCACTGATTGCCGCATAAGCCACAATCTCACCAGCTTCTTCCACTACATAGGCATAGTGATGCGCTATATCTTGCTCAATAGTTTCCCTAAAGGGATAACCATCTTGCCACTGCTCACTTCCTCTCTGCCGCATGGTTTCTTTAGCATAGAGGATAATCTGCCATATAGCCTCTAAATCTTCTATCTGTGCTTGCCTGAATAACATATTAGTTTTGAGTTTTAAGTTTTAAGTTTTTTATCCCCAGAAAGGGACTTTTACTGATCGCTGATAACAGACCTCTGGCTACTATTCTACTTCTCTATTGCTGAGATAGTTACGCCACTTTTCTATACACTGCTGCATATCTTGAGGAATCTCACTATCAAAACGAAGCATCTGTCCTGTGGAGGGTTTCTCCACTCCTAAGGTCTTGGCATGGAGCGCTTGACGTGGGAGGATCTTAAAACAGTTCTCTACAAACTGTTTATACTTAGCCGAAGTAGTTCCTTTGAGTATCTTGTCCCCTCCATAGCGCTCGTCATTGAAAAGAGGGTGACCTATATAGGTAAAGTGGGCACGAATCTGATGCGTACGCCCTGTCTCTAACCGACAGGAAACGAGGGTTACATAACCGAAACGTTCCAATACCTTGTAATGAGTGATGGCCTCCTTTCCCTGGCTTCCGTCGGGGAAGACTGCCATTTGGAGGCGGTTCTTAGGGTGTCTCCCGATATGCCCTGTGATCGTCCCCTCGTCCTCAGTGAGATTACCCCATACAAGAGCTACATACTCCCGCTCACTGGTTTTATTGAAAAACTGTTTAGCCAAGTGGTTCATGGCCTCTTCCGTCTTAGCCACTACCAATAAACCACTGGTATCCTTGTCTATTCGGTGCACCAAGCCAGGGCGGTCAGAACTGTTCATAGGCAAGTGCTGAAAATGGTATATCAGCCCATTGATAAGAGTTCCCTGATAATTTCCATGCCCTGGATGTACTACCAAGCCAGCAGGCTTATTGATAATGATTAGTTCCTCGTCTTCATAGACAATATCCAAGGGGATAGGCTCTGGTACTAACAAATATTCGTGAGGAGGGTGAGCAAACATGACCTTGACCTCATCATTGGCCTTCACCCTATGGTTAGCCTTCACGGCTACTCCATTGACAAATATATTGCCGTCCTTAGCCGCCTGTTGTACCTTATTACGGGAGGCATTCTCCACGAAGTTCATCAGGAACTTATCCACTCTTAGCGGTTCTTGTCCCTTTCCTGCCTTAAAACTATAGTGCTCATACAGTTCATCGTCTGTAATCAAGTCATCGTCTGCCATTTGTTAGTTTTGAGTTTTTAATTTTGAGCTTTGAGTTATTATTTATTCTTCACTTATCATCATTTTACGCCATCTTTTTCTTGCATTTATATAGTTTTCCAATTCCTTTTTAGCATTTTTATCTAGTGCATGTGCTTCATATTCCTGCATTACTTCCTTTTGGTATCTTGTTTTGAGCTTTACCGAAGGTTCTTTGTAAGCGAATCTGTGTTTCTCATCAGAAATCATAATTGTATCACACTTAAATATACCTTCCCTTGTATTGTCTGCTAAAAGAAATTGAAAAAATGCATCTTTGCGCTTACCTCTTAGGTTTCCTTCAAAGAAAGTCATAAAGAATATACGACCTTTTCCCTTCTTTCGCTCTCCAAAAAAGAGGCTTATCTGTGTATTTCTTTCCCTAGTAGGAATACTTTGCAGCATTTTGCGATATATGGACTCCAATTGGGCTACTTTTGAACTGTCTCCTACCGCTGGATTCTTGGCTATAGCCTCAAAATCCTTAGTACAGAAAGCATATACAAAATCGGTAAGTGTATTTTCCCTATATGCCCATTGTTTTTCTCCCTCTACATAGAACTTATAAGTCTGTTGGGCAGAAGCTACAAAGGTAAAGGTCAAGAAAAGAGATAAGAATAGTATTTTCTTCATGGTAATATATGTAAAAAACACCAATTGCATTGTACAAACAAATGTAATTGGTGTAAAACAAAAAAGTAGCTCTTTGTTTAGCTTAAAGCATTGATTTTCGCTATGATAGCATTTACTTCTCCTTCAAAGTTCTTAAGAAGCTGTTTGTAGAAAGCTCCTTTATTTTCAGTAGGATGGTTGATTTGCTCAAGGTATTTGTCATAAGTAAGGTAGATTTCCTCTACAATACCTCTTGACTGCTCATTTCTCTTATCGGTAACCAATTCCCAAATAATAAGAGTATCTACCAATTCCCCTAAAACAGAAGCAACATTCTTTTTTAAACGTCTTACGCTTGCCATAAAATTTATTTTTACAAAATTATTTATACTTATTTTCCGAAAAGGACATCCTTCATGGAGAAGACTCCTTTTTTTCCTATAATCCACTCGGCTGCCAATACAGCGCCCAAGGCAAAACCATCGCGGCTATGGGCGGTATGCTTGATCTCAAGTGTATCGACCACACTCTTATAGGTAACGATATGGGTGCCAGGTACATTTTCTATACGTTTGGCAGTAATAGGAATTTTATCCTCGGTAGTCTCTCCAAGCTCCCAACCTACCTTATCTGTCTGCTCTATGATCTCTTGTGCCAAGGTAATGGCCGTTCCACTGGGGGCATCGAGCTTTTGGGTATGGTGTATTTCCTCTATAGCAACCGCATATTCAGGATATTTTCGCATAAGTTGGGCTAAGGTCTTGTTCAGTTCAAAGAAGATATTCACCCCTATACTAAAGTTGGAAGCATACAAAAAGGCCGCCTTATGCTCCTTGCACAAGGCTACTGCCTCAGGATAGTGTTCTAGCCAACCTGTGGTACCTGCCACTGTGGGCAATCCTAAAGAGAGTGCTCGGCTGATGTTGGCAAAGGCACTCTGTGGCGTACTGAACTCAATAGCTACCTCTGCCACAGAAAGATCATAATCACCTGGGGCATCTACTTTTAGGACAATCTCATGGCCTCGCTCCTGAGCTATCCGCTCTATGGTCTTACCCATTTTCCCATAACCTAATAGTGCTATTTTCATCTTTGAGCCTTCCTTTTAATACCCCGCAAAAGTAAGAAAAAAAATACTATGCGGCAAATTTTCTTATCAACAATTATTTAGAATTTTCGTTTGATATGGCGCCAACGGTAAGCATGTATCCACTTACCTTCTTCAGGAGTTACCAAAAAGGGCTGTTTCTCTTTCTTTGCCTTGAAATACCCCTTCATATAATCCCAGAATAAGCGAAGGCTACGCTTCTTGTAAGCCAGCTTAGCGCTAGCCAAAAACGAGAGCACTCCCCCATAGCGCAAGCGGTAGAACATCCCCCCTTGCATATATTGTGCTTGTGAGTTGTAGCGGCTTGCGGTAGGGCGCAAGTGCTTTACTACCAAGTCCTCCACAACAAGCAATTCCCAACCATGATACTGTGCTAATAGCTCATCTACTGTGTCCCAACCCATTGCCTCTTTCAGCCCTCCAATAGCCTTGAAACATTCCTTGCGGTAACTCTTCAGTGCGCCACGCAAGTGGTTCTTATTGGTTAAGTTTTCCTTGAGCCATTTCCCATTCTTCTCTATACTACAGACGCCTCCACACATCCCCAATTGAGGGTTTTGGAGGTAGTAGGTCTGTAGCGTCTCTAAATAGTTGGGAGGGAAAATAAGATCTGCATCATACTTACAGATAATATCTACCTGCCCCACAAGAGGCAAACCTGCATTGAAGGCTTGTACGATCTTAGCCCCTGGTAGGCGCTGCACAGAGGAACTTCGGTAGAGGGTTTTCACCTGAGGAAAGCGCCTGCAATAATCGGCCACTATTGCAGCTGTATGATCGGTAGAATTATCATCTATCACCACAATGCTATGGGCAGGAAGCGTTTGCCTCAAGAGACTATCCAAGGTTTGCGCCAAGATGTCTCCCTCATTATGAGCGGGAATAATAATTCCAAATCGTAAATGTTCTTTCAAAACTATGGTAATAGAGTGAAGTTAGGATAATCAATCAGTTCTTTTTTCTGGTTTTCAAACTGTTCTTTGCTTATGGCACGGGTACAATGTTCATGTAGAAATACCTTATAACCTAAGTTGAGTGCATCTATCATAGAAAAATACACACAATAATCAGCCGCCAAGCCTGCAAAATGGAGTTCGTCCAAGTGTAAGCCTTTTAGATAGCCGTCAAGACCTGTTTCTTTGAGCTTTTGATTGTCAAAAAAAGCGCTATAGCTATCTATATCTGGATTAGTTCCTTTGCGAAAAATAGCATCGATTGCATTGGTCTGTAGTTCAGGGAAGAAATTAGCCCCTTCGCTTCCTTGTATGCAATGAGGAGGCCAAAGAGTCTGCTGGTAATTATCCTTAGTGATAGATTCAAAAGCCTTCTTACCCTCATGAAGCGTAAAGAAGCTAAAATGATTTGCTGGATGCCAATCTTGGGTAGCTATCACATGGGAGAACTGAGGGATAAGGTTATTGACAGGCTCTATAATAGACCTAGCATCAGGAACAGGAAGTTCTCCTGTAATAAAATCATTTTGAATATCTATAAGTATCAATATGCCATTCATCATGTATAGATTTTTTTATTTCAAATATGAAGGGAAATTCTGTTTGTAGTCCTATTGGTGAAAAATCAGGTATATAATACCTCTTTGCTATAACACTATAATCCATCCGCTGCTTTCATAAGCATAGCAACTCCCCCTTATAGAGCTACTTTTTCTTGTTGTATGTTTTGTATATGGAGAGATAATGAACTTCACATATTGTTATGTGAAATTCATTATCTAAGCTCCTTGTTTAGGCAAGTATAAGTATTAGAGCAATCACTACTCCTGTAAGTGCACCCCATTGGAATCCTATCCAAAACCGTTCTTTATCCTTAATAGTCATAAGATATTCTAACGAGTTTCCTTGTATTTTTTCAGGAATCTTTCAATAGGGTTTTCACAAGCATCTACCCCTTCTTCGAAGGATTTGAATTGTTTTTTGACCACGAAGCTATCTCCTGGTACATTTACCTTTATTTCCACTATCTTATTTTCTTTGACAGTGGTATTATCTAACTTTAAATAGACATCGGCATCAATAACCCTATCGTAGAAAAGGTCTAATTTGTCCATTTTTTTCTGGATGAAGTCAACCAATTTTTGATCAACTGTAAAACCGACATTGTGTAAATTTACTTTCATAATCTGAAAAAATTTAAAATTAGTACTATTTGTTTGTCATCCTCGGATGCGCATTGTTGTATTGTTTTTTTAGCTCTGCTATACTACTATGAGTATAGACCTGTGTAGCCGCCAGCCCTGCATGCCCTAAGAGTTCTTTTACAGCATTAAGGTCAGCCCCATTGTCCAAAAGGTGCGTAGCAAAGGAGTGCCGCAGCACATGTGGGCTTTTCTTCTGCTTTGTTGTGGCACTGCTAAAATACGAATTTATTATATTATACACAAGTTTTGGGTACATTTTTTTACCACTATCTGTCAAAAATAAATATAATTCGTTAGTATCTAATTCCTTACGCATAGACAAATATTGTTCCAAACACACCCTAACCGAAGGGATTAAGGGAATGATACGCTCTTTACTGCGCTTTCCCAGTACCTTTATCGTCTGTTGAGAGAAGTCTATATCACTTATTTTCAGTTCTATAAGTTCCGCCCGGCGCATGCCTGTAGCGTAAAACAACTCTATAATTGTCTTATTGCGTACTTGAGGGTAGTCCCCGCCCTCTTCCGCTTGAGAGAGTACCGTCTCTATCTCCTTCTGGGAGAAGGGAATAGACACTTTCTTCTGCGTTTTCAGTGGAATATGCTGCAAAAAGGGACTACTACTGATAACTAAAGAGCGTACCAAAAAAGCATAATAAGCCTTCAAAGATGCTATTTTCCGATTGATAGACCTATTGGTAATCCCACTTTCTACCAAGTGTATGATCCAAGAACGAATCAAGGGATAATTCACTTGGGAGAGTTCCACAGTAGCGTCTTTTTCCTTAAGGTAAGCGGAGAACTCCTCCATATCAGCAAGGTAAGCTGTTATGGTATGGGGAGAATACTTCTTCTCCAAAGATAGGTAGTTCTTGAATGTCTCCATTTCCTTTTAGAATAAAAAACCTCCGTTACGAATGGTACTGCCCAAAATAAGCAGAGTTACCGCAATCAGGGTAACACATAGAATATGTACCGCCATTTCGGGGAGCTTTTGGATTTGCCCCTTAGCAAGCTTTGGAAGCACTCTTGTTTGGGCACTGATGGCAAAGCAAATGGTCGTGAGTAGCCCAATAATTTTCAGTGATACTACCGTCTCCACTCCTGTGGCAAAGGAAAACCACGAAGATAGTGGTGCATTCAGGTCATAGGCCATCAGAATCCCTGTAATGACCAAAAGGAGCAGTGAGGGCATTCCTATAGGCTCATAAGTCTTCTCAAAACGAGAGATAAAGTCAAAATTCTTATGCTTAAGCGCCTTTGGCAAAAAGCCCAAGAGCAAGACCAAATGTCCTCCTACCCAAACAGTTGCACTGATCAGGTGAATGATGAGTAGTATATGATGTTTGTCCATATAACAGCTTATTACTATTTGTTCTTAATAGAAGAGCAAATATACGAAATAATTTAAGACAAATGAAACTTTTACTCAAAAAAAATTCTCCTTGATTATTAGTCAATTATTTATATCTTTTTCGTATATTTGTCCTTTGATAAGAAATATTCCACTATAATGAACAGATATCTTCTTTTGTTGCTATTGTTTGCTTGCTCTTGGGTAAGTAAAGCCAATATGGCAAAACCATATACAGATGGGACTTCTCATACTTGTCTTATTCTTACCAATGATTGCAGCGTAACCCATGAGAAAATCATTGCGGAAATCATCAAGGATAATAAGGATTCTTTTAATGATTATATCATCCGCTTTAGGGCAAAATATCATATCTCCTCCCCTAAAGAACAGTCTATGCCACTGCTCTTTATGGCTTCCAACTACCTGAATGACCAGCAGGTGTATGTAAATGGACAGGCTATCACCTCAAATGCTATTAACCAAGAACAGGACTATCCTTTTCTGAGGAAAGAAGAAATCATTGATACCCTGCAATATTCTGATGGTACTCCTACCCAATACAATACTTATACTAAGTACTATATTTCCTATGATGGAAAAGAAGAAGAAGAGGTAACCCCCTCAGATCTTATTTACTTTACAGCACCACTTAAGGCAGGAGAGAATGTGATAGAGGTTAGCTATAGTGCTTTCCCTACTACTTTCCGTTATGGGTTTCTGCCCCCTTACCAGTTTGAATACAACTTATATCCTTCCAAATTTTGGAAGACTTTCCCTGAGATAGAGGTTGAAATCCACTTTCCAAAGGAATTAGAATTTGAAAAATCCTCTATGGAAGAAGAGGAATATAGAGTAAGTGACCAACTTTTTCAGGGAAAGATCAAGGATATTACCTATGGTAACCACTATTGGCGATTTTCTCCTAAACCTTCTTGGTTTGGTCGCATCGTCCTTACAATAAACCCTTTAGGCTTTGGAGCTATTCTCTTTTTAGTTGCCGCAGGGCTGCACATTTATACTATCAGAAAAAAAAGCAAATGGGGCTTATGGTTGGGTGTATTCTTAGCACCCCTGCTTTTCTATGTAGGACTTTTTGCTGCAATCCCTTTTATTGACTGGGTTTTAGGTCGTCCAAGCGATCAAGGATATGTTTTTCTTATAGCTTTCACTTATCCTATTTTTCTTATATTCTATGGGATATTCACTTTTCTTTATTATAAGTCTCAAAAAAATAAAATTTAAAGATATATGTCATTAATCAAATCTATTTCAGGTATTCGTGGTACCATAGGAGGCAAGGTAGATGAGAACCTTACCCCTATTGATGCAGTCAAATTCGCCGCTGCTTACGGCTCTTGGCTCAAAGGACAAAGTAGCAAAGAACACGTCAAAGTAGTCATTGGGCGAGATGCACGCATCTCTGGCGAGATGATCCAAAATTTAGTACAATACACCCTTATCGGCTTAGGGATTGATGTAGTTAATATAGGCCTTAGTACTACCCCTACCGTGGAAGTAGCTGTTCCTATGGAAAAGGCCGACGGAGGCATTATCCTTACCGCCAGCCATAACCCTAAGGAGTGGAATGCCTTAAAACTCCTCAATAACAAAGGAGAATTTGTCTCTGACCAAGATGGTAAGGCTATTTTAAAAATCGCTCAAGAGAATGATTTTTCCTTTGCTACAGTAGATCACTTAGGTAAGCTCACCCATGATGATCAGTATATTGACCTCCATATAGAAAAGGTACTTGCCCTCCCCTTGGTTGCCCCTGAAGCTATCCAGAAAAAGAAATTCAGAGTAGTAGTAGATGCCGTCAACTCCACCGGCGGGATAGCTATTCCGAGACTCCTGGAACGATTGGGTGTAGAGGTTGTCAAACTCTATTGTGAGCCTAATGGACACTTCCCTCACAACCCCGAACCACTAAAGGAACACTTGGGGGATATTTGCAAAAGAGTCGTAGAAGAAAAAGCTGATTTCGGTATTGTAGTAGATCCTGATGTAGACCGCTTGGCCTTTATTACTGACAAAGGAGAGATGTTTGGTGAAGAATATACCTTAGTGGCTTGTGCTGATTATGTATTAGGCAAAGCTAGGGGCAACGTTGTCTCCAACCTTTCTTCCTCTCGTGCCTTGCGCGATATTGCTCAAAAGCATGGCGTTAGCTACTCAGCAGCAGCAGTAGGAGAAGTGAATGTCGTTACCGAGATGAAACGCGTAGAAGCCATTATCGGAGGTGAAGGCAATGGAGGAATTATTTACCCTGAGCTACACTATGGGCGAGATGCCTTGGTAGGAGTTGCTTTATTCCTATCCCTTTTGGCAGAGAGAGGAGGCAGTGTACAACAACTCAGAGAGAGTTATCCTGCTTACTTTATGAGTAAGAACAAGATACAACTGACAGAGCAAATCAATCCTGACCAAATCCTCAAGGCAATGGAACAGAAATATGCTCATGAACAGACTACCACTATTGATGGTCTTAAAATAGATTTTGCCGATAGCTGGGTACACTTGAGAAAATCCAATACAGAACCCATTATCCGTATCTATACTGAGGCAAAAAGCCAAAAAGAAGCCGATGCATTAGCACATCGTTTTATAGAGGAGATGCAAGCGCTTATCTAACCCAATCCCTTGCTTATGACTATGTACATTACCTTGGCTATCCTTGTGATTGCCTCCGCTTTCTTTATGATGGGGAAGATCCGTTCAGACTTGGTAGCGCTCTCCTCCCTGCTCCTACTGGTACTCTTTGGTATCCTATCGCCAGAGGAAGCCTTATCGGGCTTTTCCAACTCAGTGGTGGTGATGATGATAGGACTTTTCGTAGTGGGAGGGGCTATCTTCCAAACAGGTTTGGCTAAAATGATTAGCAACAAGCTACTGAAGCTCGCTGGCAAGAGTGAGCTGAAGCTCTTTGTGCTAGTTATCTTGGCCACCTCCTTCATTGGTGCCTTTGTGAGCAATACAGGGACGGTTGCTCTGATGCTTCCCATTGTAGTGAGTATGGCCATGAGTGCCAATATCAACTCTTCTCGCCTACTCATGCCGCTGGCTTTTGCCAGTAGCTTAGGGGGAATGATGACCCTTATCGGGACACCTCCCAACCTTATTATTAATGAAGAACTAATAAAGCATGGTTTCCCTTCCCTGACCTTCTTCTCCTTTACCCCTGTGGGACTGGTAGCACTTGCTGTGGGACTGTTATACCTTATTCCTGTAAGCAAACGCTTTCTAAACAAGACTGACCCTCATCAAGAAAGCAAGAAAGACGGCAAATCTCTTTCTGACCTTATGGACGAATACCAACTCTCCAAGGATATCCACTTGGTGATGGTAGGAAAAAATGCTCCTTTTGTAGGGAAAACCCTCTTGGAAAGCCATATAGCGGACAAATATGAAGTATATGTAACCGAAATCTTGCGCAAACCCAGCCTTAACAGCTCTATTTTTCAAAATCCCAATCGCGAATTGGCACAAGCCAATACAATTCTCCATGAAGGAGATATCCTCTTTGTACAAGGAGATATTCGCAAGATAGAGGCCATGGCTTGGGAGAAGTCCTTGAGCCTGATAGAAGACAAATTTACCTCTCAAGAAGAGCTTATGAACTCCCAAAAGCATGGGATTGCCGAGGTGCTGATTACCTCCACCTCACGCCTGGTGAATCTGCCAATCAAGAAATCAAAGTTCAGGGAACAATTCTCACTCAATATCTTGGGTATGCAGCGCAATGAAACCTATATCCTGAAAAACCTGAAAGACCAACGTATTCATTCGGGAGATATACTCTTGGTACAGGGTTCTTGGAAGGACATCGCAAGGCTCAATGACCAACATAGACACCTGATTGTATTGGGACAACCCCTGAAGGAGGCCTCCAAGGTAACCCTAACGCATAAAGCACCTATAGCGGGGATCATTATGCTACTTATGGTAGTGAGTATGATGTTTGATTTTATTCCTATACAGCCTGTAACAGCTGTTTTGGTAGCCTCCTTGCTCATGGTCTTCTCTGGAGCACTGCCCAATGTGGAGGCTGCTTATAAGACTATCAATTGGGAAAGTGTTGTCCTGATTGCTGCTATGCTCCCTATGGCCTTAGCCTTAGAGAAAACGGGGGCTTCGGCATGGGTATCGGAGATGCTTGTAGGCAAGTTGGGCGGCTATAGTCCTTATATTCTTTTGGCAAGTATCTACTTTACCACTTCGCTACTTACCATGTTCATCAGCAATACCGCTACAGCTATTCTGATTGCCCCTATAGCTATGAGTGCGGCCACTAGTATGGGAATCAATCCATTGCCTTTGCTCATTGCCGTATCGGTAGGTGCTAGTATGTGCTTTGCCTCCCCTTTCTCTACGCCCCCCAATGCCTTGGTGATGTCGGCAGGGCGTTATACCTTCATGGATTATGTGAAAGTGGGGCTTCCCTTACAGATACTTATGGGAATTGTAATGATTTTGGTACTGCCTATTCTCTTCCCCTTTTAGATAAAGTTAGAGGCTATCCCACGGGGATAGCCTCTAACCATTTTGAATTAAATATCACTATTTAATATCTTCAAAGTCATCAATAGTGAATGATGATGACGCCTCTTGTTCCTTATGAGAAGAGAATGTTTTCTTGAAATCCTTCTGATGTTTTTCAGAGATTACTTCCTCTCCCTTTTCTTCAAAAACATAAGAAGTCATCTCATCCAAGATTTCTCTAAAGGCATTAAAATCTTCCTTGTAAAGATAAATCTTATGTTTCTGATAATGGGACGAACCATCATCATGTGTGAACTTTTTGCTCTCTGTTATCGTCAAATAATAATCACCGGCCTTGGTGCCGCGTATATCAAAGAAATAAGTTCGCCTACCTGCTCTTAGAGCTTTTGAGAAAATCTCATTGTTTTCTCCTTCATTTTCATACATATGTTCTATATTTTTAGGTATAATAATTATTTTTACAGTATTGTATTTATTTTATAGTATCATATTCTATGATAAAAATATCTTCGTTTTCTCTCTTAAAGTAATAGTGCTCACGTCCAAATTTCTCTCTACCTTCAGGGGTATTAATTTCCTTGATGGCCTCCCTGTCTTTGGCTATTTCCTTTTGGAGAAACTCCTTTTGACGCTTAAGGGATTCTATTTCCTTATTCAGCTTTCTTTGGGAAAGCAAAGAATTGGAGTCAAAGAAAAGCATCCATATTCCAAAAGCAGCGATGCCAATGAAGTAAGCATATTTCTTGATATAGGCCTGAAGATCTATCATTATTATTGGATTCTATTATGGACAATGGTCTTGACAATATCAATAGCCACCTTGTTATGTCGGTTATTGGGAATAATGATATCGGCATATTCCTTGGTAGGCTCTATAAACTGCTGGTGCATTGGTTTAAGAGTAGTTTGGTATCGGTTGAGCACCTCCTGTATATCTCTTCCGCGCTCGGTGGTATCTCTTTTGATACGGCGAATAAGACGCTCATCGGAATCGGCATGTACAAATATCTTAATATCAAACAAATCTCTCAGATCTGGATGAGAAAATATTAAAATTCCCTCCACTATAATCACCTTACAAGGAGCTATAGGTATCACCTGTGGCGTTCTGTTGTGTTCTACAAAGGAATAAGTGGGTTGCATAATTGTTTTTCCTTGCTTAAGCAGGGAAAGATGCTCCCTGAGCAAATCAAAATCCAAGGACTTAGGGTGGTCAAAATTCACCTTGGTTCTCTCTTCAAAAGTAAGGTGTGACAAATCCCTATAATAAGCATCTTGTGAGATGACACTCACCTCTCCTGGTGGTATTTCTTGGACAATCTGATTGACTACTGTTGTCTTACCACAGCCCGTTCCTCCTGTTATTCCTATGAGTAACATTCATTGTAAATTTTTGCAAAAGTAATTATTTTTCTTGACTTGAAAAAATTGTTTTTCTTAAAATATAACCCCTATTAAGGTTAAAAATCGTCCATGAAAAAATCCTCATACTCTTGCCAAAAACATTCTACTTGTTGCATCTTTTCATTTAAGAACACCATAGCTTGTTGCCAAGTATCCTTATTATAGATACATACCCCTTGCTTCTCTACCCAAATACGTGCTATTTCCTTACCATTCTCCAAGTAATAGTGCTCTTCAAATAGGATCTCAGGTAGGAACTCTGCCAATATGGATTTTAAGGATAGGAATTTGTTATAATATTTTTCTATTTCCTGCTGATCTCCCTCTATATCCATACATACCATCGCCTTTTTATTATCAAAATAGAATTTGAATTGGATAGGTTTCACCTTCGTCCTATACAAAATCCACTTATGAGGGAAAGATTTCCCAAAAGACACCCAAAAATCTTGTCTGAGCTTAGCTGCTTCCTCTTTGCTATACATTTATTGGTGATGATAAGGTTCGTTATTGAGAATAGTAAAAGCCCTATAGAGTTGTTCTACAAAAAATAGGCGTACTATCTGGTGAGAGAATGTCATCCTAGAGAGCGAACACATATTGTTAGCTCTCTGATACACCTGTTGAGAAAAACCATAAGGCCCTCCTATGACAAAGACACACTGCTTAACCCCCGTATTCATAATTTTCTGTAACTGCGCAGAAAACTCTACAGAGGTATATTCCTTTCCTCGCTCATCCAAAAGCACTAAGAAGTCATTGTCTGCTATTTGCTTAAGCAGCAAGGCACCTTCTTTGTTTTTTTGTTCTTCTTGTGAGATGTTTTTGGTGTTTTTCAAGTCAGGAATCGTCTCTATTTCAAATTTTATATAAAATCGTATTCTTTTCTTATAGTCTTCAATTATTTTTTCTAAAAGGGACACATCTGTTTTTCCTACTACGAGTAATTTTATGGTCATTTTACCTTATTTTTTTCTCATCATCATCCAAAATTCGCTTGATAGCATAGAGATTATGTGTGATTTCTTGAATATCTTCGTCAAAAATTCCCTCTGGGGTAATACGATCTACACGTACTTTCCCATAAGCATGAATGATATACCCGGATTGGATCAGAAGCCCCACATGAATGATACGCCCCATGTTATCATTAAAGAAAAGCAAGTCCCCTACTTCAGCATCTTCCAAAGTAGCCACATCTCCACTTTCAATAATTTCATACTGGGAAACCACCTCTCGAGGAAGGGTGATTCCCATAAGCTTATAGACCATTTGTACCAATGCAGGACTATCAATTCCAAAAGGAGATTTCCCGCCCCATGAATAAGGCGTATTAAGGTATCTCAGAGCTATCTCTACTACATTCTTACGCAACACCTTTCTCTGCACTTCTCCAGAGAAGAGATGTCCCATAAAAGGGGCATTGCTCACAGTAGCCCCTATACAAATGGGCAAGAGATCATATTCTTTATCACTAATCTGCACATAATCCACCATATCTGAAGCATAACGAGGGAGCACCTTCTTGGTTTCCTGGTAAGTAGCTTCGCTTATGGGAGATAATTGTTTGGCATCTATCCAACCTTCATAGTTATCAAAATCAGTACGTACATAACACCAGCCGTCTTCTTCTTTCATTATAAAGCACAATTCTCCGTATAATAACTGAGAAATCTGTTCGCTCTTATGAGAGGCTTCATCCCGCATCGGTACTATACTCAAATGACATATAGCATACATAATTTATTCCTTATAAAGAGTACAATATTACGATATTTTTTCGTATTAAACAAATTTATTGCATAGTAAAAGAAAAGAGGCATGTGGGATTATGCCTCTTTCTCAATAAATATATATAATTGCGTTACATACGGTTCATACTATGCCAACATAGTAACAGGGTTTTCTATGTAAGCCTTCAAGGTTTGCAAGAATTGTGCACCTGTAGCCCCATCTATAGTACGGTGATCACAAGCAAGGCAAAGCTTCATAGTGTGTCCCACTACAATCTGTCCATCCTTTACAACAGGTTTCTCTACGATAGCCCCTACAGAAAGAATAGCAGAGTTAGGTTGGTTAATGATAGAAGTAAATTGTTCTACTCCGAACATACCCAAATTAGAAACTGTAAAGGTGCTTCCGTCCATTTCAGCAGGTGTTAGCTTCTTGTTACGAGCTTTTCCTGCCAAATCTTTCACCAATACACCTATCTGAGAGAGACTCAAGTTGTCAGCGAACTTAAGTACAGGTACTACCAATCCGTCCTCAATAGCCACAGCTACTCCTATATGTACATGCTTGTTATACACTGTAACATCTCCTTTCCAAGAAGTATTCACTTGTGGGTGTTTTCTAAGAGCCATAGCGCAAGCCTTCACAACCATATCGTTGAAAGACACCTTAGTATCAGGCAAGTTATTGATTTGGCTACGTGAGGCCATCGCATTTTCCATATCTACCTCAATGGTAAGGTAATAGTGAGGTGCTGTAAACTTAGATTCAGAAAGGCGCTTAGCGATTGTCTTACGCATTTGTGAGTTCTTCACTTCTTCCGTAACTTCTTCTCCTACAGGAACATAAGCTACAGGAGCAGCAGCTTTCTCAGTAGAGGCAGCGGCAGCAGGCTTAGCTGATGGGGTGAATCCTTCTACATCTTTGCGTACGATACGGCCATTTTCTCCACTTCCTTTTACTTCAGATAGGTTGATACCCTTATCCTGAGCTATTTTCTTAGCCAAAGGAGAAGCAAATACACGTCCGTCGGTAGTGGTTGCAGCTGGAGCAGCAGGGGCAGCAGCCACAGGAACTTCTGCCTTAGCAGGAGCAGCAGCTGTTTCAGGGGCACTACCACCTTTAGCAGCGGCAAGTACAGCATTTACATCGGTACCTGCAGGGCCTATGATAGCCAATAATGAGTCAATTGGAGCTGATTCCCCTTCTTTGATACCTATATACAATAAAGTACCAGCATAGAATGATTCAAACTCCATTGTGGCTTTGTCTGTTTCTATTTCGGCTAAGATATCTCCTTCTTTTACTGTATCACCTACTTTCTTAAGCCAAGAGGCTACAGTCCCCTCGGTCATAGTATCACTTAGGCGTGGCATGGTAACGATCTGTACGCCTTTAGGCATAGCAGCAGCGGGTGCACTTGTAGCAGCAGCGGCAGGTGTCTCAGCAGCAGCTGGAGCAGCAGCGGCAGGCGCAGCAGCTGCACCACCACCTATAAGTGCTGAAATATCTTCACCTTTCTCACCAATGATAGCCAAAAGGGTATCCACGGGAGCGGTTTCTCCTTCTTTTAGACCAATGTATAATAAGGTACCTGAATAGAAAGATTCAAATTCCATAGTCGCCTTGTCGGTTTCTATCTCAGCGAGAATATCACCTTCCTTTACAGTGTCTCCTACTTTTTTGAGCCATTTTGCTACGACTCCTTCTTCCATGGTGTCGCTTAATCGCGGCATATTTACTATTTCTGCCATTTTCTTTTATAATTTATGAGGTAAAAAAGGATAATTTTCTTGTTCGTATACTACATCATACATTACATTCTTTTCAGGGAATGGAGATTCATTAGCGAATTTTTCGCACTCTGCTACCAAGTTCTTTACGCGTTCGTCTATGGCTTCTATTTCAGCATCAGTAGCATATTTCTTTTCTTTGATTACGTCAAGAACTTGAGTGATAGGGTCTATCTTCTTATACTCTTCCACTTCCTCTTTAGTACGATAATGTTGAGCATCGGACATAGAGTGTCCTCTGTAACGATAGGTACGAATATCCAAGAAAGTTGGGCCTTCTCCACGACGAGCGCGTTCTACAGCTTCGTATACCTTTTCAGCTACTGAAACAGGGTTCATACCATCTACAGGTTCGCAAGGCATTTCATAACCTAAACCTAATTTCCAAATATCAGGATGATTAGCGGTTCTCTCCACAGAAGTACCCATAGCATAGTGGTTATTCTCACAGATGAATATCACTGGAAGCTTCCAGTTCATAGCCATGTTAAAAGTCTCATGAAGGGTTCCCTGACGCGTAGCTCCATCTCCCATAAAAGTAAGGACAACTCCCCCTGTCTCATTGTACTTCTCAGCAAAAGCCAAGCCAGCACCTAGGGCGATTTGTCCTCCTACGATTCCATGACCTCCGAAGAAGTTATGTTCTTTTGAGAAAATGTGCATGGAACCTCCCAATCCATGTGAAGTTCCTGTTCCTTTTCCAAAAAGCTCTGCCATAATTCTACGTGGATCTACCCCTAAAGCGATAGGATGCACGTGATTACGATAGGCAGTAATCATTTTGTCTTTCTTAGGGTCAATTACGTGCATACAACCTGCCACAATTGCCTCTTGTCCATTGTACAAATGTAAAAATCCTCTTACTTTTTGTTGGATATAAGCAGAAGCCAATTTGTCTTCAAACTTTCTCCAAAAGAGCATTTCCTGGTACCATTGCAAATACGTTTTTTTATCTATTTTTTTCATTATCAAGAATGAATTTAGTATGCTTATTTATACTTTTCTAGAGTGCAAATTTACGAATTTTAAATCACTTTGCAAAGGTATAAAAACTTTTTTTATTATAGAAATTTTTTTTTCACTTTTCTTCTCGTCTAAGTAGCAAAATAGCAAAATACACCTCCAAAAAAAGTGCTACAAAGAAAGCGAACATGAAAGAGAGGATCTCCCACTCCCCTACCTTGGGCTGGGAAAGCAGTGGAGGAAGCAGGAATGCTAAGCAAGCCAACATCTGCAAAAAGGTGAGCACTATAAAGCGATAGCCTATATACATATTCCCTCCTATAGGGAGTAATAGCAAGCCACATACCCCTATAGCACACAAAGAATGGAAGATATAGAATGATTCCAAGGAGAAAAACAATAACCCTTTGTAATATTCCTCTACTACATAGAGGTGTAACAATAGGAAAACACCCATACAAAACAGTATCCTAAGGATTTGCTTAAGATAAAATAAAGAGGGTTTAGAACCCTCTTTGTTTTTGAATGCTTTCATAAGCCTCTTGTATACGTTTGAATTTCTCTTCAGCTCCCTTACGGATAGCAACATCATTGGTGTCAATACGGTCTGGGTGATATTTCTTAACCATATCGCGATAAGCCTTTTTAATTTCAGCTTCAGAAGCATCTTTACTTACACCAAGGATGGTGTAATCATCGTCTTTTTCTTGGCGGAACATTGCCTTGACACTCTCAAAATCGGACTGATCTATATTAAGATTTTTATTAATACGCTCTATCAAAGCAAGTTCTGCCTCCTTGATACGGCCATCAAGGCTAGCAATATCAAACAAGAAGTGTATAATAGAAAGACGTGCCTCATAGTTGGTGCGAGCACGCATATATAAGCAGATACGAGTTATCGGCACCTCATTCTGTTTGATTTGGTTGAAAGTACGAAATATATCGTTTGCCTTGTCCTTTCCGTAGAGAGAGACAAACTTATAACGTACATAGTCCAACTCCTTTTGGGTAGGTCCTGTACCATCTGCCTTGATCACTAAGGCACAAAGTGCAAGCAAGTTGAGCTCAAAGTCCGAAGGATTGTATCCTCCTTCTATAGCGCCTGCTTGTCTTAGATTCACTTGATTACTTCTGCTTCCCTTAAATAAAGTTAGGCGGAGTAATAATCCCAAACATAGAACAGCTATACCCACCCATATGTTTCTGGTAATAAGGCCGATAACTATCGCCACAATATACTCTAGGTATTTTTCTATAATTCTTGGCATATTCTTTCTTTTTTGAGGGCAAAGATAAAGATTTTATTTTTTATAAACAAATGATATTCTAATTTTTTTTAATTTTAATTCAATCTCTTCTGTTTAAAAAACTTGCGAAATGATTTGAATAATATTTTCAGATTTCCCCATGGAATAGTAATGGAGCGAAGGTACGCCTGCCTTCTTCAGCTCTATACTTTGGGCAATCGCCCACTCTATCCCAACCTGCTTAACGGCCTCATTGTTCTTACACTTTTCTATTTCCTTAACCAGCTGCTCTGGAAAGTCTAAGAAAAAAGCCTGAGGAAGTATATTAAGATGCTTTTTGACACTAACTGGTTTAATCCCTGGAATAATAGGTACATGAATTCCCATTTCGCGTGCCTTAGCTACAAACTCAAAATACTTTTTGTTGTCAAAGAACATCTGAGTAACTACATAGTCGGCTCCATTATCCACTTTTTCTTTGAGTTTTTCCAAATCAAATGTTTTGGAAGGGGCTTCTATATGCTTTTCAGGATAGCCAGCCACTCCTATACAGAAATCCATACCTATATTGGTTTCCAAAGTATCATGTAGGTAAATTCCTTTGCGTAAATTATCGATTTGTTTTACAAGGTCAAGGGCATATACATTGCCATTTTTGGTAGGGCGAAAATACCTTTCCTCCTTCATAGCATCGCCCCTGAGTGCCATGATGTTGTCTATTCCCAAATAGAAACAATCCACTAGCAGATCTTCTGTTTCTTCCTTGGTAAATCCCCCACAGAGTACATGAGGTACCGTATCTATATTATACTTATGTTGTATAGCCGAGCAGATACCCACTGTACCAGGCCGCATACGAATGAGTTTTTTCTCCAACAATCCATTGGGATGCTCCTTGTAGAGATACTCTTCGCGGGAAGTTGTTACATCAATAAAAGGAGGCTTGAACTCCAAGAGAGGCTCTATATTCTTGTACAGTTCCTCTATATTATTTCCCTTCTTAGGCGGGACTATTTCAAAGGAAAATAATGTTTTCCCTTTAGCTTGTGCTATATGCTCCGTTACTTTCATCTTGTTTTTTATCTTTTTCTCTAATAATACTCTATCACCCGTTCTGTTATCTCTACAGGGTTTCTATTTATATATTGTGTTCGTTCTACCCAATTTCCTTTTTCGTCGAAGGTATAGACGAATGTATATTTTTCATCTAAAATACCCTTGCGATATATTTGTTCTTCTGTTACGTTACCATTTTTGGCTCTGCTATAAAGTATATCCCAGTTTTCTTTACCTTTTTTATGATTCTCCTCTACCAAATTATGATTTTTATCATACTTGTAAAAGATTTCTGTATCCTGTAAGTAATATTCTATCAGATCTCCGTTGTCATTATAAACCACTTTTAATTCAAATTGTGTTTTATTCTGATACAGATGACCTCCTGTAATAACTCCTTTGTCATCATAAGTTGTTAAGAGATAATCTCCATCATTGAAATACATCTTTCCTTCGGTTCTGTTGCCCTTATCATCATATTTATAGGTAAATTTCTTTTCATAGGAATAAATATTATCTTTGTTATAATACACGATTTTAGTAAGATATCCCTTTTGAGTAAATACAGATAGGGTATTTTGCTTATTGTCCTTCTGCTTGTGATTTTTAGCATCGTAAGTCTTTACTCTCAGCGTCTTGATGTTTCCTTTAAGCTCTTGGGCTGTCCAATCATTTTTCACTCCTGTGTTATCTGCATTCGTATTACTCTCTGGAGCTGTATCCATCTCCGAGATCGGTTCTCTTAGCTCTTTTGGGCCTTCTCCATAGGTTATTTCCCTATCGGTTAGATAAATTGCCTTACCATTAAGGTATTCTATACGCTCTGTCCAGTTATTTTTATCATCAAGGGTATATATATAGGTATGATTAGCAATGGTCTTACCATTTTTGTCATATTTTTTCCGCTCTATCATATTTCCTTTATTATCATAGACAAAAGAATACTTATATTTCAGTTGGCCTTCAGCATCATAGATATTAGTTTCTATACATAGGTCTTGGTCATTGTAAGCATTTATTTGTTTTTGTTCCAATTCTCCCTTTTTATTATAGGTTTCTTCCTCAAGGAGTAATTGTTTGTCATTGTAAGAGCGTATTTCTTTTTGAAGAAACACCCCTTGGCCACTGTAACTATTAATTTCTACTTCATTACTCTCAGAATCCTGGGTATAGATATACCTTGTTTTAAGTGTGCCGCCTTCCTTAAACTCATTGACCAAAGCGCGATTCCCTTTGGTGTCATATCTATATTCATAGCGACGCATAGCCTTGTCGGTAGGAGAGAAAAAGGTCTTTTCTACTTGGTTTCCCTTGTTGTTAAATACCGTAAGGGTATTCTCTCGCTCGGAGGTTCTAGCTTTCTTTTCCACTTGGTTAAATTTCTCAATTACCGAATAAGAAGTCATACGCACTTGCTTTATCTCTCCGTGCAAGTTCTGTTGTTTCAGATCATTATAAATATCTCTCCCTCCACAACTTACAAGAGAGAGTGCTATCATAAAAAATAAGATTTTGTTCATATCGGTTAAATTTTCTGCAAAAATACATCTTTTTTCACTATTTGCCAATTTTGTAGAAAAAAATTACTTATCCAAAAAATGGCATTCTTCTTGTACTCAAAGGTTATAAACAGACTTTTTGAAAATTTTCACAGATAAAAATAGAATAATAAATCATTGTAAATCAGATTATTAAAGTATTCTATAAAGAGAATACATATAATTTTGCGTTTTGTTGGGTATCATCATTAAAAAAATACACTATATTTGTTGCGCATTTAGAACTAAATAAATTTATATGATAAAAAAATTTTTGCTCCTTGCCTCTTTTTTAGTATTTTCCCCTTGTTTTTCACAGAATGACAGTGCTTTTCAAGATGGAGAATATATAAAGTTTCGTGTACGTTATGGCGTTTTCAATGCAAGCTATGCCTCTCTCCTATTGAAAAACAAGGTATATGAGGGTAAAACAGTCTATCACGCTTTAGGGAAAGGAGAAACTACAGGATTAGCCAAATTATTTTTCAAGGTTGATGACACTTATGAAAGCTATTTTGACAAAAATACAGGGAAACCCTACTTTTTTAATCGTGATATCTATGAGGGAGGCTATACCAAGAAGCTGAATTTCTTTTTCAATTTTGACACTAACAACCTACGTATCAAGAATTTGGAGAATAATGAAGAGAAAAATATGCCTATACAACCTGATATAAAAGATGTTATCTCTACTCTATACTACCTGCGTAATAATCCTAAGATGAACTCCCTGAATAAGAATGATGAAGTGAGCATGGATATGATTTTCGATGACGATGAAGTATACCGATTTCGACTCAAGTTCTTAGGACGAGAAAAAGTAAATACACCACTAGGAGATATTAACACACTTATTTTCAGACCTTTAGTTCAAGATGGACGTGTATTTAAAGAACAAGAAAGTCTCACTCTATGGATTAGTGATGACCAAAATAAGATTCCCGTCAAGATAAAGGCTAGCCTTAGGGTAGGGTCTTTGGTAGGTGAAATTATTAGCTTTAATGGACTAAAGCACCCAACTACATTAAAAAAATAACTATGGAAAAAGATTTAAGTGATTTAAGGCTTGTCTATTCCTTGGGAGCACTCTTGGAAAAAGACCTCAGAGAGAATCCTATGGAACAATTTCAACAATGGTTTCTACAAGCTCAGCAATCAGGTACCGTACAAGAGCCTAATGCTATGTCTGTAGCCACCATTGGGCTAGACGGTTTCCCAAAAACTCGAGTGGTACTACTCAAGAAATTTACCGATGAGGGATTTATCTTCTATACCAATTATAATAGTGAGAAAGGAAAAGCCATAGAAGTTCACCCCAATATCTGTCTATCCTTCTTTTGGCCTGCATTGGAACGACAAATCATCATCAAAGGAACCGCTGAGAAGCTCGCGGCCAATCTCTCCGATGGTTATTTCCTATCACGCCCTCGTGGTAGCCAGTTGGGTTCTATAGTATCTGAGCAGAGCCAAGTGGTACCCTCAAGGGAGTACCTACAGGAACAACTCTCTGCTCTAGAACAGGAAATGGAAGGCAAGCCCCTACAGCGCCCTGCTCATTGGGGAGGTTTTCTCGTACGCCCTGTCTCTTTAGAGTTTTGGCAAGGACGCCCTAACCGACTCCATGACCGTATCCGGTATACACTACAAGAAGATTATGATTGGAAAATAGAGCGCCTGAGTCCTTAAAAAATACTAATTAAACCCAAATTTGGTAGAAAAACATTTTTTTTATTAACAAGTACTCTTTTTTTCTTTTATGTATAATGAAAAATGTGTACTTTTGTGCCGAAAAAATCTATGACTTTATAATATTGACATATGAAAAATTTAGATACTTATATAGAGGATTTGTTATTCAAGCACCAGTGTGTGATCATTCCTGAGTTTGGAGCTTTCGTTTCCAACAGGAAGGCAGCAGAATTGGCCGCTGACAAATCTTTTTCCCCTCCACAAAAAGAATTGACTTTCAATGCTCGCCTTACTTATAATGATGGATTGCTTGCCAAGCATATTTCTGAAGTGGAGCGCTCCTCATATGAGGAGGCTCAAGGATATATCAAGTCCGTAGTTACCACTTGGAAACAAGATCTTAGTTTAGGAAAGGAAATAAGACTTGCCAATATAGGGAAGTTCACTAAAGGAACTGATAACAATGTGATTTTCACTTCTTTGTCAAAAGAAAACTACCTTACTGATTCTTTTGGTATGTCCAATGTGGCTGCTAAAGAAATCAATAAGAGTGAGACAGGGGTGGAAATTGCTAATCCTATATATGGTAATGACCAGAATAACAAGCCTGGATTGGTAGAAAATCCCAGTGTGACCCCTGAAGAGGCGGCAGCTGGGAAACCTAAACCCAAAATGCCTCTCCCTATAAAATATGCGGCTGTGGCTATCGTAGGTCTTTCTGCTATTGGGTTTGCTATCTATTCTTTCCTCAATAACCAAGAAAACCCTGCCGTAGTGGAAGTACAAGCCGACCCTGCCAAGGTAGAGGAGCTTGTCAATGAAGAAGTAGCTAAAGCTACCTATGTCCCTGATGTACAGCTAACAGCTACTGCTATACAAGTTACCAAAGACCCTGCTTTGGTAAAAAAACGCAACGAAGAGAAGAAACGAGCCGAAAAAGAAGCTGCTCTTGCAGCCAAAGAAGCTGAAAAACAAGCTGCTCTTGCTGCTAAGGAAGCTGAAAAGGCTGCCAAGGAAGCTGAGAAACAAAATACAGCAAGCACTTCAAACAATACAAGCAGTGGCAGTAGCACGACTAGAGATACAGGTACAAAGGCCTCAAGCGGAAACTTCTTCTTGATTGCAGGAGCTTTCAGTTCCGAAGCCAATGCTCGCAATCGCATCAAGCAACTTAAAAGAGATGGATATAGTAGTGCCACTATGGTAGGACAAAACGAAAAAGGTTATTACTTAGTTGCCTACAAAAGTTTCAGTTCTCGCTCACAAGCTGAAAGTTATATGCCTGAGATAAAGGGTAAAGGATTAAGCACTTGGGTATATCCTCCCGCTAAATAATCCTAACCCAATAAAATAAAAAAGCTATCCTTGATTTGGATAGCTTTTTTATTTATCGGTTATTTATCTTTGTCGTCAGATCAGTGAAGAACTTTCTAAACTGCTTATCGGTCTCATTAAGATTATCTACCGTCTTACAGGCGTGAAGTACTGTAGCATGATCACGCTTTCCTATGAGTTTTCCTATGTTAGCCAAAGAGAGTTTAGTATATTTTTTAGCAAAGAACATAGCCAACTGGCGTGCCTGCACTACATGTCTCTTTCTAGTCTTGGATTGCAATTCCTCTACTGTAAGCTGGAAGTATTCTGAAACAATCTCTTGGATATACTCCACTGTTACTTCCTTCTTGATATTCTTTACAATCTTATCTACCGCTTTCTTAGCCAAATCAAGGGTAATTTCCTTCTTGTTGAAGAGTGCTTCTGCTACTAAGGAGGTATTGACCCCCTCTAATTCTCGGATATTGGTCTTTACATTCTGAGCTATATAATCCACTATCTCATCGGTCATTTCCACTCCATCACGGTAGAGAATTGCCTTGAGGATACGTCTGCGCATCTGGTAGTCGGGGGCTTGTAGTTCTGCTGATAGTCCCCACTTAAAGCGAGAGAGTAGGCGCTGTTCTACATCCTGTATATCCACAGGGGCCTTATCAGAAGTCAAGATCAACTGCTTCCCATTCTGATGTAAGTGGTTAAATATTTGGAAGAAAACATCCTGAGTTCCTTGTTTGGAAGCAAAGAACTGTACGTTATCTATGATAAGAACATCTATCTGTTGATAAAAATGAATAAAATCGGTACGGTTGTTATTTTTTGCAGCTACTGCATATTGTTTGGTAAAATCCTCAGCCTCAATATATAAAATTTTCTTTTTAGGATGCTTCTCTTGGATCTCATTGCCAATGGCATGAGCCAAGTGGGTTTTCCCAAGCCCTACTCCTCCGAATATAAACAGCGGATTGAAGGAAGTACCTCCAGGTCTTTCAGTGATCGCCTTACCAGCTGAGCGTGCCAATCGGTTACTTTCTCCCTCAATAAAGGTATCAAAGTTCTTATTTGGATTCAGCTGAGAATCCACTTTTACTTCCTCTATCTCTACCAGCCCTGGTACTATATAAGGGTTATATGCTTGTTGAGGTTTTTGTTTGTACCCCAATACCTCCATACTAGTTGCCTTACGGTTGGAGCTTGGAAGTTGCTCTGTTGCCTGCTCAGTCTTATTAGGATTGTTCTCCATCTTAATATTATAGATGAGCTTGGGGCGAGAGCCTAACTCCTTAGTTAAGGCACTCCAAATTAGGTTGATATAATGATCCTCCAGCCATTCCATGAAGAACATGCTAGGCACCATAATCACCAAGGTATTATCATCGGTCAGCTCCACAGGCTCTATGGGCTTAAACCAAACATCAAATACATCCTTGGATATGTTATCCTTTATAAAGGACAAACAATTTTCCCAAATATTCCGTACATCGGTATTCATTAGTTATAAGAAATTTTATATATTTGCGTTTTAAAAATGAGGGGTAAAATCATTGGGCAAAAATGCAACTTTTTTTTTGAATAAAAAAATTTTTTTGCCCTTTTCCGAAAATTATTATTATCTGATTAATTATCAACTATTTAAAATAAGAAAACATGAACAATTCATTTACTTTTCAAATACGTACCCGCTATGGGGAAACAGACCAAATGGGGGTTATATATTATGGTATATATCCACAATATTTAGAAATTGCCCGTGTAGAGTGGCTCCGCAGCTTAGGCATCTCCTACAAGGAACTGGAAGAGAAAGGTATCATGCTACCTGTTGCCTCCCTACATATTGACTACAAGAAACCTGCCCTCTATGACGAACTCCTCTCCATTACCCTCACCCTGAAAGAACCTCCTACCTCCAAGATTACTTTCGAGTATGAAATCTTCAATGAGCAACAACAACTCCTTTCCAAAGCGCATACTACCCTTGTCTTTGTAGATAAAAACACCTTCAAACCTATAAAATGTCCGTCTTTTATCTTGGAGAAAATTAATTTTTAGAGTAAAATTCGTATCTTTGTCCCTCGTTTCACATCAGGGGTGTTCTATCGCCGCTCTAACAAAGCACAAGCCTTTGGTTCTCTTTTCCTTAGAGAGAAAAAGCCCTTTAGAAAGCCCCTACTATAACGATAGGACAAAGATACAAAAAATATTTGAACGCTTCACAAGAAAAAACATTATTTTATGAAAGAAGAAATTCAGATGGATATGGTAAAAATCGCTCAAAAAATACTTACCAATCCTGCTTTCTTGGATAATTCTGAACTCTTAGTCAAAGAATTACAAAAACTCTACGAAAGAGCTTTGGTTTTTAATTTCTTAGAGAAGAATCACCCTGAAGCACTTAAGAAAAACACCTATACACCTCCCTCCACTCCCCCTCCTTCTGCTATAAAAGAGGAAAAGATAGCCCCCAAGCAAGCCCAAGTGAATACACCAACCAATACATGGGATGAAATTCGCTCTCAAGCTCCTGAAAAAGAGATTATCTTTGAAGAGAAAACCTCCTCTCCTAAAGCACAGAGTGAGGCCCCTAAAACTCTCAATGACCGTATAGCTTCCCAACAATTACAGATAGGGCTGAATGACCGTATTGCCTTTGTTACCCATCTTTTCAACGGAGATATAGAGGCCTATAACAGGGCTATAGCCATGATTAATAACCTACATACCCCTGACGAATGTTGGGCTTTTATTCTTCAGAAGGTGAAACCTTCTTTCAATAATTGGCAAGGAAAGGAAGAATACGAGGATCGGTTCTTTTATATTGTTTCTAAACGTTTTGGATAATGGGAAAACTTTACTTAATTCCTACCCCTATTGGTAACTTGCAGGATATCACCCTGAGAGCCTTGCAAGTACTTGAGCAGGTTGATCTCATCTTGGCAGAAGATACTCGTACCAGTGGCAAGCTCCTCCAGCACTTTCATATCAGCACTCCCATGCTTGCACACCATAAGTTCAACGAACACCAAGCCCTTGAGGGAATCCTTAGAAAGCTCAAGGACGGCCAGCAGCTCGCCCTTATCAGTGATGCAGGTACCCCTGCCATTGCCGATCCAGGATTTTTGCTCTCCAGAGCTTGTATTGCCGAAGGTATCCCTGTGGAAACGCTCCCTGGGGCTACAGCCTTTGTACCCGCCTTAGTCAATAGTGGATTGCCCAATGATCGTTTTGTTTTCGAAGGCTTCCTTCCTGATAAAAAAGGGCGACAAACCCGCCTGAAAAATCTTATGGAAGAGACCCGAACGATGATTTTCTATGTCTCTCCTCACAAGCTCATAAAGACCCTTGAAGAGTTTACCCAATTCTTCGGGGCTGAGCGTAAGGCGAGTATCAGCAGGGAGCTTACCAAAATACATGAGCAGACGCTCAGGGGCACCTTGGCGGAACTTTTAGCCCATTTTCAAAGCCAAAACCCCAAAGGTGAGTTTGTTCTAATTCTCTCTGGGAAAGACACAAAATAAGGGGTAAGACCTACAGCCTTACCCCCTTTTTAGCAAATGTGTTTCTATTATGCGTTCATTATTTAGCCTTGCGCATGAACTCCTCTATCGTATCTACCATGGAACTGCTACCACAGAAGAAAGGTGTACGCTGGTGTAGCTCGGTAGGCTCTAATTCCAAGATACGCTGAAAGCCGTTGGAGGCCTTTCCTCCTGCTTGTTCTGTAAGGAATGCCATAGGATTGCACTCATAGAGCAAGCGTAGCTTTCCATTAGGAGACTGAGAGGTAGAAGGATACATATAGATACCTCCTTTGATCATATTTCTATGGAAATCCGATACCAAAGAACCTATGTAGCGAGAGGTATAAGGACGATCATCCTTTTCTTCTTGACAGAACTTAATATAATCCTTCACACCCTGAGGGAATTTTATATAGTTCCCTTCGTTGATAGAATATATTTTTCCTTTTTCAGGGAATTTCATATCGGGGTGAGAGAGGTAGTAACTACCCAATGAGGGGTCTAAGGTAAAGCCATTTACCCCCTTACCTGTGGTATAGACAAGCATAGTGGAAGAACCATATACGATATACCCTGCGGCAACTTGGTTCACTCCTTTTTGTAAGAAATCCTCCAACTGCACTGGGGTACCTTCTGGGGTAATGCGTCGGTAGATAGAGAAAATAGTACCTACGGAAACATTCACATCAATATTGGACGAGCCATCGAGTGGATCTATCAGCACCACATACTTGCTTAACTCAGAGTTTTCTCCGTTTTTGATTTCAATAAAAGTATCGTTTTCCTCTGAAGCAATACCACAAACTACCTCGCGCTGAGAAAGAGACTTGATGAAGGTCTCATTGGCAATAACATCCAATTTCTGTTGTTCTTCCCCTTGTACATTTTGGTTACCTACAGCACCCAATACATTGGCAATGCCTGCTTTGTTAATGGCTCGATTGACCATTTTGGAAGCAATTTGCAAACAACTAATAAGTCGTGATAATTCCCCTGTGGAGTACTTAAAATCACGCTGTTTCTCAATGATAAACTCCCCTAAGGTGGGCAGACTTTTTTCTTCTTTCATGTTAATATCTCTTTATTTTAGTACTGCGAATTTACAATTTTTTTTCCATACAACCATGTCATTTATTTAGATTATAACAAATTTAACACTCCTGTTTTTTCAAAATAACTACCTTTGCAATCCTTTAAAAATGATTTTTATAGATGATTATCGACACACATACCCATCTGTATGTAGAGCAGTTTGATACAGATTATAAGGAGGTTATACAGCGAGCCATGGACGCCGGAGTAGAAAAATTCTTCCTCCCTGCCATAGATTCCTCTTATACCGAACGCATGTTTCGCTTGCAAAAAACATACCCTAAGCAGATGTATCTTATGAACGGTTTACACCCCTGTAGTGTGAAAGCGGATTGGGAAAAAGAACTTGCTCATGTAATCGCTCTCATGCAAGCCTACCCTAATACTTTCTATGCTATTGGTGAAATCGGTATAGACCTCTACTGGGACAGTACCTTTTTAGAAGCTCAAAAAGAAGCCTTTCGCCAACAGATTCGCATAGCCAAGAGCTATAAGCTCCCTATTGTGATCCATTGCAGAGAAGCCTTTGAGGAAGTTTTCGAGGTACTTGAAGGTGAAAAAGATGAGCAATTATTTGGCATATTTCACTGTTTTTCAGGTAATCAACAACAGGCCGAACAGGCTATTTCCTATGGATTGAAATTGGGTATAGGAGGCATTGTAACCTTTAAGAATGGGAAAATAGACACCTTTCTTAGTTCTATTGCTTTGGAACACATTGTTTTAGAGACCGATGCCCCCTACTTGGCTCCCATACCTTTCCGTGGCAAACGCAATGAAAGTAGCTACCTTACCTATATCATAAAGAAACTTTCTGAGCTATACGAAGTATCTGAAAATGAGATTATTAATCAAACAACAGCCAATGCCATTGAAATTTTCAAGCCTTGATTGTTTCTTTTCTGATAAATTTTGCGTAACTTTGCACTGTTATATTCAACCGCTACATTTTGACAGATTTTTCTCAAATACGCCCTTTTCACGATAGTGAGGTATCTGAAATATTGAACTATATCAAGGATAACCCAACCATATATCAGCTACTGCAATTTGGCTTTCCCAAGCTCAATGAACAGGAGCAGATGAATTTATTGCTTTCGTGCAAGAAAATAAGAGATTTTCAGTCAAGGATCATGTATCCTATCATCAAGAGTGCCATTAGTAAGAGTGTTACACAGCTCTCTGACGATGGTTTTGAGTACCTCAACCCCTCTCAGTCCTACTTATTTATTTCTAATCATAGAGATATCATACTGGATACCTCCTTTCTCAATGTATTACTACATGAAAAAGGATTTAAGATGACTGCTTCGGCCATGGGGAGCAATTTGGTGAATACTCCTTTCCTTTTGGCTTTTGCTAAGCTCAATCGTAACTTTATCATACACAGAGGTTTATCTCCAAGGGAGACACTACAGAAATCCCAATTGGTATCTCAGTTTATCGCTCGCTGTGTGATTGAGAAAAACCGCTCCGTGTGGATTGCCCAACGAGAAGGACGCACCAAGGACGGAAACGATCGTACCCAACAGGGGGTAATCAAGATGCTATCCATGAATTGTCCCAAGCAGATGCCTCTGATGACTTATTTCAAACAACTGCACATAGTGCCCATGGCCATATCATACGAGTTTGACCCCACTGATATCTTAAAGATTCCCGCTCTTTTGGCACAACATCATGGAGTGGAATATATTAAAAAAGAAAACGAGGACTATAATAATATAGTACAAGGCTTAGTAGGACAGAAAGGTTGCGTACATATCTCGGTAGGAAAGCCTTTATATGAGGATTTAGACCTTATTGCAGCGCAAGAGGAACACACCAACCGACAGATACAAGCCCTTGTGGAGCTGATGGACGCTAGAATTCATTCTCAATACAAGTTATTTGCCAGCA
The DNA here is from genome assembly GCF_000411115.1 of Capnocytophaga granulosa ATCC 51502. Lineage (GTDB taxonomy): Bacteria > Bacteroidota > Bacteroidia > Flavobacteriales > Flavobacteriaceae > Capnocytophaga > Capnocytophaga granulosa. The sequence goes on along the minus strand of NZ_KE150242.1, from coordinate 384,424 downwards.
ACTACATAGCCTATGATTTACTTAACGACATAGAAAGATTTTCCGATAAATATACCGAGAAAGAACTTAGACAATTTGAGAGACGATTAGAGAATAGAAGTAATTCGGAAGGTAACATTTCTCGCAAAAAATTCTTAGAAATGTATGCCAACCCTGTCATTAATAAATTAAAATTATGACTCACAGAACAAAAATTCTCCTCATCTACACAGGAGGTACCATCGGGATGGTAAAGGATTATGAAACAGGTGTGTTACGTCCTTTCCGTTTTGAGAAAATCAAAGAGCGCTTACCTGAACTCTCTCAGTTGGACAGTGATATAAGTCACGTCTCTTTTGATCCTCCTATTGATTCGTCGGATATGAACATTGCTCACTGGGAAAGAATCGCCCAAAGTATCAAAGAGAATTACAATGATTACGATGGCTTTGTCGTCCTTCATGGCAGTGATACTATGGGATATTCGGCCTCTGCACTGAGCTTTATGCTAGAGAACTTAGCCAAACCTGTGATCTTTACAGGTTCACAGCTTCCTATAGGTGACCTCAGAACCGATGCCAGAGAGAACCTCATCACCTCTATTCGCTTGGCCAGTCTCAAGGAAAACAACAAACCTGTCATAGAGGAAGTATGTCTATATTTTGAATACAAGCTCTATAGGGGCAATAGAACAACCAAGATAGATGCAGAGAATTTTCAGGCCTTTGACTCGCCTAACTATCATATATTAGCCGAAAGTGGCGTACACCTAAAGGTACATCACGAATACCTATACCAAAGAAAATCTCAAGAGGCCTTGCAAGTCTTTACCCAATTTGATCCTCATGTAGCTTTCTTGAAGATTTTCCCCAACATCACCCAACCTATATTAGAAGGTATCCTTAGTATCCCTTCGCTTAAGGGGGTAGTTATGGAGACTTTCGGATCAGGGAATGCCCCTACCGAAGATTGGTTCTTAGCTACCATAGAACAGGCCATCAAAAGAGGTGTTACAGTGGTTAATATTACCCAATGTATGCGTGGATTTGTGCTTCCTAACAAGTATGAAGCGGGTTCTCACTTTGAAAACATAGGGGTTATCAACGGAAAAGACCTCACTAGTGAAGCTGCTATTACCAAACTGATGTATCTATTAGGAAAGAACCTTGATAGCAAAACACTGAAAATCAAGTACGAAACAGAGATACAAGGAGAAATATCATAAAATTTTATTAAGAAATGTTGAGCTATCATTTTTTTGTTGTAATTTAGCGGCTTGTAAAATGATACTTATTTAGAGAGGTGTCCGAGTGGTCGAAGGAGCACGCCTGGAAAGTGTGTATACGCCAAAAGCGTATCGAGGGTTCGAATCCCTTCCTCTCTGCTTTATTTTATTAATTTAATATCCACCTAAAAAATTGAAAAAATGAAAAAAATGTATTCAAAATTAGCCTTAGCCGCGTTGCTTTTCATAAATGTTAGCTCTGTTTTCGCACAAGAAGCTACTCAGAGAAGTGTGAATCAAAGTTTCAAGGAATACTTCATCAAGGGAGGTCCTGCCTACATGGCACCTATCCTTTTGTGTCTTATCATTGGACTTGCCGTTGCCATTGAGCGTATCATTTATTTGACTATGTCCACTACCAATACCAAAAAGCTATTGGAAAATGTAGAGGATGCTCTTAAGAATGGTGGAACAGAAGCTGCCAAGGAAGTATGTAGAAACACCGCAGGGCCTGTGGCTTCTATTTTCTACCAAGGTCTTGATCGTGTAGATGAAGGTATCGATATCGTAGAAAAATCTGTAGTTTCTTATGGAGGTGTCCAGATGGGGCTTTTGGAAAAGAACGTATCTTGGATTTCCTTATTTATCTCCATTGCTCCGATGCTTGGGTTCATGGGAACGGTAATTGGTATGATTCAGGCCTTTGAAAAGATCAGCTTGGCTGGTGGTTTGGATGCATCTTTGATCGCTGGAGATATCCAAGTAGCATTGCTTACTACCGTATTCGGGCTTATCGTTGCGATGATTCTTCAAGTATTCTATAACTATATCGTAGCTAAAGTAGACAGCATTGTAAATGATATGGAAGATGCTTCTATCTCACTTGTTGACCTATTGGTAGCTTACAAAAAATAATTACTAACCCTTAAAATCTCTATCCATGCACAAAATATCAAGATTAATAGCGCTTATTTTGGGCGTTATAGGACTTGTTCTTTGCGGTTGGCTTATGGTTAGTTCCGATGAGACCAAGAACAGCATTGACAATTTCCCTATGATAGGTATGTTCGGCGTAGCTTATTTGCTATTGGTTATTGGATTAGTAGTTGTTATTCTCTCTGCTTCCAAGAACATATTATCCTCACCCAAATCAATTAAAAAGACCTTACTCTATGCAGGAGCTTTCTTAGGAGTGATCATAGTATCCTATCCCCTTTCCTATGCATTGTTTGGTTCAGACAGTAACTTCCAGTGGATAAGTGCTGGTATTATGGCAACCTATCTGCTTATACTCATCTCGTTAGTGTCTGTAGTTTTCTCAGTTATCAAAAGAACTTAAAAAATGGCAAGACGTTCAGTACCCGAAGTAAATGCCGGCTCCATGGCAGATATAGCATTTCTTTTGCTTATATTCTTCCTTGTAACGACCGACATCACATCCAATGCGGGAATAGCTGCAAAATTACCGCCAAAAGTTCCCAAACAAGAACAACAAGAACCTCCTATTAACGAACGCAACTTGTTCGTCGTATTAGTTAATAAAAATAATCAGCTTTTAGTAGAAGACCAAATATTGGACATCAAAAATCTTAGACAAAAAGCGGTTGAGTTCTTAGACAATGGAGGCGGAAAAGCCGAAGAGGCTTGTAGCTATTGCCAAGGCAAGCATGACCCAGCTTCATCAGACAATCCTAATAAAGCGGTTATCTCCTTACAAAATGACCGAGAAACCAATTACGAAACTTATATTGCTGTGCAAAATGAACTAGTAGCAGCCTACAATGAGTTACGTGAGAGAGAACGTAAAAGATTGTTCCCCAATGAAGTTACTTACGCAGAGATGGATGCAGAGTTTAACGCTGCAAAAACTCCTGAAAAAGAGAAAAAATGAACTAAGACCAAAACTAGAAAAATTGCAAGAACTATTTCCTAGAAAATTGGTAGAAGCAAGTGTAAAAAAAGATAAATAATTTAGAATTATGGCAAAGTTCAACAAGAAAAAAAGTGATGAGGTACCTCCTATCTCAACCGCCTCTCTGCCTGATATTATCTTCATGCTTTTGTTCTTTTTTATGACAGTAACCCAAACTAAAGATGGGGAAATAAAAGTAGCCAATGATATTCCATCGGCAGATCAAGTACAAAAATTAGATAAAAAAGACCCTGTGATCTATGTGTATGCAGGGGAACCTTTACAAAGATATCAAGATAAGTTTGGTAAAAATGCAAAACTTCAGATTAATGATGTGTTTGTAGATGTAGATCAGGTAGGTACACCTATCCTTAAATACAAAGAAGGACTACAAGAGCGATACAAAGATGTATTTATCACCTCCTTAAAGATTGATAAGCATACTAAAATGGGGATCATCGGAGACTTAAAAGAACAGTTGAGAGAGATCAATGCTTTAAAGATTAATTACATAACAAAAGAAGGAAAACCTGCTGTGTTAGGTGACTAATCAAACTTTAGAAAATTGTAGTTTTTATAGTTTATATTATTTTTATAAGAATCCGTGAAATATTTATTTTACGGATTTTTTTATAGACACTTCTTTGTGAATTCTTATACCCAATTTGACTATGAAAATACTTCATACTGCCGACTGGCACTTAGGAAAAAAATTAGACCGCTTCTCCCGTATAGAAGAGCAGCGTGCTGTAATGGGAGAAATTGTACAAATAGCTAATGCCCAAAAGGTAGATGTGGTTATCATCGCAGGAGACCTTTTTGACAACTTCACCCCCAATACCGACGCCATAGAACTATTCTACAAGACCGTTAAGCAACTCTCCCTCGGTGGGCGCAGGCCTGTGGTAGCTATTTCTGGCAATCACGATGCTCCAAAGCTCATTGATGCCCCTGATCCTTTAGCTCGCGAATGTGGTATTTTCCTTATAGGTCAGCCTTTTGCTCTGGTAACTCCTATAGAAACGCAAGATTTTAAAATTACCCTTTCCTCAGCGGGCTTTATAGAGCTACAACTTGCCTCCTTCCCCTACCCCTTGCGAATTATCCATACTGCTTATGCCAACGAGCCTAGGCTAAGAGAAGAATTGGAAGGAGACAAACAACTGGCTATCAACCAATTCCTATCCGACAAATGGCAAGCTCTTGCACAGGAGTATTGTGATTCCAAGGGGGTAAATATACTTACCGCTCATCTATTTATGAATCCTAAGAATGGCGAACTCTTGGAAGAACCTGAAGGAGAGCGCCCTATCCGTATTGGAAATGCTGACATGATCTACACCAATGCTATTCCTCCCCAAATGCAATATACGGCCTTAGGACACTTACACGGATTTAAGAATATTGGCAGTGAAGAAAAGCCTATTGTATATGCTTCCTCTCCCCTATGCTACAGTTTTAGCGAAGCAGGAGAGGAGAAATATGTGGCTATCATAGAGGCCGAGCCTAATAAAGCTGTGCACCTTAGCAAAATACCCCTTACCCAAGGCAAACCCTTAGTAAGGAAGCAATTTGCCTCTATAGAAGCGGCAACCTCTTGGCTAAAAGAAAATCCCAATACTTGGGTGGAGCTAACCCTTGAACTCAAGGAATACCTCAGAGCCGAGGATAGAAAACGACTATACAACACCCATGAAGGCATCGTCTTTCTAATCCCTAAGTTACTGCTGGATACAGAACATAACCCCTCTGCTGAGTTATCTCTGCAAGATATTAATTTTGAGAATATTACTCCCCTATTTGAAAGCTATTTCAAATACAAGAATGGCGGCATAGCCCCCAATCAGGAAATTCTAAATTTGTTCAACGAAGCCATCAATACCCCTATAGACTAATGTTACCCATATCCCTCACCATTGAAGGAATCTATTCCTATCAGCAAAGACAACATATTGATTTTTCTCACCTTACCAGTGCTGGCTTATTTGGCATCTTTGGTGCGGTAGGTGCTGGAAAATCCTCTATCTTGGAGGCTATCACCTATGCCTTATATGGAGAAACCGAACGCCTAAACAAGGCCGACAAAAGAGGGTACAATATGATGAACCTCAAATCCAACCATATCTATATAGAATTTGAGTTTCTCAATTTTGAGAACCGACAGCTACGAGTGGTCAGGGAGTTCAAGCGCAACTCCAAAAAATTCGAAGATGTAAGAACCCCTACTGTACAGTTTTATGAGAAAGAAGGTAACCAATGGCGCCCCTTGGAGCAAGCCAATCCTCAAGAACTGATAGGGTTGAGCTACCACAACTTCAAGCGTACCATCATCATTCCGCAAGGGCAGTTCAAGGAGTTTTTAGAACTCGGTGCCAAGGATCGCAACGAGATGATGAAGGAAATCTTCAACCTACAGAAGTTTGACCTTTCCGATAATATTGCTAAACTTAAAAAGGAAAATAGCGAAAAACTCAGTTTCAAAGAGGGCGAACTCAAGGGATATGAAGAAATCCACGAAGAGGCCATACAAATACAAAAGGACAAACTCAAGGAAGAGACAGACAAACAAAGATCTTTAGAAGTAATACTTGATCAACTAAAGACACATTACGAACATCTCAAGAGCTTGAAATCAGACTTTGAACTTTTAGAGCAAAAGAAAAAGGAATTTGTACAACTACATTCACTAAAAAATTCATTTGACGAATTAGAGAAAAAAGTCAATGCGTATGAGAAAATAGAAAAAGTATTCAAAAATTTATTAGATAATAAAGCACGCCTGACAAAAGAACTACAATCTTACACTTATAAAAGAGATACGGAGACCGAAAAACTCAAAGAAGTACAAGACAAATTAGCTTTCATCTCTGAGAATATAAATTCTCTGCAAGAGACCTATGAGAAACTTCCTGAAACAAAACAAATAGAAGCTGATTTACAACAAATATTGTCCATATTTCCCCTGCAAGAAAAGCTAGCAGAGGAAAAAGGAAGAACTATAAAAGGTTCTGAAAAAATAGCTGAAGTAGAGAAGGAACTCAAAAACAAAAAGGAGTTCAATAGCACCATTGAAAATGAAATAGAGAGTCTCAAAAAACAACGTATAGACAGCCAATTGCTCTTAGAGATTGGAAATTGGTATGAGAAAAACCAATCATTTTCTGAAAACCAAAACAAACAGCAGCAAAAAATTCAGGAAACAACCGCACAATTACAAAATATCATAGACGAACTCAGCCATTTTGCACTCTTTAAAGAGGGTTTTGTTCCCAACTACAAAGAAAAAATAACCATTGAAAAGGAATCTATAGAGAAAAAGAAAGACACGCTCCAACAAAAGTGTAACCAACTTGAACTACAGCGGCAATTATCCCATTATACAAAAGAACTTCACAAGGGAAGTCCCTGTCCTCTTTGTGGCTCATTAGAACATCCAAGTGTTGCCCATTTTGAAGACGTCAGTACCGAACTTGCTTCTACTCAAAAAGAGATAAAAGCGCTTGATGCCCAACAAGAACAACTACGACAGTACCTCTTCCAAATAGAAAAGGCCGTAGATAAAAAACATTTTTTTGAAAAACAATTACAATCAGAAAAGGAAACTGCTCGACAAATAAAACAGGAATACTCAGCACATCATGACAAATTCATTTGGAGCGAATTTTCAAAAGAAGATCGTACTGCCTTCGATAAAAAGCGTAAAGAGGCCTTAGCTTTGGAACAACAAATAGAAAATAAAGAAAGCATACGCAAAAAGGGCACCAAAGAAATAGAAGACCTTCAAATCACAATAGAAAAGTACAAAAAAGGATTAGAAAATATCTATAAAGAAATCGCCACTCTTGAGGGACATATAGCCAGCCGAAAGGAAAGTCTCAAAAAATATACTTTTGCCGATTATCAAAGCAAAGCACACGCACTGGTTGAAAAAGAATATGAGGAGGTTGTCCGCTCCAATAAGCAAACGGAACAAGCCTATATCTCCCTTACCGAAGAACGAAACCGCCTACTACCACTGTTATCACAATATGAAGCGCAACTAAAAGGCACCTGTGAGCTACTTGAAAAATGGGAAAAGGAACTATCAGATGTAGAACATACCTTAGAGAGTACCTTGTCTCAAGAGCATATAAGCCTTGAGGAGGTTAGCCAAATACTCTGCACCCCCATAGCTATAGAGAAGAATAGGAAAAAAATACAGGATTTCAAGATTCGCTACGAGGTACTCCAAAGACAAATTCAGGACTTGGAAGCCAAATTTGCCCAAGTATCCTTTGACCCTAAGGCCTTTGCCGAAATTGAAAGGCAATACACGCTCAAGCAGCAGGAAGTAAAGGCGCTTCACGAGCAATGTATAAGAATCGCCAGCGAACTGGAACGTATCACTAAGGCTTTGGTTACCAAGAAGGAACTGCTCAAGTCGGTAGCTGCCCTTAGCACTCGCCAAGAACATATCAAACTCTTGGAAAATATCTTCCGAGGACAGGGGTTTGTACAGTACATCTCCTCCATCTACCTTCAGCAGCTCTGCCAACATGCCAATGAGCGTTTCCATAGAATGACACGAGGACAATTGAGCCTGCAAATTGGAGAAAACAATGAGTTCGAGATCATAGACTACCTCAATGAGGGAAAAAGCAGAAGTGTAAAAACCCTCTCAGGAGGACAGGCCTTTCAAGTATCTTTGAGTTTGGCCTTAGCTTTAGCCGAAAGTGTACAAAGTGAGGCAAGTGCCGATAAGAATTTCTTCTTTATTGACGAAGGTTTCGGTACCCAAGATGCAGAATCTGTAAATATTGTATTTGAGACTATGGCTAACCTGCTTAAGGATAATCGTATCGTAGGAATTATCTCCCACGTAGAAGAACTCAAAGAACGTATTCCTATGTCCCTGACCATTACCAATGATCCTGAAAAGGGGAGCCTTATTAGTTGTTAGTTTTTAGTTATTAGTCTCTTTTTAATAATTAATAATTAACCATTGACAATTAAATAGTGTCTATTTGTCAGTTATATCTTTACAAAAAATTAAAAAACTATGGCATTTAAAGAAATTGAACGCAAATTCTTAGTCAAAAATACCGATTTCATAGCACAAGCACATAGAAGTACCCCTATTGTGCAGGCTTTTCTGAATACTGACCCTTCAAGAACGGTACGTGTACGCCTCAAAGGGGAAAAAGGCTACCTCACTGTCAAAGGAAAGAGTGAGGAGAATGGTGTCAGCCGATTCGAATGGGAGAAAGAAATCACCCCTACCGATGTGCATGCCCTATTGCCCCTATGTGAACCCTCCCCTATTGAGAAAACTCGCTATGAGGTATGGGTGGGTGAAGCGCTCTACGAAGTAGATGTTTTTCACGGTGAAAATGAAGGACTTATCGTCGCTGAAATAGAACTTACCGATGTGGCACAGGACTTTGAAAAACCCACTTGGTTAGCAGAGGAAGTTACCTCTGATACCCGCTACTATAACAGTGCTCTAAGCCAACACCCTTATAAACATTGGAACAAGTAAGCGAATACTGACAATTTGACATATTTTGCCAATTGGCACACTTTATGCTTAGAGAGAAATAGATTTACAAAAATAAATGAATATGAGTGTAAAATTAAAACCGTTAGCTGATAGAGTGCTTGTGGAACCAGCACCAGCTGAAACTACAACCGCCTCTGGTATTATCATTCCTGATACTGCTCAAGAAAAACCTCAAAAAGGAAAAATTGTAGCTGTAGGGGCAGGAACCAAAGAAAATCCTATCACTGTAAAGGTAGGTGATACCGTTCTTTATGGAAAATATGCAGGTACAGAACTAAAATTGGAAGGTAAGACTTACCTCATCATGAGAGAAAACGATTTGTTAGGTATTTTAGAATAATCTAAATATAACAAATTATGTTCTACACTTTACAACTAAATGCAAAGTTACAACCTTTTGACAGACATGATCTGGAGGACATTATAGATGAGTTTCTCTCCAAGGAAGATCTAGGAGAAACCTCAGGTGGTGGTACTCTCATGTCCAAAGAGGGAGAAATAGAATACTGCGATATAGAAATCTCTCTCAATGATACTGCTAATGCAGTGGAGAAATTACTACAAAAGTTGGAAGATATTGGTATCCCAAAAGGCTCTAAGCTATATAATGAGAATTTCTCTCAAGAGATAGGCTCTTTAGAAGGTTTAGGACTTTATGTAAATGGTACTGACTTACCTAAAGAAGTATATGAGACTTCTGATATCAATGTGGTTTTTGACACTGTCTGTGAAATTTTAAAAGATGTTTTGGTACTAACTTCATATCATGAAGGCAGTAAAGATACAGCTTTGTATTTCTATATAAAAGGAAATTTTGCAGAAGCCAAAGAACAAATTAAGGATTTTATAACTACCTATCCCTTGTGTGAAAAGTGTAGAATTGTTCAAATCGCTTAAATAATTAAACTTAATAATTTAAAAAATAAAAAACATGGCAAAAGATATAAAATTTGATATTGATGCACGTGACGGCTTAAAAAGAGGAGTTGATGCCCTAGCTAATGCCGTAAAAGTGACCCTCGGCCCTAAGGGACGCAATGTAATTATTAGCAAATCCTTCGGTGCTCCTACCGTTACCAAAGATGGGGTTACTGTAGCCAAAGAAGTGGAACTTGCTGATGCACACGAAAATATGGGTGCTCAAATGGTTAAGGAAGTAGCTTCCAAAACCAATGACCTCGCTGGTGATGGTACCACTACCGCCACTGTATTAGCCCAAGCTATTGTACGCGAAGGTCTTAAAAACGTAGCGGCAGGTGCCAATCCTATGGATTTGAAACGCGGTATTGACAAAGCGGTGAAGTCTATCGTAAATGAATTGGCTAAACAAAGCCAAAAAGTAGGTGACTCTATTGATAAAATCCGCCAAGTGGCTGCTATCTCTGCCAACAATGACGAGACTGTAGGGGAACTCATCGCCGATGCCTTCTCCAAAGTAGGTAAAGAGGGTGTTATCACCGTAGAAGAAGCCAAAGGTACTGATACTTATGTGGATATCGTAGAAGGTATGCAGTTTGACCGTGGTTACCTTTCTCCTTACTTTGTAACCAATTCTGAGAAGATGACTGCTGAGTTGGATAATCCTTTTATCCTTCTATATGACAAGAAAATCTCTACCATGAAGGATTTGCTTTCTGTATTGGAGCCTGTGGCACAATCTGGCAAATCACTCCTTATTATCGCTGAAGATATTGACGGGGAAGCCCTAGCTACCTTGGTTGTGAACAAATTGCGTGGTGCCCTTCGCATTGCTGCTGTGAAAGCTCCTGGTTTCGGAGACCGTCGCAAAGCCATGCTTGAGGACATCGCTATCCTTACAGGTGGTACTGTCATAGCTGAAGAAAGAGGCTTTACCCTTGAAAATGCTACTATTGACATGCTTGGCCGTGCCGAACGTGTAGCTATTGACAAGGACAACACCACTATCGTAAACGGAGCCGGTAAGAGCGAAGAGATCCAAGCCCGTGTAGGACAAATCAAAGCCCAAATTGAAGTTACTACTTCTGACTATGACAAGGAAAAACTCCAAGAACGCTTGGCCAAATTGGCAGGTGGAGTGGCTGTCCTCTATGTAGGAGCACCTTCCGAAGTAGAAATGAAAGAAAAGAAAGACCGTGTAGATGATGCCCTTCACGCTACTCGTGCTGCCGTAGAAGAAGGTATCGTAGCTGGTGGTGGAGTTGCTCTATTACGCGCTAGAAATGTACTAGCTAAGATCAAACCTACCAATGCTGATGAGGCTACAGGTATCCAAATCGTGTTCAAGGCCGTAGAAGCTCCTTTGCGTACTATCGTAGAAAACGCTGGTGGTGAAGGCTCTGTGGTAATTGCCAAAGTATTGGACGGCAGAAACTCCACAGGATACAATGCCAAAACAGAACAATATGTAGATATGTTCCGTGCTGGTATCATTGACCCTAAGAAAGTAACCCGTGTAGCTTTGGAAAATGCAGCTTCTGTAGCTGGTATGATCCTTACTACCGAATGTGCTTTGGTAGATATCAAAGAAGATACCCCTGCTATGCCTCCTATGGGCGGCGGCATGCCTGGCATGATGTAATTGCATCATAATAAATATTTTAAAGAAACCCGCCCCAAACAGGCGGGTTTCCCTTTCTATTTTTAACAAAGGATTCACGATAACAACGCAGAGGATTCGAAAAAATATACTACTTTTGTCCAAGAAACACACTTCCCTTTCCCTATGTATTTAATCTTTGATACTGAAACAACTGGACTTCCCCGCAACTATAATGCACCACTCTCCGATAGTGCCAACTGGCCGCGTGCTGTACAAATCGCTTGGCAACTACACGATGCTCAAGGTACTCTTGTAGAGCATAAGGACTTTTTAATCACCCCTGACGACTTTACCATTCCCTACGATGCAGAACGTATCCATGGGATCTCCACAGAGCTGGCTGCCAAAGAGGGCGTACCTATCCAACAAGTATTTGAAGAATTTGAAAAAGCACTGAGCAAGACTCAGTATATTGTAGGACAAAATATCAGCTTTGATATCAATATCATGGGGGCTGAGTTCTACCGCTATGGGGTAGCTACCCGCTTGGGAGAACTGCCTGTTTTGGACACCTGTACCGAAATCACTGCCGAACTCTGCCGAATAGAAGGGGGTAAGGGAGGTAAGTTCAAGTATCCAAGTCTTACCGAACTCCACCAGTTTCTCTTTGGCACTCCCTTTGCCGAAGCCCATAACGCTACAGCCGATGTGGAGGCAACCGCTCGCTGTTTTTTTGAGCTAGTCCGCCGAGGCGAGGGCTTCACCTCCAGCCAAGTCTCCCATGAGGCTATGGCACTTATCCAAGAGAAGTATACCGCTCCTGTAGCGCTTTGGGGGTTACAGCATATCAACCTAAAGGCAGCTTCTGAAAAGCTCAAAGCCCAAGAGGAATCCACAGCTCTGTCCTCTACCGAGCTGGCTGAAAACCTTGCCCTACTGGAGACTGCTCCCTTTGCACACCTGCACAACCACACTCAGTTCTCTGTCTTGCAATCCACCGCCTCTATTGCTGATTTGGTCAAGGCCACTGCCGAAGCGCAGATGCCTGCTGTAGCACTAACCGACCATGGCAATATGATGGGAGCTTTCCACTTTATCAAAGAAATATCTAAGTATAACAAAGAAGCTAAAGCCAAAAACGCCCAAGCTCAAGAGGAGGGAAAGCCCGCTCCCCTACCCATCATCAAGCCTATTATAGGTTGCGAATTCTATATCTGTGAAAACCACTTAGACAGAAGCAAAAAGGACAATGGCTATCAAGTAGTCATGCTCGCCAAGGACAAAGAAGGCTATCAGAACCTTATCAAGATGGCTTCTATCGCCTATACCAAAGGTTTTTACTATGTACCTCGTATTGACAAAAAGGTAGTAGAGCAATATAAAAAGAATATCATTGTACTTTCAGGGAACCTATATGGTGAAATCCCCTCTAAAGTCTTAAATCAAGGCGAAAAACAAGCTGAAGAGGCACTCCTATGGTGGAAGAACCAATTCGGAGAGGATTTTTATATAGAACTTATCAGGCATGGCCAAGAAGATGAAGACCGTGCCAATGCAGTACTGATACAATTAGCGCAAAAACATGGGGTCAAATTGGTCGCAACCAACAATACCTACTACATCAACCCCAAAGATGCCAACGCTCATGACATTCTGCTCTGTGTCAAAGACGGAGAAAAGCAAGCTACCCCTATCGGACATGGGCGCGGCTTCCGCTATGGGCTGCCTAATGAACAGTATTATTTCAAATCCTCCCAGCAGATGAAGGAATTATTCAAGGATATTCCCCAAGCTATTCTTTCTATTGAGGAGATTATAAACAAAATAGAACCCTATGAGCTAGCACGCAATATCCTCCTCCCTAAGTTTGACATACCCAAGGAGTTCCAAGTGGAGGATGATCCTACTGGAAAAAAGGGAGAGAACAAATACCTTCGCCATCTCACCTACTTAGGCGCTGAAAAGCGCTATAAGGAACTTACCGACGAAGTACGCGAACGCCTTGATTTTGAGCTTTCTATCATAGAAAAAACAGGCTACCCTGGCTACTTCCTTATTGTGGAGGACTTCATTACTGCCGCACGCAATATGGGGGTCTCCGTAGGCCCTGGACGTGGTTCCGCGGCAGGCTCAGCTGTGGCTTATTGCTTGGGTATTACCAATATAGACCCTATCCAGTACGACCTGCTTTTTGAACGTTTCCTCAACCCTGACCGTGTGAGTATGCCCGATATTGATATTGACTTTGAAGATGATGGGCGTGGCCGTGTCCTAGACTATGTGATAGAGAAATATGGGGCAAACCAAGTGGCACAGATCATTACCTATGGTACCATGGCTGCCAAATCCTCTGTACGTGATACGGCTCGTGTGTTGGACTTGCCGCTAAAGGAGGCTGACCAAATAGCCAAACTGATTCCTAATATTTCTCTTAAAAAAATCTTTACCTTCGACGATGAAAAACTTAAAGAAACTGTAGGAAGTGACTTGCCAAAAGTACAGCAACTCAAGGAGATAGCCCAGGGCGATGACCTCTCGGCTAAAACTGTTCAGCAGGCTTGTATCTTGGAGGGTTCTGTACGTAATACAGGGGTACATGCTTGTGGAGTTATCATCACTCCCGACGATATCACCAACTTTGTCCCTGTGGCCTTGGCCAAGGACTCCGACCTCTTTATCACTCAGTTTGACAACTCCGTGGTAGAGAGTGCTGGCCTATTGAAAATGGACTTCTTGGGACTGAAAACGCTCACCATCCTCAAGGATGCAGTGGCTCTTATCCAAAAACGACACGGATTTGAGTTAGACATAGATCATATTCCCTTGGATGACAAGCCTACTTATGCCCTTTTCCAGCGTGGAGAAACCATCGGGATATTCCAATACGAGTCCCCTGGTATGCAAAAATATATGCGTGAGCTTAAACCTACCGTCTTCGCCGACCTGATCGCCATGAATGCCCTCTACCGACCAGGACCTATGGACTATATCCCAAGCTTTATTCATCGCAAACAAGGCGTAGAGCCTATCACCTATGACTTGGCCGATATGGAGGAATACCTCAAGGACACCTATGGTATCACCGTATACCAAGAGCAGGTAATGCTCCTTTCTCAGAAATTAGCTGGATTCACCAAGGGAGAAGCCGATAAGCTGAGAAAGGCCATGGGGAAAAAACTCAAGGATGTCTTGGCCGAGATGAAACCTAAGTTTATAGAGGGGGGAGGCAAAAAAGGACACCCTGCCGAGGTCTTGGAGAAGATTTGGAAAGACTGGGAATCTTTTGCCAGCTATGCCTTTAACAAATCACATTCTACCTGTTATGCGTGGATTGCTTACCAAACAGCCTACCTGAAGGCCAACTACCCTGCCGAATACATGGCAGCGGTACTCTCTAACAATATGAATGATATTAAGTCCATCAGCTTTTTCCTTTCCGAGTGTAACCGTATGGGTATCAAGGTACTCAGCCCCGATGTAAACGAATCCGAATACAAGTTTACTGTAAACAAAGATGGTGCAATTCGTTTTGGTATGGGAGCCATTAAGGGATTGGGCAAGGCTGCGGTGGATACCATCGTAAAGACCAGAGAGAAAGGCCCTTACAAGTCTGTTTTTGATATGGCCAAGCGTATAGATCTCAAGTCGGCCAATAAGAAAGCCTTTGAAAGTCTCGCCTTAGCGGGAGGATTTGACTCCTTCCCAGGGGTACACCGTGCCCAATTCTTCCACCAAAGCCCCTCGGAGAATATGAACTTCTTGGAAAAGATCATTCGCTATGGTGCCAAATCACAGGAGAGCGCCCACTCCATACAGCTAAGCCTTTTCGGAGATAGCCCAGAGGTGCAAATCCCCGAACCCAAAATGCCTGAAACAGAGCCTTGGAACTCCTTAGAGGAACTCCGCCGAGAGAAAGAAGTAGTAGGGATCTATATCTCACGCCACCCCTTGGACATGTTCAAGTACCAATTGGACTACCTATGCAACCGAAAAGCAGCCGAATTTACCTCCAACTACGAGGGTATGGAGAACCAAGATGTACGTTTTGGAGGAATGATTGTCAAGATGGAACACCTCACCAGCAAAAACGGGAAAGGTTGGGGTGCTTTCACCATAGAAGACTATAGCGGTACGGTCGATTTTCGTATTTTTGGCGAAGAATACCTAAAATTCCGCCCTTTCCTTTCCGAAAAACAGTTTGTTTTCATCAAAGCCCATATCAAGGGAGGCTATACCACCCCCGACGGACGCACCTTTGGCCCCAAGATTGTTTTCACCCATATCGGTTTCTTAGAAGATGCCCTACAAGAGAATATAGACAAGCTACAAATGGCCGTAGAACTCCCCCAAGTAAATGAAGAGACCCTTTTTTTCGTAAAGAACCTATCTCAACACTTCAAGGGGAGCACTCCTTTTAACTTTCTGATCATAGGAAAAAGCAAAGAACGAGAAAAGGACATAGAACTCCCTATGAATAGTCACGGTACTAAGGTCAAGGTATGCAAAGAGTTCTTTGATGCACTCTCCAACAGCTCCTTTATCTATCGCCTGAACAACGAACCCCGTTGGCTGAACCTTGCCATAGAAGCCCCTGATACCATGACCTCCGCCGATGAGGAAGTCCTCAAACTCATGGAAGAAGTAGAAATAGATTAACAACTATTTAAAATTTAATAATTACAGTTGATAAAATTAAAGTATTTTTATTATATTTTAGAGACTAAAAACTCTTTTAAAACATAATTCTTAACCAAATAAACTTTTATGAAAGCAATTTATAGGATTATTTCCTTACTTATTATATCATTCGTGAGTATGATTACTTGCTCAAGTAATGAAGTAAGTGAAACCTATGTATATATTTGCAAGGGACCTAATAGTACCGCTTATCATTATAGTCCTCATTGTAGAGGACTAAGGCAGTGTTCTACAGATTTAGAAAAATTAACAATAAAAGAAGCTGTAGAAAAAGGAAGAAAACTATGTGGTTATGAAGACTAAAGTAAGATATGCTATACTTAGAGCAGCTTTTTCATTCTCAGGGCGTATTGGTAGAACAGTATATGGTCTAAGCCTAATTATTTGTACTCTTTTAAGTATTCTTATCCTTACAAGTATACTTCAAACTAAAGGAAATACTACCTTTTTAGTACTTTTATATATACCTATAGGATGGTTTGCCTTAGCCCAAGGTGCTAAGCGTTGTCATGATTTAGGAAACAGTGGCTGGTTTCAGTGGATTCCTTTTTACTATCTTGTTCTATTATTTGGTAAGGGAGATAAAGAAGCCAACTATTATGGCGAACCTCCCAAGTATAAGCACCCCAAAAAGGACACTCTCTTTGAGGATAGACCTCCCTCGGATACTGATAGTGCTTCTGCAGATCAAAAAACAGAGACTTCTTATGGCAAATATAATAAGGATTATAGAAAAAACTATAGTAAGAAATACTAATATCTCCCTTTTCTATAGCTTATTGAGCAGACCATCTAAGTTTCCTGCTTCTTGTAAGGCTTCGAAGGAATCTTTTCTTAAAGACTCCTTTTTTCTATAGCAGGATTCTTGACAACAAACAAATAATCCCCCTCTATCTCTTGGGTAGTGAGTAGGTTTCCACTGAGTTGTGGGGCTTTAAGTCCTACAGAGAATTGAGGAGTACCTACAAATATACGGGCTTCGTCCCATAGACCTTCGTCTATAAATTGCTGGAGTACATGAGCGCCTCCCTCTACAATAAGGCTTTGTATCTGTCGCTCATATAGGTCATTACATACCTGTTTAGGCATAGAGAGCGTTGGGGAAATGGTAAGAGTAACGGTAGGATTTCCCTGAAAAATGGCTAAAGTCTTAGCAAGGGAATGTTCATTGTCTATAACCAAGCGCAAGGGGTTGTTCCCTACCCAATGGCGTGTGGTAAGGGAAGGGTTATCCTTCTCTACCGTGTGCTTACCAACCAAGATAGCCCCTTCTTGTGCCCTCCATAGGTGAGTAAGTTGTTGGGAGAGGGCGTTGGATATCCATACAGGTGCCTGCTGCGTTTGCTGCAAAGGCGCTATAAAGCCATCGCGGGTTTGTGCCCACTTAAGAATAATATAAGGGCGCTTTTGGGCATGAAAGGTAAAAAACCGTTTATTAAGCGCTTGGCTTTCAGCCTCCAAAACCCCTACAATGACCTCTCGGCCTGCTTGTCGTAAGCGCTCAATACCCTTGCCCGCTACTTTGGAATTGATATCCACACAGCCAATAACGATCTTGGGGATTTCTTTTTCTATAATTAGGTCGGCACAGGGAGGCGTTTTCCCAAAGTGTGCACAGGGTTCCAGATTCACATAAAGGGTACTTTCTTTAAGTAGGCTTTTATCCCTGACGGAGGCAATAGCATTAACCTCGGCATGGGGTTCTCCTGCTTTAGTATGCCAGCCCTCCCCTATGATCTTACCCTTGTGCACTATCACGCTACCTACCAATGGGTTGGGATAGGTATAGCCTATAGCCTTACGGGCTAAAAATAGGCAACGTTGCATGTATAGCTCGTCTGTAGTCATCATGATAGGCGTTGGAATTTGGCTGATACCCAGCGATTTCGCTCTATATGGCTAAGATAGGTAAGTCCCACTTCTTGGCATTTTTCTTTTATCGCTGGTAAGTCTTCCACGTAAAAGCCACTAACCAAGAGTAATCCCTGAGGAAGGAGTGCTTGGGTGTAAGCAGGAATATCTGAAAGCAAGATATTTCGGTTGATATTGGCTAAGATTAGGTTATACTGCTCCCCTGCAATTAGAGAAACATCTCCTTCTTTTATGGTGATAAAAGAACAGTCGTTCTGCTGTACATTTTCTGTGGCATTCTCCACGCACCAAGGGTCTATATCTATAGCGGTAATATCACGAGCACCACGCAAGGCTGCCATAATAGCCAAGATACCCGTACCACAGCCCATATCCAAGACTTTGGTACCCTCAAGTGACAAAGGAAGCAATTGCTGCAACATCATATAAGTCGTTTCGTGATGACCTGTACCAAAACTCATTTTGGGGGTAATCACAATATCGTAGCGTGTATTAGGCACAGGATGGAAGTTGGCTCGTACTGTACAGAGATCCTCCACTACGATAGGTGAAAAGTTCTTTTCCCACTCCTCATTCCAATTGACCTGCTCTATTTCTGTTATTTGGTAGGAAATGGTAAATTCTGGATTGCTTAGCAGATAAATATCCTGCAAAATATGCTCATTCCAGCTATCTTTAGGAATATAGGCTTTGATCCCTGTAGGGGTATCCTCAAAGCTGTCAAAACCTACTTCGGCAAGTTCGGCCATAAGGATTTCAGCTCCCATTTCTGTAGGGGAAACAGTAAAATCGTACTCTATATAATTCATTATCAATGGTTAATTGTTAGTTCTATATAAATAACAGATGCAAATATAGGAAGAATCACAATGACTACCAAATATTTTTCTTGTTTTTCTACCTAAAAATTCGTATTTTTGTTAGCTCAAGGTTAAGTCTCCTCTCAAATGAAAAGATATACTACTGGTATCTCCTATTGGACAAGGCAACAAAAACGAGGTGTTTTGGGACTCGTATGTTGTTGTATATTGTTACAAGTAGCTTATTTTGTGATAGATATTCCCTCTCCTGCTATTGCTTTCTCTCAGGAAAATCTTATAGCTTTCCAACAGCGGATAGATAGCCTAAAAGCACAAGAGAAGGCCAAGCAATATACAATAAGTCCCTTTAATCCCAATTTCATTTCAGATTATAAGGCCTATATTTTGGGAATTTCCGCCCAAGAACTCTCCCGCTTGCAAGTCTTTAGAGAGACAGGCAAGTACGTCAATTCCGCTAAGGAGTTCCAAGAGGTAACTGGAGTCTCCGATTCTCTCTTGGCTACTATAGCCCCCTTGTTCAAATTCCCTGATTGGGTGAGCAAGAAAAAGAATGGTTCTTTCTATAGCTATGACAACAAGACCTCAGCAAAGATTGTCAAGAAAGACCTCAATACCGCCACAACAGAGGATTTACTCCCCATACGAGGGATAGGAGAAAAGCTCTCCGAACGTATCCTAAAATACCGAGAGCGCTTAGGAGGCTTCTCTTCTAAAAAACAATTAGGTGAGGTGTATGGCCTTTCCGAGGAAATCATCACAGAAGTTTGGAAATACTTTGACCTACTCACCCCTGCTCAGATTACCAAAATAGATCTCAATCTTGCCTCTAAAAAAGAACTCTCCAAGGTACCCTATCTCAACTACAAAGAGGTAGAAGCCCTACTTATCTTTCGTTCAGAGCAAGGAAATCTAAGTTCGCTAAAGGACTTACAAGCCATGGGCTTCTCTCAAGAAAAGATAGAACAACTCAGCTGGTATCTGAAAGTAGAAAAATAGCCTCTTTTCTTTGCTGGTTTGGTTAATATATTGTATTTTTGCACTTTATTATTTCAATCTATATGAATAAGAATCATTATGCTATTATTATGGCAGGGGGCGTTGGCTCTCGCTTTTGGCCAGTAAGTACTTGGGCTTTCCCTAAGCAATTTCATGACATGTTAGGCACAGGTCAGACACTCTTGCAGCGCACCTACCAACGTTTGACGGGCTTTATCCCCAAAGAAAATATTCTTATCTCTACCAATGAGATTTATAAAAACTTAGTAAAGACACAGCTATCAGGTATCTCCGATGAGAATTTGGTCTTGGAACCCTCCATGCGCAATACAGCTCCGTGTATTCTCTATGCTACTATGAAGATTCAAAAGCGCAATCCAAACGCCGTTTTTATTGTAGCTCCTTCCGACCACTGGATAGAACAAGAGGACGAATTTCAGGACAATGTAAGGAGTTGCTTTACCTTATGTGAACAACAGGATATTCTGATGACCTTGGGAATCAAACCTACTTTCCCTAATACAGGTTATGGTTATATACAATATGACAAAACTGACAGCAAACCCAGTAAAAAGGTTCTACAATTCACCGAAAAACCTGATTATGAGCGTGCTAAACAGTTTCTCACAGAAGGAAACTACCTATGGAATGCGGGTATCTTTATCTGGCGGACACAAAGTGTATTGAGAGCTTTTGAAAGATTCCAACCCAATTTGTTCTCACTCTTCAAGGAAGGAGAGGCAGCTTATAATACCCCACAGGAATGGGAATTTATCAGGGATAATTATGGAAAAGCAGAAAATATATCAGTAGATTATGCCATTATGGAGCCTTCGGATAATATCTATGTATATCCTGTTGGATTTGATTGGAATGATTTAGGTACTTGGGGTTCCCTACACGAGAAATTGGCTAAGGATTCTAATAACAATGCAGTGGTCAATGCACTTACTCTCTTTAAAAACTCCTCTGATAATATCATTCGTACCGATACCAACAAGGTGGTGATTGTAGATGGTATAGAACACTATATCATTGTAGATACCGCTTCGGTATTGATGATCTACCCTAAGGAAAAAGAACAGAGTATCAAGGAACTCTTGGGAGAAGTCAAAGAGAAGTTTGGTAACAACCTCTCTTAATGGTTTAAGAAATCACCTTTTGATATACCTTCAACAGATTTTCACAGACGTTTTCGTCTGTGAATTTTTGTACATAGTTATAGCCTACCTCTCTCATCTGTTGCATATGTTCAGGCGAGGAAAGAAGTTCCTCTATAGCCTGCCGAATCTCCTGCGGTGTATTCTCGGTAGGGTTTATATAGATACTACCACTACCTCCAGCTTCTTCAAAGCAACTCCCTTGGGAGGTAATCACTGGGGTTTTGGAAAAGAGGGCTTCTATAATAGGAATTCCAAAGCCTTCAAAGACAGAAGGATAACAAAATATCGTTGCGGCTTGGTATATCATAGCCAACTCCTGCATGGAAACCCCAGAGAGTACTCTTACTTGAGACTGCATATCATTTTCCTTGCAATAAGCCTCTATCTTCTCGTAATAGGCCGTTTTTTTTCCTACCATAATCAGCGGCAAGTCAGTACCTTTGAGTGCTTTTACTATCTCTAAAGCATTCTTTCGCTCCTCTATAGCCCCTACATTGAGAACAAATCGGTCAGGTAGGGCATATTTTTCTCTTACTTTGGCTTTTTCTTCCTCCGTATAGGTTTGCTTAAAAGCGGCATGACATCCCTGATATACTACCGATATTTTATTAGGATCTATATGAAAATAATCTACTATATCTCGCTTGGTTTGCTCACTGATAGCAATAATATGTTGTGCTTTCTCAGCTGCATAGCGAAACTTGAGAGTATGTATCTTTCTGTCAAAAGCACTATACCACTGGGGAAAACGCAAGAAAATAAGATCGTGTATGGTTACTACCGTAGGGACATACTTGTATATACCTATAGGAATCTCCCCAGAAAGCCCGTGATAGATATCAAGTTGCTGTTCTTTGGCAAGGGTTGTAATATGAAAAAGCCGCCAAAGACTTTTGAGTTTTTTCCAAAAAAAGCCTTTGGGATTGATCTCTGTAGTCCTTGGGGTAATCTTTACCCCTAAGAATTTTCTTCTTTTAGGGTTAAAAAGTACTAATTCCGTATCTGTTCTCTCTTGCAAGATACGAATCAGGTCTCGGCTGTAGTTAC
Organism: Capnocytophaga granulosa ATCC 51502; assembly: GCF_000411115.1. Taxonomy (GTDB): domain Bacteria; phylum Bacteroidota; class Bacteroidia; order Flavobacteriales; family Flavobacteriaceae; genus Capnocytophaga; species Capnocytophaga granulosa. Next base: position 362,651 of record NZ_KE150242.1, on the reverse strand, counting down.
CCAAACCGCGAAAGTTATGAAAAGCCCGCTTGGCATCGAATCCTATTCTCATTTCTCTGTTTTTAAAACCTCTTTCAAAAACTTAGCTGTATAGCTCTTTTTACTCTTAGCCACTTGCTCAGGTGTCCCCATAGCCACTACCTGACCGCCTCCCTTGCCTCCTTCAGGGCCTATGTCTATAAGATAATCCATCATCTTGATTACATCTAGGTTATGCTCAATAATAAGCACCGTATTTCCCTTTTCGGTAAGCTTGTTAAGCACTTCCATTAGGATTTTTATATCCTCAAAGTGTAGTCCTGTAGTGGGTTCGTCCAGGATATAGAAAGTATTACCTGTATCACGCTTGGAGAGTTCTGTAGCCAGCTTGATACGTTGTGCTTCACCCCCTGAAAGAGTGGTAGAGGGTTGCCCTAAGGTAATATAACCCAGTCCCACTTCCTGTATCGTCTTGAGCTTTCGATAGATTTTCGGAATGGGTTCAAAGAAAGCCACTGCCTCATCTATAGTCATCGCTAGTACATCGGCTATGGATTTTCCTTTGTAGCGAATCTCAAGAGTTTCTCTATTAAAACGCTTACCATGGCAAGTCTCACACTCTACCAAAACATCGGGAAGGAAGTTCATTTCAATCACTTTCATACCTCCGCCCTCACAGGTTTCACAACGGCCTCCCTTGACATTGAAGCTAAAGCGCCCTGGTTTGTAGCCCCTGATCATTGCCTCTGGCGTATGGGCAAAGAGGTCACGTATTTCGCCAAAGACACCTGTATAAGTGGCAGGATTAGAGCGCGGAATACGCCCAATAGGTGATTGGTCTATATCTATCACTTTATCTATATGTTCCAGCCCCAAAATCTGCTTGTAAGGCATGGGTTTTTTCAGGGCATTGTAGAAATGTGCATTGAGAATCGGATAGAGAGTCTCGTTGATTAGGGTTGATTTGCCCGAGCCTGACACTCCTGTAACCCCTATCATCATCCCCAAAGGGAATTTGACCGATATATTTTTAAGGTTATTGCCTGTACAGCCTACGAGTTCTATAAAATGTCCGTTACCTTGGCGACGTTCCTCAGGCACCTCTATGGCACGTTCTCCATTGAGGTAAGAGGCCGTCAGGGTATGCGCCTTAAGCATTTCTTTAGGAGAGCCTGCGAAAATTACCTCTCCCCCACCCTTACCTGCCTTAGGGCCTATATCGATTACGTAGTCAGCATGGAGCATCATATCAGCATCGTGCTCTACTACCACTACCGAATTGCCTATATCTCGAAGTGATTTTAGGGATTTGATCAGCCGCTCATTATCACGCTGATGCAAACCTATACTGGGTTCGTCTAAGGTATAAAGTACATTGGTGAGCTTGGAACCTATTTGGGTAGCTAGGCGGATACGCTGTGCCTCTCCCCCCGAAAGAGTTTTGGAACTTCTGCCCAAGGAGAGGTAATCAAGTCCCACATCCAAGAGAAAACGTAGGCGTTCGCTTATCTCTTTAAGGATTTCATGGGCAATCTTTTCTTGGCGAGCAGAGAGCTTTTCTGGCAAGGCATCAAACCACTGCATCAGTTCGGCTATGTCCATAGCAGAAAGTTCGGCTATATTCTTATCAGCAATACGGAAATACAGCGCCTCTTTCCTCAGACGAGAACCCTCACACTCAGGACAGGGCTTTTCTTCCATGAAATCTTTTGCCCAACGCTGCATAGAGGCGCTACTTTCTGTATCTTGGTATTGTTGTTCTATGAAATTGACAATTCCCTCAAAATCAATAGAGAAATCACGGGTTAGCCCCATAACTTCAGATTTCTCAGAGAATTTCTCTTTTCCCCCAAAAAGAATCATATCTATAGCCTCTTTAGGGAGTTTCTCCACAGGGTCGGAGAGTTTGTGTCCAAACTTCCTAAGTATAGTTTCTATTTGCTGGAATATCCAAGTTTTTTTCTCAGCTCCTATGGCTGTGATAGCCCCCTGCTTGATAGAGAGCGACATATCAGGAATGAGCTTGCTCAGGGTTACCTCCTGTACTATTCCCAGTCCATTACAGTGCGGACACATCCCTTTGGGAGAATTAAAAGAAAAAGTATTCGGCTCTGGTAATGGATAAGAAATCCCTGTAGTGGGACACATAAGGTTACGGCTAAAGTAGCGAGGAACATCCTTTTTATCTGCCAGTATCATCAGGATTCCATTACCATGTCGCATAGCTGTCTGTATGCTTTCGGACAGGCGACGCTGAGTAGTATCATTGTTTTTGATCTCCAATCGGTCAATTACCACCTCTATATCATGGGTTTTATAGCGATCGAGCTTCATACCATACTCTATTTCACGAATCTGGCCATCTACACGTACCTTAAGGAATCCCTGCTTGGCAATTTGCTCAAAGAGTTCGCGGTAATGCCCCTTACGCGACTGTACTACGGGAGCTAAGATATGGATCGCCTTGCCCTGGTACTCTTGTAGGATCAACTCTTGTATCTGGCTATCGGTATAGCTAACCATCTTCTCACCTGTACGATAGCTATAGGCATCGGAGGCACGGGCATAGAGTAAACGCAGAAAGTCATAGATTTCGGTAATTGTCCCCACAGTAGAGCGAGGCGACTTGGAAGTGGTCTTCTGCTCAATGGCAATCACAGGAGAGAGACCATCTATCTTATCCACATCGGGACGTTCCAATCCACCTAAGAACTGACGGGCATAGGCAGAGAAAGTCTCTATATAGCGGCGTTGTCCCTCAGCATAAATCGTATCAAAGACCAAAGACGACTTACCACTACCCGATAAGCCTGTTACTACCACCAGTTCATAACGAGGAATCTGTACATCTATATCCTTGAGGTTATGTACTCTTGCCCCTTGTACTATAATATTTTTATCTTTTTTCATGTATTGCAAATGCAGATGAAGTTAAAAGAAAGTACTTACTTTTGCCCTGCAAACCTCCCTATAAGGACGACCTGCTACAAAAGTAAGTAACTCTATTGAAAAAACTAATTTTATCTAGAAAACAATATCTAATTAAGGAATTTAGGCAGTTCCCAATGGTGCTTCAAGGAGAGCATACGTACAACTATCACCACACAGATCGTTACAAATACCACCCAATTATGATTATCAGCCATAACCCCATTGAGCAAGAAATACACTGTACCACCTGCTACACAAGCTGTTGCATAGATTTCTTTCTGAAAAATGGCAGGCATCCTATTGGCTAAGACATCTCGAATGACCCCTCCAAAGCTTCCTGTCATAGTACCCAATACAATAGCTATAGTCGGAGAAAGGTCAAAGCGAAGTGCTTTTTCCAAACCAATAATGGTAAATACCCCCAACCCAATGGCATCAAAGAGTAATAACCAGTAGTTCCAGTGTGCAGCAAACTTGCGCTTGAAAAGAATGGTAAAGGCCACACTCAAAGCAATCATAAAGATATACATGAGGTTTTTCATCCAAAAGACAGGAATACTCCCAATCATAATATCGCGGAGTGTTCCTCCTCCTACCCCCGTTACGAAAGCCAAGATGAACATACCAAAGACGTCCATACGGCGTTCTAAACCGAGCAAGACGCCCGAAATTCCGAAAACAAAGGTACCTATAAGGTCCCACAAATAAATAGGGTCTGTAATGATGGCTGTCATCTCTTGACTTAGACTCCCCCATAGAGTGATTTCGTTCATTTTTCTATAATTCTATAAATGGTTTTATAGCACTGATTAGGTTGGCTGTAGGTTGGAGTGCTTCGGTACGCCATACGAGTTCTCCCTTATGAAAGATCATATAAGTAGGAATCCCGTTGATCTGTAGCTTTTTGGTAAGTTCCTTGTTATTATCAATATCAATTTTGATCACACGTACCGCTTCGCCTAAGGAATCGGCCACTTGCTGTATGGAAGTGCTCGCATCCTCAGTCAGATAATGCCAGCCCGCATAAAAAACAATAAGTACGGGCTTACTAGTGCTTATTATATCTCCAAATACTGACATATTTATTATAGTTTTTCTTTTATAGCTATCACGCTGCAAATATAAGATTTTTTTCTAAATTAAGCGCCCTTAATGTGCTTAATTTTGCAGGTCTGTAGGCGTATTTTTATCCTTTTTCCTGAGTTCTATAACAGTAATTTCGGGAGGCATCCCTACTCGACCTGGGAAAGCTAAGTAACCAAAACCACGATTTACATTGATATACTTACCCTTTTCTTTATAGATTCCTCCCCAATACTTATAACGCCAACTGGCAGGACTCCACTTGATCACCCCAGGAATTTCTATACCAAACTGCATCCCATGGGTGTGTCCGGTCAGGGTCAGGTGAATAAAGTTAGGACTATCTATCACCTCATATTGCCAATGGGTAGGATCATGAGAGAGAAGCACCTTGAAATCCTTCTTATCTACCTCATGTAAGGCCTGCTTAAGGTCTCCTTTTTTGACAAAGCCTTGCCCCCAGTTTTCCACACCTACTACTGCAATACGTTGCTGGCCACGAGTGAGAAATACAGATTCGTTATTGAGCAAACAAAAACCCAACTGCTGATGTATTCCCTTGAGGTCTTCTAAATTTTTAAGCTTGTCCTGTGGTGAATCCCACTGTACATAATCACCATAGTCATGGTTACCCAATACAGAATACACCCCATCCTTAGCATGCAATTGCTTAAAGTGTGAGATCCAAGGGAGCATCTCCTCTGCCTTATTATTGACCAAATCTCCTGTGAAGAAGATTACATCACCCTTTTGGGCATTGATCATATCTATACCATATTGTACTTTTTCAACATTGTCAAAACTACCTGAATGAATATCGGAAATATGCACGATACGATACCCATCAAAAGCCTCGGGAAGATCATCAAAATAGAGTGTATGCTTTATCACCCGAAAGTTGTACTTACCCCAAAGCATCCCATAGATCATTCCGGCAAAGGGAATGGCTGCCACACCCATTCCTATAAGGCTTACAAAGCGCCTACGAGAGGGAATTACTTTTTCCTTTTTCATACGGAAAGGCGCACATAGCAAGCGTACTAGCGTCTCCCCTAAGAAGAATATACTTATAAGCGTGGCAAATAAGAGCCATGAGAGGAAAAGCCCAAAGGAAAATTGCCTATGGCTATCCCATACACCCGAAAAGGATTCATTCCAATAGTATAGAAAGTAAAAAAGAAAAAAAGCTGATAGTATATAATATAGGTAAGTAAAAACCTTATACTTTACCGCCTTACGTACACAAAAAGCACTCAGAAGTACCATCAGTACGTAGAAGATACAAAAATAATTGATAAAATGATGCATTTCTTATCCTATTAAATAGCCCGCAAAAATACAACAAAAAGCAAGCATGTTGCACCATGGTAAAGATATTTTTAACAAAAAACACCTATTTTGGATAGGCAATACGCAAGTGATAGATATTAAAGAGTTTTTCCTTGAGTACCTTCTTGATCTTCTCTATATCCTTGAAAGTAATATCAGCATTGAGGTATTGCTTTTCCTCTATTTGTTTCTTAATAATAGCTTCCACCAGCGCATCAATAGCTTCGGTAGTAGGATTAACCAAGCTCTTGGAGGCAGCCTCTACCGAATCGGACATCATAAGAATAGCTGTCTCTTTAGAAAAAGGAATAGGCCCAGAGTAGCGGAAATCGTCCTCATTGAAAGGTTCTCCTGAGTCCAACTGTTTTTTATAGAAATAGTAAATAAGGCTATTGCCATGATGGGTTCGGATAAAGTCAATGATATGATCAGGGATATTATTTGCTCTTGCCATCTCAATACCATCTATCACATGACTCTTGATAATCTTAGCACTCTCCACGGCTGTAAGTTCGTCATGAGGATTGACCGAAGTTTTCTGGTTTTCGGTAAAATAAAGAGGGTTCTTCATCTTACCTATATCATGATAGAGCGCTCCTACACGAACCAACATGGCATTGGCACCAATGGCCAATGCACTAGCCTCGGCCAAATTGGATACTTGCAAAGAGTGCTGGAAAGAGCCAGGTGCCTTTTCAGAGAGTTCCCTCAGTAGCTTATTGTGTGTATCGGAAAGTTCCAAAAGAGAGACATTGGACACCAAGCCAAATACCTTCTCATATATATAAGTGAGTGGCTGGATAAAAAGTGTCAAAAATCCATTGAGAATAAAAAAGCCGATGGTAAGATAATTTATTCCCTGAAGACTGCCCGTGGATATCATTAGTTGACAGAGGTAGGTTACTATATAAGCAATAACTATATAAGTAATCGTCAAGAATAAATTAATCCTATAGTGCATCCCCTTAGTGTCCAACAAGAGCACGCCTGCCACAATGGCATTGGTATAGATAAATTGAAAACTGTTAGGTACAATAAAGCCAATGAGTAACAGGGTAATCAGGTATAAGAACATACCTAAGCGCAGGTCAAAGAAAGCCTTCATCACCAGCGGAAAGATACAAATAGGTAAGGCATATATATAATCAGTATCTACCTTTGCCGTCCAAGATACCCCCGCTACAAAGAGCAATATGGTTGTGAAGATAAGAGTTACAATATTATTATTGGTAAACAAATCCTTCTTGAAATGATACAAATAGAGCAGTATCATACTCACCAGCATAGAAACAATCAGGATATACCCCAAAAGGGACAAGGAAGTGAGATGTTCCGCACTATTGAGGGCATACTCCTTTTGTAAGGAGGTAAGCATCGTAAGACGCTCGCCTGAGACAAATTGTCCTTTTTCTATAATGAGTTGTCCTTTTTTGACTATTCCATATGAATGAACAATATTCTTAAGTCGCTCCTCCAAAGTACGTTGGGTAAAGTGCTCATCGACAAATATATCAGGTAACATCACCTCCGAGAGGATCGTATAGTAAGTATCCATATAGGGAGCAAAGGGCTTCTCTGCAAAATAAGAAAGTACTGCCTCCTTGGTTTGGTTGAGAAAAAAGAATCTGTTAGGGGCAAAGGTAAACACCTCATTTCCCTCTACCAGAAATACCTGTTTATCGGTCAGTTCTCCAGAGGCATAAAATACCCCATGGCGATAGGCTTTCTTAAGGAAATCCTCCCCCTTGCGCAAGAGCTTTTCTTGGGTTGCAGCCTCCACTGAAGCAAAGTAAGTCAGTGCCTTTTGGTAATAATTCTTCTGAACAGAAGCCAATACCGTAGTATCCCTAAAGAAATAAGTAGGCGATTGGCTCTCAATATATTGCTTTTCCTTGGCCAACTGTTCGCTTGTCTTCTTCAGAGTAAAGTCAAAAGGCGCATAGAGTGCAGGATATAGCCAAGGCTTACCTGCCTGAAACTCATAGGAGAACTTGCTCCCTTTGGGCAAAAGGAAGACAATAGCCACAACTAGCACTACTGCCAAAAAGAGCTTGTAAAGCAGTCCCTGCTTGGCATATAGCTTGTACCAAAAATGTTTTATAGCCATAAGTGTATGGAGTTAAAAACGATTAGTCTCTTAGTAGTGGCAGGGTAGAACAACGCAAAAGTCCTTCCTGCTTGGCAATCTCAGCATAGGGAATTTCCTCTACCGTAAAACCTTGCTCCCTAAGCCAATTATTTAGGCGAGTAAAACTACGTTCGGAAACTACCACCTCTGGTGAGATAGAGAATACATTGCTGAACATTTGGTACATCTCCTCTCGTTCTATATGAAAGAGGTTATCCTTACCAAAGAGATCTACCAAATATTGGTATTCCTGTTCATTACGGAAACCACCCTTATAGATAATCCCCTTATTTGTTCCCACTGGCTGAAAACAACAATCCAAATGTAGTGCGTTATCACGAGGTTCTGTGTTGGACTTAACCAAGTCAAATGCCTTCACTATCTTGTTAGGAAAGAGTGCTTTAAGTAGCTCTACTCCTTCCCTATTGGTGCGTGCTGTCTTATAATTTGTATAATCAGCTCCATAGTAAGTGCCTACGAAGATATAATCATTCCATGGCATCACATCGCCTCCTTCTATATGTATTTCAGGGGAAGGAACGATATATTGAGAAGGAGGAATCTGGCGAACTATATACTCAATAGCTTGATATTCTTCTTCTCTTTCAGGTAGAATATTAGCTTTAATAAACTTGTCCTCTATGACAAAACCAATATCACGGGTGAAAATCTGGTTGCAATTCTCTATTAATTCAGGACGGTATACTTCTACCTCATATTTTTTAAGCACTTGGGCGAAAGCCTCCATTTCGGGAATCATGTCTGCTTCCTTAGGATAGGTTCCTGCCAATATATGTTCTAAAGATTTAGGGTCATAAGCCTCTTGAGCTGTGGGGGTAGCCCCATTGCTCTGAGCGGTTCCTAAGATAACAGCTCGTAGGCGATTGGTCTCGTTCTTTATTTGTATTTTCATTAGGATTAATTTTGGTGCAAATATACGGAAAATATATGAAATATTTATTTGGCAAAAAAAAGAAAAAATTATATCTTTGCCTGCCTAAACAATAAATTCTCCTGCTATGAAAAAACATATCTTTTTACTGTTGCTATTGCTCACTTCCACAGTGGGTATAGCACAAATTACTGTTGGGATACGGCTCAATAATCCATTAGTCTATGCTTCTTCTATTTCTCCCTTATATAATGAAGATGGGAAAAAATTCAACACCTATGGGAATTGGGGCGTTTTCAATTCAGGCGTCTTTGCTCGGATTCCTCTCAAAGAAAAGCATTGGGTATTACATACTGAACTTCTATATAAGAATGAGGGAACTCATCTCAGTGGCTTTGATGTTCCCGAAAAGGATAGGGGGCCTTATTATAGAGAAAGTCTCTATGAAGAAAAAAGACATTTTTCCCTCCAATATATAGATGCTCCTTGTCTGCTACAATGGGAAGGCAAGCGTATGTTCAGGGGGTACCTACAAGCAGGTTTTTCTCTCAAATTCTTAACCCATGCCTCCTATACTAATGGTTGGTTTAATGCCCCTGATGAGAATGTAACCCCACATTTTAACCGACTTGTTCTTACAGGGCAAGTAGGAGGCGGTGTGCTCTGGGACATCAAGCGAGTGATGATCACCGCCGATATGCGCATATCTTGTAATCTCACCCCTATTACTGGCCACAAAGTTCGTGGTGTAGATTTTAGCAATAGTACAGGCTTTTCTCTCACTCTCATCTCAGTAGGAGTAGGGTACAAGCTGGGATATAAAAAGAGTAATTAACGCCAAAGCATGAAACAACATGAAGAAGTTATCAAGATTATGGAAGAAAACGGAGGATGGGCTACCCTTGGTTTTCTTTATCATCATGTAGATACGTCTGAATGGAAAACCAAAACACCTTTTGCTACCATAAGACGAATTGTTCAGGACGAACGCTTCTTTTTCAAAATAAAAGCAGGACTATGGGCACTGAAAAGTCACAAAGAGCAGCTTTTAGAGAAATTTGAATTAGAAGTATCCGCTAAGAAAGAACAAGATTTTTCCCATTCCTATTTCCAAGGATTATTGGTTGAAATTGGAAACCTCAAGGGATACCACACATATATCCCACCGCAGGATAAGAATAAACTATTCCTTGATAGAAAATTAGGTAATGTCTCTTCCTTAGATCAGATATTAGATTTCACCTATCCCGAAGTGATCAAAAGAGCCAAAACTATTGATGTCATATGGTTCAATGAGCGGAAATTCCCTCATGCTTTCTTTGAAGTAGAACATACCACTGATATACAAAATTCACTACTCAAATTCAACGAATTACAAGATTTCTATACTAGGTTCTATATTCTTAGTGCAGTAGAAAGGAAACGAGAATTTGAACAGAAAATAGCCTATACTTCTTTCAAAGATATAAGAAATAGGGTCTCTTTCATTGATTATGATTTTGTAGCAAACTTACATACTAAGAGTTTTGAACTACTGAAAATAGGACAGTTATAATATAAAAACAAATCAAACCCTTAACAACTATAGAAAACACAAATGGAACCCATAGATTTTAACAAACCCATTACTGAATACGGAGAAGATAATATACAGACCCTTGAGTGGCAGGAGCATGTACGTATGCGTCCTGGTATGTACATAGGTAAGCTCGGCGATGGCTCCTCGGCCGATGATGGGATCTATATCCTACTGAAGGAGGTGATTGATAACTCCATAGACGAGTTTGTCATGGGGGCTGGTAAGCAGATAGAGGTACGTATAGAGGATAACAAGGTTACTGTACGTGATTTCGGACGTGGGATTCCCTTGGGAAAAGTGGTAGATGTAGTTTCCAAGATGAACACAGGAGGAAAATATGATTCCCGTGCTTTCAAAAAATCTGTGGGGCTTAATGGAGTAGGTACCAAGGCTGTCAATGCACTTTCCTCCTATTTCTATGTAGCTTCCGTACGTGATGGACAGCGAAAAAGCGCCACATTCTCTTTGGGTGTATTACAAGAAGAATCTCCCTTGGAAGCCTCCAATGAAAAAAGAGGTACCTTAGTAACGTTTGTCCCCGACGGAACCATCTTCAAGAACTACAAATTCCGTTCGGAATATGTGGTAAGGATGCTTAAGAACTATACCTACCTCAACCCTGGACTTACTATTGTATATAATGGAGAGAAATTTTTCTCTGAAAATGGTTTGGAAGACCTGCTCAAAGAAGACAACAACGAAGAAGATTTTGCCTATCCTATTATCCACCTCAGTGGGGAAGATATAGAGATTGCCCTCACCCATAGCAAAAGCCAGTACAGCGAACAATATTATTCGTTTGTCAATGGGCAGAATACTACCCAAGGAGGTACCCATCTGAACGCTTACCGCGAAGCCATTGTGGCTACCTTGCGTAACTATTACAACAAACCTTATGAAGCCTCTGATATTCGTAAGTCCATTATTGGAGCTATCTCTATCAAGGTGATGGAGCCTGTTTTTGAGAGTCAAACTAAGACCAAATTGGGTTCTACCGAAATGGGCGAAGGTATGCCCTCTGTACGTACTTATATTACCAATTTCGTACAAAAACACTTAGACGACTATCTACATAAGCAACCAGAGATTGCCGAAGAGATACAGAAAAAAATCCTACAAGCAGAGCGCGAACGCAAGGAACTATCCGATATTCGTAAGCTCGCTCGGGACCGAGCGAAGAAAGTGAGCCTACACAACAAAAAACTACGCGACTGTCGCATTCACCTGACCGATAGTAAGCACGAACAAGCCCTTGAGAGTACCCTCTTTATCACCGAGGGGAACTCCGCTTCAGGGTCTATCACGACCTCCCGCGATGCCAATACTCAAGCGGTATTCTCTCTACGAGGAAAGCCACTGAACTCGTTTGGGAAAACCAAAAAAATTGTCTATGAAAACGAGGAGTTCAACCTCCTACAAGCCGCTTTGGATATAGAGGACTCCATAGAAAACCTACGATATAACAATATTGTCATTGCCACCGATGCCGATGTAGATGGGATGCACATTCGCCTACTACTGATCACCTTTTTCTTACAGTTCTTCCCTGAACTCATCAAAGAAGGGCATGTCTATATCCTACAGACACCCCTATTCCGTGTGCGCAATAGCAAGGAAACTATTTATTGCTATACCGATGAAGAGCGTGTCAATGCCATAGCGAAGCTCAAAAACCCAGAGATCACGCGATTCAAAGGGTTGGGAGAGATCTCCCCCGATGAGTTCAAGCACTTTATCGGTCAGGATATGCGCCTTGACCCTGTAATGATGGACAAGGCCATGCATATAGAGAAATTATTAGACTTCTATATGGGGAACAACACCCCTGAACGCCAAGATTTTATCATCAATAACCTCAAATATGAGGTATAAAATAACGCGAGTTCGACGTAAGTAAAAATATATTTTTCTCCCACAAAGCCAGCGAGTGCTCACAGCTGGGTATGTGAAACACAGATTTTTACAGAGAGAATGATATAACAACTAAGTGAAACTTTGTGATTCCCACGGATAAATAAGGTCAAAGGCCTTATAAAAACTCATGAGAATCACAACAGTTGTATTTTTATTGTTATCTGTCACCAATTAGGAGTTCCTTTTAGCGTGTCTGCTTTTTGTTTTGTATAGGTGTAATATATGTGATAGAAAGTTAATATTTCGTCTCCTACTCTATGTACATCTGATAAATTTTGCGCACCTAATACGTCGTATAGTGTATCGTTTTTAATAATTCCTACGCTTCTGTAATAGATGCCTTCCCCACCAGCTGCTGGTGAACTTCTTATAAAAGTTTCCATTAGTACTATATTTTTATTTTCTACTCTATAATATCCTATTTCATTTGCTTCCAAATTATTATAATCAGCATTGCCAAAGCTGTTGATAAAACGACCATTAGCAAAGAAACGTAGGGCCATTTTAGTTTTTTGGGAGCTTGTATATACATACACGCAAGTAGTATCGATTAAGTCATCGGGTTGCAGGTGATAGGGCAAAGGTTTGGCTAATCTAAATTTAGGTTTTTTAGGGCGCAAACCTCTGTTTTCGTTGTAGTAATAATTGTTAATACAACTATTACAACTTAAAGCTATTAAAGCAAGAATTATTTTTTTCATCATACAAAATTTATAACACCAAATAGAGTTAAATCAACTTAATCAAGTTTCGCAAGCTATTTTTAGACTATAATTGTACTTGTAACTATATGATAATTAAAGTCTTGTAAATATCCCCTATTTCACATACTCCACTCTCACAGACTTTGCTCCTACTCATGCCTTTTTTAGCAAACCATTTCTGTTTGACTATAAATTTATCAAGATATGTTGCGTTAAGTTACCTTACTAAAGAAAAAGTAAGACAATTCAAATTCATTTTCTGCCATTCCTTCTTTATTTCTTCAGAAACAAAAATACTCTTTTCACTATCCACACATATACAATCCTTGGTAAGTGTAGCTATTTTTAAAGGATCATAAATAGCATTAAGAAAAACATAACTTTTCTTCGCTTCATCTCTTATCTTAAAGTATGATTTCTCCCAATCAATACATTCTTCTGTTTGTAGGAAGTTGATAATCTTATAATTGTGTTTTATCTCTTCATCATTAGTATTAAATAACTTAAAGGACAACAATTGTATCTCTTCACTTATCTTAGAATCTTGCAAAATAACATCTTGGAATCTTTCACTTGCCAAGTAAATTCCAAAATAGGGAGTGATAAGATCTTGATCAAAGAATAATTTTTCTTCTCCATATAGCTTAAAATTAATGTAATCAAAAGATTCATCTAATTGCATTCCATAATTGATTAACCAACGATTATCATTAAGATCCATCATTTCTAACATGAAATTCTCTTCCGTAATATGTTCACTATAATTCTTTATTGCATAATATTTCATAAAACTAATCTTTACATTTTATTTTACCACTCATAAGCCCTTTCTGATATGTTAGCCATACCAGCGAGGACAAATATACAAAAAATCATACCAATATACAATAAAAAAATCCCTAACCATAGAGGTTAGAGATTTATGTTTTTTATAGACATTCCTTACAACACATCTATCACTTTGGAGAGGCGCTGGGTGATTTCCTCAATAGAGCCTATACCATTGATAGGGTGATATTTGCCTTGCTTTTTGTAAAAGTCAATCAGAGGAGCTGTTTTTTGGTTGTATTCGACAAAACGGTTGCGGATCTTGCCTTCGTCTTGGTCATCAGAGCGCCCACTTACTTTACCTCGCTCTACAAGTCTTTTGATAAGTTCTTCATCATCTGCATCAAGGGCTAAAGTCGCACTGATATTCATTTGCTTAGAAGCTAAGAAAGCATCTAGCGCTTCGGCTTGGGCTATGGTTCGAGGGAATCCGTCAAAGATAAAGCCTGCTGCATTGGGGTTCTTTTCTATTTCCTCTTGGAGCATTTGGATCGTTACCTCATCGGGAACAAGAGCTCCCTTATCCATATAAGATTGAGCTAATACTCCGAGCTCTGTACCATTTTTCAAGTGATGACGGAACAAATCGCCTGTGGAGATATGTACCAAACCATATTTTTCTTTTAGGAAAGCTGCTTGTGTTCCTTTTCCAGCGCCTGGTTTGCCAAACAAAACCAAATTCTTCATATTTTCTATATTTAATTGATATATTTCTGGGAGATTTCGTCCTAATTCGTCATAGTCTAAGCCATAACCTACGATAAAGCGGTTGGGAATAGAGAACCCTATATGGTGTATAGGCAAGTTTTTCTTATAGGCTTCAGGCTTGAAGAAGAGTGTCATGATACGCAAGGAAGCCACCTGCTTGTCGGCAAAGAGGTTATAAATCTCCTCCAAGGTATTACCCGTATCCACTATATCTTCTATCACCACCACATCGCGGCCTGCTATATCCTTAGGAAGGCCTAAGAGTTGTTTTACCTTGTGGGTGCTTTGCATGCCCTCATAAGAGGAAAAGCGCACAAAAGCAATCTCACACTCACCCTGATAAGCACGGACAAAATCCGAAGCAAACATGAAGGAACCATTGAGTATGGAAATGAAAAGAGGTCTCTTCCCCTGCATCTGCTGCTCCACCTCTTGGGCAAGCCTTTTGATCTCTTGAGCAAGTCTTTCGCTGGAGATATAAGGGCGGAACTCTTTATCAAGTATTTTAATTAGCATAAACAGTGTTTTTAAAGCTACAAAGGTATGATTTTTTTATCATATAATGATACTTTTTTTCATATTTTTATTTTATAGAAATGAAGCCCTCTCTTCAAAGGTAAAAATAAACTACTTTTCTTTTTGTGAAAATAGCTAAAATTGCTACCTTTGCCCATTAAAAAAGTAGATTTGTACGCCATTTTAGATATAGAAACCACAGGAGGTAAGATGGGTGAGGAAGCCATTACAGAAATTGCTATCTATCGCTTTGATGGTCGGGAAGTTACCGATCGCTTCATCTCACTTATCAATCCCGAAAGAAAGATAGACGACTTTGTGGTACGCCTCACAGGCATTTCCAACAAGATGGTTCGCCAAGCGCCGAAGTTCTATGAGGTAGCCAAGCGGATTGTGGAGATAACCGAGGGGTGTATCTTGGTTGCCCACAATGCAGCCTTTGACTATCGTATCCTGTGCTTAGAGTTTCGCCGATTAGGCTTTGATTACCAGCGCAGTACCATCTGTACAGTGGAGATGTCCCAACGCCTACTCCCCGATGAGCCTTCGTATAGCTTGGGTAAGCTGGCTCGTTCGTTAGGTATTCCGCTCTCTGACCGACACCGAGCCAATGGAGATGCCATGGCCACAGTACACCTCTTTAAGCTCCTTTTGGACAAGGACACCCAGAAGGTAGCCCTAAGCGAGTTTGTCAAGCAAAACCTCTCTACCCTACCCATTCACCTGCTTTCGCTCTTGGATGGGCTACCTAATCAGTTGGGCGTATATTATCTATATGACAAGGCGGGAAAACTACTGTTATTGTCCAAGAGTAAGAACATCTATAAGCGGGTCAATGAGCACTTTACCTCGGAGGGAAAGCGAGATCTTTTTCTTAGGAAGCATGTAGGGAAGGTCATGTATGAGCTTACAGGTACCCTGCTGATTGCCTCACTCAAGGAAGCTGAAGAACTTCAGGCACAAGCCTCTCTGAGCAAGTATAAGAAAAAGAAGACCTACCCCTTTGCTTTGGTTTGTCATAAGAACAAGACAGGCTATCTCTGCCTTTCTGTCATGTTAAGAGCAGGAGCCAAGCAGCCCTTAGCTATTTTTGAGAGCAAGGAAGAGGGGCTGAATATGCTCTTTGAGATGACTGAGCGCTATGAGCTTTGTACCAAACTCAATGGTTTTTCCCAGGCGCGTACCTACTGCTATAACCACTCTATCGGTAAGTGTGCTGGTGCTTGTATGGGCGATGAAGCCGTGGAGACCTATAACCAACGAGTGGAGGAAGCCCTTGCCCACTATAGCCTTGTAGGTAGAACCTTTGTCCTTATGGATAAGGGACGCACCGTACATGAGAAAAGTGTCATCCTGATAGAGGATGGTAGCATCAAGGGCTATGCCTTTATCTCGCTGAACTATCAGCTTTCCAAACCTATCCTTGAGCGACACCTCACCCCACTAACGCATAACGCTGAGATGGCACACCTGGTAGAACACTACTTACGTACGCACCCTTTGGCCAAACAAATAGAGATAAAAGATTAACATCTTAGGGGAAAAATCACATTTTTTGTGTAACTTTGCCCCCACGAAAAGAAATATTTTCCTATGAAAAAACGTACTGTGCTGAATTTGTTATTCTTAGCACTCATTATTTCATTCTTTACCACTAACTTAGGGTATGAGGCCAAGATTCTCCTACAACGGATTTTCTCCTCCCAAGTGGAGCTTCTCTCTCAGGACAAACAATATACTATAGACCCTGATTGGACACTGAAAGATAGGGACAACAAGCAATTTCCTTTCACCCAATCCGAAGGGAAGGTCAGGTTCGTCTATTTCTTTTCCTCATGGCGGGCAATGAGTATAGCCGACCTGATAGGTATAGACAAGCTCTATCAGGATTATCATGACAAGGTAGCTTTCTATATCATCACCAATGAGTTACCTGAGCCTGTAGAACAGAAGCAACGCGATCGCAAATTCACCTTCAAGGTTACTTACCTGATCCAAGGGGCGAAGATGCCCTTTGATCCTGAGCGTATCCCCTCTGGCTATATCATAGATAAGCAAGACAAAGTAGTCGCTCAGGGCTTCGGAAATACCCGATGGAACAGCGATAAAGTACGCAAACTATTGGATACACTGATAAAATAACACTTACAAACCTTATAAAAAATATTATCCTATGAATATAACACAAATCTTCAAAAATAAAAATGTTCGCTTTTGGGGCTTGCAGGTATGCTTGGCCTTATTTCTCCTTTTCGCAGGTATCTATGCTGTACTGCTCTCCTTGGATGGTTTCACAAGACATGGGGAATTTATCGTGGTACCTGACCTTGAACATGTCTCCCTAAGCAAAGCCCAAGAGCTTTTAGAGAAGAGCCACCTGCGTTACGAAGTAAGAGATTCTACAGCCTACAACAAGGAATATCCTCCTTATACTGTTATGAAACAGACCCCTGAGGCCAATGAAAAAGTAAAGAAAGACCGCAAGATATATCTTTCGATCAACCCTACCAACTTTAGGAAGATAGACCTACCTAATATTATCCGAAGACCTATAAAGGAAGTTCGTCCCAATCTGGCTTCTCTTAATATTAAGATCGGTAGAGTCACTTATGTCAATGATATCAGTAAAGATGCTGTACTAAGAGCTTTCTACAAAGGAAAAGAGATCAAGCCTGGTGACAAAATTCTTGAAAATTCGTCTATAGACTTAGAGTGTGGCAATGGACTCTCCATGACTGAACCCGACAACACCACTGGTGATAACTCACAAGAAGGCAGTGGTTCAGATAATTCAGAAGGTATAGACTTCTAGTTAAATCTTTTAGAATATTTCCCATTATCAAAGAATAAATTGTATATTTACACCCCAAAAAAATAGCCAAATGAAAAAGATATTACTTTCCATACTTTGTATAAGCCTATATGCCTGCCAAGAAAGCAAGTCCGCAGAGCCTGAAATCACCCAAGAAGAAGTAGATAAGCAAGAAGCTCAGAAGCGCTTAGCTGATCTGGGAGATGAGGTTGATGAGTATCCTTCGTTTAAGGAGTGTGAGAGTATCACCACTAAGGACGAAAAACTCAAATGCTTTACCGATAGGCTTTCCAAGGCTTACCAAGAGGCACTCAACAGCCAGAAATTGGCCATTGGCGGTGCTCTAAGCGATACTATAAAAGTAACCCTTGTGGTGAGCAACGAAGGGGTACTAAGTGTAAAGAGTGTAGAGGCCTCCGATAACACACTGGAGCTGCTCCCCGACTTGGAGAAAATCTTAAAAGATAAGACCGCAGGATTCGAGTTCGTTCTCACTCCAGCCAAGAAAAACCAAGTGAGTGTCACCACTGAGTATGTACTTCCTTTGGTGATTGATGTAAAATAAAATCATAAAGCCATGCCTAAAATACTATTAGTTGAAGATGAAGCCTCCATACGGCGTGTGCTGGGTAGTATCCTCAGTGAAGAGGACAAAAGCTATCAGATAGAAGAAGCTACCAATGGACAGGAGGCCATGGATATGATCCAGAAAACAGACTATGACTTGGTACTCTGTGATATCAAAATGCCCAAGAAAGATGGACTGGAGGTACTTTTGGAAGCTAAAGCCCTTAAGCCTGCCTTGCGTATGGTCATGATTTCAGGACATGGTGACTTAGAGACGGCTGTACAAGCCATGAAAATGGGTGCCTTTGACTATATAGCCAAACCTCCTGATCTAAATCGGTTGCTCTCTACTGTCCGCAATGCACTGACTACTACCCCTGTGGAAGAAAAAACACCTAAGGGAGAGAATAAGACTTCCAAGAAGACCTCTCCTACCTCACCCATGATAGGTAAGAGTGCAGCTATACAGAAGATTAAAGACATGATTGACAAGGTCGCCCCTACCGATGTACGAGTACTCATCACAGGCCCTAATGGTTCGGGAAAGGAACTAGTAGCCCGTGCCCTACACCAAGGCAGTGAGCGTGCTGCGCAACCCATGATAGAGGTCAATTGTGCTGCTATCCCATCGGAACTTATCGAAAGTGAACTATTTGGACATATCAAAGGCTCCTTTACCTCGGCAGTGAAAGACCGTGTAGGCAAGTTCGAGGCCGCAGATAAGGGCACTATCTTCTTAGATGAGATTGGGGATATGAGTCTTTCGGCTCAAGCTAAGGTATTACGTGCCCTACAAGAGAAGAAAATCACCAAAGTAGGTAGCGAGAAAGACATAGCTGTAGATGTACGGGTGATTGCTGCCACCAACAAAGACCTCAAACAGGAGATTGCCCAAGGGCGTTTCCGAGAGGACTTATACCACCGCTTGGCGGTTATCCTTTTAGAAGTTCCCTCTTTGAATGAACGTAGAGATGATATCCCCCTTTTGGTAGAGCACTTCACCAAGAGTATCTGTCAGGAACAAGGCATCAACAAACACTTCCAGCCCAAGGCCATAGAACAACTCCAACAATATGATTGGAGTGGGAATGTGCGAGAGTTAAGAAATGTGGTAGAGCGCCTGCTGATCCTCTCCGAAGGAGAAGTTACCATAAAGGATGTCAAGGCATTTGGCGGAAAAGAATAAAATCAATTGTCAAGGATTAATGGTTAATTGTCAATGACTACTAATGTTAGTACCTCTTTAGGACTATTAAGAAATAAAAGAAATGGGAGGCTTTGTGGAGCCTCCCTTTTCACTTTAAAATGAAAACAAACTAAATTTAAAAAACAGCTCTTACAGCTTTAAAGAAAAGCTCAAGAGTATATTCTGTAAGGTGTTATCCACTTGTGGGGTGTCTGTAAGGACACTTTCAAAGATTTGTGGATGGTAAGCACGGGTTGCTCTATCATAAGAAAGGTCAAAACGCATATTACTAATACTTACCCCAAGTCCTGTAGAGAAGCCTGTAAGATCACCTATAGGTTTTAGCTCTGTCTTGTAAGGACTTTGCTCATACCTATACCCTCCTCTAAAGAACAGATGGTTCGTCTTACTCAGTGGCAAGCGGTATTCCGCACCAAAACGTAGGGAGTTGGTATCTCCTAAAGTATTTTGGATAATAGCATTTTCTGATTCTAAACCAGAACGGAAACTCATATTTCCATAGCCTTTGTAGATATAGTCAGCACTAAGGATCAATTGCTTATTCCATACCCAGCTGGCTCCTACAGTCCAAGAACCAGGTGTACGGAAATTGTATTTCTCATAAACGGCTACTACGTTTGGCCTAGCAAAAAAAGTGCCATTATTTTGAGTGTTTGTTGATAGTGATTGCATCTTTTCATCTTGTAGTGTATACCAAGTAGGAGAAGCATAGGTAAGTCCTATACGTAAGCCTGTAGCCACTTCGGCTATAGCTCCCAATTGGAGAGAGAAACCACTTCCGACAGTCCTGACTTCATCTTGATATAGTGCAGAACGAATATCTGAAGCCGTATTATTTACATAATCCTCTCTATACTTATTTACTACCCTATAATCTACACTATGAGAGTTAAGATTAATCCCAAAGGAAAAAAACTCATAACGCCCAGCGAAATTAAAATTATATTTATTAACTCCTCCTTCGGTATATTGTTCTACATTTTGTATAGTTGTTGTTCCTTCAGAGATATTTTTTATATAATTTCGCTCTTCTAACACAGCATCTGCTTCAGAATCAGACATAGAAGGTTTTAGTTCTCTCTTACCACTTAAAGGATTTACTAATCCAGTTGTATAACCTAAAAGTGCATTTCTGAATTTTTCAGGTTCCTTTAATTTCCCCATTCTACTATACAATTCATATAAATTATCCCTTCCGACTTTTCTTTTATTTTCATAAACATCTAACATTAAGTCTTGCTGCATGATTCCATTAGCCTTATCAAGAAAGAAGTCCCCAAGATTGGCTCCATTAGTTCTATAAGTATAATTTAGATCATTAGCATCAAAATTATGGGTCTTTTGATAATTAAAAGCAAAAGCGATATTCTTCCAGCCTTCCTCCCCTATTGTAATAGGGAACGCTACCCCAAATTGGCTCAATAGGAAATCGGAAGAAATGGTTGATCGCCCATTGACATCATTTTTTGAATTGGCCCCTGCCAAAGTGAGACTCATTTCGCTTCTTGTAAAAATAGAAGTTCCTGCAGGATTGAGTGCCAAGGCCGAGAGATCTCCGCCTAAGGAACTAAAGGCGCCACTCATAGCATTGAATCGAGAGGTTCCATTAATCCCCTCCATAGAATAGCGCAGCCCATCGGTAAGGTTTTGGGCAAAGACAAAAGAACTTGCCAAACAAAAACCCATTGTGATTATATTTTTTTTCATTTCTATTTCTTTATTAGTTTTTTTCTAATTTATTAATAACTCCTTCTTGTAGTACCACTTCCTCCTCCACTACTTTCATTGCTTGAATTTCCTTGATAGGAGCGGGAGGAATTATCATAAGAACGAGAAGAGTTATCATAGGAATTATTATAATTACTATTGTTATAATTACTATTGTTATAATTACTATTGTTATAACTATTATTGTTATAACTTCTTGAGGAATAATCATAGCTACGAGTTCTATTATCTTCATAAGAACGAGAAGAACTATCATAGTTACTATTTCCATAAGAACGGGAGGTACTACCATTTTGGTAATTATAATTTTCATAACGGCTAGTATCATCCCCTCTTCTACCATAAGTTGGAGAATACTTACGAGAGGTATTTCCGTAAGGGTCTTGGTAATAATAGTAATTATTTTCCCTATTGTAGCGATAAGATGGATAATAATAGTAGTTATACCCATAATAAGGATAATAGTAGTTGTACCCATAGTAAGGATAGTAATAATTGTATCCGTAAGGGTAGTAATAGTTATATCCATAATAAGGATAGTAGTAGCTATATCCGTAATAAGGATAGTAATAGCTATCATAGTAGCGCCAGCTCCAGTAAGGATCATAAGTGCCTACCGAGAATCCTATACTCCAGCGAGAACGTGGATAGTAGTAGGAAGAGGAATAATAGCCTCCCCATGCCCCTGAACCCCAATAGTAAGGACTATCTACATAATTATTGTATATATTCACAGAAGAAGGGCGGGCATTGTCTCCCCAACTGCCATAAGTATTATAGGGGGCACTCTGCTGTTGGGTGTCTGTACGATAACCCTCTACATTGGTCATAGGGGTATAGGAGGGAGCAGGACGCTGTACCTGTTGTTCAAAATCCTTATACCCTGCTATTTTCTGATTAAGATGTTCGCGATAGCTACCGCTTTGTTCATAATTTCTCTCATAACGTGGTTCCTCCCTCTGATACACAGGTCGAGGGGCTTCGTCCCCATAGATACCATCATCATAACCCACTCCTGAATAAGCGCCACAAGCGCTAAGGCCTACCAGTGCTGTAAAAGCAACTGCTGTATGGATGATTACTGTCTTTCTCATAACAATATTATTTAGTTTGTTGATTATCAGTACTTTTGTTTATTTTGTAAAATTCCCCCCTGCAAAAGGAGTGCATTTCCAAAATTATTTTGTACTTTTGCACACAAAGTACAATTTTTGTGCCAAAGATTTTAGTATGAGTAAAAATTTAACATCAAGAGCAGAAGATTATTCCAAGTGGTATAATGAACTCGTTGTAAAAGCTGGGCTTGCCGAGAGTTCGGGTGTGCGTGGCTGTATGGTTATCAAGCCCTATGGCTATGCCATTTGGGAGCGTATGCGTGATATTTTAGACAAAATGTTTAAGGATACAGGCCATCAGAATGCCTATTTTCCTATTTTTGTTCCCAAAAGTTATTTTGAAGCGGAAGAGAAAAATGCAGAAGGTTTTGCCAAGGAGTGTGCCGTAGTTACCCACTACCGCCTTAAAGCTGATCCTAACCAAAAGGGCAAACTCATGGTAGATCCTCAGGCCAAGCTAGAAGAAGAGCTGATTGTACGCCCTACCAGCGAGGCGATTATTTGGAATACCTATAAGACTTGGATACAGTCCTACCGCGACCTTCCAATCCTTATCAACCAATGGGCGAATGTAGTGCGCTGGGAGATGCGTACACGCCTATTCTTGCGTACCGCTGAGTTCCTTTGGCAAGAGGGACATACTGCCCATGCTACCCAAGCGGAGGCTGTAGAAGAAGCACAGAAGATGAATGAGGTATATGCCACTTTCGTAGAACAGTATATGGGTGTGCCTGTGGTAAGAGGTAGAAAGACCGAAACTGAACGCTTTGCAGGTGCCGATGATACTTATTGTATAGAAGCCCTTATGCAGGACGGAAAAGCCTTACAAGCTGGTACTTCCCACTTCTTAGGGCAGAACTTTGCCAAGGCCTTTGATGTAAAATATGCTACCAAAGAGGGCGCTCTCGAATACGTATGGGCAAGTTCTTGGGGTGTTTCTACCCGCCTTATGGGGGCGCTAATCATGAGCCATAGTGATGACAATGGTCTGGTATTGCCTCCTCTGTTAGCTCCTATACAAGTGGTGATTGTGCCTATATACAAGGGAGAAGAGCAACTACAGGCTATACGTGAGCGAATAAGCCCTCTTATGCAGGCACTGAAAGAGCGCAATATCGCTGTAAAATTTGACGATGATGACACTCAAAAACCTGGGTTCAAGTTCCACGAATACGAACTCAAGGGAATACCTGTACGCTTAGCTGTGGGACAACGTGATTTGGAAAATAATACTTATGAAGTGGCTCGCCGCGATACCCTTACCAAAGAAAGTGTATCAGGGGACAACATCATCACTCATATAGAACAGCTGCTAAAAGATATACAAACCAATATATACCAAAAGGCTTTGGCTTATCGCGATAGTCATATCACCGAGGTCAATAGTTATGAAGAGTTTAAGGAAGTTTTAGAAAACAAGGGCGGGTTCCTCTCTGCTCACTGGGACGGTACCCCTGAAACAGAAGCCAAAATCAAGGAAGAGACCCAAGCAACCATTCGTTGTATTCCCTTAGACCAAAAGGAAGAAGCAGGCACCTGCATCTATTCGGGCAAACCTTCTAAGGGAAGAGTGCTATTCGCTAAGGCATATTAATAGTGACTAATGACTAGTGACTAATGGTTAATGCCAATAATGATTAATCATTGATCATTAAACATTAATCATTAAGAAAAGATCTGTCTGATTCTCATGGCGATGACCCCAAAGATAGCCTCGCGGATAATGGAGGCATTCATTTTGGATTTGCCTCGTACGCGGTCGGTGAAGACGATAGAGACCTCTGAAAGGTGAAATTTCTTTACGTAGGCTTTGTATTTCATCTCTATTTGGAAGGCATAGCCTACGAATTTTATCTTGTCAAAGTCAATACTCTCTAAGACCTTTCGCTTGTAACAGACAAAACCCGCAGTAGGATCTTGTACCCTCATTCCTGTGATAAGTTTTACATAGAAAGAAGCTCCATAGGAAAGCAATACTCGCCTAAGTGGCCAATTGACTACATTGACCCCCTTTACGTAGCGAGAGCCAATGGCCATATCGGCATGTTGCTCCTTACAAGTTCTGTATAGACGTATGAGGTCAGAGGGATTGTGAGAAAAATCGGCGTCCATTTCAAAGAAATAGTCGTACCTTTTTTTACTGTGAAGTCCCCAGAGGAATCCATGTATATAGGCTGTACCAAGTCCTGTCTTCTCTGTACGCTCCGCAAGGAACAGTCTGTCAGGGAACTCTTGTTGCAATTGCCTTACTCTTAGGGCTGTCCCATCGGGAGAGTTATCATCTACAATCAGTACATCAAAATGATGTGCCTGCAGAAGGGTTACCCGTATGATACTCTCTATATTCTCTATCTCATTGTAGGTAGGGATAATCACTAAGCTATCGGAAAAAGTCTCAACTAAAGCCGTATTCATTATTTTATAAATATGGGGGCAAAGGTACAACTATTTTACTAATGTGTCAATGAGACAATGAGACAATTTACCAATGAAAACAATGAGGGCGAATTGCCATTTGCCCCTACAACAACGGAATATGTTATTACAAAAAAGTACACTTGCCTATGAGGCACCTGATTTCTCACAAATAAAAAGTGAAGACTTCGCCCCTGCTCTACAAGAGGCCATCTCTGAACAACAAGCAGCTATCACAGCTATTGTGGAGGATACTTCCCCTGCCAGCTTTGCCAATACGATCCTTGCTTTGGAGAAAAGCGGGGAAGCATTGCTAAGGGTGAGTAACCTCTTTTTCGCCCTTGCTGGAGCAGATACCAATGAGGTACTTCAGCAAACAGAAAAGGAAATACTACCCCTATTGGCTGCCCAAGAGGATAGTATCTATCTCAATGACAAGCTCTTTGAGCGGGTACAGGCGCTCTACAAGGTACGTACTACCCTAGGCTTAGACGCCGAATCACTAAAGCTCTTAGAGCACTACTATGACCTCTTCCTACTTCGTGGGGCTAACCTTTCCGCAGAGGGAAAAGCAAGCCTTAAGCAGCTCAATAGCCAATTGGCTACCTTGGAGAATGACTTTAATTACCATACCTTGCAAGCTAGGAAGGAAGCTGCCCTTATCCTCACCCAAGAGGAGGGGCTTGCTGGCCTTTCCCCTGAAGAGAAACAAGCTCTTAAGCAGCCTGATGGCAGTTGGAAGATTGCCTTGACCAATACCACACAGCAGCCGCTGCTCTCCCGATTGGATAACGAAGAGACTCGCCGCCTGCTCTTCGAGCAATCATGGCACAGAGCTACCAAGGGCGCCCATGCTACAGAACCTATTGTGCTAAAAATCATTGCTTTGCGACAGCAAAAAGCGGCTCTTTTGGGTTATCAAAACTATGCTGAATGGTCTTTGCAAAAAAGCATGGCCAAGACTGCTGAGACAGTGAGGGACTTCTTTGAAAAATGGATTCCTCCTACCTTGGAAAGGATACAACAAGATCTTGAGGCTCTTAAAACAATCGCACAGCGAGAGGATATAGCACCCCACAACTGGGATTATTATAGTGAGAAGCTACGCAAGAGCCAATATGATTTAGATGAGAACGAACTCAAGCCTTATTTCGAACTCTTCAATGTCTTGGAAAAAGGCGTTTTCCACGCGGCTACTTGCCTCTATGGTATTACTTTCAAAAGGCGTACCGACCTACCTGTATATCACCCCGATGTGGTAGTCTATGAGCTTTTTGAAGCCGACGGCCGCCCCTTAGGTCTCTACTATGGAGACTTCTACACACGTGAGAGCAAGCGTGGAGGGGCTTGGATGAGTGAGCTGGTTACCCCTTCCAAGCTCTTTGGCCAAAAGCCCGTGATTTATAATGTATGCAACTATACCCCTCCTACCGAGACGCTCCCTTGTCTGCTTACCTATAGCGAGGTAGAAACGCTCTTTCATGAGTTTGGCCATGCCTTGCATGCTTTCTTTGCAGAGCAGCAATATGCCACTCTTGCAGGAACAGCTGTAGCGAGAGACTTTGTGGAGTTTCCCTCTCAGTTCAATGAGTATTGGGCACTACATGAGCAGGTACTCCCCCATTATGCTCACCATTACCTCACTCAAGAGGTTATTAGTGAGGAGCTTATAACCAAGATCAAGAACTCCAGAGACTTTAATCATGGCTATAGATTTGGCGAAGTTTTGGCCTCTGCCTATTTGGATATGCAGTGGCATACCCTCCCTGCCGAGGGCCACATCACAGCGGTAGCTCCCTTTGAGGCCACTGCTACTGAGCGCTTTCCCAAGGAAGTGCCTGTGCGTTATCGTTCCTTGTACTTCTCCCATATCTTCGGTGGTGGCTATGCCGCAGGCTATTATGCTTACCAATATTCGGAAATCCTCGCCCAAGAGATCTATCACTGGTTTGAGACTCATGGCGGTCTGACTCGCCACAACGGGGAACGCCTTAGAAAGCTCGTCCTTTCTCAAGGAAACACAAAAGAATACCAAGAAATGATCAAATTAATGGTAAGTGAAGAGTGAAAAATGAAAAGTGAAGAGCAATAAAAAATTAACAATTAACAATTGACAATTAACAATTAAAAAAGTGTCTTTAGAAACAGAAATACAAAAGCGCCGTACTTTCGGCATTATCTCGCACCCTGATGCGGGGAAAACAACCCTTACCGAGAAGCTACTCCTCTTCGGGGGGGCTATTCAGGAGGCTGGAGCTGTGAAATCCAACAAGATTAAAAAGGGAGCTACTTCCGACTTTATGGAGATAGAACGCCAGCGTGGTATCTCGGTGGCTACCTCTGTTTTGGCTTTCAATTACAAGGAACATAAAATCAATATCTTGGACACACCTGGTCACAAGGATTTTGCCGAAGATACCTTCCGTACTCTTACCGCTGTAGATAGCGTGATTGTGGTAATTGACGTAGCCAAAGGGGTGGAGGAACAAACCGAAAAGCTGGTAGAGGTATGCCGTATGCGCAATATCCCTATGATTGTCTTTATCAATAAGCTCGACCGTGAAGGGAAAGATGCCTTTGACCTTTTGGACGAGGTGGAACAAAAATTAGGACTACATGTAACCCCTTTGAGCTTTCCCATTGGTATGGGCTACGACTTCAAGGGGATCTACAATATATGGGAAAAGAACATCAACCTTTTCTCAGGAGACAGCCGTAAGAATATAGAAGAAACTATTTCCTTTAGCGACATCAATAGCCCCGAATTAGAGCAGCTGATTTCCGAACAGTCAGCCGCTACCCTTCGCAATGATTTGGAGCTGGTCTATGAAGTATATCCCGCCTTTGACCGCGCAGCCTATCTCAGTGGTGCTCAACAACCTGTCTTCTTTGGCTCTGCCTTGAACAACTTTGGGGTGAGGGAACTCTTGGACTGCTTTGTAGAGATTGCCCCATCTCCCCTACCCAAGGCTAGCGAAGAGCGCTTGGTACAGCCCAATGAAAAGGCTTTTACAGGCTTTGTCTTTAAGATACATGCCAATATGGATCCTAACCATCGCGACCGCTTGGCTTTTGTGAAAATCGTTTCGGGTAGCTTCGAGCGCAACAAACCTTATTTACATACCCGTTTGGGTAAGAAACTCAAGTTCTCCAGTCCCAATGCTTTCTTTGCCGAAAAGAAAGAAGTAGTGGATATTTCCTACGCGGGAGACATCGTTGGCCTACATGATACAGGCAACTTCAAGATAGGTGACACCCTGACAGAGGGTGAGGTACTCCATTTCAGAGGTATACCAAGCTTCTCCCCTGAGCACTTCCGCTATATCAACAACGCCGATCCGCTCAAGTCCAAGCAGTTAGAGAAAGGTATAGACCAGCTTATGGACGAAGGGGTTGCCCAGCTCTTCACCTTGGACTTCAACGGGCGAAAGGTCATCGGTACCGTAGGTGCGCTCCAGTATGAGGTTATCCAATACCGATTAGAGCACGAATATGGGGCTAAGTGTAGCTATGAGAATTTCCCTATCTACAAAGCCTGTTGGGTGGAAGCCCCTGAAAACCCTAAAGACCCTGATTACTTGGATTTCTTACGTGTCAAACAAAAATTCTTAGCTCGTGACAAGCAAGGGCAATTGGTCTTTTTGGCCGATTCAGCTTTTTCTATAGAAATGGTCAAGCAAAAATATCCACAACTGAAGCTACATTTCACTTCAGAATTTTTAAACTAAGGGAGGTATTAACTCCAAGAGAGAGAATCCTTGCTTTCTAATCATTTTTGGCATATTAATTGCTCTTTATAGGGGTCAGTTTATAGCATATATCATACTATACTGTTTATCAGTTGTTTGCATTTTTCTATTTTACTTTATTGTAGAAGCAAGAAGAAAAAACTGACAATATTACATGTTTTAGCGAAAATATTTCATGAAAATAGGAAATTTTGACAGTCTTTTAGAAGACCATCTTGAAGATGCGAAAATCATAGCCATCCCTCATCAGCGAGATGAAGAGGAGATGGAGGAAGATCATACCGATGCGCCACTACCTGAAGTGCTCCCTATACTTCCCTTGAAGAATACGGTGCTCTTCCCTGGGGTGATTATGCCGATTTCTATCAAGCGAGAGGCCTCTTTGGAACTTATCAATGATGCCAAAAAGGAGCGCCTGATAGGAGTGGTCAGCCAGCGCAACGACAATGATGCACCCAGCAAAGAGGACTTCTACAGTATAGGAGTGGTGGCGCGTATCATCAAGATTCTCAAGATTCCTGATGGAAGTATCAGTGTCTTGGTACAAGGGACACGCCGCTTCCAAATCACCGAATTTGTAGAGGAACAGCCCTACTTCAAGGCCAAGATACAAGAAAGCCCTGAACTACTCCCCGAAGAAGAAGATGAGGAGTTCACCGCTACTATGGAAGTGGTCAGGGACATCTCCCTAAAATTAGCCAAAGAAACAACCTCTGGCGGACTTGAAGTGCCTTTTGTGCTGCAAAATATAGACAATGATTTCTTTTTGATCAACTATGTAGCCTCTACCTCTCCCCTATCGGTAGGTGAAAAACAGGATATATTGGAGCAAAACAGCTTGGTTACTCGTGCTTGGGCGATCATCAAGTATTTTGGAGTAGAACTCCAAAAGGCAACCCTAAGAAGGGAAATACAGAACAAAGTCCATATGGACTTTGACAAGCAACAGCGCGATTATTTCCTACACCAACAGATACAGACCATTCAGAAGGAATTGGGCAATGAGTCCTTTGAGGCGGATATAGAAAAATTCAAAGAGCAAGCCAAAACCAAGCTATGGAATGAAAAAATTCAAAAGCACTTTGATAAGGAACTAGCTAAGCTCCAGCGTCTCAATCCCCAGATGCCTGATTATGCCATACAGCGCAACTATATAGATTTACTCTTAGACCTGCCTTGGGGTGTCTATTCCAAAGACAAGTTTGACCTCAAGCGTGCACAGAAAATATTAGACAAAGACCATTATGGTTTGGAAGATGTCAAGCGACGTATCATAGAATACTTAGCCGTACTAAAGCTACGTAACGACATGAAATCGCCTATCCTCTGCCTCTATGGCCCTCCAGGGGTAGGAAAAACCTCCTTAGGCCGCTCCATAGCCAAGGCCTTAGGTCGCGAATATGTACGTATGGCACTAGGTGGCTTGCGCGATGAGGCCGAGATCCGCGGACACCGCAAGACCTACATAGGGGCTATGCCTGGGCGTATCCTACAACTGATTAAGAAAGCGGGTACTTCCAACCCTGTTTTCGTATTAGACGAGCTGGACAAACTCAGTCAAGGCTACGGAGGAGATCCCTCTTCTGCTATGCTAGAGGTGCTTGACCCTGAGCAAAACAACGAGTTCTATGACAATTTCCTTGAGATTGGTTATGACCTCTCCAAGGTGATGTTTATCGCTACAGCCAATGACCTAAGCACCATACAGCCTGCCCTGAAAGACCGAATGGAAATCATCAACATCTCTGGCTATACTATTGAGGAAAAGGTAGAGATTGCTCGCCATTTCCTTTTGCCCAAGGTACTCAAGGAGCATGGTATGGAACAAAAGCAGATCCAGCTGGGCAAGAAAGAGATAGAGCGTATTGTGGAAGGCTATACCCGTGAGTCGGGCGTAAGAAACTTAGAGAAGCAAATCGCTAAAATCGTACGCTATATAGCCCGTGCTATTGCCATGGATGAGGAGTACAACCCGAAAATCTCCTTGGAAGATATCCGAAAAATATTGGGTATTCCTACCGAGCGAGATAAGTATGAGAACAATGAAGTGGCAGGTGTGGTAACGGGATTGGCTTGGACAAGTGTCGGGGGGGATATCCTCTTTATAGAATCCGCTTTCTCCAAGGGCAGCGGAGGGCTTTCTATCACAGGAAATATAGGTACAGTGATGAAGGAGTCGGCCACTATTGCCTTAGAATATATCAAGGCTCATGCCGAGCAGTTTGGCCTTGATACGCGTATTTTTGACCAATACAAAATCCATATCCATATCCCCGAAGGTGCTACCCCTAAGGACGGCCCTAGTGCAGGGATTGCACTACTGACCTCACTCTTCTCGGTACTGACCCAGCGAAGGGTGAAGAAGAACCTAGCCATGACAGGAGAGATTACCCTCCGTGGTAAGGTACTCCCCGTGGGTGGTATCAAAGAGAAAATACTTGCTGCCAAGCGAGCAGGTATCAAGGAAATTATCCTATGCAAGGACAATGAAAAAGACATTGACGAAATCAAGCAAGAATACCTCCAAGGTCTTACCTTCCACTATGTCACCGAAATGGAAGAGGTACTCAAAAAAGCTGTAACAAAAGAAGCTGTAAAGAATCCTAAGACCTTCACCTTTGATGATAAAATAGGGGCGAATGGCAATTCGCCCGCATAAAAGTACAATTAACAATTAACCATTGATAATTAACAATTAATCATTAATCATTAATAATTAAATTTGTACTTTTGCGGCAGCAATTTTTTTAAATATTTTAGATTATGAACAAAGAAGCGTTCCTTAAAGAAGCACAAGACAAGATCAATGCTTTGACCGAAAAAATTAATTCTCTAACTGCCTCTTTGGGTATCCAAACAGGAGATCTTAAAGAAAAGGCGCAAGAAGAAATCAACAAGCTCTTAGCGGACAAATCCTCTCTTACTGAAAAATTTGAAGCCTTAAAGAATGTTTCTGATGACAAGTGGGAAGAAGCTAAGAAAGCTTTCAATGACATCTCTTCTGGTAATTTCTCTGAAGGAATCCAGAAAGGAATTGAGACACTAAAGAATTTATTCTAATTCAGTATAGTGGTTAGTGATTAGATGTCATAAACTAACCACTAACCACTAATAACTAACAACTAATAGAATAACATGTTTGATAACTTAAGTGATAAATTAGAGAAGGCCTTACATGTACTCAAGGGGCATGGCCAGATTACTGAAATCAACGTAGCGGAAACGCTCAAGGAAGTACGTCGTGCGCTCTTGGATGCCGACGTGAACTATGCCATTGCTAAGGACTTTACCGCTAAGGTAAAAGCCAAAGCCTTGGGTGCCAATGTACTTACTACCCTACAGCCTGGCCAGCTCATGGTCAAGATTGTCCGCGATGAGCTTACCGAACTTATGGGAGGTGATGCCACAGGGGTCAATCTCAGCGGTAACCCTTCGGTGATTCTTATGTCGGGGCTACAAGGATCTGGTAAAACTACCTTCTCTGGAAAATTGGCCAACTTCCTCAAAACCAAAAAGAACAAAAAACCGCTCTTGGTTGCCTGCGACGTCTATCGTCCTGCAGCGATTGACCAGTTGCATATTGTTGGGGATCAGATAGGAGTGCCTGTATTTTCCGAAAAAGAAAACAACAATCCTGTAGAGATTGCCCAAAAAGGAATTGCTTATGCCAAAAGCAATGGGCTAAATGTGGTTATTATAGATACCGCAGGACGCTTGGCTGTAGACGAGCAGATGATGAAGGAAATCGCCGATATTCACAAGGCGGTTAGCCCTCAGGAGACACTTTTTGTGGTAGATGCCATGACTGGGCAAGACGCGGTAAATACCGCCAAAGCCTTCAATGATGTCCTAAACTTTGATGGGGTAATCCTTACCAAATTGGACGGGGATACCCGTGGCGGGGCTGCTATCTCTATCAAATCGGTTGTAAATAAGCCAATCAAGTTTGTCGGTACAGGCGAGAAAATGGACGCCATTGATGTGTTCTACCCCGCTCGTATGGCCGACCGTATCTTGGGCATGGGCGACGTGGTATCTCTTGTAGAGCGTGCCCAAGAGCAGTTCGACGAAGAACAAGCCCGCAAGCTACAGAAGAAAATAGCCAAGAACCAATTCGGTTTTGACGACTTCCTCTCCCAGATACAACAAATCAAGAAAATGGGTAGCATGAAAGACCTCTTAGGTATGCTCCCTGGGGTAGGTAAGGCGGTAAAAGACTTAGATATCAGCGATGATGCCTTCAAGTATATTGAGGCTATCATCTACTCTATGACCCCTGCCGAGCGTAGTAACCCTTCTATCATCAATACTTCTCGCAAAAATCGTATTGCCAAAGGAAGCGGTCGCAACATCGCTGAAGTCAATCAACTCCTTAAGCAGTTTGAGCAAATGAGCAAGATGATGAAGATGATGCAAAGCGGTGGTGCCAAACAAATGATGCGCATGATGCAATCCATGCCAAGAATGTAAATATTTAAATATGGAACAAGAATTATTAGATAGCTACTTTCATTTTATAAGAGAAGTGGTAGCTACAGGAATCGTTTATTGTCTTAGAGATACACAAAGTGAATATGTCGCCGCTTGTACCTCCAACCAGTTTGTAACTCAGGACGATGAGGAACAAGTAGGGGTATTTGCCTTTTGGTCTGACAAAGAGAAAGCTCAGGCCTGCCAAAAAGAGGAGTGGAAGGAATACACGGTCAGTGAAATTCCCTTAGCAGAATTCATGGAGGACTGGTGCTTGAGTATGTATCAGGACGATATTGTAGCAGGAATTGATTTTTCTCAAGACCTATATGGGTATGAGGAAACTCCTATGGAACTACTCAAGACTCTTATCGCTGAGGTAGAAGCCAATGAGGTTGCCCTCTCTTTCAATGGATTTACCTCTTTGGATGACCTAAAAGAATACGTTAAAGAAATAGAGGCTGAATAAACATTTTTTTTCATTCATTTTCACAACAGCTGTCCGTTATGTACCCCAAAAGTACCTTGCGGACAGTTTGTTATCTTAATCAAACACTTAAAAAACAACTTATTGTTTATAATTATTTGTTAAAAAACAGTTTTTAATTTGCTTTTTACAAAAAAATCATTAACTTAGCGCACTAATAATTATAATCTCATATCCTATGAAGTTGTTTTTTACCTTAGTGAGTATGTGCCTATGTATAGGAACGCTCCACGCTCAAAAAGCTCAAAAAGCGACTGTTGAAAGGCTTATTGAAGCCATCAGGAATACTCCTGAAGAGGACTTCCCTATTCTATACCCTATGCTGAAAATCACTCAAGAGATTCCAGCAGAGCAAGGAGGGATGGAGAAATTGCGACAGGTTTTTGCCATTATAAAAACTTATATACAAGACCAAGGGCCGATCCTATACACCTCTCAGGAGGCTATAGAGCTGATCAATTCTGGACAGACCAAGCAGCGTGTTTCCGATATTCTTACCTCCGACAGAGGAGTGGTGTTTTATATCTATCTGCCATACCATGACAAGCTCTTAGTACGATTCCCTATAGTGGTTAACAGCAAAAACGAAATTATAGCTATCAATATAGACTATTGCAAGGACAATTCCATCTGCCTGCAATATCTATAAGTCTATAACTCTTAAAACAAATTATGTTAAAACAACAATTACAACTCAAGCTCACCCAGAAGCTATCCCCCCAACAAATCCAACTGATGAAGTTGGTACAGCTCCCTACCCTTGCCTTTGAGCAGCGTGTAAAAGAGGAACTGGAAGAGAACCCCGCCTTGGAAGCTACCGAACACCAAGACTGGGAACAGGAGGAAGCCCATGAGGACGAGTATGATACCCCTGACGAATACGAAGATAACCAAATCATACAAGCCGATGCCATCAATGTAGATGAATACCTCAGCGATGACGAAATCCCTGACTACCGCCTCTATGCCAATAATTACCATGAGGAGGATGCTTTTGGACTCCCCTACCGAGAGGAAGTCTCTTTTCACCAGTACCTTATAGAACAGCTTAACACTTTCCGCTTAGGTGAAAAAGAGCGGGAGATTGCCGAGTTTCTCGTAGGTAGTATCAATGACAATGGATATATCCGCCGCTCCATGAGCGATATAGCCGATGACTTGGCCTTCACTCAGAATATCTATACCGATGAGAAAGAAGTGGAACATATTCTCAAGACGGTCATCTTCCAGTTAGACCCCGCAGGAATCGGTGCCAGAGACCTACAGGAGAGCCTTATCGTACAACTCAAGCACAAGCCACAAACAGCCATTACTGAACTGGCTATCACAATTCTGACGGAAAACTTTGATATCTTCAGTAAGAAGCACTATGACAAACTTATCCAGAAGTATAACATCTCGGAAGAAACCCTCAAAGAAGTAATTCAAGAGGTGGAAAAACTCAATCCCAAGCCTGGGAGTTCTTATGCAGAAGGAAGCAAATTCACCGAGCAGGTAGTGCCCGACTTTACCGTTACAATTAATGATGGAGAGCTAGAACTCTCCCTCAATGGGCGTAACACTCCCGAACTACATGTCTCCCAAGAATATACGGAAATGTTCAAGACCTATAGGGATTCTACCGATAAGGACAAGCAAAAACAGAAAGAAGCCGTAGAGTTCATCAAACAGAAATTAGATGCCGCCAAGTGGTTTATCGATGCCATCAAGCAGCGCCAAAACACTCTTTTGGTTACCATGAACGCAATTATGCTCCACCAAAAGGATTATTTCCTCACAGGTGATGAGACCAAGATCAAGCCCCTTATACTCAAGGATATAGCCGAAAGTATCGGTATGGACATCTCTACCATTTCGCGTGTGGCCAATAGTAAGTTTGTTAGTACTCCCTACGGCACCAAGCCCGTAAAAGCCTTCTTCTCTGAAGCTATTAAGAATGACGAAGGAGAGGACATCTCTACCTATGAGGTCAAAAAGATTCTCCAAACGATTATAGAGGGGGAAAACAAGCGCAAACCCTACACCGACGACAAGCTCATGGAGCTACTCAAGGAAAAGGGCTATCCTATTGCACGCCGTACCATTGCCAAGTATAGGGAACAGTTGGACATTCCCGTGGCGCGCCTAAGAAAAGAATTATAGTAGAATGAAACACTTAGCTCACGTAAACAAATATTTTTACAAATACCGCAAACAGCTCTTCTGGGGGGTACTCATCACAATCATTGCACGTCTTTTCTCCCTGGTCATGCCAAAGGGAGTACAGTATGCATTCAAGACGATTGAGAACTATATCAACCACCCCAACCCTGACCAACCTTTGGGGAGGTCTCTGCTATTTTGTGCGTTAATCATCATAGGTTCGGCCTTGCTTTCGGGCTTTTTTACTTTTTGGATGCGACAGCTCATTATCAATGTCTCTCGCTATATAGAGTATGACATGAAGAATGAGATCTACCAGAAGTACCAAATCCTCTCTCAGCGTTTCTATAAGCAAAATCGCACAGGCGACCTTATGAACCGCATCAGTGAGGATGTGGGTAAGGTGCGTATGTACACAGGCCCCGCCCTGATGTATAGTGTACAGACCGCAACACTATTTCTCTGTAGTATCCCACTGATGTTCTACACCTCCCCGACGCTGGCTACCTATGCCCTTTTACCACTACCTATATTGGCGGTACTTATTTATTTTATCTCTCGCAAGATCAATAAGAAAACTCTTGAGGTACAGCAGTTTCTATCAGAAATTTCCTCCTTTTCTCAGGAAGTTTTCTCTGGAATCCATACCATCAAGGCCTATGCCTTGGAGCAAGAAGCCCAAAAGAATGTAGAGGCTCTCAGCCAGGAAGGTCGCAAGAAGAACCTATCTCTATTGCGTATTCAGGCTTGTTTTTTTCCTATCATGCTGCTACTTATTGGGATTAGTATCATCTTTGTCATCTTCATCGGAGGGCGATTGTATATCAATGGCCAGATAGACTCCATTGGGGTCATCACCGAATTCAGTATCTATGTGATGATGCTTACTTGGCCTGTGGCTACCGTGGGCTGGGTCAGCAATATTGTCCAACAAGCGGAGGCCTCTCAAGGGCGCATCAACGAGTTTTTACATGAGACCCCCGATATTGAAAATACCAACCCCTCCCCTACACCTATTGAAGGGGATATCCGCTTTGAACATGTTACCTTTACCTATCCCGATACCCAGGTTACTGCCCTAAAGGACATCTCTTTCCATATCCCTAAGGGAAAAAGTATTGCTATCATAGGGCGTACAGGCTCAGGCAAATCCACCATTCTCGACCTCATTACCCGTATGTATGATGTGCAGCAGGGAGAGGTACTCATTGACGGTAGAGATATAAAATCACTCAACCTCAACGACTTGCGCAAGTCTATCTCTGTTATTCCGCAGGATTCTTTCCTCTTCTCCGATACTATAGAGAACAATATAAAGTTCGGCAAGTCCGAAGCCTCCGATTTGGAAGTAATCCAAGTGGCTAAGCTCGCACAAGTACATGACAACATCATGGATTTCAAGGATAAGTATAACACCATGCTAGGAGAGCGAGGCATATCCCTCAGTGGCGGACAGCGCCAGCGTGTATCTATCGCCAGAGCGCTGCTCAAGCAGGCACAGATTTATCTCTTTGATGACTGCCTCTCTGCGGTAGATACCGATACAGAAGAGAAGATCCTCCATAACCTTTCCCAAACGGCACAGAATACCACTCGCATCATCGTCAGCCACCGTGTATCAGTGGCTCGCAATGCCGATTATATCCTTTTCTTAGACCAAGGGCACCTCATAGGAGCAGGTACCCACACCGACCTATATGCCCAAAATGAAGCCTATCGCAACTATTATGATACTCAGATCATTAAGTGATTAGTGAAAAACAAATAGTGAATAATAAAACTTAAAACTCAAAATTATGAGACATACTCTTATACTCTTAGCAGCTCTTTTGAGCCTTGTAGCTTGCTCCGATGGCAAGCTCTCCCCCTCACAAGCCCACGACTTAGTAGAGGCAGCCTTACAGGATTCCCCTATGTATGAAACTGCTCATCTAACGCTAGGTGAGGTAAAGTACCGCACCAAAAAGGACGGGGACAAAATAAAGCAAATCAAACAATTGGAAAGCGACGATTACCTCTCCATAGAGGAACTCAAGGTAAAGAAAAAATGGCTCTCCAACGATAGTATTTGGGTGGTGAATATCAAGTGTACCGACAAGGCGCTCCCTTATGTTACCGAACTAAAAGAGACCCGTGCCAAGGTGAAAACCCTTGAATATGTACTCTCCAATGAGGTTACTGTAGAACAAAAAAACGAAAAAAGCGCCACTATCACCGCTACTTTCCAGAAAAAAGAAACTCCTTTTAGTTTCCTAAACAAAAAGGCTGGCGGTCAGGACTTTATCCAAAAGAAATACAAAGCCAAATATCGAGAAAAAGAAGGCTGGACACTCTCTAAATAATAAGGTTAGCCTCCCAACACCTAAACCCT
The DNA here is from genome assembly GCF_000411115.1 of Capnocytophaga granulosa ATCC 51502. Taxonomy (GTDB): domain Bacteria; phylum Bacteroidota; class Bacteroidia; order Flavobacteriales; family Flavobacteriaceae; genus Capnocytophaga; species Capnocytophaga granulosa. The sequence continues at coordinate 324,997 of NZ_KE150242.1, read as the reverse complement.
ATTACCTAATTTTACCTATGAAAAAAAGCACCTCCCTTTTACTCTTTCAAGCTCTACTCTCTGTAGTTTCGGGCATACTCATCACCCAGATGTCTCTCTTGGGGCGTATCGGTATTCATACCATGTATAGGCAATTCATGATCTTTCGCTCGTGGTGGAAAACAGCCTTGCTACTTTTTGCTGTACAGTGTCTCGTTATAGGCCTTCTGTGGGGCATACGAAAAATGGTACATCTTTCAGCGGCCAAAAAAGTCGCTTGGCTACTGCTTATAGTAGGTATTGCTGGTTTTGCTGCTACCTACTGGGATTTCTCTACCACTATGCACAAGGTAATGAAAGCCAAGTTTCACTTCGGTTTCTATCTATTTTGGATTGGCTGGTGGGTAAGTTGCTTGTACTTTATCACCATTAAGAATGAAGAACCAATGGTGAAAAGTGAAGAATTAGAAGAAAAAAGCCATTACTAACAAACTCGAAATTCAAAACCAAAAACTCAAAACTTTTTTGAGTTTTTTCTTTTTTATGTCTTATTTTTTTCGTAACTTGCACCATGGTAATTACAAAAAAAATTCTAATGAAACAATTGGTAATAGCCCTTTCTATGGCTGCCCTCCCCAGCATTTTCGCTCCTGTTAGGGCACAGGAGCAGACCTCTCCCGATGGGAAAGTCTCTCTTTCCTTCTCTCTTACTAAAGAAGGTACCCCCTCCTACAAGGTGAGCTACAATAACAAACCTGTAATTAAGGAAAGTACCTTGGGCTTCTTGTTAAAAAAATCAGAACCACTAACCAAGCAGTTCAAAGTAATTGATGCTCAAAAGACTACCTTCAAGGAAACATGGAAACCTGTATGGGGGGAAGAAAGTCAAATCCTTAACCACTACAACGAACTCTTAGTGGCCTTGGAACAAACTTCCACTCATAGGAAGATGAACCTGCGCTTTAGAGTCTATAACGAGGGCGTTGGTTTCCGCTATGAGTTCCCTCAACAGAAGGAACTTACTTACTTCGTCATTGAAGAAGAATTGAGCCAATTCGCCATGGCAGGCGACCATACCGCTTGGTGGATTCCTGGCGATTATGATACTCAGGAGTATGACTATACCCAGAGCAAACTCTCCCAAATCCGCTCTCTTATGTCTCAGGCTGTAATTAAGAATGTATGCCAAACACCTTTCTCTCCCACTGGTGTACAAACAGCCCTAATGATGAAAACCCAAGACGGCCTATACATCAATCTACACGAGGCGGCACTAGTCAATTACGCTTGTATGCACCTGGATTTGGATGACAAGAACCTTGTATTCCAATCTCATCTCACCCCCGATGCCAAAGGTGACAAAGGACACCTATACACTCCTTGCCACACCCCTTGGCGTACTATTATGGTAAGCGATGATGCGCGTAATATCTTGGCTTCTCGCCTAATCCTAAACCTCAACGAACCTTGTGCACTCTCCGATACTTCTTGGATCAAACCTGTAAAATATATAGGAGTATGGTGGGAAATGATCAGCGGTAAGTCTTCTTGGGCTTATACCAACGATCTCCCTACCGTAGATCTTGACAAAGTAGATTACACCAAAACACGCCCCAATGGCACTCATGCGGCTAACAACCAGAAAGTACGCCGTTATATTGACTTCGCTGCCCAACATGGATTCGACCAAGTGCTTGTAGAGGGTTGGAATATAGGCTGGGAAGATTGGTTTGACAACTCCAAAGATTATGTCTTTGACTTCATGACTCCTTATCCTGACTTTGACCTCAAAGGCCTCAACGAGTATGCACACAGCAAAGGCGTAAAACTGATGATGCACCACGAGACATCTGCTTCTTTACGCAACTACGAACGTCATATGGAAAAGGCTTACCAACTGATGAATGACTACGGTTATAACTCTGTAAAAAGTGGCTATGTAGGCTGCATTATTCCACGTGGCGAATACCACTATGGCCAATGGGCGGTAAATCACTACCTCTATGCCATTAAGGAAGCTGCCAAACATAAGATTATGGTCAATGCACACGAAGCTGTACGCCCCACTGGTCTATGCCGTACTTATCCTAATCTCATAGGCAACGAGTCCGCTCGTGGTACCGAATACGAAGCCCTTGAGACTGTAAAGCCTTTCCACACAACTATCTTACCTTTTACCCGCCTACAAGGTGGCCCTATGGACTACACCCCTGGTATTGTTGAAACTAACTTGGTAAATACCAATCCCGAAAACCACCACACCCTAAGTAGCACACTCGCCAAGCAATTAGGCTTATATGTTACCATGTATAGCCCCTTGCAAATGGCCGCTGACCTACCTGAAAACTACGAAAAATTCTTAGACGCTTTTGAGTTTATCAAGAAAGTACCTGTAGACTGGCAAAAGAGTGTGTATTTGGAAGCTGAACCTGGCCAATATATTACCATTGCTCGTAAAGACAAGCATAGCAACAATTGGTATGTAGGTAACACCAGCAATGAGAACGGACATACCTCAGTGCTCTCTCTTGATTTCTTAGACAAAGGAAAAGAGTACGAAGCCACTATCTATGCCGATGCCCCCGATGCTAATTACCAAGGTAATGCCCAAGCCTACACCATCAAAAAGCAAAAGGTGAATGCTAAAACTAAGCTTACCCTAAAAGCTGCTCGTGGTGGAGGATACGCCATTGAAATAGTGGAGAAAAAATAAATAACTAATGTTCAATGATTAATGATTAATGTTCAATGACTATTGTTGTTATTGGCATTAATCATTAATCATTATTGGCATTAATCATTATTGGCATTAATCATTAATCATTATAGTAAGGTTATCATATGCCAAAAATACATGTGCAGGGAGTTCTTTCTGTACTTTAGCATGAAAGCCCATGGTTTGGCTCATATGAGTGAAGAAGGTCTGGCGAGGGTGTACTTCCCTGACAATCGCTAAGGCCTCTTCTATGTTTAGGTGGGTAGGGTGAGGTGCCTTGCGTAGCGCATTGAGTACCAAAGTATCTACCTTATGCAGCTTGGAGAGTTCCGCCTCGGCTATATATTTGGCATCGGTAATATAGGCTAAGTTACCTATGCGATAACCTAAAATAGGCAATGTGCCATGCTCCACAGCAATTGGGATTACTTCCTTGCCAAAGAGCGTAAAGGGTGTCTCAGCAGTAATCTCCGTTGCGGCTACCGAAGGTGCCCCCGCATAGCGGTTCTCCGTGGCGAAGATATAGGCAAAACGTATACGTAGCTGTTCTATCACCCTAGGTAGGCCATAGATAGGCATATCCCCCTGCTTGAGTACAAAGGGGCGTATATCATCCAAGCCTGCGGTATGGTCGGCATGTTCATGAGTAAAAAGAATTGCCTCTAGGTGCTGTACCCTATGGCGCAACATCTGCTGGCGAAAGTCTGGAGCACAGTCTATATTTACATTCACACCTCCCCATGAGAGCAAAGCTGAAGTTCGCAAACGCTTATCCCGCTTATCTCTACTGCGTGCCACGGGCGTATCCATGCCTATCACAGGTACTCCTTGGGAGGTGCCTGTTCCTAAGAAGGTAAGTTTCATTAGGCTTATTTTTAATTAATTAGCCTTCCCCTCAGGGAAGAATTTATACTCATGCAAAAATACAATTTTTTCTTGATAATAGCTTTTAAAACTACTAAAAAAAATGTACCTTTGCACTTTAAAAACACTGACTGATGAAAATTACCATTGGAAATGATCACGCAGGTACTGAATATAAGAAAGTGATTATGCAGTACTTGCTATCACAGCATTATGATGTTACCAACATGGGTACCGACTCCCCCGAAAGCGTGGATTATCCTGACTTTGCACACCCTGTAGGAGAGATGATTGATAAGGGAGAGGCCGACTGGGGTATTGTTATCTGTGGAAGTGGCAACGGAGTGGCCATGACCGTAAATAAGCACCCCAAAGTGCGCTGTGCTCTCTGCTGGAATAAGGAGATCGCCGCCTTGGCAAGAGAACACAACAATGCCAATGTGATCGCTATCCCCGCCCGCTTTACAGCTGTAGAACAAGCCCTTGAGATGGTCAAGACTTTCCTTAACACCCCTTTTGAAGGTGGCCGACATGCGCGCCGCGTAGAAAAAATTTAACCACATAATATTGTTACTCCTATGATAGATAAAATCAAAGCACATATTGCCAAGGTAGAGGCTTTTGCCACTGAAAAGAAAGAAGAATTAGAACAATTCCGCTTGGAGTACCTCGGTAAAAAGGGACTACTCAATGACCTCTTTGCCAAATTCAAGGAAGTTCCTAAAGAGGAAAAAAAGGAATTCGGACAGATTATCAACGAACTCAAGAGCAAGGCCGAAGCAAAAATCAACGAACTCAAAGAAAAGCTAGGCGGACAGACCTCAGCAGCACCTGCTTATAACGACCTTACCCGTCCGGCTTTTCCTATGGAAATCGGAAGCCGTCACCCTGTGTCGCTCATCAAAAATAAGATTGTTGAGATCTTTGCCAACATTGGCTTTAGCATAGCCGAAGGTCCTGAAATAGAGGACGATTGGCACAACTTTACAGCCCTAAACCTACCCGAATATCACCCCGCAAGGGATATGCAGGATACTTTCTTTATCCAAACCCGCCCCGATATTCTCCTACATACCCACACCAGCTCGGTAGAGGTGCGTTATATGGAGCAAAACCAACCGCCTATCCGTATCATCGCCCCTGGTCGTGTGTATCGCAATGAGGATATATCGGCGCGCTCTCACTGCCTTTTCCACCAAATAGAGGGCTTGTATATCGATACCAATGTCTCCTTCGCTGATCTCAAACAGACGCTTCTTTACTTTACCAAGGAGATGTTCGGTAAGTCCAAAATACGCCTAAGACCCTCTTATTTCCCTTTCACTGAACCCAGCGCGGAAATGGACATCTATTGGGGGTTGAACAACGAAATTGACTACCGCATCACCAAGGGTACAGGTTGGCTTGAGATCATGGGCTGTGGTATGACTGACCCCAATGTACTGAAAAACTGCAATATAGACCCTGAAAAATACTCTGGTTTTGCTTTCGGCATTGGGCTGGAACGTGTGGCTATGCTACTATACCAAATAGGAGACATACGCGCTTTCTATGAGAATGATGTGCGCTTCTTAGAGCAATTCAAAAGTTCTATATAACACACCTAAACTCGTGATAAACAAACAATTATGTTCAGACATCAAGGAAAAAAGCGTTCTGCCAAGAATAACTTACAAATAGCAGTCGTACTCTCCTTCGTGGCGGGTATAGTCAATGTAGTGGGCTTCCTTTTCTTAAGTAGGCTCACAACCAATGTAACTGGGCATTTCGCTTTTTTCATTCATGATGTCTCTATAGCTGAGTTCTGGAAAGGTACCATCTACCTGTGTTATATCCTTTCCTTCCTCTGTGGCTCATTTACTTCGGGCTGGCTGATTGAAGACGCCAACTATCACAAAAGGCAAAATAAGTATTTCAGGCCTACCCTCTTGGAATGTTTGACCCTCGGTTGTGTTATCCTTTTCAATACCCTGTGGGAGCATTTTCCGCATGAGTTGACTACCTTTATGTTGCTCTATGCCATGGGGTTGCAAAACTCTTTTGTGACCAAAATCTCCAACGCAACCGTCCGTACCACCCACCTAACAGGCTTGTTTACCGACTTAGGCATTGAGCTTTCCCAATTATTCTATATCAGAAGAAACAATTATCTACAACAGGAGAAAAATATAAAAAATAGCATCAGACTACGGCTATTTATCGTTGTCTTTTTCTTCTTAGGCGGCTTTTTTGCAGGATTCGCTTTCGTAAAACTTTCCTTGGGGATCAAGACCCTTTTCTTTGCTATCGCTATCCTATTGGCTGGCCTATATTACGATGATGTCCGCTTTAGGTATCTCACCGAACGAAGAAAACACCGAGACCATCCAAGACATACCAAACACCCAAAACATCCAAAACACACACCTACTCCCCTCAATACACCCTAAGTATATGCCATTTTGTCACTTTTCAATCTTTGGCAGTACTTTTGCTATGAATAAGAATTAGTAATACAAAATAATACACCCATGAATACAGGACACACTCATAACGAAGGCGACCTCTACGCTGATGACATTCATGATGCAGAATTTCAAGATGCTGAAATTATAGATGAGGAAATACACGACAACCCTACCCCTGCTCAAGAGACTTCTTACGCACAAGAAGAACCCCAAGTAGTAGAGGCTCAAGTGCAGGAAGAAACTGAAAATCAAGACAATAACACTCAATCCGAATTTGCTGAAAAACAAGCCGAAGCAGAAAGACAGGCTAGCGATGCAGCTCAGGCCGATGAGGCTATTTCTATCTTGGAAACAGAGCTACACAAGGAAAAGGATAAGTTCATGCGGCTCTTCGCTGAGTTCGAAAACTATAAGCGACGTACTGCCAAAGAGCGACAAGAGCTACTCAAGTCAGCAGGACAAGATGTCATACAGGCTATGCTCCCTGTCTTAGATGACTTTGATCGTGCCCTAGTGGAAATCTCCAAAAGCGAGGACGAAAACTTGCTCCGTGGCGTGGAACTTATTCACAGCAAGCTCCTCAGTACCCTCCGTTCCAAAGGTTTGGAACAAATCCCTGTGGCTGCCTCCGATACCTTTGATAGCGACATACATGAGGCTCTGACCCAAACCACTGCTCCTACTCCTGAACTCAAAGGAAAAATCATTGATGTAGTAGAAAAAGGATACAAATTAGGAGAAAAGATTATCCGATACCCTAAAGTGGTAGTAGGACAATAGGCTTTCTTAGTGATTGAATAAATGAAAAAAGATTATTACGAAATTTTAGGCGTTAGCAAGACAGCTACTGCCGCTGAAATAAAAAAGGCCTACCGAAAAAAAGCATTGGAATACCACCCCGACAAAAACCCTGGGGACAAAGAGGCCGAAGAAAAATTCAAAGAGGCTGCTCAGGCCTATGAAATACTGAGCGACGAACAAAAACGAGCACAATACGACCAATTCGGACACGCAGCCTTCGAGGGTGGCGGTGGCGGTTATAGTTCTATGGAAGATATCTTCCGTAACTTTGGGGATATCTTTGGCGGACACTTTAGCGGATTTGGTGGCTTCGGCGGCTTCGGTGGAGGAAATTCTCGCTCTTATAGAATAAAAGGGGGAGATCTACGTATCCGCGTGAAACTTACCTTGGCCGACATCGTAACTGGTACCGAAAAGAAAGTAAAGGTGCTTCGTAAGGTAAAGGCCGAAGGCGCCACTTATAAGACTTGTAACACCTGTCATGGCAACGGAAGTATCGTCCGAGAGGTCAATACCATGCTCGGCCGTATGCAATCTTCCTCCCCCTGCCCTACTTGTGGCGGAAGCGGTGAAGTGATCGACAAAAAGCCCGATGGTGCCGACTCCCAAGGTCTAAAAACGGTAGAGGAAACTGTCACTATTAAGATTCCTGCAGGGGTAGTAGAAGGTATGCAGATGAAGGTACCTGGCAAGGGGAACGAAGCCCCTGGCAACAATAGTATCCCCGGAGATTTATTAGTGCTTATTGAGGAAATAGAACATGAAACCCTCAAGCGTGAGGGAGAAAACCTTCATTTAGACCTATATATAAGCATGCCTGAAGCCGTCTTGGGTACTTCCAAGGATATAGAAACAGCCACAGGAAAGGTGCGTATCAAGCTCGAAGAGGGAATCCAATCAGGAAAAATCCTACGCCTCAAGGGCAAAGGAGTGCCTAACCTCGATGGATATGGGGCTGGAGACTTACTCGTACATGTAAATGTATGGACTCCTAAAACCCTTACCAAAGAGCAGAAAAACTTCTTCCAAAAAATGATGGAAGATGACAACTTTACTCCACAACCCGACAAATCAGAAAAGAGCTTCTTTGAAAAAGTCAAAGATATGTTCTCCTGACTGACCCGTTGGCTATGGGCTAAGTTATCATAAGAAAGAATCTCTAATACTATATATGATGAGAAAAATTTTACTAATCCTTGCTTTGATTATGACTTATAATACGCAAGCACAACAACCACTCACTCCTGAGAAATTATGGGAATTACATCGGGTAAGTGGCATCGGGCTAACTCCTGATAAAAAACAGGTCTTACTGAGTGTTACCACGCCCAATGTGGCTGAAAATTCCTTCAAAAAGGAGTTTTACAAATTGGACGTCAGTGGGGGCAAGCTCATTCCAATTACTCAAGAGCAGTTGGAGAACCTCACCATTAAGTACAATGCGGACAAGACGCTTAAGCTCATACATAAGGAAGTAAAACTCCGCCCTGTATTGGGTAAGGACTTCTATAAGGAATTGGACAAATCCACAGGGAAGGTATACGAAGGCTTAGACCATCGTCATTGGGACAAGTGGAACGAAGGGGCTTATAACCATGTGTTTATTGAAAAGATATCCAATGGTACCCAAACCGATATTATGCAGGGCTTGCCTTATTACTGTCCTCAGATGCCCTCTGGCGGAGAGGAAGACTACATATGGAGCAACGATGGTAAAAAGGTTCTCTATGTAACCAAAGCCAAAGTAGGTACTGACTATGTGGTAAGTACCAATACTGACATCTATCAGTATGATATAGAAAGTAAAACTACAACCAACCTCACCGAAGGTATGATGGGCTACGATACCCACCCTTCTTTTAACAAAGATGGTGTTTTGGCTTGGCTAAGCATGAAAGAGGACGGCAACGAAGCGGATAAGAATGACCTATATATCCTGCTCGATGGTAATAAGATCAACCTTACTGCCTCTTGGGACAATACCGTTTTTAGCTACATTTGGAGCAATGACGGAAAGAAAATCTACTTTACCGCTGCTACCCAAGGTACCCAGCAGCTCTTCGAAATAGAGCCTTTTGCTAAGAACCCTACCCCTAAGCAACTCACCAAAGGAATCTTTGATATAAGTGATATCTTAGGCCAGTCAGGCGACCTCTTAGTGGTTTCTCGTAATGATATGAATAGAGCCGCCGAGATATACACTGTCAATCTCAAAGAACGTAAAGCACCCTTGGAGGTAAAACAGCTCTCTCATATCAACGATGACCTCTATAAGAACATAGCCAAGTGCCCTGTAAAAGAGCGCACTATAAAAACCACCGATGGCAAAGATATGCTCGCTTGGGTTATCTATCCACCTGATTTCTCTCCTAAAAAGAAATACCCTACCCTACTCTATTGTGAGGGAGGGCCTCAATCGGCACTAACTCAGTTCTACAGTTTCCGCTGGAATCTCCAACTGATGGCCTCTCAGGGTTATATTGTCATCGCTCCCAACCGTCGTGGTATGCCAGGACATGGAGTGGCTTGGAATGCCGAAATTAGTGGCGACTGGGGCGGACAGGTGATGAAAGACTATTTAGCTGCCATTGACGATATCGCCAAAGAGCCTTATGTAGATACTTCTCGCTTGGGTGCTGTAGGGGCTAGCTACGGAGGATATTCTGTATATTACTTAGCAGGTATCCACAACAAACGTTTTAAGACCTTTATCGCCCACTGCGGGGTATTCAATACCAAGAGTATGTACGGCACTACTGAAGAGATTTTCTTCAACCGACATGAGTTCGGAGGAGATTATTGGGATAAAGGCAATGCCATAGCTCAAAAGGCCGTTACCGAGTTCAACCCTATAGAGAAAGTGGAGGCATGGGATACACCTATTCTCATCATTCATGGCGGCAAGGACTATCGTGTTCCCGAAGAACAAGGCTTCCAAGCCTTCACCGCTGCCCAGCTCAGAGGAATCAAGAGCAAGCTCCTCTACTTCCCTGACGAAAACCACTGGGTATTACAACCTCAGAATGCACTCCTTTGGCAGCGTACCTTCTTTGGTTGGCTCAAAGAAACCCTCAAATAAGTATTCAATAGTTTGCATGGTATAATTGTAATGAAAGAAGCCAAAATCCGCGGATTTTGGCTTCTCTTGTCTCCTATGATAAGGCGAGTCTTAGTACTGCTCTAGCAGATACTTGATAAGATCGGTAGTGGTAAGCATACCTACCAAATTTCCATTTTCAGTAACAGGCAAGGCGTGGAAAGTCTGTCCTGCAAGTATCTCTGCAGCTTCCTTGATAGTAGTATCAGGTGAGATAGAAAGCGGTACCTTGGCCATTACTTGTGGAATGGTGAACATATCATACACTACACTATCCACATGCTTTTCGTCATCAGAAAGGTCAGCAAAGCTAATACGCAACAAGTCGGTGAGACTCAGTACTCCTATAAGTTTGCGTCCTTCCACCACTGGAATATGACGAATGTGGTGTTTTTTGAACAATGCCTCTGCCTCATACAAGGTCTTAGTAGGGTCTATTGTTACTACGTCTTTAGACATAATCTGGGAAACAGGAACTCTTTGTTTCATATCTTTATAATATTAATTAATAACTTTTTTGCACTACAAAGTTAATAAAAAATATTTGAATTATAGCAAAAAATCCATTTTTATTTTCCGTTTTTTTTTCGTATATTTGCATCTTGTTCTTACTTTCTACCTTTTACCTAATTTTCGATTGCACATTCTCCAGCATAGGTACAAACCCAAAGGTTCCATATTCCTCTTTGTTGAACTCATTGGCCGAAAGGCGTGTAAAAACGGTCATAATCTGCTCGCCTTTCCCTATAGGGATTACTAGCCGCCCTCCGATCTTCAGTTGTACCAGCAATTCCATAGGTACCTCTGGCGCCCCCGCAGTTACCAAAATACGGTCATAAGGTGCTTGTTCTATATAACCCTTATAGCCGTCCCCAAAAATCATTTTTTTAGGCATATAACCCATTCGCTCTAGTAGAAGTTTGGTCTTCTTGAAGAGCTCTTGTTGCCTTTCTATCGTATAAAGTTCTACCTTCAGTAGCACCAATACGGCCGCCTGATAGCCGCTTCCTGTACCTATCTCAAGTACTTTCTGTCCTGGTTGCACCTCTAGCAACTGTGTCTGGAATGCCACTGTATGAGGGCGAGAAATCGTCTGATCTGCACCAATAGGAAAGGCTATATCTTGATAAGCTCTTTCTTCAAAAATACTGTCTAAAAACAAATGTCGGGGAATGGTTCTAATGGCTTGTAATACCTTTTCATCAGAGATCGGGTACTGCGGACGCTCTGAAAGCTGTCGCGCCAAAAGATTTCGCATCCCTTGATGTCTTGCTGTATCCTTCATTTCTAATGATTAACAAATAGTGACTAACGACAAATGACTAGTGACAATAGGATTAGTCACTAGTCATTTGTCACTAGTTATTGATTTTATTCTTTCTTCTTAAACAGTCCATCCAAGAGGTTGTTTACTGCTTTTTTAGCTTGGTCTTTAGGGGCTTGTTGTTGGGTTTTAGTGGTATCGGCAGGGTTAGCTTGTGTTTTACCACCTATGATCTTACCCAAAGCATCTGTGGCTTTGTTCATGGCTTCTCCTCCTATCTTCTCGGTAATCTTGTTGGTTACTTCATTGGTTACCTTATCCATTACCTTGTCTGTTAGCTGATTGGCCTGTGCTTTGGCTACCTGTAGGGCTAGGTTATTTACCACCTGTTTCATATCGGTAGAGACCTGTGGCTTGGTAAAGTTACCTCCCATATTCACATTCACTGGAATATCCCCCAACTTCTGCTGTTCGGTAGCGGTGAGCTTAGCCAATAGAGCCGAAGCATCTGGCCCGAGCATCTTAGCCGGTACATTGAAGGTTAGTTTGTAGTCCATCGTTTGGTCAAAACCATGGGTTCCTGCTACATTGATGGTACTACCATTCCACTTAATTGTGAAAGGTTTTACTACCACACGACCATTCTCAAAGGTTACATTAGCTTTAAGGTCTTTAAGATTCAGCTTGGAGAGGTTCAGCTGGGTGAACTGTGAATCCAAGGCCGAAACAAGTGGAGAGGTTTGTTTCACATGGCTATCCAACAAGGAAGCGGAAAGGCTTCCTGAAAGCGAATTAATATCGGGAGTGAGCTCTGGAGTGAGCTTTCCTGTTACATTGATCTTGGAGCTAAAGAATCCTTCTACCACCTTGGCAATAGGCATGATCTTCTTAAGCATATCTATCTGAGAGAAAGATTCTGTAACATTGAGCTTGGTCATATCTAGATCTACAGCAAAGGTAGAGGTATCTCCCTTGGTAGATACGTTTCCTGTAACGGCTGTTTTTCCTCCAAATATATCAGTCTGTAAGTTCTGTAGGCTTACTCTTTCATCTTTGATAATAAGCTTACCTGATACATTGTTTAGGTTAAGCTTATCATAGAGTACAGTCTTTGCCTTGGCATCGAGGGTACAATCTAGGAAAGCAGGAATTTTGATAGAGGCTCCTGCGGTAGAGGTATTTGTAGTGGCTGGCTTGGTCTCAGCAGGTTTTTTCTCCTCTTGCTTAGGGGTTTCCGCTGGCGTATCGGTTTGCATAAAGTCACCCACATCTATATGGTTGGAGGCCAAGGAGAAGTTCCCTTTGAGCACTTCATTGCGCAAAGTAAAGCCATAGAAGTTTTCCAAGGTTCCCTTGATATTAAAGTCCGTTTTTCCTGTCTTGGCGTCTAGTTCGGTAAGCTCTATCTTAGCATTATTGAAGGAAAGCCCTGCCTTGTTGATATGGAAAGGCTGTAGGAATCCTGCTCCAGAATAGACAAACTTTTCCAAAGAGGCATGCCCTGCATTGCGAATACGCTCGTAAGCTTTTTTCTCTACCGATGCCATATCAAAAGAAGTAGTTATATCGGCCTTGAGGATTCCCTTTAGGTCTAAATCCATCTGTACAGGATAGGCTTTTTGGATATTCTCCAAATTGATAGTTCCTTTAAGGTCTGCATCCACAAGCATATTCCCTGTAAGGTTCCTTAAAAGGGCTTTTGCAGAGAAAGCATCTTGGTCTATCGTAAAAGCAAAACGATTGATATTCACATAAGTATCTTCCAATTTCTCTGTATCATTGCCTATCTTTACATCTATATCAATATTCTTAACCGACTTAGGCAGAGAAGGATACTTGAAAGACGCATTATTAGAGAGCATACGAATGTCCAACTTAGGAATAGTCGTAGGGGTATATTTGCCCGCTACCTTCCCGTTGATTGTAAACTCACCTGTTGTCTGTACCCCTTCTATACTCTTGGTATAAGCAGCAGGAATAAGGTCTAAACAGTTCTTAAAGGTAGTCTTAGGCGTTTTGAAACTTAGGTCATAGAGCTGACCATCGTCCAAGAGTTGTACAAAGCCATCAAAATTAAGCTCTAGGTCATTTAGTTTTAGCGTATTGTCCTTTAGCGTATATTTTTGCTGATTAAGGTCTATACCCAAGATCGCATCAAGGGTCACCACATTGTTGCGCAAAAAGGCCGTACCATCAGAGGCAAAAGACAATTTAAGCGATGTAGTAGTCTCTAAATCAAGCACTTGATTTGCAAAATTTCCTTTTCCTTTGTGATAAAGACTATCCACTATTACACTCATCTTTGAGCCATCTTCCTTAAAGGTAAAGCGCAGGTTATCAATGCTATACTCATTTAAGTCAAGAGAGAAATTATTAGGCTCCTCACTCTCTGGAGTATCCGAGGTGCTTTTAGCAATGTCAAAGTTGCCTTTGCCGGCTTCATTTATACGTACATTTACCACCGCATCGGCTATGGAGAAGCCAAGGAGTTTGTAAGGTTCATCGTCTTTCTTAAAGAGTATATCCTTAAGGTTCACCTTTGCAGAGAAATTACCCACATAGGCCAAGGTATCTCCCTCAAAAGGGGCGTTGTTAATCACCTTCAGTCCGCCTACTTCCACCGTTGCATTGGGGAAGTTCTTAAACACACTGAGGGAGAAGTCCGTAAAACTGATTTGTGCATCTACACTTTCATTCACTTTCTCCATGATTTTCTCTTTTATCGTATTCTTAAAGAGAAAAGGAATGGAAACAAGTAGCAGTATCAAGACCACAAAAATAATTCCAATAATTTTAAAAAACTTTTTCATCTATATAAGAGTTATAGGGGTTTAGGGATTAGTCATTAGTCACTTGTCACTAGTCGTTAGTCACTTGTCACTCGTCACTAGTAATTTGTCACTTATTAAGGAGTTTGTACTCCTCATAGCATTGGGTAAGAGCATCTAAGAACTGTAGGTCATTGGAGTTTTTGATAAAGTCCTTAGAATAGTTACAATGGCGAAGCAAGTCCTCCAATTTGTCTTTGTCTATACCTAAGATCTCACTAAGGCTCTCTCTATCATATTTGCTATTGAGCATCGAGCGAATCTCATCGCTTTGTTTCATTTTTTTGAGCTTTCTAAGATCTTTCTCTCGGCTGCTAAAGAGCTTATAGATAGTACCTACTGGATTTCCTATAGCTTCCAATACTTTTCCAGCCGTTGAAGGCGCTCCTGTACGAGGTTCATAGCCCAAGTCCAAACCAGAGATACTGTACTGCTTATTGGTATTGATAGGCATATACTTGGCATCTATAGCCAAATAACCTGTAAGACGATAGGGTGAAATGACCACCTCCTCCAAGGCATAGGCCAATTCCGTCAGCCCGATACGCGTGCCAGGAAAGCGAATCATATCCTGAGTCACTTTGATCTTGATCGACTTAAAACCAAGGTAAGAAAAGTGCAATGTATCATTCACCGCCGCACGAATGGCAAAATCTCCCTTAGCATTGGTGATAGCTCCTTTTACTTGATTGATATTCAATATATTCACATTATCCAAAGGCAAATTGGTCTTGGTATTGAAGACATTTCCTCGCATAACCGTCTCCTCCTGTGCCCAAGTGGCAAAGGACAAGAATAGTAGAAAAAAAAGAAAACTGTTTTTCATAAAACACTTGTTTTCAATAAATTAACAATACAACTACTCAACTTCAAAATCTGCCCCAAATATAAGAAAAAAAAATAACAATTGTCAATTGTTAATTATCAATTATCAATGCTAATAGGGCTTATGAAACCTAAATCATTAACAATTAACAATTAATAATTGACAATTAGCTGCTACTTCCTCTTTTTCCGTTTTTTAGAAAAGGTATCAGAAGCATCTTTGCGTTTAGGCGCTCCTTTTTTATCTCTTCTATCGGCTGGCTTATGGTCTCTTCTTTCCTTCTTATCCTTCTTATCCCTTTTGTCTTTCTTTCCTTTGTCTCCAGAAGATTTTTTGTTGGGAGATTTCTATATGAATGGAGCGGTTGTCCATCTTGAAATCAGCAAAAGTGTCCAATACCAGCTGGGTCATCTCCGCTTCGGTATTGAAGAAGGAAAAAGTATCCTTTACATCTACCTTGAAAATGTCGTTCTTGCCCAAGCCTATGTTCTCCCTAAGGAAATCCTTGAGCAAGCGCCAGTCGTAACCATCGCGCTCCCCTATATTAATAAAGTAACGGGTCTCTCCTTCGGTAGAGAAAGACTTGCCTTCTGTGGTTTCCGCATTAAGGTCTTTGGACTTACTGTAGTAGTTGTAAAAACGATTGAATTCCACCGCTACCATACGCTGAATAAGCTCCTCACGGTTCAGACCGCTTAGCACATCATAGATCGCTGGCAGATACTCATTCACGGCAGGATTCACCTGGGTATCCTTAATCGTATTGGCCAAATGGTAGAGCTGTATCTCACAGATTTCCATACCACTAGGGATAGACTTGTACTCAAAAGTCTTTTGGATAATCTTCTCAATCGTCTTGATACGCTTGGCTTCACTCTTGGTAAGGATCACCATGGAAACGCCCGACTTGCCTGCACGCCCTGTACGACCACTGCGGTGAGTGTAGGTCTCTATCTCGTCAGGGAGTTGGTAGTGAATCACATGGGTAATATCATCCACATCTATCCCACGGGCAGCCACATCGGTAGCCACGAGCATTTGGATTTGCTTAGCTCGGAAGCCCTTCATCACCAGATCACGTTGGTTTTGGCTTAGGTCGCCATGGAGGGCAGCTGCATTGTAACCGTCCTCTATCAGTTTCTCAGCTATCGCTTGGGTATCACGCTTGGTACGGCAGAAGACTACAGAGAAGATAGACGGATTGGCATCGGCCAAGCGCTTGAGTGCCTCATAGCGCTGACGACCATTGACGATATAGCATTCGTGGAGTACGTTGTTGGAGGCTTGGTTCTTGTGCCCTATGGTAATCTCCTTGGGCTTATACATGAACTCTTTAGCGATTTTGGCCACCTCGGCAGGCATTGTAGCCGAGAAGAGCCAAGTATTTTTTCCATCAGGTGTTTCGGATAATATAGAGCAGATATCCTCATAGAAGCCCATATTGAGCATCTCATCAGCCTCATCGAGTACACAATAGCTGATATGAGCGATAGAAGCCAGTTCGCGGCGCATCATATCCTGCATACGGCCAGGGGTAGCCACGATAATATGCGCCCCTTTCTTAAGGCTACGGGCTTGTTCCTCTATACTTGCCCCCCCATAAATGGCTACAATATGCACCTGTGGCATATACTTGGCATACTGCTTTAGCTCGGAAGCAATTTGCAAACATAGCTCACGAGTAGGCGCCAAGATAAGTCCTTGAGTAATACGCTGGGAGGGATCAATCAGTTGAAGAAGTGGAAAACCAAAAGCAGCGGTTTTTCCTGTTCCTGTTTGTGCCAGTGCTACCATATCGGTAGGTGCTTCAAGCAATACAGGGATAGCGGCTTGTTGTACCTCAGACGGACGCTCGAAGCCCAAGTCATCAATCGCTTCGAGTAGGGGTGCGCTTAGCCCCAATGTTTCAAATAAATTCATACTAATAGTAATAGGGTGCAAAGATAGAAATTAATTATCAATTACACCCTAATAATTTAGAAAATATATTTTTGCTATGCCTCTTGCAGGATTTGCTCCAACTGCTCCTTACCCGTACGCCCTTCGTACTGGCTGATAGGTCTGTTCCACCACGAAGTATTGGGGTGCGGGATACTCCGCGCCTTGCTGAGCAACCCACTTGCTTGCTGCTTTTGAGCTGTCCGCAAAAAAGACTCATGGGCTTTTTTACTGACAAAGACAATCAAATCAGGGCTATATTGGCTATCCAAAGCACACAACTGCTCGAAAGAACGCAACTCCTCCGCCTCCCCTGCCACTACAATGCTCTCCCCACTTACCTCCGCAGGGCGTAGAAAGTAGTTGCTAAAGGCTATATATTCAAGGGCTTGTGGATAATCCCCCTTGTCAAACACTGCTCCATACACGCCACCTATATGTCTATAGATAGCATGGGAGGGATTTTTGTAACTGCTCTCTATCACATCATGCCGTATAATCGCCGCTGTATTGAGCCAAGCCAAAGCCTCCTTAGTAAAGCCGTAGCTGGCGGTACTCCGCTCATACCACTCCTGCCCCACCTTATGGTCATAAGCCTCTGGCAGATAGTGGCTCTCTCCCTGAAAGAGCACTTTCAAAGGAGCTTTTGTATAATGCTTCCCTACAAAGGGAGCTAATTCAGGGTGAAGGTTATAGATCATTTTATCCTATTTTATCCACTTTCAGCGCTGTCTTGAGGCTTGTAAAGATACGACTTACATCAATCCCATACACACGCTGGAAAGCTGCTATTACATCTTTTCCTCCGTTTACAAATACAGGGTTGGTAACTGATTGGGTAAGTACCTCCACCTGCATTCCTGACTCCAATCGCAAGCCATTGCTTACTACTGTTCTTGTTACTGTTACTCTATATAAAGGCATTTTTATATGGTTTAAAGATTAATAATATTCTATTCTACAATTTCTATATCTTAATTTCATTCTACTTTAGGTAGGAACTTTTAATCTTATCTTTCAACAATGAACAACTTAACAAAAGTATTAAATACAATATATTGAAAATATAGTTAAAAAAAAGTATTATAAATATAAAAATATCCTTCAAAGTAAAGAAATGTAGAAGTATAAACAAAATATGAACAATAAATCCTAATATCCATAACACTAAATTAACTTGACCTATCACAATATTAATTCTTGATGGAGAAAAAACACCTGCATTTGTACTGAAAATTTTTTCATCTATAGGAATATTATATTTGAATTTCCCCATTACAAATTTTTCTTCTATTTGGAATTGATTTCTCTCAAAATCAGTTATTGCTCTTTCATAAAGTTCATAATGAGCCTTCGATCCTTTAAACATATAAATCCATAGCTTAGAAAAAATTATACTAACAAAGCATACAACTAGACAGAGAAAATGATATTTAATATTACATTTTTCTATTAGAGAAAAGAGTAAAGCCGCATACCCAGTAAAACATAATGTCAAAATAGGACCTAAAAAGATACTTTTCTGCCACAGATTATTGATTTCTAAATCCCTACATCTATATAGATTGTCTAAAATCATTTTTTCTTTTTCTAACTCATCACTCATAACCTTTTACTTTATAAATTTCCTTCCAATTCCTTTACTCTCTCTTCACTAATTCCCAAGGCCATTGCCAAGCGGTTAAGCAAGCGACGTTCTTTCTCAGATATAGCCCCATCTTGTAAGGAGTTTTTATACTCTGATAAGTATTCTTGTTCTTCAGAAGTCAATTCTTGACCTGCAATAGCTTGTGCTTCAAGTTCTTTTGCTCGTTCAGGAGTAATATTATAACGTTCACGGAAACGCTCCAAGATTGTACGCTCACGCTCATCTATCACCCCATCATCTTCCAACATAAAATGTATCTCTTCCAAGTAGCGAGCCTCGTTATCATTAGGAGCTGGAAGCTGAACAGGTGTTTGTATTACTTCCTCCGCTTTTATATCAATAATCTCAGTCTCTTCAGGAAACTCTTTCATAGGTTTGAACTCTACACTGATACGACAACTAAAATCCCTATTTTGTTTGATTTCTTTTTCTTCTTGGTAATGAACCCCAGCTTTTACAGATGTAAATAACATTTTTAATTCTGCATTCACATCTACTATTTCAGAGCTACTTAGCGTTTGTGTTTGTGAAGATGATAATACTTCATTATGAGTAAGAAAATTTCCATTTAATCGTTGTTGTGCTAAACGCTGCCAAGAAAATTCATTAGGAAACCACACTACATCCTTAGGAATATAAGGTCTTTTTTCAGGATCAAAAGTCTGAGTTCTCTCCATTTTTAGATAATTACGTAGAGAAGAGTTCATAAGATTATCATAGTCTACCCCAACTTTCCCTCCTATAATTTTTGCCTTTGCCTCAGCTTCTGCTTTAAGGTTAGAATGATTCTTTTCTTCCTTATTTTCTTCCTCTATAGTTTCAAAAGTTATAGATGTTGCACCCAAACATTGAAGTATATAGAAAAATTCATTTAATCTGTCATTAAGTAATTCATAATCATAATTTTCTATAGGCAAATAACTATCTGTTTTATAAGGATGTGCAATATAAGTTTGATTAACTTTAGGATGAGACATCGGAAAGTTGATTGCAGGCAATTGACCTATATTGAGTAAAGTAATATGATCTGATTTAAAGAGATCATCAGTTTTAGAAATAGTAATAATTTTACGTTCACGAAGTGGTAACTCTATAAAATTATTAATAAAAAGATTATAATTTCGATTTCTATTCCTCTCAACATACAAAATTTCTTCAAAAGGCTTATCTTTCATTAATTCTTTAAGTTTTTTACACTTTAAAGAAACTTCATAGTAATTATGTTTTATTTCATTAATTAAAAGCTCTATATTTAAAAGATAATAATTATAAACCTTTTTTTGCAGACTTCCTCTACAAGCTTTTTCCAATTGCTGAAATCTACCAAATTCAAACAAAGCCTCCTCCCTTTCTCCTTTTAATATTAGTATTTTTATCTTATGATAAAAATAAGGATATGAATAGTCTATAAAAGATAAGAATTCTTTATTTTCCTCTATAAAAGAGAGAGCATCTATATATTTTTCTCTTTTCTCATAATGATCAATTATTTCCTTAACTTTACAATAATCTTCCCAAATACCTTCCTTTTTCCACAAATTAAGCATGTCTTTTAATAAAAATCCAACTTCCTCATTTATACTTTCATCTGTAGTATCACTACTATTTATAAATGGAAAATCTATTTCGATCTTTGTTCCTAATTCTGATAAAACTGAAAACTTAAAAGACCTAAAAGAAGTAGTTGATATATCACTAATTCTACTCCATTCTATTTCTTCCCATTCTTCATTTTTTCTAAAGAATAGCTTATCCTTTGTTATGAAGAAACTTGTACCTATCTTCATAAAAAAAGGAATATTACCTCCTAAATTACATTTTGTTCGGTACTCTCCCTCTTCTTCTTCAGGCATAAGTTTTCCTGATAGATCTCTTAATCCTTTTTGAGATTTACTTAAATTAAAATAATATACAAACTGGTTTATTATACCTAATTTGTATCTTTTTTCTGCTTCTTCTTTATATTTTTTTAAAATTGCTATGATTTGCTCTTCTTTCAAAGGAGTTTTGTAGTGCCCACCAAATATATCTCCAAATTTTTCAAAGATTTCTTCCATAGTAATATTTTTTTCTTCTATTGTTTTTATTTTATTTCCTAAAAAATTAGCCTTATTAGTTGAATCTGCCTCTGATAAGTTTGAAGATATATCATTTAAGAGTTTATTCAAATCATATGCTGTGGGATAATCTGCTGAAGTTAAGTAAATTCCTTTTACAGGAGCATCTTGTATATTATCTCTAAGTTCTTCATAGATCTTTTTCAAAGTAGTTTCTTCATCTACCCCTGTTTTCTTATTTCTCTCAATAGAATAATCTATTTTTGTCCTTACTGCATAAATAGCTATTGATGGTTGTATTTTAGCTATCTCCTTAATTAAGAACAAATCGTCTTCATAAAAGCAGTCTGAAGTTACTATAATCAAACAATCAGAATCCTTGATTCCCATTTTTTCTATATAAGTCTCTCTTGGGAATTTTTCT
The DNA here is from genome assembly GCF_000411115.1 of Capnocytophaga granulosa ATCC 51502. Taxonomy (GTDB): domain Bacteria; phylum Bacteroidota; class Bacteroidia; order Flavobacteriales; family Flavobacteriaceae; genus Capnocytophaga; species Capnocytophaga granulosa. The sequence continues at coordinate 304,108 of NZ_KE150242.1, read as the reverse complement.
GTTGGATAACCTGGTAAATCATAGAAGAGAAATTCTCCTTTTTCATAAGGTTGCCCAACTTCCATGGTTGTTTCCGTTACTCCTACTTCTGCAATTCTTTCACCTACAATCGCATTAATTAAGGAGGATTTTCCTGCACCTCTTCTTCCTATTATATAGCATTTTATTTTTTCAAATTTTGGCATTTTTTTGTTTTTTAAGTATTTTCATTTTATATTCAGTTTCAGTTTTTTAAAATTGTATCTTTAGTACACTATAGTATGTATTTTTAACCAGCCACAAAAATACAAATTTATCTTTATTTTTACACACTTTCATATGTTAAATTTTACATACGTTGATAAATTCTTTAACTCTCTAAAGTGCAACCATTTGAGCCGATACCCCTTCGCTGGTCGGTCTTCTTTTGGCTGCCCTATTCCTCCTCTCTAAAATACGCCTCAGGGTTATTAAGAAAAGTTTTTGTAACGATATAGTGCTCTACTTGTTCCAAGGGTGTGCGTTCATACCTGTCTCTGTGATTTCATAAATAAAGGCTCCTGGCATGGCCATCAGTATGGGCGAGTGGGTAGCGATGATAAACTGGGAATCCTCCCGCTTGAGGTGCTCCCTAATAAGGTAGATCAGCGATAGCTGGTGTATAGGGGAAAGGGCGCTCTCTGGCTCGTCAAAGATATAGAGCCCCTGCTTCTTCGTCCGCTCAGTGATGATATGCAAAAAGGCTTCTCCATGGGAAAAGGACGAGAGTTTCTGTCCGTAATTCCACATCATGTTCTTGTACTCTCTGGTATTGTTGTTCACTGCCTCCAGCATACGAGAATGGGGTAATTCCTTAAAGGCCTCATAAGCCCATGACTTGGCATAATCATCTACTTTGGCTACATAATCGCCAAAGTCCTCTGCCCGAAAGAAAAAGCCTTTGACCTTTCCCTGATTGTATAACTCCAATTGCAAGCATTCCGAAAGGCTTTCTATAGGCTCAAAGGACTCTTGCATATAGTCCAAATAGCTGTCTATACGAGGCAAACCCAATTTGTAGGCTATACTCTCTATCAGTGTGGATTTTCCTACGCCATTATCTCCTACGATAAAGGTTACTGCCTGCCCCATATCTATATGCTTGGCATAGCGTACGGCATAGGTGTTATAGGGAAAACTCTTGGTTCTCTCCGTTTCTATGTGTAGTGAGCGTATATACATAATATCGTTTTTTATCTGGGACAAAATTACAACCCCTATTGGTCAAACTGTGACCAGCTAATATTTATTTTTTGTTAAAGTTTTCTTCCTTAAAATAACGTGAGTTTAATATAACGAAAGCTCCCACAGATTTTCAGGGATTTCACAGATTTTCTATGTTTGTGTAATTGTGCTGTTGCGATTTACACAGATTTTTATAAGGTCAAAGGCCTTATTTATCCGTGGAAATTAAGGAGTTATACTTAGTTGTTGTGTTATTCTCTCTGTGAAAATCCGTGGAATCCGTGGGGGAAAAATATAATTTTGCTTACATCAAACTCACGTTATGTTAGTGTAATCATGCTCCTACGATTTACACAGATTTTTATAAGGCCTTTGGCCTTATTTATCCGAGGAAATTAAAGAGTTATACTTAGTTGTTGTGTTATTCTCTCTGTGAAAATCCGTGGAATCCGTGGGAGAAAAAATATAATTTTGCTTACATCGAACTCATATTATAGTCAAACAGAAATGGTTTGCGAAAAATTAGCATGAGCAGGTGTAGGGGCTAATGGCAATTAGCCCTTGAAAGAGAGTGAATTAAGAATTAGTCTCTCGTCTTATTTATTCGCAATTTAAATATGATTAACTATAAAATAGCAAACAAATAGTATTTCACCAAAAATTTGTATATTTCATTGAAAACAAGTACCTTTGTGACCAATTAAACAAAAGTTCATTTCTGCAAAAAGTAACAATATAGGTTACTTTTTGCAGAAGAGGACTATCAGTAAGACATGGTAGGAAAAGGTTTTTCTTATATTGATTTTATCAATCAGGTACTTTCTGTAGGAAGAATTTCATTTACCTTAGACGAAGTAATAGAAAAAAGTGGCTATGATAGAAAAATAGCACAAGTTTCTCTATCTCGCTTAATAAGTAAAGGAAAAATTTTTCTTATCAGAAGGGGATTTTATGTGATTATCACTCCTGAATTTTCTATACAAAGAAATATCCCTTACATCATGTATATTGATGATCTTATGAAGTATTTACAACGAAATTATTATGTATCTCTGTTATCTGCGGCAGCTCTCCATGGCGCTGCCCATCAACAGCCTATGCAATTTTTCGTTACCACTACTATGCCTTTTATCAGGGATATAAAGAAAGAAAAAATCCATATCTCTTTTACTATAAAAAATGGCTGGGACACCTCCTGTATTACACAACTTAAAACACGTACAGGATATGTAAATGTATCTACAGCTGAGGCTACTATACTTGACCTTGTTGAGAACTTACAGGATTTTGGATTAGGCAGAGTTATTAGTATCATTGACGAACTATCTGAAGTGGTCAATAAAAATACTTTAAAGAAAATAGCTGACTTCTATCCTACTTCAGTAGTCCAGAGAGTAGGTTATATTCTTGATGATTTGCTTGGCAGAGAGGATATAGCTAAGTGTTTGTTTGCTGTCCTTTCAAAACGAAATATATACCCACAATACCTTTCTCTATCCACTCAAAAAAATGGTTCTTTAACTGATAAGTGGAAAATTATTCCAAATGAAAAAATAGAAATAGATATATGATACCACAACGATATATCCTAGAATGGAAATCTATTGCTCCTTGGTTGCCATCATATGTCCTAATATAGACTATAATGCAACTCAGGCTTGGGAAAAGATTAAAACTACCCTTATAGAAAAGATTTAATTCTATATATTTCCCTTATTTGTCTTTTCTTTAAAATAGTTCATTTCTGCAAAAAGTAACAATGTGGGTTACCTTTTGCAGAAATGAACTGTTGTTTTTAGTGTATTTTCAATTATCTCATTTCCTCAAGATCGGATTCAGCTCCTCATCGTTATACATCTTCATTTGCTTATATACCTTCATGTATTTTCGCCCTGCGGCGATATCGTTCAAGAGTTGATCAAGGGCAAGAGAGAGGTCTTCTCGCTGCTGGAGGAGTACTTGGAGCTTCTCTCGGCACTTAGCAATATGTTCAGCGGAGGCATCAGTGCGTTCGGTTTCCTGCTGCATATGGTAGATCTTTAAGGCTAAGATAGAGAGCCTATCTACTGCCCATGCAGGACTCTCGGTATTAATGGTTGCCCCTGCCTGTGGGGTTACGTCTTTATATTGGTGAAGGAAATAGCTGTCTATATACTCCACAGTATCGGTACGGTCTTGGTTGGAAGCATCTATTTTTCGCTTGAGCAGCAGTGCTTCCTTGGGGTCAATGTCAGGATCGCGAATGATATCCTCGTAGTGCCACTGTACCGTATCTATCCAATTTTTACGGTACAATAGGTGCTCAATAGTCTTGCTATCGTACGGATTTTCAAAGGGTTGGTTCACATCATCGGCTATATGATAGCGCAGGATACTCTCCCAAAAAATGTCATAGGCTAATTTACTAAACATATTCCTTGTTTTATTTGCAAAAATATCGTTATTTTGCGTAATAAAAAAATTTATTTTTGAACAAATGATTATTCACCCTTTTGACCAAACGCCCTCCTTGTTCTCTGAGTTTGTAGCCCAGCTAAGAAGTGTTGATATCCAACAGGATAGAATGCGCTTTAGGAAAAACTTGGAGCGTATAGGGGAACTCCTAAGCTATGAGATGAGCAAGACCCTCCCCTACCAAGTACAGCGGATCACCACCCCCTTGGGGGAAAAGGATATTCCTCTGATACAGGATAAGATTGTGGTATGCTCTATCCTCCGTGCGGGATTGGCACTGCACCAAGGGATATTGAATTACTTTGACAAGGCCGACAATGCCTTTATCTCTGCCTACCGCAAGCATACCTCCCCTTCGGAGTTTGAGATTTTAGTGGAGTACTTAGCCTCTCCCTCCTTGCAAGACAATATCCTTATCTTGGCCGACCCTATGTTGGCCACAGGACGTTCGTTTGTCAATGTATATAACTCCCTCCAACTGCTGGGCACTCCTAAGGAAATACACCTTTTTGCAGTCATCGGCTCCAAACAAGGATTGGAGTACGTCAGCCAACATTTCCCCGAAAATGCCCACTTATGGATAGCTACCATTGACGACTATCTCAACGAAAACAGCTATATCGTCCCAGGCTTAGGCGATGCTGGTGATTTAGCCTTTGGAAAAAAAATGCAAGGATAGTAGGTCTGAATTAAAAATATAATTTACATGGGAGATAAGGCAATAACTGTAGAGGAGCAAATCATCACTTTAAAAACAAGAGGATTAGTTATTGAAAATGAAGATAAGGCAAAAGAAATTCTAAAAGATATAGGATATTATCGCTTAGGTTTCTATTGGTATTATTTCCAAGAGGATAAAATAAGGCATATTTTTAAAGATAGAACCCTATTTTCAACAGCTGTAGACCTATACTATTTTGATATGGAGTTAAGGCATTTGCTTACTAAAGTCTTAAGTAGAATAGAAGTAAATTTACGAACTCAAATTACCTATATTGTTTCAAACCATTATAGTGAAAATCCTATTTGGTTTGTAGATACTAATATTATGGACAGAGAGTTTGTAAAAATATTCAAAAAGATCTACAAAGACATACGTAAGAATAATGTCATCATACAAAATCATCATAGAAGGCACGAGGAACCTTATGCACCTGCTTGGAAAACTTTAGAATTTGTAACTTTAGGGAGTATTCGAAAAATTTTCAACGCTATAAAAGATGATAGTGTTAAAATAAAAATTACAGAAGCATATGGAATCAATAGAATAGATGTTTTTGATAATTACCTAAAAGCTATTGTCGATATTCGTAATGCATGTTCTCATACAAGAGTTATATTTGATTTCAAAAGTGAGGAGTCTATTAAAAACACGAAAATATGTAAAATTCTTCCAGTTGAAAGAAATCACCTCAATGCCATTATCAAAGTAATTCATTACTTTCTGACTAAGATTTCTAACAACAGAGCAAGTGATATGCAAAAAGAAATAGATGATTTAATACTCAAACATGCTAATAATAAAGATCTTATAGAAATCATTAAAGAAAAAATGAAATATTCTTTGTAAATACAAAAAAGTTTTGTAACTTTGCAACGTGAATGGATCACAGTGTCCTTACAGACAAGAACTGCTATCGGCACTTTAAAATAGTTAAAGCCCTTTCCTTTGTGAAAGGGCTTTTGTATAAACTGACCTACACAGGTTTAACTGTGGAATATCTAATGGATATACAACCTCCACACACTTTACTTGCTTACACACAACTGAACTTGGTAGAATACAAGAGTTTCGTTCCGTAATAAAAACGTAAATACTAACTTTTTTGAAAAAACTATTCTTTTTTATAGTCTTTATAGCCTTTGGAGGGTGTCAGTTTACACTGGCGCAAGATACCTTACGTACCAAACGCATCCTAAACGACTCTATTAGGATAAAAGAGGATTCTCTCTACCGAAGAATAGAACGCAGAACTCAGAAAAGTAAGATCGGCCGTCGCCTTTATGACCTTATTTTCACCTCTGGAGAATCGGTGCCTGCTATCCCTCCCCCTCCCAAACCTAAAGAACCTTCCCGCTGGGTAACTTTTCAGGGAAAAATCATTCGCCATATCGAGATTACCACCTATGACCCCTTGGGCTTTGATGAGCGGGATAGTACCCAACAACCCAACAAATGGGAACGCTTGGGCAACCGCTTCCATAACAAAACAAAAAGCGAGGTAGTCAGGCGCCTCTTGCTCTTTGACCCTTATACGCCTTTGGATTCTATCAAAATGAAAGAGACCGCCCGTGTGCTACGTAGTCAATATCATATTCGAAGGGTGTATATACAGCCTGTGGCTACCCATAGTGCTGATTCAGTGGATATTAAGGTCAATGTCCTCGATAGCTGGAGCCTCTATGCCGATGCTATGGGCTCTCTTAACGAAGGTACAGTGCGGGTTTTCGAGCGCAATTTCTTAGGTTTGGGGCACCAACTATCGGGTAGGTATAGCCAAGAAATCCGAGGAAGTACCCGCCCTAGCTTTGGCTTTGACTATGAGATTCCTAACCTATATGCCACTACGCTCAACGCGTCCGTTGGCTACTCTATGGATTTTGACAAATATTACTACAAATATGGATCGCTCTCTCGCCCTTACTACTCTCTCTATACCCGTTGGGCGGGGGGTGCCAGTGTCTATCAACGGACTTTTGACGATACCATCCTCAAGAATGACTCTCTTTACCGCCCCGATTTCAAGGTCTCAGGTAGCAATCTCTGGGGAAGTGTTTCTTTCCCAATACTTAAGCGCTATACTCCTGTCAATCGGGTAACCAATATGGTCTTTTCCTTGCGCTATTATCGAATAAACTACCTAAAAAAGCCTGATGAGTTCCTAGACCCCGAACATTTCTATTCGGATAAGAATACATTTTTGGCTTCTTTGGGGGTGAATTACATAGGGTATGAGCAAGATAGATATATTTTCAGGCATCAGGATATAGAAGATATTCCCATTGGCAAAAGTGTTGCCCTTATTGGCGGATTCCAAGACAATCTCGGTTATAGAACACCATATCTGGGCGGACGTTTGCGTTATGGAGATTACTTTTCCTTTGGTTATTTAGCCTCTGATGTACAATTGGGGGGCTTTCTCACCCAAGAGCGCAACAAACAAACAACCTTGCGCTGGGAGTTTACCTATTTTTCCCCTTTGTTCAACATTGGGCAATGGCATTTTAGACAATTTGTCAAATGGCGCTCCGTAGTGGGACTCTCCCGCAAGGACTATGTAAAGGATCGTATCTCCCTCAATGGCTCCACAGGGATCATAGGCTTCAATAGTCCTACACTTACAGGCATACACAAGTCTATACTAACCTTACAGACGCAATCCTACTCGCCTTTCGCTCTCTGGGGATTCCGTGTGAGTCCTTTCCTTATGGGGGATATAGGGTTTATAGGTAATGACAACCGCAATTTGCTAAAGGATCAGATGCTGACCAAAGTCGGCATTGGCTTCTATATCACCAATGACTATATCCCTTTGGGCAATTTCCAATTTTCTTTTATCTATATGCCACGTGTGCCTGGGGTAGGCAACCATATACAGAAATTCACCAGTATCAACAACACCGATTTCAGGCTCCCTTACTTCAATTACAATATGCCTGAGCTGATCCGCTACGAATAAAACAATAGCCCAACATCGCAAAGGACATCAGGCTATTATCACCATAAAATATGACTTAACTAATTCTCATACAACGGGTTAGGAATCTCTTCCCGACCTTGTTCCATTCTACTTTGTTTGTTTGTTTTGGCCCTTGCCACTATTTTACTAATGACATATTCTTCTTCTTTCTTTTGTCCTCTGAAAATGAGCTTCCCAGCCTTAGCTATATCACCTATATACTTTTTAATCAGCTGGTACATCTCCTTATTGGCCTGTGTATGGTGTTTGCGCTCATTCATTAGCGTATTTTGCTGTATGTTAAGTGCATCGAGCTGCTTGGTTTGCTCTACTACCTTCTCCAAGAAGCCTTCGGGCATATCGGCAATACGCTCCATATTATCGCTGTAATAAGGAATGGCATCGCGTACAGCCTTAACCACTCCTGCGATATTTTTTCCATTGATTTTGGTTACAATCACCTTGAGCAAGGAGGTATCCAGACCAGAGCGCTCCGTATAATCCTTTAGGAAAGTAATACTTCGGCGGAGTTCGTCGGCCTGTTTGTATAGTTTTGCCGTAGTTTCTTTCTGTTTTACAACGATGGCATTGGTAGAATCATTGTTTTTCAGCTTGCTTATTGCCTTTTTGAAACTCTCTAGGTATTCGGCATTCATTGTTTTGTAAATTTGAGAAAAAGAAGCCAAATCTCTTTCAAAGCTTACCGCAATAAAATCGGCTATTACTGCATAATCCTCATGTTTGATAGTGGGTGCTTTCATAAACAAATCTATTTATTAGTCTTATATGGTTCTTTCTAAGGGGGCTTTAGTTTTTATCCACAAAATATGGTGCAAAAATATATGTTTTTTTCTTATTTTACAAATTTATTTTAATTTTTTTCTTGGCTCATTGTATAAAAAATATAAGGTAACTGAAGCAAGCATCAATTACCTTATTTCTTGTACAATCATGGAAAAAATTATTGCATATTTTTAGCCTCTATACTTAGAGTTGCATGAGGTACAGCCTTGAGGCGTTCTTTGTCTATGAGCTTACCTGTTACTCGGCATACACCATAAGTCTTGTTTTCTATACGGATAAGTGCATTTTTTAGATCACGAATGAACTTTTCCAAGCGTGTAGCCTGTGCCATATTGGATTCCTTACTCATCATTTCAGAACCTTCTTCAAAAGCCTTGAAAGTAGGTGAAGTATCATCTACACTATTGTCAGCCCCATTGAGATAAGCATTGCGTAAGAACTCCAAATCTGCTTGGGCTTTCTCCAATTTCTCCTCTATAATCGCCTTGAACTCTTGCAAATCCTTATCGGAATAACGAACTTTTACATCCATAATATACTGGTTTTTACTTACAAATTTGTTCCTTAAAAAAAGGCATTTATACCCCTTTTTTTAAGTTCCGCAAAGATACGAAATTTTTTGGATATTTGTATACATAACACAGAGAAAACTTTCTATTTATGGTATTTTACCCAAAATTTGACCATCTTTACTTACAACATAGGATTGACCTGCCTTAACCACTACACAATAATAGTGGCCATATCAAGAGACATTTTTTCATACAAATAGCCCTCGTCATATAGTAGCTGATTATAGACTTTTGCAAGATATTCATAACTCAATTCCTTCTACCCTTAATTTTAGCAATCCCAATTGTATAGCACCTCTTCAAAATTCTTTTCTTTCAAATCCTCCTTACGAATAAAGAAGTTAGCCACCCCCATGGTTCCCCACATAATATGGTCAGCATCGGAGTTCATCTGAAGGAGCAGCTCGGTAAATGGTGAGTCCTCCTCTCTGGGATCTTGTTGGGTAAAATAAGGATACCCTCCTATACGATGCTCTGTACCATCGGGGACAATGTCCCACAACAGTCGTCGAGTCTCTTCGGGCAGATCCCATATTGTTTCTATATCATCGGAAAAGGCTTCATTCCATAAGTCGGTAAAAAGGCGATCAAAATTCACATCCCATGGGGTAATTCCCTCTTCTCTGCGAATGAAAGTAAGCGCCAATTCTTTATAAGGAGTCATAGGGGTATATTCCTCGGTGAGCACGTACTGAAGCTTTACCTCATCCAGAGAAAGACCCTCAGTAGGTTCTGGAAAATAGAGCACTCGCTTGCCTGCATTACTACAAGGATCCTGCAAATCCAACCCATAGAGGTCATCACCGTCTATAATCCAAAACTGCAATAGTCCTTCCTTAGGATATATATTGTTCTCAGGCAACTGCTCACAGTTGATTTGTGCTACCATAAAGAACGGATTCCCCTCACTATCTCTGGGGATATGTCCGTTCTTAGGTACATAGGGATAACCGCCAAACTTACTATCGGTAAGGGTAAGGTTTTCTCCTTCGTGCGTTTCTATAGTAATGACTTCTTTCTTAGTAGCCTCGTTTAGCTTCGCTGCTAGAGTTTTGATCTGTTCTTGAGTGGGTTCCATATACTTTATTTAACTGAAACTAAACCAGTTATACACTTCTTTTTCGTCAGGGGAGATAAATAGCGAAATCGTATCGGCACTGTACTGTAAATAGTTATATCCTATTACATAGCCTAAATAGTTCTTATCTTCTAAGGAAATACCATATTCTTCACAGAGATAGGATTCTGTATCCAGGCGATATTCCAAATACTCGTCTAAATCCTCATAGGTTTCTTCATCTTCATCGTAAGGGGTAAGCTCATATATCTCACGTTCGTGTCCGCTATACCCTTGTGTGTAGTGATTACCAGCGATAAACTTGCCCGTTTCTTGGTATTTATCACGAGTTACCCAATAACTTAGCAGTGTATCCATATAAGTGGCATAGTCCCCACTGATTGCTTCCCATTTCTCTAAACTATCCTTATAGGGTGAGGGGTCATAGCTGTGTTTCACCTCACTATTGAGGTAAAGGTCTTTGTGGGCTGCATAATCTTCCTTTGCATTTTGATACCATTGAGGCAGTTCAGAAAAGTTAGGCAACCAATCCATCTCTCCATCAAAACGGTATTTGTCCCCTACTTTCTCAAAACGTACAAAGAACCAATTACAATCTGTACGCTCTGACTCATACTCTGCCAATCCACAAGCATACATGGAGATAAAATGTGCCTTGCTTTTTTGCTGCTGTTCATTCTCTATTTCTACCGTCAGTAGTGGAAAGAAAACATACTTAAACCACTCTTTAGGAGCTTCAAAAACTTCCTCTATACTTGGAAAGAGTTTTTCTACTTTGGTTACTTTTATCATGTTATTTTATTTGAAATACTCTATTTTTCGCTCTACATAGAGAATAGGTATCTCCTGTTCATAGTTAATGAGCTTGATCCAGTTCCCTTGTTTGTCATTTGTATAATGAAAAGTACTAAGTTTATTAGAAGAAAAGGTCAAATGCTCAATTAAGCGACCCTCTGAAGAGAATTTATTCAAAAAACCATTTTTCTCATTTCCATTTATCACAATATACTCCTCACTTAGTTTCTTATTCTTATCATAAATGTATTTAGAATCCCATATCATACTTCCCACTCCTTGGAACAGGGAACATATCAACTGATTTTCAGAATTGTACTGATAGAGTGCACGAGCACTTAGTTTCTCATTTCGGTAAGTATCTTTGCTGACAAGTTGTTTGTCCTTATAGGTATAGACTTCCTTAGCGCTTGGAAATTTATCTACATCTATATAGTTACATTCTATAAGCTGTCTATCAGCATTATAGCTATATTTGCAAGTTACCCCTCCTTCCCCTTCTATCTGATTGAGAAGCTCTTCTATTTTCTCTCCATCAGTGTTGTATCTGTAGGAATCTCTTACAACTAATTGGTCTCGTACAAAAGTTGATTTGTCAATAAGCTGATTTTTCGTATCGTAAGTATACACTATCCTCTGGTGCAGTGTAGTGTCGAACAAACGTTTCTCTACTAAAAAACCATTGGAATTATAGGTAATTACCGAAGGTACAATATCTATCAAAAAGGCAGCAAAAAAGGCAACAGCCCCCATTCTCTGCATCAGGTGCATCTGCTCTATTTTCTCAGACGGATAAAACCCCATAGAAAAAGGATCTCCCTTGGTTATTTTTCCATCTTTCTCTATAGTAAAATAGAATGATGTTTCTACCGATTTCACCCTACCTTTCAGTCCCATCTTTGCCCAATCAGTAGTTGCTGATTGTGCATAACTACACAGATGAGGTATTAATAACAATATGAATATGTGAAAAAACTTCTTCATCCCTCAAATTGTTTTTATCTTATTCTTTAAAAAGTTACCTTAACTCGTTCAATTTACCTTCTTATAGATCATTTTCGTGACCTCACGAAAATGATCACCAATACTGATAATCAACATCTTGTTCCTAAGACTAATTGACCAATATCATTTTCGTGAGGTCACGAAAATGATAACTAATACTAATAATCAATAGTTTAAACCCATTACCGACTAGAATAGATCATTTTCGTGAGGTCACGAAAATGATAACTAATACTGACAATCAATACACTACACCCAATACTAATAGACAACTATCATTTTCGTGACCTCACGAAATTGATCATATTCGAGAATATACCATATTATTTTTTATCTTTAGGTAATTTTTGGGAGTCTTTCTCTATATTTTTCTCATCACGTGCTACTTTTCGCTCCAATTTCTTAATATCCTCAGCAGCAGGGAGTTCTTCTGGTTTTATACCTCGCTGTCCTAACATATCACGTACTGTTTGATTATTTTGTACATGTTCTTGTGTAATAGATAGTTCTCCATGCAAATCATTACTTTCTACATTATAATTCGTCATTTCGGTAGCGAGGTTTTTTGCTGCGATAGTCAATGTTGGAAGAAAATCAGCTAAAGGTCTATTAGCTTTTACTCCTAAGCGCTGTTTCATATCCTCAGTTGTATATCCTCCAAAAAGTGCTGTATCTCCTTTGGATCGTATACGTGCAAAACCTTTATCATCTACACCTCTTTCATAGATATTTTGAGAAAGTTGCTTTTCAGCTGCTCTAAGTTTATCACGAGTTTCTAAACGAGAAAGCAAGTTCAGTCGTTCTTCTATTAACTCTGCTTTGCGTGTCTGTACTGCAAAATAACTCTGTGCAAAGGCTACTTCCTCTTTTTTAGGATCTCCATTTTGAGCAATAAGATAACAAGCATAACGTGTAAGCATAAAATCTGATACTTCACGTTTTCCTCCTTTACCTATATCGATCATTTTCGTGACCTCACGAAAATGATCATCTACATTGATACCCTGAGTTTTACATGAATCTACAGCTCTATGAATAGCAATAATAAAATTCTCCCAGCGAGCATAGCCCAATATGGCTTGCAACTCACGTGCAAACCATATTTCAACTCTCTCCTGTCTGTCTTCACTCTCTATATAATGTGTTATACTATCAAATGAGAGTTTGTACTGTACAATACTATTCTTGTCCATTATATTTTTTCCACCACAATCTTAGTCACAATATCATCAAAAGCGACTTCTTCTCCTTGGAGGGTGTCGGCAAAGAGGATTTCGTTGGCTAAGGTCTCTGCTTTGATATAGGCTTCATTGGCACGAACAGCCTTCTCAAGTGTATCTTGCTGTTGCAAAAGGATACGAATTCTGTCTGTTACTTCAAGGCCTGTATCTTTGCGAAGGTTCTGGATACGATTCACTAATTCACGGGCAATACCTTCTGCACGCAACTCATCGGTAATAGTAGCGTCCAAGGCTACTACCAAGCCCGTAGAGGAGCTAGCCACAAGCCAACCTTCTATATCCTGAGAGGTGATTTCTACATCGTCCAAGGTAAGGGTAAGTTTTTCTCCATCAAGAGTGATTTCTTTAGTGCCTTGACGTTCAAAGGCTTGTATATCTTGTTGGGTAAAGCCGTTAATCACTGCGGCTATATCCTTCATCTGTTTACCAAACTTAGGCCCTAATGCGCGGAAGTTAGGTTTGATTTGTTTTACCAAAATACCTGAAGCATCATCGATAAACTCTATTTCTTTTACATTCACCTCGTGCTTGATGAGGTTAGCTACCGCCAATATCTCTGCCTTTTCGGCTTCACTAAGGGTAGGAATGAGTATCTTCTGTAGGGGTTGGCGTACCTTAATCATCTCTTTCTTACGCAGAGAAAGCACCAAAGAGGAGATATTTTGCGCCTTCTCCATCTTGCTTTCTAAGGCCTTATCTATATATGGCGCCTTGCTCTCTGGGTAATCAGTTAGGTGTACTGATTCGGCCTTGTCCTTGCCTGTTACCCCATTAAGATCTCGGTAGAGTCTGTCCATAAAGAAAGGTGCCACTGGAGCGGAGAGCTTAGCCACCACTTCCAAACAGGTATAGAGGGTTTGGTAAGCGGATATTTTATCTTCCTCGTATTCACCTTTCCAAAAACGACGACGGCAAAGACGTACATACCAGTTACTTAGGTTCTCTTGTACAAAGTCAGAGATAAGTCGAGTAGCACGAGTAGGTTCGTAATCTAAGAAAGCTTCTTTAACCTTGGCCATAAGGGTATTGAGCTCGGAGAGAATCCAGCGGTCTATCTCTGGGCGTTTTTCCAAAGGCACTTCCGCCTCAGCATAGGTAAAGCCGTCTAAGTTGGCATAGAGAGCAAAGAAAGAATAGGTATTGTAAAGCGTACCGAAGAACTTGCGGCGTACTTCCTCTATCCCATCTACGTCAAACTTGAGGTTGTCCCAAGGGTTGGCGTTGGAGATCATATACCAGCGAGTAGCATCAGCTCCGTACTTGGTCAAGGTCTCAAACGGATCTACCGCATTGCCCAAGCGCTTGGACATCTTTTGTCCATTTTTGTCCAATACCAAACCATTGGACATCACATTTTTATAGGAAATAGTATCAAATACCGCTGTAGCAATTGCATGTAGGGTATAGAACCAACCGCGGGTCTGATCAACTCCCTCGGCGATATAATCTGCCGGGAAGGCTTTCCCTTCGTCTATTTTATCTTTGTTTTCAAAAGGATAATGTACCTGTGCATAAGGCATAGACCCTGAGTCAAACCATACGTCTATTAGGTCACTTTCACGCTTCATGGGCTTGCCTGAGTCGGAAACCAAAATGATCTCATCTACTATATTCTTATGCAGGTCTATCTGGTCGTAATTGGCCTCAGACATATCCCCTACTTTGAAATCCTTAAACGGATTTTCTTTCATCACACCTGCCGCTACCGCCTTGTTGATTTCTGCAACCAACTCTTCCACCGAGCCGATAACTTTTTCTTCCTTGGCATCCTCGGTACGCCAGATAGGTAGCGGAATTCCCCAATAGCGGGAACGGGAAAGATTCCAGTCATTGATATTCTCCAACCAATTGGCAAAGCGCCCTTCTCCTGTCGCCTTAGGTTTCCAGTTAATCTCTTGATTGAGTGCCACCAAGCGATCTCTTACGGCCGTCATCTTAACGAACCATGAGTCTAATGGATAGTAAAGCACAGGGGTATCTGTACGCCAGCAGTGGGGATAGCTATGGACATATTTTTCTACCTTAAAGGCCTTGTTTTCTGTCTTGAGCAATATAGCTAGCTCCACATCCCATGATTTTTCGGGTGCCTCGCCAGTCTTGTAATATTCATTCTTGATATATTTTCCTGCAAAAAGCGCAGGTACCTTGTCTCCTTTGAGAAAACGCCCTTGCAAATCCACCAAAGGTACTAAATTGTCATTCTCATCTTTGACCAACATGGGCGGAATGCCATTTTCTTTCCCTACACGGGCGTCATCTGCCCCAAAGGTAGGCGCTATATGTACGATCCCTGTACCATCTTCGGTTGTTACAAAGTCCCCTGGAATCACTCTAAAGGCTTTTTCTGCATTTTCAGCAGGGAGGAACCAAGGAATGAGTTGCTCATAGGTAGTACCCACAAGGTCTGCTCCCTTACATTCGGCCAAAACCTCATAAGGCACCTTCTTGCGATTTTCATCATTGGCATAAGCAATAAAATCCGCCTCCTCAGAAGTCTTGAAAAACTTAGCTCCAAACTGCTTTTCTACCAATTCCTTAGCCAATATCACTTGTATAGGCTCAAAAGTATATTGGTTAAAGGTACGCACCAAGACATAGTCAATATTTTTACCCACTGCCAAGGCGGTATTGGATGGCAAAGTCCAAGGGGTAGTCGTCCAAGCCAATATATACACGACACCCTCAGCAGAACCAAGTTCCACCTTTGCTTTAGGAGAGAAATCTTTTACCTTGAACTGAGCGGTAATGGTCGTATCACTTACATCGCGATAGCAACCAGGTTGGTTAAGCTCATGGGAGGAAAGCCCTGTCCCTGCCTTAGGTGAATAGGGCTGTATGGTATAACCCTTGTAGAGTAATCCCTTGTTATACAATTGCTTAAGAAGCCACCATACCGTTTCCATATATTTAGGCTTGTAGGTGATGTAAGGATCGTCCAAATCCACCCAATAACCTATCTTTTCGGTAAGGTTGTTCCATATATTGGTATAGCGCATCACCGCTTCCTTACAAGCTTTGTTATAATCGGCTACAGAGATTTTTTTACCAATGTCATCTTTGGTAATGCCTAATTCCTTTTCTACGCCCAACTCCACAGGCAGCCCATGGGTATCCCAACCTGCTTTGCGGAATACCTGTTCGCCCAATTGGGTATGGAAACGACAGAAAATGTCCTTTAGCGAACGTGCCATTACGTGATGAATACCAGGCAATCCATTAGCAGAAGGCGGCCCTTCATAGAAGATAAAGGGCTCCTTACCATTGCGGAAGTCTATACTTTTCTGAAATATAGCGTTATCTTTCCAGAATTGCAATATCTCTTCGGCTATTCGGGTCAGTTCTAAGGCTTTGTACTCTGTAAATTTCATTTTTTTAATTTTTAAAGTTAAGAATATTATAGAAAAAGTTTTGAATGCTGAGTTTCAAATTTTAAGTTTAGTTACTATTCACTTTTCATTTTTCACTTTTCATAAATAAAAGAGCAAAGATATAACATTTAAACAAAAAAATCAAGTGTTTTTCCATGTTTTTTTATTTGTAGATTTTTTTCATATAGGTATCATAGAATGATGTTTTCTTAAACCTACCTTTGCCCCATAATTTAAAAAGAAATTTTTATGACTCAACAACCTACCATGCGCGCACTGCTCCAAAGAGAGATTGCCCAACAAGAGCGCTTTATCAAGGAAAAACTAACCTCCTTGCTTATTCCTTTTAAAAAGTCCCTACACTTTAGGGTCAGCAAGGCCTATACCACTTTCTCGGTAAAACTCAAAAAACCACTCTCTATCAAAGAGTTATTGAGAATAGAACAAGCCTTTCCCCCTGGCTATATGGTGCTCTCCAATAGTTTTCTGGGCGAGATGACACAGCACCAGTTTATAGAAATCCGTATACCCAACCAGAGTAGCCATTTCTTCCATCTACAGGAATTACTCTCTTATTTCTGCCTTAGAAAGACTAAAGGAATACTCCCTATTATCTTAGGCTTAGATGATCGTGATTTGTATTCTATAGACTTAGCAACCTCCAAGCATATCGCCATAGAAAGCGATCTGCCTTCCTATCGCTACAAGCTCCAACAGCTCTTTTTGCATTCACTACTGACTCCCAACAACCACAAGTGGGTACAAATCGCTTGGATAGAAGAGCCTCTCGAACATACTAAGTTGCGCTCCCGTATTGCTCCCTTTATGCTTACCGAAGCTACCCAAGCTCAAGAGGTTCTTCCCTTGGTTATAAAGGAAAATGAAAAACGCAAAACTGAAAACACCTTTGACACCCGTTGGATCATCTTCGTTAGCGATGCCTATGCTTCCTATCACCAGCACAAGGATTTATTCAATGCCTTAGAAGACTCTCAGGCGCAGGGTATCCACCTGATAGGCACCTCCGAGTGTTTGGACAAGGATACCATAACAGTAAAGGACATCATGGAGTATAACAGCCTTTTCTCCCCTTCCCTATGGATGGACACCGAAGGACGTTTGCACCATGAGCGTAGCATTATACAGCTGCCTTTCTTTACCGAAGAGACAGTAATTCCTTTTGAATTTTACCAATTGTTAGACAAACGTATCAACGAAATCTTAGGGAGAACAGAGATGAATCTATTCGGTAAGTCTATGGATTTCCAGCAGGTACAAAGAACCCTCTCTTCTGAAATAAACAGATACCACTTGCGCAGCAGTGATGGTCGTATAACGCTATCCCTAAGTGCTATTCGCTCCACACTTGACCACATGCATCAAAAACTTTTTTATGATATGATAGAACGCTTGAGTAAAAATATCTACTATTTTGTAGGAGAAACCTCTGAAAAGTTAACCAACCTAAAGGAACTACGCATAGAGCCTGAAAGTGGGCAAGTACTTATCAATGATAAGGTAGCCTATACCTCTACTTCCGAGGGAGGTTTAGTTCCCCTCA
Source organism: Capnocytophaga granulosa ATCC 51502 (assembly GCF_000411115.1). Classification (GTDB taxonomy): domain Bacteria; phylum Bacteroidota; class Bacteroidia; order Flavobacteriales; family Flavobacteriaceae; genus Capnocytophaga; species Capnocytophaga granulosa. The sequence continues at coordinate 286,347 of NZ_KE150242.1, read as the reverse complement.
TCGTCCAGTCCATTTATGACCTTACCTTACATGCTGTCCCACAAACGGTTACAACCTTAGACCAACTGGATGAGGCGACCTATCCACAGCTACACCTTGTCACAGAAGCACTGCAAAGAGGTGAAGCCTACAAAGAGATTGCCCCACGGACAACCCCCATCGCCCTCATCTCAGAGATAGAGGACGTCCTCTCAAAAGCGAAGTTTCAATTAACGAGCAAAAAGGAAGTGGGAGAAAACACAAGTCCAATACATAAGAATAAGCATATATTAGAAGGTATTGATGAGCTTCCCAATAAAGATTTTGCCTTTAAATTACTCGAATTCATGAGAGATTATGGCCTATTAGAGAATAATCTTATAACCCTTACCGATGTTCAGGCTTGTAAGAACTTAGGGCACACCTTCCCCATTTTATTAGAAGCAGATGGAGAGAATAGTAGCAAAGATAATAGTGGAAGAGACCGATATTATCCCAATGATCTTTTTAAATACAATGGTAAAGAATATTATGTTACTAATGATTGGTATGAGAAAACAAAAGAAAAATCCAGCAATAGAGATAACCGAACTAGGTTCTTAGAATGGATTAAATCTTTGCTCAATAAATGATAAAATTTATTTGTATATATAAAAATATTTTCGTAATTTTGCAATCATCTTTAATTTTTTATTTATGTCAAAATTTGTTGGAACTTTTTGAGGATTTTAATAAGTTTATAAATCCTATTACAAGAAATCTCGTTGCTAATATAAGCAGAAAAGAGAAAAAACATAGAACTTGTTCTCACTGTAAAAATAGAACAAAATTAGAAGCTGCTCACTTAAAAGGAAAAGAGCGTCCTGTTATTGTCGCTAATATTATTTGTGAAATGACTGAAAAAAAAGAAATTAGCAGTAATGATATTATTGATATAGATCTTAATCTATTCTTAGAAAAATTTATAGAAGAGCATACTCCTTTAGAAAAGTCTGTCATTATTCTTTGTAAAAGCTGCCATAGAGAGTATGATAAAACAAATAATGTAGAAATTAAAGATCATATAAATGTAGATGAACTAGAGGAAGACGAACTATCCGATGAAGCCTTTGAAGAAGCTATTAAAGAAGCTATCACAACAGCAATAAACAAAAAAGATATTGTTAGCATCGTAAAAAATCAAATAAATGAACTTTCCGATAATGACACTTTCTTTTTTGCAAACATAAATAAAACGGTGCCTGTTTGGTGGATTGAACCTAATAAGGATAAACTCTTAGGAAGTTGGTTCTTATTGAATAATAAAGACAAAAAAGAAGTCCATGTATTCAAAATAAATAATAGTAACTCCTTCGATAAACTAAGAATAAGAGAGGATAAAAATAATCAATACAGATTAGAAATCTTAACAGAGCAAGCTCCTAATCATTTCATTGATAGATTCTCTAAGGTAGATTTTAAAGAATACTATATTCAGACAATCAAGTACTAATATAAAATTAATACTGCTCTTAACTTTCTAAGACGCAATAAATTGCGTCTCTACACATACGCTGGCTAAGACAATTATTTACTTAGCATAGTCTTCCGTAGAGATGCAATTTATTGCGTCTTAACACTTTTCTCTCTTCACTTTTCACTCTTCACTTTTTTGTTTCTTTTTATCGCCTCTTCCCAGTACTTGACAAACTTCTCTCTTAGGTGCTGAGGTTCTACGATGGTCAGTGACCAACTCCGCTTCATCAGCTCCATAATGAGGTCAAGGGTAGGCTTGATATACAGTTCAAAGGTAATTCGTGTATTGGTTTTGCTCACTACCCTCTGAGAGGGGTGTATGGGCGAGGCCATAAGATAGTTGCCATCACGATGGTCAAATTCTAAGACAAGCCGCTCGGCCTGCTCATCGGTGAACATACCAAAGGCATCACGATAGGGGGTTACAAAATCTAATTGCTTATTCGGGCGAAAGGTATCTCCCTCCTCTATACTTCTGATACGTTCCAAGGCAAAAGACTTAAAGGGTATTTCAGGATGGGCTATATCTACCGCCAAGAGGTACCACTTATAATCCTTATGCTTGAGCTTATAAGGTTGCACGGTATAGGTCTTTTCTTTTTCATCACGATAGTCATAGTAGGTAAGCTGTAGCTGGTAATGCTCCTCTATAGCGTGCATACAATCGGGCAGGTGTTCTGCTCCTGTGTTTCTACGAGGTTCTGGAATCACATACATAGGCAATAGTCCATCCTTATTTTGGGCAGTCAGCAGCATATAAGCGGTCAAAAGGTCATCTATAAGCTCGCTCCCCTCTTCATTAAAGAAATAACCATTTTCCTTATTGCGCTCTATCTTACAACGTTTGTACTGAAGTGCTTTTCTATCTCGGTGAAATAACTGCTTATCATAGCGATATTTGCGTTCCTTATTGTCCTCTCTTTCTTTGACATAAGGGGACATCGCTTTAGCTATTTCTTGGAATTTGGGAAACTCTCCCTTTCGGTTACAATTGCGAACATATCGCAATAGGATAAACTCTCGTATGATTTTCTCCATGATTTTACTTGTATTACTGTTTTTTTTCTTATTTTTGCACTCATTATGGAAGCCATTTTATACAAATACTTACCTTCTGAGGCGGTAGTACCTTGTTTTGAACTGATTAAGAACTTAGGGATCTACCTCAAGATCGTCAATGAGCGACAGAGTAGGCATGGGGATTACCAATGCCTGCCCAACGGACAGCATAAGATTACAATCAATGCCAATCTGAACAAATATCGCTTTCTGATGACCCTCATCCATGAAATCGCACACTTGGTAGCTATTGAAAAGTATGGCAAGCAAATAAAACCTCATGGCAACGAATGGAAAACTACCTACCAAGCCCTGATGAAGCCTTTCTTGCGAGTTGAGATCTTCCCTGCTGAACTACTTTCCTACCTTATCATTCACTTCCAAAACCCTTCTGCCAGTAGCGATACCGATGTACACCTAACGCTGGCTATGCGACAATATGACAATGGGGAGCGTACAAAATATTATGTATTTGAGCTCCCCACTGATAGTCTTTTCCGTACCGATGACGGACGTGTATTTAGAAAAGGCAATAAGAAAATCAAGCGCTATGAGTGCTTGGAACTGGCCACTGGCAAGCGCTTTGTCATTCAGCCACATGCCTTAGTAGAGTTAGTTACCCCTTCTTAACCTTTTGATTTATATAGCTTTACATCTTTCTTTTAGCCAAGCCTGTTGCTCCTTACCTACCAAGGGGCTAAGGGTTTTCTCTACCCATTGGTTGTAGTTATTGAGCCATTGGCGTTCCTCTTCTGTAAGCATATCCACGATAACCGCACGGGTATCTAAGGGGCAAAGGGTAAGGGTTTCTAAGCGGTAGAAATCGCCAAACTCATTGGAACTGTGTTTCTGTACCGCAACGAGGTTTTCTATACGAATACCATAACGACCTTCACAGTAGATACCAGGCTCATTGGAACAAACCATATGTTCGAGCATAGGCACATCTCTCATCTCCTTACGAATGCTCTGTGGTCCTTCGTGTACGCATAGGTAGCTACCTACCCCATGGCCTGTACCATGTCCATAATCACGCTGATTCTTCCAGAGAATAGCACGGGTGATGGAATCAAGCTGTACCCCACGAGTGCCTGCTGGGAATATAGTGGTACTTAAGGTGATCATCGCCTTCATCACAAGGGTATAATCACGCTTAAAGTCTTCTGAAAATTCCCCAAGAGGAATCACACGAGTAATATCGGTCGTTCCTTCTATATAGTGGGCACCGGAGTCTATCAGTACGGTTCCCTTGGCATGCATAGGCACTTCGGGATTAGTAGCGGCATGGTAATGCACTATAGCTCCATTACCCTCATAACCTATGATCTTACCGAAGCTATTGGCCAAAAATCCTTGTTCGGCGCGGAACTTATCCATAATATCTCCCAAAGAGTGCTCAGTAAGTGGGGTCTTTCCTATGTTGTTTTCGAGCCAATAGAAGAAATTGACCAAGGCTACCCCATCCTTTACCATGGCTTTGCGGAAACCTTCTAATTCGGTCTCGTTCTTCACCGCCTTGAGTAGTTGTACAGGTGAAGGAGCGATATGTAGGGTATTGTGCTCACCTACTGTATTATAGATAGTCTGATTGGCATCGGGGGAGAGCAGGATGGTTTCTCCTTTGAGTTTTTGTAATTCCTTGAAGTAATCATGGTAATCCTTAAGCTCAATATGTTGTTCTTTGAGGTAGGCCTTTACCGAATCATCGCACTGCTTAGTATCTACAAAAAGGGTAGCACTCTTAGGGGTGATACAGAGGTAAGCTAAGAAAACAGGGTTGAAATTCACATCATTACCACGGAGGTTGGTCACCCAAGCAATATCATCAAGAGCAGTAACAAGGAAGTGAGTAACCCCTTTATCTGCCATAATACCCCTGAGAGTTGCTAACTTATCCGAAGTTGAGCGACCTGTATATTTTTCAGCACGTACATAGATAGGCTTTCTATCGTCCTTAGGGCGGTCTTTCCATATCTTCTCAATCAAAGGCTTATCTACCAAGGTAATTCCCTTTCTCTTGAGTGTATCGCTGAGTAAGTTCCATGTATTGTGAGGCGTACAAAGGCCGTTGCAGCCTACTTTTGCCCCTTGGGGAAGTTCGTTTAAGAGCCATTCTTGGCTAAGGGGAGCATCCTTAGTGCCTTCTATGAAGAAATCTACACCTGTACCTGTAAGCTGGTTCTTAGCTTGTACTAAGTAACGGCCATCTGTCCATAATACAGCCTTGTCATGTGTGATGAATATGTAGCCCGCTGAGCTATCAAAACTGGAAATCCATTTCCTTTCCTCCCAATAAGGGGTGAAATACTCACTCATGTGAGGGTCTGCATTGAAAACCACAAAAGCATCCAAGCCATTGGCTTTCATCTCATTACGTAGTAATGATAATTTTTCTTTTGTTGTCATTATCTTTATATTTTTAGAATATGTTTTGCAAAAATACTTCCGTTGCCCCCATGCCATAACGCATATAGTCAGCGTCCTGATAACTTAGATCATAGCGGGAGAAAAGCGTCTCCAACTCGGCCTTAAGTACGCCCTCCCCTACGCCGTGTATAAAGACGATACTAGGGACTCCTTTTTCTATGGCATATTCTATACAGCGCTGGGCTTCTTCCAGTTGGGTATTGAGCATATCAAAATTGGTCATACCATGGGTATGGGCAACCAATTTCTCTATATGCAAGTCTATTTCCATATGGTAGGTAGGCTTTTTTCTTGATTTTTGTCCCTTGGGTGCCGTGTTTTTCTTCTTTTTTTCCTCCTTAGGCTCCACATACATGGCTCTATGATAGGGAACAGAAGTGTTGAGGTCTGTTTTGACCAATTCCGAAGGGGCAAAAGTAAGACTAATCCCCTCGGAGGTCTCTATACACACCTCTTTGGAGGTAATTTTGGTAACTACCCCTGAGATAAGTTCGTCTATCACTTCTACTTTGTCCCCTACTGAAAACATGTTTGTTCTACGTTTTGATGTGCAAAGATACGAATTTAATAACTAAAAATCAATGATTCTTGGCTATTTTTTTACCTTCGAAAAAGAATTTTACTTTTCATTTTCCGAAAAAATCCGTACCTTTGCAGCACTTATCTAAACTAAATTCATTATGATTAAGAAATTTTCCCTACTGCTAGTACTTGCCCTATGCCTCCCCTCTTGTAGTAAAGAACCTCAGGCAGAGCAATTAGAGAAAGCTACCCAAGAAGCCGAAGCCACAGACCAGCAATATAGAACCAAAGACTTTGTATGGCAAGGCCTAAACAAATACTACTTGTGGCAAGAGCAGGTAGCTGACCTCTCCGATACACGTTTTGAAAAATCTGTCTCTTATACCAATGCTACTAGTAAGAACTATGTAGATTATCTTAAGAACTTTAGCTCGCCCGAAGTGCTATTCAAGCAGCTACTTTCTCCCGAAGATAGATTCAGCTTTATTGTAAAGGATATAGACGAACTGGAAAACTCCTTCCAAGGGATCTCCCTCTCCACAGGTATGGACTATGCCTTAGCCCGAATAGAGACAGGCGGAGTCGTAGGCTATGTACGCTATGTACTCCCCAGCTCCGATGCTGAAAAACAAGGCGTGAAGCGAGGGGATTTCTTTGATTCAGTAGATGGGGAAAAACTTACCCTTAACAATTACCAAAAATTGCTCTTTAACCAAAACCCCTCACTGACCTTTGGCTTCTTCAAAGTGGTTGACAAACAGATAGTTCCTACCGAGAGTAAGACCCTTTCCCAGCTTCCACTTCAGGAAAACCCTATACTGCTACACAAGACCCTCAACCGCAATGGCAAAAAGATAGGTTACCTTGTGTATAACTCCTTTGTGAGTAAGTATGACAAAGAACTTAATGAGGCCTTTGCCCAATTCAAAGCCGATGGGGTGAGCGACTTGGTACTTGACTTGCGCTACAATAGTGGCGGAAGCGTACAAACGGCTATCTATCTAGCCAGTATGATCAAGGGTACTGATACCCACAAAGTATTTGTAAAACAGGCCTCTAATAAGAAAATGGCCAACTATTGGAACCGTGAATACAACTTTGAAAACAATATATCGGGCACCCCTATCCAAGCGCTAAACTTGCCTAAGGTATATATACTCACTTCCAAGCGCACCGCTTCGGCTTCGGAGCTGATTATCAATGGACTGAAACCTTACCTGACTGTTGTACAGATTGGAGATAAGACGGTAGGGAAAAACCTTGCCTCTATCACCCTGAAGGACAAGACCCAAGGCAGTAAGTGGGCTATGCAACCCATCGTGCTCCGCTCGGAGAATGCCGCTGGTTTTGGGCACTATGAGACAGGCTTATTACCTGATTTTGAAATCAAAGAAGATGTTCGAAACTTAGGCGTCTTGGGTGATGAGAATGAACCGCTCTTAGCTAAGGCTTTGGAACTCATCACAGGGGTTCCTCCACAGAGTGCTTCCCTTAGAGGAGCAGGAGTAAGGCGTGTAGCCAATAGACTTTCCATGGACGAGTTCGACCACTGCCGAAGCCTATCCCCTACTAATAACCGTATGTATATAGATAATCCTACTGAATAATGAATACAGAAATCCCTTGGCAGACAGCCAAACAATACGAAGATATTACCTACAAGAAGTGTAACGGGGTCGCTCGTATTGCCTTCAACCGACCAGAGGTGAGAAATGCTTTCCGCCCTCGTACTACCTCAGAACTCATTGATGCACTGCGCGATGCTACCGAAGACACCTCTATCGGTTGTGTACTCATCTCTGCTGAAGGCCCCTCGCCCAAGGATGGGGTATGGTCATTCTGTAGTGGAGGTGACCAGCGCGTACGTGGCAAGCAGGGGTATGTAGGTGATGATGGCGCTCATAGACTCAATATACTAGAAGCCCAACGCCTGATCCGCTTTATGCCCAAGGTTGTCATCGCCGTAGTACCTGGCTGGGCAGTAGGGGGAGGCCATAGCTTACATGTGGTATGCGACATGACCTTAGCCAGCCGAGAACATGCCATCTTTAAGCAAACTGATACCGATGTAGCCAGCTTTGATGCCGGTTATGGTTCTGCCTATCTGGCCAAAATGGTAGGACAGAAAAAAGCCCGCGAAATCTTCTTCTTGGGGCGCAACTACTCCGCTCAAGAGGCTTTTGAGATGGGTATGGTCAATGCCGTAATCCCTCACGATGAGCTAGAAAGCACCGCTTATGAGTGGGCACAAGAGATCTTGCGTAAGTCCCCTACAGCTATCAAGATGGCCAAATACGCCATGAACCTTACCGACGATGGTATGGTAGGCCAGCAGATCTTCGCGGGCGAAGCCACTCGCCTGGCTTATATGACCGACGAAGCCAAGGAAGGACGCGATGCCTTCCTTGAGAAACGCAAGCCTAATTTTGAGAAAAAGTGGATTCCTAATTAGGATTCTTCCTCTATTTCCACCTCTGGATATAAAAAATTGTTGTAAGGGAAACGCGTAATGTGTATTTCCCTTACTTTTTTATATACTTTCTCTCTGAATTCCTGTATATTTTCCTTATTCACCGCTGAAATAAAGATAGCATCTCCATTCATACGGTTCATCCATGTTTGTTTCCACTCCTCAAGGGTAAAGTGTCGGGAGGTCTTCTCGGTCATCAGGTCATCTTGGTCTATGGTTTGGTGAGTATAAGCATCTATTTTGTTGAAGACCATGATAGTAGGCTTATTGATACTTTGTATTTCGCCCAATATCTGATTGACCGATGCGATATGCTCTTCAAAATTGGGGTGAGAAATATCCACCACATGTAGCAGTAGGTCGGCATCTCTGACCTCGTCCAAGGTACTCTTGAACGATTCTATAAGCTGGGTAGGGAGCTTTCGGATAAAGCCTACTGTATCACTTAGCAAAAAGGGTAGGTTGCCAATAACCACCTTGCGCACGGTAGTGTCCAAGGTCGCAAAGAGCTTGTTCTCAGCAAATACCTCACTCTTGCTGATAAGGTTCATCAGGGTAGATTTTCCCACATTGGTATAACCAATAAGAGCCACTCTCACCAAGGCACCTCGATTGCTACGCTGGGTAGCCATTTGCCTATCTATGGTTTCTAACTTCTTCTTGAGCAGGGCAATACGATCACGGACGATACGTCGGTCTGTCTCTATCTCCGTCTCCCCAGGGCCACGCATCCCAATACCCCCACGCTGGCGCTCCAAGTGTGTCCAAAGTCCTGTAAGGCGCGGCAAAAGGTACTGATACTGCGCTAGCTCCACCTGTGTACGGGCATAGCTTGTTTGGGCACGCTGGGCAAAGATGTCCAAGATAAGCGTTGTCCTATCCAATATTTTGATTCTTAGGATTTTTTCTATATTGTTCTGCTGGGCGGGTGTCAGCTCGTCATCAAAGATAACGGTACCTATTTCGTTTTCTTCTACGAACTGGGTGAGTTCCTCCATCTTCCCTGTGCCAATAAAGGTTTTAGGGTTGGGGGTATCAAGGCGCTGGGTAAAGCGCTTAATCACCTCTCCCCCAGCCGTATAGGTCAGAAACTCCAGTTCGTCCAAATATTCGTGGGCTTTTTCTTCGTTTTGAGTAGCGGTAATCACGCCCACTAGTACCACTTTTTCATAGTCTAAATTTTTCTTTTCAAGCATGTTGAAAGTTTTGAGTTTTGAGTTTTAAATTTTGAGTTATAGCAAAATAAAAATCGTCGGTTGTTTATCCAATTGCAGCCCTTTGCGCTTACCCCGCCACTCCCCTACTGTATAGGTATGTATGGATTCCCCTGCGAGGGTTACATTGGTAGCCACACATAGGGAAGTCTGTGGGGAGAGCAGCTGTAACATCTCATCCAAGAGTGCCTCATTGCGGTAAGGTGTCTCTATAAAAAGCTGGGACTGTTGCTCTTCTTTTGCTCTTTTCTCCAAGCGCTTAAGGGCGGACTTACGCTCCCCCTTATCTATAGGCAGATAACCATTGAAGGCAAAAGACTGCCCATTCATACCGCTGGCCATAAGGGATAGCAGCAAGGAGGATGGCCCTACCAAGGGCACCACACGTATGCCCTTGTGGTGTGCCAAGCGCACAATGTCGCTGCCTGGGTCGGCTATGGCAGGACAACCCGCATCGGAGATAATTCCCATGGGATAGCCTGAAAGACAAGGGGATAGAAACTGCTGCTTATCCTCCTCCAGTGTATACTTGTTCAGTACGAAAAGCTCCAATTCCCCTTGGGGGTGTTTGGGAGCTATCTGCTTGATAAAGTGTCGTGCATTCTTAGCATTCTCCACTATAAAGTGCTTGCAGTGTAGCACCACCTCCCGTACACGAGGGGGCAAGACCTCAGAGACCTCACTCTCTCCTAATAGGTTGGGTATCAAGTACAAATTTCCTATCTCCTGCATAACTAATGTATTTCTATTTTCTCTCCCAAGAACTTGGGTTTCACCCCAAAAGTCAAGTCCCAAAAGACTTTCACTCGGGCAAAGTATTCTCTGACGCTGGTTTTAAAGCCTGTGTACTTATCTACATCTTTGGCACAAAAGCCAATGGCATCTATACCATACTTTTGAGCTAAGTAAATCGCCCGCTGGTCGTGAAAGGCTTGGGAGACGACCGTTAGCTGGGTAAGAGAGAAAATCTCTTTGGCTCTTACAACCGAATCCAAGGTACGGAAACCCGCATAATCCAAGTAGATTTTCTGCGAAGGCACTCCCTGGGCTACCAAGGCCTCTTTCATATCGGTAGGTTCATCATACCCTTGGCGGCTATTATCCCCACTGATAAGGATATAATCCACCTTCTGCGCCTTGAAAAGAGCCGCAGCTGCCTCCACCCTATACCGAAAATAGAGGTTAGGCTGTCCATTCTTAAGACTCTTGCCTGTGCCCAGTAGCAGGGCTACCTTGCGCTTAGGAATACTATCAAGCTCCGTATAGAGCTTATCGGTTGTAGCCTTGCGTATGGTGCTATCAGCATTGTGAATCACCACCACGCCCATCAGCAGGAGAAAAAGTAGGAAGAACATACTTTTTACAAAAAACTGTCTGGAAATACCTATTTTTCTTGCCATTGCTTTTGCGATTACTGTTACAGCAGGCAAAGTTACTACTATTTGTAGTTTTATCAAAAAATATATTCAAAAAATATGTGCTATTTCCTTTTTTTTTAGTATATTTGCTATCCGAAAACGAAAGCATTTTTATAATGAAAGTATCTGTAGAACTTACCCTTAGTCCGCTTCAGGACGAATTTAGAGCACCAGTTATTCACTTTATTAAGAAACTCCGTACCTCTGGTCTTATCGTATACGAAAACCCGCTAAGCACTCAGGTATATGGAGAGTATGATCGTGTCATGGAAGTCCTTACCAATGAGGTGAAAGAGGTATTTGACCTCGTAGAGAATGGACTCATTTACATAAAAATAGTAAAATCCGACCGACACGAATATGAACCTTATTTTTGATTGGATTTTCTCTCAATATAAGGGTACTCCTACACACTTGGTGATCATAGAACTATTAGGCGGGGGCTTCGGCCTTATCAGTGTTTTCTTATCCAAAAGAAGAAACATATGGGTCTACCCCATAGGGATAGTCAGCACGGTACTCTATGTATACCTGCTGTGGGTAGGAAGGCTCTTTGGCGATATGCTCATCAACGCTTACTATACCACTATGAGCCTATATGGCTGGATACTTTGGACTAGGCATAGAGAGGATAGTGTACATGTAAAAATAGGCAAAATGAACCTCTCTGAAACCCAAAGTACCCTATGGCTTGCGCTCTTTAGTTGGCTCTTTGTCATGTTCGTCTATTACTTTAGACCTTATATCAATAATGATTTCTCCATGGAGGGAACTGAGTTAGGCTTCAAGTATTTTGTATGGACGGACTGGATAGATGCCACCACCACGGCCATTTTTTTGGTCGGAATGTGGCTTATGGCCAGGCGCAAGATTGAGAACTGGCTCTTTTGGATCGTGGGCAATACCATCTCTGTTCCCTTATATGCCTATAAAGGATTCTTGTTCAGTTCCTTAATATACATCATCTATACCCTTATTGCTATTTTAGCTTATATAGAATGGAAAAAGATCTTATACAACAGCCGAGCCTCTGCAAGCGTATCGCCTTTGTAGGACCTGAATCCACGGGAAAGACTACTCTTAGCGAGCTGATGGCCTCCCTATACCACACCCAGTGGGTTAAGGAGTATATGCGCCTTTACCTACAAGAGAAGTGGGACAAGCAGCATGCCGTATGTACTTGGGAGGACTTGCTACCTATTGCCAAAGGGCAAATCCGCCTAGAGAATGAGGCGCTTTCTAAGGCCATAGGGTATCTCTTTTGTGATACCTGCCTTTTGGAGCTGGTCATTTACTCCTATATATATTATGGGAAGTGTGATCCTGTGATAGAGCGTCAGGCACTAAATCATAAGTACGAACACATCTTCCTTACTTATATAGATACCCCTTGGGTGGCTGATGACCTTAGAGACAAACCCGATGAGCGTGAGGAGGTTTTTGCCTTCTTCAGGGACTTTTTAGAGAAAAAATCAATTCCTTTTCACTTGTTGAAAGGAGATCTAGACGATAGAGTTGAACAAATTAACCAAAAGCTAACACGATGAAAGAATTAACCGAGTACGACCAACTTCTCTTAGGAGAAAAAGGTATCAAAGTCAGCAAGTTACAAGAACAAGTAGCCATTTTCCTCGCAGGTGTGCCCCCTGTGAACTTAGTAGCTCCTGCCCATGTGGGTAGTGGTATTCTCTCTTTCTCTAGAGAAGATGCCATTCAGTATGTGGCCACCTACCAGAAGAAGAAAAACAGCTTGGACATTCTCAAGTTTGTCCCTGCCTCTGGTTCCGCTACACGTATGTTCCAGTTCCTTTCAGCCTTTGAGAGTGATTTTGACCCTAAAAAACAAACCTTTGATGAGTATATCAAAGAAAGTGGCAATGCCAATGCGGAAATTTTCTTCCAATACCTCCCTCAATTTGCTTTCTATGACGCTTTACAATTGTATATAGAGCAGCATAAGGCCTTTGATGGGCTCAATGAGGACGAAAAAAAGCTCCGTATTGCCCATATCCTACTCAAGGAAGAGCCTTTTAACTACAAAAACAAACCCAAAGGGCTTTTCCCCTTCCACAAATATGGTGAAAAGGTAGTTACCGCCTTTGAAGAACACTTCAGAGAGGCTTTCCTCTATGCCGCTCAGGGGGATGTAGTCAATATCCATTTTACCATTGGTAAGGAATATAGCACTCTTTTCCTAAACCAATTGGCCGAGATACGCCCCAACTTGGAAAAGCAATATGGGGTACACTTCGAGGTGAGTTTCTCTCACCAAAGTGAAAGTACCGATACGGTGGCACTGACCCTTGACAATGAGTTCTTCCGCGATGAGAAAAACCAACTGCTTTTCCGCCCTGCCGGACATGGTGCCTTGCTTAAAAACCTTAACGAACTGAATGCCGACATTATCTTTATCAAAAACATAGATAATGTAGTGGTAGAATCCTACGCTGATGAGGCTATTTTCTACAAAGAGGTCTTGGCTGGAAAACTAGAAGATACGCGCTCCAAGGTGCATAAGATCCTACAAAAAATCCAAAAAGAGAAACTCAAGAAAAAGGAACTGCCTGAGATCCTCAAGTTCCTCCCCGAACTCAATATCAAGGTGCCTTCCTATGTACATAAGTTTGCCAAACGCTATATGATAGAATACATCTATCAGGCACTGAACCGCCCTATCCGTGTATGTGGTATGGTAAAGAACGAAGGCGAAATAGGCGGTGGCCCCTTCTGGATAAAGGACGCCGATGGCAACGAATCCCTACAAATCATAGAAATGGCACAGATAGACAAAGACAATCCACAACAATGGGAACGCCTACAGGCCTCTACCCACTTCAATCCTGTGGATATTGTTTGCTGTATCAAGAACTACAAAGGAGAGGTATTTGACCTTGAAGAGTTCCAAGACAAGAAACTCAGCTTTATCACCGAGAAATCTTATAACGGACGTCCTCTCAAGGCCTTAGAACTCCCTGGCCTATGGAACGGAGGCATGGCAGGCTGGATTAGTATCTTTGTGGAAGTACCACAGATTACCTTCAACCCTGTCAAAACCGTTAATGATTTACTTAAGAAAAACCACCAAGGAAATCATTAATAGTGACTAACGACTAGTGACAAATGACGAGTGACTAATTCCACTATAGTATTGGTCACTTGTCACTTGTCACTTGTCATTGGTTACTTGTCATTATTATGAAACATTTTTTACTTATTTTTCTATTTTACAGTGCTGTCACCTATGGGCAGGATCTCAAGGAGGCTAAGGATAGGCTCTCTTCTCCCCCTGAAAGTACTTCAGGAACTGAAGCATATCACTCTTCTTCCGATGAGAGCTATCAAGCTCGTCCCACTTGGGACGATATCTCTTTCCTTCCGATGCTCTTCGACCTTACCTTTGTCTTAGGCTACAACCTACTGGTGGAGAGTAGCTATGAACGATATGGACGTATGCAGACGGCTGAGCTTAATCCCTACCCTTACTACAAGGGTAAGGGCGACTATACCTATGAGAAACAAATCATGGAGGATTTTACGCTCTTTCGTGCCGCCGTTAGTAATGAACTCTCCTTGGGAACCCATATTTTCCAAAACAACCTACAAGGCAAGATACGTATGGGCAGCCGCTTTGGTGCAACGCTCTCCTATCGTCATTTCTGGGAAAAGCAACGAGGTGTCCCCGCCGAGCACTTAGATTTTGTCTCTCTTACAGCTCAGTACTACCGTATCCGCACCCAGCGCATGAGCCTTAGCTGGGGATTAGGAGCAGGCTATATAGGCAACGGCATTAACCAATTTGGTTTTGCTATGACCCAAGATGCCGAAGTCTTTGTCTATAGGCCTTTTTCGCTGGCCTATCAATTACAATATACGGCTTTTACTTACTCGGATATTTTCTCTTTTGCCGTGGGCGCTAATTATTATCGCCAGCAGTATCAGGGCGGAATCAAGTACCAATATAACAACTTAGCAGGCAAAAGCTTTTCGGCTATGATACTCTGCGTTGGGGTTACATTCTGATAAGGGAAACGTCTTAAATAACGTCTCTACAAATAATACCCCCCTGTGAGGGAAAAACAGAGGCTGTCCTTTGGGGATAGCCTCTTTCTTTATTCTACTTAATTTGTTTAATTACTCTTGTGATATTCTATAGTGCGCTCGGTGATGTATGAGCCTTTACCATCGGTATATTGGATACGTTCTGTCCAGTTCTTATACGCGTCAAACTTAAAGTGCTTAGTGAGCTTGGAGGTTAGGTTACCCGCTGGGTCAAAAGTATAAAAATATTTGGAAACAGCTATCAAATAACATATATTTAACAAGAAAACTACCCCTTTGTGGGTAGTTTTCCTTCTATAGTAGTCCTTATAGTTTTATGAGTTTTCGTATTTATTTGTAGTATTCTATAGTACGCTCGGTGATAAAAGTAGCTTTACCATTAGAATATTGAGTGAGGTTTGTCCAGTTCTTATTAGCATCTGTCTTATATTGTTGTATGAGTTTGGATGTTTCCTCCCCTTTGCGGTTAAAGGTAGTGGATTGCACACACTCACCCAATCCATTGTAAGTGAATTTGATAATGAAAGCCAAGGAACCATCGGTATTATACCCTTGTTGTTCTATTAGTTGTCCTTTCTCATCATACTTATAAGTATTTTTCTGGATAAGTTCTCCATAAGAGTCATATTCGGCACGTTCTACAAGTTCGCCTTTGCTATTATAGACTTGCGTTGTTTTTTGGATGACCTCATTGTTCTTGTCATAATTGACACGCTCTATCTCATTACCCTTAGCATCATACTTATAGGTGTAGCGGAAGAAAGGTTTTTGCTCATTATCTACACTCTTGATCTCAATAATCTGTCCAGCCTTGTTATAGACATAGGTATCTTTTTTCCAGATATTACCCAAGTTATCATACTCAACGGTATAGAGGAGCTTAGGATCAGCTATTTCTTCATAGGAAGGTTTCTTAGGCTCTTCCTTTTCAGGTGCTTGAGCCGCTGCAGAAGGCTTAGCTTTCGCTTGCGCATCATAGATATTTACCTCTGTTCTATTACCCTTATTATCATAGGTATATTTGAGCTTTTTGCGCAATACTCCTTTGGTATTGACCTCATCTATGACAATCTTATCTAATTCTGCAGGAGAGATTAGCTCTGTGAAGTATTCTTCCTTTTCAGCTACCTTACCTTTATCATCATATGTCCAAGTACACTTATAAGCGGTTTGGTTTTTCATAGTGATAACTTTTTCCAACATGTGGTTATCAGCATCATAACGATAAGATTCTCTCATAAATAGATTTGCTTGGTCATCATAGCTGTCTCTCTCTGAGATATTTCCACGTGTATCATAGCGGTATACATAGCGCCAAAGTAGGACACCCTTGGCATCAAAAGAAGATTCTTCTGTCTTTTGGCCTTTTTTGTCATAACGATAGGTTACACGTCCTCTGAAGCCTTCTTCTACAACAGGCTCCTCTTTAATTGGTTTTTTAGGTTGTGAGGCCTTGGGAGCAGGTTTTTCTACCTCACTGCCCTCATATACATATTTTTTGGAGTACCATAAGCCTCCGTTACTATAGTAAGCGGTTTTTTCAGTTACATTTCCTTTCTTATCATAGTGTATCAGTAGGTTATCTACCCCTTTGGCTACACTTCCTTTTCCATAATGGCCTCCACCCTTGTCTAAGGCAACATAAGTGGTCAGGCGCACACTCTTGACATTGCCTTCCAAAGTGTTTTTGTAATCTTTTTTCCCTGCTTCTTGTGCAAAGGCAAAGGTGGAACACAAGGAAAATAACAATAATTGCTTTACTTTTGACATACTTTGTCTTGTCATCTTAATTTTCAATTTTTAGACTTGTTTCTAATTAATTTTGTTTTAATAAAATTGGAAGTCAAAATGTTTTCTGTTAGTTTTTGTGGTTTTTAAGTGATATGTAGTTGCTTTTTCAGAAACATCTACATTACTATCAAAAGAGGTTAGGGATTTCTCCTTAAATAGAGTGCCTTTTTGATTCTTATAATCTTTGGTAGTTTTTGGTTTGGTTTAGTTTTTCTTATAGTTTATGTCATAATTTACAATGTTTTTCAAATTCGGGGGCAAAGGTACGATTTATTTTTTTATTCACAATGGGGTTAAAATTTTTATTAGTCCTTTTTTTAACTATCAAGTTACATTTAATATGTTATATACTAATCAATTATACAAAAACGTTAAATTTAAATTTAACTATTTATGACGGTTTTGAAAAAATAATTACTAATTAAATGGATTTTCCTCTATTAATATTTACCCTATATAAGATTTTCAAATAACATTTTTTTACGATTTAAAGAGATAGCAAATAATGATTAATGATTATTGGCATTAATTATCACTTAGATTATTTACAATTTTCGTGCCAAAACTTATGTTGTTTTTAAAAAAGCAAAATAAAAATATTTCTTGTAACAATTCACATTTTTTCTATTGTGATTTTCAAAGATAATGATTATTTTTGCCACGCTGAATTAGGTACTATAGAATAATGAAAAAAATATTCCTCCCTTTTATTATCTGTGTAGGAACGATCTCTATATTAATTCGACTTTTCTATTTACAAATAGTTGATAAAGACACTCGCAAAGACAATATTGCTAAGGATGTGGCTATAGAAGTGTCTTATGATTATCCCGAACGTGGGTATATCTATGATAGAAATGGTAAGCTACTGGTATCCAACCAGTCCGCTTATGATATCATGGTGGTACCACGCGAGGTAAAGCCCTTGGATACCTTAGAGTTTTGTTCGCTGGTGAACATAAGTATAGAGCAATTCCGCGAGAGTTTGGACAAAGCTAAGAAATATTCTTACCGTAAGCCTTCGGTTTTCGTCAGCCAACTCTCGAAGGAAGAGTATGCCCCTTTGCAAGAAAAACTCCGAAAGTTCCCTGGCTTCTTTGTGCAAAAGCGCTTGCTTAGACACTATGAGACCTTCAGCGGCGCCAATGTATTGGGCTACATCAGCGAGGTGAATGATTGGGAACTGAAGAACAACCCTTACTACTTGGCTGGTGAAATCATTGGCCGACAAGGCGTAGAGAAGCAGTATGAGGACTTTCTCAGAGGCAAGAAAGGGGTACACTACCTGCAAAAGGACAAGTTCAACCGTGTGATTGGCTCTTATAAAAACGGGGCTTATGACACGCTTCCTGTAGCAGGTAAGTCCTTGGAGCTAACCATAGACGATGATTTGCAGCGCTATGGAGAGACCCTTATGCAGTGCAAGCGTGGCAGTATTGTGGCTATAGAACCCAAGACAGGGGAGATTTTAGCGCTTGTCTCCGCCCCCTCCTATGACCCTAACCTACTGGTAGGGCGCAAGCGTTCGGAGAATTATACTATGCTGTACAACGACTCCATTGCCAAGCCCCTTTTTGACCGTGCACTGCTAGCCGAATACCCTCCTGGTTCTACCTTCAAACCTTTTACAGCCTTGCTCGGCTTACAGGAAGGGGTGATGACCCCCAACACCTTGGTCTCCTGCAATGGTGGCTACCACTACGGAAACCGCGTGATGAAGTGCCACGGACATGCCTCTCCACTTGATATGATGCATGCCATTGCCACTTCCTGCAACGCCTATTTCGCTCACGAATACCGTAAGATCATAGAAAAATACCCAACCCCTGCCGAGGGACTAACCGCTTGGGCAGAGGACTTAAAGAGTTTTGGTTTTGGAACTTACTTAGGTAGTGACTTTCCTATTGGTCGCAAGGGCTATCTGCCCGATGCTGCTTTCTATAACCGACAATATGGAGAGAACGGATGGCGAGCTACCTCCAATATCTCCAATGGTATCGGGCAAGGAGAGGTGCTGGTAACCCCTTTGCAACTGGCCAATGCCCTATCGGCTATTGCCAACAAGGGCTGGTACTATACCCCCCATGTGGTGAAAAAAATAGGAGGGGAAACAACCCCTTTTACCGAATATACCCAGATAAAGCACACCCGTATTGATCCCAAATACTTTGACCCTATCATACGAGGTATGAACCTCTCCTATACGGGAGGTACCTCCAGAGGTACCCAAATAGATAGTATCAATGTCGCGGCCAAGACAGGAACTGCTGAGAACTATATCAGAGTCAATGGCAAGCGTATGCAGCTGACTGACCACTCCATATTCATGGCCATGGCGCCTATAGAAGACCCCAAGATTGCCATAGTGGTGGTGGTAGAGAACGGTTACTTCGGTGCCCGTATCGCAGGGCCTATCGCCTCACTAATGATAGAGGAATACCTCACTAAAAATGTAAAAAGAAAAGACCTTGAGAAAAGAATGATAGAAAAGAGCTTGGAGGACGAATATGCCAAGCCTTACTCTGGACGACCTTTCTCTATTAATAAATAGTCCTATGTTAAAACACCTTGACTGGCTCAGTGTCCTCCTATATATAGCGTTGGTCTCCATTGGTTGGGTTTGTATCTATGCCACAGGCTACAACGAACAAACCACCAATCTTATGGACTTCTCTCAGCATGCCACCAAGCAATTATTTTTTGTTTGTACCAGCGTGCTGCTTATCCTATTTATCTTGGCTATTGAACCGAAGTTCTATGAGAACTCCGCAGAAATATTCTATATGGTAGCCATGCTACTACTAGTAGGGGTGCTTATCTTTGGAAAGACAATCAATGGGGCTAAGGCTTGGTATGCCATAGGCCCTGTTACCATACAACCAGCCGAGTTCGCCAAGACAGCTACCGCACTGCTCTTTGCCAAGCAGCTCAGCCATATACAGACAGATATACGTAAGTTCAAGGACTTGATTAATACACTAGTGATTATCATCATACCTTGTTTTCTCATCATCTTACAACCCGACCCAGGGAGTACCTTGGTCTATGGGGCTTTTATCTTTGCGCTGAACCGAGAGGGTATGAGTTCTTCCTTTATCTTTCTGATGCTCTTGTTCCTTATGGTTTTCCTCTCCACCCTGAAGTTTGGCATGGGCAACACGATTACTTTTTTCGTTTTCCTTGCCCTACTCTATGGCTATTGGGCAAAACAGCGCAACGGACATACCCCTTATAGGCATGTATCTTTGCTAGTAATACTATGCGTGCTGACCTCCTATTCGGCCAATTTCATTTTCTATAATGTTTTCAAGCAGCACCACCGCGATCGCTTTAGCCTTTGGCTACGCTTAGATAACGAGATCACCGATAGCCAAACGCTTCGCCAGACAGTAGCTTACAACACCTTACAAGCCGAGTCGGCTATCTCCTCGGGAGGACTCTCAGGTAAAGGATTTTTGGAAGGAACCCTTACCAAAGGAGACTTTGTCCCTGAACAACATACCGACTATATCTTCACCACTTTGGGTGAGGAATGGGGTTTCTATGGGACAGCTACCGTTACCCTTCTCTTTGCTTTACTCTGTCTGCGTATATGGTATTTGGCTGAAAACCAGCGGAGTAAGTTCTATCGTATCTATGGTTACTGTGTGTCGGCAATTTTCTTTATACACTTTTTTGTCAATATCAGTATGGTCATCGGCACCATGCCCACCGTAGGGATTCCACTGCCCTTCTTCAGTTATGGAGGTTCAGGGTTATGGGGCTTTACTATGCTGCTCTTTATCTTCCTTAGGCTCAATATGAATAAGGAAAAACATTAGCTAATTGACTAATTTACCCCGCCTTAGTATCCTTTTCATTTTTCCTACAGACATCTTTTTAGGTACACGCTTAGCAGAGGACTGTTGTAAGGATTGTTGTGATGAGGGTTGTTCTTGTACAACAATTGTTACAGCATCACGCTTTTCGGAAATCCCTTTCTCTGTAGGCTCTTGTGGTTCACTTGCTTTTTTCTCTTCAATAGTTGTTGTTTGCTGGTGACTTGTGGCCTCTTTACCACTTGTGATAGGGGGGCAAGAGGAAGCCACTGGGGCGGGCATATCCTCTTGGGGGTCAAGTTCGTCCCAGCCGTCAATGCTCATAAGAGCCTTGATCGCATTGAGTTGTTCGCGTATATTGGGATAAACGACCTTCTCTCCTTGCTCTTGAGGTTTGCCACTGGCAATATGCCATAGTGTTTGTACGATTTGCTTTTTCATGATTTATAGGATTATTAATAGACTTCTTAGCGACTACAAAATTACAACATTTAATCAGTAAAATCAATAAAACGTAATAATAAAAAGAAGTTAAAGTTAATGATTGACATCAATAATGATTAATACCACTATTTTAAGGATTGTCCTGCCGCAATTTATTACCTCTTCGTTTTGTCAGTTCTAAAAAAAAACGTATATTTGGCATTGATTCTAATAAAGACGAATTCTCATTCAACCATTAGCAATTAATGATCGATCATTAACAATTAATAATTACATATGAAATCATTCTTTATTCCTTTGGGGTGTTTGCTTACCTTGACGGCATGTCATTCGCTCCAGCAAAAACAAACTACTAAAGAAGAGAAAGAGACATGGGAAAACTTTTCTTATCCTGAAACCAAAAAGGAAAATGTAGAAGACACCTATTTTGGCAAGAAGGTGATTGACCCTTATCGCTGGCTTGAGGACGATAGAAGTGAAGAAACTGCCGCTTGGGTAAAAGCTCAAAACCAGGTTACCTTTGGCTACCTACACTCCATTCCTTACCGCAACCAAATCAAGGAACAAGCGGAAAAACTCTGGAATCATGAACAACTTACCGCTCCCTTCAATGTAGGAGATTATACCTATTATTATAAGAACGATGGTTTGCAGAACCAAGATGTTCTGTATCGCCGAGACAAAGAAGGTCGTGAGGAACTCTTCCTTGACCCTAATAAATTCGCTGCCGATGGGACAACCTCCTTGGCCGAAATCAACTTTTCCAAAGATGGTTCCCTCTTGTGCTATCTGATCTCAGAAGGAGGAAGTGACTGGCGCAAGGCGATTGTTATGGATACCAAAACCAAACAACAAATAGGAGATACTATTGTTAATATCAAATTTTCAGGCGGTTACTGGTACAAAAATGAGGGATTCTACTACTGTAGCTATGACAAGCCAAAGGGTAGTGAGCTTTCTGAAAAGACCGACCAAAACAAGCTATACTACCATAAGCTCGGCACCCCTCAGTCAGCTGACGTATTAGTCTTCGGGGGCAAACCAGAGGAAAAAAACCGCTACGTAGGAGGCTATGTGTCCAATGACGAAAACTACCTCATTATCCGTGGAGAGGAAACTACCTCTGGAGGTAAGTTGTGGATCAAGGATCTTAGAAAACCTAATAGTCCACTCATCACTATCCTCAACAACTATGACTCCGACACCTTTGTCCTTTCTATCAAAGGGGATAAAATCTACTTCCAAACCAACCTAAATGCCCCTAATGGAAAAATCGTAGTGGCAGACATAAAGAACCCTACCCCAGAGCACTGGAAAGACCTTATTGCTGAAACCCAAAATGTACTTACCCCTGTAGTGGCTGGGAAATATATCTTGGCTCACTATATGAAAGATGCCATCTCCCAAGTAAAACAATATGACTTTGAAGGAAAACTGATCCGAGATATCAAACTTCCTGCCTTAGGTACAGTAACCTTGAATAGTGCTAAGGAGGAGGAAAACGAAAGTTATTTTTCCTTTGAAAACTTCTATACTCCCTCAAGTATCTATAAGTTACACTTAGACAAAGGGGATACGGAGCTTTATTGGGCACCTAAGATAGACTTCAACCCTAATGATTTTGAGTCCAAACAAGTATTCTATACCTCCAAGGACGGCACCAAAGTACCTATGATCATCACCTATAAGAAGGGGACTCCCTTAGATGGTACAGCTCCTGCTTGTCTCTATGGTTATGGTGGATTCAATATCAGCTATACCCCTTGGTTCGCTGTTACTTATGCCGTATGGATGAACAATGGGGGTGTATTTGCCGTGGCCAACATTCGTGGTGGTGGTGAATACGGTAAAAAATGGCATGATGATGGTACTAAGTTCAAGAAACAAAACGTATTTGACGACTTTATCGCTGCTTGCCAGTACTTAATAGATAACAAATACACCTCCAAAGAGAAACTTGCCATCAAGGGTGGTTCCAACGGCGGACTACTCATAGGAGCAGTAATGACCCAACGTCCTGACCTTATGCGTGTTGCCTTGCCTTATGTAGGGGTGATGGATATGCTTCGTTACCACAAATTCACCTCTGGAGCAGGCTGGGCATACGACTATGGTACTTCCGATGACAGCAAGGAAATGTTCGAGTACCTCAAGGGCTACTCCCCTGTACACAATGTAAAAGAAGGTACCTGCTATCCTGCTACTCTTGTCTTCACTGGAGACCATGATGACCGTGTGGTACCCGCCCACAGCTTCAAGTTTGCCGCCCAGCTGCAAAGCAAACAAGCCTGCAAAAACCCTGTATTTATCCGTATAGAGACCAATGCAGGCCATGGTGCAGGTACGCCTGTGAGCAAAATCATAGACCAAACCGCTGACTGGCAAGCCTTTGCCCTATGGAACATGGGGTATAAGAAGCTACCAAACTCTAAAGACTAAATTAATTCAAGTTCTGAAAGCCCTGTAACTCATTAACTTTCAAAACATCCCCCCTACCCCCCTCAAGGGGAAAGTCGCGTAAGCGAGTATGTGAAAGTAAGTAATAGAGGTCCAATATGTTATAGAAAGAAAATTTTCTAATTTGATAAACAAAATAGGCCTTTTCAACGCCCTTAAAGACACATACTCCGCTCTCGCAACTCACATACTCTGCTCCAAGTATTCGCAGACTATCCTTTGGAGGGGAGTGGGGGGATATGTTTTTACAAATAATTGATTATTAGTTATTTATAATTGCAATAATTGCCTAAAAACGACTTGCGAAACTTAAGTAAATAATTAATAATTAATAATCAATTATTTATTTAAGTTTTGCAAACTCTGTAATCAACTGATTCTCAAAACATCCCCCCTACCCCCCCTCAAGGGGGGAGTTAGTAAGTAGTAGAGGTTCAATAAGTTATAGAAGGGAAATTTTCTAATTTAATAAACAAATTAGACCATTTCAACGCCCTTAAAGACACATACTCCGCTCTCGCGGACTTTCCCTTTGGAGGGGGGTTGGGGGGAGGTTTTTACAAATAATTGTTTATCAGTTACTTGCAATTTCAATAGCAACCTAAAAACAACTTGCGAAACTTAAATCATTTATAATTACAATAATGCCTAAAAACGACTTTCGAAACCTAAGTTAGAAAATAATGATAAATAGCAATATTATTCCTTATAATCCCAAGCTAAAAGAATTTGCGAATAACCTAAGAAATAATAGTACTCCTTGTGAAATTTCTCTTTGGAAACAAATAAAGGGAAGGAGTCTAGGAGTATTGTTTAATAGACAAGTTCCTATTTTAGAATACATCGTTGATTTCTATTGTCCTCAATTGCATTTAGCTATTGAAGTGGACGGAAATATTCATGATTTTAAGTATATAGAAGACGCCAAACGACAAGAAGCAATAGAAAAATACGGAATAACATTCCTTAGATTTTCTAATCAGTCAATAGAAAATGATATTACACATGTAATATCTGTGATAGTGGCAAAAATAAATGAACTAAAAGAAGAACAAGAAAGTAACTATTAACTCAAGTTTATATTGATGATTGTCAGCTACTTGAGACTAACAAACACTTTCAACTTCCTCAAAGAATCTGAACTCCCCCCTTGAGGGGGGGATTTTGAATATCAATAAGTTAAACAGTTTGTAAAATTCAATTTAACAATTAATATGAAGTATTTTTTTATTCCGCTAGGTTGTGCTCTTGCCCTTTCGGCTTGTAAGAACAACCCTCAACAACCCTCCGAGACAGAACAGATGAAAGACTTTACCTATCCCCAAACCAAAGAACAAGTCGTAGAAGACGATTATTTCGGAGAAAAAGTAGCTGACCCTTACCGTTGGCTCGAAGACGACCGAAGTCCAGAGACTGAGGCTTGGGTGAAAGCACAAAGCCAATTCACCACTGATTATCTCAATGCAATTCCTTACCGCAAAACGATTAAGGAACAACTAGAAAAACTCTGGAATTACGAAAAGTCAGGCGCTCCTTTTGTAGAAGGTGACTATACCTACTACTATCGCAACAACGGTTTGCAAGACCAGAGTGTGCTCTACCGCAAGGATAAGGACGGTAAAGAGGAAGTATTCCTTGACCCTAACAAGTTTGCTGCCGATGGAACCACTTCCTTGGCTGGGCTAAACTTCTCCAAAGATGGTTCTTTGGTATGTTACCTTATCTCTGAGGCTGGTAGCGACTGGAAAAAAGCCATAGTGCTCAACGCCAAGACCAAAGAACAAATAGGCGATCCTATTGTAGATGTAAAATTCGGTGGAGGTAACTGGAAAGGAAACGAAGGTTTCTACTACTCTTCCTACGACAAGCCAAAGGGTAGTGAACTTTCTGAAAAAACCGACCAAAACAAGGTGTATTACCACAAGCTCGGTACTTCTCAGAAAGAAGATGTGCTCATCTTCGGAGGTACTGCTGAGGAAAAAAACCGCTATACCGATGCCTATGTAACCGATGATCAAAGATATCTTATCATCTTCGGTGCCGATGCTACTTCTGGTAACAAGCTCTTTATCAAAGACTTGAAAGACCCTAAAGCACCTTTGGTTACTATCCTTAATGACTATTCTTCCGATACTTCGGTGATTGATGTCAAAGGAGATAAGCTCTACCTCTTCACCAACCTCAACGCTCCTAACGGAAAAGTAGTAGTTACCGACGTAAAGAATCCAACTCCTGAACATTGGAAGGATCTTATCCCTGAAAATGAAAATGTATTGGACATCACTACCGCTGGTGGCTATATCCTTGCCAAATATACCGTGGCTGCCCTTACCGAAGTAAAACAATATGACTTCTCAGGTAAGTTTATTCGCGATATTAAGCTCCCTTCCATAGGGGTTGCTGGTGGATTCTCTTCCAAAGAGAATCAAAAGGATACTTATTTCTGGTTTACCAATACTTGTACCCCTACAAGTATCTACAAACTCAACTTGGAAAGTGGAGAAACTACCCAATATTGGAAACCTTCTATTGCTTTCAACTCTGATGAGTACGAGTCCAAACAAGTATTCTATACCTCTAAGGACGGTACTAAGGTGCCTATGACCATTACCTATAAGAAAACTACCAAGCTCGACGGTACTGCCCCTACCCTACTCTATGGCTATGGAGGGTTCAATGCTATCACTTATCCTTACTTTGGGGTGAGCATCGCTGTATGGATGAACAATGGCGGAGTATATGCCACTGCTAATATCCGTGGAGGTGGTGAATATGGTAAAAAATGGCATGATGATGGTACTAAGTTCAAGAAACAAAACGTGTTCGATGACTTTATTGCCGCTGCTGAATACCTTATCAAAGAAAAATATACCTCTAAGGAGAAATTGGCTATCAAAGGAGCTTCTAACGGAGGACTTTTGGTAGGAGCCGTAATGACCCAGCGTCCTGACCTTATGCGTGTAGCCTTGCCCGATGTAGGGGTTATGGATATGCTCCGCTACCACAAGTTCACCGCAGGCGCTGGCTGGGCTTATGACTATGGTACCTCCGATGACAGCAAGGAAATGTTTGAATACCTCAAAGGTTACTCTCCTGTACACAATGTAAAAGAGGGCGTTTGCTATCCTGCTACCATGGTATCCACTGCCGATCATGACGACCGTGTAGTACCAGCTCACAGCTTCAAGTTTGCCGCTCAGTTACAGAAAAAACAAGCCTGCAAGAATGTACCTATTATCCTACGTATAGAAACCAATGCAGGACACGGAGCAGGTACCCCAGTGAGCAAGATGATTGAAGGATATGCTGACGAACAAGCCTTCTCTCTCTGGAATATGGGATACAAGGAACTACCTAATAAATAGTGAAAAGTAAAAAGTGAATAACAACAAATGACAAATCTCTTCAAAAATTAGAGAGATTTGTCATTTGTCATTAGTAATTAACCATTAACAATTAAGAAAGATGTTAGAAAAAGCCCTTGCTTCCGTAAGCGAAATGGAAAGCGCTTACCACACTTGGCGAAACCGCCCCTTAACCACACGTAAGGAGGTCATCAGCCGTATCCGAGAAAAGCTACTAACCCATGCCGAACAATATGCCAGAGCCATTACTACCGATATGAATAAGCCTTTGGCGCAAGCTCTTGCTGAGGTTAAAAAATGTACTGCCCTTTGCTATTATTACCTCACTCATATTGACGACTTCCTCCGCCCACAACCTTTGCAGAGCAGTTGGACAGAGAGTTATGTCCGCTTAGACCCCTTAGGCGTACTTTTAGCTGTTATGCCGTGGAACTTCCCCTTTTGGCAAGTATTCCGCGTAGCTATTCCTAACCTGCTATTGGGCAATGTATTGGTCGTAAAACACGCCTCCAATGTCCCTACTGCTGCTGCACTATTGGAAGAAATCTTCCTTGACAAGTCCTTAGGCTTTCCTATCTACAAGAACCTGCCCTTACCAAGCCAACATGTAGAAGCCATCATCGCCCACCCTGCCATTAAGGGCGTTACCCTTACAGGAAGTGAACCTGCGGGTAGGTCGGTCGCCCAGTGTGCAGGTAAGCACCTAAAGAAATCCGTCTTGGAACTCGGAGGAAGTGCTGCCTTTATCGTCTGTGAAGATGCAGATCTAACAAAAGCGGTCACCACAGCCGTCAATGCCCGTATGCAGAACGCAGGACAGAGCTGTATTGCAGGCAAACGTATCTTAGTACAAGAATCCATAGCCGAGGAATTTACAGCGGCCTTCACTGAAAAGGTCAAAGCCCTCAAGCAAGGTGACAAGTATGACCTCTCCACCGAAATAGGTGCTATGGCACGAGAAGACTTGGCCATAGAAATAGAAGAAATGGTCAAGCAGAGCCTTGCCGAGGGGGCTACCCTACGCTGTGGGGGCAAGCGTACAGGTGCTTTCTACACTCCTACTGTCCTTACTGGAGTTACTCCTACCATGCGAGTATTCAGGGAAGAGACCTTCGGGCCTGTAGCGGTCATCACCACCTTCCGAGACTTTGAAGAGGCCATTGCGCTGAGCAACCAATCGGATTTTGGCTTAGGAGTGGCCATTTTCTCCCAGAATGTAGATTTTGTAAAATCTCAAGCCCCTCGCTTTGACGAAGGTGCAGTATATATCAATGAGATGCTTATCAGTGATCCACATTTGCCCTTTGGAGGTATCAAGAACTCAGGCTATGGCCGTGAGCTCTCCTACTTTGGTGTATGGGAGTTTGCCAATATCAAGACGGTAGTGGTGAAATAATAATGCAAATCAAAGATTAAAACATTATTTGCTAACTATTTAAGACGCAATAAATTGTGTCTCTACGGATGACTACACTCTTCGGGAGTGTCTTAGCCAGCGTTAGGGTAGAGACGCAATTTATTGCGCCTTAGAAAATTAGTGAATCATTTTACCTATTGGTTATCAAACAACCACTGGAGTATATGTTGTTCCCTCTGGTCAAAAGCAATACCCCTACGTGCCATCACACGCTCGGCTACGGCAAAAGCCTCCTCCAAGCGGTATTTCTCAGCAGAGGCTCCCCAAGCAAAATTAGGAATATATTTGCTTGGAAATCCAGCAGAGAAAAGGTTAGCAAAAACCCCTATAGTGGTACCACTATTGATTTGGGTATTGATGGCCGTTTTGGAATGGTCTCCCATCAGTACCCCACAGAATTGCAAGCCTGAAGAGGTATAACCGCCCTTTTGGTAATCCCATAGCTGTATGGTATTATAGGTGTTTTTGAGATTAGAAACATTGGTATCCGCCCCGAGGTTACACCACTGCCCCAATACGGAATTGCCTAAGAAGCCGTCATGCCCCTTGTTGGAGTAACCCCAAATAACGGAGTTACTTATCTCACCGCCTACCTTACTGTAAGGGCCTATAGTAGTAGCTCCATAGAGCTTGGCACCCATATTCACGGTAGCATGCTCGCAAAGGGCGATAGACCCACGCAGGTGACTACCTTCCATGACCTCGGCATCTTTGCCTATGTAGATCTTGCCTTTCTGACAGTTGAGGGTTGCAAACTCGACCTTGGCACCTTCCTCTATGAAGAGGTTGTCCTTATCGCCCAAGAAGCCATTGGTAGGTGAGAGTGGCACAGAGGTACGTCCTTTTGTAAGTAGTTCAAAATCAAAGTCTATCGCCTTGTCATTATAGGTAAAAAGGTCGGTAGGCTTTTCAAAAACCACCAAAGGCTCTTCCCACTCTATAGGAGGGATAGAAGAAAGCGTGAGGCCATTATTCATAAAAGCCAACTGCCTTCCTTGATACGTAATAGACTCCCCTATCTTAAGAGAACGCAACTGTTCTAAAAGGCGTTGGGTAGGCAAGAAATTAGCGTAAATGGAAAGGGTACCCTCCAATGTATTAGATTTAGGATACTTTCCACTAAGATAATCAGCTGTGTTGTAAGCTATCTTTTCTACCCCTAAAAGTCGCTGCCAGCGCTCAGCAAAAGTTAAAATACCTGCACGCAGCTCAGCCGAAGGACGGGTAAAAGTCAAAGGGAAAAAATCCTTTATAATGTTTTTATCCTCAAAGAGAAGTCGGTCTATTTTCATATTAGTAGCTTACATAGTCTGTAATTTCCAAGCCATAGCCCGACATACCCACATAGCGAGAAGGTTCGGAGTTGGTCAAGAGTTTCAAGTGAGAGATACCCAAGTCTATCAGGATTTGAGCGCCTATACCTATATCTTTTACCTGAGCGGCAGGTACTTGCGAAGGTTCGGATTTGCCCTCTTGGGCTGCCTTAATAGCTTGGATACGATGCAAGAGATTTTGGGAGTAACCTCCTTGGTTGATGACGATAAAAGCCCCCTTACCCGCTGCATCTATCTGCTGGAAGATGCGACTGAGTTCGTTGTCCTTCTTGCGCAAAAGTTCTAAGATATCATTACTAATAAAGTTGGCATGGATACGGGTAAGTACAGGTTCGTCCTTAGCCCAAGTACCTTTGGTGAAAGCCAAGTGTATCTGTCCGTTGGTAGTTTGTTCGTAAGCACGTAGGCGGAATTGTCCAAAATCGGTATCGATAGAAAAGTCCTCTTTTTTGACAATAAGGCTATCATGGCGCATACGATAGGCCACCAAGTCCTCTATAGAAATGATCTTAAGATTGTGTTTTTCAGCCACTTTCACCAGCTGTGGCAGGCGTGCCATGGAACCATCTTCATTGAGAATCTCAATGAGTATCCCCGCAGGTTCCAGTCCAGCCAAGCGCGCCAAGTCTACCGCTGCTTCGGTGTGGCCTGTACGGCGAAGTACCCCGCCTTCCTTGGCCTTGAGGGGGAATATATGTCCTGGACGACCAAAATCCTCTGGCTTGGTCTCAGGCTTTACGAGTGCCTTAATTGTTTTGGCACGGTCAAATACAGAAATTCCTGTAGTACAGCCCTCTCCCTTGAGGTCTATAGAAACAGTAAATTGGGTATGGTGCAGTACGGTGTTGTTCTCCACCATCATGTCCAAGCCCAATTCCTTACAACGCTTTTCCAATAGAGGTGCACAAAGCAAACCGCGCCCATAATGGGTCATAAAGTTAATCATTTCAGGGGTTACCTTTTCTGCTGCTGCAATAAAGTCCCCTTCGTTTTCGCGGTCTTCATCATCTACTACGATGACGATTTTCCCTTGTTTAATATCCTCAATAGCCTCTTCTATGGTATTGAGTTTTATTTCTTGGTTCATTAATTTATATTTATTTTGTTATGAAATTCTTTGATTACCACAGCCTAAGATCATCACTACTTTCTGCATTAGAGAAATTAAGCACAAGCGTGAAAGTCAGCCCTTTAAAGACTGTATCTCGGCGGAAAGGAATGGAATACCCCACATAAGCCTGATGAATATTGAAAAAAGAAAGACCTATACGAGGCTGGAGTGCATGGGTATTGAGCGATACACCCATCCCAAGGAGAATAAGGCTAAACTCATATCCTATCTCAGGGACTATTTCCATTTTGGACTGCTTACGTCCGTCATCGGTAAATGTATTTTGTGACCCCAAGTGTACTCCTGCATAGAGCGAACGGCTCACCCAGTTATACTCTGTATTAAGAGATACCCCTGCAAAGCCTAGGTTATGAGAGCGATTGGTATGCGTAAAAGCCGCCCTTATCCCCCAATATTCAAAATCCTCAAAATCCTGTGCTCCAGCTCCTAAGGGCAGAAATAACAAAAAGAAAAATAGTCCTCTCATAAAATTTCTATTTAGAAATTCCCATGCAAAAGTACAACTTTTTTTCTTATTCTACACATTTTTAACGTGAGTTAGGTATAACAAATATCCCCCAAACTCACATCAAACTTACATATTTTTAAAGTATCGTTTTTATAAGAATTAACAATTTAGATTTGACAATTAACCATTAATCATCAACCATTAATCATTATTTTTCGTATCTTTGTCCCCGCGAATAAATAATACTAAAAATTATGTATCCACCAGAAATAGTAGCTCCTATGATAGCGGAGCTTGAAAGAGCAGGTTTTGAATCCCTCCATACTGTAGAGGCTGTAGATGAGGCTATTAAGCGCCCTGGCACTACCCTTGTTGTGGTTAATTCCGTATGTGGTTGTGCGGCAAGAAATGCCCGCCCTGGCGTACTCCTTAGCCTTGAGGGTAGTAAAAAGCCTGACCATTTGGTAACGGTTTTTGCGGGCTTCGATACCGATGCCACTGCCCAAATGCGAGACTATATGCTCCCTTTCCCGCCTTCTTCCCCAAGCATTGCCCTCTTCAAAGACGGAGAGCTGGTACATATGCTGGAGAGACACCATATAGAAGGCCGTTTTGCTGAGGCAATCGCTGAAAACTTAGAGGCTGCCTATAATGAATTTTGTTAAATAACAGTCCAAATCCAATGAAAAACACCTTTTTCATTGGATTTTTTATTGGTTTGAGATGAAAGAACTTTTAGCTAAGTACAAGCCCCTAATAGCCTCCAAATATAAGCTCCTAAAAGAAAGGGCTTTTGTCATTATCTACGGAAAAGATACCGTTGCAGGAAAACTCTTTGACCTTATTCTCCTAGGTTTTATCCTCATCAGTACTTTTTTGGCTATTTTTGAGAGTATTCAAACTGTAAATGATAGGATACATACCTTATTAGTAGTCTTGGAATGGGTCATTACTGTCTTTTTTACCATTGAGTATATATTGCGTATTATCTGCATCCCTAACTGGAAACGGTATATCTTTAGTTTCTATGGAGTTATTGACCTTATCTCTATCTTACCTGTATATCTTTCGTTCTTTGTAAAACAATCGAAAGTTCTTTCTATTATTCGTATCCTTAGGCTGTTGCGCATTTTTAGGATCTTGGACTTGGTACAATTCACCCAGCAAGCCAATCAGCTGAAGAAAGCTTTAAAGAATAGTCAAACGAAGATATTTGTATTCATCTACTTTGTGTTGGTGCTTTCTGTTATCTTAGGAGCGCTGATGTATATGATAGAGCCACATGACAAGGCTTTTACCAGTATTCCCCGCAGTATCTACTGGTGTATTGTAACCCTCACTACTGTAGGCTATGGCGATGTGGTGCCTACTACCACCTTCGGACAGATTATGGCCTCTATAATTATGATCTTAGGTTATGGTATTATAGCCGTACCTACAGGTATTGTAACGAGCGAGTACTCACGTGCTTACAGGAAAAAAGAACCTCATAAGTCCGATACCTCTCACAAGATGCCACAAGACATAGGTTATCCACACAGCCACACCCATGGTCATTGCAAGTATTGTAATGCCTATCCCCTACCTGATGGAGCACTGTATTGCCCCCAGTGCGGAGCAAAACAGTAGTCAATGGTCAGTGGTTAGTTATCAGAGACTGACCACTGTCTACTGTCTATTGACCTCTGTATACTGTCTACTGTCTACTGACCACTGTCTACTGAAAGGACTGCATTTCCACTAGCTTGCGATAGGTGCCGTTTTGTGCCATAAGGGTGGCATGGTTTCCTTGTTCTATGATTTTTCCTTTTTCCATTACCACAATAATATCCGCTTTTTGAATGGTAGAAAGGCGGTGGGCAATGACCAGTGAAGTACGGTTCATCATCATCTTTTCCAAGGCATTCTGTACCAGTTTTTCACTCTCAGTATCTAGGGCAGAGGTGGCCTCGTCCAAGATCATAATAGGTGGATTCTTCAGTACAGCACGGGCGATGCTCAGACGCTGCTTTTGTCCGCCAGAGAGCTTTCCGCCCATATCCCCTATATTGGTTTGGAATTTTTCGGGTAAGGCCTCTATGAAATCATAAGCATTGGCTACCTTGGCGGCTTCCTCTATCTCCATTGGGGTGGCCGACGCCTTACCTATAAGGAGGTTGTTTGTTATCGTATCATTGAAAAGGATAGAGTCCTGAGAGACAATTCCTATCAGATCACGGAGCGATTGTATCTTAAGATCGCGAATATCGGTGCCGTCAAAGGTAATACTGCCTTCATTGACATCGTAGAAGCGCGTAATAAGGTTGGCTATGGTACTTTTTCCACTACCTGATTGCCCTACTAGGGCTACTGTTTTCCCCTTGGGTATCTCCAGAGAAAAATCCTTGAGTACATACTCATTGTCATACTTGAAAGAAATGTTTTTCAAAGAGATAGCCGCTTGGAAGTCTGTTTTTTCTATGGCGTTTTCTTTGTCAAAAATAGGGTTCTGTGCATGGATCACCTCCAAGACACGTAGGGCGGCGGCATCTCCTTGTCGCAAGCGATAGGCTGCCTTGCTGATTTCCTTGGCTGGGGTGAGAATATTGTAGGCCAACCCCATATAAGCGACAAACTCGGAGCCTCCTAAAGTCTTATCGACCAAGACCATCGTACCTCCATACCATAGGAGGATTCCGATGACCAAAATCCCTAAAAACTCACTAATGGGTGAGGCTAAGTTTTGGCGATAGGAGAGGTTGTTGGCATAGGTGTTAAAGCGTTGAGTGGAGTCGGTAAAGCGCTTGATAAACGCCCCTTGTGCATTGAAAGACTTGATGATACGCAGCCCCGAAAGGGTTTCCTCTATCAGGGAGAGGAAGAAACCTTGCTCGGCCTGCACCCGTCCCGAATGCTTCTTAAGGGTCTTACCCACACGCGAAATAGCCAGCCCTGCTATAGGTATAAAGACAAAGACAAAGACTGTGAGCTTCAGGCTAATCCCACACATGATAACTATAGTGAAAATAATTGTAAGTGGTTCTTTTACAATAAATTCCAATATACTCAGATAGGAGGTTTGAAACTCATTGATATCGGTGGTGATACGGGAGATGACATCTCCTTTGCGTTTTTCAGAGAAATAAGAAATGGGTAAAGAAATGATTTTCTTATACATCATATTGCGTAAATCCTTCAACACACCGTTGCGCAAGAGGTTGATAAACACTATGGCCAAATAGTTAAATATATTCTTTAAGAAAAATAACAATAACACCAAGGCGATAATGTAGGAAAGCGCTTGTACAGGGTCGCCTCCCGCATGCTGGGTTACCTGATAGTTCAGGTATTCCTTAAAATAGATATTTGCCTCGCTAATACCCTTATACACAGGCTTTTGGTAAATCCTTGCACGAGCATCAAAAAGTACCTCAAGCATAGGAATCAAGGCAACAAAGGACAAAGAGCTAAAGAGTGCATATAGAATGTTAAAGAACACATTCAGAAAGGCAAACCTCTTATAAGGCAGTACATACGGATAAAGTCGTTTGATATTGGCTACGTTCATTCAATAATATATAAGAAAATCATTTCTAACTAATTAATAATCAGTTTTATAAACTCCATTCTTTGGTTACTTGCTTAATTTTAGCCAGTAAGGCCTCACGTGTAGCCTCATAAGCCTCTATAGAGGTAAGAGGGGCGTTGGCGCTGAAATAGAACTTGATTTTAGGTTCGGTACCACTGGGGCGTGCTGCTACCTTAAGTCCTTTTTCTGTATGGTAAATCAACACATTGGATTTAGGAATCTCAATAGGCTTTTTCTCACCTGTCAGTGGGTTATAGCTTACAGAGGTTTGGTAGTCATCTATACGTACGACTTTTTCACCTAAGATCTCTTTGACAGGGTTTTCGCGAAGGTTCTTCATGATTTGGTTGATCTCCTCTGCCCCGCTGATCCCTTTTTTCACTACGGAAATCAAGTATTCTTGATAAAGGCCAAACTCTTGGTACATCTTAAGCATTTCCTTGAAGAAGGAACTACCTTTGGCCTTAGCCTCAGCAGCAATTCCCATAGCCAATAAGGCGGAGGTTTCCGCATCTTTATCACGAACAAAATCACCTACCATATAGCCGAAACTTTCCTCTCCCCCACCGATAAACTGTTGGTCTGGGAAGTCCTTGATCATCTTGGCTATCCATTTGAAACCTGTAAGCCCTTCCTTATACTCTACCCCATAGGCATCGGCAAGTTTCTGCATCATAGGTGTAGAAACTATGGTAGAGGCAATAAACTCATGGCCTGTCTTTTCACCTTTTTCTTTCCACTTGTCCAAGAGGTATTTGGTCATTAGGAGCATTGTTTGGTTTCCGTTAAGCAACTCCATCTTGCCTTGGAGGTTACGTACAGCAATCCCTATACGGTCGCTATCGGGATCCGTACCGAACACAA
Organism: Capnocytophaga granulosa ATCC 51502; assembly: GCF_000411115.1. Classification (GTDB taxonomy): domain Bacteria; phylum Bacteroidota; class Bacteroidia; order Flavobacteriales; family Flavobacteriaceae; genus Capnocytophaga; species Capnocytophaga granulosa. The sequence continues at coordinate 251,046 of NZ_KE150242.1, read as the reverse complement.
TATCTGCCTGTACTTCTTCGGCCTTTTTCAGAGCCATAGTAAGTGCTTCAGGTTCTTCAGGATTAGGCGATTTCACGGTAGGGAAGCTACCATCGGGGGTGGCTTGTTCCTCTACTATATATAGAGAGGTGTAGCCTGCACGCTGCAAGAGCTTAGGGATAATGGTTACCGATGTCCCATGCAAAGGTGTGTAAACAATCTTAAGATTTTCCTTGCCTGCGATAGGGAAATTGGCCTTGTTCAAGGAGGCTTCTATAAAGGCCTCATCTACCTGAGAATCAATCTTTTCAATAAGCGACTCGTTGGGAGTAAATTTAATATCAGCAAATTGTACCTTGTCAATGGCTTCCATTACTTCCTTGTCCTGAGGAGGTACTAGCTGGCCTCCATCTGTCCAATAGACCTTGTACCCATTGTATTCTGGGGGGTTGTGAGAGGCTGTAAGGACAATACCACTATGGCACTTGAGGTAGCGTATAGCGAAAGAAAGTTCTGGTGTAGGGCGCAACTGGGAGAAGAGATACACCTTGATACCATTGGCAGAGAAGACATCGGCTACTATCTTGGCAAAATCCTGAGAGTTGTGACGACAGTCATAGGCAATGACTACCTTCACTTGCTCATTGGGATATACCTTTTTGAGGTAGTTGCTCAATCCTTGGGTATTCTTTCCCAAGGTATAGCGGTTCATACGATTGGTACCAATACCCATGATCCCGCGCATACCTCCTGTACCAAATTCCAAATTCTTATGAAAACATTCGGTAAGCTCCTCAGGATTTCCTGCAAGTAGCTCACGTACTGCCTTTTGTGTTGGCTCGTCAAAGGTAGGACTAAGCCAAGACTGAGCATTTTCTTTACTTTTTTGTAATAGGTCCATAATTTATCTTTTTTAATTGTTAATTGTCAATTGTTAATTATCAATTCAAGCTTCATAAGCTTTGTAACTCAAATACTTAAGTTTCGCAAGCTCTGTAATCAACTGATTCTCAAAACATCCCCCCTACCCCCCTCAAGGGGGGAGTTAGTAAGTAATAGAGGTTCAATAAGTTATAAAAGGGAAATTTTCTAAGTTAATAAACAAATTAGACCATTTCAACGCCCTTAAAGACACATACTCCGCTCTCGCAACTCACATACTCTGCTCCAAGTATTCGCAGACTATCCTTTGGAGGGGGGTTGGGGGAAGGTTTTTACAAATAATTGTTTATCAGTTACTTGCAATTTCAATAGCAACCTAAAAACAACTTGCGAAACTTAAATCAAATATTTTATCTTTTCAACTTTTTAAAATCCTCTGGATTAAACAAAGTAAGCTGATTTTCTTGCAAATGATTGATCGTATCAAACATTTTTTGACGAATGGGACGCGGCAGGGTGTAATAGGAGGCATCTATCTGGGTTTCTCGCCCTTCATCACTGGGGTCATCTTGGTGACGAATAGCCGTTTTCTCCCCCTTGTGATAAGCTAAGAGCTTTACTTTACCCCTGTCAGGATCACCATCGGTAGGCGCTGCCCCATAGACAATGATTGGATCCACATAACCATCTTGGTCTAAATCGGTAAAGGAGACAAATTTTGTCCAAAACCAAATAGAGAACTCCGTACCTTCCCACTTAGGACTATAATCATATACGACCCTTACCACTTGGTAGGTATCTGCTTTCTCTAAGAGGTGAAAGGCCTTAATCTTGTCATTAATCACCTCACCCTCACTATTTTTCTTATAGGTTTGCTCCTTTCTTCTTGCTCTTTCATAGAGCTTATTCTCGGTAAAGACCCAAACATGTGTCCCTTCCTTATCCTTATAGGTATAAGCCTTGGTTATGGGATAGGTAATACCCAATTGCTTTTGTACCTTAGCAGGGAATTGCTTTTGTATTTGCTCCTCCTGTAAGGATTGTGCTTGCCCATACCCTTGAATAGATGCTAGCAAACCAAGAACACTCCAAAAAAAGTATTTCATAGTGGTTAGTGATTAGTGGTTAGTGATTAGTGGTTAGCAGTTAGTGGTTAGTGGTTAGTCACTAGTCATTGGTCATTGGTCACTATCATCGTTCATTGCTTTAACTTGTTTTATCACATGATAGAGGGCGGCAAACACTCCAAAGAGACTCCCGCCCACCACACCCCATGGGGCTATGGCAGGATATTTGCTGTCCAAGAGATTCCCGCCATAGGCGCAAAGGGCTATGGTAACGGCCATTTGCAAACCCACTTGGGAGAATTTTACCCAGCTATTAGGATTATTTTTTTGCTGGTTCATTGCTTACCGGAGGTGTTCCTTTGACTCCCATTTTACAAGTCACATTGAATACCGCACCAGGTTCTATAGCGAGCTTGTCTGCTTGTACTTCTCCTTCTATCACGGCAGTTGCCTTAAGAGAGAGCGTATTTTTAACCACCAAAGTTCCATTGATTGTACCTTCTACATCGGCATTGGTACAGATCACATTGCCCTTGATAAGGCCTGTTCTTCCTACCACCAATCGACCAGAGGTCTGTATGGTACCTTCTATTTCTCCATCTATACGGAAGTCAGAACCTGAGTTTACTTCTCCTTTGATCTTAGTACCTGCTACGATGCGGTTGCTCCCCGCTACTGAATTGTCTACTGCCATGGTTTTCTTATTTTCTTTATTAAACATTGTTAGTTAATTTTTATGTATTCTTCCTTGTTTTTAAACGTTTGTAGGATCGCATAATTTTCTGACGAAATTACGAAAAAATCTTTGAAAAACATAGTATTTTCTTGATTTTTTTCTTCATCTTTTTTCTTCTTGCCTGCTAAGACTTTTTCTTGGAAATAGTGATTGATTCTTTGCACAAATCCCTCGGCCATTTGCCTTGACATAAAGCCGTGAAGGACTGTGAATTGCTCCTTGTCATCATATACATCTTGGCTTAGAGAGAGGTAAGCGAAACCATTTTCCTCTAAGTAATCCTTTAGTTGGGTAAGCTGCTGCTCGCCTAAGGCTGGCAACACCAGTTTCCAAGAAGTAGCCTCTTCATCGCCCAAGAATGTAGGCTTCTGAGGGGTACCTTTGAGTATTTCGAGCTTTTCCTTGAGATCATCGGCTTGAGAGGTATTGGGGTATTCTTGTACAATAGCCTCTAACTCACGTATATAAGCCGCCTTTCCTTCCAATCGGGCGATGGCCTTTGCCCTGAGTATATCCCAGTCGGGTGCCATGGAAGAGGTCTTATAATCGGCCTTGTGGGTGTCTATATAGTCACGCACTTGGGCAAATTGCTGTGCCGCAAGTTGGTCACTCAGCTGTTGGTATTGCTCTTTTAGTGCCTTTTCATTGGTGCTTTGCTGTCCTGAAAGTGGTTTGGCATATTCTGAATTAGGGAAAGATGCCAGCAATCGCTCTTTGTAGGCCTCGGCCTCCTTAGGATATTTTTCTTCGCTTATCTTGTATAAGAGATAGAGGGCTTTTTCCTTGAGCTTGTCATTCTGAGTGAGTGAGAGCAGGCGGGTAAGGCGTTGTTCGGCCAATTTCCCGTCGGCAAACTTTTCCCAATAGAGTTCCCCTACCCCATAGAGGGCGGCCTCTCTGTCCTTTTGGAGTTGTTCGAGCTGAGTTTCGCTTGGCAGCTGGCTTAGGTAATCCTCAGCGGACACTTTAGGGGCGGATAAGCTATCTTTCTCTGTCTCAGTAGGTTGCTGAGCAATAAGCTGATTAGACCAACGCCAATTATCCACTAGTGGACGGTCTCCGAAGCGCTGTTTGAAGAGTTGCTTGCCATAGGCAACCGTCTGAGGTATATAGAAATAGAAGCCTTCTTGTGGCGCTTGGTGCTGTGTAGTGGTTGTTCGTCCAAAATCAGTAATAGAGATTACTTTTTTGTCCTGAGGTTGTTGCTTTAGGGAGTCAATATGCTGCTGGAAATAACGTACTTGTTCCTCCTTGGGCATTTTCATGATATGAGAAAGACTATCGGCCTTGGCTATGGTATTCTCAAAGGCGGTAATCTGAGCCAGGTTATCCCTTTTGCGACGCATATAGAGATGTTCGAGCGTGTTTTTAGGGATATACACCAGTGTACTGTCGTAGTGAGCATAGGCCAAGGGGTATTTTTTATCCTTGAAATACAAGTCTGCTAAGTGTTCATGGGCACGCTGACGCAAGCCGTCATTGTCCTTATTTTTTTCCAAAGAGCGCAAGAAGTACTCGGTAGCACCTTTGGGCTTGTTCTCTCCTTCGAGGAAGAGCGCATGCTGGAAATACACCAAGTCGAGCAAGTCCTTATGTTCATAGAGTTTTTCCATTTTGCGCAACTTCTTGGTATATTCTATTTTCTGCTCAGGAGTAAGGGTTTGGGTACGCGCCTTGCCTATCTGAGCTTCTACCCATAGGCGTCGGGGAATATTCCAGTTCAGCCCGATCACCTTTTGGTAATAGGCCTGAGCGGAATCGCGCTGCTGGAGATGCTCAAAGAGTTGCCCTATGATATAGTAATAACGGCCTCTTTTAGGCTTTTCCTTGGTCTCTTGGCTGGCTTGTTTTAGCGCTTCAATAGCCTTGGGATAGGCCTCTAAATTGATAAACGCCTGAGCCAATACCGCATGTAGGGTAGCTCGCTCTCGGCGCTTGGGTTGTTCCTCTTGGAGGATTTTCTCTAAGTCAGTTACGGCCAACTGTTCTCTACCGAGCTGAATATGCGCTTTTTCACGCCATACAGCCGCATTGTAGCGCTGGTTGGTCTCTCCATAGTTGGTTAGCAGATGGTTAAAGGCCTCTAAGGCTGGGATATAGCGACCATTGTAATAGCGTGCCTTACCCAGTAGCATATAGGCATCATCAATCTTTCTATTCTTCTGTTTGCCATCAAAGACCATAGAATGGCGTTGGATTGCCTTGATCGCCTTCTCCTCGGCACGGTCAAAGTGCGGGTTTCCTTCTCCCTTGAGGTTGTAATTCTGGGAGCGTACTTCGGGTTCTACTTCTAAGATCTCAAAGTAATTGTCTTTGTGCTTTTCGGCTAATTCTTTTTTGCCTTCTTCGAGTGCTAAATTGCCGTTATACAACACATTGTACATGGTTGGGATCATGCGAAACTGACGGTTGTAATAAGTATCCGACTTAGTGGTACAGCCTGTTATAAGGGCTATCAGTAGGAAATAAATAGATAATTTGTGCAACTTCATCTAAGAAAATAATAACAAGGCGCAAGTTAGTCATTTTTTTTGAATCATCAAACAAAATTAAGCTATTATTAATGATTAATGATTAATGACAAATGACTAATGACGAATCTGTAATGATTTGTCATTAGTCACTTGTCGTTAGTCACTCGTCACTCGTCGTTAGTCACTTGTCACTAGTATTTGAGGTACAACCAACCTTTCTTGGTATGGGTTTGCTCGGCTGTATCTTGATACTCTAAGATGTAGTAGTAAGTTCCTTGTGGGAGCTTGCTATCGGCACTTATGGTCGCACGTCCGTTAGAATGGCCGTCAAATGGCTCACTGTTGGTGTAACCGTCCTTTTCATAAACCAATACACCCCAACGGTTGAATATCTTAAGATTATTCTTAGGATACCCCTCAATATGCTCTATCATAAAGCCATCGTTCACACCGTCACCATTGGCAGAGATACCATTGTGGATCACTATCGGTTTGTCTTCCAATATCACTATCTTCACCTTAGCCTCAACACAGATGGTTGGGTGATCTTTCATACAGAGACTATAAGTCAAGGTGTAATCTCCTGCTGGAGCGCCTTGTGGGATCACTACATTACCATTCTGCTCTATACGAGCTCCAGATTTATTGTTGTCCAACATAGTGATCTTCACCTTATCCAAGTGTTCTAGGGCATTACCATCAGCATAGCGGTCGTTGTCCAAGACATTTCCTGCGATACCCTCTTTTACAAGCGGGTTGATCGGATTGGCGGTAAAGTCATCATCATTGGCTATCAAAGCAGGCAAGAGCTTAATCACCGCTTCGGCACTCTTACACTCTGTTGGTGCTGACTTCTTACAGATGGTATACGTATAGGTATAAACACCGTCTGGGGTGTTGGGCGCTATGGTGATCGTACCATCCTCATTCATGGTAAGGGCATTGGTTGGGTTTCTCTCTGCATCCTTAGCCTTGCCTTTGGTCAAGATCACATCGTCTACTGGTGATGGGTTCTTCTTCTTATTGAGTTCGTCATTTTTCAAAACACTTTCGGTTTTGTACTCCTTGGTCTTGTCGTTGGTAATATTAAACTCATCATCCTGAGCGGAGAAGCTCACTACCCTTATGGTTACTGACGCACTAGAGGTATTGGCTGTATTGGCCTTCTCTGTAATCGTATAGTAATACGTGTAAGTACCCTCTGGTATGTTCTTCTTCACTGAGATACGGCCGTCTTCGTTCATCACCATCTTAGTATCATCAATCACAGGCTTACCATTGGTTTTTGTTATACTTACCTCGGAAGGAGCAATACCCACTCTTTCGCCTAATATATCGTTGTTCAAGACACTTGGGGTCAAGGCACCTTCGGTACCTACTTCCCATACACCATCATCTTTGGCAAAGATATGAGCTTCTATAACTTCAAAGCTTACCTTAGCCTTATCACAGTTGGTAGGTACGTCTTTTTGACATATTGTATACTCGTAGGTGTAAGTACCCTTAGGCGTACCGCGTTTTACAGTGATGCTACCATTTGGATTCATGGTAATATTCTCATGAGGTTGTGCCCCTGGAGTCAGTACCACATCACGCTCTGGGGAGAGGTTACCTACGACTCCTTCCATGGTATCTACTCCAGCGGAGAATACCGTATTGGTAGTGGTGTAATCCACTGCGTTAGGAATCTTACCAAAGTCATCATCTACCGCCTTGAGGGCAAGGGTAGGCACTTCCACGGTTATCTTCACCTTAGCCTCATCACAGATGGTTGGCTGATTCTTCACACAGATTTTATAAGTAATCTCGTAAGTGGCTGGCGCTGCATCATTAGGTATCATAATCTTACCAGTGGCTGGGTTTACCCCTACTCTTGTAAGGCCGCCATCGTTAGAAATGGTGATATCCACATCGGCTGGGGTTGCAGGATTACCGTTGACCTTGTCATTGCCAAGTACGGCTACTTCCTGGCCTCGGCGTACTGTCGTATCAGGGTCATCATTGGCCTCTATGGTAGGTGCCCCTTCTACTACCTTGATTTCAGCTACGGCACTCTTTACTGCACCGCAAGTACTTGTTACCTCTACCCAGTAGTAGAAACTTCCTACGGTATTGGTGTCTGGCTTATAGCTTGGGCTGTTATCCCCTACTTCAGTGCCTGAGGTGTTGTTATTATCCGTATTCTTATACCACTTATAGCTGAGGGTACCTTCACCAGTGGCCACTACTGCAAGCAGTGTTGCGTCGGCTCCTCTTTGGTAAGTAGCCCCTGCTGGATGAGTGGTAATGGTGGTGGCTGTCTGTTGCGCCTTGATCTCAAAGCTATCAGAAGCTACCGATTCACAATTGTCATTGTTCTTAGCCGTAATGGTATAAGTACCAGGGGCTAGACCCATGATCTCATGGGTAATCGGATTAACCGTCAACTGGGTACCATTATGCCAAAAAGTTAGTCCTGACACCTGGGTAAGCTTAGCCACTGTTGGGCTGGTACAGCTGGCAGGGGTTAGCGTAATGGCTGGCTTGGCTGGTGTTGGGAGCTTGTCAGCTATGTCAAAGTCCACTGCCGCAGCCCTACAAGTACCACGAGTTATGGTCAGTGTATAAGTACCTGCTGTAGTAAGGCCTGTGATATTACCTGTAGTATTATCTACTGCTCCTATAGCTGTTCCATTGCTATCGGTTATGGCAAAGGTTTCTCCATGAGTATAATCTGTATAGTTGCTTACCTTAGCTACACTCATGGCTGTACAAGTAGGTCGTGTTACCATAACGGTAGGCGTTTCAGGAACAGGGAGTGCTTCGGCTATGGTAAAGGTTTCTTCACCAGATACACAAGTACCCTGAGTAGCCTTGATCTTATAGGTGCCTGCCGAAGTAATACCCCCGATGGTTCCGTCAGCAGCTACTGAAGCACCTGCAACAGTTACATTAGCACTATCGGTTATGGTATAGTTAATACCAGGGACATGGTTGGTTATCTTAACCACTGTTGCCTGACCACAAGTAGCAGGCCTTGTTGCTATGATAGGGTTAGCCACGCTTCCTATAGTTACTTGAGTGGCTACTCTTGAGGTCTCACAGGTAACAACTCCGCCATTAGAAGCTGTCTCTGCCACATAGTAAGTAGTGGTAGAGAGCAAGTCGGTACGTGTAAGTGGGGTTCCTCCTGTAGCTACATTATAGATTCTGATAGAGTTATCACTATCGTTGGCATCTATAGCCTTCCAAAGGGTATCTACTGTAGTACCTACACAATACGTATATGTTGCTTGCGGAGTAGGCGCCTGTACAAGGGTCACTGCCATAGCTTGCCTATCACTCTCACACTTGTTTGTCTCTGTAGCGGTATAGTAATAAGTGGTTGCATTGAGCAGGGTAGCATCTGCCAAGTCCGCAGGATCGGTAGCGGTTGCATATACTTTCAATGTACCTGTAAGGGTTAGAGCCAATTGTGCTTTGAGATCGGCCACTGTAGCACCCTGACAGAGATTTACTGCTGTAAGTGTTGGTTGTACTGTAATATCCTGTACTGTAATATGTGCACGAGCACTAGTTTCCTCACTACCACAAGCACTGCTTACCTCTACATAGTAATAAGCTGTTCCTACTGTAGTTACCACAGGTGTATAGCTATCCTCATCACTATTGGTATTCTCTGTTCTTATGAGTGTACCCGTAGCAGTAGCAC
>NZ_KE150242.1:157790-241731 GCF_000411115.1 Capnocytophaga granulosa ATCC 51502 | reverse complement strand
CCCTTCGCCTTGATTAGTAGCGGGCTAACCGAAGTGTCATCTTTACAATACTTCACTTCCGCTGTAGAAAGGTCAGTGTCAATAGCTGTAGGTTCAGTTACTGTAATTTGCGCTCTTGCACTAGTTACATCACTGCCACAAGCACTTCTTACCTCTACATAGTAATAAGCTGTTCCTACTGTAGTTACCACAGGTGTATAGCTATCCTCATCACTATTGGTATTCTCTGTTCTTATGAGTGTACCCGTAGCAGTAGCATTTGCTGCTTTATACCATTTGTAAGTAAATGGGGCGGTTCCCTTAGCCTTGATCAAAAGATCTAAGACTCCCGATGTTTGATCTTTACAATATTTCTTTTCGGTAGTGCTAAGGTTAGTGTCAATAGCTGTTGGTTCTGTTACTGTAATATGGGCTCTGGCACTAGTTACATCCGTGCCACAATCGCTATGTACCACTACATAGTAATACTTGGTACCTACGGTAGTTACCAAAGGAGTATAACTATTCGTTGTTTGTCCTGCTATTACTGTACCTGGTGAGGTAGCATCGGGAGCTTCATACCACTTATAAGTCAAAGTACCTGTACCTTCTGCGGTTACAGAAAGGGCTGCTGGAGCGGTATGATCCTTACAATAGCTTACTTCAGCAGTTGAAAGGTTGGTGGTAATAGCAGTTGGCTTAGTTACCACAATCTTCGCACGCGCACTGGTTGCTATACCTGGACAGTCTCTGGTTTTCAACTCTACATAGTAATAGTAAGTACCTGGTTGACTGACATCAGGGGTATATTCATTACTCCAAGCATTGTTTATCGCTACCCCTGGAGAAGTAGCATCAGGAGCTTTATACCATTGGTAAAGTGGATTTACACTTCCTTCGGTGCGTACTGTAAGTTTGCTTACTGTAGTGGCATCCTTGCAATAAGTTGCATTATCACTTGCCGTTAGGTTGCCGTCTGATTTAAATCGGGCGTATCGTCTTATTCCAACTCCTGCTATATTACTTCTTACGGTACCACATTCGCCCGTTACTTCCACATAATAGAAGGTTACACCCTCTTGATTTGTTGGATAATTATATTGGAATCCTATCGCTCCTGGTATTGCCGTACCTGAATAACTATTACTAGAAGAGGCATACCACTGATAGGTAAGGGTTCCTTCCCCTGTAGCTGCTACACTAAGCGGGTTAGGATATGGAGTGTCTCCCATACAGTAGAGAGGTGCATCCACTGGATGACTTGTAATTGCTGTAGGTTGTTTTACCACTACCTTAGCGGTGTTACTCACTGCTGCTGTACAACCAGTATCACTCGTTACCTTTACATAATAGTACTTAGTTTCTCCTGCAGTTTCGGTAGAAGGAGTATAGGTATTACTATTTGTATTTGCAATAGCAGTACCTCCCGTATTACTATCCACAGTATTACTGAACCACTGATAGGTAAGGGTTCCATCTCCTGTAGCCACTACTGAAAGGCTTACAGCAGCCCCCTTACATGGAGTGCTCGATGCTGCTGGCTGAGTGGTAATAGCAGGATTAGCATATACTGTTACTGTCAAGGCTACACGGTCACTTTCACAACGCTGTGGAGCTGAATCCTGTGTAGTGAAGTGATAAGGTTTGTTGTTTTCTAACACTACATTATCTGCCAGTTCAGTGGTAGCGGTAGCACTTTCATAGATTTTGATAGTACCTGTTACCCCTTTGCTGGTGATATAGGTCTTCAGATCAGACACCTTCTTACCACTACACCACTTAGGATCCGCTGGAGCGGTAGGCGTTGTGGTCTTACGAGTGATTGCCAAAATAAGTGGTGTCTTATCACTTGGACACTTACCTGAAGCTCGTAAAGTATAGAAATAAGCATCGTTTTCATTCACCGCTTCATTATCTGTTAAAGGAGCAGACCATGTATTATCATTGTTGCGCTTAAAGATTCTTACATCTCCACCTGTTATTATAGCTTTTAGGTCACTCACACGAGCTGTTGCACTCTGTGCAATACATACCTCAAAGCGGCGTGGTGTCGCATCCGTCTTATTACCCTTATTGGTAAAGGTCAGTGGTATAAGATCACTAGGACACTTACCTGTCTCCACTACTCTATAATAATAAGGATTACCCCATACTACAAACTTATCATCGCTTTCTTCTGTAGCGAGACTTGAACTATAAATTCTTACATTTGAAAGTCCTTCTGCTCCTATCTCTGCCTTCAGCTCTGCTATGGTTGTATCCTCACAAATAGATAGTGCAGGTAGCAGTGTAGCCACTGAAAAAGGTGCCTGCTGTAGGGTTACCTTTTGTTGCAGAGAAGGACACTTTCCAGACTCTTCCACAGTAAAGTAAACATCGGTAGCTGTAAAGTAAACAGTTGCATTTGCTGCACTAAGTTCTGAATTATTTTGATAAATTCTAATGGTCTTACCTACATATTGAGCCTGAATTTTAGACTTAATATCGGCTACTTTTACAGTTGGTGCGTTTTGATATCCTGGGAAAGTACATACTCCTACCTGCTGAGGGTCAGCTGCTGTGCGCTCATTAAAGCTAAAGGTCAATGCTTGAGCAGGAGGCTTACACTGAAAGAGTCTCTTAGAATAAGTATACATGGTAGGAGAATACTCATCAATGAGTATATCATCTCCTAATTCTGTACCATTTTTATAAATAATTACGTTGGCACTATCCACAGGGTCTACTAAAGCTTTTAGCGTCCTTACTGTAGTGACACTACAGTCTGGGTTTGTCAAAGCCTTAGGAGCTACTGTATCTTCTCTCTCAACCTCAACAGGCTTTGGTACACCTGAACAATAACCAAGTTTAGAATAACGTACATACACCGTCTTCTTCTCTCCTGAGTTGAGCGATATAGGTGTCGTCAATTCATTTTGCTGGTTTTGTGCATCTATCAGGTTCCGATACCATTTGAAATCAAGTGCCAATTTTGCTACTTCAGGGCTACTTGCAAGCACTAAAGACTTAAGCTCATCCATCGTAATAGATGGATTACAGATCTTTACATTCTGCTTAGTGGCAGGATTGACTGCTTTATTAACCGTAAGGGTAGCCTCCACAGGAGTACCAATTACTTTTCTACAAGGTTCATATAGGGTATATACAAAGGTATACTCCCCTTTCATATTACCTACAGGAATCGTATTATTATCAGGTACATAAATTACTCCTGCTTTATCCTTAATGGTTGCAGTAACTCCTGCTGGAAGTGTAGGTATATTTTGGAACAACTGTGTCAAGTCTTGAGTGGTATTATTTTCTGCACAGATGGTTATATCCTTTCGTGTAGGAGGGATAGGGGTAACAAAGTTCTTTGACTTGAACTGATAGGCATATTTATTATTAATAGCAGCACTAATACAAGAGGCTACATCAGGTCTTGAAGGCATTTCTAATTCTATCATATACTTATTGCCAACAGTAAAATCATCTGATGTAAGTGTTCTTGTCAAAGTAGTACCTGTTCCTAAAATAGTACTAGGATGATCAGAACGATACCACTTTACAGTAATACCACTTATATTAGGTATGGAAAGAGTCACTTGCTCTCCGACACAATAAGCAGCGTCTCTTCCTGCCTGAGGAGATATTTCAGGAGCTTTCGTGTCAATCTGAGCAAGACTAGTATCTACTGTCCTTCTGTTTCCACAAGCATCTGTTACTGCAAATGTATAAGTGGTATTAGGGTCGGTATTAGTCAGATCAACAAAGAAATTATCATTGGGCTGCGCTGGATGTCCTGAAGGTACAGGAGTTGTAGAACCTACAGGAGTTGTAGAAACCCATTCGTAGGTATAAGGAGGAGTACCTCCATTGGCTATGATAGCAATATGGTATTTGCCATTAGGGCAACCAGCCCCTATAGCCGTTGGATTTTTCAAATCTCCTATATATTCCTTTTCAGATACTACAATATCACATATCTTACCATTGTCTCCATACTTAATCTTACGCAACACACGGAACTTTCCTTCTTTTAGTCTAGTTTCGGTAAAAGTCTTATTGTAAGAAGTGGATAGAGCTGATGCATTCAAATTTATACGCTCCACATCTTTCCATTCCCCATTCTCAAAATGCTGTACAAAGTAACTTACTGAATAGGACTGGTAAGCTCTTCCCTCTGGCTGACCAATAACAGCAGCAAGAGAGGGTGTACAACCTTCTGACCAAGTAAAGGAAAAGGTTTCCCCAAAAAGTTTTTGGTTAGGCCACAGTTTCGTATTCCCACACCTATTGGTAATTGAGATATCATACTTACCAGCAGGAAGATCATAAAGTGCCCAAGTATCACTATTAATACGATTAGATATTGGTAAAGTATAGGGCAAAGTAAAGGGCAAATCAGAAGGATTACCATCAAAAGAGAGAATTTTTATCTCAGTAATCTCACTTCCTCTTGTTCTACTAAATAAGAATGTTCCGTAAGGAGCCCCTGTAGAGGTAACTCCTCTACAGCTTTGTGTATTATGAATCCATAAATCAGTAGGTTCATTATTAGTTGGGTGAGTAATTGTCAAAGGAAGTTCTCCTGAATTACGATCTGGATCACATTCGGCATCTACCACACGGAACTTAAACTGATCCCCTTGACTTATAAATTCAGGAGCTACAATAGGATAAGCGTTATTAGCAGCTCCATAGTAATGGATCTTCTTCACATATTTGTTATGTAATAGAGGATTGCTTGTAGTCAATTTGAAAAAACCTGCTTCTTCGTTTTTGAAACCGGCTGGTGCTTGATCCACTACCACATATATATCTATACTCATATCCATACGAGTGGTATTCGAAAGTACTATGTTTGTTGAATGACAAGCCGTAGTTTCGGAAGCACCTCCTTCATAGACTGCAAAGTCATCAAATAGACTCTTAAAAGTAACTGTTTTAGCCGTTAAGGTTTTATTGACCCCGCAAGCAGAGACAATTGCTTTTATTTCCCATTGTCCCGCCTTTTTAGGAATACGTTCCCCTCTGAGATTCTCTTTTACAAGCAGTAGGTCTGTAACATATGGATGAGCATATAAAAATAAAGAGACATCATTCTGGTTATTAAAAGTACGGCTTACTGTATGAACAGTGGTTGAAGGAGCTGGTTCCTTGAGTTCAAATTTCAAAGTAAAAGGAAAAGGCAAACTCCCTGCTTCAAAAGCTGCTCTCAAATTATCACCTTTAACCCCTAGCTGACTGAAACTTAAGTAATCACAACCATATTCTTGCATAGTATTAAGGTACGTTTCCGTAAAATCAATCATCGTATTAGGCACAACATGACCCTTTACAGTAGCATCACCCCCTGTGATTGCACAAAAGTCCTCTACCTTTACCTTATAGTTGCCAGGAGGTACATTGGTAAAAACATTAGAAGTCTGTCGGTAAAAACCCGGTAAAGGCGTTGTTCCTGTATTATCATAAAGACTAAAAAGGAGCGGATAACTTCCGGAGGTAACATTCACACGTAATCCAGGTAGTTGTCCTGTACATTTAGAAGGAAGATCGGTAAGGGTATAATCCACTGTTTGTTTCAGGGATTTTATTTGAAGCCCCGAAACAGGAGCTACTGCTGGAGCACCTGATCCTGATTTAGGCTCAGCTTTCACTTCATAAGTTCCTGAAGTTAGGGTAGTCACTCCACCCACAGGAGAAGGAAGCCCTGCATAAGCTCCTCCCTGCAATCTGTGATAGAAGTTATACTTACTGGTATCCGCACCTACTATCTTATAGTAGAGTGCACCTGCACCATTACACCACTCATGTTCTACCCTTACAGAAATACCAAGAGTAGTTACAGGAGTGAGTTTGTAAATAAAGCTGGTCTGATAGACACAGGCTCCTTTTTGGGCCTTAAGGGCAAATTTGCGCTCAGCATTGACCACTCCAACAGACACATCCACAGAGTTGGAGCCACCTGAGTGGGTATAGGAAAAAGACGTCCCTCCTTGGTCAGTAAATGTATAAGTAACCCCATCTATAGGATACTTGATAGAAAGAGATCCTACCTCTCCTGTGGTTACTTTATCAAAGTAAGTAACACGCGTTTGCTCCAATGCCTTAAGGATATTGGGATCGCACGTTTGCGCTTTTACTAAGCTAAAGAAAGGACTTAAAATCATAATTATCAACCAGATACGCTTATAATTATTCAGCTTCTTCATAATTAATCAATTAATATTCGGGGGCAAAGATAGGAATTTATTATGATTTGAAACAAACTTTATTTATGTTTTTTTATTTTTGTTATCAACAATTTTTACTGATTTTAGAGTGAATTGTGAATAACTTTTAGATAGCCATTAGTACCATATATATAATAGGTAGGCTCTCTACCCAAAGAGCACTATAGTAGGGAGACTGATGTTCATGCGCAAAAAGAAGTGAAAGCACTGTAATACAAGCAATTATAACCTGTATATAGAGAAGAAATGTAAGGTGTACAAAGGCCAATAGTACAAATAAAAGCATCAGTAGGGTACCTATGGCTTTGGTTTTTGGGGTGCCTAAGATGGTGGGAAGTGTCTGCAAATGTGTCTGTTCGGCTTGCTTGTCTCTGATATCAAAAGGAAGAATAAGCACTACCACCCAAAGGAAGTTTTGCAGGGCAAGAAGGGTTACTAGTGGGGTCGAAAAAGAGACTCTATAGGCCGATAAGGGAAGGTATACACTCCCCAAGACCCAGCAAAGAGCGACTATAAATATTTTAAGAAAAGGAATCAGGCGAAGGCGATGAGTGAGAAAAGGGGCATCGTAGGCCACACTGAGCACCATGGAGAGTAGGAGAATGCCGCGACCTGTCCATGAAAGAAAGAGAAAAGCGCCACAAGCTGTAGCTGCCAACAGCCACCATATAGGGCGCTCATATCTTAGACGCCCCTCTTTAGCAAAGGAATAAGAGAGTACCGTTCCCACCCATAAGGAGAGTAGCTCCGCATAGGCCATAGGTAGCTGAAAAATAAGTAAGGTACTGATAGCCAAAGAAGTAACAGCTGTAGCGACGACTATATTTTCTCTGATAAGCCAAAGAAGGAGTGCGTAGCATTTTTGTTTCATTCTCTGATTACTTCTATAAGCACCTGTAGGTTGCCCTTGTTAGGATTATCTGTAATTTGCATAAAGGCCTTTCTGGAGAGGTCAAGGTCTTTGCCTTTGGTAAAGGGGCCTCGGTCATTGACCTTCACCACTACGGATTTGCCATTGATAGGGTTGGTTACTCTAAGGCTGGTACCAAAGGGGTAAGTGCGGTGAGCAGCAGTAAGTTTGTTATTGCTAAAGACTTCCCCACTGGCAGTTTTACGGCCGTTG
Source organism: Capnocytophaga granulosa ATCC 51502 (assembly GCF_000411115.1). GTDB lineage: Bacteria > Bacteroidota > Bacteroidia > Flavobacteriales > Flavobacteriaceae > Capnocytophaga > Capnocytophaga granulosa. Next base: position 234,414 of record NZ_KE150242.1, on the reverse strand, counting down.
AACTTGTTATGGTAATAGGAGGCCACGCCACTGGCTTTGCCTATTGTAGTGGCAGCGGAGGCTTCCCTCTGGGAAGAAGTACTATGAGGTTGCTTGCGCTGCTGTACCGTTTTGGTGGTATGACAGCTAACAAGGAAAAGCAGGAGAAGAAGGAGAAAGAAACGCATAAAATAATAATTAATGGTTAATGACTTAAGTTTCGCAAGCTCTGTAATCAACTGATTCTCAAAACATCCCCCCTACCCCCCCTCAAGGGGGGAGTTAGTAAGCAGTAGAGGTTCAATAAGTTATAGAAGGAAAATTTTCTAATTTAATAAACAAATTAGACCATTTCAACGCCCTTAAAGCTCCCCCTTTGGAGGGGGGTTGGGGGGAGGTTTTTACAAATAATTGTTTATCAGTTACTTGCAATTTCAATAGCACCCTAAAAACAACTTGTGAAACTTAAATTAATGATTAATCAATAACCATTAACCATTAATCATTGAGATAGAGTTCAATAAGTCCTTCGGGAGTTGCCACTGTGATGGTTTTATCCTTACGGTTAACCTCCTTGAGGAAGTCATCATGTAGGGGGATCAGAATCTGTCGCCCCTCATGTTCTATTTCAAAAATGGGCTGAGAAGAGCGGTCATTGATATGAGTGATGACCCCTACCCTACCATAATGTACATCTACCACCTCAAAGCCTATGACCTCGTGATAGTAGAATTTGTTGCCAGAGAGCTTAGGTAAGAGTGAGAGTGGTAGAAACAGCGATTGGCGGAGGAGTGCCTCGGCATCACGCTCGGTATCCACCTCTTCAAACTTGATTCTAAGCAAATTAGCCTTATGATAGCTACACCTTTCTATGAAAAAAGGAATCAGTTCCTTGCCTAATTCGACAAATACTGATTCCCTATTTTCTAGCAGGGCACTATCATCCGAGTCGGTTTTGACAAGGACTTCTCCCTTAAAGCTAAATTTGGAGACAATTGTACCTACAAAGAAACAATCTTCCTTCCTCATTAAGCTTCTGATTCTTGAGCGGGTGCTTCTTCAGCAGGTGCTGCTGTAGCTTCCTGAGCCTTAGCGGCTTGTGCTTCTTTACGCTTTTGGTTATAGGCTTGTTCGGCCTTTACGCTTTCTTGCTTAGCAGAGATTTTGCCTTTGTGGAGTGATTCCTTTTTAGCAACGATTTTCTGCTCTTTTTCTTTTTGCCAAGCTTCGAACTTAGCATCGGCTTGTTCTTGGGTAAGAGCACCTTTCTTTACTCCTCCTTGGAGGTGATACTTAAGCATCACACCCTTGTAAGAGAGGATACGGCGTGCTGTCTCGGTAGGTTGCGCTCCGAATTGTAACCACTTGATTGCTTCATCAATATCTAGCTCAATCTGAGCTGGATTGCTGTTAGGGTTGTAAGTACCTATTTTTTGGAGGAACTTACCATCGCGGGAAGCACGTACATCAGCGGCTACTACCCAATAAAAAGGTTTCCCTTTTTTACCATGTCTTTGTAATCTAATTTTTACAGGCATATAATTAAGACTTGTGAGGTTCACGACCTCTATTAATAATCGGGGGCAAAGATACATATTTATTTTTTAATGTACAAATTATTTTTTAGTGATCAGTGGTTAGTGGTCAGTGGTTAGGACTAAAAACTAACCGTTAAACTAATAACTAAATTTTTTTTTGTGATTTTCAAATAAAATATGTATCTTTGCACACAAAATAAATGCGCTTTTTTATTTAAAGATATGGCACAATACAAAGGTAAAATAGCACAGGTCATCGGTCCTGTGGTAGATGTTACGTTTTCTTCAGAGAAGGAAATGCCTAAAATTTATGATTCATTAGAGATTGTTAGCAAGGAAGGTAAGCCTCTGATCCTTGAGGTACAGTCTCATATAGGGGAAGATACCGTACGAGCTATCTCAATGGATGCCACTGAAGGACTTAGCCGTGGGATGGAAGTAATCGCTACAGGACACCCTATTCAAATGCCTATAGGGCAAGAGGTTTTCGGACGCTTGTTCAATGTGATCGGAGATGGTATAGACGGGCTAGGTAACCTCCCTAAGGATGGGGAAAACGGCCTACCAATCCACCGCAAAGCTCCTAAGTTCGAGGACTTATCTACAGTAACTGAGGTACTCTTTACAGGTATTAAGGTTATTGACCTGATAGAACCCTATGCGAAAGGAGGTAAGATCGGACTCTTCGGGGGTGCTGGGGTAGGAAAAACCGTACTTATCCAAGAGCTGATCAACAATATCGCCAAAGGACACGGAGGACTTTCCGTATTTGCTGGAGTGGGCGAACGTACTCGTGAGGGGAATGACCTACTGAGAGAAATGCTCGAATCAGGCATTATTAAATATGGTGATGACTTTATGCACTCCATGGAAGAAGGCGGTTGGGATCTTAGCAAAGTGGATAAAGATGCTCTGAAAGAATCCAAAGCGACTTTCGTATTCGGACAGATGAACGAACCCCCTGGAGCACGTGCACGTGTAGCACTTTCTGGACTTACCGTAGCTGAATACTTCCGCGACGGAGCTGGCCAGGGCGAAGGAAAAGACGTTCTTTTCTTCGTGGATAACATCTTCCGTTTCACTCAAGCGGGTTCTGAGGTATCGGCCTTGCTGGGTCGTATGCCATCAGCGGTAGGGTATCAGCCTACCTTGGCCACCGAAATGGGAGCTATGCAAGAGCGTATCACTTCTACTAAAAAAGGGTCTATTACCTCCGTACAAGCAGTATATGTACCAGCGGACGACCTTACTGACCCTGCACCTGCTACTACCTTTGCTCACCTTGATGCCACTACAGTACTCTCTCGTAAAATCGCCGAATTGGGTATCTATCCTGCGGTAGACCCGTTAGACTCTACTTCTCGTATTCTTACACCTGAAATTCTTGGAAAAGACCACTATGAGTGTGCCCAACGTGTAAAAGAATTGCTCCAACACTACAAGGAACTACAAGATATCATCGCGATCCTCGGTATGGAGGAACTCTCCGAAGAGGATAAGCTCGCTGTTGCTCGTGCGCGTAGAGTACAGCGTTTCCTTTCTCAGCCTTTCCACGTAGCGGAACAATTTACAGGGATTCCAGGGGTATTTGTGGATATCAAAGACACCATTCGTGGGTTCAATATGATCCTCAATGGGGAACTTGACCACCTCCCTGAAGCGGCTTTCAACCTTAAAGGAACGATTGAAGAAGTAATAGAAGCAGGTGAAAAGATGCTTGCTGAAGCTCAAAACTAAGACGATTATGAGATTAGAAATAGTAACCCCAGAGGCCGTGCTTTATAAGGGAACGGTGAGTATCATCACCCTACCAGGAGCGAAAGGGTCATTTCAAATACTTGAGAACCACGCACCTATAGTAGCCCTCTTAGACGAAGGAACGATCACCTTTAGCGAAAGCGAAGCCCCTAAGGTATTTGCTCAGGAGTATTTCTCGGAGCAGACTCAAGCCAAAGGGGAACGTATGCTCTCCATCACAGGAGGGGTCGTAGAGCAAAAAGATAATAAAATAATTGTGCTGGCTCAATGATCTTATTTTTATAAATTAAAAGCAGGGGCAAGCCCCTGCTTTTTTTATTCAAACTGTATTTTACTATTTATAATTCTTTTTGTTATTGGTATCTAGATCTCTCCCCAACTGGATACACTAAGAGTAAAAGTAGATAGGCCTGCCCCTCTTTTAAAATGGTCGAATTTGACCACTTTAAAATTATAGTCAATTTTAGAATGCGAATAAAATACAAATAAATAAGGCAAAGGATTCATTCCTAATTCGCTCTCTTTCAAGGGCTAATTGCCATTAGCCCCTACACCTGCTCATACTAATTTTTCGCAAACCTTTTCTGTTTGACTATAAGATATTTTGCAAATATTGATAATAATACAACGTGAGTTCGTCGTAAGCAAAATTATATTTTTTCTCCCACAAAGCCAGCGAGTGCTCACAGCTGGGTATGTGAAACACGGATTTTCACGGAGAGAATAACACAATAACTATGTATAACTCTTTAATTTCCACGGATAAATAAGGCCTTTGGCCTTATAAAAATCTGTGTAAATCGCAACAGCACAATTACACAAACATAGAAAATCTGCGAAATCTGTGAAATCCGTGAAATCCGTAAAAATCCGAGGGAGCTTTCGTTATATCGAACTCACGTTAAATAAATAACTCTATAAAATAAAGACACCCAAAAAATAAACATAGTATTACTTTTTGGGTGCTGGGGGTGTGGACTTTGTAGCCTATCAATAGGAGGCGTCCCTCACCAAGTTATATAGGCTTTATGACAATGCAAAAATATAATATTATTAGGATAGTGCTTAATCTTTCAGGAGAAGCAAAGCCATTACTATCCATTGGAGTTAGGGCTATTTCTGCAAATATTCTCTCCAATCTCTTTTTTGTAGCAGGGGAAGCAGATTTTTTAATTTTCTTTAACTATTCTAAGGCTTCTTCTGTTAGCTCAATATTATAAATAGGGATGATAGGTAAAGACTCTTCTTCTAAATATTCTCCCATATATCAAGAGGATTTATTTTAGTAGTCCTACCTTCTTTGTAATCCTTTCGTCCTTTCTCTACTATTTCTTTAAGGGTTTCAATACTTTTAATCTTTACTTTCTTAGCGCCGATTTTCTTTAGAAACTCTTCCACTAAGGGGAGGTTTATTTCCCTGATCTCAGCTTGTAATAATAATGTTTGCATAGCATATATTTTTAGGTTTAGGTTCATCTTCTTTTTAATATGCCAACCGCTCCATGATTGCAGTGGCTATCATAAAGCACAAAAGAAATTTAACATATAAAAATACAATCCATTTTTGAGAAAATCATATCATTTTTTAGTTGCTCTATTTAGCTCTAAAAACAAAAAACGCACTTAATTATAAGTGCGTTACCTTGTTGCTCCCCCTACTGGACTTGAACCAGTGACCCTCTGATTAACAGTCAGATGCTCTAACCAACTGAGCTAAGGAGGAATTTCTTATGTCTTGGAAAACTTTATTTCTCTATCAATTTTCCGAGTGCAAAGGTACAACTTTTTTTGATACTGACAAACTTTTCAAGCACTTTTTTTTCTATTTTTTGAAAATAATTTTCAACTTATTGAAAACCAATTATTTATGTTTGAAAAATAATTTAGGAAATAGCTCTTCTGGAGATTTTCGGGAGAGAAAAAGCCGCAAAGTAGCACCTAAAAAGCCTGTCCCATAGCTATAAAATTGGATACAAACCGCCCAAACAGACAAAAATCCTATCTTACTACTGTGATTGATACGTTTGCTATCGGCGAAAATAAGTAGGAAATAGGCTATATATACAAAGATAAAACCCCACTGACCTATAGCCAATAAGCCTAATGAGACAAGAAAGCCTATAAGGAAGAGCGTTGGTAGATAGTGCACAAGCTTGCGAGACTGCTCATGCCAGCGATTAAGTATGGCACGCGTTTGCCCGAATTTCTTGACCTGTACATAATATTTGTACCATGAGATACGTCGCTTGTGGTAGACAAAGGCCTCTTCCACAAAAGCTGTCTGTAGCCCTGCTTTCCATAGGCGAATGCTCAGGTCAGGGTCTTCCCCTGGGTGTATGCGACCGAAGCCTCCTGTTACTTCAAAGGCCTTGCGAGAAAGCCCCATGTTGAAACTGCGAGGTTCAAACTTGCCCATGCTTCGCTTGCTACCTCGGATGCCCCCTGTAGTAAGAAAGGAAGTCATCGCATAGTTGATTGCTTTTTGGATATCTGTAAATTGGTCTGTTGCCGCATCGGGGCCACCGAAACAATCCACATAGTGCTGTAAGAGGAAGTCATCTACCGATTCTAAATAATGAGGAGGCAACAGACAATCAGAGTCCAAGATGATAAAATAATCTCCCGAAGCCCTTTGCATACCATAGTTGCGGGAATCTCCAGGGCCAGAGTTCTCTTTATACAAATAGATGACCTTAGTCTTATCGGCAAAGGAGGCTACTACCTCTTGGGAGGAAATAGAGGAACCATCTTCTATAATAAGTGTTTCAAAATCGCCTGTATAGGTTTGCTCAGCTATGCTTTCCAATAGCTCTTTTATCTCCTCAGGACGGTTATATACAGGTACAATAAGGGAATATTTCAATTTAAAAAAATTAGGAACTTTGCAAAGATAAAAAAAACATTTCAGTTAGAACCGTTTTTTAGCAATATTTTGAAGCGTACAAAAATAAATCATAATTTCCTAATAGGAAGCGCATATTTGTAAATAATGTCGTATTTTTGTCCCCAAAAAGAAAATCCTAAAATACTAAATATAGCATATGGGAACGAAAAATACAACAACCCAAGGTTCTTCTACACGAAAGAAATTACTAAAATATTTTTGGGGAACCTTCTTAGTAGGTATATTATCCGTAATTTTCATTTTTCTCTTGGCCGATTGGGGGGTATTCGGGGAAATGCCCGACTTCAAGCGATTGGAGAACCCTGAGACGAACCTAGCCTCAAGTATCTATTCTGCTGATGATGAGCTATTGGGGAAATTCTATTTCAATGATAACCGCACCCCTGTTACCTACAAAGACCTGCCTGAACACCTAGTCAATGCACTCATTGCTACCGAAGACGAGCGTTTTGAGAAGCATTCGGGTATAGATATGCGAGGAACACTACGTGCTATTGTATTCTTAGGCCGACGTGGGGGGGCTTCTACCATTACCCAGCAGCTAGCCAAGCTCCTCTTCCATCGTGAAGGATCTAAGAAAACAGGCGAACGCTATTTGCAAAAGATCAAGGAATGGATTATCGCCATTCGCCTGGAAAGACAGTATACCAAAAAGGAAATCCTTGCCATGTATTTTAACGAATACGACTTTAATAATAATGCCGATGGGATTCGTTCGGCTTCACGTATCTATTTTGGGAAAGAACCTAAAGACCTTAAGATAGAAGAAGGGGCAGTACTGGTGGGTATGTTCAAGAACTCTTCACTCTATAACCCTCGTCGCAATCCTCAAGGGGTTGTCAATCGTAGAAATGTGGTTCTGGCACAAATGGAGAAAAACCACTACCTCACTACCAAGGAAAAAGACTCCTTGCAGAAACTTCCTCTGCGCCTGAACTTCAATCCCGAAGGGCACAATGAAGGTATTGCTACCTATTTCCGCGAACATTTGCGCAATTTTATGAAGGAATGGATCAAGGACAACCCCAAACCCGATGGGTCTAAATATGATATCTATTCCGATGGACTGAAGATATACACTACTATTGACTCTCGTATGCAGGCAGCCGCTGAAGAGGCCGTACAAAAGCATATGAAAAACCTCCAAAAGGCCTTTGCCGAAGAGAATAACCTGAAAAAGAATAAGACATTTCCTTTTGTAAAACTCTCCAAGGAGGAAATTGATCGCCTTATGGAACGTGCCATGAAGAACTCCGAGCGCTGGGCACAGATGAAAGCCGCTGGTATCTCGGACAAGGATATACGTGCTTCCTTCTATAAGGAGACCCCTATGCAAGTCTTTTCTTGGCATGGTACTATAGATACAGTAATGACTCCTTATGATTCCATCCGTTACTATAAGAGTTTCTTGCGTACGGCTATTGTCTCCATGGAACCACAGACAGGACACATCAAGGCTTGGGTAGGAGGTATTGACTATAACAATTTCAAATACGACCAAGTATACCAAGGCGCCCGCCAAGTAGGTTCGGCCTTCAAACCTTTTGTATATGCTACGGCAATTGACCAAAAACACTATACCCCTTGCTATCAGATTCCAGACACAAAGACTTGTATAGAAGCTGGCAAATGGGGCAATGCCAAGGAATGGTGTCCCCGTAATGCCAATGGTAGCTTCAGTGGAAAGATGCTCACACTCAAGGCGGCTTTGGCTAACTCTATCAACTCTGTTACAGCCAAGCTGATGGACGAAGTCGGCCCTGCCACTGTGATTGACCTTATCGCAAAATTGGGTATTAATACCAAGGATATCCCCTCGCTCCCCTCTATCTGCTTGGGATCTGCCGATATTACCCTACTGGAAATGGTAGGGGCTTATGGGGCTTTTGCCAATGAGGGGAATTACCTCCAGCCTACATTTATCACCCGAATAGAAGACAAAAACGGACATATCATCTACCAACATACCGCAGAAGCAAGAAATGCCATTTCCCCAGAGAATGCTTATACTGTAGTCAAACTCATGGAAGGGGTTACCCAATCAGGTTCAGGAGCGCGCCTACGCACCAAAGGTGCCGATGGTTATGATAGTATGTATAAGAATGTCATCACAGGCTATCCTTATGCCTTTAAGAATCCCATTGCAGGAAAGACCGGTACTACACAGAACCAATCCGATGGATGGTTTATGGGAATGGTACCCAACCTTGTTACTGGAGTGTGGGTAGGCGGTGAAGACCGATCTGTCCACTTCAAGGGAATCCGCTATGGGCAAGGAGCCACTATGGCGCTGCCTATTTGGGGGTATTATATGAAAAAACTTTATGAGAATAAGGACTTAACCGTATCAAAAGACCCCTTCCCTATTCCCAAGAACGATGATGGATCCACTAGCTTCAGTGGTAGCGACTTTGATTGCAAAGGAAATGACCCTGTAGAGGCTGTAGGGGAAGACTCCGAAGGTATAGATTTCTAATCCCTAAAACCTACCAACCCCTTTACCTCTCCACCGAGCATGGCCATAGCTGTTAGTACGGCACCTATGGTAACTCCTACCAGTCCGTCCATATTGACCGATTGGCCTGTAAGGTAGAGGTTGGGGATATGGGTTTGTGGCATGATACGGGTATGAGCGATTTTATGAATATTCTTTTCATAGCCATAAATAGCCCCTGTGGGGCTACCTATATAATCGCGATAAGTTAAGGGCGTAGAGGTATAAGCGTGTGCTATGGCTCCTTCCAATTGGGGATATCGCTGATAGACCACACTGAGGAGTTGGGCGGTTTTCTCTCTCTTAAAAGCCTCATAGGTCGCTCCCCTACCCTCTGGCTCGGCTATGGTATTGAAAGTATGTTCCCATGTACGTACCTGCTCATAACTCATATAGGTAAGTAGTGTCATATTGTCCGAATAACTGCCACCATCCTTAGGGGGTACCATAGAAAGCATATAAGACGCAGGAAAAACATCCGAATAGGGTGCTTCCCATACTTGTCGGGTATCCCGAAACCAATAGACATTGTAAGGCAAATAAGGGAAAGTGTGAGGCTTGAGCACTAGGTGTAGGGAGAAAACCCCAGAGACTGGCTCAAGTCGCTCTATACGCTTGTAGTATGAGGGCTTAAAGTGTGTACGCCCTGCTACGGATAATAACTGCTGTATATCTATATCCGAAACAAATTCTTTAGCTATATACTTCTTATGCTGGGAGGTAATCACTGAGTAAATTTTTCCCTCTCTGTATTCAAAGGCAAGCGCCTCGTTTTCAGCAAACAGAGAGACGCCAAGAGCGCGTAATTGCTTGAGGAGCAACTGGGTTATTTGGGAGCCTCCACGCCTGAATCGCCATGCACTCTCCATATAGGAATTAACCGACAAGGCATGTACATACAGGGGGGTATGCTCCCTAGTACCTGCATAAAGAAAGTTGTTCCCCAGCAGCACCGCTTGCAGTCGCCTATCTGAGGTAAGCTCGCGAAGAAAGTCCATTAAGGAGAGGCTAAGCAAGGCCTCATCATAGCTTCCCTCTAAGCGAAAACGATAGAGGGGAAAGCGGTCGCATACTTCTTGTATTTTGGAGACATAGCGCTCTAAAGCGACTTTTTCTTTTGGGAAATAGGGTAATAACTGAGCGACAAAATTGTCATACCCCTGTGCGTGAGGATAGCAGGTAGGCTCATGAGCAAAGCAAATACGGTCATAGCCATCCTTGGGCATACACTCCAAATCCAATGCTGAAGTAATACCTGCGTAAGAGAAATAATTGTAAAGTGTTTGCCCCTCACCGAGGCTACCTACATAATGTACTCCTGTATCAAAGAGAACTTCATCACGGAGAAAAGACTGTAAGTTGCCGCCAAATTGTTTGTTTTTCTCAATAATGGCAACTTTTCTTCCTTCTTTAGCCAAAATAAGGGCTGTCATAAGCCCTCCTAGGCCACTTCCTATGATGATGGTATCATACATAAATAATGACTAATGACAAGTGACTAACAACTAATGACAAGTGACTAATGACAAGTGACTAATGACAAGTGACTAACAACTAGTGACAATAGTATTAGTCATTTGTCACTTGTCACTAGTCACTAATAACTGATTCCTAATACTTTGATATAGTGAGCGTTCAGGTGTTCGCGCATAAGTTCTCTAAATGAAGCAGGGGTACCATGCTTGAGTTCTTCTAAGAGGTCTCGATGGCTGATCTGTTTGCTTCCTTCAGGGAGTATATAAGCGGTTTGATAACGATTCAAGTCGTGTACATATTGGAAAATAGGCATAAAGACATCTTGGAACTTCTTGAGGATATCATTGCCTGCCATTTCATAGAGCTTACCATGGAACTTCTTTTCCTCTTCCAAATAGAAATTAAAGCTATCACAACGTTGTTCTTCAGAGTTTCGTACGATTTCTTCCAACTCCCTAAGCTGTTTGGGGGTTTTACGTGTAAAGACAAAATCGGCCATACCTACTTCCAACATCAGTCTTAGTTCAAAAAGATTGGAGAGCATCTTGATATCCACCAAGGCAGGATCAAGCATTTTTTCGAAGTTACGCACCAAGTCAGGTTCCAAAATCACCATTCCCCTATGCTTGCGGGACTCTATTAGCCCCAAGGTTCTCAGGCGCAACATAGCCTCGCGAATGGCTGTTCTACTTACCCCAAGAGTCTCGGCAAATTCTAATTCCTTAGGGAGTGAATCCCCTGCTCTTAGTGCATTATCCTTGATATAATCTATGATGTGTTTCTCCACCTTATCCACCAAGGAAGCATTCTCTGCATCAGTTGTTTTTTCCTTTAATGACTTCATAAGACATACATTTAACTCATATAATATATTTGGTACAAATTTACAATCTTTTTGGGGGATAAAAAAATTTTTCTATGCTTATTTTCTATCTCCCATTTGACAAAATCTATATATAAGAAAATCAATCACATAATTAGAAACTTCATTAATTAAAAGTTAAATTTCTGATTTTAATCTTTTTGGCACTGTTTTTGAGAATTACTATTCGCAAGTTTAGAGTTAAAAGAATAGATATTATTAATTATTTTAAGATTTTTGAATATGAAAAAACATTTCACATCTGTATTCTCTGCTATTTTAGGGGGTGCTATTGCCTTAGGCGGCTATCATTTTATTATCAAAGAAAAAGAAGACAACTCCTTTTCTTTCTCTTCCCAGAAGGCGGATACCACAGGGGCAATCCACACCAATTTCCAACAAGTGGCCAATTTCAATTTTGATGAAAACAGCTTTATCAACGCTTCCAATAAGACCGTCAATAGTGTAGTCCATGTGAAAAACATGACTGTCGCTCCAGAGGTTACCTCTATTTTTGACCTTTTCAGTGGGAATACTCCTCAGCGCAGTGGCAAGGAACGCTTGGCTGGTACAGGTTCTGGGGTGATCATCTCTCCTGACGGCTATATTGTTACCAACAATCACGTGATCAATGGCGCTTCTTCGGTTCAGGTAACCCTAAATAACAACAAAACTTATAAGGCAGAAATTATTGGTTCAGATAGTAGCTCTGATATTGCGCTATTGAAAATCAAAACAGAAGAAAAACTACCTTACCTTACCTTTGCTGATTCGGACAATACCCAAATAGGCGAATGGGTCTTGGCTGTAGGAAATCCCTTCAACCTTACCTCTACCGTAACGGCAGGGATCATTAGCGCTAAAGCGAGAAACTTAGGCAACCAATACAACGGAAAGATAGAATCTTATATACAAACCGATGCCGCTGTTAATTCAGGAAATAGTGGGGGCGCTTTGGTCAATCTCAACGGAGACCTCATTGGAATCAATACCGCTATTGCCTCTCCTAACACTGGTACTTTCGTAGGTTATTCCTTTGCCGTTCCTAGCAATATCGCAAAGAAGATTGTAGAAGACCTTATAGAATATGGCAATGTACAACGCGGTATCTTAGGCGTAGCAGGTACCGAACTCAACTCCGAAACTGCTGAAAAACTCCATATCAAACAAACCGAAGGTTTTTATATAGACAATGTAGAAGAAGATTCTGGAGCTGAAAAGGCTGGACTTAAGAAAGGTGATATCATCACACAGATGGACAATATCAAAATACGTACTTTCTCTGATCTTAGTGGTCATATCAATACCAAAAGACCTAATGACAGTGTCAATGTGGTTATCCTAAGGGACGGTAAAGAAAAAGAAATCAGCGTAAGACTCCAAAAAAATGATTCCTATGTAGCCAATGATTTAGGGATTATGGTAAAAAACCTATCTGATAAAGACAAAAAAGCGTTCAACATAAAAAGTGGAGTAAAAATCACCAAAACAAGTCCACTATTTATAGAAAATGGTGTAAATCTAGATGGTAAAGTACTCCTTTCTATCAATGGAAAAGACGTAAAAGATGTAGATAGCGTAAAAAATATTCTTGAAAACAACCAATCACAGCGTAACGCTATTGTGGTTCTTAATAAGAATGGAGAAAAAGAACGCTACTTCCTATAGATTATTTCATGTATTCATACCTTAAAGTTTGATTTTTATTAGTGTTAAAATAGTTTGCCCAAAAGGCAAACTATTTTTTCTTATGTAAAAATCTATTTTACACACCATAAAAATATCCTCATCAATTAATTATACTTTTTTTAGCATTTGCAAGGATACTTATGTGACAATTTATTTTTACTTTTGCCTGCCGTTTCTAATGAAAAGACCTTATTCTTATGGATACTCGCAAGGATATTCAGTGGGCTTTCCTTTATTTTATTATCACCATTCTATTGGGCTTGTCCCTTAGAGTGTCTTATATAGCCGATGTTTTTTTTAATGTTCGCCACATTACCCACACTCATTCTCATATTGGGTTGTTGGGGTGGATATATACAATACTTACCTCGCTCATCTGTCAGTATTTTCTAAGACCGACCGATAGGAAGCCTTATTTTATTCTATTTCTCTGCACCCAATTGGCCATTGTTGGGATGCTTTTTTCTTTCCCTTTTGGGGGATATTTCTTATATTCTATTATTTTCTCATCTCTTTTTGTGATTTGTACCTATTGGTTTGGCATTTTCTTTCTCAAAAGGAGTAAAAAATATAACTTTATACGCTTTTCTATCTCCAAGAGTGTAGATACGGAGCATGACAAACCTCTTTCTTTGAGATTTGTCCGCTGGGGTGTCTATTTTCTTATACTCTCCAGCATCGGGATATGGTTGCTTCCTGTGGCTATTGTCAAGGCCGGTAAGGGAAGCGAATGGTATAACAGTGCCTTGTACTTCTTCCTACATTTCCAGTACAATGGTTGGTTCTTGGCCGTACTCTTTGGCCTTTTGGTAAGCGAAATCGAGCACAAGAGCCTTGTGAGCAGCAAGCGACTCACGGGAGCACTCTACAGCTTTATCATAGGCACCATAGGCTCTGTTACGCTCTCTTGGGTGGGCTTTTTCAATGAACCCCTCTTATATATTATTGGAAATATCTCAGGCTTTTTGCTCTTGGCTAGTATCTTTAAGCTATATAGAACTTATATGCGATTGGAGAAACCTGCCTTTCTTATGCAGCTATTCCTATTGCTTTGCTTGATCAAGACTATTTTCATGTTTTTAGGCTCCTTCCCTTGGATTGCCGAAGTGGTATTACCCAACAGAGAATTTGTCATCAGCTACTTACACTTCACTTTCTTAGGGGTTGTGGGCTTTGGTGTCCTATATTTTTTGCAAAAGAGCCTGCATATTCGCTTTCCTCACTGGAGTATTTCCCTATATACCACCGCTTTTGTAGGTAGTGAAACACTGATTACTTATAAAGGGCTTGCTATACTCTACGAGATCTTCTTACCTGATAACTATTATATATTGCTAGTACTCTTCAGTGCACTGTTTTTTGTTGCTGTAAGTTATTGGTGCTATCTTATCTTTAAAAAAGTACACAATCAGCCCTGTGAAGAAGCACACCAATCTTAACCTTTATTCAAAAAGCATACCTATTTTCCTTTATTTTTCTTTCTGAAAAGTTATTTTTATCAATCAAAAAGTTAAAATTTTCATTACCATACAACCTTATCTTTTATTGCAAAAACATTGCAATTTGTTTATTATCAAGTTATTACAATTTATTTTACCATTCTATTTATTAACACAGAGAAAAGTTATTAACAGATTGAAGAAAATAAAACTTGTATATTTCATGATATTTTCAGAATTTTGCCACACCTATCAATAAACTTCTCTTTAATATGAAAAGAATTACCTCATTCGCGCTATCTCTCTTCTGTTTTATTACAGCCACTACCTTCTATGGGCAGCAGTCCAATATTGTTTCCTCCAAGCTCTCCCGTATTGTACTTGATAGCTTAGACTCTCCTCATGAGAACTTTGAATATGCCATCAAGAGAATGTATGTTGATATCAAAGGACGAGAATATGATCTTGATTTCAAAGCTTTTAGATATGCCTATATTGGCTATCAGAACATGAAGTTACAGAACAAACTCAATGATAAGCGCCTGCTTTCTATCATTGATTTCACCAAAGACAGCGATAAAAAGCGCTTCTATACCATAGACTTAGACAGCCGACAAATCCTCTACCATACCTATGTGGCACATGGCAAGAAGACAGGTACTTCCGCCTCCACTTATTTCTCCAACGAGGAAGAATCCCACAAGAGTAGCTTGGGGTTCTATGTTACTGGCAAGACCTACAATGGTGATGCAGGCTTTAGTCTAAAACTTTATGGCAACGAACGTAACTACAATTCCAATGCCTATAAGCGCGGTATCGTTATCCATACAGCCGACTATATGAATGAGGATTTCCTAAAGAGAAACGGACGCTTTGGCCGTAGCTTGGGCTGCCCTGTGTTGCCTACAAACATATACAAAGAGGTTATTGAAACTATCAAGGATGGAACTATGGTCTTTGCCTATTACACCAACAAGAGATATTTAGCTTCTTCTAAATACTTGAAAGTGAGCAGTCTCACCGAAGACAATATTTTCTAATACCCTTGTTCTGATTTACTTTTGCTACAATGAAAATACAAGATGTTATCCAGTACTTGGAAACCCTTGCGCCCCTTACCTATGCGGAGGATTTCGACAATGTAGGCCTACTGGTAGGAAACCCCGATACGCCTTTGCGTGGGGTGCTCATTACTCTCGACACCTTAGAGTCGGTCGTTGAAGAGGCCATAGCACGGGATTGTAATCTCATTGTAAGTTTTCACCCGATCATCTTCGGTGGTCTTAAGCGACTCACTGGGAGCAGCTATGTGGAACGCACCGTTATCAAAGCCATAGAGCACCATATCGCTATCTATGCGATACACACCGCCTTGGATAATTCCTTCTGGGGGGTCAACTCCCGTATCTGTGACCGCTTAGCACTCTCCAACCGAGAAATACTCCTCCCCCAAGCCCATACGATAGAACAATTGGTAACCTATGTACCCCACAAGGATGCCGCTGCCTTAAGAGAACACCTCTTTGCTGCAGGTGCAGGAAATATAGGCAACTACGCCAAGTGTAGTTTCAATACAGAAGGCATGGGCACTTATATGGGCAATGCCCAGAGTCACCCCACTATAGGAGCGCCTGAAGTATTTCATAGCGAAGGGGAGACCCGTATCAGTGTTATTTTCCCTAAGCACCTCAGGCGTAGTATCTTACAAGCTCTCTTCACTCATCACCCTTACGAGGAAGTCGCCTATGAGATCTATACCCTAGAGAATACGCACCAGCATATAGGGCTAGGTATGATAGGCTATCTGGAGACACCTATGGAAGAACTCCCTTTCCTTAACTTTGTAAAGGAACGCATGCAAACCGCTTGTGTACGACACTCCGCTCTCTTAGGAAAAAAGATACAAAAAGTGGCCGTACTGGGGGGAAGTGGTGCCGATGCTATAGGGGCTTGCATAGCCGCTGGTTGCGATGCCTACGTCACTTCCGATATTAAGTACCACGAATTTTTCAAGGCCGAAGGGCGGCTGCTTTTGGCCGATATAGGACACTATGAAAGCGAACAATTCACAAAATTGCTTTTATGGGAACAACTTACGAAAAAATTTAGTACCTTTGCATTTTATTTAGCGAATACAAATACGAATCCTATCAACTACTTATAGTTATGACAAAAAAAGAAGTATCCGTAGAGGACAAACTAAGAACCCTATATGATTTGCAACTCATTGATTGCAAAATAGATGAACTGAGAAATGTGCGTGGCGAACTCCCCTTGGAAGTAGAAGATTTAGAAGATGAGGTGGCTGGATTGGAAAGTCGTGCCGAGCGTCTGACCGATGATATTGAAAAGATCAATGTGGATATCACCGCCAAAAAGAACCTTATTGAGGAGAGCAAAGCGCTTATCAAAAAATATGCGGAACAACAGAAGAATGTACGTAACAACCGTGAGTTCAACGCTATCTCCAAGGAAATAGAGTTCCAAGAGCTTGAAATCCAATTGGCTGAAAAACACCTAAAAGAGTTCAAAGCGGATATTGAGCAAAAGAAACTCTCTATCTCCAAGATAAAAGAACAACTTGAAGAGCGCAAAAAGCACCTACAACACAAGAAAGAAGAGCTTTCATCTATCCTTGAAGAAACCCAAAAGGATGAGGAAACTCTCCTTAAAAAGGAAATGGAAATCTCCTCCGAGATAGAACCACGCCTTTTGAGTGCTTACCAACGTATTCGCAATAGTGTGGTAAACCGCTTAGCTGTGGTACCTGTAGAGCGTGGTGCCTCTGGTGGATCTTTCTTCGTGATTCCGCCTCAGGTACAAGTGGAAATCTCTACCCGTAAGAAAATCATCACCGATGAGCACAGTGGGCGTATCCTTATAGACCCTGAGTTGGCCAGGGAAGAGAGAGAGAAAATGGAAGCATTTTTTGCAACTATGTAGAATTTAATACTTATAATAAAGGAGTGTTGCTCTTAGGGCAACACTCCTTTATTTTTAGACACCTTCACGAGTCTAATCAGTCTTATCTTTGTTCCAGCCGAAATAGCCGTTCTTCTCTATCATTTCAGCTACCCCCTTAGGCAGTGCGGATTGCCAGCCTTCTTGCCCACTTTTTATCTGTTGTACAATATCACGAGAACGAATATTCAAGTTCTTGGCATCATAGTCTTCTATATCTACCACTTTTTCATTGAATTTAAAGAACTTATACAACTCCTTCATACGAGGCGATACATGGATGTTATTGCTGGTGATTATCTGGCCTGTTTCCTTATTGCGCATAGGATATAGGTAGATTTTGATATCGCGATAGAAGAGCTTTCCGAAGGCCTCCAAAATACCGCCACTTAGGTGCTTATAATAGTCCTCTTCAAAAATCGCTATCAGGTTATCCGCTCCCATAACCATACCCATCTGTGCTTTGGTATAATTGGAGAAATATTCAGCCAAGCGGTAGTACTCCTTGAAGTTGGAAATAAGCACCTTATAGCCCAGCGAGCAGAGGATACGTGCCCTATCCATAAAATCTTGTTCGTCCAACTCCCCAGAGGCCAAAAGGTTGGAGAGAGTAATCTCAAAAATCACCTGTGTATTGTCCTTCTCTACGCCCTTTTCCTTGAGAAAGAGTTCCAAGGAGCGTTCGAGCATGTCTATATTGACATTGGTCACTGGGCGGAAACTACCCCTAAGGGTGAGGATATTCTTCTTATAGAGCTGTTCGGCAGGGAGTTGGTTGTTCCCATCGGCGTCAAACATCACCGCTTCGGTCATGCCATTTTTGATTAGTTGCAAGCTCATTAAGCGATTATCTACCCCTGCAAATTTAGGCCCTGAGAAGTTAATCATATCTATCTCGATGAGGTCTTTGTCTATATGGTCATAGAGGTACTTGACGATGCGCTGTGGCTTATCCGCCTTGTAGAAAGCACTATGGATAAGGTTCACCCCTAGCTTACCCAAGGTCTCTTGTTGGGCTCGAGTTTCAGTCTGGTGAAAACGAATATGCAGGATAATATCATTATACCCCCCTTCGGGTTCTGTCTGGAAACGAATCCCTACCCAGCCATGCCCCTTGTAGCGTTTGGCAAAGTCAATCGTGGTAACCGTATTGGCATAGGTAAAGAAGAGTTTGTCTGGATATTTGTCTCGTGGCAAGCGTTCCTCCAAGAGCTTAATCTCGTGGCTAAGCATCT
The DNA here is from genome assembly GCF_000411115.1 of Capnocytophaga granulosa ATCC 51502. GTDB lineage: Bacteria > Bacteroidota > Bacteroidia > Flavobacteriales > Flavobacteriaceae > Capnocytophaga > Capnocytophaga granulosa. The sequence continues at coordinate 216,078 of NZ_KE150242.1, read as the reverse complement.
TCTTGAGGCGCCCTTCGGTTACATAACGTCCGTCCTTTTCCGCCCCATAGAGGGCGTCGCTAAAATTCTTATCATAGGCACTTACTGCCTTGGCTATAGTCCCCGATGCCCCTCCTGCACGAAAGAAATAACGTACAGTCTCTTGGCCTGCCCCTATTTCCGAGAAAGTCCCGTAGATATGTTTATTAAGATTGATACGAAGTGCTTTAGCACTCAGGGAAGGAATTTCCTCAAAATCCCTATCCCCCACGATATAAGTTCCCATGTATAGTTTGTTTTAGATTATTGTAATAAATGTCAAAGATACGATTATTTATACATATTAAAAAATTTTTCTGTGAAAAGATTTTTCCTATTTTGGGGGGCTATCTCAAAAGAAAATAGTACCTTTGTCATAAAATATTATACACATGAAATTTTTTATTGATACGGCCAATTTGGCACAGATAGAAGAGGCCGAAAACTTAGGGGTTTTGGACGGGGTAACTACCAACCCCTCTCTCATGGCCAAGGAAGGTATACGCGGAGAAGCCAACATTCTTGAGCACTATAAGAAGATTTGTGAAATGGTACAGGGCGATGTCTCTGCCGAGGTAATTGCCACTGATTATGAAGGAATCATCAAAGAAGGAGAAGCCTTAGCGGCACTCCACTCTCAGATTGTGGTTAAGGTGCCTATGATCAAGGACGGGATACGTGCCATTCGCTACTTCTCTCAAAAGGGAATCAGAACCAACTGTACCTTAGTCTTTTCAGCAGGACAAGCGCTCTTGGCTGCCAAAGCAGGTGCTACTTATGTATCCCCTTTTATCGGCCGCTTGGACGATGTCTCTACCGATGGGCTTGGTCTGATTGCCGATATTCGCCTGATTTATGACAACTATGGTTACCAGACTCAGGTACTTGCCGCTTCAGTAAGGCATACTATGCACATCATAGAGTGCGCCAAGATAGGTGCCGATGTCATTACCGCTCCCCTTTCAGCCATTTTAGGCCTTTTGAAACACCCCCTTACCGATATAGGTTTGGCCAAGTTCTTAGCCGACGCTAAGGGATAAATAATTTCTTATAAAAACTTAACTCCCTCAGATTTCACGGATAACCTTCAAATCCATGTAATCTGTGGGAGTTTCTCTGCCTAGAAAGGTCTTTATTTTTTCAATCGAAAACGAATATAGGTAATAGGTTTGCCCTGAGCTAGATACTGCTTTTCATAAGTGGTCTGTATGGTCAGTACTTCCTTAGGAGCGCCTTCGTTACGATAGATATGATGATTGGCATAGAGAATCTCATGTCCCATACCATGCAAGAGTCCCAAGGTATATCCGTGCAAGTATTCACTATCGGTCTTCAGGTGTATAAGCCCTTCAGGGGAAAGGATATGCTTATACTTGGCCAAGAAATCCTGATTGGTAAGCCTATGCTTGGTACGCTTGTACTTGATCTGAGGGTCGGGAAAGGTAATCCATATCTCGGATACCTCTCCTTGAGCGAAAAGGTGGTCTATCAGTTCTATTTGGGTTCTAAGAAAGGCCGCATTGGGGATTTGCTCCTCCAAAGCAGTTTTCGCCCCTCTCCAAAAGCGTGCACCCTTGATATCCACACCTATAAAGTTCTTATCGGGGTACTCTTTGGCTAGATTTACCGTATATTCTCCCCTTCCACAACCCAATTCCAAGACGATAGGGTGGTTATTTTTGAAAAAATCCCTTGCCCACACCCCTTTGAGTGGGAAATTACCCGCGATTACCTCCTCTCGGTTAGGCTGAATCACATTGGCAAAGGTTTCGTTTTCTCTAAATCGTTTGAGTTTGTTTTTACTTCCCATGATAATTAATGTTTAATGATTAATGTTTAATGATTAATAACAAGGATATTAAAGGGATTAATAACAATTAGCCCTCCATTGATCATTAATCATTATTGGCATTAATCATTATTACAGTTCTTCCGCTTGTTCTATCAGCAAAGCAATATCGCTAACGGGGACGATTTCCCTTTGTTGGTTTTTCACCCCATCGGTGAGCATGGTATTACAGAACGGACAAGCCGTTACGATAATCTCAGGGCGTACATCCAAGGCCTGAGCAGCACGAGCATTGTTAATCTCTCCTGTTCCTTTTTCGGCTTCCTTGAACATCTGAGCGCCTCCTGCCCCACAACAGAAAGAGCGGGCTTTGCTTTTCTTCATCTCTACAATCTCGGCTTCCAACTTCTCCAAGATAGCCCTCGGTGCTTCATACTCTCCATTACCTCGTCCTAAGTAGCAAGGGTCGTGAAAGGTGATGCGCTTGCCTTTGAACATTCCCCCCTCTACCTTCAGTCGCCCCTCGTCCAAAAGCTGTTGGAGGAGCTGGGTATGGTGCAAGACCTCATACTTACCCCCTAGGGCAGGATATTCGTTGCGCAAGGTATTGAAACAGTGCGGACAAGCCGTTACAATCTTGGTAATACCATAGTTATTAAGGGTCTCTATATTGGTCAGCGCTTGCATCTGGAAGAGGAACTCATTGCCAGCACGCTTAGCGGGGTCGCCTGTACAACCTTCTTCGGCACCCAGTACCGCAAAAGAAACCCCCGCCTTGTGGAGTATCTTGGCCATAGCTTTGGTCACGCGGCGTGCCCGCTCATCAAAGCTGCCTGCACAGCCTATCCAGAAAAGGACGTCGGGCTTAATCCCTTGTGCGCTAAGCTCCGCCATAGTGGGAACATGAAAGTTCATAGACATATATTTTTCAAGCGGCAAAAGTACGAATAATTTGGTAATTTGACAATTTACAAATGAGCCAATTTACCATTTGGCAAATTGACTCATTGTCTCTTTTTTCTTTAGCTCTTTACCCTGTGTAAGTATGTACACTCAACTGGGCTGTAGGGAGGTAATTGACCCCAAACCAGCAGATAAGGAGCAATACAAAGGCTATCCCTACAATGATAAAACTCTGTAAGGGCTTTTTCTCTTTATGATTATACTTGTGATGCAGATAGACCAAATACCCCAGCCAAGTGATAAAAGCCCACGTTTCTTTAGGATCCCATGTCCAGTAATGCCCCCATGCTTCCTTTGCCCAAAGAGCGCCAAAGAGCAGCCCAAAGGTAAGGAATACATAGCCTATCTTGATAAGCTGGTCTGTAAGGGCAAAGACCGAAAGAATCTCCTGTCCCCTCTTATAGCGATAAATCCCATAAAAAGCCGTCAGTGAAGCCATACCGAGCATGGCATAGGCAAAGATATAGACGATCACATGCGGGATAAACCACACACTTTGCAGGGCAGGCATCAGTGCCTTGTTCATCGTATCGGGGTGGGTGTAGGTAAGTCCTACAAAGACAATACCCATCACTGCCGAATAGCTGAGCATCCATTTTTGCCTATAGAGCAGGTAGATCGCATAACCTATCAGCCCCATAAAGAAGGCATACCATATACGTGTTTCGGCCAAGGTACGCAAGGGCGGACGCTCCAATCCCTTCCACAAGGCAACAATAAAGCCTCCTATGAGTACTGTTGCTACCAAATGGCTCGTAATAGCAAAGCCTCTTAGGGCCTTACTTTTGCTGTAAATAAGCCCTCCTCCCACAAGCCATAAGGCTATGGTAAGGTAGGTGATGATGTTAAAATATGACCACATAATAAGTGAATAACGATTAGTGAATAACTATCAGTGATTAGTGGTTAGTTTCTAGAGACTGACAACTGACAACTAACAACTGACAACTAACAACTAACAACTGACAACTAACAACTGACAACTAATTCTTTTTTACTTCAAATAATAGCGCTACACCGCCTGCAATAAGTAAGAAAATACCTACATACACCACTGGAAGCCAAGGGTCTGATACCAGTTCCACTACACTGAGGTCTGACCAGCGCCCCATACGCTCATCATAACTGAGCTGATAGATACGCCAACCGCCTACACTTATGGGGTGATTGACTTCTATCTTTTCTTCCAAGATACGATTGCTACCCTTCTGATAGATAAGTACTTGAGATTGGAACTTACGTGCTTCAGGTGGCGCCATAACTAGAGTATGTTCTTTATCTAAGTCTATTGCACGAGGAGGAAGCTGGAAGTTCCCTGCCGAGATCCATTCTTTCTTCCTCTGGTGGGTACGCAAGTCCTCTACTGTAACTAGAGCTGCATTGGCAGCTCCCCACATGGTATGGTTAATATAAGTGGAATCTGTATCTGGAATGGCTTTTTCTAAATACTTGTGTAGGGTAATTTTCCAATTAAGCAGTGTGGCCTGCTCTCCTTCCCGCTCTAACATAAAACCAACAGGCTTGCCCTTAGGCAGCGAAGTACCTGTGGTATCTATCACAAAGAGTTTGTTAGGATAAATGTCTATAGAAAATTCCTTGAGTTCTATCGCCAGAGGCAGATTTACTACCTTATCATCGGCTGTTTTGGCCTGCCACTGGGGGATATCCTTCTTAAGGTCCATCGTAAGGCGAACAATATCTCCCTGACCTAAGACGCCTGCAAACATAGCCAGCCACAAACCAAAGTGATTGAGCAAGAAAGCAATATTCTTACGCTGATAAACCATAGAGCGCTTGAGGATAGAAAACCAAAGATTGGTTAAGGTCAAAAAGAAAACAAGGCCAAAATACCATGTCTTGGTAAGGTCATCTAAGCCCAACTTGCCCAGGATACCTTTAAGTCCCTCAGGCTTTACATTGATACTTCCCAGCCCAATGGTCAGTACCCCAAGTGTTACTACCGTAACAATGGCAAAAGGTGCCGAGGCGAAACGAAGTATAAAGTTAGTCTTGCGCCAAAGAAAATAAATAGCCGTTGTCAAAAAGACAAAGACGGCTCCCCCTACCACATTGTAAGGAAAGCTAAACCAACTCTTACTGATACTGCCTATGGAGAATTGTAGCACCAGTCCTACCACTACAGCGGTAAGAGAAAAAACAATAGCGAAAGGATAAGACTTCATTTTTCAAGATAAAAAGTAAAAAATAAAAAGTAAAGCCAAGCAAATACTTGGAACTTTGAAAAGTCGCAAAAGTGAGTATGTGAGTAAAAATTAGGGGCGAATTGTCATTCGCCCCTAATTATTTGTGCAGTTCGCACTATTTTTGTGTAACTAAGCGACCTTCTTTACGAGCTTCTTCGAGCCATTTAGGAACGATAGTTTTCAAGAATTCTTTCTTAGCTGCTTCTTCTTTAGGTATGTCTAAGCCTATTTCTTTTTGAGCTTTAGCCTTAGTACTAATGTCTGGCATTACGAACTCAGCTGCGATATGCAATTTTTCTTTAAGCACATCCAAGTTCTTTTCAGCTTCAAGAGCATAAATAAGCCCATCACTAAGGAGACGCTCTGACTCTATAGGAGCATGGAAAGCCGCTCCATGTGAGGAGTGTACCATATCCCAACGCCATTGAGACTTACGGATAAGAGCTAAGGTAGGTTTCATTTGTTCTTCAGTTGCCCCATTGTCCCACAAGAATTTAGCTTTAAAATGTACTTTAGCCAATTCCTTTTCAAGTTTCATACGCATACCATATACAGCATCTTGTCGGTCATATACATTCTTTCTAAGGTCTTCTTCGCTTTGGCGGTGACAAGTTTGGCAACTGGCAGAAATATTACGCAAAGGACTGGAGATTTGGTGATCAGTGAATTTCACAGCCCCATCGGTCTTGTAAGGCATGTGGCAGTCTGCACAAGATACTCCACGCTGTCCGTGGATACCGAGCTGAGAAAGCTCATAATCGGGGTGTTGTGCCTTGATAATAGGAGCACGACTCAGTTTATGAACATAGTCTGTCCAGCCTTCTTTGTCGTAGTATTCTTCCATTTTTTCCACAGTCATACCTTCGTCCCATGGGAAAGTAAGGTATTTCTTATCTCCTTTGAAGTAGTATTCTACGTGGCATTGGGCACATACAAGGGAACGCATTTCTTGGTGAGTCGCTTTGTTGATGTCTTTTCCTTGGCGAGCAAAAGCCTCAGCCAACGCTGGTTGGTGTACTTCCAATTTCATAGTCTTAGTATTGTGGCAAGTAGCACAACCAATAGGGTTCACTATTTCGCTACCCCACTTGTCCCAAGGGGCACTATAGTATTCTTCCAAACCTACTTTCTTCATAAGACGAGGTACATCAGGGCTCTTACAAGTCCAGCAAGTACCTGGCTGTGGAGAGTGGGTAGTCTCAGAAGGAGCTCCTGTACGGAGGGTACGAGTAACATCCTCGATAGTGTACATATGTCCACGTGGTGAAGTATAGTCCTTAGAGAAGGCATACCCTGCCCAAAGGATAACCATTTCAGGGCGTTGTGCTAACATATCGTCGGCACGGCTACTCATATACTTAGAGCGGAAGGTAGTATCGGCAGTAGCTTCCCAAGAGTCATACTGACGAGGGTAGAACGGTTTATAAAGCTCATTGCGGCATTCTTGGTCTTCCAAGTTATTACCACCTTTGGCTATAAATTCGGCCTCATGAGACCTATTCATTATGGAATTAGCTAACAAACCTAAAAGGAACGTCACTATAGCTAATATTCCTACTAGTAACCAATTTTTCTTTTTCATCGTTGTATAAATTAGTTTGTTTTTAATCAATTATTTTTTTTCTGTTTTTATTAAGTCCTGTATCCACTGCGGGGTATTTTCACCCATATCATCTATGATAGGTACAGGAGAGTGAGGAGCGGAGTTCAATCCGCGTACGCGACTGTGCGGCACCTCGCGGTGACACTCCCAGCAGAGCTTACCATTACCGGCATGTGCCATAGGAGCAGTTACTTTACCTAGCCTTACTTCAGAGACAAGAGTGCTATGGCAGCGGATACAGTTCTCCTGTACGACCTTCTGCCCTGGAGCATGCATTTTGATCACCTGTGGTTCGAGTCGAAAGGTGAACATGGTAGCATGCCTTAGCCCGTCATTGGCCTTGAAGTAATACTTACGGAACACATTGTCATGAGGTACATGACAATCGTTGCAGACCGTATTGCGACCATGTGAGGAGTGCGACCATGTAGCATATTCTGGCTCCATGATGTGGCAGTTCACACACACCTTGGGGTCATCCGAAAGATAAGAATGCGCCTTGGAAAGGTAAAATATATACCCACACAAGCCCAATATAATTCCTACAAAAGAAGGAATCAGATACCGAAAGAATCGGCCTTTCTTAGGGGTGCTTTCATTTGAAGACGTTGGCATATTATTAATGTTTTGTTTTTTTATTTCCATTGCAGAAATAATCAATTTTTCGCATTCTCCAAAGAAAAATAATGCTTCAAGGGTATTTTGTTTTCATTCTAAATAAACATAAATTTAACACTTATAAGTCCGAAATATCAATTGTGAAGTGGAAGAAGAGAAAAGAGAAAAGTATCCTCTTCACTCTTATTTTTTCCGCTTGACTGATTTATTTTCGCAAAAAGCTATTAGAATTAAAAAAATAAATGTACTTTTGCCACAACTTTCATTTCCTTAAAAATCATTTTACCTATGCAATCACTCATAGAAGGAACTATCATACTGATTGACAAACCTTTACACTGGAGTTCTTTCCAAGCGGTCAACAAACTCAAGTGGGCTATCATGAAGAAGTATCGTCTGAAAAAATTCAAGATAGGCCATGCTGGTACCCTTGACCCCTTGGCTACAGGGCTTTTGATATTATGCACAGGCAAGCATACCAAGCAAATCCCTCAGATACAGGACGCTCCCAAGATATACACTGGCACCATTGCGCTAGGAGCTACCACACCTTCCTATGACTTAGAAACAGAGATTGACGCCACCTTCCCAACCGAGCATATCACTCCCGAACTCATTGAGCAGGTCAGAGAACAGTTTGTTGGAGATCTCATTCAAGCCCCTCCCCTATTCTCGGCTATCAAAAAAGATGGAAAGCGCCTCTATGAACTCGCTCGCAAAGGAGAGACTACCGAAGTGCCCAAAAGAGCTATTACCATACATGCCTTAGAACTCTCCCTCATAGGAGAAAAAGAACTCTCCTTTAAGGTACATTGTAGCAAAGGGACTTATATACGTTCCTTGGTACATGATATAGGCAAGGCCTTAGGTAGTGGAGCTCACCTTACCTCCCTAAGGCGTACCCAGATAGGAGCATACGCTGTAGCACAAGCCTACACCCCTGAGGACTTTGTGCAACAATTTATAAACCACACCCCCCATGAAACTAACACAATACATTAAGAGAGAAATTGAAGCCACAAGCTTGTCTGGTAAGGAAAGGGCTTTTGTCATTACCTTAGTGATTATGCTTTGTATAGTGGTTTCATTTATTATCATTAGGGTCAATAATAAGCCTGAAGAGATTTGGTTAGAGATTCCCCCTGCCGAGGAAATAGACAAGCTCCTAAAGGAAGAAAAAATCCCTGAGGATACCCAAAAAGAACAAGAAAGTGTTCCCGATAATGCGCCAATAACCACCCGCTCCTATAACGAAGCTGATTCTCGTATCAAACAGGCCAAAGACCTTGAGAGTTTGGACGACCTTTTAGCCAAACAACAAGCTCAAGAAGCTTCTGGTCAGACAGATAAGACCCCTGGCGAAGCAGAAGGCATAGAACCACCCAAAGTGGAACCCTATAAGGTCAATGATGGTATGTCTTTCAAAGATTTGGAGAAATATAAGCCACAAAACAAGAATGAGAAAAAAGCCAATAAGCGTACCCTTATTTCCTATTATCTCTCTGGAAGAGAAGCCGTTGCAGAACTCCCTAACCCCGTCTATACTTGTGAGGAATCAGGCAAAGTGGTCGTCAATATCACTGTAGATGACCAAGGACGAGTCATAGAGGCCTCTTATAACAAAGCCTCTTCAAGTACAGCCAACGGATGCTTGATAGACAATGCTATCTATTACGCCCGCAAAGCTCGCTTTAACAAAGATAGCAAAAACAAACAACTCGGAACCATTACTTACCTATTTCAATGATACGTACAGCCACCCCCGCCGATGCCCCTTTTGTGGCACCCCTTATGTTTCAGGCTATGTCTGAAATCGTTTTCAAACTTATCCAGCGGGAAGACCCCCATGAGTCTGTCCGATTCTTGGAAAGACTCTTCTTAAAGCAGAACAATCAGTATTCTTACGAGAATACTTTGGTATATGAAAAAGACAAACAGATTCTCGGCTCGCTTGTCTATTACAATGGTGCCCATATAGATCCCTTGTCCCAGTCTGTTTTTGACTTTGTCAAAGCCTCCTACGGCCACAATATACGCTTAGAGAAGGAGACACAAGCCGGTGAATTTTATATAGATACCCTCAGCGTATCCCCAAAAGCACAAGGCAAGGGTATAGGCTCCTCCCTGCTACTTCACCTCAAGGAACAGCTCAAGGGAGAGACCATAGGACTATTGGTCTCCATGGACAACCCCCAAGCGGAAAAACTTTACCTTCGTATGGGCTTTGTATATGCCGATATGAAGATGCTCGCAGGGGCTCCTTACAAGCACCTAGTATACCAATCTTAAGGCGTTAATTAATCATTAAACATTACTTCATCAATCATTAAATTTCTTATCTTTGCAAATAAGAAATGAATCATCAATTATGAATATAAAAGATTTACAAGAGAAAATAGAGGCTGCATGGGAAAACCGCCATCTGCTTTCCGATGAAGCTACTATGAAAACCATTGATGCTACCATAGACCTACTCGACCGTGGAGAACTAAGGGTAGCCACTCCCTCTGATAAGGGTTGGTATGTACACGAATGGATTAAAAAAGCAGTCATTCTATACTTTCCTTTCCGCAAAATGGAAACCAAAGAGGTAGGGATCTTCGAGTACTATGATAAGATTCCCCTCAAGCACAACTATGAGGATAAGGGCGTACGTGTAGTACCCCCTGCTACCGCTCGTCGTGGGGCTTATCTCGCCTCAGGGGTCGTACTGATGCCTTCTTATGTAAATATTGGTGCTTATGTCGATAGTGGCACCATGGTTGATACATGGGCTACCGTGGGTAGTTGTGCCCAAGTGGGTAAGAATGTACACATAAGCGGAGGGGTAGGTATAGGAGGGGTATTGGAACCTCTACAAGCAGCCCCCGTTGTGATAGAGGACGGTGCTTTCTTAGGCTCTCGCTCCATCATAGTAGAAGGGGTACGTGTAGAGAAAGAAGCTGTCTTAGGCGCCAATGTTGTACTGACAGCCTCCACCAAGATTATAGATGTAACAGGTGAAAAACCAGTAGAATACAAGGGCTATGTCCCTGCCCGCTCAGTGGTGATTCCAGGGAGCTATACCAAGCAATTCCCCGCTGGCGCTTACCAAGTACCCTGCGCCCTTATCATCGGACAGCGAAAAGCCTCTACCGATCTAAAAACATCTCTAAATGAAGCACTTAGGGATTTCAATGTAGCGGTATAAATTACAATAATGTTATATTTTTGTTAATCTTTCTCTTTTTCTACAACTACGCAAAAACATTGCGCAGTAGGGTTATAATTTTGCACCCAGAAAGAGAGATTAACATTAGGACAGTAGCTCAATTGGGTAGAGCAGGTCAATAGTAAGATTATTCTCCTTGAGGAGGTCAATTACTATTTACTTCTGAGCTTCTAACTCCCTGGTTGCGGGTTCGAGTCCCGTCTGTCCTACAAAAAACAACTAAGAAAGGTCAAACAGAAGTTACTTCTCTCTTTTAGGTTAAGATTTACTTCTGTGATTACCTTTCTTTTTTTATTGTATAATGCTATGGAAAAGATAACTGCCCTACTGAAAGTTGCCCTTAGGCAAAACGCTTTATTCGTCCCTGATACGATGCCTTCTCAAAAGGCTATACAACCAGGTACCTTGGAATTGGTAGCTGCCTTGCGAAAGCATGGTTTTGGCCTTACCGAAGACCTTTTGCATGCTATCAATGGTACGACAAACGAGTATCGCCAGTCTGTTGTCAAGATAATAAAAGAGGTACTTCATGTAAAACTCAACTGGACACCCCTTATCAAGAATTGGGAAGTGCCTACAGGGGAAGGGTTCATTGACCATCTTATCACCGCTTTTTATAACCAATATCCTCATTTGATAAAGTCTGATGATTACTTTGACTATCTATATGAAGAGAGCTATAAGAAAGAAAATCATAAGGAGCCTTTTACCCCTAAGCATGAACGCTTTTCAGCCTGCGGACACTATATTCCTTATGGTACTTTTCCGCTGGATCGCTACAATGGTTGTCCTTTCTGTGGAACCCCTTTTGAATTGGGTGAAATAGAATATCAAGGACAGGGTAGCAAACTCAAAATCCTTGATCTATGGCGTGAGGCAGAGGCCAATACCTTTTTCCAAAACCTACTAAGCTCCAAAACTGCTTTGGATGCTACTCAGTCCGATTCGCTTAAGCTGCTGTTACCTTATTTCTCAGTGGCTCCTGAGACTCGTATTGGTATGAAGGAGACGCTCGTCTTGGTAGTAGATAGCTATATTGCTCAGGATAAGGAAGCCGAAGCTGGAGCTTGCTTTAGCTCTCCTACCGATATATTGCGCTATTTGTGGTATAAAAGAACAGGTTTTTTACAAATTGTAGAACCTAAGACCATCATGAAGAAGGACGCTAAGAACAACTATCATATCGTCAGATCCTTAGACCTGAGTATGACTGTCAAAGAAAGAGCACAAAAAGAACTCAAGCTCAAGTACTCCCGCCAGGAATGTGCCAGAGTAGCGCATTGGCTCAATGCCTTACCTCTTTCAGCGGAAAAGGCATGTGAGATCATGCACCCCAAGCGTGAGATGTGGGTGCGCTTTATCCGTGCCTTGCGCTTGGCAGAATACAGCAAGAAGAAGGGCTTTGAAAAGCTCGCTACCCTTTTGGACGTATTCTATAACGAGCGTTATAGTGTATGGCAAGCCGAACTTAATGCTGCTTACCAGAATATGGATAGCGAAAAGGCTTTTTTCCTGCTTAAACAGCGCCCTGGGGTCTTTGCCCGCTCTCTCTTTGCTTGTATGCTTTGGCTGGGAGCCGACGACACGCTTTCTACCTTCAAGGAAATCATAGACCAAGTGCCTACTCGCCTACTCTTTACCCTAAATACGTATGCCGATTTGTACTTTAGCAAAGAGGGCAAACGCAGCGTACAGACCATCATGGGAACACGAGTGGAGATTCCTAAGCATCCCTTGGTTGTCGAAAGCTATAATGAGGAGCAATTGGCTGAGATGAAGGCTAAGATAGAAGACCTTTGCTTATGGACAATACAGCATCAGTTCGCTAAGGAGGAAAACGAACATCATTTTATTTATATAGACCCACAACTCTACCATATACCGCTACCTATAGGTGATAGAAGCCATAATGTACATGACTTCAATGCGACCCTTATGGGTACTCGTTTCCCATTAGAGGGTAATGAGATACGCCTTTTTATGCAATGGGGGAAAGACCTGCCTGCTCAGCATCTCGATATGGACTTGTCCTGCCGCATCATCTATCAGGATAGGTCAGATATTTGCTATTTTGGGCGACTTACCACCTTAGGGTGCCAGCACAGCGGAGATATTCGCAGTATCCCTGACAAGGTAGGTACGGCCGAATATATCAATATTGATGTCAATACTCTACGCCAGCACAAGGCCAAATATGTAACCTTTGTCTGCAATGCGTATTCTTGTGGTGCTTTGTCGCCTAACTTAGTGGTAGGATGGATGGATAGTAAGTATAAGATGAAAGTATCCGAACGCACTGGAGTAGCTTATGATCCTTCGGCGGTGATTCATCAGGTACGTATCACCCAGCCCTTGCAGAAGGGACTGCTCTTTGGGGTGTTGGACGTGGAGGCTAAAGAGATTATCTGGATGGAACTCCCTTTCCAAGGACAGGTAGCCCAGGCGCTTTCTATAAGTGGCGTAAATGCTCTCTTAGAAAAACTCAACAGCAAATTCACTATCGGAAACCTACTAAAGCTCAAAGCCGAAGCCCAAGGGCTACAAATAGAAAATGACCCTACCCTTGCCGACGAGGTCTATGATATGCAGTGGGCAGGACAAGGAAAGGTGAGTGAATTATTTTTTAAATAATTTTCTCAAATATATTTTATTGTTTGGAGAAAAAATATTACATTTGTGGCAAAATTAAAGATAATACCATGAATCACAACATCAAACCTGGAGTTGCAGTAGGAAAAGAAGTACAAGAGATTTTCCAGTATGCAAAGCAAAAAGGATTTGCCCTCCCTGCTACCAATGTCATCAGTTCCAACAGTATCAATGGGGTATTGGAAGCCGCAGTAGCTATGAAAGCTCCTGTGATTATCCAATTCTCCAACGGAGGTGCCCAATTTATGGCTGGTAAAGGCCTTTCCAACGAAGGCCAAAAAGCAGCTATCTTGGGGGCTATCGTAGGAGCAAAACAAGTACACCAACTAGCTGAAGCCTATGGCGCTACGGTGATCCTACATACTGACCACTGTGCCAAAAAATTACTTCCTTGGATAGATGGCCTATTGGATGCCTCTGAAGCTCACTTCAAGGCTACAGGCAAGCCCCTTTTCAGCTCTCATATGATTGACCTCTCTGAAGAACCGCTCAAAGAGAACATTGAAATCTGTAAGAAATACCTCGAGCGTATGAGCAAAATGGGCATGACCCTTGAAATAGAGCTCGGTATCACAGGAGGTGAAGAAGACGGGGTAGATAACTCCGATGCGGACGAATCTCGCCTATACACTCAGCCTGAAGATGTGGCTTATGCTTACGAAGAACTCCTCAAGGTAAGTCCACAATTTACCATTGCGGCTGCTTTCGGTAATGTACACGGAGTATATAAGCCTGGTAATGTGAAACTTACTCCTAAGATTCTAAGAAACTCACAAGAGTATATCTCCAAAAAATACAATGTTGCACACAACACTATTGATTTTGTATTCCACGGAGGTTCAGGCTCTACCCTTGAGGAAATCCGCGAGGCTATCAGCTACGGAGTAGTGAAGATGAATATAGACACCGACCTACAATATGCTTTCACCGAAGGAGTACGTGACTATATGAAGAACAAAGCCGCTTACCTACAAGGTCAAATAGGAAACCCTGAAGGAGCCGATGTACCTAACAAGAAGTACTACGACCCTCGTGTATGGCTTAGAGAAGGTGAAAAGACTTTCATCGCTCGTGTAAAGAAAGCCTTCGAAGACCTCAACAATGTGAATACTTTATAAAAACTGCATTCATAAAAAAGCACTGCCCAAAAGGTAGTGCTTTTCTGTTTTTTCACTCTTCACTTAAACGTTTCTATTGCTTCATAGAAGTCTTGTTCATCTATACCGAGGTTTTGGCAGAGCCATTTGGCTCCTGATAGGTAGTTCATATGCTCCTTGCCTGAAATCATCAGGGGCATTTCGCCTTCTGGGGTAATAAGATAGGTAGTGCCTCTACTTTCTTGGTGTGGAGCTGTCTCATAAGGCATCAGGCGCAGTTGGTTTTCTGTACTTTCAGCCAATGCTTTGAGAGCCGCATCTTCCTCATTATATAGTAGTATCCCCCCTTTGGTAAGGGTATTTATGAAGTTGGTATACTGCTTTTCCTTACCATTCTCTATATGACTGATCAGTGCAAGAGTCGGGCGATAGAGCTGAAACATAGGTACTTGTTCTATGGGTGAGAGGGTATCTCCGCCCTCAATAAGTACGAATTCTGCCTCAGGAGAATACTTACAGGTAGGGATATTTCCTATAGGAAATTCCAAAAAATAATCTATCTTTTTGGAAAAATAATCCATCGTATGTAGTACCATGGCCGCTATCTCACTTTTTCCCTGAGTGCCAGCAATAACCACTCTGGTTTTCATCTTATGCAATTCATAGAGGAAAGCCCCATAGGAATAGATAGGCAATCCAAGTGCTTGTGCCTGTTGCCATTGCGGATGGGTTGGGGATACATGCTCTCCTATTACTACGGCTTCTGTACTTGGGGAAATCTCTGACACTGAGCCACTTTCTGAGACCTCATGCACAGGCGAGAGTGCCGCTACAAGGGATGACAGGCAAGACGCCCCCTCTGTAATAAAGTGTATTTTCATCGCTATTGTTTAGAAGTGCAAATGTACGAAAATTTTTTTTCTTTCCCATTTCTTTCCCAAATTATGTTTTACCTTTGCATCGTAAAATAATAAAATAATTAGATTATGAACACATTTAGAAAAATCGTAACTGTTGTTACTGTACTTTTTGCTGTAAACCTTGCTGCTGCTAATGACGTACCAATCAAATTCAGTGAATTGCCTCAGAAGGCGCAAACCTTTGTAAAAACGCATTTTTCAGAGTCCGATATAGCCTCTGTATGGAAAGATACTGAAATGCTTCTTGTAGAGGATTACACCGTTGTATTCAACAATGGTACTGAAATCGAGTTCTATCCAAGTGGCGAATGGAAAGAAGTAAAATCACGTGGTACAGAAATTCCTGCCAAGATTATTCCTAGTGGTATTGCCCAATATGTAAGCCAAAACTACAATGGTCATCCTATTAAAAAAATTAGTAAAAAACGCTATGGATACGAAGTAGAACTCTCAGGAGGAACTGACTTAGAATTTAGCCAAAACGGAAAATTCCTACGTATAGACGACTAATTAAAATAAAAAAATCGGGATTCACTCCCGATTTTTTTTATTCATTCATACTCATAAGGAACTCTTCATTGTCCTTTGTCTTCCTTATTCTGTCTTGGATAAACTCCATAGCTTCCACTAAATTCATATCTGACAGATACTTACGGGCGATCCACATACGCTGGAGTGTCTTTTCATCTTGCAAGAGATCATCTCGGCGAGTAGAAGAGTTCACCAGGTCAATAGCAGGGAAAATACGCTTGTTGGCAATACGGCGATCCAGCTGTAACTCCATGTTACCCGTACCCTTAAATTCTTCAAAGATAACATCGTCCATCTTAGAACCTGTATCGGTAAGGGCAGTGGCGATGATAGAGAGAGAACCTCCATTTTCTATATTGCGGGCGGCTCCAAAAAAGCGCTTAGGTCTGTGCAAAGCGTTGGCGTCCAATCCCCCTGTGAGCACCTTACCTGAGGTAGGTTGTACCGTGTTGTATGCACGTGCCAAGCGAGTGATAGAATCCAAGAGGATTACCACATCGTGGCCACACTCTACCAAGCGTTTGGCTTTTTCCAAAACGATATTGGCAATCTTAACGTGCTCAGTGGCTTCCTTGTCAAAGGTAGAGGAAATAATCTCCCCGTGTACACTACGTTGCATATCAGTTACCTCTTCTGGTCTCTCATCTATCAGCAATACCATGAGATACACCTCTGGGTGATTGTCGGATATGGCATTGGCTATATCTTTCAAAAGGCTCGTCTTCCCTGTTTTAGGTTGAGCGACAATCATACCACGCTGTCCCTTTCCGATAGGGGCAAAAAGATCTATGATACGGGTAGAGACAGAACTCCTACGCCCTGAAAGATTAAATTTTTCATTGGGGAATATAGGGGTTAGGTTGTCAAATGTTACCCTATCACGTACCGATTGTGGGTCACAACCGTTGATTTTCAGTACTTTAATAAGCGGATAATACTTTTCACCTTCCTTAGGCGGACGTACGGTTCCCTGTACAGTATCGCCTGTACGCAAGCCGAAAAGACGAATTTGAGAGGGAGAAACGTAGATATCGTCTGGAGAAGCCAAATAGTTGAAGTCCGAGGAGCGAAGGAAGCCATAACCGTCGGCTACCAGTTCAAAGACGCCCTCACACTCTACAATCCCGTCAAATTCGAAATCTGGAGAGCGATAGCGGTTCTTCTTCTCCTTATCAAAATTCTCATTGTTATTTACCTTAGGGGTATTGTTATGATTTGAAGGGGCAGCATTTGGCTGAGGAAGTGGATTAGGGGCGGTCGTCGGGGGGACAGTTTCCGTAGAAACTGGTTTTGCTGCTGGAGTAGGCTCTGTTTTTTTCACAGCAGGGATAGCTGTATCAGCCTCCTTTCGCTCTTGTTTGGGGAAATTATTAGCTTTTTTGTCCTTATTGGCATGTTGGGAGAATTTCCCTTTGTTTTCCTTATTAGTATTCTCTGGTTGTTTGCGAGCAGCTTGAGCAACAGCGTCCTTATTTTCCAAGACAGTACTATTTTCCTTGGGCTGCGCTTCTTTTTTGTTTTTCTCTTTTTTAGGACGTGCCTCTTGAGATTTTGTGGTATTAGGAGCTTTTTCTTTTTTATCTCTATTATCCTGATTTTCTTTAGCTTTAGGTGCCGCCTTGGCAGGTTTCACCTTTTTCTCTCCCTCCTCAGAAGGCTTGGTCTCTTTCTCAGAGAGGATCGTGGCTGGATTCTCGGCTTGGAAATCAATGATACGATAGATAAGCTCTTCTTTTTTGAGCGTCTTAAATTTTTTCATTCCTAAGGATTGTGCAATTTCTTGCAAATCAGGAAGTTTTTTCTCCTTCAGATCGGAAATTTCAAACATATATTCAATAGATTGATATGAGTTTATTTTATATAGGGGATTAAAATAGAAAAAATATTCTATTTGGAAAGATTTTTAAAAATATAGTTGGGAATATTTTGAGAATATCACCTGTAGAGCAAGCGATCTATTTTATTTTCAAGTACTTATTTGAGATGGCAAAGATACACATTTTTTTTAAGGAAAAACATTTTTTCATGAAATTTTTTTTTACTATCTTTGTCCCCACTAAATCAATGAAATGATACAACGTATTCAAACTATTTATATGCTGATTGTCAGCCTTATAAGTGGAGTTGCTTTGTTCTTTAGTTTTGGAGATTGGCCTTCATTATTGCTCTTTGGACTAAGTGCCCTACTGGCTATAATAAGCATATTTGCTTTCAAGAACCGACAAAATCAATTTGTTTTGAACAGATTCAACATATTGAGTAACCTTATTTTACTGGGTGTATTTTCGTGGAGGACGCTACAGTCATCTGGAGAAAATTCGTTTTCTGAGAAAGGTGTTCAGCTCGTAGTCCCATTCATTTCTATCGTATTTTTGTTTTTGGCCAATCGCGCCATTCGCAGGGACGAAGAATTGGTAAAATCGGCAGACCGCCTACGTTAGTACCAAGTAACTTTGTGTGTAAGCTATCCTACACCCCGTGTGTAGGATAGTTTTTTTGCTCTTATGTCAAAAGAAAAGAACTACCCCCCAAGGGAGATAGTCCTTTTTCAAACCTATGTTTAACAGAAAAATTATAAACTGGTATAAGGGGCTTTCTTGAATTTCTTTACCAAATCCTTAGGTGCTCCTTTTTGATTGACTAAGATAGCTATGGTTTTGTAGCGTACATAGTCCTTGCTGGCATACAGATAACCTTTGTTATCATTCTCTGTACCCCAAGAGTTCTTCACTATGTAGTATTCCTTACCTGTTTGGTCTTTCGCTAGGCCTACAATGTGCATAGAGTGATCATCAAGGGTTTGATAGTTATCAAAAGCCTCTTGGCGCAACTGGGGCGTAATTGTTTTTTCCTTCCAGTAAGTATGATAGTAGTTTTCTTGCTCTGCAGGGCTTAGGCTCTCAAAATCCTTTTCAGGAACGATTGCCAACCCATTCTGCCAGCTGAAGAATTTTTCAGAGACATCGGCCTCCCAACCTACAGTGTAACCTTTTTTGAGGGCATAGTCTATGGTTCTAATTAGATCCTCCATATTTACATTGAAGGCATAATCATAGCTCCAGTTATCAGGTACTGCCATAAGGACATTGTGATACTTAGGCTTGTCCTCTACGGAGATCATCTCTATGTATTTTTCATCTTCCAAACCTACATATTCTTTGGCAAAAGAGTGGGCATCATACATCTTACCATTGTACATAAAGGTCTTAGGCACTTCTCCTAAGTAGGCGTCCATTTTCTTTTCAAACACCTCTTTCCAGTTGTCTGGGAGTTTTTTCATTTTGACAAGCTCTTCTAGGTAAGGCTTTAAGTCCTTTTGCATCTCGTCAAAATTGTTATAGGTAGCCCCATTGATCAGCCCCGTATAAGCCGATTGTGGAAGCACTCCATAACGGCGATAGCTGTTGATTACATCATGAGGCTCGCCACCATCACCCCAGTTAAGTGCACCTTGCATACGCACATAATTGATAGCTTTGTCCAAATAAATCTTACGCGCAGTGTAGATCTCGGCCAAGTCTACAGGTTTTTTCTTCTTTTTCAAGGCTTCAGATTCCAAGAAAGACGAACCTGCATAGCTCCAGCAAGTACCACTCCAACCTTGGTTTTTTACATCGGTAGCATCCAAGGCCAAAACAGGAGTAATTTGGTAATACTTCTGTATGTCTTTGCCCTTGTTGTTGGCCAATGCGTTAATCAAGTTTTCTTGCGCAAAGGCCTGTCCTGCACTAAGAAGTACCAAGACAGAAAAAAATCTTTTTATCATTATATAGTAATTTTGATGCTAAGTATCACTAACTTACATACCCTGCTTTTTTGTATTTTTTAAGCAAGTCCTTAGGGGTTCCTTTTTGATTGACTAAGATAGACATAGTTTTGTAACGTACATAGTTCTTAGATACGTATAGATACCCTTTGTTATCATTATCAGCTCCCCAAGAGTTCTTTACAATATAGTACTCTCTACCTTTTTGATCTTTGGCTAGACCTACGATGTGCATGGCATGGTCATCGGTAGTTTCATAGTTATCAAAACCTTGTTGGCGCAAAGCTGGTGTGATTTCTTTTTCATTCCAGTATACATGGAAATAATCTTTTTGTTCTGCCTCTGTAAGGTCTTTGTAATCTTTTTCAGGTACCAAGGCCAATCCATTTTTCCAACTGAAATATTTCTCAGATACATCGGCTGCCCAAGCTACAGTATAGCCTTTGCTGAGTGCATAATCTATGGTGCGGATGATATCCTCCATACTCACATTGAAGGCATAATCATAGCTCCAGTTATCAGGCACTGCCATAAGAGTATTTTGATATTTAGGTTTGTGCTCTACCGAAAGCATTTCTATATACTTTTCGTCCTCTAAGCCTACTACTTCTTTAGCAAAAGATTTTGGATCGTACATCTTGCCATTGTAGAGGAAGGTTTTAGGCACAGCTCCTAAGTAAGTATCCATTTTTTGTTCAAATACTTCCTTCCAGTCGGCTGGTACTTTTTCACTCTCTACAATTCCCTTGAGGTAACCCTCTAGGTCCTTTTGCATTTCGTTAAAATTATTGACAGTAGCACCATTAATTAAACCTGTATAGACAGACTGTGGAACCGCTCCATATTTGCGATAGATATTGATAATATCGTGCAATTCGCCACCATCTCCCCAAGTAAGAGCACCATGCATACGCAAGTAGTTAATAGCCTTTTCCAAATACACCTTACGAGCTGTATAGATTTCTGACAAATCCACAGGTTGTTTTTTCTTTTTCATCATTTCTGACTCTAAGAAAGAAGCCCCTGTATAGCTCCAACAAGTACCACTATGTCCTTGGTCTTTGACATCGGTTACCCCTAAGGCAAAGATAGGCTTAATCTGGTAGTACTTTTGTACATCTTTTCCTTGATTGTTTGCCAAGGCATTGATCAAGTTGTCTTGTGCAAAGAGCTGTCCTGCTCCCATGAGCACAAGTACTGAAAGTATTTTTTTTGTCATAATTAATAATTTAGAATACTATTTATACTGTATTTTTTCAATTTTTCTCGTCCATGAAGAAAGTCCAATTCCATAAGGAAAGTACATTGTACGATTTCCCCGCCTAAGTGCTCTATGAGCTTGGTTGCTGCCTGTGCAGTACCGCCTGTGGCCAACACATCGTCATGCAAAAGCACGCGCTCGCCCTTAGCAATCGCATCGGTATGAATCTCTAAGCTACTGTTACCATACTCTAGGTCATAGTGTTCGCCTATAACCTCTCCTGGGAGCTTACCTGGTTTTCTAATAGGTACAAACCCCACCTTAAGCGCATGCGCCAAGAGGATTCCAAAAAAGAAACCACGACTCTCTATGGCAGCCACTTTGTCTATTCGCTCATTTTTGAGAGGGGCTAAGAGCTGTTGCAATACAGCCTCGGTTGCCTCTGCACTGGATAGTATAGGGGTTATATCCTTGAAGACTACTCCTTTCTTAGGAAAATCAAGAATGTCTCGTACAAAATCTTTTATTTGTATATTATTCATTACAATTGCTTTCAAAAAACCTTTTGCAAAGATACGTTTTTTTAATTGAAAAACCTAATATATAATGATTAATGTTTAATGATTAATGCCATTAATCATTATCGGCGTTAATCATTAAACATTATTGTATAAGTCCATCTACAATACGGATAATGCGTTGTGTCTGGGCGGCGATGTCCTCCTCGTGGGTTACGATAACAATGGTTGTGCCCTTGGCATTCACCTCTTTGAAGATCTGCATCACCTCTGCGGTTGTCTTGGAGTCCAATTGTCCTGTAGGCTCATCGGCCAGTAGCAAGGGCGCATTGGCAATCAGTGCGCGGGCTATGGCCACACGCTGTTTCTGTCCACCTGAAAGCTCATTGGGATAGTGCTTTGCCCAAGAGGCAATGCCTAAGGGTTCGAGCTTTTCCATGGCGCGCTCCTCTCGCTCCTTCTTAGGGACATGCTGGTAGAAGAGCGGCAGGGCTACATTCTCCACCACATTCTTATAGGCAATCAGGTTGGCCGCTTGGAATACGAAGCCTATATTTCGGCTGCGATAGGCCGAGCGCTCTACACTATCCAAAAGACTCATATCCTGACCATCAAAGTAATACGTACCACTATCGTAAGTATCCAATAGGCCTATGATATTCATCAGGGTTGATTTGCCCGAACCCGATGCCCCCATGATAGAAACCATCTCACCGCGCTCTACTGTGAGATTGATCCCTTTGAGCACCTGTAGGGTGTCATATTCGGTATGATAGGCCTTTTTAATATCATTGAGCTGAATCATTCTGCACTATTTTATCGTTAGTGGTTAGTCCTTTGGTAACTTCAGTATATTTTCCATCGGAAATTCCCAGTTCTATATACTTTTTCTCCAATGTTGCCCCATTTTTCACCCATACATAGGTAGAATCATTCTTATAACCAATATATTTTTCCTCGATAGAAGGTACATTCTTCTTGCTATTGAGGATAATTTCAGCGGTTGCAGAATAGCCAGAGCGAATCACAGGCATCTGTGCATTTACAGGAAATTCCGCCTCCAAGGTGTATTTCATGATCCCATTCTCCAAGGTACCTTTGGAGGATATTTTGGTGATTTTGGCCGTAGCCTTAAGGTCTTTATACGCATTGAAAGCCAAAGAGATACTATCCCCTAAGTGTATATTCTCCAAGTACTGTTCGGCCAGCTGAGTACGAAAAACGAACTCTCCCATTTTGGCCAAGATAGCCACGGTAATTCCTGAATTGAGGGTGTTACGCTCAATCACTGAAGCCCCTTCTTGCAAGGGTAGGTCTATGACCGTACCTGAAATACTGGATTTTACGATATTGGAGGTCTCACTCTTGCCGATCACCTTGCCTGTTTTCTGGATTGCCAATTGGTTCTGAGCCGATAGGAGTTGTTCCTTGGCCGTACCGTATTCTCTTTCTGCGGTTTCCATATTAGCTTGGGAAATAGTCTGTGCCTGATAGAGTTTCTTAGAGCGCTCATAGGACAGCTTGGCTGCATCAAAGTTTATCTGAGCCATTTTGACATTGTTCTCCAAGCGTTCCAGCTCTAAGGTACTAGGTACAAGGCTGATAGAGGCCACTGGAGACCCCTCTTGCACTACATCGCCTATCTTGACAAAGATTTTGTCCAAGACCCCTGAGAGCTGCGACTTGAGTTCTATTTCCTTGACAGGATACACATTGCCAGGGATATAGATTTCTTCCTTGATGTCTCTGTTGGCTATACTTACAGAAGGCATTTCCACCTGTGCTTTGGAGCTGTTAAGCCAAAGGAAGGCTACCACTCCCACGAGCACTATGGCTAAGAAGATAAAGAGTTTTTTCTTTCTTTTCATTACAATTAGTTTTGAGTTTTAGTATTATAAAGTCTAAGGACTATAAGGTTTTAGCTATTGATTCGCATTACTAATAATGATTCACTTTTCACTATTCATTGTTCACTTTTCACTCTTTTCTTTTTCCCCGAAAAGGTTCAGTGCTCTTACCCAAGAAGTTTTCTTGTAAGAGATAAAAATATCAATGACCAACAACACAAAGGCTATAGCTAAAAACCACTGGAATTGGTCTTTGTAATCGGAAAAAACCTGAGACTCATATTCGTTTTTCTCTATGTTGTCCAAGGCCTTTTTTATATTATCCAACACCTCACGTGTATTGGTACCGTCAAAATACTTACCCGATGCCCCTTGTGCTATTTCCTCCAATAGAGATTGGTTGAGCTTGGTAATGACCACCTGCCCATCTTTGTCTCTTTTGGGAAAGGTCTGCCCATTTTCAGTAATTGGAATGGTCGCTCCTTGAGCAGTTCCTAGTCCAATGGTAAAGATACGGATTCCCTTATCATTAATCTCTTGCAGCAAATCCCCTGCTCCCTGCTCGTGGTCTTCCCCATCGGAGAGGATCACAAGTATTTTGGAAGCCTGTCCAGAGTCCTTAAAGTAATCTATGGCCGTCTGTATAGCCTCCCTTATGGCCGTTCCCTGAGAGGAGAGCATATCGGTATTAATCCCTTGAAGGAATATCTTGGCGGCCGAGTAGTCCGATGTCAGTGGCAGTTGCGGGTAAGCCTGTGCAGCATAGGGCACAAAGGCAACCCTATCCCCATGTAATTGTTCTATAACTTGGGAGATAATATGCTTGGCTTTTTCTATGCGGTTAGGCTTCACATCCTCAGCCAACATACTCTTGGAGACGTCTATGGCAAAAACAATGTCCACTCCTTCTCGCTTTACAGTCTCCAGTTTTGTCCCTACTTTGGGATTGACAAGCCCTATGATAATAAAAGTGAATACAAGGATAAAGAAAACAAACTTTACCCAAGGCTTGAAGTGGGAAGTCTCCGAAGCCAAACGGGAAAAAGTGGGCTTCTCTGCAAAACGCTTTACAGCTCTTGCCCTCCAAAGCTGTACACCTACATAAAGTAAGGTAAAAAGAGGAAGCAAGAGCAATAGGTAAAAATATATTTTTTCTTCGAGGTGTATCATACAAAACTTCTAAAAACTGTGTGTCGTAATCCGAACTCAGCAGCCAAGAAAACCAAGGCTAAGAGTGCCCATAAGCGGAAATTCTCCTGATGTTGGTAGTACTTGAGTTCTTCTATCTTTGATTTTTCTAACTTATCTATTTCAGTGTATATTTGTGCCAACTTCTGGTTATCCGTTGCTCTAAAATACTGTCCACCTGTGGTTTGTGCTATCTGAGTGAGGAGCTTCTCGTCTATCTCCACAGGTACCATATCGTACTGCAAAGAGCCGTCGGGGTTATAGGCCACAGGCGAAAGTGCTTTACCGTTGGTACCTATCCCAATGGTATAGACACGTATACCATATTCTTTGGCCAGTTCGGCCGCACTAAGTGGGTCTATTACCCCCGTGTTATTTACCCCATCTGTCATTAGAATAATTACCTTACTCTTGGTCTTGCTATCTTTAAGGCGGTTAATGGCCGTCCCCAATCCCATACCTATGGCAGTACCATCCTCTATTTCTCCCTGCTTGATGTCCTTAAGTGCCTGAAGCACAACCGATTTATCCGTGGTAGCAGGTACCTTGGTATAGCTCTCCCCAGAATAGACGACAATCCCTATACGGTCGGACATGCGCTGCTCTATAAACTGAGATGCTACTCGCTTGAGCGCTTCTATCCTATTGGGTTTGAGGTCTTTGGCAAGCATACTGGAGGACATATCTATAGAAAGGATTATATCAATCCCTTCGGTAGTTTTCGTTTTGGTAATTTCTGAGGAAGAGCGTGGGCGCGCCAAAGCTACAATAAGTGCAGCCAATGCCAAGCCTCGCAGTACATACAAGAGTGGGCGTAACCTAACTCGCCATGTACGCAGGGGGTGTACCCCTTGCAGAGAAGAGAAAAGTACAGACGGCATTTCCTTCTTTCTGCTAAGCCACTGCCAAAGAATCAGCAGAGGAAAGAGTAAGAAAAGCCAAAAAAATTGGGGATTCTCAAAGGTGATATCTTTCATTTTTAATATTCAAAAACATACATGCTTTCAAGGCTCAAAGTTACTAATTTTTTCGGGATATTTCAATAGAAAAATTGTTTTTTTATATAGAACAGACTCATTTTAACTTACTTGCTGAACTCCCGTTAATTAAATAACGTGAGTTCGACGTAAGCAAAATTATATTTTTCTCCCACAGATTCCACAGATTTTCACGGAGAGAATGATACAACGACAAGTATAACTCCTTAATTTCCACGGATAAATAAGGCCTTTGGCCTTATAAAAATCTGTGTAAATCGCAACAGCACAATTACACAAACATAGAAAATCTGTGAAATCCGTGAAAATCTGTGGGAGCTTTCGTTATATCGAACTCACGTTAAATAAGAAAAGGCCGTCCCTTTGGGGACTGCCTTTTGTTTTACAAAACTATTTTAAATTAGTTTACAGCATTAGAGAGTTCAGTTCCAGGTTTGAACTTTACTACTTTTTTAGCAGGGATACTGATGGTTTTCCCTGTCTGTGGATTTCTTCCTTCACGGGCAGCCTTTTCAGATACTGACCATGAACCAAATCCTACCAAGGAGATCTTATCTCCCTTTTTCAAGGTCTTTTCTACAGTTGCTAAAAAAGCTTCTAAGGCCTTTTTTGCATCGGCTTTTGAAAGTCCAGCCTCTTGTGCAATTGCGTCGATGAGTTCTGTCTTGTTCATAAAATAAATACTTAAATCGTTAAATACAGTACAAAAGTAAGGTTTTTATTGAGATAACCAACCATTTAAGACGAAAATTCATTGAAAATGAAAAACTTTATCGTTTCCTTAGCCCTTACTTTATTTTTTTATGAGAAAATGACCTAAATAATCAAGCAAAAAAATCGCCCTCTGCAAAGTGAAAACCATTGAGAAACTCACGAGCACTCATGCGTTTTTTGGAAGGAAATTGCAAACTTTCTATCTTGAGAAAGCCGCCTTGTACAGCTACTTTTATCTGCTTATCTTCCAAGAAAACACGCCCTATAGGTAGGTTATGGGTAGCCTCCTGTGGAGTGGCTTCATATATCTTGACCGCATACGTCTCTCCCTCATGATGAAGCTGTGCCCAGGCTGTTGGGTAAGGCGACATACCACGTACAAACCTGTCTATCTGGGCAAGGGATTGCTCCCAAGATATGTGGGAAGTCTCCTTGTGTATCTTAGGGGCTGGTTTTTCTACCACTTGTTTCGGCTGTGACTGTGGAACTGCCTTATCTGAAGCAATCAGAGCGAGGGTCTCCACTACCAGGTCTGCCCCTACTGTCATGAGCTTGTCATGGAGTGTACCCGCCGTCTCTCTGGGAGCAATAGCTACTTCCTTCCTAAGGAGGATTGCCCCTGTATCTATCTGCTCATCTATAAGGAAAGTGGTTACCCCTGTGGTCGCCTCTCCACCAATAATCGCCCAGTTGATAGGGGCTGCCCCTCTATAATCGGGAAGTAAAGAAGCGTGTAGGTTGAAAGTTCCCTTTCGGGGCATCTGCCAAACTACCTTAGGAAGCATACGGAAAGCCACTACCACCTGTACATCGGCTTGGAAGGCCTTCAGCTGAGCTAAAAAGCCCTCATCGCGAAGGGAAATAGGTTGCAATACAGGAATCTGCTGAGAAAGGGCATACCTCTTGACAGACGACTCTTGTAGCCTCTGTCCACGCCCGGCAGGCTTATCGGCTACCGTTACTACGGCTACTACCTGTAAGCCCGCTTCTACCATGCGCTGGAGTACCCCCGTAGCAAAATCAGGCGTCCCCATAAATATAATACGTAAATCTTTCATCTTTAATTAGTTAATAGTGAAGAGTGAAAAGTGAATACCCGTTTTTCACTATTCATTTTTAATTTTTCGCTTAAAGGATTCCATTAAGTTTAGAGTGTAGCTTCGTCGTCTGTGTATCGGTAAGGCTGGCTACATAGCAGGTAATGGCCAATATCTGCTCATAGAGGCTGTCCTGTTCCTGTAAGTAACGTGCAGGAATGGTCTTGAGTATAATATGGTCATAGGAGGAAGTCGTCCCATGCCACTTGTGATAGACAGCTGTAAAATATACCCTAAGCAGATGCTGGAGAATTGCGTACCCGGCCAACTCCTTCTCTACAACCTGTGGTGACTGGTAGATATTGCCTACACTCAGGTCTATAATATCCTTGATTTGGTTCTTATACTTGCTTTGCTCCAAAAGTGAGGAGGTCAACTCCCCCCTGAGCAGCTTTTCTTCGTTTTCCTCAAAGAGGGCAACCGTCTCCCCTATCAGCGTACCTATGGAAAGTGCTCTAAGGTAAGCTACTCTATCTTGCTTATGGGTAAGTTGGTAGTACTTTTGGGTGATATTCTCAGGCTTTATTTTGCTCCCTCGTATCAGTTGTATAAGGTACTCCAAGGCATTGTCTTCGGGAATCCAACCCAAGTTGATACCGTCCTCAAAATCAATGAGCGTATAGCAAATATCATCAGCTGCCTCTACCAAGAAAGCCAAGGGGTGTCGTACATAGCGCGCTTGGTCTCCCTCGCCTATAGGTAAGAGCGAAAGCTCTTGGGCAACCTCATGGAAAAATGCCTTGTCCGACTGGAAGATATTATACTTCTTATCATATACTGCCCCAGTGGGTTTTATCGGTAAGGATTCCTTAGGATATTTGATAAAGGTACCCAAAGTAGCATAAGTAAGGCGCAAGCCTCCCTGTACTCCTGCGCGGCTTTCGGTCAGAATCTTAAAGCCATTGGCATTGCCTTCAAAACTACATAGGTCGGCATATTCCCGCTCGGAGAGCTGTTCTTTGAGTACGCTCCCCTCGTGATAGCGAAAGAAATCACCTATGGCCTTCTCACCACTATGCCCAAAAGGCGGATTGCCTATATCATGCGCCAAAGCAGCCGAGGCGACAATGGTACCAAAGTCATTCATTTGGTAGCCCAGCGCTTGCAAGTGGGGATACTTCTGGAGTACCTTGGCTCCTATGGCTCGCCCTAACGAACGCCCTACCACGGAGACCTCCATACTATGGGTCAAGCGTGTATGTACAAAGCCTGAGCCTGAGAGGGGAATGACTTGTGTCTTGTCCTGCAAGCTACGGAAAGCTCCAGAGAAGACAATACGGTCATAATCCACATCATAGCTCAGCCGTGTTGGGTCTTCCTCCTCACGTGAGCGAGTCTTGGTATCTCCTTGTTTACGCAAGGATAGTAGGTGTTGCCAGTCCATCATTTGAGTTTTGAGTTTTTAATTTTGAGTTTTGAGTTCGAAGGATTATAAGATTTTAGTATTTAAGAGAGTACCTTGCCAAACGCCTCTGAGTATTTGGTAGGGGTAAATTCAATGATTTGATAGGTAGCTATTTGGTGCTCATAGAACGGATCTTGGGCAATGATTCCCTCTACCTCTCCCCTATTGCTTGCCTTACACAAAATCACCCCTCCTGTGCGAGGTACTTGCGCTCCTGATGCTACAAAATACCCTGAAGCATAATGCTTATCTAAGTAAGCACGATGTGCCTCTAAGTGTTTTTCAACCTCATTGAGGTCTTTCTGATAGGTTAAAATAATAAGATACATAGGATAGTTTTTAGTGATTAGTAGTTAGTGTTTAGTGTTTAGTTATCAGCGACTTAGCTACTAATCACTATTCGCTGATCACTATTCACTATAAGTGGCAAAGATAAGAATTTATTTTGAGTTTATCAATTTTTTTATAGTATGATGGTGTATATATCGAAAAAAAATAATACTTTTGCACCAAATTAAAAAGCATTATATGTCTCAAACAAGAAAAGCAACTAGTTTGCACAGTAAAGTAACAGAGTTACTTCAAGCACAGATAGCTATGGAAGCCCATGCAAGTGCCACTTATTTGGCTATGTCTTCTTGGTGTGATGATCATGGTTATAAGAGAAGCGCTGCTTTCTTCCTTAACCATGCTGACGAAGAACGTGGCCATATGCTCAGAATATTTAACTTCTT
Source organism: Capnocytophaga granulosa ATCC 51502 (assembly GCF_000411115.1). Classification (GTDB taxonomy): domain Bacteria; phylum Bacteroidota; class Bacteroidia; order Flavobacteriales; family Flavobacteriaceae; genus Capnocytophaga; species Capnocytophaga granulosa. The sequence goes on along the minus strand of NZ_KE150242.1, from coordinate 187,007 downwards.
GAACGAAAACGGTGTAAGAGCGCTCTCTCCTGAAGTGACCAACATCCAACAAGAATACAAGAGCCTTAAGGACGTGTTTGAAAAAACTTTAGAGCACGAAATCGCTGTTACCGACTCTATCAACAACATCGTAAAGGTAGCACGTCATGAAAATGATTTCGCTAGTGAAAGTTTCCTACAATGGTTCGTTAACGAACAATTGGAAGAAGAACGCCTTGTACATGATATACTTGATATGTTCGAGTTCGTTACTAAAGAAGAGCCTTTCGCTATCAAACTCCTTGACGAGCGTGTGCCACTAGAAAGCTAATCAAGCTCTTAACAGAATAAAAGGCTGCCTGAAAAAGACAGCCTTTTTTGTTATTCGATGATCAATTTTTCTTGTAGAGATGTCCTCTTATCTCATCTGTAGAAATAAAAAAATGCCCAAAACCTTTTTCTGTCAGCTCCAAAATAAGTTCTTTGTCTCTTGACCAAATTCTATGCTTGTACTGAAAGTACATAGCAATAAAAGGATAATCATCTTCGTCAATATCCTCTACAATAGTATATTTTTTTCCTTAGCCAGACGGAGGGCTACATTTCTATTGGTTTCTTTAGAAAGTGCCATAATAAATTCATAATCTTCAGGGCTTTCTTCTTCGAAAGTAGGCTCTACAAGGGCTGATTTTTCCCTTGTAACAGTCTTTTTTGTCTTTGTTTTGGTCCCCTTAAAGAAAACAAAGCTAAATGTCTTAAGAAGTTCCATAAGGGCAGAGGCTTGTGGGTGACTCGCATTAATGGTAAAGGTCATAGACATAAGATTCTTATTTTGTAAGGCAAAGATACAAAAATTATTCCAAAGTAGGAATTAGTGATCGTTTTTGCTTTTAAGGACAAAGCAAAAACATACAAGTAGCTTTAAAGCGAAGTAATAAAAGTTAAGAATCCTAAAACTACCCCTACCAAATTGGGGATAATGAGAATATAATCTGGCTTAGGCTCTTTTGTCCAGCCATACACCACCCAGATAAGACAAGACCCCGCTGCAAACAAAGGTTGCCAAGGTTGTGCTTTATGCCCCTCTAAGTTGGCCATAATTTGAGGAATATAGGCTACAAATACCGCCACTCCTATAAAGGCTCCTATGGAACCTATAAACAAATTAATTTTTTGCTTGATATTTCTTTTTTCGTTCATAATAATATTTTTTTCTGCAAAGGTAGTAATAATTTTCGTATTTTGCAAAGAAATCTCAAAAATAATTAGAAAAATTTTCATTTTACACTCTCCATAACGAAGTCTGTAATCTGCAAATATGAGGGTCTTCCACTACATCAATAATAGCTAAAATATCAGCAGGAATACGCATGTGATGAGTGAGTAATATTAAGCTTTTTTGTCAATTTCTAAATTTACTAATCAGCCTCACCAACTCTTCCGAAACCTTATATTTAAGGAGAAAAAACACACTCATCCCCGCTACAAGCAAGGATTTCAAACCAATATTCACCAGCGGGTGAAACGGAAAATCCCAAAAGAAAAAGCATCCTATCGCTAACAAACCAAAGAGAGTAGTCTGTAATGTTTCCTTATAAAAAGGCTGTAAGCCATACTTGCGATATACAAAAACCGACTTGAGCAAGTTATACGAACTAAAAGCAATCAGGGTCGCTACGCCCGCTCCATTAATACCGTAAAGGGGAATCAGCCACCTATTCATCAGAACGGCTCCTATGACCAAGAAAACGCCCAAAAATAGCACTGTGCGATAGTAAGGAGAATTGAGCAATACGGCATTACTAAACCCTACTAAGGCATCGGAGAGCTTTACTACGGATATGATAATAAGCACCCAAAGCCCTGTGCTGTAATCCTTATCAGGCAAGAGGGCATAACACTGCTGGGCATTGACCACAATAAGCACACAAATGACCATACTCACAAAGTAAGTATTTACCGTACTGCGCTTGTACAAATCTGCAAGCTCTTGGGGCTTCTGTTGGTTCATAAACTGTGCCGTGAGCGGACTTACAATCTGATACATACTGCGGTAAGGAATAGCAATCACTGTGGCGGTAAAGATAGCTACATTGTACACCGCAATCTCACTAATCGGCAAATATTGGTTGAGCATAAACTTATCTATGTCCATCAATACAGAAGCTACTGAGCCTGATAAAATCACAAAAAGACTATACAAAAAGACTTCTTTTTTGCCCTGTGGTAGCCCCCAAGCAAAGGTAGGTCGGCGTACATAAAAAGCGGAAATAAACATCAAGAACATACGCAGGGCATACACCCAAAACACGCCCCACATTAGCTGATGAAAATCAATAACACCAAAGTAAACAGCTACTAATAGAAGCATCACCCCTACCCTATGGAATACCTCCTTGAGGAAATTACCAAAGACCGTTTTGAGTTGTACCCGCATCCACGCGTAAGCTATCTCAAAATAGGCCATAGCCACTGCTGTAAGAAAGATAAGCCACACATACGGACGTACTTCTGCATTCTTTGCCGATAACCATTGTGTGATTTGCTCATATGCCATACTTCCAAAAAGCGTAGCAGGGAGAATCACTAGTAGTGGCAAAAGGCAAAGCATCAGGTTGAGTTTGCCTTGTTCCTGCCTATCGGTGTAAGCGGAGTAATAGCGTACCCAAGTGTTAGACACCCCAAAGGCTATCAGTGGAGAGAGAATCGTAGCAGTGGAAGTAACATAGCTTACCAAGCCATATTGTGCTTTGGAAAGGAAATAGGTAAATAAGAAAAGAGTGTTCAGTGCCCCTATGGCAAACCCCAAATAGGTAGCCACTACATTCTTAAACGATTGTCGGAGTACGATGCCCATAATCTTTTCTTGATTTTACTTTGATTTTAAATAAGCTACTAATTTCTTTTCTACAAATTCGGTCATAGTATCGGCTTGCTTGATGACCTTGGGTTTGGCGTATTCGTGGGCAAAGCAAAATATCTGCTGAGTGTCGGGAGCATAGAGCAGTTTGTCGCCATCGCCGTATTTCCAAAACTCTCCAAGCACTAAATAATCTTTGCCATTGAACACATCGGTATATAAGTCGGTAAAGCGGATTTCTACCCCTTCCAATCTGAGTTCCCCTATATGTTCGAAGAACAAAGTAAGTTCCTCAGAGAAAGTAACGCCCAAGTCTTGGCTCTTTTGGGTAATCTCGGCTAAGGGAATGCCTGCGGTAACCACATTATATTCATCAAAATCTTTCAGTACCTGCTTGGTAAGCTTGGGATATACCACCGAAAGTCGCTCCCAATCTTGAGGGGTAGCTGTTTGTGAGCTTGTCTGCTCTGCGCCTTTCCTTTTCTTCTTGAGTTCTTTGAGATAAGCAGAAACTGCGGCGACAAGCTCCGTATCAGTAGCCTCTGTGAACCATTTTTTTAGCGAGGTCGCATACTTGCCTTTTAGCCCTGCTTTCTTCAGATAATCAGATAATGCTTTGGGATTGGTCTTTTGCAAGTAAAACTCTATCATATTGCGAATGAGAAAGTCCTTGCTAAAGTGCATCGTTTTCTCACTCTTGATATAATCCATCTTGAGAATGGTAAAGTTCAAGAAATGATTGTCCGCCAATGCCACTGGGGCGATTTCCTCCAGGGTAACACCTGCATCTTTTAGTGCTTTATGTGTGTAATTTAGCACGGTAAAGCTCGGCATTTCTTCCTCGAATACCATATCTATAATAGCGCAAAGCTTATCTAATATCTGTTGATACTTTTCAGAAGCAATGAGTCGCTCCATTTGTTCTTTGTCTTTTTGCTCTATGGACATAATTGTAATGTTTTAATTATTGATTATAATCCACTTACCTGACTTTGTAGAACCTTCATGCTTGATAATCCCCAATTTAGTCATATTCTTAATATGGTATTTAATGCCATCAAGAGTAATACCTATAGTTTGAGCTAACTCCTTTTGAGTAACTTCTGGCTTTGCTTGAATAGCTACTAAAATTCTTTCTTGGGTAGTTTCTTGGGTAGTCCCTCCCGATTTATTGGGTAGTCCCTCTGATTTATTAGGTAGTTCCTCAAATTTATTGGGTGTTTCCCCTGATTTATTGGTAGATTCTTCCTTTTTATTGGGTGTTTTATTGGTAGATTTATTGGGTATTTTCTCTATTTTATTGGGTAGTTCCCCTGATTTATTGGGTAGTTCTTCCGATTTAATGGATGTTTTATTGGGTAGTTCCTCAGATTTATTAGGTGTTTCTTCCGATTTATTGGGCGTTTTATTGGGTAGTCCCTCCAATTTATTAGGTAGTTTATTGGGTGTTTTATCGGTAGATTCTCCTAATTTATTGTCAGATTCTTCTTCTCCAAAACCTTCTTCAAAGTAGGTTGTAGAAATTGGTTCTACAACTCTAAAAGCGGTAATAAGTGAAAAATCAAAAGAAGCCTTTCCATTGCCATTCTCTTCCAATTCTTTCTGTACCCTATATACGCCGCGACTAAAGCGGTTCACATAACCCAATACCTTCATAGCCTCTGCTATAAAAGGATTGCGATAATCACTTACATTGGGGAAATTATTAGCACTCACCTTACCATAAAGCCCTCCTGCATTCTGTATCTCGATACGGTCATCATACTCATAGAAAGCCACTGGTGCATTACTCTCATAATCACGATGCATTATAGCATTCATCAAGAGCTCACGAGTTGCCCAATAAGGATATTTGGATACTGTCTTTTCCCTCAATACACTGATAGGAATAGGACGCTTTTGTGCTATACTTGTCTCTACAAACACGTCTATCCTTGGGAGTACCTTACAGAGATTTCCTGAGAACTTATGTTCGTTAATGATATCCCCTGCCCTATCCAGTCCCTTAAAGCGGACATACTGAATATAAGCCCCATGCAAAAAACGTTCTGGATTATTACCAAATAAGACAATAGCGGCATTAGTAGGACACTGATAGCGTAGGTCATAGAGCCCCAAAGAGGCCATTTGCTCCTCTATAGTACGTTTGTCCTCTTGTAGAATATCCTCAGCAACTGCTTTAGAGAGGTATTCCTTTTTGAATAATGTAATATCTAAATCCTCAAGAGTGGTTCCCAAGCAAGGCATGGCATCAAAAGTGCGAATATTAGAAAGCCGACGCTCTGTCAAAAGCTTTTCTTCTGCCTCTGTGGCAATACTCTTTCTTGGACCTACCCTTACCCAAATACGCCCACGATAACGCACAGGAGGCACCTGAGAAGGCGTTACCTCTACTACCAAAACATCTCCCTGAGCAAAAGAAAACTTTTCTACCGTCATCACTGGTTGAGGCAGTATATTACCATCAGTACGGATATTAGAGATTTGCAGCAGTAATTTGTCATCTACTTGTAGGCCTGCTAATTCCCCATTGTCCCTGACCCCTATGATCAGATATCCTTTCTTTTTACTATCTGCTACATCGTTAGAAAAAGCACATATCGCCTGAGAGAACTTATCCATATTGTCCGTAGCGACTGTTTTTTCTATGTGATAGCTTTCGGTATCTGAAAGTATTTTCTGTAAATGTTCCTTGGTTATCATTGCTTGTTTTTGCTTTTGTTTTACCCCAACTCCTTAGGATCTATCCCTAATACCTTATACCACGCTTGAGCGTTATCTGAGGTTGGGTCTATGCCTTTGCCTTCGGTATAAAAAGGTTCCCACTGCCAATCCTCTCCTCCTATGCAGCCAATAGCAGCGTAGTTCATCAGAAATTCTTTAAAGCTACTGGCTATATAGAGTCCGTGGTTCTCACTGCCATCGTGACTGAGATACACAATCTTACCATAATTCTCTGGTTCTAACTCAATTGCGATATAGTCACCATTGCCTACTTGGTGAAAAGCCATTTTATTATGCCAAACGCGATCATATTCGTTATTATAATCGGGATATACCTCTCTTACCCAGCCTTGGCGATTATCCTCATAGTCCAAAAGTAAATCCAATCCAAAAAGCAACTGTCCACGAAAGATTTCAACTAATTTATCAGGTAGAGAAATGTCCCCCTCGTCTGTAATATCATTAATATCCCAATAAAAATCCAAATGGGCGGTGTTTTCCAAGAGTACTTCACGGAAATACGAAGGCAATATATAGCCTAATTGCTCCTCTACTGCTTTGATTTCCTCTTCGGTAGCTGGTTTTCCTATTGTTAAAGGGTCTATATTACCACCAAGGGTTTCTATCTTTTCTAAAAATAGGTTTAAACGCTTTCTAAAAAGATCGAAATTGAAAATTGATGTCATGATAATATTTATTTTATGGAATTAATTGTTTGTTTTTACTTCCCAAAAGCCATTTCGCTTGCCATTTTTGCGTTCAATAAGTCCCTTTTCTACCAGATTTGCTGTAATAGTCTTTACGGTACGTTCTGATTTTCCTATATGCTCAGCAATAATCTTTTGAGTAGCGGTAGGATTTTGTTGTAAGTATTGTAATACTGCCATTTCCTCCAAAGTGCAATTCAAAGTGCAAATTTTGCACTTTGGAATTTGTTCTTTTGCACTTTGAAATTCGTCCCCTACTAATAAATACCTGTTTTTAAGCTCGTTATCTTCGCCTAAAAGTAGGTTTCTAAAGAAACGTTCTATATATTCGGTAGTTGCTGTTATCCCTTTAGCAAGGTTGTTGTAATTGGCACGGACTAAGGCGTTACGAAAATACCAAGAATGGTAGGCAAAAGCGTCATTGCTCATCGCAAAGCCAAAGGTACGCAGATATTGAATTGTGAAAACCGCTGTGGTACGCGTATTGCCCTCGCCAAAAGGATGTATTTGCCAGAGTCCTGACACAAATTTGGCTATATGCTTAATCGCTTCCTCCACAGGCAAGCCTTGATAAGAAAAATGTTTTTCCTGCTCGAAGTCATAGTCTAAAGTCTCGCGCAAATGGTGTGCACTAGCGTAGAGAACCGTTTCTCCACCGAGTACCCACTCTTTTTTTGTGATATTGTAGTCGCGCAATTGGCCTGCAAACTTGTAAATACCGGTGAACAACTTACGATGAATGCCTATATATGCCACTGGGGAAAAGCTAAAAGCCGACTCGGTAAGCAATTCGGTGATGCGTGCCGAAACTTTGTCGGCTTCCTCCGTACGTTCTTCCCCCTGCTCGTGGCGTACTGTCTTGGACTGGTAATAACTATCAATGAGGTGCTTAGCTTCCTGTATAGTAATATCCCCCTCGATGTGCTGCTTTGCCGTTTGCACAAGATAATCCGAGGGTTTCAATCCATCTACCGCCTGCAAGCCAATAGCTGTCTGCCACGCCTCACCTTTTTCACGTCGATGGGGTTCTGTTTCCTTTATATATTGATCTAAGTCGTTCATTGTTTTTTAAACATTGATTTAAGCGTTTTTTAGAAACTCAAATAAATAATCACTATTTGCCTTTATTGCATTTTTACTTTCCTATGCAGAATCGTGAAAATATATTTCCCAAGACTTCGTCATTGCTCACCGCTCCTGTGATACTGCCTAAGTGATAGAGCATCTCTCGTATATCTATAGCCAACAAATCTCCTGAGAGCTGTGTAGCAAGTCCTTCCTCTACCCTATCAAGAGCTATAAGGGTTTGCTGAAGTGCTTCCAGATGACGAATATTGGTAATAATGGTAGCACTTTCTGTTGTGGTGAGTTCTTTGGCATAGGAAGAAAGAATCTCTTTGAGTGCTTCTATATTGTTTTTTTCTTTAGCCGATATTCTTAATTGACTATAATCATATTTTTGTTCTTTATGGTTTAGTTTTTCTTCTATTTCTTTATCAAAATCAGACAGACCTATATATTCATTATCTGTTTTGTTATGTAAAAGTAATATTTTTAATCCTTTTCGGTAATTCTCTTGTACAAATTGAACTACTTCATCGGTAGTATTCTCTTTTTCGTTGTACAAATAGAGTACGATTTGTGCCTTTTTTATCTTTTCCTTGGCCTTTTCTACCCCAATCGCTTCTATTTTATCTTGTGTATCACGGATTCCTGCGGTATCTATAAAGCGGAAAGTTACTCCTGCTATATGGAGTGTTTCTTCTATGGTGTCGCGTGTTGTCCCTGCTATGTCCGACACTATGGCGCGCTCTTCATTGAGCAGCGTATTAAGCAGAGTTGATTTGCCTGCATTGGGTTTGCCTACAATAGCAACAGGTATCCCATTCTTGATCGCATTGCCTGCGGAGAAAGATTGCACAAGTCTTTGCAGAGTTGTTTTTATCCTTTGCAAAAGTTGTTCCAATTGACGTCTATCGGCAAAGGCAACATCTTCCTCTGAAAAATCTAATTCCAATTCTATCAGCGAGGCAAAGTTAAGCAATTCTTGTCTAAGTCCTTCTATCTCGGAGGTAAAACCTCCGCGCATTTGTTGCAAGGCTATTTGGTGAGCGGCCTGACTATCCGAGGCAATCAGGTCAGCCACCGCTTCGGCTTGGTTAAGAGCTAATTTTCCATTGAGAAAAGCGCGCTTGGTAAATTCTCCTGCTTCTGCCAGTCTTGCTCCGTGAGACAAACATAGTTTGATCACTTCCTGAATGATATAAGGACTACCATGACAGGAGAACTCTACCACTGGTTCACCTGTATAGGATTTCTTTCCCTTGAAAATCGTTGCCAAACACTCATCTATCACTTGGTCTTCACTTTTGATCGTTCCCAAATGGACGGTATGAGAAGGCGCCTCGGATAAGGACTTTCCACTTAGTGTTTTGAATATTTTGTCAGAGAGTGTAATCGCTTCTTTTCCTGACAGGCGAATGACGGCAATAGCTCCCACACCTGTGGCAGTAGCTAAAGCAACAATAGTATCATCAGTATAAGGTGTTTTTTCGTGATTCATAGGTGAAGTACTTTAATTTATAGCTATTCTTTTTTATTTTTGATGATAAATAACCTGTAAGTCGTCGAGAAAAAATAATTTTTATAAACGAATAAAGCATAATCCCACTTAGGATGGGTATATATCAGATAGTTTTCGTATTGTTCTAAAGTTCCTCCTGAGATAGAAAAGTAGGAAGTATTATTATCCAAGAGGTTTTCTCCATCGAACATAGTCATTTCTTCTTTCAGATGAAAGGTTTTTCCATTTACCTCAATAGAAAGGAAAAGAATACCTTCTTCCCAAGTGGTACGATAAGAGATTGATCCTCCTCCAATTCCTGAGCCTATATTACTTCCTGAACTTTCTTTTTTGAAATATTGAGGAATGATTTTCTCACGTCTTTGGCTCTCTTCTTTAGGAATATTTTCATCTTTGTAAGAGAATAAGTCCATTCTTTTTCCTTTTAACATCTTATCATCACCAATGATATTCTCTTTTTCATAATCAGAAAGCTGTTCCATAGACTGAAAAGACTTATTGCCATCTATTGCCCAAGAGCAATAACGTTTTCCCTTAAAATCTACCAAATAATCCCCATAGAACCCATCAAAAAGATTCTCTATCCCATCTTTTTTTTCTATTTTCAATGTATCAATCCTGTTTCCTTGCGTATCATATTTGGATAAATAACCTAAAGGTTCATCATCACTTATAATAAGTTCATTTTTCTGATTGACAAAAGCAAATTCTATTAATTTGTTTTCTCCTTCGGGAAGCATCTCCATCGTATTTCCTTCATAAGAAATTGTATTTCCACTAAGTGTTACATATTTTTCATATTTAGAAGGAAGTGTCATATTTGAAAATGTTTTTACTATAGAGTTATAAAGTCCATCATAACCAAAGAGACTTGCTATTAATGGAATGACAAAAAGTCCTGAAATAAAAAGTCCTATTTTGGCTATTTTCCTAACTTTTTCTGATTTATAAAAGAAAGAAAAATAGATAAGTACTCCTATCACTAAGGTAAATATTATAGAAAGACATAACATAGCAATTATGATAAAGAAAAATAACATATATTTTGCTATGTCAGAATAAAATGCATAGTAAATCAAAAGCCCCAATACTAAAAGAAGAGGGCTTATAAGCACAAGAAATAGTTTTTCATTTATATAAGTATCAATATCATAGGTTACAATAGTAAGATATAAAGCATATAGTAAGATACTAACAAGAAAAACTTTCCAAAAGCGTGGTTTTTTATTTTTCATAAGTGTAAAATTATTTTATAAGAGATGAATTATGTACTTTGATACATTTTCACATAGAGATATATAGCCGAAACCATATTATTGACATTGCGAATAAAAATACTTGTTATCCAAAGTCCTTTCTTTGCCCATCTGTAGAAAAAACTATAAAATAAAAAGAATAATAAAGCTATCAATAAAGGAACCGCTATAAGATTCATATAGAAATACATCATTGAAACTCTGAAATTACTAAAATCAAGATAATCCAAATCGGTAATGTGTGCCATTATAGCGTAATAGAAATTGATAAGTAAGAGAATCAAACTTATAACGATGCCTACTGAGATACTTGGTTTCTTTTTCATAAACTAATGATAGTATCTTATCTTATAAATAAAACAAAGCTGCCATTAATAACGTAATAACTAATCCTATTCTCGCCCATTTATAGAAGAAACTATAAAATAGAAAGAATAATAGATTGACTCCAATGATAAAAGGAAATATATAGAATATAAAAAGATAAATAAAAAACTCTAAACTATTGTAATTAAATTCGAAACCATTTCTTTCTATATAATATACAAACATATAAACAATAGATAACACAGTAAGTGCTATGTTTATAATAATTCCTATTTTGATATTCGGCTTTTTCTTCATATAATTAATTTTTAATTAGTAAAACGGTTATATTTTAAACATTTATACTGTATAATACACAAAAACAAGACTATATAATAGAATAACCAACCAATGATAGCGCTTGACATAAGAGAGCACATTAGCAAGTGAGACAAGCCAAGCAATCATCCCTACTGAAATATAGATAAAAAGCTTAATAGGTACGTCAATATTAATATCTGAGGAATATTTTATCTTTGCTAAAACAATAAAAATTACTATCGGAAGCCAAGCCAATATAGGAAATCCCTTTTTATTTTTCGTATATTCTTTCATAATCTTCAAGATTTGTTTTTTATTAGGTAATATTTGTATCCTGTACCGAGCAAAGCATAGGATAAGTGTCTGTTAGTATATAATCGTATATCATTGTATATTTCCAGTGTTTCATTCTGATTCTGATAATAGCGAATATCATCGGTATGGCCAAAAGGAAAAAGATTTTGATAATAGAAAGTCTTTAGGTGTAGCTGCTGTTCATTCAAGAGCAACTTGAAATATACATCGCCTCGATATTTCTCTTCTTCAAAAGATTCTCTTTCTCCCAGTAGTTGAAGTCCAGAATTATAGGTTTGTTTTTTCAAATAATACACAGGTTCTATATGGCGCTCTTTTGGGGCTTCTCCTATTTCAGGAGTAGGATTTTTGAAAGTTGTAAACAAATAAAAATGAGCTGGAAAAGAAAAATCTATATCTTTTGAAGAGAAGAAACCTTTCGTATAGGAATAATACAATTCATTTTCTTTTTTGATAATAACAATTTGGTTCTCTTCACCATATATGTGTATAATGGTTATCAAATCGGTAGGATCCTCAAACAAATAGGCTTTTATATCTTTTTCTGAGAGTTGAGCTTCCCCTTTTAGTTCTTTCATAGGTAGAAAATCCTTCTTACCATCTATCATAAAAGAAGAATAGGATTTTTCTACAAAATCTATCAAATAGCCCTCTTTAAGTGCGATGTTTCTCTTCTCTTCCTGATGATTCTCCAAATATAAGGTATCCGAAAGGTTTCCCTCTTTATCATATTTCAATATACAATCCACGGGCGCATTGGCCTCTTTCTCATCATATTTGTAATACACTAACAGATTATCATTTGGGTCAAAGAACAAATCAGTATAAGCATATATGTCATTTTGAGGAATAGGCATAATTATTTTTCCTGCTTGCCTTACCTCTTTGTCATCTAACAAATCATATCCTCTAAGCTCTTTGGGCATCTCTATATAAGAAATAAGATATTTGTAATAGGAATATACCACAGACGAATGCTTAACAAGAGAAAACACAAGCATACAAATAGGAAATATACGTATAAAACGCTTAGTTACGCTATTCTTTTGATAGTAATAATAGGAAAATACACCTATCAAGAAAGATAACACATACAATGTATATAATAATATTTCTTTTTTTATAAATACAGTTCCATAATCACCTGATAAAATTAAAAAATATACCAATAAAAAAATAACCCCTGTAAGAAAAGCAAAAAACAAATGTGGTAATTTCTTTTTCATAGCTGTGAAATATTTATTTTATCATATAAACATATTCCCCATCATAGAAAATAGCATAAGATAGATGCTTATTGGTATAAAGAAACATATCTTTGTACTTCTCTAAGGTTTCCTCTTCATTTTCTATATAATAAGTAGGGGTTTTAAGTTGGTCGTATCCTTTATAGTTAGATACTTTTTCTTTTTTAAAGTGAAAAGTATCTTTTCCTATTTTAAGGTCAAATAACAATTGTATATCAGAATAAGCCACCTCACAATTTTCCCCTTCGTCATTCCTAAAAAAGCCATTCATAGTAAGATACTCATAATAAAAATCTTGTGGAAGAATATTTTTCCGCTCGAAGGAATACGCTCCCTTTTCTTCCTCTTTTTCCAATATGGAAAACAGATTACTTATAAGCATATTTTCATCCTGATCATCTCTGTACTGAGTATTCTTTTCTGATGTAGGAGGGAAAAAGTAATAGGCTTGGCCATCCTCTACAAATATTCCTATTATTGCAGGATATCCTCCACATTCTCCTTCATCAGAGAGGAATGTTTCGTAATAAGATATAGGTGCCGTCGTTTCTCTATGAGCAGGATCATATCCCTTCAAATATTCCATAGGTTGCATAATAAATGATCCGTCATAGGTATGATTTGCATATTCATAAGTACTAAGATCTATAATATAGTTTCCTTTTAGCAAAAACTCTCCTATTGGTTCTTCCTCTGGATGTGCCAAGAAAACAATATACTTAACTTTTCCTATTGTATCATACACAACCATATAAGGAGGTGTCTCAAAAGAATCATCACCTACAAGTTCCCCTGATATATAGAAAGGATTTTCCACTTGATGTTTTTCTGTATATAGTACTACTAACTCGTGATTTTCATTAAGCAAACATTGTTTTATATGATATCCTTCTTTAGTGGAAAGTAGCGAAAATCTCGTATTAGCTGTAACTCCTGAGGTATCTGCTAAGGAAAGGAAACGGCGTGCTTCCTCTTGCTTCCCAATACGTGAATATTGTAAAAACACTTCTTGGCATATATTTGGCGAATAAAGTACAAAGAGTACAAAAGCTGTAAACACCCCTATTCCATAGAAAAAAATTCTTTTAGCCCAACGATAATGAAAGCTATAAAACACCAACATTCCCAAGACAAAAGGAATAAGAACAAACTTTGCTAAGAACTTACCTCCCATTTGTGTAACTATAGTATATATCTCATAAACTATAAAAGCATAAACTACAACAAAAGCAATTCCTGTAAGAGAGGCAAAAAATAAGTGTAATAATTTCTTTTTCATAGCTGTAAATACTTTTAATTATGCCAAATAGGAAATAGAATATAATATAATGCAAACAAAAGAGGTGTATAATGGAATAATAAAGTACAAACTATAAGAATAACTCCGGAAGCAGCTAATATCTTCCATAATTTAGGATATATAAATACATAAATACCCAAAAATAACATTGATATTTCCGATATACGTCCCAGCATACCAAAGATTCCAAACCAAAATTCAAAGAATGATGAGGTATCAAAATAAGGAAAAAGAAAAGGAAAGGTAACAATAGAACAAATAATAATTCCCGTTTGGTTTTTCTTATATATATTATATCCTAACAGATTTACCATCAGGCAAAAGAAAAAAAGATATAGCACCTGAGGGACAACATAGAAAATGGCATATCCCGAACTATCTGTACGGAACATCCATAGGGAGAAGGCTACTAAAATAGCCAATAGTATAACCATTGCGATGGTCATAACTCTTAAAAAAGGAGGCTTTTCCATAGGATTATATTTTATAGTCTATAATTATTTCATTTAAGATTTGTACAAAAGAGTACTTTTTCTTATGTCGCTGCTTCAATTTTTCTATTAATTTTCTTATTTTTTCTTTTTCTTCAGGTGCATCCTCTATCATTTTACGAATAAACGAAGCTACTTTTTCATATTCGGTACGATAATAGGCATTTTCTGCATAAGCAATCACATCTTTATAAAGTTTGTCCATGATTTCAGTATCATGATTTTTCTTCAGATAATGTAGATAATTTAGGATCGTAGGTATATCCGTATTTTTTACCTTTTCCCATAGAACTTCGTGCATATCTTCTTTTTGGTAGATAAGAAAAAGAATAGGAGATACGACAGCAACATTCCTATAAGCACTCAATCTTTTCTTTCGTTCATTATAGTAGGTCTCTTGTTTCTTTATTTCTTCACTTATTACCTTTTCCCATTCTTCAGCGGTATAAGTGCTTTTCCAATTATCATAGTATTGACTATCTCCATCTCCATAAAAAGCATATTTCTTGTAATATTTCCGCATTGTATCAAAGTCTCCTTCCTCTTTAGCTATCTGTAACAGCAATTCTTCCCATTCTCTTACAATATTTTCTGTTCCATATCGCTGTTTTAGTTCTGTAATCCCTTCTTTTAGACATGTTTTTGCTGCTTTATAATCCTTTTTCTCTATAAGCATATCTACTTTAATCCTTCTAAAGAAAGGATGTTCTATATTTTTATCTATGATTTTATCTGCTTCTTTTTGTTTTCCTAATTGTGATAACAATTTTATCTTTTCAATCGTATAAAATCTCCTTATACTACCTGATATTCTATTTTTATCAAGTAATTTATCTATTGCCTGTAAATAATCTTCCTCTTTTTGTAATGTAATACTAAGTTTCCTACCTGCTTGAGGAAGTTTGTTATCATAATAATCTTCATAAAGTTCTGCATTTTTAACCATCTGCTCTAAGAGAAAGGAAAATATTACCTCTTTTAGGCTTAGTGGTACTCTTTCATCCTCTGCTAAGAAGATAATAACATCTAGTACCTTATTAGTATTACTGATAAAGGTATTAATTGGATAGCTTGACTTAACGATTATCTCATGTAACTTGACAAAAAGACATTTAGCGAATATAAAAGCATCGCGATAGTTACTATTTCCTATATAGGTATTAATAGTTTTAAGGTGTTTCTTAATTTCTTTGTTCAGGTCTGGTAGATTTTGAGGCTCGCCACCACGATAGCGAGGCTTGATGGTTTGGTCTATAATATCTGTTATCTTCTTTTCAAAATCGTTATTCTCATTTTTATCTATAAAATAAAGTTGAAAATCACTTTTGAAAACCTTATTCTTAGTCATATAAGTTTTGATAAATTCCTCCAGCTCTGTACGGGATATTTTTTCCAATAAGCTTTTAAGGCTATCTCTCTTACTTTTAGTTCCTTGTTTTCCTTTGGCTGCTTCTTGTTGTTTTTTAGCCTCTATAGCCAAGAAAACGGCTACCATATGCGAGCAAACACCTTTTTTTTATGCTCACAAGAGCAAGAAGTCTCCCTAATGGTATTCTTATGCAGTAGTATTTCCACTTCATAAGTAGTAGCTCCCTCTACCGAGGCGACCCATAGACCGTCCTCAAGCTCTTCTAAGGAAGATACTTTACCTTGTTCAAAGGCTTCTTCGCCTTGTTTTACCAAGATTTTATCTACAAACTTATCAAAATTCTGAATAGTCATGATTTTTTTACTCTTTTATGAGGATTATTTTATAATATAAGTACCCACAGGGGTATATAGTAAATGATATTTCAGGTTTTTATTACTATATAAATAGATATATTTACACATTTCAAGAGGCTCTGTGCCATTTTCCCAATAGTAAGTAGGGAACTTTACACTTCTTCCATGATAAACAAAGGATAAGAGCAATTTACTCGGCAAAGATAGTGAAAATATTTGTTAATTGTTAATTGTTAATTGTTAATTATTACACCCGCATTTTATTGATATTGTTATCATCAAAATTTACTTTTACCTATCATATAAACTCATTGACAATCAATATTTTAAAAATATATTTAGTGCTTATTTGTTATTTAAAAGTACTTGCGAAATTGGAATGAATAATTAATGTTTAAAATATTTTATTTTCTCAGATAAACGAAGTATATTTGCACTCTGATTAAAAACAGCGAACAATGATTAGGAAAATCTTATTTTTTCTTCTTTTAAGTGTAGGTTTCTCCCTTTCACTTTCTGCACAAGTACAGAATCTTAACTTAGAGCAACTTGCCTATATCAATGTAGATCAACTCTCTGACGAACAAATTCAATCCTTTTGGGAAAAAGCACAAGCACAAGGCTACTCCATCACTGACTTAGAGACTGCTGCTCGTGTAAAAGGCGTGCCTGTCTCTCAGATTACTAAGCTCAGACAACGTATCATGACCCTTTCTACTACTGCCAAAAGGAAAACAACTACCCCAAGTAGTAAGCCTACCTCTTCTGAGCAAGAAGTATTTGGCCGTACAGGAAAAGAAAGAGATTCTATCATGGTTATGAAAAAAAGTAGAGTTTTTGGCTACGATTTTTTCCAAAATCCTAAAATCTCCTTTAACCCAACGATCAATGTACCTACCCCTGAGAGTTACATCATCAATACAGGAGACGAACTCTTGGTAGAGGTATGGGGTGCTGCCGAAAGTAGCACTACCCAAAAAGTGGATAATCAAGGAAATATTATTCTCCCTATGGCTGGAAAGGTGCATGTAGGAGGTCTCAACTTTGTAGAAGCTAAAGCACGTATCAATACTGCTTTGCGTAAGATATATGCAGGTATCTCCGCCCCTGAAGGTAGTTATGCTAAGGTATATACAGGCGTTTCCATTGCCAATATCCGTACCGTAAAAGTCAATATCATAGGAGAAGTAGAAGCCCCAGGCACTTACTCTCTTAGTGCTCTTTCTACAGTAATCAATGCGCTCTATGCCAGTGGAGGCCCTACTGAAAATGGTTCTTTTAGAAATATACAAGTGGTTCGTGGAGGAAAAACCATCGCCCACTTAGATATTTACAACTTCTTACTCAAGGGTTCCCAAGAAGGGAATATCAACCTCAATGACCAAGATGTCATCATTGTACCTCCTTATAAAAACCAAGTAGAGGTAATCGGCTTTGTCAAAAGAGAAGGTATCTATGAGGTCAAAGATGGTGAAAAACTCTCTGCTTTAGAGGATTATTTTGGAGGATTCAAATCCAATGCCTACAAAGATGTAATGGTAGTAGAGCGCATCATAGGTGCCAAGCGCGAAGTAAAGGAAGTCCCCTATAATGAAGCCAGCAAATTTACTATGCAAGCAGGTGACAAACTCCTAGTACATAAGCTCTCCGATGTATATCACAACCGAATCAGTATCACAGGGGCGGTATATCAACCAGGCAACTATGCTTACTCAGAAGGTATGACCGTCTTAGACCTTATACAAAAAGCTGCAGGTGTAAGGGAAGAAGCCTATCTGAATCGTGCTATTCTCTTCCGCTCTATAGACCATGTAGATAAGCAAAGTCTTAATTTTTCACTCAAAGATCTCTTAGAAAAGAAACAAAGTATTGCCCTACAACCCAATGATAGTCTGCATATATATGGCAGAGATAGTCTCATCGCCAAGCCTATGGTACGTATAGAAGGAGCTGTACGCAAGCCTCAGAAGTTTGCCTATGCCAAGGGACTACTCCCTGCCGACCTTATCATCATGGCTGGCGGCTTTATAGAAGGCGCTGACCAAACACAAGTGGAGGTAGCTCGCCAACTGAATGATGCCAATTTCAAGACCATCAGCAAAGTATATACTGTATCCCTCTCTAAAGAAGGAGGGGAAAGTATCGCCTTAGAACCCAATGATATAGTAACCGTCCGCTATCAAAAGGGCTATGTACCCCAACAAGTAGTCAAGATAGAAGGAGAAGTCTCTTTTCCTGGTTTTTATGCTATCCTTACTAAAGAAGAGCGTATCTCAAGCCTTATAGAACGCTCTGGAGGATTAGCTCCTTATGCCTATGTGGAAGGTGCTACCTTAGTAAGAAGGAAAGATAAAGACGAAAAAGATCGAAAAGCCCAAGAAAAACAACTTAAGAAACTTAAAAAGACGGACAAGGATCTCACTCTTATTGAAACTAAAGAGGAAGAAAATACCCCTGAAGCGTCTGAATACCGTGTAGGTATCAATCTTAAAAAAATCATGGAGAATAAGAACTCCTATCAAGATCTTGTACTAAAAGATGGGGATGTTCTTATTATCCCTTCTGAAAAACAAACCGTTGAGGTAAAGGGATTGGTACTGGCTCCTTCTTTAGTGCGCTATGAAAAGGGAAAATCTACTAAATCCTATATCAATAGTGCAGGAGGATTCTCCGACAATGCTCAGAAAAAATCAGTCTATGTAGTATATGCCAATGGAGATGTAAAAGGTACCAACCGCTTCCTTTTCTTTAGAAGCTACCCTAAAGCTGCTCCAGGAGCATTGGTGATTGTTCCTGAAAAACCAGAGAAAAAAGCAGTCTCTACAGCTGAAACGGTTAGTATAATGACCGCAATAACTACCTTAGCTATACTTATTTACAACACTTTTAAATAATAGAAATATGGATCAAGAAATACAAAAAGATGATGAGATAGATTTGCTTGCCCTATTGCTAAAAATATGGAATGGAAAGAAAACTATTTTAAAATATTTTATCATATTCCTACTTATAGGTATTTTTATTGCTATTTTTTCTAAAAAGGAATATACTGCTACTTCATTAGTATTAGCTCAAGAAAGTAGTTCCTCCTCTGGTGGAGGCTTATCAGGCTTGGCTTCTTTAGCGGGTATCAATTTGGGTTCCTCTTCAGGAGAACTAATTTCTCCTAAGCTCTATACAAGTATTGCCTCCAGTATTCCTTTTCAAAGGAAGATGACACAAGTTTCTATACAAACTTCCAAAGACAGTACTCCTATAACTTATGAGCAATATTGCCAGAAATACCAAAAAGCAGGAGCCTTGGACGTGGTAAAGAAATATACCATTGGCTTACCTGGAGTTATCATAGGAGCCTTTTCCTCCAAAGATAAAGAGGTTGTACCTGAGCCAACAGCCGATGGTTCCTTAGAAGTATATAGTGTTACTCCTAAAGAGAAAGAATTATTTTCTCTACTAAGCAGCCAACTACAGATCACTAATAACGAGAAAGACAATACTATTTCTTTCTCTTTCTCCATGGGTGATCCTGTAGCTGCTGCTCAGATGCTAAGTCAGGCTAAAAAAACACTACAAGAGACTATCATAGAGTTCAAAACTCGTAAGGCTAAAAGCCAATTGGAGTTTATAGAAAGACAGTATGAAGAGGCCGAAAAGAACTTTAAGGAAAAACAAATGAGATTGGCAGCTTTCCAGGATAGTAATAGAGGTCTTATCACTGCGGTACCTATGACCCGCCAAACACAATTACAAGCCGAATATAGCTTGGCTAATAATGTGTATATAGAACTGGCCAAGCAGCTTGAAAACCAAAAAATCAAACTACAAGAGGACACCCCTGCTTTTATTGACATAGAACCTGTCAGTATTCCCTTAGAAAAATCAAAACCTAAAAGAGGCATGATTATTGCCATTTGGGGATTTTTGGGTATCGTTGTAGGAATTGGCATTATTTTTGGTAGAGATTTCATCAAGAGTATAAAAAATAAATCTACTTCTGAGGGAGATATATAAATAGTATCTTTAAAATATTGATTATTATGGGTTTAAATAAAAATTCTGTTTTAGGATATGCTACTTTGATTATGATCCTCTTTGGATTAATACTCATAGGGCTGGGTATCTTCCGTTATGAAGATGTAGCTGGCTGGGGATTTGCTGCTACTGGGGTGGGATTCCTAGCTATTGCTTGGGTGTTTGATGCACTAAAAGGCAGAGTATAAAACAACTTAACTATAAAATAATGAACGAATTTCAACCTATACCTAAGGCTTATGTTTGTAACCCCTTACATCATAAGACTTATCTTATAAATGGAGAACTCAGAGAGTGGAAAGGAGCCTGTGATGAGGTGTATTCCACTATTTCCTCTACAGAACAATATGCTCCTACCTTGGTAGGAAGTGTTCCTCACTTGACTGAAAAAGAAGCTCTTGAAGCCCTTGAAGCAGCAGCAAATGCCTATGGAAAGGGTAACGGCCTATGGGCTACTATGCGTGTAAAAGATCGTGTAGAGATCTTGGAACGCTTTACCAAAGAGATCCAGCACAAGCGTGATGAGGTGGTACAGCTGATGATGTGGGAGATTGGTAAAACAATTCTTGAATGTCAAAAAGAGTTTGATCGCACCATAGAATACTTATACAATACCTTAGAGGAGTATAAGAAATTAGATCGTGATAGTGCCCATTTCCAAAAAAAAGATGGTATCTATGCTCATATTCGTCGTGGCCCTTTAGGAATTGTCCTCTGTTTGGGGCCTTATAACTACCCTCTTAATGAATCATTTGCGCTGCTGATTCCTGCACTGCTGATGGGAAATACGGTTATCTACAAACCCCCAAAATATGGCGTATTGCTTATTACTCCTCTATTGGAAGCCTTTAGAGATTGTTTCCCTAAGGGAGTTATCAATATTGTTTTTGGGCGCGGTAGAGAAATTGCCTCTCCTATTATGGAAACTGGCCGTATAGATGTTTTAGCACTTATCGGTAATAGCCGCTCGGCTATAGCCCTACAAGACAAACACCCTCACAAGAATCGATTGCGTTTGGTACTAGGCTTGGAAGCTAAAAATCCTGCCATTGTCCTACCCGATGCAGATATAGATCTTGCTGTAAAAGAATGTGTGGCAGGAGCGCTTACCTTCAATGGGCAACGTTGTACCGCCTTGAAAATACTCTATGTACATGAGGATGTAAAAGAGGCTTTCTTGTCCAAATTCACTGAGGAGGTAGACAAACTCCCCTTTGGAAACCCTTGGGAGGTGAACGTAAAACTCACTCCCCTACCCGAGCCTGATAAACCACAATATATCCAAGACCTTATAGATGATGCCCTACAGAAAGGAGCTAAGATTCTCAACAAGAAAGGTGGTGAGCGTTGTGAGAACTTTATCTTCCCTGCGGTACTTGCTCCTGTGAGCCCCGATATGCGTGTCTATCAGGAAGAACAATTTGGCCCTGTGGTACCTGTACGTTTCTTTACTGATATTGACCAAGTAAGAGAAGAGATTGCCGACTCTCACTATGGCCAACAGGTGAGTATCTTTGGGCATGATGTCTATACATTGGCACCACTAATTGATGCTATGGTAAACCTTGTATGTAGGGTGAACCTCAACAGCTTATGTCAGCGAGGTCCTGATGTATTTCCTTTCACAGGCCGCAAGGATTCGGCTGTGGGTACTCTTAGTGTGTATGATGCACTTCGCTCGTTCTCTATACGTACTTTTGTAGCTTCTAAGGATAATCCATATAATAATGAAATCCTTGAAAACTTACTAAAAACAGAAACGTCCAACTTCATCAATACCACTTATATACTATAGGATTTTAATTTTTTAATATATATCATATGAAACTATTTGTCATCGTATTGATTATCTTAGGCCTATGTGTTCTAGGCATGGCAATAAAAATATGGGGCAAAAAAGGAGGTCGATTCTCCGGTACTTGTGCCAGCCAAAGTCCTTATTTGAACCCTGAAGGGACGCCTTGCAGTTTTTGTGGAAAGCTCCCCGATGAGGCGGAATGTAAAAAATAATATTCAACAAGTCAGTTATCCTAAGGGGTAACTGGCTTTTTTGTATATCAGATGAAGCCTACTCCCTTCAATTTCCCCTTGTGCATCCTTCTTTTGGGTATGATCCTTGGTATTATAGGACAAGACTTACTCAATAAGATAGGAATAGCCATGAGCCTGCTGTTGAGCGGAATAGCAGTAGGGGGTATTTATTACTGCCATTTTAGACTGAAAAAGTTCCTAAAAGAGACCGTATTTTTAGCAGGAATGAGCTTGGGTATTTTGGCCTACAATATACATTATGAACCTAGCGATAGCAAGCATTACCTACATAAGCTCTCCCCTGAGAAAGCATATAGCCTTGTGGGAAGGATAGAACACATCAAGAATAGGCAGGTGATCGTTGCGCTAGAACCTACAGAAACGGCGAATTATAAAGGGAAACTCGTACTTTACCTAAAGGATACCCTCAGGGAAAAGGCTTTAGGACAAGCGATTCTCTTTCACAGTAAGCTCTCCCCTATTGCTCCTGCTCAAAATCCCTATCAGTTTGATTACAAACGCTATATGGAACACCAAGGGATCTATTGGCAGGGCTACCCTACCTGCTATGAAATCAAGGATGCTCCTTCCTTTTCTCCCTTTATAAAAGCCAAACAGCTACAAGGCTACTTGGCAGCTACCCTCTCCCACTATCCATTCTCTAAAGAAACTGTGGGGGTACTCAAAGCCTTAGTCTTGGGGGTTCGCTCGGATATTACTCCAGAGCTCTACCAACAATATATCAATGCGGGAGCTGTCCATATCTTAGCTATTTCAGGGCTTCACATAGGTATTATTACCTATTTGCTAACGCTTTTTATCTCCTTGGTGGTACCTGCACATAGAAAAGGGGTAAAAATAGTACTCCTCTTAGTCTTTTTACTTACTTATGCGGCTATTACAGGATTTTCTGCTTCTGTTCTGAGAGCTGTAGTCATGTTTGGCGGCTATAGTATTGCTTATTTGGCAGAAAGTAGAAGAGCTCGCTATGATAGTCTGCTACTTTCGGCTTTTATACTACTGCTTTGCAAACCCACTTTTCTTTTTGAGGTAGGATTTCAGCTGAGTTATATGGCGGTACTCTCTATTGCTTTGTTTTTACCGCTAGGAGAGAAGTATCGATTTGAAAATAGATTTCTTAACTTTTTTTGGGATATTATAAAGGTGAGTATCGCTGCTCAGATAGGTGTGTTACCACTCTCCTTGTACTACTTTCACCAATTTGCGGGATTGTTTCTAGTAACCAATGTACTGATTTTACCAATCTTAGGAGTTATCCTATCCGTAGGAATAGGCGTTGTCCTTTTGGCCAGTATACAGCTACTCCCCTATTGGCTTTTAGTCTGTTACGAGAAGGCTCTTTCGCTGATGAACCATATCATAGGCTATATAGCTTCGGTGGAACAGCTGGTTATTCGCGATGTGTATTTTGACACTATCTGCTTGTGCTTGTGTTACTTAGCTATTGCATGGGCTGTCATATACCTAAGGGCTAGAAAGATAAAATTTGTCTATTTTTTCTTTCTAACGCTACTGTCTTTGCAGACCTATTTCTTTTATCTGAAATATGAAAGTGCAAAAAAGGAGCAACTTATTGTCTTTCACCAATATAAAAAGACTGTTATTGCTTTACAGCAGGGTAGAGAAGCTACTTTTTATCTTTCTGACACTTTGTCAGTACCTCAAACTCTTATTAAGAATTTCTGTACTCAACAACAAGTGTCAAACCTTCATTATAAGGCCTTAGAGAATATAGTCCCTTTTAAAGAAGATTTTCTCACCATCATTGATGATAAATTCTATTTGGATACCTCCTACCCGACTCATTACCTATTGCTAAGAAATAATCCTAAAATTCACTTAGAGAAATTTTTGAGTAATATCCGCCCTAAAATGCTCATTGCCGATGGTAGTAACTACCCTTTTATCATAGAAAAATGGAAATATACCTGTCAGAGATTACAAATTCCTTTCTATGAGACGAAAATAAAACCAATAATAGTGACTAATGACGAGTGATTAGTGATTAGTGATTAGTGGTTAGTGGTTAGTGACTAATAGTTATTAGTGGTATTAATCATTAATCATTAGTGGCATTAATCATTAAGTTTCTGGTTTGTTGAAACTCTGCTAATACTTCCTCGAAGACCTCTTTGACGGTTTTTACCTCCTCTATCAGGCTGCTTACTTGGCCTATTTCTAATTCGCCTTCTTTAAGGTCTCCGTCATACATACCTAATTTGGTTCGTCCCTTACCTAATAGCTGTTTGAGATTCTCAGGGGTGGCTTCTCTTTGCTGATAAAGAGCTTCTACCTGCTCGTAGAAAGGATTCTTTAGCAGACGTACGGGAGAGAGTTCCTTAAGAGTTAATACCGTGTCACCCTCCTTGGCTTTGAGTACCTCTTGTTTGAAAAGGGAATGTACAGAGGCCTCCTCTGTGGCAATAAAGCGGCTACCCATTTGCACCCCTTGGGCACCGAGCGCCATAGTAGCATACATAGCGCTACCTGTGGCAATTCCTCCAGCTGCAATCACAGGAATGGTTACTTTCCGACATACCTCAGGCACTAATACCAAAGTGGTGGTCTCCTCTCGTCCGTTATGTCCGCCAGCTTCAAAGCCTTCGGCTACTACGGCATCTACTCCTGCTGCTTGAGCTTTGAGCGCAAACTTACTACTACTTACTACATGTACCACTTTCATTCCTTTCTCATGGAGCTTATCTGTCCAAAGGGCTGGATTCCCTGCCGAAGTAAAAACTACAGAGACGCCTTCGTCCATAATGACCTCCATGGTTTGGGCACTATTGGCGTACATAATAGGCACATTTACCCCAAAAGGTTTGCTAGTATGTGCTTTACACTGCCTGATTTGAGTACGTAACTCCTCGGCTGACATAGAGCCAGAACCTAGCAGCCCCAATCCGCCTGCGTTACTTACGGCTGTTACTAACTGCCATTGGCTCGCCCATATCATACCCCCTTGAATGATAGGATGTTCTATACCTAATAAAGTTGTTATTCTTGTTTTCAATTGTTAATTGTTAAATGTTAGAGTGTAAAAAAGTAGGAATAATTTCCTTTATCCCTACTTTTTCATTAGTCATTAGCCATTTAAGTTTCGCAAGCTCTGTAATCAACTGATTCTCAAAACATCCCCCCTACCCCCCCTCAAGGGGGGAGTTAGTAAGTAGTAGAGGTTCAATAAGTTATAGAAGGGAAAATTTCTAATTTAATAAACAAATTAGACCATTTCAACGCCCTTAAAGATACATACTCCGCTCTCGCAACTCACATACTCTGCTCCAAGTATTCGCAGACTATCCTTTGGAGGGGGGTGGGGGGAGGTTTTTACAAATAATTGTTTATCAGTTACTTGCAATTTTAATAGCAACCTAAAAACAACTTACGAAACTTAAATTAGTCATTATAAAATGTCCTTAATATGCTTTATACTATTGGCAATACTTTCTTTGGCTTCAGAAAAATCACCTTGTCCTATTTTCTTCATCACATTGGTAGCAAAACCTTTCATCTGGTCAAAAGTAATGTGAGGAGGCATGGCCAAGGTATCGCGATTGGTGTAGATATTGACCAAAGTAGGTCCCTCATGCTCAAAAGCAGCTTTTACAGTGGCTTCCAACTCTTCTGTTTTGTGTACCTCATAGCCCTTGATATTCATCAGGTCGGCTATTTTGTCAAAAGGAGGATTGACCATATTGGTCTGCCAATCTAGATAGCCAGAGACTTCCATTTCAAGTTTGACCATGGCAAGCGAACGGTTATTAAATACAAATATCTTTACAGGGTATTGATATTGCATAAGGGTAGCCAAGTCGCCCAAAAGCATAGAGAGTCCCCCGTCGCCACACATAGCCACTACTTGTCTGCCTGGAGAGGCAGCCGCTGCTCCGATAGCCATAGGCAGTGCATTGGCCATAGACCCATGGTTGAAAGAACCAGTGAGGTAGCGCTTGCCTGTACCCTTGACAAAACGAGCCGCCCAAACCACATTCATACCTGTATCTACGGTGAAAATAGCGTCCTCAGCGGCGTATTTGTCTAAAAGTTTAGCTGCATATTCGGGGTCTATCTGGTCTTCTTCGGTCTTTCTCTTGGTATAATCGTCCAAAGACTTCTCAAGTGACACATATTCCTTGTGGATATCCTTAAGGAAGCTATCATCGCTGCGTGGGGTAAGTTTAGGCAATAGCGCGGCAATGGTATCTTTTACATCGCCTGCAAAACCATAATCCACTTTGGCACGACGGCCGATAATATCAGGGCGCTGATCTATTTGGATGATGGTATTTTTCTTAGGCAAGAACTCGGCATAAGGGAAGTCAGTGCCTAGCATCACAAGTACATCGGACTCGGCACAAGCATCATAGCCAGAGCGATGTCCTAGGAGTCCGTTCATACCTGCTATATAGGGGCTATCGGTACGGTCAAAGAATATTTTCCCGCGGAAAGAAGTTACAATAGGTGCCTTGAGCGTCTCGGCTAGTTGTTCTACTTCACTTACAGCATATTGGCAGCCATGTCCGCAGTAAAGGGTTATTTTCTTGTGCTTGGTGTCGTTCAATACTGCGGCCAACTTATCTAGCTCGCTATCGGAAGGACGTACAACGGGCTTGGCCAAAAAGGTCTGAGTAGCGGTAGGTACTTCTTCCAAATCAGCTCCCGCCACATCGCCAGGTAAGCCCAATACAGCCACTCCTTTTTCGTTGATTGCCGTTTGTATAGCTCGCTGCATCATGGTAGTAAACTGCTTAGGCGTGTTGGCCACATATACATATTTGCTACAATCTTGGAATAACAAAAAAGGATTTGTTTCTTGGAACCAGTGGGTACCAAACTTCTGTGTAGCACAAGTACTAGCTATAGCAATGACAGGGTTGCCTGCACGATTGGCATCATAGAGCCCATTGATAAGGTGTACATGTCCAGGGCCTGAGCTTCCCATACAACAGCCTATGCCATTAAGTTCGGCATCCATAGAGGCTGCATAAGCTGCTGATTCTTCGTGGCGTACATGTATCCACTCAAGACGACCATCGCGACGAATGGCATCATTTACAGGGTTGAGGCTATCTCCAGTAATGGCATAAACTCTTTTTACACCTGCTTGTACTAACATTTCGACCAATTGGTCAGATACATTTTTACTCATAATAGGTATTTTAATCTTTTTAATTCATCTAAATCAAACGCAAAAGTACGTTTTTAATTTTTCACTTTTGTTTTTTTAAGAACAAATAACAGAACAGAGATTAATCCCCCTAACCCCAAAGGGAGGAAAGAGTAATCCCCCTAACCCCCGAAGGGGGAAAGAGAGGCGAGTACAATAGGATTAGTCACTTGTCACTTGTCGTTTGTCACTATCTAAGTCCAAACATCTCCGCAACGCTGACTCTCTTCGGGGGCTGGCGACACTCTATGGAGCCAGTGAGCGCATCGGGGGCGTCGTCATGGGCATTGGTGCCCACGCGGAGGTAACCCGTCAGGTCGCGGGCAAACTTGGGGAAGCGCTTTTTCCAATCCAGAGGCATCTTAATCAGCTTTTGCACTGAGGCGGAAGCGGCAAAAATCCTTGCTGTTTTGTTCTGATTCTGGTGAAACGGATTGAAGCGCGTCAGTCGGTTGCCTGTGTCCCATGAGCGTTGCTGGAGGTTGCTGACAAAGAGGTTGCCGCCGTTGTTACTCTCAATATGGCAGCGCTCTACTTGGTGTTGTTGGAGCATATAGGTCAGCGTGGTTTCCGTGACCTCCATAGGGTCTTTGGTGTAGAGCACATCTGTAATATAGTTGCCGTCTTCGGCTTCCTTATAAAATAAAGCACATAGGTAATCCGCCCCACTATCAGCCGCGTCAATATACGCTACTGAGTAGGAACGAGAAGGCAAGTCGGTATAACAAGTAAATTCCTCGTACATCAACCCTTGGGAAGGCTGTGGATTCTGTTGGTACAAACTCTCAAAGACAGTTGGGGAGCGACCTTTTATCTCTAAGAGTTTTTCCAAGCTATGTCGTTCAGGCCATAGGGGTTCGCCTTCTGCTCTAGGGTCTTGCTCGCTTGGCGGCCTGTTCTGTATAGCGGGGAAGCTCACCAATAGCCAACCTTGCGGGTTTTCTATGGGGTCATATATGCCCTCTTGTTCGAGCAAGCGTCCTGCTAAATCTTCCATATGCCAGCGGGTAAAGACCAACAGCTGTTGACTATCATTGTGCAAACGTGTGGAGGCTACTGTATCGTACCAGTCGGCCACGTTCTGTCTGATGACAGGCGACCAAGCCGACGATGCATCTTTGTATAAGTCGTCCATAATCAGCATATCCACAGGTTCGCCAGTTAGGGAACCTCCTACACCAATCGTCTTAAAGCTGCCTTGGTAGCCTACAATTTCGCACTCATCGGAGTTGCGGGCATAGTTGCGACTACGTCGGCCTTGTTCTTGGTAGCTTGCCTGACCCGCAAGGAGCGTTTGAGGAAACAGCTCATAGTAGCGGTCATCGTCCATGATACGTTGGAGTTCGCGGTTGAACTTACGCGCTTTGATAGCATTGTAGGAAACAATAGCAATACGTTTGTCAGGATCTTGCCCTAAGACAAAAGCAGGTAGGCGACGAGTAGCACCTTCGCTCTTGCCGTGTTGGGGCGGCATGGTGATCATCAGCTTTTTGATTTCTCCCAAGGCAAAGCGTGTCAGCACCTCGTAATAGGCAATGTGGAAAGGGGCGGGGGCAAAAGAAGGGAGTGTATGGCGGGTGAAGGATAGGAGGTTTTCTTGGGGCACGAGCTGCAAGCTCGCGCCAGCAGTGGAAGCTGTATTGGGTTGGGGATATTGGTGTTGAGCAGGTGTAGGGGCAAAGTCCGCGAGAGCGGAGTATGTGAGCAATTCGCCCATGTTGGGCAATTCGCCCTTATTTGATAATTCGCTCCCATTATGATTGTTCGTGTTATTATTCGTATTGTGTTGGGTATTTTGCGATTGGGCGAATTGCGATTGAGCATATTGGGGTTGGGCGAATTGCCATTCGCCCCTACTTTTAGACGCTGGCAAATCATGTGTTGCCCGCTTTTCACTATTAACTTTTCTCTTTTCACTTTCCATAGCCCATCCTTCCAAGCGCATAATGATACGAATGGCGGCAATACTATTGTTGATGGTAGGGACTATAGTCTCTCCATTGCTATCCAAAGGCTCACGACGAGCGTATGTCCAAAGAATTTCTAAAGCCTCTTCCATAATGATTAATGCCAACAATGATTAATGATTAATGCCAACAATGATTAATGATTAATGCCATAATGATTAATGATTAATGCCAACAATGA
>NZ_KE150242.1:128598-157690 GCF_000411115.1 Capnocytophaga granulosa ATCC 51502 | reverse complement strand
TTAATGATTAATGCCAATAATGATTAATGATTAATGCCAATAATGATTAATGATTAATGCCAATAATGATTAACAACCACTGAATAACGCTGCAAAATTACAACATTTAGGATAGGAAAGTCAAGAAAAGGAGGGGTGAGAAGTAAGAATTTATACAATAAAAAATAGTGTTAAGTATTTAAGAAAGGGGTTGGGGGGTTAGGGGCGTAATAAACACATGTCTCTACAAAGGGTTGGCTATGAGGGTTCTTCATTAGCGTTTCTTTGTAGAGACATGAGTTTGTTGTCTCTTAGGGGATTAAGAGGGTTCTAATTAATCATTAGTAGCATTAATTAATCATTAAGGCATTAATTAACTACTATATCTTTATTTACATTTTTACTACCTACAAGGGCATAGTATAGGATATAAGCGAGGCCTAAGATCACTACCCAATAGCTTTGTACATAGCCGAAGATATCCGCTACATAGCTCTGAAGAGTGGAGAGAATACCACCCCCACATACCATAACCATGAAGATACCTGAAGCGGCAGCTGTGTATTTGCCTAAGCCCTCAGTGGCTAAGTTGAAGATACCTCCCCACATCACAGAAGTGCATAGCCCACAGAGGGTTAAGAGCATCACAGTAACAGGTACTTGAGCTAAACCAAAGGATATGTTTTTGTTGAATACAGGCATATTGACCAATATGTCAGTAGGTAAGAATATGGCCAATAGCACAAAGCATAAGCCTAAGGAAGCTACAAAGGAAAGCATGGCCTTGCTGGAGAACTTAGCTCCTAAGGCTCCTCCTACAAATCGGCCTACAAACATGAGGAACCAGTAGGTACCTACTACTGAACCCGCTGTAGTGGCATCGATACCTAAGCCGCCGTGCTCCGTTTTGGCAGTCATGAAATAGTTCTCTATTCCAGGAATACCCACTTCCACTCCTACATATACAAAAATGGCTATGATCCCAAAGACAAAGTGTCTGAAAGACATAGCACTATGAGGATCTTTTGCTTTATCCTCTACTTTCTTTACAATATGAGGCTCTGGAATCTGCATCATAGAAAGCACGATAAATACCAAAGCAAAGGTACCCATGGCCAAGTATAAGGCAGGATTGGCCTTGTCAATAGAGGCTTTTTCTATATTTTCCCCTATAAGGTAACCTACAAAGACAGGAACAATTGTACCTCCCATAGAGTTGAGTGCGCCACCGAACTGTAGCAGTTGGTTGCCTCGCTTGCCCTCTCCACCTAAGGTGTTGAGCATAGGATTGACCACTACATTGAGCATACACATAGAGAAGCCCGCCACAAAGGCACCTGTGAGATATATGGCAAAACTCTCCATTGCTCCCGATAGGAATATGATACACACCCCTACAAAGCCAACCGTTACGGCCGTCAGTGCTGTTTTCTTATAGCCTATTCGCTGTAGCATCTGCCCGGCGGGAATCCCCATAAAAGCATACGCAATGAAGTTGGCCAAGGTTCCCAATTGTGCCTGAAAGTTACTGGCACCGAATTGGCTTTTTACGATGACTCCCATTGGACTCTGTAAGTTGGTAACGAAGGCGATCATAAAGAATAACGCAAACATCATTAGAATAGGGAGTAGATAACTTTTGTTTTGCTGATTTTGTTCCATTTTTTCCTTGATTTATTAGGTACAAAGTTATGAAATTATCTCCTAATTTCAAACAAATTGCCTGATTATTTTTTCTTTTGACCAATGATTAACGACAAATGACTAATGACGAATCTGTAATGATTTGTCATTAGTCACTTGTCGTTAGTCACTTGTCATTAGTACTTGAGGTACAACCAACCTTTCTTGGTATGGGTTTGCTCGGCTGTATCTTGGTACTCTAAGATGTAGTAGTAAGTTCCTTGTGGGAGCTTGCTATCGGCACTTATGGTCGCACGTCCATTAGAATGGCCGTCAAATGGCTCACTGTTGGTGTAACCGTCCTTTTCATAAACCAATACACCCCAACGGTTGAATATCTTAAGGTTATTCTTAGGATACCCCTCAATATGCTCTATCATAAAGCCATCGTTCACACCGTCACCATTGGCAGAGATACCATTGTGGATCACTATCGGTTTGTCTTCCAATATCACTATCTTCACCTTAGCCTCAGCACAGATGGTTGGGTGATCTTTCATACAGAGGCTATAAGTCAAGGTATATTCCCCTGCGGGAGCGCCTTGTGGGATCACTACATTACCATTAGGTTCTATATTAGCGCGTGATTCTTGGCCTTCCAACATAGTGATCTCCACCTTATCCAAGTGTTCTAAGGCATTACCATCGGCATAGCGGTCGTTGTCCAAGACATTTCCTGCGATACCCTCTTTTACAAGCGGGTTGATCGGATTGGCGGTAAAGTCATCATCATTGGCTATCAAAGCAGGCAAGAGCTTAATCACCGCTTCGGCACTCTTACACTCTGTTGGTGCTGACTTCTTACAGATCGTATACGTATAGGTATAGACACCGTCTGGCGTGTTGGGTGCTATGGTGATCGTACCATCGTCATTCATGGTAAGAGCATTGGTTGGGTTTCTCTCGCTATCCTTAGCCTCGCCTTTGGTCAAGATCACATCGTCTACTGGTGATGGGTTCTTCTTCTTATTGAGTTCGTCGTTTTTCAAGACACTTTCGGTTTTGAACTCCTTGGTCTTATCGTTGGTAATATCAAACTCATCATCCTGAGCAGAGAAGCTCACTACCCTTATGATTACTGCCGCACTGGCGGTGTTAGAGATATTGGCCTTCTCTGTAATCGTATAGTAATACGTGTAAGTACCCTCTGGTATGTTCTTCTTCACTGAGATACGGCCGTCTTCGTTCATCACCATCTTAGTATCATCAATCACAGGCTTACCATTGGTTTTTGTTATACTTACCTCGGAAGGAGCGATACCCACTCTTTCGCCTATAATATCATTGTTCAAGACACTTGGGGTTAGTGCGCCTTCGGTACCTACTTCCCATACACCATCATCTTTGGCGAAGATATGGGCTTCTATAACTTCAAAGCTTACCTTAGCCGTATCACAGTTGGTAGGTACATCTTTTTGGCATATTGTATACTCGTAGGTGTAAGTACCCTTAGGCATACCGCGTTTTACAGTGATGCTACCGTTAGGATTCATGGTAATACCTTCTGTTATAGCCGCTCCGTCTCGTGTTACAGCCCCTGGAGTCAGTACCACATCACGCTCTGGGGAGAGGTTACCTACGACCCCTTCCATGGTATCTACTCCTGAAGAGAATACCGTTGCTACAGTGGTATAATCCACTGCATTAGGAATCTTACCAAAGTCATCATCTACCGCCTTGAGGGCAAGGGTCGGTACTTCCACTGTTATCTTCACCTTAGCCTCATCACAGATGGTTGGCTGATTCTTCACACAGATTTTATAAGTAATCTCGTAAGTGGCTGGCGCTGCATCATTAGGTATCATAATCTTACCAGTGGCTGGGTTTACCCCTACTCTTGTAAGGCCGCCATCGTTAGAAATGGTGATATCCACATCGGCTGGGGTTGCAGGATTACCGTTGACCTTGTCATTGCCAAGTACGGCTACTTCCTGGCCTCGGCGTACTGTCGTATCAGGGTCGTCATTGGCCTCTATGGTAGGTGCCCCTTCTACTACCTTGATTTCAGCTACGGTACTCTTTACTGCACCGCAATCGCTTGTTACCTCTACCCAGTAGTAGAGACTTCCTACGGTGTCGGTGGCTGGCTTATAGCTTGGATTGTTATCCCCTACTTCAGTGCCAGAGGTGTTGTTATTATCCGTATTCTTATACCACTTATAGCTGAGGGTACCTTCACCAGTGGCCACTACTGCAAGCAGTGTTGCGTCGGCTCCTCTTTGGTAAGTAGCCCCTGCTGGATGAGTGGTAATGGTGGTGGCTGTCTGTTGCGCCTTGATCTCAAAGCTATCAGAAGCTACCGATTCACAATTGTCATTGTTCTTAGCCGTAATGGTATAAGTACCAGGGGCTAGACCCATGATCTCATGGGTAATCGGATTAACCGTCAACTGGGTACCATTATGCCAAAAAGTTAGTCCTGACACCTGGGTAAGCTTAGCCACTGTTGGGCTGGTACAGCTGGCAGGGGTTAGCGTAATGGCTGGCTTGGCTGGTGCCGCCTGCACTGGGTTTATCGTAATTGTTGCCTCGGCTGAGGTACAACCTTGCGTATTGGTAGCGGTGATCTTATAAGAACCTGCCGCAGTAAGACCGCTGATGGTACCATCATTCTCTACATTACCCACTGTAGCATTGGCACTGTCCTTAATGGTATAAGTAAGGCCATTGTCATAGTCGGTTACCTTGGCTACACTGATAGCTGTACAAGTAGCGGCAGTCTTCTCTCCTATGGTAGGAGCCGCAGGGGCTGGGAGCTTATCGGCTATTTGGAAATCAGCTGAAGTCGCTTCACAACCGTCTTTAGAAGCCTTTACTTTGTAAGAGCCTGCCACAAGACCTGTTACTATACCGTCTGCTGCTATGGTAATGGTCTCTGTAACGGCCGTACCATCCGCTTTGGTAAAGGTATAAGTAGCATTCGGATCATAATTAGTGATCTTAGCTTTCCCCTCAGCAGTACAAGTAGGGGCTACAGCCGTTGCTGCTAGTGTTGGTTGAGCTAAGGATATAATCTTAACCGTTACTTCTGCACGAGGGCTTTCACAACTACCCAAGGTACGAGCTGCATAGTATTTATTATTATGTACAAGCGATGTAGTACTTGTCAAGAGCGAACCTCCAGTAGCTGCATCATACCACTTGATATCTGTACCTTGTAGTGCAAGATCCGCTACCGTTGCACTATTACAGAACGACTGAGTAGCTGTTGGTGTTGGCGTAGCAGGTACAGGTAATACATCTGCTATTGTAATAGTCGCCTCGGTTGAGGTACAACCCTGAGTATTGGTAACTGTGATCTTATAAGTACCTGCTGTGGTAAGACCATTGATTGTTCCATCTGATGCTACCGAAGCTGTCGCTACCACTGTATTGCTACTATCTAATATGGCAAAGACATCTGTAGCTGAATAGCTGGAATAGTTATCTACTTTTGCTACGCTTATTGCCGTACAAGTAGCAGCGGTCTTTTCCCCTATGGTAGGAGCCGCAGGGGTAGGGAGCTTATCCTTGATCTCAAACTCAGCAGAAAGGGCTGATTCACAACCGTCTTTCTTCGCTTTTACCTTATACTTACCTACAGAAAGACCTGAAATCTTACCTGTGTTATCCACTGAAGTTGCTGTTACTTCGGTGTTATCGTCCGATTTGACGAAGATATAGTCAAACCCACTAGTATAGTTGAGCTTGGCGATGCTAATTGCAGCACAAGTAGCCGCGGTATGTTCGCTTACGGTTGGTACCGCTGGCGTTGGTTTTATACCCTTGATCTCGAACTCATCGGAAAGATCAGAGATACAGCCGTCTTTGGTAGCTTTAACTTTATACTTTCCTACTGCAAGGCCAGAAATCTTACCATCAGAGGCCATAGTTACCCCACTTACCGTACTGCCATCAGACGATTTGATGAAGGTATAAGTAAAGTTGGCATCATAGTTAGTAAGTTTTGCGATGCTGATAGCCGTACAAGTAGCGGCCGTATCTTCGGCTACTATTGGCTTGGCTGGGGTCAGTTTCTTATCCTTGATCTCGAACTCATCGGAAAGATCAGAAGTACAGCCGTCTTTGGTGGCTTTTACCTTATACTTACCTACTGGAAGCCCTGTAATCTTACCACCTGCTACTACTGAAGCAGTACTTACTGTATTATTAGTGTTGGCTGACTCGACAATGGTATAGGTGAAATTAGCATTATAGTTGCTCACTTTAGCCGTACTGATCGCGCTACAAGTAGCAGCTGTATCTTCGGCTACCGTTGGCTTGACTGGCGTTACCTTCTTGGCTTTGATCGTAAAGCTATCTGAAGCGGCTGACTCACAACTACCGTTCTTAGCGGTAATAGTATGGCTACCTAGCCCAAGACTCTGAATTTCTCCCGTAAGAGTTACCGTAAGTTGGGTGCCATTAAGCCAATAGGTTTGGTTTGGATCATAGTTGGTAATCTTAGCTATGGTAGGGCTTGCGCAGGTCTCTGCCGTAAGGGTAATGGCCGGCTTGGCAGGGACAGCCTTCTGAGCCTTGATCTCGAACTCATCGGAAAGCTCGGAGGTACAACCTCCCTCGGTGGCTTTTATCTTATACTTACCTACTGGAAGGCTGGTAATCTTACCTGTACTGTCCACTGAAACGGTTCCTGTACTATTGTCTGATTTGACGAAAGTATAGGTTTTCCCCGCGGCATGGTTTGTAATCTTGGCTATGGTAGCGCTGGTACAGCTTTCTGCAGTGAGGGTAAGGGTTGGCTTATCTGGCACTGGCTTCTTAGCATCTATTATAAAGGTTGTACCTGTTGATTCGCAACCGTCCTTCACGGCTTTGATTACATAAGTGCCCGCCTCGGAGATACCATTGATACTACCATTGGAAGCCACTGTAGCGCTCACTAGAGTTCCCCCTTTGGTCACCTTGAAGGTAATTCCGGAAGCATAGCTGCTGTGGTTAGTCACATTGGCCGTGCTTACCGTACCACAGCCCGCTGGCTGATCTTGGGCAACCGTGGGTTGGGTAGGAGTGGCGTTGGTTTTTACCATTATGATGTTACTCAAAGTCTCTCCACAACCTGTGTTCTTTACCTTTACATAATAGTACTTGATACCATCTGCATTGGTTGGAGGTATAAAGGTCGGGCTACTACCTTTTAGAGTACCGTTATAGGCATTGGTAATACTTTCGTACCACTCATAAGAGAGGGTACCTGCTACGCCATGGGTATTGGCCACCACAGAAAGAGAGGTAGCGGTAGTACCTGTACAATACGGATTGGCAGGAGCTATAGGCTGGGTGGTGATACTTGGTGCTGGTTTTACAGTGAGTTTCACCTCTTGGGCAGACTCACAACCACCATTAGGTCGGGTTATCTTGAGCTTATACTTGAACTCTGTATCAGTAGTCAGTTTAGCGCCATTATAGGTAAAGACTGGAGTCGCTATATTAGTTGCCGATAGGTAGCTCAATCCATCAGCTGGGGAGACCGCCTCCCAAGTATAGCTGTCATAGGTAGGTACCCCTGGCTTGAGGGCAAAGGTATAAGGGTTGCTCTCACAGCCATTCTGATCGTCCATCAGGCCGGTAATTGTTTCTGGTGATGGCACGGCAACCTTCACATCGCTACAGAGACAGTTGTTGTCCTTGTTGCGAATTACTAAGTACAAGCGGCAAATATCGGTATGTGGCAAGAGCTTATCGTGTGTAAACTCCTGCTCTCCACCAGTTGGTAATGCTGCCCCATCGGTAAAGGTATCTACCAACTCACTATCTTCCAAGACCCCATCGTTGTTGGCATCCTTATAAAGGGCTACCTTGAGGATAGTATTATGAGCAGTAGTAGTACTGTTGTTCTTCACCTTATACTTGAAGGTTACTTTCTCCTGTCCTGCGACAATCTCGGAAGTGGTCTTCACCTGAGTGATAGCCAACTCGGCACGCTCGGTATGAATCGCTACCTTTTGCTCTTCGCCTGTGATAATGGTTACATCATGACATATACTAGGAGAAGGCAAGAGCGGACAAGCCAAGTTGGTAATCTTATCAGTTGTATAGTACTTGAGCTTAGCGGCCTGGTCACAATCCTGAGCAGGAATATTCATATCCTGATATACTTCTAACTCATATTCGAAATAGTGACCATTTTTAAGGTTTTGAGGTATCTGTATCTCTACTTCCGTTTCATCTCCTATAGTATTGTAGTTCAATACGGTAGGAGGGGTAACGGTGAAATTTGTTGCCCCTTCGTTATAGCTTGGTGGTGTAGTTAAAGGCGTGAAAGAGCCTACTTTATACTTAAATCCTTTAGGTACATGGATATAAAGACGCCCCGTAGCTCCAGTACGTTGTGCCGAACCAGTGATATTGATTTGGGTACGTCCGTGATAGCGTGCTCCTGTACCGCCCAAGCCAGCACAGATATTGGCATTGCCAGAGTGGTAAGTAAGGGTATTGTTTGCCGTATAGTCGGAGTTAGCCCCTATGATTCCTGCGACCATCTCCTCGGTCTTCTGACCGGTGGCAGGGCCTCCACAGAAGTTTTCCCCTACGATATCAATGTCAAAGGAGGAACCAATGTTAAAGTTACAAGTAGGCAAGACACTGAAGGTAAGTTTCAGTTGCTGCTTATTAGGGTTGGCCTCATTGAGCGAGCCTGGGAGCTTGCCCCCAGGGAGGATGTCCTCTAGCTTGTAGGTGGTAACATCCCCATTGCGCTCTATTCCTATATGTTTAGGATTGGAGACTATGGTATCATATACAACTCCATCGTATTCTACCTGCACCTTGCGGATGGTAAGTCCTGGTTTCTTGCGTACCACCAAGTTGGCCTTAAAGATATCTCCTGTTCCTGCACTCTTAATGGTATAGGTATAGGGGGTATCCTGACACATAGAGATTTTATTGTTGTCTAATCCATGATGTGCATAGCCAGGCTGTCCTGGGTTGGTATTGGCAGCAGTGATCTGCTTTTGGGCATTGGAAGGGGTTATGGTGAACTCTTTATAAGCCTCTGTTCCTGAAGAGGTAGCACAGGTAGTACGGTAACCTCCTGTAGGGTAGCCCGAACAGTTCCAACCCGCATAGAGCTTAAACTTAAGAGCAGACATACAGTTAGTAAGCTTGAACTTCACTGTATAGTACTTCTTAGTAGCTGTAATAAGTTGACTTACATGAAACATCTTTTCCCCTGAGATCGTCTCGGGTGTAAAGGGGGTGCCTTGAGGAACCCCTGCTGCATTGGTCTCCTGTAGGCTGAGCACTTCCATACCTGGCACATCGGGTATAGAAACCCAAGCATAAAATGTATTGGGTTTTCCCGGCGGTACTGATAGGCTAAAGCGCGCTTCCTGCTCTGTCTCATTGGCAATAAAGGAAAGCCCCTGACCCTCTGCATTGATGACAAGTTGTGGCTTATTGCTATACCACATAGGGTTTTCAAAACCATTATTCACAACAGGAGCCTGCTGAGCCGTTTGGGCATAGTGGTAATAGTAATCCTCAAACTCCACCTCTATGCTTGCTTTCTGACCCGCTGCCTTTAGGGCTGCCTGTTTTTTTGCATCAGTATCATCAGACGGAGCAAAAATACTAGTAGCTTCTTTTGTACTACAAGAAGGCTGTATAACAGGTTGTAGGAATTCCGCATAGACTCCTTTCATAGTTACCATTCCCGGAGGGAGGTAATAAGGATCCGCCGTATTGCTAGGGTTGGTATAGGTATATACACGTTCGCTCCCTTCGCTCATTGTCCATTTGTTTAAAGGAATAGGAACTGAAGGCCTATTGTTATTAGAAACATCCGAAGGAACTGCATTGTAACTATATGTCACCTTATCCCTGATGATGCGGTATGAGAGTGGCATCTTGATTGTGATTTTCTTAATACGCCTACCAGGGCGATATTCTCCCGTAAAATTATCCGTACTAAGTGTGGTACGTGTGGAGTACATCATACTTCCTCCTAAAGCATATTCATTACAAGCTTCAGGGGTAAATCCATTGGATGCTAATTTGGTATAGGTTTCTATGATGTTAAAGACAGGAATGAGATCCACCCCACAATGCTGCTGAGCTGTATGGTATCCTTGAGCATTCATATTGGTATCGGTCTTATCATCCAAGGAATAGAAGAAGGAAGTCTGTCCGGATTGTATATCCTTGGCATAAGTAGTACCATTTGGAATATTAGCATTCATCACTTGGTAAGTTGCCACTACAGAAAAGGTCTGACTAGCAGCCAACACCCCTGCAGGGAGTGCAGAAGTAAGGTTCCAAAGGAAGTATTTTCCTTGGGCATCTTGGGTGCGGGAAACCACCGCAGAAGCCTGTAGGGTAGTCTCATAGCTACCTACCTTTACCTTGATACTCTTGGGTTCAAGCTCGGCTGTTTTGGCTACAGCCATATAGTAATAGAGGTTGTCGGTAGGCCCGGCATTGGACTGTTGGCCTTCGGAGATCACCTCTATATGATCCAAATATAAGGCACGGCGGCGCTGACTGGCCGTTACATCAGTACGTACCACCCGATGGGTCATAGTAGCATCCGTCCAGCCATAGGAATCGTCGGCACGTTCTACTTTGGTGGAGAGCATCTGTGGCCCTTTATGAACACAAGTAGTCGTAGGACAACCCATACTAATCGCCTTGGTTACGCATACCCTCGGTATCTCACAGAAAGTACCATCCCCATTCTTATCTAAGATAGAAATACGATATTCCAAATTGCCTGTTGTACCCACTCCTGTACAGTCAGAGAGTTCTAACTCATAAGCGATATAGCCTGGCTTCCTATTT
Organism: Capnocytophaga granulosa ATCC 51502; assembly: GCF_000411115.1. Classification (GTDB taxonomy): domain Bacteria; phylum Bacteroidota; class Bacteroidia; order Flavobacteriales; family Flavobacteriaceae; genus Capnocytophaga; species Capnocytophaga granulosa. The sequence continues at coordinate 147,250 of NZ_KE150242.1, read as the reverse complement.
GTTTTTATATCATCAGGAGTGCCTACCGGATAGTTGGTCGTCAGGGCAGTATAGTCCAATACTCCTCCTGCGGGGATATCGGAGATAGCTACCGAAGGAACCGTTCTATCATTGGGGTCTTGCCCATAATAATAGCGGATGTTCTTCATCTTCACCCCTTGGGGTAATTTGGCATAGTAGCGATAGCGTATTTCATTATTCGCCCAGCTCTGTCCCTTATACCTCTGATAAGCGCTAAGGTACGAATAGGAGAGCATCAGATACCCATCTATTGCCTGATTCTTTACCAATTGGGCCGGCTGAGCAGAACCATCGGTAAAGGTAAACTCACGTCCAAAGTTCTGTGGGTTATATAGGACTCCCCTCTTTTCTTGGCCACAAGCATCTTCAAAGAAGCTCGTAATCACATCGTTTGAGTTAAAATTAGTAATAACATTAGCACAAGTAAAGGTCGTTGCCCCTGTTCTAGTCTTCAGATCATAACAGATTCTTAGTGTCGCATCCTTTTTAAGGTCATCGGCAAAACCATCATGATCCTCATCGGTAAGTCCTACATCCTTTCCTGCTAAAGCAGTTACAGACAAAGCAGCCAAATCATTAAGATCCAAAGTGATATTATTAGTCCCATCCCCTGGACTGAGTAGAATTTTGGTATTATCTGAGGCAATAATATTTATATTGGTAGGAATATAACCCCCTGTTGTTATGCGAATTTTATTCTTATAGGCTGTAGAACCATCTGCAGAAGTGTTTTTATAGCCTATATAGGAGGTACCGACTATCGCTCCACAGATGCCATCCTTCCACTCAAAATAATTATCTTGGCTACCGGTCTGCGCCATAGTGGTATTCACTGCCTTCAAATTCACTGTCCTAGATGCAGGCGTGTTAATTTCATCCTTCCAATACAATTCCGTAGCGGAAGGCCCCCAATAAGGGGTATAGTTAACCTGCTTGCTATTTGATCCACAAACCTTTACCTCATATTTCTCAGTAAGGGTAATGGTCTCATTAGCAGCAAAGCTGCCTGCCTTGGTGAGCTTGTACAAGTCCTTGCCTTCAGAAGGGAGACCCTTGCCGGTAGGGACTGTCCCTACTGCGGCAAGGGTATAGCCTGAAGGAGCGGTAAGGCTTACCTTCTCTATACCCGCTGGATAAGCCACTGAGAAATAGATCTCCTTGAGCTTAAACTCACTAGTATTTTTAACAGTGAAGCTATGGGTATAAGTTCCTACCGTCTCGGTAACGGCACCTATATCTAAGGTAATCTGCAATATAGGCCAGTTAAGCTTGTAAGCGGTAGACTGTTTATTGCTATTAGGCCCCGCAGGGGTAGCCGATACTTGGTCATAGAACTGCACCCCTGCAGTGGTAAAGCTGGCTAAGGCCGCCTGGGTGACCTTTTTCTTTACGGTAAAGAGCAAAGGTGCCCCCGCAGTACCAGTTACAGTAAAGGTAGGTGCCTTGTTATCAGTATCTCCTGTCTTGCGTACCACTGAAATGGCACCCGCTCCTTTAGTTACAGAAACATACTCCAAACCTGTGGCGAAGGTTACTTTCACCTCAGCGGTAGTAACTCCCGCGGGTAAGGTAAGGCCTACCTCCAAGTCCATTTGGAAATTAGTGTCGGCAAAATCCACCGAAGCAGGCTGAGGTGTTACAGAAGTAACAACCACTCCCTGGGCGAATAGTGTTCCCGCCGACAATAATAACAACGTAACAATCAAAAAGTTACGTATGTATTGCGATAGCTTTTTCACATCATTCATATGATAAAAGTACTTTTTAAATTTGTCGCGCAAAAGTACTATATTTTTTTGATTTATTTTGAAACACAATAATTTTTTTTTCAACAGAAAAGAGTGTTAATTGTTAATTATTAATTTTAAATTGTTAATTCAGGTTTTGTAAAGACTATAACTTATTGATTGTCAGAATTATTTCTTTCTTATATCCTATCTACCTCAAATCCTCCCCCCCTACCCCCCTCCGAAGGAAGGGGGCTAAGAGTGTGAAATCGGAATATATGTTACTTAAGTTTCGCAAGTTATTTTTAGGCTATTATTGTAATTATAAACAACTAATAATCAATTATTTGTAAAAACCTCCCCCACACCCCCCTCCAAAGGGGGAGCTTTAAGGGCGTTGAAATAGCCTAATTTGTTTGTCTAATTGGAAAATATTCTTTCTATAACTTATTGAACCTCTACTACTTACTAACTCCCCCCTTGAGGGGGGGTAGGGGGGATGTTTTGAGAATCTGTAAGTTATAGAGCTTGCGAAACTTAAATTAAGACTTATACTAAGAATTTATACTGATTAAACTCAATAATTCCCCCTCAGTTCCTCCCCCCTACCCCCCTCCGAAGGAAGGGGGCTAAGAGTGTGAAATCGGAATAATACATTATAAAAGACAGATATTCAGACTTATACAAAGAAGCTACACTGCATAAATGTGCTAATTCTCCCCTCAATTCCTCCCCCCTACCCCCCCCTCCGAAGGAAGGGGGCTAAGAGTGTGAAAAATTGGAATATATGTTATAGAATACAGATATTCAGACTTATACAAAGAAGCTACACTGCATAAATGTGCTAATTCTCCCCTCAATTCCTCCCCCCTACCCCCCTCCGAAGGAAGGGGGCTAAGAGTGTGAAATCGGAATAATACATTATAGAAGACAAATAATCAGACTTATACAAAGAATTTACACTGATTAAACTCAATAATTCTCCCCTCCTTCCGAGGGGCCGGGGGAGGATAAACAGCTATTCTAATACGCTAATTCTCCCCTCCTTCGAAAGGGGCTGGAGGAGGAACTGAGGGGATTTTGAAAAACAGCTTGCGAAACTTGAGTAAGAGAATATTAGAAATAAAAATATTTGAAAAAAATTTGGTGGTCTAAGAAAAAAAATATACTTTTGTGTCATGAAAAACTGATGCTTTTTTATCTTGGAAAAAAACCATTAAAACTATATACCAATGGAATATCGTATTGAAAAAGACACCATGGGTGAAGTGAAAGTGCCTGCCGATAAGCTATGGGGGGCACAAACAGAACGTTCTCGTAACAACTTCAAAATAGGGGCTCCTGCCTCTATGCCTAAGGAAGTGATCTATGGCTTTGCCTACTTAAAGAAAGCGGCCGCCTATGCCAATTTCGAATTGGGCGTACTCTCCGAAGAAAAACGAGACTTAATAGCTAAAGTATGTGACGAAATCTTAGAAGGCAAATTGGACGATCAATTCCCTTTGGTCATCTGGCAAACAGGCTCTGGTACTCAGTCCAATATGAATGTAAATGAGGTGATCGCCAACCGCGCTCAGCTTCTGGCAGGGAGAAAAATAGGCGAAGGGGAAAAAGTACTCCAACCCAATGACGATGTGAATAAATCACAGTCCTCCAACGACACCTTCCCTACTGGTATGCACATCGCAGCCTACAAAATGGTAGTGGAGACTACCATCCCAGGTCTTGAAAAACTCAAAAATACCCTACAGAAAAAATCAGAGGCTTTCAAAGATGTGGTAAAAATAGGACGTACCCACCTTATGGACGCCACTCCCCTTACCCTCGGTCAGGAGTTCTCTGGCTATGTATCCCAAATAGAACATGGTATCAAAGCACTGAAAAATACCCTTGCACACCTAAGCGAATTGGCCTTGGGTGGTACTGCTGTAGGTACAGGTATCAATACACCTAAGGGATACGATGTGGTGGTAGCCAAATATATAGCTCAATTCACTGGACTTCCTTTTGTAACGGCTCAGAACAAGTTTGAAGCCTTGGCCGCTCACGATGCCATGGTAGAGTCTCATGGAGCGCTCAAGCAAATCGCCGTATCACTTAACAAAATAGCCAACGATATCCGCCTTATGGCCTCTGGCCCTCGTAGTGGTATCGGGGAAATCTTGATTCCTGCCAATGAGCCAGGTAGCTCTATCATGCCAGGAAAAGTAAACCCTACTCAGTGTGAAGCTGTTACGATGGTTGCTGCCCAAGTGATGGGTAATGATGTAGCCATCAGTGTAGGGGCTACCCAAGGACATTATGAACTAAATGTGTTCAAGCCTGTGATCTGTGCTAACTTCCTACAGTCCGCCCGCCTTATCGGGGATGCAGCTGTAAGTTTCGAAGAGCACTGCGCTTCAGGTATTGAGCCTAACTATGCACGTATCAAAGAGTTGGTTAACAATAGCCTAATGCTTGTTACCGCCCTTAACACCAAGATAGGCTACTACAAAGCGGCTGAAATCGCCAATACCGCTCATAAGAATGGCACTACCCTACGCGAAGAAGCAATCCGCTTGGGCTATGTAACCCCAGAGGAATTCGATGCTTGGGTGCGCCCTGAGGATATGGTAGGAAGCCTTAAGTAATTAGTAAACAAATAAATATATTTAAATAAATATGGCAAGTACAGCTGATATTAAAAAAGGATTATGTATCCGTTTCAACCATGACATTTACAAAATCATCGAATTTCTCCATGTGAAGCCTGGGAAAGGGCCTGCTTTTGTGAGAACAAAACTCAAGAGTGTTACCACAGGAAAAACCATTGACAACACTTTCTCTGCCGGGCACAAGATAGACGATGTACGTGTGGAGACACGTTCGTTCCAATATCTCTACCCAGAGGGCGAAGAGCTTGTATTCATGAACGTAGAGGACTTTAACCAAGTGCATATCCGCCGTGATATGTTGGACTACCCAGACTTACTCAAAGAAGGGGAAGTGGTAATGATTATATTCAATGCCGAAGATGAAACGCCCCTTTCAGTGGAGATGCCTGCCAATGTGATTCTTACTGTAACTCATGTAGAACCAGGGGTAAAAGGAAATACAGCTACCAATGCCACCAAGCCTGCAACGGTAGAGACAGGTGCTATTGTAAATGTACCGCTCTTTATCAACGAAGGAGACCGTATCAAAGTAGAAACTGAGAAAGGTACCTACGTAGAACGTATGAAGGACTAGTTTTCCTCCCTTAGCATAAGAAAACCTTTGAGCCGCTATGGCTCAAAGGTTTTTTCTATTTTAAGAAAAGTGTCATTTTCTCCTCTTCTTTCTCTCGCATCTGTTGGGATTCTTCGTCGGTTTTATCCTTATAGCCACATAGGTGCAGGATTCCATGCGCCATTACCCTGAGTAGCTCCGCGGAGAAATCCACCCCATAGGACTGGGCATTCTCCCGCACGCGATCTATAGAGATATAGATGTCACTTGAGAGCAGGTTATCCTTGCCATAGTCAAAAGTAATGATGTCCGTCAAGGTATCATGCTGCAAATAATCTACATTAATCTTGTGCAAGTAGGTATCATCGCAAAAGATATAGTTGATATCCCCTTCTTTTTTGCGTTCAGAGGCAATGATGAGTTGCACCCAACGACGGAAATCGGCTTCTTCCTGTGGCAATTCAAAAGGAAGCTCATAAAAAAAATGTATCATATAGTATAAAAGCGATTTTTCTAAAGCAAAAGTATAAAAAAAGTCTGAAAAGAGACTAATTTATTTTTCTAAAATAGCGGCAATATTACGTAAAATATCTTGTAAAGAAATGGTTTTTATGGATTTTTCATAACCTTCGGGATATTTGTTTCCAAAAACTGAAGTAGGCACCAAGGGGTACTGACGGCGGTCGGCCACAAGGCAATACTCCTGAGGCTGTCCGTAGGGGGCAAAACCAGCATAAGGGTGTGTAACCCCCCATAGGGTGAGGGTGGGCACCCCATAGTTGGCCGCCAAGTGGGCATTGCCACTGTCCATAGCCAGCATAAGGTCTAAGTGGGCGATCAAGGCCAACTCCTCCGCAAAGGTAAGCCTGCCTACCATGGGTTCTACATTGGGATAAGTGGGCAAGGTATCCACCAATGCTTTTTCTCTTGCTCCCCCACCGAAAATAAACAGTTTGCTCTTGGGATAGCACTCGGAGAGTGCTGCTATAACCTCTTTCATTTGTTCAAAAGGGTATTCCTTGCCCTTGTGAGAGGCAAAAGGAGCAATACCTATATTGGTATCAGCACTTAGTAGCGCCTTAATCGGCTCTGTAAGGGCTGGCTTGGGGGAGAAATAGTCCTTATCCCATACAATGGGGTAGCCTAAGCGCTCGAATACCGCTGCATACCGCTTATAAGAAGGTAATAGAGGTGTAAAAATCTTATTTTTACTACGGGTGAGTGCTTTCTTTTCTCGTCTGCCCTTGTCTATTTGCACAAAAGGAATAGCAGTAAAGGAGAAAAAAAACTTTAAGATATTTGTCCTGAGTACATTGTGCAAGTCGGCCACTTGGGTAATCCCCTGCCCTCTCAATGCCCTAAATAACCGATAGAGGCCTCGGATGCCCTTGTGAGCACCCTTGGTATCTATAGGAAAAACCGTGGTGCGGGGCAGGTGGGCAAAGAGGGGTGCAAAGAGCGGGCGGGTAAGGATGGTAAGTGTAAGCTGTGGGTACTGTGCAGTAAGCGCATTGAGCACAGGCAAAGAGATTGCCACATCGCCCATGGCAGAGAGACGAATGACCAGCAGGTGATCAGAGGCGTTATTTTTCATCGGCTGAGCGGATTTCAACTAAGATAGGACAATGGTCACTGTGCTTAGCCTCTGGCAATATAGCGGCTCTTACCATACGAGAGGCCAAGGGCTTGGCTACCAAGCAGTAGTCTATACGCCAACCCTTGTTATTGTTGCGGGCATTGGCACGGTAGCTCCACCAAGAGTAGTTATGCGGTTCTTTGTTAAAAAAGCGAAAGCTATCCACAAACCCACTCTTGAGAAAGTCGTCCAGCCACTTGCGCTCCACTGGCAAGAAGCCAGACACATTGGCATTGCGGACAGGGTCATGAATATCAATCGCCTCATGACAGATATTGTAATCCCCACAGATAACAAGGTTGGGGCGTGTCTGCTTGAGTGTATTGATATACTGCTGAAAATCAGCCATAAACTGTAGTTTATGATCCAATCGGTCAATATTTGTTCCTGACGGCAAGTATAGGCTCATAACCGAAAGATCGCCATAATCAGCACGGAGGATACGCCCTTCCTTGTCCATATAGTCTATTCCTGAGCCTATTTCCACATGAGTAGGCTGGATCTTGGAGAGAATCGCTACCCCGCTGTATCCTTTCTTCTCAGCCGAGTGAAAATAATGATAGGTGTAGCCTGCTGCCTCCAAAGGAGCCAAGTCTATTTGGCTTTCCAAGGCCTTAATTTCCTGCAGGCAGATCACATCGGGACTAGCAGCAGAGAGCCACTCCACGAAACCTTTGGTCATGGCGGCACGAAGCCCATTTACATTATAAGAAAATATTTTCATAAGACAATTTATTCATTTGTTAATTTGCTGACTCAAATCTCGCGATTTGTTTTTTGTAAATAACTTAAGTTTCGCAAGTCAATTTTAGGTTATTATTGTAATTATAAATAACTAATAATCAATTATTTGTAAAAACCTCCCCCCCCCCCTCCAAAGGGGGAGCTTTAAGGGCGTTGAAATAGCCTAATTTGTTTGTCATATTGGAAAGATTTTTCTTCTATAACTTATTGAATCTCTACTACTTACTAACTCCCGCCTTGAGGGGGGAGTAGGGAGATGTTTTGGAAGTCAATAAGTTATAGAGCTTTCGAAACTTTATTTAATAATATGTTTGCTCTTTAGCCACAAAAGGTATAAGTAGTATAAAAGATAGATTCCTAAGATTATTATATCAAATATAGAGGTTTGTTCGCCTAATAATTGCCAGCGATTGCGAAAGCAAAAGGTATAGACCTCTAGAAATACCATGGCTATAAGTGCGCACCCCATCATAGAAACGGCTATCCTCTTGCGAGAGAATAGTACCATAACAACACTTATAGGCGGCAAGAATACCGTAATACCAAATAGAACAGCTAATAATAAAGGATAATCTTTGAAATAAATCAGACCTCCTGCCCCAAAATGGCTACCTATATAGACTTCGTCATAGGAATTGGGGTTACTTGTTCTCTTTTACACCTATAAAAATATCTACTTCAGGGGTATCGCCTTGCTGAGACTTCTCAGTGTAGCGTTCATAGTCATATATATAAGTGCGATTGAGTGTGGCGTCATGATCCCAAATATATTGCCACATCGCCCCTACTGCCTGAGGCATGGCACCCTTGGCTACAAACTTTTGAAAGGTTTGCTGAGGGAATTCCCTGCCCTCTAAGCCGTCGGGAATCGTACTGAGCGTGGTAACTTCCACTCCTATCATACAAGTGTAAGGCTCGGTATAGTCCTTCTGGTAATCGGTGTAGATGCTGTAAATGGCATCGCTTACCTTATTGGGAATTTTTGCCAAAAGTTGCTCACTAAAAAAGCGTTGCCAAAGGTTCCCGATGTCTTGCATCGCCTGTCCGTTCTGATTGGTAGTGCGTACACTAATTCCTATGATTTTCATTTACTTTGTATTTGAATAATTTTTAACAAATTCTCTTTTAGCTTCTTACTAACTTGCCGATATTCTCTAAAAGTTAGTTTTTTTACCTACGAAATGCAATCCGAAGAGCAAATTTGTGTTACTTAATGATGTGTTTTCTCTTTAACAACAAAAGATATAGGTAGTATAAAAGAAAAATCCCTAATATGACTACATCATATATAGAGGTTTGCTCCCCTAATAATTGCCAACGCTGACGAAAGCAAAAGGTATAAACGTCTAAAAGCAACATTGCTACAAGTGCGCACATCATTATAGAAGTGGCGACCTTTTTGCGAAACAACAACACCGTAATAACACTTATAGGAGGCAAGAATACGGTAATACCGAATAAAATAGCTAATGCCAAAGGATAATTTTTAAAATAAATCAGTCCTCCTGCTCCAAAATGGCTGCCGATATACGCTTCATTGTAGGTCATTGTATGACAAAAATCATTGATACCTACGCAAGTAATCAGTAAAAACAATACGCTAAAGATCCAAATAGTAATATTCTTTGTCATTTTCTTTTTATTTAAATAGTTTTTAATAAATTCTCTTTAACTTCTTACAAACTTGCTGATACGCTCTAAAAGTTGGGGTTTGTCTTCCTTTTAATTAAAATACCCTACTTCTCTTGTTTTATAAACACCCTTTACGATCTGCCAACAAACATCATAGCCCCCTGCTCCTGTACCATTTTGAGCCTCTATATAGATAATATCGTCTTCTTTGTCATAATAAACGGATGTTTCACTAAAGGCAGGTACATACATATCACTATAAGCACTTTTAGGAATAGTCACTTGTTTGCCCTTAATGCTCACCACAAAATTCTTATATTCCGTCTCTGGCTCAGAGCCATCAGTTCCTTCAAAAGGTTTCCCGTCTATTTTGTATTCGTAATGATCGCCCTTGTTCTCTTTGGTAAAGACATGTTTTTTCTTATCGTATTTTTGAGCAGTCAGCTCTACATGAATTCCCATACCTGAAAAAGTAATGGCATTATCGCTTTCTTTTTCTTTCTTAATGGAAAGAAATGCATAAGTAGGTTTCAGTCTGCTGTTATGAATATACCCTTTATCTATGTAATGCCACTTACTTATATCTTCATCAGCATGAAATATATAAACAAGCTTATTATTAGGGAGTGTCCCCAGTATTTTACTTTTGACGCTTTCCTTTTCACGGATATTTACATAGCCATCTTTGTCCTTTACCACAAAGAATTGTCCAAAAGTACACTGAGAAATTAACAAAAATAAGAATACAATTCGTTGCATAGTCTATTTTTTTTGATTGTTCAGTTAAATAAAAAAATCATCAATATTTATTTCATTAGAGGTGTACTCATTGCCATATAAGTCCTTAACCACAGCCCTTAAAGTAGCCCCTTTACCTCTTAGCCCTGCTAATTCGTTTATTTTATCCCATAAATGGTAAGATATTGTATCGTCATCTTCTTCTATAAAGCTTACATCCCTGACATGTACAGGATTTTTCAATTCAAATATTATTTTTTCAGCTAAAGGTTGAAGAATTTCAAAGATAGGTTCGCGAAATTTGCTATACTTTTTATCTGTATCGCTTATAATAACATTTATTACCCAACTAGGAGTTTCATCAGGCGAAAATTCTTTGAAGCTTGTTAGAGATACTTTTGTCTTTTCCATAGTTTAATAAATACTAATTTCCCAAAAACAAGGACTCCTTCTTGAATTTTTCGAATGAGATGTGAAATCTGTTCATAACTTTACTTTTTTTATCATTTTGATGTGTCATTACCTAATTTTATACTGTCAATGCATTATTTTGCATTGCCTGAGCTTGATATTGTACTGCCTACACTTTATTTTGTATTGCCTGAACCTAATATTTGGAAGTAAGACTATATTTTATTAACCCGAACAATTTCGGATATTATTTTTTCCTCAAAATTCTGTAATTTATTTATTGCTGAGTTGTCTTGAAGAACATATTTATTATTTTTTAACTGACCTCCCGTTATACTTTTTTTAATCTCAATTTGTGACTTTCGAAGTTCTTCTTCTCTTAATTTTTTTCCACAGATATTAGAAAATTTTACACTATAATATATTGTATTAGATATTTCTTTAAGACTATTATTTATTTTTGTCCTATTTAAATTGTTATTTTCTATGGAGTTTTTTAGAAATTCACATTCTTTAAGAAGAGGAAGCATTTTATTTATAATAAAATCTTTCTCTATTTTATCTTTTTCCATTTGTTTCTGCAAATGATACGAAAAATAAAAAACAATAAAAATACTTACTAATAGATTAGCTAGTTCAATAAGATTAATTTCTTTACTTATATCAAAGAAATAGTAAGAATTAGTAATATAACCTATAAAAATAGATATAGGTATTATCACAACAAGCCATAAAATATTAATATTCCTATTCATTCATATAACTTTTTATTTCATCAATTAAATAAGGTTCTTCATGAGAAATAAAGACAAGAGATTTAATAACCTTTTCTTTACCATGTTTTCTAGCTAGTCCACCAAAAGCCTCGTCAAGAAAAGAAGTTGCATACCCCTCTGTTCCGTCTAAATCAATCTCTAGTTTTTCTCCTTTTTCTTGATTGAGAGATTTATATTTTGGCTCTAATATATCTTCATAGAACTCTTGTCCTGAGTATTCACCATCTTTTCGATACCTTGCTCCAGGTATTTTAGAAAAATCTTCACTTATTTTTATTCTTTTATTCATTTTTTTTAATTTAAATTGTCATTTGATAACTCAAAATAGTAAAATGTACCACTATGATTAATACTTATATCATAGAATTTATTATCTTTAAAGTCCAAAATTACATTATTAGTTAAAACAAAAAGATTTGAAATTATTTTTTCTTCCATTGTCTTATATATTGTAGGCAAACCTTTTCCTCTATAATCTAATTTGGTTCTTGAACCTATTTCTCCTTTAAAAGCTGATATCAGTAATTGATTGTCTTTATTAAAAAATGACTTTATATTCTTTAAAAATTCTTGAAATAGACTTTTCAACTTCAAAGTATCTATAATTCCTTGTCCATTATCAATAAAAGCAAATCTACAAATCTTTTCAGAATTACTTATTTCTTGGCTAGAAGATAAAAACCATCTTGCTTTTTCGCTATCTTTAAAACCGTGGTTAATGGCATTAGCCATCAGTTCAATAAATAATCTTTGTAATCTCTGATTATTATTTTCTTTTCCTGTTAAAAATTTAATAGAGTTTCTAATTATTCTAGCAGTAACTTCTTGATTTGTTTTTGATTGACCTTCTGTCAAAATAGTATTAGGAGAATGTTTATTTTCTATATCAATCTCACCATTTAAATGTTCAAAGAATCCTGATCTTTCTAATATTCTTTTAGCATTTTTATCTTTTGGTTTATTGCCACATATTTTATATTTCCTTATACTCAGTTCTTTTATTATAGAAACAAATAAAGCAATAGTACCCTCATCTATATTAGTAACTTTACTCATACTAAAATAAATCTTTCTTCTATTTTTATGCAAAGATTTTAAATCATTTATAAATTTGATTGTTTTAGTAGTATTATCTTTTATAGAAAAATTTTCAGGAACTCTTATAAGAATAGACTCCTTAATAACTCTATTTAATCTTACATATTCAATTCTTAACTCCTTTTCTTTTTGCTTTTTCTTTCTATATCTTTTTCTTTTAATACTTTTTCTCTTATGTTTTCTAGCTTTTATAAGGTGAAATTTATTTGTAATCATAATTTTATATATATGATTTTTTGTTAGTTACAAGAGGGATTCTAATATTTTCAAAAATCATTCCAAAATTTAATTTTCTAAAAATTACAAATCATATCATCAAAAGAATTATCCTTTACAAGGTTTTTATACTGATTAAAAATCCCTTCAAAAGGATCTGTTTTACAATAATGATATAGTAATTCAGATTTTTCATCTAAACTATTTAATGTTAATTCAGTATCTAAATATAAGAAATCATCAAGTAAATTGTTATCTATTACCTTTGCATTTGAATAAACTTTATATCCTTTTTCCCTTAATTTATTAGCTGAATAAAAAATATTTTTTGTAGCAAGTAATCCACCTCCCCCTTGTAGACAGAAATTACCTAATCTATATTGAAGTAATCTATTTGTATTTAAACCTTTAACTAATGGTAAAATTAAATTCCAAAAACTATGATTAGATGACTCTTTTTGAATAAAGAAATAAATGTATATATCTTCATTGTAATTTTCAATAAGTTTTATTTTTGAAATTTCTAGAATATTTTTATATTCTCTTTTTTTTATAGGCATAATTTCTTTTTCATCATTTTTTTGAGTTAGTTCTATTTCTGGAGATATTATTTCCTTTTTAGCTGAATAATTGAATGAAAAAATACTAAAAGAATTTGCTATTTGGCTAATATTAAAATTAAACATACAACTTTATTTTATTGATAACGAATTTTAATTGATATTACACATTGAAAAATCACAATAATTTTCTATTTCCCCTTAAAAAACTCTGGCAAAGCTCATCTAATCTTTTTTATACAACGAACTTTGCCAAAGTGCTATTAGTCACTTGTCACTAGTCACTATCCTCGGTACATCTTTTCGCGGAGTTCCTGAATATTCTTATCGTCCATATACTCATCAAAGGTCATATAGCGGTCTATGATGCCACTGGGGGTAAGCTCGATGATACGGTTGGCGACGGTTTGTGAGAATTCGTGGTCGTGAGTGGTGAAAAGCACGGTACCTTTGAAGTTCTTTAGCGAGTTGTTGAAGGCGGTGATGCTCTCCAAATCCAAATGGTTGGTAGGTTCGTTGAGCATGAGCACATTGGCGCGCAACATCATCATACGGCTGAGCATACAGCGCACTTTCTCGCCTCCTGAGAGCACTTTACAGTTTTTGAGGGCTTCCTCACCACTGAAGAGCATCTTGCCCAAGAAGCCGCGTACGTATACTTCCTCGCGTTCTTCTTCTGTTTTTGCCCATTGGCGCAACCAATCCACTAGAGAAAGGTCTTGGGTAAAGAAATCGGAGTTATCCACGGGCAGGTAAGACTGTGAGGTAGTGATACCCCAGGCAAAGGTACCCGCATCAGGCTTGAGGTTGTTGTTTAGTATCTCATAAAAGGCAGTGGTAGCACGTGAATCCTTAGAAATCACGGCTACTTTGTCGTCTTTGGCAAGGTTGATGTCCACATTCTTAAACAATACCTGTCCGTCCACAGAAGCGGCAAGGTTTTCCACGTGTAGGATTTGGTCACCCGCCTCGCGGTCGCGGTCAAAGATGATCGCAGGGTAACGACGAGAGGATGGTTTGATTTCCTCGATATTGAGTTTCTCCAACATCTTCTTACGAGAGGTTGCCTGTTTTGATTTGGCCACATTGGCACTGAAACGCGCGATAAACTCCTGCAATTCTTTGGCTTTCTCTTCTGCTTTTTTGTTCTGCTGGGCACGCTGACGGGCTGCCAACTGACTACTTTCGTACCAGAAAGTATAGTTACCCGAATAATGATTGATTTTCCCAAAGTCAATATCGGAAATATGGGTACAAACAGCATCAAGGAAGTGGCGGTCGTGGGAAACGACAATCACTGTATTTTCATAGTTTGCCAAAAAGTTCTCCAACCAGCCGATGGTCTCGAAGTCTAGATCGTTGGTAGGCTCGTCCATGATCAGTACATCGGGATTGCCGAAGAGGGCTTGTGCGAGAAGTACACGTACTTTGAGCTTGCCATCCATTTCGGACATGAGGGTATAGTGCATATCCTCGGAGATACCCAAGTTGGAGAGCAGGGCGGCCGCATCGCTCTCAGCATTCCATCCGTTCATCTCATCAAACTGCATTTGTAGCTCACCAATGCGTTCGGCATGTTCATCGGAATAGTCGGCATAGAGGTCGTCCATCTCTTTTTTGATTTTGGAGAGGACTTTGTTGCCCATAATCACGGTGTCAAGTACCGTATAGTCGTCATAGGCATAGTGGTCTTGTTCGAGTACCGACATACGCTTGCCAGGTTCGAGGATCACTCGCCCAGAAGTAGGTTCTTGCTTGCCTGAAAGGATTTTCAAAAAAGTAGATTTGCCTGCTCCATTGGCACCGATGATGCCGTAGCAGTTGCCTTGTGTAAAGGTTACATTGACCTCATCGAAGAGGACGCGCTTGCCGAATTGTACGGATAAATTGGATACTGATAACATTGTTAATGATTAATGTTTAATGATTAATGTTTAATTGCTATTTGTCTTTGTAATGACCATAAGCAGCCGCTAAGACTACTAACTTTTCTTCTTCAAAGATTTCATAAACAAGCCTATGCTTGTCATTGATGCGCCGAGAATATACAAGGCGTTCTCCCTTGCCCTTGAGACGCTCTACCTTGCCTGTTCCTGTTGTTGGATGTTGCTTTATTTCTTCAATAAGGTTAAGTATTCTCTCGACAATTTTCTTCTGTCCTGAACTTATATGCTTTGCCATATCTTCGGAAAAAACCTCTGTCTCTTCCAAAGAATACGTTTCTAATTCTTCCATTATTTCAAATATTTAGCTCTAAGTTCTTCAACAGTAACTTTCGTTCTTTTACTTTTCATAGAGCGGTCTATTTTTGCAAGGAACTCTTCCTCTGTCATTTCTGTATCATCTTTTTTCTCTTTGATGATTCTGATGTCCGTGGCTTTAAACCTTTTTAATATTTCCTCTATAATAGGAAAATCTATTGCTTTTACATTTGTTTGAAAAGTTATTGTTTCCATAAAATAATATTTTAATGACTTTTATTAGAGGTCTACAGTAAAGATAACATTGAGCTGCTTTTCTAAAGCATTTTTATAGAACTCTAAAAGACCTTCGCTCCAGCCTAACAAATAGTTGAGATTGTCCTCATCTTTGGGAAGCGTATATTCTTCTTCAGGGATTTTATCAAAATTATTTTTGAGGGTCTCTTCAATAGGATTTTCTTGAATATAGTTGACTATTTCTTTGATTTTTTCAGGAGTTTTCAAGAAAATCACATTATCATCTTCATCTAAAAGGAGTTCTCCTCCAAAAATAACGTCGGGGGCTATTCCCTCTTCTTTATACCAATCTCCCTCACAAAGACAATAATGGATTCCTTCCCACGCTTTGTCTAGTTCAAAGGCTTCGGGAGTATCAAACAGTTCTTCTTCTATTTCTTCAAGCATATAGTCGTACATCTGGTCTATATCCTGTGCTTCTAATTGGGCTAACGCTTCATCAGTGATGGCGTAAAGCATTCCTAATCGTGCCATAAGGTATTGTTTTAAAGTGCAAATATACGGATTTTTTTTGAGTGAATTGTGAAAAGTAAATAGAGAAAAATCCCTACTGATACTACCTTTGAGATAGTATGAGTAGGGAAAAGTAAAAAAATAAAACTTATTTCACGGCCGTTACTATCAGTGCCATGGATTTTTCTTTGTCAAAAGGGTCTTTTTTGAAATTACCATATAGATTAATGGCTTGAAACCCTATTTGAGTAAGCCACTGGGTAAGCTGGTCGGCGAAAATAGGTTGCAACAGCTCTTCATTCTTAATAGTATCGTCCAAAATGGTCTTGAAACGGATTTTTCCTTCCTCATTGAGATAGTAATAGCGCTCAAACTTCACCTTATCGTTTTCTATCAGTGGTAGGTTACCGAGATAATCTCCTTGTTGTTGGGCAAAATATTTTTGAAAATTGACCAATTGTAGGACCAGTTTGCCCCCTTGGGTGAGTTGTCCATAGGCTTTTTGTAAAAAAAGCTGTACGGAAGTCTTACTATCGAGGTGTGGGAGTGTATTACCTATACAAACAATGTTGTCAAACATAGGAAGCTCATCAATAGCAAGCATATTGAGTTGCTGTACAGTAACGCCTTTTTCGGCCGCTTTGGCAATCAATCGTTCACTGAGGTCTATGGCGGTAACCTCATAGCCTTGTGAGCTAAGATAAGCGGTAAGGTTGCCTGTGGCGGCACCTACATCAAGGATCGTTTTGCCATGGAGTTCGCTGGCAAAGAAAGTCTTATGTGCTGGGGATAGCGGAAAGATAAAATCATACTTTTCCGCAATTTGGTTGTAAAATTGGGACATGATTATTAATGATTAATGGTTAATTGTTAATGATTAATGACTAATGACTAATGACCAATGACAATAATACCTATGGGCATTAGTCATTGGTCATTTTGTCATTGGTTACTGGTTACTCATTATTTAATATAGAGCCATCCAGCTTTTTGTTGTTTTTGGTTCTGGCCGTCGGTGTATTCTAAGACGTAATAGTAAGTTCCTTGTGGTAGCTTACCGTCTTTGTTTACAGTGGCACGTCCAGTAGAGATACCCTTGAATGGATCTGTATTGGTGTAGCCGTCTTTCTCATATACCAACACACCATAGCGGTTGAATATCTTGAGATTGTTGTTAGGATATAGATCAATATTCTTGATTATAAATCCATTGTTTTGGCTACCTTCGTCTGTTGAGATCGCATTATAGAACTCAAGGTCTGCATCATTGGTTATGGTTACTGTTACCCTACCTATCTTCTCTACACCATAAGCATTAGATTTCACCTTATACTCTATAGTGTAAGTTCCAGAAGGAGCACCCTTAGGTATTATGATCTGTCCATCAGCATTGATATCTACTCCATCGAGACCTCCGCTACTTTTTATTTCCATAGTAACATCGGATGGGCTGATAGGCTGTCCGTCTAACGTACTACCATTCAATACACTATCGGTATGGGTTTCTGATACGGCACTATTGATAGGCTTGTCTAAGGTAAGTTCCTTAAGGGTCAAGTTAGGTTGTACCTTCACTTTGGCTTCACCTTCTAGGCAACCAGTAGTAGATTCTTTTGGACAAACTTTATACTTGAGAGTATGTTCGCCTATAGGAGCTCCTGGTTTTACCTTAATCTTACCTGTAGTGGTATCCAACTCTATCTTACCATCTGCTGAATCAGAGACACTTATTAGAGTGATATTGACATCTTCAGGTTTGGCTTTCTGACCATTGAGTGTATCGTTATCCAAAACACTTTCATCAGAGGTATTATCCTGAGCACCATCATTAGGTTTGTCTACAGTGAATGTATCTTCAGCTGCTACATTAGGAGAAACAATGAATACTACTTTGGCATCAGAAGTCATTCCTGTTTTTATACTCTTAATAGTATAATAGTAGGTATACTTTCCTGCTGCAAGTCCTGGTTCTATCGTAAAACGTCCGTCAGTTCCCTTGTGTATATATGTTGGGGCCGGTTGGTTCTTTCCTGAAGTATCACTTATCTCTACTTTTAGTTCATCATCATCGCTTCCGCCAGTATTAAGTTTTCCTGCTTCCCCTTTCCACTTATCATTTTCTAATACACTTGGCGTAGTTCCGCCTGTGGTACCTATCTTGAACTTATCATTTACAGCTTCAAGGTCTTGATTAGGCCTTACCCTGATCTTGTAATCCTCCTCTACACATGTGGCAGGGGTAGCCTTGTCACATACTCTTACCTTGATAGTGTAGTCCCCTGGTGGTACGTCCTTACCTACAGTTATCTTACCTGTAGTGGTATCTATCGTTGGTACAGAAGCACCTGATTTTACAGGATGTGCTGGATCTATCACTTCTATAGCAACATCACTTGGATTTGGTTTTTGACCGTTAATCTCTATATTATCTGTCACATTACCAATTTCCTTAGGTGTATCACTATCTGAAGGTGTACCAGATATCTCATCATCGGTAACTTCTACCTTGTTCTTCACCACTACTGTTACTATAGCAGGAGCACTTACAGGTGTAGTTTGACCTTTAGGCTTAATAGTATATTTCAACGTATAAGTACCCGCTGGAGCACCAGCTGCTATCTTCACTTTACCTGTAGCGGTATCTATACTTACCTTATCGGAAGAAGCCTCTACTTGCTCAATATCTACAAGAATTGTGCTGAGCGATCTATTAGAAGCCAATTGGTCATTGGTCAATACATTTACCTCCCTATTTCTTGCATCCTTAACTACCGTTTCTGTAGCAGACCATTGTTGCTCGTAGTTATCTGCATTGGCCACGATATTCTCTTGAGCTACTACTACTTTCACAGTACCTTCCTGACAACGATTGGTACCTTTCTCACATACTTTGTATCGGATGGTATGTTCGCCTGGAGTTGCACCATCAGGGATT
>NZ_KE150242.1:0-127854 GCF_000411115.1 Capnocytophaga granulosa ATCC 51502 | reverse complement strand
CAGTATCATTACCAATTACATCTACTGTTCCTCCTGTCTTAGGTACAGACTTGTCCGTATCTGGGTTCAGAACAATGTTCGCTGGCACTACTACCTTAAGTGTATTTGTTTGGCAATTAGTAGTGCTTGCCTTTTCACATACTTTATAAGTAATAATATGTTCGCCTGGTGCAAGACCACTTGGTACGTTAATCTTACCTGTAGTAGGATCTACAGTAGCACCTGTTCCATCATCGTCTGTTATAGAAATATCTACATTGTCTTTGGTAGCAGGGTCTCCACCTATAGTTACATTATCAAGAACATCTACAGGCCCACCTGTCTTAGGTACGCGCTTAGTTGCTGGATTAACTACTATATCATTACCTGTTACCTTTACAGTAGCTGTATTCTGCTTACATGTCTGAGCTGCTCCTGTAGCGTTATCACATACTTTATACACTATAGTGTAATCACCCGCTGGAGTTCCCTGTGGCACTACAATCTTACCAGCATCAGTACCTGTGGTGATGATGCTTGGTACAGTTGTACCTGTAGCAGGGGTTACCACACTTAGAGTTACATCGTTTGGAGCAGGGTTAGTGGTAGCTCCATTGATGCGTACATTGTCTAATACATTACCAATTTCTCTTGGTGTAGTACCTGTAGCAGGCTTACCTGTATAAGTAGCATCATTGCTTACTACCTTATTGGTTACCACTACTTTTACAGTACCTTCATAAGATTCGTTGGCTGGGTCAGCTACTTCTTTGATCTTATATTTAAGTTCGTATACACCAGCATCCTTACCTGCTTTTACTTCTACTTTACCATCTGCTTTGATTTCTATATCAGTTACAGATTGGGTAGTTTCAATAGTTACTAAGGAGTTGTTAAGTCCTATTGTAGTACCCAACTTATCATTGGCCAATACATTGAGATCAGTACCACTCTTCTTCACATGCTGAGCGGCATTGGCATCGTACTCTACAATGGCATTGTCCATATCATTGTTAGCTACGATAGGTTTAGCACTTACTCTAATCTTAGCAGTAGCTGTCTGGCAAGATTGTGCTGCTCCTTGAGCTTTATCACATACCTTATAGGTTATCTCATAATTACCTGCTGGTGTTCCTTGAGGGATCTTTATCTTACCAGCATCAGCTCCTGATGTTTCAATAAATGGTACAGTAGTACCTGTAGCTGCTGTTACTATACTTACAGTTACATCATTCACATTAGGGTTAGAGGTTGCATCGTTGATACGAACGTTATCCAATATATCTCCTTCGATGGCAGGTGTTGCATTTTGAGAAGGCGAACCACTATAGTTAGCTGTTGTATTGACCAACTTATTAGTTACTACTACTTTTACTGTTTTTTCAGCAGAGGCAGCGGAGGCAGGTTGTCCTATCTCAGTAATCTTATACTTAACAGTATATTCACCTGCTGGGGTACCTGCTTGTACATCCACTTCACCATTAGTAATATCTATATTTACATGAGGATTAGCAGGAGTTGTCTGGGTTATTGTTACTTCATTCTTAGTAAGACCTGTGCGACTACCGAGCTTATCATTGGTAAGTATATTCACATGGTTAGCACCATTACTTACTACTGTTTGTGTTGTAGGATGTTCTACCTTGTAGGCAGAGAAATCATCATCTTGTGGAGTGATGGTATTTCCTGTTACATTGACAGTAACGGTAGCTGTCTTACAAGTCTTAGCTGAGGCAGGTGTTACCTTATCACATATAGTGTAAGACATGGTATGGTTACCTGGAGCTACTCCTGAAGGGATCATCACCTTACCAGTGGTGGTATCTACATAAGGCTTCTTAGGTGAACCTGGTGCATCAGGTGTAGCAGTAATTGTTACATTACTTATATTTGGCGTACTACCATTGATAGTAGTTTGATTCAATACATTACCTATTTCCTTAGGTGTTGTACTATCCTCAGAAGGATTTACTGAAGGTATAGTGAAAGAGTTTACTACTATTTTATTGATTACCACTACTTTAGCAGTAGCTTCACCTGAGGTAGTTGTTTGTCCTTTTTCAGTAATCTTATACTTGACTTCATATACACCTGCTGGGGTGTTAGCCGCTACCTTTATCTGACCAGTAGCTGTATCTATATTTACAGCTGATACTGGAGAGGTTTGAGTGATAGTAACTACATTAGTATCAAGACCTGTACGAGTATCCAATTTGTCATTGGCAAGTACATTTACAGGATTAGAACCATTCTTGACTACTTCTTCCGAGCTAGAGTGTTCTACTTTGTGGGCAGAGAAGTCATCATTTTGAGCCACAATTGTATTTCCTCCTGCTACAGTGATAGGAAGGGTTACTTCCCCTGTGCAGGTCTGTGGTGTTACCTTATCACATAGCTTATACTTAATGGTATAAGTACCAGGTTTCACCCCTGAAGGGATTTCCACCTTACCTGTAGTGGTATTGATACTTGGCACAGGGTCTCCTGCTACTGGTGGAGTAGCATGCTGCGTTACCGTAATATCTACCTGCGATGTATTTGGTTTGTTTCCGTTAAGCGCAGTTTGGTTCAATACATCTCCGACTACCTTAGGTGTTGTTGCACTTGTTGAAGGTGTAATAGACGGAGTAAGGGTAGCTGGGGTAGCAGTCAAGGTATTCTTTACCTTTACTGTTACAGTAGCCACTGCGGACTCGTTGGTTGTATTCTTTTCTTTAATCTTATAAGTAAGGGTATATACACCTGCTGGTGTAGAAGCCGCTACTTCTATTCTACCATCAGACTCTATACTTACACCTGTAGCAGTAGTTACAGGGATGATATCCACTTGGGTAGTGTTAGGTGCTACGCCACTGAGCCTATCGTTGGCCAATACATTGAAGGTAGAACTATCAGCATTCTTGGCATAGGCTACAGAAGTAGCAAAAGTAAGGGGCTCTGGATCATCATTGTTAGCCTGTATGGTACTATTGTTCACAGTAAGTGCTATAGTAGCTGGAGCACCACATAGGGATGGGTTGTTCTTGTCACAGATCTTATAAGTAATGTTATAAGTAGCTGGCGCAAGTGTACCCCCTGGGATATGTATCTTACCATCAGAGGTTACAGTAGCTCCTGTACCATTAGCATTGACAATGCTTACCACAGCATTGGCTGTAGTGGCTGGAGCACCATTTACGCTATCGTTAGAAAGTACATTTATATCTCCTCCTGTGCTACGTGCTACGGTTGCTGTATCATTGTTTGCAATGAGTCTGTTAACCGTAATTTTCTTCTTCTCAGTCTTTTGAGTACCGAAAGCATCCGTTACGGTAAAGGTTACCTCGATCTCACCTACAGAACAAAGGTCAGTAGGTTTCACTGCTGCATAGTTATTGGTTATATTAGCTGTACCACAACCTACGGTAGCTGTTGCTGTACCTAACCAAGCGTTCACTTGAGAGGTAACAGTAGCTGCTAGATCTGCACAGTTGATAGATAGGTTGTTAGTTGGCGCTGTAATAGTTGGCTGAGTAGTGATATCTACTATATAAGTAACTTTTACTCTATCACTTTCACAACCCTGAGACGTTGCCAAAGCCACCCATTTCTCATAGGTTGTCTTAGCCGTTTTGTTTCTATCTACCTGAGGGTTAGCAGCAGTGTTTCCTGTATCATCAGTATACCACTTAAGGGTATGTCCAGCAGGTACAGTGGAGGTAACCAAAGTTGCCATATCAAAGTTACCCGTAGCAGGACACTCTGTTTTAGTCTGTACAGTAGGAGTTGCTGGCTTAGGCACTACTGTAAGAGTTGCTGGTGCAGAAGTGATGGTAGCCTCTCCACAGAAACTGTTATTATAGATATAACTATATTTTACTCTATATTGTTTGTTAGGACTAGCTGAAGCTACATTACTAAGAGTATAAGTAACATCCAATCCAGGAGTAACTGTACCTGTAGCACCGGCACCTGTAGCATTTGCCCAAGTAGCTCCATTATTAGCAGACTCTTCCCATTGATAAGTAAGAGTTCCTCCTAAGTAAGCTGTACCTACATTAGCTTTGGAAACTATACTAGCTGTACTGCCCTGACAAGCCGATACGTTGGCCGGCTGCGTAGCTACCGATAAAATACCCGTTGTGTTGGCAACCACAAGAGAAGAAGGACAAAGTTCTACCATAAAGCCTTGCCCACTACCAGTCGTCCAGAGATCCTCTACATAAAGTTCGGTAAATGGCTTAACAGATTCTACACGAATCGCCACATCAGTAAAGATCCTTGTGGTAGAGGTGATCTCATCACCACTGAGAGTAGCTGTATTGCTACAGTCATATATCTTAGTAAGGGTTGCACTACTACAGTTGGTAGTAATCTTAGCCTTATCTACTCCTTCTACACCTTGATTACTCATCAAAAGTAACCATACTTCAGCGGAAGTTACCGGTTGAGAGAAATGATAGGTAACCTTGCTTGCATTTGAGGTTTCTTTTCTTAGCAAAATATAACCTGCTGAATAAGGTTGACCACTACACTGAGTTCCATAAGAAGGACTTCCTGTAGGTGTTCCTCCGTCAAAGCTACGTGTCACCTCTACATTGCTCATTGTTTGTTTGTTGCTGCCTGTTACTGAAGCTCCAAACTGAGGTACAGGAAAAGCAGCACAGTTACTCACTCCTACTGTCACGGATTTATCCGTAATGGAAGTAATACAACCATTCTTCTCTATTTTGGTAACATTAAGAGTAACATCTTGTGTAGTAGTATAAGGTACTGTAGCCACACCAGAACCATTAATCTGGGCAGTCAGAGGTGTCCCTCCATTCAGCGTATAGGTAACTGTAGCATTGGCCGTTCCGCTTATAGTAAAACTAATTGGCGTAGAAGCTCCGTTCAAAATGTAACCCGGAGTCGCTTCTACCTTCGTTACCTTAGGCAGTTCGTTTATGGTAATAATAGCCGCATTTGTTGTAGCTTTCACTGTCACTGCTCCACAGCTAGTTGTATAGCTATATTTCAAACGATAGTGTGTAGTTTGAGTAAGGGTAGCTGGAACAGTATAGGTAACCGAACCTGTAGTTGTTGTACCAGATGCTCCCGTACCTGTAACATTACTCCAAGCTGTACCATTAGCGCTCTGCTCCCATTGGTAGCTCATTGGTGTATTCGCTGGCAAACCTTTTAGGGCTGCCACTGCGCTAAGTGATACGGTTTGACCACTACATACTGAAGCAGATAATGGATGCTTGCTAATATCTATCGTTACAGGTTTTACAGAAGAAGGACAAAGCTCCACTAGAAATCCTGCACCATTACCAGTACTACTATCCCAAAGATCTTCTACATAGAGTTCAGTAAATGTATCAGAAGATTCCACACGGATAGCCACGTCTGTATTGACTCTATCGGCAGAGGCTACTGTATTTCCTGTCAAAGTAGCTGAATTACTACAATCATATACTTTTGTGAGGGTTGTGCTACTGCAATTGGTGGTAATCTTCGCCTTGTCTATACCTGGGCTAAGCGGTGTGTTGCTCATAACAAGCAACCATACTTCAGCAGAGGTCACTGGTTGAGAAAAACGATAGGTGACTTTACTTGCATTTGAAGTTTGTTTTCTTAGTATCGCATAACCGATAGGATAATAAGGGAGACAAATACCTGAATAGCTTAATGTAGTAGCTATAGGAGCTCCTCCACTAAAGGTACGTGTTACCTCTACACTGCCCATCATCTGTTTGTTAGTACCTGTTACAGTTGCTCCAAACTGAGGTGATGGCAATGAGCCACAACTCTCTCCCGACTCACCTATTTTTAGATGTAAATCAGGATTTACCGTACAATTCTTTTCCAACTGAGTAATGGCTACATCAGTGGTTTGTGAAATTGTTCTGGTGAAAGTATGCACTCCTCCTGTCAAGGTAACTGTTTCAGGAGTACCTCCATCAATAGTGTAAGTCACTACCGCATTGGGAGTTCCCTTAATAGTAATCGTGACAGGTGTAGCCACTCCTGAAACAATCGTGTTTGGAGAAGCCTTAAATTCAGTAATCTCTACCTTATCATTTACTGTAAGAGTTGCTGGTGTAGAGGCTTTTGTCACCTCTACCCCTGGTAGCAATTCATAGGTATAGAGCACTCGATATTGTTTATTAGGAGTATTTTTAGTTATGTTAAACAAATTTAAAGAGGTAGTACCTCCACTGGCAATAGTCCCTGAAGTAGCTGATATAGCAGAAACTGCATCTACCCAACTTACTCCATTATTAGTACTTTCTTGCCATTTGTACTTAACTGTACCTGTTGCCCCATTTTTAAGCACTGCTTTAGAAGTAAAGGTTGGGCTTAAGGTCTCACAAGTGGTTTGGCTCTGCGGGTGTTGTGTAATATCTATAAGCTCCACTGGCTGAACAGAAGCAGGGCAGAGCTCTACAAGTGCTCCTGTAGAAGCAGAGGTATGCAATACTGTTAATTTTGTAAAAGGTTTATCTGAAGTTACTTTTACAGCAACATCTGTTACATTATTAGAAGCAGATACTTCACCATTTGCTGCTACAATAGCATTCCCATAACAGTCATATACTTTTGTAAAAGTCAAATTACCATTATTAGTAGATAACTTCATTCTGTCTAATCCTCCTCCTGAATCACTCATCAGCATAAGCCAAATTTCTACTACTTTTATTGGTTTGTCAAACACATAAGTTACCTTAGTGCTGGTTGCATCTACTAAAGTATATCCAACAGGATAATTCTGAGTACTACAGAATTGATAGAAAATCGATGTGTTCGCATTAGGTGTACCTCCATATTCTCTTATTACATTTACTCCATTCATAGGAGCTATAGAGTTTTGATTCTGTGCAACAGGGAAAGGAAACTGTCTTGCAGGGCGTATCTGACCGCCACCAAAGCACTGTGTGGTAGTTGTTACCGCTCTTCCTTTCATATTGGTATAAGTCTGTTCACAGCCTCCTAAGGTTATTTTGCTTACGCTTAGCTCAACAGTTTGTGTATGTGTACCAGCAGGTATAGCTGGGCTATTACCAGTTGCATCAAGGGTAGTAGTCTGTACAGATCCGCTACCTATTCTATAGGTAACCACAGCATTAGGTGTTCCTTCTATAGTAAAGGATACAGATGTAGAAACTCCCGGACTAAAGGCTGGCGGATTTGCATTGATAGCGGTCACCTCTGGCAAGGCTGTTACTGTAAACTTGAATACATTGGAGTAGTTCTCCCCTCCACCTGAACAAAGACTACCATTACTTGTATATTTTACACGATAGTATCCTTCACTAGCTGCCTCATTCTTAATGACAAATTGTTTTGTGTTATCTGCTGAAGGAATGAAGTTGGTATACTTCTGTGTAGGATGGTCTGTAAAGGAGTTAGGTGCACCTGTAGCACTATACTGCAAGGTATAAGTAAGCCTATTACCTACACCTGTCCTAAGATTGGCATTAGCTGTTATGGTTGTATTTGCTTCATTGGCGCATACTGTTATAGGTGTATATGCTGGAGCAATTATATTAATAAGGTCAGCCTTAGCAAGTACCTCTACCTTGGCAGTGGCACTCTTTACCTGACCACAAGAACCTGTCACTTCTGCATAATAATAAGTAGTACCTGAGATAGCTGTAGGAGGCGTAAAGGTAGCTGCGGTAGCAGAAGGAATGAGAGTCCCCGTAGTTGTATTATCCACAGTATTGCTATACCATTTATAAGTAAGCGTACCTTCTCCAGTAGCCACTACCGAAAGAGGCGTAGCAGTACTACCCACACAATAAGCTGCTGCTTGTGGAGAGGTGGTAATCACTGTTGGAGCTTTTACTGTAAGAGTAACCTCATTGGAATTAGCTGTTCCTGTTACAGAAGGGAAAAGTGAATTCTTATAGACATACTTCACCCTTACCTTAGCATTATTATAATCTGTTGTTTTGAGAGCATCTCCAGTGAAAGTATGTACTGTTCCAGGAGTAACATTGGCCTTAGTTTCCACAGTTACCCAATTGGTAGTACCTGATTTCTTAGCTTGAAGTATATAGTCAAATTTGGCTGTAGAAGCGAAAGCTGTTGCATCGGCCTTTGCCTTGTATACAGGTGCCTCTCCGTCACAAACTGTCTGATTAGTAAGATTACTTATTCCTGCATCCAATGTAATAAAATCATCAACATTAGCTTTTGTAATAGAAGATGCACAAATCTCTACCAAATAGCCCTTTCCAGAGCTTGTCCCTGTAGGTGTAAGATCATCTAAGACAATTTCTGTAAATGGTTTAGTAGAAGAGACCTTAATCCCTACGTCAGTTGTAATGAGCTTATTATCTGCACTTTTTACCACTCCTGTACTACTATTAACAGTTGTTCCTGTAGGTATACAGTTATAGGTTTGGGAAAGGGTCATTGTTCCTTCTCCATTAATAGAGAATTTTACCTGATCATAACGATTTGGATGTTGAGTATCTTCACTCTCCCCAAAAGCAAAAAGGAAAATTTCTGCAGAAGTAACAGGTGCTTTGAACTTATAAGTCAATTTTTTAGCTCCTGTATCTCCCATATATGGTAAGTTAGCAGGATAGTTTATACTACTACCACAATAATTTTGAGATCCCAAGTTAGCAAATTGACTTGCATCAAGAACACGCTCTACCTCTACCCCATTAAGGGTTTTAGTTGCCGAAATTGCCCCTGCAAAGTTATTGTTTATATTGGTTGGGTTACAAGCACTTGTATTAAGTGGCTGAATAGAGTTCAAACAAATCTCCACGTAGAAGCCCGCTCCTCCTATGACACCTCCTCCTGGTTCATGATAGGTTAAGGTAAGTTCTGTAAAAGGCTCTGTAGAAGTAATCCCTACTTTGGCATCCGTCGTTGTCAATTTTTTGGATCTTACCTCATTTCCATTTACAACCTCAATAGCATTAGCAGTACAAGAAGATCTGCTATTCAAGGAAATGGTTCCTTTATTAACAGTAAAGATCACATCATCTATCTGATCTTCAACCCTTGTTTTATGACCACTATACCCAAAAGCAGCCAAAAACACTTCGACATCCACTACAGGTTTGCTAAACTCATAGGTAATTTTGGTCACTTTATTAGAATCCATAAAAGGATACTTTTTACCCCCATACTTTGCCTGACGGTTTATGCTACAGTAAGTCTCTGCTGGAGTACTGGTATCCTGATTTGAATACATAATTTTATCACCACTCCGATTTCCTGCACTCAAAGTACGAGTAACTCTTACGCCTCTAACATCGGCATATTCTTTTACTAACTTATTGGTAGCAGTCCCTATTCTTGTATACGCTACAGGCTCAGGCATACTTTCACAAGTCTGTTGCGCCCAAAGCCCTGAGTACGAGAGTAGTAATACTGCAATGGTAAATAGGTTAATAATCCGTTTTTTACTTATTTTTATCATCTTACAATTATTTTAATGATATTTTCAGGTGCAAAAGTAGGACATTTTTTTTAATATCCAATACTTTTTCAAACTTTTTTATCAAAAGTTATTCACCTTATTTAAGGAAGTTATCCACAAAAGGGATTTATAAGTATTATTTTTCATACTTCATTATCAGGTATTTATAAATGTTATAGACTATACAAAACCCTCTATCTTTAGGCTATTTAGAAAAAATATGTATTATAATTATTGATAAATACCTATAACAGTATAAAATTATTCAATAGTGGGTAGTGAGTAGTGGTTAGGGGTCAGTGGCTAGTGGTCAGTGGTTAGTGGTTAGTAATTAGATATGTTAAAATTTTAACTTGTAGAAATGATTGTTTTTTCAAAGAAAAAATATTGTCGTAGAGATTATATCTATTTTTGAAGATTGTATAAAAAATTACTATTATTTGAGTTTTTAAAGATTTAGGGGATAGGTTTTCAGCTAAATTGCTGAATACAGACGGCAATGCTATAGCATAAGGAAGGCTGTCTGAAGATTTTTTCAGACAGCCTCTCTGATTGTAAATTAGGAATTTACTTTTCTCTATTCATTTTTTATGCTAATATCTGCGTAGCACGAACCGTATTCACGCGTCCTTGGTAACTGATCGGCATGGCGCTAAGGCTAATGACGATGTCGCCTACTTGTACGTGTCCCTCGCGGGTGGCGATACGGTTGATGTCCTCTATAGTCTCATCGGTGGATACGTAACGGTCGTAGTAGTAGGTGGTTACCCCCCATAACAGACTCAGCTTGGTGAGTAGGCGTCGGTTGGAGGAGAAGACCAAGATATGAGCACTTGGGCGTAAGGCAGATACCTGAAATGCCGTATAACCACTACCGGTAAGGGTGGAAATGATCTTGGCATCCATATCGTCGGCTAGTTTGGCAGCACTCAAGCAGATAGACTGAGTGACAAAACGCTCATTGCCTTCACGTACAGGTGGGATACGAGGTACATTGATAAAATTAGAATCCTCCACACTGTTGATAATGCTAGACATTCGTTCGATGACCTGTACAGGATATTTCCCTGTGGAGGTCTCGGCGGAGAGCATCACCGCATCGGCACCGTCTATGATAGAGTTGGCCACATCGTTGACCTCGGCACGGGTAGGAGTAAGGCTCTCTATCATGGTCTCCATCATCTGGGTGGCAATAATCACAGGAATACGTGCTTCTTTGGCCTTGCGTACCAATTCTTTTTGGCGTAGTGGCACCTCATGTGCTGGCGTTTCCACAGCCAAGTCGCCACGAGCGACCATGAGTCCTTGGCAATTGGCGATGATCTCATCTATATTGGCCAATGCCTCTGGTTTTTCTATCTTGGCAATGATCGGAATCTCCTCAGTGGTATGTGCTTTGATGAGTTTTTTAAGGTCTTCTATATCTTTGGCATGGCGCACAAAGGAAAGTGCAATCCAATCTACCTCTTGTTCTATGGCGAAGATAGCATCCTTGATATCCTTTTCAGTAAGGGCGGGTAGGGAGATGTTGGTATTAGGTAGGTTTACTCCTTTTTTGGACTTGAGTACCCCTCCTTGTAGCACTTTGGCCACTACAGTATCTTTTTCATTGGTAGATACCACTTCAAAGATAAGCTTACCGTCGTCCAAAAGTACTCTTTCTCCGGCTTTCACATCGAGAGGGAACTGGGTATAGTTCATATAAGCGCGCTCCTTATTCCCTACGAAAGGCTCTCCTGTAACGAAAGAGATCTGGTCGCCATCCTCTACCACTACATCGTCTTCCATAACACCTACACGCAGTTTAGGGCCTTGTAAGTCACCTAAGAGGGCTACATGAGTATTGAGTTCCTCCTGTATGGCACGTACTTGAGCGATGCGTTGTTTCACCTCCTCATAGTTGGCATGAGAGAAGTTGATACGGAATACATTCACGCCCGCTAGGATCATACTTTTGAGAATTTCAGGGCTATCGGTAGCAGGTCCTAAGGTAGCTACTATTTTTGTTTTTTTCGTCCTATCATACTATATAAATTTTTAGAATATTAATTTTGCTTTGATTTCATTGAGTTTTCTCTGCTCCTTATAAGTAAGCTTACCCTCTGGAAACAGTGGTATTTCATAGGCAAGATCTATAAAATATTGCGCTTTCAATAAGGACACATAATCCTGGCTTTGCTCACAAGGGTTAATTCTAAGAAAGTAATCCACTTGGGGTAGCTCTTTGATAAATAACTGATATGCTTCCACTTGTGTAAATAGCCCTACAGAGGTCATTGTGCGTACTCTATTGGCTATTAGGTGCCATACTGCTTCCTGCTCATAGGAAAACGAAAAAAGTGCAAAGAGGGCATCGGAATCCTTATCATATAAGTCATTGCTGGCACGCCTGAGGCGAATATCCAATATTTTATTCAGCCAATAAGCCAATTTGCATGGCTCAAATCGGGTATGCAGCGCAATAAGGCATTCCCCTTCTTGGTATTGCTCAAAGTCCCATTCAAGTACTAAGGCCATGGCTAAATAAAAAACAAGTTATTGATAGGTTTGATCATGTGCTGTCTG
Organism: Capnocytophaga granulosa ATCC 51502; assembly: GCF_000411115.1. Classification (GTDB taxonomy): domain Bacteria; phylum Bacteroidota; class Bacteroidia; order Flavobacteriales; family Flavobacteriaceae; genus Capnocytophaga; species Capnocytophaga granulosa. The sequence goes on along the minus strand of NZ_KE150242.1, from coordinate 115,901 downwards.
GGGCAAATGCACGATCTCCACGCCCGCCTTCTGCAGGAACTCTAAGCCGCTGGTATCCCTATAGGCTTCCTTGTACACCACACGGATGATGCCCGACTGGTGTATGAGTTTGCTGCATTCCTTGCAGGGTGACATGGTGATATAGAGGGTTGCTCCTGCGCAAGACTGGGTAGAGGCTGCTACCTTGAGAATGGCATTGGCCTCAGCATGAAGTACATACCAGAGGGTTTCCCCTTGGGCATCCTCGCAGCAATTGTCAAAGCCTGTGGGAGTACCATTGTAACCGTCGGAGATGATCATACGGTCTTTGACAATGATAGCACCTACTTGCTTGCGCTGGCTATAGGAGAGTTTTGCCCACTCCTGTGCCATACGCATATAGGCTCTGTCGTATCTTTCTTGTTTTTCCATATCTGGTGGCAAAGGTACTACTTTTTAAAGAATATCACTATTTTATTAAAGAATTTATTTACTAACGGATAGGCATAATTTCAGCCACTAATTTGGGGTACATTTTCTGTAGCGCTCCCCCACTTTCAGGCTCTCTGTCCATAGCAAATTCGCCAAAGTCATAATTTAGCTCAGGCCACTTTTCATTTGCTGTATCGCGAATGATATCCTCATCACTATCAGGGCGCGCTTCTTGATTGGCCGCATCGGCTACGTAGAGGAGATCCTCTGCCCAAGTCTCTGCTATATCAAAATGGTATTTGCCTGAGACAAAGGATTCTATATCCTTGGTGATATCCTCATAGAATTCTTTGCCCTTGAGTAGCAGCCAACAACGGAAATAGAGGAAACCATCGTCGGAGATAAAGCCATCAAAGCTATAGGTATCCCCCTCTTTCTCGTACTCGTTGCCAAGAATGATATAGAGTTCGGCTATAGGAGCGGTATAAAGGGAAATTAGTTTCTGTTCTAAGGTTTTTTGAAAGAAAAGTAACTTTTCCTCACTATATTTGGCCAGATAAGTGGTGAGTTTCTCTATATGTTCGTCCAAGTCATAGGCTTCCCAGTCTTTTTTGTTGTATTTGTAGCTCTTTTCTATAGCTTCCCAGAAGAAATAATCGGCTTTTTCTTCTTCGGAGTACTCTTTTCTCTCAGGAGCGGCTTCGCCCTCCTTGAGTTCGGTATAGCCTTTTTTGAGTTTTTGGAGGATTAGCTTTTCGCTTTCTTTGGTGCATTCGTCCGCTGTGGCAAATTCCTTTACGGCTTCTCGCCCTGCGGTACCTGTTTTCCCATAAACAACAGTTTGGGTAATACCCTCAAAATCAATATCCCAAAACTTATCCGATTTGGCATCTTGATAAATAAATCTTCTTTTCATTTGTATAAGTTATTAGTTGTTAGTGATTAGTGGTTAGTGGTTAGTCGTTAGTGGTTAGTGATTAGTGGTTAGTGATTAGTGGTTAGTGATTAGTGATTAGTCACTTGTCATTCGTCATTTGTCACTATTAAAAGGGTTCCTAATAGCAATGCTGTAAAAACAAACAGCCATATACCTTTTCCGCCTATTGTATAGAGAAATACGATCACTTGTGTTATCTCCATACAATAGCGCCTATCATCTTCAGGGCAGAGAACATAAGTAGCACACATCATTGTAAACCAAAAGGTAGTGATGTAAAAAACAAAAATAAGCACTATCCCTAAGATAAAGTTCTTGAGCCTGCTATAAAGATGGCACTTCAGCTTTTGCCCTATAAAATAAGCCAATACAAACGTAGGTATATAAAGGGCTGTAATGACCGAATAGGTACGTATAGCCCCCATTGCTGTAACGTAAGTATTTGACTTTGGGTTTATTACATAGTGCATAAAAAGACAAAAGAGCACAAACTCTACCAACAAAGACAGCAATATATACTTAGTAGAGGTCTTCATAATAGGACTAACTTTGTGCAAATATACGAAATAATGAGCAATGAGTGATGAATAATGATAAAAATTTGTCATTCATCATTTGTTATTATTTTTGTATCTTTGTCCCGATAAACCCATTAACCCCTATTCCTATGGAAGTCAAAGATTTACTTTCTGTAGTACATACCTATGGAAGTCCTGTGTATGTGTACGATGCTAACAAAATCAGCGCTCAGTATGAGCGACTTACCAAGGCTTTTGCCGCTGTGCCCAGCCTTAGAATCAACTATGCGATGAAAGCACTGTCCAATGTCTCTATTCTTAAGCTTATGCGAAAGCTAGGGGCGGGCTTGGATACGGTTTCTATACAGGAAGTCAAGCTAGGCCTCCATGCGGGTTTTGCCCCTGAACAGATTATCTTCACTCCCAATGGGGTCTCTATGGAGGAGATCGAGGAGGCTGCTTCTCTGGGAGTACAGCTCAATATAGACAATCTTTCCATCTTGGAACAATTCGGTAGTAAGCACCCACAGATACCTGTATGTATTCGTATCAATCCACATGTCATGGCTGGGGGCAACTCCAAGATTTCAGTAGGGCATATAGATAGTAAGTTCGGTATCAGTATTCACCAAATACCTCATATTCTGCGTATTGTGGAGAATACTAAGATGCACATCAATGGGATTCACATGCACACAGGTAGCGATATCTTGGATATAGATGTCTTCCTCTACGCTGCTGAAATCCTTTTTGATGCCGCCAAGCACTTTAGGGAACTGAAGTTTATTGACTTTGGTAGTGGCTTTAAGGTGCCCTACAAAGAAGGTGATATTCAGACAGATATAGAGGAACTGGGTGAGAAGCTCAGCCAGCGCTTCTTGGAGTTCTGCAAGCTCTATGGGAGGAACCTGACCTTGGCTTTTGAGCCTGGGAAATTTTTGGTCAGTGAAGCAGGCTTTTTCTTGGTGAAAGTCAATGTCGTCAAGCAAACTACCTCTACTGTTTTTGCACAAATTGATTCGGGTTTCAATCACCTGATTCGCCCTATGTTCTACGGGGCTACTCACTTTATAGAAAACATCTCTAACCCAGAGGGAAAGAAGCGTTTTTACTCGGTGGTGGGCTACATCTGTGAGACAGATACTTTTGCCTCCAACCGACAAATTGCCGAAATCTCTGAGGGGGATATCCTCTGTTTTAGGAATGCAGGCGCCTACTGCTACACTATGGCCAGTAACTACAACTCACGCCCTCGCCCTGCGGAAGTTCTCTGGATAGATGGGCAAGCCAAGCTCATCCGCAAAGCAGAAACCCTTGAGGACTTACTGCGCAACCAAGTAGAGATTGACCTATAATATTAAAAAGGCTATCCCACAAAAGGATAGCCTTTTACTAACAGATATTTCTTTGATTAAACGTTTATTTTACTTTTTCTACAATTGCTTTGAAAGCCTCTGGGTGGTTTAGGGCTAAGTCTGCAAGAACTTTACGATTAAGTTCTATATTATTAGCTTTAAGAGCTCCCATAAACTTAGAATAAGACAATCCATAAGGACGAACCCCAGCATTGATACGAACGATCCACAAGGCGCGGAAGGTTCTTTTCTTATTGCGACGGTCTCTGTAAGCATATACTAACGCTTTTTCAACCGCGTTCTTGGCAACTGTCCAAACGTTCTTTCTGCGGCCAAAGTAACCTTTGGCTTGTTTCATTATTTTTTTTCTACGCGCTCTACGCGCAACTGCGTTTACTGATCTTGGCATAAATTTCTAATTTTTTTTGTAGTAGGCGACTTTACGTTCTTTTTGAGCCATACTCCAAGGTGAGACAATTAATTTACCTTAGAAACAATTATTTTAAACCTAATTGTTTCTTTACGCTTGCCTCGTCATTGGTATGAACAAGGGTAGCGTGTGTAAGAGCTAACTTACGTTTTTTAGCTTTTTTAGTCAAGATGTGACTTTTGAAAGCGTGCTTTCTTTTGATTTTACCAGAGCCCGTTAGTTTGAAACGTTTTTTAGCGCTGGATTTAGTTTTAATCTTTGGCATTTGTTACTTAAAAATTAATGATGAAATATCTGTTATCTTTTTTATTTTTTCTTCACAGGAGCGATGAACATAGTCATACGCTTTCCTTCGAGTTTTGGCATCTGCTCTACCTTTCCGAACTCTTCCAAATCCACTGCCAAGCGTAGCAATAGCTCCTGACCTTGGTCTTTGTAGACGATAGAACGCCCCTTGAAGAACACATAAGCCTTCACCTTAGCCCCCTCTTTGAGGAACTTCTCACCATGTTTCTTTTTGAACTCATAATCATGGTCATCGGTTTGAGGGCCGAAGCGTATTTCCTTGATTTCCACTTTAGTAGCCTTGGCCTTTAACTCCTTGGCACGTTTTTTCTGTTCGTAGAGGAACTTTTTGTAATCTACGATTTTACATACAGGAGGTTGGGCATTGGGAGAGATTTCTACCAAATCCAATTCCAATTCTTCAGCCAGCTTTAAGGCTTCTTTTGTAGGATATACACCTGTTTCCACGTTATCTCCTACCAAACGCACTTCGGGAACGCGTATATCTCGGTTCACGCGGTGTGAGGTCTTTTCGTCACTTGTGCTCTTCGTGTTGGGTACTCTCGTATTAATGGCTATTGTGTTTTAAGTTAAACTTCTGTTGAGAAAGGTTTTATATTCTTGTTGATCTCTTCTTGTATTAGGGTGATGAAATCGGCTATTTTCATAGTACCCAAGTCCTCTCCCCCGTGGCGACGTACCGAAAGGGTGCCATTCTTTTCCTCTTCCTCCCCTACGATAAGCATATAAGGGTATTTTAGAGTTTCTGCTTCGCGTATCTTCTTACCGATGGTCTCGTTGCGGTTATCTACATGAGGACGTAAATCAGCTTCTTGCAAAAGTTGGGCTACCTTTTGGGCATAACCCTCGTATTTCTCGCTAAGAGAAAGGATATTGACCTGCTCTGGTACCAACCAAAGAGGCAAGTTACCAGCGGTGTGTTCGAGCAAAATGGCCACAAAGCGCTCCATACTACCGAATGGTGCTCGGTGAATCATCACAGGGCGGTGTAGCTCGTTATCAGCTCCCTTATACCACAAGTCAAACCGTTCAGGTAGGTTATAATCCACTTGGATGGTTCCTAGTTGCCAGCTTCTACCTATGGCATCCTTGACCATAAAGTCAAGCTTAGGCCCGTAGAAAGCCGCTTCGCCTGTTTCTATCACATAAGTAAGGTTCTTTTCCTTAGCAGCATTAATAATCGCATTCTCAGCCTTTGCCCAATTCTCATCGGAACCTATGTACTTGGAGAGGTTCTCTGGATCGCGCAAGGATACCTGAGCGGTAAAGTTGTCAAAGCCCAAGGAACCAAACACATAGAGTACTAAGTCTATCACATGCTTGAACTCAGCATCAAGCTGTTCTGGTGTACAGAAGATATGCGCATCGTCCTGAGTGAAGCAGCGCACACGAGTGAGTCCATGCAATTCCCCACTCTGCTCGTAGCGGTATACGGTACCAAACTCAGCAAAGCGCTTAGGCAAGTCCTTGTAGCTCCATGGGTGAGAGTTGTAGATCTCACAGTGGTGCGGACAGTTCATCGGTTTGAGCAAATATTCCTCACCTTCGTTCGGGGTAGCTATAGGTTGGAAACTATCCTTACCATATTTTTCCCAGTGGCCTGAAGTTACATATAAGTTCTTATGACCAATATGCGGAGTTACCACTTGCTCGTAACCTGCTTGTTTCTGTGCTTTGCGCAAAAAGGCTTCCAATCGCTCTCTCAGCGCTGCTCCTTTAGGCAACCACAAGGGTAATCCTTGTCCTACCTTGTTGGAGAAAGTAAAGAGTTCCAACTCCTTACCGAGCTTGCGGTGGTCGCGCTTTTTGGCCTCTTCCAAAAGAGTGAGGTATTCGGTCAGATCCTTTTGCTTAGGGAAGGAGATCCCATACACACGGGTCAGCTGTGGATTGTTCTCATTACCACGCCAGTAAGCTCCTGCTACGCTAAGGATTTTTACCGCTTTTACAAAGCCTGTATTGGGCAAGTGCCCTCCCCTACATAGGTCGGTGAAGGTACTATGATCACAGAAAGTGATAGTGCCGTCTTCTAAGGCTTCAATAAGTTCTGTTTTGTATTCGTTCTTTCCCTCATAGTAAGAGAGCGCTTCGGCCTTGCTCACAGGGCGCATCTTGAACTCATGCTTGCCACGAGCAATCTCCAGCATCTTGGCCTCTATGGCAGGGAAATCTTTGTCTGTTATTGTATTTCCGTTGAAATCCACATCATAATAGAACCCATTGGCAATAGCAGGCCCTATGGTAAGCTTGATATTAGGATAAAGTTCCTCCAAAGCTTGGGCTAAGATATGGGCGGAAGAGTGCCAGAAGGCCTTCTTTCCTTCGGGACTGTCCCAAGTATATAACACTAAACTACCATCCGTAGTAAGGGGCGTGGCTGTCTCAATTGTTTTACCATTGAAGCTGGCCGATATTACATTACGTGCCAAGCCTTCACTAATACTTTGAGCTACTTCAGCTGGGGTTGTTCCCTTCTTATATTCCTTGACAGAACCGTCAGGCAGTGTGATTTTTATCATTGGTGTAATAGTTGTTAAAAAACTCGGCAAAAATAAGGCTTTTTTTGGTAGTATCCAAATTTTTTCTCAGTTTTTTCTTGGGCTGTATTTTTCTGTTGTTTTCTTTCCCTTTATCAAAAAATATCACTACCTTTGTAAACAAAAAAATGAGCCATTATACTACAAGATATAATAGTGAAACTTCCTTGAAAGACGTCATCTTGGCGATCTTCAAGCGATACCGCCTGAACTATGGGATTGACAAAGTACGTGTCAAAGAGGCTTGGGTGGAGGTCGTAGGAGCGCCCATTGTGAAATATACCGTGAGTGTACGCCTACAAGGCAGCAAGCTATATGTTACCCTGAACAATACCGGCCTTCGGGAGGATTTAAACTATGGGAAAAGCAAACTGGTGACCATGCTTAACGAATACCTACAGAAGGAGGTAGTCAAGGATATTGTCTTTTTAGTAGCTTAGAAAACATCTTTAACCTATGAAATATAATTTTGATGAGCTTATTGACCGAAGAGGTACCGATGCGCTAAAATTGGAGGCGCTGCTCCCTCGCTGGGGGCGTGAGGACTTGATTCCTATGTGGGTGGCCGATATGGACTTTAGAACCCCGCCTTTCATTGTAGAGGTCATAAAGAAACGTATAGAATGTGAAATCTTTGGCTATACTGAAAAACCCCATGCTTGGTATCAGTCTATCATAGACTGGCAGCAAAGGCGTCACCAGTGGACAATTACCAAAGAGATGATTTCTTTCGTCCCTGGGGTGGTGCCTGCCATCGTAATGGCTGTGGAGGCTTTCACCCAAGTAGGTGACCCTGTACTTATCCAACCTCCTGTGTATTACCCTTTTGCAGCTGCGATCCGCAATACAGGGCGCAAGGTAGTTACCAATCCCCTACTGCTCAAGGACGAACAATATCAGATTGATTTTGAAGACTTTGAAGAAAAAGCAAAGACCTGCAAGCTCTTTATCCTCTGCAATTCTCACAACCCTGGAGGGCGTGTATGGACTAAGGACGAGTTAGAGCGATTGGCCTCTATTTGCCTAAAGCACAAGGTTTTGATGATTTCCGATGAGATTCATGCCGACCTGACACTTCCCCCCTACCAACATACACCTTTGGCGACCCTTTCCAAGGAAGTAGCCGAGAGTTGTGTTACTTTCTCTTCGGCCAGCAAAACTTTCAATATGGCGGGATTGGCCAGCGCTTATGCTGTTATCCCAAATGCTGAAGTAAGAAAGAAATTCTTGGACAAAACAGTAGGCTACATGCTCACCGACGGGAATATATTTGCTTTCCAAACCACGGTAGCAGCCTATGAACAAGGTGAAGAATGGCTCAGTCAGCTCTTGAGCTACATACAAGGAAATATCAACTACCTTACCCAATATATTGACCAACACCTGCCAAAGGTCAAATATATAGTCCCTCAGGCCTCTTACTTGGTGTTCTTGGATTTCAGAGAGTTAGGGCTTTCTCAAAAAGAATTGGTCTCCCTCTGTACCAATCAGGCACACTTGGCCTTGGTAGATGGTAGCGTCTTCGGCAAGGAAGGCACTGGCTTTATGCGTATCAACTTGGCCTCCCCTCGCTCTGTGATTGAAAAAGCAGCACAGCAGTTGTTAGCGGTTAGTCATTAGTCATTAATTTCTTGTCCAGCCACTTCCTATAGGCTTGGCGGTTCTTGTTGTGTTCTTGTAGGGTGCGGGCAAACTTGTGGTAGCCAATACGTGCCGTATCGGCTACAAAAAAAAGATACTCATGCTCCTTGGGGGATAGTACCGCCTCTATAGAGGAGATATCAGGCATAGCGATAGGTGCAGGCGGCAAGCCCTGAATCTGATAAGTGTTGTAGGGCGAGGCTATCTGTGTGTCCTTGATATACACCCGCTTGATGATGGTATCATAGTTGCCTGTAGTCTCCTTAATAGCATAAACCACGGTAGGGTCGGCCTGTAGGGGCATTCGCTCCTTTAGCCTATTGAGATACACCCCGGCTATGGTAGGCCTTTCATCAGTCATATAGGTTTCTTTCTGTACGATAGAGGCCAATATCATCACCTGCTCAGGGGTTAGCCCTTGAGCAGTTGCTTTTTCTCGTCTTTTTTCATTCCAAAAGGCTTTGTATTCCTTCTGCATTCGCTCAGCAAACGCCTTGGCCGAGGTATCCCAATAGAACTCATAGGTATTGGGTATAAAGTGCCCCAATATATTAAGAGAGTCTGTCCCACTTTCGGCAAGGAAAGAAGGATTGAGGAAAGCGTTCATAAGGGAAGTACTATCGGCCTCAATCTCCTTAGAGATACGTTGTGCTAAGAGAGGTAGGCGGTCTTGGTTATTGAAAGAAACTTTCACTGGCTGGCTCAGATTCCTAAGCATACGTACTAGCTGTAGGTTATTCATTCCCTTGCGAATCACATAGCGACCTGCACGTACATGCTCGGTGTATTTCATAGCGCGAGCTACACAATAAAAGGTCGTCGGGTTGGAAAGTCCTGTATAGAGTTTCTCAGAGATATAGGAATAATCACTCCCTGAAGGGATATAGAATACCCTTTGTTGCTCCTGAAAGGAAGTATTGGGGTAAAATAATATGTAATAACCCACTCCTGCAATGGCCAATATGCCTATAAGGAAAGTAATGGCTATTATTTTAAAGATTTTTTTTATCATTTCTTATCAGTTGTTATCTTAATATGTCGAGTAATTGTAAATTGTGTGGTAGGAGCAAGCAAGGCAAAAGATTGTGCACTGGGGGAATAAACTGTTTTGTTATTAAATATCCCTGTAAGGGCAAACGACCAGTCCTCACGATTGTAGTTCAGGGTAAGCCTACCGATACTCGCAGGATAAGCCCTTAGGTTATGCCAGGCTAAAACTTCCGAATTGTTACCAAAATTTACCCCTGCTGATACCATACCCGCGAGCAACCAGCGAGGAGAGACCACCCACGAATAGGCATAGCCTATATTAGCTCCCATTTGGTTGTTATCAAAAGCCTTAGGAAGGCTCTGCTGCTTAGAAGCATCTGGCACAATCTTATGGTAATAGAATCCACTACCTAAGAGTAGACTCCCAGCCGACTTGATCTGCTTCTCACTCTGCTCGAAGGCGGCACGTAAGGAAAATCGTTTGTTACGCAACACATAAGTCCCATCAAGCCCCCACCTTTTTACAGTAAGGTTTGGAAAAAAGGGTATATACTTTCTTTCCGTCTTGTTCCCTCTGGGTAAAAAAGCCTCGGTAATCTTGGTAATAGCCGTCTAAGAGTAGCTTCTTGCCATATTTGTACATTTCGAAATCAGTAATGGAGGAAGACAAATCTGTATCCGTTTTTAAAGGGAATACACTGAAAGATACCTATAGATTCATACCTATAATCTTACGCAAGCCCACCCCTACTCCTATGTTATGAGGATAAGTAGGATTATAGATTTTTTTGTCATGCAAGATCGTAAGCATCTTATTAGGAATAAAAGCCTTTACCTACCACTTATGAGGATATTCTTGTACGTATAGCGTATCCTTATCTTGTGCTATTGCGAAACTTATATTTAATATTACAAAAAAGAATGTGGTTATCTGTATTATTGTATACCTCATTCTATTTTTAAGTAACAATTTGTCCATTTATTGTAAAAATAGGATTAGAGTAAAACGCTCTTAGTGTTCTATGAGAGTACTGTTCTTAGTGTCAAATATATAATTAGGAATCATTACATAAGGATCAAAGTTGTCCTCTGTAATAAAGAATTCTTCTATATGATTGAGATAACGATCCCCAAAATTACTGAAATTAGCATCAAGAGAGATTGTTTTAAGTACTTTTCCGTTAATCATATAATCCATTACAATCTTTTTATCCTTTACTTTGTAGTAATATTCTATACTTTCGTCCCATCTGTTTTTTAGTTTGATACTTCCCTGTTGCAATATTTTATTTTTTATACTTCCTTTATTTATTTCTTTACCATTTTCATATTGTTTGAAATCTATAACAGTATCTTCATCACCTGAATTGGTATTTTTAATTCTTGTAATGGTATATATATAAGATTTTTCGCCTTTTTCATTATATATTTCGGCTTTCATTTGACCATCTTTTTGTTTTTCCTTATAGTACCTAAGTATATTATTCTCGTCTATCTGTTTAAGAGCTACAAATTCTCCAGCCTTGTAGAGTACATAACTATCATTTTCCTCTAAATCATTGTAGAGATATCCACTATAGCAAGCCCCCTCTTTGAAAAGCAATTCTCCCTTGGTTGTTTTATCCTTATTATAATAAGTAATCTTATCTATGTCATGATGGATACTATAGTCGGTTTGCTGTTTGATATTTCCATTTTTATAGTAAACAATACTTTGTTCTATATGCCCCAACTTATACACAATTTTCTCTTCCAATAGTCCCTCTTCGTCCAAGCTATAGGCAGTACCTTGGTAAGGTTCGCCATATTTGTAAGTAAGTTCACTCATTTTTTTTCCTTTTGCATCATAGAAAGTAATTGTTGTATTCTTTTTGTCCTCTTTTCTACGTGAAAATAGCTTTCCTGAGCGATAATATACCTTATCCTCCACAATATTTCCTATTGCATCCCATTGGATAATTGCTTTTACTTGTGCAGGCGCATGATAGTACTCCACTTCTATACCTGCTTGAGCTTCATTTCCTTTTATATAACGAGAGCCTATGAGTTTTCCCCTTTCATCATAGTATTTTAGTAGTACATTATCCTCTCCCTCATAGAAACTCTCTATTCTTGCCTTTTTTAAATCCTCTTCAAACTGTATTCTTTTCTTTACCTTCGCATTTTCCTGATAATACACTACATTAAATTCTTTTTTCCCCTTCACATAAGCATTATCAGCATAATTATAGGTCTCTATATAAGTATCCTCTCTTGTTTTGTTATAGAATGTATTTATACGTCCCTTGGGGTCATACACTTTGTAAGAGAGATTTCCATTTTCCTCCTCTCCTTGTATCTCTATCTTACCATCTTCAAAATAAAAAGAAAACTTCCCTATAAGCTCCTCTATACTTCTAAAGTCCTTTTTAGTAGCATAAGCGTCCATTTGGAGTTTTCCGTCCAAGAAAAAATCCTTTACATGATAGCGTCCGTCCTTTTCAGAGATGACCCGATAAAGTTTGGCCTTGTCCTTAGTTGTAGTATTGCCCTCGCTATCTATATACATCTTTTCCTGTGTCCAAGAACAAAGCGGTAAAAGATATAAAAATAAAAGCCATAGCTTCTTCATTTGGTTACAATTATCCTATTGAAAGGGCAAATGTACAAAAAAGTTTTGAGTGCTGTGTTTGGAAGACTGAGTTTTTTTGTCCCTAAAAATAAATCCTTTACTCCCCTTGCAAAATAGCCTATTATTCCTTAATTTTGCTGCTGTTTGTAAAAGAACTTAAAGCAATGGGACAACATGCCAACTCTTTTGAAGATTTTATCAATGTCATCTTCAACCATAAAAAAGTAGAAATCTCCCCTGAAACTGAAAAAATCGTAAGTGATAGCTATCACTTCCTAAAGGAATTCTCCAAGAATAAGGTTATATATGGAGTAAATACAGGCTTTGGCCCCATGGCACAGTACCGAATAGAGGATAAAGACCAATTGGCCTTACAATATAACATCATTCGCAGCCATTCTTCAGGCATGGGTGCTTATTTCTCTCCCGAAATCGTAAAATCGGCCATTCTATGTAGGCTTCATACGCTTTCATTAGGAAAATCAGGCGTACACCCTTCCCTCATTCACCTAATGAAAGAGCTTATCAATAGGGACATCACCCCCTTAATCTTCCAGCATGGGAGCGTAGGTGCCAGTGGAGACTTGGTACAGTTAGCCCATTTGGCCTTGGTGCTGATCGGTGAAGGAGAGGTCTTCTACAAAGGAAAAAGACGCCCTACCCAAGAGGTTTTTGCCGAAGAAGGACTCTCACCCTTGAAGATTCACCTGCGTGAGGGAATCGCTCTGATGAATGGTACCTCGGTAATGACTGGTATTGCAGCGGTTAATATCCATTATGCACAGCTGCTACTGGACTGGTCTGTCAAGCTCTCTGTGGCCATCAACGAATTAGTACAGACCTATGACGACCATTTTTCCCAAGAGCTTAATGCTGCTAAAAAGCACCATGGGCAACAGCTTATCGCCCAGAGAATGCGTAACTACTTAGTGGACAGTCAGCTAACCAAAAAGCGCAGTGAACACCTATATAAGGGCGAACATAAGGAAACTATCTTCAAGGAAAAGGTACAAGAATACTATTCTCTCAGATGTCTTCCCCAAATCCTAGGGCCTATATATGACACTATTGATTATGCAAAGGAAGTAGTAACCCATGAGTTCAACTCGGCAAGTGATAATCCTATTACCGACCTCAAATCCCAACAAGTATATCATGGAGGAAATTTCCACGGGGATTATATCTCCCTAGAGATGGACAAACTCAAGATAGCTATTACCCGACTGTGTATGCTCTGTGAGCGACAGCTGAACTATCTGCTTAACCCAAAAATCAATGAGATCCTACCTGCCTTTGTCAATGCTGGAAAATTAGGATTCAACTTTGGTATGCAGGGAATACAATTCACCGCTACCTCTACCACTGCTGAAAACCAAACACTTTCTTTCCCTATGTACGTGCATAGTATCCCCAATAACAATGATAATCAAGATATTGTAAGTATGGGTACCAATGCCGCAACTATTACTCACAAGGTCATAGAAAACACCTTTGAAGTGATGACCATAGAAGCCATCACAATAGCACAAGCTATTGATATTCTGGGATATAAAGACAAACTCTCTACCACTACTAAGCTATGGTATGAGCAGCTACGCTCTCTTATCCCCTTCTTCAGGGAGGACATCACGCCCTACCCCTATTTGGAAAAGGTAAAAACATTCCTAAAGTCTCATTCTTAAAAAAGATATTTTTCTCAACTGACATGAAGCATCTCCTTTTAGCCCTTCTTTCAGGGATCTTATTAGCCATCGCTTGGCCTACTTATGGTATTTCCTTGTTTATTTTTGTCGCTTGGGTACCCTTACTGTTAGTAGAATACCAGTTACGCAGCAGGGGAAAAGCGTGCAAGGGAAAGGTGTTCCTCCTCTCGTATCTTAGCTTTCTTCTGTGGAATACTCTCACCACTTGGTGGATATGGAACTCCACAGTGGTGGGGGCGCTCTTTGCCCTTTTGGTCAATAGCCTGCTGATGAGTTTGGTCTTCCTTGTTTATCACTTGGTAGCAAAGCGAAATACGGCAAAAGTAAGTAGTATCTTCCTCATTACCATATGGATAGCCTTTGAGAAATTCCATCACCATTGGGATTTTTCTTGGCCTTGGCTCTCTTTAGGAAATGTCTTTTCTGAAAATATCACTTGGATACAATGGTACGAATATACGGGAATTTTCGGCGGAAGCCTTTGGGTGCTATTGGTCAATATACTACTATTTCACACGCTGCGCCTCTTCTTAGAGACAAAGGATAAAAGATTATTTTACAAGCGTATAGCCAAAATAAGTCTGCTAGTATTACTGCCTATAGCGCTCTCTTGGGGCATATATATTAGTTATAAGGAAAAAGGCACTCCTATAGAGGTGGTTGCTCTGCAACCCAATATAGACCCCTATGAGGAGAAATACAGCCTTTCCAATGAGGAAACTATAGCACTATTGCTTACCCTTGCCAAGGAAGGCGTTACTGAAAACACCCACTTTGTGCTCACTCCTGAGACGGTCATCTCGCAAGGCGTCTACCGATTAGAGGATATATCACAAAGCAAGGAGTTACCCCCCTTACATACATTCTTAGAAGCACATCCACAGCTCAATTGGATAATGGGAGCTGCTATCTACGAGGTAGTTACAGACAAAAGTAAGATAGCCCCACAAACCAACTATAACCCTGTACAGAACTATTGGTTCAATGACTATAATAGTGCCTTTCTGCTCAACTCCTTTGGGATTATGGGCTTTCACCACAAGTCAAAATTAGTTGTTGGGGTAGAGAATATGCCCCTGCAATCTCTCTTAAAACCTATCTTAGGAGATATCATGATAGACCTAGGGGGAACAGTTGCGGTAAAGACTACCCAAAAGACCCCCAGTGTGCTAAGCTCCTTAGCCGAGCAGAAGGTAGCTCCTGTGATTTGTTACGAATCTATCTATGGAGAATATGTAGGCAAATATGTAAAGCAAGGCGCTCAATTCTTAGGCGTCCTAACCAATGATGCTTGGTGGGGGGATACCCAAGGATACAAACAACTGCTAAGCTATACGCGCCTGAGAGCCATAGAGACCCGCAAGAGTATAGCCCGAAGTGCTAATACAGGTATTTCGGCCTTTATCTCCCAGCGTGGGGAAATCATCAGCTCCTTGGGTTATGGAAAAAAAGGTGCGCTAAGGGGTACTGTTTTGGCCAATAATGAGCTGACCACTTATGTACGCTATGGAGATTACATAGCACGCCTTAGTATCTTTGTCAGTGTAGGGATTTTGCTGATTTCCTTTCTAAAGAAGCGAAGTGAGGTGTAGTTATTGGTATCTTACCCTACCACTACCTTTGGTTTGCACATCTATTTTCTTAGGATTTCCTTTGACAGTAATATCCCCAGAGCCTCGGATATCTGCTGAAAGCTGTTCAGTAACAAAGAGATCTACATCGCCAGAGCCTCTAATAGAAGCGGTTGCTTGCTTGGCCTGAAGTGCATCACCGTCAAAGTCGCCACTGCCTGCTATGTCTACACTAAGATCTTGGGTGGTTCCTTTGATTTTCATATCACCACTACCTTTGACAGAAAAAGATAGAGACTCAGCCTGTAAAGAGAGCAGCATATCACCACTGCCCAACACCTTGCAAGAGAGGTTCTTAACCTGCAATTGTTCATGAGAGCTGATATCACCTGAACCATGTACATCAATTTCTGTTAGTGAGTTATCTACAGGAATACAAATCTCCAACTTTTTTGTAAATTGGTATGCGAAATCGGGCGACATTTTCACTGTAAGCACTCCGCTAGACACCTCTGTTATTACATAAGGTGCCATATTCTGAGAGGCCTTAATAGTAATACTCCCTACTTGGCCATGTGTAAGTACTAGATCTGCCCCACATTCCAGCCTGATTTGAGTATAAGCGGGGAGTTTTCTTTCCTCTGAAATAACTAGGCTATCTCCCTTAACCACTGGCAGAGAGCGACCACAGCCTGCTAGTAGTAACAAGCAGGCACATAGAAAAGCGATTTTTTTCATCATTAGATTTTTGGTTTTTGGGTTATTATTTTCTTCTTAGTTTTTGGTTTTCTTCTTGTAAGACCCTTATCCGCTCCAAAAGGCGATGGATAATCTGGATACTAGGGACATTGATCTCAAGGTCATAGTGCCAATTGACAAAGCGCTCAAGTGCTGGTAGCTGGTCATAATGTACATAGGTTACCCTATCAATAACCTCTGTCTTTATCAATCCATTATCCACTAAGGCATTGAAGAAAGACGATTTGATCTTATAGAGCCTAATGACTTTAGTCTTTGATATTTTAAGCGGTTGTTCCATTTGCTTGTAATTTACGCATTTGTTCGAGAAGTTCTTTTTGCTTATCAGTCAACCCTTTAGGGAGTTCTACATTGTAAGTGACGAACAAGTCACCGAAGGTACCTCCTTTGTATACAGGGAAGCCCTTACCCTTGAGCCTTACGGTAGTGCCTGGTTGGGTTTCGGGTTTTACCTTTAGCTTCACTTTTCCCGAAAGGGTGGATACTTGCACCTCTCCTCCGAGAATGGCTGTATACATATCAATAGTAACTTTCGTTTTCAGATCGTTACCTATTCGCTCAAAGGTAGGGTCTGGCAATATCTGGAAGGTGATATACAAATCCCCATTAGGTCCCCCATTGACTCCTTCACCTCCATAGCCTTTGAGTTTTATCTGTTGGTTATTTTGAATACCCGCAGGCAGGGTAATACGAATGGTCTTTCCATTGACTGTAAGGGTTCTGGGTTGAGTAGTTGCGGCATCTCTGAGGGAAAGGGTCAGTTCCGTCTGTAGGTCTTGCCCCTTGAACTTTCCGTAAGCCGAACCATAATTTCCTCTTCCAAAACCAGCCTCTTGGCCAAATATCTCCTTGAAGAAGTCTGAAAAATCACTAGCATTGGTATAAGTAGCGCTTTCAAAACCATTACCGAAAGGGTTTCTGCCCTGTCTTTGAGCATTTTCAAAAGCTTCACTCTGTTGCCAATCCTTACCGTACTTATCGTATTTAGCCCTATTCTTGGAATTACCTAAGACCTCATACGCCTCATTGATCTGCTTGAATCGCTCTTCAGCTGTCTTATCATTAGGATTCATATCAGGGTGGTAGAGGCGGGCAAGTTGCCTATAAGCCTTCTTAATATCTTTAGAAGAAGCGGATTTATCTACGCCTAAAACCTTATAATAATCAATATATGCCATTGGGTTGTAGTGTATTAAACATTCTTTTTACAATGATACAAATGTAATGCAAATTAATGAATTAACCTAAATCAACGTAAAAAAATTAAAAAAGTCTTTTATATGATATATTTACAAAAAAACAAATTGAAACACATAGTCTTTCTAAAATAAAAAACTAAGAAAAACCCTTTTCACTCTATTCTCCTAACTTGAAACGAATAGAGAGAAAACCTATTTGCGTTTGGGGAGCTTTCTCATCGGCATTGAAGCGATAGGTCATAGCCGATTTTCTAGCAGCATCGAGCAGGCATGGAGCCTTGTTAGTTGTACCTTTTTCTCCTGCTTTGGCACGAACGACCTTACCTGAGCGATCCACTTCAATCTGGACAACGACCATGCCTGATTCGTTACAATCTTGGTAGACTTTCTCCCCACTTATGTACTTACGGCCATTAAGTCCCCAGCCCTTACCACTGCCTTGCCCTGAACCCTCGCTACTATCTCCGTAAAAGCTGCTAGCATAGGGATTCCCTTTGGGATCACCCTTGTAGCCTGGTGTGTTATCATCACCCTGAGAGCCATTACCAGTACCTGACTGAGGCTGCTTGGTGGAAGCATTTAAAACACTTGAAAGCGCATCGGTGGTAGAAGCAGCCGGCTTCTGCGGTTTCTTAGGGTTAGGCTTGGTCTCCTTAGGTGTTTCCTTCTTTTTTTTCACCTCTTCCTTGGGTAGCACAACGGTTTCCTCCTCTGTATTGTCCTGAGTAAGTACAGGTTCCTGAGTAGGTGTTTCCTGTGTTTTTGTAGCCTCTTCTACAGGCTGTTCTGCTGCTACGGCCGTCTCGGTAGGCTTAGGAGGATTAATCTCTCCCATCCCCATCTTATCTGTTCCAAAAGTGATGGAAATTCCCTCCTGCTCTTCAGGGATAATAATAGCATTGGTAAGTTTCGCTACAAGTAATACTAAGACAATTAAGATCATAATTACCAGCGTAATAGCGAAAGACTTCTGCTTATGCACTGTGTTTAATATCATAAAATATTACTTAGGTCGTACGGCTAAAATAAGTTTGTACTGATTCTGATTGGCTATATCCATAATAGATACTGCATTTTCTATAGGCACACTCTCCTCGACTCTTAGGATAATGGTAGGGTTTTCCACTCCAGAGAGAGCTGTCTTGAGCTCTGTTTCCATCTGAGAGGGTTCTACTTGTTTGTTATTGACAAAATATTGCAAATCCTTATTGATACTTACCGATACATTCTGAATACTTGAGGATTTGCCATGTGCCTTAGGCAGTAGCATATCCAATACCTTAGGATTGTTAGAGGCAGTAAGCATAAAGAAAATAAGCAATAGAAAGACGATGTCCGTCATAGAGGACATGCTAAATTCGGGAGTTACTTTATTGCTTGACTTGATACTCATTTTACTAAATTGGTTCGTTCAACATGTCCAAGAAATCAACCGTAGTGGCTTCCAGTTTTTGAGTAACATTGTTAATACGCATTACCAAGTGGTTATAAGCCAAATAAGCTATAATTCCCACAATAAGCCCTGCTACGGTGGTGGTCATCGCTGTATAGATCCCGCCTGCCAAGATACTCATATCGGCCTGTCCCCCACTGGTAGCCATAGCATGGAAGGACATGACCATCCCTACTACTGTACCCAAAAAACCTATCATAGGCCCGACCCCAGCAAGGGTGGCTAGCAAAGAAACATTCTTCTCCAACTTATATACCTCCAAAGAACCTGTGTTCTCTATAGCCTTGTGAATATCATCAATAGGCTTTCCAATACGAGAGATTCCCTTGTTCACAAGACGTGCCACTGGGCTATTGTACTGAAGGCAAAGATTCTTGGCGGCTTCTATACGCCCAGAGGAGATGTTGTCACGAATAGCATTCATAAAATTGGCATCTATTCGCTTGGCCGAGCTAATGGCAAAAGTTCTTTCAAAATAGATATAAAGAGCAGTGGCCAACATCAGGAATAAAATCCCTATGATAATCGTATTGGCCAATCCTCCATTGAAAATCAGATCCATAATAGAGAGACTTTTCTCTTGTAGCTCTGAGGTTGTCTGCGCTGTAGTTCCTGTATTTGCTTGTAAAAATAACATATTTCTTTTAAATTGGTTTTAGGGACAAAAGTACATCTTTTCTTTATAAGAAAATTGCTTTTTAATATTTTTATCACTTTACCTTTTCAAAATATAATAGCCTTAACAAATTTACCCCCTTGAAAAAACCTCAAAATATAGCCTCTAATTCCTTGATTTTATTTTTAACATATATTTATATTTGCATCTGCTTGCTATTTCAAAAAATATGCGTAACTTTGCACACGGAATAAGGAAGTAAGTTTCTCATTAGAAACAGCCTTACAAAAGAGACCTAGAGAAAGAGAATTACAAAAAAAGTAATTCGCTTATTAAAGATAATCTTATAATTGTTTAGTTTTTTCACGAAAGTCCGAGCTACGAAAGTACTCGGATTTTTTCTTTATTCTATTTCTCTAATTTGTAAAGTACCATTTTTATCTTACCTCCTGCAAGACTATTTAACGTATATTTTTTAGAATCTTCTGTATAAAATAGACCTATTCCTCCAAGAGCTGTATTAGGACAAAGAAACTCTTGTTGTGCCTCATTTTTTTCTATCTTCCAACTATTCTCTCCAAAAGAAGTAGTTTCTTTCAGCAAAGCAAACTGTACTTCATTAGGTAAATCTGCCGTTCTAAAACAAATATTTACTCTTCTGAAAGGTAAACTAAAAGAAGAATAACCAGCTCCTATGGTATAAGAAACATCGACTAAGGTTGTTGCAATAGTTTTACCTTCATATTGAAATTCCACAATATAAGCAAGAATATTTTCCAACTTATATTTCTTAATCTCATTGTAGTTAAACTCTCCAAATCCTTGGCTTGTTTTCGTTGCTAATACATTTACTTCTTCATCAGTTAGCTTTGTTTGTTTTAGCTGCCCATAACTAAAGGCACTAAAGAATAATACCAAAAAAAATAGGATCTTTCTCATTTGCTTTTAGAATTTTAGTTTTGTTCTATATGTAACTCTTTAATAAGGCAAATATACTACTTCTACCAAGAAACACCAAACAAAAATAGGAGTTTAACAAATATAAAAATTCATTGTAAATCCTTAGTACTAAACGACTTATATTTTTATAAATAAAAATGTTAGATATAATTTTGTATATATCAAAAAAAGTTGTACTTTTGCACCCGCAAACACAAACGGCGAGGTAGCTCAGGTGGTTAGAGCGTTGGATTCATAACCCAAAGGTCACGGGTTCAAATCCCGTCTTCGCTACAAAGTAACAAACCCCGATAAGCGAAAACTTATCGGGGATTTTTTTATTCCCAATCCACTGTACAAAGTGAGTATATCGTTGGATACCAATAAGAAAGAATCTTCTTGCCACACTTGGTAACAAGAAGATTAAAAAATATGAATATATCAGAGACAAGTGCTAATAGCCTAATATCTTAAGCATTTCTTCTGCTTTTTGCTGCTCCATGAAAAGGCGAGAGGTAATCTCCCCGTCCTTATTCTTATCAATAAGAATAATTTTAGGCTGGGGAATCAAGCAGTGCTGCAACCCTCCTACACCTCCTATTGAGTCCTGATAAGCACCAGTATTAAAAAATCCAATATACAAGGGTTTATTCTTGTTATACTTAGGTAGATAAATAGCATTCATATTCTGTTCGCTATTGTAATAATCATCTCCATCACAAGTAAGCCCTCCTAAGAGTACACGCTCATATTCATCATTCCAACGATTGATAGGCAAGAGCACAAACCGCTTATTAATCGCCCAAGTATCGGGAAGGGTCGTGATGAAGGAAGAATTGATCATATTCCATTTTTCACGATCATTCTGCTGTTTTTGGTACATAATCTCATAGATAGCTCCTCCTGCCTCACCTACAGTAAAACTTCCAAATTCAGTAAATATATTAGGCACAGGCACCTTTTCCTGTTCGCAAGCTATTTTTATCTGGCGAATGATTTCATCTACCATATAAGCGTAATCATACTCAAAAGCGAGGGAAGTCTTTATCGGGAAACCTCCCCCTATGTTGAGACTATCAAGCTCAGGGGCTACTTTCTTAAGCTGAATATACACCTTCAAACACTTAAGAAGCTCATTCCAATAGTAAGCATTATCTTTTATCCCCGTATTGATAAAGAAGTGCAACATCTTGAGTGTCACTTTTTTATTATCCTTTATCTCTCTATTATAGAAAGGAACGATATTCTTGTAACCAATTCCCAATCTACTGGTATAGAATTCTGAACGAGGATCTTCCTCGGAGGCTATACGTATTCCTATATTATAGTTTCCCTTTATCTTTTGATCAAAAAGATTAATCTCTTCATAATTATCAATAATGGGCATACACCTATCATATCCCCTATTGACCAAATCGGCTATTCCATCTATATAACCATCACGCTTAAATCCATTGCAGAGGATATAATTCTCTTTGGTAATCAACCCCTCATTAATCAGATTATTGATGATATTAATATCAAAAGCCGAAGAGGTTTCCATATGGATATCATTCTTAAGGGCTTCGACCATCACATGCTTAAAATGGGAACTCTTGGTGCAATAGCAATAATTATAAGCACCTTTGTATTTGTGCTTTTTGATGGCTTTCTCAAACCATTTTTTAGCTTTTTGGATATTCTCTGAAATCTTAGGTAGGTACATGAATTTCAGTGGTGCCCCATAACGGCGTACCAATTCCATGAGGTCTATATCATGGAAACGAAGTTCATCTCCCTCAAGGGTAAATTCGTCCTGAGGGAAATAGTAAGTTTGGTCTATTAAGTCAATATATTTATTTTTCATTTTATTTTCGTATTTATCTTAGTTGTTGGAATGAAGTAGTAAGGAAATAAATAGAAAATAAAACTCAAATTCTCAAAGGAGCATACTTCTTATCCGTCTTCTGTAATATCATTTTAGTAGATAAAGTAGAGAAAAAAGAAAGCACCTTAGCTTTTAGTATAAGCAAAGGGAAGATCAGTACATCATGCACTGAGGGAGGCTCAATAGGTTTATTCATTGATTATCAAACAATTATACACTCAATTTACAAACTTAAATTTTGTTCAATACAATGGGGCAAATATACTACTTTTCTGAGAATATGAAAAAATTTTTTTACAAAAAAAGCCACCTTTTAGAAGGTGGCTTTAAAAATATTATTTTTTAAGATTATTTTACTTCAAAAGTAGCACGACGAGCAAGTTGAAGTGCATTAGGTGATTTTGGATTAACGGTCTTATCTTCACCTTTTCCTTCAAATGAAAGTTGAGAAGCGTTAACACCTCTGTCAGTCAAGAGTTTCTTGATCACTTCAGCACGTTTGTTAGACAATTTTTGATTGTAGTTAGCAGTTCCTTTTTCGTCAGCATAACCAACTACTTTCACACTAGCACCTGAATTTTGTTTCAAGTAGTTAGCTACGAAATCAACAGCCCACAAAGAAGATTTTTGAGGAGCAGAAGAGTTGAAATCAAAGTATACATTGATGTAACCTTTCTCGATAAGCTCACGAGCAGCTTCTCCTGAATAGTTGGTAGGAGCTACAGCCTGAGTTTGGTTTGAAGCTAAGCTACCGTATTTTTCATTGATGTAGTTTTCAACTTCATCAGGTACACGGTTGCCATTGGTATCGACCATCTTGTCTTCCTTGTTGTCAAGTCTCTTAGCAAGTTCAGCTACGCTGTTTTCAGCTTTAGCTACACGCTCAGCAAGTTGGCCATCAGCAGCTGCTTGGCTGTACCAGTCTGCATGAACGAGGTTCTTTCCTAAGGCTACTTGCAAACCAACAGTACCTGTAAAGTTTATTCCTTCGAAACCACGTCTGGTTGTTGCTGAAAGACCATCAAATGTTCTATTTTGTTTTGCATAGAAGTATACAGATCCATCTACTAGCAAAGATACACGGTTGCTAAGACGCACTTGTGGAGTAAGACCTGCAGTAACGAAACCAATGTTATCTGCTTTGCTAATATAGTCTCCTTTGAGTTGTCCTATACCAAAACCTGCGTGTGCTAATAAGCCTAGATCACGAGTCCAATCTTCAAATGAAAGTACGCGGCCTAAGTTAGCCACTCCTTGTAAGTTAACATTCCAAATATTGGAATTAAATTCAGGAGATTTTTTTCCTTCTACGAACTTGTCATAGCCACCTCCTAATCTCAAACCGAATTTGTTATTGAACATATAACGAACGCCTCCATTAAGTGTCCAAAAACTTGGTGTCTTTGTCGCATATCCTGATGTAAATCCTACAGTTGGTTTGTTAGCACCAAAATTTACATCTACCGACCATTTGTTGTATTCTTGAGCATTCGCACCCAAGGCTACAAGAGCTGTCAAAGCTAGAATTTGCTTTCTCATAAATGTGATTTTTAATTCTAATTAAATTTCATTAACGTGGGAGCAAAGGTAAAACATTTTTTGATTTCCACAAAGAAAAAACGAACCTTTTTACTAATCCGTTGTTTTTTTATGATTTTATTAATTGTTTTCTAATAAATTTCACTTATCTGCAAATCTTCATAACGAAGTATATACACGGCTCGGTTTTCATACCCTCCTCCTTTGGACGGATTCTTTATGTATTGAAACTTATTCTCTTGGTAAGAGGTTTCTCCTATATTGGCCTCTTTTAAGAAATTCCCATTGAGACTGGTTCTTAGTACTGCATCCATGGTAAGGTCAAACCCTCGAAAGGCATACTTACTAGGGGATATTTTATAAGTTTTGAAATATTTGCTTATAAAGGTATTCGTCTCCCCTGCATACCTATTGGCCGCAGGATAGGTGAATTTCAGAGCGGAGAGTTGGCTATTGGAAATACTATTATGGTCATAGGCTTCCCCCTTATCCAAGGTTGCCATGATGATGTTGTAGTTCTTATTCTTGGCCGATATGCCTGCCGTATTGTATAGGATACGGATCACATCGGAGAGGAAAACGACATCGTCGGAGGAGACAAAAACGATATTGGTAGCTCCCTTGACCAAGGCACTTTGTATACCTTGTATATTATCTACACTCTTGGCTTGCAAGAAGGATGATTGCAATTTCTCATTCATGTCCTTACTCTTGGCATCTGAAAGTAATATGATATTGGCATCAGGGTATTTCTGATATATGAAACTAATCATGCTGTTCTGTTGTACTTCTATAGTAGGTACTGTTTGGAACACATTGGGGCGCAACTCTATATTCTTATTGGAGAGCGGTGCCAATATAGCGGTATTATCATCGGTGATTACCTCTGAAAGGGCATTGAAAGCCGAAGGGGCAAAAGGCCCTATGATCACTTGTGAGTTCTTCAGTGCTTCACTGGAGGAAATCGCCTTCACGCCTTGTACACTTCCGTTGCTATCATATACATTGACAGTAAGAGAAAAACCCATTTTCTGCAAAGAATCCAAAGCAACCAAAGCTCCTGAATAAAAGTCGGCAGCCACAGCAGTCATCCTTTCTTTTTGTAGTTTCCCTTTGATATCAGCTATGTTACCTGCTTGGATACTATTGACTCTAAAGGGCAATACGAAGGACACTCTTTTGGTATTGGCTGGCTGCATACCTGCTTTTACTTTGGGATTGGCATCGGTATTGTTGGCCATCCCTATCTGTGAAAGTCCTGCGGTGGCTACATAATCTAAGAAATTACTCTTAGGAATCCAGATTTGTGCTTCGAGCTTGATCCCATCCTTAAGTTCTGGGTTGAGTTTCTCTAATTCTTTTTGAGAAAGGCCGAACTTGCGTTCCAAGCTCATGAAGCCTTCTCCTTTCTCTACTTGGTAGAGAACCAAGGCCTTATCGGTAGTTACCTGTGGCACTCCCGTTACCCCTGCTGGCACCCATATCTCCATACCTTCTTTTAGCGGATTGGGTAGGTTAGGGTTGAGCTTCTCCAAAGCCTCCTGAGTGATTCCATAGTTCTGGGCTATGCGCCATATCCCCTCCCCTGGTTTTACCACATACTTAGTAAGACCTTCTTTGCCCTTGGTAATCTCCTTGGCAGCTTCTTTATAGACAGGTATGGTCAACTCCTGTCCTTTGCGTAATTCTTTCTTATATAGCACTATATTGTAGCGCCGCAAATCGTCCTGAGTAACGCCATACTTCTGTGCCAGTCCGTAGAGGGTTTCTTTGTCTTTCACCTCATGAGTCTGAAATCCTGAGGGTTGCTTTTTATTAAAATAGCTCACTTCTTCCCCTGGCAACAGCAGAATCATTCCCTTTTGTAGTCCTTTTTCTGCTAAGGCAGGATTTAGTGACTTTATATCATTAGGCGAAAGGCGATAGACTTTCGCTATATTCTCCAAGGTATCTCCTTCTTTGACCGTATAGCTAATGTGCTGCTTGGTCTGTGCCAAAAGAGGTATACCTATAAGAATTGATAACAATAGTAATATTTTTCTCATCTTATTGCTTTTTACAAATAACCTAATTTTTCTCTGACTCTTCTGAGTGTCTGCTCAGCTACCTTTGTAGCTTTTTCTGCACCTTGCTTTAGAATCTCATCTACCTTAGAGAGGTGCTCCATATAGTAGGCAAATTTCTGACGCGGCTCAGCAAATTTTTCTAATATAAGCTCATAGAGTGCTGTTTTAGCATGTCCGAATCCATAATTCCCTGCTCTATAATTCTCAGCCATCTGTGCAACCTGCGCCTGAGAAGCCAAAAGCTTATAAAGACTAAAGACGTTACAATGTTCTGGATCTTTAGGTGCCTCCAAGGGGGTGCTATCGGTCTGTATAGACATGATTTGCTTTTTGAGTTCCTTCTCTGGCAGAAAGATATTAATATAGTTACGGCGGGATTTGCTCATTTTCTCTCCATCGGTACCTGGAATAATCATGATATCTTCTCGGATGCTCTCCTTCGGTAGGACAAAGGTCTCACCCATTTGGTAATTAAATCGAGAGGCTACATCGCGGGTAAACTCCAAGTGCTGTAATTGATCTTTGCCTACGGGTACGACCTCCGCATCATAGAGCAGTATATCGGCAGCCATAAGCATAGGATAGGTGAACAGCCCTGTATTGACATCCTCCAAGCGATCGGCCTTGTCCTTGAACGAATGGGCTAAGGTCAGGCGCTGGTAGGGAAAGAAACAAGACAAGTACCAAGCCAGCTCAGTGGTATGGGGCACATCGCTCTGTCTGTAGAAGGTTACACGCTCATAGTCTAAGCCAAAGGCAAGCCAAGTGGCAGCCACTTCATAGGTGTTTTGTCTTAGCTGCTTTCCGTCCTTTATCTGAGTGAGTGAATGCAAGTCGGCTATAAACAAAAAAGACTCATTACGAGTGTCTTGTGCCATTTGCAAGGCGGGTAATATTGCCCCTAATAAATTCCCTAAGTGTGGGGTGCCTGTGCTTTGAATACCAGTAAGTACACGTGCCATAGATCTATTTCCTAAAAGAATAACATTTTTTTAATGGTGCAAAAATACAACTTTTAATTCACATAGAAGCGTTTTTACATAAAAATAACGTATCTTTGCCCCTCTATTTAGGAGGGTGTTTTATTATGCTCTCCCTATTGCTTTAACTATGCAAAACAACGTCAATATACAAAACAAACGCGCGCGTTTCGAATACGAAATCTTAGACAAATATATAGCGGGTATCGTCCTAAGAGGTACCGAGATTAAGTCCATACGCTTGGGAAAGGCTTCCATTGCGGAGAGCTTCTGCGAGTTCAACGAAAAAAGCGAACTCTTTGTCATCAATATGACTATAGAGGAATACGCTTGGGGTACTTATTATAACCATAAGCCTAAAAGTGAACGCAAACTACTACTGAAGAAGAAGGAACTCCGCAAACTACACAAGGAAGTGAAGAATACAGGACTTACAATAGTCCCCTTGCGCGTCTTTTTAAGTGAAAAGGGATTTGCTAAGATGGAAATTGCTTTGGTTCGTGGTAAAAAACTACACGACAAACGCGAAACGATCAAGGACAGGGATAACAAGCGCCAAATGGATCGCATCAAGAAGGCTTACCAATAGTTTATCACCTTGAGTATCTTCCGATTCAAACAGTTTTCAGTATCGCAGGAGCACTCCCCTATGAAAGTAGGTACCGATAGTGTGCTCTTAGGAGCTTGGACACCTGCCAAGACGCCCTCTCATATATTGGATATAGGAGCAGGTACAGGGGTCTTATCCCTGATGATGGCGCAGCGATTCCCTGAGGCTCAGATATGGGCAATAGAGTGCCATAAGCAGGCCGCTCAAGAGTGCCAAGAGAATGTTTCTCTCTCTCCTTGGCCGCATATCAGGGTCGTTACAGCGGATATACGCCACTGGGAAGCGCCTGAAAAGTACGACCTTATCATCAGTAATCCGCCTTTCTTCTCTGAAAAAACGCTCTCTCCCAATAGAGAGCGTGCTCGTGCTCGCTCCAGTGAGCACCTGCCTTTCTCTGACCTACTTCATTGTGTAGCAAGACTACTTTCCCCTATAGGAGTATTCTCTGTGGTTATTCCTTATAAGGAAGCAACTGCTTTTATACAAATCGCCGCGCCTATGGGACTATATCCCATGCGTATACTACAGGTACAGGGTACCCCTGAGGCACCTATCAAGCGTAGCTTACTGCTTTTTTCTTTCCAAAAAACAGCCAATCCTCTTATAGAAACCCTTGTTATAGAAAAAGAGCGACACCAATATACACAAGAGTATCAAGAACTTACCAAAAATTTTTACTTAAAGTTCTAAACAGATTGTTAAACTATATCTTCTATTCAAAAACAATTCGTAATTTTGCGCTCGTCTCAAGGGGTGCTGTAAAAAGCTGAGATTATACCCATAGAACTTAGGCTGGTAATGCAGTCAAAGGAAAGAAAAATAAACTATCTGATTACTATATAATTTAAGTGGCTTATTTTTGCACCTGGGTAGCAAAAATAAGCCTTTTTTTAATCTGACAAATGATGCCCCTTCGTTTGTAAAAACATTTTTTACAATGAAAAAAGAATGGTTGTGTGGGGCGTTATTTCTCTCTCTTCACACATGGGCTCAAGAAGTCCCCGATGACAAACTTACTCCTAAGGAGCAAGCCTACACACTGGATGAAGTTGTTGTTCAGGCAGTCCGTGCTAAGAAGACAACTCCTGTTGCCTTCTCCAATGTATCTAAAAAAGAGATCCAACAGAAAAATGTAGGACAGCAGATTCCACTGCTTTTAGACCACCTGCCCAATGTGGTCTCATCGGCCGAAGATGGCATCGGCTATGGAGATACCCATATCTACATCCGAGGCAATGACAACTATCGTATCAATATGACGATCAATGGGGTTCCTTATAACGATGCCGAGTCTCAAGGGATTTTCTTCTCCAATTTATCAGACTTGGCCACTTCTGCCGAGAGTATTCAGGTACAACGTGGGGCAGGTACCTCTACCAATGGAGCTGGATCCTTCGGGGCAAGTCTCAATGTGATGACGGAGGCTTTCTCCGATAAGGCTTACGCACAGATCGCCAACTATTTAGGTTCCTACAATACACATAGGCATACGGTAAAGCTCTCCACTGGAAAGCTCAATGACCACTTCGAAGTCAAAGGAAACTTCTCCAAAGTCAATTCCGATGGTTATATAGATCGTGCTTTCTCCAACCTCAAGTCGTATTTCCTACAAGGCGCCTATCAGGATGAGCATACTCTGATCAAAGGACTTATTTTTGGGGGAAAAGTGAAAAGCTACCTCACTTACAAGGGTATTACTGCCCAGCAATTGGAAAAGGATAGAAAATACAATCCTGCCGGAAAATATGTTAAAGACGGACAAACCCTTTTCTATGACAACGATGTCAACGTCTATCAGCAGGACAATGCACAACTCCATTGGACTGAAAAATGGAACTCTTATTGGAATAGCACCTTATCTTTCCATTATACCAAAGGCCGTGGTTATTGGGAAGAAATGGACAATTGGGGATCTGGCAATTTCATCATTCGCTATCTGCTGGACAATGACTTCTATGGTACCGTCTTTTCTACCAATTATCGTAAAAATAGCATCGACCTAGTCTTAGGGGGATCTGCCAATGTATATGAAGGCAATCACTTTGATGAGTATCTTTGGAAGGAGACCGCTGGCTATTCTTACAAAGAACCGATGGGTAAGAATGTCTATGGAAATAAGAAAGAAGGATCTGCCTTTGCCAAACTCACTTGGCAGGTGGCTCCTAAGCTCAGCCTATTCGGAGATGTACAATACCGATATACCCATTTCAAATCATTCCTACAAAAAGTAGATTTTAACGAAATTCACTCCGCAATCAATCCTAAAGCTGGGCTTAACTACTATTTCGATCCTGAAAACACTATTTATTTCTCATTCGCACATATAACCAAAGAGCCCAATCGAAATGACTATAAGAATTACGCTAAAAGTAGAAAAAGTGGTGCTATATTCCCTAAGCCTGAGAAACTTAATGACTTCGAATTGGGCTGGCGATACGATACCGATAAGGTAAAACTCAATGCCAACTTATACTATATGCTATACAAAGACCAACTGGTTCCCACTGGAGACCTTAATGACAAAGGTTATCCTATCCGTCGTAATAGTGATGGCTATCGTGCTGGTATAGAAGTAGATGCCAAGGTACGCCTTAGCTCTAAGTGGCAATGGTCTCCCAATGTATCCTATAGCCAAAATAAAAATATTGACTACAAGATCAAAGACCCTAACCATCCTAACGAACTCTTAAGCTTAGGAAATACCCAAATTTCTTTCTCTCCTAGCTGGGTGGCAGGTAATACCTTTACTTTTATACCCGTGGAAAACTTCCAAATAAACCTCATTTCTAAGTATGTAGGTGAACAATATCTTAGCAATGAAAATCAAGAAAATGCTAAGCTGGACAACTACTTAGTACATTCGCTTCAGCTATCCTACGAGCTATTACCTAAGAAAGTATGCAAATCCATCCTGTTCTCTGCAACGGGTAACAATCTCTTAAATAAGAAATATATCCCCAATGCTAGATATGAAGATAATGTTCCTCTATATTATCCTGCGGCTGAGGCCAACGGTATCATAGGGGTTACCTTCTCTTTCTAAGTGTTCATAGTCCCTCTCATAAATGAAAAAGTCGTGCCTATAATCGGCACGACTTTTTGCTTTTACACCTTAGAGGCTAATCCTTAGGATCTATTTCTCCTCGCTCTATCTGGGATTGAAATTCTTCTATAGCAGGCTTTATGGTACTCTCCGGCAGGTCATCTATACGAATGTACATAAGACCGTCTATGGCATTGTTAAACAAGGGATCTACATTGAAGGCAATGACCTTGGCATTTTGCTTGATGTACTTCTTAATCAGCACAGGCAAGCGCAAGTTCCCTGGTTCCAACTCATCTATGATTTTGTCAAACTTGTTCAGGTCGGACTGGGTTTCATCGAGAATAAAGTCCTTATCGGCATCCTTGAGCCGTACCTTGTATTCTTTCTTTGGCTTTACATACTGAGCAATGTAGGGGTCGTAGAAGTTGGACTTCATGAACTCTATCATCAATGATTTGGAGAAATCCGAAAACTGATTGGAGATACTGACCCCCCCGAGCAGGTACTTATGTTCTGGGAAGTGTAAGGTGGTCAGCGCAATCCCTTTCCATAATAGGAATAAGGGCATAGGCTTCTGCTGGTACTCACTCACGACAAAGGCGCGCCCCATTTCTATCGTTTGTCGCAGCATGGTATTAAGTTCTGGGTCAAACCTAAAAAGGCTGTGGGTATAGAACCCATTGACACCATAGAGATCAAAGAAATCACTCCCCAAGCCCATACGATAGGCTCCTATGATGCGCTTGGTATCACTTTCCCAAAGGAAAAGATGACGATAATAGGCATCATATTCGTCTAAGTCTATTGAGAGATTGGTGCCCTCGCCTACCTCGCGGAAGGTAAGTTCTCTAAGTCTCCCAATCTCTTGGAGTATATGGGGAATATCTTCAGCCTTGGCTAAAAAGATTTCATATTCCCTATGTTGTAATAAGCGAGTGCCATGCTGAGTGCGCAAGGTAGCTATTTCTCTCTCCAATACCTCTGGCTCCTGTGCTGGGACTATCTCCTGTGGGTCTTTGTTATCTCTGACCCTTATCATGGAAGCAAAGCTCTTAAATAGTTTCTTCTGATCGTAAGTATTTGATAATAAGTAGGTCTTCTTTCTCAGGAAGTTTGAGAACTCATAGAGATCTTCCATCTCTTCCTGTGTCTTGGGGGATATAGGTCGTCCTATACGTATGCCTATAGTCTTGTTCTTTTGGGAGAGTAACTCCGAAGGGAGCTTAGCGGTACGCAGCGTATCACTCTGCTTGGCCAATTGGTAGAACAGCGAGCTGTTCTTGGCATGAAAGTAGATCGGCACTATAGGAACATTGGCTTTTTTGATGAGCTTCATGGCCGACTTGTCCCAGGTCTTATCCACATAGATATTCCCACTGGGTTGAGTGGAGACTTCTCCCGCTGGGAATATCCCCAAGGGGAATCCTTCCTTAAGATGTGCCAGCGCTTGCTTGAAGCCCATAAGGCTGGAAGAAACCTCTTTGTGATTCTCAAAGGGATTTACTTGAATGATGTAAGGGGCTAATGGCGCTATACGTGTCAATAGAAAATTAGCCATTATCTTATAGTCTGGGCGCTGTTCCAAAAGGATTTTAAGCAATAATATCCCATCCAAGCCGCCTAAGGGGTGGTTGGAAATAGTGATAAAAGGGCCTTCCTTGGGGATCTTTCGCAAGTCCTCTTCCCCTACCTCATAATGCACCTTAAACTCCTTGAGCAAAGCATCTAAGAATGCTAGACCCTCTAAGTGCTTATTCCTATCATATATCCTATTGAGAGGTGCCAAACGCAACAGATGCAATAGCCCCCAGCCTGCAAAGGTGCCCACAAATCCAAATCGGTCTAACTTAGCTGCTTTTGCTAATTCCTTTGCCGTAATCAGTCCCATAAGTTATTGTAAATCATTATATTAATTACTCAAACCTCATCTCTGAGGCCTGATGATTTTATCTATTTTTTCAAAATGCAAATATAAGAATTTTTTTGGAAAAAACATGCTTATTCTTTATCTTTCTCCTGATAAGAAAAAACTTTGCCAAAGAGACTCTGGCAAAGTTTGTCAATAAACTATGATGACAGTTCTTACAAATAGGCTTTCACCTTATCGGCTACCTCTTGAAATTCTTCAGGGGTAAGCGCTACTTTTTCTTGGAAGGTCATCTCGCTCATCTGGCTGATTGGGATCAGGTGTATATGAGCATGATGTACCTCAAGTCCTACCACAGCCATACCTACACGCTCGCAGGGGACAGCCTTCTCTAGGGCGATAGCTATCTTGCGGGCAAACTCTAATAGTTCATGGTAACGCTCCTTGGGTAGGTCAAAGAGCTTATCCACTTCCTGTTTAGGAATACAAAGGGTATGCCCTATAGCATTGGGATTTATGTCCAAAAAGGCAAAACAGTGCTCGTCCTCTGCTATCTTATAGCAAGGGATTTCACCTTGGATAATTTTGGTAAAGATGGATGCCATATCTTAGTTTTTATCGGGTTATTTCTATAATTTCCATCTGTAGGGTGCCATTAGGTACCTTTATTTCGGCTATATCTCCTACGGATTTGCCTAGCAGGCCTCGTCCTATAGGGGAGCTTACCGAGATCTTACCACTCTTAAGGTCAGCCTCACTCTCGGCCACTAGTGTATAGGTCATCACGGCATTGTTGGCCTTGTTCTTGAGCTTTACAGTGGAGAGGATTAGCACCTTGGAGGTATCCAATTGGGATTCATCTATCACACGGGCACTGGCTACCAGCTCTTCCAATTTTGCTATCTTCAGTTCCAAGAGACCTTGTGCCTCCTTGGCTGCATCATATTCTGCATTCTCTGAAAGGTCTCCCTTATCTCTGGCTTCAGCAATCGCTTGGGACGCACGAGGACGCTCTACATCGCGGAGTTGATCCAGTTCTGCCTTCAGTGCACGTAACCCTTCTTCGGTGTAATAAGCTACTTTCATGTTCTTTTTATGCTTTTTAGGTTGATTGATTAATAAAAAAATAACACCCCAGCAAAGTTCAATTAAGCTCACACTAATTTTCTCTCAACTGGAATGACGTGACTATTGATAATCAGCCGTATAACACTAAGCTATACAAACTGCTTACATAGGGGCAAAGATACAAACTTAATTCTATATCACAAGCAAAATCCCAAAAAAATTTTGTTTCGCTATTTCCCTCCTGATTAACTTTTATTCTTATTCTTTAACTTATGCCCCCGTGAATATCTTTTTTTAGAAACTACCCCTTTGAGTGTATATCGTTTTTATTTTTTTACTACTTTTGCACATTATTTTATTAATGACCAATATATTTCATATGAAAAGAAATATCTTATGTGTCCTTCTCTTCTTCTTTACGCTACTCTGCTCTGCTCAGGAGTTTGATGTAGGGGTCAAGGGAGGGCTTAGCTATGTAAATCTCAGGGGTACCACTTCCGATATCTCTACCTTCAAGGGCAAATGGGGTGTCTATGTAGGAGCCTACGGGGAACTCTTCTTAGGACGTATCTTCTCTCTACAGCCCGAAGTACTCTTTTCCCGACAGGGCGCCCGCTGGGAACGAGAAGGACTCCTGCCCAATGGTGAACTGTATAAGGCGTCTCTGAATACTGATTATGTGAATGTGCCTATACTGAGTGGTATCAAGCTCCATGAGAAGTTCTCCCTACAGGTAGGGGCACAGTTCGGTTTTCTAGCTGTAAAACCTGAAATAGGCTCAGAGGAACCTATTTTCTACAATGGAGCAAACTTCCTTGACAAGGGAATCTACCGTACTTTTGACTTTGCTGTCATTGTGGGCTGTAAGGTACACATCACAGAGGACTTGGCCGCTGAACTACGCTATGTCAATTCCTTAACCAACTTATTTGACAAAGAGCACCCGGCCCTGAATACTACTGAGTTCGGCAATACCAATGTCTTCAGACACTCCTACCTCTCCATAGGAGTAGAATACCGATTAAAACAACTAACAATATTCTAATGTATCAAGGAGACAATTGTCTCATTAGCCAATTGTCTCCTTGACGAATTAAACTATTTTAGCATGAAAAAACACTTACTTTTTTTACTAACTGTTTTATTTTTAACCACTTATGTCTCTTGTAGTGATGATGTAGATGACCGAATTCCCAAACGACGCCCTACCCCTCCTACCCCTTCCACTGAAAAGGAAATTCGCATTACACCCCTAACCGACTCTGCCGCTGACCCCCAAGGGGGGCGACAAAGAGGAGAAGACGCCAGCGACCTTCTCAGCAGCTATTCCTTTAACCAACAAGTACTAATTACCTTCTCAGAGGGCAATGTACAGGTAGAAGGTGCGGCCGATATCACCATAAGTAAGCAACAAGCACACCTGAGTATAACCTCCGCTGCTGAGCACATAGAGTATGTACTTTCTGGGACTGCCCACAACGGGAGCTTTAGCCTCTCCAGCTCACACCCCTACAAACTCACCTTGCAAAACCTATCACTAACCAATGATAATACGGTAATCAAACTTACTAGTAATAGCAAGGCTTTCCTGAATATTCCTTCAGGAACGACAAACACTCTTACCAATACTATCACCCCCAACGAGGGTGACGATGCTACTGTGCTCTATAACTTAGGCGCAGTTGTCCTCACCGGAGAAGGCAGTCTTTCCCTAAAGGGAGAAAAAAGTTCTGGCATCATTTGCCAAAGTAGCTTGCGTACAGCACTCGCTGCCCAAGGTAAGCTCTCTGTTGAAGCTAGAAAGGATGGTATCCGCAGCAAAACGGCCTACATAGGTGATGGAGGTACCATAATGGTAGATACCCAAGACAATGATGGACTGGGCAATGCTATTGTAGTTACCAACGGTCATGTGATTATCAATGACGGAGACTATACGCTCAAGGCTAAGAACAATGCGCTCATGGCTTCCCTCACCCAAAGAGAGACTGACCCTTTTATCACGATCAACGGGGGGACACTCTCCATTAGCGCTTGGGCTAAAGGAATCGTCTCTGCCAGCATAGTTACTTTCTCCAATGCCTACATCAACGTGAACTCTATAGAGACTGGAGTGCAAGGCAGCAAGGGTATCTATATCAACAAAGGTCGCTACCTCTTGGAATCTACCTCTGGCAATACCTTAGAGAGTGAGCAATCATTTACCCTAACCGCAGGCCGTACGTTCCTTAGAAGTAGAGGCTCACAAACCCCTATCAATGTGCCTGCAACAGGTACCTTTGAAATCACTGGAGGAACACTCATTGCCACAGGAGGAAAACCCCAACAGAAGGCCTCCCTCAAGGAAGGCTCCCAGCCCGCCTTTGTTTTCTTTAAGAACTTTACTGCTCAAACGCTCCTACACCTGAGAGAGGGCGAACGTGAAGTCTTTACCTATCGTACTCCTATATCCATTGCTTACCTACTCTTTACCAGTGAAAAGCTCCAGGCCAACAAGAAATACCATTTCTACAAAGGAGGTATCATAAGAGAAGGGCAAGAGGAAAACAACCTCTACCACAATGGCTGGTATTCCAAACCTGATTCTTTGGTTACTTATTTCACAGCTAATAAAACGGTTAATCCTTAAAATCACATACTGTCAATTGTTATTAACGCTTTATCAAACCGAGTGTGTGTTAAATAAATAATAAATCTGAAGAAATTTTTATTTTTGGAACAATATTAGCTGTCACTAAGTGTTCAAACACTTCTTATGAAAAAATGTATCTTTGCGATTCTTATCTGTAGTCTTTTGTGGGGCTGCAAACAACAGAAAAAACAGTACTTGCCCGATTCGGTAGGGAGTATCAACTCCCTTACCATCGTCATGGATCCCCAGCTCTGGAATGGTATTGTAGGGGATAGCCTACGCAACTATTTTGCCTCTCCTGTGGAGGAGATTGCAGGGGCGAGAGAACCTATCTTTGATATCCAGCAAATCCCCGAAGATGTCTTTCAGGGCATGACCCGTGCAGGGAGAAATATCTTAGTGGTCTCCACTGATCACAAAAATCGTTTCCATATCAAGGATTCACTCTATGCCAAAGGCCAAAAAGTAGCCTTTCTCACAGGACAAACTACCGATGACCTTATCAGTGAAATACAACAATATGCACCCGTAATTATCCTCTCCTTCAAGGAGAATGAGATGCGTGAGGTAGAAAATCGTTTTAAGCAAACACTCAACAAAACCAAAGCTATAGAAGAGCGCTTAGGTATACAATTGACATTCCCTTCTCTCTATCATATCGTAAAACAAGAAGGAGATTTCTTTTGGTTAGAAAGAAAGGTAAAAAATGGTACCGCCGATATTCTTATTTATGAGATGCCCAAAGGAAAAATTTGTTCCTCCGATAAGGATTGTACAAGTGCTATTATCCAGATGAGAGACTCCATTGGTAAGCGCTATATACCTGGCCCTGAGGAAGGTATGTATATGATTACCAGCCCTGCCTTTGCCCCCACGTATAAGAGAATTCAAATAGGCCACTATCCTGCTATAGAAAGCAAAGGCTTATGGGAAGTGAAGGACTTCTTACTCGGCGGCCCTTTTAGCAACTACATTATAGAAGATCCCAAGCGAGACCGCTGCGTTGTGATAGAGGGCTTTATCGCCGCCCCTGGCACCTCCAAGCGTGACCTCCTTTTTGAATTAGAGACCATTATCAAGTCTGTAAAGTTTTTAAACTAAGGTGTTGTAGAAGCAACTTGTAAAAGTTTCCCATTAAAATACGGATATTGGTGCAGTGCAAAATCCTTAATGTACTGCGCCATTTCTTTTGCCGTAACAGGAGCTTTATAATCAGCAAAGGCCTCCGAGAGCATCTCCGTCTGTACAGCTCCCAAAGCCAAACAATTGAAGTGCCATTGGGTATCTTCTTTGTATTCTTCAGCTAATAATTCTGTCAGGGCTATAAGGGCAGCCTTGGAAGAGGTGTAGGCGGAAAGTCCAGCAAACTTCATAGCGCCCTGTACCCCGCCCATACTGCTAATGGTAACTATATGTGCCTGAGTTTGGAGCAAAGGAAGCAAACACTGTATAAGCCTAAAGACGCCCAAGACATTCACCTCATACACCGCTTGTAGGTCTTTGACAGAAATGGCCGCAAAAGGGGCATTGATGAGCTTGCCTGCATTGCTCACCACTATATCAAGACGTATGTTTTCCCTCTGCAAATAGGCTACCAGTTGTTGTAGGTCTGCCTCTTGGGTAATATCAAAGGGGATATAGGTAGTCCTCCCCTCTTTATACATTTTAGGATAGCTGCGAGAGAGGGCAAGCACGCTATGGCCTTCTGCTTCAAAGGCTTTGACAAGGGCTGCCCCTATCCCTCTGCTGGTTCCTGTAATCAAAACGGTCTTCATAGCTTTATTCTCTAACAGCTGTAACGTCAGCTTCTTTTACTTTGCGGATTACAGGATAGTTGGTAGTGGTGTATTGCTTATATTCCGCCCCCTTGAGGATACAATCCATGATACGGTGCATATATTCGTCTATAGAAGGGTTGGTAGTGTTGAACAGAAATGCAAAAACTACTTCCTCCTTTGGATAGACATAGAACCATGCATATCCGCCTATACCATTGCCTATATGGCCGTAGTAGGTACGTCCTTGCCAATCGGGTGCCGACTGCCAACCTATACCATAGCCTGTATAATCTCCATTATTAAGCCTTTGAGAGGTGAGCATCTGCTCTTGGTATTCGGGCTTTAGAAAGGCCTTACCTAGTACCGCCTGCCCTATCAGATTTACATCATAGGCTGTGGAGAGAAACCCTCCTCCACCGAGCTTAAAGAAGTTATTGACCTCGCTAGTTCTTTTGAATTGCTTCTTCTTATCTGTCATATAGGGAATAGTCTGGTTGGGAGAAAGTCCTCCCATATCAGGGAAGGTATGATACATACCCAAAGGTTCCAATACATTGTGGGTTACATACCACTCAAAGGGCTCTTTTATGGCCTCTTGCATAGCCAAAGAAATCAAGTTAAAATCATAACTATTGTAGAAATACTTCGTACCTGGCTCAAAGAGCAAGGGATCTTGGTCAAATACACTGATACCTTCCTTGATACTCATAAAGCGGTTGAGCAATACCTCTTTGCCCTTGTAGGCACGTATACCTGCCAAGTGGCCGGCCAACTGCTTCACGGTGAAGTCATAGGCTTTCTTAGGGAAATAAGGCACATAGTCATAGAGTGAGCAATCCCAGTCTATCCAGCCTTGCTCCTGCATCTTGGTAAGAGAAAGCCCTGTGAGTGTCTTGGAGACACTGGCAATCCTATAGAGGGTCTCTCTGGTATTGACAGGTGTTTTTTGTTCTATATCGGCATAGCCATAACCACGCTCCCATATAGGAAAACCACGCTTAGTCACACAGACAGCGATACTAGGGCTATAGTGCTCCTGAAGTAAGTAGTTGATCACCAATTCGGATTGCTGTATAGCTTTCTCTAGTGAGGTGATTTTGGATACATCTTCTGCAAAAATCTGTTTTTTGGTAATAGGTTGGGCAAATAGTTGCTGAAAAAATGTAAAAATAGACATCATTAAGGCGATTTTTATTTTCATAGCGCTTTTTTCCTCAAAAAAACGCTCCAAAGAGAACTCTTTAAAGCGTTAAATTAAAATCTAAATATTTAAAATTATGTTTACTTCACCAAATCGTTAAGTACTGATACTGCTTCCTCTACATACACGTCCTTCTGAAGGCTTTCATGCCAACGATCACGACGAATTTTTACATCTTCATTGGTTTTGGCTTTCTCTTCTTCGGCAGGGAGAGAGGCAAATTGTAAAGCTGATTTGTACTCAGTTAGCTCCTTAAACTTCTTAATCATGGCCTCACTCTCATCCACTTGTTTCTTATAGGCATTGTATTCGAGCGAATAGGTATTTTCATCTTTTTGCTTTTGTACCCAGCGTGCATTCTCATCTATGAGCTTGAATAGCGGGCTAACCTCTATACGCTTTTTGCTATTAGCTATAGCGGTAGCAAAGTTTTGGTTTTGCTTCCATGGCGTGAAAGTTACCTTGTGTATCTCGTCCCATGGCAGTGGGTTTTCTAGTTCTCGTTCCCCTACCTTGATATATTGATAACGGTCTGGAATCACTATATCACTATTTACCCCCTTAAGCTGGGTAGAACCACCATTGATACGGTAGAACTTCTGTCGGGTGAGCTTCACCGCTCCCATATCACCCAAAAGGTTATTGCGCACCTCACGGTTTAGGTCTATAAGCTCCTGTACAGTTCCTTTGCCAAAAGACTGCTTGCTACCAAGGATAATTGCTCGACCATAGTCCTGCATAGCAGCGGCTAAAATCTCAGAGGCTGAAGCTGATAGCTCGTTGATAAGTATAATAAGAGGCTTGTCCCATTGTACAATCCCATCACTATCTTCCAATACTTGCATACTGTTGTTGGCACTGCGCACCTGTACGATAGGCCCTTCCTTGATAAAGAGACCACCTATCTCTACTACTTTGGAGAGTGACCCCCCACCATTGTTACGCAAATCCAAGATGATACCTTCTGCATTGGCCTTCTTAAGCTTTTCTATCTCCAAGGCCATATCGGAAGCCGAGTTGCGCTCACGAGAGTTATTGAAATTGATATAGAACGAAGGCAAGTTAATCACTCCATAAGTATGTTGGCCGTCCTTAACAAGAGCTGATTTAGCAAAGGTTTCTTCTATCTCTACCACATCGCGCTTGATAGGTACCACCTGTATGCTACCGTCCATACGCTTTACAGTAAGGCGTACCTCTGTACCTTTCTTTCCCTTGATGAGCTTTACAGCATCCTCCAATCGCATCCCGATGACATCCACAGGATCATCACTTCCTTGTCCTACCTTAAGGATCAAATCACCTACTTCCAAGAGCTTGCCTTTCCATACAGGCCCTCCCATGATAATGTCGGAGATACGTATCCCATCGGATTTCTTTTGAAGTACAGCACCGATCCCCTCGAATTTGCCTGAGATATCGCGGTCAAAACGTTCTTTGATGTCTGGGGCCATATAGCTCGAATGTGGGTCGGTAGCCTCCATATAGCTATTGAGGTAGATACCAAACCAATCGTCCTGAGTAAGGTCTTTGTAAGAAAGAAACATCTCCTCAAAGGACTTCTGGGTTGCCTCCAATGCTTCCTTTTTAAGGGTTTCACTATCCTTGACTACATATTTGGCATCCTTTTCTTTTTTATCCTGCTCTTCTTTCTCTTTAATAAGTATATTGGAGAGAATAGAATACTTAATCAGTTTGCGCCAACGTTCTCTAAGGGCTTTTTTATCCTTGGTATAAGGAATTTTCTCATAGTCTAAGTCTACCGTCTCATCTTTGGAAAACTCATAAGGCTGTTTGAGAAGTTCTTCAGCGAGCTTATTGGCCTCCTCTATCCTTTCCTTCAGGCGGGTATA
Source organism: Capnocytophaga granulosa ATCC 51502 (assembly GCF_000411115.1). Taxonomy (GTDB): domain Bacteria; phylum Bacteroidota; class Bacteroidia; order Flavobacteriales; family Flavobacteriaceae; genus Capnocytophaga; species Capnocytophaga granulosa. Next base: position 75,418 of record NZ_KE150242.1, on the reverse strand, counting down.
GGTAAGGGTAAAGAAAGAGATGTCCTTATTCTTAAGGTCATCATCTAGTTTTGTTTCACTTTTCTTAAACTCATTGATATCCGATTGAACAAAATAGCGCTTCTGTGGGTCTAAGTACTGCAAATACGCCTTATAGACACGCTTAGAATAAGCATCGTCCAAGGTTCTTTGGCTAAAGTGTCCTCTTGAGATGAGGTATTCAATCACATCCATTAGGTAACGCTCTCTATCTCCCTCACCTGTAAGTTCCACTTTTTTACCTGTAAAACTACAAGAAGCAAAGGAGATGAGTCCTAAGAAGAAAAGAATAAAAATATTTTTTTTCATTGGTTGATTTAATAATCCGCAAAGGTACTACTTTATTGTGAGAATAAAATGTTTTTTATATTCTTTAACGATTCAACCTTCAGTCTTCAGTGGTCAGTAGTCAGTGGTTAGTGGTTAGAAATTAGTAATGCGAATCAATAGTTAAAAATATCTGTATAATCTAATTCGTTAAGACGCAATAAATTGCGTCTCTACGGATAACTACGCTCATCAGGAGTTGTCTTAGCCAGCGTTAGGGTAGAGACGTAATTTATTGCTTCTTAGAAAGTTAGCAAATAATATTTTAACTATTGATTCGAATTAGTAGTTAGAGAACTGATAACTAATAACTGACTACTGACTACTGACAACTGACTGCTGACTACCGAATCTTACAAACGGGTATCGGCTGCATTTTATGTTGGTTAGCCTTGTTCAGTCGCTTAAAGATGGAGAGCACTTGTGCTTGGCGTGGGGTGAGACCTTCCTCCTTGTGGCCTTCCTCTACAAAGGTCATTGCCCATTCCAGTTCGGGATAGGAAGCCCCCAGCTGGTCTTCGTCGGTACGATCGTCACCAAAAAGGCCGTCGGTAGGGGGCGCCTGACGTATCTCAGGGATAATCTCCAAGTAGTCGGCCAGCTCATACACCTCACTCTTCATAAGGTCAGCTATGGGGCTGACATCTACCCCGCCATCGCCATATTTGGTAAAGAAGCCCACCCCGAAATCCTCTATCTTGTTGCCCGTACCCACAACCATATAGCCATATAAGCCCGCAAAGTAGTAGAGCATAGTCATTCTAAGGCGAGAACGTGTATTGGCCAATGCTAAGGCATTATCCGTTTCAGCTGGAGGAATTTGCCCTACAAAGGTATCAAACACAGGGGTGAGATCCACCTCTAAGCTGCTTACATTGGGGTAGCGCTCTTTAAGAAAGTCTATATGAGCACGTCCTCGGCTCACTTGGTTTGGGGCTTGGTGTATGGGCATTTCCAAGCACAATACGGGCTTACCCGTTTGGGCACATAGAGTGGAGACCACAGCGGAGTCTATCCCCCCAGAGATCCCTATAATCATGCCCTTGATGCCTGTTTGTTGGAGGTAGTCTGAGAGCCACCCCACTATATGCTGTGTTACAGCTTGTGTATTCATAACAATAGAATTAAAGTACAAAAATAAGAATTATTATCAAATCTTACAAGCAAATAATCTTATTTCCGAGTGATAACCACCGCTTGTGTAGGTGTTACCCCATTGATCCTATCCCCTATTCCATAGAAAGTATAAGCAAATGGCTGTGCTCCTACACATTCTTTGATAAAAGACTGAAATTCTGTGTCCGTCCATTCAAAATGATGATCCTCATGTCGTCTGCTTTCCTCCCCTTCCTCAAAGTAATAGGAGTTAAAACGGCTATCAGGCGTGGTGATGACAAGCTTATGGAAGTTCAGCGATAGGCACTTCTTAACCAAAGCAGCTGCTTGGGCTGGGGTATTATGTTCTATAACCTCTGTGAGTATGATATTTACAGGCTCTTTGTACTGAAAATCGTCCCATGAGGTAAAGAAATAGAGGTTATCGGCTTCCATACGTTCCTTGAGAATGGTCACATGAGCCGCCACTTCTGGATCGGTATCTGTAGCAAAATAAGGGTGCTGATAGTTATAGTTCCTTCGCATAAAACGACGGTAGTACTTCAGCTCTCCACAACCGATGTCCAAGATAGGGTAATCCATACCCAGCTCATTGACAATAAAGTTCATACGGCTTCCGTGGGTATCGGCAAACTGGAAATCTATATCCATACCGCGCTGCTTGAAATAGGCTTCAAATAGGGGCTTGATCTCAGCAAACTGGCGTTCACTCTTTATAGCCCTTTTGATAAAAAGATAGAATACAAAGTAAGGCACCTGTTCTATATTGGTTAGAATACGTGCATATTTCTGGGCAAAATGGTCATCTATATAGGTGTATTCCCCATAGGTATTGGTAATATGAGTAGCCACTGCTACAAAACTCAAAAGGTTCATAGCCTCAAATACGTTCTTGCCCTCTATTGTCAGCGAAAGGTTGTTCCCTATTAGGGGTGTTGCATGTATATTCTTGAAATAACGCTCCAGTAGAAAATGTCCTTGAGCATACCAATTAGAATTAGCATATAGATTCTTGACCTCTATCCTACAAGGGTAGGTATCCACTTCACCGCGGGACTTACCTAACCACTTGATTTCCTGCTGCAAGTAGGTCTGCCGCTCTTGTAGGAGTTCCTTGAAAAACTCATTACAGATATGCAGCACCACCAAGGGGGTGCTATAGCTTTGAAAATCAATCTGGTTACTTTCCTCTGGCAAATAGCTATAGCGGGTATCTTGGAAAAGTACATCGTACTGATGAGCGGAAACGGCATTACCCACAAGTTGGCCATTGCGCAAGGCCTTGGCATAGATCCCAAAGTTGGTATGTGGGTTCTTATTGAGCAAGTCCAAAAGTTGGGGATTTTCAGAGTGTATTTGTAAAATCATAGGACAATTATTTCTGTTTTGCTTTGCAAAGGTACTTATTAATTGCGCAATGTTTTTGCGTGATGAAAAATTTTATCGTTTTTTTCACAATAGCGCTTGTGGGTACAAAAAATTGTTGTATCTTTGCCCCCGTAAACGAAAGGAGGTGTTATTACTATGCTTATTATACCAGTAAAAGAAGGAGAAAATATAGACAGAGCCCTTAAGCGCTACAAAAGAAAATTTGACCGCGTAGGGATTGTAAAGGAGCTTCGTGCACGTCAGCACTTTAGTAAGCCTTCTGTGCTTCGCCGTAATGTAATCCAAAGAGCGGAGTTCATCCAACGTCTAAGAGATGCAGAAGAAATATAATATTCTTCCTCTAAAAGAAAAGTCCCTGTTTTGCAGGGATTTTTTCGTATAATTTGAACTGATATGAAAAATATTTTATACTTATTGTTAGTGCTCTTCCTTGCAGGCTGCGAGAATGACGACATCTGTGCCGATGAGGTGCTCACCCCGCGTCTTATCATTCGGGTGCATGACAAGACTACCCCACGCCGTACCAAAATGGTCAATAATCTTCTGGTCATGGGCAAAGACCGCTACCAAATCATTCAGCCCATCGCCACTACTGATTCCCTTGTATTGCCCCTGAAACTAACCTCTGGTGAGACTTCCTTCCTCTTGGCTAAGGACGCGGTCATTGATAGCACGGGCGTCTTAGTCAGTGGAAGCGTGAGCGAACTGAAAATCACAGCTACTCCCTCTCAAGAGTTCCTCAGTAAGGGGTGTGGCTATAGGGTTACCTATAATGACCTCTCCGCTACTTTCTCCTCCGTAGATGGCTATACCTCTTGGGTAGAGCGCGTACATGTACTTTTTAGAAAATTAGACAATGAAAAGAAAGCCAGTATTCATATTTTTTATTAGCCTGCTGCTCCCTATCTGTGGCTTTGCGCAAGAGCAAAAGCCTCAAGAGAAAGCCGCCACAACTCCTACCCAAGCCAGCCAAAAACACTACCAGCACTATGGCTTGCGTATAGGGGCTGATATATCCAAACTCGTACGTACCTTTACCGATAAGAACTATGAAGGACTGGAACTAGTGGGTGACTACCGCTTGAATGATCGCTATTATATAGCTGGAGAAATAGGCAAGGAATACAAGAATAGCACCACCAACTACTTTGATTTTGCTACCCGTGGCGAATATATCAAATTGGGATTCGATTATAATTCCTATACCAACTGGTATGGAATGGAGAATATGATCTACTTCGGGGCACGCTATGGCTTTTCTTCTTTTAGTCAAGAGGTATCTCGCTATAACCTGCATACCCTATACAATATCTATTGGAATGAATCGCTCAGTGGCAGCCAAAGCGACCTGCTGACTACCTACCACGGACGTACTGCCCACTGGTTAGAGGGTATTTTAGGAATCAAAGTAGAACTCTTCAAACACTTCTATGCAGGGGCTTCTGTGCGCTTTAGCCTACTGCTCTACAACAAGAAAAGCGACCAATTCCCAAACTTCTGGATTCCAGGGATACAACGTGTATGGGAAGGTAGCTCCTTTGGTATCAACTACAACTACACCCTAACCTATATGATTCCACTCTTTAAAAAGTGACTAACGACTAGTGACTAGTGACAAATAGTTCATTAGTCACTTGTCACTTGTCACTTGTCATTGATCTATTTCCTTCATGGAAAAGCAAGTCCAATATACTAAGATTGGGGATAAAACCATGTTTATCTGAGAATATCTGATAATAAGGCTCTTGATTTACCTCATAGGACGCTTTGGCATTGGTCAAATAGCGATAGTCAGTCACCCCTTCGTAGGTTGGCTGATAAATTGTGGTTTGCTCCCAACTCACGTCTATATGGAGGCAATCCAGTACCGCCTCTATAGTACGGAGGTTTAAGTCCAAAAGGAATGTGTGCTTTTGGGTAAATATAGGGACGATCTTATCTTCATAGTACTCAAAGTAAGGAGAGGTGCGATAAGCCGTCTGTAGGGTCTTCCAATGTAGTTTCTGCCAAGCCACTTGGTTATCCACCCGCACGTCCTTATAGAGTTGACGCCCTGTCTCCCCACCTGTATGTAGGATAGGCACCGTGAGTATCTGCTTGCCATTAGCCCCATAGATATAGGTGCGATTGCGGTAGGTCTGCTTCTGGTAGTTGTCCGATACCTCCAAGAGGCAAGGCTCCTTTGCCAAAAGCGAAAAAGAGGCAATCGTTGGGAAATAAGTAGGGTGTAATAATGCCTTCATTATGATTTCTTTACCTTTGCTTTTCCTTTATATTTCTTCTTATAGACCTCGTAACCAATATAGCCAAGTACTCCTAAGCCCAATACCCAATAGAAGTAAGAAACAGGCTCTCCTTCCCCATTGACGGTAGTAAAGAGGCGACTCCAGCGGATTTTATTAAACCCTGAGGCATTGCTATCCCAGCTCATCCATACCAATACAGGTTTGCCCACCACATGGTCAAAAGGCACAAAGCCCCAGTAGCGGCTGTCCTCGGAGTTATGGCGGTTATCCCCCATCATCCAGTAGTAATCTTGGCGGAAGGTATAGGAAGTGGCTTTTTGTCCATTGATAAGGATATCATTACCTTGTTTTTGTAGTGTATTTCCTTCGTATTCAGCTATGATACGTTGGTATAGAGGAAGGTTTTCTTGGGTAAGTTGTACGGTTTTGCCTTCCGCTGGGATTTCCACTGGACCAAAATTATCCTCACTCCATGCAAAACGCTCGTTATGTGGGAAAATAGCCTTATTATACTGCTTCGGTGCTACTATTTTGGTTACTTTCTCTATATGTGGGAGTTGTCCTATCTTCTGAGCTACCTCTTCTGTAGCTGATTGTACCACAAATTGGTTATCCGCACTAAAACCAGAGGCATCAGTAATGGCAAAGTTCTGGAATAAAAAGACGGGCAATAGCTGTTCAGGGGTGTATTGGCTGCCATAAAGGCTTACCAAATAGCTCCTAAACTCGGCATCGGTATCTACTGTATAAGAGGTTTGCAACTTAGCTCTTACGGGATAAACCTCCTTCTTGCCATTGATATAGACATCTCCATCTCGTATCTCAAAAGTATCTCCTGCCACAGCTACAGCTCTTTTCACATAGTGGGATTTCTTATCCACCGGTTTATAGGCATGGATTCCTGAAGGATCACGGAAGAAACGTACCGTATCGGTAGGCCAGTTGAAGACCACTATATCATTGCGCTTGATTTTCTGTAAGGCGGGTAAGCGCAAGTAGGGCAACTGAAGCTTAGAGTAGTAAGACTTCACCCCTGCCAAAGGAATGGTATCATGCACCATAGGAGCTGCCATAGGCGTCATAGGCAAGCGTGCCCCATAGTGAAACTTACTTACAAAAAGGAAATCCCCTACCAAAAGGGTCTTTTCGAGCGAAGAGGTCGGTATGGTATAAGGCTGAATAAAATATGCATGTATGGTAGAGGCTGCCACCACTGCATAGATGATTCCACTAAGCCAAGAGGGCACATTGTCGGCAATCACCGCCTCACTCTTGCCTATATATTGGGTTTTAGGCTGATACATCACATAGGCAACAAAAAGCCCTAAAGTAACTACTGCCAGAAGGGTATAGCGTTTTTGGCGATAGCCAAATACATGTAACCACTCATAGGCCAAGACAATGGCCATAATATTGCCTATCACTGGTAGATACACCAAGAAAATCCACCACCAAGGACGCTCAATAATCTTCAGCAGAATCAGCATATTCCATACAGGAACAAAGGCTTGCCACCCTTTGTAGCCTGCCTTCTGATAACCCTTCCATAAAAAAAGTCCTTGCAGGAGTTGAACTCCTAAAAACACTATAAGATAAGTCAACATACAATATTTGTTTTTAGCGCACAAAGATAGTATTATTTATGCTCTTACGCAAAAAAACTACTTAGAAATTTTCCAAGTAGTTTTTTTCCTTAAATTAAATTGCTATGAGTTATTAAGCGGTTTTTTCTCTCAATTTCTTCTCTAAAGCAATAGCTTTAGGGAATAACACATTGTTTTCCAAGTGGATATGACGATGTAAGTCATTCTCAAACTCTTCTAGCATAGCCAAAGTAACTCTGTAGGTGTTGCATGCATCGGCAGGAGGGGTATAGCCGTCGGTAAGAGCAGCAATCTTAGCAAAGCGGTCTCCCTCTATGGTGTGGTCATGCTTCATCATCTCAATAGGGTTCTCCACGGTACCGAAGTGAGTGGGTTCAAGTGGTTCGCCTGTTTGTGAAGCCTTTACGAGCTTTTCTATAAAGGGGAACAATACGCGTTCTTCTTTTTGGAAATGCTCTGCTAAGTCATGAGCGCTTTCGTTAAAGAGTTGGTTTACTTCAAAGAGTTCAGGGTGTCTATCACCATGTACCTTACATAGCTTATCCAAAAACTGGATCAAAGTAGGGGTTTTCTCCCTTACATATTCGTGATGTATTTTCACAATATAGTTAGCCAATAAGTCCAAAGGCCAGCTACTTACATCTACCGCATCACCTTTGCCTGAAGGGAGGGAAGAAAGCTCTTCAATAAGTTCTTTCTTAGTTACATCCTTCTTTTCGCAGGCTTCATCTATAGTTCTACCTCCGCGGCAGCAGAAGTCAATTCCGTGTTTTTTAAAGATAGCAGCAGTACGAAAGTCATCTGCTACGATCTCTCCAATTGTTTTATTAGTAAAATCCATTATTTAATTTTTTTCTGAGTGCAAAGATATAAATTATTTTCGAACAATCATGCTAAAAAATATTTAAAAGTCTTTTTTTAACTTTTCATGCAACGGAAAATAAATATAATTACATGATAACAAATAAAATACAAAAATAACAACTATCAAACTTTAACTTATAATAACAGGATTATTCGTTGTTTGAAATAAAATAAATACGAACAAGAGCAGAAGTCAGTGGACAAGGGGGGTAAAAAGTAAAAGGTAAAAAATAAAAAGTAAAAGGTCTGAGCAGTACTCTTACCTTTTACTTTTTACTTTATCAAGTACCATTATTAGTCACTTGTCACTATTGACTTGTCATTTGTCACTTATTAAAGACTTTGTCAATAGCCTCTTGGTGACGAGCTTTATGGCGCTTAGGACTACCTGGGGCTGGAGCGGAGTAGGCATTCATAGCCGCCAATCTCCATGGCACTAAGTCAAAGTTCATAAGCATATAGCCATAAGCACCCATGTTCTTAGGATCTTCTTGTGCCCATACATAGTCAGTTACTTTAGGATAACGAGCTATCACCTCTTTGAGTTGTTCTACAGGAAGCGGGAAGAGCTGCTCGATACGCACTAGAGCTACATCTTTTCTACCTAATTTCTCACGTTCTGCAAGCAAATCATAATAGAAACGTCCTGAACAGAATACAAGGGTAGTTACCTCTTCTGGATTTACATGAGTGTCATCCAAAACTTCTTGGAAATGACCACTAACCAATTCGTCCACAGAAGAAATCACCAAGGGGTGACGAAGCAAGCTCTTAGGAGAAAGGGCAATAAGCGGCTTTCTAAATGGTGCCTTGAGCTGGCGACGTAGCAAGTGATATATGTTGGCTGGTGTAGTACAGTTGGTTACATACATATTCTGGGTAGCACATAGCTGTAAGTAGCGTTCTAAGCGAGCAGAGGAGTGCTCGGCTCCTTGGCCTTCATATCCGTGAGGCAAGAGCATCACCAATCCACTCTGGTTCTTCCACTTATCTTCCCCACAACAGATATACTGATCCATCATAATCTGCCCTCCATTGGCAAAATCACCAAATTGTGCTTCCCAAATGGTCAAGGTCTTAGGTGCTGTAAGAGAATAGCCGTACTCAAATCCCAATACACCATATTCGGAAAGTAAGGAGTTATATACATGGAGTTTGCCTCCTCCCTGTGCAGTAATATAAGTAAGTGGTAGGATTTCCTCTTCGGTCTCTTCTGCCTTTACTACCGCATGACGATGAGAGAAAGTACCACGGCCTACATCTTCGCCAGAGAGGCGTACATTATACCCCTCGGAAAGGAGGGTGGCAAAAGCCAAGTGCTCGGCCAATCCCCAATCTACTTTCTGTTGTTCAAAATAGATGCTTTGGCGATCCTTGATAATCTTAGAAATCTTATTGATAAACTTCTTATCCTCTGGTAGTGCAGTAATTAGCGCTGCTAATTCGTCCAATTTGTTTTTATCAAAAGAGGTATCTACCCTTTGAAGCATCTCTTGAGCAGAGGCAATATGGTCAAAGCCTTGCCATTCGTTCTGCATAATTGGCTGAATAATAGTCAATTCTTTCTTGCGTGATGCTTCCAATTCTCCGTCCAAGTAGTTGCGGTATTGTTCTTCGTAGGCCTCTATTTCCTTGGCAGTAACAACTCCTTCTTGGACGAGCTTCTCGGTATAGATAACTGTAGGGTTGTGGTGACTTCCTATAAGTTTATACAATACAGGTTGGGTAAAGCGTGGTTCGTCTCCCTCATTATGACCATATTTGCGGTAACCTACCAAATCCAAGAATACATCATGACCGAAAGCCATACGATATTCTAAAGCTAAAAGTACTGCATGTACCACGGCCTCAGTATCATCGGAATTAACATGTATAATAGGTGCTTGAAAGCCTTTGGCTATATCAGTACAATAAGTAGTAGAACGAGAGTCAAAAGGATTGGTAGTAAAACCTATTTGGTTGTTAATCACTATATGAATAGTTCCCGCTGTCCTATAACCACGTAGGCGCTCCATTTGCATCACCTCATATACAATACCTTGTCCTGCCACAGCTGCATCCCCATGCATTACGATAGGCAATACTTGAGATGGATTTTGGGCATAATGGTTATCCTGCTTAGCGCGGGTAATTCCTTGTAAAACAGCACTCACGGTTTCCAAGTGAGAAGGGTTAGGCGCCAAGTTAAGCAATACTTCCTGCCCTTTGGCTGTTTTGCGCAAGGTAGTAAGTCCCAAGTGGTACTTCACATCTCCGTCAAACTCAGGGTTAGGGTAATCCTTACCGTCAAACTCAGAGAAAACATCCTGAAGGTTCTTGCCCAAGATATTCACCAGTACATTAAGACGACCCCTATGTGCCATACCTATTACAACCTCCTTGACGCCTTTGCGGTCAGCCGCTGTTTCTATCAGGGCATCCAAAGCAGGGATTAAGGCCTCATTCCCCTCCAAGGAGAAACGTTTTTGGCCTACATATTTATTATGGAAAAAGTTCTCTAAAGCAGTAGATTCCGCTAATTTCTGTAAGATACGTACTTTTTCTTCCTTAGAGAAAGTAGCAGTATAGTCGCCTGTATATATTTTTTCTTGGAACCATTTTTTAGCCTCTGTATTGTCTAGATGCTCAAACTCTATACCTACATTCTTGGTAAAGGTATCCTCTAATTTTTTAAGAATAACAGAAAGTGGAGAAGCTGGTAAGTACAACTCCTTGGCTGCCTCAAAGACTGTAGAAAGGTCTGACTGAGAAAGACCAAATTTCTCTAAAGGGAAAGCCACCTGAGCGTTGCGTACCCTAAGGGGATCTATCTGAGCCAAGAGGTGTCCTTGTTGTTGGTAGGCCTTAATAAGGTTCAACACTCTCAATTCTTTCTCTACCTTATCCGATACAGGCACAGAAACCACTTGGGGGGTAGCCACCTGAGGGGCTGGCTCAGAAGAGAGGGTTACTTCCTCAAAGAAATCCTCCCCATAGCTCTCACGAGCAAAATCAAATCCTTGGAAAAACGCACGCCAACTGGCCTCTACCGAGTCGGGATTCTCCAAATACTGGTCATACAAATCTGCAAAAAACTGAGTGTTTGCAGCATTAAGAAAAGAATATTTATCCATAAAGAATATCAATTTTATGATGAAAATTTCTATCGTTGATATTATGGACAAAGATACAAAAAAATAATGAGAAAACCAGTATTTTTCATTAGTTTTTTTTCTCTGGCAAGTGACGAGTAACGATAACGACTAGTGACTAGTGATTAGTCCCATATGCTGGCGCGAGCTTGCAGCTCGTGCCATCCGAAGATTGTATAATTCAATTCATTAATACGCAATAAATTGCGTATTAGAAAGTTAGTAAATAATATCTTAACTATTGGTTCGCATTTTTCATTTTTCACTTTTCACTCTTCACTCTTCACTCTTCACTCTTCACTCTTCACTTTTCACTCTTCACTCTTCACTCTTCACTCTTCACTTTTCACTCTTCACTCTTCACTTTTCACTCTTCACTTCCTTCGCGTGCTTGAATCGATTATGTGTCCATAGGTAATACTCTGGGGCACGGCGTATCTGGGCTTCAAGTAGTTGGGTAAAGGTATCGGTGATTTCATGAGCTATAGTATCGGCAGGGGCTTCGGTGATCGGAATAAAAGTAGCTACATAATACCCTCTTCGTTTTTTCTGTATATCACAGAATACCACGGGGATATTGAACTGCTTGGCAATACGCTCTGCTCCTGTAAATACAGGTACTTCCACCCCCATAAAGGTACGCCAATAAGCCTTGGTTGGCGAGGGTGACTGGTCACTAGCTAGACCATAAGCACAGCGCACTCCCTCATGCTGTAAGCGGCGAATTTCCTCTATAGCCTTGTAGCGGGAGATGAGATAGCTGTGGAACTTCTCCCTGAGCCTACGTACAAAACGGTCAAAATACTTATTGGTAATAGGCGTATAGAGCGCATAGGAAGTATGAGGAATCTGAGCGGCCAAGGAAAGCAGCCATTCATAGCTGTTGTAGTGTCCACACATGATGATGACACTTTGTCCCTTATGGTAATAGCCCTCCAACAGCTCCTTGTTGGTATAGGTCATGCGCTCTTGCATTTGCGCCTGGGAGAGTCCCATAGTTCTTACCATTTCCAAGAAAATATCACAGAAATGATGATAGAAAGCCGCCTCTATTTGCTTGATTTCAGCAAGAGGTTTTTCAGGGAAGGCCAAGCAAAGGTTACGCCTTACCACCTTTTTGCGATAGCCTATCAGTCTATAAATAAGAAAGCATATCCCATCCGATAGCCCATAGAGCAACCTATCGGGTAGGTGTGCTATAAGCCATAGGAAGGGATAGGCTACATAAAATACAACGCCTTGCATGGGCTATATTTCTCGGTTGACATCCCACTGTTCGAGGTACTTGGCTACTCGCTGTACAAACATGCCTCCGAGTGCTCCATTGACCACTCTATGGTCAAAGCTGTGGGAGAGCATAAGCTTATAACGAATCGCAATCACATCACCTTCGGGTGTTTCTACCACCGCAGGCACCTTCTGTATGGCACCGATGGCCAAGATACCCACTTGAGGTTGGTTAAGAATAGGCGTACCAAAGAGATTGCCAAAAGCCCCTATATTGGTTACTGTGTAAGTACCCTCTTTCACCTCATCAGGCTTAAGCTTGTTCTCACGAGCACGCTTGGCCAAGTCATTCACATTCTTGGCTAGGCCTACCAAACTAAGTTGATCTGCGTTCTTAATCACAGGGACAATAAGGTCTCCATTGGGCAAAGCGGTAGCCATACCTATATTGATTTGTTTCTTCTTGAAGATACGCTCACCGTCGGTAGAGATGTTCATCAGAGGGAAATCACGCAAGGCTTTAGCCACTGCCTCAATAAAGATAGGGGTAAAGGTGAGTTTCTCTCCTTCACGAGATTCGAAAGCCTTTTTGTGCTTATTACGCCAGTTCCAAATACGGGTAACATCTACCTCTATGAAGCTGGTAGCATGGGCAGATACGCGCTTGCTCTCAATCATATAGTTAGCGATGAGCTTGCCCATACGGGTCATCTCGATCACCTCTACATTCTTATCCACTGGCGAAGGCGTATAGGTAGTGCTTGCCACCACTGGTTTTTCCTCTGGCTTGTCCTGAGGCACTTCCAAGGTGATGGGTGTAGGTTCTATAGTAATAGGTTGCGGTTGTTTTTCAGGTGTTTCTTCAGTCACTGGTTTTTCAGCCGCAGGAGTTTCTTTAGGGTGTGTTGCCTCAAAGTTTTTGATAAAGTCAGAGATATCAGGATATTTCACTTCCTGTACTTCTGTCTTTTCTTGTTGTGCTGCTGGCGCAGGGGCTTCTTCTTGTGCTACTACTGGCGCAGGCGCTTCTTCTTGTGCTACTATTGGCGCAGGCGCTTCTTCTTGTGCTACTACTGGCGCAGGAACTTCTTCTTGCGCTACTACTGGCGCAGGCGCTTCTTCTTGTGCCACTACTGGCGCAGGTGCTTCTTCTTGTGCCACTACTGGCGCAGGTGCTTCTTCTTGTGCCACTACTGGCGCAGGAGTTGGCTCTTGGGAGTCTTTTTTAGCAGCTTCTTTCTGTTGTATAAGGAGTTCTACGGCAGAAAGTCCTTCAGCTGGCTGTGATTCAACCACTGGAGCAGACTGTGACTCGGCTACTGGAGCAGGCTGAGATTCAACTACAGCAGCCACTGAGAAAGGAGATCCTCCGAGTTTGTTATCTATAAGTGCTACATCAGTAATCTGAGTAGTTAGCTCGGTTGTCGTAGGCAAAGCCAAAGAGGTTGCTTCCGTTGTAGCAACGGTTGGCTCAGACATAGGTGTAGGTGCAGATGCTGTTGGTGTAGGTGTAGAGGCAACTACTGACACGGGAGTAGTAGCTGTTTTATTTCTTCTTTCCAAATAGCGCAATAGGTCATGCTTAGTTACGCGGCCATCTATGCCTGAGCCTTCAATAGCGGCCAACTCGTCCATAGAGATATTTTCCTCCTTGGCAATGGTCTTTACCAGCGGAGAATAGAATGGTTCGTTTGTTTCCTCTTGGGAAGTTTCAGGCAGTACCACTGGCGTTTGTGGTACATAAGGCACCTGAGCGGCAACGGTTTCCTCCTCTTCAGGGAGCGCTGGTTCCTTTTCTGTAGGGGTTGCTGACACCTCTTCTGTAGGGAGCGCTGGTACCTCTTGGATAGGAGGTACAGCGGGTACTGTCACTATAGGTTGTGGAGGGAGTTCCAACTCTATAGGTTGTGAAGGTATCTCTTCTATAGGGAGGATAGGTTGTGGTGTTTCACTGAGGAGTTCTACTTGGATTTCGTCCTGCTGCTCTGTCTCTATAATAGCCATGACTTGGCCTACCTTCACCACTGATTTTACTGGGGTCAAGATTTCCTTAATTACTCCCGATACTTCACTGGGAATCTCGGAATCCACCTTATCAGTAGCTACTTCTACCAAGATATCATCTACTTTAATGGTATCTCCTACGTTTTTGAGCCAAGAAGAGACTATTGCCTCCTCTACACTTTCTCCCATTTGAGGTAATTTCAGTTCGTATCTTGCCATTTTTTTAATTGTTATTGGTTAGTGATTGTTGTTAGTGGTTAGTGATTAGTGGTTAGTGGTTATTGATTGTTGTTAGTGGTTAGTGATTAGTGATTAGTAACTAGCTGCTGACTACCGACTACTGACTATTGTACTTGAAACGGTATGCGATGGAGGATACTTCTTCCGAGGGTTACCTCATCGGTATATTCCAGTTCGTCTCCTACGGAGATCCCCCGCGCAATGGTAGAGGTAGTAACGTCCAATCCTTCTAATTGCCTATATATATAAAAGTTGGTCGTATCCCCTTCCATGGTATTGCTTAGCGCAAAGATAATTTCCTTGACGCCTCCTTCCTTTACTTTCTTAACTAAGGAAGCTATATTTAGCTGGTTCGGCCCTACTCCGTCTATAGGAGAAATCTTTCCCCCTAGGACATGATAGAGGCCATTATATTGTCCTGTATGTTCTATGGCCATCACATCGCGTACATCTTCCACTACACAGAGCAGCGAGGCATCACGATGGATATTGGCACAGATGTCACAAATCTCGGTATCGGATATGTTATGACAATTTTTACAATAAGTAACCTCATTACGCAGCTTGAGTAAAGCGCTCGCCAAGTGCTCCGTCTGAGCATTGGGTTGCTTGAGCAAATGGAGTGCCAAGCGCAAGGCTGTTCGCTTGCCTATGCCTGGGAGCAGTGCGATCTCATAGACCGCATTTTCCAATAATTTGGAAGAAAAATCCATATAGTTTTACTCTTTTAAGAACGTAACTGAGCGCCTGTTTGCTTCTTGAAAGCCTCTACCAGAGCCGCCATTGTCTTATCTATCTGCTTGTCGGTAAGGGTCTTATTGTTGTCTTGTAATATAAAGCTCATCGCATAGCTCTTCTTGCCCTTAGGCAGCTTATCCCCTTGATATACGTCAAAAAGGGCTACCTTTTTGAGCAACTCTTTTTCTGTCTGCAAGGCAATGCTATGGAGTGTCTCAAAAGACACTTCACTATCCAAGAGCAAAGCCAAATCGCGGCGTACCTCTGGATACTTAGGAATCTCTCGGTATTTCACCTCTTTGGAGAGGTTGGCCAAGAGGTGATCCCACAGAATATCGGCATAGAACACCTGTTGTTTTATATCAAAATGCTGTAATATGTTGCTTTTCACTACTCCTAAGGATGCCACAGGTGTTTGACCGAGCCATAAGGTAATTCCTTCCTGATAGATAGCCTCCTGGGAAGGTGTTTCCTTGAGTTCAGTGATCCCTAAGCGGTCAAATATTGCCTTGACATAGCCCTTTAGGTAGTAGAAATTGGTCTTTTCTTGTGGTGCATTCCATGTCTCTGGATATATATTCCCTGATAGGAAAAGGCTTAGATGCTTAGGTTCGGTATAGCTCTCCCCTATCTTGTGGTAGGTCTTGCCAAACTCAAACAAAGACAAGTCCGTACGCTTGCGGTTGTTGTTGTAAGCGATGGTTTCCAATCCTGAAAAGAGCATACTCTGTCGCATCACGGCCAAGTCTTGGCTCAGTGGATTGAGTATTTGCACTGTCTGAGCTGCACTGATATCAGCTGATAGCTCCTGATAAGCTACCGAAGTAAGGCTGTTGTTCATCATCTCATAGAAACCTTGTCCCACCAGCTGGTTAGCAATCACATTCTGTACATTGAAGTCCTCATATCGGCTAGCGTGTGCCATGGAGGCGCTCACCTTGGAGGAGAACTCTATATTGTTATAGCCATACACACGGAGGATTTCCTCAATCACGTCCACATCACGCTCTACATCCACCCTATAAGACGGTACGGTAAGCCCCATACCTATCTCAGTAAGGCTGTTGATTTGGATATCCAAGGAGTGTAATATACTCTTAATCACATCGCGTGGAATCACCTGACCGATGAGGCTATCTATCTTCTCGTAGGTGAGGAATACCTGAAAATCCTCTTGCTTTTTAGGATACCAATCCACCACATCGGAAGAGATTTCACCTCCCGCTATCTTCTTGATCATGATAGCAGCCCTTAGCAACGCATACTTACAATCATCTATATTGATACCACGTTCAAAACGGAAAGACGCATCAGTAGAGATACCATGTCGCTTAGCTGTCTTACGTATGGCTACTGGATTAAAATAAGCACTCTCTAAGAAAATATGAGTGGTGTCCTGTCCCACCCCTGAGTTAGTGCCTCCCAATACCCCTGCCAAGCATAGGGGTTTGTCTGTATCACAGATAACTAAGTCCTCTGCCGAGAGGCTGCGATCTACACCGTCCAAGGTTTGGAATTTCTCTCCTTCAGCGGCATTGCGTACAATAATCTTCTTGCCAGCGATACGCAAGGCATCAAAGGCATGTAGCGGCTGTCCCAAGTCATGGAGTACATAGTTGGTAATATCCACTACATTGTTCTTAGGGGTAATGCCTATTGCTCTGAGTCTTTGCTGTAGCCAATCAGGCGAAGGCGCTACCTTGACATTGGAGATGCTCACCCCACAATAGCGAGGCGCTAACTCCTTGTTATCCACCAGTACATCTATCTTAAGCAAGCGGTTATCCACGAAGAAATCCGTTACCGAAGGGGTAATAATCTCCTTGTTGATTCCCTGTTGCAACAATCCTGCTCTAAGGTCTCGAGCTACCCCTAAGTGGCTCATGGCATCGGCTCGGTTGGGGGTAAGGCCTATTTCAAAGACCGTATCGGATACCACACTGAATACCTCACTACAAGGCTTACCTACAGGCAAAGCGCTGCCCAAGACCATGATTCCCTCATGAGAGTTGCCCAAGCCAAGTTCATCTTCGGCACAAATCATCCCATGACTCTCCTCTCCGCGGATTTTGCCTTTCTTAATCTTAAAGGGTTCACCCTCTTTGTCATAAAGGGTTGTCCCAATAGTTGCCACGGCCACTTTCTGACCTTTGGCTACATTGGGCGCCCCGCATACGATAGGCAGGACGACTCCCTCTCCTACTTGAACCTTGGTAAGGCTGAGTTTGTCCGCATTGGGGTGCTTGGTACATTCGAGTACCTCGCCTACAACGACCCCTTTTAGACCTCCTTTTACACTCTCGTAAGCGGAGATACCTTCCACCTCTAAGCCTAAATCTGTAAGGAGTTCGCCTACTTTTTCTGCCGGTAAGTCTATCCTGAGAAAGTCTTTAATCCAATTATATGAGATTTTCATAAGATGATTGCTGTGTTTTGAAGTTGCAAAATTACTATATTTTATTGTAATGAGAAAATTTTTTTTGAAGAAGTTACCTTTGAGATAGGTAATAGGGGTAACGCACAGGCTTAACCTCTCAAAAAAGGACACCTTTTTTCTTGGTCAGGCATGAGGTTATTTCATTTCTTGCCCTGCAAAGATACGATTTTCAAAGAATAAAGTCAATAGAAAATGAGCGGAAAATCTAACAAAAAATCACTACCTTTGCCCTTGTGGAACGCAAGATTATTCATATTGATATGGATGCTTTCTTTGCCTCGGTAGAGCAGCATGACGACCCTTGGCTCAAGGGGAAGGCGATTGCCGTGGGGGGCGAAGGAGCACGCGGGGTAGTGGCTGCCGCTAGCTATGAGGCGCGCCGCTATGGGGTGCATAGTGCTATGGCGGGGGCTACAGCGCGACAGTTGTGTCCGCAGCTTATCTTTGTCAAGCCGCGCTTTGAGCGGTATCGGGAGATTTCTATGCAGATTCGCACTATCTTCTACGAATATACCGACCTAGTGGAACCGCTTTCCTTGGACGAGGCTTACCTCGATGTCACCACCAACAAGATGGATATGCCCTCGGCTACCCTTATCGCCCAGCAAATACGCACTAAAATATTTGAACAAACGGGACTTACCGCCTCAGCTGGTATCTCCATCAATAAGTTCATTGCTAAGATCGCCAGCGATTATAACAAACCTAATGGCCAGAAGACGGTACCTCCGGAGGAGGTGCTGGACTTCTTAGCCCAATTGGACATCAAAAAGTTCTATGGTATAGGCAAGGTAACCGCCCAAAAGATGTACCAAAAAGGAATCTTTACAGGTGCTGACCTGCGCGCCAAGACTCTTGAGGAGCTACAGGAATATTTTGGTAACAATGGCGAATACTTTTACCAAATAGCCCGCGGCATACACCTAAGCCCGGTACAACCTTTCCGCTTGGTCAAGTCCATCGGAGTGGAACATACTTTTGAGACAAATATCTCCAGTGAGGTCTTTATGGAGGAACCTCTTAAGAAACTATGTGAGGAGGTCGCCCAGCGATTGGCTAAGAAGCAACTACTGGCCAAGACCGTTACACTCAAGCTCAAGTACAGTGATTTCAAGCAACAAACCCGCAGCCGTACCCTTATTGACTTTGTGGGGGATAGTGCCACTATCTATCAGGTGATCAGCGAGCTGCTCTATCAGGAGCGATTACGGGAATCAGTACGGCTCTTAGGGGTGTCACTCAGCCACTTCAACTATCCTTCTGAAGAAGGACAACCCCAGTGGGTACAGCTACAATTTGAGTTTCCTCCTTGGGAGCAGTACCCTAAGCGATAATTTATTTTTCAAAAAATAAAGAACTAACGATATTTTTTACTATTTTTGCACTCATTAATTCAGAACTATGGCAAATCAAGAAGACATTTTCAAGAAAGTAATCTCCCACGCCAAGGAATATGGTTATATTTTTCCTTCTAGTGAAATATATGACGGACTTAGTGCCGTATATGATTATGCACAAAATGGCGTGGAACTGAAGAAGAACCTCCGCGAATACTGGTGGAAAGCGATGGTACAGCTACATGAGAACATCGTAGGGATCGATGCGGCTATATTCATGCACCCCACCACTTGGAAGGCATCAGGACACGTGGATGCCTTCAATGACCCCCTTATTGACAACAAGGATTCTAAAAAACGCTACCGTGCTGATACCTTGGTAGAGGACTATGTAGCAAAAATAGAAGATAAAATAGAAAAAGAGGTTGCCAAAGCCCAAAAACGCTTTGGAGAGGCCTTCGACAAGGAGCAATTCCTCTCTACCAATCCTAAGGTGATTGAATACAAAGAGCGAGCCGAGGCTATCCTACACCGCTTAGGTAAATCCCTTGAGCGCGAGGACTTGGCCGATGTAAAGGCACTTATCGAGGAATTGGAGATCGTCTGCCCTATCTCTGGCACCAAGAATTGGACAGAGGTAAAGCAGTTCAACCTAATGTTCGGCACCAAGCTCGGCGCTACTTCCGAAGGAGCCATGGACTTATACCTACGTCCTGAAACAGCTCAGGGTATCTTTGTCAATTTCTCCAATGTACAAAAAACAGGCCGTATGAAAATTCCTTTTGGGATTGCCCAGACAGGAAAGGCTTTCCGCAACGAGATCGTAGCACGCCAGTTTATCTTCCGTATGCGTGAGTTCGAACAAATGGAAATGCAGTTCTTTATCAAACCGGGTACCCAACAGGAGTGGTATGAGCACTGGAAAAAGACCCGTCTTAAGTGGCACCTCTCTTTGGGATTGGGCGAGGAGAACTACCGCTTCCATGACCATGAGAAGCTCGCCCACTATGCCGATGCTGCTTGTGATATAGAGTTTCGCTTCCCCTTCGGCTTCAAGGAGTTAGAGGGTATCCACTCCCGTACCGATTTCGATTTGGGCAACCATGAAAAGTATTCTGGTAAGAAACTACAATATTTTGATCCTGAGGAAAACAGAAGTTATGTCCCCTATGTATTGGAGACATCTGTGGGGCTTGACCGCTTGTTCTTGGCCATCTTCTCCCATAGCCTACAAGAGGAAACTCTTGAGGATGGGGAAACTCGCACAGTGCTACGCTTGCCTTTCGTACTAGCCCCTACCAAAGTGGCTGTATTGCCTTTGCTCAAGAAAGACGAGCTACCTGAGCTTGCCTTGCAGATCTTCAATGATCTAAAATATGATTTCAATGTCGCTTATGATGAGAAAGATGCCATAGGCCGCCGCTATCGTAGGCAGGATGCCGTTGGTACTCCTTTCTGTATTACCGTGGATCACCAGTCCAAGGAGGACAACACCGTCACCCTACGCCACCGCGATACCATGGAGCAACAACGTGTGCCTATCTCCGCCCTAAGAGAGCTTATCCTCAAAGAGGTAGATATGAACCAGTGGCTTAGAAGAATCAGTAAATAAGGTCATATTCTAAGTAGCAGAGACTGTCTTTTCGGACAGTCTCTTTTATTGTGGAAAATATTTGCTTTTTGTTCTTGGTCTTTTGTTATTAAAAATTGTAACTTTGCCCCCGTTTTAATCACTTTTGTATGTTAATCAGATATTGTGCTATTATCTTTGGTTGTTTAGCCCTAGGAGAGTTAATCGTTCATCTCACTGGTATTCACTTTCCCTCTAGTATTATAGGAATGATACTGCTGACCCTTTTTCTACACTTAGGCTGGATCAAGCTGCACTGGGTCAAGGCTTTTTCCGATATGTTGATCTCTCACTTGGGATTGTTTTTCGTACCTCCCAGCGTGGCTATATTGGCTTATTTTGACCTTATTGCCAAGAATTTTTGGTCTATCAGTGTGGCTATTGTTGTCAGTACCCTTATCGTTATGGTCGTAACAGGCCATGTGTATCAATTTGTCCGTAAAAGAACCAAACATCATCACGAAAATGAAAATATTTGAAAATCCTTTAGTCCTTTTAGCCATTACCTTTGGCGTTTATTACGGAGTGCTCATGCTCCAACAGAAATACAAATCAGTCTTCCTCAATCCTGTAATGCTGGCCGTATGTGTGCTGATAGGTTATTTGATCATCTTCAATATCTCCTATGAGACCTATGAGCGTAATGCTGGTATGTATATAGACTTTTGGCTCAAGCCCTCCATTGTAGCCATGGGTGTTCCCTTATACCAACAACTCTCCAAGATCAGAAAACAACTCTTACCGCTGTTGCTCTCCCAGTTTGTCGGTAGCCTAGTGGGTATTCTCTCGGTATGTTATATAGCCAAGGCTCTAGGCGCAGAAGAAAACATCATTCGTTCCCTAGCCCCTAAGTCAGTTACCACTCCTATCGCCCTTGAGGTGTCCAAGACCCTACATGGGATTACCTCCCTTACTGTAGCCGCTGTGATTGTAACAGGGATTTTGGGCTCCATCTTAGGCTTCAAGGTACTCCAATGGACAGGAATCAAAAGTCCTATGGGGCGTGGTATCTCCCTGGGTACAGCCTCCCATGCTTTGGGGATTATGGCCGCCTTCAATCTTAGTGAAAAACACGCCATCTACGCCAGCTTAGGGATGATCTTCAACGGAATCTTTACCGCTGTTTTAGCTCCTATCGTTATGCCTTTTATCTTGTAAGGAATTGTAGATAGCCTGCGCTGTCCTTCGGCTAGCCCCTTCGTTACCTAATCTCTCGCGCAGGGCTTGGTAATCCCTCTGGAGTTTGTCCCTATAGGCAGGATCTAAGAGTTTGTCCAATTCCACTTTGAGGTTTCGGGTATTGAGGTCTCCTTGGATAAGCTCTGTAACTACAGGGGCATCCATAATCAGGTTAACCAAAGAGATATACTTGAGACTAATCACCCGCTTGGCTATCTGGTAGGAAATCCAGTTGCCCCGGTAGCAAACCACTTCAGGGACACGGAATAAGGCGGTCTCTAAGGTAGCTGTACCGCTGGTTACCAAGGCTGCATGCGCATGAGAGAGCAGGTCATAGGTCTTCCCACTGACAAAATGTACGTTCTCTTCCCTTATAAACTGTCTATAGAAATCATATCCTAAAGAAGGCGCTCCTGCAATAACAAACTGATAGGGGTGATAACTTCCCACCACCGAGAGCATCACCGAGAGCATCTTGGCAATTTCTTGCTTGCGGCTACCTGGTAGCAAAGCTATGATAGGGCGCTCATCTAAGCCATTTTCTCTCTTGAACACCTCCATACTTACTTCTCGGCGTGCAGCAATGGCATCCAAGAGCGGATGACCGACAAAGTGTACGGGATACTGGTGCTTGCCCTCATAGAAATCCTTCTCAAAAGGCAGGATTACATACATGGCATCTACATCTCTTCTGATGGCCTTGATACGGTTCTCTTTCCAAGCCCAAATCTGTGGAGAGATGTAATAATGGGTAGGAATCCCCTGCCGCTTAGCCCACTTGGCTATACGCATATTAAAACCTGGATAGTCAATGAAGATAAGCGCATCGGGCTGATAGGCTGTGATATCGGCTTTACAGAGATCTATATTGCGAAGAATGGTGCGCAGGTTCGTAACCACTTCCCAAAAGCCCATAAAGGCCAAATCTCGGTAGTGCTTGATGAGCTTTCCCCCGACAGCTTCCATGCGATCTCCTCCCCAGAAGCGAAACTGAGCTTGTGGGTCTATCTCTGCAAGTGCCCGCATCAGGTTTGCTCCATGTAAGTCACCGGAGGCTTCTCCTGCAATAAGGTAGTATTTCATAGCGATGAATATTTTTGCAAAGATAGTATTTTTCCAAAAATAATTGTATCTTTGTCTTGGGATTATTTATAATGTGTAGTATCCAATGCATAAAGTAAAAAATCTTCGCTTTTCACTTTTCATTTTTCAGTGAAATATGTATCTTTGCACAAAATTCTTATGGATAGGACAAGACCCTTTATGTCAAAAATATATTACCTATTTGCCTGCTTTTTCCTCTTATTCTCAGTGGTGTATGCTCAGGATAGCACCTCCAAGAAGATAGAGATTGTCTACGCTGGTACCCTCACTATTGACAATGATAAGTACCCTGGGGCTACAATCTTCAATTCCGATGAGGAGCGCAAGGTACAGTTCCGCCATCAGGGAATGGACATCTGGTGCGATGTGGCTGTACTCTACCAACAGACGAACCAGGTGAAGGCCTTCGGAGAGGTATTTATCCAACAAGGAGACTCACTGAAGATGAATAGCGAGTTTATAGAATACAATGGAGATACAAAAATAGCGCTTGCCAAGAACAATGTCAAGCTACGCAATGAGAAAATGACCCTTGAGACAGAGGAGCTGTTCTTTGACCGCAATACCCAAGAGGCTTATTACCTGAACTATGGCAAAATCTCTGACGAAGAGAATGTGCTCACCAGCCGAGAAGGCCGCTACTTTGTCGCCCCAAGAAAGAGTCAATTTACCACCCAAGTGAAGGTTACCAATGTCAACTTTGAGGTCAATTCCCTTACACTGGATTACTATCATGCTTCAGGACATATCTACATGTTTGGCCCCACAACCATCACTGGAAAGGATTACATCGCCTACGGAGAGAAAGGCTACTACGACACCAAGGCGGAAAAGGGCTACTTCATGGACAAGGCTCGTATAGACTATGACAACAAGCGCCTTACGGGGGATAGCCTCTACTTCGACAAATTCCGAAGTTTCGCCTCGGCAACCAACAATATTATTATCCGAGATACCATCAACAAGACCTTAGTCAAAGGACACTATGGCGAGGTATATAAGGCACAGGACTCCATGTTCATCACCAAAAAAGCCCTAATTAGCAGTGAGGTAGAAAAAGGCAAAGACTCCATTTACATCCATGCCAAGCGGATCATGGTAACAGGCAAGACGGGCGCACGCGTGGTGAGGGCTTACACTGGAGCTCGTATCTACAAGACCGATATTCAGGGCAAATGTGATTCTATCCACTCCAGCCAAGCCACAGGCCTTACCAAGCTGATCGGAAAACCTATTATATGGAGTGGCAAAAGCCAAATGACAGGAGACAATATCCATATTCTGGCCAATACCCAAACCGAAAAACTTGATACCCTCAAAGTCTTTGACAACGCTTTCCTGATCGAAAAGGACACCCTAGGTACAGGCTTTAACCAAGTAAAAGGAAAAATTTTAAAGGGAAAATTCCTCGAAAACAAATTAAATAACGTAAATTTGTATCAGAATACCGAGGTGATTTATTACGTATATAACGACCAAAATCAGCCTGTGGGGATTAATAAGTCCAAATGTAGCCAAATCCGTATAGATTTTGCTCCCAACCAACAGATAGAGACTATTGTCTTCTACAAAAATATAGATGGCGGTATCTATCCTGAGAATAAAATCAGCAAAGAAGAACTACGCTTCCCCAATTTTAATTGGCGCGGAGACGAAATGATTCTAAGCAAGAATGATATTTTCCCAGAAGACGAAAAAAACATACAACTAACCCCTATTCACGGTATTAAAGCTGATGAAATAGACCTTATAGAAGAAAAACTCATACCTAAAACAGAAAACTGATGCCCTTGTGGAAGAAATATTTGCTTTTCCTTTGGAAATCAACCAACCAGCATGGCGTACATTCTCCCTTTGTATTCCGATTGGTTACCCAGTGCTTTTACTCGCGTGATAAAATCCCTTGTTCGCACTACCCTAAAGGTATCTCCAAAAGAAAAGGACAGTTTTTGCTTCGATTGGTAAAATATTTTGCTCCCAAGAGTATAAAAATATATAGTGATCGTAAGGATTTCACCTCGTTCTTTCCCGCTCCGCTTACAGAGGTTTCCAAGCAGCAGCAGGATATGATCATCCTTTACCAACAAGAGAACAAACCGACTCAGGAGGAGCTTATAGGACAAATGCACAACGATAGTTTGCTACTTGTAGTGGCTCCACATCAGAGGGAAAACGAGGATTTTTTTAAACAATTAGCCGAAAATAAGGCTTTCACTGTGGTGATAGACACTTTTTCCTTTGCTCTGTTCTTCATCAGAAGCGAACAAGAAAGAGAATGCTTTGTCATACGAACTTAATCGTTAATTGTCAATTATCAATTGTTAATCACAAAAGACTGTACGCATCAGAAATTGTCTTAATCAGCATCTTTGTAGAGACGCAATTTATGGCACCTTAAAAAGTTTGCAAATAACATTTTAACTATTGATTCTAGTCATTAATCATTAGTCATTAATCATTAATCATTAATCATTAGTCATTAATCATTAATCATTAGTCATTAGTCATTAGTCATTAGTCATTAGTCATTAATCATTAGTCATTAATCATTAGTCATTAGTCATTGGTCATTAATCATTGGTCATTAATCATTATTTAAGGATTATGGAAAGAAAACAATTATTAACCTCCCAAGAGTTAGATGTCATTCTACATCGCTTGGCCTGTCAGCTTATAGAGAACCATACCGATTTCTCCGATACGGTACTCATAGGCTTGCAACCTCGTGGGGTATTCTTAGCCCAGCGCTTAGTGGCAATGCTTCGTCAGGAGTATCAGGTTGCGGGCATACAATATGGCGCCTTGGACATCACCTTCTTCCGCGATGATTTCCGAAGAGGTGAAAAGCCTCTGGCGGCCAACACCACCGATATTCCTTTCTTGGTAGAGGACAAAAAAGTGGTCTTCATAGACGATGTCCTCTATACAGGCCGTAGCATTCGTGCTGCTCTCACTGCCTTGCAGTCCTTTGGACGTCCCAGCAAAGTAGAACTATTGGTACTGATAGACCGCCGCTTCAGCCGTGACCTACCTATACAGCCCGATTATATTGGCAAGGCCGTAGATGCTATCAACAAAGAACGCGTAGTGGTCAATTGGGCTTCACAAGACGGAGAAGATGCCGTCTATCTCGTAGAAAAACAAGCATAAAACAACCCTACCCATAAAACACACACTATGAACCAGTTAAGTGTCAATCACCTATTAGGTATCAAGTACCTCACCCCTGAGGACTTAGAGCTTATCTTCACCACAGCCGACCAATTCAAGGAGGTGATCAACCGCCCTATCAAAAAGGTGCCTTCCTTGAGGGATATTACCATTGCCAATCTGTTTTTCGAGAATAGTACACGTACCCGCCTGTCCTTTGAGTTGGCCGAAAAACGCCTCTCTGCCGATGTGATCAACTTCTCGGCTGCACAATCCTCTGTAAAGAAAGGAGAAACCCTCATCGATACAGTCAATAACATCTTGGCTATGAAAGTGGATATGGTTGTTATGCGCCACCCCAACCCTGGAGCAGGGGTCTTCCTCTCTCAGCATGTGAAAGTGCCCATTGTCAATGCTGGTGATGGTGCCCATGAGCACCCCACCCAAGCCCTCTTGGACTCCTATACCATACGCGAGCGATTGGGAAGTGTTGCGGGTAAGAAAGTAGTGATTGTAGGGGATATCCTACACTCACGCGTAGCCCTCTCCAATATATTTGCCCTACACATGCAAGGTGCTGAAGTAGCCGTATGTGGCCCTAAAACCCTTATTCCTAAGTATATACATGAGCTAGGGGTACATGTGGAAACTGATCTGAAGAAAGCGCTCCAATGGTGCGATGTGGCCAATATGCTACGTATCCAGAACGAACGCTTGGATATTCCTTACTTCCCCTCCACACGGGAGTATGTACAGCAGTATGGCCTTACCAAGGAGATTCTAGACGAGATAGGTAAGGAGATCATCATTATGCACCCTGGCCCTATCAACCGAGGGGTAGAACTCACCAGCGAAGTAGCCGACTGCCCGCAATCAGTTATCCTTGATCAGGTTGAAAACGGGGTAGCTATTCGCATGGCAGTCATTTACCTACTGGCTTCACAGATAAAAATGCAGTAAATATTATTTTTTCATATACTCTAAGTACGTCTTCAGTTCTCTTTGTAGCCCCTCTGTAGCACTCACCAAAGGAAGGCGTACTTTAGGGGTATTGATTATTTCCAAAAGGGTAAGCAAGGCCTTGATTCCTACAGGGTTTCCTTCTTTGAAAATTAGCTCCATCACTTCTAAGAGCTGATACTGAATAGTGTTGGCCTGCTTATAGTTTCCCTCCAAGCCCTGACGTATCATTCGGCTATAGCGCTCAGGAAAGGCCTGTCCTAATACCGAGATGGTACCATCACCGCCCAAAAGCACCGTAGGTAAGGCCGTAGCATCATCGCCTGAGATAACCAAAAAATTATCAGGACGCCCTTGCAAAAGGTGCATAATCTGGACTATATTGCCCGATGCCTCTTTAATCCCTATGATAGTGGGCACCTCTTTGGCCAGGCGTAGGGTAGTGCGATAGTCCATATTAACCCCTGTGCGAGAGGGTACATTGTAGAGTAGAATGGGCAGTTCCGTAGCCTCGGCCACCGCCTTATAGTGCTGGTAAAGTCCTTCTTGTGAAGGCTTGTTATAGTAGGGCGTTACCGAAAGTATGGCTGTGTAGTCCTCAGAAGATACCTCACGTACTTGTTCTACAATTGTTTGGGTGTTATTCCCCCCTACTCCCAAGACCATGGGCAGTCTGCCTTTGTTAGCCTTCTTAACTGTCATTTTGACCAATTCCTTTTCTTCGGTAGATAGGGTAGGTGTTTCGGCAGTGGTACCCAAAACAACCAAATAATCTATACCATTTTCCACTTGGGTATGTACCAAGCGTTCAAGAGCGGGTACATCTACGCCCCCCTCTTTATTAAAAGGGGTTACCAGTGCGACCCCTGTTCCTTGTAAAGTCTTCATTGTAGTGTTTTTATTATTTTTTTAGCTTCTTGAATAAAAGTACTCCCATCGGCCAAGGGAGCCTCAATAATCACATCGTTGAAAGCGGGATCTATACCACTTACCCCTATGCGTAGCTTGGCTTTCACTCCCGATGAAAGCAATAGCAGTGGAAGCTTGGGTGTGGAAAAACAGTTGATCAGCAGGTCATATTCCAGTTCCCAAAGCCTATCGGCATGATAGTTGCGGATGCCCCCCGAATAGTTGATATCCTTCCAGGCGAAGAGTGGAATCCCTTCTATCTGTATATCTATCCCCTTCTCTTCATAGCCCAAAATCACATAATTTTCCGAATTGATACCGTACTCTTTGATGAAGTTCTTGAGGAAATCCACCTTATCCACTTCCTCTATATCCACAATACATCCTACCTTATGTATTTGTAACTTATTACCATTCAGATAATTAGCTCTCTTTTTAAGGTTCTTCTGTATCCGATTTTTAATCGCTATATTTTTAAATATTTTCAAAATAAAAATTATAAAGATTTCACTGCAAATGTAATGAATATTTATTAATTTTGCGCCCTGAAAGAAAAACATTTTTATGAGAAAAAATTTATTTGCTTTTCTGGCACTATTTTTGCTTATAGTCTCTTGTAAATCAAAGAGCTATTTCACCCAAGCTATAGAAGGGGAACAGATGCCCATTACCAAAGATACAGAAGAAGACGAAGATATCAAGGACTATCTTTCGCCTTTTCGCTATCACTTGAACAAGTATTTGGACAATGTGCTTTCTCACAACAATGCTACTATGGTCAAGGATATCAAAACCTTAGAAGATGGTGAGATGAACATGCCTATTGGTAACTTCTTTGCCGATGCGCTCTGTGAGCAATCCGATGGCTATTTCTACAAGAAAAAGAAACGCCATGTGGATTTTGCCCTATTTAACTGGGGAGGAATCCGTTCGGAATTACCCGAAGGAAGTATTACCACCCGTATGGTCTACCAGCTAATGCCCTTTGAAAACTATCTAGTAGTAGCTGAGGTTACAGGTGCACAGCTTTATGACATGGCCAAATATCTTTATGATAGTAAGCTCCCCCACCCAATCTCTAACCAAGTACAGCTCATCATGAGTCCACGTGGAGAGGTCGTGAGTTTTCTTATCAATAAAAAACCTGTTCTACGCAAAAAGCGCTATTTTGTCTGCACTTTTGACTATCTATACAATGGGGGCGATAAGATGAATTTCTTTAAAAACTCCATAGATGTTACCAACATCAGTTACAATGCCAGAGAAGCGCTGATTGATTACCTAAGAAAAACAAACCCTATAGATTTTAAGTCCGACGGACGATTCAAAATAAAATAATTATCAAACTATAAAACACAATTTTATATGGAAAGAAGAAATTTCGTAAGAAACATCGGGGCTGGCGCCCTGTTTTTAGGGCTGGGAGGCGTTTCCTATGCCTTTGACAGAGATAAAAACAAGGATAAGCTCAAAAAACATAAGAAACATATCACCATACTCCATACCAATGACACCCATAGTCATATAGACCCTATGCCTACTGACGACCCTCACTATCCTGATAAGGGAGGAGTGGCACGTCGTGCGGTCTTGATAGAGCAAGTACGCAAGGAAAACCCCAATACGCTACTCTTTGATGCTGGGGATATCTTTCAGGGTACTCCTTATTTCAACTATTACGGGGGCGAATTGGAATTCCGCCTAATGTCCATGCTCAAGTACGATGCAGCTACTTTCGGAAACCATGATTTTGACAATGGAATAGAGGGTCTCCTCTTCCAGATGCCACATGCCAAATTTGATTTCATTTCTTCCAATTACGACTTTACCAATACCGTATTAGAAGGAAAAACAAAGCCTTACAAAGTATTTGAAGTAGATGAAGTACGTATAGGTGTCTATGGCTTAGGCGTAGAGCTTAAAGGATTGGTTACCAAGGAACTCTACAGAGAAACCAAATACCTTGATCCTGTGGAAATTGCCATAGATATGGAGAAGAAACTCAGAAAGACAGAGAACTGCGACATTGTCATCTGTCTCTCTCACTTGGGATTCCAGTATCGTACCGATAAGGTATGCGACCTTACCATTGCTAAAAAGACCTCCGAAACTGACCTTATCATAGGCGGCCATACCCATACTTTCATGAGCGAACCTGTCATTGTCAAGAATAAGGCCAATCGCGAAATCCTCATCAACCAAGTAGGCTGCTATGGAATCAACTTAGGCCGTATCGATTTTTACTTAGATAACAAAATCACCACCAGCGGGGTACAAATATTAGTTTAATTTTCTCAAATCATATCCAACAATTAAAAAGAGGTTGTTCTTTGGCGAACAACCTCTTGCCTTTTCTCCCTATTTCACATTGAAACGATACTTCACCCCTACGAGGAATTGGAAACCTTGTACAGGGTAGGACGTCCATCGTTGGTAGTGCTGTCCTGTTACATTACTCAAATCCACAAAAGCTGTCCAGCGCTTAAGGAAGGTATAGTCGGTTGAGAAGTTAAGATCAAAAAAGCCATCAAGGGTCAGTTCCTTAGCCTCTAAAGTAGGTAGCGTATGGGCTATATCCTTTCGCTCTCCTACATAGTAGAAAGAAGTCCCTACATTCCACTGGGGAAGAATGCGGTAACTTGCCGAAAGGGCGGAGGTAAATAGCGGTAAGTTTCTTTCCTTCGCTTTCAGTGCATCAAAGGAATAGGCATTGACCTTGGCAAAGGCATCTATATAGAAACGATCCGAGAACTTACCCCTGATAGTTGCTTTTGCCCCAAAGGACATAGCATCCTCATAGACGATGCTATAGGAATTATCATAGTGATAAGGCTTACGATCGGCAAGGGTATATTTTTCATTGGCCTGATACATAGGCATCTGTACTATACGTGTATAGAAAGCCTTGAAATCATAAGAGAATCCTTGGAAAAGTGCGCCTCTAATCCCTGCAAATATATCATAAGGGGTATAGGTAGGGTGTAGGTGCTGGGTCGGAGACAGATAGGGGTTCTCCAAGGATTGTTCTCGGTAGGTGAGCTGTTCCAATCCTCCTGTAATCCCTCCATAACCTATAAGTGCTTTTCCTGCTGCATTCCAAGAGAGTTCCACATCGGGAAACACCTTAACACTCCCTCCTTCTCCATTGTTCTCCTTAGCATAATAAGCCCCTAATCCGAGCCTTACCCTATAGTTGCCCGAAGTACGTACATACGCTGGCCTTAGCCCCAAGAAAGCCGACTTATAGGTAATCCCGAGCAAACTGGAAAAGCCTCTATCAAAACTCCCTTGCAAATAATCCACATCAGCTTTTACCTGTAATGCCTGCCCTTCCTTAAAGGCGTATTTGAATGAAGGGCGTAACTTAAGCTGCACTTCCCCACTGCCAAAATCATCTTTGCCTCCTTGTACAAAGAAATCCACCCCTTCGAGTACACCCTTAGTCATAGAAAGCTCCCCTGCTATGCCTCCTGTAAGGTACTGCTGCTTAAGGGACTGGGAGATGGGTAGCAAACTCTTATCCTCTACACCATACCAGTGGGAAAGCCTATGGGCTACATTGGCCGAAAGGCTATACTGGTAGGTTTGCCCCCATTGGTTATAAGTCGCCTGCGCTTGGGTATGCGAAAAATTGCTATCGGTCTCTACCTCTTTGACATTGTCCTGAGAGGAATGATGGGTGAAGTCCACCGACAAATCCGAAGTAAGGCTAAAAGGTACTGAAATGAAGGCATCCCCATATAGGGAAGTATAATTGCCCCCTGCCAAGGCTACATAAGAGTGGTAAAGACTATCCTGAGTTGTCACTATAGGGATACGTACCGCCTTCCCCTTTTCAGGTACAAAGGTAGAAGCTACAGGGATAGACTCAGAGGAATAGGTAACCTGCTTTTTGGCTACCGCTATGGTATCCTTCTTAGGTGTCTGCTCCGCTGGCTTTTGTACATCGGCTATGGTAGGGGTATAGGGTTTTACAATATCCACCGAGATAGTGCCCAACTTATCCTGTGCTTGTACCCCTGCGGCAAAAAGGGTAAGTGAGAGTACTGATATATTATATAATACTTTCATTATCAATTATTTGTTAGATTTCTTTTCGTTTGTCTTTATCAATTTCATCGCCTCCTGTGCCTCTTGGATTACCTCTGGATAGTCCTTGAAGTTCTCTAATACACTGCTTAGAATATAGTTGGCTTGATACAAGTCCTTCAGTCCATAGAAGTTCTTAGCCATTAAGACCAAGCCTTTGGCTGAAAACTCCTTATAGCCCCCATATTCCTTGGCCAACTTCTGTACCACTTCGTTGGACTTCTTGTACTGCTTGGCTTTGTTCTTAAAATAAGCATCGTAATAGAGTGCTTCGGCCATAAGTGCGTCGGTAGCACTCTTGCGCAATAGGGCGTATTCCTTTTCTGCTTCTGCCTCGGCACCTGTAGCCATATAGGCACGTGCCAAAATCACATGGGCATCACTCTTAAGGCGTTCCTCAACAGCTTTCTCGGCCAAGATCTTTTGGGCATAAGCTATCGCTTCAGGATAATTCTTTTGCTTGTAGAAACAACTCATTAGGTTAGAACGGGCAAAGATCACATTCTGTAATACCGGAGACGTTTTTTCCAATTCCTTGAGCAAGGGAAGCACCTTTTCTGTCTCGTCTTTCTCTAAGTAGATATGGCTAAGCCTGAGCAACACCTGTTCGGAGTATTCATTGCGGCCGTCCTCCAATACCTTTTCATAAAGTGGGCGTGCCTGAGCCTTTTGGTTGTCCTCAAAATAAAGCTGTGCCAAATAGAAGCGTGCTTGAGCCGCATTAGCTCCCTTAGGGAAATCCTTTAGGTATTTCTCCAAGGCTGGCTTGGCCTCTTGCTTTTTATGCTGTACATAGAGGCGTTCGGCTGCCTCAAAGGCCGCACTATCCAGTTCGCTATCGGATACCTTCACATAGCCCAAGCCCTTAGCCCAAGCGGCATATTCCTCCATCTTTCCTTGTTCGGCATAGATATTCTTAGCCGTACTTACCGCCTGCAAGGCCTCTGGAGAAGAAGGATATTTCTTGGTAATCTCCTTGAAAAGAGCCAACGCCTTCTCATTTTCATTCTTGTTATAAAGCATAAGTCCTTCTCGGAGCATAGCTCGCACTGTATAGGTTCCATCCTTATATTGGGTTTTCAAGGTATTATACAACTCTGAAGCCTTTTCTGGTTTTCCTTGATTTACATAGGTATTGGCCAGTTCATAGAGCGCGTCCTCTCTGAGATTGGACTGGGGATAATCTTGGATAAAAGCCGTAAGTGCTTCTATTTTCTTAGGCACTCTATCCACTATACCATAGCTGATGGCCTTTTGGAATGCTGCATAATCAGTATTGGTCGCTTTAGCGGCGATTACCTTGTCATACGCCTCCATAGCAGGCCAATACTTCCCTGTGGCAAAGTTGCAATCTCCCAAGCGCAAGTATGCATCGGAGAGGCGTAGGGCTTCTGGATGGGTCTGGGCATATTTGGCAAAATATTCTGCTGCTTCGGCATATTTTTTCTGATTAAAGAGCGCATAAGCCAGCCCATAGAGCGCCTTAGGATATTCCACAAGAGAAGTGTGCCCCCCCTGAAGGAAAGCGGAAAAATCCTTTTGAGCCTCTGGGTAAAGGTGCAACTGATAAGCTGTCTCTCCACTCCAATAAGTAGCTCTTGCCTGAAACTCGGCATCGGCTTGGCTCTTTTTTGCTTGCTCAAAATAAGGCAACGCTTCCTTGAATTTGGCATCACCATAGAGCTGCATGGCATAGAGAAAAGCCACCTTCTGGCGTATCTTAGGATCTGCCGTAGCGGATTTCTCTAACAAATCCAAGGCCTCACGATAGCCTCCTGAAGTGATATAGGAATCCACCAAGAGTCCTTTAAGCTCTTCGGTATGGCTATTGGGATAGGTGTCCATATAGGACTGTATTACTTTAGGAGTAGACTCATAGGCATTGCCTATATCATAACTCAGGCGGGCGTAGTTCAGGTGTGCATCCTGCTTTATGGCTGGGACAAAATTCATCTGATAGGCGTTGCGAAAGGCATTGAGTGCCTGCTGTTTTTGGTCTGTTTTCAGGTAACACTGTGCCAAGTGGTAATACGCATTCTGTGCTACCTCATTCTTTCCGTTGATAATCCGATTGAACTGACCTATAGCCTTTTGGTACTCCCCTTGCTTATAGTAGGCAAAGCCTAAGTAATAGAGGTCGGTATTGGTATAAGCACCATTCTTCCCCTTGTAAGCCTCCAAGTAAGGAATGGCCTTGGTATACTCCTTGAGGTTGAAATAGCTCTCCCCTATGATCTTGTTAATCTCAGAACGGTATTGGGGGTTATTGGTCTTTTCCAACTGTAGAAGCCCCTCCTGCAAGGCTTTTTGAAAATTACCTTGCTTAAAGTTCATATCTGCCTGATAATAAGACAGATTCTTATTGAGTTCCTTCTCCTCACCCACTTGTTGGAAAAAGTCATTGGCCTTTTGATAATCATCGGCATCATAGGCTATATATCCTAAATAGTAGGCTGCTTTCTTTCCATATTCTTTGGAGTTCTTCACCTGAGAAAGGTATTGCTGAGCGGTCTCCTTGTCTCCGTGAGCAAAAAGGGCATATCCATATTGGAAGTCAAATTTTTCCTTTTGCTTGGTTGAGAGAGTAGGTATTTCTACCTTGTCATACCATAAAATGGCCGTTTTGGTATCTCCTTTGTCAAAATAGTAATCCCCTACCTCAAGGTTGGCTTGGGCTGCATAGGAAGAAGTGGGATAGTCCTTTAGGTACTGCGTCATGAGCTTATCGGCTCCTTGTTGCCTTAGGCGAATAGCTGCCGAAGCAATATAGTAGCTACACAATTCCTTATCGGCCAAGGTATTGGCCTTGAAAAGTTCTTGCTTGAAAAGGTGTTGGGCGGCCTTATATTGCTCTTGTTGGTAGAGCGAGCGAGCTTTCTTCAGGCGAGCGTCCCTATCCGTATAGCGAGCAGTACGCTGTGCCCATAGGGGACTTGAAAGCAGTAGCAAGGCCAAAAGAATCCAGTTTCTATGTTTCATGGTCTGTATTTTAGTAATTAAATTCTAATCTCATATGATCACAAGTGGGGTGCGCTTGACAGGTGAGTATCTTGCCTTCTTTGACCTCTCGTTCTATTAGTATTTGGTTGTTGTCCATCTCGGCACTGCCCTCAGTTACCTTGCCTATACAGCTGCTACAAGCCCCTGTAAGGCAGGAATAAGATACGTCCAAGCCCTTGGCAAGCAATTCGCTGAGTATGTTTTGTTTCCGCTCTATGGTAAAGGTCTTTTCCTCTCCACCTATGCGTACCGTTATCTCGGTAGTTCCTGTGTACTGCTTCTTGCTATCAGTTACGGTAAATAGTTCGGTATGGATTTTCTTCTTATCATAATCCTTCTGCAGACGATCCCTTACAGCCTCCACCATGGCCTGTGGCCCACAGATATAGAAGCGACCAAAATTCACCTCTTTATAGGTTTCCTTAAGCAATTGCTCGACCATAGGCGGGTCTATATGTCCTGAAAGCGCCCCCTCCTGCTGAGTCTTGCTATAGACATATTGTACCAGAAGCCTATCGGGATACTGTGCCTTAAGTGCTTCAATATCAGAAAGAAACATAGTCGTTTCAGGGGTTCTATTGCCATAGACCAAAAGAATCTTGCATTGGGTCTTCTCCAGTGCTACCTTGATAATGCTCAGCATAGGGGTAATACCACTCCCTGCGGCAAAAAGCCCCAAGTTCTCTGGGGAGATCTCAGGAATATAGGCAAACTTCCCCTCTGGAGGAAAGACCTCCAATTGGTCTCCCTCCTTGAGCTGTTGGCAGGCAAAGGTAGAGAAACGCCCCCCTGGTATCTGCTTGATACCCACACTAAGCAGTGGCTCATATGGCGACGAACAGATAGAATAGGCACGCCTTACCTGCTCTCCATTTATCTCCTGTTGCAGGGCTACAAACTGTCCTGCAAAAAAATCAAACGAAAAACGATCCTTCTGAGGAATCTCAAAAGATATTTTTACCGACTCAGCTGTCAAACGTTCTATCTGTGAGACGGTTAAAGAAACTGATTTCATTCTTAATTCTTAATTGTTTAATTATCAAACAACACTCTTTTTCCTTTTTCTTGGGATAAGATAGTTCCCTTATCATATACCAAATGACCATTGACAAAAGTATAAGCTACTTTATAGTCAAAGGTAGTGCCTTCCAAAGGCGACCAACCACACTTATAGAGGATATTCTCCTTCGACACCTGCCAAGGAGTATGCTCCGCTACACAAGCTATATCGGCATAATAGCCCTCACGGAGGTAACCCCTATCTTGTATTCTAAAGAGAATAGCAGGGTTATGGCACATCTTCTCTACCAATCGCTCCAGAGGAAGACCTCTCTGTTGGAACATGGTCAGGGCTGCTACCAAGGCGTGTTGTACCAAGGGTGCCCCTGAGGGGATTTTTTGGTATTCCTTCGCTGCTTTTTCCTCCAAGGTATGGGGAGCATGGTCAGTGGCTATCACATCTATACGATTGTCCAAAAGTGCCTGCCAAATAGCCTCTCGGTCTTCCAAGGTCTTGACCGCAGGATTCCACTTAATCAGTACGCCCTTTTGGTCATAATCTTGGTCAGTAAACCAAAGGTGATGGATACAAGCCTCGGCGGTAATCTTCTTTTGGTCAAGTGGCAAGCTGTTGTCCAAGAGTTCTGTTTCCTTGGCAGTGGATAAGTGGAAAACGTGGAAGCGTGCGCCCGTTTGCTTAGCCAGAGCAATAGCTCGTGAGGAGGAGAGATAGCAAGCCTCCGCACTGCGAATCAGTGGGTGACACTTTACAGGAATTTCTGCTCCATAGAGAGAGAGGTAATGCTCCAAGTTGCGGCGGATCGTTTGTTCGTCCTCACAATGTGCGGCAATAAGGGTAGATACATTCCTGAATATCGTCTCAATTGTCTTCTCGTTATCCACTAGCATATTCCCTGTGGAAGAACCTAAGAAGAGCTTCACCCCCGCGGTATTCTTTGGATTAATGCGCTTGAGCTCCTCTATATTGTCATTGGTACCCCCTAGCAAGAAAGAGAAATTGGCCAATGAGGTACGAGCTGCTGTGGCAAACTTGTCCTCTAGGGCTGCAATGGTCGTAGTCTGGGGAATTGTATTGGGCTGGTCAAAGAAAGTAGTAGTACCCCCCGCCACTGCGGCCGCACTTTCTGTAGCAATGGTCGCCTTATGGGTAAGACCAGGTTCACGAAAATGCACTTGGTCGTCAATCACCCCTGGGAGTACCAGCATACCCTCCAGGTCAATTACCTTTTGGGCTTCTTTGGCCGAGATATCCGAGGCTATCTTAGCAATGCGTTCATTCTCAATAAGTAAGTCGGCTTCTTGAATACGATGATCCGAGATTAATTTGCCGTTTTTTAGAAGTGTTTTCATAATTATCACGATTTCAGTCGTTATAGAACAAGATAACGACGATGCAAAGATACATATTTAAGTGAAAAACGAAAAGTGAAAACTTTGTTATTTTCCAAGGCCTATGATAGAGCTGCGTTTTTAATCTATCTTAAAAATCTTTTTAGGCAAAAGTCCTCCTATATGGTAAATCTTCCCTAATTTTGCAGCATTAATTTTTTATTCCATGAAAAAGAAAAATATCACTGGACTTCTAGTTACCATTGCTGTATTTGCAGCTGTTATCTCTCTTTCTATCTACTTCTTTAGCAATAGCGAACCTACCTATTTGCAAGGACAAGTAGAGGCCAAACAGATCAATGTTGCTCCCAAAGTACCCGGTAGGGTGAAGGCCATCTATAAGCAAGAAGGCGACGCGGTACATAAGGGCGACCTCCTTTTAGAACTTGAAAGCACTGAGCTTGATGCCAAACTCTCCCAAGCCGAAGCCGCGCGCCTAGCTGCCCAAGCCCAAAGCGACAAAGCTCAACGTGGTGCCCGCACAGAACAAATACAAGGTGCCTACAACGTATGGCAACAAGCCCAAGCCGCCGCTGAACTGGCCGAAAAAACCTATCAGCGTGTAAGCAACCTCTACAACGACAAGGTGTTGCCTGCTCAAAAGAAAGACGAAGCTTATACCCAAATGGTCGCCCTACAGAAACAAGCTGAAGCCGCCAAATCACAATACGAAATGGCCAAAAATGGTGCACGTGTAGAAGACAAAACCGCCGCCCAAGCCCTTGTCGCTCAAGCCCAAGGAGTCATCACCGAAGTGAATGCCTATAAGGACGGTGCTAAGGTATTTGCTCCTGCCGATGCCGAGATACAGACCATTATCCCCAACGAAGGCGAGATTGTCAATGCGGGTTATCCTGTAATGAACCTTATTGATACTCAGGACGAATGGGTAGTGTTCAACATTCGTGAGGACAAAATGGCTGACTTCAAGATTGGTACCAAGTTCAAAGGTATTGTACCTGCTCTTGGTAATCAGCAGATAGAAATGGAAGTAAAACACATAGCCGTACAAGCCGATTTTGCCACTTGGACTGCTACTAAAAGTAAAGGCGATTTTGACAAGAAGACTTTCGCTATCAAGGCCTACCCTACTGAGAAAGTAAAGGATCTAAGACCTGGAATGTCCGTATTAGTGAGTGAAAAGTAAAAAAATGAGAATAACTGAAGGATTATTGCCTGAAGACAAGCAGGCTATCATACACTGGACAAATAGCAAAGAGGCTGATTTCTTGCAACAATGGGCAGGAGATACTTTGCCGTATCCTCTTACCATAGAAGCGCTCAATGCTTTGTCTCATTGCTTTCGCATTGAGGCAGAGGATAGTTTTATAGGAATGATTCAGCAAATAAGGGTTGAAGGGAGCAATGTACATATTGGCAGATTCCTTATCAATCCTTCCCTTACAGGAAAAGGATTAGGCACTAAGGCTATGCACTTATTTATTGCAATGCTTTTTGAGGATAAAAGTGTTCATTCTATTAGCCTAAATGTATTTGATGACAACCCCGTAGCTAAAGGTCTTTATACAAAACTCGGTTTTGAAGTAGTGGCCACTATTGAAGGAGAAAGGAAGAAATACAAGATGGTGAAGAGTAATTCAGCAATTGATTAATTTTCCAATTAGCTCATTAATAATTTACCACTATGAAAATAGATCATATTGCATTGTATGTAAAAGACTTAGAAGTTTCTAAGTCTTTTTATGAAACTTATTTTGGTGCGAAACCAAACCAGTTATACCACAACCCTAAAACAGGCCTACATACCTATTTTCTAAGTTTTGACAGTGGTACCCGCTTGGAGATTATGTGGCGTCCCAATCTTAGCAAACGTTTGGACAGAGTGATGAATGAAGGCCTTATACATTTTGCCTTTAGTGTAGGAAGCAAAGAAGCGGTTGATACACTTACTCAGAAAATCATAGCCGCAGGTTACAAGTGTTTTAGTGCTCCTCGCACCACAGGTGACGGTTATTATGAGAGTGTTGTCCTTGACCCTGATGGTAATATGGTAGAGATTACAGTTTAATAATTGGTAAATTATCACTATCTTTGCCCTATAAAAACCTCATTTTACAATGATTGAATCCAAAAACATAGAATACAAGCGACAAGTTACCCCTGAATTAGAAAAGGAAGTCGTTGCTTTTCTCAATACAAATGAAGGTGGTTTTATCTATATCGGCATTGATAAAACAGGAAAAACCATTGGTGTTCCTAACCCCGATGCTGTACAATTAGAACTCAAAGACCGCTTTAAAAATAATATTCTCCCCTCGTGTATGGGGTTATTTGATATTCTTTTGGAAAAACGCAATGATAAGAATATTGTTAAAATCATTGTAGCAGGAGGATATGAAAAGCCTTATTACATCAAGAAATATGGGCTTTCAGAAAAAGGGGCTTTCATCCGTATAGGCAGTGCTTCAGAACCTATGCCCTCCCGACAAATAGAAGAGTTATTTACCAAGCGTACACGTTATTCAATAGGTAAAATAAAGTCTCCTAAGAAAGATTTACGCTTCCAGCAGTTGCAAATCTATTACCAATCGATGGGTAAAACCCTCAACGAGCAATTTGCAAGAAATTTAGAACTTTTGAATGAAGATGGCGATTACAACTATGTAGCTTACTTAATGAACGATATCAATAATATATCGGTGAGAGTAGCACGCTATGCAGGGATTGACCAAGTTGATTTGGTAC
Organism: Capnocytophaga granulosa ATCC 51502; assembly: GCF_000411115.1. Lineage (GTDB taxonomy): Bacteria > Bacteroidota > Bacteroidia > Flavobacteriales > Flavobacteriaceae > Capnocytophaga > Capnocytophaga granulosa. The sequence goes on along the minus strand of NZ_KE150242.1, from coordinate 35,604 downwards.
AGAATGAAGAGTACGGACACGAATCTCTTATCAAAGCAACCCAGCAGGTATTAGACAAACTCAATCTTGAGAACCGAACTTTTACCAAGATAACCTACAAACAGCGTTTAGAACGTCGCCTTTGGAATCCTGTTGCCCTTCGTGAGGCTGTGATTAATGCCTTTGTTCACAACGATTATACCTATGAAGTAGCACCTAAGTTCGAGATTTTTAAAGACCGATTGGTCATTACCTCTTGTGGCGGACTCCCTTATGGTATTTCGCAAGAAGAATTCTTCTCAGGCACTTCTATACCCCGCAACAAAGAGTTGATGCGCATCTTCCGTGATGTAGAGTTAGTAGAACATTTAGGTTCTGGTATTCCACGTATTTTGCAGAGTTATCCTAAAGAATCTTTTAGGTTTATGGAAAACACCTTGCGAGTAATCTTTCCTATAGATGAAGATTTACAAGCACTTATGGAAGAAGAAGCCCAAGCTACCGCGCAAGACACCATGCAAGTACCCCCCAAGTACCAGGCAAGTACCAGGCAAGTTACCGCACAAGATACCCCCCAAGTACCCCCCAAGTACCCCCCAAGTACCCCCCAAGTTACCCCCCAAGTCAAAGAACTTTTAAAGGTATTTGAGGGTTTACATAATAGAGAAGAAATTCAAAATCGTTTAGAATTGGCTGATAGGAAATATTTTAGAGTGAACTATCTCAACCCTGCTATAGAACAAGGTTTTGTAGCTCTTACCATTCCTGATAAGCCCACAAGTAGCAAGCAACAATACTACCTTACTGATAAAGGCAAGGAATTTTTAAAAACATTAAAATAACCCTTAAAAAATGAATTTCAAACGTATTGATTCTCGTTGTTATGCTGCTGTAATCACCGAAGATGGTCAGTGGCAAAAAGGTGAAGTCTATACCTGCAAAACTACCTATCGCTATGATAATCACGGCAATTGGATAGAGAAACGCATCGAATATTCTAAACGTTATACCAACCTGATTGTAGAACAAACCATTGAATACGCTAATGAATAAGAAACACTTATTTGCTAATTATCTCTATGACCTACGACGAATTTTACAACTGTATAGAACAGCTTCCTAAAGAAGTAACCAACAGAGATTTGGAGACCTATCTCTTGGCTTTGTATAGAATAATGACCCCACACGAAAACACACCCTTCTCTCCTACTCTTTGCCTTGAACTGCTTAAGGAGGCATTCAGTGCAAAGACTGCTACTTATGAGGAGGAGTGGACAACTATTCTTACAATGCCTGAGGCAGAAGATGAACATCTCTCTGCCTTTGCTTATACGCAAGCAGTAATCGCCTTTCAGATAGCTGAACTCCATCGTATGAAAGACAAAGAACTTAATAACGAAATGCGTTCCTTTGGCATCACTTCCGAAACGGGCTATGATTGGTACAATTTCAATCCTTTAGACCTCTTGGAGTGTGGCGCACAAGGCTTATGTGATTATATAGGCGAAGATGAAACCATCCCTAACGACTGGCATTTCTTAGGACATCTGTTAGATTTAGGAAGGTATTATGAATAATGAGCCAATTAACAAACTAATACTATGAAAAAAAAACAAGTTAACAAAAACGAACAATTTTATACAGAAATCCGTCAGATTATTGAAACGGCGCGTACTAATGCGATACGAAGTATTGATTTCAGCAGGGTGCAAATGTATTGGCTCTTAGGTAAACGCATCTTTGAAGAAGAGCAACAAGGCAAAGACCGTGCCGACTATGGGACTTACCTTATCCGTAACTTAGCTGAAGAACTAATGCCTACATATGGCAGTGGTTTTTCAGTAAGACAACTAAAATTTTGTAGGCAGTTCTATCGAATGTATCCAATTGGGAACGCAGTGCGTTCCCAATTGAACTGGACGCAGTACAGACTGCTCATTCAAAAAAAGTAGATTTTTCAAATTGTCTCAACACTGTCGAGACAATTGAGTTAGTCACTGAGCTCCCCTCACGAGCCCTCCTGCACCAACAATTACAGAAAATAATAGCAGAACGCCAAGCATTTTTGTAACATAAAAATTATCAATATGAACCCATTACAAAAAATAGAACAAACTTATGGCTTTCAGTACCCCAAGCTATATCACCGGCTTTGGGAAGATGGGATGCTGAATGTTCTTTGGCAATGGGAGGAAGTATTTCCAGAGCTAAAAAAGAATCCTCCGTTACTTTTATTTAGGGATCAATTTACGGCATTGGATGATGCAGAAGATATTATAAATAGAATAAAAAATAATAAATCTCAACGAGGAATCAAAACTGAATATCTTTTGGTGCCTTTTGCTTCAGAATGTGAAGGAGAGGTTTGTTTTTTCTATGATAGAGAAAAACCAGAGCAACCTCCTGTTATCGTAAAAGGACTGGTATGATTTTGATGCTGCTGAAATTATAGCAGATAACTTGCAGAATTTTATTTTCTATGGCTTGCTATCAATTGTATATAGCATTTATGCAAAAGCATCTTCCTTAAGTGATTTTTATGAGAATATTGCCAATATATACCGTACCCATCATCCTTACCTAAGTGAAGAACAAGCTCAGGTAATTAAAGAAATTTACAACAGAAAACTTACAAACTTTCCTTGTTCCGCAAACAAAGAAGAAAATAGATATTCATCCTATCTTATAGCAAAACATCGCAGTGATTATACTGCCTTACTCTCTGATGAAGAGTATATTGATTTATTAAATAAGTACAATCCTATCTCTACCCCAGAGGATGATAGGGAATTTTTTATAATCTAAAGCATACAAACAAATTATAATATGGAAGAAAGAAACATCTTTGCCCAGAAAAAAGCACCTTTTAAATGCCCTGAAATCGTAACCCTCTTGCGTAAGGAAAACTTTTCTGCCTTGGAAGCTGAACTTGCCAAAGGCTGGGATATCAACCAAGAAGTCCGTGTACACGAACGCTATTCTCAAACACCTTTTGACTTTGCCTTGTCCAGTCGCAAAAAGAAACTATTAGAGTTTTTAGTCGATAAGGGGGCTCATATAAACAAAACAGCGATTATTCATGTTTGTAATAGTGGGAATAGCGACCCTGAGTTGATAAAATGGCTGATTGAACAAGGTGCCGATGTAAATTCTCGTACCCATCTTACGGCTTTGCAGGCTACTATCTATAACAAAAATGAAGAAATAGCTTTTCTGCTGATAGAAAACGGTTTCAAACTCACTCCCGATGGTACAACCCTGAGAATGGTAGCTTCGGAAGGTATGTGTAAACTGGCTGACTACCTTATCGCTCACGGATTTGATGTAAACTATTGTGAGCCTAATATGGTATATCCTTACAATGCCTCACCCTTACAAATAGCTGCCTCAAAAGGTAACCTTGCCTTGGTAAAACGACTCATTGAGCTGGGTGCCGACCTTTCCTACAAGGATAAATACGGCGAGCGTGCCTATCATTACGCCTTGCGCAACAAGCAGAAAGCGGTCGCTGAGTATATCAAATCGGTAGAGCCTGCCCAGTGGCACGACGAGGAAGAGCGCTTGCGAGCCTTAAAAGCCTACAAACTTCCCGAAGGACTCATTGCCCGAATGCGCGCTACCGATAGGCGTATTCCATTGCCCGAATGCAAATATACCAGCTTTGTGGAGTTTGCCCCGCTGAGTGATGTCAAGGAAGTAAAGTGGAAAAATAGGAAATTCCTTGATCTGCTATCCGATGCGGATAAGTATGGCGCTGAAGGCTTTTTGGTATGGTATCCTAAGAACAAAAAACTCGCCTTTGCCGATTACGAACACGGAACTTTTACCGAACTTTGTACCTTTGACGAGTTTATGGCAAACCCTTCCGCACAAATTGATAAGATTTTTTAGTAATATATGACAAGCTACCATACCTTAAACACCTTTAACAACCCTTTTCGCCATTATAGGGTGATAGATATCGTCCCTTTTCAGGAGAAAATAGCTGTATTGCAATTTACCTCAGCTGATGTTTCTAAAAAGATAATGAAAAACGGAGTGTATGTAGATCGTCATATTCTTGTAGATATCTTTTCAGAAGATTTTACATCACAAAAACGACTTTCTTTCTCCTTTGAGGAAGATGAACCTTGTTATAGAAGTGATGCTTACTATTATCGGGAAGGTGAACGACTTTTTATACTCATTGAATACTATAAACTCGACAACATTTTTGTAACTAATAAGGTATTTGAAATTACTGAAAATGAAGTAATAGAACTGTCTTTCTGCTGTATTCCTCAAAAGCGAATTTTCAATGATGCGAAAGTCTATTCTTTTGGAGATAAAGAAGTTTTTATGCAATCTCCCTTTATGATGAGCTGCCGAGATAAACAGAACCAAAAAACACTTTGGAAATACAAACTCTCTGCTTATCTTTACACTGAAGTAGAGGAATATAACGATATCTTATACTTTGGTACAGCAGGTAAAGGAGGCTATTTTTATGGGGTTTCACTAAATAACGGACAAACTGTATTTAGTTATAATACAGGACAAACCGTACACTTTGTACGAAGTGGAGAATGTATCATTATAAGTGATAAAAAACAAAAGCCTATGCTTATAAATGCCTTAACTGGAGAGATCATTCATTCATTAGACATTGGCAAATACACTATTGATTACGAGCAACAGATGCTTTGGTATAAAGAACGTTTCTATAGCATTGTCCGCAATAAGGAAAAAGACTTATCTGTAATGTGTGTGAATATATAGGAGTTTTATATGATCTGAAACCTAATAACTAATTACTGAAATCTTTTATCTAAATAAAATGAACTTAGAAGAACTTAGAGACAGTTGTCTTTCTATGCCTTTCGCTACGGAGGATATGCCTTTTGGCGAGGGTTTCTTGGTATTCCGCATTTGTAATCGTATATTTGCCCTTACCAATCTGGAGCGTTTCCCTGTAAGTGTGAGCCTCAAGTGCGACCCCGAGCGCGCGATAGAACTCCGCGAGCAATACCCCGACAAGATTATAGCGGGCTACCACCTCAACAAAAAACATTGGAATACTGTGCTTTTAGAAGGCTTACCCCCTACCCTTATCAAGGAGATGATACAGCACTCTTACGACCAAGTACTTGCCAAAGTCCCCAAGAAAGAAAGAGAAGTGTTAATTAGTTAATTCAAGATTATGTTCTCAAAGCTCAAAGATTTCTTTTGTAAAACCTATCCCATTTTTGGGTATGACTTCTTTATCCCTGTAGCCCTCTATAAGCGTATAGAAGCAGTCGAAGGGGAGGTCAGCCCCAAAAGTATTAGGCATTTCTTTAGCGAAGCGCCTTATTCCCTTAGTAAAGGACAGCTACAAATAACCCAAGAAGCCGATAAACTCCTTTTTGTACAAATAGCATTCTATGAAGAAGACAAAAGAGAGATTTTTAAGAAGGAAATAGAGGAGTATAAAGAAGTATTTCCGTTTTGGACAGTCTTCCCTCATAGTTTTTATGGAGCTCCTCGCTGGAATCAAGGCTATGAGCAGCATTATAGAGACACTTTTTTGGAATATTGGCACTCTTTAAGCATAGAAGAACAAGAAAAGTATATGGATACCTATCATTGTCCCGATGATTGGCGGCTTTGGCTTAAGGAATATCACCTATGGTGCAAAGAAAAAGGAACTTTATAAAGAAAAATATTAAAAAATGAGACAGAAATTTACACTTATCACTTTAGGTGTCCGCGACTTTAAGAAAGCTCTTGCCTTTTACGAGAACTTAGGCTGGCAAAAATCAGACAAAAGTATGGAGGAGTATGCTCTTTTCCCTTTGGGAGGAATTGTATTAGGATTATATCCTTTACAAGAACTCTCCGAAGATACTACACTACCTTATCAGTCAAGTACATTTGCAGGAATAACAATTAGTTATAATGCCAAATCAGAAGCGGAAGTAGATGCTGTTTTATCCAAAGTCTGTGAATTAGGAGCAACTATTGTCAAGCCAGCTCAAAAAGTATTTTGGGGAGGATATAGTGGCTATTTCAAGGACTTGGACGGTTACCTCTTTGAAGTTGCTTATAATCCTTTTTGGGAGTTTGACGAAAATGACAATTTAAAATTATAATCAAGATGACAGAAACAGAACAAACCCTGCGCCAGCGTTTCACTGCCTTCTTGCAAGCAATGTACGACTGGGAAACAGAAGCCAACAGAGTTGACGAAGAAGAAGTGGAGAAAAAGAAAACCCTCTCTTGGGAAGACTTTTGTAAGCAACAAACAGAGCTGCGTATCCCTATTTATAAGGAATACATCACCGAACGCGAACGCAAATATGGCGGAGCTCAGTACACCAGTCACGTCTTTCCTCCTAACTACGACCCTTCTAAAGAAAGCATTACCGAAGTGCAAATCACGGGTAAAAAAGCCTCTATATTTACCGATAGAGAGTACGCAAAAATGAATTACAAGCGCGAATACAAATACAAACTTGTAGAGGCTCGCTGGCTATTAGACACTATCAAAGAACAGTATTTGCCTGAAAGCAGAGATCCCGAAAAGTGGAAGAGTGTAATTATATAAACTTATCAAAATTCTTAAAACAACCACAATGAAAGAAGCCCCTACTTTTACCTTTGGAGCACAAAACCTCCCCAATAAAGAATATCACCAATGGCTGATAGAAATCAAACAACGATTCCAGCAATCGCAAATCAAAACAGCCATAAAGGTGAATACTGCCCTTTTAGAGTTCTACTGGAGCTTGGGTAGTGATATCGTAAAAATGCAAACCGAAAAGGCTTGGGGTAGTGGTTTTATCAACCAACTAAGTTTGGATTTGAAAGAAGCTTTCCCTGAAGCTACTGGTTTTTCAACTACCAACATCAAATATATAAGAAGATGGTATTTGTTTTATTATCAAGAGCTTACAAAAAGTCACCAAGTTGGTAACTTTTTAGAGATGCCTAAAGATTTTGGTTTAATACCTTGGAGGCATCACATTGAAATGATATCAAAATGCAATTCTATCTCTGAGGCTCTATTCTATATCAAGCAGACGATCATTCATAATTGGAGCAGGGTACAATTAGTGCATACCATAGAGAGTAACCTCTTTGAACGACAAGGGAAAGCTATTAGCAATTTTGACACTCAATTGCCTATCCCTCAAGCTAATTTGGCTACCGAAATTCTCAAAGACCCTTATAATTTCGATTTTCTTTCCCTTGCCAAAGACTATTCCGAACGAGAGCTTGAAGAGGCTTTGATGCAAAACATTACTCGCTTTTTGTTGGAATTAGGACAAGGATTCGCTTTTGTTGGGCGACAAATGGAATTGCGTATGCCCGAAGGACAGAGCTTTTTCCCCGACCTCATTTTTTACCATATTCCGATGAAGTGCTATGTAGTGGTAGAACTCAAAGTAACACTTTTCGTTCCTGAATATATCGGAAAATTGAATTTCTATGTAACTGCCGTTGATAAACTCTTGCGTGGAGAAGGCGACAATCCTACCATTGGGCTACTCATCTGTAAAGATAAAGACGAATTGCTGGTAGAATGGTCTCTCACCGATGTAAACAAGCCGCTGGGCATTGCCTCTTATCAGCTCAAAGAAATTATTGATAACACTATCGCTGAATTTGAAAAAAACAAACATAAAACCCTATAAACATATAACAATTAGCGGAATGAGCATATCAAGTTATACCACCAAGTTTGGCACTCTTACTTTCAAAGAAAAAGTCGAAGATGCGTATTTTGGGGAGGCCTCATTCCAGTGGGAGAGTGATTTCTATAAAGAAACCTTAGAACTTCCTTGTTGATGAAGAAGTTGTGAAATCAAAGAACAATACTTGCCTGAAAACAGAGACCCTGAAAAAAGGAATGTTTGAAATTTAAAAATACAATTTTACTCTTGTGAATTACAATATACTTGCCCCTCTATTAATAGCTCTTTTGGTTTGGACGTTTATATTCATTTGGTTCTCCAAGAAAAAGAAACAAGAAAAAATGAAAAGACAACAGCTTTTAACCCAAATAAAAGAACAGCTCCCTATCTCATCTTTTAAAGAGTTGTTACAAACTTTAGAAAACCTAAACTACGACCCTTCTTGGTGCTATTTCAAGACTGATACTTTTGAGAGTGGCAGCCTAGCTGTGGATAACACTTGTTTTCTGCAACGAGAAAACCAATGGGTCGTATGCCTTGCCGATTGGCATAGTTTCTCTGATGAACAGTCTTTTGATAACGAACAAGAAGCCTGCGAATATTTTGTATATAAGTATTTTCATCTTAGTAAAGAAGAAATTAATTGGTTAAAGCAATGAACATATCAAGTTATATCACCAAGTTTGGCACTCTTACTTTCAAAGAAAAAGTAGAAGATGCGTATTTTTGGGAGGCTTCATATCAGTGGAAAAGTGATTTCTACAAAGAAACCTTAGAGCTTCCTTTTTCTGTGTTTAGCAAAAGTGAAACTATCACCCCTAATACTATTGCTTTTATTGAACAAATCCTTGATAGCGCAGATAAGTTGGTTGCCAAGGCACTTTCTTATTTTCAAGAACAACTACTAATAAGCTCAGATGGCTTTCATCTTTCAGAAGAAGAAAAGCGATTGCTAAGCGTTCCCTTACAGGAAGTTCCTTTTGAAAGTCCGCAGTTCCTATTCTATGACAACAAAGAATGGATATTGCATTTTGCTGAAGGAGGTTTCAGCTTTTGCGAGCCTTATGGCGTTTCTTTTCACTTTGAAGAAGAAACCCCTATCCTAATAGAAAACTTAGAAGACGCTGAAGAAATATAATTAAATTATAATCAACAACTTACAAAAAGCCATCAAGTTGGTGACTTTTTAAAACTCATATAACATCGTATGAAAAAAATAGTATTCATCATTTTAGACAAGTTTGCCAATTGGGAACTGGCTTATCTTTCTGCTGCCCTTGGCGATAAACAATTAGGTACAGCACAATACACTGTTTTGTATGCTTCAATCGATAAAGAAGTGAAAACCTCTATCGGCAATCTCAAAGCCTTACCCGACCTTAGTATCTGGGAAGTTCCCGAAGATATTTCGGCTCTCATATTTATTGGGGCAGAAGGCTCGTGGCGTAATCTTTCTAAGGAGCAAACCGCTCAGCTGGTAACCCTTGCCCAAAAGATAAAAGCCAATGGCAAAGTGTTAGGAGCTATTTGTGATAGTGCACGCTTTTGTGCTGTGAATGGCTTGCTGAACGATGTGAAACATACCGTCAATACTTTTGATGAGATAAAAGATGCTTCTCTCTATACCAATGGCGATAAATTCGTACTTACCGCCAATGAAGCTGTATGTGATCATAAGGTAGTAACCGCCAAAGGGGATAGTGCTTTGCATTTTGCGGTAAGCGTACTACGTACTTTAGGCGATGTCCCCGAAGAGAATATACAGTTTTTCTATACCCTACACACCGAAGGCTTTCTCAAAGCAATACAAATGAACTAATTTGCTAATTATACTATGAAATATTTTAAAACCGAATGCAAGAACCTATTCCTATCACCTAAACGGCTATTTTACGTTTTGGTGTTTCCCCTTATCATTTTTGGTTTCTTTGCAGCTGTATTCTACAAAGGGGTACCCCGCGACCTGCCTATGGCGTATATCAATTACGACCAAAGTCAGCTATCCGAGAACCTTTTGCGTATGCTTGACGCCACGCCTAACATAGCTCTTACTACCAAGCTAAGCGATGAACAAGAAGCCCAACGCCTTATCCAGCAACAGCAGATCATGGGCTTTATCGTCATTCCTCAAGACTTCCAACAAAAACTCTTCAAGGGCGAAAACCAATCGGTGATCTGCTATACCAATAACCAGTTTATGCTCGGTGCAGGCCTTATCCAAAAAGATTTCCAAACCACTATAGGCATGTTCTCAGCTGGTCTTGTGATGAAAAAGAAAATGCAAAAAGGACAACAAACCGAGAGGGTACATGCCGAAGCCCAATCCGTAAAGGTAGATGATCACGGTCTGTTTAACCCTTACTCTAACTATGCCTTTTACCTGCTCACAGCACTGCTGCCCATGATGCTTCAAATGATTGTGATGATGGTAACGGTCTATGTATTGGGAGTAGAGCTGCGCTATCATCAGGGTAAGCATTGGCTCAAGCAAGCAGATGGCAGCCCTCTGAAAGCCTTGGTTGGCAAACTTCTGCCTTATACCTTAGTACTTTTCTTTGTAGCGTGGTGGATGAATTACCTACTCTTTGGGCTTATAGGTACGCCCCTGCACATTCCGATGTTCAATGTGGTACTCATTACCTTTGCCTTGGTTGTTATCTATCAGATCATAGGGATTGCTATCGTATCCTTTGCCCCCGATTTCCGCTTAGCACTTACGGTAGGTAGTGGTTTTACCGCCATTGCTTTCTCCTTTGCCGCTTATACCTTTCCTATGGAAGGACTCCCAAGGAGTATGCAGTACTTGGCACAGATATTCCCCTATGCTCATTTTATGAAATACTATGTCAATCGCGCTATCAAGGGCATTCCTATGGAGATGACATGGCAACCACTTTTGGCCTTGCTCCTCTTTGGTTTGCTGCTTATAGTGGCTTACCCTATGTTTGTAAAAAAAATAAAATCAGGTGGTTATGAAAAAGTTTAAACAGTATATTTATCAAAGTTCAGCTGACTTCACCCGTGCAATGCTCTGGGAAGCCAAATATATATTCCGTGATAGGGCGGTGTTCTTTTCATTTGTGATAGTAGCCGTATTGGTCTCCTTTCTCTATACCTACCTCTATTCGGAAGAGACCTTACAAGAACTCCCCATTGGGGTGGTTGATGATGACCATACCTCCCAAAGCCGACAGCTACTACGTATGATTGATGCTAATAGTGGCGTGGCCATTTACAGTAGTTACCTGAACCTCTCTGAAGCGAAAAAGGCCTTTCAGCAAGAGCAAATACGCGGAATTATTACCATTCCCAGCAGCTTTTCCCGTGACCTACAACGTGGTGAGCAACCCTCTATTTCTGTATATGCTGATGCCTCCTATATGCTCTATTACAAGCAGATACTCACCGCAGCTAAAGTCTCTGCTACCTACCTTAATGCTGGGGTAGAGATGAAGCGCACTTCTGCACAGGGCAAACTCCCCTCTCAAGTTCGTGATGAGGCGATGCCCGTAAGTGCCAAAGTGGTAAGCCTATACAACCCTTCTTCGGGGTATGCTACTTTCCTCATTCCTGTGGTCTTGGTCATTATCTTCCAGACGACAATCCTTACCGCTGTGGGTATCTTGGGCGGAACGATGAGAGAGAGTAACAAGCTGCGCAAAATATATCCTAATTCCAATAGTTTCTGGGGGGCACTCCCTATTGTCATGGGTAAAGCCACCACCTATTTGGCACTCTCTATGGCTATCTTGCTCATTATCTTGGGTATTGTAATGCCTCTGTTTGGTATCCCTGTGCGCAGTTCCATTCTCAGCACAATGGTATTCATGGTACCTTTTGTTCTCTCTATTGTGTTTATGGGGCTTTGCTTGCTGGGCTTTCTTCGCCGTAGGGAAGATGCCATCATGCTCATCATGTACACTTCGTTGCCTTCGGTGATGCTCACTGGTTTTTCATGGCCTACGGTAGCCATGCCAGAGTGGTTACATGCCTTTTCTTATATAGTTCCTACCACCTTAGGGGCTAAAGGCTTTGTTTCTATCACCCAAATGGGCGCCAGCCTCTCCACCATATTCCCCTACTGGGCAGGTATGTGGGGGTTATGTATCCTCTATCTTATTCTTAGTGCTTTTACCATGAAAAAAATACTTAAATAGTGACAAATGACTAATGACTAGTGACGAGTGACGAGTGACTAATGACAAGTGACGAGTGACTAATGACAAGTGATGATTTATAAGCTCGTAAAAAAACAATATATAATACACTAGTAATCATATACTTATAAAAAACATCTCATTTTTTCAAAAAAAATTTCATTTTTTCTTTGTCGGTTTGGAAAAAAGTAGTATCTTTGCACCGTCTTAGAAAGATATGAATTGCGAAAATAGCTCAGTTGGTAGAGCGCAACCTTGCCAAGGTTGAGGTCGCGGGTTCGAATCCCGTTTTTCGCTCTTTTTTTTATGTCTATATCCCAAAGGCTCGGATGGTGGAATCGGTAGACACGCTGGACTTAAAATCCAGTGGGCAGCAATGCCTGTGCGGGTTCAAGTCCCGCTCCGAGTACGACTACAATCACTACTATAGGTAGTGATTTTTTTGTTTTCTTCCTATAACACTTCCTTTTAGAAATGTGAATACCCTGATACAGTGACTGATCGGCTGGCAACTAAATATGGAATTACCCGGTAGGTGTAACCCAAAAGAATGCTGAAACTTAAGCTTCAAGTTTAACAAATAGACATTAACAATTAACCATTGACCATTAATAATTAATAATTATCTTTCGTACCTTTGCCCTTCATAAAAATTAATTTTCAAAAAATGAAGAAATTAGGAATTATTCTGCTTTTGGCAGGTACAGTCGCTTTCGGACAGAACAAGAAAACAGGTTGGGACGCGGCCAAACTTAAAGGAAAAGTAAAGACATATCGTATATTGGACTATCGCTTTGACGAACAAGGCAAACCCTTTAGAGGTAATTCGGAACTGCTAACGGAGTTCAACCCTAAGGGACGCACTACTAAGATGCAAGTCAATAACAATGGGGTACTGATGTCCTACCATGATACCTATAACGACCAAGGTTACCTAATAGAGTCCGTCTCCAAAGATGAGGAAAACAAGACACTCTCCACTAACCTCTATGAGTATGACGCACAGGGTAATCGCATCCGCCATGACCTCTTGACCGACAAAGGAGATATCTTTATGAGTACTTTCTCCAAATATAATGATAAACAACAGCTTATAGAGAAATCCAACTGTGTAGGAGGGGTGTGTGATGATAAAAGTGTTTTTACCTATGATGACAAAGGCTACCTTATCCGCGAGGACAAGTATAAGAAAGACAGCCTTACCTCCAAGACCCTTTACAAGAACGATGAAAAAGGAAATCCATTAGAACGCCTTACTTATGATGCTACTGACAAACTCATAAAGAAAGTAACTTCTACTTATGACAAGGAAGGCAATGAAACGGAAAATGTAGTCTATAAAGAAGATGGTACTATTGCCCAGAAAAAGAACTACACCTACCAGTATGATAAGAAAAAGAACTGGATCAAAAAGACGGAAAGCGAAAATGGGGAACCTTACCTTATTATAGAACAGAAATTTGAATATTATAAATAGTAATAATCGGCGGTACTGTGGTACCGCCGATTTTGTTTTATAGTTATTACCAGCCTGGGTTTTGACTCCAGCGACCTTTTTCAAAATTGATGTCGGCGGCAGGGAGTGGCCAAGTGAGTTTGTAATTGCCAGCAGGGATATTAAGCTGATAATACTCCTGAGCTGGAGAGGAGAAAATCGCCTCTACATTCTGGGGGGTGCCTCTGACTACGCCTAAGCCCCAACGCTTGATGTCGTGTAAGCGGAAGCCCTCAAAGGCTAATTCGCGGTTGCGCTCATTCTGTATCTCTGTCAGTAGTGCCTGACCTGTAGCGGTAACAGAGGTAGCTCTTAAGATACGTGCTCTTCGGAGTGCATTGAGATATACCTTGGCATTAGCCTCATCGCCATTGTGGTAAGCCGCTTCAGCTGCAATGAGGTATTGCTCGGCTATACGGAACAATTTTGGTTTGTGCATATAGGTAGGCAGTCCTGAAGAACTGGTTTTTAGGTTATTGTTATCTGGATATTTGGTAACCAAATAAATATTCCTATAGGCGGTACTTCCGTAATCTACAAAGAGTTTTTGGAGAAAAACTTTTTTCCTATAATCGGTATCTTGAAATAAATCCACGAAAGCCTGTGTAGGGATATAGCTCGGATTATAGAGGAAACGACGCTGACGACGGTCATAGTTATTAGCTCCTATATAGATATCATTAGCCTTAGGAAGCTCATCACTTCCGCCCAAGGTAAAACTTGCAGGTGCTTTGGCAAAAAGCTGAGTGATACTCTCTTTGTCATCATCTTCTTTCCAAATAGCCATTAAGTCATCTTGTGTGGTAGCCAGTGGGTATTTTCCTCCATCTATAAGGGATTTTGCCGTAGTATAAGCCTCTTGCCATGCCCCTTGGTAGAGTAGCACACGTGCCTTGAGCGCTTTGGCAGCATCTGCGGTAAAGGTAGGAGCTCCTACTGTTCCTGAGGTTTCGGACAAAAGTTCTTCGGCACGAGCGATGTCCTCCAAGATAAACTCATAGGTTTCTTTCAGTGTACTGGGTGCGGGAAAATTGGACACCTTGAACTCTCTTAGGATTGGCAATCCATAAGAGGAAGAGGCATCGTAAGCCCCACAGAAGTGCGTTACCAAATAAGTATAATAGTAGGCACGTCCTAAGTGGAGTTCGCCCAAGTTACGCTGAATTTGGGCACGCTCAGTACGTTCTCTCTCTTGGGCTATGGGCACCTTAGGAATCCCATTGAGCGCTATATTAATATCCTGAATCGCTCTGTAATGAGCCATCCAAATGGCAGCGGTGGTGCTATTGGAAGAAGTAAAGTCCGTCCATCGGTGCAATTCGGGGAGGATTTCGTTGTTACGACGAACGGCATTGAGGAAATCGGCCTGTACATCGGAGCTATACATGGTATTTCCATAAGTATTATCACGCAGTCCGTCATACATTCCATTGACCCAATACTGAGCGTCCTCCACATTGAGGAATGATTTCTGCTCACTCAGCTCATTGAAGGGCTCTTGCTCTAACTTGACACAGCTCTGCAAGGAGAGCGCCGCAAGGGTATATAGTGGTAATTTGTTAAGTATCTTTTTCATTGCTTTTTAAAATTTAAGTTCAACCCCGAAAGAAAACTGACGAGAAGGTGGATAACCTCCCAAGGATATAGGATTAGAGAACTCAGGGTCTGCTCCTTCGTAATTGGTGAGAGTAAAGATGTTACGTGCGGTACCATAGAGACGTACTCCGCCAAAGAAACCTATCTGCTCGATCACCTCCTTAGGTAGGTTGTAGCTCAAGGATATACTTTTTAGGCGTAAGAAATCGGCCTTCTGTATCAGGCGAGCATCTCCTGAATAGATAAAGGTAGCTTCGGTAATCTTAGGATGGCGGGTATTGTCTCCAGCATTTTTCCAATAATCGAAAGCCTTACGGCTGATATTACCAGAGGCAAAGGAACCAGGGTTTTCGCTATAGCGCATATCATTATTCACTTTCCAGTTACCCACAGTGAAAGAGAAATTCATATCCAAGCTAAAGGCACGATAAGTAACTGTCCAACCGAAACCTCCATTGAGTGGGGCATGCATCTTCTTACCTGTGGTCTGTGCCAATTTAGAATTATAGGTAGTGGTTATCTGGTTATCATCGGTTTGGGTTTCCATTTTATCTTCACCAGGGAGGTACCACTGTGTAAGTCCTGTATTGGGATCTACCCCCTTGCGCAATACAGCGGTATATTCCAAGGCACGACCTACCTTAAAGCCCAAGTTGCTATTGAGACTCACGAGGGATTCGCGTCCTTCGAAGATCTCGGTAATCTTCTGCTGGTTATAGTTCATATTGAAGTAAGGGCGTACGCTTAGGTTGTTACCCTCATCATAATACACACGAGAGGAGATACTTACATCAATCCCTTGGTTTTGCATTCCTCCAGAGTTTCCATAGAGTTGGGTACGTCCGCTAGTAGAGTTATTATCTCGGTAAGCCAATACATCGTAGGTACGACGGTGGTAGTACTCCACATTGAGTGAGGTATTATGTAGAATCACCGCATTGAGTCCTACACTTGTTTTCTTTTGTTCCTCCCAACGAATATCAGGGTTTCCTATACGGCTAAGGGTATAACCTATCTCAGAATTATATAGTTGAGAAGGGCTTACTACGTTGATATTGCTGTAGTTAAGTCCGCCTGCATTTCCAGAAATCCCTGTACTAAAGCGTAAGTTAAGATCGGTAAGCCATTTTACATTTTCAAGGAAAGCCTCTTTTTTGAGTTTCCACATAGCCCCTACTGCCCAGAAGTTGGCATAGCGGTTGTTCTCTCCAAAGTTAGACGAACCATCACGACGACCAGAAAGGTCTAAGAAATAACGATTCAGGTAATCATATTCCAATCGTGCAAAATAGGAGTTGAAAGTGCTTACTGTCTTGCTATCACCTGTTGCCACTTCCTTAGTCCCATGAGAGAGCATAGAAAGCCCATCGGAAGGCTGTCCTGTGGTACGAGATTCCAAGGCCTTATAGATATTCTCAATAGACTCCTGTCCTAAAAGGGCGGTAAAGCTATGAGCGTTGCCCAGCATAAACTTGTATTCCAAGGTATTGGTAAAGGTCTTTCTATACGACTTATCATAAGAAACCTGAGTGGAGGCCGTGTTCTCATAGCCAAATTGGTAATCGGTAAAGGAACGCAAGTGCTTTTGCTGAGATTCTCCATCGCTGTATTGTACCCCTGCTTGGGTCTTGAATACCAACTTCTTGATAGGCTCAATTGTCAAATACCCTATAGGCATCACATCGGTTCCATAGGAAGCTGAAGGATTTTTTTCAGCCTCATACTCAGGGTGATAGAATCCAGTGGCTCGTCCTGTAAGTCCTCTGATAAAGTTCTTACGAGTACCATCGGGATTGGTAGGGCTATACAGAGGTAAGGCCAATACCCTTGCCCCTGAAGTAGTAGAGCGTCCGCCCTCTCTTTCGCTATAGCCTACAGAGAGTGATAGTCCTGCTTTAAGCCAACTGTTGATACGGGTATCCACATTGGTGTTGAGATTATAGCGGTGATAATCCACAGAAGGAGCGGTAGATCCTTCCTGCTTTAGGTAACCTGCCGAAAGGTAATAGGTAGTAGAGGCTGTTCCTCCAGAGACAGAGACATCGGTACGGGTAGTAGGTACGAAGTCACGGAAGAAGATTTTGTCCCAACGTGTATTATAAGGATTCTCGGCCAAGATCTTCTCAATAGCTGCCTGAGTCTGTGCGGGTGTATTTCCTGACACTCCAGCGGCAGAGCGGATAGCGGCAGGGTCACGCTGTGCCCAGAAATCCAAGTATTCACGAGGGGTCATCATATCATCGAAGAAGCGGCGGCTGGCACTGGTTATGGCATTGAACCCCACTTGGTGGCTTACACTGATGTGGGTTTGCTCATTGTATTTACCACGCTTGGTAGTGATGAGAATCACCCCATTGGCAGCACGAGACCCATAGATAGAGGTAGAGGCTGCATCCTTGAGTACGGTGACACTCTCTATATCATTGGGGTTGAGGTCAGTCATAATCCCTGAGCTTACCTGCATTCCATCGACAATATAAAGCGGTGTCTGGTTAGATACACTTCCTTTAAGCGCTGACTGGAAGTTGTTAAACCCGTGAATCAGTACACTGGAAGCATCGCCTGGTCGTCCTGAGCCTGTGGTAACGACCATCCCCGCTACACGTCCTGCGAGTGCATCCATGGCATTGGCATCGGGGGTACGAGCGATTTCCTGCCCTTGTACTGTTGCCACTGAAGCCACGGTCTTGCTCCCTACCTTAGGCGCTCCATAGCCAGTGAAGACAAGGCCTGTGTCTATTTCTTGTACATCGTCCTGAAGCACCACATTGATCACCGTATTCTTTTTGGTCACGGGTTTCTCTACAGGCTTCATCCCCAAGAAAGAGTAGTAGAGCACATCGCCCACATTGGCCTCAATCGTATAAGCTCCCTTATCGTTGGTTGTAGCCCCACGGCTGGTGCCTTTGATAAGGATATAAGTACCCAAGATAGGTTCGCCTTGGGCATCCTTTACCGTCCCTGTGACGGTAACTTTTTGCGCTAAAGCCGCTTGCACAGCTATGATAAACAACGCAAATACATAGAAAAACTTTAATCTCATTTCTGTAGTTTTGAGGGGGGCAAATATCCTAAAATAAAACGAAATTTCCAAATTTTTTTTGGGGTTTCATCCATTTGCCTATGTGTTAATTTGCCTATGAGAGCATAAAACAACCCCTCTTATAAGATGCTATAAATTGTTTCTCTACTACGCTGCCAAAGACGACTCTTAAATAGCTTCATGTTTTCACTCTTCTCTTTTCACTTTTCACTTATAATGGGTGGCGGTCGTGAGCTTATCAGCAGCTTTCTGTAGTCATTATGGTACCTACCTGCTGCATAGTGCCGTATCATAGGCGACCCAATCAAGGTGGTGTCCTTGTACAAATGAGCTGTGATATAGGGGCACGGGTGACAAACCTTACGGGGCTTGGTCGCTTGGTTGCAGTTCCTATTAGCGTCCTTGACACAAGGGCGCTGACGACAAACCTTACGGGGTTTGGTCGTATGATAGGAAGGTTTTATAATTGTATGGTTTAGCTCTTGCTGAAAAGGCTTCTCCTTTTTCTTCCAAGGAGAAGGGGTTACTAAAAAGGCTGGGGTATCTATTTGGGATTGTGGGGATTGTGGGGATTGTGGGGATTGTGGGGATTGTGGGGATTGAGGTTGAGCAGGCGCTGGACGAGCTTCACGCTTCTGAAGCCAACCTTCTAAGCGCATAATCAGACGAATAGCCGCGATGCTTTGGCTAATGGTAGCCACTACGGTCTTCCCATTGCTCTCTATCGCCTCACGACGGGCATATTTCCAAAGTATTGATAAAGCCTCTTCCATAACAACTACTTAAGTAAAAAGTAAAAGGTAAAAAGTAAAAAGTAAAAAGTGAACCATCTGCTAATCTTTGTAACGTGAGTTCAACGTAAGCAAATTATATTTTTTCTCCCACAGATTCCACGGATTTTCACGGAGAGAATGATACAACAACTAAGCGTAATGTTGTAATTTCCACGGATAAATAAGGCCTTTGGCCTTATAAAAATCTGTGTAAATCGCAACAGCACAATTACACAAACATAGAAAATCTGCGAAATCCGTGAAAATCTGTGGGAACTTTCGTTATATCGAACTTACGTTAAATTATTGATTAGTGCCAATGATTAACAACTACTAATACGCTGCAAAATTACAACATTTAGAATAGGAAAGTCAAGGAAAAGAGGGGCGAGAAGTAAGAATTTATACAATAAAAAATAATGTTAAGTATTTAACAGAAGTCAGTGGTCAGCCTTTTATCAGAAGTCAGTGGTCAGAAGTCAGTGGTCAGTCTATTGCGACTAACCTCTGACATCTGACCACTGAAAACTGTTGTCTGACTACTGTCGTCTGTCGTCTGACTACTGATAACTGTCATCTGACCACTGAAAACTGACATCTGACGACTGAAAACTGGTGTCTGACTACTGATAACTGACATCTGACGACTGAAAACTGGTGTCTGACCACTGAAAACTGTCGTCTGACTACTGAAAACTGACGTCTGACTACTGAAAACTGACGTCTGACTACTGACGCCTAGTATCTGTAAGTAAGATTTAGGTTGAAGTAGCGGCCGTTGCCACGAGCATATTCGGCATCGCGGGCTACGAGCATGGAGGCGGGGGTATAATACACCTTATCGGCGAGGTTCTCTACCCCTAAGCCCAAGGATAGATTCTTGTTGAAGGTATAACCTGCACTGAGAGAGAAGAGGTCTATAGGGAAAACAACCCCTTCGCCTTCGGTGTATACCCCTTTGTTATCTGGAGTAAAGCGATCTCGGCTGCCTGTGTGTAGGTAATTGACCTGAAGGTAGCTCTTAGCCGTTGGGGTAACCCTTACATAAGCGCTTGCCTTAGGCGCAGGAATGGAAGTGCCACTCATATAACCGTCCCAAGGGCCATCTTCGGAGGATTTCTTTTCTCCCTCAAAGGAGATAAAGCTACCGCCAAGGGTAAGCCAATCGGTAGGGAAGATATCCGCATTGACCTCAAAACCATATATCTTTTGGGGACTTCTATCCACTACCCAAAAACCACTTACCGACTTGAGGTCGCTACCGAGTTTGGAGTAAGTGTAGAAGTAAGAGCCACTTAGGTGTACATATTTACCTATTTCGGAATAAGCCCCTATCTCATAATTATCCGTTTTGACAGGTTCTGTGTTGATCTTAGAAAGCACATCGGCCTTAGCTGCACGGAGAGTACGACCTAAGTCAAAGATAGAAAATCCTTGAGAATAGGAAGCAAAAGGCTGGAAGTACTTGATTTGGTTGTAAGCAATCCCCACATTGGGAGAGAGGTTGTTATAGGAAAGTTCTCCGCCTTTTACATAGACACGAGGATCGGTGTTTTTAAGTCTAAGCACCTGATAGTCTGGCACTGCCACGTCTATATAGTCATAGCGAAGTCCTGCCTTGAGTACATAGTGGGTGAAGAAAGTGGTTTTGGTTTGCAAGAAAGGAGCTGAGTTATAGGAGGTCAGTTCAGGCATCCAGTAGCGTCCGTCTACAAGGGGCTGACTGGTCTTGTCAATCAAGGCATCTACCCCATAGAGCAGCTGGGTAAAAATGTTTTCCCCAAAGAGCAATTTGGTAGTAAGTTGGGTACGGATTCCATATTTCTCACCTTTTACGGTTGCTTGCCCGCTGGAGCTTTCCCAACGTGGACTCTTGGCGTTATGCTTGCGATAGTCAAAGATGGCGTACTGGTGTTGGGTAAAGGCGGAGAGTTCTAGGTCGGTATGAGCGAAGATATTATTGGAATTGAACTTCACATAAGCATTATGATTATAGCGCATACCCTCATCTTCGGCGGCAGGGTCTTTGCTACCATAGACTCCTATACGCGGCTGTTGTAGATATTTCCCTCCAGAGGCGACCAAAGGAGTATGTTGCAAACTCTGATAGAAGTTGTACATAGCCTCCACTTTGTTATCCTCATCAAACTGGTAGCCGAGCTTTATAAGACCATTATAGGTACGAACATCACCCAAGCCATAGCGCGGAGAGATGTACTCCCCTGCCCCATCCACAGCCGAACCCGTTTGTGTAAGGGTGCCGTCAAGTAAGTAAGAAAAGCCTTTGTAGTTACCTGAGAACTGCTGATTGAAGCGGTAGCCAAAGCCTCTGTTTTCCTTGAAAGAGTCTCTGGCTGAAGCCCCTAAGGAGGTCTGCCCACTGAAAGCTACCCCTTTAGGTGCTTTCTTGGTTACAATATTCATAATCCCCCCGATAGCACCATTCCCATAAATAGCGGTAGAACCTTTCACGATCTCAATTCGCTCTACTGCCGCAGGGTCTATAGAGCGTATATCACGGTCGGTAGAGCGCAAGGGCGTAGATTGGGGAATCCCATCAATAAGCACTAAGAGTGCACGCCCGCGTAAGTTCTGATAGCGGTTGTTAGTCGTATTGGTAGAGAGTGCCATGGCTGGCTCAATCATTCCAATAAGGTGCGACATATCGGGCGCGATCTTAATAAACTGTTGCAGTTTCTTTTGGTCAATAATCGTTACATTGGCTACCGCATCGGTTTTTTTCTCCTCTATACGATTAGCCGTAATGACTACCTCTTCCAAGCCTAAGGTATCACGCTCCATACTACTGGGCTGCTGTGCATAGCCCGTAAATGTTAAGCCCAAGGCCATAATTACCATTTTCTTCATAAAAAGAATTTATAAATTTGGCCGCAAAGATATAAATTATTTAGAAATAAAACAAATAAATATAGCATTAAGGGATAGGAGAATAATAATATTGATGCTTATATACAGGTTTGTATGCTCCATTGCTTGTAGGACGGTACACTTCTTTTAGAAGAATAGCGTTATGAGGTGTTCTATTTTTATCATTTTCTTGCCATTTGTCTACAACTTCTTCGTTTAAGATATTGGGATCATACGTATATACCCGCTTTTCCCATCTTTTAAACTCTCCTTTTTCATCTTTTCCTTCATAGAGTTCAAGGATTTCTATATCTCCTGAATTATTATAGGTGAATCTTTTTTTCTCACTAACAAAACTATTTTCATATATTCTTTCTATTAGCTGTCCTTTTTCATTATATTTTTTTTCTGTAGGCGCATTCTTCTTATATATCCTTCCTTCTACACTGTAATAATACCATTCTCTATAAGGTTCGTAAGTATTTACGTCCCATTCTTCTATATTATTACTCTTATATTCATCCTTTTTCAAATATAATTTACCATTTATTTTCTCCAAATGAAAAATTCTAGAAATCTTCCACTCTTCTTCGTCCAATGTATATATTTTTTTCTTTATTTCATTTGAAGAATACTCATAAACTATTTTTTCTATTTCTTTCCAATCCTTTTTACTTTTATTATATATATATTGGGTTTCACTTATAAGACTATCTTGTTTGTTATATTTACAAATATACATATAATCACTACTATAAGGACTCTTTTTGTCATCTATTTTAGTAACTATTCTTCTCTTAGGGTTATAGGACTGATGGAGTGTCTTATATACATATTCCATCTTGTCAGAATAGAACTGGATTTGCTGAATGCTATCCAATTGCCAGCGCTTCTGCTGTGCTTGTAAGGAAAGGCAAAACAATAGAGAGATTATTGAAACTAGCTTCATAAGAATTTGAGTTTCGAGTTGCTATTATTGGTTTAATAATTTACTGGCTTGCTCATTGGTCAATGGACACATTGCCCCCTCTCCGCTTAATTCGGCCAACCAATACCCCTGGGCATTCTTAAAGAGATAGAAATTAGGACTAGGGGCGGGATCCATACCCCAGCCTTTCTCATAGCCCTCATAGATAGCCAAAAGCTCCACGTCCTTGTTTTGGAACAGCCTTGTGGTATCATAATACCAATAATTTTTATCAGCTAAAAAACCGTTGAAAACTGCCTTTAGAGAGGCATTGTCATAGCCTTTTACAACTACATATCGGTGCTCACTCCTCCAATCATGTTGGTCACTATCATACCACTCCTTATAAATCAAATGATAAATCTGCCCCTGGTGTCTCCAAAAGGGATAGGAAAGCTGCTCAAAGCCTGTGGTGTCTATTTCTTTATTCTTTTGTTTATCGTCTTGGGAAGGGAATAATTCCCTTAGGGGAGTATTTCCTTCTTTGAGCAGCGATAACTGCTGGGGGGTGAGGTGAGGCACATAGAGACTATCATTATAAGCCCTGTAATAAGCCTGATCCTCATAGACAAATAGGCTCTGATTATCCATATAGAAAAAGTTTTTCCCATACTCAGGGCGGTTTGTATAGTGGAAAGGCAGCTTTTTACTCCAATTATATATCCCATTCTTGTCATACTGATAGTAATAATGCCCTGGAACAATCCCAAAAGTCACTGCATCATAGCCAGAGAGTGGCTTTTTTCCTCTGTACACCTTGTTTCCATCGGTCACCAAAACCTCAAACAGCTTTATTTTACTCAAATTCTCCTTGGGTATGGGTACTCTAAGGTCTTCGTCCCCTAACGGATAGCTATTTTCATCATAATAGAGGTGGTTTTTATCTATCAAATAGAAATCATTCAGCCTTCGTAAGGTAGGAATATCAAAATAATCAGGGAGCTCTATAAAGTAATCCTCCGCCCTCTCTTTATCGTATTCTGCATTATAACGCAATACATGGGTAGCGGTTTTGTATATATTATTCGATACCTGCTGTACCCGCTCCCCTTTGTAGATAAAGGGCTTCCCTCGGTAATAGGTATTGTCCTTGTCGGAGACAAATTCCTCATCTGCCAATTCCTTCTGAAGGGTAGCCACATCAGCTCCCTCCACCTTTTGGTCATAATAGTATAGATAGTTTTTGTCCTTGAAATAACAAGTGGTAACCGACTCGAAGGTGGCAGGATCGGAGATAGCAATCGGTTTTGTTCCCCTAAAAGCCTGCTTATAAGTTCGCCAAATAGGTTCTTCCCAATAATAGTCAGACTGCTTGTCATAATGGCTTATAACGCCCACTACTCTAAAGCCTGTGATATCAATCTTTATTAAATCCCCTTGGTAATAGATCCCATTTTTGTCTTTGGCTAATCGCGATACATCAAGGCGCGCGAAACTCGCCATATCAGGTTTTATGATCTTGCGGGTATCTTTTTCTTGGTAGATGACATAATCCTGATTGATGATATAGCCCTCCACATAGGGGCGCTTATATTCCCAAAAGGAACGCCATAGGGAATCTGTACGATGGATATCGGATACAGTTATAGTATCTTGTACCACTACCTCCTTTTCGGCTGTAGTAGGGAGTTGCTCCACAGGCTTCTGCTTGCAAGCAACGAGTAATAAAGTAAGAAGTAAGAGACGATTCATGATAGTTTTGAGTTTCGAGTTTCGAGTTTCGAGTTGCTATTATTGGTTTAATAATTTACTGGCTTGCTCATTGGTCAATGGACACATTGCCCCCTCTCTGCTTAATTCGGCCAACCAATACCCCTGGGCATTCTTAAAGAGGTAGAAATTAGGAGTAGGGGCGGGATCCATACCCCAGCCTTTCTCATAGCCCTCATAGATAGCCAAAAGCTCCACGTCCTTGCTTGGGAACAACCTTGTAGTACCATCATACCAATAATCTTTATCGGCTAAGAAACCATTGGGAACTACCTTTAGCGAGGCGTTGTCATAACCCTTTACTACTACATATCTATGTTCGCTCCTCCAATCATGTTGGTTATTATCATACCACTCCTTATAGAGCAGATGATAAACTTGCCCTTGGTGTCTCCAAAAGGGATAGGAAAGCTGCTCAAAGCCTGTGGTGTCTATTTCTTTATTCTTTTGTTTATCGTCTTGGGAAGGGAATAATTCCCTTAGGGGAGTATTTCCTTCTTTGAGCAGCGATAACTGCTGGGGGGTGAGGTGAGATACATAAAGGCTATCGTCATAAGCCTTATAATAAGCCTGATCCTCATAGACAAATAGGTCCTGATTATCCATATAGAAAAAGTTTTTCCCATACTCAGGGCGGTTTGTATAGTGGAAAGGCAGCTTTTTACGCCAATTATATATCCCATTCTTGTCATACTGATAGTAATAATGCCCTGGAACAATCCCAAAAGTCACTGCATCATAGCCAGAGATTGGTTCTCTCCCTTCGTAGAGCTTGTTTCCATCGGTTACCAAAACCTCAAATAGCTTTATTTTACTCAAATTCTCCTTGGGAATAGGCACTCTAAGGTCTTTGTCCCTTAACGGATAGGTATTTTCATCATAATAGAGGTGGTTTTTATCTATCAAATAGAGATCATTCAGCCCTTTTAAGGTAGGAATATCAAAATAATCAGGGAGTTCCACAAAATAATCCTTCTCCTTTTCCTTATCATCATCTCCTCCATTATAGCGCAATACATGGGTAGTGGTTTTGTATATATTATTCGATACCTGCTGTACCCGCTCTCCTTTGTAGATAAAGGGCTTCCCTCGGTAATAGGTATTGTTCTTGTCGGAGACAAATTCCTCATCTGCCAATTCCTTCTGAAGGGTAGCCACATCAGCTCCCTCCACCTTTTGGTCATAATAGTATAGATAGTTTTTGTCCTTGAAATAACAAGTGGTAACCGACTCGAAGGTGGCAGGATCGGAGATAGCAATCGGCTTTGTTCCCCTAAAAGCCTTCTTATAAGTTCGCCAAATAGGTTCTTCCCAATAGTCAGACGGCTTGTCATGATGGCTTATAACGCCCACTACTCTAAAGCCTGTGGTATCAATCTTTATAAAATCCCCTTGGTAATAGATCCCATTTTTGTCTTTGGCAAAAATCAGGATTATGTCAGCTGCCAATCCCGATACATTGAGGATTGCAAAGCTCGCCATATCAGGTTTTATGATCTTGCGGGTATCTTTTTCTTGGTAGATGACATAATCCTGATTGATGATATAGCCCTCCACATAGGGACGCTTGTATTCCCAAAAGGAACTCCATAGAGAATCCGTGCGATGGATATCAGATACAGCTATAGTATCTTGTACCACAGCCTCCTTTTCGGCTGTAGTAGGGAGTTGCTCTATAGGCTTTTGCTTACAAGCAACGAGTAATAAAGTAAGAAGTAAGAGACGATTCATAAGAGTTTTGAGTTTTGAGTTATAGGGTTTTAGATAATGACAAGTAAGTAGTCACTTGTCATTAGTCACTAGTCACTATTCATTAGTTGTTGGTTTATTGGTCATCCATTGCCATCGTTTACTAATATCATAAGTTTGTTGCTCATAGATGATAACCTTCTCGTCTTCTAAGAAAGCATTTTTGCCCCATACGATCGGAGTGGTATATTTGAAAGGGAGTTTTTCTCCATCCATGTAAATACCATTTTTGTCATAAACAAGATCTCCAGGGTACTCTGGCACTATCCCAAAAGTATGAGCATCGTAGGGTGTAGGGTCGCTCCCATGATAAATAGTCTTACCATCGGAGATATAAGAATAGGTTCCAAAAGTTTGTATCTTGTCAAAATCTCTTTTTTTGATAGGGAGTACTTTTTCTCTAAAGAACACATGGTTTTTGTCCATAAGATAATCTGAAGAAGCGCCTGAAAGGCTATCAATAAAAAGTCCCTTAAGGGTGGCAACATCCATATAGGGTACTTCCTTCCAATAAGGAGCGTCATCTCCCCCAACGTCCAATGTTAAAGCAAGTATATACCGAGAGGTCTTGAAAAAATCCTCTGTCACGAGCTCTACAGGCTCTCCCTTATAAGTGAGGATTTTATCCTTGTAATAAGTATGGTTTTTATCCGCTACTGCATAGGTAATACCAGATAATCTTATATATTGGCTATCAGAACCTTCTATCTTTTTCTCACAGAAATACAAAAACTCCTTGTCCTTGAAGTAATAACATGGAATATAATAATCATACGCCATTTCAAAGGATTCTGGGTGGGCTACATCCATAGGTTGCGTACCTAAGAACACTTTCTTATTGGTTTTCCAAATAGGCGTATTTTCCTCACTTAGAGGAATATCCTTTACCCCAACTATTTTAAAACCTGTGGTATCCATTGGGAAGAAATAGCCACGGTAATAGATGCCGTTTTTGTCCATGGCAAACCCGTCTCCTTTCCCCTTGAAAGTAGCCATATCAGGGCTAAGGCGCAGTGTGGCTTTCTTGCCCTGATAGAGCACATAATCCTCATAGACAACATATTCTTCACTATAGCTATTACCATATTGGTCAGAGAAATAGCCTTTATAGTCATCTGGGTCAGTTATGGACACTATATGAGTGGTTAGTCCCTTTGGGTAATCTTTCTGCTCCGCAGGCTTTTGCTTGCAAGCGACGAGTAACAAAGTACAAAGTAAAAGACGGTTCATAATAGTTTTAAATTGGTTATTAGCTAATTAACTCATTGGCTAATTAGCTTATTAGATTGCAAATATACTCTTTTTTTCTTAATTTTGTACCCTGATAGCTGATTATTTATGACTTACCAGAATATTCATATCAACAATGCTACCCCTGAGGATTTTGCCCAAGGAGCACACACGACCCTATATTATATCTTTCTCTTACAGGGGGATAGCCGCTTTAGTGTGGATTTCAACGACTATACTTCCCAAGGGCATTCCCTGCTGTTCCTCTCCCCTTACCAGTATTTCCAATGGAAAGAAACGGCCCCCAAAATGGACTTTATCGCCTTCCATGGGGATTTCTATTGTATAGAGTACCACAAAAAGGAAGTAGCCTGTAACGGCCTATTATTCAATAATATATACCAACAACCCCACTTTGAGGTCTCTCAGGCGGTTTTTGGAGAATTAGAGACTCTCTTGAAAAAGATGCAAGCCATTGCTTCAGACTCCAATCCTTATCAAATTGCAGTGCTTAAGAGCTATTTGCAACTGATCTTGGCCATCGGAAGCCGAGAAAAACAGCATTTTTTGAGCCACTTGAAAGAAGAAAACCCTTTGCAAAACCCCGTGGCCAATTTCCAAGAGCTTTTGGAGGCCAACTTTCTCAAGGAAAAGGACATCAGCTTCTATGCCGAGGCCTATCACCTTTCAATCAGTGCTTTCTCCAAGCGTATCAAGCAGTATTATGGGAAGACCCCTTCGGCGCTGCTAAGGGAGCGCTTGGTTTTGGAGGCTAAAAAGCTACTGCACCTTACCCATAAGTCGGTCAAGGAAATCGCCTTTGAACTCTGCTTTGAGGACGTTTTTTATTTTAGTCGTTACTTCAAAAGGGAAGTAGGGGTTTCTCCTAAACAGTTTAGGGAAAGTGTAGGCATCTCCATTGCGGCAAAATAATCTATGTTTGTGGCAAAAAAGTCCATTCTTATTTGGAAAATGCTTTGTACTTTTGCATCCTGAAAATAATACATAGTCATATGCAACAATTATTAGAAAAATTGGCTGGATTACAGTCACAGTTTATCAACTTTATTCGCATTGCGATTTTTATCGTAATGGCGTGGATTGGAGGCCTCAAAGTATGTCAATACGAAGCCGATGGGATTGTTCCCTTTGTTACCAATAGCCCTTTTATGAGTTTCTTCTATGCCAACTCAGGTAAAACCGCTATCGATGAGAACGGTGTTACAGGTGAGGCTAACAAAGGTAAAGAAGTAGCAGAATACAAATTACACAAAAACCCAGAGGGGAAAATGGTAGCTGCCAATATAGAATGGCATAAGCAAAACAACACCTATACTTTCTCTTATGGCTTAGGAGCGTTTATCTGCCTAATTGGTTTGCTTACGCTTTTGGGTATTTGGTCTCCTAAAATAGGACTTATCGGGGGATTACTTACTTTTGGTATGTCTATCGTTACCCTTTCGTTCCTTATCACTACCCCAGAGGTATATGTACCTAACTTAGGGGGTGATATGCCTACCCCTAACTATGGCTTCCCTTACCTATCAGGAGCAGGACGCTTGGTACTGAAAGACATTATAATGTCGGCTGGCGGACTTATTGCCGCTTCTGATGCAGCAAGACGCCTGTTAGCAAAGAACAAATAAAGAACCATTAAGAAATAAATAGCCCCAAACCGAGTGGTTTGGGGCTATTCTTATTTAATATATTATGGTGTTATTTTCTGGTAGGTAGTGGATAAGTACCCTCTACAAGAATGCTCTTATCTACATCTTGGATATTGCGATGACCAGAGAAAGCCATAGTGGTATCCATTTCATCATAGAGGATTTGTAGGGCACGAGTTACCCCCTCTTCTCCATAAGCACCCAATCCGTATACAGGAGCACGGCCGAGCATGATACCCTTGGCTCCCAATGCCCATGCCTTAAGCATGTTCTGTCCTGTATAGAAACCAGAGTCTATCCATACCTCTGTTTGGCTACCTACAGCACTTACGATATCTGGTAAGGCTTTGATAGAAGAAATAGTATCGTCCATTTGGCGACCACCATGGTTGGAAACGATGATGGCATCAGCTCCATATTTTACAGCCTCTTGTGCATCTTCTGGGGTCATGATCCCCTTGAGGATAATAGGGCCTCCCCAAAGTTCCTTAATCTCAGCTATATCCTTCCAGCTAAGGCTTGGGTCAAACTGTTCTTTTGTCCAAGAAGAAAGTGAAGAAAGGTCTGATACGTTCTTAGCGTGACCTGCAATATTGCGGAAAGTCCAGCGACGGCTACCGAATATATAGCGTAGACCCCAAGGAATTTTAGTTGAAAGGTTTATCATATTAGGAATGGTAAACTTCGGAGGGGTAGAAAGACCATTCTTAATATCGCGATGGCGGTTTCCGAGCACTTGCAAGTCTACCGTTACCATAAGGGCAGAACACTTAGCTTCTTTGGCTCGACGAATGAGGTCTTTCATGAACTCACGATCGCGCATCACATAGAGCTGAAACCAAAAAGGTTCTACACCTGCCTCCACCAAATCCTCAATAGAGCAGATGGACATAGTAGAAAGAGTGAAAGGAATACCGAACTTCTGAGCAGCTTTGGCCATATGGATTTCCCCATCAGCCCACATCATTCCCATAAAGCCTACAGGAGCGGTCATGGCAGGGAATTTCACCTTTTGTCCTAAGAGCGTAGTCTCAAGGGTACGGTTGTCCATATCCACCAAAATTTTCTGCTTGAACTTGATAGGGCTGAAGTCAGAAACATTCTCGCGGTAAGTGGATTGTGTCCAAGAGCCTGTATCTACATACTCATAGAACATCTTAGGTACATTGCGCTTACATACCACACGTAAGTCCTCAATGTTAGTCATTTTTGTTAAATCTCTCATTCTAAAAATTTTTATATGATTGTATCAGAGACGAATGAATGCTGAAAAAACAAGGGCTTGCTTTTTCGCTGCAAATATAATAAATTATTTTGATATATGTCATATTTAGTGATTTGTTTTTAGTTTTTATTTTTAGTTTGTTGTAGAGGCAATTCTCCCTTCATGATAAGGTTAATAATCCTTGCGATAGGTAGTCTTCCGCCTTTGCTTGAGAGGGTCTCTGACTTTGGAGCGGAACATAGAGCGTAAAATCTGTATAATGACCGGAAGAAGTGACAACGCAAAAAATATACAAATGACTTCCCACCATAGGGATAATTCTTGGGTAAGCACCGCAAAGATAAATCCCGCACATAGCCCCATGGTCATAGTGAGAATGATTCCATAGAGCACCCCGTAGGCCAGATAGTTGCCGTAATTCTTCATAGGCTTGTCGGTAAGATAGCCGTAAATCCACCAATAAGCGAAAACTGCAATGACGAAAAATATAATCACCCCAATGGTTTTCACTACAATATATACATCTGTAACGATTAGCTCGTTTGTAGATACCTTATAACGAATGTTATAAGAGGATTCACTATTTAGCTCAGTAGCAAAAGGCAGTGTCCGCTCCAGCTCCTTCCCTGACTCTAAAGTAAAAGTAACCACAGGGGTACCCATTTCTACATATTCGGTATAGTATGTTTTACCACTCTTGCGTTCGAATCTTTCTGTATGAATATTCTCATACCTTACCACCTGAGCGGTATAGGGCTTAAAGGCACTATCAAAAGATAGCTGATAGAGTTCCTTTGCGGTTCCTACGCCTAAGCCCAGCATAAAAGGCGTAAACATTACCAATAGGGATATAGGCATCCAGATAAAGATAGCTGTGAGACAACCTGCTTTATCTTTGCCTTTATCCTTAGCCTTGCTATTGAGTTTTCTGAGAATCAAGTAAGTAAGCCCTACTGAAACAACAAGAAACAGTAAGACAATGATTCTATTGACAGCTATTTCATCCATAAGCGATAATTATTGATATATCCTTCTTTTAGAAGGTCATTCACACTCGGAGACAAAGATGGTTTTAGGCTCCACTTTGAGCTGCTTAGGGTCTGTGATACTTCCCTGTGTCTTGACCTGCAAGTATAGCCTAACTTCTTCATCTTCAAAAGGTTTTGAAGTATAACTACCCCCCACTACTCTCCCATCTTTTTTTAGGACAAGAAGTGCCGTAGGAGGCTCTATGTTCTCTGCATAAAGGAAAGAGATAGACTCCTGACTTATATCTTTTGATTTTTCTTTAGGAACAAAAAACCTTTTGAGATCCCCTTTAGGTACTTCCTTCAATCTTTCCTTAACCATTTTTAGTTCCTCCTCTGGCCATTTCCCTCTATGAAAAAAAGCCCCATTTTCCCCGTCTAACTCCATAGGTACGAGCACTACATTTGCCTTCTCACGACTAAGTTTATCATAAGAAATCAAGAAATCATTATACGCTCCCAAGTCAAATTGCAATGTGTTCTTAATCCCCTCTCCCTCAAATAAATAAGACACCTCTCCATCATAGTATCCTATATGATGTATGAGGGTGAGTGTACTACCTACTTCCTTCCTATCAAAGGTATGTATATACTCGTGAGAAAAACAGTTAGGGTGATCATTGAACACACTATAGATCTTCCCATTCTCATACTGAATATAGTTCTTTCCCTCTTCAAAATTGGCAAAACGGATACGCACCTTATCCTTCCCAATGGAATCATTATGATATCCATATACTAAGAACAAAGGTTCCCGTTGAGGCTTTAATAAGTACACCCCATCGGGTCTCTTTTGGTAATAGCCACGAATAACTGTCATATAAGTCCAAGCGGCAAAAGTCTTATTCGGGAAAAGCATAATGCCCGATTCGGGTTGCTTATAGCTTTCTATTAGTTTTCTATCCTGAGCTAAAAGGTTATTGGCTACAAAAAAGAAAGCCAGCAATAAAAGTGTTTTTGTTCTCATAAAAGTAAAGGATAACTAAGCAATCGAATATCGGTAATTATAGAAAGGGTAAATCCCTTAAAAAGAGGTGCTTTCGCCCAAGGAATGGCATAGCCAGCATCTACCCGTAACAAATTAAAGAAAGACAGTCCTACACGTGGAGTAATCGCCTCAGTGGAAAGAGAGACCCCATAGCCCAGCAACAGGTGATAGAACTCAGCCCCCACCTCAGGGACTACTCTATGAGAATCCCTACCCGCAAAATGAACTCCTGCATAGAAGCCCCCGCCACAAGCAATACAATCATTGTGAAGCATCAGCCCTGCAAAGTGTGAACTCTTAGCATCGGCATAGGTGTAAGCCAGCCTTGGGGTCAGGTTAATTATTCCCTGAAAACAATCGCACGAAGGCGGATACCTCCTTGGTCGAGTAATAGCAAGGCTATCGCTCTGAGCAAACCCCACATAAGAGCAAAGAGTAAAGAAGAGGAGAAACAAATTTCTCATAAAATCAACTTTAAAAGTTCCCTTTCTATAACGCGACAAATATAACGAATTTTCTGCAAAAATTGAAACTACTTTTATAATCTATTCAAAATAAAGAAGATATAGGAATTACAATAAGAGTAGGTAACGATTTAGTAATGGTTCTTATTTCATTTGATTATACCTATTTTCTCAGTAACTTCTGGGTGCAAAGGTACAACATCTTGACAATATAAACAAAAAATTTTACCTTTGCACCCGCAAACGTGCGCTGCTGCATAGGCTTCTACAGAAGCCTATGCAGCAGCGCACGTTTGCGTGGAGCTAATTGTAAATCTCCTAAAAACCAGTTGTTTAAAAAATGAAGATTTTTTTAAGTTTGCGTATATCATTGTTTTTTCGTAATATAGCGCAATAAATTTAATATTTAATTTATGTTTCAACAAATTTTGAATCAGTTGGCTGTAAGAGAACGCCAAATCACGCTGGAAAGATCCGCCGTGGTTAAAGAATCTTTAGAAATGGTACAATTCCTAAAAGACCTTTTAAGGAAGGTCAAGGAAGAGGTACTGCAACGAGGTTTTACGGACCAAGCAGAAGAGATACATTTCTTCCGTGAGGTACAACCTCAAATGGTTAGCAGACTCATTTTCTACAATGAGATCTACCAAATAGAAAGTAAAGCAACTTTACTCTCTACTGAGGCAGCTAAAAAGCTTCTAAAAGACAAAGAAGCCCAATGGTTTAAAGAGTCAGAGACTTTAGAAACTACCGATTTCTTCAGCTACATTGCTTTAGGAAGAACTAATCGCGATGTAGAGTATTTTACTCGCAATTATGATTACCTTCCTCAAAGCAATGAGGTGTATTTGTTTTCTTTTGATGGAGCCTTTTCTACTTGTCGTAGCTTTGAAGTTGCTAGGATAGGGGCTGCCAAGAAACTCTCCGATTATCTTTTTTTTTCGCACTCGTGAGGAAGAAGATATGCCTTTAGAAATTCTAAATCTCTTAGAATGGACAGGGCAAAAGACCGAGCTCATAGAGCTAATCTATGGTTTGTATGCTACCAATCGTATTTCATCAGGAAAAGTTTCTATCAAGAAGCTAACTGCGGTATTTGAAAAGCTCTTCAAGGTAGAATTGGGAGATCTGTATCACACTTTTCATCGTATGAAAGGACGCTCAAAAAACCTTACACCTTTCCTCGATGCTTTAAAAGCGGCTTTACTAGATCATATAAACAACTCCGATCAAAAGTAGTTTTGCTAACTTCAAATAAAAACGTTTAAACATTGTTTAATCAGTTTTTTAGGGAAATAGACAGTTTCCCTTTTTTAGGGAGAAGGATTTATAATCAAATATTATATTCATTATTTTCAATTATATTTATTATTTTCAATTTAACTCTTCTATATAAACTCCCTACACACTTTTACCTCCATTTCTAAAAAAAAGCCCATTATAGCCCATTGGCATTTTTTAGACATTTCTTCCTATAAAAGTAGTTTATACTCCAAAAATACGTTACAATTATCTTGTAATACACTCATAACCAATAAAATAAATAAAAATCACTTCAACTGCGTTAAAATGCACATTTCAATGGGTAGTACTTGGCAGTTTATGTTTTGTATTTGTCAGAACTTTGCCGCCGAGAATTTAACCCTATACGCAATGAATTTAATCACCATTGAAGAATCTGCTTGGAAAGCCCTTATGGAGCAACTCCAATGCATTGAAAACCGACTCAAGCAAGAGCCTATTGAGTGGGATAGTTTGTGGCTTAACCAAAAAGAAATTTGTCAATATCTCCACCTAAGTGAGAAAACCCTATGGCGAATGCGCAAACGCAATGAAATCACCTACTCCAAAATCTATGGACAGTATTTCTATACCTTGGGAAGCATTCGCAAACTCCTTATCAGTCAATCGGTAGAAAACACTGAAAGCTACCTGCAATCCCTTACTCAAAAAGCCAAAGGTTATGTTGAAAAAGCAAGATATTTTAAGTAGAACCGAAGGAGGACTACAGGTCTTTCAGCACTATCTACAAGGCAGCTGGCGGGTAGGTAAAAACTTTAAAAACCCTTTCTATGACGATAAAAATGCTTCCTGCAATATCTATAAGGACAGACAGGGGATTTATAAGATGAAAGACTTTGGCAACGATACTTTCAGGGGTGACTGTTTTTTCTTAGTAGGTTACCTCTATCAATTGGATTGCCGAAATGCCTCTGATTTTATCGAAATCCTAAAAATTATCAATAGAGATTTACATCTGGGTTTAGAGGAATCCACCTCTATAATTACACAAAAACCTCAAATACCACCTACTATCACCATAG
Organism: Capnocytophaga granulosa ATCC 51502; assembly: GCF_000411115.1. Lineage (GTDB taxonomy): Bacteria > Bacteroidota > Bacteroidia > Flavobacteriales > Flavobacteriaceae > Capnocytophaga > Capnocytophaga granulosa. The sequence continues at coordinate 686 of NZ_KE150242.1, read as the reverse complement.
AAAGCACTCAAGTAGAAAGCAAAAAACCTATCTCTTACCAATTCACCCAAAAACCTTTCACCCAAGAAGAATTAGCCTATTGGCAGCAATACGGCATCACCCAAGAAATCCTGAGCAAATACAACGTGATCTCTCTGCAAAGCTATTCAAGCACCAATAAAGACGGCAAACCTTACACTATCACCTCCACCTATAATGAGTGGATGTTTGCTTACCTTTTTAAAAAGCATTTAAAGGTCTATCGTCCCTTTTCTAAACTGCGCTTTCTCTATGGAGGTAATCCCGAAAACTATTGTTTTGGTGAGTCACAGCTACCTCTACAAGGCGACATCCTCTTTATCACCGCAGGCGAAAAGGACGTGATGAGCTTAGCCAGTAGAGGCTTTTCGGCTATCTGTTTCAATAGCGAAACAGCCCACATTCCTTTACAAAAACTCCAAAAGCTAAAAATGCGATTCCGACATTTAGTCCTTTTGTTCGACAGCGACGAAACAGGCAAAAGAGCCTCTTTAGAGCAACAAGCCCAATTAGCACCTTTAGAAGTATTTCGTTTGGTCTTACCTCTTTCAGGTACTAAAAAGGATAAAGATATATCTGATTATTTTGCACAAGGTAAAACGGGTAGAGACCTATTACAACTCTTTTATCAGACCCTTAGCAAACACTATGAAGAAAGCTTATCGCTA